>NZ_AXDW01000041.1 GCF_000474945.1 Solimonas soli DSM 21787 | reverse complement strand
CCGAAGTGCCCTTCAAGGCACTTCGGAGCGGCTCACCCCCGCGGCGGCGGTTCGGTGATGAAGCCGATCTTGGCGATGCCGGCGCGCTGGCAGGTGAACACCACCTGGCCGATCGCCTGGTAGCGCGCGTCGCGGTCGCCGCGGATGTGCACTTCCGGCTGCGGAACCTTCACCGCTTCCACCTTCAGCCGGTCGAGCAGCGTCGGCAGGTCCGGTACCGCCTGGTTCGCCCAGTAGATCTGCCCGTCCTTGTCCACCGCGATCACGATGTTCTCGGGCTTGGTCTGCGTCGGCTGGTTGCGCTCCGCAGGCAGCTTCACCGGCACCGTGTGCGTCACCACCGGAATCGTGATCAGGAAGATGATCAGCAGCACCAGCATCACGTCCACCAGAGGCGTCGTGTTGATCGTGCTGTTCAGCGACTCCTCGCCTTCGTCGTCGCCGCCTACTTGCATCGCCATGTCGTTCTCCGTCCTGAAGCAAAGAGGCCGGCATCGGGACGCCATCCGTCCCGATGCCGCAGGTCTTCCTTTACTTGTCGGCGAGGCGCGAGCCCGACAGCAGCACGCTGTGCAGGTCGGCGGCGAACGCGCGAATCTTTTCCGACGCCGACTTGTTGCGGCGCACCAGCCAGTTGTAGCCCATCACCGCCGGCACCGCGACCGCCAGACCGATCGCCGTCATGATCAGCGCTTCGCCCACCGGACCCGCCACCTTGTCGATCGACGCCTGGCCCGAAATGCCGATCGCCGTCAGCGCGTGGTAAATGCCCCACACCGTGCCGAACAGGCCCACGAACGGCGCCGTCGAGCCCACCGTCGCCAGTACCGCCAGCCCGCCCTGCAGACGCGACTGGATCTCTTCCACCGAACGCGCCACCGTCATCGACACCCAGCTGTTCTTGTCGATCTGCTCCACCATCGTGCCTTCGTGGTGCTCGCTGGCCTTCACCCCGGTGTCGGCGATGTACCAGAACGGCGTGCCGGTCTTCAGCGCCGCAACCCCGTCCTTCACCGACTTGCTCGTCCAGAACCGGGCGTTCGCGTCCTTCGCCTGCCCGTACACCTTCTGCTGCTCGATCAGCTTCATGATCATGATGTACCACGTCGACGCCGACATGATCAGCATGATGATCAGTACGCCCTTCGCCACAAAGTCGCCCTGCGCCCACAA
>NZ_AXDW01000040.1 GCF_000474945.1 Solimonas soli DSM 21787 | reverse complement strand
TCGCGGCACGCGGCGGCGCTGCTCCGCGACGGCGACGTGGTGCTGATCGTGCAGGCGATCGGCGGCGGCTGAGGCCGGGCGCCGTTCATGCGCGGACCCTATATCAAACCCTGCCTCTGTAGAGCTAACGGAGGTCGAGGGCGCTGCACACAGCTTTAAATGCAGAAGGTATGTCGCATCAAAATTCTGAACCTGCATTTCTGCCGCGATAAATGGATATAAGCGGGTAACTTCCTGAATTGTCAGCCGGCCATCAGCGAATCCTGCTGTCGACGACACGGCCTTCTGCCTTGATTTGCTTCAGCGAGAAGGGATGAAAATCGGGATAGGCGCGCTCTGCGAGACACCGGCCTTGATCGAAAACTCCGACACCGGCACCTCTGGCTCAGCCGTCACGTCATACATCCGGAACACAATGCTGATGCCGCGAAGGTTCCCTTTGATTTGATAAGTCCGGCCCGGTGAAAAGTTGAGATCGACGTAGTCCTGTGCGGACTGCAGATTGTTGTAGCCTCTGATGCCCAGCCTATGTTGGCCTGGCGCAAAGCAGAATTTACCGGTATGGACCCCGTCGGTTGGTAGTCCATCGATCTCACGAATAGAGACGTGCGCCTCACCACTACTGAAGAATTTGAAGAAATTCGCGACATCACCTTCGACGCAGGCATTGTCGGCGGCCTTCGTGTTTTTGAAGCTGGGCTCGGACGCGCACGCGCCCAGGACAACGGACGCCATGAGGTAGAAAAATTTTCGCATCTGGTGATAGTACCGAAGGAACCCTGCGGACACATCGGCTCCCTGCGGTGGACCATCCGGTCGCCTGGTACCACTTCTTCCGGCACGACACCGATCCTCGCCGCGCCCGTCGGAGCCAACCGCTCCGCACACTGCAGATCGCGACAAACCCGCAAGCTTTCGTGAGAACCCTGTGTCGCCCTCGGAAGTCGAAGGTCTCGAACGCGGTTTGCGCTGGCGAAGGCAACTCATGCGAAGGGCAACATGCTGCCGCACGCCTATCCGTACCACATCGCCACGGCGGGCCGGGAGCGCTGCCACCGCTACCGGGCCAGAAGCCAGCTTCCTACGGGGCGACGCACACACGGGACCTTGCGCCATTGAACTGCGCGGCCCCAGCGGCGACCATGTTGGTCCCAGCGTCGTCGCGCACGCAGTAATCGCCCCAAAAACCCATGCAGCTGACCGTCAACGGCGAACCCCGCCGCCTCGCCACGTCCCTCAGCATCGAAGCCCTGCTCGCCGAGCTGCAGCTGGCCGGGCGGCG
>NZ_AXDW01000039.1 GCF_000474945.1 Solimonas soli DSM 21787 | reverse complement strand
ACAAAGCGGGGGCTTTCGTGAGTTCCATCGGGCAGCACACCCAACTAGCGTTTCCAGCCGACGTGTCCGCCTTCGGCGGCCACGCGGCTGAAACAGGGCGTTGGGCACCATGAAAGCTCACGCGATGGAGAGTCTGATTTTCATTGAGGCGGTGGTACTCGCCGGCCCCATTACAGCGTTCGTCGCATATTCCAGCATCCTCGCTGCCGTATTCGGCCTACCCACGTTGGTTTGGTCGTTTGGCGCTCCTGGTCGCTTTGAACCAACCTTTGCGGCAGTGCTTTGCGCCCTGCCGCTTGGTGTATTTGCGCTCGTCCACCTTTGGTCTCTCACCCGTAGCACAGCCAAAGGCCGGCGGCACGTATTAGGCCGCGCTTTCCAACTCGCCGTTTTCTCGGCTCTCGCCAGCTCCGCTGTTTTGGTGTTCGTTTATGGCTTCGCGGCACTGCTGTTCGGGGTTGTAGCTCCATGCGCCCTTCTGGCACACATGATCTATCTTCAGCGCAGGTTGAAAAATGGTGCCCAACCATCGGTTCCACCCGACGTCCCGGCCTCCGCGGCTTCGCCGCTCCGTCCGGGCCGCGGGTGAACCGGGGCGTTATGACTCGAACAGCTAAGCCACCGAGGTCCGGTCCAGTCACGCTCATCGACCGGCTGGCCGTCGCGTATCTAAGCGGTCTAATCGCCTTTATCACTGGCACGCTGCTGTGGCTCACAGTTGCAGGGTTCAACGCAGGCGGAGCGCACATCGCGTTTCTTCCGTTCAGTATCGTTCTCTGGTTCTCCGGAATCATGGCCTTCCTGGGGTTCCTGCTCATGGAGAATTTCTTGATGGAGATACTTGTTCGGGCGTGGCAGCTGCTCAAAGCAATGTGGGGCTTCGATGGGCGCTAGTCATAACAACAGGTTCAACCCGACGTGCCCGCCTTGCGGCGGTCACGCGGGTTAACCTGGGCGTTAGCCCTAGCAATGGAAAACACCGTCGATCAGCTCCTGAGCATCGCCAGCGCAATCTCGCGCGGTGAGATTCCGCCATATCAGCACAACGAGTGCTTCACTTCAGGCGCGTTTGATTTGCTCGTGATAAACGCGCACGGAGCAAAAGCATTTGATCTGTTGCAGCAAGTCTGTGCTCGCTACGGCGAAATCAAATCGTCTGGTATTCCGCTCAGCGGCTACTTTAAGCTTCTTGAAATTCTTGCTCGTCAATCGAACACAACAGAACAGCCACAAGGCATTCAAGCAATCATCTCGGAGCAACCGGAGCTTTCCCGTGAACTGCGTTCTTGGTATCGAGCAGCGGGCTAACCAGTGCGTGCAGCCGACCGTCCACTCGCTACGCTCGCGGCCGTCGGCTGACGCTTGGCGTTGATATGACTTCCGCCGTCAAGAACGAGAGATGAAGCTTTTGCTGTTTTCAGTTCATTGGGATTTCCGAATC
>NZ_AXDW01000038.1 GCF_000474945.1 Solimonas soli DSM 21787 | reverse complement strand
CCGAACTGCAACCCGGCTCGCTGCAAGCCTGAAAGAAGCACGATGTTTCCGAGGTTGACCACGCTATGCCTTGGGCCTTTCACGGCTATAACGCCCCGCATCAGCCGCGGATTTGCCGCAGCGAAGCGAAGGCAAATCCGTCGGCTGCATGCGATGGTTGGACCTCATTGCACGACCACCAGCTTGCCTCCACCTCGCTCAAACTCACTGATCGAGACGCGGGATGCCTCGCTAGCAACTGCACCTGCCTGGTAGATGTCTCGATAGTAGATGACTGGAGGGACATACGCTTTCTTGAACTCTTGAAACGATAAGCCCCTTCCACTTGGAGCGGCCTGCTCCGCACGAACAAACCACAGACACCTAAGGTCAGTGCGGCCAAGGGCCGCATTCATGCGCTGCTCTACCTGTAGGTAGCCAGACGAGTCTTTGGCAGTTGCTTGGTATTCCTCAGCTGTTAACTGGGTCACGACTAGCTCACTCTTTAGCGCGCTCGTTAACGAAACCCAACCTGCTGTCACCATGTCGGTGTCGCCGGAAAATAGTACGGCGGGAAATTGCTTTCCTGTGCTCTCAGATTTGAGCCACAAGATGGTGTCGAAGATGCCTTTCATGAGGTCCAACGCCTTAGCTAAGCCGCGGGGCAACGCGAAGCGTTGACCGCCGGCTTGAGCGCCTGGTTGGGCCTACCGTTGCATTGATTGGCGAGTGCGTTCATTGAGTTGTTTGAAGTCCTCTACTAGCTGGTCGCACGCTGCTCTTGTCGCTTGGCAAAGAACCTTGGTATCCATCCAGACCGCACCGTCTTTTTCAGTGACGATACGTTTCACGGCTGCAGGGTGTGCCGGATGGCCAACCGGAGTAAACGACCAAACCGTGTATGCGGCTCGATCAGTTGCCACTGTCCAGCCCATTTCCTCCCGGAGTTCTACGCCAGGTTTTGACTTCAGGTCTTCAAGTGCGGCCAATGCCGATGGATAGCCGATGCTTGATTGGCGCGCACTTGCGGCACAGCCAGCCAAAAGCAAGAGAACTACGGGAAGGAGTTTCTGCATGGCTTTGAGGCCCAACGCCCTGGCTCAGGCGCGGCGAAGCCGTCGCCTGGAGCCGCTAGTTGGGTGTGCTGCCGGATGAAACTCACGAAAGCCCCATTTTGTGCTGGAGACCAGCGAAGCTGGATGAACTGAGCTTTGCCGAAGCCGGCACCGCCCGCAATGGCGATGCGCCTACAGAACGAGAACTGTGCCACGCCGGAGTTTGGCCCGGATGAAACTCAGTGCGGCTGGAAGTTGCAGATGTGCCAGAACGATGGGGGTGGAATGGCGCTTTCATATTGGCTCTGAACTCACCGATGAAAACTAAACCTTCAGCGACACCCAACGTTCGACGTAAGGGGCGGCCCGCTTGCGGGACGTCCCCTTGACGGAGGGGTTAGCCATCAGCGCGCTTGTAGACGCTGAGCGCACGAAGGACTCCCAATGACTCGCTCAGCTGATCAAGAGATTTCGATGCAGCCGCCGATTCTTTGACATAAGCCTCGGCGTTGCTCTTGATCGTGCTGAGGGCGTTTCGAAGTTCAATGAGCTCCTCGAGGAATCCGGAATCAACTTCAGCGGAGACGAATTCATGCCCACAAGACAGGCACTCGCGACCACGCTGGAAGAACTGAATGTCAGAGTGAGTCGCGTAGTATTTTCGTTGACCGTAGTCGGCTGCGTCGAATGTGACCTGTGCGGCCGGCACCGCCTTGCAAGTGGCTATTTGCTTGCAGCCGGGACACCACATGTCAGTTCCGCCCTTCGTGACGCGCATGAGCTGACTCCTTGTTGATGGCTAGACAGTATGCCTTCCGCAGTCAGAGGCGCTGACCTCCGCGAAGGCCGTAACGCGGGTTAGCGAGTTGCCAGAGCCGCAGGAGCGAGCAAGC
>NZ_AXDW01000037.1 GCF_000474945.1 Solimonas soli DSM 21787 | reverse complement strand
CGCCTTTTGCTCTTCCGGAAAGCTCGCTCGGCGGCGTGGCCGCGGCTTAAGCTGGCGTTAGGGGGCGCTATGGATGCCAAGGCGATCACCGAATACGTTAACTCGTACTACAAGACCAATCAGATGCACGTTGCTTAGAGCTTCTGGGCCAGTCTCGTTGCTCTAATTGTTGGCTTGGTTGTGCTAGTTGTCGGCGTTTCTCTTGCACTTAGTGGATTCAGTTCTGCTGTTGCCATTACAACAACTGGCGCCGGCGTGCTCACTCAATTCATTAGCGCTGGCTTTTTCTATCTCTACAACAAAAATCTTAAGCAACTTAACGTGTTCTATGGGGAGCTTGTGCAAAACCAAGACATGTTCTTTGCGTGGGGGCTTGTCGCGCACGCTCCAGAGGCAGACAGGCCCGATCTGGTCAAGGCCCTAATCGGTAAAATCCTGTCACGCGGCAGCAATCCAACAGAACTCACACCGGATCTGGTACGAGCACTCAATGAGCAAGCATCCCGGGCGCGCGCCCCCTAACAATTCATTCAAGCCGATGCCGCTTCGCGGCACGGCTTAATTCAGGCGTTGGGTGTCGCTGCGGCGGTAGTTTTCACTGGTGAGTTCGGAGCCACGTGAACGCGCAGTTCCTTCTTCACCGTTCTGGCGCATCTGCGGCTTCAAGCCTCACGGGGTTTCATCGGCTTCAAGCTTCGGCGTGGCGCGGTTCTCGTTTTGAAGGCGCATCGCTCTTGCTGGCGGCACGGGCTTCGGTAAAGCTCTGTGCATCTGGCGTCGCTCGTCACCATCACAAAGCGGAGGCTTTCGTGAGTTTCATCGGGCAGCACACCCAACATGCTGTTCAAGCCCGACCGTCCACGCCTCCGCTGCGCTCCGGCGCGGCCGGCGGCTTAACGCGGCGTTGGACCCCTCAGGAGAGGATCGTGAACGTTCGTAAGAACTTCGCGCTTGGGCTCGCTTTTTACTCGTGCATTGCCGCCTCTGCTGAGCCGGCTGGAGCCGTCGTGCGCGTCGGAAGCAACAGCTTGCTGAAGTCGGTTGGAGCTGAGAAGGATCAGTACATTGATATTCGCGGAAGTTGGTTGCCGACATCCGAGTACGAATCGCCTCGCATCCCCACACAAAATGCCACGGCGATTTCCTGTGGGCGCGCGTCGTTGGAATGTATTGAGTCACAAGCAACGGTGAAGCAAATCGGGGCGGGCGCCCCACTGCTGACAGCCCTCACCATTCAATACTCCATTGAGTCATGGGAAGAAGATGCCATGGTTGCAAAGCGCATCAACCCACGGGGCGTGTATATCAACTGCACGTTGCGCATAACGCCTTCACAAGGGCTCGCCGTGCTTGAATGCACAGAGAGTCCAGACAACAACTACTTCCGCCCGGCAAAGCAGGAATACACCATCGCCGCAAAGGACCGCTACAACGTTCCAGGTCAGTGGCCAGTTGTTCCGCCTCCATCGGAGAAGTAGCGTGCCGGGGTCCAACCATCGGTTCCACCCGACGTCCCGGCCTCCGCGGCTTTGCCGCTCCAGCCGGGCCGCGGGTGAACCGGGGCGTTGGGTGTGCAAGAAGGAGTAGTTGATCATGGCCGCAAACCGTAGAAATGGTGCCTTTCGTCCGCCTCGCCCGCCGAAGCCACCTGACCGACTTCAGAATCTCCAAACGCTTCGCCCCCTTGGCGCAACAAAGTGGGTCCGGGCTCACTGGCGATGGGATTACGATTCTCATCAGTGGATCTGGGTTCAGGGGCACTGGAGCAAGTAGCATCGAGTTGTCTACCTTTCTTTCTCTTGGGAGTAAAGCAATGCGCAAATTACTTTTTGTCTTGGTGGCGGTGTCCGCAGCTCAGGCAGTGCAGGCCGGTGAATGGGTCGACGGTTACACCCGTAAAGACGGCACGTATGTTCAGGGGCACTATCGCGCGTCCCCGGACCAGTACCGCTACAACAACCCGTCATCCCAGTCCATGGGCGGCACGCAACGAGACGAGTTCAGCTCGCGGCCGCAGTACAACAAATCCAATCCCAGCTACAACCCGTACCTTGACCGTAACGGGAACGGCACTTACGACTACAACGATCCTTATCGGTAGGTGCACACCCAACCATCGCTTCCAGCCGACCGTCCCGCCTCCGCTGCGCTTCGGCGGGCCGGCGGCTGAAGCGGGGCGTTGATATGACTTCCGCCGTCAAGAATGAGAGATGAAGCTTTTGCTGTTTTCAGTTCATTGGGATTTCCGAATCTTCTGAAGGCGGCGCAGCCAGCACGCTCGACGGTTGCTCACGCTGATA
>NZ_AXDW01000036.1 GCF_000474945.1 Solimonas soli DSM 21787 | reverse complement strand
CCCCTGGCCCCTCCCCCCGCAGGCGGGCGGAGGGGAACGGCGATGAAAGTACGGCGCACGGCTTCGAGCCTCTCCTCCCGCGGCGCGGTGGGGAAGCGCTGCGAAGCTTCAGATGTGCGCCAGCCATTCCGGGTAGCTGCCGCTGGTGCCGTTGACCAGCGCCAGATACGCGGCCTGCAGCCTGGCGGTGATCGGACCGCGGCGGCCTTCGCCGATCGGGCGATTGTCGATTTCGCGGATCGGCGTCACTTCGGCGGCGGTGCCGGTGAAGAAGGCCTCGTCGCTGATGTAGACCTCGTCGCGCGTGATGCGGCGCTCGACGACCTTGTAGCCGAGATCCTGCGCGAGCTGGATCACCGTGCGCCGCGTGATGCCGTCGAGCGCGCTGGTGACGTCCGGGGTGCTGATGACGCCGTTGCTGATGACGAAGATGTTCTCGGCGCTGCCTTCGGCGACGAAGCCTTCGGTGTCGAGCATCAGCGCCTCGTCGTAGCCGTCGCGCAGCACTTCGTTGAGCGCTATCGACGACACCAGGTAGTTGGCATTGGCCTTGGCGCGGCACAGCGAGGCATTGACATGCTGACGCTGGAAGGAGCTGGTCTTGATGCGGATGCCACGCTCCATGTTGTCCGCGCCGAGATACGCGCCCCAGGTCCAGGCGGCGACGATGACGTGCGTGTTGAGGCCGGTCGCGCGCAGGCCCATGCCTTCGCTGCCGTAGAACACCATCGGCCGGATGTAGGCCGACTCGAGCTTGTTGGCGCGCAGCACTTCCTTCTGCGCCTCGTTGAGCTGCTCGAGGCTCCACGGCATCTTCATGCCGAGGATCTTCGCCGAGTTCATCAGGCGCCGCGTGTGCTCGTCGAGACGGAAGATCGCCGTGCCCTTCGGCGTCTTGTACGCGCGCACGCCCTCGAAGCAGCCGACGCCGTAATGCAGCGTGTAGGTCAGCACATGGGTCTGGCAGTCGCGCCAGGGCTTGAGTTCGCCGTCGTACCAGATATAGCCGTCGCGGTCGGCAAAGGAAGTCATCGTGAGCCTGCCTCGGAAGGGTCGCTGAAAATCGAAGGCGCGCATTATAAGGGCTGCCGCCGGCACCTCGGATTCGACCCTTGCGCGCGCCGTCGCCGCGCCGCAGCATGCGCACCTCATCGCCCGCTTCGACCGTCGTGTCCGATCCCGCCCTCGTCCTGCCCGCCGCCGACGCCGATGCACCGCGCATCCTGATCGTGCGGCTGTCGGCGCTCGGCGACATCGTCTTCGCCAGCTCGATGCTCGACGCGTTGCGCCGGCGCTGGCCGCGCGCGCACATCGCCTGGCTCGCGCAGGGCGGCTTCGCCGGCATCCTCGACGGCGATCCGCGCGTCGATGAGCTGATCCGCGCGCCGGCCGAGGTGTTGCAGTCGCCGGCCGCCTTGTGGCGCCTGCGCCGCGAACTGCGCGCGCGGCGCTTCGACTGGACCTTCGAGGTGCAGGGCCTGTTCAAGTCGCGGCTCGTCGCCTGGCTGGCCGGCGGCACGCGCGTCGGCTTCCGCTCGAAGGAACCCGGCGCCTTCCTGATGCGGCATCTGCTCGACAAGGGCGGCGACATCGCCGACATCGCCTCCGAGTACCGCTATTTCGCGGCACGCGTCAGCGGCCTGCGCGCCGGCCCGCCGCATCTCGTCGTCGGCGACGCCAGGCGCGCGGCGGTCGCCGCCCGGCGCGCCGAACTCGGCATCGCCGACGGCTTCGTCGCCCTGTGTCCGTTCACCACGCGGCCGCAGAAGCACTGGATCGAGGACCACTGGCCGCAGCTGGTGCAGCGTCTGCACGACGCCGGGGTCGGCCCTTGCGTGCTGTTCGGCGGACCGGGCGACGCCGAAGCCGCCGCGCGCATCGCCGCGGCGACGCCGGTGCCGCTGATCGATCTGACCGGCCAGACGCGCTTCGCCGAGCTGCCGGCCTGGCTCGCGCAGGCACGGCTGGTGATCGGCGTCGACACCGGGCTCACGCACATCGGCATCGCCGTGCGCACGCCGACCATCGCCCTGTTCGGCTCGACCTGTCCGTACACGAAGGGCGCCGAGTCGCCGCTGCTGGTGATGTACGATGCCCTGCCTTGCGCCCCCTGCCGTCGCAGGCCGACCTGCGAAGGCCGCTACGACTGCATGCGCGGCCTGACGCCGCAGCGCGTCGCCACCGCCGCGCGACAGCTGCTCGGCGTCGCGCCGCCGGCCGCGCCCTGATCACACGAGGAGATGCCATGTCGTACCTGCTGCTCATCGTCGAGCCGCGCGGCCAGCGCGAAGCACGCAGCCCGCAGGAAGGCGAGGATGCCTACGCGCAGATGGTGCGCTGGGGCGAGAGCCTGAAGGCGCGCGGCGTGCTGCAGGCCAGCGAATCGCTGCGCTCGGACCGCGACGGCCAGCGCGTGCAGGTGCGCGCCGGCAAGGCCGTGGTGCGCGACGGCCCGTTCGCCGAGGCCAAGGAAATGGTCGGCGGCTTCTTCCTGCTGAGCTGCGCGAGCCGCGCCGAAGCGCTGGCGATCGCCGAGAGTTGCCCGGCCGCGGCCTGGGCGACGGTCGAGGTGCGCGAGATCGCGCCCTGCTACGCCTGAGCCGCCGTTCTCATCCGC
Organism: Solimonas soli DSM 21787; assembly: GCF_000474945.1. GTDB lineage: Bacteria > Pseudomonadota > Gammaproteobacteria > Nevskiales > Nevskiaceae > Solimonas > Solimonas soli. The sequence goes on along the minus strand of NZ_AXDW01000036.1, from coordinate 2,168 downwards.
CGCGCCGTCGCCCGGCGCCGGACCGTCCCGATTCTTGCTTGCCGAACGCCATGACCCTCGGCGGCGCCGACGCGCCGCGTCACCGGAGACTTCGATCGTGGATGCCCTCATTGGCGCAATCGACAACCTCATCTGGAGCCGCGCGCTCATTGCGCTCTGTCTCGGCGCCGGACTCTATTTCTCGATCCGCACGCGCTTCATGCAGCTGCGCGGCCTGCCTGAGATGCTGCGCCTGACGGTCAAGGGCCAGAGCTCAGAGGCCGGCGTGTCGTCCTTCCAGGCACTGGCGATGTCGCTGTCGGGGCGCATCGGCATCGGCAACATCGCCGGCGTCGCCACCGCGATCGCGGTCGGCGGCCCCGGCTCGATCTTCTGGATGTGGGTCATGGGCTTTCTCGGCGCCTCGACCTCTTACATCGAATCGACGCTGGCGCAGATCTACAAGGTCAAGGACGCCGACGGCCGCTACCGCGGCGGCCCCGCCTACTACATCGAGAAGGCCATGGGCCTGAAGTGGTACGCGATGACCTTCGCGATCGCCACCATCGTCGCCACCGGCTTCCTGATGCCCGGCGTGCAGGCCAACGCGATCGCCGACAGCGCCGCCAATGTCTGCGCCGGCGGCCCGCTGTGCGGCGCCATGGACGGCCAGTGGCTCGGCCTGCCGGCGCGCGACACCTTCAAGCTCGGCGTCGGCATCGTCGTGTCGATCCTGCTGGCGGTGATCATCTTCGGCGGCGTGAAGCGCATCGCCACCTTCGCCGAAATCATCGTGCCGTTCATGGCCGGCGGTTTCATCCTGATGGCGATCACCGTGATGCTGCTCAACGCCGGCCGCGTACCGGAGATGTTCTCGATCATCTTCCGCAGCGCCTTCGGCGCCCATGCGGCCTTCGGCGCGATGTTCGGCCTCGCCGTCGAATGGGGCGTCAAGCGCGGCGTGTACGCCAACGAAGCCGGCCAGGGCACCGGCCCGCACGCGGCGGCGGCGGCGGAAGTCTCGCACCCCGCCAAGCAGGGCTACGTGCAGGCCTTCGCCATCTACTTCGACACCATGCTGGTCTGCACCTCGACCGCCTTCCTGATCCTCGCCACCGGCAAGTACAACGTGCACGCGCCGGGCGGCGGCGCGGCGCTGTACGAAGGCGTGCCGGGCATCGAGGAAGGCCCGGGCTTCGCGCAGGCGGCGGTGGAATCGGTACTGCCCGGCTGGGGTTCGGGCTTCGTCGCGCTGGCGCTGTTCTTCTTCGCCTTCACCACCATCATGGCCTACTACTACATGGCCGAAACCAATCTCTCCTACGTCAACGGCGACCGCCATCGGCCGCTGCCGGTGCTGCTGCTGCGCATCGGCATCGTCGCCATGGTGATCTTCGGCGCTTTCCGCAACGCACAGCAGGCCTGGGCGCTCGGCGACATCGGCGTCGGCCTGATGGCCTGGCTCAACGTCATCGCCATCCTCATCCTGCAGAAGCCGGCACTCATCGCGCTGAAGGACTACGAGGCGCAGAAGAAGGCCGGCCGCGCCGAGCCGGTGTTCGATGCCGAGGCCGCGGGGATTGCGAATACGACCTTGTGGAAGCGAAAGCCGTAGGCGCGGCTTCGAGCGCCCTTCTTCCGCCGGGAGGCGAGGCTTGGTGAGGAGGGCACGCTCACCGCGGTGCCCGATCCGGCGCCCACCTCCCCTGGCCCCTCCCCCCGCAGGCGGGCGGAGGGGAAGCGGTGATGACAGTGCGGCGCACGGCTTCGAGCCCTCTCCTCCCACGGGGAGGAGAGGGTCGGGTGAGGAGGGCATCGCTCGCCGCGGTGCCCGATCCGGCGCCCACCTCCCCCGGCCCCTCCCCCCGCAGGCGGGCGGAGGGGAAGCGGTGATGAAAGTGCGGCGCGGCTTCGAGCCCTCTCCTCCCGCCGGGAGGAGAGGCTTGGGTGAGGAGGGCATCGCTCGCCGCGGTGCCCGATCCGGCACCCACCTCCCCTGGCCCCTCCCCCCGCAGGCGGGCGGAGGGGAAGCGGTGATGACAGTGCGGCGCGCGGCTTCGAGCCCTCTCCTTCCACGGGGAGGAGAGGGTCGGGTGAGGAGGGCATCGCTCGCCGCGGTGCCCGATCCGGTACCCACCTCCCCTGGCCCCTCCCCCCGCAGGCGGGCGGAGGGGAAGCGGTGATGACAG
>NZ_AXDW01000035.1 GCF_000474945.1 Solimonas soli DSM 21787 | reverse complement strand
CCATCAACACGGCGGCGCGGGAGATTGCGGCGGGGAACTCGGACCTGTCGTCGCGGACCGAGCAGCAGGCGGCGAGCCTGGAGGAAACGGCGTCGTCGATGGAAGAGCTGACCTCGACGGTGAAGCAGAACGCCGAGAACGCGCGGCAGGCGAACCAGCTGGCGATCGGCGCCTCGGACGTGGCGGTGAAGGGCGGCGCGGTGGTGGCGGAAGTGGTGACGACGATGGCGTCGATCTCGGAGGCGAGCAAGAAGATCGCCGACATCATCGGCGTGATCGACGGCATCGCCTTCCAGACCAACATTCTCGCCCTGAACGCGGCGGTGGAAGCGGCGCGCGCGGGGGAACAGGGCCGGGGCTTCGCGGTGGTGGCGAGCGAGGTGCGCAACCTGGCGCAGCGCAGCGCCTCGGCGGCCAAGGAGATCAAGGCGTTGATCGTCGATTCGAGCGATCGGGTCGGCACCGGCGCCAAGCTGGTGGAGCAGGCGGGGCGGACGATGGACGAGATCGTCGGCAGCGTGAAGCGGGTGACGGACATCATGGGCGAGATCACGGCGGCGTCGCAGGAGCAGAGCCAGGGCATCGAGCAGGTGAACCAGACGATCACGCAGATGGACGAAGTGACGCAGCAGAACGCGGCGCTGGTGGAGGAAGCCTCGGCCTCGGCGCGTTCTCTGGAGGAACAGGCCTCGGGCCTCGCCGCCTCGGTCGCGCGCTTCAGGCTGACGGAAGCCGCGACGCCTGCACAAGGCGAGGCCGCCCAGCGCGCGGCCAAGCCGATCCGGCCGCCTTCGTCGGCGGCGCGGCCGGGCGCGGCCAAGCGCGGCGGCGCTGCGCCGGCGAAGGCGCGCAGCGACGAGCAGTGGAACGAGTTCTGAGGCTAAAGAAGCCCCGCCACCGTGCCGCTAGCTCCTGCAACGACGTACTGAATCGGTCCGCCCACGCACCCATGTCCTCCTCCGCTCCCCACCGTACCGACGCGCCGGCCGCGCCCGTGCTGCGCCTGCCGGCCGATCTCGGCATCGAGCACGTCGGCGCGCTGCGCGATGCGCTCGCGGCGCAGCTCGAGGCCGAGGCGCTGACGCTCGACGCCGGCGACAGCACGCGCCTGCACGCCGGCGCGCTGCAGCTGCTCGCGGCGTTCTGCCGCGAGCGCCGCGACGCCGGTCGCGTCACCGGCTGGGGCGGCGCCAGCGCCGCGTTCGCCGACGCGGTGCGCATCGCCGGTCTCGAATCCCTGCTCAACTTCAAAGGAGCGCCGGCATGAGCCAGGTGCGCATACTCGCGGTCGACGATTCGGCGTCGATGCGCCAGATGGTGGCGTTCACCCTGCGTGACGCCGGTTTCGAAGTCGCCGAGGCCGCCGACGGCCAGGAAGCCTACGAGATGGCGCAGCGCGAGCCGTTCAAGCTGGTGCTCTGCGACGTCAACATGCCGCGCATGGACGGCATCAGCCTGGTGCGCCAGCTGCGCCAGCTGTCGAACTACAAGTTCACGCCGCTGCTGATGCTGACCACCGAGTCGGGTCCGGAGAAGAAGCAGGAAGGCAAGGCGGCCGGCGCGACCGGCTGGCTGGTGAAGCCTTTCAATCCGGAGCAGCTGATCGCCACCGTGCAGCGCGTGCTCGGCTGAGGGCGGGCCCCGACATGGCCGGCATCGATCTCAAGCGTTTTCATCGCGCCTTCTTCGAGGAGAGCTTCGAAGGCCTGGACACGATGGAGGCGGCGCTGCTGCGGCTCGATCCGGCATGCCCGGATGCCGAGACGCTGAACGGCATCTTCCGCGCCGCGCACTCGATCAAGGGCGGCGCCGGCACCTTCGGCTTCTCCGACATCAGCGACTACACGCATGTGCTGGAGGCGCTGCTCGACGAGATGCGCGCCGGCCGTCGCGCGCCGAGCGCGGCCGACATCGATCTGCTGCTGCGCGCCAGCGATGCGCTGCGCCAGCTGCTCATCGCCGCGCGCGACGAACAGGCCGCCGATCGCGCGCCGGCCGACGCCATCCACGCCGAACTCGAAGCCTGCCTGCGCGGCGCCGCCGCGCCGGCCGCGGCGCCCGCCCAAGCGGCGGCCGCCGACCAGGCCGGCGGCTGGCGCATCGTCTTCGCGCCGCACGCCAGCCTGTTCGCCAGCGGCAACGATCCGCTGCGCATCCTGCGCGAGCTGGCCGCGCTCGGCGCGATCGAGGTGCGCGTGCGCGACGCCGCGCTGCCGCGCTTCGCCGCGCTCGACGCCGAGAGCTGCCACCTGTCCTGGGACATCGTCCTGCGCGGCGACGTGACGCGCGAGGCGATCGTCGAGCTGTTCGCCTGGGTCGAGGACGAGTGCACGCTGGACATCGCGCCGCTCGCCGCGACCGTGCCGCCGCCCGCCGTCGCCGAGGCGCCGCCGCCCGCGCCCGCGAGCGCCGCCGCGCGCGCCGAAGCGGCGCGTGGCGAGGCGGCGCGCGGCGACGGTGCGTCGATCCGCGTGTCGACGGCGAAGATCGACGCGATGATCGACCTGGTCGGCGAACTGGTGATCACCCAGGCCATGCTTCAGCAGCAGGCCACGCGCCTCGATCCGGCCGTCGCCGAGGCGCTGTTGCAGGGCCTCGCGCAGCTCGACCGCCACACGCGCCATCTGCAGGACGCGGTGATGTCGACGCGCATGCTGCCGGTCGAGGCGGTGTTCTCGCGCTTCCCGCGCGTGGTGCACGACCTCGCCGCGCGCCTCGGCAAGCAGGTACGCCTGCGGACCTTCGGCGAGAGCACAGAACTCGACAAGAGCGTGATCGAGAAGATCGCCGATCCGCTCACGCACCTGGTGCGCAACAGCCTCGATCACGGCATCGAGACCGCCGAGGCGCGCCGGCGTGCCGGCAAGGACGCGGTGGGCACGCTGAGCCTGCGCGCGTCGCACCAGGGCGGCCACATCGTCATCGAGGTCGCCGACGACGGCGCCGGCCTCGATCGCGCGCGCATCCTCGCCAAGGCGGGCGAGCGCGGCATCGCCTGCGAGGCGTCGTCGATGAGCGACGGCGACGTCTGGCAGCTGATCTTCGCGCCCGGCTTCTCGACCGCCGCGCAGGTCACCGACGTGTCCGGCCGCGGCGTCGGCATGGATGTCGTCAAGCGCAACATCGAATCGCTCGGCGGCCGCGTCGAGCTGGCCTCGCGAGCCGGCCACGGCATGACGGTGACGATCCGCCTGCCGCTGACGCTGGCGATCGTCGACGGCATGTCGGTCGCCGTCGGCGACGACATCTTCATCCTGCCGCTGCCGAGCATCATCGAATCGCTGCAGCCGCAGGAGGCGCAGATCAAGCGCGTCGCCGGCCAGGGCCAGGTGGCGCGCGTGCGCGACGAATACCTGCCGCTGGTCGCGCTGCACGACTGGTTCTCGCTGCCGGCGCGGCCGAGGGCGGCGCACGAGGCGATCCTCGTCATCGTCGAGGCCGAGCGGCGCAAGGTGGCCCTGCTGGTCGACGCGCTGGTCGGCCAGCAGCAGGTCGTCATCAAGAGCCTCGAGACCCATTACAAGCGCGTGCCGGGCATCTCGGGCGCGACCATCCTCGGCGACGGCCGTGTCGCACTGATCGCCGACGTCGGCGAGATCGTGCGCATCGCCACGCGCGCCGCCGCTGCCTGACCGGAGCCTTCACCATGGAAGCCGTCAACGCCCATCCCGCCGGAGCCGCCGCCGACATCGTCCGCGAGTTCCTCACCTTCACGCTCGGCGGCGAGGAGTACGGCGTCGACATCCTCAAGGTCCAGGAGATCCGCGGCTACGACACCGTCACGCGCATGCCCGGCGCGCCCGACTTCATGAAGGGCGTGATCAATCTGCGCGGCACCATCGTGCCGGTCGTCGATCTGCGCCTGAAGTTCCGTCTCGCCGACGTGCGCTACGACGAATTCACGGTGATGGTGATCCTCAATGTCGGCAAGCGCATCGTCGGCATGGTCGTCGACGGCGTGTCGGACGTCGTCGAACTGGCGGCCGGCGACATCCGCCCGGCGCCCGAGTTCGGCAGCGCGATCGACACGCGCTTCATCACCGGCCTTGGCACGCGCGACGAGCGCATGCTGATCCTGGTCGACATCGAGAAGCTGCTGAGCTCGGCCGACATCGGCCTGATCGGCGAAGCCGCCGCGCAGGCCGCCTGAGCCGCGCCGCGGACCGCCGGCCGTCACCGCGGGACGTTCAGAAGCACCGGCGCCCGCCGCTATCGGGCGAGGAGCGCAGCACGATGCCGCTGCGCATGGACAAGCAGCGTTGCGTTCGCCGGCCGCGGGCCGGCGCCGTCGCGCCTCACCGGATCCACAACATGAAGCTCATCAAGAATCTGCCGATCGCCACGAAGCTCCTGCTGGCCTGCCTGATCGCTTCGACCTTCACCGTCGCGCTGGGCGGCTTCTCGCTGTACCGCCTCGTCGCCTCCGAGCATCAGGTGCAAAGCCTGCTGACCAACTGGGTGCCGGCGGTGCAGAAGCTGATGAACATGCGCACGGCGCTCTCCGAGTACCGCATCTATCAGATCCAGCTCGTCGGCGCCGGCAATGACGCGCAGCTGCGCGACGACTACATCGCCCGGCTCGGCAAGACGCGCACGCAGTTCGACGACGCCTTCGCGGCCTACAGATCGACGGCCCGCGGCGAGGAGGAGGCGCAGCTGAGTGCCGCCGTCGACGCGCAGCGAAGGAATTACTTCGCGCTCGACGACGCCCTGCGCGAGCACGTCGAGAACCGGCGTTTCAAGGAAGCCGCCGCCCTGCTGAACGGCGAGCTGAAGGCGGCGCGCCGCGCGACGGCCGAGGCGATCGACAAGGACCTCGACTTCAATTCGGCGGCGCTCGATGCGCTCGGCGTGCAATCCTCCGCCGGCCTGCAGCGCTCGGTCGTGATGATCGCCGTCGGCGTCATCGCCGTGCTGATGCTCAGCATCGGCGGCGGCTGGCTGATCAGCCGCTCGATCACGCGCCCGCTGCGCCAGGCCGTGGCCGCCGCCAGGGCGGTCGCCGAAGGCGATTTCGATGTGCAGGTGCGCGCCGACAGCCGCGACGAGGCCGGCCAGCTGCTCGAGGCGATGCGCTCGATGGCAGAAATGCTGCGGCGCTTCTCGGCCGCGCAGCAGGAAATGGCGCGCCAGCACGAGCTGGGCGATCTCGACTACCGCATGGATGCGCAGGCGTTCCCGGGCACCTACGCGCAGATCGCGACCCAGCTCAACGAGCTGGTCGCCGCGCACATCGCCGTGAAGCTGCGCCTGGCCGAGGTGATCTCGCGCTACGCGGTCGGCGACCTGTCGGTCGACATGGACCGCCTGCCCGGCAAGAAGGCGGTGCTGACGCAGGCCATGGACACCGCCAAGCAGAATCTGCGGAGCATCAACGAACAGATCAAGCTGCTCACCGCCGCCGCGGCGCGCGGCGATTTCAGCGTGCGCGGCGACGCGGAGCGCTTCCAGTTCGAGTTCCGCAACATGATCGTCGACCTGAACCGCCTGATGGATGTCAGCGACGGCAGTCTCCGGGAAGTCGAAGCCGTGCTCGGCGCGCTCGCCGAAGGCGACCTGAACCGCACGATCGAGCAGGATTTCGAAGGCGCCTTCGCGCGCATGAAGGACAGCGCCAACGCGACCGTGCGCCAGCTCGCGCAGATCGTGCAGCAGATCCAGCAGGCCGCGGCGGCCATCAACACGGCGGCGCGGGAGATTGCGGCGGGGAACTCGGACCTGTCGTCGCGGACCGAGCAGCAGGCGGCGAGCCTGGAGGAAACGGCGTCG
>NZ_AXDW01000034.1 GCF_000474945.1 Solimonas soli DSM 21787 | reverse complement strand
CTTGATCATGCTGATCATCACGATCCCGGTGCAGACGCACGCGGTGAAGCTGGACATGCCGCAGGCGACGCCGCCGGCGACGGACGCACCGCCGCCGCCGTCCGTGGAACTGGAGATCGACTTCGACGGCACGTACATCTGGAACGGCGAGGCGATCAGCCGCGACGTGATGAAGTACCGCTTCCAGCAGGCGGCCAAGGAAGATCAGCAGCCGGAGTTTCACATCCGGCCGAACCGGCTGGTCGAGTACAAGTACGTCGCCGCGGCGCTCGCCGACGCACAGCGTCTCGGCGTCACCAACATCGGCATCGTCGGCAACGAACAGCTGATGTAAGGCTTGCAGTTCATGTAACGCTCAGCCCGGAAGCTCACACTTCCGGGTGTTATAGGGTCAGAACCGATGCGCGCTCCTCTCCGCTCCTTTCTTGCCGGCTTGTCGCTGGCGCTCGCCGCCGCCTCGGTTCACGCGGCCGACAAGCAACAGTCCCTACGGCCCGAAGTCGGCAAGCCGCTGCAGGAAGCGCAGAAGGCACTGACGAGCAAGGACTACCGGACGGCGCTTGCCAAGATCGGCGAAGCCGAACAGATCCCGGGCTTGACGCCGTTCGAGAGCTATACGGCCGCGCGCATGAAGATCGCCGCCGCCAGCGGTGCGGGCGACAATGCCGGTGTCGTGCAGGCCTTCGACGTCGCCCTGGCATCCGGATTGATGCCGCAGGAAGACAAGCTCAAGCTGCTCGGGCCCGTTGCGCAGACCGCTTACAACATCAAGAACTATCCGAAGGCAGTCGAGTATCTCAAGGCGTATCAGGCGGCGGGCGGCAACGATCCCCAGATCTTGGGTGTGCTCGCGCCGGCGCTGTATCTGTCGAATGATTTCGCCGGTGCGCAGAAGGAGCTGAAAGCCACGGTCGCCAAGGCCGAAGCCGCAGGACAGACGCCGACCAAGATGCAGCTCGAACTGCTGGCTTCGTGCGCCATCAAGCTGAACGACAGCGCCGGCTACCTCGACGCGCTCAAGAAGCTGGTGGCGTCGTATCCGGAAAAGAAGTACTGGCTGGATCTGATCGCCCGCACGGCCGGCAAGCCGGGCTACGCAAACCGCCTTGATCTGGATCTCTACCGCCTGAAGCTCGCCACGGACTCCATGGAAGGCGCCGGCGATTACGAAAGCGCCGCCGATCTGGCCTTGCGCGCCGGCTTCCCCGGCGAAGCGCAGCAGTATCTCGATCGCGGCAAGGCGGCGGGAGTGCTGACCGGCTCGCCGACGCAAAAGCAGCTGATGGACTCCACGGCGAGCAAGCTCAGCGCCGACAAGGCCTCGCTGGCCGCTGGCGAAAAGGCCGCGGCGGCGCTGGCCAGCGGCGACGGCTTGGTCGCCACCGGTCTGAACTACGTCGGCTATGGCCAGTACGACAAGGGCGTTGCGCTGATCCAGCAGGGTATCGCCAAGGGCGGACTGAAGAAGCCGGAAGACGCCAAGCTCCATCTTGGCTACGCGCAGCTCCTCGCCGGCAGGACGGCCGAGGCGCAGCAGACGCTGCGCAGTGTTTCGGGCGGCGAAGGCGCGGGCGACATCGCCCAGCTGTGGCTGCTCGTCAAGAAGGGTGCGTAAGCGCGCACCGATGTCCGGCTGAAACCACCGTTTCCCGCCGTCCGCTGCCCGGCGCAGGCGGCGGGTCTTGCGGCCCTTTGAACCGCGAACGTTTGGCGACTCAGCGGTCCTCGAAGCTGCCGTGCCGACCCTCGCCGGAGGTAAAGCGCCGCGCGCCGGCGACGGCCTCGCCCGATCGCAGCGTCTGCATGCCGAGCGCGAACTCATTGCGCAGCGCTTCCGCTTCCGGCAGAGACCATTGCTCGCAGGCTGAACGCCGATCGTTGCGCAGGCAGGTCTGCGGGAAGGCGGCGATCTGCTCCGCCAGTCGCAGCGTCTCCGTTTCGAGCTCCGCCGGCGCGACGAGGCGATTGATCAGGCCCCATTGATACGCCTCCTCGGCGCGGACTTCGCGGCCGGTGAGGATCATGTCGAGTGCCCGCGATTGTCCGATCAGCCGCGGCAGGCGCACGGTGCCGCCGTCGATCAAGGGCACGCCGAAGCGCCGGCAGAACACGCCGAATACCGCCGTGGTGTCGGCGACACGCAGATCGCACCACAGCGCCAGCTCCAGACCGCCGGCGACGCAGTAGCCGGAAATCATCGCAATGACCGGCTTCGACAGCCGCATGCGCGTCGGCCCCATCGGCCCGTCGCCGTCCGGCTCGAGGCGGTTCATGCGCGCCGCATCACCGTCGGCGACGGCCCTGAGGTCGGCCCCGGCACAGAAGTCACGGCCCGGCGCGCCCAGGACCGCGACCATGGCCTGCTCATCGCCATCGAAAGCGCGCAGGGCGTCGGCCAGTGCACCGGCCGTGGCCCGATCGACCGCATTTCGCGCCCTGGCGCGGTCGATTGCGATCCGCCAGATCCCCCCTCGCGCTTCAACCGCCACGGAAGCATGCATCGCGACACCCGAATGGCCCGAATAGTTCAAGGAAAAATACCCAATTTGGTTGCAGATTCTTGACGCAGTTTGCTGCCGAAGCATAGGCTCGAAACGCAGTCATCCCTGGGCCATAAGAAGCTGTCGGACGAGCTTCCTCGGGGGCGACGATACGATTAATTTGAAGTGTCCATTGGGAGTGAAAAATGGCGAAGACGTCGAGTGGGAAACGTAAGCCGTTGGTAAGTCAATTTGCGTTGAGTGGCATTGCGATTGCCATAGCGGGCGCCATGAGCAACGGTGCACGCGCCCAGGAGGTGACATCTCCTGCGCCGCCAGCGTCGGGTAGCCAGAGCAACGAGAGCATCGAGACGATCGTCGTTACGGGCTCCCGTATTCGGCGTACCGACACTGAAACAACCGCACCAGTAACGACGATTAGCCGCGAGCAAATCGAAAGCACTGGTGCAACTAGCCTTAGCGATCTTTTGAAGGTTATCACTTCGAATGCTAATGGCCTCGGACAAAGTCAAACGCTTGGGTTCGCTGCTGGATCAAGCAACATCAATCTTCGTGGTTTGGGATCACAGTACTCGTTGGTGTTGCTCAATGGGCGCCGGTTAGCCCCTTATGGTCGTCCGAACGTGACGTCTGCCAACATCGAGCCTGCAGTCAATATCGACAGCATTCCCGTCAACGCAATCGAGCGTGTCGAGATTCTCAACAACGGCGGATCGGCTATTTATGGTTCCGATGCCGTTGCCGGTGTGGTCAACGTTATCACCAAGAAGAACTTCGATGGCACGACAGTCGACGCGCACTATGGTGTGAGCTCGCGTGGAGATGGTGCGGAAAAGAGCGTCTCTCTTACCCAAGGTTCGACGGGAGACGGCTATTCGTCGTTGTTCTTTATCAATTACTTCATCAATGATGGAGTGCGATCTAAAGATCGCTATATTTCGCGCTCTTCAGACCAGCGCTACGAAGGGGGGCCGAATTTCAATAGCGGCGTGGGATTCCCTCCGACGGTCTTTCTTGAGGGCGTCGATGGTCCGGTCAGTCTTTGCGACGCCTCTCAGCAAAACGTTGCCGGCGTTTGCACCACAAACCGCAATGCCTATACGCCGCTCGAGCCGCCGCAGAATCGGCTCTCGCTGTTCGGCAGCGTGGACAGGCAGTTCTTGAAGTTCGATAACTTCACATTTGATGGATTTGTTCAAGCCTTAATCAACAAATCTTCGGTGAAGACGAGCTATTATCCGACGCCCATTTCAACGGCCATTGATCCGGACATTTTTGGTGGCGCCAATAATCCGAATACGCACAACTTTATTGACGCCTACAATACCGCGCATAAAACTGACATCGCGTACCAGGATGTTGATATTCGATATGCGGGGCTTCAATTCGGACCGCGCCTGGATGAGTATCAGGATTTTCAGGATCAGTACGTCACCGGGTTCAAGGGAAATTTGTATTCGTGGACGTACGAGCTGGCTGGTTACTACACGTCGGATGATAATACGGACTACGGTACAAACTACCTCAACAAAGCTGCGATGGTTCAGGCGCTGACGACCGGCCTGGATCTCGATGCGGACGGTACGCCGGAGTCGTATTTCAACCCGTACGGTGGGAATAATTCTCAGGATGTTCTGAACGCGATTCGCGCGCGGCTAGCGACGCGAGGCCAGTCGATCACGAAGGGCTTCGACATGACGTTCTCGGGCCCCCTATTTGAATTGCTCGGTCAGAATGTTTCGATGGCCGTGGGCTTGGAGCGTCGCTTCGAAGATTATTCGAACGCACCGGACTCACAGCAACAAGGTGGCGGTATTCTGGCATTGAGCACGGGCACGCCGGTATCCGGCAGCCGCGCGCTGACTGGCGAATACATCGAAATTGATGCACCCATTACCAAGTATCTGGAACTAGATGTAGCGGCTCGGCACGAGGAATACAGCGATTTTGGTGGCGTCACGAAGCCGAAGTTCGCGCTGAAAATCACACCAGCGGACTGGATTGTCGTGCGCGCCGGCATCGACAAAGGCTTCCGCGCTCCGTCGCTTGCCGACCTGTACTCAGGCCAGTCGACATCGTTCACCAGTGGCTATACGGACACCGCGCGGTGTGCGCTCCCTGGTGCACCTGCTGACTACTGCGATACGACGTGGCTCTATCAGACCACCGTTGGTGGTAATCCCACCCTGAAGCCGGAGGAGTCTAAGTCGATCTACGCGGGCTTTGTTATTGAACCCGTGCGCGGCGGTAACATGGGCGTTAATTTCTTCGATGTGAAAATTAACAATGTCATCACGACGCTGCCGCTGCAGACCCTAATCGACGCTAACAATCCCGCTGTGGTACAGCGTGGGACGCCGCAGCCTGGCTTTCCGAACGATCCTGGTCCGATCATCAACATCTTCAACGGATTCTTGAATGGGGCGCTGCTTCGTACGCGCGGGCTCGACTTGGACGTCAGCTACGATTGGATGGCGGACATTCTGCCGAAAAGCTGGGGTCGCCTGAAGACATCGGCATATGCGACCTATATGTATAAATACATTTACGGCGACGCAGCAAATCCTCAGAAGAACTACATGGGGACCGACGACTTCGGCCTCGCACTTCCACGCTGGAAGGGCTACGCCCAAGCTGACTACTCGTACAATAGCTACGGCGCGATGCTGCGGTGGAATTATGTGGGGAAATGGCTCGACTCGTATGGACAAGGCTGGGAAATTGGAAGTGTGTCGACGTTCGACGCCCAGCTCAGCGCCTCGCCGACATTCGCGCGTGGATTGAAAGTCACGCTTGGCGTCGATAATGTGCTCGACAAGATGCCTCCATACGCTTCGGGATCGAACAATTATTCCGCTACATTTCTTGGGTATGATCCTGCGCTCTATAGTGCGATGGGACGATACTTTTACCTCACTGCTTCATACGCGTTCTGAAAAAGCAAATAAAAACCCGCCGCAAGGCGGGTTTTTTGTCGGATCATCAAAATAAATTTATCTGAGGGCGCCGCTCAGAGCCTGACGCGGCATGAGTGTGGCGATAATGAGGAATTTCATGCCTATTGTGTCAACCAACGCCACAGACCAACGATGCATGTCTCATGGATGAGGAGTTACGCAAGCAGTAGGAAAGTATTGGCCTTCGCCATCGTCTACCTCGTCTGGGGCTCGACCTATCTAGCCATCCGCATCGGCGTTCACGATGCGCCGCCGATCCTCTTTGCGGCGCTGCGGTTCCTGATCGCGGCGCCGTTGCTGTTGGGCTACGCATGGTTGCGCGGCGCGCGTCTGCCGGCGGCGGGGCGCGATTGGGCGGTCATCGGGTTCACCTCGCTGCTGATGCTGGTCGGCGGCAACGGCATGGTGACCTGGGCCGAACAGTGGGTGCAGTCGAATCAGGCGGCGCTGATCGTGGCGACCTCGGCACTGTGGATGGCGGGCTTCGGCACGCTGGGGACCAAGGGGGAGCGGCTCGGGCGCGGCACGCTGGCGGGACTGGTGGTGGGCTTCCTGGGGGTTGCGGTGCTGGTCGGCGACGGCTTGCGGCTGGGCAGCGCGCCGTGGCCGGCGTATCTCCTGCTCATCGTCTCGCCTGTGCTCTGGGCCGGCGGCTCGGTATTCGCCCGCCGCTATCCGGTCGGCTGTGCGCCGCCGATGACGGCGGCCTTGCAGATTCTGATCGCCGGAGTCGTGCAATTCGTGCTCGGCCTGGCCGTCGGCGAACGGTCACGCTGGCAATGGACGCCCGAGGTGATCGGATCGCTGCTGTATCTGGCGGTCTTCGGCTCCTGCATTGCCTTCGGTGCCTATTACTGGCTGGTGCATGAGGTGAAGCCCGCACAGCTGGCGACGTACGCCTACGTCAATCCGGCGGTCGCCGTGCTGCTCGGCTGGCTGGTGCTCGGCGAGCGACTCAGCGCGATGCAGGCGGCCGGAACGGCGATCATCCTGGTCTCGGTCATCGCGGTGACGTTGGCCTCGCGGCGCGCGACCGAGCACTGATGCGGGGCGTCGCGGCGATCGTCGTCGCGCTGATCGCGCTGCTGGTGTCGGGCGGCGCAGCAGCGGCCATCCTGCGTATCGGCAACGGCCCGGAAGTCGAGTCGCTCGATCCGCAGCGTGCGTCGAGCGTCAGCGCATTGAATGTGGCGCGTGACCTCTACGAGGGCCTGACCCGCATCGCCGACGATGGTCACATCGTGCCGGCCGCGGCACGCGGCTGGCAGCTCAGCGCCGACGGTCGTCGCTACACCTTCGATCTGCGCGACAACCTGCGCTGGTCGAACGGCGATGCGCTGACGGCCGACGACTTCGTCGCCGGCCTGCGCCGTGTCGTCGATCCGCGTACCGGCGCGCCGTACGCGCAGCTGCTGTCGCCGATCGCCAATGCGCCGGCGATCGTGGCGGCGCGCGCGCCGCCGGAGATGCTCGCGGTCTGGGCGCTGTCGCCGACGCGGCTGCAGATTCTGCTGCGCGAGCCGACGCCTTACTTCCTCAGCCTGCTCGCGCATCCGGCCGCCTCGCCGATCCATCGTCCGAGCCTCGCGCAGTACGGCCGCGAATTCGCGCGCCCGGGCCGGCTGGTCAGCAACGGCGCGTTTCGTCTCGATCAGTGGATCGTGCAGTCACAGCTGAGCCTCGTGCGCAATCCGCACTACTGGGACGATGCACGGACGCGGCTCGACGGCGTCGTCTATCTGCCGTTCGACGATGTGGCGTCCGAACTCAAGCGCTTTCGCGCCGGCGAGCTTGACGTGACGTCGGAAATCCCGCTCGTGCAGGCGCCGCAGCTGCGCGAGCGCTACGGCGCGCAGCTGCACGTCGCCACGTATCTGGGCAGCTACTTCTACGGCATCAACATGACGCGGCCGCCGCTCGGCGAGTCGCGCGCGCTGCGTCGCGCGCTGGCGATGGTCATCGACCGCGAGCTGATCGTCGGCAAGGTCATGAACGGCCTTGCCCAGCCCGCGTACGGCTGGGTGCCGCCCGGCGTCGCCGGCTATCAGGCGCAGCGCGTCGACTGGGCCGAATGGCCGATGCCGCGACGCATCGCAGAGGCGCGCCGGCTTTACGCGGCGGCCGGATATTCCGCGCAGAATCCCCTGCAGGTGGAACTGCGCTACAACACGCATGATGATCACAAGCGCATCGCCACGGTAGTCGCGGCGATGTGGAAGCAGACGCTCGGCGTGCACGCGACGTTGATCAACGAAGAGAACAAAGTCTTCCTCGCCAAGCGACGTCTGCGCCGCGAGACGGAGATTTTCCGCGCCGCCTGGATGGGTGACTACGACGACGCCTCGACCTATCTCGACGTGCTGGCCAGCGACAACGGGCGCAATGACATGGGCTGGCGCGATGCGCGGTACGACGCGCTCCTCGCCGACGCCGCGCGTCAAACCGACCCGGCGCGCCGCGCCGCCTTGCTCGAAGAAGCCGAGCGTCGCGCGCTCGATGCCATGCCGGCGATCCCGATCTACTGGTACGTTTCCAAGCATCTGCTCGGTCCGCGCGTGCGCGGCTGGCGCGATAATCTGCTCGACGTGCACTACAGCAAGGATCTGAGCGTCGGTTCCGAATGAGCCCGCCATGAGCGACTGGAATAGCGCGTCAGGAATTCATTCGTGCTTGAGCCCTCTCCTCCCATGGAGGAGAGGGCTGGGTGAGGAGGTCGC
>NZ_AXDW01000033.1 GCF_000474945.1 Solimonas soli DSM 21787 | reverse complement strand
CTGTTCAGCTGGCCGCAGTCGCAGACCTCGGTGATGGGCGCCGAGCAGGCCGCCAACACGCTCGCCGACGTCAAGATCCGCCAGCTCGCCAGGCAGGGCCAGAAGCTCAGCCAGGCCGACATCGACGCCATCCGCGATCCGGTGCTCGGCGAGTTCAAGCGCAAGCAGAGCGCGTACTACACGACTTCCGAGATCTGGGACGACGGCATGCTCGACCCGGTCGACACCCGCAACGCCCTCGGCATGTCGATCTCCGCGGCGCTCAATGCGCCGATCGCCGATCCGCGGTATGGCGTGTTCCGCATGTAGCCATAGAGCCGGAGCCGGCTCACGCCGGCACCGGGTATAGTGTCCGCTGAGCCGAAGTCAGGGAGAGATGGCAATGACGATCTTGCGTGTCGTGCTCGCAGTAGCCTGGATGACCATCCTGCTGGTCGGCGTGCATGCGGTGAACAGCATGGGCCTTGCGCCGGGCGGCAAGGTCTTCTTCGAGGATTTCGCGCATCCATGGCGCGCGCAATACAACGCAGATTTCTCGATTCATCTGCTGCTGATGGCCGCGTGGATCACCTATCGCGAGCGCAACCTGGCCGTCGGCCTTCCGCTCGGCGCGCTGGCGGTGCTGCTGGGTGGCACCTATTCGTTGGCCTATATCTTCGTTGCGACCTTCAGAGCAGGCGGAAACGTCGAAACGCTGCTGCTCGGCAAAAAGAAGGCTTGATCGCCCCGCTTATCGCGATACGACAGAGACGACGATGCCCTTCAGCCGTGGGCTCATGCGGATTTGACAGGCGAGCCGGGCGCCGTCTCTGATGGCGCCATTGGCTTCGAGCATTGCCAGTTCCATATCGTCTGCACTGCCGGCCGCAGTGCGCCAGCTTTCCGCAACAACAACTTCACAGGTTCCGCACGCACAAGATCCGCCGCATTCGCCGACGATGCCCGGCACGTCGTGCCGGACCGCAATCTCCATCAGTGAGTCACCTTCGGCAGCATCCGCTTCGAAACTCTTTCCGTCGACGATAAAAGTCACATCGGCACTTCGTGGCGCTTCGTAAGGCATCGTCTACAGTCTCTGCAAGTTGCATTTCAGGGGGGGGTTCAAAGGTGAGGCCAACGATCAACGCTTTGCCACCCATCAGGAAAATACTGTTAATAAATTATGTCGTCAAGACATAATTTCCAAGATACGCGAGCATGAAGCGCAGAATCGTCTAGCAATACTCGCCATGCCTTATATTCACCTTGGAAACACTTGCGTCACGACACAATCATGCGTAACCTGAGCGGCGAATCGCACGAGCCGCGTCGCGGCGTCGCATGAAAACAAGAGCGGCAATCATCAGCACGCATTTCCTCATCCGGCCAGGCCGTTCGCCAGGAGGAATATGGTCGGCCGCCCTGTAGCCGCACATCACGGAGGACGAGCTTTGAACAATAAACAAGCCGACAAAAGCCCTATCAGCCTCGATTACCGGGACCGAAACGTCGTGATCTCCGGAGGTTCATCCGGAATTGGGCTCGGTATCGCGCGTCACTTGGCGGCGCTCGGCGCCCGCATTTCGATCATCGGACGCAACCAGGACAAGCTGAGCGCGGCGCTTTCGACGATCTACGAGATCGCACCGGACGCCGCCGGCTACTCGGCCGATGTTCGCGACGCCCCTCGCATCACTGAATGTCTCACGGAAATCAGGCGCACCCGCGGGGAGATTGATGTGGTCATTGCCGCCGCTGCCGGCAATTTCTTCGTTCCTGCCGAGAAGATGTCACCGAACGCATTCAAGACCGTCATCGAAATCGATCTCATCGGAACCTTCAACGTATTCTCGGCTGCCCTGCCCTTACTGCGCCGCGAGGACGCAGCGCTGCTCGCCATCACCGCACCTCAGGCACAAAGACCAATGGCCAATCAGGCACATGCCTGCTCGGCGAAGGCAGGCATCGACATGCTCGTGAAATGCCTCGCAATGGAATGGGGGACGCACGGCGTTCGCGTCAATGCAGTCTCGCCCGGCCCGATCGCCGGAACCGAAGGTCTGGCTCGCCTCTCTGCTACCCCTGAGATCGAGCGCTTCGTGCGTGACGCTACGGCGCTCAGAAAGTTCGGCGATGTCGAAGACATCGCGCGGTCCGTGGCATTTCTCTGCAGCCCGATGGCCCGCTACGTGACGGGCACAGTCCTCGATTGCGACGGCGGCATGCGCCACGGCAATTTTGTCCCGATGCAATGAGCGTCCCCATGAACACCAGCGCCCCGATCGAGATCCGCCAGGAAGAACGCATCCTCATCGCC
Organism: Solimonas soli DSM 21787; assembly: GCF_000474945.1. Taxonomy (GTDB): domain Bacteria; phylum Pseudomonadota; class Gammaproteobacteria; order Nevskiales; family Nevskiaceae; genus Solimonas; species Solimonas soli. Next base: position 6,721 of record NZ_AXDW01000033.1, on the reverse strand, counting down.
ACCCTCAATCGGCCCGAAGCGGCGAATGGCATTAACCCTGCCATGGCGACAGCACTTGAGGATCTCGCGCGGCGTGTCGAGGAGGGCTCCGATGTCGACGCGCTGATCATTATCGGCAACGGCCGCGTCTTCTGCTCAGGCGGAGACGTTTCCGCGTTCAAAGCAGCACTGGAATCTTCCGCGGAGGAAGGCGCCCTCGCCGCTCTTCTCAACGATCTGGCTTCGCGCGTACACGCCGCGCTCGAGCGGCTCGTCAGTGCCGGCCCCTTGCTGATTGCCGCCGTGAATGGTCCGGCGACTGGTGCCGGCCTCGGCCTGCTTTGTGCCTGCGACTTCGCCTATGCCAAGCCGTCGGCGGTGCTCCGTGCAGGCTTTTCGCGACTCAAGCTCTCTCCCGACACCGGCACGACCTATTTCCTCCCGCGCATCGTCGGTTACCGCAAAGCGCTGGAGCTGCTTCTGCGCGGCGCACCACTGCAGTCGGACATCGCCCTGCAGCTCGGCATCTTCAACGAGATTATCGATGCCGACGATGCGAGCTTCTTGGGCGAGGTCGTCGGCCGCACCAAGGCGTTGATCGCTGCGGGACCTGCCGTCGTGCAGACCCGCCGTCTCCTGCAGCAAAGCCTGCAGCCAAGCCTCGGTGAACAACTCGATCGCGAGCAGAAAGCGCTCGTCGGCCTTGCGGCACTTCCGGAGATTGGTAGCTTCATCCGCGCCGCGCTCGCCAGGCCCTGAACGCTCAGCTCGCGAAAACAGGCTTTCGCTTTTCCACGAAAGCGCGCATTCCCTCTTCGAAATCCGGCGCACGTCCGCATTCGCGCTGTAGCTCGGACTCGAGGGCCAGTTGTTGCTCGAGCGTGTTCGAGCTCGCCGCGTGCAGGGCCTTCTTGATGCCGGCGATGCTCGCGCGCGGACCGTCCGCCAGCTTGCGCGCAATGCGCATCGCCGTCGGAAGTAGATCCACATCCTCCGTCCATGCCCAGATCAATCCCATTCGCTGCGCCTGTTCGGCGGTGACCGTCTCGCCGAGCAGCGTCAGGCCCATCGCACGCTGACGCCCGACCAGTTGCGGAAGAAGCCAGCTGCCACCGGCGTCAGGTACCAGACCGACGTTGACGAAGGCTTCAACGAACGTCGCCGAACGTGCCGCCACGGTGATGTCCGCCGCCAGCGCGAGCGACGCGGCTCCGCCTGCCGCCACGCCATTCACCGCGGCAATGACGGGCTGCGGCAATGCCTGCATCTGTCGCACGATCGGGTTGTAGTAGGTATCGAGGGCGTAGCCCAGGTCGATGCGACCCTGCGTGTCGCGCGGCGGTTGCGCCAGCGTTTCGACCAGATCGGCACCGGCGCTGAAGGCGCGGCCATTGCCAGTCATCACGACGGCGCGAACGCCATTGTCATCGTGGATTTCCTTCAGCAGCGCCGAGATATCACCCAGCATGGAAAAATTCATCGCGTTAAACGCCTGTGGGCGATTGAAGCGAATGCACGCGACGCGATCCGTCACGCTGTATTGAAGATGGCTCTCGGTCATTTCCTGCACCCAAAAAAAGACCTCCCGGGGGACACGGGAGGACTAAGTCGCGCCTTCAACGGGCTTGAGTCGGCGCGAAGGAGAGAGGTGCCACCTTATGCGGCGGCGGACGGATAGAAGCTCTCGGATCGCCGCTTGCGGTCCTTCAACCATTCGGACGGCGTGAAGCGCGGTCCGAGGCGGCCCGCCAGGCGCTCGCAGTCGTCCACGAACTGTGCAATACCGACGGTGTCGATGTACGAAAGCACGCCGCCCGTCCAGCTCGGATAGCCGATGCCCATGATCGAGCCCAGATCGGCGTCGATCGGATCGCGGATCACACCCTCTTCGAAGCAGCGCGCCGACTCCAGCGCCATGATGCTTAGGAAACGCAGTTTGAGTTCGTCGATGCCGGGTTGTTCGCCGCGCGGCGGGTAAACCTCGGCCAAACCCGACCACAGGCGTTTCGGCTGCTGCTCGGGATATTCGTAGAAACCGCCGCCGAAACGCCGGCCCGGTCGCTTCAGCTCGTCGACCATCCTGAAAATTACCGAGCGTGCCGTCGTGCTGCGATGATGAGCTGGCAGGTTGTCGGCCTCCTGCTGCTTGATGATGCTCTGCATCAGCGCCATCGTGACTTCGTCGGACAGCGCCAGCGGGCCGACCGGGAAGCCGGCAGCGCGCGCGGCGTTTTCGATGAGCGCGGGCTCGATGCCGTCCTCCAACATACGCATGCCTTCATGCGTGAACGTCATGATCACGCGACTGGTAAAGAAGCCGGGCGAATCGCGCACGATGATCGGCGTCTTGCGCAGTTGCGCGACGAAATCGAGCGCTTTGGCCAGCGTCTCGTCGCTGGTCTGCCGGCCGACGATCACCTCGACCAACGGCATGCGTTCGACGGGCGAGAAGAAGTGCAGACCGATCACCTGCTGCGGCCGCGCAGAACCGTCAGCGAGTCCGGTGATCGGCAGGGTCGACGTATTGGAGGCGAAGACCGCGGTGGCCGGAATCACCGCCTCGGCTTTCTGCATCACGGCCAATTTGACATCGCGCTGTTCAAACACCGCTTCGACGACGAGGTCTGAACCCGCGAGATCGGCGTAGTCGTCGGTCGCTTTGATGCGCGTCAACTGCGCATCGGCCTTGTCCTGCGTGAGGCGGCCTTTTTTGATGTCCTTGGCGAGCAGCTTGGCCGAGTAGTCGGCGCCACGCTTGGCGAGTTCGACGCTCGAGTCCAGCAGCACCACATCCATCCCAAGCTGCGCGGCGACGTGGGCGATGCCCGCGCCCATCATGCCAGCGCCGAGCACGCCGAGCTTGCTCACCCTTGATTTCGGGATGCCGGCCGGGCGCGCCGCCAGCTTGTCGGCGGCGCCCTTGCTGACGAACATCGTGCGCATCAAATTGCGCGCGACATAGCCAGACAGTAGCTTGCCGAAATATTTCGATTCAATGCGCAGGCCAACATCCATCGCCAGTTGCGTCCCCTCGAACACGCAGGAAAGAATCGCTGGGGCGGCTGGATAGTTGCCCTGCGTCGTACTGGTCGCCTGCGCGATGCCACTCGCGAAGGTCTGCATCGCATGTGGCGCCAGCGGACCGGCCCCGCCCGGAATGCGGAAGCCCTTGCGATCCCAGGGCTGTTCGGCCGAGGGTGACTGCCGCAGCCACTGGCGCGCGCGCTCGAGCACGTCGGCGGCCGGCGCCAAGGCATGCACGAGGCCGAGCTTCAGCGCTTCAGCCGGCTTCACCGGCGTGCCCTGTATCAGCAGCGGCAACGCCGCCGGAATGCCGATGAGGCGCGGCAGCCGCTGCGTGCCCCCGGCACCCGGCAGCAGGCCGACGTTAACCTCCGGCAGGCCAATGACGGCTTTCGGATCGTCGGACAGCACGCGGTAGTGGCAGGCCAGGCACAGCTCGAAGCCGCCGCCCAGTGCCATGCCGTTGATGGCCGCGGCGAACGGCTTGCCGCAGGTCTCCATGCGCCGCATGGCGCTGGACAGTTTCATTGAAATGGCGGCCGCCTCGCGCGCCGTCATGCCCCGATCGTAGGCATTCACGAAATCCTTGAGATCGGCGCCGGCGACGAAGCCATTCGCCTTGCCCGAGAACAGGATGGCGCCCCTGATTTCCGGCGTGCCGGCGACGCGCTCGATCGCAGCGACGAGTTCGGCCTGCAATTCGTCCGTCAGCACGTTCATGGGGCGGCCCGGCACGTCGATCGTCAGCACGGCGATGCCGTCGTCGGCGAGTTCGAAGCGTAGTGAATGATTCATCTTGATGCGTAATCCGGAAGAGATTCGAAAGGGCGATTCAGAGTCGTTCGATGATCGTCGCGGTACCCATGCCGGCGCCGACACAGAGCGTGCACAAGCCGGTCGAGAGATCGCGGCGCTCCAGTTCGTCGAGGACCGTACCGACGAGAATCGAGCCGGTGGCGCCCAATGGATGTCCGAGGGCGATCGCGCCGCCGTTGACGTTGACCTTGTCGTGCGATACGTCGAGCGCGCGCATGAAGCGGAGCACGACGGCGGCAAAGGCTTCATTCACTTCGAACAGGTCGATGTCGCCGACTTTCATGCCGGCCAGGCGCAAAGCCTTTTCTGTCACCGGCGCTGGACCGGTGAGCATGATGCAGGGCTCCGAGCCAATCGATGCGAAGGAACGAATGCGCGCACGCGGCTTGAGGCCGGCGGCTTCGCCGTAAGCCTTCGAGCCGAGCAGGACAGCACAGGCTCCATCGACGATGCCGCTCGAATTACCCGCCGTGTGTACGTGACGGATCGATTCCACTTCGGGATAGCGGCGGATCGCCACACCGTCGAACCCGCCGGCATGGCCCATCTGTTCGAATGCCGGCTTGAGCTTCGCAAGATCGGCGATCGTTGTGCCTGGGCGCAGGTATTCGTCGCGGTCGAGAATGATTTCCCCGATCACGTCACGCACGCCGATGATCGACTTGGCAAACCGTCCTTGACTCTGCGCTTCGGCGGCACGTCGCTGACTCTCGAGCGCGAAGGCATCGACGTCTTCGCGCGTGTATCCGTCGAGTGTCGCGATGAGGTCGGCACTGATGCCCTGCGGCACGAAACTGATCTTCGCCGCGAATGCGGGATCTGTGGCCCAGGCGCCGCCGTCCGAGCCGATCGGGACACGCGACATGGATTCGATGCCGCCGGCAACGACCGCCGAAGACTGGCCGGACATCACTTTCGCGGCCGCAATATTGAGCGCCTCCAGACCCGACGCGCAAAAACGATTGATCTGCACGCCAGGAACGTGCTGCGCGTAGCCGGCATTCAACGCTGCCGAACGCGGCAATACGGAGCCCTGCTCACCAACCGGCGACACAACTCCCATGACCACATCGTCGACGAGACCCGTGTCTAGCCCGTTGCGGTCGCGCAGCGCCTGAAGCACTTGGGTGCCGAGCTGGAGTGGCGTGATCTCGTTCAGCGCGCCGTCGGAGCGACCCTTGCCGCGTGGTGTGCGGACGTGATCGTAAATGTAGGCTTCAGTCATGCGTCTCTCGTACTTCTGTCAGGTGCGGATCGTCGGAGGAAAGTGCAGTGCAACTCATTTCATGTGGCGCAGCTGGATCATCCAGAGCCGGGCGAGGCTCCTGGCGCCGTCGTTGCCTTGCACCGCGGCGAAAGCTTTCTGTGCGGCGTCCTTCCTGCCGGCCGACAGCAGCGCATAGCCGAGGTGCAGCTTGGCCTGCTCCGGTGCCTTCAGCCCGCCCTTTTGCAGCCCCTTCTGCATCAGCGGCAAGCCCTGATCGGCCTGTCCGTATGTCATCAGATTGAAGCCGGTGGCGACCAGGGCATCACCCGTCGGCTGCGCAGCGGCGGCTTTCTCGCCTTCGGCGAGCGTAGCCTTGTCGTCCTTTATTTTCTTGTCGATCAGCTCGCGCAGACGCTGTTGGCGCGTCGCATCGGGGCCGTCGCCCAGGGCATTGCTGCGATAGCCGTCATCGATGAAAGCCTTGGCCTCGTTCGGATAGCCGGCCTGCAAGGCCAGTTGCGCTGCTTCCATGTAGTCGCCGGCCTTCTCCAAGGTCCCCGTCGAGCGACGCAGACGATACAGATCGAGATCAAGATTGGCGGAGAAGCCCGGCTTGCCGGCCGTACGTATGATCAGGTCCAGCCAGTAGTCATGCATGGGCGTGTAGAGAACGATCTTCTCGAGCGCCGCCGTGTAGCCGTTCATGTCGTTCAGCTTGAGCGCGCAGTTGGCGAGCAACTGCAGCTGGCTGTCCGACGGGCGCTGGCCGGCCTGTTCGGCTGCTGCGACTTGGCGGCTGATTTCGTCGGCCGCTTCCTTGTAGCGACCGGCGAGGAACAGCGACTGTGCGTAGAGACCGAGCGTTTGTGGATCGCGGCCGCCGGCTTCGCGGTACTTCGTCACGGCCGCCGCAGCGCGCGGGTAGTCTTTCGCGGTATAGGCGAGTTTCACGTAGGAATCGAGGACCTGCAGCCTCTCCTCGGCGGGCAGTTCCGGCGAATCGACGACCTGGCCATAAGCAGCGAGCGCGGCGCGGTAGTCGCCAAGCCCGATGGCCGCGGATGCTTTTAAGCGCAGTACAAGGTAGGCCTCGTATGGCGTCAGCCTGCCGGCCGCTTCGGCCTTGGCGATGTCAGCCAGCGCTTCCTTGAACTGTTTTGCCTGCAGGGCCTTCTGCGCACCCTGCAGTGACTGGCCGATTTCCGGACGGACCGTTTTGCTTGCAGCTTGTACCGGCCCTTGTGCCGCAAGCAGCAGGATCGCCGCAGCGGCCAGATGGGTGCTTTGTGTGCTCATGCGCCTGGTTTTCGGGGTGCGATGTGCCATCCTGGGCTCTCCTTTCTCGTTCGCCGGCGTGTTCACAGCTGTTCGTTGCCGACGATGCCGATGTTGGTGACGCCGAGACGCTGTGCGTCGGCGAGCGCCGCGGCGACGTACTTGTACTCGACCAGCCGGTTCGGCCGGATGTGAAACTCCGGCTGCTGATCTTCCTTGGCCGCCTGCTGGAAGCGGTACTTCATCACGTCGCGGCTGATCGCCTCGCCGTTCCAGATGTACGTGCCGTCGAAGTCGATCTCCAGTTCCACGGACGGCGGCGGCGGTGCGTCCGTCGCCGGCGGCGTCGCCTGCGGCATGTCCAGCTTCACCGCGTGCGTCTGCACCGGGATCGTGATGATCAGCATGATCAAGAGCACC
>NZ_AXDW01000032.1 GCF_000474945.1 Solimonas soli DSM 21787 | reverse complement strand
GGCGGCCATCCACACGGGGCGCCTCGCCCTGCGCCGCGCCCAGGCGGCGCGCCTGCGGGTTGCGCAGGAAGCCGCATGAACGCGCTTGCGGCACTGCTCTTCGGATGGCGTCGCTGCTCGCGCGGATCGGCGGCCATCCACACGGGGCGCTTCGCCCTGCGCCGCGCCGAGGCGGCGCGCGTTCCGTTTGCGCCGGAGGCCGCATGAACGCGCCGGCTGCGCCGATCAACGCGGCTTTGCGCATCGCCCTCGTCGGCAATCCGAACTGCGGCAAGACCGCGCTGTTCAATCAGCTCACCGGCAGCCGCCAGAAGGTCGCGAACTACGCCGGCGCCACCGTCGAGCGCAAGGAAGGCCGCCTGCTGGCGCCGTCCGGCCGCGCCCTGCAGCTGCTCGACCTGCCCGGCGCCTACAGCTTCGACGCGACCAGCCCGGACGAGGCGATCACGCGCGACATCTGCCACGGCCGCTATCCGGGCGAAGCGGTTCCGGATCTGATCGTCTGCGTCGCCGACGCCACCAATCTGCGCCTGCACCTGCGCTTCGTGCTCGAGGTGCAGCGCCTCGGCATCCCGATGGTGCTGGCGCTGAACATGATGGATGCCGCCAGGAAACGCGGCATCGCCATCGACGTCGATGGCCTGCAGCGCCGTCTCGGCCTGCCGGTGATCGGCACGGTCGCCGTGCATCGCGGCGGCACCGACGCGCTGGTCGCCGCGCTCGATCGCCAGGCGCTGCCGCCGCCGCCGGTGGCACTGCCGGAGAGTGCCGATCTGCACGCCGCCGTGCGCGACATCCTGGCCGCGACGGTGACGATGCCGACCCGCACCGGCCGCATCGACGACGCGCTCGACCGCATCGCCCTGCATCCGCTCTTCGGCCTGGCGATCCTCGCCGTGCTGATGTTCCTCATCTTCCAGGCGGTGTTCTCCTGGGCGGCGCCGCTGCAGGACGGCATCGAGACCGGCGTCGCCGCGCTCGGCGCCTGGGTGAGCGGCGCGCTGCCCGACGGCGTGCTGCGCAGCCTGCTGCGCGACGGCGTGTTCGCCGGCCTCGGCAGCGTGCTGGTGTTCCTGCCGCAGATCCTGATCCTGTTCCTGTTCATCCTGGTGCTCGAGGAATCCGGCTATCTGCCGCGCGCCGCCTTCCTGCTCGACCGCCTGATGTTCAAGGCCGGCCTCACCGGGCGCGCCTTCATTCCGCTGCTGTCGAGCTTCGCCTGCGCGATCCCCGGCATCATGGCGACGCGCAGCATCCAGGACCCGCGCGATCGCCTGACGACCATCCTCGTCGCGCCGCTGATGACCTGCTCGGCGCGCCTGCCGGTGTACACGCTGCTGATCGCCGCCTTCATTCCGCAGCGCGCGGTCTGGGGCGTGTTCAATCTGCAGGGACTGGTGCTGTTCGGCCTGTATTTCGCTGGCGTCGGCTCGGCGCTGCTGGTCGCCTCGGTGATGAAGCGCCTGCGCCGCGACCAGAGCGAGCACGCGCTCCTGATGGAGCTGCCCTCGTACCGCCTGCCGAGTCCGCGCGACGTCTTCATCGGCCTCAAGGAACGCGCGGTGATCTTCCTCAAGCGCGTCGGCGGCATCATCCTCACGCTGATCGTGCTGCTCTGGGTGCTCGCCAGCTTCCCGGCGCCGCCGCCGGACGCCGCGCTGCCGGCGATCGACTACAGCCTCGCCGGCCGCATCGGCCACTTCATGCAGCCGCTGTTCGCGCCGATCGGCTTCAACTGGCAGATCTGCATCGCCCTGATTCCCGGCCTCGCCGCGCGCGAGGTCGCCGTCTCGGCGCTCGGCACGGTCTACGCGATGTCCGGCAGCGACGACACCGTCGCCACCCAGCTCGGCCCGGTGATCGCCCAGCAGTGGCCGATGGCCACGGCGCTGGCTCTGCTCGCCTGGTACGTGTTCGCGCCGCAATGCCTGTCGACGCTCGCCATCATCCGTCGCGAGACGAACTCGTGGAAGACCGTGGCGATCGCCGCCGGCTACCTGTTCGCGCTCGCCTACGCGGCGTCGTTCCTCACCTTCCGCATCGCGAGCGCGCTGTCGTGACGGCCTACCACGTCTTCGAGGTGCTCATCGTCGTCGGCGTGGTCGGCTACGCGCTGTGGAACTTCGCGAGCCGCTTCTTCCCGAAACTGCGCGGCACGTCGGCCGCCAAGAGCGCCGGCTGCGCCGACTGCAGCGGCGGCGGCTGCTGCGACACGCCGGCGGCCGCGAAGAAAACCGAGCATCCGCTGCGCTTCCACCGCTGAGCCGGCGCCGCCTCAGGGCGCCGGCGCGGGTTCCGGCGGCGGCAGCCGGCCGATCGGTTCCGCCCAGTTCGCCGCGATCCACGCCGCCGTCGCATAGACCGCGACGTTCTGGCGCAGGCCGGCGCGGTCGAGGTGGTCGACCGTATCCGTCGTCGCGTGATGCACGTCGAAATAGCGCGTCGCGTCCTGCAGCGGCGCCAGCACCGGCACGCCGGCATCGCGCAGCACGCCGATGTCCGAGCCGCCGCGATCGTCGCGCGGCCCGTCCTCGGTGCCATACGGCGCCAGCGCCGCGAGCAACGCGCGGCGGAAGTACTCGGCCTGCAGCGGCAGGCGCGTGCCGAGCCGCCACACCGGCCCGGAACCGAGATCGGCTTCCATCGCCAGCACGTGACGGCCGAGTTCGTCGGCATGCGTCTCCGCATACGCCTTGGCACCGGAACCGCCGAACTCCTCGTTGGCGTACAGCACGACGCGGATCGTGCGCTTCGGCTTCTTCGCGTACTTCATGATCGCGCGCGCCGCGCTGCTGACGATCGCCACGCCGGCGGCATCGTCGTCGGCGCCTGGCGTCACGTCCCAGGAATCGAGGTGCGCGCCGAGCAGCACGATGTCGCTGGTCTGGCCCGGCACTTCGGCGACGACCTGCGAGCTGTACACCGCGCCGAGCTCGTGCGTGTGCAGCTTGATGCGCACCGTCGCGGCGCCGGCGCGCAGGGCGGCCGCCAGACGGTCGGCGGCGAGGTTCGACAAGGCCAGCGCCGGAATCTTCGGCGCGTCGCCGTAGAGCGTGCCGCCAGTATGCGGCGCGTCGTCGTTCGCCGTGCTCAGCGTGCGGATCAGGATCGCTGCCGCGCCGCGCTTGCCGGCCTCGGCCGGGCCGAAGGCGCGCAGCGGATAGCCCTGGCCGTAGCCGGACGCGTCGCGCGTGCGCGGCATGCGCCAGTCGATGAAGACGACGCGGCCACGCACCTGCACGACGCTCAGCTGCCGGAGCTGCTCCAGCGACTCGACGCGAATGACGTCCGCCTCGACGCCGTACTCGTCGGTGCCGACGCTGCCGCCGAGCGCGACCGCCGTCAGCGGCAGGCTGTCGACCCCCGAGGTGACCAGTTCGACGCGGGTCTCGCCGCGCACCCAGCGCGGCAGGATGACCGGCTCGGCGCGCACGTTCTTGAGGCCCGCGGCGCTCAGCTTCTGCAGTGCCCACAGCACGGCGTGCTCGTAGCCGTCGGAGCCGGCGAAGCGCGGTCCGACCTCGTTGACCAGCGTCGTCGCCAGATACTCCGGATACGGATCCTGCGCGATCTTCTGCTGCAGCCTGTCGACCACCGCATCGGCGGCGGCGGCCGGCAACGACATACCCAGCATCGCGGCGAGCAGCGCCGCGCCCATGAACTTCATTGAAAAACTCCAGATCGGACCGATGCCATGTCGAAATCGCCGGCAAGAAACCGGCCATCATGCACCTGGCGCGGTGCACGACGAGGCACCGCCGCCGCATGAGATAATGACGAGGCTGCGCGTCGCTGCGCAGCGCCATTCACTATAGCCCTGCGCCGCACCGGCGTCGCGGGTGCGTTTGCTATTGGACGCCGATGACTTCCGCCACTGCCCTGCCACCTGCGGCCCATTCGGCGCTGCAGCCGCCCTTGCCCGACAGCGCTGCGGTGTCGTGGCGCGGCCTGCACGGCCCGGCGGCGGCGCTCGCCGTGGCGCGACTCGCGCAGCAGCACGAACGCCTGGTCGTCGCGCTGGCCGCCAACGAGCAGCATGCCTACCGGCTCGAGGAGGAGTTGCGCTTCTTCCTCGGCGAGCTGCCGCTCGTGCACCTGCCGGACAGCGAAGTCCTGCCCTACGACCAGTTCTCGCCGCACCAGGAAATCCTCTCGCAACGCATCCAGGCCCTGCATCGCCTGCCGCAGATGCGCCGCGGCGTGCTGCTGACCACCGCCGACCAGCTGATGCGCCGCCTGCCGCCGCGCGGCTGGCTCGCCGGCCGTGCCTTCGACATCCGGGTCGGCGACAAGCTCGATCCACAGGCCTTCCGCGCGCAGCTGGTCGCCGCCGGCTATCAGTCGGTTTCCGAGGTCCAGGCGCAGGGCGAGTTCGCGGTGCGCGGCGCGCTGCTCGATCTGTTCCCGATGGGCGCCGCCGAGGCCTACCGCATCGATCTGTTCGATGACGAGATCGAAACGATCCGCACCTTCGATCCGGAAACGCAGCGCAGCGAGGACAAGGTGCAGGCCATCCGCCTGCTGCCGGCGCGCGAGTTCCCGACCGACCGGGACGGCATCGAGACCTTCCGCCGCCGCTACCGCGAATACTTCCCCGGCGATCCCTCGCGTTCGCGCATCTACAGCGAAGTGAGCAAGGGCCTGATGCCCGGCGGCATCGAATCGTGGCTGCCGCTGTTCTTCGCCGAAGGCACCGCCCTGCTCACCGACTATCTGCCCGAAGACGCGGTGCTCGTCGCCGAGGGCGAACTCGAAGCGGCGCTGGCCGAGGACTGGCAGCAGATCGCCGAGCGCCATGCGCGCTACAGCGGCGATCTCGAACGCCCGCTAATGAAGCCGGACGATCTGTTCGCCGCGCCCGAGGCCGTCGCCGGCGAGCTGCGCCGCTACGCGCGCGCGACGATCGGCGGCACGCTGGAACCGTTCGCGGACTTCGCGATCGGCGCGCCGCGCCGCGGCGTGGACGCGATCCGCGCCCAGCTGTCGGCGCTGGAGGCCGACGAGCAGCTGCTGTTCGTCGCCGAATCGGCCGGCCGCCGCGAAGCCGCGCTCGGCTTTCTCAAGCCGCTCGGCATCCAGCCGCGCGAGCACAGGAGCTGGGACGACTTCATCGCCAACGGCAAGCGCTACGGCATCGTGCTCGGGCCTTTGCAGGAGGGCTTTCGTCTCGACGCCGATCGCATCACCGTCATCGCCGAAACGCAGATCTTCGGCCTGCATGCGCCGGCCGGCGAGACGCGGCGGCGCGCGCGCAACCGCATCCGCGATCCCGAAACCGTGCTGCGCGACCTGTCCGAGCTGTCGCTCGGCTCGCCGGTCGTGCACGTGCAGCACGGCGTCGGCCGCTACGTCGGCCTGCAGAAGCTCGATGCCGGCGGCATCGAGACCGAATATCTGGTCCTCGAATACGCCGGCGGCGACAAGCTCTACGTGCCGGTCACCTCGCTGAACCTGATCCACCGCTACGCCGGCACCGAGCCCGAGCACGCGCCGCTGCACGGCCTGGGCTCCGATCGCTGGCAGAAGGCGCAGGCCAAGGCGCGCGAGAAGGCGCACGATGTCGCCGCCGAGCTGCTGCAGATCCAGGCGCGCCGCGCATCCAAGCCCGGCCTGCAGCTCGAATTCGACGAAGCCGACTACGCGCGCTTCGTCGAGGGCTTCCCGTTCGCGCCGACGCCGGATCAGCAGAAGGCGATCGACGCCGTGCTCGCCGACATGCGCTCCGACAAGACCATGGACCGCGTGGTCTGCGGCGACGTCGGCTTCGGCAAGACCGAGGTCGCGCTGCGCGCCGCCTTCGTCGCCGCGCGCGGCGGACGCCAGGTCTGCCTGCTGGCGCCGACCACGCTGCTGGTCGAGCAGCACGCCAAGAACTTCGCCGACCGTTTCGCCGGCTTCCCGATCCGCGTCGCCTCGCTGTCGCGCCTGCGCTCGACCAAGGAACAGAACCAGACGCTCAAGGAGCTGGCGGAGGGCAAGGTCGATGTCGTCATCGGCACGCACCGCCTGCTGCAGGACGACATCAAGTTCAAGGACCTGGGCCTGGTCATCGTCGACGAGGAGCATCGCTTCGGCGTGCGCCACAAGGAGCGCCTGAAGAACCTGCGCGCCGAGGTCGATCTGCTGACGCTCACCGCCACGCCGATCCCGCGCACGCTGAACATGAGCCTCGCCGGCCTGCGCGATCTGTCGATCATCGCCACGCCGCCGCCGTCGCGCGTGGCGATCAAGACCTTCGTCTCCGAGTGGAGCAACGCGCTGGTCTACGAGGCCTGCCTGCGCGAGCTCAAGCGCGGCGGGCAGATCTATTTCCTGCACAACGAAGTCAAGGACATCGAGAACTTCGCGCGCAAGATCCAGGAGCTGGTGCCGGAGGGCAAGGTGCGTTTCGCGCACGGCCAGATGCGCGAACGCGAGCTCGAGCAGGTGATGCTCGATTTCTACCACCAGCGCTTCAACATCCTGGTCTGCACGACGATCATCGAGTCCGGCATCGACGTGCCGAGCGCCAACACCATCCTCATCGACCGCGCCGACGCGCTCGGCCTCGCCCAGCTGCACCAGCTGCGCGGCCGCGTCGGCCGCTCGCATCATCGCGGCTATGCCTATTTCCTGGTGCCGTCGCGACGCGCACTGAATCCGGACGCCGAAAAGCGCCTGCAGGCGATCGAGACGCTCGGCGACCTCGGCTCCGGTTTCGCGCTGGCCACGCACGATCTGGAAATCCGCGGCGCCGGCGAACTGCTCGGCGACGATCAGTCGGGCCAGATCGAGGAGATCGGCTTCACCATGTACGCGGAGCTGCTGGCGCGCGCGGTGAAGGCGATCCAGCGCGGCAAGCTCGACGACGCGCCGTTCGGCCAGGCCGAGTGCGAGATCGATCTCGGCGTCGCCAGCCTCATCCCGGACACCTACATCCCCGACGTGCACGCGCGCCTGACACTGTACAAGCGCATCGCCGAGGCCGCCGACGAGGCCACGCTGCACGAGCTGAAAGTCGAGATGATCGACCGCTTCGGCCTGCTGCCGGCGCCGGCCGAGCGCCTGTTCGACGCCGCCGCCCTGCGCATCGCCGCGCTGGCGCTCGGCGTCGCGCGGCTGCGCGCCGGAGCGCGCTCGATCAGCGTCGATTTCAGCGACCGGCCGAACATCGAGCCGATCCGCCTGATCAAGCTGATCCAGACCCAGCCCAAGGTCTACAAGCTCGAAGGCCAGAAGCGCCTGCACTGCTACGGCAATTTCGAGAGCGCCGAAGCGCGGATTCCGGCGGCGACGCTGCTGCTGGCGACCCTGTCCGCCTGAGCCGGCCCCGGCGCCCCGCCGGGCCGGCCTTGCTACACTTGGCTGATCGACACGGCGGCAGAGGCCGCCAGAACGCCCACGATGCCCGAATCTTCGCCCGTACACAGTCCGCGGTGGTCGCTGCTCGGCGCGCTGCTGCTGCTCGCACTCAGCCTGCCGGCCCAGGCCGAGACCTACCGCATGGACCTCATCGTCTTCCTCGATCGCTATGCGTCGGGCGAGGCCGGGCGACCGCCGCAACTGCCGAACCTCGCCGGCGCCGTACTGCCCGAGAACGCCGCGACGCTGCAGGCGGCCGGCGTGACGGTGCTGCCGGACAGCGCCTTCGGCCTGCAGGCCGAGTGGCAGAAGCTGCGCAATTCCAAGCGCTTCCAGCCGATCGCGCGCCTGGCCTGGACGCAGAAGGATCCGCCCGAGACGAAGGGCCCGGCGCTGCGCGTGCGCTGGGGCGAAGGCGATCCCGCGCCGGTCGACGGCCGCGTCATGCTGCTCATCGTCAACCGCTACCTGACGCTCGACGCCGAGCTCAGCTACAGCGCCGGCGGCAGCAGCTGGACGCTCGACACGCGCCGCCGCATGCGCCGCGACGAGCTGCATCATCTCGACAGCGCGAAGCTCGGCATCGTCGCGCGCGTCACCAAGGCGGACGATTCGACATGAGTGCGCGCCGCGGGTCGAGGCTGAGCGCGCTGGGCGCGGTGCTGGGTGTGGTCGCCAGCGCCGCCTGCCACCACCACACGCAGGACACGCGGCCGGACGCCGCGGCGGCGGTGGTCGCGGCCACGCTGCCGCCGGCGCCGCAGGCCTGCACGACCGCGCTGCCGGTCCAGGCGCCAGTGCTCAAGCTGCCGCGCACCGATGTGCCGAAGCTGGCATCGAAGGACAGCAAGGTCGACATCGCGCAGATCCATACCGTCAACCGGCCGCTGCAGGAGATCGGCGTGTGGAGCGAGGCCGGCGATGGCTGGTCGGTGCTGAGCCTGCAGTTCGGCTCGGAGCGCGCCCGCTCGCTGGCCGTGCGCCTGCACGGCGTCAAGCTGCCCAAGGGCGCGGCGCTGTGGCTGTGCTCGGTCGACGGCAAGCTGCGCGCCGGCCCGTTCGCGCCGAAGGACGATGGCGAGCTGTGGTCGGACGCCATCAGCGCGCCGCAGGCGCGCCTCGAGGTGTGGGCGCCGAGCGCGCAGCGCGATCAGGTCAGCGGCCTGCTCGCCGACATCTACGGCGGCTATCGCTGAACGGGCAGGTGCTAAAAAACGAAACCACAGATTGCACGGAAAAAAGAAAAACGATTTCTAATCTGTGAAATCTGCGTCATCTGTGGTTCGCTGTTTCTTCTCCCGCTCCGCCTTACAAGGTCGGCAGCGCCCGCGCCAGCACCGCGCGCACCTTGGCCATGCCGTTCTCGATCGATTGCGCGATCTCGGCGTGGATGTCGCCGATGCCCTGCACGCCCGCCGCCCAGTTCACCGACACGGCGAGGCAGGCGTAGTCGAGCCCCAGTTCGCGGGCCAGCGCCGCTTCCGGCATGCCGGTCATGCCGACCATGTCGCAGCCGTCCTTGGCGAGGCGACGAATCTCGGCGACCGATTCGAGGCGCGGCCCCTGCGTCACCGCCAGCACGCCCTCGCCGGCCAGCGGCGTCGCCGCGGCCTTGGCGGCGTCGATCAGGCGTTGGCGCAGGCGTGGCGCATACGGCTCGCTGAACTCGACGTGGTGCAGCTCGGAAGATGGGCTGCCGTCCGAGTAGGTGTGCTCGCGGCCGTAGGTGTAGTCGATGAGATCGGACGGCACCGCGATCTCGCCGGGCAGGAACCACGGCGCGATGCCGCCGACCGCGGCGATCGCGATCACCGATTTCACGCCGGCCTGATGCAGCGCCCAGAGATTCGCGCGGTAGTTGATGCCATGCGGCGGAATCTTGTGGCCCTCGCCGTGGCGCGCGAGAAAGATCGCGCGCACGCCGTAGACCGTGCCTTCGAGCAGCGCCGCGCTCGGCGCGCCGTAGGGCGTGTCGAGCGCGACGCGCCGCTCGATGGCGAGGCCCGGCCACTGGTTCATGCCGGTGCCGCCGATGACCGCGACGGCGTGATTCGTGATGCGTGATGCCTGATTCGTCGTATCGCCGTTCATGTCTCGCTTTGCCCTCAAATCACCAATCACAGACCTTTCACCGCGTAGATGGCCGGCAGCTGCCGCCAGTATTCCTTGTAGTCCATGCCGCAGCCGAACACATAGCGATCGGCGACGGTGAGACCGACGAACTCGGCGTGCGCGCGCGGCGCGCGGCGGTCATGCAGCTTCTGCGACAGCACCGCGACTTTCAGCGAGGCCGGGCGGAATTCGTCGAGCGCGTCGCGGATGGCGACCAGCGTGTGGCCTTCGTCGAGGATGTCGTCGATCACCAGCACGTGGCGGCCGTTGATGCGCTCCGGCTTCGGCTGCACCTTCCACACCAGGCCGCCGCCGCTGGTCGCGCCGCGATAGCGCGTCGCATGCAGATAGTCGATCTCGAACGGAAAGCGCAGCCGCTGCGTGATCTCGGCCGTGGCGTGCAGGCCGCCGTTCATGACGCAGAGCACGAGCGGATCGAGCTTCTCGTAGACGGCGAAAAGCGCCGCCGCCAGACGATCGTAGGCGGCGCGCACCGCCGCCGCGTCGTGCAGGCAGTCGGCTTCGGCGAGCACCTGCAGCGCATGTTCGGCCTGCGGGCTCATGCCGATGCTCCGGCGTGCCGGCCGTAGAGCGCCTTGAGACGCGACGAGGCGGCGCGATCGGGCCTCACGTCGCGTGCCAGCGCGTCGATCAACCGCAGCGCCGCCGGCCGGTCGTTGCAGACCGGCAGCATGTCGTTGCCGACCTCGAGCGCGAGCCGCGCGCGCGCTTCCATGTCGCCGACCACGGCGGCGCCGCCCATCGACAGGTCGTCGCAGAAGATCGCGCCCTTGAAACCGAGTTCCTCGCGCAGGATGTCCTGCACCCAGCGCTTCGACAGCGAAGCCGGCTGCGGGTCGACGTTGCTGTAGCGCACGTGCGCCATCATCAGCGATTCGATGCCGTCGTCGATCAGCGCCCTGAATGGCGCCAGCTCGGTGGCCCGGATGTCGTCCTCCTTGCGGCGGTCGACCGGCAGCTCGAGATGCGAATCCGCCGTCACCGCGCCGTGGCCGGGGAAATGCTTGCCGGTCGCGGCCAGGCCGCCGGCGTTGAGCCCGGCGCGAAAGGCACGCGCCAGCGCGACGATGACGTCGCTGCGATCGGAAAAGGCGCGGTCGCCGATGATCTGGCTGACGCCGTTGTCGATGTCGAGCACCGGCGCGAAGCAGAGGTCGATGCCGTAGGCGGACAGCTCGGCGGCGATGGTCGCGCCCTGCTGGCGCGCCTCGGCGAGCGCCTTGCCGGCGTCCTCGTCATGCAGCTGGCCGAGCGTGCGCATCGCCGGAATGCGTGTGAAGCCGACGCGGAAGCGCTGCACGCGCCCGCCTTCATGATCGACGGCGAGCAGCAGGCGCGGGCGCGGCAGCGCGAGCAGATCGTCGCAGAGCTTCTTCAGCTGCTCCGGGTCGCGGTAGTTGCGCGTGAACAGGATCACGCCGCCGACCAGCGGATGACAGAGAAGCTCGCGATCCTCGGCCGTCAGCTCGAGGCCGCCGACGTCGATCATCAAGGGCCCGAGCAGCTTGCTGCGCGAGCGGACTTGGGGGCTATTCGTGGAGGTCAACTTCGGTACCTGCAGGGACAAGATCGAACAGTTCGATGACGTCTTCATTGCGCATGCGCACGCAGCCATGCGAGGCCGGCGTGCCGAGACGATCCGTGTCCGGCGTGCCATGAAGGTATATGTAGCGGCGGAAGGTGTCGACGCAGCCGAGCCGGTTGCGCCCGCGCTCGACGCCGCTGAGCCAGAGGATGCGCGAGAGGATCCAGTCCCGGCCCGGATGGCGCGCATGCAGTTCCGGCGACCAGACCTCGCGCGTCCAGCGTCGGGCGCGCAGCACCGCACCCGCCGGCAGGCCCGCGCCGATCTTCGCACGCACGATGTGCCGGCCGCGCGGCGTACAGCCGGAGCCCTGGATCTCGCCGTTGCCGTTGGCGCCGCTCGACACCGCGTACTCGCGCAGGCAGCGCGCGCCGTCGAGCAGGCGCAGGCGCTGCGTCGTCAGGTCGATGTCGATCTTCAGCGCCATCGTCAGCCGCGTTCGCCGGCCGGCCAGCTCGCATACGGATGCAGGGCGAGATAGTGATTGTAGTAGCGCCGGTCGTCGGTCAGCTCGCGGCCCAGCCAGGCGGGGCGCTCGAATGGCGCGTCGCTCGCCGGCAGCTCGATCTCGGCGACGACCAGGCCGGCGTTGTCGCCGATGAACTCGTCGATCTCCCACACCGCGCCATCGTGCGCACCGCGCGCCGGCACGTAGTGCCGCGTCTTCTCGACGCGGCCGACGCAGAGCGTGGCGAGCATCTCGCGGCACTCGTCGGGCGGAATGTCGTATTCGTATTCGGCGCGCGCGCTGCCCATGACCGCGGCCTTGATGTTGAGCTTCGCGTCCTCGCCTTCCAGACGCACGCGCACGGACGTTTGCCCTTCGCGCGTGAGGTAGCCCTGGCGCATGTCGAGCGAATGCGTGACTTCTTTTCGCCAAGCGTCGCCGGTGACGAGGAATTTGCGTTCGATTTCGAGGGGCATCAGCGCGATTCTCCAGGCGCGATGGCAACGGCGTCAGCGAAGCTTTGGTTTCGCCTACGGCGAGGTACTTTTCTTTGCTTGTGCAAAGAAAAGTACCCAAAAGAAAGCACACCCTGGCTTTCGCGCCCCTGCTGCGCAGGGGTTCCCTGCGATGCTCGCCGAGCCGGCCGTCGCTGAAACTCGCATCGCTGCGCGATGCTCAAACAGTCAGCGCCGGACAGCCCCGACTCGCCTGCGCTTCTCGGCGCTTCGCAAAGGGGGCCAAGGTCAAAAACCACGGCAACGGCACCCCTCACCCCAACCCTCTCCCCGCAAGCGGGGAGAGGGAGTCTG
>NZ_KI440841.1:4002-15719 GCF_000474945.1 Solimonas soli DSM 21787 | reverse complement strand
GCTGGCGCGCATCAGCTCGGCCCTGCTGATCGCGCCGGTGCTCGGCTCGGCGCGCGTGCCGCCGCGCATCCGCATGCTGCTCGTCCTGCTGCTGACGCTGCTGATCGCGCCGCAGCTGCCGGCGCCGCCTTCCGCCGCGCTGCTGTCGTCGGGCTGGTGGGCCATCCTGCTGCAGCAGATCGCGATCGGCCTGCTCATCGGCTTCACCCTGCAGCTGGTGTTCGAGGCGGCGACCTTTGCCGGCGAGATGATCTCGGCCAGCGCCAGCCTCAGCTTCGCGACGCTCGCCGATCCGCTGCGCGGCGTGTCGACGCCGGTGCTCGGCCAGTTCCTGATGATCGCCGTGACCTTGCTGTTCCTCGCACTCGGTGGCCATCTGCAGCTGATCGGCTGGCTGGCGCGTTCGTTCACGCTGTTGCCGATCGGCGGCGACGGCGTCGGCCTGCCGCAGGTCCGGCTGCTGCTGCGCTTTTCCGGCCAGCTGTTCGCCGGCGGCCTGATGCTGGCGCTGCCGGTGATGATCGCGCTGCTGGCGATCAACCTCGCGCTCGGCGTCATCGGCCGCTCCGCGCCCTCGCTGAACCTGTTCGCGGTCGGCTTCCCGCTGAGCCTGATCGCCTGCCTCGTGCTGCTCTACGTCGCCCTGCCGGCGATGATGGAGAAGATGGGCGTGCTGCTCGACGGCGGCTGGCAGGCGATGGCGGGCTGGCTGCAGTAGGCGAGGCAGCCGGTCCGCTACGGCAGGCCGTCGATGAAGTCCGCCGCGGCATCGAACAGGCTGAAGCCGGCGGCCGATTCGAGCGAGGCGATCTTGTGCTCGCCGGTGAAGACGCGCTGGACCTTCAGGCGGCCATCGCAATCGGTCCAGGTGTCGACGTTGCCGCTGCGCGCCGCCTGCAGCAGCGTCGGCGTCGCGCCGCAGGCCAGCCTGGCGTGCCGCTGGTGCACCTGCCATTCGCCGATCAGCGTCGGATCGACCCAGGAGCCCGGCGGCGAGGCTTGCACCAGGAGCGGGGTGACCGTCCAGGTCGCCGCCGCCCAGTCGCCGTCGACACCGAGGACCTGATCGCTGTTGCCGATGATGCCGTAATAGGGCTGCGCGACGCTCGGTGCGCAGGCATGGTCGAGGTAGAACTCGGACGCCGGTCCCGCTATCGCAACGTAGCCGTCGAAGGTCTGCGGCGACTCGCACCAGAAGCGGTTGGCCATCATGCCGCCGTTCGAGTGGCCCATCAGATAGACCTTCGAGACGCCGTACCGCTGGCGGATGTAGTCGGCGAGCGCCTCGAGGAAGGCGACATCGTCCTCGCCGGACCGCATGACGTGGTTGTCCCAGGTGTAGGCGTTGGCACCGATCGCCTGGCCCTGCGGCAGCACGGCCATGATCTTGCGCGCGCGCAGCCGGGCGAAGTCGACGCTCGCCTCGCTCGGCGGGCCGTCGTTGCCGTTGAGGCCCAGCGCATGGGCGATGCCGTAGTTGTGGTCGCCGAGACCATGCAGGATCACCACGGCCTTGTCGGCGTCGTCGACGCCGTAGACGTCGATCGAATGCGGGTAGCCCGGCAGCGTGACGGTATCGAGGCCGTCGACCGGCGCGGGCGTCGCGCCGTCACCGCCGCCGCAGGCGCAGAGGGCGAGCAGGCCGGACAGGGCAAGGCTGCAGGCGATTCTGCGTTGGGGCATCGGGGGCTGCCGGGTCGTCGATCGTGGCCTTCATCATGGCGGGCGCCGCGCGGCGCCGGATCGGCGGGGTGCCGAGCGGCGCGATCGGCGCTTCGGACGGTCGGTTGCGGGTGCCGATCTTGCATGGGCCGCGCGCACCCGAACGGAATCCGCGATGAGCGGCGACAAGACCGAACGCCCCACAGCCAAACGCCTGCGTGAAGCGCGCGAGCGCGGCGAGCTGCCGCGCTCGCGCGAGCTGAGCTCGGCGGTCGTCGTCGGCAGCGGCGTCGCCGTGCTGATGGCAACCGGCGCCGGCATCGCCGCGCGTGCCGGCGCCTGGCTGCGCCTGGCACTGCAGCCCGATCCGGCGCTGCTCGATGACGCCCGCACCATGCTGCCCTGGGCCGGCCGGCTGAGCGCGGAGGGCTTCCTGATCGTGCTGCCGCTGCTGCTCGCCGGCCTCGTCGCGGCCGCCGTCGGCCCGCTGCTGCTCGGCGGCTGGAATTTCTCGGTGAAGGCCCTGCGCTTCGACGCCGGCAAGGTCAATCCGCTGTCCGGCATCGCCCGCATGTTGTCGACGCAGTCGCTGGTCGAGCTGCTCAAGGGCATCGTCAAGGCCTTGCTGCTCGGCGCGCTCGCCGCCGCGTTCCTGTGGAAGCATCGCGACGGCTTTCTGGCACTGGCGCGCATGGACGTCGGCCCCGGCATCGGCGCCGGCGTCGGCCTGGCGATGTCCGCGCTGCTGTGGCTGAGCGGCGGCCTGCTGTTCATCGCCCTGGTCGACGCGCCCTACCAGTGGCTGGCCTGGATCAAGCGCCTGCGCATGACGCGCCAGGAAGTGCGCGACGAGTTCAAGCAGGCCGAAGGCAGCCCGGAAGCGAAGGGCCGCGTGCGGCGCCTGCAGCAGGAGCGCTCGCGGCGCCGCATGATCGCCGCCGTGCCCGGCGCCGACGTGGTCGTCGTCAATCCGACGCACTACGCGGTCGCCCTCAAGTACGACGCGCCGAAGATGCGCGCGCCGCGCGTCGTCGCCAAGGGTGTCGACGAAGTGGCGCTGGCGATCCGCGAGGCCGCGCGCGGCGCGAAAGTGGCGATCGTCGAAGCGCCGCCGCTGGCGCGCGCGCTGTACCGCGGCGCGGCGATCGATCAGGAGATCCCGGTCGCGCTGTACGCCGCCGTCGCGCAGGTCCTGACCTACGTTTATCAGCTGCGCCAGTACGCCGGCGGCGCCGGCGGCGCGCCTGGCACAAGGACTGCACCGCCGCCGCAGCCCGACATCGGCGATGTGCCGAACGGGCAGCCCGACGAACGCTGATCCACGCCGCCCGCCGATGAACCTCAACGCCCTGCTGCAGAACCTGCGCGGACTCGAACGCAAGGGACTCGCCGCGCCCATCCTGCTGCTGATGGTGCTGGCGATGATGGTGGTGCCGCTGGCGACGCCGGTGCTCGACCTGATGTTCACGCTGAACATCACCATCGCCATCGTCGTGCTGCTCGGCGTCATCTACGTGATGCGGCCGATGGACTTCTCGGCCTTCCCGACGGTGCTTCTGTTCGTGACCCTGCTGCGCCTGGCGCTCAACGTGGCGTCGACGCGCGTCGTGCTGCTGCACGGCCACCAGGGCTCGCACGCCGCCGGCCGCGTCATCGAGGCCTTCGGCAACTTCGTGGTCGGCGGCAACTACGCCGTCGGCTTCGTGGTCTTCATCATCCTGACCATCGTCAACTTCATGGTCGTCACCAAGGGCGCCGAACGCGTTTCGGAAGTCTCGGCGCGCTTCATCCTCGACTCCCTGCCCGGCAAGCAGATGGCGATCGACGCCGATCTCAACGCCGGCCTGATGACGCGCGACGAAGCGCGCGAGCGGCGCAACGAGGTGCGCGAGGAAGCCGACTTCTACGGCTCGATGGACGGCGCCAGCAAGTTCATCCGCGGCGACGCCCTGGCCGGCATCCTGATCCTGGTCATCAACGTCATCGGCGGCCTGCTGATCGGCACCCTGCAGCACGGCCTCGGCCTCGGCGAAGCGCTGAAGAACTACACGCTGCTGGCGATCGGCGACGGTCTCGTCGCGCAGGTGCCCTCGCTGCTGCTGTCGACCGCGGTCGCGGTGCTCGTCACGCGCATGTCGAAGTCGCAGGACATGTCGCAGCAGGTGGTCGGCCAGGTGTTCGGCCAGCCGCGCGTGCTGGCGATCGCGGCGATGGTGCTGGCGCTGGTCGGCTTCGTGCCGGGCATGCCGAACTTCATCTTCCTGCTGCTCGCCGCCGGCTGCGGCGGGCTGGCCTGGCTGCTGGCGAAGAAGCAGCGCACGGCCGCCGCCGCGCCGCCGCCGCCGGCGGCGCCGAGCGCGCCGGCCGAACTCGGCTGGGACGACGTCGGCCGCACCGACGCGATCGGCCTCGAAGTCGGCTATCGCCTGATCCCGATGGTCGACGCGCGCCAGGGCGGCGAGCTGATGGCGCGCATCAAGGGCGTGCGCAAGAAGCTCACGCAGGATCTCGGCTTCCTGGTGCCGCCGGTGCACATCCGCGACAACCTCGAGCTGCAGCCGTCGAGCTATCGCCTGCTGGTGCACGGCGTGCCGGTCGCCGAGGCGCAGGTCTATGCGGATCGCGATCTGGCGCTGAACCCCGGCCGCGTGTTCGGCACGCTCGACGGCATCCAGACCACCGATCCTTCGTTCGGCATGCCGGCGGTGTGGATCGAGCGCGGCGCGCGCGAGCACGCGCAGACGCTCGGCTACTCGGTCGTCGACTGCTCGACGGTGGTCGCCACGCATCTGTCGCAGATCATCCAGAACCACGCGCACGAGCTGTTCGGCCACGACGAGGCGCAGGCGCTGGTCGCGCAGCTCGCCAAGCAGGCGCCGAAGCTGGCCGAGGATCTGGTGCCGAAGCTGCTGCCGCTGTCGGTGTTCACGCGCGTGCTGCAGGCGCTGCTCGCCGAGCGCGTGCCGATCCGCCATCTGCGCGTGATCGCCGAAGCCCTGGCGGACGGCGCCACGCGCAGTCAGGATCCCGTCGCGCTCGCCGGCCACGTGCGCGTCGCGCTCGGCCGCCAGATCGTGCAGGAAATCAACGGAATGGCGCCCGAGCTGCCGGTGCTCACGCTCGCCGCGCCGCTGGAACAGGTCCTGCAGGACTCCCTCAAGAGCGGCGGCGCGGCGATCGAACCCGGTCTCGCCGAACGCATGCACCGTGCCATCGCCGATGGCGCGCGCAAGCAGGAGCAGGCCGGCCAGCCGGCCGTGCTGCTGGTGCCGAACGGACTGCGTCCGCTGCTCGCCCGATTCACCCGCCAGACCGTTCCCGGACTGCACGTGCTGTCGTACGACGAAGTGCCCGACAGCAAGCGCATCCGCATGGTCGGCGCCGTCGCCTGAAGTGCCAAAGGAATTGCCGAGTAGAGCGCGATGAAGATCAAACGATTTCTGGCGAAGAACATGCGCGAGGCGATCCGCATGGTGCGCGAGGAGCAGGGGCCAGACGCGGTCATCCTCTCCAACCATCGCGTCGCCGACGGCGTCGAGGTGGTGGCGGCCACCGACTACGACGCCGCGCTGATGCAGCAGGCGATCCGCCGCGCCGCGCCGCCGGAGCCGCCGAGCCCGCCGTCGCGCGTGCGCGACGACGCCGAACCGCCGCCGCCGATGCCGCCGCCGCCCTCGCCGGAGCTGCAGCAGCTGCGCCAGGAACTGGGCGGCATGCGCAAGATGCTCGAATCGCAGATGGCCGGGCAGGCCTGGCGCGAGCTGCGCGAGCAGCCCGAGAAGCTGCGCGCCCTGCAGGCCATGATCCAGCTCGGCATCGAGCCGCGCCTGGCGCGCGAGATCATCGGCGAACTGCCGGCCGCGGCCGACGCCGAGCGCGCGCGCTTCCTGCCGCTGGGCCTGCTGACGCGGCGCATTCCGGTGCTGCCGAACGATGTCGTGCTCGACGGCGGCGTGATCGCGCTGGTCGGCCCGACCGGCGCCGGCAAGACCACGACCATCGCCAAGCTCGCGGCGCGCTACGCCGAGCGCCACGGCACGCGCGACCTGGCGCTGGTCAGCACCGATCACTTCCGGGTCGGCGCGCAGGAGCAGCTGTTCACCTACGGCCGCCTGCTCGGCGTGCCGGTGCAGACCGCGGCCGGCGCCGACGAGCTGCGCCTGGTGCTGTCGCGTCTCGCCGACCGCAAGCTGGTGCTGATCGACACCGCCGGCTTCGGCCCGCGCGACGCGCGCCTGCAGGCGCAGGCGGCGATCAAGGGCCACGGCATGCAGAACTGGCTGGTGCTGTCGGCGACCACGCAGGCCGCCGATCTCGACGCCGTGATCCGCCGCTACGCACCGGCCGCGCCGAGCGCCTGCATCGTCACCAAGCTCGACGAAACGCTGCGCATCGGCGGCGTGCTGTCGGCCGCCATCCACCATCACCTGCCGATCGCCTACTGCTGCGACGGCCAGCGCGTGCCCGAGGACATCGACGCGGCGCGCGCCAACCAACTCGTCCTGCGCGCCACGCAACTGGCGCGCAGTCATCCGGCGCGCATCGACGACGCGACGCTGGCCCTGCAGTTCGGAGCCGTCCATGTCGCACAGTGAATTCAAGGGCGGCGACGCCGCCAGCGGACAGGCCGCCGGCCTGCGCCGCCTGCGCGCCCCCAAGCCCGTCCAGGTGATCGCCGTCACCAGCGGCAAGGGCGGCGTCGGCAAGACCTCGGTATCGGTCAATCTCGCCGTTTCGATGGCGCAGGCCGGCAAGCGCGTGATGCTGCTCGACGGCGACCTCGGGCTCGCCAACGTCGACGTCATGCTCGGCCTGCAGCCGACCTACAACCTCTCGCACGTGATCGCCGGCCAGTGCACGCTCGACGACACGATCATCGAAGGGCCGTCCGGCGTCATGGTGGTGCCGGCCTCGAGCGGCAAGCGCAACATGGCCGAGCTGTCGGGCGCCGAGCACATCGGCCTGGTGCGCGCCTTCTCGGAACTGCAGCGGCCGCTCGACACGCTGATCGTCGATACCGCCGCCGGCATCGCCGACAGCGTCATCACCTTCTCGCAGGCCTCGCAGCAGGTCGTCGTCGTCGTCACCAGCGATCCGCAGTCGCTGACCGACGCCTACGCGCTGATCAAGGTGCTCAACCGCGATCACGGCATCTACCGCGTGCACGTGCTCGCCAACCAGGTGCATGCGCCGCGCGAGGCGAACGAGATCTTCGAGAACCTGCGCCGCGTCGCCGAGCGCTTCCTCGATGTCACGCTGTCGTCGATCGGCTTCGTCCCGCACGACGACTGGCTGAAGCGCGCCGTGCGCCGGCAGCGCGCCGTCGTCGACGCCTATCCGGCGGCGCCGAGCGCCATCGCCTTCCGCGAGCTGGCGGCCACGGCGATGAACTGGGGCGCGCCGCTCGGCGCGCGCGGCAATCTGGAATTTTTCGTCGAACGCCTGATAGGGACCGGCGCGCTGCCGGCAGGAGTCTCCGCATGAGCAGGAATGCCGCCGCCGCGCCAGCGCAAACGATCGACGAGACTGCGCTGGTCCGCCAGCACGCCGATCTCGTCAAGCGCATCGCTCATCATCTGGCGGCGCGCCTGCCGTCGAGCGTCGACGTCGACGATCTGATCCAGGCCGGCGTCATCGGCCTGATCGAGGCGGCGCGCCACTACAACGGCACGCGCGGCGCGTCGTTCGAGACCTACGCCGGCATCCGCATCCGCGGCGCCATGCTCGACGAGTTGCGCCAGACCGACTGGGCGCCGCGCTCGGTGCATCGCCGCGAGCGCCAGGTCGCCGAGGCGATCCGCGAGATCGAGCAGGAGCGCGGCCGCGAGGCGCGCGATCACGAGATCGCCGAGCGCCTGAAGATCGGCCTCGCCGAATTCAACGCGATCGTGCAGGACGCGTCGCGCTGCCAGGTGCTGAGCCTCGACGACGGCGGCGAGGACGGCGACGAGACCGTCGACACCCCCGATCCCGGCGACGGCCCGCTGCAGCAGCTGCAGCAGGACGAGTTCCAGCGCGAGCTGGCGCAGGCCGTCGGCGAGCTTCCGGAACGCGAGCGCCTGGTGCTGTCGCTGTACTACGAGCGCGAACTGAACCTGCGCGAGATCGGCGCGGTGCTCAAGGTCAGCGAAAGCCGCGTCTGCCAGATCCACGGCCAGGCCCTGCTGCGCCTGCGCGCGCGGCTCAAGTTCTGGCGCGAAGCGGTCGCTATCTGAGGCTTGGGCGAGAGGACACCATGGACAAGAACATGCGGATTCTGGTGGTCGACGATTTCTCGACGATGCGGCGCATCGTGCGCAACCTGCTCGGCGACCTCGGTTACGTCAATGTCAGCGAGGCCGACGACGGCAAGACCGCCTGGCCGATGCTGCAGACCAGCCATTTCGATTTCGTCATCACCGACTGGAACATGCCCGGCATGACCGGCATCGAGCTGCTGCGCACGATCCGCGCCGACGCGCGCACCGCCAAGACGCCGGTGCTGATGGTGACGGCCGAGGCGCAGCGCGAGCAGATCATCGAGGCCGCGCAGGCCGGCGTGAACGGCTACATCATCAAGCCGTTCAACGCGGTGACGCTCAAGGAAAAGATCGACAAGATCTTCCAGCGCATCGGCGAGACGGCGTGACGGCTTCGCCCATGGCCGAGATCCGCAACGACCGCAGCGTGCTGATCGAGGCGCTGAAAGCCTGGCTCGAACGGCTCGAGAGCGGCGGCAGCATCGACGCGCCGCCGGCGCTCGCCGAGCTGCTGCAGAGCGCCGACCACGCCTTCTACCGGCAGGTCGCCGAGCTGACGCGGCGCCTGCACACCGCGGTCGTCGAGCTGCGTCTCGACGAGCGCCTCAACCGTCTCGCCGGCGACTGCATCCCCGATGCGCGCCTGCGCCTGCAGCACGTCGTGGCGATGACGGAGGCGGCGGCGCATCGCACGCTCGATCTCGTCGACCAGATGCGCGGCGTCGCCCAGCACGTGGCGGCGACCGCCGCCCGGCTGGGCGGCACGACCGCCGATCCGGCGCTGGCGACGGCCTTGCTCGGCGACGCCGCGTCGCTGCGCGACAAGCTCAGCGAGCTGGCCACCGCGCAGGAGTACCAGGACCTCACCGGGCAGATCATCAAGCGCATCATCGCCCTCGTCGAAGAAGTCGAGCGCGCGCTGCTCGATCTGCTCGGCGCGCATGCCGGCACGCTCAAGCCGGCGGCCGCGCTGCCGATAGCGGAAGGGAAGGCTGAGCTCGCCGGACCGGCCATGCCGGGACAGGCGTCCGCCAGCCAGCAGGACGCCGACGCGCTGCTCGCCAGCCTCGGCGTCTGATCCGACGCCGCGATGGCGCCGGCGCGCGACCCGCGCCGCCGCCATCGCCTCCGAGACTTCGTGCCGCCATGAGCTCCAGCGACGACGACATCCGCGCCGATTTTCTTGCCGAGGCCGGCGAGATCGTCGAGCAGCTTGCCGGTCAGCTGATCGCCCTCGAGCGCGCGCCGCAGGACGGCGCGCTGCTCAATGCGGTATTCCGCGCCTTTCACACCATCAAGGGCGGTGCCGGCTTCCTGATGCTGGTGCCGCTGGTCGAGGTCTGCCACGCCGCCGAGGACGTGCTCAATGCCGTGCGCAACGGGCGCCGCGCCTTCGACGCCGCGGTGATGGATGCCGTGCTGCACGCCGTCGATGCCGTGCAGACCATGATGGCCGAGGTGCAGGCCGGCGCGGCGCCGAGCGCCGCCGAGCCGGCGCTGCTGGCGGCCCTGCACGCGCTGCTCGAGGCGCCGCGCGCGGCGGCCGCGGTGGCCGCGCCGGTCGCCGGCGGCGGCGGCACGACGATCAGCGACGACGAGTTCGAGGCGCTGCTCGATCAGCTGCACGGCAAGCAGGGCGCGCCGGGCGCTGCCGCCGGCCGCGCCGCGCCGGCCGCGCCACCGATCGCGGCGATCGCGCCGCCGCCGCCGGTGCCCGCGGCGGCGCCGCCCGCGAAGCCGGAAGCGGAGACGGTGCGCGTCGAAACCTACAAGCTCGACCAGCTGATGAACCTGGTCGGCGAGCTGGTACTGGTGCGCAACCGCCTGAAGGCGCTGAAGGGCGAACTCAGCGAGGCGGCGATGCGCAGCGTCGGCGAGCTCGACGCCATCACCCGCACCCTGCAGGGCACCGTCTCGCAGGTGCGCATGCAGCCGATCGGCAAGGTCTTCGCGCGCTTTCCGAAACTCGCGCGCGACATCGCCCGCCAGCTCGGCAAGCAGGTCGAGGTGGTGCTCGAGGGCGAGGAGACCGAGCTCGACAAGAATCTGGTCGAGGCGCTCGCCGATCCGCTCGTGCACATGGTCCGCAACAGCGTCGACCACGGCGTCGAGATGCCGGAGGCGCGCGTCGCCGCCGGCAAGCCGGCGACCGGCCGCCTGTGGCTGCGCGCCAGCCAGCAGGGCGACCGCATCCGCATCGACATCCGCGACGACGGCGCCGGCATCGACGCCGAGCGCGTGCGCGCCAAGGCCATCGAGAAAGGCCTGATCGACGCCGAGTCGGCGGCCATGCTGCCGGCCGCCGACTGCCTGCAGCTGATCTTCCTGCCGGGCTTCAGCACCAAGGACCAGGTCTCCGACCTGTCCGGCCGCGGCGTCGGCATGGACGTGGTGATGTCCCGCATCAAGCGCCTCGGCGGCAGCGTCGAACTCGATTCGCAGGCCGGCGCCGGCACCACGCTGCGCATTCTCGTGCCGCTGACGCTGGCGGTGCTGGCGGCGCTGATCGTGCGCTGCAACGGCCGCCGTTTCGCGCTGCCGCTGGCGCCGGTCAGCGACGTGTTCGTGCTCGACGAGCGCGAGCTGCGCCGCGACGGCCGCTGGGACGTGGTGCCGGCGCGCGGCGCGCCGCTGCGCCTGGTGCATCTCGACCGCTGGCTCGGCGCCGACGCCGAGGCCGGACTGCGCCACGTCGTCGTCGCCCAGGTCGGCGACGAACGCTACGGCATCGTCGTGCGCGAGGTGGTCGGCCGCGAGGAAGTGGTGGTCAAGCCGCTCGGCGCCAGCCTGCGCGGGCTCGCCGGCCTGTCCGGCGCGACCGTGATGCCGGACGGCCGCATCGCCCTCATCCTCGATCTCGCAGGCCTGGTCGCCGCCGCGCGGGCGCCGGCCGAAGGGACGGCGCGTGGATAAGCTCTCGGTGGTCGGCATCGTGCTGGCGCTGATGGCGCTGATCGGCGGCGCCATTCTCAAGGGCGCCGGCGCCGGCGCCCTGCTGTCGCCGGCCGCCTTCACCATCGTCATCATCGGCACGCTGGCGGCGATCTTCGTGCACACGCCGACGCAGACCTTCGTGCACGGCATGAAGATGGCGAAATGGGTGTTCGTGCCGCCGCGCCAGCAGCCCGAGGCGCTGATCGAGCGCATCGTCGGCTGGAGCGGCACCGCCCGCAAGCAGGGCCTGCTGGCGCTCGAGGGCAGCGTCGAGGGCGAGTCCGATCCGTTCATCCGCAAGGGCCTGCAGATGCTGGTCGACGGCGCCGAGCCGGACGCCATCCGCAACATCCTCGAGGTCGAGCTGCAGACGCGCGAGCACCTCGATCTGCAGGGCGCCAAGGTCTTCGAGGGCATGGGCATCTACGCGCCGACGCTCGGCATCATCGGCGCCGTCATGGGCCTGATGGCGGTGCTGAAGAATCTCGCCGATCCGAGCAAGCTCGGCCACGGCATCGCCGCCGCCTTCATCGCCACCATCTACGGCATCGGCAGCGCCAACCTGTTCTTCCTGCCGATGGCCGCCAAGCTCAAGGCCGTGGTCGCCGAGCAGACGCGCATCCGCGAGATGCTGATCGAGGGCCTGATCTCGATCTCGCAGGGCGAGAACCCGCGCAACATCGAATCGAAGCTCCGCGGGTACCTGCATTGACCGCGTGCGCGCCCGACCGCCTCCGCACCCAAGCCTCTCCTGCGCAGGAGAGGGCTCGTGGCGCCGCGCGTTCATCGATGATTCCCCTCCGCCCGCTCGCGGGGGGAGGGGCCAGGGGAGAGCGCGTGCGGCACGCGGTGCGGGCCACGTCTCCTGCGGCACGACCCTCC
>NZ_KI440841.1:0-3747 GCF_000474945.1 Solimonas soli DSM 21787 | reverse complement strand
CCCAACCCTCTCCTCCCGCGGGAGGAGAGGGCTCGTGGTGCCGTGCGTTCCTCCACGATTCCCCTCCGCCCGCTCGCGGGGGGAGGGGCCGGGGGAGGTGGGTGCCGGATCGAGTGCCGCGCCCGCCGCGCGCAGCGCGCCATCCTCCGCCACTGAAGACGCCGCGATGGCCAAAAAGCGCAAGCACGAAGAGCACGTCAACCACGAGGCCTGGGCGATCCCTTACGGCGATCTGCTGACCCTGCTGCTGGCCTTCTTCGTCGTCATGTACGCGGTGTCGTCCGTCAACGAGGGCCGCTATCGCGTGCTCGCCGACTCGCTGTCTCAGGCCTTCGGCGGTCCGCCGAAATCGCTGCGGCCGATCCAGCTCGGCGAGCGGCCGCAGAAAGGCACGCGGGCCGACGCGGTGTTCTTCACGCCGGACATGCGCGGCTTCGAGCAGGACCCGGCGCGGCTGCAGGAAGACCGCTCCGGCACGCGCGTCGGCGGCCACGAGGCGGACGGCGGCGCGCCGCAGGCGGCGGCCGCGCCGGCGCTGCAGCGCATGGCGGACGCCGTGCAGTCGGCGATGCAGGACCTGATCCGCCAGAACCAGGTCATCGTGCGGCGCAACACGCATTCGCTGGAGATCGAGATCCGCGCCGACATCCTGTTCGCCAGCGGCGTCTCGCAGCTCGCGCCGCAGGCGGCGCCGGTGCTGCGCAGGCTCGCCGGCGCCCTGCGCGAATTCCCCAACGCGCTGCGCATCGAGGGCCACACCGACAACGTGCCGATCGCCACCAGCGTGTTTCCGTCGAACTGGGAACTGTCGGCGGCGCGCGCGGCGAGCGTCGTGCACCTGTTCATGGAGAGCGGCGTGGCGCCGACGCGCATGAGCGTCGCCGGCTTCGGCGAGTACCGCCCGATCGCCGACAACGCGACGGCCGAGGGCCGCAACCGCAACCGCCGCGTGCTGATCGTGGTCATGGCCGAGGGCGCCGCGCCGCCCGCGCCGCTGCGCGTCGACGCCGCGCCGGAGCCGGCCGCCGCCGCGCCGTCGTCCGCTGCCGCGCCATGAGCGCGCCCGCAAGCATCGACGTCGACCTCGGGCGCTGGGTCTGTTTCGGACTCGGCGCGCAGGACTATGGCCTGGCCATCGGCCAGGTGCGCGAGGTGCTGAAGCTGACGCCGATCGAGCCGGTGCCCGGCACGCCGCCGACCATTCCCGGCGTCATCAACCTGCGCGGCCAGGTCGTCACCGTGGTCGACCTGCGTCGCCACCTCGGCCTGCCGGCGCCGCCGCCCGGCGTCGAGGCGCGCATCGTCATCGTCATGCACGAGGGCGAGACCTTCGGCCTGCTGGTCGACCGCATCGGCGACATCTCGAAGATCGCGGCCGGCGCGATCAAGCCGCTGCCGGGCCTGCACCGCGACGGCGACCGCTTTCGCTTCGTCGGCGTCGCATCGTGCGGCCAGGGCCGCCTGCTGACCCTGCTCGATGCCGACGCGCTGCTCGCCGGCCTGCTGCGCGCCTGACCGCTCGCGGCGGCGGACTGTACCGTTGGTCCCGCCGCCCTGCAGAAATCCCGATCACCGCCGCTGTGTCGGCAAGGGCCGCAGGACTTCGGCCCGGTGATCAAGCACCGGCTTGCGCATGCGCGTCGCCGGCCTGCCCGGAGTGCTGTCTACGCGAGGATGTCTCCAATGTCTTTTGTGATCGATAGGCCGGTATCGCGCATGGCGATCGCCGGCGCCCTCCTGCCCGCCGCGGCCGTGCTCGCGGTCGCCGCCCTGCCGGGCGCGACGCCGGCGCCGCTGCCGCTGCTGGCCGTCATGCTCGTCGCGGCGGCGCTCGGCGCCGCGCTCGGCGCGCGGCTCGGCGGCGCCATGGCGCGCGCGCAGCAGCAGCTGCAGGCGCTCGCCGCGGCGGCGGCGCGCGACGAATACGAGGCCGCGACCGACGCGCTGCCGGCCGCCGCCGGCGACGCCTTGCGCGACATGCTGGCGGCGCTGCGCCGGCGCCACGAGCAGCAGCGCGAGAGCGACCGCGAGCACGCCGCGCAGATGCAGGCCATCGACCGCTCGCAGGCGGTGATCGAATTCACGCCGGACGGCCACATCGTGCACGCCAACGACAATTTCCTGCGCGTGCTCGGCTACCGCCTCGACGAGATCAAGGGCCAGCATCACGCCATGTTCGTCGCGCCGGCGTACCGCGACAGCGGCGAATACCGCGCGTTCTGGGAGAAGCTCGGCCGCGGCGAGTACGACGCCGGCCGCTACATGCGCGTCGCCAAGGGCGGGCGCGAGGTCTGGATCCAGGCGTCCTACAATCCGGTGCTGGACGCGCAGGGCAAGCCGCAGAAGATCGTCAAGTACGCCAGCGACGTGACCGGCGAAGTGCATGCCGCGGCGCGCCTGCAGCGCGCCATCGACGAGACGCAGGCGGTGGTCAGCGCCGCGCGCGGCGGCGATCTCTCGCAGCGCCTGTCGACGCAGGGCCAGGAAGGTTCGGTGCTGGCGCTGTGCGAGGCGATCAACGCGCTGCTCGACGACATCGCCGCGACGCGGGCGCGCGAGCGCGAAGTCGCGGTGGCGACGGCGCGCATCAAGCAGGGCCTCGACGTCGCCGAGACCAACGTCATGGTCGCCGACGACGAGCTCAACATCGTCTACGTCAACCAGTCGATCCGCGCCATGCTGGCGGCCGCCGAGGCCGACATCCGCAAGGACGTGCCGGCCTTCAACGCCGCCAACGTGGTCGGCGCCAACATCGATATCTTCCACAAGAATCCGGCATTCCAGCGCGGCCTGCTGGCGCGCATGACGCAGGCGCACAAGGCGCGCATCGCGGTCGGCGGCCGCACCTTCTCGCTGATCGTCAATCCGATCGACAGCGACGGCCGTCGCGTCGGCTATGTCGTCGAGTGGAAGGACCTGACGGTGGAGCTGGCGGCGCAGGCCTACGAGCAGGAGCGGCAGGCCGCCGAGAAGCGGCTGGCCGACGAGAACCTGCGCATCAAGAACGCGCTCGACAACGTCACCACCAACGTCATGATCGCCGACAACGAGCGGCAGATCATGTACGTCAACAAGTCGATCATGCAGATGCTGAGCCGCGCCGAGGCGGATCTGCGTCGCGATCTGCCGAACTTCGACGTGCGCAAGCTGCTCGGCGGTTCCATCGACCAGTTCCACAAGGCGCCGGAACATCAGCGGCGCATGCTCGAGAACCTGCGCGACACGTATCGCGCGAACATCAAGGTCGGCGGGCGCAGCTTCGCGCTGACGGTCAACCCGATCATCAACGGCGCGGGCGAGCGCCTGGGCACCGTCGTCGAATGGCTGGACCGCAGCGCCGAGATCGCCGTGGAAGCGGAGATCGGCGCGATCGTCAAGGCCGCGGCCGACGGCGACTTTTCGCAGCGCGTCGCGGTGGAAGGCAAGGAAGGCTTCTTCCGCCAGCTGGCGGAAAGCATCAACCAGCTGCTGACCAGCAGTGGCGACGGCCTGGCCGAAGTGGCGCGCATGTTCGGCGCGCTGGCGCAGGGCGATCTGACGCAGCGCATCGACGCCGAGTTCCGCGGCACCTTCGCCAAGCTCAAGAACGACGCCAACATGACGGTCGAGCGCCTGACCGGGATCGTGCAGCAGATCCAGCAGGCGAGCGACACCATCAACACGGCGGCGCGGGAGATTGCGGCGGGGAACTCGGACCTGTCGTCGCGGACCGAGCAGCAGGCGGCGAGCCTGGAGGAAACGGCGTCG
>NZ_AXDW01000029.1 GCF_000474945.1 Solimonas soli DSM 21787 | reverse complement strand
GATCAGCCCGATCGCGATGGAAGACGGCGTTCGCTTCGCGATTCGCGAGGGCGGCCGTACCGTCGGCGCCGGCGTCGTCACGAAGATTCTGGCCTGAGCCGGCTTTGACACAGGGGCGCGGATCGCCTAGAATCCGCGCCCCTTTTTGGCTTTCCGCGGTAACGACAGGGCGATAGCTCAACTGGTAGAGCGGCGGTCTCCAAAACCGCAGGTTGGGGGTTCGAAACCCTCTCGCCCTGCCACGCAGCGTGGCCCCCTACGACTGCGAGTACAACTGCGAGGCCTAAGACGAGTTTCATGGAAGCCCAAACCCACGAAAAAGCTGGCTCCTCGCACAAGGACACGGCTTTTCTGATCATTGCTGCCGCGGCCCTGCTCGGCGGCATGTTCGCGTTTTACTACTTCGAAGGCCAGTTCAATGCCTTCGTGCGCACGCTGATCCTGCTCGGCGGCTTCGCCGCGACGCTCGCGCTGGCCTACCAGACGGCGATCGGCCGCGAGCTGTGGGGTTACGTCACCGGCGCGCGCACCGAGCTGCGCAAAGTGGTCTGGCCGACCCGGCAGGAAAGCATCCAGACCACGCTGATGATCGCGCTGGTCGTGCTGGTCATGGCCCTGCTGCTGTGGGGTCTCGATTCGCTGCTGCTGTGGGGGGTCGAAACCCTCACCGGACGAGGAGTCTGAGATGGCGATGCGTTGGTACGTGGTGCACGCCTATTCGCAGTACGAGAACTCGGTGATGAAGGCGCTCAAGGAGCGCATCGCCCGTGCCGGCCTGCAGGACCAGTTCGGCGACATCCTGGTGCCGACCGAAGAAGTGGTCGAGATCAAGGAAGGCGTCAAGCGCACGACCGAGCGCAAGTTCTTCCCGGGCTATGTGCTCGTGCAGATGGAAATGAACGAGGACACCTGGCACCTCGTCAAGGCTACGCCCAAGGTCATGGGCTTCATCGGCGGCACGGCCGACAAGCCGGCGCCGATCTCCGACAAGGAGGCCGAGAAGATCCTCAACCGCGTCACCGAATCGGTCGAGAAGCCGCGCCCGAAGACGCTGTTCGAACCGGGCGAGTCGGTGCGCGTCAAGGAAGGGCCGTTCGCGGACTTCCAGGGCGTGGTCGAAGAGGTCAACTACGAGAAGAACCGCCTGCGCGTGGCGGTGCTGATCTTCGGGCGCTCGACGCCCGTCGATCTCGAATTTTCCCAGGTGGAAAAAGGGTAGGCCAAAGCGGATTGCCTTGAATGGCAATCCGCTTTGGCGAACGCCCGGCCAGGGAGCATCTGCCCCGGCGAGGAATGACTCAATGTCATTCCGAGTTAAGCAGATGCCGGGCCGGGCGTTCAGAAGCAGATGAGATCGCGCCAAGGATGGCGGCGCGGACTGAGCAAAGGCCACGCAGCGGTGCCATCACCGCACGAAGTTTCAGGACGAACCCGCCCTAAACCGCGGATTCGAAATACCGGGGAGCCGCAAGGCGTTTGCACCCACTTTGGAGTAAGTCATGGCAAAGAAGGTAACGGCCTACATCAAGCTGCAGATTCCTGCAGGCAAGGCCAACCCGGCGCCGCCGGTCGGTCCGGCGCTCGGTCAGAACGGCGTCAACATCATGGAATTCTGCAAGCAGTTCAACGCTGCGACGCAGAAGCTCGAGCCGGGCATTCCGACGCCGGTCGTCATCACGGTCTACTCGGACCGCTCGTTCACGTTCATCACCAAGACGCCGCCGGCGACGGTGCTGATCAAGAAGGCCGCCGGTATTGAATCCGGCTCGCCGACGCCGCACACCAAGAAGGTCGGCAAGATCACCAAGAAGCAGGTCGAAGAGATCGCCAAGGTGAAGATGCCGGACCTGAACGCGGGCAGCATGGAGAGCGCCATGCGCCTGATCGCCGGTTCCGCCCGTTCGATGGGCATCGAAGTGGTGGAGAAGTAAGCCATGGCGAAGATCACCAAGAAGCAGAAGGCCCTCGCCGGCAAGGTGCAGCAGGGCAAGGTCTACAGCCTCGACGACGCCATCAAGCTCGTCAAGGAATGCGCGAAGTCGAAGTTCAAGGAATCGGTCGACATGTCGATCAACCTCGGCATCGACGCCAAGAAGTCCGACCAGAACGTGCGTGGCTCGACCGTGCTGCCGCACGGCAACGGCAAGAGCGTGCGCGTCGCCGTGTTCGCGCAGGGCGCGAAGGCCGAGGAGGCCAGGGCCGCCGGCGCCGACGCCGTCGGCATGGACGAGCTCGCCGCGAAGATGAAGGAAGGCGACCTGTCGTATCAGGTCGTCATCGCCGAGCCGGCCGCCATGCGCGTCGTCGGCTCGCTGGGCCAGGTGCTCGGCCCGCGCGGCCTGATGCCGAACCCGAAGACCGGCACGGTCACGCCGAACGTCGCCGACGCGGTGAAGAACGCCAAGGCCGGTATGGCCAAGTTCCGCACCGACAAGGCCGGCATCGTGCACTGCGCGATCGCCGCCGCCGACTTCGATGCCGAGAAGATCAAGGACAACCTGATCGCCGTCGTGCGCGACGTGCGCAAGGCCAAGCCGTCGTCGTCGAAGGGCGTGTACATCAAGAAGGTCACGCTGTCGTCGACCATGGGCCCGGGTGTCCGCGTCGACGTGGGCACGCTGCCCGAATGATTTGAATTCATCATTTTCATGTGCGGGGCCGCGAGGCCCCGATTGAAAGTGATGACAAGCAACTTTGAAGTGTGGCGCAAGCCTCACATCGAAGACCGTCAGTGGCCCGGAGCGCTCGCGCGAAGGGCATGAAAGGCCTTCAAAAGCCGCTGTCGTAGATAGGTCGGTTCAGACCCGCAGGGAAAGAACCGTTTTCGTGAGGCAACTAGGAGTTCCGATGGCTCTCAAGCTGGACGACAAGAAGGCCCTGGTTGCGGAAGTGAACGAAGTCGCCAAGCGCGCGTACTCGGCCGTTGCGGCCGAATATCGCGGCCTGACGGCCGGCAAGTTCGACGAACTGCGCAGCAAGGCCCGTGCGAACGGCGTCTACCTGCACGTCGTCAAGAACACGCTGGCCACGCGGGCCGTCGAAGGCACTGATTTCGAGTGCCTGAAGACTGCGCTGGTCGGCCCGCTCGTTCTCGGTTTCTCGCTCGAGGATCCGGGTGCGGTGGGTCGCGTCATCAAGGACTTTGCCAAGGACAACGAGAAGCTCGTCGTCAAGGCGGTCGCGGTCGGCGGCACCCTCTACGGGGCCAAGGACATCGAACGTCTGGCGTCGCTGCCGACCCGTGAGCAAGCCCTCAGCCAGCTGGCTGGCGTGCTCAAGGCGCCGGTCAGCAAGCTCGCTCGCACCCTGGCGGAAGCTCCGGCGAAGACCGCGCGTGCCATCAAGGCCGTGGCGGACGCCAAGCAAGGCGCGTCGGCATAAGCGTTCATTCCTCAATCTAAGCTTTTCCACACTTTTATCTGGAGTTTTTGAAAATGGCTACGAAAGAAGAAATTCTTGACGGCATTGCCAACCTGACCGTTCTCGATCTGGTTGACCTGGTCAAGATGATCGAAGAGAAGTTCGGCGTTTCCGCCGCCGCCCCGGTCGCCGTCGCCGCCGCCGGCCCGGCTGCCGCCGCTGCCGCCCCGGCCGAAGAGAAGACCGAGTTCACGGTCGTTCTCGCCGCCGTCGACGCTGCGAAGAAGGTCAACGCGATCAAGGTCGTGCGCGAAATCACCGGCCTGGGCCTCAAGGAAGCCAAGGATCTGGTCGAAGGCGCGCCGCAGGTCGTCAAGGAAGGCGTCGACAAGAAGACCGCCGAAGAGCTGAAGAAGAAGCTGGAAGAGGGTGGCGGCAAGGTCGAGCTGAAGTAAGCCGACCGACGCATTGCTCTCGAAAGCGACTTCGAAGTATTGAGGCGAAGGCTGGGGCCCCAGAACGAGTTTCTGGGCCCCCGGCCTTTCGCCGCTGCGGGAGAATGCAAATTTTTGACCTGCGACGGTCAAAAATTTGGGTTTTTCGAGGCGCGCAAGCGCACTGACGACAGAGGTAACCGATGGCTTACTCGTTCACCGAGAAGAAGCGTATCCGCAAGGACTTCAGCAAGCTGAAGGAGACGCTGGAAATTCCCTATCTGCTGGCGACGCAGATTGATTCCTACCGCCAGTTCCTGCAAGCCGAGTCACAGCCTGCGAAGCGCAAGGACAACGGCCTGCAGGCCTCGTTCAAGTCGGTGTTCCCGATGGTGTCGTACAACGGCGCCGCCGCGCTGGAGTTCGTCAAGTACCGCTTCGACGAGCCGGCCTTCGACGAGAAGGAATGCCGCGTCCGTG
Source organism: Solimonas soli DSM 21787 (assembly GCF_000474945.1). GTDB lineage: Bacteria > Pseudomonadota > Gammaproteobacteria > Nevskiales > Nevskiaceae > Solimonas > Solimonas soli. The sequence goes on along the minus strand of NZ_AXDW01000029.1, from coordinate 11,673 downwards.
GCATGACCTACGCCGCGCCGCTCAAGGTCACCGTGCGCCTGGTGATCTTCGACCGCGAGTCGAAGGAAAAGCGCGTCAAGGACGTGCGCGAGCAGGAGGTCTATCTCGGCGAAGTGCCGCTGATGACCGACCACGGCACCTTCATCATCAACGGCACCGAGCGTGTCGTCGTCTCGCAGCTGCATCGTTCGCCGGGCGTGTTCTTCGACCACGACAAGGGCAAGACGCACAGCTCGGGCAAGCTGCTGTACAGCGCCCGCATCATTCCGTATCGCGGCTCCTGGCTGGACTTCGAGTTCGACCCGAAGGACAACCTGTTCGCGCGTATCGACCGTCGCCGCAAGCTGCCGGTGACGATCCTGCTGCGCGCGCTCGGCTACAACAACGAGCAGATGCTCGCCATGTTCCACGAGCAGAACCGCTTCGTGCTCGAGAAGGACGGCGCCACGATCGATCTGATCCCGGAACGCCTGAAGGGCGAGAAGGCGCAGTTCGACATCGTCGCCGACGGCAAGACGCTGGTCGAGGAAGGCAAGCTGATCACGGCGCGCCACATCAAGCTGATCGCCGAGGCGGGCCTCAAGAAGCTGACCGTGCCGGACAGCTATCTGGTCGGCAAGGTCGTCGCCAAGGATCTCGTGGCGCAGGGCACCGGCGAGATCATCGCCGCCGCCAACACCGAGCTCACCCAGAATCTGCTCGCCAAGCTGCGCGAGTCGGGCATCAAGGATCTGCCGACGCTCTACATCAACGACGTCGACAAGGGCCCGTACATCTCGACGACGCTGAACATCGATCCGACCAAGACCAAGCTCGAGGCGCTGGTCGAGATCTACCGCATGATGCGTCCCGGCGAGCCGCCGACCAAGGACGCCGCCGAGACGCTGTTCCACGGCATGTTCTTCTCGCCGGAGAAGTACGACCTGTCGGCGGTCGGCCGCATGAAGTTCAACCGCCGCCTGCGCCGCGACACCGTCGAGGGGCCGGGCGTGGTCTACGACGGCCAGCTGTTCTCGATGTTCAACGACGAGTTCTCGAAGAGCCTGTTCGCCAAGTACGGCAAGGAGCACTCCGACATCATCGATGTGGTGCGCGAGATCATCGCGATCCGCAACGGCGAGCAGCAGACCGACGACATCGATCATCTCGGCAACCGCCGCATCCGCGCGGTCGGCGAAATGGCGGAGAACGTGTTCCGCACGGGCCTGGTGCGTGTCGAGCGCGCCGTGCGCGAGCGTCTGGCGCTGGCCGAGGCCGAGAACCTCACGCCGCAGGATCTGATCAACGCCAAGCCGGTATCGGCCGCGATCAAGGAGTTCTTCGGCTCCTCGCAGCTGTCGCAGTTCATGGACCAGAACAACCCGCTGTCGGAAGTCACGCACAAGCGTCGCGTGTCGGCCCTCGGCCCGGGCGGCCTGACCCGCGAGCGCGCCGGCTTCGAAGTGCGTGACGTGCACCCGACGCACTACGGCCGCGTCTGCCCGATCGAAACGCCGGAAGGCCCGAACATCGGCCTCATCAACTCGCTGGCCTGCTACGCGCGCACCAACGAGTACGGCTTCCTCGAAACCGCCTACCGCAAGGTCGTCGACGGCAAGGTCACCGATCAGGTCGAGTACCTGTCGGCGATCGAAGAAGGCCGTTACGTCATCGCCCAGGCCAACGCCGAGCTCGACGCCAAGAATCACTTCAAGGGCGATCTCGTCTCGGTCCGCTTCCAGAACGAATTCACGCTGACCGCGCCCGACAAGATCCAGTACATGGACGTCTCGCCGCGCCAGATCGTGTCGGTCGCCGCCGCGCTGATTCCGTTCCTCGAGCACGACGACGCCAACCGCGCGCTGATGGGTTCGAACATGCAGCGCCAGGCGGTGCCGACGCTGCGCGCCGACAAGCCCCTGGTCGGCACCGGCATCGAGCGCCGCGTCGCCGTCGACTCCGGCAACGCCATCCAGGCCAAGCGTGGCGGCGTGGTCGAGAAGGTCGACGCCGCGCGCATCGTCATCCGCGTCAACGACGAGGAAACCGTCGCCGGCGAGGCGGGCGTCGACATCTACAACCTGGTCAAGTACGTCCGTTCGAACCAGAACACCTGCATCAACCAGAAGCCGATCGTCAAGCCGGGCGACGTCATCGCCCGCGGCGACGTCATCGCCGACGGCCCGTCGACGGATCTCGGCGAGCTGGCGCTCGGCCAGAACATGCTGATCGCCTTCATGCCGTGGAACGGCTACAACTTCGAAGACTCGATCCTGATCTCGGAGCGTGTCGTCGAGGAAGACCGCTTCACGACGATCCACATCGAAGAGCTGACCTGCGTCGCCCGCGAGACCAAGCTCGGGCCGGAGGAAATCACCGCCGACATTCCCAACGTCAACGAAGCCGCGCTGCGCAAGCTCGACGAGTCGGGCATCGTCTATATCGGTGCCGAGGTGAAGGCCGGCGATCTGCTCTGCGGCAAGGTCACGCCCAAGGGCGAGACGCAGCTGACGCCGGAAGAAAAGCTCCTCCGCGCGATCTTCGGCGAGAAGGCCTCGGACGTGAAGGACACCTCGCTGCGCGTGCCGGCCGGCATGGACGGCACGGTCATCGACGTGCGCGTGTTCACCCGCGAGGGCGTGAAGAAGGACAAGCGCGCGCTGGCGATCGAGGAATCCGAGCTGGCCCAGGTCCGCAAGGACCTCGCCGACCAGCAGCGCATCTTCGAGGACGACATCTACGACCGTCTGCGCCGCATCCTGCTCGGCAAGGCGGCCGACGGCGGTCCGAACAAGCTGAAGAAGGGCGCCAAGATCGACGCCGAGTACCTCGACAGCATCGAGCGCGAGAAGTGGTTCGAGATCCGCCTGTCGGACGACGACGCGCAGAACCAGCTCGAAGCCGCCAACAAGCAGCTGCGCGACATGCGCTCGGAGTTCGACAAGCGCTTCGAGAACAAGAAGCGCAAGATCCAGTCGGGCGACGAGCTGTCGCCGGGCGTGCTGAAGATGGTCAAGGTCTACCTGGCCGTGAAGCGCCGCATCCAGCCGGGCGACAAGATGGCCGGCCGCCACGGCAACAAGGGCGTGATCTCGCAGATCGTGCCGGTCGAAGACATGCCGCACATGGAAGACGGCACGCCGGTCGACATCGTGCTGAATCCGCTGGGCGTGCCTTCGCGCATGAACATCGGCCAGCTGCTCGAAGTCCATCTCGGCTGGGCCGCCAAGGGCATCGGCAAGAAGATCGACGAGATGCTGCGTCAGCAGAAATCGGTCGCCGAGCTGCGCAAGTACCTCGACCGCGTCTACAACAAGAGCGGCGGCAAGTCCGACGTCGAGCTCAGCGAGCTGAGCGACGCCGAGATCGTCAACCTCGCGAGGAACCTGACCGGCGGTCTGCCGGTGTCGACGCCGGTGTTCGACGGCGCCGCCGAGGAAGAGATCAAGGACTTGCTCGAGCTTGCCGGCCTGCCGCGCACCGGCCAGGCGCAGCTGACCGACGGCCGCACCGGCGAACCGTTCGCGCGCCCGGTCACCGTCGGCTACATGTACTACCTGAAGCTGAACCATCTGGTCGACGACAAGATGCACGCGCGCTCGACCGGCCCGTACTCGCTCGTCACCCAGCAGCCGCTGGGCGGCAAGGCGCAGTTCGGCGGCCAGCGCTTCGGCGAAATGGAAGTCTGGGCGCTCGAGGCCTACGGCGCGGCGTACACGCTGCAGGAAATGCTGACGGTGAAGTCGGACGACACCAACGGCCGCACGCGCATGTACAAGTCGATCGTCGATGGCGATCACCGCATGGTCGCGGGCATGCCGGAATCGTTCAACGTTCTGGTCAAGGAAATCCGCTCGATCGGTCTCAACATCGAGCTGGAACAGAACCAGTAAGCGTTGGCGGACGACAGGAGTTCAATGATGAAAGATTTATTCAATCTGATCCGCAACCCCGAGGAAGCGGAAGATTTCGACGCCATCAAGATCGGCCTCGCCTCGCCGGAAACGGTGCGCTCGTGGTCATACGGCGAGGTGAAGAAGCCGGAAACGATCAACTACCGCACCTTCAAGCCGGAGCGCGATGGCCTGTTCTGCGCGAAGATTTTCGGGCCGATCAAGGACTACGAATGCCTGTGCGGCAAGTACAAGCGCCTCAAGCACCGCGGCGTGGTCTGCGAGAAGTGCGGCGTCGAAGTGACCGTCGCCAAGGTGCGCCGCGAGCGCATGGGCCACATCGACCTGGCCTCGCCGGTCGCCCACATCTGGTTCCTCAAGTCGCTGCCGAGCCGCATCGGCCTCTTGCTCGACATGCCGCTGCGCGCGATCGAGCGCGTGCTGTACTTCGAAGCCCACATCGTCGTCGACCCGGGCCTCACCCCGCTCGAGCGCGGCCAGCTGCTGACCGAAGAGGATTACCTGAACTCGGTCGAGCAGTACGGTGACGACTTCGACGCGCGCATGGGCGCCGAGGCCGTGCGCGATCTGCTGCGCGGCATCGACCTGCAGACCGAGGCGGCCAAGCTCCGCGAAGAGTTGAACACCACGACTTCGGAAACGAAGATCAAGAAGTTCGCCAAGCGCCTCAAGCTGATCGAGTACTTCATCCAGTCCAACAACAAGCCGGAGTGGATGATCCTGACCGTGCTGCCGGTGCTGCCGCCGGATCTGCGCCCGCTGGTGCCGCTCGACGGCGGCCGCTTCGCGACCTCCGATCTCAACGATCTGTACCGCCGCGTCATCAACCGCAACAACCGTCTCAAGCGCCTGCTCGAGCTGAGCGCGCCGGACATCATCGTGCGCAACGAAAAGCGCATGCTGCAGGAATCGGTCGACGCGCTGATCGACAACGGTCGCCGCGGTCGCGCGATCACCGGCACCAACAAGCGCCCGCTCAAGTCGCTCGCCGACATGATCAAGGGCAAGCAGGGTCGTTTCCGCCAGAACCTGCTCGGCAAGCGCGTCGACTACTCGGGCCGTTCGGTCATCGTGGTCGGCCCGACGCTGAAGCTGCACCAGTGCGGCCTGCCGAAGAAGATGGCGCTCGAGCTGTTCAAGCCCTTCGTGTTCTCGCGTCTGCAGCGTCTGGGCATCGCCACGACGATCAAGGCCGCGAAGAAGATGGTCGAGCGCGAGGAGCCGCAGGTCTGGGATGCGCTCGAAGAGTGCATCAAGGAGCACCCGGTGCTGCTGAACCGCGCGCCGACCCTGCACCGACTCGGCATCCAGGCCTTCGAGCCGCTGCTGATCGAAGGCAAGGCCATCAACCTGCATCCGCTGGTCTGCACGGCGTTCAACGCCGACTTCGACGGCGACCAGATGGCCGTGCACGTGCCGCTGTCGCTCGAAGCGCAGCTCGAAGCGCGCGTGCTGATGATGTCGACCAACAACATCCTGTCGCCGGCCTCGGGTGATCCGATCATCGTGCCGTCGCAGGACGTCGTGCTCGGCCTGTATTGGATGTCGCGCGAGCGCGTCGGTGCCAAGGGCGAGGGCATGGTGTTCTCCGATGTCGCCGAAGTGCATCGCGCCTACGAGAACGGCATCGTCGATCTGCAGGCCAAGATCAAGGTCCGCCTGCGCGACTACCACGAGGCGGGTGGCGAGGGCTTCATCCACCTCGTCGAGACCACCACCGGCCGTGCCCTGCTGTCGGAAGTGATTCCCGACCGCGTGCCGTTCGCGGTCGTCAACAAGACGCTGACCAAGAAGGAAATCAGCCGCGTCATCAACTACGTGTACCGCCGCTGCGGCACGAAGGACACGGTGATCTTCGCGGACCAGATGATGTACACCGGCTTCCGCATGTCGACCAAGGCCGGCATCTCGTTCTGCCTCGACGACATCATGATCCCGGCCGAGAAGGCGCGGATCCTCGAACAGGCCGAGGCCAAGGTGAAGGAGGTCGACACCGAGTACAACCAGGGTCTGACCACCGGCGGCGAGCGCAAGAACCGCGTCATCGACATCTGGTCGCGCGCCAACGACGACATCGCGCGCGCGATGATGGCGCAGATTGGTTCGGAGACCGTGAAGACCAAGGACGGCAAGGAAGTGAAGCAGCCGTCGTTCAACTCGGTGTTCATGATGGCCGACTCCGGCGCGCGTGGCAGCCAGGCGCAGATCCGTCAGCTCGCCGGCATGCGCGGCCTGATGGCCAAGCCGGACGGCTCGATCATCGAAACGCCGATCACCGCGAATTTCCGCGAAGGCCTCAACGTCAACCAGTACTTCATCTCGACGCACGGCGCCCGCAAGGGTCTGGCCGACACGGCGCTGAAGACCGCCAACTCGGGTTACCTGACGCGCCGTCTGGTCGACGTCGCCCAGGACATGGTCGTCACCGGCGAAGACTGCGGCACCGAGCACGGTCTGCTGATGATGCCGATCGTCGAAGGCGGCGATGTGCTCGAAGCGCTGCGCGACCGCGTGCTCGGCCGCGTCACGCTGCGCGATGCGCACAAGCCGGGCAGCGACGAAGTCGTGATCCCGGCCGGCACGATGATCGACGAGAAGTGGGCGGACACGCTCGAGAAGAACGCGATCGACGAGATCTGGGTGCGTTCGCCGATCACCTGCGAACTGCCGTTCGGCGTCTGCGGCAAGTGCTACGGCCGCGACCTCGCGCGCGGCCACCTCGTCAACATCGGCGAAGCGGTCGGCGTCATCGCCGCGCAGTCGATCGGCGAGCCGGGCACGCAGCTGACCATGCGTACCTTCCACGTCGGCGGCGCGGCTTCGCGTGCGGCCTCGGCGGACGGCGTCGACTCGCGTGCGGCCGGCACGGCGCGCGTGCACAACCTGAAGATGGTCACCAACAAGGACGGCCTGCAGGTCGCGGTCTCGCGTTCGGGCGAAATCGGCGTGATCGACGCCAATGGCCGCGAGCGCGAGCGTTACAAGATCCCTTACGGCGCGACCATCCTGGTCAAGGATGGCGACGAGCTGAAGGCCGGCACTCGCCTCGCCAAGTGGGACCCGCATACCCACCCGATCATCACGGAGCTCACCGGCTTCGTGAAGCTGCAGGACTTTACCGAAGGCCTGACCGTCACCCGCGAAACCGACCCGCTGACCGGCGTGTCGACCCGCGTCGTGACCGAAGCCAAGGCGCGTGGTTCGGCGGCCAAGGATCTCAAGCCGACCATCATCCTGGTCGACGCCAAGGGCAAGCAGCTGACCTTCCCGGGCACCGACATCCCGGCCGCCTACACGCTGCCGCCGAAGGCAATCGTCGCGGTGGAAGACGGCGACGAAGTGAGCGTCGGCGGCACGATCGCGCGTATCCCGCAGGAAGCGTCGAAGTCGCGCGACATCACCGGCGGTCTGCCGCGCGTCGCCGACCTCTTCGAGGCGCGCAAGCCCAAGGAACCGGCGGTGCTCGCCGAGACCACCGGCACCATCAAGTTCGGTGCCGGCACCAAGGGCAAGCAGCGCATCAAGATCGTCCGCGCGGATGGCAGCGAGGCGGAAATCCTCGTGCCGAAGTGGGTCGAGATCCGCGTGTTCGAAGGTGAATCCGTCGAACAGGGCGAAATCATTTCCGACGGCGAGCCGAGCCCGCACGACATCCTGCGCCTGCAGGGCGTCACCGCGCTGGCGAACTATCTGGTCAAGGAAATCCAGGACGTCTACCGCCTGCAGGGCGTGAAGATCAACGACAAGCACATCGAAACGATCGTTCGCCAGATGCTGCGCAAGGTCGAGATCACCGAGCCGGGCGATTCGAAGTTCCTGCAGGGCGAGCAGGTCGAGATCTTCCAGGTCCTGGCCGAGAACAAGCGCCTGACGTCGAAGGGCGAGCGCGGCGCGAAGTTCGAGCGCCAGTTGCTCGGCATCACCAAGGCCTCGCTGTCGACCGAGTCGTTCATCTCGGCGGCTTCGTTCCAGGAAACGACGCGCGTCCTCACCGAAGCGTCGGTGCGCGGCTCGCGCGACGAGCTGCGCGGCCTGAAGGAGAACGTCATCGTCGGCCGTCTGATCCCGGCCGGTACGGGCCTCGCCTACCACGAGCAGCGCCGCAAGGCCCGTGGCGGCAGCCTGCTGGCCGAGCTGCAGGCGTCGGCGCTGACGTCGACCGGCAGCTTCGACGCGACCAGCGCCGACCGCGTGGCGACGCGCACCGCGCCGGTTGCCGGCGACGAGGCCGAGGGTCACGAGGAAGCCGACGAGGGCGGCGACGAGTAAGCCGCACCGCGCAGGCGCGGCACCGGCAGCATCGGTGTCGCGCCATGCCGGCGGGCTCGCGAGCGCGCGGTCCGCCGGAAACGCAGGTCCGAACAGCGATTGTCGTTGACTCTGCTGCGCCCCACCTTTATCATGCGCGCCCTTTCCCGACGGCCGCCCTCTGGCGGTTCGTCTTTTCTTTGTCAAGCCGGGAAGTTCCAAACGTGCCAACAGTCAACCAGTTAGTGCGCAGCGGCCGCTCCGTCGAAGCGACCAAGAGCAAAGTGCCTGCGCTCACCGGCTCGCCGCAGAAGCGCGGCGTCTGCACCCGCGTCTACACGACGACGCCGAAGAAGCCGAACTCGGCTCTGCGCAAGGTGTGCAAGGTCCGCCTGACCAACGGCTTCGAAGTCATCTCCTACATCGGTGGCGAAGGCCACAACCTGCAGGAGCACTCGGTCGTCATGATTCGCGGCGGCCGTGTCAAGGATCTTCCCGGCGTCCGCTACCACACCGTGCGTGGCGCGCTCGACTGCGCCGGCATCGACAAGCGCCGCCAGAGCCGCTCGAAGTACGGCGCCAAGCGTCCGAAGGCTGGCGGTGCGCCCGCCGCCGGCGGCAAGAAGAAGTAAGGCCGGACCGCCCTCAGGGCGGCCGGAGTAAGGGGCGGAATCGCCGCCCCTGAAGACCACCAAAGGATTCAGCCATGTCCCGTCGTCGCAAGCCCGAGATCCGCAAGGTTCTTCCCGATCCCAAGTTCAAGAGCGAACTCGTTTCGAAGTTCGTCAACATGGTGATGGAGGACGGCAAGAAGGCCGTCGCCGAGAAGATCGTCTACGGAGCGCTCGATCAGATCGCCACCAAGAAGAAGGTCGAAGCCCCGGTCGAATACCTGCAGCAGGCCTTCGACAACGTCGCCCCGACCGTCGAGGTCAAGAGCCGCCGCGTCGGCGGTGCGACCTACCAGGTGCCGGTCGAGGTGCGCGCCAGCCGCCGCACGACGCTGGCCATGCGCTGGGTCATCGCGGCCGCCTCGGCGCGCGGCGAGCAGGGCATGGAAAACCGCCTGGCCGGCGAGCTGATGGATGCCGCGGAGCACAAGGGTGCCGCCGTCAAGAAGCGTGAAGACACGCACAAGATGGCCGAGGCGAACAAGGCCTTCGCGCACTTCCGCTGGTAATCCAGCCCGGATCCGGCCTGCTGACTCTCGCGAGTCACACAATCCCACTATAAAAACGGGCTTTCCGCCCCCATATCGGGAGCCCGTTTCTCTCACCAGCGAGTCCTGACCATGGCACGTACGACGCCTATTGAGCGTTACCGCAACATCGGTATCTCCGCTCACATTGACGCCGGCAAGACCACCACCACCGAGCGCGTGCTGTTCTACACGGGCGTCAATCACAAGCTCGGTGAAGTCCACGATGGCGCCGCCACCATGGACTGGATGGAGCAGGAGCAGGAGCGCGGCATCACCATCACCTCGGCGGCGACCACCACGTTCTGGCGTGGCATGGGCAACCAGTTCGAGCAGCACCGCATCAACATCATCGACACGCCGGGACACGTCGACTTCACGATCGAAGTCGAGCGTTCGATGCGCGTGCTCGACGGCGCCTGCATGCTGTACTGCGCCGTCGGCGGCGTGCAGCCGCAATCGGAGACCGTGTGGCGCCAGGCCACCAAGTACGGCGTGCCGCGCCTCGCGTTCGTCAACAAGATGGACCGCACCGGCGCCGACTTCTTCAAGGTCTATCGCCAGATGAAGGAAAAGCTCCGCGCCAATCCGGTGCCGGTGGTGATTCCGATTGGCGCCGAGGACAAGTTCCAGGGCGTGGTCGACCTCGTCAAGATGAAGGCGATCATCTGGGACGAAGCCTCGCAGGGCATGAAGTTCGAATACGGCGAGATTCCCGCCGACCTCGTCGAGACGGCGAAGGAATGGCGCGAGAAGATGGTCGAGTCGGCTGCCGAAGCCTCGGAAGAGCTGATGAACAAGTATCTCGAAGAGGGCGACCTCTCCGAGACCGAGATCAAGGCGGCGCTGCGCCAGCGCACCATCGCGCTCGAAATCTTCCCGATGCTGTGCGGCTCGGCGTTCAAGAACAAGGGCGTGCAGGCCATGCTCGACGCCGTCATCGAGTACCTGCCGTCGCCGACCGAAGTGCCGGCAATCAAGGGCGAGGATGCCGAAACCGGCGAGCCGGTCGAGCGTCATGCCGACGACAATGAGCCGTTCTCGGCGCTCGGCTTCAAGATCATGACCGACCCCTTCGTCGGCCAGCTGACCTTCATCCGCGTCTACTCGGGCGTGCTGAAGAAGGGCGACAGCGTCTACAACTCGCGCAGCGGCAAGAGCGAGCGCATCGGCCGTCTGGTGCAGATGCACGCCAACAACCGCGAGGAAATCGACGAAGTGCGCGCCGGCGACATCGCCGCCTGCGTCGGCCTCAAGGAAGTCTATACGGGCACCACGCTGGCCGATGCGAACAAGCCGGTCATTCTCGAGCGCATGGAATTCCCGGAGCCGGTCATCAGCCAGGCCGTCGAGCCGAAGACCAAGGCCGACCAGGAAAAGATGGGCATCGCCCTGTCCAAGCTGGCCCAGGAAGATCCGTCGTTCCGCGTCAAGACCGACGAGGAAACCGGCCAGACCATCATCTCGGGCATGGGCGAGCTCCATCTCGAAATCCTCGTCGACCGCATGAAGCGCGAGTTCAAGGTCGAGGCCAACGTCGGCGCGCCGCAGGTGGCGTACCGCGAAACGATCCGCAAGGCCGTCGAGCAGGAAGGCAAGTACGCCAAGCAGTCCGGCGGCAAGGGCCAGTACGGCCACGTCTGGCTGCGCATCGAGCCGCAGGAGCCGGGCAAGGGCTACGAGTTCGTCAACGCCATCGTCGGCGGCGTGATTCCGAAGGAATTCATTCCGGGCGTCGACAAGGGCCTGAGGGACGCGATCAAGAGCGGTGTCATGGCCGGCTATCCGGTCGTCGACATCAAGGTCACCCTGTTCGACGGTTCGTACCACGACGTCGACTCGAGCGAAATCGCCTTCCGCATCGCCTCGTCGATGGCGTTCAAGGAAGGCTGCCAGAAGGCCAACCCGGTGATCCTCGAGCCGATCATGGCGGTCGAAGTCGAAACGCCGGAAGACTACATGGGCGACGTGATGGGCGACCTCAACCGCCGTCGCGGCATGATCCTCGGCATGGACGACAACTACGGCGCCAAGATCATCCGCGCCGAAGTGCCGCTGTCGGAGATGTTCGGCTACTCGACCTCGCTGCGCTCGCAGAGCCAGGGCCGTGCGACCTACACGATGGAATTCAAGAAGTACCAGGAAGCGCCGGCGAACGTCATTGCCGCGCTGACCAAGAAGTAATCATTGCGCGCCGTCGGGCGTCTGATCCGCAAAAGTTTTTGTAGAGGAAACGATCATGGCAAAGGGTAAGTTTGAACGCACGAAGCCGCACGTGAACGTGGGCACGATTGGCCACGTTGACCACGGCAAGACGACGACGACGGCGGCGCT
>NZ_AXDW01000028.1 GCF_000474945.1 Solimonas soli DSM 21787 | reverse complement strand
TACGGCATGAGCGGCCGCGCCTTCGACTCGCGCATGCTGTTCAGCTGGCCGCAGTCGCAGACCTCGGTGATGGGCGCCGAGCAGGCCGCCAACACGCTCGCCGACGTCAAGATCCGCCAGCTCGCCAGGCAGGGCCAGAAGCTCAGCCAGGCCGACATCGACGCCATCCGCGATCCGGTGCTCGGCGAGTTCAAGCGCAAGCAGAGCGCGTACTACACGACTTCCGAGATCTGGGACGACGGCATGCTCGACCCGGTCGACACCCGCAACGCCCTCGGCATGTCGATCTCCGCGGCGCTCAACGCGCCGATCGCCGATCCGCGGTATGGCGTGTTCCGCATGTAAGGCGGTTTCAGGCGCCGGTCTTCATAAGGCGCCGAGGCGTCCTTGTGAAGGCTTGGCTGCCAAACACTTTACAAGCGAGCAGCATCCTCAGCCTCATCAAGGGCGGGGACTTCGGTGGAAGCAGGCCGCCAAGGGCGCTATGTGAGCTGCAAAACGGCCGACGAGTCATATCGGGCTTTCGTGCCTCCGCCACTGCCGCCGCTCACGCCGGAACAGAAAGCCCGCGAAAGCTCGATGCGCTGGCGCCGTAAGTCACGGCAATGGTGACCGTTGCACGGGTCGGCGAGATGCGCTTCAGCGCAGCAGCGCCAGCACCAGCTCCAGCGCGATCAGCGCGATGATGGTGATCTCCAGCAGTTCGGCGCGGCGGCTGGAGGCTTCGTCGTAGAGCGCGATGTAGGTGTCGCGGACGATCGCGAGCTTGCGGTCGACGGCCTGGCTGAAGGCCGGCACGCGCAGCTGTTCGAGCGCGGCGCTGTAGATGCGCGCGAGGTAGACGTCCTCGGTGACCTGCAGGGCGTTGTCGACTTTCTCCTTGAGCTCGGTGACTTCGGCGACCAGGCCATGCAGGCGGCGCGCCAGCCGCGCGTAGCGGGCCGGCGCGCGCGGCAACAGGGTGCGCTGCGTGGCTTCGACGAGGTCGTAGATGCGCGGCAGCTCGCCGTCGAGCAGCTCGTCGTAGTAGCGCATCTCCAGCAGCTGCGCGTTCGCGGTCTCCAGCACGTCGGCGACGTCGGTGTCGCCGCGCGGTTCGTAGATGAAGGCGCGGTCCCAGGTCAGTACCACGAGATCGTCCTCGTAGTAGGAGTAGCGCTGGCGCAGCAGCTCGCGGCGCGCGAATTCGGAGAGCGGCCGCTGCTCGCCGGACAGCAGGAAGACGAGCGCCGGATCGTCGGCCAGCGTCGCCACCGGCGGCGGCGCGTCGAAGGCGCGCACGATGCCGTAGAGGTAGTCCTCCTGCAGCGTCGAATGCATCGGGCGCTCGCAGGCGTCGGCGGCGAGCGTCTTCACCTGCATGAGCAGGCGGTCCCAGAGCTCGGCGCCCGAGGCGGGGCCGACGGCCTGGTCGATGTCGTTGAGCAGCGCCGCGAAGTCGCGCCAGCCGCGCTCCTGCACCTCGGCGCGCAGCGACAGCGAGATCACGCCGAAGTCGTAGATGCGCACGCGCACCGACAAGGGCACCGTCTCGCGCGCCAGGGTGAGCGAAACGGGTTCCAGCTCCAGCAGCAGCGGCGGCACGTCGAAGGCGACGGCCTTCGGCGGCGTCTTGCTGAAACCGCTGCGCCGGCCCGGCGCGCCGGTCTTCTGCTGCCACTGCGCCTGCAGCCGCGAAAGGTCGATCGAGTAGGCGATTTCGAAGATGCGCTGGGCGATGATTTCGCCGTTGCGCACCTGCCAGGGCTTCGGGTCCATGGCGGCATCCTAAGCCGGCCACGTGTGAGAGAGGTGACGACGGCCTGTCACCGCCGCGCAAAACGCGCGCTCTAGGCTCGAAGGTCCGGCGGACTGTGCCGCCTTTCGCAAGCATGGAGCCACCGATGACCGCGCCCGATTCCAGTACTGCCCGTGACCGCCTGCTGCAGGCCGAATGGCGCGACAACCTCGACGAGGAACTCGAGCTGGAACTCGACGACGACCGTCTCGATGCCATGAACACCGATGGCGTCGACGGCGAAGACGGCGATGTCGATCGCCGCTTCTATTTCCGCGAGTTGCTGCGCCTGCAGGGCGAGCTGATCAAGCTGCAGAGCTGGGTGGTGCGCCACAAGCTCAAGGTCGTGGTGCTGTTCGAGGGGCGCGATTCGGCGGGCAAGGGCGGCGCCATCAAGCGCGTCACGCAGCGCCTGAATCCGCGCGTCTGCCGCGTCGCCGCGCTGCCGGCGCCGAACGACCGCGAACGCACGCAGTGGTATTTCCAGCGCTACGTCAGTCATCTGCCGGCCGGCGGCGAGATCGTGCTGTTCGACCGCAGCTGGTACAACCGCGCCGGGGTCGAGCGCGTGATGGGCTTCTGCAGCGACGACGAGTACGAGGAATTCTTCCGCTCGGTGCCGGAGTTCGAGCGCATGCTGGTGCGTTCCGGCATCGTGCTGATCAAGTATTGGTTCTCGATCACCGATGCCGAGCAGCACCGCCGCTTCCTGGCGCGCATCCACGATCCGCTCAAGCAGTGGAAGCTGTCGCCGATGGACCTCGAATCGCGGCGTCGCTGGGAGCTGTACACCAAGGCCAAGGAAACGATGCTCGAGCGCACGCATATCGCCGAGGCGCCATGGTGGATCGTCGAGGCGGACGACAAGAAGCGCGCGCGCCTGAACTTCATCCGCCATCTGCTCGGGCAGATACCGTATGGCGAGGTCGAGCAGGCGTCGATCGAACTGCCGGCGCGCGAGCACCACCCGGACTATCTGCGCAATCCGGTGCCGACGTCGATGATCGTGCCGTCGCTGTACTGAAGAGGGGCCGCGCACGCCGCATGGACGCCGGCGGCATCGTCCGGCGGCGCTCGACCGCCGCACGACACGGCGCTGTCACATGGCCTTGCTAGCGTCGCCCGACACGCCAAGGAAGGGCCGACGATGAGTACATCGATCATGGACAGGGGCCGCAGCGCGCGGCCGCATCTGGACCAGGGACTCGGCAGCGCCGGGCATATCGGTTTCGCCGCCTCGGTCGTCGTCGCCATCCTGTACGTCGGTTACAGCATCTACGCCGATGCCGCCGCGGCCGGCCTGCATGCCACCAGCTATCTGCCGTTCGCGCTGCTGTTCATCGCCCTGCTGATCGCGCTCGGCTTCGAATTCGTCAACGGCTTCCACGACACGGCCAACGCCGTCGCCACCGTCATCTACACGCACTCGCTGCCGGCCAGTGTCGCCGTGGTCTGGTCGGGCTTCTTCAATTTTCTCGGCGTGCTGCTGTCGAGCGGCGCGGTCGCCTTCGGCATCATCTCGCTGCTGCCGGTCGAGCTGATCCTGCAGGTCGGCTCCGGCGCCGGTTTCGCGATGGTGTTCGCCCTGCTGCTCGCGGCGATTGCCTGGAATCTCGCCACCTGGTTCCTCGGCATTCCGTCATCGAGCTCGCACACGCTGATCGGCTCGATCATCGGCGTCGGCGTCGCCAACGCGCTGCTGCACGGCCGCAGCGGCACCTCGGGCGTCGACTGGACCAAGGCGGCGGACATCGGCAAGGCGCTGCTGCTGTCGCCGCTGCTCGGCTTCGCGATGGCGGCGTTGCTGTTCCTCGCCTTCAAGGTGCTGATCCGCAACAAGGCGCTCTACGAGGAGCCGAAGGGCGGCCTGCCGCCGCCGGGCTGGATCCGCGGCCTGCTGATCTTCACCTGCACCGGCGTCAGCTTCGCGCACGGCTCCAACGACGGCCAGAAGGGCATGGGCCTGATCATGCTGATCCTGATCGGCACGGTGCCGACGGCTTACGCGCTGAACCGCGCCGTGCCGGAGCAGTACGTCGCCGAATTCCACAGCCATTCGCTGGCGGTCAACGAGGTGCTCGGCGTGCGTGCCGGCGGCGGCGCCACCGACGGCGATCCGCGCGCGGTGCTGACGCGCTACATCGCCGACAAGCAGTTCGCGCCGGCGGTCGTGCCGGCGCTCGCCGCGCTGGCGACCGACATCGACGGACAGGTGACGAGCTACGGCTCGCTGGCGCGCGTGCCGGCCGAGCAGACGCGCAACATGCGCAACGACATGTACCTCGCCGCCGAGGCGATCAAGCGCATGGGCAAGGACGACGCCCTGAAACTCGCGGCCGACGAGCAGCAGACGCTCGACACCTACAAGGGTTCGCTCGACAAGGCGACGCGCTTCATTCCCACCTGGGTGAAGATCGCGGTCGCCTTCGCGCTCGGCCTCGGCACCATGGTCGGCTGGAAGCGCATCGTCATCACGGTCGGCGAGAAGATCGGCAAATCGCACCTGACCTACGCGCAGGGCGCGTCGGCCGAGCTGGTGGCGATGGCCACGATCGGCGCCGCCGACGCCTTCGGGCTGCCGGTGTCGACCACGCACGTGCTGTCGTCCGGTGTCGCCGGCACCATGCAGGCGAACCGCTCCGGCCTGCAGATGTCGACCGTGCGCAATCTCATGATGGCCTGGGTGCTGACCCTGCCGGCGTCGATCCTGCTGTCGGCGCTGCTCTACTGGCTGCTGTCGAGCGTCTTCTGAGCGACGCGACGGAACAGGGCCCGGGCGGCCAATCGGCCGGCAGCCTGATCGGCTGGAGCCCGCTCAACAGCGCGCTGGTCTGGGGTTTCGAATTCGCCGGCGGCGAGATGCGGCGCCTCGGCGACGTGGCCGGCGAGGCGGCGCCGGGCGCGTTCCGCTGGCTGCATTTCAACGAGGCCGATCGCGGCGCGCTGCGCTGGGTGCAGACGGCGCAGCTGCCACCGGCGATCGCCGACGTACTGCTGTCGCAGGATCGCCACCAGCGCGCCGTCGTCGAAGGGGCTTACGTGGCCTGCGTGCTGCACGACTTCGAACGCGAGTTCGAGGATTGCGAGACGCGCGGCATCGGCGCGCTGCGCTTCGTCATCGGCCCGCACTGCATCGCCAGCTTCCGCCGCCATCCCCTGCGCTGCGCCGACATCGTGCGGCGTCGCCTCATGGGCGGCGCCCGCATCGGCGACGCCGCCGGCGCTTTCAGCCTGCTGGCCGGCGCGCTCACCGAAGTCGTCGCCGCACAGCTGCACGAGCTGGACGCCGCCGCCGAGCAGGCGGAGGACGCGCTGCTCGCCGACGAGCACGAGCCGGACACGCGCCAGCTGGCGCTGATGCGCCGGCGCGCCGTGCAGCTGCACCGCCTGCTGTCCGGACTGCGCTCGCTGTGCGCGCGCCTGGAAGCCGACGACGCGCTGCCGCCGGCGCTGCTGCCGCCGGTCGAGACTTTCGCGCAGCGCATCGCCGCGCTCGATCAGGGCGTGATCGCCCTGCAGAGCCAGCTGCGCCTGCTGCGCGACGAACTGGAGCTGCAGACCTCGCAGCGCACCAACCGCAGCCTCTACATCCTTTCGATCGTCTCGGCCCTGATGCTGCCGGCGACCTTCGTCACCGGCCTGTTCGGCATGAACACCGGCGGGCTGCCGTGGGCGGAAGCGCCGCACGGCACACTGGTGGCCACGCTGCTGGCGCTCGGCTCGGCGGGCGCCGTCTATCTCGTGCTGCGCCTTCTGGGCTTCATCCGGCTCTAGCGCTGTACGCGACCGATGTCGTGGTTTATTATTGCGAAACGACATTTGACGCTGGAGCCTCATGCGCCTCGTTCCCATCGGCATCGAGCCCGCTGTCGCGGCACCGGACCGCAAGGACCCGGACTGGGATGCGCGCCGCAACGCGGTCGGCCTGCGCCAGGCGCTGTCGATCGCGCAGAGCTGGAAGCTCGGCCAGAACGAGCTCGGCCGCCTGCTCGGCACCACCGCGCGCACGGTGCAGCGCTGGCGCGATCAGGCCGAGGACGGTCGCCTCGATCTCTCCGCGGATACGGTCGAGCGGCTCAGCTACCTGCTCGGCATTCACAAGGCCCTGCAGATCCTCTTTCCGACGCCGGACAACCGCCTGCTGTGGCTGCGCAATCCGAACAGCGCGCCGCCGTTCGGCGGCCAGCCGCCGCTGACGCGCATGCTGTCCGGCCAGGTCGCCGATCTTTACGTCGTGCGCCATTACCTCGACGGCGCACGGGGCTGATCCGTGGCCGACTACGGCACGCTGCGCAGCCGCAGCGTCGAGGGCGACATTCACCGCATCGTGCCGAGCCGCTATCCGGCGGTCTCGCTGTTCGACGTCGCGCGCAGCGACGAGGAACTGCAGATGCTCGCCGAGCTGGAGGGCCTGACCAACGAGCGCCTGCGCCAGCAGCTCGGCGCGATCCAGCGGCTCGAACCGGGCGAGGCCGTGTACGGCGCCGGCTGCACGCCGATCATGGCGGCCTTCTGCCATCCGAGCGCCTCGCGCTTCACCGACGGCAGCTTCGGCATCTATTACGGGGCCTGCCGCGTCGAGACGGCGATCGCCGAGACGCGCCATCACCGCGAGCTTTTCATGCGCGCCGCCGGCATCCCGCGCGAGGTGCTGGAGATGCGCTGCTACACGACCCGCCTCGCCGAGCCGATGACGCTGCTGCCGGCCGGCGAGCTGCGCGCCAGGATTCTCGACCCCGACGACTACAGCGCCGGCCAGCGTTTCGGCGCCGCCCTGCGTGAGCGGCGCTGCTGGGGCATCTACTACAACAGCGTGCGCGACACGCCCGACGGCCGCTGCGTCGGCGTGCTGCGGCCGCGCGCGCTCAAGCCGGTCACGCAGACCAGCCACTACCGCTATTTCTGGGACGGCCGGCGCATCGCCGAGATCGAGCCCTACCAGCGCATGCAGCTGCGCTGAGGCGGGATCCGCCCTCGTCCGATCCGGGGAGGAGCGCGCCGCCGGCCGGCACCATAGTCGGCGCATCGCGGCCGCCGCCGCGCCTCGGGGGAACGTCGATGTGCGCAGTCGAAATCTTCTACGCGCTGCTCGGCCTCGCGCTGACCGTGCTGATCTTCTGGCTGAACCGCTCGCTGTACCGCGGCGGGGCGACGACGCTGGAAGCGGTCTGCTATCTGGTCGCCGTGCCGGCGCTGGTCATCGGCTGGTATTTCAATATCGCCTACATGCGCGAGTACGGCAGCGAGGCCGGCTGGTGGCACTGGACGACGCTGCTGTTCGTCAACCCGGCCTCGGCTTCGGGCGGCCAGGATCTGATCATCGCCAACCTGATCCTGTTTCCGCTGTGGACCATGGTCGACGGCCGCCGCCTCGGCATGCGCGCGCCGTGGCTGTACTTCGTCATGAGCCTCGTCACCAGCTACGCCTTCGCGATCGCGCTGTTCATGGCGCTGCGCGAACGCCAGCTGCGCGCCAGCGCGCCGCCGGCGACGAGGGCGGCCGGCTGACGCGGCGACAGCGCTCGCACCTTCGACTACAGTCGCCGCATGAGAGCCGAACCCCAGGAACGTGAACGCGCCGCGCTGCCGACGACGGAAGTCGCGGTGCCGGCGCTCAAGGCGGTGAGCATCGGCCGCCGCAGCCGCTTCATCACCTGGCTGATGCGGCGCCTCATGCGCCCGTACCTGAGCTGGCTGCTGCGCGGCTCGAACGAGCGCATCGCGCGCGCGCAGCTGCTGTGCGCGAGCCAGGTCTGCCGCGACAGCAGCGGCTTCGCCGTCGACTACGACGTCATCGGTGCGCCGGACGCCGGCGTGCCGGGCCATGTCGTCGGCCGCCTGACGGAGCGCGAGAAAACGGTCGTGCTGTGGATTCACGGCGGCGCCTTCCTGCTGCCGGCGGCGCCGGACATCCACGTGCGGCTGGTCGCGCGCATCTGCCGCGAGCTCGATGCCGTCGGCTTCCTGCCGGACTACCGGCTCGCGCCGTTCAACCGCTTTCCCGCCGCGCTCGACGACTGCGAGCGCGCCTACCAGGCCCTGCTCGATCTCGGCTTCGCGCCGCAGCGCATCGTGCTGGCCGGCGAATCGGCCGGCGGCAATCTCGTGCTCGGCCTGCTGCAGCGCATCCGCCGGCGCGGCTGGCCGATGCCGGCCTGCGCCGTGCCGATCTCGCCGGTCACCGAGATGGGCCGCGTACACGCGCCGCCCTCGCGCACGCTGCGCATGAACAGCGACCCGCTGCTGCCGATCGCCGGCCTGCAGCGCGTCGACGAGCTTTACGCCGGCAGCCACGACGCGCACGACCCGGAACTGTCGCCGCTGTACGCCGATTGCCGCGGTTTCCCGCCGCTCTATCTGCTGGCCAGCGACACCGAGGTGCTGCTCGACGACAGCGTGCTGTTCGCGCGGCGCGCCAGGGCGGCGGGCGTCGACCTGCAGCTCGACGTCTGGCCGGTGCTGCCGCACGCCTTCCCGCTGTTCGGCGGTCTCTATCCGGAAGTGCGCCAGGCGCGCGACGACATCATCGCCTTCGCGCGCCGGCATCTGGGCTAGCGCGCCGGACATTGATCCGGCGCAAGGCCCGCACGGCGCCGACTCGCCAGAATGCATGAGGACGGCCCTGCCACGGACGCTACACTGCGGCCGGCGTCCGACCGCCACCATGGGCCAGCCGAGGAGACCTGCATGGCCATGCACCGCTACGCCGACATCTATCGCCGCTCCATCGCCGAGCCCGAGGCGTTCTGGGCCGAGCAGGCCGCCGCGCTGCGCTGGAGCAAGCGCTGGGAGCGCGTGCTCGACGACACGCGCGCGCCGCTGTACCGCTGGTTCGCCGGCGGCGAGCTCAATACCTGCGACAACGCCCTCGATCGCCACATCGACGCCGGCCGCGGCGAGCAGACGGCGCTGATCTACGACAGCCCGGTCACCGGCAGCACGCAGCGTTTCACGTACCGCGAGCTGCGCGACCGCGTCGCCGCGTTCGCCGGCGCCCTGCGCGCCAACGGCGTGAAGCGGGGCGACCGCGTGGTCATCTACATGCCGATGGTGCCGGAGGCGGCGATCGCCATGCTGGCCTGCGCGCGCATCGGCGCCGTGCATTCGGTGGTGTTCGGCGGCTTCGCGGCGCCGGAGCTGGCCAAGCGCATCGACGCCGCCGAGCCGGTGCTGATCGTCTCGGCATCCTGCGGCATCGAGCCGGGCCGGCTCATCGAGTACAAGCCCTTGCTCGATCAGGCGCTCGAACTCGCCGCGCACAAGGTGCGGCGCACCATCATCCTGCAGCGCGAGAAGTGCGTCGCCAGCCTGCAGGCCGGTCGCGATCTGGAATGGCATGAAGCGGTGAACAATGCGACGCCGGCCGCCTGCGTGCCGGTCGCCGCCACCGATCCGCTCTACGTGCTCTACACCTCGGGCACCACCGGCAAGCCGAAGGGCGTGGTGCGCGACAACGGCGGTCACGCGGTGGCGCTGCGCTACTCGATGCAGGCCGTCTACGACTGCGGCCCCGGCGAGGTGTTCTGGGCGGCGTCCGACGTCGGCTGGGTGGTCGGCCACTCGTACATCGTCTACGGCCCGCTGCTCGCCGGCTGCACGACCATCCTCTACGAAGGCAAGCCGGTCGGCACGCCGGACGCCGGCGCGTTCTGGCGCGTCATTTCGCAGCACAAGGTCAAGAGCTTCTTCACCGCGCCGACGGCGTTCCGCGCCATCAAGAAGGAAGATCCGCGCGGCGAGCTGATCAGGCACTACGACCTGTCGAGCTTCCGCACGCTGTACCTCGCCGGCGAGCGCTGCGATCCGGACACCATCGAGTGGGCGGCCTCGCAGCTGCAGCGGCCGGTGGTCGACAACTGGTGGCAGACCGAACTCGGCTGGCCGGCGATCGCCAATCCGCGCGGCATCGAGCCGCTGCCGGTCAAGCCCGGCTCGGCGACCGTGCCGGTGCCCGGCTTCGACCTGCAGGTGCTCGATCTCGACGGCCGGCCCGCGGCGCGCAACGAGATCGGCAACGTGGTGATCAAGCTGCCGCTGCCGCCCGGCACGCTGACGACGATGTGGAACAACGAGCAGGGTTACGTCGACGGCTATCTGACGCGCTACCCCGGCTACTACCTCGCCGGCGACGCCGGCTACGTCGACGACGACGGCTACTTCTGGGTGATGTCGCGCATCGACGACATCATCAACGTCGCCGGCCATCGCCTGTCGACCGGCGCCATGGAGGAAGTGCTCGCCAGCCATCCCGACGTCGCCGAATGCGCGGTGATCGGCGCCGCCGACGCGCTCAAGGGCCAGGTGCCGATCGGCCTCGTCGTACTCAAGTCCGGCGTCAGCAAGGCGCCCGAGCAGATCAGCCGGGAACTGGTCGCGCGCGTGCGCGAGCAGATCGGCGCGGTCGCCGCGCTCAAGCAGGTCGCCGTCGTCGCGCGCCTGCCGAAGACGCGCTCCGGCAAGGTGCTGCGCGCGACCATGCGCGCGATCGCCGACGGCGCCAGCTACACCATGCCGGCGACGATCGACGATCCGCGCGCGCTCGAGGAGATCGGCGCGGCGCTGGCGGCGACGCGCGGCTGAACCGGTCGGCGGCACAGCCCGCTCCTCAACTGTAGGCACCCCTGGTCGCGACCGGCGGCGCCGCGCGACGCCGACCTGATCCACCTGGCGTAGGCGCGCCGCGCCGGCGGGCGCTTATGGTGTGCGGCAGACAAGCGCCGCGACCATCGACGTCGGCGGCGAAGAAGGGGGAGCGCAATGCAGCAGCGATGGCGATGGACGATCGCGGCGGCGGCCGGGCTGGCGCTGGCGGCCTGCGGCGGCGGCGATCCCGGCGGCGGCGATGCCGCCGAGCCGAGACTGGCGACCGATCAGGCGACGCTCGACGCGGCGCTGGACTGCACGGACTTCACGCATCCGGACAAGCCGCCGGTACTGCTCGTGCACGGCACGTTCACCGCCGGCCTCGAGCAATACGAGTGGACGTACAAGCCGCTGCTCGTCGAACGCGGCTTCGACGTCTGCATCGTCACCTATCCCGACCGCGGCCTCGGCGACATGCAGATCTCCGCCGAGTACGTCGTCAACGCGCTGCGCCGCATCCGCGCCGGGAGCGGGCGCAAGGTCGCGGTGATCGGCCACAGCCAGGGCGTCGCCGTGCCGCGCTGGGCGATCAAGTGGTGGCGCTCGGCGCGCGAGGCGGTCGACGACTTCGTGATGGAAGCCGGGCCGAACCACGGCACGACGTCCGCCGCTCCGCTGACGGCGCTGATCCCGAAGCTCACCGGCGGCGCGACCGGCCTGCCGGCGGTGTTCTACCAGTTCGATCCGGACTCGAACTTCATGAAGGCAACCAATGCCGGCGACGAGACGCCGGGCGACATCTCGTATACCTCGCTGTACTCGGGCTTCTACGACGAGCTCGTCGAGCCGGTGCGGCCGGTGCCGACGGCGGCGCTCGACTACGGCCGGGACAATCCGAACGTCGCCAACATCCTGCTGCAGGACGTCTGCCCCGGCCGCTTCGTCGACCACGTGACGATCGGCCTCAACGACGCGCTGGCGTTTGCGCTCGCGCTCGACGCGATCACCCATCCCGGCCCGGCCAGCGTCGAGCGCGTGCTCGCCGACTACGGCAGCCGCGGCGCGCTGTGCGGGCGGCTCACGCTGCTGCCGGATCTCGCGCTGCCGAGCCTGCCCGATCTGCTCGGCGGCCTGATCCGCGCCGTGCTCAGCGAGCCGGGCAACGGCCTGCCGGCGCTGCACCTCGCGGGCGGCGAACCACCGCTGCAGCCGTATGCGCAGTAGGCAAGTTTTGCCGCGAACGGCCGAAGCAGGGCGGCGGGACGCGATCCGGACTGCACGGCGTCGGGCCTCCGAGCGAGCGATCCGCGCCGCGCGGCAGCCGGCGCTTGCGGACAGTGCCCGCTCTGCGAAGAATCGCCTGCCCCCGGGGACTCGCCCCGGCCCCGCCCTCAGCCGAAAGCCAATGCGGAAGATCGTTCCTGTCCAGCCCGATGGCGCCAGCCAGACCGTCGACGCGCCCGCCGGGCAGTCGCTGATGGAAGCCGCCACCCAGAACAACGCGCGCGGCATCGTCGGCGACTGCGGCGGCGCGTGTTCATGCGCGACCTGCCGCGCCTACATCGACGCGCCATGGGCGGAGCAGCTGAAGCCGGCCGACGACATCGAGACCGGCATGCGCGAAGGCGCGCTCGACGTCGAGCCGAGCAGCCGCCTCGACTGCCAGATCGCGGTCAGCGACGCGCTTGACCGCATCGTCGTGCGCGCGCCGGTCCGCTAGTTCTGAGCGCGCGCTTGAAACTGAGCCTGCCGCGCGTTCCGGTTGTCGGAACGGCCGTCGAGACGCTCGCCGGCTGCGTCTGGACGCGCGTGCACGTGCCGGACGATCTCACCGCCGTCAGCCGCGTCGACGCCGAAGCCGAGCACGATCCGCGCGAGGTCGGCATGACCGTCGCCGGGCGCGAGCGCATCTGGGCCGCCGTCGAACACCTGTTCCGCGGCGCGGTGCATCCAGCCATCACCATGGTGCTGCGCCGCCGCGGCCGCATCATGCTCAAGCGCTCGATCGGCTGCGTGCACGGCAACCTGCCGGGCGACCGCGAAACGCCGCGCGTCATCACGCCGGATTCGCCGCTCAGCCTGTTCTCGGCCTCGAAGTCGATCTCCGCGCTGCTGGTGCACAAGCTGGTCGACGACGGCGTGCTGTCGCTCGACGATCGCGTCGTCGACTACATCCCGGAATTCGCACCGCACGGCAAGGATCGCGTGACGATCCGCGGCCTGCTCGCGCATCGCGCCGGCATTCCCGACGTGCCGCACGTCGAGCCGACGCCGGGGCTGCTACACAAGTGGGACACCATCATCGACCTGCTCTGCAAGGCCAGGCCCTTCGACAAGGACTTCAGCAAGTCGGCGTATCACGCCCTGTCGGCCGGCTTCATCGTCGGCGAAGTCGTGCGCCGCGCCAGCGGCCGCGAACTGCCGGCGCTGCTGCACGAATGGATCGCCGCGCCGCTCAAGCTGCGCCACATGACCTTCGGCCTCGCGCCGGAGCTGCGCCACCTGGCGCCGATCAACGCGCGCACCGGCCCGCTGCCGTTCTGGCCGGTTAACCAGTACATCAAGCGCGTCGTCGGCGTGTCGATGAGCGCGGCCGTGCATGCCTCGAACGACGAAGCCTTCCTCTCGTCGGTCGTGCCGGCCGGCAACATCTACGCGACCGCCGACGACGCCTGCCGCGTGTTCCAGATGCTGCTCAACGGCGGCGAGCTGGACGGCGTGCGCGTGTTCAAGCCGGAGACCGTGGCCGACGCGATCCGCCCGGCCGGGCCGCTGCAGATCGACCGCACGCTGCTGATCCCGATGCGTTACTCCGCCGGCTTCATGCTGGGCCAGGACCCGATCGGCCTGTTCGGCCCGTCCAGCGGCCGCGCCTTCGGCCACATCGGCTTCCTCACCATCCTCTGCTGGGCCGATCCGTCGCGCGACATCTCCGTCGCGCTGCTCAACACCGGCAAGTCCATGGCGCCGGCCATGATCACGCGCATCATCGGCGTGCTGCGCGCGATCGGCGCGGAGTGCGCGCGCGGCTGATCCCGCCAAGATGACGAAGCGATTTCGTCGTAGCCGCCATCCAGGAACTGCGGCGGGCGTCGGCTAAACCGTAGGAACCGTCGCGTAGGCTTGATGCTCTGGTTCTGCACTTTGCGAAGCCTCGACTGCAAATCTAAGTGGCTTGAGCGCACGAATGATTACTCGTCCGATCGCCTGAAGCTGCTTTAATGACGCACGATGTCTACCGATTGCCAGCGTTCGGTTCAGGTCGGGTTGAACCTGTTGTTAGAGCGCTCGCCAGGAGTCACGGATAAAACTTCGATGCAGAGGCGATCACACAGGACGGAACAATGTAACAGGTAAAATCTTGGCCTGAAGCGTGTTGATGATCTCCTCAAGCTCGATGCGAGCCTCAGCTTGCAAGCCAAGACAGGCTGCAATGCCATCGGCGTCCGTGCTTAGCCGAGAAGCCATAGTCAGGCGAAAGTTCCCATCGTCGGCACGCGCCATCCGGTAGGAGTGGAGGTGCATCGAGTCACCGACTGCCGCTGAATTAACGTGGTCAAACTTGAATTCCTTCGTCATGTAAGCTAGGAACTTGTCTTGCACCACGAGAACGAGCTTTCTATTGACGTGCTCGAATGTCTGCACTTTGTGATGCATCTGTACGAGGATCGTCTTCGCGGTCATCTTCCAGTTCATGCCAAAAGTCTTGTCAGACTCTTCGCCGTTGTCCCCGCGCGAAACTCCCAGCTCTTTGAGCAGGCGCTGTCGTTCAGGCCACACGGTGCCCGTCGTATCGAGCGTTTGCAGCTCGATACCCACAAAGTCCCGAACCTTGCCGTCCTTTGCGGAAACGAGGACATAGTCGATGCTCCCGCCGGGCACAGTAACCTCGGATACGAGGTGAAGCTCGTTCCCTGGTTCGTGGCTTGTCAGCAGGTGTAGGCAGTCGGTGAAAATTTGCCCGCGTTGGATAAGGCGCGTCGGGCAGATAATGATCGGTTCGGGCTCCCGGCCATACAGAACTGTGCAGGAGCCAATCGAAATCTCTGGATTGGACTTCCGAACTTTGTAGCATCGCTTGTCAAGAAAAGGGCACTGCTGAGTCGCAATCACTTCTGGCCAGTCAATACTTGGGGCATCGGCAGCCTTTCCGAAAAGTTCGACGACTTTGCTCATAGAAGACCATCGCACCTTTTTTGTGAGAGCTCGAGATAGTGGCGCGAAATGTCGATGCCCACCGATTTAAGGCCAAGATTGCGGGCGGCGAGTAAAGTTGTGCCAGTCCCGCAGAAGGGGTCAAGCACCACACCGCCAGGGGGGCATGTGGCTAGCAGAGGCCTCCGGCAAAGATCCAGAGGATAAGGGGCGAAGTGCGTGCCGCGTCGCTGCGTATCCTCGGGAATGATGTCCCACACGTCGCCCGGCTTGCTCCCGTTGGGGTGGTACTTAAGGAAGTAGAAACCCTTGTCTCGAAGCTCTTTCGCCCGACCGGAAACCTTCTCGCTATCCGAATGGGTGGCGCGTTGCTGACCACGAATAATCATGCGGAAGTCTGAGACGTTACCTGCCGCCAAGTCAGCTAGCATGCGGTCAAGCGCTGTGAAGGCGGCTTTCTTCTCGTTGTCGTCGAGCGCCGTGGAAAGCTCAAGCTGCCTCTTATAGCGGACGCCGGAAACTCCTGTGGCAGAAATAACCGCGCCGTTAACGACTTTCGCTTCGCGCGGTCTCGACCGAATGGCATCGGCGTTGTAGTAGTAACCCTTCGGCTGCTTTACGAAGTGAAAGAGATTCTCGTGGATATTAGCCAAGCGATCTTTGCTATTGTCCATGCCGCCTTTTAGCTTGTTCCAGACAACGCTGTTCCGCATCGTCCAGCCTTGAACGTCGGTCAACTCGAAAGCCACCCGCCAAGGAATACCGACCAGACCTTTACCGTTGTAGGTGTCCCCGATGTTAAGCCAGAAGGACCCCGTGGACTTCAGAACTCGCTTCAGCTCCAGAAAGATCGCAGCCAAGTCTTTTACGAAGTCCCGATAGTCGGACTCAAGACCGATGCCCCCGTTCTCGTACTCCCGCTTTCCCCAATACGGTGGGGACGTCATGGCGAAGTCGATGCTCTCGTCGGGGAGACATTTGAGAACAGCCAGCGCATCGCCATTGAGGAGCAGTGGGCGTATCGTTTTGTCCTGCTGGTAGGAGGCAAACGCGTGCCTGTATTCTGTTGAGACGAAGTATGGCTGCGACTGGGCGAAATGGCCTGCTATCACCTTGCGGTGGATCGCGCCGTCCATAACTGAAATGCTTCCGTCATTCACTGAAATTGCCTCAGACTGCCTTGGAGCTTTTGCTCATTGCGCTCTAACGCCCAGGTTCAGCCGCGGCCCTGCCGGAGGGCCGAAGGCCCGGAGGCAGGGACGTCGGCTGCAATGATGAAATGGACTCCTCCCGCTGTTTTGAGCGGCATCGAAGTGCCAAGCTGGAGATACGAATCATCAGCTATCCAACAGGAGGAGTCCGGACATGGAATCTACGCTCATCGCGGTGGATACCGCAAAGCTGGTTTTTCGAGGTGGCGGAGGTCGATGGTGCAGGCAAGGTGCGGCGGCGTCTGCGCCTGAATCGCCCACAGTTCTTGTTGGGCATGCTTACGTGCTGCCCCACAGGAACAACTCCTTCACTACCTTGCGCTGCCCTTGATAGCTGGGCCAGCGCAGTGATTGCACTTTGGGCCTCAGCTACTGGCCATTGAAGCTCCTCAGATTCAGCCCACGGAGCAGCGGCTGCTGCAATGGCTGCCTCATTGAGGGCCGCGAGGTCTGAGACGAAGGTGGCGGGAAACTGAAATAGCCACGTGCTGCCACTGTTGTTTAGCTCTTTGAGGTCATGGGTGTCGAAGTCGAACGCCGCGCCCTGCATGATGGCCCAGAGAGTGCCGAACTCAAGGTTGGTGAGGCCCTTTAGCTGGATGCGGTGAAAGCCACGAGACGCAAGTGTGTAGCAAAATGCTTCAGTAGGAGTGGCAACGAAGATGTCAGAGAGGATTGCCATAGCTGCCTTTCTTGTATGCCCAACACTAGGTTAAGAGGCGTGCCCGCGAAGCGGGCACGTCCTCTTGAACCGCTTGTTAGCGGACCACGCGCACTCACGACTATGTTCTTCCACGTAGCCCCCAGAGAACGAGGAGGGAGGCGCCAATGATTGCAAGCCCAACGCTCATAAAGCCGACTTGGATGAGGCTCTCTTGCCAGGCAGCCGCATTAAGACCGGGCGCGGTTATGGGTGACAAGGCGCCGGTGCCGAAGACAGCAGCCAGCGTGGTGAACGCCCAGTTTGCGTAGGCCCCATACAGAACGGCCCAGTAAGCTACCGCAGCTAGCCGACTAGAGAGCCGGACCTCCGCCCAGACTGCTCCCAGTGCCAAGAGGAAGGTGCCATTCATGACACCTTCTAAGTGCGCTGCCAGCCCCATGCGAGTGTTACTGAACTTTGTCTCGACGAGTCCAGTGAACAGGCCCAGCAGAAACAGAAACATTCCATGCCACAGCAAGCTACGCCTGAAGTCGTTCACTGATGATCTCTCCACGGTCCGCTAGACAGTATGCCTTCCGCAGTCAGAGGCGCTGACCTCCGCGAAGGCCGTAACGCGGGTTAGCGAGTTGCCAGAGCCGCAGGAGCGAGCAAGCACTACGCTCATGGATCGGTTTCCTTGTGCGGAGGTCAGCATGGCAAACGATAGCACCGTCTTTGTGGGGCTGGATGTTCACAAGGACTCGATCATGGCGGCGTATGCCGTCGGTTCCGGTGACGTGCAAAGTGTGGGCCAGATCGGTGTTCTGGACCGTGACGTCGATCGTCTTTGCGTGCGGATGCAGAGCAAGGCATCGCGGGTCATGTTCGTCTACGAGGCCGGTCCCTG
>NZ_AXDW01000027.1 GCF_000474945.1 Solimonas soli DSM 21787 | reverse complement strand
TCGCCGCGCATCTCGGCGTCGGCTACGTCGGCCTTTACCTGCTGTCGGGTTGCGTCGCGACGCTGGTCGCCCTGCGCCTGAGCCGCAGGCTCGACGGCAGGCCCGTGAAGGCCTGAGCGGACTGGCGGCACGACCCTCGCTTCACGGGAAGCGCCGGCCGGCTCCGGCGCGCATCGACGACGAAAAAGGCCGCGCATCGCTGCGCGGCCTTTTGGCTTTCGCTGCGCTGCCGCGGCGGGCGCCCGCCGCTCGGCAGCCCGGCTTACGCCATCGCCTCGTACAGCGGCAGCGTGAGGAACTCGGGGAAGTTGTCGGACAGTGACATCTCCTCGAAGATCTTCGCGGCCTGATCGTAGGTTGCGGTGTCTTCGCCGGCGGCGGTGACGGTGGCCTTCACCTTGGCCAGCTCCTGCGGAATGATCGCGCGCACCATCGCCGCGTCGACCTTGCGGCCGTCGTCGAGCTTGCCCTTCGGGCTGACCACCCACTGCCAGATCTGCGAGCGGCTGATCTCGGCGGTGGCGGCGTCTTCCATCAGGTTGTGGATCGGCACGCAGCCGTTGCCGGCGAGCCAGGCGCCGAGGTAGTGGATGCCGACGTTGATGTTGTTGCGCACGCCGGCCTCGGTGATCGGCTGCTCCGGCTGGAAGTTCAGCCAGTCCTTCGGGCCGAAGCTGTCGTCGCGCTGCTTGTCCCACTGGTTCGGACGATCGCCGAGCACCTTCTGGAACTCTTCCTGCGCCAGGCCGACGAGACCCGGATGCGCGACCCAGCCGCCGTCGAAGCCGTCTTTTGCGTCACGGGCTTTGTCGTGGCGGATGCCGGCCATCGCCTTGTCGTTGGCCACCGGATCGTTCTTGATCGGGATCAGCGCGCTCATGCCGCCCATCGCCGGCGCACCACGCTTGTGGCAGGCCTTGACCAGCGCCAGCGCGTAGGCGCGCATGAACGGCACTTCCATGGTGATGACGCTGCGCTGCGCCAGGCAGAAATCGCGGTTGCGCTTGAACTTCTTGATGCAGGAAAAGATGTAGTCCCAGCGGCCGGCGTTGAGGCCGGCGCTGTGGTCGCGCAGTTCGTACAGGATTTCTTCCATCTCGAAGGTGGCGAGAATGGTCTCGACCAGCACCGTCGCCTTGATCGTGCCCTTCGGCAGACCGATGTGCTCCTGCGCCATCACGAAGATATCGTTCCACAGGCGTGCTTCGAGATGGCTTTCCATCTTCGGCAGGTAGTAGAACGGACCGGCGCCGCGCGCGATCTGTTCCTTGGCGTTGTGAAAGAACACCAGGGCGAAATCGAAGATGCCGCCGGACACGCGCGCGCCATCAACGAGCACGTGCTTCTCGTCGAGATGCCAGCCGCGCGGACGGATCTGCAGCGTCGCGATCCTGTCATTGAGCTTGTATTCCTTGCCCTTCTCGTTGGTGAAGCTGATCCGGCGGCGGATCGCGTCGTACAGGTTCACCTGGCCCTGGATCTGGTTGAACCAGTTCGGGCTGTTCGAGTCCTCGAAGTCCGTCATGTACGAGTCGGCCCCCGAGTTGAACGCGTTGATGATCATCTTGCGCTCGACCGGCCCGGTGATTTCGACGCGGCGGTTCTCCAGCGCCTTCGGCAGCGGCGCGACCTTCCAGTCGCCCTCGCGGATATGCTTGGTCTCCGGCAGGAAGTCCGGCAGCTCGCCGGCGTCGATGCGCGCCTGGCGCTCGACGCGGGCCTGGAGCAGCTCCTGGCGGCGCGGCTCGAAGGCGCGGTGCAGCTTGGCGACGAATTCCAGCGCCTCCGGCGTGAGGATTTCGTCGAAGCGCGCTTCGATCGGGGCGTTGATCTGCATGCCGGCGGGCAGCTTGAGCGTCATGGGGGGCTCCGGTGGGTTTTCAATGAAGGTCCGGGGAAACGTCTGGGGTTTCTCCGCAGTCGCGCATGATAGGCCGCGCTCCATGACGGATGAATCGACTACACTGCAAACCAGTTTTTACTTTTAATATCGACTGAGTGAATCCGCTCCGCGAAATCGAGACTTTCATCCAGGTGGCGCAGCGCGGCAGCCTGTCCGCCGCCGCGCGCGCTCTCGACCTGACGCCGGCGATGGTCGGCCGCCGCATCGACGCGCTCGAAGCGCGGCTCGGCGTACGGCTGATGACGCGCACCACGCGCAGCCTGACGCTGAGCGCCGAAGGCACGGCCTTCCTCGAAGACTGCCAGCGCATCGTCGAGGATCTCGCCGCCGCCGAGGCCAACGTCAGCCGCGGCAGCATGAGCGCCAGCGGCCAGCTGCGCATCACGGCGCCGGCCGGCTTCGGCCGTCGTCATGTCGCACCGGCGGTTGCGGCGTTTCTCGAACAGCATCCCGATGTCGATGTCTCGCTCGACCTGTCCGACCGCATCAGCGATCTCGCCAACGAGAACATCGACTGCGCGATCCGCGTCGGCGAACTCACCGACTCGCGCCTCGTGCGCGTGCACCTCGCCGACAATCGCCGCGTGGTCGTCGCCAGCCCCGCGTACCTCAAGCGCCGCGGCACGCCGAAGCATCCGGACGAGATCAGCCAGCACGACTGCCTGAGCCTCGGCGACACCGGCGGCCAGGCGCGCGGCTGGAGCTTCGTCGTCGCCGGCGAGCTGCGCAGCATCAAGCCGCACGGCCGCTTCGACTGCAACGACGGCGCCGTGCTCCACGAATGGGCCCTCGCCGGCCGCGGCCTCGCCTGGCGCTCGATGTGGGAAGTCGGCGACGACCTCGCCGCCGGCCGCCTCGTCGAAGTGCTGCACGACTACGCCGCACCGCCGAACGGCATCTATGCGCTGTTTCTCGAACGCCGGCATCTGCCCCTGCGCACGCGCTTGTTCGTCGAGTTTCTGAAGCAGCGGTTTGGCGATGCGGCGTACTGGCGGACGTCGACGCCGGTGCGCTGAGCGAAGAAGCGGGGCAAAAGCACCCATCACCCCAATCCTCTGCCCGCATGCGCGAGCAGGATGCTCCTTTAGCGACGCGCAATGCCGTGCCCGTGGCTTCGCTTTTCGCTTTTGCCTTTCGGGCCCCTCAGGGCCGCACCGAGCAGCGCAGCGCGCGCAGGGGGTGAGCCGGGGAATTGCGGATGTCCGGTGGACATCCGCCCCCGGCGAACACCCCGCCCCGTGGGCGGGGCCGGATGGCGCGCCAGGACGGCGCGACAAGTCGCCGTCGGGCCAGGGATGGCCTGTCGGCGACGACGCCGAGCGCGTGAGCAGCGCAGGTTTCCCCGCGGCAGCGGGATGCGGCCCTCAGGGTGTGCTTTCTCTTGCCTACTTCTCTTCGCCTACAGGCGCCTACTGTTGGTGCACGAGCAAAGAGAAGTAGGTCACCGATAGACGAAAAAGAAGGGCATCAAGAAGAGCAGCACGGCGCGTTCGCGCCCCTGGATTCTCGCTTTCGCGGGGAACGCCTGAGTAAAGAACGTCGCTTCTAACAAAAAGCCCGGCGCAGGCGCCGGGCTTCTTTCAATGAGCCGCGTTCAGACCACCGTCAGACGCACATCGATGTTGCCGCGCGTCGCGTTCGAGTACGGGCAGACCTGGTGCGCCTTGGCGACCAGCGCTTCGGCATCGGTGCGGGCAAGGCCCGGCAACGCGATGGCGAGCTCGATGTCGAGACCGAAGCCGCCTTCCGAACGCGGGCCGATGCCGACCGTCGCCTTGACCGTCGTGTCGGCCGGCACTTTCGGGCTGCCCTGTGAGGCGACGAACTTCATCGCGCCGAGGAAGCAGGCCGAATAGCCGGCGGCGAAAAGCTGCTCCGGATTGTTGCCGGGGCCGCCGGCGCCGCCGAGTTCCTTGGGCGTGGCGAGCTTGACGTCGAGGGCGCCGCCTTCGACGACGCTGCGGCCGTCGCGGCCGCCGGTGGCGGTGGCGCTGGTGCGGTAGAGGACTTGCGTGGACATGCGGGGGCTCCTGCTTGCGATCCGTGGTGAGGGGTCCGGGCGGCGCGCTCGGCGGCCGCGGCGGATGGCGCTAATTTATTCGCAATTAAATTGTTCACAAAATAATTATTGGGAATGACGAGCCGATTCTTTAGGCCGATTTTATTTGCGTACAATTGATTTGCGTGCAGCCGCCGACCGCGGTGCGCCGGAACCCGGAGCCGCCCATGCCGAAATCCAGAGATGCCGCGTCCGATACCGCGCTGAAGCTCTCCAATCAGCTCTGCTTCGCGGTCTATTCGACGGCGCTGGCTTTCAACGCCGTCTACAAGCCGCTGCTCGAGCGGCTCGGCCTCACCTACCCGCAATACCTGGCGATGCTCGCGCTGTGGGAGCAGGACGACGTGCCGGTCAAGGAGATCGGCCGCCTCCTGCATCTGGATTCCGGCACGCTGACGCCGCTGCTGAAGCGCCTGGAAACCGCCGGCTTGGTCACGCGCACGCGCCACCGCGAGGACGAGCGCCAGGTGCGCATCACCCTCACCGCCGCCGGTCGCGCCCTGCGCGAGCAGGCGAAGGCGGTGCCGCTCGGCATTTTCGAGGCCTGCGGCCTGTCGACGCCGACCCTGCTCAAGCTCAAGGACGAGCTGATCACGCTGCGCGAACGGCTCGACGCCGCGGCGCCGTAGACATCCGCGCCATGCCCGCGGCGCGGCGCGTCAGGGCGACGGCGTGGCGTGCCCCACGTAGCTGAAGCGCGGCTGCGGCGCCGCGCCCGGCGCCGGCGTCACGACCTCGTTCCAGATCGCCAGCTTGCGCGTGTTCATCGGCAGGCCTTCGCGCGGATAGAGGCGCGTGTAGACGACGACGATCTCGTCGGTCTCGTCGGCGCGCGCCAGGCCGAGCGCGAGATAGTAGTCGCCCTTGTAGTGGCGATAGACACCGGGCCGGAAGTCGTCGATCTGCATGGCGCACCCGCGATGAAGGAGATGCGAGCTTCGCAGATCGGCGGCCGCCCTGCGCGCCCGCTGCGTCGTCCATACGGGTGACCGCCTGCGACGGCCCGCACGCTAGAGTCGTGCTCACAAGACCGCGACGCCGTTCGCGCAAGCGGTCATCCTCGGGAGGAGCTCGATGAAGGCAGTCGGCAGAGGCGCGCCCTGGCGCCGGTTTGTGCGCGGCGGCGCGACGGCATGGATGGCGATGTCGCTGATGGGCGGCGCGGCGCACGCCGCGTCGACGATCGACAACGCGGCGCTGTCAAACGATGCCGACGGCACCAACTGGGCCGCCAACGGCCGCACCTTCAGCGAAACGCATTTCAGCCCGTTGAAGCAGATCACGACGCAGAACGTCGGTCAGCTCGGCCTCGTCTGGGCGCTGGACTTCGACGACGTCTGGAACATGGCGACGATGCCGGTCGAAGTCGACGGCGTGGTCTATGTCGCCGCCGGCTACTCGGTGATCCACGCCGTCGACGTGCGCAGCGGCCAGCTCTTGTGGAAGTACGATCCCAAGGTCGGCGAGAAGAAGATGCGCATGGCCTGGGGCATCCGCGGCCTGACGTACTGGAACGGCAAGATCTACGCCGGCGTGCAGGACGGCCGCCTGTTCGCACTCGATGCGAAGACCGGCACTCTCGTCTGGGAAACGCAGACCACCGAGCCGGACGACAACCGCTACATCACCGGCGCGCCGCGCGTCTGGCGGGGCAGTGATGGCCGCGCGCGCGTCATCATCGGCCACGGCGGCGCCGACTTCGGCCACGTGCGTGCCTATGTCACCACCTACGACGCCGAGACCGGCCAGCCGATCTGGCGCTGGTGGATGGTGCCCGGCAATCCGGCCGACGGCTTCGAGAACAAGGCCATGGAAATGGCCGCGAAGACCTGGACCGGCGAGTGGTGGAAGTACGGCGGCGGCGGCACCGCGTGGAACGCGATGACGTATGACCCGAAGTACAACCGCGTCTACATCGGTACCGGCAACGGCAGCCCGTGGAATGCCAAGCTGCGCTCGCCGGGCGGCGGCGACAACCTGTTCCTGTGCTCGGTCGTCGCGCTCGACGCCGACACCGGCGAATACGTCTGGCATTACCAGACCACGCCGGGCGAGAGCTGGGATTTCAACTCGACGATGGACATCACGCTGGCGACGATCAAGATCGACGACGCACAGGGATGTGCGAGTGCCGCAGGCGCAGGATGCGCAGGAGCGGCCGGCGCGCCGCGCGACGTCATCCTGCATGCGCCGAAGAACGGCTTCTTCTACGTGATCGATCGCGCAACCGGCAAGCTGATCTCGGCCGAGAAGCTCGGCAAGGTCACCTGGGCCAAGTACGTAGACCTGAAGACCGGCCGCCCGGTCGAGAATCCGGGCGTGCGCTACGAAGACGGCGAAGCGCTGACCTTCCCCGGCTCGGCCGGCCTGCACAACTGGCCGCCGATGAGCTACAGCCCGGACACCGGCCTGGTCTACATCCCGGCGCACGAAATGGCCGGCTACTACAACGACAAGGGCCGCGATCCGAAGACCTGGACGATGACGCCGGACGACGTCATGGGCCTGCGCGGCTTCTTCGACGATGTGCCGAAGAACGCCGGCTCGGCCTCGCTGCTGGCCTGGAATCCGGTCACGCAGAAGAAGGCCTGGGAGGAGCCGGTGCCCGGCGCCAACAACGGCGGCGTGCTGGCGACAGCCGGCGGCCTGGTGTTCCAGGGCCAGTCCGACGGCAAGTTCGTCGCGCACGATGCGCAGACCGGCAAGATCGTCTGGCGCTTCGACATGGGCGTCGGCTCGATGGGTGCGCCGATCAGCTACGAAGTCGACGGCAGGCAGTACATCACCGTGCCGGCCGGCTGGGCCGGCGGGCAGATGCTGCTCGGCTCGCTGTCGGCGCAGCATGGCTGGGTCGGCCGCGATCATCCGCGCCGCCTGCTGACCTTCGCGATCGGCGGCGACGCCAGGCTGCCGCCGACGCCACCACCGTCGCAGGTCACGCCGATCGATGGTCCTTCGTTCCAGCTCGATCCGGCGCTCGCCGAGAAGGGCAAGCTGGTCTACAACAGATGCGTGATCTGCCACGGCGTCTCCGCGGTCGCCGGTGGCTACGCGCCGGACCTGCGCGCATCGCAGATTCCGCTGTCGACCGCCGCGTTCACCGCCGTGGTGCGCGACGGCGCGCTGATGTCGCGCGGCATGCCGAAGTTCGCCGAGCTGAGCGATGAGGAAATCATCGAGCTGCAGCACTACATTCGCGATCGCGCCCGCTACCGGCCGACGACCTGGGAGAAGATCAAGACGGCGTGGCACTTCATCGGGCTGATGATCAAGATGAAGCTCAAGGCCTGGGGCTGGTAAGCGGGTTCGTTGCGTAGCCGCAGCAAAACGAAGGGGCCGCGCTGCGGCCCCTTCTCTTTGGCGGCGCGCTCAGCGCCGGTAGGCGCTGACGAAGCTCCAGATCTCGTCGGTCGCGTCGATGTCGGTGCTGGTCCTGCCGATGATCGGCACCGGCAGGTACTGCCAGCCGCCCGGCCAGGCGTGACCGCCGCCATTGACCGTGTACAGCCGCACCTCGCCACCGCTGCCGCAGCCGGTGTTGCGCGCGAGAGCGACCGTCGTGCCGTCGACGGTGGTGTCCGGCAGCGCGGTCGTCATAGTCTGCGCCGCGCTGCAGTTGAGCCGCGAGAGCCAGAAGGCGAACGTGTCCGGCGCCGAGCGCACGCCGAGGCGGCTGCCGTCGTAGGGGACGATCGGGTCGGCGCTGCCGTCCATGAACATGATCGGCCGCGGTGTGGCCGGCGAGCAGGCGTTCATCAATCCGCCGCTGATCGTTCCCGAGATGAGCGCGGCAGCGGCGAGCAGATCGGAGCGCTCGCAGGCGAAGCGCTCGGCCATGAAGGCGCCGTTCGACAGGCCGCTGACGTAGATGCGCGAGGCGTCGGCCGCGAAATTCACGGTCAGGATCTGCACCACGTCGGCGAGAAAGCCGGTGTCGTCGATGCCGATGGAATTGGCCGGATCGTCGTTCCAGGTGCCGTTGAGCGCTTCCGGCAGCACGACCCACAGGCCCTGGGCGGCGACCAGATCAGGAGCCTCGGCGAGATTCGCCTGGTTCTCGGCCGTGCCGCCGTTGCCGTGCAGCATCAGCAGCATCGGCGCGCCCGCGACGGCGGTCTGCGGCCGCACGATCAGGACGCGGCGCTGCTGTCCGTCGTGCGTGAACGTCATGTCGAAAGCCGCGGTGCCGCGCGCCAGCAGCAGGTAGCGGCCCTGGATGCGCACGGTGGTGTGCGCGAGCAGATTGCCGGCGTTCTGGGTGACACCGACCAGCAGATCGCCGACCGGACTGGTGACGAGGCCCGAAACATCGGCCAGCAATCGCAACACGGTGCCGGTGGTGGTCTCGACCGGACCGGCATGGCCGGGCGCACTGCCGGCCGCGAGTGCCAGCGCCAGCGCCGGCGCGCCGCAACGCACGAGGACATTTTTGATATTCATGAATTCTCTCCTTGAAACCCAGGTGGGACCCGCGAGGCCGTCCAGGCCTGAGTGCGAGCCTTCGCGCCTGCGCGGCGCGCCACAACCGCCCGATGGCGGTTTGCGCTGTAGGAAGATCGGCGGTGCCGGACGAAAGGCAGCCGGCCCCTCGGCTGTGCCATCCTCCCGCCATGCCCCGCTCCACCGCCGCGCCCTGGTTCGTCTACCTGCT
This sequence comes from Solimonas soli DSM 21787, assembly GCF_000474945.1. GTDB lineage: Bacteria > Pseudomonadota > Gammaproteobacteria > Nevskiales > Nevskiaceae > Solimonas > Solimonas soli. Next base: position 11,499 of record NZ_AXDW01000027.1, on the reverse strand, counting down.
CGAATGCGCGGACGGCAGCTGGTATGCCGGCATCAGTCCCGATCCGCAGGCGCGCCTGCGCCAGCATCAGAACGGCAAGGGCGCGAAGTACACGCGGGCGCGCAAGCCGCTGCGCATCCTCGCCGTCGAGGAGCACGTCGATCGCAGCGCCGCCTCGGCGGCGGAGTACCGCCTCAAGCAGCTGCGCAAAGCGGCGAAGCGGGCATGGGCAGACGCCCACCCCTATCGGCCAGCTGCGGGCGCCACAGCTGGGCCGGATCGGGACTGAGACCGAGCGCCGCGTCGAGGCGCAGGCAGTCGTGCTCGCGACGCACGGCATCGAACAGCCGCGCGGCTTCGCTGTCGTGGCGCGCGAGCCAGACCAGCCACTGCTTCAGGCGGCCCGGCGCGAATTTCGGCGGCAGGCGGCGCCGCGTCTCGCGCCAGAAGTCCTGGAGCAGCGGCAGCAGCTCGTCCCAGCGCATCTGGCGGGGTTCGCGCCCGGCCCGCGCATCGGCGATCTGCCGCGCCAGATCGGGCCGCGCGACCAGGCCGCGGCCGAGCATGAAGTCGCCGGCCCCGCTGATCGCGCGGCAGCGCCGCCAGTCATCGACGCTCCAGATCTCGCCGTTGGCGCAGACCGGCACGGCAACCGCCTCGCGCACCCGCGCGATCCATTCCCAGTGCGCCGGCGGCCGGTAGCCTTCGGTCTTGGTGCGCGCATGCACGACCAGCATCGCCGCGCCGCCGTCGACGAGCGCGCGCGCACAGTCGAGCGCGCCGTCCGGCGCGTCGACGCCGAGCCGCATCTTCGCCGTCACCGGCACCTCGCGCGGCAGCGCGGCGCGCACGGCGGCGACGATGCGATGCAGCAGCTCCGGCTCGCTCAGCAGCACGGCGCCGCCGCGCGAGCGGTTGACGGTTTTCGCCGGGCAGCCGAAGTTGAGATCGATGACCGGCGCGCCGAGCTCGACGGCGCGCTGCGCGTTCTCGGCAAGCAGGGCCGGATCGGAGCCGAGCAGCTGCACACGCATCGGCGTGCCGGCGCGGGTGCGCGCGCCGTGGTCGAGTTCCGGCGCCAGGCGGCGGAAGACCGAGACCGGCAACAGGCCATCGCTGACGCGGATGAATTCGCTGACGCACCAGTCGATGCCGCCGACGCGCGTCAGCACGTCGCGCATGAGGTCGTCGGCCAGCCCTTCCATCGGCGCGAGCGCCAGCGACATGCGGTCTGGCTCAGCGACGCGCGGCCGCGGCGCCGCGCGCGATGGCGGCGGGCCGGCGGACGCAAGCAGCGCAAGGCATCGACATGCGCCATTATGCACCGCGCCCGCGGCGCGTTCGCCGCCGGATTTGTGCAGCCCGCGGAGTCTTGCTTGAGCGACAACGACATCGAACGCTACCGGCGCAACTTCCAGGACGAGCGCGACGGCGCGAGCCTGTATGCCGCGCTGGCCGCCGCCGAGCGCGATCCGGTGCGCAAGGATCTCTTCATGCAGCTGTCGCAGGCCGAGGCCGGGCACGCCGAAGTCTGGCGCGCCCGACTGGCGGCGCGCGGCATCGCCGATCCCGCCTACGTGCCGAGCCTGCGCACGCGCCTGCTGATGCGGCTCGCGCGGCGTTTCGGGCCGCGCTTCGTGCTGCCGTCGGTGGCGGCCGCCGAGTTCGCCGATCGCGACAAGTACGCCGGTCAGGCCGATGCCGCCGCGCTGTCGAGCGAGGAGCGCGGCCATGCCGCCGTGGTGCAGGCCGCCGCCGGCAGTCGCGGTCGCGGCGTGTCGGGCGGCGAGATCGCGCGGGCCGAGCCCTGGCATCGCGGCGGCTCGGGCAATGATCTGCGCGCCGCCGTGCTCGGCGCCAACGACGGCCTGGTCTCGAACTTCTGCCTGGTGATGGGCGTCGCCGGCGCCGGCACCGGCGGCCGCGAGATTCTCCTGACCGGGCTCGCCGGGCTCGCCGCCGGTGCCTGCTCGATGGCGCTCGGCGAATGGCTGTCGGTGACCAATGCGCGCGAACTCGCGGAAACACAGATCGCGCGTGAACGCGAGGAGATCGAGCAGACACCGGCCGCCGAGCAGAAGGAACTGGCGCTGATCTTCCAGGCCAAGGGCATCGACCGCGCCGACGCGCAGCGCATCGCCGCCGAGATCATGCGCGACAAGGACGTCGCGCTCGACACGCTGGCGCGCGAGGAACTCGGCATCGATCCCGCCGAGCGCGGCGGCAATCCCTGGCGCGCCGCGATCACGTCGTTCGCGCTGTTCGCGGCCGGCGCCATCTGCCCGGTGCTGCCCTTCGTCTGGAGCCGCGGCGCGCCGGCGATCGCCATCAGCATCGCGCTGAGCGCCGCCGCGCTCGCCGCGATCGGCTTCGTCACCTCGCTGTTCAGCGGCCGCACGCCGCTGTACTCGGCCCTGCGCCAGGTGCTGATCGGCTGCGCGGCGGCGGCCGTGACCTACGGCGCCGGCATGCTGTTCGGGGTCTCGCTGAGCTGAGTCCGCGCCGGCGCGGCGGCGCGCGCCGTCAGCCTGAGCCGTAACCGCTGCCGCCGCCGCGGCGTTCGCGCAGGCGGCTGACGACCAGCGCGATCAGCGCGCCGACGAGGCCGGAGCCGATCAGCCCGAGCAGCGCCGAGAGGGTCAGCACGCCCATGTTGCGCAGCGACTGCGCCGTCTGCAGCAGGCGCTCGCCGAGCGCGAGCGATTGCGCGTGACGCGCCTCCTCGGCCTTCTGCTCGGGCGTCTGTGCCGCTTCCTGCACGGTCATCAGTCGCGGAAACACGGCCTCCGGCGCCTCGGCGGGAGGCGGAGCGGAAGCCGCCGGCGCCGGCGGTTCGGCCGCCGCCGCGAGGTGCGGCGCGACCAGCAGCAGGGCGAGCAGGACGAGGGGCATGCGAATCGACATGCGCCATTATGCCAGCGCGCGCCGCGGCCGCCGCCGGCCACTTGCCTTGCCGCCGTGAATCGCTAGACTCCGCGGCCCTTTTTTCGCCTCTTTCGCCGCCATGCGCGCCTACACCGCCATCGACTTCGGCACCTCGAACTCGGCCGTCTGCGTCGGCTGCGGCGCGCACGCCGCGCTGATCGCGCTCGAACAGGGCCGTGACACGCTGCCGACCGCGGTGTTCTACAACGCCGACGAGCAGAGCACCGTGTTCGGCCGCCAGGCGATCGGCGAATATGCGGCCGGCTACGCCGGCCGCCTGATGCGCTCGCTGAAAAGCCTGCTCGGCAGCGAGCTGCTCGACGACACCACGCTGATCAACGGCAAGGCGGTCGCGTACCGCGACATCATCGCCGCCTTCCTGCGCCACCTCTGGCGCGCCGCGCAGGCCCAGAATCCGCGCGCCGTCGAACATCTCGTGCTCGGCCGGCCGGTGCGCTTCGTCGACGACAGCGACGAGCGCGACCGCCTCGCCGAGACCACGCTGGCGGCGATCGCCCGCGACGCGGGCTTCGCCGATGTGCATTTCCAGTACGAACCTATCGCCGCGGCGATGGACTACGAGCGCCAGCTCGATCGCGAAGCCCTGGTGCTGGTGGCCGACATCGGCGGCGGCACCTCGGATTTCTCGCTGATCCGCCTCGGCCCGCAGCGCGCGCGGCACGACGACCGCAGCGCCGACGTGCTCGCCAGCGGCGGCCTGCACATCGCCGGCACCGACTTCGACCAGCAGCTGAGCCTGGCGGCGGCGATGCCCCTGCTCGGCCTCGGCCACGCCGGTGAAAGCGGCAAGCCGGTGCCCTCGCACGTCTATTTCGAACTGGCGACCTGGCACCGCATCAATTTCCTGTACACGCCGCGCGCGCTGTCGGAAGCGCAGACCCTGCGCCCGTTCTTCGCCGACAGCGCGCTGCACGAGCGCCTGATGCGCGTGCTGCGCGAACGCGAGGGCCATCGCATCGCCGCCGCGGTCGAAGACGCCAAAGTCGCGGTCGCCGATGGCGGCAGCGCGCCGCTCGATCTCGCCTTCATCGAAGCGGGGCTGCGCGCCGAGGTCAGTGCCGCCGACCTGCAGCGCGCGATCGCGACGGCCGTGGCGCGCATCGTCGACGCGGCGCGACGGACCGTGGCGGCGGCCGGCGTCGGCGCGGCGGCGATCGATGCGGTCTACTTCACCGGCGGCTCGACCGGCCTGCGCGGCCTGCGCGACGCGCTCGGCGCGGCCTTCCCGGGCAGCGCGCTGGTCGGCGGCGACAAGTTCGCGAGCGTGGCGCGCGGTCTCGGCGTCTGCGCGGCACGCCTGTTCGGCTAGTCGGCGCGCGAAGCGTCGCGCGGCCGTGCGGGGCCGCCCGCGAGGCGGCGCACCGCACACGTACAATGGTCCGCACATTCACGCCGGCGGGCGCCGCGGCGCCAAGCCTTCATGCCCGACCTCGTCTTCGACACGGACCTGCTGTTCACCGTCCTGCAGATCATCGCCATCGACATCCTGCTCGGCGGCGACAATGCCGTGGTGATCGCGCTCGCCTGCCGGCGCCTGCCGCGCGAGCTGCGCAATCAGGGCATCTTCTGGGGCGTATTCGGCGCCATCGCGCTGCGCGTGACGCTGGTCTTCTTCGCGCTCGAACTGCTGGCGCTGCCCTGGCTGCGCATCGTCGGCAGCCTGCTGCTGCTGTGGATCGGCATCAAGCTGCTGCGGCCGCAGCGCGACGCGCACGCCGACATCCCGGCAAGCACGCATCTGCTCGGCGCGATCCGCACGATCATCATCGCCGACGCGGTGATGAGTCTGGACAACGTCGTCGCCGTCGCCGGCGCCGCCGACGGACAGATCGCCCTGGTCGCCGCCGGCATCCTGATCAGCGTGCCGATCATCGTCTGGGGCAGCAAGCTCGTGCTGCGCCTGATGGACCGCCTGCCGATCGTCATCACGCTCGGCGCCGCCCTGCTCGGCTGGATCGCCGGCGAGATGTGGATCGAGGACCGCGCCGTGCTGCGCCGGTTCGGCGAACTTGCGCACTGGCTGCACTGGCCTTCGTCGCTGCTCGGCGCCGGGCTGGTGATCGCCATCGGCGGCTGGCTCGCGCGCCGCGATGCGCGCGCTGCCAGTTCGCCGACGGAGTCCTAACTCCAAGGCGTTAACTCCAAGGTGTTATAGGAGCACGGCCGGCGCTGCGCTACAAATGAGGTATCGATCTCCCGCAGCGCAAAAAGCCGATGGAGGAGCGCCGGGGAGACGCACGCGCGCCGCAACGGACGGCGCGCGGCAGGCCGGCGCGTTCGTCATCGACAACCACAACGCATACGCGAGGAGAGCGATCGATCGCCAGGCCCAGGCCGGCGCCGCGCTCGGCGGCATTGCGGCCGGTGTCGAGGCGGCGGAACTCCTCGAAGATCGCCGCACATGTAGTGCCGGTTCCAGGCCAAGTGCTCGGCACCTCGTCGTCGGAATCGGCGCTGATGCCGCCGATGCAGAAGCTCGAAAAGCTCGGCGGCCCGAAGACCGTGGTCGGCCTGGTCGTGCCGAGCGGCTACTCGTTCAATCTCGACGGCACCAACATCGATCTGACGATGGCGGCGGTCTTCGTCGCCCAGGCGCTGAACGTGGATCTGACGCTGACGCAGGAGCTGACCCTGCCCGCCGTGGCGATGCTGACCTCGAAGGGCGCGTCCGGCGTCACCGGCGCCGGCTTCATCACGCTGGCGGCGACGCTCAGCGTGGTGCCGACCGTGCCGGTCACCGGCCTCGCGCCAATCCTCGGCGTCGACCGCTTCATGAGCGAGGCGCGCGCGATTACCAACATCATCGGCAACGGCGTCGCAACCATCGTCGTGTCGCGCTGGGAGAAGGCACCCGACGTCGAGCAGCTGCGCCGCGAGCTCGACACGCCGTCGGCGACCTCGGCGAGCCGCTCGCCGCTCAGTGCTCGGTGATGCGCGAGTGATGCCGGGTATCGCGCATGCCGATGTAGACCACGAGCGAGATCGCGATGCAGGCGGTGACGTACCAGTAGAAGCCGGCTTCGTAGTGCGCATATTCCTTGAACCACAGCGCGATGTACTCGGCGGTGCCGCCGAAGATCGCGACGGTGAGCGCATACGGCAGGCCGACGCCGAGCGCGCGGATTTCGGACGGAAACAGTTCGGCCTTCACCACCGCGTTGATCGAGGTGTAGCCGCTGACGATCAGCAGCGCCGCCATGATCAGCCAGAACGCGTCGCCGACGCCGCCGACCTGCCGGAGCGCGGAGAGGATCGGCACCGTGAACAGCGTGCCGAGCACGCCGAAGGCGATCAGCACCGGACGGCGGCCGATGCGGTCGGACAAGGCGCCGATCAGCGGCTGCAGCAGCATGTAGCAGAACAGCGTCGCCGCCGAGACCAGGGTCGAATCGGTCTTGCTCATGCCGGCGCTGTTGACCAGATATTTCTGCATGTACGTGGTGTAGGTGTAGAAGGCCAGCGTGCCGCCCATGGTCAGGCCGACGACAGTGGCGATCTCCCTCGGATAGCGCAGCAGCTCGCGCGTCAGGCTGCGCTCGCGCACGACGGCGCGCTTGGCGAACGATTCGGTCTCGGCCATGTGGCGGCGCAGGACCAGCGCGGTGACCGCCAGCCCGGCGCCGACCGCGAACGGAATGCGCCAGCCCCAGGCTTCGAGCTGCTGCGGCGTCAGCAGCACGAACTGCAGGAGCAGCAGCACGCCGATCGCGACCAGCTGGCCGGCGATCAGGGTCACGTACTGGAAGCTCGAATAGAAGCCGCGGTGTTCGCGTGTCGCCATCTCCGAGAGATAGGTCGCCGAGGTGCCGTACTCGCCGCCGAGCGAGAGGCCCTGCACGAGCCGCGCGACGAGCAGCAGGAGCGGCGCGGCGATGCCGATCCGCGCATAAGTCGGCGTCAGCGCGATGGCCAGCGAGCCGGCGCACATCATTGTCACCGACAGCAGCAGCGCCGCCTTGCGGCCGCGCCGGTCCGCGTACCAGCCCATCAGCCAGCCGCCGAGCGGCCGCATCAGGAAGCCGACGGCGAAGATCGCCGCCGTGTTGAGCAGCTGCGCGGTCTGGTTGCCGGCCGGAAAGAAGGCCTTGGCGAAATACAGCGAAAAGGCCGAGTAGACGTACCAGTCGTACCACTCGACGAGATTGCCGGCCGAGCCGCTGAAGATCGAGCGGATGCGTCCGGCGACCGTTGCCGGCTGCGCCACGGACGGCGCGATAACCGCGCGATTATCGATCGTCTCGCGTTCTCCCATAGCTCGGCTTCCTCCCTATAATCCGCCCTTCCTCGACACAGGCCCGTCGCGGTGGCGTCATCACACGTTACCGCAGCGACCACCGGAACACATGCGCGACCTCAAAGCCCTACGCCAAGCCGCCCTCGACTACCACGAGTTTCCGGTGCCCGGAAAGCTCGCCGTCACGCCGACCAAGCAGATGACCAACCAGAGCGATCTGGCGCTGGCCTACTCGCCCGGCGTCGCCGCCGCCTGCGAGGAGATCGTCGCCGATCCGGTCAATGCCTTCCGCTACACCGCGCGCGGCAACCTCGTCGCCGTGATCAGCAACGGCACGGCGGTGCTCGGCCTCGGCGCCATCGGCCCGCTGGCCGCCAAGCCGGTGATGGAAGGCAAGGCGGTGCTGTTCAAGAAGTTCGCCGGCATCGACGTGTTCGACATCGAGGTCGACCAGCGTGATCCGGACAAGCTGATCGAGATCATCGCCGCGCTGGAACCGACCTTCGGCGGCATCAATCTCGAAGACATCAAGGCGCCGGAGTGCTTCTACATCGAGCGCGAGCTGCGCAAGCGCATGAAGATTCCGGTCTTCCATGACGATCAGCACGGCACCGCGATCATCGTCGGCGCCGCCGTGACCAACGGCCTCAAGGTCGTCGGCAAGAAGATCGACGAGGTGAAGCTGGTCGTCTCCGGCGCCGGCGCCGCGGCACTGGCCTGCGTCGAACTGCTGGTCGACCTCGGCCTGCCGAAGAAAAACATCTGGCTCACCGACCTCGCCGGCGTGGTCTACGAGGGCCGCACCGAGCTGATGGACCCGGACAAGGCGCAGTATGCGCAGCCGACTGCCGCGCGCACGCTGGCCGAGGTGATCGGCGGCGCCGATATCTTCCTGGGTCTTTCGGCCGGCGGCGTGCTCAAGCCGGAGATGGTCGCGCAGATGGCGGCCAAGCCGCTGATCCTCGCGCTCGCCAACCCGACGCCGGAGATCAAGCCGGAAGAGGTCAAGGCCGTGCGCAACGACGCGATCATCGCCACTGGCCGCACCGACTACCCGAACCAGGTCAACAACGTCCTCTGCTTCCCCTTCATCTTCCGCGGCGCGCTCGACGTCGGTGCGACGACGATCACGCGCAGCATGGAGATCGCCGTCGTGCAGGCGATCGCCGAGCTGGCGCGCCAGGAGCAGAGCGACGTCGTCGCCCAGGCCTACGGCATCGAGGACCTGTCGTTCGGACCGGAGTACATCATCCCGAAGCCCTTCGATCCGCGCCTGATCGTGCAGATCGCGCCGGCCGTGGCCAAGGCGGCGATGGACGCCGGCGTCGCCGCACGACCGATCGAGGACTTCGACGCGTACCGGCAGAAGCTGCAGCAGTTCGTCTACCACAGCGGCACCCTGATGAAGCCGATCTTCGCCGCCGCGCGCAAGCTCGCGCCGGAGAAGAGCCGCATTATCTACGCCGAGGGCGAAGAGGAGCGCGTGCTGCGCGCGGTGCAGATCGCCGTCGACGAAAAGCTCGCGCGGCCGATTCTCGTCGGCCGCCCATCGGTCATCGAGACACGCATCAAGCGGTTCGGCCTGCGCCTGAAGGCCGGCGAGCAGTACGACGTGGTGAATCCGGAGCACGACCCGCGTTATCGCGAATACTGGCAGGCCTACCACGAGCTGATGCAGCGCCGCGGCATCACCGAGCAATACGCCAAGCTCGAAATGCGCCGCCGCACGACGCTGATCGCCGCCATGCTGCTGAAGAAGGGCGAAGGCGCCGGCATGATCTGCGGCACCATCTCCAACACCGGCCGCCATCTGCATTACATCGACCAGGTCATCGGCCGCCGCACCGGCGTCTGCACCTATGGCGCGATGAACGCGCTGATCCTGCCGGACCGCCAGATCTTCCTCGTCGACACCCACGTCAATCTCGACCCGAGTGCCGAGCAGCTCGCCGAGATCACCATGATGGCCGCCGACGTCATCCGCCGCTTCGGCATCACGCCGAAAACCGCGCTGGTCTCGCACTCCAACTTCGGCAGCTCCGACGCGCCGTCCGCGCAAAAGATGCGCGAGGTCCTCGAACTGCTGCGCGAGCGTGCGCCGGAGCTCGAAGTGGACGGCGAGATGCACGGCGACTGCGCGCTCGACGAAGACATGCGCAAGGCCATCCTGCCCTCGACCACGCTGCACGGCGACGCCAACCTGCTGGTGATGCCGAACCTCGACGCCGCCAACATCGCCTACAACCTGCTGAAGACCGGCGCCGGCAACAACGTCGCCATCGGCCCGATCCTGCTCGGTGCCGCCATGCCGGTGCACATCCTCACGCCGTCCACGACGGTCCGCCGCATCGTCAACATGACGGCGCTGACGGTGCTGGAAGCCAACGCGAGCAGGTAGCGCCGCGCGGGTTCGCTTGGCGCCGCGGCACAGCGCGAGACCCGGGCAATGCCGAATCCGCCTTCGGGCGCTCGGCATTGGCGGAGCGGTGCTCCGCCTCATCCCGCTCTGTCGAGCGGGCTGACCACGTCCCGTCCGGCCCTCACGCACAGCCTTCGGGCGCTCGGCGCTGGCGGAGCGGTGTGAACCGCGCCGACTTTCCCGGAGGCTCCTTCCCTTGAGAGGATTGAGCGATGAGAAAGTCAGCGAAGTATTCACCAGAAGTCCGGGAGCGTGCAGTGAGGATGGTGCTAGAACATCAGGACGAGCACGATTCGCAGTGGGCGGCGATCGGTTCGATAGCCGGGAAGTTCGGATGTACGCCGGAGACGCTGAGGCTGTGGGTTCGCCAGCATGAGCGGGATCACGGGCTGCGCGTCGGGCTGACGACGGCCGAGCAGGATCGCATCAAACAGTTGGAGCGCGAGAACCGCGAGCTGCGGCAGGCCAACGAGATTCTGCGCAAGGCCAGCGCATATTTTGCCCAGGCGGAGCTCGACCGCCCGTCGAAACGATGAAGGCATTCATCGACGATCACCGCAAAGTCTACGGAGTCGAGCCGATCTGCAAGGTGCTGCCGATCGCTCCGTCGACGTACTACGCGCGAGAGGCGCAGCGGCGCTATCCGGAGCTGCAGTCGGCCCGGTCGCGACGCGACGAGCAGTTGATGGTCGAGATCCGGCGTGTCTGGGACGAGAATTTCCAGGTGTATGGCGTGCGCAAGGTCTGGCGGCAGCTGCGGCGGGAGCACATCGATGTGCCTCGCTGTACGGTGCAGCGCCTGATGCGGCGGCTGGGCCTGCGCGGCGTCATTCGCGGTAAGGGCGTGCGCACAACGATTTCGGATCGGAATATCCCGTGTCCGCTCGATCGGGTCCAGCGCCAGTTCCGGGCGAACCGGCCCAATGCCCTGTGGGTCAGCGATTTCACCTTCGTTTCGACCTGGCAGGGCTTCGTCTATGTCGCCTTCGTCATCGACGTCTACGCGCGCCGGATCGTCGGCTGGAAGGCATCGACCTCGGCACGGACCGACTTCGTGCTCGACGCGCTGGAGCAGGCGCTGTACGCCCGGAAGCCCTTCGGGGCGGATTGGCTGATCCATCACAGCGACCGGGGCTCGCAATATGTATCGATTCGATATACCGAGCGCTTGGCCGAAGCTGGCCTGGAACCCTCGGTCGGCAGCGTCGGCGACAGCTACGACAACGCGCTGGCCGAGACGATCAACGGACTGTTCAAGGCGGAAGTGATCCACCGCCGCACGTCGTGGCGCAGCCATGAAGAGGTCGAATGGGCCACACTCCAGTGGGTCGATTGGTTTAATCACCGCCGATTGCTGGAGCCCATCGGCAACATCCCGCCTGCAGAGAAAGAGGCGGCGTACTATCAGCAGCGAGACGCGCTGCCCATGGCAGCGTGACTCAAACCAACAAGCCTCTGGATTTCTCGGCGCGATTCAGTTCTCGTTTTGAACGTCTATCGCGCTTGCCGCCGACCCTGGCTTCGGTGAAGCTGACTTCATCCGGCATCGCTCGTCATCATCACAAAGCGGGGGCTTTCGTGAGTTCCATCGGGCAGCACACCCAACTAGCGTTTCCAGCCGACGTGTCCGCCTTCGGCGGCCACGCGGCTGAAACAAGGCGTTATAGCCGTGAAAGGCCCAAGGCATAGCGTGGTCAACCTCGGAAACATCGTGCTTCTTTCAGGCTTGCAGCGAGCCGGGTTGCAGTTCGGCTTTGAGAGCGGCCTGAGTTCGTCGCTGGGTTCGTCGAGTTCAGCTGCGTCTCGGGCGGTGCTGTTCCACTCGGCCAGCTGGTTTGGTCCTGCGAGTTCGTTCCTGCTGTCGTGGTCGCGCCGCGTAGCAGCGCTTGGGTTGGGCCATAACTGTCGCTTCAAGCCGACG
>NZ_AXDW01000026.1 GCF_000474945.1 Solimonas soli DSM 21787 | reverse complement strand
TTGAGCGCCGCGGAGATCGACATGCCGAGGGCGTTGCGGGTGTCGACCGGGTCGAGCATGCCGTCGTCCCAGATCTCGGAAGTCGTGTAGTACGCGCTCTGCTTGCGCTTGAACTCGCCGAGCACCGGATCGCGGATGGCGTCGATGTCGGCCTGGCTGAGCTTCTGGCCCTGCCTGGCGAGCTGGCGGATCTTGACGTCGGCGAGCGTGTTGGCGGCCTGCTCGGCGCCCATCACCGAGGTCTGCGACTGCGGCCAGCTGAACAGCATGCGCGAGTCGAAGGCGCGGCCGCTCATGCCGTAGTTGCCGGCGCCGAAGGAGCCGTGGCACATGACGGTGAACTTCGGCACTTCCGAGTTCGACACCGCCATGATCATCTTGGCGCCGTCCTTGGTGATGCCGCGGCGCTCGTATTCCTTGCCGACCATGAAGCCGGTGATGTTCTGCAGGAAGATCAGCGGCACGCGGCCCTGGTTGCACAGCTCGATGAAGTGCGCGCCCTTGAGGGCGCTGTCGTTGAACAGCACGCCGTTGTTGGCGAGGATGCCGACCTTGTAGCCCCACAGGTGCGCGTAGCCGCAGATCAGGGTCTTGCCGTAGGCCGGCTGGTATTCGTGGAAGCGCGAGCCGTCGACCAGGCGCGCGATCACTTCCTTCATGTCGAACTGCGCCTTGATGTCGCGCGGCAGGATGCCGTACAGCTCGCGCGCGTCGTAGTACGGCGCTTCCGGTTCCTGCCACTCGATGGGCGATTTCTGCGGCCGCTTGAACTGCGCGACGATGTCGCGGGCGATGGCGATCGCCTCTTCCTCCGAAGCGGCCGGATAGTCGGCGGTGCCGGACACGCTGGTGTGCATGTCGCAGCCGCCGAGCTCGTCGACCGACACGTCCTCGCCGGTCGCGGCCTTCACCAGCGGCGGGCCGGCGAGGAAGATCGCGCCGGTGCCGCGCACGATGACGTTGTAGTCGGACAGGCCCGGCACGTAGGCGCCGCCGGCCGTGCAGTGGCCGAGCACCACCGACACCTGCTGCACGCCCATCTTCGACAGCATGCACTGGTTGCGGAAGATGCGGCCGGCCATGTACTTGTCGGCGAACAGATCCGCCTGCAGCGGCAAAAAGCCGCCGGCCGAGTCGCAGAGATGCACGACCGGCAGGCGGTTCTCGATGGCGATGTCGAGCGCGCGCACCGTCTTCTTCACCGTCAGCGGATACCAGGCGCCGCCCTTGACCGAGGCGTCGCCGGCGTTGATGACGACCTCGCGGCCGGAGACGATGCCGATGCCGGTCACGCAGCCCGCGCCCGGCACCTCGCCGCCATACGCCTCATTGGCGGCCAGCGACGAGAACTCGAGGAACGGCGTGCCCGGATCGAGCAAGAGGTTCAGGCGCTCGCGCACCAGCAGTTTCTTCTGGTCGCGCAGGCGGTCGATGTCGCGCTGCGGGCGCGAATGGCGGACCTTGTCCTGCTTTTCCTTGAACTCCTCGGCGAGACGGCGATTGTGCTCGGCGTTGGCCTGGAAGTCGGCGGAAGCCGTATTGAGCTTGGATTCAATTCTTTTCATGCCTGTACTTCCTGTACGAGCCGGCGCCATCCCTGGCGCCGGCTGTCAAATGGGTTCCGTGCTTTATCCGGCGGCACGTTCAAGGCTGAGCAGCAGCGCATCGCGATCGAAGGTCTGGCCCTTCTCGTAGGCGACGGCGGCGACCACGCCGTCGCGCGGCGCGGCGATCGTCGTCTCCATCTTCATGCTCTCCATGACCAGCAGGGTCTGGCCCTTCGTCACCGCATCGCCGGCCTTGACCGACACGGCGACGATGCTGCCCGGCATCGGCGCGCGGATGTGGTCTGCGGCGCTGCCGCCCGCGGCCGCGGCGAGACGGTCGAGCGGATGCCGGTAGCGCAGCTGGTAGGCCTCGCCGTCGAGATGCACGAAGACGTCGTCGCCGCGCGTGGCGACGACGACTTCGAGATGGCGCTCGCCCAGCGTCAGCCAGGCGCGGCCGTCGGCGGCGACGGCGAGATCGACGTCGAGCACCTGCTCGCCGACGTGCAGGCGATAGGCCCGCGCCGAGCGCGACAGCGCGATGTTGTGCTCGGCGTCGCCGAGCCTGAAGGCGTGTTGCATCGATTAATTCCTCCAGCCGCCGATCGCCGCATGCAGATCGGGCACCGCGTCGGCGACATCGCGCATCGGCCGCGTGCTGAGCGCCGCGGCGGCGAGCAGGGCCTGCAGCGTCTGGCTCGGCAGTTCCGGTTCGGCGGCGATCTGCGGGTTGGCGTCGAGAAAGCCGGTGTGCACATCGCCGGCGACGAAGGCCGGATGGGCGATCAGGCGGCGCAGGAAGGCCGTGTTGGTCTTGCAGCCGAGCAGCACGGTTTCCTTCAGGGCCTTGTCGGCGCGGGCGATCGCGTCCTTGCGATCCGTGCCGCGAATGATCAGCTTGGCGATCATCGGATCGAAGGCCGAGGTCACCTCGCCGCCCTGCAGCACGCCGCTGTCCCAGCGCACGCCTTCACCCTCGGGCGGGTGCAGCACGAGGATCGGCCCGGTGGTCGGCGTGTAGCCGCGCGCGGCGTCCTCGGCGTAGATGCGGAACTCGATGGCATGGCCCTGCGATTTCACATCGCCCTGTCCGTAACCCAGCGTCTCGCCGGCGGCGACGCGCAGCTGCTCCTGCACCAGATCGATGCCGGTGATCTCCTCGGTGACCGGATGCTCGACCTGCAGGCGCGTGTTCATCTCCAGGAAGTAGAACTCGCCGCCCTGGCCGAAGATGAACTCGACGGTGCCGGCGTTGCGGTAGCCGATCGAGCGCGCGATGCCGGCGGCCGTCTCGCAGATCTTCGCGCGCAGCGCCGGCGACAGCGCCGGCGACGGCGTCTCCTCGACGATCTTCTGGAAGCGGCGCTGCACCGAGCACTCGCGCTCGAACACATGCACGACGCCGCCCTGGCCGTCGCCGAGCACCTGCACTTCGATGTGGCGCGGATTCTCGATGTAGCGCTCGCAGTACAGGCGGCCGTCGCCGAAATAGCGCTGGCCTTCCGAACGGCCGCGCTCGATTTCCTGCTCCAGCAGCGCCAGATCGCGGACGATGCGCATGCCCTTGCCGCCGCCGCCGGCGCTCGGCTTGATCAAGAGCGGCGCGCCGACCTGGCGCGAGCGCTCGACGAAGCTCGCCGGATCATCGTCCTCGATCGCCGAGGGCGCGACCGGGAAGCCGGCCTTCTCGACGTAGGTGCGCGCGCGCACCTTGTCGCCCATCAGGTCGATCTGCTCCGGCGTCGGGCCGATGAAGCGGATGCCGGCCGCCTCGACGGCCGCGCAGAAACCCTTGTTCTCCGACAGGAAGCCGTAGCCCGGATGGATCGCGCCGGCACCGGCCGACTTCGCGGCGGCGATGATCTGCGCGCCGTCGAGGTAGGCGGCGACCGGCGTCGCGCCGCTGATCTCGATGGCCTGATCGGCCATCTTCACGGCGGCCGTGCCGCGATCGGCGGCGTGGTAGACGACCACGCCCCTCAGGCCGAGCTTCTGCACCGTGCGCAGCACGCGCACGGCGATCTCGCCGCGATTGGCGACGAGCACGGTAGTGAAGGGCCAGCTTTCGACGGCCAGTGCAGTAGGGTTCTTCGGATTCATGTTCAGGCTCAGTCCACCGCGCAGGCCTAGCGGTCCGTTGCGGTCTTCGCGTCTCCACCGGCTATTTAGTTGTGAGGGGTGATTCATCTCTCGCGAGTGTCCGTGCCCGGCAATTTCTGCACAGCCAGGCTGGACGACGAATATGGTATATCGTAAATTGTGAACAAGTAAAATAGTGTCGACACGACATAAACATCGTCAAGGCCTGAACTTCTTGCACAAGAAGAGGAGAGAGAAATGCCGACGCCGCCATACGATCATCCGTTGACCTTGCGCATGCCATTGCTGACGGCAGATACGCGGCCACGTATTCCGCCAGTCCATCGCACTACCGCGCGTGCCTGAACCCCTGAATTAAATCGCGGCGCTTGCGTCGCATGTGTGAAACCCAGACCTCTACCTCATGAACGACTTCAGAACTTTCCCCGCCGTCAGCGTGATGCAGGCCTTCACCGGCCTCAGCGACGACGAGCAGCAAATCCTCGACCAGGCCGATCGCATTGGTCGTGCGGAGTTCTATCCGCTCGCGCAGCGCATGGACGACGAGGAGTGGTGGCCGTCGGATATTTTTCCGAAGCTCGGTGAAAACGGCTATTTCGGCATCACCGCGCCGCCGGAGTTCGGTGGCTCCGGCATGGATTTCTTCTCGTCCGGCTTGATTGTCCAGGCGTTCGCACGCTGGAACCATGCGCTGGCGCTTGCCTGGGTCGCGCACGAGAACCTGTGCATGAACAACATTCTGCGCAACGGCAACGATGAGCAACGCCGCAAATATCTGCCGGCGATGAACAAAGGCACTGCAATCGGTGCGCTTGGCCTCACCGAGCCGGGCGCCGGGTCGGATGCACTGGGTTCGATGCGGACCACCGCAGTGCGTGATGGTGGTCACTATGTGCTCAATGGCCGCAAGATTTACATCACGAACGGGCCAGTTGCCGACGTGCTGCTGGTCTACGCGAAGACGGACAAGGAGAAGGGCGCGCACGGCATATCCGCCTTCATCATCGAGAAGGACTTCCCCGGATTCCAGGTCGCGCAAAAGCTTACGAAGATGGGCTTCCGTGGCAGCCAGACGGCGGAACTCGTGTTCGACAACTGCCGCGTGCCGGCCGAGAACCTGGTCGGCGATGAGAACCGTGGCGTGAAGATCGTGATGTCGGGCCTCGATCTCGAGCGTGCCGTGATCGCTCCGATCTGTCTTGGCATCGCAGAGCGCGCCTTCGAACTGTCAGTAAACTACGCGCAGCAGCGCAAGCAGTTCGGTCGCCGGATCGCCGACTTCCAGATGGTGCAGTCGATGCTGGCGGACATGTACGTATGGGTCGAATCCATGCGCGTGTTCACCTATCAAGTGCTCCGCGCCTGCAACGCGATCGACGAGAGCCAGGGCGGCCGCGGCGACATTCACATGCTGACCGCGGCCAGTGTCATGCACGCGGCGAACACGATGAACAAGGTGCTCGACCATGCGGTGCAGGTGCATGGCGGCTCCGGCTACATCTGGGAGTCCGAGATCAATCGTCTCTACCGTGCCAACAAGCTGCTGGAGATCGGTGCCGGCACGACAGAAGTCCGCAAGATGATCATTGCCGGCGAGCTGCTCAAGGCATAGCCGTCGGCGTATCTGGCAACGTGGCGGCTGGCGCCGCACCAACAGTCAAGGACAGCACATGGCAGGTTTGTATCTAGAGCAGTTCGAGCTCAATCAGGTGTTCCGGCACGAGATCCGTCGTACGGTTACCGAGGCGGACAACGTGTGGTTCTGCAGCGCGACCTACAATCCCGCGCAGATCCACATCGATGCCGAGTATTGCCGGACCACCGAATTCGGTAAGCCGCTGGTCAATTCCATTTTCACGCTCGGCTTGGTGCTGGGCTTATCGATCCAGGACACGACGCTCGGTACGACCGTCGCCAATCTGGGCATGACGGACACACGTTTTCCGAAGCCGGTTTTTGCCGGAGACACGCTGCGTTCGCAGACCACCGTCGTGGAGATTCGCGAGAGCAAGTCGCGCCCAAACGCCGGTATCGTCACCTTCCGTCATGAGGGCTACAACCAGGACGACGAACTGGTCTGCACGACGCTGCGTCAGGCCCTGATGCTGCGTCGCCCAGCCGTCGTGGCGCCGGCGGTCGGCGCCGCCGCGTGAATGGATCCGGCCATGCATACGGGCAAGGCACAGGACAACGGCTGCTCGCGGATTCGCTCGCTTCTGTTCGTTCCGGCTGACAACCCGCGAAAACTGCAAAAGGCGGTCACGCTTGGCGCTGACGCACTGATCTTCGATCTCGAGGACGCCGTGCTGCCGGCACGCAAGTGCGAGGCGCGCACCATGCTCGCCGAGTTCCTGCACGGCTACCGTGGCCCGAGCCAGCCCTGGGTTCGCGTCAACGATCTGCAATCGGGCGAGATTCTGGCCGACCTCGGCGCAGTCATCCGGCCTGGCGTCGCGGGTGTGGTGCTGCCGAAGCTGCGCGGCCCCGAGGACCTCGATCACCTCGGCCATTACCTTGACGCAGTCGAGGCCATGTCGGGCTGCGCGCAGGGCGCCACACGCGTGCTCGCGGTTTGCACGGAAACGCCGATCGCCGTGCTCAGAATGGCGGAGCTGGCGAAGAAGGGCCATCCGCGGCTGGCGGGCCTTATTTGGGGCGCCGAGGATCTCAGCAGCGCGCTCGGTGCCGGCGATCCTCGCAGCGCCGGCGGTGTCTGGCAGCCGCTGTATGAGCACGCGCGCGCGCAGTGCTTGCTGGCGGCGCATGCGCTCGGCATCGAAGCGATCGACACCGTGTACGTCGACATCCGCAACGGCGAAGGTTGCCGCAGCAACGCCGTGCTGGCGCGCCGCGATGGGTTCACCGGCAAGATCGCCGTCCATCCGGATCAGGTCGCGATCATCAATGACGCCTTCACGCCGAAAGCCGAGGAGATCGCCTATGCGCAGCGCGTCGTCGACGCCTTCGGCGGCAGTGCCGGCGCTGTCTCGGTCGACGGCCGCATGCTCGACATGCCGCATCTGCGTGGCGCGCAGCGTGTGCTTCGCGCCGCAGGCGTGCTTTGAAAATGCAGGAAGAGACCATGAAGACAAAAATCTACGCCGATGCGAAGAGCGCGTTGGCCGGTGTCGTTGCCGACGGCATGACCATCATGTCGGGCGGATTCGGACTGTGCGGCGTTCCGGAGGACCTGATCCAGGCGCTGAAGACCTCCGGTGTCCGCGATCTGACCGTGATTGGCAACAATGTCGGCTGTGACGGCCACGGCATGTGGCACGTGCTCGCCAACAACCAGATCCGCAAGGTGCTGGCGTCCTATGTTGGAGAGAACAAGATCCTCGAAAGCCGCTACATGAACGGCGAAATCGAGATCGAGTTCAACCCGCAGGGCACGCTGGCCGAGCGCATTCGCGCCGGCGGCGCCGGCATTCCGGCGTTCTACACGCGCACCGGCTACGGCACGAAGGTTGCCGAAGGCAAGGAGACGCGGCAGTTCAACGGGCAATGGTATGTGATGGAAACCGGACTGGTCGCCGACGTGTCCTTCGTGAAGGCTTGGAAAGCCGACGAGGAAGGCAATCTGGTGTATCGCAAGACCGCGCGCAATTTCAATCCGATGATGGCGACGGCAGGCAGGCTTGTCATCGCCGAGGTCGAGCAACTCGTCAACATCGGCGAGATTCCGCCCGACCAGGTGCACACGCCGGGCATTTACGTCGATCGCATCTTCGTGGCGTCGAACTACGTCAAACACATCGAGCGACTGACCACGCGTCCGCGGCCGGCGGCCGAACAGGGCTCGGGCATCGCTGCAGCCGCTGGAGCAGAGGTCTGATGGCTTGGACTAGAGAACAGATGGCCGCGCGCGCCGCGCGCGAGCTGCAGGATGGCTACTACGTCAACCTTGGCGTTGGCATCCCGACCATGGTCGCCAACCTGATTCCGGAAGGCATGCGCGTCATGCTGCACAGCGAGAACGGCATGCTCGGCATGGGACCGTTTCCCTTTGAAGGTGAGGCCGATGCCGATCTCATCAACGCCGGGAAGCAGACCATAACGGAGCTTCCGCAGACGAGCTACTTCCAGTCGTCGGATAGCTTCGCAATGATCCGCGGCGGACACATCAACCTATCCATCCTCGGCGGCATGCAGGTCGCGGAGAACGGCGATCTCGCCAACTGGATGGTACCGGGAAAGATGATCAAGGGCATGGGCGGCGCGATGGACCTGGTCGCCGGCGTGCCGCGCGTGGTTGTCGTCATGGAGCACAACGAAAAAGGCGGCGCCGCCAAGTTCAAGCGCCAGTGCAGCCTGCCGCTGACCGGAACTGGCGTCGTGGATCTGTTGATCACCGATCTCGCAGTCTTCGAGATCGATCGCGGCGGCAAGGGCGCGGTCCTCGTCGAACTGGCGCCGGGCGTGTCGGTGGACGAAGTGCGCGCAAGGACGGAGGCGAACTTCCGGGTGGCCGATGTGCTGGCGCGCGCTACCTAGCGGACGAAGCTTTCTTCGTTATTATCAATAGAGCCGCGTCGACGCGGCGTGGAGGAGAACAGCATGTACATGCATCGTGGACTGGAAGTAGATGAAGGTTCGAGCAAGCTCAAGTACGGCGTCATTGCGGGAATCGCGGTGGTTTTTGCGGTCGGCGTCTATGCCGCGACGAGTGGCGGAAAGAGTAAACCCTCGTCCAGGAAGGCGGCTCCTGCAGCCGAACGAGCGACGGTGCCGAAGCCGTCGGCGTTAACGGCCCCGACCGCGGCGAATACCGCCGCGGTCGCCGCGCCGGCGGCAATCGCGTCCGCGGCGCCCGTTGCCGAACCCACCGAACCTGCCGCGCAGCCGCAGCCGCAGCCGCAGCCGCAGCCGCAGACGTCGGCGGGCGAGTCGCATGCCGAAGCGGCCGCGCCGGTTCCACCCCGACAGCTGGCAATGGCTTCGTCGATGGACGATCTCGTTCCCGGCAAAGGCGGGGCTTTGGCGCCGGACGACGAGACAGTGTCGGCTGAAGCGGAAGCCGCGGTGCGCGAGCGCCAGCGGCCGGCGAAGCTGTTGCGCACGCCACCGCCTCCGGCCGTGGTGGCGCTGTCGCCATGGTGGCGCGCCAAGAGCGAGGGCGCCTTCAACGTGCAGTACGTCGGCCAGGCCGCGCAGCAGCAGACGCTGGTCATCCGATTCTCGAAGAGCCTGGCGGCGCCGCGTGACGCTGATCAGCACATTCACGTCATTGCGCAGGACGGCACTGCGGCCGCTGGCAATTGGCAGCTCGGCGGTAGCCCGTTTGTCCTCGTTCGCAATGGGCTTGCGCCCGGTCGCTATCTGGTGAGGATCGATCAAGGCCTGAACAGTGCGGCCGGCGACAAGCTGTCGGCCGCGCTGAGCGGCCCGATCTACATTCAATGACAATTTTGCGCCGGGGCGCTCCGGCGTTGGCCGTCATGGATTGGGAAGCGACAACTTGAACATCTACGATCGCATGCGAAGCCGGAGCGCGAGGCTCTGCGGCGCGCGGCCCGGCGCAGTGGCGTCCGGTGCCGGGCATTCGCGCGGCGGCCAAATGCGCCGGCGGCGCTACGCATGGCATGCAGCGATAGGCATTGTCATCCTCGCTGCCGCATCCGGCGCGCCGGCACAGACCGCCGTCTCGGATTGGGTCGCGGAGATTGTGTGGGTACCTCAGTATTGCCGTGATCATGCCAATGAGCGTATCGGCGACGCCTGCGTTGGCCAGCCGGGATTCGCGCTACGCAGGCTGCGTCCGATGCAGCAAGGGGCTTGCATGAGCAGAAGCCTGAGCGATGCCGACACCGACAACGCGACGCGCGTCATCGCCAGCGCGCGCTGGGCGCAAGACATGTGGCGGCGCGACGGCGCCTGCAGCGGGCTGCGGCCCGCCGAGTATTTCGATTTCGCCGGCCGCCTCGGCAGAAGGCTTGACATGTCGTCGCTGGCGTCTCTGGCCGGCTCTGCTGGAAGTGTCGACCGCAGCGTGTTCGAGCGCGAGATTCTGCGTGACCAGAACTCGCCCGACAGCAGCTCATTGGTACTTCGCTGCGACGGCACTGCGCTCACCCAGATCGAGGTATGCGTCAATGCCGAGCTTGATCCTGTTGCCTGTGAGCGGGTGAAGCCTAGAACATTGTGTCGCGGCGCTATAGAACTGCGAGGCAACAGCCACTGAACCCAGACGACTCGCACCGGCGGGATTGCCAGCGTCCGATACAATGTGTTACTAAGAAAATGTGTCGTAGATGTACAATACAGTTGTAAAACATTACGGCGAATGCCGTACTCAATGAGGAGAAGGTCAATGGCAGTTCGAACGCTCAGCCTCGACGAGGCTTCGACAGTATCCGGCGGTCGCAGTGGTGGCATTCCGGTTATCACGCCAATCGTGTCGGGCCGTGTCGTGCAGGCGGTCCTCGACAGCGGCTTCACCGCGCTCGGCGCGCTATTCCGCAACCGCTTGCTTTCCGGTGTGGTGGCAGGCCTTGGGGGCACACTGAACAGGCTCATCGGCGGCTGACGGGCGGCAGTCGCCAGCGTCAGCGGCGGTCCATTCGTCGCTGACCACTGGCTAGGCAGCGCAGCCAAGGCCGCCCGCACGACTCATGTGCTGGGCGGCCCGTTGCATTTTGGTGCCGGCCGAAGCGCGGCTTGGCCAATGGGATGCTGCTTCGTCATGCCGTCGGGGCGAGGCCTGGTTGCGTAGCTCGGGGAACGCGCCGACAGAGACCGACAAGCGATGACATCTCTCTTCCGACGCGAAGCGTTCGCGGCGCAACAGGCGAGCCCCTACGGGAAAATCGTTCTGGTTCAGCTGCCGTCATTGTGGCTACTCAGCGCCGTTGCAGTCGCATTCGCGCTGGCGAGTGTTCTACTGTTCGTGTTCGCGAGCTACACGCGACACAGCTCGGTGCGTGGACAGCTGGTGCCCGATGCGGGCCTGATCCGGATTTATCCACCGCTCGAGGGCGTCATCGTTGAGCGGCGAGTGAACGAGAGCCAATCCGTCAAGGCCGGCGACGTGTTGTTCGTGCTGTCGGCCGATCGGTCGACGGGCATCATGCGCGACGCGCGCCCAGCAGACGCTTCGCCCGGCACCGGAACGCGCGCCTCTGCGAGGCTGTCCTCTAAGTCGGATGAATTCCGCCGGCAGATCGCGATGCTCGACGCGCAGCTTGAGACACAGCGCCGCCGCGTCGACATCAGCAGCGAGGCGGTGAACAACTACGAGCGTTTGCTGGCGAAGAAGTATGTCTCCGCCGAGCAAGTGCAGCAGCGTCGCGCCGACTACCTCGAACAAAAGGCGCAACTGCAGAGCATGGAACGCGAGCGCCAGCAGCTCGTACATGAGCTCGACATGCAGTCCATTGCCATTACGGCAACACAAGCGGGCACCGCCACCGCTGTGGCCGGCGATGTCGGACAGATCGTCAACGGCCAGCTACCACTCGTCAGCATCGTGCCCGAGCACTCGCCGCTGCATGCCGAGTTGCAGGTGCCGAGCAGTGCGATCGGCTTCGTCCGAGAAGGCGATCGGGTGCAGCTGCGCTACGACGCATACCCATACCAGAAGTTCGGCCGGTATTCCGGCACCGTGGTGTCGGTTTCAAAGATCGCCATGATGCCGGCAGAACTCGGCTCGTTCAACGAGATAGCTGCGAAAATGGAGCCCGTCTACCAAGTGCGCGTGCGCCTCGATCAGCAGCAGATCGGCGCGGCGCAGCGGCCCCACGCGCTAATCGCAGGCATGCTGCTCGAAGCGGACCTTCCGCAGGATCGCCGCCGCCTGTACGAATGGGCCTTCGAGCCACTGCTCGGCATCGCGCAGCGGTTCTGAGATGATCGAGCGCATAAGCTTCAGCTGGCGGAAGCGCGTTCCGCTGGTCCTGCAGACGGAAGCCGCCGAGTGCGGACTCGCCTGTCTGTCCATGGTGGCTGGCTATTACGGGCAGCATAGCGACCTCGCGGCATTGCGATCGCGCTTTTCGGTATCGCTGAAGGGTACGACGCTGGCGTCGCTGGCGCAGACCGCCGAAGCCCTTGGCCTGACGGCGCGGCCGGTGAAGCTTGAGCTCGACGACCTGCCCGAGCTGCGCCTGCCATGCGTTCTGCACTGGCGCTTCAATCACTTCGTCGTGCTGGAGAGCGTGAGCCTGGCTGGCGCCGTCATTCTCGATCCGGGGAGCGGCCGCCGGCGCTTGTCGATGGCAGAGCTGTCGGACGCCTTCACCGGCGTCGCTCTCGAACTCTTGCCGGGACGGTCCTTCGCCACCGCGCCACGGCGCCGGCAGGTCAGCATACGGCGCCTAATGGGCGATATCAGCGGCCTTTATAGGTCGGGATTGCAGACATTACTGTTGGCGCTGACGCTCGAAGTGTTCTTCCTCGCCACGCCATTCCTGACCCAATGGGTGGTCGACGACGTTCTCGTATCGGCGGACCTCAGCTTGCTGAACCTGCTCGCGCTCGCCTTCGCGATGCTACTGATGATGCAGCAGTTCGTCGTGCTGCTACGCGGCTGGGTGCTGGTCTATTTTGAGACGAACCTCGGCGTGCAATGGCATATCAACGCGTTTGCGCATCTTCTGAAGCTGCCGATTGCCTATTTCGAGAAGCGCCACATCGGCGACGTTCTGTCGCGATTCGGATCCATCGACACGATCCGGCGCACTTTAACCACGTCGTTCCTGGAGTCGCTGATCGACGGCCTAATGTCGATTCTCACCGCGGCGGTGATGGTGATCTACAGCCTCAAGCTGGCCGCCATCGCCCTCGCGGCGATGGCGATCTATGCTGCCATGCGCTGGCTGTGGTATGCAGCTCTGCGCGATGCGACGGAGCAGGAAATCATCCATGCTGCGCGACAACAGAGCCACTTCCTCGAATCGGTCCGCGGCATCAAGGCGATCAAGCTCTTCGATCGCGACCGCGAGCGCCGCCAAATCTGGAGCAGCCTACTCGTCGAGCAGGTGAACGCCGGACTGCGTGTCAAGCGCATGGGTCTCGCATATCACGCCTTAAGCGGTCTACTGGTAGGCGGGGAGCACATTCTCGTGCTCTATGTCGGTGCCATCTTAGTGCTCGATCACGGCATGACGGTCGGCATGCTGTTGGCGTTCGTTGCGTACAAGTCCTTGTTCGACACACGTGTCGCCGCGCTGATCGACAAGATGATCGAAGTCGGCATGCTGCGGCTACAGGGCGAACGCCTCGCCGATATCCTGCTGCACCCGGCCGAGGCGGAGTGCGAAGAGCCGTTTGGCGCCGCGCACGATCCGGCGCCCGAGTTGGCGCTGCGGGCTGTGAGCTTCCGCTATGCGCCGTCGGAGCCGATGGTTCTGGCGAATGTATCGCTGCGCATCGCGGCCGGCGAATCGGTGGCGATCACGGGGCCTTCGGGTAGCGGCAAGACGACGCTCCTGCACCTGCTGCTCGGATTGCTGCCGCCGAGCGAAGGAGAAGTCTTGCTCGGTGGAAGAAGCCTTGCGCTCGTTGGCGCACGTGCTCTTCGCCGGATGACGAGCGCGGTGATGCAGGACGATTCGCTCTTCGCCGGTTCGATTGCCGAGAACATCAGCTTTTTCGATCCACGTCCCGATCATGGCTGGATCGCCGAGTGCGCGAAGCTCGCAGCGATCGACTGCGATATTCGCGACATGCCGATGGGCTACAACACCATGATCGGCGACATGGGCGCTGCGCTGTCCGGTGGCCAGAAGCAGCGGATACTGATCGCGCGCGCGCTCTACAAGCGGCCGAAGATCCTCGTGCTCGACGAAGCGACCAGCCATCTCGATGCGGATCGCGAGCGGCAGATCAACGCCGCTATCGCCTCGCTCAATATCACGCGCATCATCGTCGCGCATCGCGCGGAAACGGTGCGCTCCGCCGATCGGGTCATCGCGCTGCGCGGCGGCTCCGTGCTTACGCCTTGCACAACGGTGCCGCCGGATGGGGCGGGGATATAGCGTGCGAGTGGACCGGCTAGCGCGGCGCATGCGGCGCTCCTCGGTTGTTCCGCTCTGGATCACGGCCACGGTCTTCATGCTCGCGTATTCGACATGGTGCGGCGCAGGCGTTGGGGAGTCCGACATGTCGCTCGCGGTGGCGTCCGTGGCTTCGGGCGACGTCGACCATTCCTACTGCGGTCAGCAGCCGCAGCTCGATGCGCTGACCTTGACCGCCTTCATCGCCCGCGTGCTATGCCGCGATCCGCGCAGCGCGGCGGCTTGGGCCAGCGTCGAAGCGCAATCCGCCGCGATCGGTTTGGCGAAGGCGGCCTACTACCCGCAGCTTGGCGTGAGTGCAGCAATCGGCCGGATTGACGAAACCGCGAATTACGGGAATGCATCCGAGCAGAATGCGTCCTTGCACGGCGCGACCAATGACCAGGCCCTCTCGTTGAGCTGGATCCTGTACGACTTCGGTTTGCGCAAGGCACAGCTGGCGCGGGAGCGCGCACGGCTGCAGGCGGCGCTCGCGATGCGGGAGGACGGCGCACAGACCGTTCTGTCCGAGGCTATCGCGGCGTACTTCGATGCCTTGCAGGCCGCTCGCGTTCTCGCCGCCGAGCGCGAGGCCGAAGCCATCGCCCAGCACAGCCTGAGCGTAGCCGAGGGCAAGCTCGCGGTCGGCGTCGCCTCTGAGGCCGATTGCCTGCAGGCCAGGACAGCGCTGGCGCGCGCGGCGGTTGGCCGCATTACCGCGGAAGGGGCGAGTACGCGCACGCTCGGCATGCTGGCGGTGATGATGGGGCTGCCGCCCGATGCTGAAATTGCGATTTTCGCAAGCGGCGACGACAGCGAGGACGCTCCACAGCTCGGCGATCTGGCGGGCCGCCTCATTGAACGTGCCGTACAGTCGCACCCCAGGGTCGGCGCCGCGCTTGCGCAGCTACAGGCAGCACGGTCCGGTCTCGATGCTGCGAAGTCGAGCGGCCTGCCGCAGCTGTCGATGTCCGCTCTCGGTGAGCGCAGTGACAATCCCGCCGATCGCGCGCTCATCGAGCAGACAATCCATTCCTCGAGCATTGGCCTGCAGCTCAACGTACCGCTGTTCGACGGCTTCACGCGCCAGTACCGGATCAAGGAGGCGCGGGCCGCGCTCGAACGCAGCACCGCCGAGCTGCGCGGCGTCGAACGGGAAGTGACACGTGAGATCTGGCAGCGCTATGTCGCGGTGAAGAACGGTGTGCAGGATGTACAGGCCGCGCAGGCGCTGCTCGACATCGCGCGGCAGTCCTACCAACTCGCTGCCGGCCGCTACCAGAACGGCGTCGGGAATATCGTCGAGATGCTCATGGCGCAGTCCGGCCTGGCCGAGGCGCGTAATCATCAGGAGTCGGCGATCAGTCAGCTGCGATCGGCACGCCTGCAGCTCGCGGTGAGCATTGGACAGACTGCAGAAATCGGCCGGCTTGACGTGCATACGGATACTGCACCGGCCGCCGCGGCGGTTGGTGGCCGCGAGGATCGGGCGCTGGCTGCCACACCGCATGGCGGGGTGCCGCGCATCAGTACCATCGAGCCACAGCCGGTGCCTGGCGGGCAGGGGCCACGCGCTCTGACGCTGAAGGGCGCTAACTTCGCCGAGGGCGCCGTTGTGAATCTGCGCAACGAGACCGAGGGCCGCTCGTATGCGGCGCGCATCCCCATCGTCTTCGGCTCCGACAACCTATGGCTCTGGGCGCCGATCGGCTGCGCCGCCAAATGGAGTGCGCAAGTACAGAACGCGGACGGGCAGCTCTCGAATCCATATACCTTCGAGGTCGTCGGCGGCTGCTAGCACTGGCCACGAGCATTTCATGGAGCACGAGCGAGGGGCGACAACATAGCATGGGTGTGCAGCATCACAAGAGGAAAGCAAACCATGCGCAGATGGCCAGTAGAATGTATCGGCTGACTTACCTGCGGTTGCTCGCGCTCGGTGAGATCGAGGCCCAGCGGGCGCTGCGTCGCCGGCCTGCCACACGATGAAGAGTGACGGAATGCGTCAACGCGCTTGAACCATTCCGTGACTGTGCAGCAGCGGAATCATCTCTAGAATCCCGCTCCGTGCAGGTGCCTTCGCCCTTGGATCGCGAAGGTGAAACGGGAATGCGGTGATGCGGCGAGACCTTCGCCGATCAGGCCGCAACTGCCCCCGCAACGGTAGGCAAGCGACGCTGTGCTTCTGCGCCACTGGTGAGGTTGACCGGGAAGGCTGTACAGAAATCCTTGCGAGTCCGGAGACCGGCCTGCATGCGCACAGACCGCCCTGCGGCCTGTGCGTTCAAGAGCACCATTCGCGGTGGGCGGATGGCGTATGGCCTGCGTGTGCAACGAACGCCTATCTGTGCCGATGCCGACTCCATGGGAGCCCGCGGCCTTTGCGTACATCTTGCGCAGGCCGGACCTTGTCCGGAGTATTCAACATGTCAGCTGTCCCTTCGCACGTTGCTGCGGTTCCCAGCATCAAGCTGCTGATCGGCGGAAAGTTCGTCGAATCGAAATCCACGGTCTGGCGTGATGTCGTCAATCCGGCGACGCAGGATCTACTGGCGCGCGTGCCGTTCGCCACGCGCGAAGAGATCGATGCCGCCGTCGCCAGCGCGAAAGAGGCATTCGGAACCTGGCGAAAGACGCCCATCGGTGTACGCGCGCGCATTTTCCTCAAGTATCAGCAACTGATTCGCGAGCACATGAAGGAGCTCGCGGCGATTCTCACTGCCGAGCAGGGCAAGACGCTCGCCGACGCGGAAGGCGACGTGTTTCGCGGTCTCGAAGTCGTCGAGCATGCGGCGAACATCGGCACGCTGCAGATGGGCGAACTGGCGACCAACGTGGCCGGCGGCGTCGATACCTACACGATACTGCAACCGCTCGGCGTCTGTGCCGGCATCACGCCGTTTAACTTCCCGGCGATGATCCCGCTGTGGATGTTCCCGATGGCGATCGCCACCGGCAACACTTTCGTGCTCAAGCCCTCGGAACAGGACCCGATGGTGACCATGCGCCTCGTCGAGCTGGCGCTCGAGGCCGGTATCCCGGCCGGCGTGCTCAATGTCGTTCACGGCGGCGAGGACGTGGTTAACGCAATCTGCGATCACGCCGACATCAAGGCCATATCTTTCGTCGGCTCGACGCGCGTCGGCACGCACGTCTACAACCGCGCGACGCTCGCCGGCAAGCGCGTGCAGTGCATGATGGGCGCGAAGAACCACGCCGTCGTGCTGCCCGACGCCAACAAAGAGCAGGCGCTCAACGCACTCGTCGGCGCCGGCTTCGGTGCGGCGGGCCAGCGATGCATGGCGGCCTCGGTGGCTGTGCTTGTCGGCGAGGCGCAGCACTGGATTCCGGATTTGGTCGAGAAAAGCCGGGCGCTAAAGCTCAATGGCGGCACCGAGCCGGGTACCGACGTCGGCCCGGTGATTTCCTGCGCCGCGAAGTCGCGCGTCGAAGGCTTGATCGAGCAGGGTGCGCGCGAAGGCGCGACGCTCGAGCTCGATGGCCGCGCGCCGAAACTCCCCGGCAAGTATGCGAGCGGCAACTTTGTCGGCCCGACGATCTTCTCGAACGTGAAGCCCGGCATGATGATCTACGACCAGGAAATATTCGGGCCAGTGCTGGCGATCGTGAACGCTGCGACGCTCGATGAGGCGATTGCCCTGATCAACGCCAACCCGAACGGCAACGGTGTGGCGCTGTTCACGCAGTCCGGCGCCGCCGCGCGACGGTTCCAGGAAGATATCGACATCGGCCAGGTCGGCATCAACGTGCCGATTCCGGTGCCGGTGCCGCTGTTCTCGTTCACCGGCTCGCGCGGTTCCAAGCTGGGTGATCTCGGTCCCTACGGCAAGCAGGTCATCCTGTTCTACACGCAGACCAAGACCGTCACTGCACGCTGGTTCGACGACGCGGCGTCGACGTCCGTGAACACCACGATCAGCCTGCGCTGATGCGGGTGGTGCACTCATGGACTTCGAACTGTCCGACGAACAGTCGGCATTCCGGGCAGCCGCGCGCGATTTCGCGCGGAACGAGTTCGCCCCGCATGCCGCGCATTGGGATGCCGAATCGCATTTTCCGCGCGAGCAGATCCGTCTCGCGGGAGACATGGGCTTCTGCGGCATGTACTTGCCGCCCGGCCTCGGCGGTATGGGACTCACGCGCCTCGATGCGAGCATCGTCTTCGAGGAACTGGCGCGCGCCGATCCATCGACGACGGCCTACATCACCATCCACAACATGGCGACGTGGATCGTCGCTACCTGGGCGACGCCCGCGATCGCCGCCGAATGGGTGCCGCGCTTGGCGAGCGGTGAATTGCTGGCCTCGTACTGCCTGACCGAGCCCGGCGCCGGCTCCGACGCTGCAGCGATCCGCACGCGGGCCTACCGGCGTGGCGATACCTATGTGCTGAGCGGCGCCAAGGCCTTCATCTCCGGCGCCGGCGAGACCGATCTGCTCGTCGTCATGGCGCGCACCGGCGACAACGGCGCGCGCGGCATCTCGGCGTTCGCGGTGCCGGCGCGCAGCGCGGGCATCCGCTACGGCAAGAAGGAGCACAAGATGGGCTGGAACAGCCAGCCGACCCGCGCTGTCAGCTTCGACGACGTTGTCGTGCCGGCAAGCCACCGGCTCGGCGACGAAGGCGAAGGGTTCCGCATTGCCATGAAGGGTCTCGACGGCGGACGCATCAACATCGCCACCTGCTCGGTTGGCGCGGCGCAGGGCGCGCTCGATCTGGCGCAGGCGCACCTGCGCGAGCGCCGGCAGTTCGGTCGCGCCATTGCCGAGTTCCAGGGCCTGCAGTTCAAGCTCGCCGACATGGCCACCGAACTGGTCGCGGCGCGGCAGATGGTGCGCCTTGCGGCGAGCAAGCTCGATCGCAGCGACGCCAGGGCCAGCGTGTTCTGCGCAATGGCCAAGCGCATGGCGACCGACATCGGCTTCTCGGTCTGCAACGACGCGCTGCAACTGCACGGCGGCTACGGCTACATCCGCGAGTTTCCGCTAGAACGCCTGCTGCGCGACGTGCGCGTCCACCAGATTCTTGAAGGCACCAACGAAATCATGCGCGTGATCGTCGCGCGCCATGTCCTCCAACCAACCAGTACGGAGCCTCTTTCATGACCGCTGTGATCAAGAGCGAACGGCGCGGCAGCATTGCGCTACTCACCATCTCCAATCCGCCCGCGAACGTATGGACGTTGCAGTCCCTCGACAGTCTGCGCGACACGGTGCGCGAACTGAACGCGGACCCGCGCGTGCGCGCACTCGTGCTGACCGGCGAGGGCTCGAAGTTCTTCAGCGCGGGGGCCGACCTGAAAGTGTTTGCCGAGGGCGGCAAGCTCGCCGGGGCCAACATGGCTCGCGCCTTCGGTGAAGCGTTCGAAACGTTGGCGGCGTTTCGCGGCGTCAGCATCGCGGCCATCAACGGCTTCGCGATGGGCGGCGGCCTTGAAGCGGCGCTGGCCTGCGATATCCGCATCGCCGAGGCGCATGCGCAGATGGCATTGCCGGAAGGCGCCGTCGGCTTGCTGCCGGCCGCCGGCGGCACGCAGTGGCTGGCGCATGCGGTAGGCGAGGGCTGGGCCAAGCGCATGATCCTCTGCGGCGAGCGTGTAGATGCCGCCACCGCGCTGCGTATCGGGCTCGTCGAGGAAGTCGTCGAGACCGGCAAGGCGCTGGAGACCGCGCTGGTGCTGGCCGCCAAGGCGCCGAAGCAGAGTCCCGGCAGCGTCGAGGCCTGCAAGCGCCTCGTGCACGCGGCCCGCGGCCCGGCGCAGACGGCGCTGCCGCTCGAGCGCGAGCTGTTCCTGAAACTGTTCGATACTGCAGACCAGGCCGAAGGCGTCAACGCGTTCCTGCAGAAGCGTGCGCCGGAGTGGCGTCATGGCTGATTCGACTTCAACGGCGAGCGAAGCGGGCGATGCGCCCGTGCTGTTCCGCGAAGCCATGACCGTCCGCGGCAAGC
Organism: Solimonas soli DSM 21787; assembly: GCF_000474945.1. Classification (GTDB taxonomy): domain Bacteria; phylum Pseudomonadota; class Gammaproteobacteria; order Nevskiales; family Nevskiaceae; genus Solimonas; species Solimonas soli. The sequence continues at coordinate 9,185 of NZ_AXDW01000026.1, read as the reverse complement.
GCATAGGCTTCGCACAGCTCAATGCCGAGAAGTCGCTGAACGCCCTCAATCTGGCGATGATCCGCCTGCTCGATGCGCAGCTGCAGCGCTGGGCGGGCGATCCCGCCATTGTCTGCGTGGTGCTGCATGGTGCCGGCGAGAAGGCGTTCTGCGCAGGCGGCGATATCCGCGGCTTGTACCGCTCGATCGTCGAGCATCGTGGGCCGCCGCCGAATCACGACAATCTTGCGTTCTTCAGCGAGGAGTACACGCTCGACTATCGCGTCCACCGCTTCCCCAAGCCGGTGCTCGTTTGGGGCAGTGGCATCGTTATGGGAGGCGGTCTCGGTCTGATGGCGGGTGCGAGCCATCGCGTCGTCACCGAAACCTCGCGCGTGGCGATGCCGGAGATCACGATCGGCCTGTTTCCGGATGTCGGCGGCAGCTGGTTCCTGCATCGCCTGCCGGGTCGTATCGGCCTGTTCCTGGCGCTGTCGGGAGCATCGATCAACGGACATGACCTCCTGGTTGCGAAGATGGCCGAACATTTCCTGCGTGCCACCGATCGCGAAGCCATCTTTGCGGCGCTCACCACGCTGGCCTGGAGTGGCGAAGCGGACGATGACCGCCATCGTCTCACGGCCCTGCTCGACGGCTTCTCCGCGCAGGCGCAGGCAGTGCGGCCGGCCTCGAACCTGCATCGCCATGCTGCGACGATCGAAACTCTGTGCGCCGGGGACGATCTGGCCGCGGTTCATGCGGCGATCACCGGCTACGCGGGCGATGACATCTGGCTGCAGAAGGCGGCGTCAACACTGCGCGCCGGTTCGCCGACGACTGCAGCGCTGATCTGGGCGCTGCGAGAGCGCACGCGCGGTATGTCGCTCGCCGAAGTGTTCCGCCTCGAACTTGTGGTCGCGCTGCAATGCTGCGCGCATCCGGATCTGGCCGAAGGCGTGCGGGCCCTGCTGATCGACAAGGACAACACGCCACGGTGGACGCCGGCGACGCTTGCCGAGGTCACGCCGCAATGGATCGCTGAACACTTCGCCGCGCCCTGGAGCGACAGCCTTGTATCACTCGGCCTCGACGCTTGAAAAGGAGACTCTCATGAGCACCATTGCATTCATCGGCCTTGGCAACATGGGCGGACCGATGGCGCTGAATCTTCTGAGGGCGGGCCACGCGCTGCGTGTCTACGACCTGGCGCCCGCTACGCTGCAGGCGGCAAAGGCTGCCGGTGCCATGACCGCCGCCAGTCCGGCCGAAGCCGTCGCCGGCGCCGAAGTCGTGATCTCGATGCTGCCAGCGAGCCGGCACGTCGAAACGCTGTATCTTGGCAACGCAGACGGCGGTGGCCTGATCGCGGCGATCGCACCGGATACGCTACTGATCGACTGCTCGACCATCGCTCCGGCCGCGTCGCGCAAGGTGGGAGATGCCGCCACCGCGCGCGGTCTGCTGTTCATCGACGCGCCGGTGTCCGGCGGCACGGCCGGCGCGGCGGCAGGAACACTGAGCTTCATGGTCGGCGGCCCGGCGGCGGCGCTCGAGCGCGCACGGCCGCTGCTCGAGAAGATGGGCACCAACATCTTCCATGCCGGCGCGGTCGGTGCCGGTCAGGTCGCCAAGATCGCCAACAACATGCTGCTCGCGATCCACATGGCGGGTACGGCGGAAGCGCTAGCACTCGGCGTCGCCAACGGCCTCGATCCGAAAGTGCTGTCGAACATCATGGCCAAGAGCTCGGGCCGCAACTGGTCGCTCGAAGTCTACAATCCATGGCCAGGCGTGCAGGACGGTGTGCCCGCGTCGCGCGGCTACAGCGGCGGCTTCGGTTCGGCGCTGATGCTGAAGGATCTCGGCCTCGCGGTCGAAGCGGCGGTCGCAGCCGGCAGCGCGATTCCCCTCGGGGAGCTGGCGCGCAATCTCTACCAACTACATTGCCAGGGCGCCGCGAGCGAGGACTTCTCCAGCATTCTCAAGCTTTATCGCAGTGTCTTGTAAATATCACCGGGCGAGTTTTCGCGCCTACGCCGCTATGAGCTTCTTCAGTCCTTCATCGAGAAGGAATTGACGACGAATTGCGCGATGAGCTGCTGGATCGTTGCAAATCCAGCGGCTGTGATTTTTCTACGTCGAGAGGATCCACAATCGCCGCTATAAGGCTGAGGTCAAACGTCTGACCGAGGAGCGCGACATTCTAAAAAAGCCGCCGCGTACTTTGCCAAGGGATAAAGGCGAAGTACGCGTTCATGCGCATGCATGCCCGAGAGTTTCGTCTGAGCGCGATGTGCCGCGTGCTGAGCGTGCAGCGCAGTGGTTACTACGCGTGGCTGCGTCATGGCCCCAGCGCGGGCGAGCATGAAGACCAGCGCTTGTTGCTTGATCAAGCACCATTGGCTGGCCAGCGGCGCGGTGTACGGCTATCGGAAGATCACCTTGGATCTGCGCGAAGCCGGTGAGCGGTGCAGCCGGCATTGCGTGCGGCGCCTGATGAAGATCGAGGGTCTGCGCGCGCAGATCGGCTACGGCAGCAAGCCGCGCCATCGCGGCGGGCCTGCCGGCGTGGTGGAGAACGTGTTGAATCGCGACTTCGCGCCTGATGCGCCGAACAGGGTCTGGGTCACGGACATCACGTATATCCGGACCTACGAAGGCTGGCTGTTCCTGGCGGCGGTGATGGACCTTTACTCGCGGCAGATCGTCGGCTGGTCCACGCAAGCGACGATGACGCGTGACCGCGTGCTGCAGGCGCTGCTCGCGGCAGTCTGGAAGCGCAAACCCGGTCCGGGTGTGCTGGTGCATTCCGACCAAGGGTGTCAGTTCACCAGCAACGACTGGCAGTCGTTTCTCAAAGCGCACCGGATGGTGCCGAGCATGAGCCGCCGAGGCAACTGCCACGACAATGCGGTCGCCGAGAGCTTTTTCAGTGCGCTGAAGAGGGAGAGGATCAAGCGGCGGATTTATCCAACGCGGCAAGCTGCCGCATCGGATCTGTTCGATTACATCGAGATGTTTTTTACAACCGGTGCGGCGGCATGGTTCCGCTGGCGATCTATCACCCGTAGAGTTTGAACGGCGCTACGCGCTAAACGGCTCTTGAGTGGCTACGAAAATCTGGTCGGTCCAGATCGCTCAATCTAAAAAGCCCCCTAGAAATCTAGGGGGCTCGTTATCCCTACGTCGGGTGGTCTTTTTTGTCAATCCCAGCTCAACGCTCCACCCGTCTGATACTCCGTCACGCGCGTCTCGAAGAAGTTCTTTTCCTTCTTGAGGTCGAGGACTTCGCTCATCCACGGGAACGGGTTTTCCGTCGCGGCGGGGTAGAGGGCCTTGAGGCCGATCTGGGCGCAGCGGCGGTTGGCGATGTACTTCATGTAGTCGTTGAACATGCCGGCGTTGAGGCCCAGCACGCCGCGCGGCATGGTGTCGTGCGCATAGCGGATTTCGAGCTCGGTGGCTTCCTTGATCATGTCGAGCGCCTGCTGCTGGAACTCGGGCGTCCACAGGTGCGGGTTTTCGATCTTGATCTGGTTGATCACGTCGATGCCGAAGTTCATGTGCATGGCTTCGTCACGCATGATGTACTGGATCTGCTCCGAGGTGCCGGTCATCTTGTTGCGGCGGCCGAAGCTGAGCAGCTGCACGAAGCCGACGTAGAAGAAGATGCCTTCGAAGACCACGTAGAAGGCGATCATGTCGCGCAGCAGGCGCTGGTCGGCTTCGATGGTGCCGGTGTGGAAGCTTTCGTCGGCGAGGCTCTGCGTGTACGGCAGGCTCCATGCGGCCTTGTCGTGGATGCTCGGCACTTCGCGGTACATGTTGAAGACTTCGGCTTCGTCGAGGCCGAGGCTTTCGATGATGTACTGGTAGGCGTGCGTGTGGATCGCTTCCTCGAAGGCCTGGCGCAGGATGTACTGGCGGCACTCGGGATTGGTGATGTGCTTGTAGACGGCGAGCACGAGGTTGTTGGCGACCAGCGAGTCCGCGGTGCTGAAGAAGCCGAGCGAACGCTTGATGATGGCGCGCTCGTCATCGGTCAGACCCTTCGGGTCCTGCCACAGCGCGATGTCGGCCGACATGCCGATTTCCTGCGGCATCCAGTGGTTGTTGCAGGCGTCGAGGTACTTCTCCCAGGCCCACTTGTACTTGAACGGGACGAGCTGGTTGAGATCGGCGCGGCAGTTAATGATCTTCTTGTCGTCGACGCGGATGCGCGACGCACCCATTTCGAGATTTTCCAGGCCGGTGGCGGCACCGTGCGCGGCGTGGCTCGACGGCGGCGGCATCTTGGCGGCCGGCGCGGATGGGGTGGCGGTGGCGGGGGCGTCGTCCCAGGTCAGCATGATTTTGTCTCCATGTGCCGGGCGGCTCTGCCCGGTTTTCCGGTTTGTTCGTGGCGCTTGGCTGCGTCTGTGGGCTTGCGCCCGTTCCCCTGCCGCTGCCGATGCTGCGAAGGGCCGTACGCACGGAGATCGCGACGGCAATGGCGGCAGCTAAGAGTGCTCCGCAGGCAGCAGTGAGTCAAGCAAAAAATACTAGGGATTGTGGCTGCTTTGTGATCGGCCTTCTACATGTTGTGATTGAGCACAGGTTTCGCGCAGGCTGCGCACAGCTTTGTCCCCAGGCCGCGCCGGGATGGAGCGCTGAGAAGGGGATTGCCTGAGCGGCCGCCAAGCGCGCGGCATGGGCTTGCCGGGCGAGCGGCGTGGGAGGGGATGCATTTGTGCCCGTGGCGCGAAGCGCGGGCGCCACCTCCCCTGGCCCCTCCGCCCTCGGGCGGAGGGGAACTGCGAAGGGCGCTCAGCTACCGGACGCGCTGTAGCCCTTGGCGACGAGCACGATCGACAGCGTGATGAGCACGATGGCGGTGAGTTGCACGTGGATGAGGATGCGCGTCTTGCGTACTTCGCCATCCGCCGGCAGCGCGCCGCTGGCTTCGAGCGCCTTGCGCCAGCGCATGAAGCGCAGCGTCGGCACGATGGAGATCAGCGCGGCAAGCACGAACAGGCCGAGCACGCCGTGGAAGGCGCCGTTGTGCCAGTAGTAGTCCGGCCCCTTGCCGCCGTGCCAGACGCGCGCCAGGCCGGTGAGGAGCACGAGCACGGCCATGATGCCGTAGAGGCGGTCGACGCGCGGCAGCAGGCGCACCGCGTCCGGCGTGCCGCCGATCTTCAGCAGATACAGCTCGGTGACCAGCGCGCCGGTCATCATCCACACGGCGATGTAGTGAATCCACGGCAGGACGACGGTGTTGAGCATGAGCGGCTTCCGGTGGGGGGCGATGCATCGATTCTAGGGATGCTGCGCACAGGCTGTCATGCCGCGAAGGCGGATGCGGCGATGTCTTGCGGATCACTCATGCGAGGGCCTGCGCTTCGTCGCGGCGCTGCCGCGATGAGATTCGTGCCTCGTCTCGCACGTGATCCGCAGGCGCCGGACCTGCATGCGCGCGGTGTTCGCAAACGAAAAGGCCGCCCGGAGGCGGCCTTTTCGCTGCGCGGCGCATCGCTTACTGGCAGGCCTCGCAGTCCGGATCGAGGATCGAGCAGACCTTGGCGCTGCCGGTGCCGGCTTCGAGCGTGGGCAGGATGATCGGCTCGGCGCCAGCCTTTGGCTTCGACGCGGCGACCGGCGCGGCCGGCGCCTTCGCGGCGGCGCCGCCCGTGCTGCCCTTGCCGACGGCGTTCAGGCGGTTGTCCTGGATGGTCGTCTTCTCGGCATGCGTGGCTCCCATCGTGCGCAGGTAGTACGTGGTCTTCAGGCCGGAGAGCCAGGCGTGCTTGTAGAGCTCGTCCAGCTTCTTGCCCGAAGGCTGCGCCATGTAAAGGTTCAGCGACTGCGCCTGGTCGATCCACTTCTGGCGGCGGCTGCCGGCGTCGACGAGGCGCTTCGGGTCGATCTCGAACGCGCACTTGTAGACGTCCTTCAGCTCCTGCGGGATGCGGTCGATCTTCTGCACGCTGCCGTCGAAGTACTTGAGGTCGTGCGCCATCACCTCGTCCCACAGGCCGAGCTTCTTGAGGTCGTTGACGAGGTATTCGTTGACGACGGTGAACTCGCCCGAGAGGTTCGACTTGACGTAGAGGTTCTGGTACGTCGGCTCGATCGACTGCGACACGCCGGTGATGTTGGCGATGGTCGCGGTCGGCGCGATCGCCATGGTGTTGCTGTTGCGGATGCCGGTGGTCTGGATCTGCGTGCGCAGCGCGCTCCAGTCGAACTTGCCGGACTGCGACTCGTCCTGCTGCAGATACTTTCCACCGTTGCGCGCTTCGCGCACCAGCTTGATCGAGTCGATCGGCAGGATGCCCTTGTCCCACAGCGAACCCTTGAAGCTCGAATACGCGCCGCGCTCGACGGCGAGGTCGGCCGAGGCCTTGATCGCGTAGTAGCTGACCGCTTCCATCGATTCGTCGGCGAACTGGATCGCCGCGTCGGATTCATAGGCGAGGCGCAGCTTGTACAGCGCGTCGTTGAAGCCCATCACGCCGAGGCCGACCGGGCGGTGGCGCAGGTTGGAGTTGCGCGCGGTGGCCACCGAGTAGTAGTTGTACTCGATGACGTTGTCGAGCATGCGCATCGCCGTCTTGATGGTCTTCTCGAGCTTGGCGAGATCGAGCGTGCCTTCCGCGGTGATGTGCGCCGGCAGGTTCACCGAGCCGAGATTGCAGACGGCGATTTCCTGGTCGGCCCGGGTGTTCAGGGTGATTTCCGTGCACAGGTTCGACGAGTGCACGACGCCGACGTGCTGCTGCGGCGAGCGCAGGTTGCACGGATCCTTGAACGTGATCCACGGATGGCCGGTTTCGAACAGCATCGACAGCATCTTGCGCCACAGGCCGGTGGCCTGGATGCGCTTGAAGTTCTTGATGCGGCCTTCGTCGGCGAGGCGCTCGTACTCGACGTACTTCTTCTCGAAGGCGTCGCCGACGAGATCGTGCAGGTCCGGCGTTTCTTCCGGGGAGAACAGCGTCCACTGGCCGTCTTCCATGACGCGCTTCATGAACAGGTCCGGCACCCAGTTGGCCGTGTTCATGTCGTGCGTGCGGCGGCGGTCGTCGCCGGTGTTCTTGCGCAATTCGAGGAATTCCTCGATGTCGCGGTGCCAGGTTTCGAGGTAGGCGCAGACCGCGCCCTTGCGCTTGCCGCCCTGGTTGACGGCGACCGCCGTGTCGTTGGCGACCTTGAGGAACGGCACCACGCCGTTCGACTTGCCGTTGGTGCCCTTGATGTAGCCGCCCATGCCGCGCACCGGCGTCCAGTCGTTGCCGAGGCCGCCGGCGAACTTGGAGAGCATGGCGTTGTCGTGGATCGCGCCGAAGATGCCGTGCAGATCGTCCGGCACCTGCGTCAGGTAGCAGCTCGACAGCTGCGGACGCAGCGTGCCGGAGTTGAACAGCGTCGGCGTGCTCGACATGAAGTCGAACGACGAGAGCAGCTTGTAGAACTCGATGGCGCGCGCTTCGCGGTCGATCTCGTTCATCGCCAGGCCCATCGCCACGCGCATGAAGAAGGCCTGCGGCAGCTCGAAGCGCGTCTTGTTGCTGTGGATGAAGTAGCGGTCGTACAGCGTCTGCAGGCCGAGATAGTCGAACTTGCCGTCGCGGTCGGCGAGCAGCGCCTTGCCGAGCGTGTCGAGATCGTAGAGCGCGAGCTTCGGATCGAGCAGTTCGAGCTCGACGGCCTTGTGGATGTAGGCGCGGAAGTAGTCGGGATAGAGCGCCTTCATTTCCTCGAAGGTCGGGCGCGACTCCGGCAGGCCGAGGAACTTCAGAGCCTCATGGCGCATCGCGTCGAGCAGCAGGCGCGCGGAGACGTAGGTGTAGTTCGGCTCCTTCTCGATGCGCGCGCGCGCGGCCAGCGTCAGCGCCTGCGAAAGCTCGGCTTCCGGAATGCCGTCGTAGAGATCGCGCAGCGCGGCGGCGACGATTTCGTCGGCGTTGACGCCGATGAAGCCGGCGCAGGCTTCGCTGACGAGGCGGCGCATGCGCGCCTCGTCCAGCGCCACGATGCTGCCGTCGTCACGCCTGACGCTGAGCGTCGGCCTGGCGGCCGCCGTCGGCGCCTTCGCCGCTTCGGCGGCGCGCTCGCGGGCGCGCTCCTCGCGGTACAGCACGTACGAGCGCGCGACCTTGTGCTCGCCGGCGCGCATCAGCTGCAGCTCGACCTGGTCCTGGATGTCCTCGATGTGCAGCGTGCCGCCGCCGGCCATGTGGCGCGTCAGCGCCGCCTCCACCGCGCGGGTGATGGCCTCGACCTTCTCGCGCACCGCGGCCGAAGCCGCGGCGGCGCCGCCTTCGACGGCCAGGAAGGCCTTGGTGATGGCGACGGAAATCTTCTGGATGTCGAAGCCCGTCAGCTTGCCGTTACGACGGATGACCTTGAGGCCGCCCGGCGCGGTGGCGGCGACTTCGGCGGTGCTGACGAGGGTGTCCGGCGGGGTGCGACGACCGTCGGCGGTCGAAGCGGTGGTTTGTTGGAGCATCTTTGCGTCCCCTTCCAATGGTGAATCTGGTCCCGTGAGCGGGATTCCGAAGCTGCGCGTCCCACCGGTTTGTTCCCTGAGGAGGTGACGCGTGGCAGTCTCGCAAGACTAGGCTTCGCTCCCCCTATCGTCAACCGCTTTTTCCAACATATTGTGTCCCTGTTCCACGTGGACCCCAATGGCTTGTGTCAAAGCGGTGCATCGCTGGTTCAAAAGCTGTGCATAAGCTCAGGACAAAGCCGATTGCCTTCGGCAAACCAGCGACTTAGCTCGGCGTATCCGGCGCAGACGCAGCGCTCATCGCGCGGCCTGCAAAAAAACACGGTTCCACCGCGGTTCCACTGGCTCGCGGTATGTGATTTTTGACTGTATTCCGTTCGTTAAAATGTCGAATAAGCGCAGGACTCGTGACCGGGCAGGGGTCCCGGCGGAAAAGTCCTCACCACGATGCGCACTGGTCACATCGCCAGCCGATGACGATTCCGCGCAAGGACCCCGGGCTCGAGCCCTGACCTTCCATGGAAGCGCTGCGTGCGGCTTGGAGCCCTCTCCTCCCGGCGGGAGGAGAGGATTGGGTGAGGAGGGTGCCGCGGCGCGCGGTGCGGGTTCGGCGCGCGACGCGGGCGCCCACCTCCCCTGACCCCTCCCCCCGCGAGCGGGCGGAGGGGAATCGGAGTTGAGAGTGCGGCGCGTGCCCTCGAGCCCTCTCCTCCCG
>NZ_AXDW01000025.1 GCF_000474945.1 Solimonas soli DSM 21787 | reverse complement strand
CTTTGGCTGTGCTACGGGTGAGAGACCAAAGGTGGACGAGCGCAAATACACCAAGCGGCAGGGCGCAAAGCACTGCCGCAAAGGTTGGTTCAAAGCGACCAGGAGCGCCAAACGACCAAACCAACGTGGGTAGGCCGAATACGGCAGCGAGGATGCTGGAATATGCGACGAACGCTGTAATGGGGCCGGCGAGTACCACCGCCTCAATGAAAATCAGACTCTCCATCGCGTGAGCTTTCATGGTGCCCAACGCCCTGTTTCAGCCGCGTGGCCGCCGAAGGCGGACACGTCGGCTGGAAACGCTAGTTGGGTGTGCTGCCCGATGGAACTCACGAAAGCCCCCGCTTTGTGATGGTGCCGAGCGACGCCGATGCTCTGAGCTTTGCCGAAGCCCGCGCCGCTAGCAAGAGCGATGCGCTTCTAGAATGAGAGCGGCGCCACACCGAAGCTTGAAGCCGATGAAACGCTGCGACGCTTGAAGCAGCAGATGCGCCAGAACGGTGAAGATGGAATGGCGCGCTCATGCTGGCTCCGAACTCTCCGGTGACAACTACCGCCGCAGCAACACCCAACTACAATTAGACGACACGGGATTGTCCGATAAACTGGCGCTTGTTGATGATAATTTGGTCACAGTTATTCCAAGTCATTGAGTGACAAGCCGTCCGCATTGCCAAGGAAATCGGACATGTCTGCCAATCTGGGAGCCAGGGCAGTCAGATTAAACGCTTCGTCCGTTTTCACGGCAAGCGACGCTCGCGCGAGTTGGGGCAGTTGGAGTTCGAAGCGTTTCTGGTGCGTATGGCGACGCACGGAACGATTCGGCCGGCGCGCGGAACCGGGCGCTGGCGGCCGTCTGTTCCTGTACCACGAGGTTCCGGATCAGTCGCCGGGTCAGCTCGAAGGGGTGATGCGGGTCCGCAAGCCGAGGTGATTGCGGACAGGGCTCTCTTGGAGGGAAATCGCTTCGATACGGTGGCGCATGCCCGATGCCGCGGCCTTGCCGCGCGGCTGCTGCACGGCAGCGGCATGCGGCTGATGGAAGGGGTCTGGCTGGGCGTCAAGGACGCCGATCTCGATCGCCGGGCGCTGCGGAACCGGATCTATGCCTTGCGCTTGCGCCGACGCGCCGGTGCCTTCGTCGCCGTCGCGATGCCCGCCGACCGTTCCAGTTCCTGCAGCGATTCGCCGCTGTATACCGCGAGGCGCTGCAGCGAGGGCAGCGTATCGCGGCAGCCGGTGAAGCCGATGGCGAGGCGATCGGCGTAGCCGATGATGGTGACGTTGAGCGCGTAACCGTCGAAGAGCACGGAAATCGGATACATCGCCTCCAGTTCGGCGCCCTCGTAGTAGAGCGGCTCCTTCGAGGCGACGACATTGGAGACGACGAAGTTGAAGATCGGCGGCAGGTGCGGCAGCACGCCGGCGAGCTGGCCAAGGATCAACGGCGAAAGTCCGAGCAGCGTGAACTGCCCGAGCGCTTCCGGCGACATGCCGCGCAGCTGTTCCTTGGTGCGCTGTGTGATGGCACGGATGACGCGCAGGCGCTCCAGCGGATCGTCGAGCTGCGTGCCGAGCGGCACGACGAAGCCGGCGACGGCGTTGCCGGGCTTGCCGTCACTGCGCGGCAGGCCGACCGGCACGGAGGCGATCAGCGGCGCCTGCGGGAGATCGCCGAGCTCGAGCAGATAGCGGCGCACGGCGCCGGCGATCAGCGCCAGCGAGACGTCGTTGATGGTCGCCCGCGTCGCGGCGCTCAGCGCCTTGACGCGGTTCAGCGCGAACAGCTGCGTGGCGAGGCGGCGCTGCGGCGTGATGCGCCTGTTGAGCAGGCAGCGAGGCGTCGCGAGTGCGGAGAGGATGCCGCCTTCCGGGTTTTCGCTCGGCCGTGCCATGCGGCGCAGCGCGGCGACGAGTTCAGCGCTGGCGCGCAGCTGCGTGCGCGCCGTGGCGAAGCGCTGTTCGAGCGCGCCGGCCGGCGCCGCCTCCGCTCCGGCGTCGTCCCGCGGCCGCTTCGGCAGCGCCCACAGCGCCGGCGCGCCGCGCTGCCGGCGATCCGTGCTCAGCCAGCGGCGCACGAGCTTGAGCGCGCCGAGCCCGTCGAGGGCGCAGTGGTGCACCTTGAAGAAGATCGCGAAGCGGCGATTCTCCAGGCCCTCGATCAGCGTTACCTCCCACGGCGGCCGCCGCAGGTCGAGCGGATGCGAATGCAGGCGCGCGACGAGTACGCCGAGCTCGCGCTCGCCGCCGGGAAACGGCAGCGCCGAGTGGCGCAGGTGATAGTCGATGTCAATGTCGTGCGCCTCCTCCCAGGCCGGCGCCACTTTCTGCAGCCGCCTGCGCACCAGACGCAGGTTGAACGGTGGCGTGCCGGGTGCCTGCGCGCGCATCGCGGCGAACAGCGTGCGCAGGTAGTCGTCCGGCGCATCGTCGGGCAGGCGAAAAGTCAGCAGGCCGCCGACGTGCATGGGCGTGCGCGGTGACTCCATCTGCAGGAACGCCGCATCGACCGGACTCAGATAGCGCATCACCTTCTCCCCCGACATGTTCGATGGTGCCTCTGCGGGCGCCTCGTGCGCGACGTGTTCATCATGTCGGAAGCACGCCCCCGCAATGTAATCATTTCGGGTGAGGCTCGTCCGCCGGCTTGCCCCTACGTTAGCGCCGCGGAATACCTATAAATAGCGGGAGGAGCGGCGGCGCAAGTCGTACGCGGAATCGATGAAAAAAATGTCGACAGGGAAGCGGAGCGTCTGGGCGTGTGCGGTGGTGGCGATCATGGCGGGCGGCGCGGCGCGGGCCGGCTCGTTCGATCTCGGCGGCGACACCACGGTCGATTACAAGATGACCATGAACTATGGTCTGGCCGTGCGCACGGAGAAGCAGGACAACCGTCTCATCAACGCGCCGGTCGAGCAATTCCAGTCCTATCTGTTCCCCGACATTCCGGAAGGCCAGCCGGCACAGGTCTTCCGCTTCGAGCGCCAGGGCCTGTCGCAGTCGATCAACTCGGACGACGGCAACCGCAACTTCGACCGCGGCGACCTGATCCACAACCGCCTCAGCGCCTACGGCGAAGTGCACCTCAACCATGGCGACTTCGGCGCCGTGCTCAGCGGCTCGGCCTTCTACGACGACGTCTATCATCGCAAGAACGCCAACGACTCGCCGCTGACGGTCAACAAGGGCAACCCGCCGGACGACTATCCGGATCCGCACTACAACAAGTTCACCGAGGCGACAAAGTACTACGACGGCGAACGCGCGCGCCTGCTCGAGGCCTACGTCTACGGCTCCTGGTATCTCGGTGACGTGTCGAGCATCAACGTGCGCCTCGGCCAGCAGCTGGTCGCCTGGGGCGAGAGCCTGTTCATGTCGGGCATCGCCAGCGCGCAGAGCCAGGCCGATGCGACCAAGGCCTTCGTGCCGGGCACGGAGATCAAGGACATTCTCCTGCCGACGCCGCAGCTGTCGTTCAACGCCGCCGTGACCAACGATCTCAGCGTGCTCGGCTATTACAAGTTCAAGTTCCGCCCGAACGAGATTTTCCCGGTCGGCGACTATTTCTCGCCGGCCGACGTCGTCGGCCCCGGCGCCCGCTACGTCTACGGCTCGGCCAATCCGCTGTACGGCGGGCCGGGCAGCTGCCAGGGCCTGATCACCAATCTGCACATCGGCAACAGCGGTCAGCTGCCGATCGGCCAGACCGCCGAGAACTTCGTCTGCAACGTGCTGCTCGCACCGATCGGCCGCCTCGCCAATGCGCCGCGCTACATCTACACGTATCGCGAAGAAGACCTCGCGCCGAGCAACTTCGGGCAGTGGGGCCTGGGCCTGCGCTACCAGCTCACCTCGGTGACCAACGTCGGCCTCTATCACCTGCGCTACCACGACCCGAACCCGTCGGTGCGCCTCAACGTCGGCTACGCGCCGTTCGGCTTCCTGCCCGGCGGCACGCCGGTCACCACGCAGATCATCAACCAGATGGTGCCGGTGTCGTACAACGTCGAGTACGAACCGGGCATCCACATGACCGCGGCCAGCTTCACGACCGTGCTCGGCGGCTTCAACGTGGCCGGCGAACTGAACTACCGCGACGGCGCGCCGACCGGCGTCGAGACGCTGATCTCCGGCCACGTCAGCCCGGTGTACTCGCGCTCGAAGAGCGGCCAGCTGCTGCTGTCGGCGCTGTACGCCACCAACCCGCGCCTGTTCTTCGACGACATGGCCTTCGTCGCCGAGGCGCAGTACCTGCACATGATCGACGTCGATCGCGTCGAGTCCTCGCCCGGCATCATCCCGGTCGGCGACGGCGACAAGCTGATCTACGATCGCGATGCCTACGGCATCCAGGCGCTGCTCATCCCGACCAAGCACAACATCATGGCCGGCTGGGACTTCAGCATGCCGATCACCTTCGGCTACCTGAAGAACAATCCGGCCATCGCCGGCGCCTTCGGCGCGCTCTATGGCGACGGCGACATGCGCGCGAGCCTCGGCTTCTCGATGACGTATCTGTCGAACACGCAGATCGGCCTCGGCTACAACTGGTTCTTCGGCGACGCCGGCAAGACCATCAACGACACCACCCTGGCCGCCAACCCATACGTCGATCACGACTATGCGACGCTCAACGTCAAGTACAACTTCTGAGCCGGCGACGTGGCCGGTCGCGACCTGCGCGGTCGGCCTCCTCGGCCGCGCGGGTTCTTTTGACGCGCGCCGCGCCTCGGGGCGGCGATGACGCAGAGCTTCGATCCCGTCGAGTTCCGCAAGGCGCTAGGTGCCTTCACGACCGGCGTGACCATCATCACCGCGCGCACCGCCGAGGGCGTGCCGCTCGGGCTGACCGCCAACAGCTTCAACTCGGTCTCGCTGAATCCGCCGCTGGTGCTGTGGAGCCTCGCCAACACCTCGGCGAGCCTGGGCGCCTTCCGCAAGGCCGAACACTGGGCGGTGCACGTGCTCGCCACCGACCAGGAATCGCTGTCGGCGCGCTTCGCGACGCGCGGCATCGACAAGTTCGCCGGCCTCGACGTCGAGAGCGGCACCGGCGGCGTGCCCTTGCTGCGCGGCTGCATGGCGCGCTTCCAGTGCCGCACCGCATTCCAGTACGAGGGCGGCGATCACCTGATCTTCGTCGGCGAGGTGCTCGCCTTCGACCGCACCGAGACCGCGCCGCTGGTCTTCCACGGCGGCCGCTATGCGCACGCCACGCGGCGCGACGCACCGGACGTGAAGCCGCGCGCCGCGCATCTGGCCGGCAGCTTCTCGGAGGATTTCCTCGGCTATCTGCTCGGCCGCAGTCACTTCCGCTTCTTCGCGCAGCTGCGCGCCGCGCTCGACGCGCAGCACCTCAGCGACATGGAGTTCTACGTGCTGTCGACGCTGACGCTCAAGCCCGTCATCACCGACAGCGAGCTGGCCGAAGGCATGGCCGGCGTGCTCGACGACCGTCGCAAGCAGGCGCTGGATTCGCTGGTCGGCAACGGCCTCGCCGCCGCGCGCACCGCGGACGGCATCGCCTACGAGCTGACGCCGCGCGGCCGCGAAGTCGCGCTCGACCTGATCTCGCGCGCCAAGGCCCTGGAATCACAGGTGCTCGAACGCCTCGGCCCGGATGCGCCGGTGCTGAAATCCCTGCTCAACCGCCTGCTTGGCGAAATCGACCCGACGGCCGCCGCGATCTGGCAGGCGCCGCCGCAGGAACACAAGAAGGCGTCCTAGAGCAGCCGGCACCGGCTGCTGATCAGCACGTCGATCGTGTGCCCGGATCAATGAAGCGGTGCACGCTCGTCATCATGCGCTCGAGGTTGGCCTTGAAGCGCGTCTCGTCGCCCGCCGCGTCGAAGAAGACGCACAGATCATGCAGCGCCTCGCGCGGAAAACACTCTTCGACGATGGTGCCGATCGCCGGCGCGTCCGGTTGCGGCGCGAGCACGCGCCGGCGCAGCGGCTCGCTGTCGCGCACCGCGTCGTCGCCGAGATTGAGACGGGCGGCATGCACGCCGGCCGCGGCCAAACGCGGCGCGAGTTGCCGCGCAGGGCGCTCCCCGGGCATCGGCCGGCGTGGCGGCATCGCGCCACGGGAAGTGGATGATCTTTTCCGTGCGGCTCGCGGCGGCGCCCCCGGCGGGAGCGCCGCCGCTCTGCGGCTCAGGGCATGTAGGCGCCGCCGTTGGCGTCGAGCGCCGCGCCGGTCACCGCCGCCGCATAGTCGGACACCATGAACAGCGCCGCCTTCGCGCAGTCGTCGTCGGTCGGAATCTCGCCGAGCGGAATGTCGGCGGCGATATGCGCCTTCAGCTGTTCGAGCGGCACGCCCTGCTCCTTGGCCTGCCACTCCATGTAACCCCGCACCGGCGCGCCCCACATCCAGCCCATGTGCACGCTGTTGACGCGGATGCCCTTCGGCCCCAGCTCGCGCGCCAGCCATTTCACGGAATTGGCGAGCGCCGCCTTCGACGCCGCGTAGCCGGCCTCGCCGAGCGGCGGAATCTTGCGCACCGCCATGGTGTTGATCATGACGATGGCGCCGCCCTTGCCCATGTGCGGAATCGTCGCCTGCGTCAGGCGCAGCGTGCCGAGCAGGTTGGTGTCGATGACCTCGCGCCAGCCGTCGAGATTGGCGGTCGAGGCGAAGTCCATCTCGCCGTGCACGAAGGCGCTGTTGACCAGCGCATCGACCTTGCCGAAGCGCTTCGCCGCCAGCGCCGCCAGCGCATCGCACTGCGCGCGCTGGGTGATGTCGCAGGTCTGCTTGACGACCTCGGTCTTCACGCCGAGCAACTGGATGCGTGCCTCGGCGTCGTCGAGCTTGTCGGCGGAACGCGCCGCGACGACGACGCCACGCGCGCCTTCGCGCGCCGCCTCGATGGCGAGCTTCACACCCAGTCCCGGGCCGATGCCGGAAACGACGACGACCTTGTCCTTCAGCAGCATTTCTCTCTCCTCTCGTTGTTGTTCTCCCGCTCCCCCCGGACGAGGGGAGCGGGTCGGGGTGAGGGGGGCGTCACTCGCCGCGACGCTCGATCAGGCGGCCCCTCACCTGACCTCTCCCCTCGTTCGAGGGGAGAGGAACAAAAGCTTCAAGCCGCGGCCGGCGCCTCGATGTGCTTCGCCCGGTACGCCGCGAAGTCGCGGTCGAGCTGCGCATCGGAAAGCCCGAACTGCGCCGCCGTGTAGCCGTGGCCGCCCTGGTGCGCCTTCTCGTCGGCGGCCAGCCACTCGCGCATCGCGCGCTCGGCGTCGGCCGGCAGCGGCAGGCCGAGCCAGGCGTAGATCTCGCGCACGACCTCCATCGGCCGCTTGACGGTGTCGCGGAACTGCACGTCGAAGAACTGCCGCGGCGCGCGCTCGCGCACCCTCATCGCGTGGTTCAGCGCGCGCTGCATCAGCAGGCTCCACTCGGCACCGGCGCGCAGCTCGCTCGCCTGTTCGCTGTAGATGCACCACAGCGCGTGGATGAAGCTGGCGATCGACGGGATGCTCTGGCGCGGGTCGCGATGGGTCTGGATCACCCGTGCACCGGGGAACACCTTGAGCACGATATCCATGCGCAGCAGATGATGCGGCGCCTTCAGGATCCAGCGCTCGGCGACGATGCCGCGCTGGCGCTTCTGCCACTGCAGGAACTGCAGGCCGCGGCGCAGGAACTCGTAGACCGGCGTCTGCTCCTGCGCATCGAGCCAGCGCATGTAGGCGGGCACGTCGGCATAGGCATTGAACGAGGACATCAGCGTATGCTCGGTGAGCATCGCCTCCTCGTCGGCCTCGTCGGCGTACATCGGATGGATGGCGGCGAGCTTGGGCATCGCCGTCGTCATCAGTTCGCAGAGCGCGCGGCCTTCCTTGATGCGCAGCGCCGGCTCGGCCAGCGTCTCGCCGTCGAAGGGCACCGGAAACTGCGATTCCCAGAACGACATCCAGTAGAAGCGCGGATCGCGCGACAGCAGGCGATGCAGCTTGGTGGTGCCGGTACGCGGCAGGCCGACGATGACGACCGGCGCCGCGATCTGTTCCTGCGCGATCTGCGGATGCTTCGCGAAGTAGTCCTCGATGCGCAGACGGTTGGCGAGCTGCGTGACGATCTTCTGGCGCAACAGGTAGCGCCCGGTGTCGGACAGCTTCGCTTCGCGATCGAGCGACGCGCACAGCTCGTCGAGCGCCGGCCGCAGGGGCGGTGCCCCGAAGTCGGCAAGGCCGCCGGCGGCGGCGCGCGCATCGGCGATCAGCGCATCGGCGACGAAGGTCGTGCTGCTCATGCCGCGAGTGCCTTCTGCAGTTCGCCGTACTTGATGACCTGCGTCGTCGGGTGCACGGCTTCCCTGGCGCCGACCCAGCGCATGCACATCGTGCCGTTGTCGTGGCCGGCCGTTTCCAGCCAGTTGGCGTGGCGCGGGTCGCGATGCGAGAGCACGATCGCGCAGCTGCCATCGGCGTTGAGCCGTGCGCCGTGGCTGTTGAGGTGGATGCGGTGATAGCGGTAGTCGAGCGATTCCATCCACCAGTTGTTGATCTGCAGGTTCCAGTAGCGGCACTCGGGAATGCGCGGAATGCGGATGACGAGCGCCTCGTCCGGCGCGAGCTTCCAGTGCGAGTGGTAGTAGAAGATGTTGGGGTCGCCGCCGGTCGCCTGGCAGACC
Organism: Solimonas soli DSM 21787; assembly: GCF_000474945.1. Taxonomy (GTDB): domain Bacteria; phylum Pseudomonadota; class Gammaproteobacteria; order Nevskiales; family Nevskiaceae; genus Solimonas; species Solimonas soli. Next base: position 27,416 of record NZ_AXDW01000025.1, on the reverse strand, counting down.
GCCTGATCGGCGGGCGGCAGTTCGTTGCTGTGCGGCAGATAGCTCTGCGCCCAGTTGGCGAACACGGTCGCCGTGCCGTTGACGAAGTTCGCGGTATTGCGCAGCGAGGCCTGGATGCGCTCGGCCGACAGCGGCGCCGGCTGCGCGTCGCTGCCGACGCGCGCGATCGACAGCGTCGCCGGCTTCTCGGCCTTGCGGTCGAGGAAGGTCTGGCGCACGACGATGGCGTTGCTGTCCGGCTCGATGCGCAGCCAGTCGCCCTTCGCCGGCTTGTTGGCGCTCACCTGGATTTCGAATTCGCCGTTCGGACCATAGTGCAGGTCCTTGGCGTCGACGAAGCCGGTCTCCTCCATCTTGCCGTTGGTCTCGTAGCCGCCTTTCTGCGAACGCATCGACAGGTAGAACACCGTGCCGCGCGTGCCGCGGATCACATACTCGTTGCGGCCGCTGATCTTGGCGAAGGCGTAGGCATTGTCCGGATTGTCGGCGCCGATCTTGCCGGTCTCGTGCGAGGGCAGGAAAAAGCCGGGGAAATCCGGATCGGCGAACTCGAGATGCATCTCCAGGCCGATGCGCAGCAGTCGTGTCAGATAACGCCAGCCCTCGGCACGATCGAGCGGATCGCTCGGCGCCTCGGGCCGCAGGATCTGCTGTCCGGCGCGCTTCAGCGACTCGCAGAACTCGTCCCACACGACGCCGGATACGACGTCGCGGACGGCGTGGTTGTCGGTGCTCATCGCCGGCTTCTCCTCACTGACGGATTCAGCATCGGACAGTAGGCGGGCGCGTGCGGCCGGGCTTCATCTGTTTGCATGAGAGCGCGGGGTGCGCCGTGACTTCCGCTGCGCTTTGCCAATGAGGCGCCGATTTCGCGCTGTCGCGCCAGGTACTGTTCCTTACGCAAGCAAAGAGAGGTCGGTCGCCGCAAGGCGAAATCGAGGCCCGGATTGCGCAAGGCCGCCGCGAGCCGACAGCCGGGCCCTCACACCCAGCGCTTCACCCAGCTTCGCAAGGTTTTCACGCGCTCCAGCAGGCCGGCGTTCGCCGGCACGCTGCCCGGCGGCGGTTGCGGCGCCCGCTCGACTTCGTAACGCTGCGTCAGCTCCGGACTCTGCGCCAGACGCTGGTGCTGCTTGAGCGCCGAATTCACCGCGATCTTGCACTGGCTGTCATGGATCGGCTTGGTGATGAAGCGGTAGATCTGGCCCTGGTTGATGAGGTCGATCGCGCTGCCGGCGTCGGCGCGTTCGGTGAGGATCACGGAGACCAGCTCGGGGCGATGCTGCTTGAGCGTGCCGATCAGCGCGACCACCGGGTTGTCCTGCACGCGCGTGTCCGAGATCACCACGCCGATCGGCTCGCGCTCGAGATGCCCGACGGCGTCTTCCATGGTGCGCGCGCCGAACACGCGGAAATCGCCGCCGAGAATCGCCTGGATCTTCGGTGGCACCTGCGGATCGTCGTCGAGCACCAGCACGCCGGGCGCGGCGGCGGCGGTCGGTGCCGGAGCGTCGTCGCTCCTGCGGGCCACGGCCTGCGTGGCGCGCGCGGCGCTGACGGCGCGCGCCACCGTTGTCGTCAGGTCCTCGTTCGACCACGGCTTGTTGACGAAGCGGAAGATCTCGCCCTCGTTGATCGAGCCGATGATGGCATTGAGGTCGGAGTAGCCGGTGAGCAGGATGCGCATCGCCTGCGGATTCAGTTCGCGCGCCGCGCGCAGCAGCTCGATGCCGGTCATGCCGGGCATGCGCTGATCGCTGACGATCACGTCGACCGGCTGCGTCTTCAGCAGCTCCAGCGCGGCGCTGCCGCTTTCGGCGAAGAACAGCTCGTAGCGGCTGCGGAACAGGATGCGCATCGTCGTCAGCACGCGCGGTTCGTCGTCGACGAACAGCACGCGGGCCCTGGCGGGGAGGGACTCGCTCATTCGGCGTCCTTGTCGGGGGAGGGAATCACGCGGCGACCGCTTCCATGGCGTCGGCCGCCTGTGTCGCGCCGTCGGTGGCGGCGCGCCGCTGCCGCAGCGGCAGATGAATGGCGAACTCGCTGCCCTTGCCGGGCGCCGAACGCACCTGGATGCGGCCGCCGTGGTCTTCGATGATGCGGTAGACGATGGACAGGCCGAGGCCGGTGCCCTTGCCGACCGGCTTGGTCGTGAAGAACGGCTCGAAAATGCGCGCGCGCACCGCCTCGCTCATGCCGCTGCCGGTGTCGAGGATGCGGACCGCCACGCCGTCGCCTTCGGCCTGCGTATGCAGATAGATGCGGCCGGTCTCGCCGATCGCCTGGCTGGCGTTGGTGATGAGATTGAGGAAGACCTGGTTGAGCTGCGAGGGCGAGCACTCGATCGCCGGCAGCGCGCCGTACCGGCGGATCACCTCGACGCGGCCCTTGAGCTGGTTGTTGCAGATCTTCAGCGCCGATTCGAGGCCGTCGTTGACGTTGAACAGATCGCTGCGCGAGCGATCGACGCGCGAGAAGTCCTTGAGGCTCGCCACCAGCTCGCCGATCTGCGACAGGCCGTGGTCGGTGTCGGCGAGCAGGCCGTCGAGATCGTCGGTCAGCGCACCGGCGTCGATGGACTCGCCGAGCGCCTGCGCCGTCGACAGCGCATGCGCGACGTCCTCCTCGCGCGCCGCCTCGTCGGTGAGCAGCTGCAGCGCCTTCTGCTGCGCGCCGCAGAGCTGGCGGATGTCGGCCAGCGCGGTGCGCACGATCTCGGCGTTGCTGCGCGCGTAGCCGAGCGGCGTGTTGATCTCGTGCGCGACGCCGGCGACCATCTGGCCGAGCGACGCCATCTTCTCCGACTGGATCAGCTGCGCCTGCGAGGCGCGCAGCTCGTCGAGCGCCGCCGACAGCTCGTGCGTGCGCTTCTCGACCTCGTCTTCGAGATGGTCGTTGGCGTGCGACAGCTCGGCGTTGGCGCGGTCCAGTTCGCGGTAGCTGCGGCGCAGGCGCAGGCCGAGCCAGGCCAGCACCAGCAGCAGCACGCCGGCATAGCCGGCGAGCAGCAGGCGGTAGCGGTTCGATTCGGCGAGCTGGCCTTCGTACCAGCCGAGGTAGGCCTGCTCGACGGCTTCCAGCTGCGGCGCCGTCGGGCGCGACAGGAAGTCGCGATACATGCGCACCAGCTCGCCCTTGTCGGCGAGCAGCGGTTCGATCAGCGCGCGCAGCTCGGCCATGCGCTGGCGCACCGCGTCCGGCTGCGCGGCGCCGAGCGTGTCGAGCGCGTTGAGCGTCGCGCGGATTTCCGGCTCGTTGGTCGGCGTCGGCGTCACGCCGTAGTTGATGATCTGTGTCTGCAGCTGCGTCAGCTGCGTGCGCAGATCGTCCGCCGCGCCGGCCGGCAGCAGGGCCAGTGTGTCGGCGATGCGGCCCGGCACCGCGTCGACCGCGTTGATCGCGCGCTGCGTGAGCAGCGTGCTGCGCGCCTCGAAGTCGAAGCCGAGCTCGAACTTGGAGTCGATGGTGTCGAGGAAGATATCGAGACGCTGGTCGAGCGCGCGGCTCAGGCCGCGCAGCGACTTCGGGCCCTTGTCGAGCGCATCGAGCGTGGCGCCGAGCTCGGCGGTGATCTTCGAGCGGTCGGCGGCGGCGTCGGTCAGCGAGCTGGCGCGCGTCTGCGTGAAGGCGCGGTTGAGCGCGATGTCGAGATTGTCGGCGCTGCGCAGCAGGGCCAGGCGCTCGTTGTGCAGCGTGGTGTCGACGTTCTGCGTCATGCGGAGCAGGAACGCGAGTCCCGCCAGTGCCAGCACGGCGGCGAGCGCCGGCAGCGTCCATCTCAGCTTCATTTCCGCGTCTCCCCTGACATCCCGGTCATCCCCCGGTCATCCCTGGACCCGGCATCGCCGTCGCGGCCCGCCGGGTTCTCGTTCGCAAGCCGATCATGTATAGGGCCGGGGCCGGCCGTGCCTCGTCCTTCTGAGGGAGATGCGCCGCTGACGGCGCTTCCGCGGCTCCGGGGCCGCCCCTAGAATCGGCACTCTTGCCCTTCAGGAAGTGCCGATGTCCGCCGCGCCGAAAGCCCTCAGTCCCTTGCCCGCCCTGATCTTCTCCTCGCGCTGGCTGCAGCTGCCGCTCTATCTCGGCCTGATCGTCGCGCAGGGCGTCTACGTGATCCTGTTCGTCAAGGAGCTCTGGCACCTGATCCACGGCGCGCTGGAGCTGCGCGAGCAGGAGGTGATGCTGATCGTGCTCGGCCTGATCGACGTGGTGATGATCTCCAACCTGCTGGTCATGGTGATCGTCGGCGGCTACGAGACCTTCGTGTCGCGCCTCAACCTCGAAGGCCATCCGGACCAGCCGGAATGGCTCAGCCACGTCAACGCTTCGGTGCTCAAGGTGAAGCTGGCGATGGCGATCATCGGCATCTCCTCGATCCACCTGCTGAAGACCTTCATCGAAGCCGGCGCGCTCGGCCTGCCGCTGTGCGGCGCCGCCGACGCCGGCTTGCGCTGCACCGCATCGACGCCGACCGGCGTGATGTGGCAGACCATCATCCACACCGTGTTCATTTTCTCGGCGATCGGCATCGCCTGGACCGACCGCATCGTCATGGCCAGCGCCGCGGCGAACGGCAAGGGCGACGGACACTGAAGAACGAAGCCCTCTGTCTCTGCACGAGGGGAGAGGGCATCGATCCTCGTCACGCCGCCGCCGGCGTGCGATTGAGCAGCGGATCGTTCGGCGGGAACAGCACGCAGCTGGTGCCGCCTTCGGTGTACATCATCACCACGCAGCGGTTGCAGGCCGTGCAGGCGGACGTCGTGGCGCGGCCGTCGCGGAATTTGTTGACGAGCTCGGCGTCGTGGATGAGGGCGCGGCCCATGACCACGCAGTCGAAGCCGTCCGCCATCGCCGTCTGCACGCCGGCGAGCGACTTGGCGCCGCCAAGATAGGCGAGCGGCATCTTCACCGCGGCGCGCACCTTCTGCGAGTGCTCGCGGAAATACAGCTCGCGGAATTCGATCTTCGGCGCCGCCAGCTCCTGCAGGCCGGCGGCGAAGCGCACGATCCGGTTCTCGATCGAGGTCAGCGCCTCCTTCGGCATCTTGCTGCCGAAGATCGCCCACGGCGATTCGACGTTCATGCCGCCGCTGAGCACCAGCAGATGCGCGCCCTCGCGCTCCAGCACGCGGGCGACCGCCGCCGCGTCCTCGGCCGTGGCGCCCTTCTTCACCCCTTCGGTCACGCAGATCTTGCAGGTCACCGCGAGCTCGTGGCCGACCGCGTCGAGCACCGCGCGCAGCACCTGCGCCGGGAAGCGCGCGCGCCGTTCGGCCGGGCCGCCGTAGCCGTCGCGGCGCCGGTTGTAGAGCGGCGACAGGAACTGGCTGAGCAGATAGCCGTGGCCCATGTGGATCTCGACGGCGTCGAAGCCGGCCTCGCGCGCCAGCTGCGCGCCGGCGACGAACTCGGCGAGCACCGCCCGCATGTCGGCTGCCGTCATCGCCGTCTTGAACAGGCGGCCGCTGAGCACGCCGGCGGCGTTGAGGCCGCCGGACGACGACAGCGGATATTTGCGCGTCAGTTCCGGCAGGAAGGTGAAGGCGCCGCCATGGGTGATCTGCGCGCAGATCGCCGCGCCCTCGCCATGCACGGCAGCGGTCAAGGCGCGCAGGTGCGGCAGGCTCTCGCGGTTCAGCGACACCTGATCGACGAAGGTGCGGCCGTCCGGGCTGACGGCGCAGTACGCGACCGTCGTCATCGCCACGCCGCCGGCGGCGATGCGTCGATGATGCTCGACGAGCATCTTCGACGGCACACCGCCCTTGGCCATGCCCTCGTTGGTCGCCGACTTGATGAAGCGGTTGCGCAACGCGATGGGGCCGATGCGCATCGGCGAGAACGGCGAGATGACGCTGGCGGCGGCTGGCGTGTCCATGCAGGCGTCCGGTCGGAGCGAGGCCGCTACCGTGCCGCCGTCCGCCGCCGCCGGCCTCGTCCGAATGCAGGCGGTCGTTGTCGGGAATGACGGCGTCTCCGCATGGAGGTCGCGCGCATGCTCAGCAATGCCGGGCGCAGGTAGTGCCCGACCCGTCGCGCGTCGCCGCGCGGGTCGTTTCCGGCATCGGCTTCCTCGGCGCCGGCTCCATTCTGCTGCGCGGCGAGATCATCCGCGGGCTGACGACGGCCGCGAGCCTGTGGTCGGTCGCGGCGACCGGCCCCGCGGCCGGCGGTGATCTCTGCACGGCGGCGATCGCCGCGACGGTCATCATCCTCGCCGGCCTGAAGCCGATCGAACGGCGCTTCTTCGAAGAGCGGCGCCGCCATATGCCGCGCCTGCACGCCAGGCGCGGCGCGCTCGAGTTCGGCGCGCTGAGCCGCGAGCTCGGCGCCGCAGCAAGCGCTTCGTCGTGCAGGCGAGCGCCGGGAACGGGGAGATGGACGACGTGACGCTCACGCTGGCGCGCCTCTCCGCGGGCGAGTACGCGGCGACCGTCGCGCTGCTGCAGCGCCTGCCCGGCGTGCGCGCGTCAAGGAAGTCGGCGACCTCTGGATCTCTTCAGCGGCGTCGGGTTGCTCATCGCGCTCGGCATCATCAGGCACTTCGTGCCGGCCTCGCCTTGATCCGGTCGCGCCGGAACGTCACGACCAGCACGTCGCGGTACGCCGGCTGCAGCGGGTCGACGGGCTCGACCGGCGTCACGCCGTGGAACACGCGCTTGTCGTCGAGCAGCATCGCGTCGCATGGCTCGATCAGCGTGAACGCGCCGAGGTCCGTGCCGTCCGGGGCGTGGATCGTCGTCGTGCCGCTGGCGATGTTGCGTCGCTTCACCATCAGCACGAGCACGTAGTCGACGCCGTCGCGATGCACGCCTTCCGGCGTCGGCCTGCCATGCTCGCCGGCCGACGCCTCGATGCGGAACTGATGAACCTCGACGTGCCAGCGTGCGACGTCCGGCGCGAGCGCGGCAAAGGTCGTCGCGCAGAAGCGCAACAGCGTCGTCATCGTCGCGCCGTCGGCGATCGCCGGAGCTATGGGCTCGAACCAGCGCGCGATGCCGCCATTCAGCGCGTTGTAGTCGCGGCTCTGCCAGTGCGCCTGCGGCGGCTGGCGCGCGATGCCGTCGCCGTCGACCGCGTAGACGCCATGCCGGCGCCGCCGGTAGCGGCCGCCGTCGGCCATGTAGGTGTCGAGCGGCATGCCGTTCCAGCTGTCGACGAAGGCGGCCCAGTCGGCGAGGCCGCCGTCGGCCGCGAGCTGCGCGCGTAGCGCGGCGGCCGGCACGAAGCGGTGCCCGCACGCCGCCAGCGCGTCGAGCGACGCCGGTTCGGGCGACCGCGAGGAGGAAGCGGCCATGACGCGGGTCCGCCGGGCAATGACAGGGGCGCGTATTGGAACCGAGTCGGCGCGGCGCGGCAATGGCGGCGCGCCGGTCGCGCCGCCGCCGCCGTCAGCGGCGCTGCGCGAGCCGGCCGACGGCGGCGATCAGGGCGTCGACTTCGTCGTGCGTGTTGTAGAACGCCAGCGACGGACGCACCGTCGCCTCGACCCCGAAGCGGCGCAGGATCGGCTGCGCGCAGTGGTGGCCGGAGCGCACCGCGATGCCGTCCTGATTCAGCGCCTTGCCGACCTCCTCGGTCTTCCAGCCATCGAGCACGAACGACATCACGCTGGTGCGTTCGGCGGCGCAGCCGATCAGGCGCAGGCCGGGAATGCGGCGCAGGCCGTCGAGCCCGTGGGCCAGCAGCTCATGCTCGTATTGCGCGATGTTCTCGAGTCCGAGGCGCTCGACGTAATCGAGCGCGGCGCCGAGCCCGACGGCATCGGCGATGTTGCCGGTGCCGGCTTCGAAGCGCGCCGGCGGGCCGTGATAGACGGTCTTCTCGAACCTTACGTCGGCGATCATGTTGCCGCCGCCCTGATACGGCGGCATGTCGTCGAGCAGGGCCTTCTTGCCGTAGACGACGCCGATGCCGGTCGGGCCGAAGATCTTGTGGCCGGAGAACACGAAGAAGTCGGCGTCGAGCGCCTGCACGTCGACGCGCAGATGCGAGACCGACTGCGCGCCGTCGACCAGCACCCTGGCGCCGACGCGGTGCGCCATGTCGATCAGCTGCCGGACCGGCACGACAGTGCCGAGCGCGTTCGAGACCTGCGTGACGGCGACGATCTTGGTGCGATCGTTCAGGAGCTTCTGGTATTCGTCGAGGCGCAGCTGTCCGGTGTCATCGACCGGGATCACGCGCAGCCTGGCACCCTTCTCGCTCGCCAGCATTTGCCACGGCACGATGTTGGCGTGGTGCTCGAGATGACTGACGACGATCTCGTCGCCGGCCTGGATGTTGGCGACGCCCCAGCTGCGCGCGACGAGATTGATGCCTTCCGTTGCACCGCGGACGAAGACGATCTCCTCCGGCGAGCTGGCGCCGAGGAAGGCCGTGACCTTGTTGCGCGCGGCCTCATAGGCGTCGGTCGCGCGCGCCGCGAGCTCGTGCGCGGCGCGATGGATATTGGAGTTCTCGTGCGCGTAGAAATGCGCGAGACGGTCGATCACGGCCTGCGGCTTCTGCGTGGTCGCCGCGTTGTCGAGCCAGATCAACGGCCGGCCGTTGACGCGCTCGGCAAGGATCGGGAAGTCGCGGCGGATGGCCTCGACGTCGAAGAGCTTGCGCCGCTCGAACGCTGCGGGCGCGGCCTGCGGGCGCGGACCGGCGGGCGCGGTGCCCGCTGCCGGTGCGGCATCGACGAAATAGAAGCTCGGTGCGCCATTGCCGGCCACCGCCGGCGCGGCAGGCAATGCGTCGGCGCCCGGAAACGCGAACGACGGCGTCGCGGCGAGATCGCTGGCCGGCGCCCGCGCCGCCGCCGGCTGATAGGCGCTGCTCTCGCCGATGAAGTAATACGGGCTGCCTGGCGCCGGCTGATGCGCGGCCGGCAGGCCGGCGTCGGCGGGCGCCGGCGGTGGCGCTGCGGCGGGCACGGCGGCCGCGTAGGCCTCCGGCACGCCGAGCGCCGGGCCGCCACGCGTGACGAGCGGCGCGATGCCGGCCTGCGCGCCGTGCGGATCGGCCGATTGCGCCTGCGTCGGCGCGATGCGCGGCGTGATCAGCGACGGGGGCGCCGCGGCGTTGCCATAGGCGGCCTGCGAGACCGGAAAGGGCGGCGTCGCCGGCAGCGCCGTCAGCGTCGGCTGCGGATTGAACGCGCCGAGCGACGGCACGCCCGGCGCCGATGCCGGCGCGCCGACCGCAACCGGCCGTGGCGGCCTCGAGGCCGGTACGAGCTGGCCGGGCACGGCACTGAACAGCGCGTTGGCGAGCTGCGTCAGGTCGGCGAGATCGGGCAGGCCGGCAGCCGCCTCACTTGTAGCTGTCGGGGTAGTCATGGAACTTGTTCACTTCCACGTCTTCCAGAACGGCCACGGCATCGTCGGTGAGGATCGCCAGCGAGCAGTACAGCGAGATCAGGTAGGAGGCGATCGCGTACTCGTTGATGCCCATGAAGCGCACCGACAGGCCCGGATTCTGCTCGCCCGGCAGGCCCGGCTGGAACAGGCCGACGACGCCCTGACGCTTCTCGCCAACGCGGATCAGCAGGATCTTCGATTTGCCGTCGGCGACCGGCACCTTGTCCGACGGGATCAGCGGAATGCCGCGCCAGGTGATGAACTGCGCGCCGAACAGGCTGACCGTCGGCGGTGGCACGCCGCGCCGCGTGCACTCGCGGCCGAAGGCGGCGATCGCCAGCGGATGCGCGAGGAAGAACGCCGGCTCCTTCCACACCTTGGTCAGCAGCTCGTCGAGATCGTCCGGCGTCGGTGCGCCGGTCAGCGGATGCACGATCTGCGAGTCGGCGACGTTGGCGAGCAGGCCGTAGTCAGGGTTGTTGATCAGCTCGCTTTCCTGATGCTCCTTGATCGTCTCGATCGTCAGGCGCAGCTGTTCCTTGATCTGGTCGTGCGGGCTCGAGAACAGGTCGGAAACGCGCGTGCTGATGTTGAGCTTGGTCGACACCGCGTTGAGCACGTACTCGCGCGGATGCTCCTCATAATCGACGAAGGAGTCGGGCAGCTCGCCCGACTCGCGCACCGTGCAGGCGGTCTTCACGTCGGCCGGGTTCTTGACCTTGTTGACGCGGTAGACGCCGGCCTCGACCGGCAGCCACTGCAGCAGATGGACGAGCCATCGCGGCGTGATGATCTCGTACTGAGCCGCCGTCTTGGTCGTATTCGCAAGCTGGCGCGCGGCGCTCGCGCCCAAGGTCTGCACGGGTTCTGCCATGGAAAACTCCTACGGGCTTCGACTGCTGCTGGAATAAGCTAAGAATCAAATGATCTGAGTGGCGGCGCCACCGGCTATCGCCACCATTCCCGAAAAATTCTTAATCGACCGTTTCTTCTTCCAGAGCGTCGAACAGGCTCGAAGGCGTCTGTCGGAGCGCCTGCGCGAGCTTGGCGATCGTCGCCAGCGACGGCGACACCAGGCCGCGCTCGACTTCGCCGAGATAGCTGCGGTTGAGATTGGCGGCCTCGGCGAGTTTCTCCTGCGACCAGCCCTGCAACTCGCGCGCGCGACGGATGATGCGGCCGAAGGCCTTGTGGATCGCGTCGCTCAAACGGCGACTCCATTGGCCTGTTCCTGGCGCGTGTCCTGCCGCGTATGGGCCTGCGTGATGTTGCTGCCCGGCGGCACGCTGTGCGTGAGCCAGACGTTGCCGCCGATCGTCGAGCCACGGCCGATCGTGATGCGGCCGAGAATGGTCGCCCCGGCGTAGACGACGACATCGTCCTCGACGATCGGATGACGCGGCCTGCCCTTGGCGAGCGCGCCGTCGTCGGTTTTCTCGAAGCGCTTGGCGCCGAGCGTCACTGCCTGATAGAGGCGCACGCGCTCGCCGATCTCGGCGGTCTCGCCGATGACGACACCGCTGCCATGATCGATGAAGAACGACGGGCCAATGCGCGCGCCCGGATGGATGTCGATGCCGGTTTCCGAATGCGCGAGCTCGGCGATGATGCGCGCGATCAGCGGCGCGCCGAGCGTGTAGAACGGATGCGCGATGCGGTGATGGATCAGTGCGAGGACGCCCGGATAGCACAGCAGCACCTCGTCGACGCTGCGCGCCGCCGGATCGCCGCGGTACGCGGCTTCGACATCGGTGTCGAGCAGCGCGCGCAGTGCCGGCAGCTCTGCCGCGAAGGCGGCGACGATCGCGTCGGCCTGTTCACGCAGGCCGGCCGTGTCGTCGGCGCCGCCGAGGTGATTGCGGTAATGCAGTTCGAGCAGTACCTGGCCGGCGAGCGCCGTCAGCGCCAGGTCGAGCGCATGCCCGACGTAGAAATCTTCGCCGCCGCGACGCAGATCGGCCGGACCGAGGCGCAGTGGAAACAGCGCGCCGCGCAGGTGCAGCAGCGCATCGCGGATCACCTCGCGCGACGGGAATTCGCGATCGCTGCGATCACGATGCCGATGCTCGCGCCAGCGCTCGCGCGCGCTGCGCAGGCCATCGACCACCTCATTCAGATTCCAGCGGGACGCGTCCCCCGGCGCGACGATAGCGCTCATGGCCGCGGCTTTAATCCTGCACCCACGGCAGGCCGTGGAAACGCCATCCGTCACGACGGCCGCGATGCCGTTCAGCATCGAGTTCGCCTTCGAAGCCTTCGAGCACATTGAAGGCCGCGGTGAAGCCGGCCCTGGCGGCGGCCTCGGCGGCGAGTGCCGAACGCTTGCCGCTACGGCACAGCAGCAGCACCGCCTCGTGCTTGCCGACCTTGGCCTCGAGTTCGCGCGCGAAGCGGGGATTGCGCGTCAGCGCCGTGCCGGTCGCCCAGGCGACGTGCAGCGTGTCGGGGACGTGGCCGACGAATTTGCGTTCCTCGCCGCTGCGCACGTCGACGAGCCTGGCCTGGCCGGACTGCACCAGCTCCCAGGCGTCACGTGGCGTTACGCCGCCGGCATAGGACAGGCCGGCAGCGGCAGCGGCCTCACGAGCCTTCTCGAGGACGGGTGGCAGTGCGGTCGGCGTTGCTGCGGCCCTCGGCACCGGCGTGGCCGGTACCGCTCGCGCGGGATACGTCATCGAAAACTCCTGTATTCGGAAGCGATGCCGGCGGCTATAGCCGGCAGATGTTCCAAATGTAGGAGCGAAACTTAGGTGTTAAAAGGAACTGCTGATGCTGCGCATATGCTCTTTCGAGCTAAAGATCGGCGGCCGGCATCTCCCATCAGGCCTGCGGGGCGATCTCCACTTCGAGTCCCTCGAGTCTGCCGTTCAGCGAGATCTGGCACGACAGCCGCGAACCGGGTTTCAGCGGCACAAAATCGGCGAGCGCTTCGAGCATCATCGTCTCGTCCTCGCTCTTCGGCGGCAGCTTCGCCACCCAGGCGTCGGCGACATAGACGTGGCAGGTGCCGCAGGACATCGCGCCGCCGCAGGTGCCCTCGATGCCGCAGCCGGCGTCGCGCAGCGCCTCCATCAGCAGCGCGCCGTCGTCGGCGTCGACCGTCTTGTCGGCGCCGTCGCGATCCTTGACCCGTACAGCCGTCATGCTTCTGCTCTCCAATAAAAACGCCCCGGCCGCTGTGACCGGGGCGGGTGTCTCGGCCACCGCCGCGCTCAGATCTTGGCGAGCGTCGCCGCGTCGGCGTTGCTGTAGAACTGCTTGAACCACTTGCGGAACTGCAGCACCGGGCCGTCGCCGTCGCAGAGCAGCGGGTTCGGACGATACTTCTTGTTGTTCCAGACGATGAAGTCGACGCTCTCGAAGCCGGCGCTCTCCTCGCCCTCGGCGGCGCCGATCATGTGATCGATGACCTTCTTCGAGGCATGCAGTTCCGGCGTGCCTTCGGGATAGTCGACATGGCGGAAGCTCATGTTCATGCGGCTCTTCTCGGCGGTGATCGGCTGTGTGTACGAGATCATCGTCGCGGTGATGCCGTGCTGGTTGAAGCGCATGACGTTGAGGCCCGGACCGTAGGCGGTGCCGACGATGTAGCCGCGGCCGATGTCGAGCTTCATGACCGGGCCGTCATACGTCGCCTCGACCGGCGGGATGCCCGGCGCGCCGTGCAGGAACTTGAGGTGCGCGGTGTCGACGCCGTTCTCGGCGATCTCCTGGATGCAGGTGTCGGCGGTCCACGAGCCGCGCCGCGAGCCGGTGTAGCCGGTCGGATCTTCGATCTCCGGGATGTACGGCAGCTCGAAGCTCGGCTCGGCGCACTGCGGGTGATACCAGGCCCACATCATTCCGTACTTCTCGACCATCGGCAGCGTGCGCAGGATCGCCTGCTTCCTGACGATCGGCGGCGTGACCTTGGCGTAGGGAATGCTCTTGCACCAGCCGGCGGTGTCGTATTCCCAGTGATGGAACGGGCAGCGGATGTGCTCGCCGCAGACCTTGCCGCCGTGGCCCATGTGCGCGCCGAGGTGCGGGCAATACGGGTCCGACATGCCCGGCTTGCCGGACTCGGTGCGGAACAGCACCCACTCCTGGCCGAACAGCTGCACGTTGCGCATCTCGCCGGGCTTGAGCGTGTCCGCGTAATCGACGAAGTACCAGCCGGTCGGGATCGGGAACGGGCAGCGTTCCAGTCCCTGCGACTCGAGCAGGATCTTGAGATTGATTTGGTCACCCATTGCGGCCCGTCCTCCAGCTTGTTGCATAGCGTCCCCCGGCATCCGGCCGGAGCGTCCTGCGCATGGTCGCCGCAAGCGCGCGCTGCGTCTTAGTCCTTTCGGGCGAGGGGCGCGCAACGGCGCGCCGCGATGCGGGTTTCTCCGTAGGCCGAATTTACCTGCGCGCCCGCGCCGGGCCCGCGCAGGCCCGCCGATATACTCGCAACAAACCATTCATATTCAGGGGAAGCGGCCGATCCGGCCGCGGGCCACAGGGGGCTCGATGGGCAAGGTGCAGGGACGTATTGCGGGGATCGTGCTGCCGGCAGCGCTGGCCCTGGCGCTCGCGGCCTGCGGCGGGTCGAGCGGCAAGAGCAATCCGGGTTCGGACAATGGCGGCAGCGGCGAAGGCCGCGTCTTCCACATCGCGCCGGGGCCGACGGCGACCAGCGACATGGTTGCGGCGATGGTGCAGGCCGCGCCCGGCGATGTCATCGAGTTCGCCGCCGGCTACTACGAGCTGACCTCGTCGCTGCAGCTGACCAATACCGAGGACGTGCTGATCCGCGGCGCCGGCCGTGACCAGACGGTGCTGTCGTTCAAGCAGAACAACTCGCCGGAAGGCATCCTCGCCGTCAACGTGCACGGCATCACCGTGCAGGACCTGACCGTGCTCGACACCGGCGGCAACGGCATCGAGTTCCGCGGCGTCGATCACGGCACCGTGCAGCGCGTGCGCGCCATGTGGTCGTCCGGCGGCGGCCGTGCCAGCGCCACGCCGATCAACGCCGGCAACGCCTTCGCCAACAACGCCAGGCTGCTCAACGTCGCCTGCACCGATCCGGCGACGCAGGACCCGAACGACCCGCAGAACGTGGTCGGCGACACCAGCTCGCCGGACTACACCGTCTCGAAGCTGTCGGGCCGCTACGGCATCTACCCGGTGTCGAGCGAGAACATCCTCATCGAGGAATCCGAGTCGGTCGGCGCCTCCGACGCCGGCATCTACGTCGGCCAGACCAACACGGCGATCATCCGCAAGAGCCGCGCCGCCTACAACGTGTTCGGTTTCGAGATCGAGAACGTGCGCGGCGGCGAGTACGACGGCAACCTCGCCGAGTGCAACACCGGCGGCTTCCTGATCTACGACCTCGACAACCTGCGCCAGTACGGCGACCGCTCGGTGATGAAGAACAACACCGCGCGCATGAACAACACCTACAACTTCACGTCCGGCGGCATCGTCGGCAACGTGCCGGCCGGCAGCGGCATGATCACGCTGGCCTACGACCGCATCGACATCCACGACAATCTGTTCGAAGGCAACAACACCGCCGGCATCATCCACACCAGCTACGAGATTTTCCCGCAGGGCGCCGGCCGGCCCAGCGAGCATCGCATCGACTGGTACACCGAAGGCCTGCACATCTGGCACAACACCTTCAAGAACAACGGCAACCAGCTGCCGCTGCCGACCCTGCAGAACGTCATGTCGGGCGAGGTCTCGAAGCTGCTGCCGGCCGTGGTCGGCCTCAAGAACCAGGCCGCCTGCCTGCTGCCGCAGAACCTGCTCAAGTGTCCGGCGCCGCTGCTCAACCTGGCGCCGCTCGCCGCCGGCCAGATCCGCGGCGCGCACATCCTCTGGGACGGCCTGCTCGACAGCAACGACGCCGGCTGTCCGTATCCGAAGGACGCCAACGGCGAGGACGTGCCGCACGACGAGCGCGGCAAGCCGATCCTCACCAACGAGGTGCCGGACCCGAGCTGCCACTACAACCAGTACAAGTTCGACCAGAGCAAGGCCGACAAGCCGCGCATCCTGCCGGACTGGTATTCGTGCATCGACGACGACAACAGCTTCAGCAGCGACAGCCTCAAGTACGCGAACTTCCACGGCACCAAGGGCCTGGAACTGGTGATCTCGCAGAGCCTCGATCTCGGCGCGCTGGCGCAGTTCCCGTCGAGCTTCGACATGAGCTCGCACCAGTGCGTGTCGCAGTACGACAAGAATCTCGAGCCGCTGCCCGATGTCACCATCCCGCCGTTCCAGCGCAGCGGCGACTACGATCCGGCGCCGACCGCCGAGCAGATCGCCAAGCTGTGCGGCGCCGGCAAGGCCGGCGAAGTCAACTTCGACGCCGCCAAGGTCAACTGCCCGACGCTCGACCAGTACCACCTGTTCAGCGATCCGCAAGATCCGACCAGCGCGCCGAACGGCAACGGCACGCCGTACTCGCTCAATACCAAGCTGTTCTCCGACTACGCCGTGAAGTATCGCGTCGTCTATCTGCCGACCGGCACCAAGGCGGTCTACCGCGACGCCAGGACCGACGGTGCCAATGCCGTGGTCGTGTTCCCGAGCGGCACGATCATCGCCAAGACCTTCTCGTTCCGCGACGAGGCCGACGACAGCGAAACGCCGGTCGAAACGCGCCTGCTGATCAAGCGCGTCAACAACAAGGGCGTCGCCCGCTGGGACGGCATGGCGTACATCTGGACCACCGAGAACGGCAAGAAGGTGGCCAAGCTCGCGCTCGGCGGCGGCACGGCGTCCGTGCACTGGGACATGAAGGACGTCGACTCCGGCCTCGTGCACCGCGGCTCGACGGCGAACTACCTGATCCCCAATGCCAACCAGTGCCTGAGCTGCCATTCGCGCGCCGACCAGGAAGCCGGCGCCGCGCCGATCGGCCCGCGCATCCGCAATCTCAACAAGGCCTATCACAGCGAGTCGACGCGCATCACCGAGCAGAGCCAGCACGAGGTCGCCGGCGTCAACCAGATCGCCTACTGGTGCAGCCACAACATGATGGTCGGCTGCCCGGGCGATCTCGGCGTCGATCCGCTGACGCAGATCGCCACCAAGATCGAGCGCGTGCCGACCTTCAACAAGCCCGGCGATTCCGGCTTCGCGGCCGGCAGCGCGCAGGACGTCGAGGCGCGCGCACGCTCCTGGCTCGAAGCGAATTGCCAGCACTGCCACAACGTCAGCGGCTTCGCGGCGAGCACCGGCTTCTATCTCGACAGCCTGCGCAAGGTCGACACCACTTACGGCGTCTGCAAGCGCCCGACCGCCACCGGCCAGGAAGGCAACGGCGGCCGCAGCTACGACATCCACCCGGCCAACGCCGCCGATTCGATCCTCGAGTTCCGCATCAGCTCGGCAGCCACCACGCCGGCCGCGCGCATGCCGCCGCTGGCGCGCAGCGTGGTCGACGAGGAAGGCCACGCGCTGATCCAGCAGTGGATCCAGAACGTGGTGCACGCCGACGAAACGGCCTATCCGGGTTCGACGAGCTGCGCCAACTGATCGCGAAAATGGCGGTCGGCGGTATCGGAAGGGCGGGGCGCGAGCCCCGCTCTTTTTTGCCGCCCGCGTCGGGGCCCCATCAGCGACGCCGGCGGCCGCGTCCGGTGATATATCGAAAGCGCGAATCCGACTGATCGTGCGGATCGGCGTAAGGCATACTAGGCGGATGGGATGGGGGGTTCGCCAGCGTCTTGCCGCGGTATGGATCAGCGTTTTCGCGCTGGTCGCGCAGATGCTGCTGCCTGTCGCGCACGCCGAGGCGATGTACAGCCGCAGCGGCGATCCGCTGGCGTATGCCTTCTGCGGTCACGGCTCCGCGGAATTCCGTCGCGCGCTGCTCGCCGCCGTGCCGAAGGAAGTCCAGGACGCCGCCCGGCGCGCGACGCTCGCCAAGGCGACGTGCAGCCTGTGTTCCGTCCACGGTCTGCATGCGGCGGCGCTGCCGCGGGTTGCAGCGATCCTTCACGTCGCCACCCGACCGACCGCAGCGCGGTCCACGCTGCCGGCGATTCCCCTCGTTCAGCAGCTCGTTCTTCCGCCGCTGCGCGCCCCGCCCCGCACGCTCTAGAAGCACGCGATGCCGCACGCCCGATTCGACATCGGGTGCTTGCGGCCTTTCCAACGATGAGGGCATCGGCAGCGACGATGCCCGTCATCGCGCCTGATTCTCGAGAGGAACGCTCCCATGCAACCGCATCACCTTCGCGCCCGCGCCTTGTGCGTGGCGCTCGCGACCCTGTTCACGACCCTGTGCCTGCCGGCGCAGGCCGATCACGACGACCAGGCCACGCAAAGCCGCGCGGCGATCAGCGCCGACGGTGCCTGGCTGCGCGAACCGCCGCCGGGCGCGCCAGTGGCCGGCGCTTTCCTCACGCTGCGCAATGCCGGCGCCGCGCCGCGCAAGATCGTGGCGCTGCGTTCGCCGCTGGCGGCGCAGGTGCAGATCCACGAGATGAAGATGGTCGACGGCCAGATGCGCATGCGCGAGCTCGCTGATCCGACGGTGCCGGCGCATGGCCAGCTGGCGATGGCGCCGGGCGGCACGCACCTGATGTTCATGGGGCTGACGCGCCTGCCGAAGGCCGGCGAGACGGTGCCGCTGTCGATCCGCTTCGATGACGGCTCGCAGCTCGAGCTGCTCTTGCCGGTCCGCGCCGATGCCGCGCCGGCGTCGCCGCCGGACGCGATGTCCGGCCATCACCACGGCTGATGCGCGCATCGCCTCCTCATCGACTCGAATCCACCATGGACACGAAATTTTCCAACTCTTCTGGCGCGCCGCGCCTCGGCCGCCGCGCGCCGGGCCGCGCCTCCACCCTGCTGTTGTCCGCCTGCAGTCTCGCGCCGATCGGCGCGTTCGCGCAGAGCGACGAGCCGTCGCCGGTGGCCACGGTCGTCGTCACGGCCGAGGCCGTCGCCGAGCAGACCAGGCAGCAGCTGCAGGCCGAGCAGGCGCTCAATCCGGGCGGCGTCACGCTGGTCGACAGCGATGACCTCTACCAGCGCAATGTCTCCAATCTCGCCGACATGCTGCGCTACGTGCCCGGCGTGTGGGCGGCGAGCGGCTCGACCGGCGACTCGACGTTCTTCTCCAGCCGCGGCTCTAACCTCGACGCCACCAACTACGACGGCAACGGCATCAAGCTCTTGCAGGACGGCCTGCCGGTGACGACCGCCGACGGCAATAACCACAACCGCATCATCGATCCGCTGGCGGCGCGCTACATCAGCGTCGCGCGCGGCGCCAATGCGCTGACTTACGGCGCCAGCACGCTCGGCGGCGCGATCGACTTCACGACGCCGACCGCGCGCGACAGCGCCCCGGAGCTGTATCTCAGCGGCGGCAGCTTCGGCCAGGTGCAAGGCCATGCCAGCGTCGGCACCGTGAACGGCCCTTTCGACGGGCTGATCACCGCCGAAGGCCGCAGCTACGACGGCTACCGCGACCACCAGCAGCAGGAGCGCAAGGGCATCTACGCCAACAGCGGCTGGCAATTCAGCGAGGCGCTGCGCACGCGCTTCTATCTGACTTACCTGGACAATGACCAGGAGCTGCCCGGTTCGCTGACGCGCGAGCAATGGCAGGATGACCCGCGGCAGGCGGAAGCGGCCGCCGTGGCCGGCGACTATCACTACAACGTGCAGACCTGGCGCTTCGCCAACAAGACGGTCTGGGACATCGGCGCCGACAGCCATCTCTCGGTCGGTGTCTCCTACGAGGACCAGCAGCTCTATCACCCGATCGTCTACGCGCCGCCGTACTTCAGCCTGCTGATCGACACCAGGCAGCGCACGGCCGGCACCTCGCTGCGCTACGACCTGCGCCTCGGCGATCACCAGCTGCTGGCCGGCGTCGATTACAGCGAGACCACCAACAAGGGCGGCAACTACGACTACGAGCCCGGCCAGCGTGGCGCGCTGCAGACCGACGTCGACAACCGTGCCGACAGCGTCGAGCTGTTCGCCGTCGACCGCTGGCAGTTCGCGCCGAAATGGACCGTCATCTACGGCACGCAGGGCGTCGTCTCCAGCCGCGACGTGAAGAACACCGACGCCGCGAGCGGCGTGCTGACGAATCCGAACGACCACTACAACAGCATCAATCCGCGCGTCGGCCTGATCCACCAGCTCACGCCGGACGTGCAACTGTTCGCCAACCTCAGCCGTCTCTACGAGGCGCCGGACAACTTCGAGCTGCAGGACGACGCCTGCGGTTGCGACAAGGCGCTCGATCCGATGCGCGGCACGGTCGCCGAGATCGGCACGCGCGGCTCGCAGCCGTTCGGCGACAAGGACCGCTGGCACTGGGACGTCGCCGTCTACTACGCGAAGCTCCAGGACGAGATCCTGTCGATCGACGATCCGGACGCGCCGGGCACCAGCCTGTCGGCGAACATCGATGACACGATCCACGCCGGCATCGAGGCCCTGTTCGGCGCCAGCCTGGCGCTGGACGCTGCCGGCAGCCATCGCATCGAGCCGCTGGTCAACATCACCGTCAACCATTTCAAGTTCGATGGCGACGAGCACTACGGCGACAACGACCTGCCGGCCGCGCCGACCTACGCGATCAAGGGCGAGCTGCTGTATCGCCACACGAGCGGCTTCTACGCCGGACCGACCTTCGACGTCGTCGGCTCGCGCTGGGCCGACTTCAGCAACCGCTACAAGGTCGATTCGTATGAGCTGCTGGGCCTGCGAGCCGGCCTCACGCGCGAGACCTGGGAGGTCTATGCGGAACTGCGCAACCTGAGCGACAAGAACTACGTCGCCTTCTTCAGCGTCAAGGACGCCGCGGCGCCCGACGACGCCATCCTGACGCCGGGCGAGCCGCGCGCGCTCTACGTCGGCACGCGGCTGCGCTTCTGACGGTGCCTGCGCCGGTGCCGGGCCCGAGGCCCGGCACCGGCCGCCGCCGCGCTTCGACGCGACGCTGGTACCGTGACCCAGAGATGGCGGAACGAAATGAAACGGATGGCTTTTGCCGGGTGGCGAGGCGCGAGGAGGAGGCGTAGCGGGGACTACGGCGACGACGAACGACGCGGCCACGCGCCAAAAGACGTCGTTTCATGTTGCGATATCTCTGGGTCACGGTACCGGGGGCGGATGCGTCGGCAGCGACAATTGCCGCCGGCTCTCGAAACGCAGCTGCACGCCGCGCAGCGGATCGACGAACGAAAGCTCCCTTGCGAGCAGCTGCAGCGGCCGCGAATAGTCCTCGTGCGCGGCCCTTTCGTCGGTGGCGTCGCGCAGCTGCGGGTAGAAATCGTCGTTGACGATCGGCGCGCCGATCGCCGCCAGGTGCACGCGCAGCTGGTGCTTCTTGCCGGTCACCGGACGCAGCCGGTACAGCGCGAGATCGCCGGCCGGCGTAGCGTGCTCGAAGACGGTCTCGCTGTTCGCTTCGCCTTCGATCTCCCGCATGCGGAAAAACGGCTCGCCGGCGACCAGGCGCGAGCGGCGCGTGAACGGCAAGGCGAGGCCGTCGACGGCCGGCGCCAGCGCCTCGTAGCGCTTGTCGATGCTGCGCGTCGCGAACAGGCGCTGGTAGAGCCCGCGCGTCGCCGCCTGCGTCGAGAAGGCGACGATGCCGGCGGTGCCGCGGTCGATGCGGTGCAGCGGCGACAGCGCGTCGATGCCGAGTTCGCGCTTGAGCCGCACCAGCAGGGTCTGCTGCACGAAGCGGCCGGAAGGCAGGACCGGCAGGAAGTGCGGCTTGTCGGCGATCAGCAGGTGATCGTCGCGGTACAGCACGCGGGCCTCGAACGGGATTTCCGGCTCGGACTCGAGCTCGCGGTAGTACCACAGCGTCGCGCCGGCGCGGTACGGCGTCTCGGCGGTCAGCGGCACGCCGTGCTCGTCGACGACGAGCCGGCGCGCCAGCCGCGAGCGCCAGGCCGCCTCGCCGGTCTCGGCATAGCGTTCGAGCAGGAAGGCCAGCGCCGTGCGCCAGGCGCCCGGCGGCAGCCGCACATGGCTGGCGCCGACGCCGTCGCGGACCGGAAGCGGGGTTTTCATCACGCTCTTTATAAAGGGATTTGGCGATCGCCAGAAAACCGCCAGAGTTTCGCGCGGCGATTCGCTGGTGTCGCGGACGGCGCCGCGCTCCAATCGTCCGCCAGGGCCGCCATCGTGCGCGGCCCGACGCCGGCGACGGTCTTCGGGGGAATCCATGCGTGGCAAATTCGGATGGGCGGTGACGGCCCTGGCGCTGTCGCTGAATCTGGGGCTGGTCGCTTGCGGCGGGGGCGGCGGCGACGAGGGCGATGAGGCCGGCGGCGGCGAGGTCGCCCTGGTCGAGCCGGGCAAGACCTATCGGTCCGGCGGCGGTCTCGTGCCGCTCGACACGACCGCCTACGCGGTCAGCGGCACGCCGAGCGCCGAGATCGGCGGCAAGCCGGCGCCGCTGATCGAGTTCGGCGGCTATTACTGGGTCATGCTGCCGGCGCTCGACAGCGGCCGGCAGACGCTGACCCTGCGCGACGCGTCGGGCAGCTGGTCGACGCAGATCGACGTCAGCAAGCCCGAGGTGCCGGCCGACGCGCTGGCCTATCTCGACCAGCAGTTCGGCGACGCGCAGGCCGCCATGGAGGAACTGCGCGCGGCGACCGGCGTGAGCGCCGAGCGCGACTACTACGCCGCCCTGAGCGCCAGGCTCGCCGACGCGCGGGCCGGCCTGCCGGCGCTGAGCGCCGCCGACCGGCAGGCCATGGCCAGCTTCCTCGTCGCCAATCCGGACTTCGCGGCGACGCTGGCCAAGGCCGGCAGCTACGACCCGCAATGCGACACGGCGATGAAGCTGTACGTGGCGAACGTCGTCGCCCAGGTGTACTTCGTCGGCGCCGCCGGCGCCGGCTTCGCCGCCTACGCGGTGAACTTCGTCAGCACGACGGCCGGCCAGTATCTGGCGCAGTTCGCCTACTCGCTTTTCCAGCTGCACAACGAAAAGCAGAGCGCCGACACCGTGCAGAACCTCATCGACGCCTGCATCGACGAGAACCAGTTCGCGATCGAGCCCGCCGACGAGGCCGCCTCGGGCCGCGCCTCGCCGACGGCGAAGACCGCGACGAAGGCGGCCGGCGACACGCTGCTGACCTTCCGCCCCGGCGCCGCGCAGCCGATGCGCGGCTTCAACACCGTGCCCGCCGATCTGCGTTCGCGGCTGCTCGGCCTCGTCGACAGCGTCGGCAGCATGATCGGGACGCTGCGCGCCAAGGCGCTCGAGCTGATCGGCAAGGCCATGCCGAACTCGCTGGCCGGCGTGCCGCAGGAGCCGAAGGTGCCGGCGACCGCATCGGCCTACCGGCTCGGCCGCATCTCGAACCCCGACATCGTCGGCACGCTGACGCCGGGCAGCGGCAACGCGCTGTCGCTGAAGTTCGACTACGCCGCCGGCAAGGGCTCGGACCAGCCGGTCGACTTCAGCTTCACGCTCGTGCGCAATTCGAACGGCGTCACCGCCGGCACGCAGAGCGCGCGGCTCGGGCCGCGCATCGTCGCCGAGTCGGATCACTACGGCGACGGCTTCTGGCAGGGCGCCGGCGTCTACGGCTGCTATCTGTACTACGCCTACGGCAATTTCGCCGCCGACTACGAGAGCGCGCCGCCCGAAGGACAGCCGCGTGGCGTCACGCTCAGCTTCGACGGCGTCGCCCGGCGCGAAGCGCTGGACACGCCGGAATGCGCCGATTACCCCACCGAGAGCTGGGGCGTCGCGCAGACCTTCACCGGCACGGCGACCGGCAGCGACCGCGAGTTCAGCGTCGAAGGCGGCGACCTGCTCGGCCTCGGCTGGCCGACCACCGCGCACGGCTACCTCCTCAGCGCCAGCCACCTGAGCGGCGAGCTGTTCTTCCATCCGACCAACGGCGGCGAATCGCGCGGCGGCAACTTCGACGCTTCCGCCGAATAGACGCCGGGCCTTCAGAAAAAAGAAGGGCGCGGCGGTGGCCGCGCCCTTCTTCGCATTCCGCCGCCCGCCGCTACGGGTTCTGCACCAGCTTCGTTTCGCGGACCCCCTTCCGGCCCTGCGCCGCGTCGACCCGATGCAGCTGGCTGCGCGCCGACATCACGCCCATCTTCACTTCCTGCCACAGGTAGTAGACCTCGCCGGCCTTGGCGTCGAGCTGCACTTCCGAGTTGTTCTCGGCGTGCGAACGGATGGTGTGCGGACCCGGCGCGAGCAGCACGTAGATGTAGGTGTTGGCGGCGGTCTGCGCGATCGGCTTGTCGTCGACGTAGACGCCCATCTTGATCGCGCCGCCGATGCTCTCGTTGCGGTAGATGTAGACGCTCGCCTTGTCGGCGACCGGCGCGAACTGCTTGGCCGACTGGTCGGCGGCCGGCGGCGCCATCGGCACCGACGCGCAGGCCGACAGGCACAGCACCGCGGCGGCAGCGATCAGGCTGCCGAAGGGTTTGATCTGCATCATGTCTTCCCTGAAGTTGATGGACGGGCGGGACATCGCCCGGCGCATCGACTAAATCGGCCTCGGCCGTGCGGAAACCGTGCGCCGGATCACCCGACGAACAGCGCTTGCAAGCGCCTTACGGGGGCGTACCCTCGATGGGCCGCCCCCTGCGATGCCGGACGCGAAATTGCCGATCGCAGATTCGTTACCGCTTCCGGCGTATCGCGGCATCCATGGCATCGCTCCGGCGCGGCGCGGGTTCGTTTGCGCGAGGAGGAATGCCATGAACACGGTCGACACCGTCGAGTTGCTCAATCATCTGATCGTCATGTCCAAGAACGGCGAGCGCGGGCTGCGCGCGGCGGCGGACGAGGCCCATCACGCCGATCTCAAGCAGTCGCTGTTCGAGTATTCGCATTTCTTCGGCGACGCCGCACGCGAGCTGCAGGAGGCGGTGCGCCGGCTCGGCGGCCAGCCGAAGGAGATCGGCAGCTTCGCGCACACGCTGCACCGCACCTGGATGCACCTCAAGGTCACCGCGCTCGGTCGCGACGAGGACGTCATTCTCGACGACATCGAGGAAGAGGAGCGGCTGGCCGAAAGCCGCTACGCCGACGCGGTGCGCGAGGAGACGCCGCCGGAAATCCACGCCCTGCTCGAACGGCACTACGAACTGGCGCAGAAGCACCACGACGCCATTCGCATGTGGCGCATGCACGCACACGCGCACTGAGCGACGCGCGCGGGCGCGGCGCGCGGCATTGATGCCGACGAGGCACGGCAGTCGTGCGTCGCCGGCATGGCCGCGCGGGCGGTGGGGCGGGAAGGCTTGGCTACAATGCCGGCGTGTTACCGGTCGGCAAGCGCATGCCGGCCATTCGCATTCTCCGCACTTCCGAAGGAAAGCCCGATGGAAATCCGCCAGCTCGGCCGCTCCGGCCTGCACGTCCCCGTTCTCAGTCTCGGCACCGGCACGTTCGGGGGCGTCGGCGACATGTTCTCGAAGTGGGGCGCGACCGATGTCGCCGAGGCGCGGCGTCTCGTCGACATCTGCCTCGAGGCCGGCCTCAATTTCTTCGATACCGCCAACGTGTATTCGAAAGGCGCCTCCGAGGAAATCCTCGGCCAGGCGATCAAGGGCCGTCGCCAGGAACTGCTGATCTCGACCAAGGCCACGTTCCCGATGGGCCCGGGGCCGAACGATCGCGGCTCGTCGCGCCGCCATCTGATCAACGCCGCCGAAGCCAGCCTCAAGCGCCTCGGCACCGATCACATCGATCTGTATTTCATGCATGGCTTCGACGCGCTGACGCCGGTCGAGGAAACGCTGCGCGTGCTCGACGACCTGATCACCGCCGGCAAGGTCCGCTACATCGGCTGCTCCAACTTCTCCGGCTGGCACCTGATGAAATCGCTGAGCGTGTCGGAGCGTTACGGCCTGGCGCGCTACATCGCCTACCAGGGCTATTACTCGCTGGTCGGCCGCGACTACGAATGGGAGCTGATGCCGGCGGCGATCGACCAGGGCGTCGGCACCATGGTCTGGAGCCCGCTCGGCTGGGGCCGCCTCACCGGCAAGATCCGCCGCGGCAGCGCCGGCAGCGGGCGCATCGCGCAGGGCGGCGCCGAAGGCGGCCCGCCGGTCGATGACGAGCATCTGTATCGGGTGGTCGATGTGCTCGATGCGGTCGCCGGCGAAACCGGCAAGACCGTGGCGCAGGTCGCGCTGAACTGGCTGCTGCAGCGGCCGACGGTCGCCAGCCTGGTGATCGGCGCGCGCAACGAGGAACAGCTGCGGCAGAACCTCGGCGCGGTCGGCTGGAAGCTGACCGCCGATCAGGTCGCGCGCCTCGAGGCGGTGAGCCATCGCACGCCGGCCTATCCGTACTGGCACCAGATGGGCTTCGACATGATCAACCCGAAGCCGGTGCGCTGGTAGGCGCGCCGTGGCAAACAGCGCAGGGCCGCATCGTGCGGCCCGGTGTCTGGCGCGCGCGTCCGCGCGCGTCAGGGCATCGGCATGGCCGGATTCAGCTGCGCGAGAATGTCGGTGCGCGCGGCATGCCACATGGCGATGCCGATGTCGGTGGTGCTGGTGAGCAGCAGCGCCGCCGTGTAGCGCTGGTCATAGTCCATCCACGGTGTGGTGCCGAGCAGGCCCGGATCGCTGAGCTCGGGGCCGGCGCTGCCGCCGATGGCGTCGCTGTCGGTCAGCCACCAGCCGAAGCTGTAGCCGTTGAGGGCGCTGCCTTGCGGTACCGGCGTGTAGTAGACCGGCAGGCCGGTGATCTGATCCGTCTTGCCGAGCGCGATGTCGTTTGCCGTGAGGATCTGCGTCTTGCCGAGCTTGCCGCCGTCGAGCCAGAGCTGCGTGAATTTCAGGTAGTCCGCCGCGCTCGACACGGCGCCGCCGGCGATGCGCGGATTGCTGCCGCTGCCGTAGCTGAAGCTGGTCATGCCGAGCGGCCCGCTCAGGCGCTCCTGCACCAGCTGCTGCCAGGATTTGCCGCTGACTTTCTCGGCAATGTAGCCGGCGACCTGATAGCCCGCGCCGCTGTAGCCGAACTTCTCGCCGGGCCGGAAGTTGAGCGCCTTGTGGGCGATTTCCTGGGCGCAGTCCTGCAGCGTCGTGTTGTCGTCGTTCATGCACTCCGAGTCGAACGGCAGGCCCGAGGTGTGGTTCAGCAGCATGCGCATGGTGATGTCGCCCTTGAGCACGGGCCAGTCGATGCTGCTGCCGATGTACTTGCTGACCGGCGTGTCGAGCGCGATCAGGCCGTCGTCGACCAGGGTCAGGATCACGGTCGCCGCCGGCGCCTTGCTGGCCGAGGCGATCGGCACCACGGCGTCGGTCGTCAGGTCACCGCCGGCGCGCGTGTAGACCGTCTCGCCGCCGACGTTCATCGCGAAGCTGTAGCCGGTCACCTGGCCGTCGCCGCTGCCGATATAGCTGTCGAGCGTCTGCGACAAGGCGGTCCAGTCGTAGCTGGCCGCCGGATCGCCGGCGTGATCGCCGCCACCGCAGGCGCAAAGGCTGAGAGCGCTCGCGCAGGCGAGCGGCAGGAGAGTTTTCAGGCGCATGAGGGGCGAGGCGAAAGACGAAAACCCACTCTAGCCACGCTGCCTGAACGGCAGCCGAGCGGTCGGCACGACGCGCGGATTTCGTACAGGCGCGCGAAGTCGGCGCCGGCCGGAACGTGCCTCCGCGTTTTCTAGCGCCGGCGCCGCGAGCGGCGCGCCGCCTTCACGCCGCGCTGGCCGTCTTCAGCAGTCCCCGCTCGCGCGCCATCGTGATCGCCGTGTCCTCGATCATGTCTTCCTGGCCGCCGACCATCTTCTGGCGGCCGAGCTCGAGCAGGATCTCGCGCGCCGGCACACCGTACTTCTGTTCGGCGCGCCTGGCGAACAGCAGGAAGCTCGAATAGACGCCGGCATAGCCGAGCGTCAGCGAGTTGCGGTCGATGCGCACCGGGAAATCCAGGATCGGCGTGACGAGGTCTTCGGCGACATCGCTGACCTTGAACACGTCGACGCCGGTCTCGATGCCCATGCGCTTGCACACCGCGACGAACACTTCCATCGGCGTGTTGCCGGCGCCGGCGCCCATGCCGCCGCAGGCGCAGTCGATGCG
>NZ_AXDW01000024.1 GCF_000474945.1 Solimonas soli DSM 21787 | reverse complement strand
AGGGCCGCACCGAGCAGCGCAGCGCGCGCAGGGGGTGAGCCGGGGATTTGCGGATGTCCGGTGGACATCCGCCCCGGCGAACGCCCCGCCCCGTGGGCGGGGCCGGATGGCGCGCCAGGACGGCGCGCCAAGTCACCGTCAGGCCATGGATGGCCTGTCGGTGACGACCCCGAGCACGTGAGCAGCGCAGGCTTCCCCGCGACAGCGGGGATGCGGCCCTCAGGGTGTGCTTTCTCTTGCTTACTTCTCTTTGCACAAGCAAAGAGAAGTAAG
This sequence comes from Solimonas soli DSM 21787, assembly GCF_000474945.1. GTDB lineage: Bacteria > Pseudomonadota > Gammaproteobacteria > Nevskiales > Nevskiaceae > Solimonas > Solimonas soli. The sequence continues at coordinate 39,897 of NZ_AXDW01000024.1, read as the reverse complement.
TCGCCAAAGGCGAAATCAAAAGCCCGATCAAGACAAAGGCGCGCCATCACCGCCCCTTCCCCAGCTCGAACAGCGCCATGCTCTCCACATGCGATGTGTGCGGAAACATGTCCATCACGCCGGCCCGCGCCAGCCGATAGCCGAACTCGTGCACCAGCAACCCCGCATCGCGCGCCAGCGTGCCCGGATGGCAGGACACGTAGACGATGCGTTGCGGCTTGCGCCTGGCGACGATCGGCAGGATCTCCTTGGCGCCGGCGCGCGGCGGATCGAGCAGCAGCTTGTCGAAGGCCGGCTGCAGCCAGGACTCGTCGCCGGTCGACTGGAACAGATCGGCCTTCTCGAAGCGGATGTCGAGGCCATTGCGCCGCGCGTTCTCGCGGGCGCGCTGCACCAGGCCGCTCTCGCCTTCGACGGCCAGCACCTGCGCGCCGCGCCGCGCCAGCGGCAGCGAGAAATTGCCGAGGCCGCAGAACAGCTCCAGCACGCGCTCGCCGGCTTGCAGCTCGAGCCAGTCGAGCGCCTGGTTCACCGTCTGCTGGCTGACGTGGCCGTTGACCTGGATGAAATCGGTCGGCTCGAAGCGCAGCGCAATCGGCGAACCGTCCGGTGAATATTCCAGCCGCTTCGCCTCGTCGAGCGGCCGGATGCTGTCCGGACCGCCGGTCTGCAGATAGATGTCGAAGCCTTCGCGCAGCGCGAAGGCGCGCAGCGCGTCGCGATCGGCCTCGCTCGGCGCCTGCAGCACGCGGAACACCAGCGCCACGACGTCCTGTGCGCAGGCGACTTCGATCTGCGGCACGGCGCGGTGAATCGACAGGCCGCCGATCAGCGCGCCGAGTTCGCGCAGCTTCAGGCCGACGCGCGGATCGACGACCTGGCAGCGGTCCAGCGCGGCGAGAAAGCTCGACTCGCGCTCGCGGAAGCCGACCAGCACGCCGCCCTTCTTCGGCACGTCCTTGACGCCCAGCCGCGCACGGCGGCGGTAGCCCCAGACCGGGCCGACGATCGGCGCCGCGACTTCGGCCGGCACGACCTTGCCGCTGCGTTCGAGCTGATCGAGCAGCTGCTTCTGCTTGAAGACGATCTGCTGATCCGCAGCCAGATGCTGCATCGAGCAGCCGCCGCAGACACCGAAGTGCGTGCAGGCCGGCGTGACACGATGCGGCGACGGCGTCTCCACCGCGACGCACTGCCCTTCGTCGACGTCGCGCGCGCTGCGCAGGTATTTGAAGCGCACGCGCTCGCCCGGCAGCGCGTCGGCGATGAACGTGGCCTTGCCGTCGATGCGCGCGAAGCCGCGGCCTTCGTGATCGAGGTCGATGATGTCGGCCGTGAATTCGCCGGCCGGCGGCAGTTTCTTCTTGCGCATGACGTGGAGAGTGGCGTCGGCCGGATCAGCCGACCCAGGCTTCGGCGAACTCGGCCCAGTGCGGCGCCGGGTTGGCGTCGAGGAAGGCGCGCACGCGCTCCTCCTCCTGCTGATGCTCCTCGTGTGACAGGCGGCCGCGCATCAGCTCGAAGCGCAGGTAGACCAGCCAGGTGTTGAGCACGTCGGTCTCGCAGTAGGCGCGAATGCCGGCAAGATCACCTTTCCGATGCGCCTCGAAGACTTTCGAGCCGTCCATGCCGAGCTTGCCGGGAAAGCCGAGCAGCACGGCGATCTCGGTCAGCGGCGCGTTCTGCCGGCCGCTGTACAGCGCCAGCACGTCCATCAGATCGGTATGGCGGAACTGGTAGCGCGCGAGGTAGTTGTCCCATTTCGCCTCGCGGTCGAGATAGCCGGTGTCCCAGTAGCGCGGCGCGGTGCAGCCGTGGATCAGCGCGCGGTACTGCAGTACCGGCAGGTCGAAGCCGCCGCCGTTCCACGACACCAGCACCGGCCGGTATTTCTCGACGCCGTCGAAGAAGCGCTGGATCAGCTCGCCCTCTTCCGCGCTCTCGTCGCCGATCGACCAGCACTTGAAGGTGTCGCCGCTGCGCAGCGCGACCGAGATCGCGACGACGCGCTGCAGGTGCGCGGGCATGAACTCGGTGCCGCGTTCGGCGAGGCGGCGGCTGCGCATCAGCGACCAGGTCTCGGTGTCGCCGAGGCCTTCGAGGTCCATCAGGCGGCGGCCGCCATCGAGATCGGGAATCGTCTCGATGTCGAACACCAGCACCGGTTCGCGGAAGCTCACGAGGGAAACACGCCGGTCGAGATGTAGCGGTCGCCGCGGTCGCAGACGATGCTGACGATCGTCGCGTTCTCGACCTGCTTGCACAGCTGCAGCGCCGCCCACAGCGCGCCGCCGGACGAAGGTCCGCAGAACAGACCTTCGACGGTGCCTGCCAGGCGCATGGTGTCCTCGGCGTCCTTGCTCGTGACCTCAATGACGCGATCGACGCGCGCGCGCTCGAAGATCGTCGGCAGATAGGCTTCCGGCCACTTGCGGATGCCGGGAATCGACGATTCGCCGTCCGGCTGCACGCCGATCACCTGCAGATCGGGATTCTGTTCCTTGAAGTAGCGCGAGCAGCCCATGATCGTGCCGGTGGTGCCCATGGCGGAGACGAAATGCGTGATGCGGCCCTGCGTCGCCTTCCAGATCTCCGGCGCCGTCGTCTCGTAGTGCGCGCGCGGATTGTCGGGGTTGCCGAACTGGTCGAGCACCTTGCCGCGCCCCTCGGCCTGCATCTTCAGCGCGAGGTCGCGCGCGCCTTCCATGCCCTCTTCCTTGCTGACCAGGATCACCTCGGCGCCGAAGGCCTTCATCACCGCGCGACGCTCGACCGAGAGGTGCTCGGGCATGATCAGCACCATCCGGTAGCCCTTGACGGTCGCCGCCATCGCCAGGGCGATGCCGGTATTGCCGCTGGTCGCCTCGATCAGCACGTCGCCCGGCTTGATCTCGCCGCGCTCCTCGGCGCGGCGGATCATCGAGTAGGCCGGCCGGTCCTTGACCGAACCGGCCGGATTGTTGCCCTCCAGCTTCACCAACAGCGTATTGTTGCCAAGGCCGGGCAGGCGCTTGAGCTGGGCAAGCGGCGTATTGCCGATAAAATCGGCCAGAGTCGGATAGGTCATCCGTTGAATTTTACGCGAGGGGGACCGCTTTTTGCCGCAGACCGGACGCCGCTATAGCCGCCGCCTGCTGCCGGGCAGCTGGGCCTTCGGCGCCCTGACCGGCATCGTCCTGGTCGTGGCGCTGACGACCTGGATCGGGCCGATGCAGATTCCCTACGCGCTGCGCGTGATGCTCGGGCTCAGCATCGCCTTCGCCGGCGCCGGCCTCGCCGTGGTCAGTTTCCGCTCGGTGCGGCGCGCGCTCGGCCTCATCGGCCTCGCCCTGCAGGATATCGGCCGCGGGCGCCTCGAGGTGCGCGCGCCCGAGAATCTCGGCGGCCTGGCCGGCGAGCTGGCGCGCGACGTCAACCGTGTCGCGCAGCGCTACGCCGAGCTGCACGCGGATTTCGATGCCCGCCTCGCCGAGCAGACCCAGCGCCTCAAGCGCGAGCGCGACCAGTACGCCGCGCAGAGCCAGATGCTGCGCAACGCCGCGGCCCGCGAACAGGACGAGCTGCGCGCGCAGAGCGAGCGCCTGGCCAGCATGTCGCACGAGCTGCGCACGCCGCTGACCGGCATTCTCGGCTACGCCGATCTCCTGCGCCGCACGCACCTCGACCACGAGCAGCGCCAGCACCTCGACACGCTCGACAAGTCGGCGCGCGCGCTGCTGACGATGATCAACGACCTGCTCGACTGGAGCCGCATCGAGGCCGGCCGCCTCAAGCTCGACGAGCTGCGCTTCGATCTCTACGACGTGGTCGAAAGCACCACGGCGCTGCTGGCGCCGCTGGCCTACGAGAAGGAGCTCGAGCTGGTGCGCATCATCTACCACGACGTGCCGCGCGAGCTGCGCGGCGACAGCCAGCGCCTGCGCCAGATCCTCACCAACCTGCTGTCGAACGCCATCAAGTACACCCACCGCGGCGGCGTCGTGCTGCGCGTGATGGGCGAACGCGACGAGGCCGGCCGCAGCTGGCTGCGCTTCGCGGTGACCGACAGCGGCATCGGCATCGCCGCGGAAGCGCGCGAGCGCCTGTTCCAGCCGTTCCGCCAGATCGGCGGCAGCCAGGTCGGCAGTTCCGGCCTCGGCCTGTCGATCTCGCGCAAGCTCGCCGAACTGATGGGCGGCGAAATCAGCCTGGAGAGCGAGGTCGGCAAGGGCTCGACCTTCAGCGTCCTGCTGCCGTTCAAGCTGATCGCCGCCGAGGAGTCGGTGCCGCACGACGACGAGCCGCTCGGCACGCATCGCGTCTGGCTTTACGAGCCGCACGCCGCGGCGCGTCTCGCCTGGCTGCACTGGTTCGAGTTCTGGGGCCTGTCGGTCGACGGCTTCGAATCGGCCGAGGCGCTCGCCGAAGCGCTGTTCAACACCGCCGTCGAGCGCCGGCCCGCGCTGGTGGTGCTGGGCCTGATGGCGCAGGACATCGAGCGGCCGGTCATCCGCGACCTGCTGTCGCGCAGCCGCGGCACGACGACGACCGTGGTGCTCGTCAATTCCGTGTCGCCGCCGCTGCTCGAGCGCATCCGCCAGGCCGGCGCGGCGCTGGTGCACCCGAAGTCGGTGACGCGCAAGCAGCTCTACGAGGACCTCGCGCAGCGCCTGCGCGCCGAGCGCCCGACCGCGCTGCCGCTCGCCGGCCGGCGCGCGCTGATCGCCGACAACAATCTCGCCAACCGGCGCTACATCGCCGCGCTGTGCGCACATCTCGGCCTGCAGACCAGCGAGGCGGCCGACGGCCGCGAAGCGCTCGACCGCTGGCACGCCGCGCGCCCGGACATCGTCCTGCTCGACGCGCACATGCCGCGCCTCGACGGCCCGGACTGCGCGCGCTCGATCCGCGACACCGAAGCGGACGGCAAGCGCTGCTGCATCCTCGCCGTCAGCGCGCACCTGGAACCGGAGGAGCGCCAGGCCTTTCTCGACGCCGGCGCCGACGCGGTGCTGATCAAGCCCTTCGACGAAGCGCAGCTGCTCGCCGCGCTGGCGCCGCTGCTGCAGAAACCGAGCCACCCCGCTGCCAAGCTGGCGCAGGACCCGGAATTGCTGGCCTTGCTGCGCGAGGAGCTGCCGCTGCAGTTCGCCGAGCTGGAGCGCGCCTTCGGCACCGGCAAGCTCGACCAGGCGCGCGACGCCGCGCACACCTTGCGCGGCACCGCGGCGTTCTATCACCTCGCGCAGCTGCGCCAGACGACCGCCGCCGTCGAGGAATGGCTGCGCAGCGCCGAATCGCTGAAGAAGGGTCCGGCGGCGCGGCGCGAGCTCGAGCGCGTGCGCAAGGCGGTCGACGAAACGCTGGCGGCGATGCCGCGCGGCTGAGCGCGCCGCCTCGCGAGCATTCAGGGCCGATTCACGGCGCCGCCGCGCGGCGCCGGCGCGCTGAACTTCGGCGCGCCGCCTCCGGTCGGAAAAGGAGACGTCGCAAGGACCGCGACGCCCTTCATCGCCAAGGAGGCTCGCATGAACATGCCGAAACGCATGCCGCGCCAGCATCAGGAACGGCAGCCGGGACAACAGGCCGCGATGCACCCGGAGCCGCTGACGATCCGCGACGATTATCGCGGCGCCGACAAGTTGCGCGGCAAGCTCGCCTTGATCAGCGGCGGCGACAGTGGCATCGGCCGCGCGGTCGCCGTGCATTTCGCGCGCGAGGGCGCGGACGTCGCCATCGTGCATCTCGACAGCGAGATCGACGATGCGCTCGCCACGCGGCATCGGGTCGAAGCCGAAGGCCGGCGCTGCATGACGCTCGCCGCCGATCTCGGCGCGCCGGATGCGGCGCGGCGCGTCGTCGACGCCGTGGTGCGGCAGTTCGGCCGGCTCGACGTGCTCGTCAACAACGCCGGCGAACAGCATCCGCAGCCGGCGCTCGCCGACATCACGCCGGATCAGCTCGAACGCACCTTCCGCACCAACCTGTTCGCCATGCTGTATCTGACGCAGGCGGCGCTGCCGCACCTGCCGCGCGGCGGCGCGATCATCAATACGGGTTCCGTGACCGGCGCGCGCGGCAACCCTGCGCTCGTCGATTACTCGGCGACCAAGGGCGCGATCCAGGCCTTCACGTTCTCGCTGGCGAGTCAGCTCGCGCCGCGCGGCATCCGCGTCAACGCCGTCGCGCCGGGGCCGATCTGGACGCCGCTGATTCCCTCGACCTTCACGCCGGAGAAAGTCGAGACGTTCGGCCAGGACACCCTGCTCAAGCGGCCGGGCCAGCCGGCCGAGGTGGCGCCGGCCTACGTCTATCTGGCCTGCGACGACGCCTCGTATGTCACCGGCCAGATTCTCCACATCAACGGCGGTTCGCTGATGTCGCCCTGAGCGGCGACACAGCGAACCGGCACCCGCTGCCGACGGCGCCCCGACGGCTCGCCGCTGGCATTTTCTCTCCAAAGCCGTCGCCGACCAGGAGCACGATATGAACCGCAATCACTACCTGAAGGACATCGTCGAGATCGCACGCGACGGCGCGCAGTTCTACGACGACGCCCAGCAGCACGTGCAGGATGCCGGCCTGCGCACGACCTTCGCGCAGATGGCCAGCGCCAAGCGCGAGCTGATCGCCGGCCTGTCCGCGCGCCTGCGCGCCGAAGGCGCCGAACCGCCGCGCAATGGCACCATTGCCGGCGCGATCCGCAAGACCTACACCGATGTCGCCGCCAAGCTGTCGAAGCACGAGGCACGGCTCTACGTCGGCCAGCTCGAGGAAACCGAGGACCGGCTGATCGCCGAGGTCCGCAAGGCGATCGCCGACTGCGAGGACGCCGGGGCGCGCAGCGTCCTCGAAGCGTACTGGCCGAAGGTAAAGGCGTCGCACGAGCAGATGCGCAAGCTCAAGCACAGCTTGGCGGCCTGAGCGACGGCCATGAGCGAAGCCCGCCTCTGGGATCTGATCGAGGACGTCGAAGTCGCCATGCTGACCACGCTGGACGCCGACGGCCACCTCGTCAGCCGGCCGCTGGCGACCATCAAGGTCGACGGCGGCGATGGCGATCTCTGGTTCTTCACCGCCAAGGATTCGCCGAAAGTCGCGCAGATCCAGCGCGAGCAGCACGTCAATCTCGCCTACGCCTCGCCGCGCCGGCAAACCTACGTCTCGGTTTCCGGCGTGGCGACCCTGACGCAGGACGAGTCGCGGATCGACCAGCTGTGGTCGCCGGCCTACCGGCCCTGGTTCCCGCATGGCCGCCATGATCCGCAGCTGGCGCTGCTGCGCGTGCGGGTGACGAGCGCGCAGTACTGGTCGAACGAGCGGGGCTGGGTGGCGACCGCGGTCGGCGCGGCGATGGCGGCGCTCAGCGGCGAGCGCTACAGCCCCGGCGACCACGACATGCTCGACGTGCAGGCGCGCAGGAGCCGCGGCCGGACCTGCTAGGCGCCGCGCTCGACGACCACGTAGGCGCAGACGATGCCACCGTCGTCGCTCAGCGAGAGGTGCGCGGCGCCGACGCCGAGCTGCCGCAGCCGGGCCTTCATCTTGCGGTCGAAGATGAGGACCGGCCGGCCGTTCGGTTCGCGCACCACGCCGACTTCCTTCCAGCCGATGCCGTCGAAGCCGGTGCCGAGGGCCTTGAGGAAGGCTTCCTTCGCCGCCCAGCACATGGCCAGCGCCCGCGCGCGATTGCTGCGCGCCTTGACCTCGCGCAGCTCGCGCGGCGCCAAGAGTCGCAGCAGCAATTTGCTGCCGTGCTTGTCGAGCAGCTTCTGCATGCGTTCGACGCGCAGCACGTCGACGCCGATGCCGTAGATGGCGGCCGGGGCGGCCGGCGCACGCGCCGCCCGCGCGCGCGGCGCGACGGCCTTTCTGGCGGCGGCCTTCACGTGCGGCGCGCCTCGTGCATCGCCCGCCGCATCTCGGCGACGGCGGCCGGCAGACCGACGGTCAAGGCGCGCGCGACGATCGCATGGCCGATGTTCAGCTCGACGATGTCGGCGATGCGCGCGATCGGAGCGACATTGTCGAGCGTCAGCCCGTGCCCGGCATGCACCTCGAAGCCGGCCTTGCGCGCGGCGCGCGCGAAGGCGGCGATGCGCTTCAGCTCGGCGGCCTGCGCGCGGCCGCGCGCTTCGGCATAGCGGCCGGTGTGGATTTCCAGGTGCGGCGCCCCGCTCAGCTTCGCCGCCTTCAGTTGCCGCGGATCGGCGTCGATGAACAGCGCGACCCGGCTGCCGGCGCGCGCCAGCCGCGCGCAGGCGGCACGCACGGCGTCGAGCTGGCCGGCGACGTCGAGGCCGCCTTCGGTCGTCAGCTCCTCGCGCTTCTCCGGTACCAGGCACACGCAGGCCGGCTTCCATGACGACGCCAGTCGCAGCATCTCCTCACTGACCGCCATCTCGAGATTGACGATGCCGCGGTCGTGCGCCACCAGCGCGGCGACGTCGCGGTCCTGGATATGGCGGCGATCCTCGCGCAGATGCACGGTGATGCTCGCCGCGCCGGCGGCGAGCGCCAGTCTGGCGGCCTCGACCGGATCGGGATACGGCGTGCCGCGCGCCTGGCGGATGGTCGCGACATGGTCGACGTTGACGCCGAGGCGGATGGCGGGGACAGCGCGGCGGGCAGGCATGAGCTTCCTTGGCGGGACGGCGGCGAGCGCGGGCATTTTAGGCGATGCGCGCCTTCAGCCCGCGTCCTGCGCCTCGCGCATCTCGCGCATCAGCAGCGGCGTCTGCAGGGGCTTGCTGCCGAGCTGCGCGGCGAGCGCGGCGCGCAGCAGGCGGCGTGCGTCGCGGCGCGCCTCGGCCGTCGCCAGCCGCTCGTCGCGCAGGGCGATCAGGCTGGCGCCGGCGTAGGCCTGCGGCGCATCGGACGCCGCCGGCTGCGGTCCGGCGTCGGCGTCGTAGTGGTAGCGCTGCGCCGCATCGAGATCGTCCGGCAGCAGCAGGCCGTAGCCGATCTCGGCGAGCAGCGTCTTCTCGAACATGCGCAGGGCGTCCTCGGCCTGCGTCGCCGCGCCCGGCAACTGCTGTACGGCGAGCGCATAGGCGTCGAACAGGGCCGCATGCGCGTCCTGGCGTTGCAGCAGGCGCAGGAGAAGCTCGTTGAGATACCAGCCGAAGAACACCCGCTCGCCGGCCAGCAGCAGCGGCGGTCCCGCCGCTTCGGCGGCGCTCAGCGTCGCCAGCTCGCCGCTCGCGTTCCAGCTCAGCAGCAGGGGCGCGAACGGCTGCAGCAGGCCGCGCAGCTTCGACTTGGCGCCGCGCGCGCCGCGCGCGACCAGGCCGATGCGTCCGTGCCCGCGGGTGATCGCCTCGAGCAGCAGGCTGCTGTCGCTGTACGGACGACGGTTCAGGAGATACGCAGGTTCGAGCGTGACGCGGGCACGCATCGCCGAAGGCCGGTCCGCTATTCGCCGGTCAGGCCGAACTGTTTCAGCGCCTTCAGATCGTCGCTCCAGTTCTCGCGCACGCGGCACCAGAGCTTGAGGAAGACCTTGCGGCCGAGCAGGCGTTCGAGCTCGCGGCGCGCGCTGGTGCCGACCTGCTTGAGCGTCTCGCCGTCTTCGCCGATGACGATCTTCTTCTGGCCTTCGCGCTCGACCCAGATCACCGCCTCGACGCGATCGAGCCGGCCTTCGCGCTCGTAGCTTTCGACGCCGACCGTGAGCGAGTACGGCAGCTCCTGGTGCAGGTTGCGCGTGAGCTTCTCGCGCACCAGCTCGGCCACCAGGAAGGCGTCGTCGTAGCCGACGATCTGGTCCTCGGGATACAGCGGCGGCCCTTCCGGCAGGCGCTGGAACAGCTCGCCGAGCAGGGCGTCGACGTTGTTGCGCTTGAGCGCGGACAAGGGCACCACGAAGGCGTAGTCGCGCATCGCCGTGAGCTTCTGCAACTCCGGCAGCAGCGCTGCCTTGTCGGCGATGCGGTCGATCTTGTTGACGACGAGGCCGACCGGCGTGCCGAGCCCTTCGAGCCGCTGCAGCACCGCCGCATCTTCCTCGGTCCAGCGGTTCGCCTCGACGACGAAAACGATCAGATCGATGTCGTAGAGGCTGGCCGCGGCCTGCTCGTTCATCACGCGATTCAGCTTGCGCGTCTCGCGGCGGTGCAGGCCCGGCGTGTCGACGAAGACGATCTGCCCGCCCTCGCGATTGACGACGCCCTGGATGCGATGCCGCGTGGTTTGCGGCTTGTGCGAGACGATGCTGACCTTGCGCCCGACGAGCGCATTGAGCAGGGAGGATTTCCCTACGTTGGGCCGACCGACGATGGAAACGATGCCGCTATGCATGATCAATCCTCGGCGCCGCCCGCATCGGCCCAACGTAGAGGAAAGCCCCGATTACCAATGGCCCGCAGTTGCTTTGCTCCTGCGCGTTGGGCCGACCGACGATGGAAACGATGCCGCTATGCATGATCAATCCTCGGCGCCGCCCGCATCGGCCCAACGTAGAGGAAAGCCCCGATTACCAATGGCCCGCAGGCGCTCAGCGCCTGCGCGGCGGGCCGACCGACGATGGAAACGATGCCGCTATGCATGGGCAGATTGTAGGCTTTGCAGTAAGTGCCGCGCGGCGTCCTGCTCGGCGGCGCGGCGGCTCGAGCCGTGCGCGTCGGCGGCCAGTTCGGCGTCGGTGAGGCTGGCCCGCACGTGGAAACGCCGGCGGTGCGGCGGTCCGCTTTCCTCGATCACCTCGTAGAGCGGCAGCGGACGGGCGCGCGCCTGCAGCCATTCCTGCAGCCGCGTCTTGGCGTCCTTGAGCGTATCGGCATCCGGCAGGTCGCCGAGCAGCGCGGCGAACAGGCGCTCGCAGACCTGCCGCGCCGCCTCGAACCCGCCGTCGAGATAGACGGCGCCGAGCACGGCCTCGAAGGCGTCGGCGAGGATCGAGGCGCGGCGGTAGCCGCCGGATTTCAGCTCGCTCTCGCCGAGCGTCAAGGCATCGCTGAGTTCGAGGCCGCGCGCCAGCTCGGCCAGCGTCTCCTCGCGCACGAGGCTCGCGCGCAGGCGCGACAGGGCGCCTTCCTCATCGCCGCGGCGGACCCGGTACAGGGCCTCGGCGATGACGAAATTGACCAGCGCGTCGCCGAGGAATTCGAGCCGCTCGTTGTTGGCGTAGCCGGCGCTGCGATGCGTCAGCGCCTGCGTCAGCAGCGCCGGATCCTGGAATCGGTAGCCGAGCCGGCGTTGCAGATTCTGGACGACTGCGGTCAAGACTGCACGTTGGCGAGCGGCACGTCGTCCGCGAAGTGGATGACGATGTAGATGTTGTAGAACAGCCGCTCGCGCGCCTCGTAGTCGTAGCTGATGAAACGGCCGCGATCGGTGCGCTTGATCTTGACGTCGTTGACCGACAGGTACTCGACGTCGTCGATGTCCCAGTACTTCTGCAGATCCTTGCGGATCGTCAGCGGATCGGCGTTGGCGTTCTCCGGGTCGGCCGCTATCTTGCTCATCGCCGAGGCGACCTTCATCTGGTTCAGGTACATCGGCACGGTCTTCACGCCGACGATCGCCAGGAACGCGATCACCGCGAGCACGAATACCAGGCCGAACAGGCCGAGACCGCGTTGGCGCTGCAAAGATGGCATGGCGACCCCCTCCCTTGATAACCGTCGCGAACGGCGCGCGGCCTAGCTTAGCGGACGCTGTTGCCGATGCGCGAGAAATCGACGCGCGTGTTCTCGGCATCCCAGGACATCCAGATGAAGAAGGCCTTGCCGACCAGATTGCGTTCCGGCAGCGTGCCCCAGCGGCGGCTGTCCTCGGAGTTGTCGCGGTTGTCGCCCATCGCGAAATACTCGCCCGGCGGCACGATGAACTCGAAGTCGTCGGCCGGACGGTCCGGGTTGACGAGAATCTTGTGCTCGACGTCGCCGAGATGCTCGTCCATGCGGTACATCACCGACGGGAAGCCCGGCACCGGGTACACGCCGTCGGCATCGAGGGGCGCCGCCTCGCCGTTCACGAACAGCTGCTTGTTGCGATAGACGATGTGGTCGCCCGGCAGGCCGATGATGCGCTTGATGAAGTCCTTGCTCGGATCGACCGGCCAGCGGAACACCACGATGTCGCCGCGCTGCGGCTCACCCATCTTCACGAACTTGTGATGGAAGACCGGGTCGCGCAGGCCGTAGGTGAACTTGTTGACGAGGATGAAGTCGCCGACCAGCAGGGTCGGGATCATCGAGCCGGAGGGAATGCGGAACGGCTCGGCGATGAACGAGCGCAGGATCAGCACGACGAAGATCACCGGGAAGAACGAGCGGCAGAAGTCGACGAAGCTGCTCGGCTTGTCGACCGCGTCGACCGCCAGCCGGGCACGGCGCCGGGGCCCGAGCCAGAGCTTGTCGAGCAGCCAGACGATGCCGGTGATCAGCGTCAGCACCGTCAGGATGACGGCGAAATCCCAGTGTATGCCCTGCATGGCTTGTCCGTGTCCGTATAAGCGAGTCTGTGGAATGCGTGTCCGCGCGGCAGCCTACTTCTTTTTGTCGACGCCGAGCACCGCCAGGAAGGCTTCCTGCGGAATCTCCACGGAGCCGACCTGCTTCATGCGCTTCTTGCCCTCTTTCTGCTTCTCCAGCAGCTTCTTCTTGCGCGAGGTGTCGCCGCCGTAGCACTTGGCGGTGACGTCCTTGCGCAGCGCCTTGACCGTGCTGCGCGCGATGATCTTGGCGCCGATCGCCGCCTGGATGGCGATGTCGAACATCTGCCGGTGAATCACTTCCTGCATGCGCTCGCACAGATCGCGGCCGCGCGGATAGGCGTTGTCGCGATGCACGATCGAGGCCAGCGCGTCGACCTTGTCACCGTTGACCAGCACGTCGAGCTTGACCAGATCGGCGGCCTCGAAGCGCACGAATTCGTACTCGAACGACGCGTAGCCGCGCGACACGCTCTTCAGGCGGTCGAAGAAATCGAGCACGACCTCGGCCATCGGCATCTCGACTTCCATCTGCACCTGGCTGCCGAGATAGCGCAGGTTCTTCTGCACGCCGCGCTTTTCCATGCACAGCTGCATCACCGGGCCGACGTAGTCCGGCGGCATCAGGATGCGGGCGTTGATGATCGGCTCGCGCAGTTCCTTGATGAAGCCCGGCTCCGGCAGTTCGGCCGGGTTGTCGACCTTGATGACTTCGCCGTCGTTCTTTTCGACCTCGTACACCACCGACGGCGCCGTGGTGATCAGGTTGAGGTTGTATTCGCGCTCCAGGCGCTCCTGCACGATCTCCATGTGCAGCATGCCGAGGAAGCCGATGCGGAAGCCGAAGCCGAGCGCCGTCGAATTCTCCGGCTCGAACTGCAGCGCCGAGTCGTTGAGGCGCAGCTTCTGCAGCGACTCGCGGAAGTCCTCGAAGTCGTCGGCGTCGACCGGGAACATGCCGGCGAACACGCGCGGCTGCACCTGGCGGAAGCCCGGCAGCAGCTCCTCGCAGGGCTGGCTCGCCAGGGTCAGCGTGTCGCCGACCGGCGCGCCGAAGATGTCCTTGATGCCGGCGACGATGAAGCCGACCTCGCCGCACCCGAGCTGATCCTTGAACACGCGCTTGGGCGAATTGACGCCGAGCATGGTGATCTCGTAGTCCTTGCCCGTCGACATCACGCGGATCTTCTGGCCCTTCTTCACCGAGCCGTTGTAGATGCGCACCAGTGAGACCACGCCGAGGTAGTTGTCGAACCACGAATCGACGATCGAAGCCTGCAGCTTGCCGTCCGGATCGCCCTTCGGCGGCGGCAGCTTTTCGACGACGGCTTCCAGCACGTCCGGCACGCCGAGGCCGGTCTTGGCCGAGATGCGCAGCGCGTCGCTGGCCGGAATGCCGATGACCTGCTCGATCTCGTCGCAGACGCGTTCGGGCTCGGCGTTCTGCAGGTCGATCTTGTTCAGCACCGGCAGCACTTCGAGGTTCTGTTCTAGCGCGGTGTAGCAGTTGGCGACCGACTGCGCCTCGACACCCTGCGAAGCGTCGACGACCAGCAGCGCGCCCTCGCAGGCGGCCAGCGAGCGGCTGACTTCGTAGCTGAAGTCGACGTGCCCGGGCGTGTCGATCAGATTGAACTGGTAGAGCTCGCCGTTCTTCGCGCGGTAGTGCAGCTGCACCGCCTGCGCCTTGATGGTGATGCCGCGCTCGCGCTCGATCGGATTGTTGTCGAGCACCTGCGCCTGCATCTCGCGCGCCTCGAGGCCGCCGGTGAGCTGGATGAAGCGATCCGCGAGCGTCGACTTGCCGTGGTCGATGTGCGCGATGATGCAGAAGTTGCGGATGTGATCGAGGCGCACGGAGAAGCGGATACCAGGTTGCAAGTCGAAAGTCGCCGCCCGGGATGGCGACGGCAGCTAAGGGGGCGTAAACAAACCGCAAGTATAGCGTTTAACGGCTTTTCGCTGCGCAGGCCCGATCGAAGGCGGCGGCGTCGAAGATGCCTTCGGCGAGCACGCGGCCGTCTTCGTCGAGCAGCACCGGGATGCGCGTCCCGTAGCGCATGCGCCACTCGCCGCGCGCGTCGACGCCGGCCTGCTCGAGCACGAACGGCCGCGCGCCGAGATGTTCGCGCAGCGCGGCCTCGAATTCCTCGCAGAGATGGCAGTCCGGCCGGCCAAGCAGCAGCCAGCGTGGCGCCGGGCCGTCCGCCGTCACGAATTCGGTGCCGCGCCCGGCACGTCGAGCGTCAGGAACAGCGGCGCGCCGCGGCGCTGCACGAGCAGCTGCACGCTCGATCCCGGCGTCAGGCGGCCGACGACGATCGCCAGGCGATCCGGCGTGTCGATCTCCTGTCCGGAAATCTGCAGCAGCACGTCGCCGGCGCGCACGCCGGCGCGCATCGCCGGGCCTTCGCCGACCGAGCTCACCAGCACGCCGCCGCTGACGACCTGCGCCTTGCTGCGTTCGCCCGGCGTCATCGAGCGCACCACGAGGCCGAGCGGCCCGGGCGGCACCTTCGGCGTATCCGGCAGATCGAGCTGGTCGCCGCTGCCGCCGGGCGCCAGCGCGCCGACGTCGACCTTGACGGTCAACGACTTGCCGTCGCGCAGGACCTGCAGCGTGGCGATCTGGCCCGGATCGGTGATGCCGACCATCGGCGGCAGCGCCGTCGAGCTCGGCAGCTCCTGGCCGTTGTAGCTGAGGATGATGTCGCCCTCGCGAATGCCGGACTTGGCGGCCGGGCTGTCGGCCAGCACGCGCGCCACCAGCGCGCCCTCCGGCTTGTCCATGCGCGCCTGCTGGGCGAGATCGCGGTCGACTTCCTGGACGACGACGCCGAGCCAGCCGCGCGTGACCTTGCCCTGCTCCTTGATCTGCCGCGCGACCTTGGCGGCGACGTCGATCGGGATCGAGAACGACAGGCCCTGGTAGCCGCCGGACTGCGAGTAGATCTGCGAGTTCATGCCGATCACTTCGCCGGCCAGGTTGAACAGCGGCCCGCCGGAATTGCCCGGGTTGATCGCCACGTCGGTCTGGATGAACGGCACGTACTGCTCGGTGATGAGCGCGCGGCCTTTCGCCGAAATGATGCCGGCGGTCACCGAGTAGTCGAAGCCGAACGGCGAGCCGATCGCCAGTGCCCACTGGCCGGGGCGCAGCTTCGAGGCGTCGCCGATCTTCACGACCGGCAGATCCTTGGCCTCGATCTTCAGCAGCGCGACGTCGGTCGCCTCGTCGCTGCCGACCACCTGGGCGGTGTACTGGCGACGATCGAGCAGGCGCACGATCACTTCCTTGGCGTCGCGCACGACGTGGAAGTTGGTGAGCACATAGCCGTCGTCCCATAGGATGAAGCCGGAGCCCAGTGACTGCGGGCCCGGCGGCAGGCCATCGCCGTCACTGCCGTCCTCGCCGTTGCCGGGGCTTTCTTCCGGGTGCTCTTCGAGAAAACGCTTGAACCACTCCGGCGCGCTCTTCAGGGCGTCGTCGTTGTCCGCGGACGTATCGGCGCGCGCCTGCTCCTGCGGCAGGTCGGCCGGCACCGTGCTGATGTTGACGACCGACGGCGACACGCGCTCGACGAGATCGGCGAAATCGGGGTAGCCGGTCATCGGCGCCGCGCCGTCCTCGCGCTTGCACGCGGCGAGCACCGTCAGGGCACAGACCAGGGACAGCCGCAGGACGGCGGCAAGCTTCATCGAAAGACTCCGGGTGCACGGCGGCGTGCCGCGCAGAATACCCCGAATTTCAAAGGATTCGCCGCGGAATATCAAACGCTGCGCGGCGCGCCGGATGCGTCAGTGCGCCGGCGCGTCGCCGCCGTCACCGTCGATCGCCGGCACCGGGGCCGACGGCGCGGGCTGCACGTTCTCGCCGATCAGGCGCACCGTCTCCGACGGCGCCTCGCCGACGACGGTGATGTGGACCTGGCCGACCACGCGGCCGTAGGCGTGCAGCGCGCCGATCTGCGAGGCGCCCTGGAAGGCCTGCGCCGGCACCTTGCGCCGCGCGCTGAACACCGAGATCGCCGACAGGCCGTCGGACAGCAGCAGATGCTCGACGATGCCCTGCCCGTCGGCGGTCGCCCGCACGTCGCGCATCGTCACGTGATAGCCGGGCGGCAGGTTGGCGAACTGCATGTCGGCGGCCGTCGCCTTGTCGTCGAAGGGCTGCGGGTCCTGCACCATGCGCGTGACTTTCTGGAACTGCTTCGGATCGAGCTCGGTCTGCAGCGCGCTGTCCGGGATCGTCTTCGGGAATTCGATCTCGGTAAACATCAGCTGCTCCATCACGCGGCTGTCGCGGCCGATGAGGTTGACCTTGACCGGTACCGCGGACGCCGCGTCGGCCCAGATCTCGTAGCCGTAGCGGAACTGGTCGCGCGGCGCGATGGTGATGCCGCGGCACATGCGGCCGGCGATGCGCGCCTGGCCGACGTCCTGGAAATCGTAGTAGCGGGCGATCTGCGCGACGCGCTCCGGCGTCAGGCCCGGGAAGAGCGCCTTGGGCGTAGGCAGTTCCAGGGTGACCTTGCGGTCCTTCGGCAGCAGGCAGATGACCTGGTTGCCCTGCTTGAGGATCTCGCGCGGCGCGCCGGTCAGGGTCTGCACGCGCTCGACCTCGTCGCCGTTCTTGTAGCGGTGCACGACGCGCATCGTCTCGAGACGATCCTGCGTCTGGTAGACGATGACGCCCTGGTAATTCGCGGTGCGCGCGGCGTCGCTCATCTTGGCGAGCCAGTCGGCCGGATCGGCCGCAGCGGCGGAGAGGCTCCAGCCGGCGGCGAGCCCGATGACCGCGATTTGACGCATCAGCGCGACCCGCCGCTCGCCGTCATGGACACGGGCTGCACATAGGCCTCGTCCGCCGTGCGGGCGGCGAAGCGCGCGTACGACAGAGCCCCGCCGACGCCACGCTCGGCCAGCGTGTTGCTGTGCTCGATCATGTAGTTGCGCAGGTCGTCGTCGATCTGCGCATTGCCGCCGGCATCATTGGCGGCGCTCAGCGCGACCGGCTGCAGGGCCGCCGCCGGCGCCGAGGCCGTTTCGACCGGCCCGTTGCCGGCCGCCGGCACGGTGCCGAAGTTGAAGCCGAGCGTCACCGCGACGGCGGCGACCGACGCGGCCGCCGCGAGCCCGGCGAGCGGACGCCAGGCCAGCGGCTTGCGCCGGCTCGCCAGCTCGACGACCTTGGCACGCGGTGCGTCCGGCGCCTCGTCGAGCCGCGCCATGACGGCGGCGGTGATGTCGAGCCGGCGGACCCGCAGGCCGGCCCGCGCCTCGCGGGCGGCATGCAGGCGGCTCCAGCTTCCCATGAGTTCGGGCGAGCGATCGAGCGCCTCGAGCAGGGCATCGAGCTCCTGATCGGAACACTCACCATCGAGCAGAGCGGACAGCGATTCTTGCGACATTCGATACACCTGGCCCGGGGACCTGGGCGGCCTGAATATAACCTTAACCTCAAAAATCCGAAAAAGTTCCGTTACGCAAGACGATCGGTCGATACGGTCGCTCAGCCGAGCAGCGGCTTGAGCACCACGTCGATCGCCTCGCGGGCGCGGAAGATGCGCGAGCGGACCGTACCGATCGGGCAATCCATGACCTCGGCGATCTCCTCGTATGACAGGCCTTCCAGCTCGCGCAGCGTGATGGCCTTGCGCAGATCGGGCGGCAGCCTGGCGATCGTTTCCGCAACCGCCTTGCGGATCTCGTCGGTGAGCAGCGCCGCTTCCGGCGTCTCGACGTCACTTAGATGCTCGGTATGGCCATACAGTTCCGCGTCGGCGACGTCGATGTCCTGATCGGCCGGCCGGCGGCCGCGCGAGACGATGTAGTTCTTCGCGGTATTGATGCCGATGCGATACAGCCAGGTGTAGAACGCCGACTGCCCGCGGAAGCCGTTGAGCGCGCGCCAGGCGCGGATGAAGGTTTCCTGGGCGACGTCCGGTGCGTCGCCGTCGCCGACCAGGCGGCTGACCAGCTGGACGATCTTGTGCTGGTACTTGCGCACGAGCAGCTCGAATGCGCGCTGGTCGCCCGCCTGCGCGCGCACCACCAGCTGTTCGTCGGTACTCGTTTCGCTCATGCAAGGGCCTGTTAACGCCAATCGCGTCGCTGTGGTGCCGTCTGGCAAGCCGCCAAGCAAGGCGCGAGACGCGCACTTGGGTGATCCCCAAGAAGCGGCTCGCAACGCCGCATGGCGGCTTGCCAGACGGCATCCCGAAGGGACCGGCCCGTTTTGCCGCATCGCGGCGTCATTCGTCGTTTGTGTACGGTCAAGTACACGGCACTCCTCAATTCCCTGCGCTGCGGCAAAACGGACTCGGCCACAGCGATGCGATTGGCGTTAACAGGCCCTTCATTGCGGCTTCACGACAGCGAAACCGTTAAACTCCCGTCCGTTCAGAACAACGATTCGCGCCAACCGCGTCGTGCGGGCGGCCCGCAGCAGGGCCGGACGGCGCAAAAAGTCCGCCATTGTATCTCCCTGACCCCCCAAACGCGCCATGAATGAAGTGGAAGTCCTGGTGATCGGCAGCGGCGCGGCCGGTTTGTCGTGTGCGTTGCGCCTCGCCAAGGCCGGCCACCGCGTGGTCGTCGTGTCGAAGACCAGCCTGCAGTCCGGCAGCACGCTGTGGGCGCAGGGCGGCATCTCGGCGGTCTTCGATGCCGACGACTCCACCGAGAATCACGTCCGCGACACGCTGATCGCCGGCGCCGGGCTCTGCGACGAGGCCGCCGTGCGCTTCACCGTCGAAGGCGGCCCGGAAGGCATCGCGTGGCTGCTCGAACAGGGCGTCGCCTTCACGCAGGAGGACGGCGAGGAACGCGGCACGCGCCTGCACCTGACGCGCGAGGGCGGCCACAGCCATCGCCGCGTCGTGCACGCCGCCGACGCCACCGGCCGCGCCGTCGAAACCACGCTCGCCGCGCTCGCCGCCGCGCACCCGAACATCCGCATCCGCGAGTTCTGCAGCGCCGTCGACCTCATCGTCGACCGCGAGTCGCGACCGCAGCCGCGCGTTCTCGGCGCCTACCTGTACGACATTCCGAGCGGCCGCGTCAGCACGCACCGCGCCAAGGCCGTGGTGCTGGCGACCGGCGGCGCCAACCAGGTCTACCTGTATTCGAGCAATCCGCACGGCGCCTCGGGCGACGGCATCGCCATGGCCTGGCGCGCCGGCTGCCGCGTCGCCAACATGGAATTCATGCAGTTCCATCCGACCACGCTCTACCATCGCGACACGCGCAATTTCCTGATCTCCGAGGCGCTGCGCGGCGAAGGCGCGCTGCTGCGCCTGCCGAATGCCGACGGCAGCGCCGGCGAGCGTTTCATGCCGCGCTTCGATGCGCGCGGCGAACTGGCGCCGCGCGACATCGTCGCGCGCGCCATCGACCACGAGATGAAGCGCCTCGGCCTGCGCTACGTCTATCTCGACATCACGCACAAGCCGGCCGACTTCATCCTGCATCACTTCCCGAGCATCCACGCGCATTGCCTGTCGCTCGGCCTCGATATCTGCCGGCAGCCGATCCCGGTGGTACCGTCGGCGCACTTCACCTGCGGCGGCGTCGTCACCGACCTGGCCGCGCGCACCGACGTCGACGGCCTCTACGCGATCGGCGAAGTGGCCTGCACCGGCCTGCACGGCGCCAACCGCCTGGCCTCCAATTCCCTACTCGAATGCCTGGTGTTCGCCAAGGCCGCCGCCGAAGACCTGATCGCCCGGCTGCCACAGCGCGAGATGCCGACGCAGCTGCGGCCTTGGGACGAAAGCCGCGTCACCGATTCCGACGAGGACGTCGTCGTCAGCCACAACTGGCTGGAGCTGCGCACCTTCATGTGGGACTACGTCGGCATCGTGCGCACCAGCAAGCGCCTGCAGCGCGCCCTGCATCGCGTGCAGCTGTTGAAGCAGGAAATCGACGAGTTCTACGGCAATTACCGCATCAACGCCGACCTGCTCGAACTGCGCAATCTGGTGCGCTGCGCCGACCTCATCGTGCGCTCGGCACTGGCGCGCCAGGAATCGCGCGGCCTGCACTACACGCTCGACTATCCCGACACGCTGCCGGAAGCCCGGCCGACGATCCTGCCCGGCCGCGCATAGCGGCCCCGTTCAGGCCGTGCCGAGCTTGAACCTCTGCTCGCAGACGAAGGCGCGCAAGGCCAGCTGCGAAGTGGTGTCGAGCGCCTCGAACTCCAGACCGATGCGGCAGCCGCCGCCATCGTCGGCGCCTGACTCGGCGACGCCGCGCACGTGCCGAACACGGCGACCGGCAGGGCTTCCATGCTTTCGAGCGGCAGCCGCGCACTCGGGCCGACGCGCTCGCCCGGCTGCGCGAACGGCCCGCCGGCCTCGGGCAGGGCGCCGGTGACGCTGAGATCGATCAGGCGCACCGAGGCCACGCGCGGCGAACCACCGGCGGTCGCCGTCGTCACCGTGCCTTCGGGGTGGACCGGCACGCGGTACGCCTTGCGCACGGTGACGCGCCTGAACTGCTCGGGATAGCCGAGATGCAGATAGGCGCACGGATGCGTGCAGACGCGCAGCAGCGTGCAGCTGAAGGCGACCGCCCGGTTGCCGGCGAAGGCACGCGCCGTGAATGCCCGGCCTTCGCGCACCAGCACCCGCTTGCCGTCGGCGAGCGGCGCCGTGACGATGATGCTGCTGCCCGCAGATAGCCGATGGTCTTGACGTAGAACCGGCGGTCGCAATCGTCGCTGACGGTCTGCAACTGCAGCATCTCGTCCCAGTCCAGCTCCAGATTCCCTCGCTATTGTTCGCTCATGGCGCTGTATCCGTCCCTCGCCTTGCCGGCGGTGTGCGCCGGCGCGCGCACGCCCTGATCACCGGCCGCTTCAGGCCGGCATGCGCAAACGCGCCCGCAGGCGGCGCAGCGGCTCGGCGTCGGCCTCGCCGCCGGCGATCACCCGTGTATAGCGCCGGCCGTTGTCGGCGCGGAAGTCGAGGACCAGCAGCCAGGCATGGACAAGGCTGTGCGGCAGCAACTCGGCCTTGCCGGTCTTGTCGCCGAAGAACAGATTCCAGCTGCCGTCGGCATGCCAGACGAGGCGCGTGATGGCGCGCGGGCCGAAGCCGAGCGCCGGATGGCGACGCAGCCAGAACCACGACGCGGCGAAACCGCCGGCCAGCGCGAGCATGGCGATGCCCGGCTGCATGGCCAGCGGCAACAGGCCGATGCAGAGCACGTGCACGATGAAGATGACGCGCAGCGCCCGCAGCGAAGGGCGCAGGCGCAGGTCAACGGTAGACGCGAAGCTGTTCGATGATGAGGGCATATTCGGCGGGTACGTCGGCATAGCCCATCGTCCAGGCCCAGATGTCCGGGTCCTCGGCGAGCGTGACGAGGCGCAGGAATTCGGCCTTCTCGTCCGGCGGCGCGCTCGGCCAGCGCTGCGCGTAGTAACGCTCCATCAGCACGTCGAGTTCCTTCATGCCGCGCCGCAAGAGCCAGCGCAGACGGCCTTCCGTACTCATGGTCGCGAGGCGGCGCGACCGCGGCGGCGGACCGGCCGCGGCGCGGACGGCGGGGTGAGGACCTTGCTCATTCATCTCTCCACAAACGACAAGGGCGGCAGAGCCGCCCCGGTCTTTGAGTCCCGCTGCGATCAGAGCTTGCGCTCGACCAGCATCTTCTTGGTCTCGGCGATCGCCTTGGCGGGATTGAGTCCCTTCGGGCAGGTCTTCGAGCAGTTCATGATCGTGTGGCAGCGGTACAGCTTGAACGGATCCTCGAGCGCGTCGAGACGCTCGCCGGTCGCTTCGTCGCGCGAGTCGACCAGCCAGCGATAGGCCTGCAGGAGGATCGCAGGGCCCAGGTAGCGGTCGCCGTTCCACCAGTAGCTCGGGCACGAGGTCGAGCAGCAGGCGCAGAGGATGCACTCGTAGAGGCCGTCGAGCTTGGCGCGGTCCTCTTCGGACTGCAGACGCTCGCGCGTCGGCGCCGGCGTGTCGGTCTTCAGCCACGGCTCGATCGAGGCGAGCTGCGCGTAGAAGTGCGTGAGATCCGGCACCAGGTCCTTGACCACCGGCATGTGCGGCAGCGGGTAGACCTTGGCGTCGCCCTTGATCTCGTCGCAGGGCTTGATGCAAGCGAGCGTGTTGGTGCCGTCGATGTTCATCGCGCACGAACCGCAGATGCCTTCGCGGCAGGAGCGGCGGAACGTGAGCGTGGCGTCGACTTCGTTCTTGATCTTGATCAGCGCGTCGAGAACCATCGGACCGCAGCTGCCCATGTCGACTTCATAGGTGTCGACGCGCGGGTTCGCGTTGGTTTCCGGATCGTAGCGGTAGATCTTGAAGGTCTTGACCTTCCTGGCGCCGGCCGGCGCCTTGAAGACCTTGCCGGCCTTCTTGTCGATCTTCGAATTCTGCGGCAGAGAAAACTGAGCCATGGCTGGTTCTTCCTGGCTAGAGGATCAGTACTTGCGGGCAACGGGCGGAATGTGTTCCACCTCGTTGTCGAGCGGTTGCATGTGGACCGGGCGGTAGTCGATCTGCACGTCCGTGTCGCCGGTGCGCCATGCGATGGTGTGCTTGATCCATTCCTTGTCGTCGCGATCCTTGATGTCGTCGCGGGCGTGCGCG
This sequence comes from Solimonas soli DSM 21787, assembly GCF_000474945.1. GTDB lineage: Bacteria > Pseudomonadota > Gammaproteobacteria > Nevskiales > Nevskiaceae > Solimonas > Solimonas soli. The sequence continues at coordinate 16,869 of NZ_AXDW01000024.1, read as the reverse complement.
CCGCGCGATTCCTTGCGGTTCTCGGCGCCGACGATGGTCAACAGCGCCTGGCCGAGCAGGTTGTCGAGCTCCAGCGTTTCGACCAGATCCGAGTTCCAGATCATGCCGCGATCGGAAACGCCGACGTCCTGCACGTAGTTGTCGATCACCGACTTCAGCTTGATGATGCCTTCCTGCATGGTCGGACCGTCGCGGAACACCGCGCAGTGCTTCTGCATGGTCTTCTGCATGTCGAGGCGGATCTTCGCCGTCGGCGTACCGCCCCTGGCATTGCGGAAGCGGTCGAGACGCGTCAGCGCCTTGTCTTCCGAAGCACTCGAAATCTTCTTGTGCGGCGTGTCCGGCTTCACCAGCTCGGCGGCACGGATCGCCGCGGCGCGGCCGAACACGACGAGGTCGAGCAAGGAATTCGAGCCGAGGCGGTTGGCGCCGTGCACCGACACGCAGGCCGCTTCGCCGACCGCCATCAGGCCCTGCACGATGCTGTCCGGATTGCCGTCGCGCTTGGTGACGACTTCGCCGGTCCACAGCGTCGGGATGCCGCCCATATTGTAGTGCACGGTCGGCACCACCGGGATCGGCTCCTTGGTGACGTCGACTCCGGCGAAGATCTTCGCCGATTCCGAGATGCCCGGCAGGCGCTGATGCAGTACTTCCGGCCCGAGGTGCTCGAGATGCAGATGGATGTGGTCGCCTTCCTCGCCGACGCCGCGGCCTTCGCGAATCTCGGTCGCCATCGCGCGGCTGACCATGTCACGCGGCGCGAGATCCTTGACGCTCGGTGCGTAGCGTTCCATGAAGCGCTCGCCCGACTTGTTGGTGAGGTAACCACCCTCGCCGCGCGCGCCTTCGGTGATCAGGCAGCCCGAACCGTAGATGCCGGTCGGGTGGAACTGGACGAACTCCAGATCCTGCAGCGGCAGGCCGGCGCGCAGCACCATGCCGCCACCGTCGCCGGTGCAGGTATGGGCCGAGGTCGCCGAGAAATACGCACGGCCGTAACCGCCGGTCGCGAGGATCACCAGATGCGCGCGGAAGCGATGCAGCTGGCCGGTCGCCATGTCCCAGGCGAGCACGCCCTTGCACGAACCGTCGTCGTCCATCAGCAGGTCGAGCGCGAAGTACTCGATGTAGAACTGCGCCTTGCACTTCAGCGACTGCTGGTAAAGCGTGTGCAGCATGGCGTGGCCGGTGCGGTCGGCGGCGGCGCAGGTGCGCTGTGCCGGCGGGCCCTTGCCGAATTCGGTGGTCATGCCGCCGAACGGACGCTGGTAGATCTTGCCTTCCGGCGTGCGCGAGAACGGCACGCCGTAGTGTTCGAGCTCGATGATCGCGGGAATCGCCTCGCGCGTCATGTACTGGATGGCGTCCTGGTCGCCGAGCCAGTCGGAGCCCTTCACGGTGTCGTAGAAGTGCCAGCGCCAGTCGTCGCGGCCCATGTTGGCGAGCGCCGCCGAGATGCCACCCTGCGCCGCCACGGTGTGCGAGCGCGTCGGGAACAGCTTGGTGATGTTGGCCGTCTTCAGGCCGGCCTCGGCCAGGCCGAGCGTCGCGCGCAGGCCGGCGCCGCCGGCGCCGACGACGATCGCGTCGTATTCGTGGTGAACGATTTCGTAAGCGGACATTCGTGATGATCCTTGCGTTAACCGAGCGCGACCTTGAGCACGGCGAAGATGCCGGCGGCGGCGACGATCGCGTGGAGGAACTGGGAGGCGAGCAGCAACGTCAGGCGCAGCGAGCCGACGGCGTAATCGAGGATCACTTCCTGCACGCCGAGGACCGAGTGGTAGAGCGCGGTGGCGAGGAACAGCACCAGCGTCACGGCGACCGACGGTGCCGACACCCAGTGCTGCACCGAGTAGAAATCGGCCGGGCCGGTCGCCAGCCGCGCCAGCGAGAACACGAACCACAGCGACAGCGGGATCAGCGCGAGCGCCGAAATGCGCAGCACCCAGAAATGATGGACGCCGTCCTTCGCCGAGCCGAGGCCGCGCGCGCGCGACAGGGGCGACTTGAGATCCTTGGAAGTCTTGGCCATGACGCGATCCTCAGGCGATGTACGCAACCGCCCAGGCGGCCACGGTCAGAACGATGGAGCCGAGCACGACGAAGGTGCCCGAACGCTGCGCGGTCTTCAGCTCGAAGCCCACGCCGATGTCCCAGAACAGGTGACGGATGCCGTTGCACAGGTGGTACATCAACGCCCAGGTCCAGGCGAACATCAGCGCCTGGCCGTACCAGGCCTTGAGATGCGGCGCGACGGCGCCATAGGTGTCGACGCCGCTGGCCAGCGCGATCAGCCACAGCGCGACCAGCGCGGTGCCGAAGGTCAGGCCGATGCCGGTGATGCGGTGGCCGAAGCTGAGCAGCGAGGTCCACTGGAAGCGGTAGTACTGCCCCAGCATGAACGGCGACAAGGGGCGACTTTGCGCGGGTGTTTTCGTAGTCATTCCGGCTCCCTTCGGGACGTGAGGTGCGACGTGTGTGCGGCGCGAGACGATCAGAAATCGATGCAACGCCCGTTCTTTTCCCAATCGCCGTAGCGCGTCGGCTCGGGGCCGTCGCGGCGACCGCCGATCTCCCGGACCGGCGCCGTTGCCGGGGGCACCGCCGTTTCCGGCGGGTTCTGCCGCAAGAGCTCAGCGAGCGCAACGGTCTCCGTGGACTTCACGGGCTCGGCTGGCGGATCTTCGGGCATGAGGGACATCGCGTAAATGCGTGGTGTGCATCCGGGGATGCGAGCAATGCATCCATAATAGTGTGACAAATTTCCCGCTGGTCCCGCAACGAAGGTATGTCGTCCGGACATGCCGCGATGCCGGAAACCGCGGCAGGCGGAGCATTTTTGACCATGACGCTGTCCCCCGAACTGCTCGTCACCGACAGCACCGAACGTGTCTGGCTGCGCGTCGGCGGCGACGACGCCGATGCCTTCCTGCAGGGCCAGCTCAGCAACGACGTGCGCAGGCTGAGCGAGCATCAGGCGCAGCTGTCGAGCTACAACAGCCCGAAGGGCCGCATGCTCGCGGTCCTCACGCTGCTGCGCGCCGGCGACGACATCCTGATCGAGCTGCATCGCGCGATCGCCGACGCGACCCTAGCGCGGCTGAAGCTGTTCGTGCTGCGCTCGAAAGTGACGCTCGCCCGGGCCGACGATCTCGACGCGCTCGCCGTGATCGGCGACGACGCGGCGGCGCTGCTGGCGTCGCTGCGGCTGCCGGCGCCGCAGGCGCCGCTGCAGTGCGCGCGCGACGCGCGCGGCATCGCCGTCGTGCGCCGCCTCGGCGCGCGGCCGCGCTACAGCCTCGTCGCTTCACGCGAGACGATCGCCGCGCTGCGCCCGCAGATTCCAGCGTCGTTGCGGCAAGCCGAAGGCACGCAGTGGCGCCGCGCCGACATCGAAGGCGGCATTCCGCTCGTGCTGCCCGAAACACGCGATCACTTCGTCGCGCAGATGGCCAATCTCGATCTGCTGGATGGCATCAGTTTCAGCAAGGGCTGCTACACCGGCCAGGAAATCGTCGCGCGCCTGCATTATCTCGGCCAGCTCAAGCGGCGGCTGTTCGTCGCCCGCATCGACGGCCCGCCGCCGGCGCCGGGCAGCGACGTGCTGGCGGCCGGCGAGACGCAGGCGGTCGGCGAAATCATCGATGCCGTCGCCGACGACCATGGCGCGCTGGCCAGCGTGGTCCTGCAGCTCGGCGCGCGCGAGGCGGCGCTGCGGCTCGGCGACGGCACCGCCCTGCGGCTGATCGACGCCGCCGAACCACCGCCGCCCACCGCCTGAGCGCCGACGGCCGTCACGGCCTGACAATTGGAAACAACTCGGTCGCGACGAACCGCTACAGTTGCTCGCCATCTTTTCGGGGATCGATCGGTGCGTGCCCTCATCACGTTCGTGTCACTGCTGTGTTGCGGTCTGGCCCATGCCTACACGCCGACGCTCGACGATCTCGCCGGTGTCGCGCTCGTCGAGCTGTCGCCTGTCACCGTAAAGGCAGCCGTGATCGAAGCAAAGCACCGGCCGCTGCAGTTCGCGGTCGGCACCCCCCTTGCCATCGGAACGAGTCGCGGCACCTGGGACCAGCCGGAAGCAGGTATCGCGCGCTGGCGCCTGCGCGTGGGCTCCAGCGGCGCAAAATCGCTCAGCTTCGCATTCGATTCGCTGCAGCTGCCGCCCGGCGCCGCACTCTACCTGTACGGCAGCGCCGGCGCCGACGTGCAGGGCCCATACACGAGTGCCGACAATGGCAGCTTCGTCACGCCGATTGCGCGCGGTGACGAAGTCGTACTCGAAGCGCGCATGCCGACCGACGTTAAATCGGCATTCTCTTTGCACGCCGCGCGCGCATTCCACGCGTTCCGTGACTTCAGCACCCCGGCGGCCAAGGGCTATCCAGGCGCCACCGGCAAATCGGGTGCGTGCGAGATCAACGTCGCCTGCCCCGCCGGGAACGCATATCGCGACGAGATTCGCTCGACCGTGCTGCTGACCGTCATCATCGACGGCGAGGGCTTTTTCTGTTCGGGATCACTGGTCAACAACACCGCCCAGGATGACCGCGCACTGGTTCTCACCGCGAACCACTGTCGGGGCGACAATGTCACGGAGACGATTGCTTACTTCAACGTTCAGCGCTCCGCATGCTCGCTCGGCACGGCAGGAACGGTCACGCAGAATATCCACGGCAAGACCTTGCTCTCCGGTACCAGCGGCAAGAGCGTCACGGACTTTTTGCTGTTCGAGCTCGCCAGCGCTCCACCGTCGAGCTACAACGTCCACTACGACGGATGGGAAGTGAGCCCTACGGCACCAACGTCCGGCGCCGTCATTCACCATCCCGCCGGCGACGACAAGAAAATCAGCCTGTACACGCAGACCGCTACGACGGCGGACGACATCTGCTTCACCGACGTCGACAGTGATACGAGCTGCGCACAAGGCTTCAAAGCCGACACCTGGGAGGTGCACTGGTCGACCGCCACGACGGAGGGCGGTTCATCGGGCTCCGGACTGCTGAACCAGAACAAGCGCATCGTCGGCACCTTGTCCGGCGGCAACGGGGCATGTGATCCTGACGCGCCGACTCAGGGCAATGGCGAGCCCGACTACTTCGCACGTCTCGACCGTGCCTGGACGGCAGCCAGCAGTACCGGCACGACGCTTCAGACCGCACTCGCCGGCAGCAGCGGTTGTACGAGTCTCGACGGCAAGGACCCCGGCAGGGCGAGTGCGGTCGACTGCAACGGTGCGGCAACCGGCGGATCGACCACGGGCGGCAGCACGACGGGTTCAGGCGGAAGCGATGGTGGCGGCGCACTCGGCATACTGCTCAGCCCGCTTGCCATCGCGGCGCTGTGGCGGCGCCGCAAATCGCCGCACTGAAGCGCCATCGCGTTGACGCGCCCTACCGGACGCCGTGCATGCCGCGCTTGAGCAGCGGCACGAGCGCGAGCATGACGAGACCGGCACCGACACCGATCTTCGCCGACCAGACGAACAGCGCGTCGTATCGGGCCAGGGCGTCGGCGACGATGATCGCGCCGTCTTGCGGCACGTCGAGCGCCGACAGCTTGCCGAGCGCGGCGGCGAGCACCTCGGAGTACGCCGTACCGAGCCACCACGCGCCCATCATCACGCCGACCACGCTTGCGACCGACAGCTCCGTCACCGCGGCGAGGCCGATCGGCGACAACAGCATCTCGCCGACCTCCAGGACGAAGTAGGCGAACACGAACCACCAGAACGCCGTGAGACCGTTGGCCTGCGGATGGCGCGTGCTCCACACCAGCACCACGAACGACAGGCCGGCGACGATCAGGCCGAGCGCCGACTTCATCGGCTTGCCCGGATTGAGCCCGCGGCGGTCGAGCCAGGGCCACAGCCAGGCGCACAGCGGCGCGAGCACGAGAATGAACAGCGAGCCGAGCGAGGTCAGCTGCTCGGCGGTCCACTGGTAATGCCAGCCGAACCAGTCGGTGTCGCGGTTCATCACGCGGTCGGAGAACAGCACCCAGGAGCCGTAGGTCTGCTCGTAGAGCGTGAAGAAGATCAGGCAGCAGACGATGAGCACGAGCAGCACCAGCATCTGCTGCCGTTGCCGGCGCTTGCAGCGCGCGACGAGGAACCAGGCGATCCACGCCAGCAGCGCGGCGGCGATGGCATGCATGCCCCACAGCACCGCGCTCATCTCCGGCAGGCCGGCGATCCGCAGCATCAGCGAGTGACGCTGCATCAGCTGCCAGGCGACGACGACACCGCCGAGCGTCGCCAGATAGATCCACCATTCGCGCGACATGCCGGCGAACCATCGCTCGCGCAAGCGCCGCGGCTGCGGCGCCTCGGCGCGGCCGAGCAGATGGCGCTGGCCGAGCACGAAACTGAGCAGGCCGAACAACATGCCGACGCCGGCCGCGCCGAAGCCATAACTCCAGCCGTAGGTGTCGGCCAGCCAGCCGCAGGCGACGCCGGAGAACAGGCCGCCGACGTTGATGCCGGCGTAGTAGATCGAGAAGCCGGCTTCGCGGCGCGGATCGTGTTCGTCGTAGAGCCGGCCGACCAGCGTCGAGACATTGGCCTTGAGAAAGCCGACGCCGACGATGATCAGCGCCAGCGCGAAGTAGAAGACCTGCAGCGCCGCCGCGTCGCGCACGATGCGGCCCTCGACGATGCGCGCCGGATGGCCTTCGATCGCCATCGCGAAATGACCGAGGCAGAGCAGCACGCCGCCGAGCAGGATGCTCTTGCGCATGCCGAGCCAGCGATCGGCGACCATGCCGCCGAACACCGGCGCCGCGTAGACGAGCCCGCCGTAGGCGCCGATCAGGTTGTAGCCGAGTTCGTCGCTGAAGCGGTGGTACTTGATGAAGTACAGCAGCAGCAGCGCCTTCATGCCGTAGAACGAAAAGCGCTCCCACATCTCGGTCAGGAAACAGACGTAGAGGCCTTTCGGATGGCCGAGGAAGGTGCCGGAATCGGCAGTCGGATCGGGTCGGTTCATGCAAAAGCCTAACCACAGATTTCACGGATTCATACAGATTTCGCACAGCTCCATACGAATCCGTTCTGTGAAATCGGCGGAAGCCGTGGTTAAGGGATTTTCCTCAGTGCCGGCGCGACGCCAGCGTTTACTATCGCCACCTGCCTCAAGCCGCACCCCAGACGCGGCGGACTCACGGAGCTTCCATGTCCCGATTGCTTGCCGGCGCGCTGCTCGCCACGATGTCGCTCTCCACCGTCGCCGCGCCTTCCATGAAGCCCCAGCCGATCACCGCACGCGATCTCGTCATGCTCGAGCGCGTTTCCGACCCGCGCCTGTCGCCGGACGGCAAGCAGCTCGCCTACACCTTGCGCACGACCGACTACGAGGCCAACAAGGGCATCACGCAGATCTGGCTGATGGATCTCGCGACCCGGCAGGCGCGCGCGCTGACGTCGGGCAGGATCTCGAACGACACGCCGCGCTGGTCCGCCGACGGCCGCTCGCTGTACTTCCTCTCGGCGCGCGGCGGCAGCCAGCAGATCTGGCGCCTGCCGATGCAGGGCGGCGAGGCCCGGCAGGTTTCCGATCTGCCGCTCGAGGTCAACAACTTCGTGCTGTCGCCGGACGGCCAGCGCATCGCCTTCTCGCTCGACGTCTTCACCGAGGACAAGGGTGACATCGCGGCCAGCAAGAAGAAGTTCGACGCGCTCGCCGCGCAGAAGAACACCGGCATGCTGTTCGACAAGCTGTTCGTCCGTCACTGGGACACCTGGTCGAACGGCAGCCGCTCGCAGCTGTTCGCCGCCAGGGTCGGTGCCGACGGCACGCTCGGCGCGACGACTCTGCTCAGCCGCGACATCGACGGCGATGTGCCGAGCAAGCCGTTCGGCGACGATTCCGAGTACACCTTCTCGCCGGACGGCAAGACCGTCGTGTTCACCGCGCGCATCGCCGGCCGCAGCGAAGCCTGGAGCACCAATCTCGATCTCTGGCAGGTGCCGGCCGACGGCAGCGCCAGGCCGGTGAACCTCACGGCCTCGAACGAGGCGACCGACATCGGCCCGGTCTACTCGCCGGACGGCAGGTACCTGGCCTACCGCGCCATGAAGCGTCCGACCTTCGAGGCCGACCGCCTCGCCATCATGCTGCGCGACCTGAAGACCGGCAGCGTGCGCGAAGTGGCGCCGAACTGGGACCGCTCGGCCGACGCACTGGCCTTCTCCGCCGACGGCAAGACGCTCTACACGCACGCCGACGATCTCGGCCAGCACCGCCTGTTCGCGATCGACGTCGCCGGCGGCGCCGTCAGGGCGCTGAGCGGTGACGGCCACGTCAGCGGCTTCGATGTCAGCGGCGACACCCTGGTCTACGCGCTCGACAGCCTCAACGCGCCGGCCGATTTCTACCGCGCCGATCCGGCGAATGGCGCCAAGCCGCTGCAGCTCACGCAGGTCAACGCCGAGCGCCTGAAGAACGTGCAGTTCGGCGCCTACGAGCAGTTCAAGTTCGCCGGCTGGAACCAGGAGACCGTCCACGGCTATGTGATGAAGCCGTGGAATTACAAGGCCGGCAGGAAGTACCCGGTCGCCTTCATCGTGCACGGCGGCCCGCAGGGCAGCATGGCGAACGACTGGCACTACCGCTGGAATCCGGCGGTGTTCGCCGGCATGGGCTATGCCGTCGTCTTCATCGACTTCCATGGCTCGACCGGCTACGGCCAGGCCTTCACCGACGCGATCTCCAGGGACTGGGGCGGCAAGCCGCTCGAGGACCTGCAGAAAGGCTGGGCCTACGCGCTGAAGACCTACGATTTCCTCGACGGCACCAAGGCCGCGGCGCTCGGCGCCAGCTACGGCGGCTACATGATGAACTGGATCGCCGGCAACTGGCCGGATGCCTTCAAGTGCATCGTCAACCACGACGGCGTGTTCGACGCGCGCACCATGTACTACTCGACCGAGGAGCTGTGGTTCGACGAGTGGGAGCACGGCGCGCCGTACTTCGTGAATCCGCAGGCCTACGAGCAGAGCAATCCGGTGAACTTCGTGCAGAACTGGAAGACGCCGATGCTGATCGTGCACAGCGAGAAGGACTATCGCATCCCGGTCGAGCAGGGCATCGCCGCCTTCACCGCCCTGCAGCGCCGCGGCATTCCCTCGCAGCTGCTGGTGTTCCCGGACGAGAATCACTGGGTGCTCAAGCCGCAGAACAGCGTGCAGTGGCACGACACCGTGCAGGCATGGCTGCAGCGCTGGATCGGCGACTGAGAACTCGACGGCAACGGAGCTGACATGAAGACCTTCCCGCTCACCCTATGCCTCGCGGCGCTCGGCGCCCTCGCCGCCTGCGCCGCACCGCCGCCAGCGCCGAGCGCCGCGGCGCCGGTCGCGGCGCTCCCGGCGCCCGAGATCGCGGCCGCGCAGGCCATCGCGCCCGAGCTGATCCTGCAGCACACCAAGGTGCTGGCCTCGGACGCCTTCGAAGGCCGCCTGCCCGGCACGCCGGGCGAGGACAAGACCGTCGCCTACCTGACGGAGCAGTTCCAGGCGCTCGGTCTCGCGCCCGGCAATCCGGACGGCACGTTCGTGCAGAACGTGCCGCTGGTCGGCATCACCGGCACGCCGACGATGACGCTCAAGGTCGGCGGCAAGACGCTGAAGCTGAAGCCGGGCAGCGATTTCGTCGCCGCCACGCAGCGCGTCGTGCCGCAGGTGAAGGTCCGCGACTCCGACATCGTCTTCGTCGGTTACGGCGTGCAGGCGCCGGAGTACGGCTGGGACGATTACAAGGGCCTCAGCGTGAAGGGCAAGACCCTGGTCATGCTCATCAACGATCCGGCGATCCCGGACCCGAACGATCCGGCGCGCCTCGACCCCGGCATGTTCAAGGGCGAGGCGATGACCTACTACGGCCGCTGGACCTACAAGTACGAGATCGCCTCCAGGCTCGGCGCCGCGGCGGCGATCATCGTCCATGAGACCAGGCCCGCCGCGTATCCCTGGGAAGTGGTGCAGAACAGCTGGGGCGGCGAGCAGTTCAGCCTGAAGTCCGACGACCGCAACATGGGCCGCGTGCCGGTGCAGTCGTGGATCACGCTCGACCGCGCCAAGGAATTGTTCGCCGCCGCCGGCTATGACTTCGATCATCTGAAGAAAGCGGCGTTGTCGAAGGACTTCAAGCCGATCCCGCTCAGGGCCAGGGCCAGCTGCACGATCGACAACAAGATCCGCGAAGTGCAGTCGCACAACGTCATCGCCAGGCTCGAAGGCAGCGACCCGGCGCTGAAAAACGAATACATCGTCTACACCGCGCACTGGGATCACCTCGGCCGCCAGGACGGCCTGCCCGACCCGATCTTCAACGGCGCCGCCGACAACGCCTCCGGCACCGCCGGCCTGATCGCCATCGCCAAGGCCTACAAGGCGCTGCCGGCGCCGCCGAAGCGTTCGGTGCTGTTCCTTTCGGTCACCGCCGAGGAGCAGGGCCTGCTCGGCTCGCAGCACTACGCCACGCATCCGCTCTACCCGCTGACCCGGACGCTCGCCAATTTCAACACCGACGTGCTCAACACCTGGGGCAGGACGCGCGACATCAACGTGATCGGCTACGGGCAGAACACGCTGGAGGATGTGTTCGCCGGGTATGCCGCCCGGCAGGGCCGCGTGGTGGTCGCCGACACCGAGCCGGAGAAAGGCCATTACTACCGCTCCGACCAGTTCGAGTTCGCCAAGCAGGGCGTGCCGGCGCTGTACGTCGAGCGCGGCACCGAGGTCATCGGCAAGCCGGACGGCTACGGCCGCGCCAAGCGCGACGCCTACACCGCGAACGACTACCACAAGCCCTCGGACGAGGTGAAAGCGGACTGGGATCTGTCCGGCGGCGCGCAGGACATGCAGCTGCTGTTCGAGACCGGCTACGCCGTCGCCAACGGCAGCGAATGGCCGACGTGGAAGGGCGGCTCGGAGTTCAAGAGCATCCGCGAGGCGCAGCTGAAAGCCGCGCCCTGAGCGCGCGGCCGCAAGAAAGGCCCGGTGGCGATGCCGCCGGCTTTTTTGCCGCGCGGCGCCCTACGCGGCGGCCGGCTGCCCGCTCTCGAGCAGCGCCGCGTAGCCCTTCATCTTGAGCACCTCGACCTGCGGATTCACATCGAGCTTGCGATAGGCCGGCACGGCGGCGCGGTCGATCGCCGCGTAGGGTTTTTCGCGGCCGACATCGCTCTGCAGCACGGCGATGCGCACCACGTCGGCGTACAGCGGCGCGCCGTCGTGGGCGTGGCCGAAGTCGCGCCACTGCTCCGGTACGCCGCACAGTTCCTCGGGGAAATGCCAGGCCTGCAGCACCAGGCGGCCGATGCGCGGCGCCAGCACGTCGAGCACGTCGTCCAGTTCGCGCTCGTCGTCGATCGCTGCCTGATGGGTTTCGGCGAGCCGCAGGATCGGCAGCACGCCGATGTCGTGGATCAGGCCGGCGAGCATCGCCATCTCCGGATGGAGCAGCGTGCATTCGGCGGCCAGCACCTGCGCCGCGGCCGCGACGTCGACGCTGCGCCGCCACGAGCGCCGCAGGCGCGCCTCGAGCCAGGGCGCGCCGCGCGCGAACATCTGCTCGATGGCCAGCCCCGACACCAGCAGGCGCGTGTAGTCGAAGCCGAGGCGCGTCACCGCCTGGCGCACGTTCTCGACGCGGCGTCCGCCGCGCTGCGCGGCGCTGTTGGCGACGCGGATCAGGCGCACGGCGAGCGCCGGATCCTTCTCGATCACGCCGGCCAGCGTCGCCGCCGAGACGTCCTCGCGCTGCACCAGCTGGCGCACGTGCATGGCGACCTCGGGCAGCGTCGGCAGCACGAGGCGATCATGCGCCAGCGCGTCGACGACGATGCGGTGAAAGCGTTCCTGCAGGACCATGAGCGATTCCGGGCGGGCCTCTCCGCTAGCGGCCGGCCGGCGCGGAACTTGAGGCGGAACTTGAGCCGCCGGCCCGTTCAGTAATCCAGCCATTCCAGCGGCGCCACCAGCGGCGCGCCGCGGATGCGACGGATCGTTTCGCCGATCACCTCGAGATTGTTGTCGAAGGAGCCGTGCGTCGCCTGGATGCGGTTGTCGTGCGCCGTGGTGCGCACGGTCGGATCCGTGATGATCTGCCCCTGCGCCGCCGGCCAGCGCGCCTGCCATTGCTGGACGAACGGCAGTTCCTCCTCGGCCCAATGGTCGACGCTGTGCGCGTAGGCGGGATCGAGCGCGCGCTCCATGCCGAGCAGCGGCATCTTGCGCACGTCGTCGAGCGCGCGCGACACGAGATAGAGCAGCGACTTGCCGTAAGCCGGCGCTTTCGGCGAGGGCAGCGCGTCGGCTTTCTCGTTGCGATCCGACAGGTGGTAGAGGAACAGATTGCGCAGCGGCAGCAGGCCGCTGTCGTCGGCGGCGAGATAGCGCTGCACGGCGAAGCGCACCGAACAGGCCGCCGCGTACAGGCTGCAGCTGCGCACGGCGAGGCCGCCGCCGGCCGCGTCGAGTCCGTTGAGCCGCTGGAGCAGATGCCCGAGCAGGATCGACCCGGCGGAATGGCCGACCAGATGCAGGCGCAGCGGCGTGCCGGCCTTGCGGCAGCGCCGCGCGAGTTCGAGCAGGCGCTGCGCGAGCAGATCGAGGCCGTGGCCCGGCGCCATGCCGAGCGCCGCGTTCTCGCGCATCTCGCCCCACACGCCGCGCCCGAACAGGCGCGCGAAGACCTCGACCGCACGATCGCGCACGTCGCCGATCGCCGCGAGCACGCCGGCGGCGCGTTCGGCATCGCTGCCGACCGCCTTGCGCGCCCAGTCCTCGACGATGTCGTAGAGCGTCTCGCCGGCGCCGGTGCGCCAGGTCAGGAACAGCGGATAGATGCCGTTCGCCGCGAAGTGCGGCGCCATGGCGCGGATGCGGCGGATCGACGCCTCCTCGCCGTTGAGACCGCCGTGCGCGTAGATCACCAGCGTCGGCGGCGTGCCGCGCCCGGCGCGGAACGCACGCCACGGCGCCTCGCAGGCGATTTCGCTCACGTAGCGGCCGGCATCGGCGTCGACGCCCTGTTCGAAATCGCGCACCACGACGCGACCGTCGTTGCCGCTGACCAGTGTGTGGGCGTAGGCCTGCGCCGTGCTCCACGGCTCGTAGGCCTTGAACGCATAGGCATGATCGACCGGCCAGGGATCGTCGGCCGGATTGTCCGGCGTGCGCGTCGCCGGATCGAGCACGCCGAGCGACTGCCCGCCCGGCACCGGCCAGCGCAGGCCGGCCAGACGCGCTTTCGACGGCAGCACCGGCACACCGAGCGCACAGGCCCAGGCATCGGTGGCATGCGCGATCCAGTCTTCGTACGGCAGCAGGGCGAAGCCGCCGGCGCCCCAGCCGGCGCCCCAGGAGTTCTGCACGACGAAGCCGCGTTCGTTGTAGCCGACCAGCGCGAAGGCGTGCCCGCCGAGCTTGCCCGGATTCTTCGGCGGCGGGATTTCGGCGCGCAGCAGATCGCGATGGCTGCGCGGCGCCGGCTGCGCGCGCGCCTTGGCCAGCGTGTCCCAGCCGTCGTGCACCTGGCACGAGACGTACACCGCGCCGATCTCGGCGATCGCCGCCTGCAGATCGACGACCGAGGCCTTGTCGACGCGGTAATAGACGCCGAGCGTGCGCGTCGCCGCGTCGAGCTCCCAGCCCTTCTCCGGCGGCACGAACACCGGCTTGCCGTCATCGCCGAAGGCATAGGGCCACAGTGCCTCGGCGCAGACGCCGTGCTTGTGCCAGCCCTTCAGCGCACCGCGACAGCTGGAGCCGTCGTAGCGCTCGCCCGGCCACTCGTCGTAGCGGCGCGCCAGCTCGTAGAACATGCGCGGGCTGACCGGCAGGAAGCGGATGCGCCGCGCCTGCATGACATGACGCCGCCACAGCAGATAGTTGGCGACGCAGGCGAGGCCGAAGCCGGTGCAGGCGCCCTCGTTGCCCTGGTTGAGCACCAGGCCGGCGCGCACATAGCCGGGCAGCAGCTTGGCGACCGTGCCGTCGTCCGGAAACGAAGGCGGCAGCGAACGCAGCGGCGGCCGGTACGGGAGATCGCGGAAATCGAGACGGTCCGGGCGCGCATCGAACAGCCGCGTGTTCAGCGCGGTCGGCGCGCGCGCCGCGCGCTGCGCCTGCACGGTTTCCGGGCTGACCGCTGCCGCGGGCTCGTGGATCTTCCGCTTCGCGCGCGGCTTGGCCATGACGCTCTCCTTTCTGTTCGCGTGCCGGCGAGCATGCTACGGCGGCGGCGCACCGATGGTGATGGAGTTCTCGGCGTCGCCCGTCAGCTGCCGCGCCGACGCGCGGCCGCCCAGTCCTGCGCCCAGCGTTCGAGAGGTGCGAACTGCTCGAGCAGCGAGCGGCCGAGCGCCGACAACTGATAGCCGGCGTCGCCCTGCTCGACGAGCAGTGCCTCGCGCAGTTCGGCCAGGCGCTGATTGAGCACCGAGGGCGACATGCCGGCGCAGGCCGCCTGCAGGGCGCGAAACGACAGGGGCGCCTCGCGCAATTCCCAGATCACACGCATCGTCCAGCGCCGGCCGAGCAGATCGAGCAGGGCCATGATCGGCCGCCCCGAGCGGGACCCGCGCACCGGCTTGTCGACAGGACTGATCATTGCGCTACGAATTCCGAAGCAGTAAGCTACGAATATCGTAGCACCGGAGATTCGCCATGTCCGCGCCGCGCATCGCGCCGCTCGAAGCGCCGTACACACCGGCGGTCCAGGCCGCCTTCGACCGCGTCATGCGCGGCGCCCCGCCGCTGCTGCTGTTCCGCTGCGTCGGTCGCAATCCGCGCGTACTGGAACGCATGATGGCGGGCGGTCTGCTCGATCGCGGCAGCATTCCGCTGCGCCTGCGCGAACTCGTCATCCTGCGCACGACGGCGCGCTGCGGTGCCGAATACGAATGGGGTGTGCACGTGGCGGCATACGGCGAGGCGTCCGGATGGACGGCGGCGGAACGCGCGGCAACCTTGGAAGTGCCTGTACGCTCGCCGGCCTGGACCCGTGAGGAAAGACTCGCGATCGCGCTCGTCGACGCTTTGCATGACGCGAACGACATTGACGATGCGCTGTGGGCCGCGCTCGCCGCCTGCTATGCCGATGAGCAGTTGATCGAGCTGATCATGCTGAGCGGCCTTTACCACGCGGTGTCGTTTCTGTGTCTTGGCCTGCGCCTGCCGCTCGAACACGGCGCGCCGCGCTTCACGATGTGAGGGCGGGCGGTGCCGCCATGAGCCGCGCCACACCGAAGTCGCGCGCTATTGGCGCGCCTTGCCGATCAGCTTCGTCGTCGAATAGCCGTCGTGGAACGGCAGCACCAGCACGCGGCCGCCATTGGCGGTGACGGCGTCATAGCCGGCGATCTGCCCGGGCTGATAGTCGCCGCCCTTGACCAGCAGGTCCGGCAGCACGCGGCCGATGAGGCGCGCCGGCGTGTCCTCGCCGAACGGCACGACCAGGTCGACGCAGCGCAGCGACGCCAGCAGGGCCATGCGATCGGCCGTCGTGTTGAGCGGCCGGGTCGGACCCTTGAGACGCTTCACCGAGGCATCGTCGTTGACAGCGACGATCAGCAGATCGCCGAGCCGCCGCGCATCCTCCAGATAACGCGCGTGGCCGACGTGCAGCACGTCGAACACGCCGTTGGTCATGACGATGCGCTTGCCGGCCGCGCGCGCGCGCGCCACGGCGCGCAACAGCGTCTCTTCGTCGACCACGCCGGCGGCGCCGTCGTCGCGGCCGCTGAGCGCCGCATGCAGTTCGTCGCGCGTGACGCTCGCCGTGCCGAGCTTGCCGACGACGATGCCGGCGGCGCTGTTGGCGAGCCGGCAGGCGCTCGCCAGCGGGCTGCCGGCGGCGAGCGCGGCGGCGAGCGTGGCGATCACCGTGTCGCCGGCGCCGGTGACGTCGAACACCTCGCGCGCCTCGGTGGCAATATGCAGCGCCGGCCGGCCCGGCTCGATCAGCGTCATGCCGTGCTCGCTGCGCGTGATCAGCAGCGCGTCGAGCTGCAGCTCACCGCGCAGCCGCTCGGCCCTGGCCACCAGCTCGGCCTCGTCGCGGCAGCGGCCGGCGACCGCCTCGAACTCGCCGAGATTGGGCGTCAGCAGCGTGGCGCCGCGGTAGCGCTGCCAGTCGCTGCCTTTCGGATCGACCAGCACCGCCTTGCCCTGTGCGCGCGCCGCCGCGATCAGCGCGGCGACGTCGCGCAGCGTGCCCTTGCCGTAGTCCGACAGCACGACGACGCTGCACGAGGCCAGCGCCTCGGCGTAGCGCGCCGCGAGCAACGCGCCGTCGAACGCGCCGACGCCGGCCAGTTCCTCCTCGAAATCCAGGCGGATCAGCTGCTGATTGCGCGACAGCACGCGCAGCTTGGTGATGGTCGGCGCCTGCGCCGTCGTCACGAAGCGCGTGTCGATGCCGCGCGCCTTCGTTTCATCGCCGAGCAGCCGCGCCGCCTCGTCGTCACCGACCACGCCGAGCAGATGCGCCTGCGCGCCTAGGCTGGCGATGTTGAGCGCGACGTTCGCCGCGCCGCCGGGCCGCGTCTCGTCGCGGCGGATGCGCACGACCGGCACCGGCGCCTCCGGCGAGATGCGCGAGGTCGGGCCGATCCAGTAGCGGTCGAGCATCACGTCACCGGCGACGAGGACGCGGGCGGCGGTGAAATCGGGCAGTGCGGTGCTCATCGGGCGGGCTCGGCTAGAGGGACTTCATGCAGCGGCGAGAGTTGGGCATCGCTCGCCGCGGTGCCCGATCCGGCACCCCCCTCCCCTGGCCCCTCCCCCGCAGGCGGGCGGAGGGGAACGGTGATGAAAGTGCGGCGCACGGCTTCGAGCCCTCTCCTCCC
>NZ_AXDW01000023.1 GCF_000474945.1 Solimonas soli DSM 21787 | reverse complement strand
GTTCATCGAGCGCATTCGAAGCTGCGACAAACCATGGCGAGGTTCGGTCACGCGGCGAAGCCGCGTGACATCGCCGCCGGGAGGCGGCGACCCCGAAGGGGCGAGGCGCGCCGCGCCGAGTCATCCTGCCGGGCGCACCACATTTTGGGTACAAAAGTCAGAACCGCTCCCGCGGGACTGACTTTTCCTTTCGCCGCCGCGCTGACAAGCACATCCCTTGACTCTGGATGATGATCTGATTGTCCTTGACGACGATCAGATCGCGAACGCGGAACAAGCGGGCATGTACACCGGGTCCATAAGTTCCAATGGATAGCATAAATGCGAAAAGTGTTCGCGACGAATTATGTCGGGAACTGGTACGGTTCTTCGGATTGAAGACGCCTGCGTATGTGAAGCCTGGAGTCTTGGTTCTCAATACTTCGGGCAATTTTCTCGGTGCGCTTCAGGTGACTGTAAGTCGAAACAAAGGGTGTTATGTCGTCGATCCTGGAATAGTGATCTTCTGGGACCGTTTCTCCCAGGCTCTTTCGGATGTATTGGCAGGCGCCACCTTCGGGAGCACAACGCCTAAAAGGGGAGGGGCCCCCTGCATTTCTCGTCACTATGCGGCGTTGCTTTTCAAGCGGCAGAAAGCCGAAGGAATAATAGACCCAGGTAAAATGAAGCAGTTTCCAGACCTTTTCGTTGGTGAGGCATCGCAGATCCCGGATGCAGCTCGTCGAATATGGGCCATTCATAAGGAAGTCGGTGAGGACTTTCTAGCGGCGTGGTCTTCTTTTGAGTCCGCTGTTAAATTTCTTGGGTTAGACGAGGATGCACCTGGTAGTTGGCGGCCGCTCTTAGAATTTCTCTTGTTAAGCGAAGTTAATGGATTGGCTTCTGCATGTAGCTGGTGTCTTGATTCAAGTCGCGAGAGCAGTGGGCTTTACAGAACGCAATTCGGCAGGGAACAACTGCAGTGGATCAGAGCGAACTTCTGCTCTTAGCAGGCGCCAATTTGCGATGCTTTCCACGCAAATCGTTCGATGGAACACGGATGCTACGGTGCTGCATGTGCGCATGGCTTGTGTGGGGTCTCGGCGTGGTGTTGCTGGGCGGCGCGTTCGGCGCATGGGCGGCACCCGCTCTCGAAGCCTATGGCCGGCTGCCGGGCGTGGAGCTCATGCGCATGTCGCCGTCTGGCGAGCGCATCGCCTTCATCGCAGTGATTGGCGACAAGCGCCGGCTGGCCGTTCTGGGAGCCGACGATCAGCCGGTTTACGCCACCGAGGTCGGCAATTCCAAGGTCCGTGATCTGCAATGGGCGGGCGACGATCATCTGCTGGCGACGGTCAGCATCACGTTCAGCCGCCCTGTCGAGTTCCGCAACGACTTCGAGCTGTTCGGCACACTGGATGTGGCCGTGACGAAACGGCGCTCGAAGACGATCTTCGCGGGCAACAAGGGGCTCGTGCAGGCGACCTTCGGTTATTTCGGCGACGCGCTGGCCGGCGGCCGGCGTTTTGCCTACTTCGGCGGCATCGATTACGAGCGCGACTTCGCGGCCAGCTACGTGCTCGGACATACCTGGCGCAGCTTGTTCGGTGTCGACCTGGAGACCGGCAAGGCGGCGCTGATCGACAAAGGCAGCGAACTCGGGCACGACTGGGTGCTGACGCCGGCGGGCGAGGTGGCGGCGCATTCGGAGTACGAGGAGCGCAGCGGCGCCTGGCGCCTCTATGCGGGGCGCAACGCGGCGCGCCCGCTGCTACAGCGCAAGGATCCGCAGGGCGACATCGCGCTCGCGGGTCTGGGCCGCCGGCCCGGTACGGTGCTGGTGGCGGACAATAGCGGCGACGCCGATCGCCTGACGGAAGTTTCGATCGCCGATGCCAGGACCGAAGACTTGTTCGTCGATCAGGACACCGACGAATACTGGTTCGATCCTGACAGCAAGCAACTGCTCGGCGCGGCGACGCCCGGCGAGCCCCGCGCGATCCTTTTCGACCCTCGCCTACAGACGCGCTACAACGGCACGCGCAAGGCGTTTCCCGGCCTGCAGATGCGCCTCGTCTCGTTCAGCCGCAACCTCGATCGCCTGATCGTGTTCACCGACGGCGGCGACGATTCCGGAACCTACTGGCGCGTGAACATCGCGACCGGGCAGGCCGAGCCGATCGCCAGCGCCTATCCGCAAATCCGGCAGGCCGATGTCGGCCCGACTTCGCTGTTCCAGTACAAGGCCGGCGATGGTCTGCCGATCGAAGCTGTGCTGACACTGCCGCCGGGGCGCAAGCCCGAGCGTTTGCCGCTCGTCGTGATGCCGCACGGCGGTCCCATCGGCGTTCGCGACCAGATCGGCTTCGATTGGATCGCACAAGCTTTCGCCGGCGCCGGTTACGCGGTGCTGCAGCCGAACTACCGTGGCTCGTCCGGCTACGGACGCGCCTTCCGGGACGCCGGCTACGGCCAGTGGGGACGGCTGATGCAGAGCGATCTGTCGGACGGCGTGCGTGCCCTGGCGGCGACCGGCATCGCCGATCCGGGCAGGGTATGCATCATGGGCGCAAGTTATGGCGGCTATGCGGCGCTGGCCGGCGTGAGCCTGCAGAAAGGCGTCTACCGCTGTGCCGTCTCCGTATCCGGGCCTTCGGATCTGACAGCCTTCTTTGCCTGGGAAGTGAAGCGCCATGGTTACCACAGCAGCAGCACCCGCTACTGGAGGCGGGCGATCGGCGACAGCGGGGCTGCGTTGCGCAGCATCTCTCCGCTCGAACATGCCGATCAGATCGACGCGCCGGTATTGCTGGTCCATGGGCTCGACGATACCGTCGTGCCGATCGAGCAGAGCCGGCTGATGGAATCGGCCCTGCGCCGGGCGGGCAAGCCGGTGACGCTCGTCACGCTGAAGGGCGAGGATCACTGGCTGTCCCGCGAGGACACGCGCCTGGCGATGCTGCAGGCGTCGCTGGATTTCGTGCGGGAGCACAATCCGCCGAGATAAACAGTGACGACGATGAATTCCGGCGACAGCTCACTGCTCCACGGAGCCAACGGAGACTTGGCGGCCGGCTTCTTCGATTGCCTGATCGAGAGGGGCCGCTTGAATCCGCAATCCGTCGAGCGCGTCCGCCGCGTCGGCGCCGAGACGAGCGACCGCGTTGCCGCCGTGCTGCTCAAGCCGGGCCTGCCGCCGGAGAGCATTCAGGCGACCGCGGTGGCGAACGTCTTTGAAGAAGACGAAATGGGGGGAACGATGACGCTGCAGGGCACGGGACTGCTGCGCGACGTTGACATTCAGCCCGCCTTGGAAGCCGCGTTGCGCGTGCAAGACATCGCGTTGGTCAATGTCGACGGTGTTTATAACGTCCTTCCGCGAAGG
The DNA here is from genome assembly GCF_000474945.1 of Solimonas soli DSM 21787. Lineage (GTDB taxonomy): Bacteria > Pseudomonadota > Gammaproteobacteria > Nevskiales > Nevskiaceae > Solimonas > Solimonas soli. Next base: position 40,305 of record NZ_AXDW01000023.1, on the reverse strand, counting down.
ATACGCCGCGCCGTGTAACGAGCTTTCGCATTCCGGGCGACGTCGCTGCCGCAGCTCGCGATTCTCGCGCCCCAGCGCCTTGATGCACTCGGTCTCGGTCATCGTCGTGCCGGGCCGCACGCTGGTGTCACGTTAGCTCAGCCGGACCCGGCGCCAATGTCTCGGCCGTGCAGCCGATCTTCGCAGCCCGACTCGATCGATGCCCATTTCGGTTCATGCATCGGAACGATGCTCCAGCACCATCCGAACCGACCGCTCCTGCAGCTCCGGGGGAATCCTTCGATACTCTGGTCATGACTCCATTCTCTCAAGTTATGGAGCCTCCGAGGTTTCCGGGGCGGTTCAGCGACGCGTTGCGCCTAGTCATGACGATGTCACTCTCCTGCCGACGAATACGCAGCGTCCGCTGGCGATTAACGTGTTCGTTGTGCCCCAGACTTTCACCTCTATCGTGCTGACCGTAACGCCGGAATGAAGAACCTCTCCGGCTAGAAGCAGCGTGCCGGAAGCGGGTCGATGGAAGTCGACGCGGAGGTCTAGCGTTGGGCCGCCACGGATTCCGCGCGCGCTGGCCAATGTCCAGAAAGCGGATGCATCAATGGCTGCCGCGAGCACGCCACCATGCATTCGGCCTGGTGCGCCGGCCATCTCCTCACGCCACGGCAGCTCGAACCATGCTTTTGCGCCGTTGCCCTCGATCATCCTGAGCCTCAACCAACTGTTGAAGGGGTTCATCTGCAGTTGCTCATTAATGCTGTCGAGGGTCAAAGGCGCGTCGTCTGTTTTGCACATGTATTTCATGGCCTGTGTGCTCGCTGGCATGCGAAGGATCGGAGGGCCGAGAAACTGTTTCCGGCGTAGCGGCGCTGCTTCAGTCCCTGTCACGAGCGTCTTGCACTCGGCTTGCATGTTGGATTGAGAGCTATTAAATTAATATAACAGAAATGCGAATATGGAATCTATCGCATTAACCCGACTTGATGTGGAGGAGTAGCTTTATGAGCGGTCAGGAAAGTAAAGCCGCAGGATCGCCGGATGTTGCGAACAAGAAACGGCTGAAGGATTTCTTCGTCGTCTCGGCGGACTGTCATGTCAACGAGCCGAACGATTTGTGGGCAGCGCGCGTGCCGGAGAAGTTCAAGGATCGCCTGCCAGGTATCAAAGTCGACGACCAGGGACGCAAGTGGTTCGTCGCGGAAGGGATTCGGCCGTCACGCATTCGCGAGGCGCCACGCGATTCACAGGTATCGATCGACGTCTTCAAGGCAGAGGCGGAGGCCAGCGGTGAGCGTCGCGAGCTGGACAAGACGCGGGGAGCGATGTTCCAGCGCCAGGGCGGCTATGGGCTAGAGCGCTACGACGACATGGACTACGACGGCATTGATGCCGAGATCGTCTTTCCGAACAAAGGGCTGGTGAATTGGCAATCGCCTGATCCCGAGCACAACGTGGTGATGTGTCGCGCCTGGACCGACTGGGCACACGAGACTTTCGGCCACACCAAGCGGAGCTTTCCGGCAGCATGCATTGCACCCGCCGACATTCCAGCTGCCGTCAAGGAAGTGGAGCGCGTCGCCCGGCTGGGATTCCATTCGGTCATGATGCCACCGCTGGTGCGTGGCACCGGCTACAACATGCCGGAGTTCGATCCACTGTGGGCCGCGCTCAGTGATACGGGGCTGCCGCTCTGCTTCCACGCGGGCACTGGCAAGGATCCGCGCACTGCAAGCGGCAACGGCGGCGCCATTCTCAACTACGTGGTCCACGCGATGAACACCGTCGTCGAGCCGGTCGTGCAGCTTTGTGCATCCGGCGTGTTTGATCGCTTCCCGAAGCTGAAGTTCGCGACCATCGAGGCGGGCGCCGGCTGGGTGCCGTACACGCTATGGGCGATGGATTTCGGTTCCGAGGCCCACGCGTTCTGGGTCTCGCCGAAGCTCAAGTACAAGCCCAGTGAATACTTCCGGATGCATGGTCATGCGAGTTTCGAAACTGATCCGATCGGCATCGAAACGCGCAAGTGGACGGGCGTTGATACGCTGCTGTGGGGCAATGACTACCCGCACATTGAGGGTTGTTGGCCGCGGTCGGAAGAGACGATCGCAAGCTGGGCGGCGGAGCTGACTCGGGACGAGCTGAAGAAGATCCTCGGTCTGAATTCGGCGCGTCTTTTCAACATCGAAGTGCCGGAGCGATATCGCTGAGATGGGCTTGGGGCGGCCGTCGTGCCGCTCTGCTGGCACGACGCGCGCGCGGGCTGCGGATTTATATTGACACTATCTTCATTAACGGTCTAGCATAGCTTCATGCTGATCGGGTATGGCCAGCATCGCGTCAATGGATTGGTGAGGAACAAGAGTTCGCGGGCGGACCGCCGTGGAGCGGCCGACCCGGAGCATCGAGGAGAAAGGAATGTCGGCATTATCAGCACGTACACCCGGCAAGCACATCGCGTTTCGCTATTTCACTCCGGCGAAGCGTCGTGCAACGCAATATGAAGAAGTCACCCTGCATATCCAGTGGGCGCCGCAGAACTACGCGACGCAGGGATATTTCAATCGGGATGTCCACAACAATCCGTCGTGGTATCCGGAATCGACGGCGCTGAAGGCACAGGATTGGTGGGCCTACCGTGATCCCTGCGAGGAATGGTATCGGCCCTTCGTCGACCGTCAGGCGGCGATTGGCCTGGCGATTGAGCAGGCCATTGCCGGCGCCAAGCGTGCGTCGATGTATCGCCACATCGCGCCGGCTTGGTCGTGCTTTCTGACGGACCACTACGCGCTGTACCGTTATCCCGATTACGGTTTGTTCATGTGCCAATGCCATGTGCAGCGCGATGCCTTGTCTGACGTCGTCTCGGCACCGACGGTGTTCCAGGCCCTGGAAAAAGACCGCCACGCGCAGGACGTCGCGCTGTACTGCATGGAGCTGGAATCGCTGCTGCCGGGCTATTCCGACGAAACCGCGATGACGCGCTGGATGGAATCGCCGGCCTGGCAGCCGACGCGACGCCTCGTCGAGCAGTTGCTCGCCTGCCGCGACTGGGGCGAGGTTCATCTGGCGATCAATCTCGTCGTCGAGCCGCTGGTATCGACCCTGCTCAGCCGCGAGCTGGTGCTGCGTTATGCCCCGCACTACGGCGATTCCGTCACCCCGGTCATCGAGCAGGGCGTCGAAGCCGATCGCGAAATGCGGCAGGCCAGCGCCAAGGCGCTGGTCAGCTTCCTGCTGACGCAGGACGGCGGCAATCGCGACACGATCAATCGCTGGCTGGAGACCTGGGCGCCGCGCGCCGTCGAGGCGGTGGCGGCTTTCGCTCCGGTCTTTGCCGAGCTGGACGCCGATCCACAAGCCTTCGCGGCGGCACGCGAGCGACTGCTCGCGCAGTGGGCCGCCTTGCTGGCGGAACTCCAGTTGCAGTTTCCGGCGACGGTCCAGCTTCCGGCTGCCGAGGGAGCGCCGGCATGAGCGACGCGATGAACGACGTGACGCGGTCGATCTGGAAGGAATCGCACAAGGTCACCGCCAAGCTGATCAATGGCGCGGACGCCGAGGCGATCGTTGCAGTGATGACTGCCGCGAATCCCGATCTGGTCGTCAAGGACTTCGGTTCGTATCTGGCCCTGGAGAACGAGCGCGAGTTGGTGTTCCGGCTCGCCGACATCGGCGAAGAACTGGGGCGCAAGTTTGAGGTGCCGGACTTCCTCACCGTCCTGGCCAGCTACAGCGGCCAGGTCGATGTACAGGACGACGCCGTTTCCATCACCGAATTCGCCAGCGGCTGAACCCGGCGGATACCGACTACGGAGAGAAGCATGGCACTGCCAATCACAAAGGCCTACGACCGCGTCAAGGCCATCGACTGGAATCCCAGCTACATCAGCACCGACGAAAAGTATCTCGAACAGAGTCGCTTCTTCGTCAAGGATCTCAAGCCGCTCGATCCCTTCAAGACCTTCATCCGCGAATACTTCAAGATGGAGCAGGAGAAGGAGAACCGGCACTACTCGGTGCTCGAGGCGTCCTCCCGCCTGCACCAAGGCCACGCCGAGGCGCGCTGGATGGAAGGCATGAAGTTCGGCCTCTCCAACTTCGCCTTCGTCGAATACGCCGCCGGCCGGCAGATGGGGCGCATGGCGCGCTCGGTGGCGCCGGTGGAACTGCGCCAAGGTTACATGATGCAGATGATAGACGAGATGCGGCATGCGCAGCTCGAGATGAACAACCTGCGCCACAACATGCGAACCTGGCATGACCCCGCCGGCTACGACATCGCCCTCAAGGGCGCCGGCAACAACGTCGGATCCGGCATGTTCCGCGCGATGATGGAGGATTGCACGACCTGCGATCCGATCGAGACCGCGATCAGCCTGCAGGTCTTCCTCGAGACGGCGTATTCGAACGTGTTCTTCGTAGGTCTGTCGTCGGCGGCCGTCGCCCAGGGCGACCACACGATGGCCTCGACCTTCCTGACGATCCAGTCCGACGAGGCGCGGCACATGGCCAACGGCTGGGCGACGCTGGTGACGGTGCTGCAGGACGACCGCAACGTGCCGCTGGTTCAGGAGGTGCTCGACAAGTGGTCGTGGCGCGCGCATGTCAGCTTCGGCCTCGGCAACGCGCTGTTCCAGGACTACTTCACCAAGAACCGAACCGAGTCCGCGAAGGAGGCCTCGCTGCGGTGGGTCTACGACGAGTTCTACGGCGGCTTCTACCAGAAGCTGGAGCGCTACGGCATTCGGCCGCCGCCGCGGCTCGACGAGCAGATGGCGGAGATGGACGATCTCTCGCACGCCGCCGCCGTCTACATCTTCGGCGCCTGGCCATTCTTCTACCACCGCGCCGATCCGATGACGACGGCAGACATGGAATGGTTCGAGAAGAAGTACCCGGGCTGGTACAGCCGCTACGGCTGGTTCTGGGAGGCATACAACAAGTGCAAGGATCCGACCGACAAGACCATCATTCTCGGCCAGCTCGGCGGCCTGCCGAACTTCTGTGAGGTCTGCCAGCGTCCGCTGATCTTCCCGACGCCGGCCGCGCATAGTGGACGATCGTTCATGCACGGCGGCAAGGCGCACATCGTCTGCTCGCCCGGCTGCCAGGACATCTACGTCAAGGATCCGCAGCACTACCAGACCGACAAGGGCTTTTACGATCTCTATCACGGTAAGGAGCTGTCGGAAGTCGTCGATCACATGGGCTACGTTCGCGACGACGGCGAGACGCTGATCGGCCAGCCGGAGCTCGACGGCGCGCGGATGTGGACGCGCGCGGATCTCAGGTGCTGCGATTTCGTCGTCAAGCGCCCGCCGCCGCCACCGTTCGTCGACGAGCCCGTGGTCGCCGCAGCGCCCGGAGGTATCCGTTGAGCCATACGGTCACCCTGCAGCCTTTCGGTGTCAGCTTCGACTGCGCCGAAGGGGAAACCATCCTCAGCGCAGCGCTGCGCAACGGTATTTCGCTGCGCTACGGCTGCAAGCACGGCAACTGCGGCAGCTGCAAGGCGCAGATCGCGGAGGGGGAGGTCGATCAGGCGCACGCATCAGAAGTCGCACTCATGCAATTCGAGCGTAACCAGGGCTTGGCGCTGCTGTGCGCGGCGGTTCCGGAGGAAGACATCGTCATCGAGCTAGCCGATGACTACACCGAGGAGGAACTCAGCTCGGCGCCGCCGATCGGCGACTACAAGGCGCGCGTCGTCGCGGTCGAGGCGCTGACGCACGACATCATGCGTCTAGAGCTGAAGCTGCAGCAGCCCGATTTCATGCGCTTCAATGCCGGCCAGTTCGTCGAGATCAACGTACCTGGCACCGATGCCTGGCGTGCGTTCTCGATGGCGAATCCCCCGAGCGAGCCTGACCGCGTCGTACTGATGATCAAGCTGCTGCCCGGCGGCGCCGTGTCCGGCTACCTGCGCGAGCGCGCCCGCCCGGGTGATCCACTCAATGTGCGCGGTCCCTACGGGCAGTTCTCGGTCGCGCCGGGCGTCGCGCCGATCATCATGGTCGCCGGCGGCTCTGGCATGGCGCCGATCCTGTCGATGCTGAATGAGCTCGCCGAGCAGCGGACGACGCGGCCGATCCGCTTCTACTTCGGCGCGCGCGCGCTACGCGACCTGTTCCTGACCGAGGAGATCGCTGCGCTGGGCCGCCGGCTCCCGGATTTCCGATACGTCCCCGCACTGTCGGCGCCGGAACCGGGCGACCGCTGGGATGGCGAGACGGGCCTGATCACCGAAGTCCTGCAGCGGCACAGCGGCAATTTGCGTGGCTCGGAAGCCTATCTCTGCGGACCGACGCCGATGATCGATGCCGCGGTCGAGGTGCTGAAGGCCAAGGGTATGTTCTCGACGCGCATCCGGTTCGACAAGTTCGTCAGCACGGCCGGTTAGGGCGCCGGACGGAGGAACGCATGTCACGAAAACTGCGCGGTATCCTCCTGATCGTCCTGTCAGGGCTGTGCTTCAGCGCGATGAACGCGCTGTCCAAGCATCTGGGCGCGCGGCTGAATGTCTTCGAGATCGCCTTCTTCCGCTCGGCCTTCGGCTGGGTGCTGGTGTGGCCGTTCGTCATGCTCAGTGGCCTGAAGGTGCTGAAGACCCGCCACCCAGGCGCTCATGTCGTGCGCGGCCTGGCCAGCGGCTGCAGCGTGCTTTCGATCTTTTACAGTGTCATGCACCTGCCGCTGGCCGACGCGACGGCCTACGGCTTCACCCGCAACCTCTTCATCGTGCTGCTCGCGGCGGCATTTCTGCACGAACGAATCCGGCGTGATCGTTCGGCAGTCGCGCTGCTCGGTTTCATCGGCGTGCTGCTGATGCTCAGGCCGCAGGCCGGACTGACGCTGGCTGCAGGCGTCGCGCTGTTCGGCGCCCTGCTCGCGGCGTGCGTGATCGTCATCATTAAACACCTGATGCGCTCGGAGCGGCCGGTGACAGTGATGTTTTATTTCGGCCTGTCGACGACCGTGGTCACCGGGCTGCCGGCCATCGCCTTCTGGCAGCGGCCTGGGGCAGAGGAGCTGCTGCTGCTATTGATGACGGGGGCACTCGGCAGCGCCGGTCAGACCGTGATGATCATGGCCTACCGGGAAGCCGACGCGACCGTGCTGGCGCCGTTTGACTATCTGCAGTTGGTTTTCGCGGCGGCGCTCGGCTACTTGCTCTTCTTCGAGGTGCCCACCGCCTGGACGATTGCCGGCGCCGTCCTGATCGTGCTCGCCAACCTCTACAGCTCGCAGCGCGCACGCAACGCCAGTGACGACGGTGCGGCGTCCGCGTGGCCGAATCGTCTTTTGTCCAAGGACGCTTGACAAGTGGAGTGCAAAGAAGCTTAATTCGTAATAGCTATTTTAGAAATATCAAATTGGCATCACTACCGAATTCAACGGCTGTGCAGACCAGATCTGGAGGAACCTAGCAATGAATCAAGCAGCAGAGATTTCATACGAGAAGCTGATCGAGATGGGACACGATCCCAAGCAGTCGGTACGATTTCCCGACAAGTCGGTCATCGTCCGTTGCGAGCACATTCCGTGGACGCCATGGGCCTTGAAGGGCTCATCGTTCAAGCTGCTGTACGTCAATCGCGCGATCGGCATGACGGTGGCGCTGATCAAGATCGAGAAGGGCACGCAGACGGAAAAGCACTTCCACTTCGGCGAGGCGCATGCCTACGTCCTCAGCGGCGCGTTCGGCTACGAGCACGGCCTGGCGTATGAGGGCGACCTGCTGGTCGAGGGCGGCGGCATCGCCCACGAGCCGCGCATCGGCGACGATGCGGATCTGATCACCTTCACGATCTTCTTCGGCGGCCTCGGCGGCGTCAAAGAGGACGGCACCGTAGACGGCTGCATGAGCTGCGACGCGATGTACGAGATGGCCAAGGCCAACGGAGCAGCCGACCATATCGAGCCGCCGCCGGTTGCGCGGCAAGCGCACGGCTGATCACCGCGCGTTTGCGCCGGCGTCCGCCGCCGCGCGTTTCGTAAAAGCGTTTTGGCAAACCGGTCGCGCATGGTGGTCGTGCGCTTGATCGCCCGACAGCGGCGAGGACGCCGCTGTCGGCGAGTCGTCATCGGTGGGGAAAGTGTGCAGCGAATTCGCGCGGCGAACGCGGTGCCGTTCGCCGCGCCGCGCCGGACGATCCGTCGCTGTCTATCGCTGCCGCCCTCGGGAGTGAAGCATGATCGGTCCTGAAGACGTCGAGTTCCACCATGGAGCCGATGCCGACTATCGCTGGGCGGAAACCAATATCTTCAGCATCCTGCTGCCCGAGGAACGGCTGATGGCTTGCGTCTACACGGTGTCGCGTCCGGTGCTCGGCGTGATGTCGGCGGACATCGTAATCTACGGCTCGCTCGCCAGCCGACGGGCGGAATGCCTGTACATCGACTGCCGACAGCACCTGCCGGCGCCGGCGCGGCTGTCCGCATACGAGACGGCCAACGGCCTTTCGGTTCGCGCGACGCGGCCGCCGCGCGACTACCGGATCGACTACGTCGGCTACGACGATACCGAGCTGCACGTCGATTTCCATGGCCTGATGGAGCCCTTCGACATCCACGATCCGGAGCACAGCCCGCGCGCGGCGCGCGGCGAATACGCGCGCGCCGCCGGTTCCGGCTTCGGCGCCGCCTACGGCGGTCACTTCGATCTGACCGGGCGCGTCACCGGCAGCCTGCGCCTGCGCGGCCGCGAGTACGCGGTCGACTGCGTCGAGACCATGGACCACAGCTGGGGCCCGCGCGTCGAGATCGGCATGCCGGCCATGGGCTGGATGCACGCGCACTTCGGTCCGGATCTGGCGATCCACTGGATCAATAGCTGGGACATGGACGCGCCACCGGGTGCGCAGCACCGTCTGGCGCACGGCTATGTGATGGAGCAGGGTGAGGTGTATGGCCTGACCGATCTGCAGATGAGTGTCATCCACGTAGACAGTACGCCTGTCTGCATCGACGTGACGGCCGTCGACAAGCGTGGCCGGCGCTTCGTGCTGGAGGGTATGGCTCAGGTCGGCGCGCCTTGGGTCTGCTACGCCAGCCTCTGGGTCTACGCGGCGATGATGCGATGGCGCCTCGACGATGGTCGCATCGGCTACGGCATGGCGCAGGAGACGCAGTCGCTGCAGGCGTTGACGCGCCGACAGGGCCGCCGCTGGGCCGATCCGGTCGGGCTCTTCACGACATGAGCGCGTCGATAATCGTTGACAAGGACCGGCCGTCGCCGGAGTGGATCGCGTCGCTGCGCAGGCGCTTTCCGGTCGAGCGCGAGATCGATCATGTCCTGACGCGCAAGCTCGAGCGGCGCGCCGGCCCGCCCTATACGCCGCTGACGCTGGATGTCCTGGTCGAGGGTACGCGCAAGCTGCTGGCACACCACGTCGAAGGCAGCTTCGAGATCTGCAAGCCGCGCTGGCTGTCGGGAGGCGCCTCGAAGCTGCAGATGGCCTTCGAGCTGCACTGGGATAAGCCTGGCCGCGGCCGCTGCAGCGAGCCGGTGGTGCTGCGCATGGACCCCGCCGAATCGATCGTCTGCTCGAGCCGATTGCGCGAATTCGAGCTGATCCGCGCGTTCGCCGGCGTCATCCCGGTGCCACCGGTGCACTGCGTCGACGCCGAAGGGGAATGCCTGCCGTATCCGGCGATTCTCTACGGTTTCGCCGAAGGCGTCGCCAAGCCCTCGGTGGCGGTGTCGCGCGTCTCCGGCATCGGCACCAATCTCGGCGCCGAACTGCGCGAGCGGCTCGCGCCGCAGTTCATTGAACACCTCGGTCGCGTCCACACCCGCGACTATACGCAGGCCGGTCTCACGGCCTTCGACGTGCCGCAGACGCCGACGCAGGGTTCCGAATGGATGGTGAACTGGTGGGAGCGTGTCTGGGAGGAGGACGGCGACGAGGACGAACCGCTGCTGCGCTACGCCGCCGCCTGGTTGCGAGCGCACCTGCCGGCGACGGACCGCCTGTCGATCGTCCACGCGGATTTCCGCGTCGGCAACTTCTTGTTCGACGAGACCTCCGCGCGCATCACCGCCTGGCTGGACTGGGAACTCGGTCGCATCGGCGACCGGCACCAGGATCTGGCCTGGACCACCAGCCCCGCCTTCAGTCATTACGCCGAGGATGGCAAGACTTGGCTGGCCGGGGGCCTGCTGCCGGAAGCGGCGTTTTTCGACGCCTACGAGCGCGCGTCCGGCCTGCGTGTCGAGCCGCGCAGCCTGTACTGGTACAAGGTCTTCAACGCTTGGTGGTTCGCCATCATCGTCCTGGCTGCCGGCTATCGCGCCGCGCGCAACGGCAAGACGCACCAGGACGTGCTCGTCGCCTGGCTGATCGGCCTCGGACCGATGCTGCTGGCGGAACTGCGTGGCCTGCTGGAGAAAGCCTGATGCAACTGCGTGCCGACATCCAGTTGCGCAGTATGATCAAGTCGCTGCGCGACACTGTCCTGCCGGCGGTCGATCCCGGCAACAAGCCCGCCATCGAGCAGGCGCAGCTGGTCTTGGCGATGCTGCAGCTGCTGGAATCGCGGCTGCCGCTGCAATACCGTTTTGATTGCAATGAGCTGGAGCGCCAGCTGCGCTTCGCGACGCGCCTGCTCGAGATCGTCGGCAACGACACTGGCGCCGGCCTGGAGCCGGCGATCGAAGCGGCGTCCGCGGCGCTGGCTCATGCCCGGCGCGTCGATCCGGCGCGCCTGACGGCATTGATCCGGCAACTGCGTGCCGTTGGTGGCAATGTCCTGCAGTCGGCCTTTGCCGATGGAACGCCGGGCGTGCGGGCCGAGCTTCGCGACTGGGCCCTCGCCCTGTCCGGCGAACAGCTGCTGCTCGACCGCGCCTGGCTGGTCGACCAGGGCTGGGATTCGGATCCGCGGATGCTGCCGCCGATCGACAGCCTGTTGCGCTGAACCGGCAGACGCCGGTCCGCGAAATCGCTTCCGATGAGACGTGGGAGCCGAAGGGTGTTTTGCCTATAATAAACGCCCATGAAAAAAGCCCCGCGCGGTCCGGCAAAACTTCCGGTGCGGAAATCCGCTGCCCGTCCGCGCGCCCGGCGCCTCGCTCCTGAGGAGCGGCGTGCGCAGATCCTGCAGTCGGCCATTCGCGTGCTCGCGCGACGGGGTATCGGCCACACCAATCATTCCGAGGTTGCGGCGGAGGCCGGCGTCTCGTTGCCGGCGATCTTTGTTTATTTCCCGACGCACGAGGAACTGGCGGCTTGCGTCCTCGACGAAGTCGCGCGCTTCTTGCTCGATGACGTCATCAGGCCCCTGCACCGGCAGCCAGGGTCGGTGGTCGATATTGTCGAGCGGACCTACATGACGTTTCTCGAAGCTATCGACAGCCATTCCGATCACGTGCGTATCTGGCTGGACTGGAGCACGGCGGTGCGGGATGGTGCCTGGCCGCACTATCTCGCGTTCCACGAAGCGGCCTGCGCCGTCTTTCGCCAGTCAATTGAGCGCGGCAAGCGCAATGGCGAGCTGCGCGCAGATCTCGATACCGCCGAGACTGCGCTGGTGCTGATCAGCTTCGGGCACATGATTGCCCACATGAAGCTCGTTGGCACGCCCAGCGAAACGATTGCAGGCACCTTGCACTCGCTGGTCGAGCGTTATCTCCGCAAGCCGAAGCCGTCAAAGGCGCCGGCGGCCAGAGCCATTGCCCTCAGACGATAACCTTATGCCCGAGTCGCTGCGACAGCGTCGCGGCTTCTTGGCGCAGCGCGGTTTGCAGTGCCCCTTCGTAGCCTTCACCGATGCGAGAGGAGGGCGCTATGGCGGTCAGCGCGAAGATGATTCGGCCACGGTGATCGAAGACCGGTGCGCCAATAGCCGCGATGTCGGCGCCGAAGCGCTCTGGTACCGAGTGTGCCAAGCCGTGAGCGCGCACTTCGGCCAGGCGCGCTTCAACGTGCTCGAGACTGGGCACGTTGGACATGCCGGCTTCGTGCAGCATTTTCAGCTCCGCCTGGATATGATGACAGGTCATCTCGCGTGGCAAATGCGCGGCGAACGTCAGGCCGCTCGCCGAGAAAACAGGCGATACCACTAAGCCGGTATGCAGGTCATGCGTGACCGCGTTGCGGGTAGGTTCCCAGTTGATGACCGTGGGTCCCCGGTTCCCCCAAACCGACAGGCCGAGCATCGCATCGAGCCGCTGTCCAAGCTCCGGCAGCGCGGCGTTGGCGATGCGCACCGCTTCGACGTGCTGAAGCCCGCTGCTGGGCTTGTCGATCGAGAACGCTCCTAGATCATAGGCATGAGCCAGCATATAACGCCCGCCGCCGAAGGCCAGCGGTTTGCGATCGCGCAGCTCGATCCGCTCGACCTCACCAAGGAAGACCGCGTGGTCGCCACCCGGATGAGTGGCGACCTTCCGGCATTCCAGATATGCCGTACAGCCTTCGATCAGCGGCAGTCGATCGATTCCCTCCCGCACGGCGATGCCGGCGAACTTGTCCTCGCCTGCCTTTGCGAAGCGCTGCGAGATGTGCGCCTGATCCTCTGCGAGAATATTGATAATGAAGCGTCCGGAATCGCGAAAGGCGGGAAAGCTGCGGGCGGTCAATGCCTGGCTCCAGAGGATCAGCGGCGGTTCCAGTGAGACGGAGCTGAAGGAATTCGCTGTCACGCCAACCGGGCGGCCCTCGGCGTCGAGCGTCGTGACCACGGTGACGCCAGTGACGAAGGAGCCCAAGACATTGCGCAATTCCCGCTGATCGAAGGATGCCATCTGCTGTCTCCTCAGAGTTTGTGTCAATGCCGGATCGAGCGATGCGATACGATCTTGCAGCGAACGATTGCATGGCGACTGCATGCTTTGAATTAAGACAATGATATATCAGATATGTCAATAAAGTCTACATGGAGAATCCGTCGCAAGATGGTTTGATTGGAGAAACTAGGAAATGAGAAAAGGCAGACAGGGCGGTCGCAGCGAGCTGGCCAGCATTGCGACAAGGAATGTCATCGACTCGAGAAGACTTTTTTACTTCTACCATGTCGCTCGGATGCGCAGCTTCAGTGCTGCGGAAGCGATCGTGGATATCGCGCAACCGGCAATTAGCCGCCAGATCCAGCAACTCGAGTCTGATCTTGGCGTACAGCTGCTCGAGCGTAACGGCCGCGGCGTCTCGCTGACGCAGTTTGGCGAAGTGCTGTACCGCAAGGCCACCGTCATCCTCGATGAGATGTCGGCGACACTCGAAGAAATCGAGAACGCGCGGCGCCGGCCAGTGGGACAGATCAGCGTCGCGGCATCAGCCGGTATCATGGCCAACTACATGCCGGATATTATCCGCCGCTTCATCTCCTCATTCCCGGAGATCAGCTTGACGGCGATACAGGCATCCACTGGCGAGGTCTACGACCATCTGGCCAGCGGTCAGGTGGATGTCGCGATCATCCTGCATGCGCCCAATTCGCAGAAGCTGGTTCTGCAGAAGATCGCTGTCGAACCGCTACTGCTGATCGCGGCGCGCAATCATCCCGTCGCCGATCAGGAATTCATCACGCGTGAGAAGCTGGCGGAACTGGAGCTGGTGCTGCCGTCGTCGCCGCATGGCCTGCGTGGCGTGATCGACCAGTACTGCAAGGAGGGAGGGATCGAACTCACTCCGAAGTTGCACATTGACAGCGTTCCGCTGATCAAGGCCGTCGTTCAGCAGGGGCGTTTCTGCGGATTGCTGGCCAAAATGAACTGCGACACTGATCTGGATCCGCAGCAGTTCGTCGCCATTCCACTGAAGCCGCCGTTGGCACGGACGCTGTATGTGGCCTGCATGCGTGATCGTGCCGAGCTGCCGTTCGTCAAGGCACTGATCCGCGACGTGGTCGCGACCTTCCGCGAGACGACGACCAAGTCGACGATGTCGCCGTCTGTCGCGGTGAAAAAGAAGGGACGCTCCGTCTGATGGCGGAAGCGTCCCAAGGGGAGGCAAGGGAGTTGAGTCAACAGGGTTGTATCAAGCCCGCAGCGGTCGGAAGAACGCGCGCAGCTCATCGACCAGCAGCGTTGGCTGCTCCGCCGGGACGAAATGGCCGCCGTGCGGGAAGCGGCGGTAGCGGCGCACGTCGTAGGTCTTCTCGACCCACCGCCGCGGCCAGTGCAGCACTTCGTTCTCGAAGATCGCGATGCCGCTTGGAGCTTCGACGCGCGGCGATCGATTGTGGGATGGCTGCCACGGATGGTGGGCGCATTCGTAGTAGTAGCGCGCTGCGCTGCCGCCGGACTGTGTGACCCAGTAGATCATCATTGTCGTCAGCAGCTCGTCCTTGCTAAAGACCTTCTCGACGTCGCCGCCGCAATCGCTCCAGCTCCGACGCTTTTCGAGAATCCACGCGCACTGCGCCACCGGCGAGTCGTTGAGGCCGTAGGCCAGTGATTGCGGCTTGGTGGCTTGGATCGCCGAATAGCCGCTCTCCGCTGCGAAGAAATGCGCATTGCGCTCTGCCCAGCCCTTCTCGTCGTCGGCGAATTCGCCAGCCTCCGGCAGCGGGCAGAAGAACAGATCGAGCGGCAGCGGTAGGTTGGTGTGGATACCGTACAGCCTATCGGCGTGCTTGTGGCCGAGCTGCGAGGTGATCAGCGCGCCCCAGTCGGCGCCGTAGGCGGAGAAGCGCGAGTAACCGAGCCGCTCCATCAACTGCACCCACAGGTCCGCGGTGCGCCAGAAGTTGATGCCCGGCACCGTCAACGGCGTCGAGAAACCAAAGCCCGGCAGCGAGGGCACGACGACATCGAAGGCATCGGCCGCATTGCCGCCGTGCGCGACCGGATCGGTCAGCGGACCGATCATTTTGTGGAAGTCCCAGAAGGTCCAGGGCCAGCCATGGCTGAGAATCAGCGGCATCGGCCTTTCGCCCTTGCCGCGCACGTGGATGAAGTGGATCGGGATGCCTTCCAGCTCGGTGCGGAAATGCGGGAAGCGGTTGATCTGGCGCTCCTGCGCGCGCCAGTCGTAGCTGTCCTTCCAGTAGCCGACGAGTTCGCGCAGATAAGCGCCGTTGGTGCCGTATTGCCAGCCGTCGTTGGCGAAGTCTTCCGGCAGGCGCGCCTTCGCCAAGCGTTCCCTCAGGTCGGTCAGGACCGCTTCCGGCACGTCGATCTTGAATTCCGTGATTGCCGTCATTGCGCAGCTCCTCGTCGACCGTGCCGCTCAGCGGGATTTCGCGGCGGCGCGGATTGCCTCCTCGGCGGAGATCTCCTTGCCGTTCGCGTCGATGTTGTGAACGTCGAAGATCGTGTCCGCGACGTCGAAAATGATGCAGGGCTCCTTGGACACGCAGCGGAACTGGTGATGCGATTTCGCCGGCAGCAGCATGTACGCGCCGGCCTTCAACTCGACTTCCGGCTGGCCGGCGACCTGCGCCCGGGCGACGCCCTGCAGGATCAGCATTTCCTCGTTGGCGGTGTGCCAGTGCAGCGTCGCCGCGCAACCACCGTCCATCTTCACCATTAGGCTCGATGGGCCCTTTGACGGGTCACCGCGCATTCCGACCATCTTCGTGCACTCGGGCAGCGACGGAACTGCGGCGAATTTGGCCTGCGAGAAATTCTCGAGCACGACCGGCTTGCCAGCCGCCTCGGCGGCATGGCCGCCGCTCGCGTCAAGAGCGCAGCCGGCGGCCAGAAGGATGGCGGCGGCGGTCAGGTGGGCGTTCTTCATGAATGTTCTCCTTGTGGATCTGTTGAAAGCATCGTGATGCCGCCGGGCGTCAGAAGCTGAAGCTGACGTCGGCGCCGAAGGTGCGCGGCATGCCGCGCACCAGCGCGTCCTCGCCGAAGCCGCTGCGCAGGTCGAGTCCCTGGACTAGGTACTCGCGATTCGTCAGGTTCTTACCCCAGGCGCCAAACGTGATCTCCCCGGCGCGGAAGCTGGCGCGCGCGTTGAGCAAGGTGAAGCCATCCTGCGACTGGTTGCCGTTGCCGATCGTGTCGCCGACGAAGCTCGGGTCGTTGTTGAACGGCGAGAAGTATTGCCGGCTGGTATAAGTCGCGTCGAGATGCAGTGTGGCGATGCCTTGCGCGTTCTCGAAGAAATCCCAATCGAAGCCACCGGAAGCCGTCACCTTCGGCGCGTTCGAGAACTGATTGCCGCTGAGATCCACGCCGTTCAGCTCCAGGTTCTTGAACTCGGTGTCGAGCAGGCCGAGTGTCAGATTGGTGCGCAGCGTGCCGGTCGCCACCCAGTTCAGCTCCAGCTCGCCGCCGAACGCCTTCGCGGGGCCGCTACTCTCGAGCACGCTGGTGACTTGCACAACGCGCTGGATCTGCTGGTTGTCGTACTTGTAGTAGAACGCCGCTGCGTTCAACTGCACGCGGTTATGCGCGAGGCGCGACTTGAAGCCGATCTCGTAGGCATCGATGGTCTCCGGGGCGACGACGGCGAGCAGGTCGCGGTCGTTGTCGCCGCGGTCGCTGAGGTCGATGTTGCCGTTGATCGCCGGCGCGCGATAGCCGCGGCTGAAGCTGCCGTAGACCATCTTGTCGCGGGCGAACTTGTAGTCGAGGATCGCGCGGCCGGTGACCTTGCTTGTGCTGTCCTCGACGACGCGGCGCAGCGTGGGATCGAACGGCGCCGGATCACCGGACAGGCATCCGGCATCCGGCACGCTGTTGCAGACCGGCGTGCCGTGGACGCCACTGAGCAACCAGGAGTGCGAGCGGAACTTCAGCTCGTCGCGCGTGTAGCGGCCGCCGAGGGTGAAGGTGAGCGCCTCGTTAATTTTGTAGGCCGCTTCGGCATAGCCGGCATACGAGTCCCGCGTCTGCTGCGTGTGCAGATCGCTGAAGATGCCGAACGAGAACAGGTTGGCGTTCTTGTGGATGTTGATCGTATCGGTGCCGAAATACAGGCCGCCGATCAGCTGCAGCGGCCCGTCGCCGTCGAAGCTCAGGCGCAGATCCTGGTTGAACTGGTCGTAGTCGGAGCCCCAGTCGACCGCCATGATCGCTGTGGCGCTGCCGTCGACGTCCTGTGGATAGAACGCCCGGCCACCGTCGTAGGCCGTGATCGAGGTCAGGTCGAGCGCATCGCCGAGGCGTATCGCGGCGTTCAGCTGGCTGCCATAGGTCTCGGTCTTGTACAGATGCGTATAGTCGATCGCGCTCTCATAGAAATCGAGCCCGTCGCGCACCGCGCCGCCGCTGTTGGCATTGCCGTGGCCGTCCGGATTGCTCGGGTCGGCCGGATCGCGGTAGCCGATGAAGTAGGGCGCATACGGCCCATCCTCCATTTTTGAGTAGTAGTTCTTCCAGTTGATGTCGACACCGTCGACCGGCTTCGCGCGGAAGCTGAGGCGGCTCGAAAAATCGTTCTGGCTGGCGAGGTCCGGCTGGCCGAGGGTCTTGTTCGGGATCGCGCCATCGGCGCGGACCCAGCTCACCGCTGCGCGCAGGCCGTATTCGTCCGGCACCAGGCTGTAGTCGAATACACCCTGCATCTCGCGCCGGTTGAAGTTGCCGAGGCCGGCCTTCAGCGAGCCGCTCGAGACCGGCGCCAGCGTCGGCTTATTGGTAATGAAGTTGATCGCGCCGCCGGTGGTGTTGCGGCCGTAGAGCGTGCCCTGCGGACCCTTCAGGACCTCGATGCGCTCCATGTCGAGCATCTGCGCGCCGTGCGCGAAGCGGGCGCCGACGTAGTTCTCGTCGACGTAGATGCCGACCGGCGAGGCCTGGTTGGCGCTGAACTCGTTGGCGACGCCGATGCCGCGGATCGTGAAATTGGGCTGCGACTCGCCGAAGAAGGAGCTGATCTGCAGGTTCGGCACCTTCGATGCGAGATCCGTGCTCTTGAACACGCCCATGTTCAGCATCTCCTCGCCGGCGATTGCCGATACGGCGAGCGGGACGTCCTGCAGGTTCTGCGCGCGCTTCTGCGCAGTCACGATGACTTCCTCGATGCCGGCTTCCGGTGCCGGATTTCCGGTTGGTGCGATGGACGCATCGCGACTTGTGCTTTCGGCATCTGCTACAGGCGCCTCCGTTTGCTGCGCCTCTGTAGTGACGGTGGCCAAGCTCAGCAGCAGGGCGCCGCAGGTTATGGGCAGGTCGCGCGATGGCTTGCGCATGTTCGGATTCTCCTCTCGTGTATGTATCGGGGCAATCTGTCGTGCCGCCGTCGTGCACATTATTACCATGCAATATTGGCATTACACAAATATCAAGTTAGTATGGATGTGCGAGGAGGTGCCGCCTGGCATGTCGGACAAGGCGGCCGTGAGAAAATGCCATCCCATAACTACCCGGCAGCTTCGCTGCCCCTGAAATCGTCGGCGCCGCTCGACATGCTGTCCGGCATCCGCGTGCTGGACCTGACGACGTCGATCGCCGGGCCGTATGCGACGCAATTGCTAGCCGATCTCGGCGCCACGGTCGTCAAGGTGGAGAGGCCGGGCAGCGGCGACGATTGTCGCGCCTGGGGACCGCCGTTCCTCGACGGCGAATCGCTCTGGTACCTCAGCGTCAACCGCAACAAGCACAGCGTGACGCTGGACTTCGCCACCGAGCGAGGCCAGGCGCTACTAGGCAGGCTGGTGGCGAACAGCGACGTGGTGATCAGCAACCTGGTGCCGCGGGCGCAGACCAAGCTGAAGCTGGACTACGCCAACTTACGTCAGTTGCGCGACGGTCTGATCCACGTTTCGATCACCGGCTTCGGCCTCGACGGCGCGCGCGCCGACATGGCTTGCTACGACCTGATCGCCGAGGGTTATTCGGGCGTGATGGATCTGACCGGGGAGCCCGACTCGCCACCGCAGAAGATAGGTACGCCGGCGGCCGACATGCTGGCCGGACATGATGCGGCTATGGCGGTTACGGCGGCTCTGTTTCGCCGTGCGCGCGACGGGCGCGGCTGCCAGATCGACATCTCGATGGTCGAGAGCATGACGCGCTTCCTCGCGCCGCGGATCCTGCCGTATCTCGGCTCCGGCGAAGTGCCGCGCCGCTCCGGCGGCCGAGACAGCGTGATCGCGATCTATCAGGTCTTCGATACCGCGGACCTGCCGATGACGCTGGGCCTCGGCAACGACGCCATCTGGGAGCGCTTCTGGACGGCCGTTGGCGAGCCGCAGCGCGCGGCCGATCCGGCGCATCGCAGCAACGCCGAGCGTCGTGCGCATCGCGTCGCGATCGTCGCCGAGATTGCCCGCGTGCTGCAGACGCGGCCGCGCGCCCACTGGCTCGACGTATTTGCCAAGGCACGCGTGCCGGCGGGGCCGATCAATCGCGTTGATGAAGTCGCGCAGGACGTGGAACTGCACTCGCGAGGTTTCCTGTACGCGTTCGAGCGTAACGGCTGTCGTGTGCCGCAGGTCGGCCTCGGAATCCACTTCGACGGCCGCACCGAGGGCTGCGCAAAGCCGCCGCCGCGCCTCGGTGAGGACAACGCGACGATCTACGGCGACTGGCTGGGGTTGTCGCAAGACGAGATCGTGAGGCTTCGGGACTACAAGATCATATGAAGAAGGAGGCAGGTCGCATGACGTTCGAGGAAATCCTGTATCGCGAAGAAGGCCCAATCGGCTTCATCACGCTCAACCGCCCGCACGACGGCAACATGTTCACGCCGCGGATGTGCCATGAGATCCGCGACTGCATCGAAGGCATCCGCCGCGAGACGCGCACGCGCGTCGTCGTGTTGAGCGGCGCGGGCGAGCGCTTTTTCTGCATCGGCGGCCGGAAGGAGGGCATGGAGGACACCACGCTCTACGCCGGCGTGCTGCCGACGCTGGAGATGTACGAGGCCATCGACAAGCTGCAGAAGCCGGTGATCGCCTCGGTCAATGGCCTGGC
This sequence comes from Solimonas soli DSM 21787, assembly GCF_000474945.1. Lineage (GTDB taxonomy): Bacteria > Pseudomonadota > Gammaproteobacteria > Nevskiales > Nevskiaceae > Solimonas > Solimonas soli. The sequence goes on along the minus strand of NZ_AXDW01000023.1, from coordinate 20,495 downwards.
GGTCGGTGGCGGCAACGTGCTGCAGATGGTCTGCGATCTGACCATCGCCAAGCAGTCGGCGATCTTCCGTCAGGTCGGACCGATGGTCGGCAGCTTCGACGCAGGTTACGGCACCTGGTACCTGGAAGACTTGGTCGGCAAGAAGCGCGCGAAGGACATCTGGTACCGCAACTCGAAGATGAGCGCCGAATACGCGCTCGAGATCGGCCTGATCAACAAGGTGGTGCCGGATGATCAATTGGCCGAGGAGACCCGCAAGTACGCGCTGGAAGTCGCCGATCGCGGCGCGTTCGCGCTGGCTTCGCTGAAGTCGGCGTTCAACGCCCGCCACGGCGGCGTCAACGGCTTGTCGCGGATGGCGCACGACCTGTTGCTGCGTACCTATCTGCAATCCGAAGAGCATGACGAACTGGCGAAGTCCTTCGCCGAGAAGCGCGCGCCGGACGCCAGCAAGTTCGGGCATTGAATCCGGACGCGGAGGAAACGATGACAAAGCTGCTGACGCTGCACGATCCGCAGACGGCGCTGCACTACTACGAGACCGGCGTGTGGACCACCGACACGCTCTACGGCCTGCTCGACCGTCACGCGCGTGAGCGCGGTGACGCGCCGGCGCTGCGCGATCCGCGCCGGCGCCTGAGCTGGGCGGAGCTGCGCGATGAAGTCGATGCCGTCGCCGCCGCGCTGCATGCGGCAGGCCTGCGCCGCGGCGAGCGCGTCGCGGTGTGGCTGCCGAATCGCGTCGAGGCAGTGATCATTCTCCTGGCCTGCGCGCGCAATGGCTACATCTGCAATCCCTCGCTGCACCAGAACTACACCGTCGAGGAGATTCTGGTACTGCTCGAACGCATTCAGTGCAAGGCGCTGTTCGCTCAGATCGGCTACGGCGCCGATGCCGACCGCGAGGATGTGTTCGCACGCGCACTGCAGCTGCCCGGCATACGCCGCGTCTACTCGCTGCGGCATCCGCAGCAGGCCGGCGGGCCAGCGCCGGGTTGCGCCGCGTTCCCGCAGCGGGGCGCGGCCGCGCTCGCACCGCCGCCGGCCGTGACCGATCCGGACAAGGTGGTCTATCTGGCCTTCACTTCGGGCACGACAGGCCTGCCCAAGGGCGTGATGCACAGCGACAACACCCTGCTGGCCAACGCCCGTGCGATGGTCGAGGACTGGGGCCACGACGCATCGACCGTGCTGCTAAGCCTGAGCCCTTACAGTCACCACATCGCCACCGTGGCGATGGACCAGGCGCTGGTCTGCGGGGGCGAACTGGTGATGAACGATCCGGCGGCCGGCATCGCCACGCTAGATTGGATCGAGCAGAGCGGCGCGACCTACGTGATGGGCGTGCCGACGCATGCCATCGACCTGCTGTCTGCCGCGCGCCAGCGCGGCCTGAAGTCGCTCGGCAAGGTCAGGACCTTCTACATGGCCGGCGCGCCGATCCCGACCGAGGTGGCGCGCCAGCTGCTCGCGCTCGGCGCGACACCGCAGAACGTCTACGGCATGACCGAGAACGGCTCGCACCAGTACACGCTGCCGGACGACGACGTGGCGACCATCACCGGCACCTGCGGCCGCGCCTGCCGTGCCTACGAGATCAAACTGTGGAGTCGAGAGAATCCCGACGTCGATGTGGCGCCGGGCGAGATCGGCGAGATCGGCGGCCGCGGAGGCTGTTTGATGCTCGGCTACTTCAACAACCAGACGGCGACCGAGAACTCCTTCAATGCGGGGGGCTGGTTCATGAGCGGTGACCTCGGCCGCTTCGACACGAATGGCAATCTGCAGGTCGTCGGCCGTCTCAAGGATTTGATCATCCGCGGCGGACACAACATTCACCCGGCTCGCATCGAGGAGCTGGCGCACCGCCACGCGCACATAGTCAAGGCCGCCGCGTTCGGCGTGCCGGACGAGCGGCTCGGCGAAAAGGTCTGCCTGGCGATCATCGGCGGCGAACGCGTGCCGGATGCCGGCGAAGTGCTGGCGCATCTGCACGCGGCGGGCCTGTCGAAGTTCGATATGCCGGAATACTTCGTCGTGCTCGACGCCTTCCCGCTGACCGCCAGCGGCAAGATCCTCAAGCGCGAGCTCGTGCAATGGGTCAAGGCCGGCCGGATCACGCCGGCCCCTGTACGCTGGAGCGCGCCGAAGGCCGATGCGAAAGCCGGCGCGGGAGCGCAGGCATGAGCCTGAACCTTCGCCACCAGGACGGCTGCGCGGTGCTGACGCTGGATCGCCCGCAGGCCCTCAATGCCCTGAGCTTTGCGCTGATCCGCGAGATCGGCGCGGCGCTCGACGAGGTGGCCGGCTCCGATGCCCGCGCGCTGATCGTCACCGGCGCAGGCGACAAGGCATTCTGCGCCGGCGCCGACATCAAGGAACTGCAGGATCGCCCGCTGCTCGAGCAGAAGCGCGGCGCCGAGCTGGGGCAGGCCGTGTTCGCCAAGCTCGATCGCCTGCCGGTCGCCTCGATCGCGCTGCTCAACGGCTACGCCTTCGGCGGCGGCTTGGAACTCGCACTGGCCTGCAACTTCCGTCTCGCCGCGCCGAACGCGGCATTGGGGCTGCCGGAGATCAAGCTCGGCTTGATCCCCGGCTACGGCGGCACGCAGCGGCTGCCGCGGCTGATCGGCGAATCGCGCGCGTTGGAGATGATTCTCACCGGCCGCGCTGTCAAGGCTGAGGAAGCGCTGCGCATCGGCCTGGTCAATCGCCTTGTCGAACCTCCGCTGCTCGATGCCGCCATCGCCTTCGCCCATGAATTCTGTGGCTACGGCCGCCTCGCGCAGCAGTTCGCGCGCGAGGCGGTACAGCGCGCGGCGGCGGCGACGCTGGAGAGCGGCCTGCGTATCGAGGCCGATCTGTCGACGCTGGCCTATCGCACTGCCGATGCCGAGGAAGGCATGCGTGCCTTCGTCGAGAAGCGCAAGCCGCAGTTCCGCGATGGCTGATACATGCCCATGCCCGAGGAAGCACGAATCATGAGCGACAAGGGGGGAATCCTCGTCACCGGCGCCAGTCGCGGCATCGGTGCGGCGATCGCCGAACATCTAGCCGCCGCCGGATACAGCGTTGGTTGCGTCTCGCGCTCCGGCGATCTGCCGAAGCGCCCGCAGGCCAGCGAAGCGGTTTGCGCGCGCTGGCATGCCCTGCAGGCGGACGTCACCGACGGCGCGCAGCTCAAGGCGGCATTCGACACTTTCGCCGCGCGCGCTGGCCGCGTCCGCGGATTAGTGAACAACGCAGGGCTTCACATCGAGGCTCCGGCCGACTCGTTGTCGGTGTCCGACTGGCGGCTCGTGCAGGACACCAACACGCTATCGGTGTTGCTCGCCAGCCAGGCCGCGTATCCGCACCTGCTTGCCGCGCATGGCGCGCTCGTCGTCAACATCGGCTCGTTCTTCGACAAGCTCGGCGTCAAGCGTAACCTCGCGTACTGCGCGTCCAAGGCCGCGGTCGCGGCGATGACGCGCGTGCTGGCGGTCGAATGGGCCGGCAAGGGCATCCGCGCGCTGAACGTCGCGCCCGGCTACATCGTTACCGATCTCAACCGCGAGCAGATGGAAGCCGGCCCGCTACGCGCGTATCTGGAAAAGCGCATTCCCGGCCGCGAGCCGGGTTCGGCCGACGACGTCGGCAAGCTGGTCGCGAGCCTCTACGCCAGTGACATCGGCTTTCTCAACGGCGAGACGATCTACATCGACGGCGCGCAGGGGATCGCCCACTGATGGCCACCGTCCTCGAAAGGCTGGACGCGCGCATCGGTCTGGATGACACCGAGCAGATGCTGCTCGACAACGTCCGTCAGATCGCGCGCGAGGTGATCGCGAAGAATGCCGAGCACGTCGACCGCAGCGGCGAATTTCCTTGGGAGAACATCCGCGCGCTCAATGAGCTGGGCCTCAACGGCGTCTTCATTCCCGAGGAATATGGTGGCTCACCGCTGTCGTACCGCTGCTACCTGGCCTGTGTACGCGAGATATCCAAGGCCTGCGCCTCGACCGGCATCATCTGGGCGACCAACTTCCACGCGATCAAGCCGCTGATCGAGTTCGGCAGCGCCGAGCAGAAGGCGCGCCTATTGCCGCGCATCGCCGCGGGCGGACTGGCCTCGCTGGCGATCACCGAGCCGGGCGCCGGCTCCGACGCCACCGGCATGAAGACGCGCTTCACCGCGGACGGCGAGCACATCGTCATCGACGGCGGCAAGACTTTCATTACCAGCGGCGACGTCGCCGATCTGTATCTGCTGTTCGGCAAGTGGGACGGCATCGACGATCCCAAGAAGGCCATCTCGGTTTTGATCCTCGAAAAGGGTATGCCGGGGCTCAGCGTCGTGCGCACCGAGGACAAGCTCGGCACGCGCGGTTCCAGCACCGCGACGATCGCCTTCGATCAGTGCCGCGTGCCGCGCGCCAACCTGATCGGCCGGCCTGGCGACGGACTGGGGATTCTGTTCGCCTCGCTGAACAAGTCGCGGCCGAGCATCGCCGCGCACGCCCTCGGCATCGCCCGCGCTGCCTTCGAGGACGCGACCGATTACATCAATCAGCGCCGACAGTCCGGCCGCCGGATCATCGAGTTCCAGGGCATCCAGTTCCTGCTCGCCGATCTCGCCGCCGAACTGCTGCTATGTGAATCCTTCCTGTGGACGCTGGCCGGCGAGATCGACGCAGGCCTCACCGACTTCGGCGTCGAAGCCTCGATCCTCAAGCTGCGCGCCACGGATTTGGCGATGAGGCTGACAACCGATGCAGTGCAGATGCTCGGCGGCTACGGCTACTGCAAGGACTATCGCGTCGAGCGGCTGATGCGCGACGCCAAGATCACGCAGATCTGGGAAGGCACCAACCAGATCCACCGCCAGCTGATCGGCCGCAGTTTCCTGCAGAAATGAGAGGACCAAAGCCATGACAGACATCAGAACCGTCGGCGTCGCCGGCGCCGGCACGATGGGCGCAGGGATCGCCATCGTCGCCGCGCGCGCCGGCTTCGCCACGCGCGTCTACGACACGCGCCAGGCCGCGCTCGACAATGCCCGCGCGCAGACGGAGGGCTTCCTGCGCAAGTCGGTCGAGCGCGGCAAGCTCAAAGCCGAGCAGTTCGAGCGGGCGATGGCGAACTGGCAGGGCACGACGCGGCTGGAGGATCTAGCCGATTGCGATATCGTGATCGAGGCGGTGTTCGAGGATCTCGGAGTCAAGCATGGGCTGTTCGCACAGCTCGACAAGATTTGCGCCTCGCAGACGATCTTCGCATCAAACACCTCGACGATCTCGATCACGGAGATCGCCGGTGGCTCCGGCCGCGTCGACCGCTTCGTTGGCATGCACTTCTGCCTGCCGGCGCAGCTGATGAAGCTGGTGGAGATGTCGCCGGGTCTCAACACCAGCGACGAGACCTGGCGGCGTGCCTGGGCGTTTTGCGAGGCGCTGGGTCAGCAGCCGGTCAGGACGCAGGACACGCCGGGCTTCATCCTCAATTACTTCCTGATCCCGTACAACAATGACGCGATTCGCCTCGTCGAGCAGGGCGTTGCCGAGCCCGCCGAGATCGATAAGGCGATCAAGACCGCGCTCGGCTATCCGATGGGGCCGCTGGAACTGCTTGACCTGGTCGGCATGGATACGCAGCGCCTGCTCTGCGACGCGATGTACGGCCTCACCCACGAGTTGCGCGCGAGCTGTCCGCCGCTGGTCAAGCGGATGATTGCTGCCGGCCACCTGGGCAAGAAAACCGGACGCGGCTTCCACCGCTACGGCGACAGCAAGATGTTCGGAGCCTGAGCATGAGTACTTATCGCATCCGGCGCGCCGGAGAGAGCCGTTCTTTTCCGGTCGCGCATCCTTTCCTCGACCTGGCCACGACCGACGGCGCCGGGATCGTGCTGGTCGGCAAGGAGGCTGGCGCGGCCTATGGTGCCCTCATGGCAGTCGACGATGCCGCATTCGTCGCCATCGAGCTTGGAGTGGAGTGCCTGGGCGTGCATGCGGGCGAGGCGGCCGACGAGCGCCGCAACAATGTCGTCGGCTTCGCGCGCTTCCGTCTGGGTAGCGCGGAGCCGAGCCGCCTGGTCGAGCTGGTGCGCCAGCCGTGGACGCGCGAGGAGGCCGTGGCCGCCGCCAGGGCCGCGTTCGAGGCCGCCGATCTGGTCGTGGCCGTCTGCAACGACTTTCCGGGCCGCATCGTCGACCGTCTGGTGCGGCCGTACTACAACGCCGTGCTGCGCCGCCACGACGAGAAACTGGCGAGCGCAGAGGAAATCGACAAGACCCTGTGCCTCGGTCTCGGCTACCCGGAAGGACCGCTGGCGCTGCTGGAGCGTACCGGGCTCGCGGCGCATTACGAAGTGACGCAGGCGCTGTACTTGTCGCTCGGCGACGCGGCCTATGCGCCGGCACGGCGAGCGCAGATCGCGCATCAACGGGCGATGGCGGGCTGATGGCGAACCGGGTGCCGCAGCCGCTGGCCGGCATCCGCGTGCTCGATTTCAGCACGCTGGTGCCGGGACCGCTGTGCACGCTGATGCTGGCGGAGGCCGGCGCCGAGGTCGTCAAGATTGAGAGACCGGATGGCGGCGACAGCATGCGCGCCTACGAGCCGCGCTTCGGCGACGAGGCCGTCAACTTCGCGATGCTCAACCGTGGCAAGCGCTCGCTGGTGCTCGATCTCAGCCAGCCGCCGGGGCGTGATCAGGCGCGCGCGCTGGTGCGCGAGGCCGATGTGGTCGTCGAGCAGTTCCGTCCCGGCGTGATGGACAGATTGGGCCTGGGCTATGAGCGGCTGCGTGAACTCAAGCCGGAGCTGATCTACTGCTCGATCACCGGATACGGCCAGCACGGCCCGCTGTCGCAGCTTGCCGCGCATGATCTGAACTTTGCCGCCGAAACCGGCCTGCTCGCGCAGACCGCCGACGCGCACGGCACCCCGCAGCTGCCGCAGGCGCTGATCGGCGACATCGCCGGCGGCGCGATGCCGGCGACAATCAACATCCTGCTGGCGCTGCGTCGCCGCGATGCCGGCGGTGGCGGATGTCGACTCGACATCGCGATGGCCGACAGCCTGTTCACGACCATGTACTGGGGGCTCGGCAATGGCCACGCCGCGGGCCACTGGCCGCGGCCGGGCAGCGACCTGGTCACGGGCGGCTCGCCGCGCTACCAGATCTACCGCACGCGCGATGATCAGTTTCTGGCCGTCGCGCCGCTGGAGGACAAGTTCTGGCAGGCATTCGTCGCCGCGATCGGCGCGCCGGAACTGCTGGACGACAGGCGCGATCCTCAAGGCACGCGCATGCGCGTCGCCGCGATTTTGCGCACGCGCGACGCGGCCGACTGGGAGCGGGTGCTGGCCGGCATCGACGTCTGCGTCAACCGCGTGCGCACGCTGGATGAGGCCGTGCAGCACGAGCATTTCAACAGCCGCGAGCTGTTTGCTCACCGGGTCGAGGACGAGGTTGGGCGCTCGATACCGGCGCTGCCGGTGCCGGTGGCCGGCGTGTTCCGCCGCCCGGCATCGCAGCCGCAACGATTTCCGAAGCTGAACGAAGCCGCCGCGGACTTCGGGGGATGGGCGCCATGAGGGCCGTTCGCGTCCATGCCTTCGGGCCGCCGCAGGCGCATGGCGTCGAGGACTGCAAATCGCCGGCCTGCGGCGACGGCGAGGTGCGCATTGAGGTGCACGCGGCCGGCGTCAATTTCCCGGACCTGCTGCTGATGGCGGGCGAATACCAGAAGTTGCCGCCGCTGCCGTTCGTGCCGGGCACCGACGCGGCGGGCGTGATCGCCGCCATCGGCGCCGGCGTGCGCGGGCTGCGCGTCGGAGATCGCGTGCTGGCGCATCTCGATCATGGCGCTTACGCGAGCCAGGCCGTCGCGCCGGCGGACTGGGTGTATCGGCTGCCGGAGACGATGAGCTTCATCGACGCGGCGGCGATGGGCCTGGTCTACCAGACCGCCTACTTCGCGCTGATGCAGCGCGCTGCCTGGCGGCCGGGCGAGACGGTGCTGATCACCGGCGCCGGCGGCGGCGTCGGCCTGGCGGCAGTGCAGATCGCGCGCAGCCAGGGCGCACTCGTCATCGCCGGCGTGTCGCGCCCGGAGCAGGCCGAGGCGCTGCGCGCGGCCGGCGCCGATCAGGTGATCGTGCTCGCCGCCGAAGGTCTGCGCGAGAACCTGCGCAGGCAGGTGCTGGACGCCACGCAGGGCCATGGCGCCGATGTGGTGATCGAGACGGTTGGCGGCGATGTGTTCGATGCTTCTCTTCGCGCAGCCGCTTGGTGCGGGCGCGTCGTCGTCGTCGGCTTCGCGGGCGGGCGCATCCCGCAGATCAAGGCCAATTACCTGCTGGTTAAGAACATCGCGGTGGCGGGCCTGCAGTGGACCGATTACCGCGCGCGCCAGCCCGAGCGCGTGCGCGTCGTGCAGCAGCATCTGTTCGATCTGCACGGCGCCGGCAAGTTGCGTCCGCACGTGGACGCGGTGCTGCCGCTGGAGCAGTTCGCCGAGGCGCTGGCGCGCATCCGAGAGGGCCGCAAGACCGGCAAGCTGGTGCTCGATACGCGGCTCCCCCCTTCTTCACCGGAAACCTGAACATGCGCAGAGCCGCCATTCTCGGCACCGCGGCGGTGCCGGTCCGCAAATACCAGCGCAAGGCCAGCGAGCCGATCCAGACCGTCGAGCACGAGATGATCGCGCGGCTGGTGGTGGAGGCGATGCAGGATGCGCAGGTCGAAAAAAGCGAGGTCAACGCTATCGTCTGCGCGCATCCGCGGCCGTACACCAAGCAGAAATACTTCAGCACCTTCATGGCGCACTACCTGCGCCTACCATGCTCGGGTGTGGTGATGGAGACGATGGGCAACGGCATGACCGCGGCGCTGGCCTTCGACAAGGCCTGCGACGAGATTCTCCTCGGCCGTGCCGAGGTCGCGCTGGCCTTCGGCGTCAACATGGAGATGTCGGTGACCTCGGCCGAGCACATGAAGGACAGCGTGCGCGCGACGGGTGATGTCGATTTCCATTCGCCGAGCGGCCTGATTCCGATCTCTTGGTACGCAATGGACGCGGTGCGCTACATGCACGAATACGGCGCCACGCGCGCGCAGCTCGCCAGCGTCGCCGTCAAGAACCGCGCGCACGCGGCGCTCAATCCGCTGGCGCAGTACCGAGCGCCGATCACGCTCGACGAAGTGCTGGCGCAGCGGCCGATCGTCGAGCCGCTGGGTCTCTACGAAGTCCCGCCGCGCGGCGACGGTGCGGCCTGTCTGGTGATCGTATCCGAAGCGCGGGCCAAGGCTTCCGGCTTGCCCTACGTGCTGGTGCGCGGCCGCGGTTTCTTTCATGAAGGCGCGCACCAGATCAGCGAAGTGCCCAACGACATGATCCGCTTCGTCGCCGCCGAGACGGCCGGTCGCCTGGCTTACGAAGCCGCCGGCATCGGCCCGGGCGATCTCGATCTGGCGGAACTGTACGCGCCGTGCACGATCGTCGAGGTGCTGGCCGGCGAGGCGCTGGGACTGGCACCGCGCGGGCAGGGCGCCGCCGCCGCCGCCGCCGGCGAGACGCGCCTCGGCGGCCGCATTCCCATCTCGACGTCAGGCGGCCTGACATCGCGCGGCCATCCCTCCTACGCGACGCCGCTATACGGCATGGTCGAACTGGCCGAGCAGCTGCGCGGCCGCGCCGGCGCAAGACAGGTGGAGGACGCGGAGCTGGGCTTGTCGAGCAACGAGCTCGGCAACTACAACGCCGCGCTGGTTCACGTACTGGAGGCGCGGCGATGAGCGGGATCGAGGAGATGGAGCGGATCGACGTCGACCGCGTGCGCAGTTATCCGCCGCGTACCAGCGAATTCACGCAGCCGTTCTGGGAAGCGCTGGCGGCAGGCCGACTGCAGACCACGCGATGCGCCGCCTGCGGCGCACTTTCGTTCCCGCCGAAGCCGGTCTGTCCGCATTGCTGGCACGGCGAGGTGCGCTGGACGCCGCTGCAGCCGCTGGGCCGGCTGTATTCGTGGACGCGCGTCCACGCCGGCCCGGAGATGTTCGCGGCCGAGCTGCCCTACGAAGTCGGCATCGTCGATCTCGACGCCGGCCTGCGGCTTGCGCTGCGGCTGGTGGCGGTGCCAGGCCGCGAGTTCGCGCCGGACATGCCGGTGCGGCTGGTCGTGCTGCGTTTCCGGGACGGGCCGCTGCTGGCGGCCATGCTGCGCTGAGCCGGGCCGCGGCGATGCTGGCCAGCGCAGCTTTTCGCGACGGCGCCGACCACATGGCGACGCGGCTCGTGTGCCCGCTCTGCACCTACGAGCAGCAGCGGGTTCTCGGCTGCTCGCGCGACAACGCGGCAGTGCTGGTGCTGGAGATCGAAGGCGGCTGCGGCTGCAGCTGGCAGCTGCGGTTCGAGCGCGTCGAGGCGCGCACGCAGGCGACGGTGCGTATCGTGCGACCCTGCCTGCAGCGTTCGGGCCTGCAGCCGCTGGCCGACGCTGCGGAAGCCGGGCGCCTGCTCGACGAGCATGAGTTGTGAAGCGCCGGAGCGGGACATGGCGCCGAGGCGCAGAAACGGGCTACGGTCGAACGATGCGGCCGCGGCGCGCAATGGTTTCATAGAACGAGGAGGGAGGAGAAATGAGTCAGTCACAGTCATACGACTACGTCATCATCGGCGCCGGTTCGGCCGGCTGCGTGCTCGCCGACAAGCTGTCCGCGGACCCGCGCAGCCGGGTTCTGCTGATCGAGGCCGGCCCGGAGGACCGGAACCCGATGATTCACATTCCCAAGGGCTTCGGCAAAATCCTCGGCGACCGGCGCCACATGTGGTACTACGACGTGAAGCCCGGCAGCGGTGCCAAGACCACCGGCGAGTCGTGGATACGCGGGCGCGTGCTGGGCGGCTCAAGCTCCGTCAACGGCCTGCAGTATCAGCGCGGGCATCGCCAGGACTACGACCACTGGCGCGACGCGCTCGGTCTTGCCGGCTGGGGATGGGACCGGCTCGGGCCGATCTTCCTCGACCTCGAGGACCACGCGCTCGGTGCGAACGCTTGGCGCCATGTCGGCGGCCCGGTCCACGTCTCGCAGACTCGCAACAAGACCCTGCTGATGGACAAGGTCATCGAGGCTGCCGGCCAGCTCGGCATTCCGGTGCGCGAGGACCCTTCGCATCCCGACAACGAGGGCGTTTCCTACATCTGCGCCAACATTCACAAGGGGCGGCGCTGGAGTGCGGCCAAGGCCTTCCTGGAGCCCGCGCGCTCGCGAGCGAATCTCACCGTCAAGACGAACACGCTCGCGCAGCGGCTGGTCTTCGAGGGCCGGCGTGCGGTGGGCGTCGAATGCGTGCGCGGAGGCGCGCGCGAGACCTTCCGGGCCGAGCGTGAAGTGATCGTCAGTGCCGGTGCGCTGGAATCGCCCAAGCTCCTGCAGCTCTCCGGAATCGGCGACGAAAAGCTGTTGTCGAGCTTCGGCATTCCGGTCGTACAGCATAGCCCTGCCGTCGGCACCAACCTGCGAGAGCATTTGATCTACACCGTGCAGTTCCGTCTGAACGGACCGTACAGCCAGAATGCCGCGTATTCCGGTCTCGGGCTGGCGCGGCAGATCGTGAAGTACGTGCTCACGCGCAAGGGCCTGCTTGCCAGCGGGCCCTACGACATCACCGCGTTTGTGAAGGCCGATTCCGCATCGGACCGGCCCGATGCCCAGCTCGTCTGCGCGCCGATGACCATGGACCTCGCCAAGTGGGAGGGCTTCGAGAAAGGCGTGCCGATGGAGAAGGAGCCCGGCTGCTCGATGCTCGGCTATGTGCTGCGCCCCGAGAGCCAGGGTCATCTATGCATCCGCTCGGCCGATCCGAACGATGCGCCGGAGATTTTTCACAACCATCTCGCCGCCGACTATGACAAGCGCGTCGCCATCGCCACGGCGCGCCTCATCCGCCGGATCTTCGAGCAGCCCGCGGTCAAGCCATACGTCAAGGGAGAGACCCTGCCGGGCGCGCATCTGCAGACCGACGAGGAAATTCTCGGAGCGTACAGCATGATGGGGGGCGCGGGTTACCACGCCGCCGGCACCTGCCGCATGGGCAGCGACGCCGGCAGTGTCGTCGACGCGCGCCTGCGCGTGCGCGGCGTCAACGGACTGCGCGTCGTCGATCTTTCGGTCTTCCCGACGCTGGTTTCCGGCAACACGCATGCGCCGGTCATGGCCGTGGCCTGGCGCGCTGCGGAACTGATCGCCGAAGACCAGCGAGCGCAGGCGGCCTGATACGGAGCGTGGCGCGTACCGCAAGACATTGCAATGCTCCGCCGGAGATTCGAGCATGGATATGAATGAAACGACGACGGCAGATGCCGAGGCGCTGGCCTACATCGACCGTGCCGAGTGCCGGTCCTGGACAGCCGGCAGTCTGCTCGCCGAGCGCCCCTCAATCAGCGCAGTGGGTGTGATCGGCGCCGGCACGATGGGCAGCGGCATCGCGATGAACTTCCTGAACATCGGCCTGCCAGTCACGCTCGTCGACACCACAAAGACCGCGCTCGATCGCGGCGTGACGGCGATCCGGCGCAACTACGACAGCGCAGTCAAGAAAGGACGTCTCACCGACGCCAGCGTAGCGGCGCGCATGCAGTGCCTGCGAATTTCGACGCAGATGCAGGATCTGGCGGACAGCGACCTGATCATCGAGGCGGTGTTCGAGACGATGGAGGTCAAGCGCGCAGTGTTCACGCAGCTCGATGCCATCGCCAAACCGGGCGCGGTGCTGGCGACCAACACTTCCTATCTCGACATCAACGAGATCGCTGCTGTAACACGCCGACCGGAGTCGGTTCTGGGACTGCATTTCTTTTCGCCGGCCAACATCATGAAGCTGGTGGAGATCGTCCGCGCCGAACGGACCGCCACTGCGGTCGTCGACGCCTGCGTCGAATTGGCCGGCGCGATCGGCAAGATTCCAGTAGTCGTCGGAGTGTGCTACGGATTCGTCGGCAACCGCATGCTGGCGCAGCGGCGGCGCGAGTCCGAGCGCCTGATCTTGGAAGGCGCGATGCCTTGGGACGTCGATCGCGTGTTCACCGCGTTCGGATTCCCCATGGGGCCGTTCGCAATGGCTGATCTGGCGGGCCTCGATCTAGGCTGGTCGAAGGCGGATTCGCGCTCTGCGACGGTACGTGAGGTACTCAACGAGATGGGCCGTCACGGCCAGAAGGCTGGCGCTGGATACTACGATTACGACAGCGACAGGCGGCGGCGGAACTCAACGCTGGTTGAGCAGCTGATTCTCGATTTCTCGGCGCGCCACGGCATCGCCCGCGCGCCGATCAGCGATGAGGAAATCCTGCAGCGCTGCCTCTTTCCGATGATCAACGAGGCGGCGCGCATCCTCGACGAAGGCATCGCGAGCAGCGAAGAAGATATCGACGTCGTCTGGATCAATGGCTACGGCTGGCCGCGCCGGCGCGGTGGGCCGATGTACTATGCGCGCTGTCTGGGACTCGACCGCGTCGTCAAAGCGCTGCAGCGGCTCGAAAGCAAGCTCGGTCCCGACTTCGCACCTTCGCCAGCGCTACTCAGGCTGGCCGCCGGCTGACAGGAGCGCCTCCGGGCCGCGGCCCGGAGGCGCGGCGGCGCCTTGCCTTAGACACGCTCGAACGCCAGAGCGATGCCTTGGCCGACGCCGATGCACATCGCGACAAGCGCGCGCTTTCCGGAGGTTCTGCCGAGCTGATGGACGGCCGTCTGCACGAGGCGCGCACCGCTCATGCCGAGCGGATGTCCCAGGGCGATCGCTCCGCCATTGGGATTCACATGTTGAGCATCGTCGGGAAGGCCCAGATCCCGCAGTACGGCAAGGCTTTGCGCGGCGAATGCCTCGTTGATCTCGATGGTATCGAAATCTCCGATCGACAGCTTGAGCCGGGCCAGGAGCTTGCGGACGGCGGGCACCGGCCCGATGCCCATGATGCGAGGCTCCACGCCGGCCGTCGCCATGCCGAGGCATCGGGCCTGTACCTTCAAACCGTTGCGCGCTGCCGCCGCTTCGCTTGCAACGATCATGGCCGCGGCGCCATCGTTGATCCCGGACGAGTTGCCTGCGCTGACCGTGCCGTCCGGAGGAAACAGCGACCTGAGCACGGCGAGCCGTTCCAGGGACGCATCCTTGCGCGGATGCTCGTCTTCCATAAACAGACCTGCATCGCCCTTGCCTATCGATACGCTGACTGGGACGATTTCCGCCGCAAAAAAGCCAGATTGCTGTGCGCGGACGGCACGCTGGTGACTGCGCAGGGAAAACGCATCCTGATCGGCACGACTGATTCCTCGCTCACGGGCTAGCGTCTCGGCGGTCTGCGGCATCGTATCGACCCCGAACCTTGAACGGAATACGGGGTTGACGAAGCGCCATCCCATCGTCGTGTCCTCCAGTTGCAGGGATCGATCGAAGGCCGCCGCAGACTTGCCCAGCACGTAGGGTGCGCGGCTCATCGACTCCACACCGCCCGCGATCGCCATGTCGATTTCACCCGCCTGTATCGCGCGGGCGGCCTGGCCAACCGCTTCTGCGCCGGAACCGCACAGGCGATTCACCGTTACGCCAGGCACAGACTCCGGAAGGCCGGCGAGCAACAGCGCCATGCGCGCCACGTTGCGATTGTCCTCGCCCGCCTGGTTGGCGCAGCCGAGGAACACCTCGTCGATGGCCGCCATGTTCAGTGATGGATTCTTCCGAAGAAGATGCGCAACTGATATTGCAGATAGATCGTCTGTACGAACAGATGAAAGTGAGCCGCCGTAGCGGCCGATCGGAGTGCGAACGGCATCGCATATGAACGCGTAGATCATCATCCCTTCTTTTTGAAGCGGTGGGCTTGTAAGTTGTCGACGGTGATCGTAAAGTAATATACCAGAAATGACAAAAACGAATCGAACCGGACAGATCGGTGATTCGCGCGAGGAGGTCAAGGGTGAAGGAAGGCGACAAACGTCCTCTGTCGGGCATTCGAGTTCTCGAGGTCGGCACGATGGTGGCGGGTCCGGTGGCCGGCACCCTGCTCGCCGACTTCGGTGCCGAAGTCATCAAGCTCGAGCAGCCCGGCAAGGGAGATCCCATCCGTCATTCGGGGCCCTTCTGCGAGGGCGAAAGCCTTTATTGGGTGGTGGAGGGGCGTAACAAGAAATCGATAACCCTGGATTTGCACGTTCCGGAAGGCCAGGAACTGCTGCGCGAACTGGTCGCGCATGCCGACGTGCTGATCGAGAATTTCCGCCCCGGTACGATGGAGAAGTGGAATGTCGGCTGGGAGCAGCTCAAGGCGATCAATCCACGCCTCATCATGCTGCGCGTTTCAGGTTTCGGCCAGACAGGGCCTTATTCGATGCGGCCCGCTTATGACCGAATTGCGCTCGCGTTCGCTGGCTTCCTCAACATGACGGGCTTCCCGGATCGCCCGCCGGTCAGGCCCGGCACGGCCATCGCCGACTACCAGGGCGCCATGATGGGAGCATTCGCCGTAATGCTCGCGCTTTATGCGCGCGACGTGGGGAAGGCCGGCGGCCGGCAGATCGACGTCTCTCTGTACGAATCCGTATTCCGATTCACGGACGTGATGGTGACCGCCTACGATAAACTTGGCATTCAGCGAGAGCGCAGAGGCAATTCACACTTCGCCGCGTCTCCCGGAGATCATTATCTGACGGCAGACGGGCGTTACATCGCGCTGACGATCGCGGCGAACAACGTCTTCTCGCGCCTGTGCGCGGCGATGAAGCGTCCGGAGCTGGTGGACGACCCCCGCTACGCGACGCACGCCGAACGTGTCCGTCATTACGAAGCGATCAATGGCATCGTCGCCGAATGGATTAAGACACAGGCGGTCGATGCAGTCTGCGCACAGCTTACAGAGGCGGGCGTTCCGCATGCCTTGGTGTACGGCGTCGAGGATATCGTGCGTGATCCGCATTATCAGGCTCGCGGCTCGATTGTCACGATGCACCATCCCAAGCTGGGTGACGTGAAGATGCCTGGCGTTTTTCCGCGGCTCGGCAATGCCGACGAATACCCCATCCAACCGGCACCGGAACTCGGTGCCGATACGGAGGAGGTCTTACAAGAATTGCTGAATCTGTCGCAGGGCCAAATCGAGAGCTTGCGTCGGGCTGGCGCCATTTGATGAAGAGGAATCGCAGGTAGACATAGGTGTTGAGTTGGGGCGCAGGTTGAGGAATGAGTGATGCGTCCGGGGAATGATGTGACGTGCGAGGCGTTGAACACGTTCATCAAACAGTAAATCCATACAAATGGAGGAGACGGGTTTCATGTCCATAACATTACGAATTGCCACAGCGATAATGCTGGCGCTTCTGGCCAACCGTGCAGCGGCACAGGCTGATACGCAAACCGGCGCGCCGGCTTCAGAGGGGGGTGGCGATTCCGCGACCTTTTCGACTGAGGAATCGTCGTTGCCGGAAAACGCCGATAGCGCCGCACAGGAACCTCCCGCGGAGCAGCTGCCCTCCATCGGATTAGGTGATGAGCCGCCGCCGCCGGTAGAGAAATCCGGCCGTTCCGCGCCGGTGAGCCGGATGGTGGAGGAGGTCATCGTGACAGCACAGAAGCGTGAAGAGGCGCTGATGAGCGTGCCAATCTCGGTCCAGGCCTTTAGTCCAGAGGCCCTCGAGGCGCGCGGCGTTAGCGACCAGATGGGCCTCGCCAAGATCGTTCCCGGCATGGATGTTGGCAGCCAGGCGGGATTTTCGACGGTCTTCATACGCGGTGTCGGCACCGACGCATGGCTGACAGCCGACCCCAGCGTGGCGGCGTATGTGGATGGCGTCTACTACTCATTCACCCCCTCCGTCATCCAGGAATTCGGCGCGGTGAAACGAGTGGAGGTTTTGAAAGGTCCTCAGGGCACGCTGTTTGGGCGCAACGCGGTAGGTGGCGCCATCAACGTGATCACGAAAGATCCCGATTTCTTCAATTCCGAGACTCAAATAGAAACTGGATATCAGAGCTTTAATACATACAAGAATCGTCTTTACACGAATCTTCCTCTCACAGATAACTTCGCCGTCAATCTTAGTGCCTTCTACAACAGTGGAGATTCGTATTTGGAAGGCAGCACGAGCGCCGGAAAACCTCTATTTCGTGAAATCGGTTCTGGCGTAAGGGCCAAAGTCCGCTGGGCGCCGCTCGACGATCTCGACATGAAGTTCGCGTTCATGCGCACGCACGGCCAGATCAACGGCGCGATGCCGTCCAACCTGGACCCGAGCCCGCTCGGGCGCCTGCTCGGCGTGCAGCCGGCCGACAAGTACGAGACCCACGTCGACGAGCGGCTGTACCTGGACACCGACAGCACGGTGTACTCGGGCGAGATTCTCAAGAACTTCGACTGGCTGGACGTCAAGATCATCGGCAGCGACCAGCATCACGAGGCGCCGTACAACTACGACTTCGACGGGTCGATACGCCCGCTGGTGTCGTTCGACATCCCGGTCCACTACGGCAATATCCAGGAAGCGGAGCTGCAGCTGTTGTCCAACCAGGGAACGCCGGGCTCGGACTGGCTGACCGTGACCGGCGGCGTGTTCTTCTACCACAACCAGCAGGGCTTCGATCCGATCAAGTTGACCGTCGCCAATCTCGATCCGCGCAAGCTGAGCGCCGCCGGCATCAATCTTCCGCTGGGGCTGTCCGACGCGCTCGAAAACGCCTTCGGCCCCGGCAGCTTCCTCGGCGGCCTCCTGGATAACCTCGGCATTCCGTCGCCGGGCGTGCCGTTCTACAGCATCTCGAACGTGGCGCTCGTCGAAACGAAATCGCTGTCCGAGTACCTGCAGATCACCGCCAAGCTCACCGACTGGGTCTCGCTGACGCTCGGCGGCCGCTATCAGTCGGAGGAGCGGGGCGTCAAGGAATCGAAGACGCGCGTGCAGGTGCTCGACCTGCCGCAGCCGCTGACGGTCATAGACTGGAAGAAGGGGCGCGACGGCGTTCAACCAGAACCGCTGTCCAGCACGACCAAGGGCTTCAAGCCGAAAGTCGCGCTCGACTTCCATCCGTTCGATGACGACACGCTGATCTATGCCAGCTGGCAGAAGGCGCTCAAGGCGCACGCCTACAACGCGTTCGCCATCTACCTGCGGCCGGCCTACGTCAAGCCGGAGAACACCACGGCGTACGAGGTCGGCCTGAAGACGACCCTGTTCGACCAGACCACGCGCCTGAGCACGGCGGCGTTCTGGTATGACATCTCGGATCTGCAGACGCAGTTTGTGTCCCTGCTGAACGGCGGTGCCGTATCGTTCGAGAACGCCGGCAACGCGCGGTCCAGGGGCATCGACTTCGACCTGACCTCGCTGCTGTTCCCGTCGTTGCTGAACGGCGTGGCGATGACGCTCAACGGCGCCTACATCGACGCCATCTACACCAGCTATCCGCACGGCTCCGGCTACAACAAGACGACCAAGATCTTCAGCTCCAACAACGACTACACCGGCAACCGCCAGGTCAGGACGCCGAAGTGGTCGGGATCGCTGGCGCTGACCAAGACCTGGGGCTTTGACATGGGCAGCCTGGAGATCGGCGCGAACTACTACTACAACAGCGGCTTCTTTTACACGGCCTCGAACGATCCGGACTACGAGCAGCCCGCCTATCACACCGTCGGCGCGCATATCTCGTTTCACTACGACCCCTGGGACATGGGCGTCAAGGTTTTCGGAGAGAACCTCAGCGAAACCTTCTACACCAATGGCCTGCTGGTGACGGACTTCGGTCCCAACTACGCCGTAGCGCCGCCCCGCGTCGTGGGCGTCGTTCTGGACTGGAAATTTTAGGCCTAGGTAGGGAGGAGAAAAAATGAAAAGTTTAACTGTGCGCTCTACGCTGCTCGCCGTTTCTCTATCCGCAGCTGCATCCGGGTCCTTTGCTGCCGAAACGGATGGTGCGGAGAGTTCGCCTCTGCTCCACGGTGGCTACGTGTCGCCGATGGCAAGCTACGTTATTTCGGACAAGAGCGAGTTGTCCGCAGGGTTCGGCGGCGTGCTTATGCTTGGCTTCCGCAAGGAATTTTATGCAATGGAGGTCGGCGGCGTTTACGCCGATCTCGAAGGAACGAAGCAGCTGGGCTTTACCGTCAACGGATTGCTGTTCCCGCTGAAATCGCTGCCGTCACTTTTCCTCACGGTAGGCGCGGGCGGCCTCGAATACAGCAATTATCCCGGACGGGACAGCGACGTTCATTCGCATACAGTCAATGGTAACGCGGGAGTTGGCTATCTGCTGCCACTGAAGATTGGTGCTTACGATTTCGCGCTGCGTGCAGAAGCGCGCTACCGGATCAGCCAGCGCTATCGTCATCAAAAAGACGCCGACATCGACTATGACATTCCGCGGCGCTTCAACGACACGCTGATCAATGTCGGCCTGCAGCTGCCGCTTGGCATCAAGGCGGCTGAGCCGGCCGAGGTGAAAGCGCCAGTTGCCGTCGTGCCGCTGGCGCCGCCCGCAGACAGTGATGGTGATGGCGTGACGGATGATAAAGATCAGTGTCCGAACACGCCGCCGGGCACGCAGGTGAACGAGGTGGGCTGTCCGCTGCCGCCGCCGTGCAAGACACCGGAGCCGGGGCAGAAGGCGGATCTGTCGGGCTGCGCGGCGGGCGACACCATCGTCCTGCGCGGCGTGAATTTCGACTTCGACAGGGCGACGCTGACGCTGAATGCGAAGACGATCCTCGACGATGTGGTCGCGGCGCTGCAGGCGGCTCCTGGTATTCAGTTCGAGATTGGTGGTCACACGGACTCGAAGGGCAGCGACAGCTATAACCAGAAGTTGTCGGAAGAGCGTGCGCGTGCGGTAATGCAGTACCTCGCCGAGCACGGCGTCGAGGCCTCGCGCATGAGCGCCGTCGGTTACGGAGAGTCGCAACCGATCGCCGACAACGACACGGACGAAGGCCGTGAGCTGAATCGCCGAGTGGAGCTGAAGATCACCGGTTCCACGGGCTCGACTGCGGTGACGCCGGTGCCGACCGCGGATGGCGCGATCGAGGCGCCTGCGCCGAGTGCAGGGGCGGCGCCCGAAGCTTCCGCGCCTGAAGCAGCGAGGGATCCGGAAATTCCTGATCCGTCCTCCGAAGTCCCTGCTGCGCAGTAAGGCCGGAGCCAAGCCATGCAGCTGGGACAAGCGCAGCCAGACAACAGTCGCCGGATGATCGGTCTTGCGGGCGTGGTGATTTTCCACGCTCTGCTGATCTGGGCGCTGGTGTCCGGACTGGCGCGCAAGGCGATCGAGATTCTGCCGGCGCCCATCGAAACGAAGATCATCGAAGAAGTGAAGCCGCCGGACGAGCCACCGCCGCCGCCGCCGCCGAAGCTCGAGGAGCCACCGCCGCCGTTCGTGCCGCCGCCGGAGATCAACATTGCGACGCCGCCGCCGGCGCACGCGATCACCGCGCAGAGCAAGGCGCCGACGACGCCACCGAAGGCG
>NZ_AXDW01000022.1 GCF_000474945.1 Solimonas soli DSM 21787 | reverse complement strand
GCTCTTGATCATGCTGATCATCACGATCCCGGTGCAGACGCACGCGGTGAAGCTGGACATGCCGCAGGCGACGCCGCCGGCGACGGACGCACCGCCGCCGCCGTCCGTGGAACTGGAGATCGACTTCGACGGCACGTACATCTGGAACGGCGAGGCGATCAGCCGCGACGTGATGAAGTACCGCTTCCAGCAGGCGGCCAAGGAAGATCAGCAGCCGGAGTTTCACATCCGGCCGAACCGGCTGGTCGAGTACAAGTACGTCGCCGCGGCGCTCGCCGACGCACAGCGTCTCGGCGTCACCAACATCGGCATCGTCGGCAACGAGCAATTGATGTAGCTCCGGTACGGAGCGGGAGGAAAACGATGACCGGCAGGAAAGATCCGCAGCGCACGCATTGCCGCATGAGTCGCCAAGGCACGCGCCTGGCGGTGGCCGCCATTCTGTTGCTCGCGGCGCAGGGGCCGGTGCAGGCCGCGGCGAGCAAGAACGTGCGGCCCGAAGTGGGGCAGCCGCTGCAGGGCGCCCAGAAAGCCCTGCAGGCCAAGAACTACGCGGAGGCGAAGAACGGCATCGCCAAAGCCGAAAGCGTCGGCAAGCTGACGCCGTACGAGAGCTATCTGATCGCGCGCCTCAAGGCCTCGACCGCCATCGGTCTCGGCGATTATCGAAGTGCGCTGGCCGCCTACGAACAAGTCGTCAATTCGCCGGAGCTGGCCGCCGAGGAAAAGGTGCAGACGCTCGACTCATACGTGAAGCTCGCGTACACCGCCAAGGATTATGCGCGCGCGGCGACGGCGATCCAGATGTATCGCGCGGCCGGCGGCAACAACGCGCAGACGCTCGGGCTCTACGCACAATCGCTGTATCTCGCCGGCCGTTACAAGGAAGCGGCCGATGAGCTCACGCGGCAGATCGCTGCCCTCGAACAGGCCCGGCAGCGGCCGACCGACACGCAGCTGCAGCTGCTCGCCAGTTGCGCGCTCAAGCAGAACGACATGAACGCGTATCGCGCGGCGCTCGAGAAGGTCGTGCTCTATACGCCGAAGGCCAGTTACTGGATCGACCTGATCGTGCGCACGGCCGCCAAGCCCGGCTTCTCGCCGAAGCTCGATCTCGACCTCTACCGCCTGCGCAAGGCCACCGGCACCATGGAACAGGCCGGCGACTACATGGACGCCGCGCAGCTGGCCTTGCAGGCCGGCTATCCGAACGAGGCCAAGGCCTTCATCGATGAGGGCTATCGGCGCCAGCTCCTCGGCGCGGGCGCCGACGCCGAACGCCAGCAGCGGCTTCGCACCTTGATCGACCGGAAGCTGGCCGAGGACAAGGCCACGCTGGCCGAAGGCGAGAAGGCCGCCGCGGCGCAGGCCAGCGGCGATCCGCTGATCGCGACCGGCTTCAATCTCGTGACCCACGGCCAGGCCGAGCGAGGCCTGGCGCTGATGCAGCAGGGAATCAAGAAAGGCGGACTCAAGGCGGCGGACCAGGCGAAGCTGCATCTCGGCTATGCGCAGCTGCTGGCCGGCCGCAAGGACCTGGCGGAGCGCACGCTCGCCACCGTGAAGGGGAGCGACGGAAGCGCGGACCTGGCGCGCTTGTGGACCATCAAGATCCGAAGCGGCCAGCCGGTCTGACGCGAGCACCCCTATGGCCGGCGAACTCATCATCGAGACTCCCGCACCCGGCGTACGGGTTGTGGTGCTCAATCGTCCGCAGGCGCGCAATGCGCTGACGCTGGCGCTGCACGCCGAGCTCGACGCGGCCCTGCAAGACTTCGCGCAGGACGACGCGGTGCGCGCCGTGGTGCTGACCGGCGCCGGCGACAAGGCCTTCAGCGCCGGCTACGACATTCACGAGATGAAGCAATGGGACGCCGCGACGCTGGCCGACGCGCAGGCGCGGCGCGAGCAATGGATGTGGTCGCTCGCTACGCATCCGAAGCCGCTGATCGGTGCGCTCAACGGTGCGGCGCATGGCGGCGGCGCGATCATGGCCTCCGCGCTCGACATTCGCGTCGGCAGCCCGGCGTGCGAATTCCGCTTCACGGCCGCCGCCTACGGCTATGCCAACAACAGCTGGCAGCTGGCGCCTGTCGTCGGCTTGGCGAAGGCCAAGGAATACCTGTTCACGGCGCGCCGGATCGACGCCGAGGAAGCGCTGCGCAGCGGCCTCCTGAATCACTGCGTCGCCGCCGGAGCCCTGCTCGCCACCGCGCTCGGCATCGCGGCGGAGATTGCCGCGCATCCGGGCGCCGGTGTGCAGGCCACCAAGCAGCTGCTGCACGACGCCATCGGCGACACCTACCGCAATGCCTACGAGCGTGAAAACGCGCTGATGCATGGCGACCTGCGCCCGGGCCCGCCCAGCGAGATTTTCAAACGGTTTCCGCCGAAGTCGGCGGACGCGCCGCCAGAGGAGAAACGAGATGTCCGCTGAACCCATTGAAGAGACCATGCGCGCTTTCGACCACACGGCGCCGGCGCAGATGAACGATCCGTATGCCATGTACGAGGCGTTCCGCACGCGATGCCCGGTCGGCCGCTCCGGGCAGCACGGCGGTTTCTTCGTCGTGTCGCGATACGAAAGCGTGAAGAAGGTGTTCGAGGACTACAGCACCTTCAGCTCGACGCAGGGCGTCGGCATTCCGCCGCACCCTTACCAGATGTTCCCGATCGATCTCGATCCGCCGCTGCAGACGAAATTCCGCCGCGTGCTGAACCGGCGGTTCACGCCGGAAGCGGTGGCGACCAAGCGCGACGAGATCCAGCGCGTCATCGATGCGCTGATCGACGATTTCATCGAGACCGGCAGCGCCGACCTCGCCGCGCAGCTGGTGCGGCCGCTGTTGCCGCGCATCGTGCTGCCGCTGCTCGGCGTGCCGTCCGAGGCGCGGCAGCAGATGAGCGAATGGATCGAATACATGACGCGCGGGCGGGCGACCGACATGCCCGGCGTCATCAAGGCCGGTGAGGACATCACGATGTTTCTCGGCGGCCTGGTGGCGCGGCGACGTTCGGCGCCGCCGGTCGACGACGTGCTCGGCGCCATGCTGGAGGCGCAGATCGACGGCCGGCCGTTCAGCGACGACGAGATACTGCGCACGCTGCTGATCATCCTGTTCGGCGGCCTGGACACCACCAGTGCGGTGATGCTCGAGTCGCTGCTGCATCTCGCGCGCCATCCGCAGGACAAGGAGCGTCTCAAGTCCGGTGCCACGCCGTGGTCGCTGGCGATCGAGGAACTGGTGCGCTACACCTCGCCGATCCAGGGCCTGCGCCGCACGGTGACGCAGGACACACGCATCGAGGGCCAGGATCTCAAGGCGGGCGACTGGGTGTTCGGCCTGCACGGCTCGGCCAATCGCGACGAGGCGGTGTTCGAGCGGGCCGCGCAGTGTGTCCTGGAGCGTCAGCCGAATCCGCACGTCGCCTTCGGCAGCGGCGCGCACATCTGCCTCGGCCGCAATCTCGCGCGCCTCGAGATCGAGATTCTGCTGAAGACCGTTCTCGAGCGCTTCGGCGATTACGAAGTGGCCGCCGATTTCGCACCCGAGTACCTCGTCGGCGAAGCGCGCGGCATGAAGAGCCTGCCGGTGCGTTTCGTGCCCGCGCAACGCAGCGCGTGGCTCGACGCGAAGCGCCGCTTCACGGCCGAGGACACGTCGTCGCGGCCCTGACGCACGGTCCTCATTCTCTCCCCGCGACGGAGGGCGTCGCCCATTCCGCCGCATTTCGCCGCTGCGGTCGGCAGACGAGAGCCAGGAAAGCTCGAGTCTGCCGACCGCGGGGCGCCTTCAGCGAGTTCAGCATGGTCAAAGTCACCTTCATCGAGCACAGCGGCACGCAGCACACGGTCGAGGCCAAGCCCGGCGACTCGCTGATGCAGACGGCACAGAATCACTCGATTCCCGGTATCGACGCCGACTGCGGCGGAGCATGCGCGTGCGCGACCTGCCACGTGTTCGTCGCCGACGAATGGATCGCGCGCCTGCCGCCGGTATCCGGCAACGAGGACGCGATGCTCGATGTCGTCGAGGAGCGCCGGCGCGGATCGCGGCTCAGCTGCCAGCTGCACGCCGACGCGTCGCTCGACGGCATCGTCGTCAGCCTGCCGGCGAGCCAGCGCTGACGCGCGGCGCAGCTCGGTTCCGAAACCGTACCGGAGACCTCGCATGCCGAGTGTGATGCCGAACGACAGCACCCAGCCCGCCGATCTCGAGCATCTGCTGCGCATCCTGCGCCGGCAGCGCGAGGCATTCGTGGCCGAGATGCCGGTGTCGCGGGCGACCCGCGAAGACCGTCTCGATCGCGCGACGGCCATGCTCCTCGCGCACCGCGAGGCCTTGCTCGACGCGATCATGCAGGACTTTGCGGTACGCGGCCGCGAGTGGAGCCTGATGACGGAAATCTTCCTGCCGGTGCAGCTGCTGCGAACCGCCCGCAAGCGCGTCGGCGAGTGGATGAAGGCGGAGCGGCGTCCGGCGCCGATGCCGTTCAAGCTGTTCGGCGCGCGCGCCGAGATCCAGTATCAGCCGCTCGGCGTGGTCGGCGTCATGGGCGCCTGGAATGCGCCGCTGAACCTGGTGCTGGCGCCGATGGTCACGGTGCTCGCCGCCGGCAACCGGGCGATGCTGTGTCCTTCCGACATGATGCCGGCGAGCACGGCCGCGCTCGACGCGGCGGTCCGCGACTACTTCGACGAGACCGAGCTCGCCGTGATCGGCGGCGGTCTCGAAACCAGCAAGGCATTCGCGAGCCTGCGCTTCGATCACCTGATGTTCACCGGCAGCCCCGGCGTCGGCGCCAAGATCATGGAAGCCGCGGCGCCGAATCTCACGCCGGTCACGCTCGAACTCGGCGGCAAATGCCCGGTGATCGTCGGCGACGATGCCGATCTCGACGAGTGCGCCGGCCGCCTGATCGCCGCCAAGACGCTCAACGGCGGCCAGGCCTGTCTGGCGCCCGACTTGCTGTTCGTGCCGCGCGCCAAGCTGGAGCCGTTCATCGCCAGGCTCGACGCGGCGATGGCGAAGCTCTATCCGGGCTCGGTGCAGAACCGCGACTACTGCGGCCTGGTCAACGAGCGGCATTTTCGCCGTCTCGAAAGCCTCGTCGAGGAGGCGCGGCGTCGCGGCGCGCGCGTGGTTCCGCTCGGCCTCGGCGGACGGACGGGACCCTTGCGCGATGAAGCGAACAAGCGTCTGGCCCTGCAGGCGATCATCGATCCGCCCGAGGGCACGCGGGCGCTGGGCGAGGAACTGTTCGGCCCGGTGCTCGTCGTCATTCCGTACGACGACCTCGACACGCTCTGCGCCGGTCTGCGTCGCCTGGAGAAACCGCTCGGCCTGTACGTGTTCTCGCGCAGCCATGCCTTCGCGCAGGACGTGCTCGACCGCAGCTTCTCCGGCGGCGTGACGATCAACGACGCGATGTTCCATTACAGCGTGCCCGACCTGCCGTTCGGCGGCGTCGGCCGCAGCGGCATGGGCTCGTACAGCTTCGGCATCGAAGGATTCCGCCGCTTCAGTCACGCGCGTTCGGTCTATCGGCAGGCCGGGCCCGCGGCGCTGATGCGCGTGCTGCAGCCGCCGTACGGCAAGCTGTTCGACTTCGCCGTGCGCGGCGGACTCGAAAAGCTGGCCAGGCGCTACGAAAAGACGCCGCGGCGGCGCTCCGCATGAGCGCCTATCGCGCGCCGCTGGAGCAGATGCGCTTCGTGCTGCACGAGGTGCTGGCGGTGACGGACGCGTACGCCGCGATGCCGGGCTACGCGGGTGTCGATCGCGCGCTCGTCGACCAGATCCTCGACGAGGCGGCGGATTTCGCGGCGGGCGTGCTGGCGCCGACGCGCGTCGCCGGCGACCAGGGTTGCCGCCTCGAGGATGGCCGCGTCGCGCTGCCGCCCGGCTTTGCCGACGCTTACCGCGTCTTCGTCGACGGCGGCTGGCCGGCGCTGGCCTGCGCCGCCGAACACGGCGGGCAGGGGCTGCCGATGGTGCTCGCCAACGCGCTGCTCGAAATGCTCAATGCCGCGAATCCGTCCTGGGCCATGTTTCCCGGCATCGCGCACGGTGCCTACGAACTGTTGCGCGCGCACGCGGACGCCGAACTGCAAAGCCGGTATCTGCCGAAGATCGCCAGCGGCGCCTGGACGACGAGCATGTGTCTGACCGAGGCGCAGGCCGGCAGCGATCTCGGCCTTGTGCGCACGCGCGCCGAGCCGCTGGCGGACGGCCGCTACGCCATCAGCGGCGCCAAGCTGTTCATCTCCGGCGGCGACCACGACGCCGCGGAGAACATCGTGCATCTCGTGCTGGCGCGTCTGCCGGATGCGCCGCCGGGCAGCAAGGGTCTGTCGCTGTTTCTCGTGCCGCGGCAGCTGCCGGAGGGCGACGGGCTCGCGGCCGGCAGCAACGGCATCGCCGTCGTCGGTCTCGAACACAAGATGGGCATGCGCGGCAGCGCGACCTGCGCGCTGAACTTCGAGCGCGCGCAGGGCTGGCTGGTCGGCGAACCGAATCGCGGCCTGGCCTGCATGTTCGTGATGATGAACGCCGCGCGCCTAGGCGTCGCGGTGCAGTCGGTCGGCGCCGGCGAACTGGCATGCCAGCTCGCACAAGCCTATGCGGAGACGCGCCTGCAGGGCCGCGGCGCCGGCGACGCCCCGGCCGTGCCGCTGATCGAGCACGCCGACGTGCGGCGCATGCTGATGACGCAGCGCGCCTGGACCCAGGGCGGCCGTCTGCTGACCAGCTGGCTGTCCCTGCAGCTTGACATCGAGGCCGCGCACGCGGACGC
This sequence comes from Solimonas soli DSM 21787, assembly GCF_000474945.1. Taxonomy (GTDB): domain Bacteria; phylum Pseudomonadota; class Gammaproteobacteria; order Nevskiales; family Nevskiaceae; genus Solimonas; species Solimonas soli. The sequence goes on along the minus strand of NZ_AXDW01000022.1, from coordinate 60,311 downwards.
CGGCGAGCGCGAGCGTGCGGGCGAGCGGCTTGCGCTGCTGACGCCGGTCGCCAAAGCCTTTCTGTCCGACAATGCGCACGACGTCGCCCATCTCGCGATCCAGGTCCACGGCGGCCATGGCTACGTGTGCGAGTACGGCGTCGAGCAGATCGCGCGCGACGTTCGCGTCTTTTCGATCTACGAAGGCACCAACGGCATCCAGGCCCTCGACCTCGTCGTGCGCAAGCTGCTCGGCGACCGCGGCCTGCGACTGCAGCGGCTGCTCGACGAGATCGATGCCGCATTGCCGCCGTCGGCGCACGGCGATGCGCTGCGCGCGCGCCTGCCGCCGCTGCGCGACGCGCTTCTCGCGCTGCCGCCCGTCGATGCCGCCGAGGTCGCGGTGCACCTGTTACGCGCGCTCGGCCTGCTCGTCGTCGGCTGGCTGCTGCTGCGCGCCGCCGCCGCGGATCGCGGCGGGATGCACGGCGCGGGCGAGGTGGCGGCGTTCTACTTCCGTCACCTGTTTGCGGAATTCGACTACCGGCTCGCCGTGGTGCGCGGCGCGGCACCGCGGGCAGCCGGGATCGCGGCATGAAGCTGGCCACGCTGAAGCTGCCCGCGGCGCTGAGCGCCCTGCAGATCGGCGAGCGCCCGGAGCCGGACGTGACGCCGGGCCGCGTCAAGGTGCGCTGGCACGCCTCCTCGCTGAACTATCACGACTACGCCGTCGTCACCGGCGCCCTGCCGAGTGTCGACGGACGCATTCCGCTGTCCGACGGTGCCGGCGAAGTGGTCGCGGTCGGTGCCGGCGTGCGGGAATGGAAGGTCGGCGATCGCGTCATCAGTGTCTTCTTTCCGAAATGGCAGGACGGCGCGGCGACGCTCGACAACACGCTGACGATGACTGGCGACAGCATCGACGGCTGCGCCGTGCAGTACAGCGTCGTCGAGCCGCAGGCGCTGACGCCGATGCCCGCGCATCTGAGTCCTGCGGAAGCCGCCACGCTGCCGTGCGCGGCGCTGACCGCCTGGCGCGCGCTCGTCGTCGAGTGCGGCATCAAGCCGGGCGACCGCGTGCTGGTGCAGGGCAGCGGCGGCATGTCGATCTTCGCGCTGCAGTTCGCGCGACTCGCCGGCGCCGAGGTATACGCGACCTCATCGCTGCCGGACAAGCTCGAACGCCTGCGCACGCTGGGCGCGCATCATCTCGTGAACTATCGCGAAGACAAGCTCTGGGGCGAGACGGTGCGCCGGCTGTCGGGCGGCGGCGTCGATCACGTGGTCGACGTCGGCGGCCACTCGACGCTGGCGCAGTCGCTGAAGGCGGTGCGCGTCGGCGGCAACATCGTGATGGTCGGTGTGCTCGGCGGTCTGGAAGCGCCGCTGCATATCGGCCGCCTGATCGCCAGGCAGCCGCGCCTGCGGCCGATCGCGGTCGGCAGCAGGGCGATGCAGCTGGACATGTGCCGCGGCATCGAGTTGAGCGGCCTGCGCCCGGTACTGGATCGCACGTTCGCGCTGTCGCGGCTCGTGGACGCGTTTCTCCATCAGGAAAGCGGCCGCCACTTCGGCAAGATCATCATCGACCTCGCCGCCTAGCCGATGAGCGCGGCGGCCCGCATCGCGGCCCGCATGGATGCGGTCGGCGGCTCAGCGCTGCAGGCGCGGAACGGTCAGCTCGATGCCGTCGAGTTCGGCGCTGACCGGGATCTGGCACGACAGCCGCGCATTCGGATTCGGTTCCGGCACGTAATCGAGGATCTCCGCCTCCATGGACGTCTTCGCGGGCAGCCTGGCCAGCCAGGCGTCGGCGACGTGGACGTGGCAGGTGCCGCAGACCATGGAGCCGCCGCAGTCCGCGTCGATGCCCGGCACATTGTTCGAAAGCGCGACGCGCATCATCGACGCCTCCTTGCCGCAGTCGACATCGAAGCGCTTGCCTTCGGCGGTGATGAAAATGGCTCGGGTCATAAGGGTTTCCTGGCGGGGTCCGAAGGCGCATCGCGCCGCTGGGCATTAAATCTAATATTATTATATTTAAGCGCCCGGCGATGGCCAAGCCCCGGCATCGATGCGGCGGCATTGCGCCGCCGCCGGCGGGGCGACGCCGGTCGCGCCCGTGCCGCTGAGGCGCCGACGGCAAGCGCGTGTTTGACGCCGCGCGTCGGCCCGGCTGCATCACGACGGAGTCCAACATGAATTTCGAACTCGATACGACGCAGCGCTTGCTGCGCGACAACCTCGATACCTTCCTCGGCGAGCAGTATCAGTTCGAGGCGCGCCGCAAGGTTATCGTCGGCGAGAACGGCTGGCAGCCGGCGTTGTGGAGACGTTTCGCCGACGAACTCGGCCTGCTCGGCGCCGCCTTGCCGGAGCGTGTCGGCGGCAGCGGCGGCGGTGCCGTCGAGCACATGCTGGTGATGGAGACGTTCGGCAAGGCGCTGGTCGTCGAGCCTTACCTCGAAAGCTGCGTGCTCGCCGCCGGGCTGCTGTCGCGCACCGCGAGCGAGCCGGGCGATGCCTTGCTGAAGCGAATCGCCGACGGAGGCGCCGTCGTCGTGCCGGCGTGGACGGAAGCGCAGGCAGGCGATCTGCGGGCGCGGCGGACGGCGGGCTGCTGGCGCCTCGACGGCGGCAAGGCCGTGGTCGTCGCGGCACCGTGGGCGACGCATTTCATCGCCAGTGCGGCGGTCGAGGGCGCGAAGATCGCCCTGTTCGTCGTGCCGCGTGACACGCGCGGCTTGCAGCTCGTCGTGTATCCGACCTTCGACGGCCGCCGCGCTGCCGATCTGCACTTCGACGCGGTGACACTCGCGAGCGAAGCCTTGCTCGCCGAAGGCGAAGCCGCGCGCACTTCACTTGAACAGATGCTCGATGAAGGTGCCGCTGCGGTGTGCGCCGAAGCGCTCGGCGTGATGACGCGGCTGCAGGCCGACACGCTGGCGTACGTGCGCGAGCGTCGCCAGTTCGGTCAGGCGCTTGCCGAGTCTCAGGTGATTCAGCATCGTCTCGTGGCCATGCATCTGAAGATCGAGCTGGCGCGCGCGGCGCCGGTGATGGCGACGCTGTCGCTGGGCAAGCCGCCGCGCGAGCGCGCGCTCGCCGTCTCGACCGCGAAGATCAGCGTCGCCGAGGCCTGCCGCTTCGTCGGCCAGAACGCCGTGCAGCTGCACGGCGGCATGGGCATGACCGATGAGCTGCCGCTGGGCAGCTACTTCAAGCGCGCGACGGCGATCGAACGTGAATTCGGCGATGTCGACCATCATCTGCGCCGTCACGCGCGCCTGGAGCGCGCGGCGGCTTAGGTTCCTGCACCTGCTTCGTCATTGTGAGCAATGCCGCGGCGGAGCGACGCAGCGCTGTCCGATCCGCTGACGCTGCCGGACGCCTCGCGACGCCCGCCATGGGGGGCGGCGATGAATTCGTTCAAAGCCCCAGCGCTGCCTTGGCGAGAATGTTGTACTGGATCTCGGTCGAGCCGGCGTAGATCGTGGCGGCGCGGTCGTTGAGATAGCGCAGCGGCGCGGCGGCCGCCGCGAGCGGGCCATTCGTCGCATCGGACGCGTGCGGCAGCATCACATCGCCGCCTGGCCGGAAGGCCTGCGGCTGGTAGGCTCGACCGTAGAAACCGGCGGCATCGAGCGCGAGTTCGGTCAGATGCTGGCTCAGCTCGGTGCCGACGATCTTCATGATCGACGCCGCGAGTCCCGGCGAGCCGCCGCCGGCGATCGCCGACAGCGCCTGCAGTTCATAGTGTTCGAGCGTCGTCGCGCGTACGCGCGCGGCGGCCAGGCGCGACGCGAACAGTGGGTCGTCGAGCATGCTGTCGCCGTCCTCGGTACGGACCGACGCGGCGAAACGGCGCAGCTCGTCGAGGCGCAGCTGCGACTCCGGTGCGGAAGCCAGATTGCTGCGTTCGAATTCGAGCTGGAACTTGGCGACTGTCCAGCCGTCGCCGATCTTGCCGAGCACATTGGCCTTCGGCACGCGCACGGCATCGAAGAACACCTGATTCTGGATGTGCTCGCCGGACGACATGACGATTGGCCGCACGCTGATGCCCGGGCTGTGCATGTCGAGCAGAACGAAGGTGATGCCTTGCTGCGGCCTCGATTCGCGCGCGCTGCGCACCAGCGCGAACATCCAGTTCGAGACGTGCGCGTGCGTGGTCCAGATCTTCGAGCCGGTGCAGACGAGATCGTCGCCGTCGTCGATCGCCTGCATCTGCAGGGATGCGAGATCGGAGCCGGACTGTGGTTCGGAGTAACCCTGGCTCCACAGGATGTCGCCGCTCAGCGTGCCGGGCAGGAAGCGCGCGTGCTGTTCCGGTGTGCCGAAACGGATGATCGCCGGGCCGACCATGTGGATGCCAAGCGGCGGCGGCGGTGCGCCGGCGGCCAAGCGCTCGCGCGCGAACAGATAGCGCTGCACGACGCTCCACGCGCAACCACCGTGTTCGCGTGGCCAGCTCGGTGCGCCCCAGCCGCGCGCGGCGAGTTTCTTCTGGAAGGCGATCGAGGCGTGATGGTCCGGATAGACGCTGGTCATCCGCGTGCCGGCGGCGCGCAGCTCGTCGTCGACCGCCTCGGCGAGGAACGCGCGGACTTCATCGCGAAAGGCGAGGTCGGCGGCACTCCAGTCGAGATCCATGCGCGCTTACTCGGCTTTCCAGCGTGGTGCGCGCTTCTGCGCAAACGCCAGCGGGCCTTCGCGGAAGTCCGACGAGCGGAACAGCGCGCGCGCCGCCGGATAGCGCATCTGGTTCCGGTAGGCGTCGGCGAGCGTCGCTTCGTTGTGGCCCTGGCGGACGATTTCCTTCGAAGCGCGGATCGACATCGGGCTGCAGGCGATGATCGCCGCCGCCCAGCGCCGCGCGGCGGCCAGCAGTTCGCCGGCCGGCACCACTTCGTTGACGAAGCCGAGCGACAGGCCTTCCTGCGCCGGTACGCTGCGGCCGGTGAGAATCATGCCCATGGCCTGCTTCAACGGAATCTGCTGTGGCAGGCGCAAGAGGCCGGCTTCGAAGGCGGCGAGGCCGACCTTGGGTTCCGGCAGTGCGAACACTGCGTTGTCGGCGGCGATCAGCAGATCGCAGGCGAGCGCGATCTCGAAGCCGCCGCCCATCGCTGCGCCGTTGACGGCGGCGATCACCGGCTTGTTCAGATCGAAGCGACCTGTGAGGCCGGCGAAGCCCGTCAACGGCGGTGCGAAGCTTTCGCCGCGCGCCATCGCTCTGGCGGTGAACTTCAGATCGTTCCCGGTGCAGAACGCGCGTTCGCCGGCGCCGGTGAGAATCGCTACCCACTGTTCGGGGTCGCGCGCGAAGTCGTCGAAGACTTCGGCGAGTTCGGCATTGGCGGCAGGATGCAGGGCGTTCATCGCTTCCGGGCGGTTCATCGTCACGATCGTCAGCGCGCCGTCGCGCTCGACGGTGCAGTAACGTTTCGGCAGGCTGCGGCGATCGCGCAGCGCGCCGGCTTCCCAGACCGGCAGGCCGAAGGCATCGACGCGCACATGACCCGCCGCGCCGATTGCATTGCGCTCGGTCGACAGCAGCAGCGCCATCGACGGTTCGTCGTCGGCCAGCACCCTGGCCATCAGGCGGCGCTCGTCCGGCGTGCGCAGCACGACGATGCCATGCAGCGGCTCGCCGTCACGTGCGTACAGCACGGTGTAGGTCTCGATGCGCGCGGGGCCCTGGTAATCGTCGACCAGTGCCGGCACCGGACCGCGCAGACGATCGGCTTTCTCTTGCACGGAATAGTCGAGCGCCAGTGCCTGTGACGGCGGCGTGGCACTGATGATCAGTGTGTGATGCTTGTTGACGTAGCCGCCCTGACCGTAGAGCAGGCCGAGCTCCTGCGGCGCGGCGCGCAGCTGGCGTACCATCGCGCACACGGCGTGCGACATGTAGTTGTTGAGCGGGCCACCGAAAAAGGTGAGGCCGCCGGCGACCGTCGGCGTACGCTGCCGCGCATCGAGACCGAGATGGCGCAGCGCCATCTTCGGCACGACCGGGAAGCAGCTGTACAGCTCGAGACGGTCGAAACGCTTCGCGTCGCCGCCGACCAGCGCGACGCTCTGTTCGAGCACCGCTTGCTGCGCGGTGCTGTGCGTGTAGGCATCGCGCTTGAGGTAGTCCGCGGGTTCCTTAGCCGTCGCGCCGCCCCAGATGTGAATGATCCGGTCCTCCGGTACGCCGGCCGCGCGCGCCAGCGCGAGACTGGTGACGATGACGCCGGCCGCCTGATTGACCGACGGATTGGCAACCATCAGTTTCGGATAGGGCCAGTTGATCAAGCGGTTGTTGCCGTCGACGCCAGCGATCGCTTGCGCATCCGGCGCCGTGCGGATCCACGCGTACTCGTTGCCGGCGGCGACCGCCGCGTACTGCGCCCACAGCGCCGCCGATTCCTGTTGTGCCTCGGCCGGCGTCTGGCCCCAGGCGGCCTGCGTCGCCATCTCGTACAGCGGATAGATCTGCGCCGGATCGGTGACGCCGAGTTTCTGCGCAGCCGGACTCAGCTCGAAGCGGCTCGACGGAAACTGCACGGCGGTTTCTTTCGAGGCCGCCGGTGTCCAGTCGAGCTTGACCTTTTCCTTGGCGGCGCGATTGCGCGCGTTCATCGCCTCGCCGCCGACGATGGCGGCGGCCTGCAGCTCGCCGCGCGCAATGCGCACGGCGGCTTCATGGATCAGGCGGATCGGCGTTTCGCCGCCCATGCTGGCGTTGACCTTGCGTGCCGGCGCGATGCCGAGACGCTCGCACAGCAGTGTCACCGGATCGGCGTAGCGCCAGCTGATCAGGCCGATCAGTTCGATCGATTCGACCTTGTGCAGCAGTGCGGCGCCGGCATCGGCCTCCGCCGCGCGCAGCGCACGCTCCATCAGCGCGAGCGGTTCGAGCGCCGCGCTGCTCTGCGCCGGGCGATCGGTGAACTCACCGACGCCGACGATCACGGCGATGCGGTCGGCGGCCAGCCTCGTGTCGGTTTCAGTGCTCACCGGCGTTCTCCCAGACGGTCAGGCCATCGAGCGCCTCGATGCCGCCGTCGAAGGCGAGCAGCGGATTGATTTCCAGCGAGACGAGGTCGGGGCCGAGCGCGAGCGCGGCCTTGCCAATTGCGACGATGACCTTCGCCAGCGACGCGCGATCAACGGCCGGCGCGCCGCGGAAGCCGTCCAGCAGCTTGCCGCCGCGCAGTTCGCCGAGCATGTCGAGCGCGTCGCTTTCGGTGATCGGCAGCAGGCGCAGGCTGGTGTCCTTCAGCACTTCGACGAACACGCCGCCGAGACCGACGGCGATCGACGGACCCCATTGCGGATCGCGCATGGTGCCGACGAACAGCTCGACACCACCGCGCCGCATCGGCGAAACGATAATGCCGTCGATGCGTGCATCGGGCTTCGCCGCCTGCACGCGCTGCATGATCTGCTCGTAGCCGGCGCGCACGGCGTCGTCGCCGCGCAGGTTCAGCAGCACCCCGCCGACCTCGGTCTTGTGCTGGATGTCGGGCGAGGCGATCTTCAGCACGACGGCGGCATCGAGATCGCGGGCGAAGGCCGCGGCGTCGTCGGCCGAGCGCGCGACATGTGCCGGCACGATCGGCACGCCGTGCCGCGCAAGAAAATCGAGGACGGCGCGCTCGCCGTCTGGCCGCTCGCTGCCGGGCTTCAGCGCCATCGGCGGTGCCGGCAGCCGCTCGCGCCAGGCGCCATGCCGCAGCAGATGGCCGAGTGCATGGAGGCCGTGGCGCACGCCGCCGCCGCTGTAGGTGACGCCGAGTTCTTCGGTCAGTGCGCGCGCTTCACCGCTGACGCCGCTGAAGGTGTGACTGAGCATCACGCAGGGTTTTCCGGCGCCGCGAAAGCCTTCGCCGATCTGTGTGATGAAGCGGCGCGCGAAGCCGCGCGCGTCTTCCTTGGCCGGCGCATCGAAAACGAAGCTCAAGGCGGCAATGTCCGGGTCCTGGGCGAGTGCCTTCAGCGAGCGGGCGATCAGTTCCGGCTCGACCATCGCCGCGCCGGTGACGTCGAGCGGATTGTTCGGCGTAGCCAGCGGCGGCAGCACCTCGCGCAGCGCGGCGGCCGTGGCCGGCGCCAGCTCGGGCAGGGCGATGCCTTCCCGATCGGCCTGATCGGTGACGATCTCGCACATGCCGCCCGACATCGCGACGAAGGCCAGGCCCTTGCCGCGCAGCGCGCCAGTGCGCGCGAACAGATCGGTGGTGACGATCAGCTCTTCGAGCGAATGCACGCGCGACAGACCGAGCTTGCGGCACAGCGCATCGAACACGCGATCATTGCCGACCAGCGAGCCGGTATGCGCCTGTGCGGCCTTGGCCGACGCCTCGCTGGCGCCGACCTTGAGCACGACGACCGGCTTGCCGGCGGCGTGCGCGGTGCTGATCGCGCGCTCGAAACGGAGCGGGTCGCGCACCGATTCGAGGAACAGGGCGATGGCCTTGGCCTCCGGCTGGCGGGCGAGATATTCGATGGCATCGGCGACCTGCACATCGGCCTCGTTGCCGGTCGAGATCATGTGCGTGAGGCCGACGCGCTGCTGGTGCGCGAACTGTTCGAGCTGGCTGGCCAGCGCGCCGCTCTGCGAAACCAGCGCGACCTGCGCCTTGCCGCTCGGCCGGCGCAGCTGCGTGGTCCAGATCGGCGTGCCGGCGACGAAGTTGGCGAAGCCGAGACAGTTGGGGCCGAGCATGCGGATGCCGGCCGACTTCGCCTTGTCGGCGATCTGCTGCTGGCGCTGTTTGCCGTCGTGGCCGGTCTCGGCGAAGCCGCCGGAGAGGATCACCACGCCGCCGACGCCGGCGTTCTGCAGATCGTCGAACACCTCGACCATCTTCGATTCCGGAACCATCAGCAGCGCCGCGTCGATCGGTTCGCCGACGGCGGAGCAGGTCGCCGCCGCCTCGCTGCCGAAGATGGTGCCGCCCTTCGGGTTGATCATGTGCACCTTGCCGGAAAAACCGAATCGGCGAAGGTTATCGACCGCAGCGATCGACCAGACCGAACGCTCGGTCGCGCCGACCAGGGCGATCGAGCGCGGATTGAACAGCGCCTCGAGACCCGAGGGCTCGCCGTCCCGGGCTGGTGCGGACCTAGGGCCGTGAGCGTCTGCAAGCGGCGCGGCGGACATGGCGGACAAGGGACTCTCCTGTATCGGCCTCGCGGTGCCCCGACGCCACTGTGCGCCGGGCCGCTTTCCACGGCCGTTGTTTGTCTATTACCATTAGATAATAGGGCGCGGGACGGACAGCGCACAAGACTGACGAGGAGACAGACATGGGCATCAGCAACGCGGAACTGCCGGTCTACCGCATGACCATCGCCGGACAGGCGGTCGACGCGGCGAAGACCATGCCGGTCGTCAATCCGGCCAACGGCGAAGCCTTTGCGCTGGCGCCCGACGCCGGTACCGAGGAACTCGACGCCGCGGTGGCCGCCGCGCAGGCCGCGTATCCGGCCTGGCGTGCGCTGCCGTCGGCGGAGCGCCGCGCGCTGATCGTCAAGGCCGCCGAACGCATCGAGCAGCACGCCAAGGAACTCGGCGCGCTGTTCACCCGCGAGCAGGGCCGGCCGTTCGCCTACGCCAAGCAGGAAATCTACGGTGCCGCGTACTGGCTGCGCGCGATGGCGGCGATCGAGATTCCGGTCGAGATCGCCGAGGACAGCGAGGCGCGGCGCATCGAGGTGTATCACGAGCCGCTCGGCGTGGTCTGCGCGATCGTGCCGTGGAATTTCCCGGTGATGCTGGCGGCCTGGAAGATCGGCCCGGCCCTGGTCGCCGGCAACACCATGGTGCTGAAGCCGTCGCCGTTCACGCCGCTGTGCATGCTGCGCATCGCCGAGCTGTTGCGCGACGTGCTGCCGCCGGGCGTGCTCAACGTGATCTGCGGCGGCGACGCGCTCGGGCCGCTGATGACCGCGCATGCCGGCTTCGCCAAGATCAGCTTCACCGGCTCGACGGCGACCGGCAAGCGCGTGATGGAAGCGGCGGCGCGCGATCTCAAGCGCCTGACGCTGGAACTCGGCGGCAACGACGCGGCGATCGTGCTGCCGGACGTCGATGTCGACGCCGTCGCCGAGGCGTTGTTCTTCGGTGCGTTCTACAACAGCGCGCAGGTCTGCATCGCCACCAAGCGCCTTTACATTCACGACTCGATCTACGACGCCGTGCGTGATCGCCTGCACGCGATCGCGCAGCGCGCCCGGGTCGGCGACGGCATGGACAAGGAAACGCAGTTTGGTCCGCTGCAGAACGCGCCGCAGTACCGCCGCGTCAAGCAGCTGATCGAGGAAACCAAGGCCGCCGGCCATGTCGTGCTCGAAGGCGCCGCGGTGCCGGAGCAGGGCTATTTCCTGCCGCTGACGTTGGTCGACAACCCGCCGGACGATGCGCGCGTGGTCGTCGAGGAAGCGTTCGGTCCGGTGCTGCCGCTGCTGCGCTATCACAGCATCGACGAGGTCATCGCTCGCGCCAACGCCAGCGAATACGGCCTGGCCGGCGCGGTCTGGTCGGCCGACATCGGCCAGGCGATCGAGGTGGCGAAGCGACTCGAAACCGGCACGGTGTGGATCAACCAGAACCTGCAGACGACGCCGCAGGCACCGCTGGCCGGCCACAAGCATTCCGGCGTCGGCGTCGAGAACGGCCTGCCCGGCCTGCTCGAGTTCACCCAGCCGAAGACGCTCTACATTCCCAAAAAAGCAGGCTACAAGCTCGGCTTCTGAGCGGCGCGCCCACGGCCGGAGCGGTCGTTGACGCGGGCGGCCGCGGCGCATAATCTAATAACGTAAGTTAAAAACAGAGCCTTACGATGGCCGACACTTTCACGATTCCAGCGATCAAGGCTTCGGCCGGTCAGTACGAAGCGGCACTGCGTCTGACGCGGCCGGAGATGGCGCACATCGAGCCGTGCACGACCTACGTCGACGCGCGGACCTATCTCGACGATGCGGTGTTCGATCGCGAGCAGACCTCGCTGTTCGGCAAGCTGCCGGTGCCGGTCGCGATCACGCAGGACCTGCCGGGGCCGGGCACCTACAAGAGCATCGAGGTGGCCGGCGTGCCGGTCATCCTGAGCCGCCCCAGGGACGGCGTGGTCAAGGCCTTCCTCAATGCCTGCACGCATCGCGGCACGCGGCTGATCGAGAAGGGCGAGTGCGGTGCCAGCCAGAAGATCAGCTGCCCCTATCACGCCTGGACCTTCAACCTGCAGGGCAAGCTGATCGGCGTGCCTCGCGAGGAGATCTTCGACAGGCTCGAGCGCGACCGCTACCACCTCGTCGAGCTGCCGTGCGCCGAAGCCGGCGGCCTGATCTGGGTCAATCTCGATCGCGGCGCCCGGGTCGATCGCGACAGCATCGGCGCCGAGCTGGTGCACGACTTCGAGTCGATCCGCCTGCCGCAGATGCGCATCTTCAAGACCCAGGAATACGATCTGCAGGCGAACTGGAAGCTTGTCACCGACGCCTTTCTCGAGGGTTACCACGTCACCCGCCTGCACGCGAAGACGCTGGCGCGCTTCTTCGTCGACGCGCCGCAGATGATCGAGCGCATCGGCCGTCATCTGCGCCAGACCTCGGGCAGCCGCCGCGGCTTCTCGGCGGCGGACGTGAAGCAAGACTGGAACGAGCTACGCAAGGCGGTCGTCTACGCGTACATCGCGTTCCCGAACGTCATCGTCGTCACCAGCCCGGTCTATGTCAGCGTCACCATCCTCACGCCGCTCGCCCGCGACCGCACGCTGGCGCGCTACGTGATGCTCGTCGACGAGAACGATCCTTCAGCCGAACTGCTCGGCGTCTACGAGCGCTCGTTCAAGCTGATGGCCGATGCGTTCGGCAACGAGGACTTCAAGGCGGCGGAGCTGAGCCAGGAAGGCTTGCGAACCGGTGCGGTGAAGGCGCTGACGCTCGGTGGCATGGAGCAGGGCGTGCGATATTTTCACGACCTGATCGAGGAGCACAGCGGTGTCGAAGCACCGCGCGGCGGCTGCCGATAGGCCAGCGATCTGGCGTCAGCAAGCGCGGGCAGAGCACCCGCGCGTGAGGAGAGCATGGAGAGTTTCGACTACGTGATCGTCGGGGCCGGTGCGGCGGGTTGCGTGCTGGCGCACCGCCTGTCCGAGGATCCGGCGGTGCGCGTGGCCTTGCTGGAAGCGGGCCCGAGCCAGAAGCATCCGCTGATCGCGATGCCGAAAGGGCTCGGCATCGTGCTGAAGAACCCGAAGTACGTGTGGTCGTTCGTCACCGAGCCGGAAGCGAGCACCGGGGGCAAGTCGGAGCCCTGGGCGCGCGGCAAAGTGCTCGGCGGTTCGACCTCGGTCAACGGCCTGATGTACGTGCGCGGCCAGCCGGCCGATTTCGACGAGATCGCCGCGCAGACCAGCGATGACTGGTCGTGGCAGCACATCGGCGCCGCGTATCGCGCGCTGGAGAACCATCAGCTTGGCGCCGACGCGACCGGCACGCGCGGCGACGCCGGCCCGCTGCGCATCACCTTGTCCGACGAGAAGAGCGCGCTGACCGAGGCGATGGTCAAGGCCGGCGTGCAGATGGGCCTGCCGCTGCGCCGCGATCCCAATGCGCCGGACGGCGGCGAGGGCATCGGCTACGCGGCGCGCAACATTTACGCGGGGCGCCGTCAGGATGCGGCGACCGCGTTCGTCGATCCGGTGCGCTCGCGTCGGAACCTCACCGTCGTCACCGGCGCGCCGGTGCAGCGCATCCGTTTCGAAGGCCGCCGCGCCGTTGCCGCCGAAGTGAACGGCGACGGCGGCCGGCGTGACTATCGTGCCAGCCGCGAGATCATCGTCGCCGGCGGCGCGCTGTCGTCGCCGGCGCTGCTGCAGCGCTCCGGCATCGGTCCGGCCGCGCTGCTGCAGAAGCTCGGCATTGCGCTCGTGCACGACGCGCCGGAGGTCGGCCAGAACCTGATCGAACATCGCGCGATCCTGATGTCGTGGAAGCTGTCGCAGCCACTGTCGCAGAACCCGGACTTCGCCGGCTGGCGCGCGGGCCTGTCGGCACTGAAGTATTTCGTGACGCGGCGCGGCCCGATGGCGGCGGCGACCTATGAGATCGGCGCCTGGCTGAAATCGAGGCCGGAGCTGGCGCGGCCCGATCTGCAGTTCCTGATCGCGCCGTTCTCGCTCGATTTCGAGTCGGATCGCCAGAAGCCCGATCCGTTCCACGGCTTCCACATGGTCGCGTATCCGCTGCGCCCGACCTCGCGCGGCGAGATCAACATCAAGTCGATGAACGTTGCCGAGTCGTCGCGCCTGCGCCCGAACCATCACGCGACCGAGCACGACCGCGAGCTGATGTGCGCGCTGGTGCGCAGCGCGCGTCGCTACGCGGCGCAGCCGGCGCTGCGCGAGATCATCGAGGTCGAGACCTATCCGGGCCCGGACTGCGAGAGCGATGCCGAGATCATCGACGCCTACGACCGCCAGGGCAGCTGCGGTTATCACGCCGTCGGCAGCTGCCGCATGGGTCGCGACGAGCGCTCGGTCGTCGACCCGCAGCTGCGCGTGCGCGGCGTCGAAGGCCTGCGCGTGATGGACACCTCGGTGATGCCGCAGATTCCGTCCGGCAATACCAACGGCCCGACGATGGCGATGGCCTGGCGCGCCGCCGACATCATCCGCCGCGATCGCTGAGAGGCACAGATGAGTGAACCGATGCTGGCAGTGCGTCATACGACCGGGGCCGACGGCCCGTACTGGCGGGCGCTGGCCGCCGGTCGCGTCGAGCTGCCGCGCTGCGCCGGCTGCGGTCGCTGGCACTGGCCGGCCGTGTTCCGTTGCGGGGAATGTGGATCCTGGGATCAGCAGTGGCACGCCGTCGAACCGGAAGGCACGGTGTTCAGCTGGACGCGTACCTGGCATGCCTTCGACGGCAGCGAAAAGATCGGCCTGCCGTTCGTGTCGCTGGTCGTCGAACTGCCGCAATGCGGCGGCCGCCGCCTGCTCGGCCTGCTCGAAGGCGAGGCGGGCGGCTTGCGCATCGGCGCCGCGGTTCGCGCACGCGTCGCCGAAACCGAGATCTGGGGCGAGCGCATTCCGGCGCTGCGCTGGACCTTGAGCGGAGCGTCATCATGACGCGTTTCAACGCCAGGGTCGCCGTCGCCGGTGTCGGCCTGCGCCAGTACAAGCGTGCGCAGGCACCGTTGCCGGAACGCGGCGTGCTCGTGCGCGCGATCGTCGACGCCTGCGAGGACGCCGGTTTCGATCCGGCCGAGGTCGACGGCTTCGTCGCCTACGGCGATGACAAGAACGAGCCGGTGCGCCTGATGTCGGATCTGGGCACGAAGGAGCTGTGCTGGTCGTCGCAGGTCTGGGGCGGCGGTGGTGGTGGCATCGCGGGGGCTTTCGGCCATGCGGCGGCGGCGATATCCAGCGGCCAGGCGAGCGCGGTGATCGTGTTCCGCACCCTGGTGCAGAGCAACAGCGGCCGCCTGTCCGGGGCGGTGATGGCGCATCACCTCAACGATCATCTGCTCGGTGCCGGCCTGATCTCGCCGGCGCAACCCTGCGCGCTGCGTGCGCAGCGCCTGTTCGAACATCACCAGGTGCCGCGCTCGGTCACCGAGGAACTGGTACGCGCCTCGTACTACCACGGCGCGCGCAATCCGAACGCGGTGAGCTACGGCAAGGAACTCGATCTCGACGCCTACCGCACGGCGCGCTGGATCGCCGAGCCGTTCCGCCTGTTCGACTGCTCGCGCGAGAACGACGGCGCCGGCGCGCTGCTGCTGGTGTCCGCCGAGCGCGCGCGCGATCTGAGGAAGAAGCCGGTGCACCTGGTCGGCGTCGCGCAGGGCGCCGGCAAGGGCTGGGGCGATCTGCTCGAGAACGACGACGACTACGCTTCGGCCGGCTTCGCCTCGGTCGCGCGCCGTCTGTGGGCGCAGACCGGCCTGACGCCGGACGACATCGACTGCGCGCAGCTCTACGAAAACTTCAGCGCGCAGGGCATCGCCTCGCTGATCGACCACGGCTTCTGCAACTACGAGAACGTCGCCGAGTTCGTGCGCTTCGAGAACCTGATCGCGCCGGGCGGCACGCTGCCGGTCAATACCGCCGGCGGCAATTTCGCGGAAGGTTTCATCCATGGCATCGGCATGGCCGTCGAAGCGGTACGCCAGCTGCGCGGCGAATCCGCCAACCCGGTGCCGGGCGCGCGGACCTGCCTGCTCGCCGGCGGCCCTGGCGCGCCGACGGTCAGCTCGGCGATCTTCAGCAACGAAGTCATCAACTGAGCCGTCGAGCCAACGGGGCCGCGCCATGAGCGATACCTACCAGTGCATCCGTTACGAAGTCAGCGACGGCATCGCCACACTCACTTACAACCGGCCCGACAAGCTCAACGCCTTCACCGCGCAGATGACGCAGGAGGTCATCGACGCCTTCGACCGCAGCGACGCCGACGACTCGGTGCGCGCCGTCATCGTCACCGGCGCGGGCCGCGCGTTCTCGGCCGGCGCCGATCTGTCCGGCGGCGCCGACACCTTCGCGTCGTTCTCGCTGCAGGGCGAGGACTCGCCGGTGCGAGCCGACGGCAGCTTCGACTACGGCAAGGAATGCGCCCGCGACATCGGCGGCGTCCTGACGCTGCGCATCTTCCGCAGCCTCAAGCCGGTGATCGCGGCGATCAACGGTGTCGCCGCCGGCATGGGCGTCACCGCGACGCTGGCGATGGATTTCCGCCTCGCGGTGCCCGGCGTGAAGTTAGTGCTGCCATTCACGCGGCGCGGCATCGTGCCGGAGTCGGCGTCGGCGTATTTCCTGCCGCGCCTGGTCGGCCTGCCGAAGTCGCTCGAATGGTGTTACAGCGGCAGCCCGTTCCTGTCCGACGAGGCGCACGCGGCCGGACTCGTGCAGACGCTGCATGCGCCGGACGAACTGTTGCCGGCGGCGCGCGCCTTCGTCCGGCACCTGACCGACGGCACGGCGCCGGTGTCGGTCGCGCTGACGCGGCAGATGATCTGGCGCGGCTTCGATGCAGCGCATCCGATGGAAGCGCACCGCGTCGACAGCCGCGGTGTCGTCTGGCGCTCGCGCAGCGCCGACGCGCGCGAAGGCGTGCAGGCGTTCCTCGATAAGCGGCCGGCGCATTACCCGGACCGTGTGTCGACGGATATGCCCGATTTCTTCCCGTGGTGGGACGAGCCGGAATACCGATAGCCGGCAGTGGCAAAGAATCCAGTACCGGCGCGCCGCGGCGTGCCGCTTCAGCAAAAACGATGGAGTGGTTGATCGATGGCTCATACGCTTATCAGTGCGTTGCGGTGGTGGTCGCGCGAGACGCCGGACAACGTCGCGCTGCGCGTCGGCGACGGCGCCGTCACGTTCGCTGAACTCGACCGCTGGACCGCGAAGGTCGCGGCCTGGCTGCGGGCGCAGAACGTAGAGGCCGGCGACCGCGTCGGCAGCATCGCCAGCACTTCGCTCGCGCATTGCGCGCTGCTGATCGGCGCGGTGCGCGCCGGCGCCATCGCCTCGCCGCTGAGCCCGCGCCTGTCGCTGCGCGAGACCGTCGAATTCTGCGAGGACACGCAGCCGCGCCTGCTGCTGACCGATGCCGATCAGGCCGCCAAGCACGAGGGCCTGGCGGCGATCGGCTGCGGCGTGTCGACGCTCGCGGCGGTCGAGGCGCTGCGCGGCGCCGACGCGCCGGTCTTCACCGCCGATGCGGCGCCGGACGACAGCGTCGTCATCATCGCCACCAGCGGCTCGACGGCGAAGCCCAAGGGCGTCGTCTATACGCACCGCTCGATGCTCGCCTACGCGCAGGAATTCTCGATCGAAGAGCCGTTCATCGGCGCCGGCTCGCGCATCCTTGCGCTGCCGCCGCTGTCGACCTCCGGCGGCTTCGTGCAGCTGATGGAATTCATGGTGCTCGGCGCGACCGCGCGCTTCGAATCCGGCTTCGACGCCGAACGCGCGCTGCGTCTGTTGCAGGACGAACGCATCAATGCGTTCCAGGGCGTGCCGCTGTTCTTCGAGCGCATCGCCGCCTGTCCCGGTTTCGCCGACGCCGATCTGTCGGCGCTGCAGTTCACCAGCGTCGGCGGCGCACCGGTGTCGCGCGCCTTGCTCGAGGTGTGGCAGAAGAAGGGCTGCCTGCTGCGCCAGATCTACGGGCAGACCGAGGCCGGCGGCGCGATCAGCATCATGAGCAAGCGGGACGCCGCGCGTTACCCGGAAAAGGCCGGCCGCGGCGGCATGTTCACCGAACTGCGCGTCGTCAATGCCGACGGCCGCGCGCTGCCGCCGAACGAACTCGGGCAGATCCTGATCCGCGGCCCGTCGGTGATGAAGGAGTACTGGAACAATCCGGAGGCGACCGCCAAGACGCTGGTCGACGGCTGGCTGCATACCGGCGATCTCGGCCGCATCGACGAGCAGGGCTATCTCACCTTCGTCGATCGCATGAAGGACATCATCATCTCCGGCGGCCTCAACATCTCCGCGGCCGAGGTCGAACGCGTGGTCGCCAGCTTCGAGGGTGTGTTCGAAGTCGCGGTGATCGGCGCCGCCGATGCGAAATTCGGCGAGACGCCGATGGCCATCATTCATTCGACGCTGCCGCTGCAGGTCGAGCAGATCGTCGCGCACTGCAACCGGAATCTCGCCGACTACAAGGTGCCGCGCTACATCGTCGTCGAGACCGAACCGCTGCCGCGGCTGGCGACCGGCAAGATCGCCAAGCCGGCGCTGCGCGCGCGCTTCGCCGAACTGCTGCCGACGCTGCCGCGCGTCCGCTAGTCGCAGGCCATCGGAGGCCGTCATGTATTTCACGCCCGAACGCAACGAACGGCTGGCGCGCAAGCTGTTCCGCCACATCGCCGAAACGAGCACCGATCGCGTCGACGAGATTTTCGAGTACGACCTGTCGATCTACAGCTGTGCGGACACCGCGAAGCGCGAGTGCACGCAGATCTTCGAGAAGGCGCCGATGATGGCGGCGCACGCGAACCAGATCGCGACGCCGGGCTCGTTCATCACCGTGCAGCTCAACCGCAGCAACGTCATCGTCACGCGCAAGGCGGACGGCACGGTCGGCGCGTACCTGAACGTCTGCCGTCATCGCGGCTCGCGTCTGGTCGGCGCCGCGGCCGGCCAGCGCAACCGTTTCACCTGTCCCTACCACGGCTGGACGTATACCAACGACGGCAAGCTGCGCGGCATCGGCTTCGCCGATTCGTTCGGCATGAAGCCGAACGACGAGAAGAATCTGGTGGCCCTGCCGGTCGAGGAGCGTCACGGCTTCATCTGGATCGTCGAGAACCCGAACGGCAGCATCGACGTGAAAGCGCATCTCGGCGAGGGCATGGACCAGGCGCTCGGCGAATACGGCCTCGACAAGTGGTTCTTCTACAAGGCCCACGTCTTCGACTTTCCGCAGAACTGGAAAGTGATGATGGACGGCCTGATCGACGGCTATCACGTGCAGTTCCTGCACGGCGCGACCATCAGCCCGTACTTCTATCCGAACATGATGGGCATCGAGGTGTTCGGCCACAACGCGCTGTGGGGCAACCCGCGGCGCAAGATGCAGGAACTGGCCGATCATCCGCCGGAGCGGGCGCCGCCGCTCGACCGCTACGCGATCATCGGCAACCTGTTCGTGCCGAACGCGGTGATGGTCATGCATCCGCATCACATCGAGTTCTGGACGGTCTACCAGAACCCGGACAACACCGGCGCCTGTCGCGTGCACCTGCGCTATCTGACGCCGAAGGGCGAACACGACGCGCGCGGCATCGAGATCCTCGACAAGAACTGGAAGATCGCCACCGACGCGATCATCAACGAAGACGTGCCCGTGGGTAACGGCATCCAGGCTTCGGCCGCCATGCCGCACGCCGGCAAGGTCTGCCTCGGCCGCAACGAGGTGACCAACCAGCTGTTCCACCGCGCCTACCGCGCGTACATGGACGCCGCTTAGGGCCTCGTCGGGCCGTGGCGCAGGCGCGCGGCGGCGATCGCGGCGCGGCGCTGCGCCTCGCGTCCGGACACCGCGCCGCGCGCCTCGCGCGCCGCGTCGCCGCGAATCCACGCCGCCTGCTGGCGGATCTTCGTGTGGCGGAACAGATCGACGAGCGCCGCGTCGGGCTTGAGCGTGGCGCGCATCGCCGCGTGCAGATCGAGCAGCTGCAGCGAGCTGCCGCCGAGATCGAAGAAGTTGTCGTCGAGGCCGACGCGGTCGCGGCCGAGGGCCTGGCACCAGAGCCGCGCCAGCGCCGCTTCCACGCCGTCGCCGACGGCTGCCGGCATCGCGCCGGCGGCGGCGGTCTGTTCGGCGAGGCGGCGACGATCGATCTTGCCGGTCGGCGTCAGCGGCAGCGCCGGCAGCGATGTGATCGTCGCCGGCAGCATGAACGCCGGCAGCTGCGCGGCGAGCGCCGCGCGCAGGGCCTGCGGCTCGGCGTCGCTGCCGCAGACGAAGGCTTCGAGGCGGCGCTGGGCGCCGCCGAGATCGCGGGCGATCACCGCCGCCGCGCTGACGCCGCAGCGCTGCAGCGCGTCCTCGACGGCGTCGAGCTCGACGCGCTTGCCGTTGATCTTCACCTGGCGGTCGATGCGGCCGATGAACTCGATCGCGCCGTCGCCGCGCCGGCGCACGCGATCGCCGCTGCGATACAGCAGGCGTCCGCCACCGCGCGGATCGGCGACGAAGCGCGCGGCGCTCAGCGCCGGCTGGTGCAGATAGCCGAGCGCGACGCCGAGGCCACCGGCGTAGAGCTCGCCGCTGTCGCCGTCGGCGACCGGCTGGCCGGCTTCGTCGAGGATCAGTACCTCGGTGTGCGCGATCGGCCGGCCGATCGGGATCGAACCGCCGTCCTCGACCGCGGTGATGCGCTGGCAGCAGGTGAAGGTGGTGTTCTCGGTCGGCCCGTAGCCGTTGATCAGTGCGCACCGCGGCAGCGCGGCGAGCACGCGGCGCACATGCGTCGGCGACAGCACGTCGCCGCCGGCGAGCAGCTGGCGCAGCGGCGCCAGGCCGTCGAGGCGGCGTTCGACCATCAGGTGGAACAGGCCGGCGGTCAGCCACAGCGTGGTCACGCCATGCGCGCGAATGGTGTCGGCGAGCGCGTCGAGCGAGGCGGCGTCCGGATCGGCGATCGCCAGCGTCGCGCCGTTGAGCAGCGCGCCCCAGATCTCGAAGGTGGAGGCGTCGAAGGCGAGCGGCGCCCATTGCAAGAAGACCTGATCGGCGCCGAAGTCGGCATAGTCGGTTTCGCGCACCAGGCGCACGATGCCGCGGTGCGGAACCACCACGCCTTTCGGCGCGCCGGTCGAGCCCGAGGTGTACATCACGTAGGCCGGATCGTCGACGCCGATGTCGACCTCGCGGGGACGTTCCTTGCCGGCCGCCAGCGCCGCGAGCGACAGCGCGTCGCCGTCCCAGAACGGCGCCTCGCGATCGGCGTCGTCGAGCAGCATCGCCGCCGGCCGCGCCTCCTCGTAGATGCGCCGCAGCAGCGGCGCCGGGTAGCTGCGGTCGAACGGCAGATAGGCGGCGCCGCAGCGCAGGATGGCGAGCAGCGCGGCGATGGTGTCGACCGAACGTCGCGCGCACAGGCCGACGATCGCGCCGCGGCCGACGCCGTGGCGCTGCAGGGCGGCGGCGATCGCCGCCGAGCGCGCTTCCAGTCCGGCGTAGTCGAGGCCCTGCGCGCCGCGCAGGGCGATGCGCCGTGGCTGCTCGCGCACACGATCGAGGAACACCGCGACGACGTTCTGACGCAGGGCTTCGGGTCGTTCGTTCACGTCGTCATCTCCATGCCCGGCAGCGGCGCGACGCGCGCCGGCCGGCATTCGCGCCAGCACAGGAACAGCACGGCGGCCAGGCTGCACAGCTCGCCGAGCAGCACGCCGCCGACCGCGCCCGGCGCGCCGTAGCGCGGTGTGGCGAGCAGCACGGTGCCGACGGCGGCGATCGCCGCGCCGCCGGTCGCCAGCGTCAGCGCGCGCAGGCGCTGCCGCGCGACGACCAGATAGATCAGCGGCTCGCGCACGGCGGCGGCGACGACCGCGAGCATCCACAGCAGCAGCAGCGTGTCGCGTTGCGCGAAGGACTTGCGCAGCACCACGTCGAACAGCCAGTCGCGCAGCAGCCACAGCGCGCCGGCGTAGAGCAGCGCGAGCAGGGCGATGAGCCCCGCCATCAGCGCGAGCCGGCGCAGCGTGCGCCGCGCGCCGTCGCGCTGCAGCGAGTCGACGGTCAGCGGCAGCAGCGTCGAGCCGATGCCGGTGCTGAGCAGATTGACCGGCATCAGCGCCAGGCGCGTGCCGGCGATCGCGCCGACGGTGCCGACGTCGGCCAGCGCGGCGACCAGGTAGTTGTAGCCTTGGTTGAAGGTCCAGTGGATCGCCGCGCCGCCGGCCGACCAGAGGCCGAGCGGCGCCAGCTGGCGCAGCACGCCGCGGCTCGCGTCGTCGCCGGCGGCGTCGCGGCGCAGGGCGCGCGCGCCGTAACTTCCCGACAGCAGGGCGGCCGCGCCGAGGGCGAGGGTCGCCATCAAGGCGGCGCCGGGCAGGCGGCACGACAGCAGGATGCCGAGCACGAGCACGGCGGCATACAGCATGTCGCCGCACAGGATCGGCCAGGCGCGGCGATGGAACTGCAGCAGCAGGCGGTGGAAATTGCGATACAGGGCGGCCGCCGACGCCAGCAGCGCGGCGGCGCTGAGCGCCGCCAGTCCCGGCGACGCACGCGTGGCCAGGGCGGCGAGCGCGAGCAGCGGCGCGCCGATCAGCAGGACCTGCAGGATCAGCCGGCGCTGCTCGCGCCAGGCGCCGGCGGCCAGCGCCCGCCTGGCCGCCGCCGGCAGTTCGGCGAGGCGCTGCACCAGCGGCGGTCCGACGAAGGCCGCCTGCAGCGCGCCGAGCAGAGCGACCGCCGAGCCGACCAGGACGTAGCCGCCGTACTGCTCGGCATGCGCGTAGCGCAGCAGCAGCACGCCGGCGGCGAGGTTGGCGGCCGACAGCAGCGCCTGGCCGACGACGGCGCCGCCGAGCAGCTGCGCCAGGCGATAGAAGGCACGGCGTGCGTTCAGGCGCGCGCTCATGGATGGTGCCGCGAAGTCGGCACCCATTCGCGCAGGCTGCGCGACAGCAGCACGCGCAGCTTCCAGAGCAGGAACAGCGGCGCGCGCGCCAGATCGAAGACGCCGCGCCAGCCGATGTCGCTGAGCGCCCAGCCGCGCAGCACGTAGAGCAGCAGCACCAGGCAGGACAGCAGGGCGGCGAGCGGCGCTGGCCACAGCGCCGCGTCGTAGCGCCAGGCCGTGATCGCCAGCGCGCTGAAGGCGAGCACGTGCAGGCACAGATAGGACAGCGGCGGCACCCAGAGCTCGCAGAGCAGATCGAAGCCGAGGCGCGACGGCCGGCGCCGCAGCGCGCGCAACAGCTGCGGCGTGAAGCGCCGCTGCAGGGCGAAGCGGCCCTGTTCCCAGCGCTGGCGCTGGCGCAGCGCGACCGCGGCGCTCGACGTCATCTCGGCGTCGGCGCGCGCCTCGTGCGCGTAGTGCACGCGGTGGCCGGCGAGGCCGAGCGTCAGCCCGTATTCGAGATCCTCGGTCAGCGAGAAGGCGTCGAACGGCACCGCGCGCAGCAGCGCGTGCGTCACGCACCAGCCGTTGCCACGCAGCCCGCAGGACAGCGCCAGACGTTCGCGCGCCCGCGAGCGCAGCACGTGGAACGAGCCGTGCGCGATCTCGATCAGCCGCGTGCGCCACGAGGCCAGCGGATTGAGCACGCCGTAGTGCGCCTGCAGCGCCTCGGCGCCGCGCTCGATGCGCGTGGCGAAGGCTTCGAGCAGGTTCGGCGACACCTCGGAATCGGCATCGACGACCACCACCGCGTCGGCCCAGCCATCGGCGGCGCTGTGCGCGAAGGCGAAGGCCAGGGCGCGGCCCTTGCCGCGCCGCTCGGCGTCGCGGCGCTCGAGCACGACGGCACCGGCGGCACGCGCCAGCGCCGCCGTCGCATCGCGGCAGTTGTCGGCGACCACGACGCGGCGGAACTGCGTCGCCGGCCAGTCGAGCCGCGCCAGGCTGGCGAGCGTGCGGCCGATGACCAGCGCCTCGTCATGCGCCGGCACGATGACGTCGAAGCGCAGCGTGCGCGACGACGGCGGCGGCGCCGGCAACGGCGCCGACAGCAGGCTCAGGACGGCGAGATAGGCGCAGGCGACGACGGCGGGCGCGCCGACGAAGAGCAGCAGCAGGACGAGCACACTGTCCATCAGGCGTACTCGCGGTAGTGCAGGCCCAGCAACTGCGTCAGCTTGCCGAAGTTGGCGGAGGCGGCTAGCAGCCAGCGCGCCGCGCGGTGCCGGCCGAACGGCACGCTGACGATGGTCAGCGCGCCGGCGGCGAGCAGCTGCGCGGCGGCGCGCACGGTGAAAGCAAGGCGGCGGCGCGGCGTCGCCGGGCCGTAGCGGCCGGCCAGCGTGTGGCGCGCGAAGTCCTGGCCGCCGCGCAGGGCGCGGCGCAGCAGCCAGCGCAGCGACAGGCGCGCGTCGTCGACCGGCTCCTGCACCGTGGCCTCGTCGCACCAGACGATGCGCGCGCCGTCCCGCACGAGGCGCGACAGCAGATCGCCGTCCTCGCCGCCGGTCAGGCCGTAGGCGGGATCGAACGGTCCGTGCAGGCCGCGCAGCGCGGTGGCGGAAAGCAGCGCATTGCCGAGCCGCAGGCGATTGGGCGGCACCGGCGTGCCACTGCGGAAGCGCGCCCACTCGTAGAAGCGGCCGCGCAGGATCCAGCCCGGCGCGTGCGCCGGCAGCTGCGGCTCGACCGGGCCGAGCACGCCGTCGGCGCGATAGCGCGCGGCGGCATCGACCAGGCGCGCCAGCCACTGCGGTCCGGCCCGCTCGTCGTCGTCGATCAGCGCCAGCCAGTCGCCGCGGGCCAGGCGCACGCTGAGATTGCGCGCCAGCGAGATGTTCTTCTCCGACTGCGTCGCGTACTGCAGCACGTAGGGCAGGCCGCGGCCGCGCGCGCGGTCGATGGCCGGACGCGCGCTCTGGCCGGCGTCGTTGTCGACGACCACGACCTGCGCCGGCGGCCGCGTCTGCGCGGCGAGATCGTCGAGCAGCAGGGCGAGCTTCGCCGGCCGGCGATAGGTGGCGATGCAGACGCTGACCGACGGCTGTTCGACGCTCATGGCGCGTGCTCGATGCGCCGCGCGGCGCCGAGCACGGCGCCCAGCTCGCCGCGCGCGCGGAACAGGTTCCAGACGAGCAGCGCCGCGGCGCTGAGGTTGCAGAGCACGACCGGGCCGTCGACCAGGGTCAGCATCAGCATCAGCACGACGTAGAACACCAGGCGCAGGAGATGGAAAGGCACTTCCGGCCAGCTCGAGCGGCCGTTGCGGTAGACGACGTAGGGCATCCAGCGCGCCAGCACGTGCGCGCCGAGCGCGATCGCGCCGCCGAGGCAGACCGGCACGATGACCGCGAAGGCGACACTGCGCGCCGCCTGCAGGCCCGGGTAGAGCCAGACGCGCGTCGCCTTGTCGACACGGTTGTAGAAGCGGAACCACAGATGCGTCGCCAGCAGCATCGCCGCCCAGGCCAGGGCGTCGCGCATGCCGGGCGGCGCCGGCCAGCGCAGCAGCCAGATACCGGCGGAGCCGGCGGCCGCCGCCCATAGCCAGGGCTGCACGACCGGGGTCGCGACCGGCGCCTGGTGGAAGGCGGCGCTGAGCTTGGGCTCGCGTTCGTAGCGCGCGGCGATGCGGTCGTTGTCGACGTAGCCGAGTTCGTAGATCGTCCAGAACGACAGCAGCAGCGCGCCGAGGCCGAGCGCATGCGTCAGCGGCGCCGCCGCCAGCGCCAGCGAGGCGAGCAGCCAGAACGCGAAATCCTCCTGCAGGATGCCGCGCAGGATGTAGCGCTCGCCGGGCCGCTTGACCAGCGTCAGGTATTGCCCGGGCAGGTAGACGTGGCTCAGCGCGCGGCGATAGAGCGCGTTCGGCCAGACCACGTGCAGCGGACGCGCGCAGGCTTCCAGCAGGGCGTCATCGTCGGGCGAATCGGTCAGCACCAGGCTGTCGCGCAGCGACTTCTCGCCGAGCGCGGCGACCACGCGCGGCAGCTTGCCGAGGCGACGGTCGTCGAGTTCGAACAGCGAGCAGGCCAGCACCCGGCCGTGGTCGAGGCCGAGCGCCTCGATCAGCGGCGCGACGATCGGCGCGAAGCCGGCGGTGACGACCCAGGCGCGCGGACCGGCCGGCGCCAGCGCCTCGAGCAGGGCGACATTGCGGTGATCGCGGACCAGGCCGGGCACGCGGCGCCACCAGCGCCGCAGGGTCCACGGCAGCAGGGTCAGGATCACGCGCACGCGCCAGACATCGCGCGTGCTTTCGCCGCCGGTCCAGCGCCAGGGCTTGAGCACGTCGAGCAGGCGCAGCAGCAGCAGCGCCAGCAGGCCGGGCCGCGCGCTGTCGAGGAAGTCCTCGGTCGAGTTGCGCAGGTAGAGCGTCTCGTCGAGGTCGATCAGCAGCGCGCCGTGATGCTCGCGCACCGCCGCCAGCGCGGCCGCCGGCGAATGATCGTCGGCGTGCGGGAAACGCGCGCTGTCGGGCAGGCGGGCCGGGCGGCTCATCGCGCTTGCTCCGCCATTGTCGCGCGCGCCGCCGCCGGCGCGGCGCCGCGCCGGCGCCGCCGCGCGCCCTCGGCGAGACGCCGCCGCAAGCCTGCGCAGGGCCGCTCGATCCAGCGCCGCATCGGTTCGGCGACCAGCAGCGACAGGCCGAGGCCGAGCGCCAGCAGCGCGTACCACGGCAGCTGCGGCCACAGGCGCAGCAGCGCATAGATGAGCAGGTGATGGATCAGGTACACGCTGTACGACACCGAGCCCAGGTAGACGGCGACGCGCGTGTTGAGCAGCGGCGTGCGCCGTCCGTGCGCGACGGCGAGCCACAGCAGGCCGGCGGCGGCGGCGCTCTGCACGGTGTAGCGCAAGCTCAGGCGGAACAGCGGATCGCGCCACAGCAGGCTCAGCAGCAGCAGCGCCACGCAGGCGGTGCCGAGCAGCAGATCGCGGCGCGCGTCGCGGCGCGGCGGCGCCAGCCAGGGGTTGGCGGCGAAGGCCAGCGCGGCGCCGGCGAGGATCGCATCGATGCGCGTGTCGGTGGCCATCGAGATGTACGACGCCGTCGCGCCGTGCGTGGCCAGCCAGCCGCGCCACAGCAGCACGGCGCCGCAGGCGGCGAGCAGCAGCGCGGCGGCGCGCGGCGGCGAACAGCGCCGCATCAGGACGAGCGCGAGCGGCGGATAGAGCAGGTAGAAATGCTCTTCGACGGCGAGCGACCAGACCACGCCGATGCCGGCCGGCACGCCGTGGAAGTCCTGCACGATCATGTAGTAGTTGCCGTAGTAGAAGAGCACCGCGAGCAGGCCCTCGCCGGTGTAGCCGTTGCTCGGCACGATGCGCACCAGCAGCGCCGACAGCGCGACGACGACCAGCAGCGGCGGCCCGAGGCGCAGCACGCGACGCAGATAGAAGGCGCGAAGATCGATGCTGCCGCTGCGCGCCTGTTCGATGCGCAGCAGCGTGGTGATCAGATAGCCGCTGAGCACGAAGAACACCGTCACGCCGAGCCCGCCGGGCACCTGGCGCTCGAGGCCGGCGTGCGCGGCGACGACCAGCAGGATCGCCACGGCGCGGATGCCGTCGAGCGAGGGAATCGCAGCGCCGATGCCGTCGCGCGCGTTCATCGCGCGGCTCCCGTCGCCGGCGGCCGCACCGGCAGCAGCAGCGGCTCGCCGAAGTGGCGACGCAGCTGCAGCTCGAGCCGCGCGCGCGCCAGCGACAAGCTGGCCAGCACCATGATGCCGAAGCCGACGCTCAGCGAATTGAACCAGTGCGACTCCGAGAAGTTGCCGAGCGCCTGCTGGATGAACAGCGCCAGCAGCAGCGCCGCCTGCTCGCGATCGCTGCGCAGCAGCTGCAGGCCCTGCATGACGTAGGCGCCGAGGTAGCCGAGCAGGCAGGCCAGACCGAGCGCGCCGAGATCGTTGACGACGTCGAGATAGCCGTTGTGTCCGGAGCCGGGATAGAAGTACATGGTCGGCACGAAGATGTAGGAGGGCGACATCGGCGTCGGGCCGATCCAGTAGGCGCCGTAGCCGCTGCCGAGCAAGGGATGCAGGCGCACGTTGTCGCCGACCAGTTCCCAGATGCGGCTGCGGCCGGTGAAGCTGAGGTCCTTGCCGGTGAGCGCCGCGACCGGCTTGAGCAGGCTGTCGAGCCCCGGCACCAGGCGCAGCACGGCGACCGCGTACAGCACCAGCAGCACGGCGCAGGCGGCGACGATCCACGGCAGGTACGGCCGCCAGGCGGCCGGCGCGCGCATCATCAGCGCCAGCAGCGGCAGGCTGAGCAGCGTCGTCATCAGCGACGTCGAGCTGCGCGACATGACCAGGCAGACCAGGCAGAGCGCGCCGCCGGCGAGGACCGCGCCGCGCCGCGCGCGGCCGCCGAGCAGGGCCTGCGTCCACAGCAGCAGGCCGATGGCGGCGAGCATGCCGAGCGTGTTCTTGTGGTTGGTCAGGCCGCGCCAGGCGCCGTCGACGCCGGCCTCCATGTCGTGATGCACGGCGAGATCGGGACGCAGCAGCGAGAAGACGATCGATCCGGCCATCAGCAGGGTCAGCAGCGGGCGCAGCAGGTCCTCGAAGCGGCGTCGCTGCCAGCCGACCAGCGTGAAGGCGAGGGCGACGGCGATGCAGGTCAGCACGCGGATCAGGCGGCGCAGCGTGAAATCCGGCGCGATGGACCAGGCGACGCTGGCGGCCGCCAGCACCAGGAACGGCAGCAGGAAGACATCGAGCTGCCTGAGCACCAGCCAGGCGAGCGCCGAGCGCCAGGCGATCAGGCTGCCGGCGACGCCGAGCAGCAGCAGCCAGGCGAGGCGGCTCGCGGCGCTGCCCGAGGCCGGCGCGCTGCCGTTCAGCGCGGCATAGTCGAAACCGTCCGGCACGATCATCAGCAGCAGCAACAGCCAGACGAGCAGCGCCAGCAGCGCGCTCCAGCGATCGTCGCGCACCCACGGCGACGCCGCGGCGGGCGAGCGATACGGCGACGGCGAAGGACCGGCCAGCGTCGGCATCGTGCGGGCTCAGAAGTGATTGATGACGGCGCCGA
This sequence comes from Solimonas soli DSM 21787, assembly GCF_000474945.1. Taxonomy (GTDB): domain Bacteria; phylum Pseudomonadota; class Gammaproteobacteria; order Nevskiales; family Nevskiaceae; genus Solimonas; species Solimonas soli. The sequence continues at coordinate 32,140 of NZ_AXDW01000022.1, read as the reverse complement.
GCACGCGCGCCTGCGTCGCCGCCAGGCGCTTCAGCAGTTCGCGCGCGTCGTGGTACGGCGTCGACTGCGCGCGCGACAGGGTCAGGGCCTGGCCGGCCAGCGTGACGACGGCGAGGCCGTCGCTGAAATCACTCACCGCCGGCGTGTCGAACAGCACGTAGTTGAAGCTCGCGCGCCAGCCTTCGACCAGCGTGGCGAAACGATCGTCGGCGAGCAGTTCGAGCGGATTGGCGGTCGCGCGGCCGGCCGTCAGCAGCGTCAGCGAAGGCAGCGCTTCGACGCCGTGCAGGAGCGGCGGCGTGCCGTCCTGCAGCGCATCGGCGAGGCCGGGACGGCAATCGAGACCGAACAGTTCGTGCTGCACCGGCCGGCGCAGATCGGCATCGACCAGCAGCGTCGGGCGGCCGGTCTTGGCGAAGGCGATCGCCAGTTCCGCGACGAGTTGCGAGCGGCCTTCGCCGGCACGCGGGCTGAGCAGGGCGATGCACAGGCGATCACCGGCGCTGCGCCGCAGCAGCAGTTCCGTGCGCAGCGCGCGCACGCGTTCGCTGCGCGCGTCGAACGGCTGGTGCGCGACGATCAGCTGCGCGGCGGCGCGGCCGCGCCGCGCGGGCAGGCTGTCGCGGCCCGGCTCGACGGACATCGCCGGATCGGGCATCGCGTGCCGCGAATGCAGAAGAACGGAATCCCGGTTGACGATGCTCATGGGCGGCTTCCGGAGGAAGGCAGCGCGGCGAACTCCATGAGCACCGGAATGCCGTGGTCGCGCTCGATGTCGTCGCGGCAGCGCACGCGGCGCCGCAGCAGTTCGAGGACCAGCGACAGGCCGACGCCGAGCGCGGCGCCGAGGCCGACGCCGAGCACGGCGAGCTTGAGCCCGCGCGAACTCGCCGGCCGCAGCGGCTTGCTGGCGCGGCTCTCGATGCCGATGTTGTTGTAGGGGCTCTGCGAGGCGAAGGCGACCTGGTCGTAGCCGTCGAGCGCGCGCTTGTACACGGCCTGCGCCGACGCGACCTCGATCTCGAGCCGCGCCGCCTGATCCTGCAGCTCGCGGATCTGCAGCGTGCGCGTGCGCTGATCGTCGACCGCCTTGCGCAGCTTGGCCTCGAGGCTGCGTGCCGCGTCGAGGTCGGCGGCGGCGCCGCGCGCGTAGCCGCCCACTTCGGCGGCGAGCGTGCGCTTGGCCTCGGCGATCTGCGCGTCGAGCGCGAGGATGTCGGGATGGCGCGGGCCGAGCGTGGTGCGCAGTTCGGCGCGGCGCGTCAGCAGCAGGCCGAGCTGCGTCTTCATCGACTGCACGAGCGTCGAGCTCATCACCGCGGCGCCGGTCTGCACGTCGCCGCGCGCGCGCGTTTCGGCGACGCGGCGCGCATCCTCGGCCTCGCGCAGGCGCTGCTCCAGCGCGTCGAGCGCGGCCATCTCCGGCTGTACGTCGATCAGCGTGTGCGCGTCGCGGAAGGCGCTCAGCGCGCGCTGCGCGGCGTCGGCCTTGTCGCGCAGCTCGGTGAGTTGCCCGGCGTAGCGTGTCGCGTGCGCCGCCGCCGGCTCGGTGAGCCGCGCGTTCTGGTGGCTGACGTAGGTGTCGGCGATGGCGTTGGCGATGCGCGCCGCCTCGTCGGGGCTGTCGGCGCTGTACTGGATGTGGATCAGCTGGCTGCCGGCCGGGCCCTGCCTGACCTCGAGCCGCTTGCGCATGCGCTCCATCACCCAGGACGGCAGATCCTGCGCCGCGCCCTTGAAGCCGGCCGTGTAGTCGCGTTGCCGGGTCAGGCCCAGCGTCTCGATCACCGGCAGCAGCACCGACGGACCCTGCAGGATCTCGACCTGCGTGGCGATGTAGCCGCCGAGCAGGCCGAGCGGAAATTCCTTGCCGCCGAGCGGATCGTTGACCTCGTAGCGGACCAGCAGCGTGGCATCGGCCTCGTAGGTGCGCGGCAGCAGCAGCGCGGCGGCGAGGGCGAGGCCGAGCACGGCGGTGAAGATCACCGCGATGCGGCGGCGATGCGCGCGCAGGATGGCCAGCAGCTGCGCCAGCGACAGGCCGGGGTGCACATAGGTGAGCGGCACCAGCGGCGGCATCGAGGCCACCGACTGCGAGACGTTCAGGGCGGGCAGCTGGTTCGACATCAGAACAGGCGCTCCTTGACGCGGATGACATCGCCGGCCTGCACGCGCTCGTCCGCATTGGCGTCGATGGTCGTGCTGCGGCCGTCCGGCAGCTGCCGCGTGATCTCGACGCGGCGGCTGCTGCCGCGCACGGTCATGCCACCGCCGCGCGAGATCGCCTGGCGCACGGTCATGCCCGGCTCGATGCGATACATGTTGGCGGTGTTGACCTCGCCGTAGATATAGAAGCGCTCGGCGGGCGGCACATAGATGGCGTCGCCGCCGCGCAGCGACAGTTCCAGCGGCGCGCTGGCCGCCGCCGCGCCGCTGCGCAGCGGCACGGCGACGCGGCTGACATTGCCGTCGGCGCCGGTGCGCATGACGTACACGGTGTCGGCGGCGTCCTCGGTGACGCCGCCGGCCTCGGCCAGGGCATCGAAGACGGTGGTGCGCGACTGCAGCGACAGGCGGCCCGGCGAGCGCACCTGGCCGAGCACCGAGATGCGCTGGCTCTGATAGCGATCGAGCACCAGCGTCACCTGCGGATCGACGAGCAGCTGGCGCTCGCGGTAGGCGGCGGCGATGTTGCGCGCGGCCTCGGCCGGCGACAGGCCGGCGGCGCGCACGCGGCCGACCATCGGCACGTCGAGCTCGCCGCCGTCGGAGACATAGAGCGTGGCGTCGAGTTCCGGCCGCCCGGTCACCTGCAGGCGCACGGCATCGCCGGCGCCGAGCTGCAGCAGCTGCGGCTCGGCGCCGCCGGCCGGCAGGCGCGCCACCAGCGTCGGCGCGGCGGGCGCCGGCGCGGCGGCCGGCGGCGCCGACGCGCAGGCGCCGAGCATGAGGGCCAGACCCGTAACGGCGGCTGCGGCGCGAAGGCGCGGACTCATCGATGACCTCGATCGGCGTGGGAGGGTGGACTGCGGGGCGATTGTTGACGGCACGCCGCCGGCCGTCTGTTCGATTTCGAACAGACGGCGCGCCGGTCGCGCTCTAAGGTGCCGGCCGAACGGGAGGTCAGGGCTTCCCGATGGATACCTCACAGATCGCCATGAACGGCAGCGCCACCTCACGCAATGTCGATGCGCCCGACACCGCCGGCCGCGGCGAGCCGGGGCTGTTTCCGTGCTCGCTCGCGCAACGCCGCTTCTGGGCGCTCGACCGCCTGCACGACGGCGTCTACGCCGCCGGCAACGTCGCCGTGCGCTGGCGTCTCGAAGGACAGGTGACGACGGCCGAGCTGGAGCAAGCCTTCCGCCAGATCATCGAGCGCCACGAAGTGCTGCGCGCGCATTTCGTGGAGATCGACGGCGAGCCGCATCAGCGCATCGAGACGCAGGTGCCGCTGCGCATCGCCGACATTGACCTGCGCAACCTCGGCGGGCAGGGCGCGGAGGCCGAGCTGCAGCGGCTGTCGCTGCGCGAGGCGCGCACGCCGTTCGATCTCGCCGGACCACCGCCGCTGCTGCGCGTCGTGCGCGTGCGCCTGGCCGAGAACGTCTCGGTGCTGCTGGTCACCCTGCATCACATCGTCTGCGACGGCTGGTCGATCGGCGTGCTCGCGCAGGAAATGGGCGAGTTGTGCGCCGCGCAGCAGGAACAGCGCGCGGCGGCGCTGCCGGCGCTCGCGCAGTCCTACGGCAGGCATGCCGCGCGGCAGCGGCAATGGCTGGCGGGCGGCGGCGCCGAACGGCTCGGCCGTTACTGGCGCCGGCAGCTGCGCGATCTGCCGCAGTTCGAGCTGCCGCCCGATCATCCGCGACCGCCGGTGCTCAGCAGCAACGCGCACATCGTCTCGCGCCTGCTGCCGCGCGCGCTGAGCGACGCGCTCGCCGCGCACGCGCGCGAGCAGGGCTGCACGCTGTTCATGCTCATGCTGTCGGCATTGCTCGTGCTGCTTCATCGTTACTCCGGCGAAAGCGACATCGTGGTCGGCACCCAGGCCGCCGGACGCGACGAGGCGGCGCTCGAGCCGCTGATCGGCCTGTTCGTCAACACCCTGGTGCTGCGCTGCGACGTTTCCGGCGATCCGTCGTTCGACGCGCTGCTGGGCCGCGTCGCCGATGTCGTGCTCGACGCCTTCGAGCATGGCGCGATGCCGATCGAGGAGCTCATCGAGATCCTGCGGCCGCCGCGCGACCGCAGCCGCAATCCGCTGTTCTCGATCAATTTCGTGATGCAGCGCTCGTTCATCAGCAACCGCCGCTACGGGCAGTTCCAGCTGATCGACATGCCGTCGGTGTCGGCCGGCGCGCTGCACGATCTCAACCTGTTCATGGTCGAGCGGCCGGACGGCTGGCGGCTGTCCTGCGACCACAACACCGATCTGTTCGACAGCGCGACGGTCGAGCGCCTGCTCGCGCATTTCGAACGCCTGCTGGCGGCGATCGTCGCGCAGCCGCGCCAGGCGATCTCGCGCCTGCCGCTGCTCGACGATGCCGAGCGGCACAGGCTCACGGTCGACTGGAACCGCAGCGCCGCCGACTATCCGCTCGAGCGCAACGTCGTCGATCTGTTCGAGGGCGTGGCGGCGTTCCAGCCGCAGGCCGTCGCGGTCGCCTGCGGCACCCGGCAGCTGACGTACGCCGAGCTCGATGCCGGCGCCAACCGGCTCGCCCACGAACTGCGCGCGCGCGGCTTCGGTGACGGACAGCGGATCGCCGTGTTCGTGCGCCGTTCGCCGGATCTGGTCGTCACGCTGCTCGGCATCATCAAGGCCGGCTGCACCTATGTGCCGCTCGATACCGGCAATCCGCCGGAACGGCTCACGGCGATCATCGGCGGCGCCGGCATCGCCGCCATCGTCACGCGCAGCGCCGAGGCGGCGGCGCTGGCGCAGGTCGACGTGCCGATGCTGCTGCTCGACCGCGACGCCGCGCGCATCGCCGCGCAGCGCAGTGCCGCGCCGCCGCGCACGACGGCGCCCGACGACATCGCCTACATCATCTACACCTCCGGCTCGACCGGCGCGCCGAAGGGTGTGATGGTCCCGCAGCGGGCGCTCGCCAACCTGTTGTGGGCGGTACGCGAACGGCCCGGCATCGACCGCCACGACGTCTTCGTGTCGGTGAGCTCGGTGGCCTTCGACATTTCCGGCCTCGAGGTCTTCGCCACGCTGGCGGCGGGCGCGCGTCTGGTGCTTGCCACCGAGCGCGAGGTGGTTGACGGCGACGCGCTGCTCAGCGTCATGCGCCGCCATCGCGCCACCATCATGTTCGCGACACCGGTGACCTGGCAGTTCCTGCTCGCCGCCGGCTGGAACGGCGCGCCGCGGCTGAAGATCATGTGCGGCGGCGAGAAGATGCCGCGCGAGCTGGCCGAGCGCCTGCTGGCGACCGGCAGCGAGCTCTGGCACGTCTACGGACCGACCGAGACGACCATCTACGCCAGCGTGCTGCGCATCGATGCGGCGATGCTGGCGCAGTACGCGACCGTGCCGCTCGGCGGCCCGCTGCCGAACCTGCGCTTCTACGTGCTCGACGCGCACCGCGAGCCGGTGCCGATCGGCGCGCCCGGCGAGCTCTACATCGGCGGCGCGCAGCTGGCGCGCGGCTACGCCGGCCAGCCGGAACTCACCGCGGCACGCTTCGTCGCCGATCCGTTCAGCGACGATCCGCAGGCACGCCTGTACCGCAGCGGCGACATCGTGCGCTGGCGCGAGCGCGAGCGCATGGAGTTCATCGGCCGCGTCGACGCGCAGATCAAGCTGCGCGGTTTCCGCATCGAGCTCGGCGAGGTCGAGTCGGCGCTGCTGCGTCATCGCGCGGTGGCCGAGGTGTTCGCGACGCTCGGCCGCAACGAACGCGGCGACGCCGGCATCTGGGCCTACGTCAGCCTGCGCGATCCGGGCAGCGATGCCGCCGATCTCGTCGAGGAGCTGATGCGCGATGCGCGCGCGCTGCTGCCGCCGTACATGCTGCCGTCGGCGATCACCATCGTCGACGCGCTGCCGCGCAACCAGAACGGCAAGGTCGATCAGCGCGCGCTGCCCGTGCCGGTGCCGCTCGAGGCCGACGACGGTGGCCCGCCGCGCACCGCGACCGAGCAGCGCCTGGCCGCCATCTGGATGGACGTACTCGGCGCCGCGGCGGTCGGCCGCGCCGCGAACTTCTTCGAGCTCGGCGGCCACTCGCTGCTGGCGGCGCGCATGCTGGCGCGCATCGAACACGAGTTCGGCACCCGCATCGCGCTGTCGGCGCTGTTCAACGCGCCGACCATCGCGCAGCTGGCGCCGCTGCTCGATTCGGACGCGACGCGGCATTACGACTTCCGGCCGGTGCTGCGCCTGCGCACCGGCGGCGCGCGCCGGCCGCTGCTGGCGATCAACAACACCGGCATCTATTTCATGCTGTCGCGCAAGCTCGGCAGCGACCAGCCCTTCACCACGCTGCAGATCTTCGATCCCGCCAGCGATCCGCGCGACCTGCCGAGCGGCTTCGCCGAGATCGCCGCCGCCTACGTCGCGCTGATCCGCAGCGAACAGGCGCAGGGGCCGTACCGGCTGCTCGGCTGGTGCGTGGCCGGCGCGCTGGCGTTCGAGATCGCCTGCCAGCTGCAGGCCGCCGGCGAGACGGTCGAGCAGCTGGTGATCATCGACGGCTACGTGCCGGGCTACGTGCAGCGCATGCCTTGGCTGCGCCGCCGGCTGGCCGACACGTCGCATCGCCTGCAGCTGATCGCGCTGGACATCGCCGATCTGCTGCGCGGCCGCCTGAGCCTGCGCCGGTTCATCGCCAATCGCGGCTTCGCCAAGCGCATGCAGGCTTGGGTCAGCGGTCGCGCGAAGCGCGATCTGCTCGCGCGCCGCCGGCTGTCGCCGGAAGACTACGACCTGTGGCTGCTCGAACATCTGCGTACCGCCTACGAAGCCTACGCGCCGGGCCGCTTCGACGGCCGTATCCAGCTGCTGCGGTCGCGCCGTCAGCCGGACCGCTGGCCGCTCGATCAGGACATGGGCTGGAGCGCGTTCGCCAGCCGCGGCGCCGAAGTCACGGTCATCGACGGCGATCACTTCTCGATGTTCCAGGAGCCCGGCGTGCAGCAGATGGCGGAGACGATCGGCCGCCGTCCGCCGCCGTGAGCGGCGCCGGGTCGCGGCGCGCCACGCGCGACGCGATGGACGCCGACGGCGCCGCGGCGCCGGAACGTTTCGACGGCGCCATGCCGGCCCTGGTGCGGCATTCGTCGCTGCTGGCGGCCTTGTTCGACGCCGGCGTGGCGGTCGCCGAGTATCGCGCGCGCGGCGATGCCGCCTGGCTGCTGCCGTCCGAAGTCCGTCAGCTCGGCGCGGTCAGCGCCAAGCGCCTCGCCGAGTTCGCCGCCGGTCGCGCCTGCGCACGCCTTGCCCTGCAGCAGCTCGGTCTGCCGCGCGTGGCCCTGCCGCCGCTGGCCGACCGCTGTCCGGCCTGGCCGTCGACGGTGGTCGGCAGCATCAGCCACACGACCGGATTCTGCGTGGCGGCCGTCGCGCCGCGCCGCCGGTATCGCAGCATCGGCATCGACGTCGAGCGCATCGACGACGTCGAGCCGGGCATCTGGTCGCACCTTCTCACGCCGGCCGAGATGCAGGCGCTGCAGGCGCTGCCGGCCGCGCGGCGGCAGCGCTTCGCGGCGCTCGCCTTCAGCGCCAAGGAAGCCTTCTACAAGGCGCAGTACACGCTGACCCGGCAATGGCTCGAGTTCCATGACGTGGAGATCGACAGCGTCGAGCCGATCGACGACGCGCGCGGCCATCTGCGCCTGCGCGCGCGGCGCGCGCTGCCGGGCGTCCCCTCCTGCTGGCCCGCACGTTACCTCGTGCACGAGCGCTGGCTGTTCACCGGCGTTGCGCTGAGCGTCTGAGCCCGCGCACGGCGCCTGTGTCCGGTTTCGGACCGATGGTGGTCAAGCCGCATTCATCAATGCGGCGATAAGGTCGGTCGGTCAGCGCATCACAGCCGGTCGATCCCGGCATGCAGGGCGGCAGGGAGCCGCCGCAAGCCCGCATCGTTTTTCCTCGAGTCGCATGGCCATGCGAAGCGGGAGCGGCTGCGTCCGCGTCTGAGCAGGGCGAAATCCATTCGAAAAGAGGTGTGCGGCGCGTCCGTCCGGCGTGCCGCGGCGAGCGGTTTTGCGCTGTGTTGGCGAGCAAACACAGACGAACGGCGGCGGTCGCCGGTGTCAGCGGCGGCCGCGCCGCTCATCCACGCCGCCCAGGTAGAAATTATCTACCTCCTGTTGTGTGTGAGCGCACAGACGCTTCCGCTTTGACGACCTTGGTCGCGTGGTTTTCGGCGCTCCGTGCGGTGCGAAGAACTTTTTGATTCATCTATTCAGCAAGAGGTCCTCAATGAAGACGAGCCTTAAAATCCGGGCGTTGGGCGCGCTCATTGTGGCGGCGGTCTGCGGCGCGCTTGCGCCGGCGGCCGACGCCGCCGGCTATTACGCGCAACAGGGCAAGATCTACGACGCCAATGGCCAGCAGGTGCCGATCCGCGGCATCAGCCATTACGGCTTCAACGCCAACATCCTGCAGCCGCAGTATCTGTGGTCGATGGGCTGGAAGGAGCAGATCGCGCAGATCAAGGCGCTCGGCTTCAACGCCGTGCGCCTGCCGTACGTGCCGGACACGCTGTACGTGACGACGCCGGTCGACCAGCTCAGCTACGTCGATCCGGGCAAGAATCCGGATCTGATCGGCAAGACGCCGCTGCAGGTGATGGACATGTGGATGGCCGAGGCCGATCGCCAGGGCCTCTACGTGATGCTCGACTTCCACAGCGTGTCGAACGACCGCCAGTATCCGACCTGGTTCGTCGACAACAGCGCCGACTTCGGCCTGATCTACAACAGCTCGGCCTATACCGTCGACAACTGGATCCGCGATCTCAAGTTCGTCGCCGCGCGCTACGCCAACCTGCAGCACTTCTTCGCCATCGACATCTACAACGAGCCGAACGGCATCGTGCGCTGGAGCGTCGGCGACGCCAACATGACGCAGACCAAGAACTACTGGAAGGATGCCGCCGAGAAGGCTGCCGCCGGCGTGCTCGCGGCGAATCCGAACCTGATGATCTTCGTGCAGGGCATCAACGGCAACTGGGACGGCGTCGAGAACAGCAACATCCCGATGAACTACGGCGAGGACTTCCAGCCGCAGCGCTACCAGCCGCTCAACATCGCGGCCGACAAGCTGGTGCTGAGCCCGCATACCTACGGTCCGGACGTCTACGTGAAGTCGACGTTCAGCGCCTCCAACTTCCCGGCCAATCTGGCGGCCGACTGGGAGACGCTGTTCGGCCAGTTCTATCCGGCGCATCCGGTCATTCCCGGCGAGTGGGGCGGCCGCTACGGCGTCGGCGGTGATCCGCGCGACGTGGCCTGGCAGAACGCCTTCGTCGACTACATGATCGGCAAGGGCATGCGCGACAGTTTCTACTGGTGCTACACGCCGAACAGCGGCGACACCGGCGGCATCCTCGACGACAACCTGCAGGTGCGCACCGACAAGATGGCGCTGCTGCAGAAGCTGTGGGGCAGCAGCGGCACGAGCGCGGCGTCGATCGCGCTGGCGTCGAGCGCCTACACGGTCAGCCAGAGCGCCGGCTCGGTGAGCCTGTCGGTCAACCGCAGCGGCGGCAGCGGCGCGGTGTCGGTGAGCTACGCGACGGCCGGCGGCACCGCGGTGTCCGGCACCGACTTCACGCCGAAGAGCGGCACGCTGAACTGGGCCGCCGGCGACACGGCGGCCAAGACCATCTCCATTCCGGTCAGCAACGCGACGCCGTTCAGCGGCAGCAAGACCTTCACGGTGTCGCTGTCCGGCGCCAGCAGCGGCGCTTCGCTGGCCACGCCGAACGTTGCTTCGGTGACGATCAACGGTTCGGCGGCGGCGGCTTCGGCCGGTACGCTGGCGCTCGGCGCGTCGAGCTACACGGTCGCGCAGAGCGGTGGCGCGCTGACGATCAGCGTCGCGCGCAGCGGCGGTTCGAGCGGTGCGGTCAGCGTGAAATACGCGACGAGCAACGGCACGGCGACGGCGGGCAGCGACTACACGGCGGCCAGCGGCACGCTGAGCTGGGCCTCGGGCGATACCGCGAGCAAGAGCTTCAGCGTCGCGGTCAGCAACACCACGCCGTTCAGCGGCAGCAGGACGTTCAACATCACGCTGTCCGGCATCGCCGGCGGCGCGACGCTCGGCACGGCCAGCGCCACGGCGACGATCAACGGCTCGGGCAGCAGCGGCTCGACGTCGACGACCAGCTACGCGCAGCCGTACATCGCCAGCTTCGCGCCGGCCTCGGGTCCGGCCGGCACGGCGGTGACCGTCAGCGGCACGGGCTTCACCGGCCTGAGCGGCGTGAAGATCGGCAGCACGGCGGCGACGTTCCAGGTGGTCGGCGACACGCAGCTGAAGATCACCGTGCCGAGCGGGGCGAGCAGCGGCCAGATCGCGCTGAGCAATCCGAAGTACGCGGCCTGGTCGGGCAGCGCCTTTACCGTCACCACCGGCAGCAGCTCGACCGGCTCGACGACGGCGCCGACTTCACCGGGCACGCTGGCCTTCTCGTCGTCGGCGTACACGGCTTCGCAGTCGTCCGGCATGGCGACGCTCAGTGTCGCCCGCGGCACCGGCAGCAGCGGCGCGGTCAGTATCAAGTACGCGACAGTCAACGGTACGGCCGTCGCCGGCACCGACTACACGGCGACCAGCGGCACGCTGAACTGGGCGGCGGGCGACGCGACGGCGAAGACCATCAGCGTGCCGCTGAGCACGGCCAAGGCCTTCGCCGGCAGCAAGGCGTTCTCGCTGAATCTGAGCACCGTCAGCGGCGGCGCGACGATCGGCACGCCGGCCACGGCGAGCGTCACCATCAACGGCGCGGCGACCAGCTACACGCAGCCGTACATCGCCACGTTCTCGCCGACCTCGGGTCCGGCCGGCACCGTGGTCACCCTGACGGGCAACGGCTACAGCGGTCTGTCGAAGGTGACGATCGGATCGTCATCGGCGTCCTTCAAGGTCGTCAGCGACACGCAGCTGCAGGTCACGATCCCGGCCGGCGCCAGCACGGGCCAGATCGCTCTGTTCAACCCGAAGTACGCGGCATGGACGCCGACGTCGTTCGTCGTCAAGTGAACGCCTGAACGGCGCGCACTGCGACGCGGGGGGAGGCGCGGGGCCGGGAGCAATCCCGGCCCTTCGTCTTTTGCGCGTCTGCGCGCATTCAGTCATGCAGGCGCAGCTGCACGTCGGTGCGGCTCAGCAGATTGAACACGCGCGGTCCGCGCACCAGGTAGCGGCTCGCCATGCGTCGCGGCGACTGGCCGAGGCGATGCAGCCATTCGAGTCCGGCGCGCTGCATCCAGGCCGGCGCGCGGCGCTCGCGACCGGTGAGGAAGTCGATCGACGCGCCGATGCACAGCGTCATGCCGCGCGCCTTGTCGCGCTCGCGCAAGGCGTTGGCGATCACTTCCTGCTGCGGCGAGCCGATGGCCAGCAGGCAGAAGCGGAACGGGCTGTGCGCTTCGATGAACTGCAGGCACGTCTCGACGGCGGCGGCGTCGTTGATGAAGCCCATCGGCGGGTTGTGGTGGACGAGGCCGCGCAGGCCGTAGCGGCGGCGCAGCTGTTCGGCCTGCTCGGCCGATGCGCCGACCAGCACGATGTTGTCGTCGGCGCGGATCACGTCCTCGAACAGCCGCCGCGTCAGGTCGCTGCCGGCGCAGACCGGCAGGCGCACGCCGCGCGTCAGCTGCAGCAGGTGGGCAAGGAAGCGGCTGTCGAGCAGGATGTAGCCGGCATTGGCATACAGGCGCCGGAAGCTGGTCTGGTCGTGCAGGCGGATCAGATGATCGACGTTCGGCGTGACGACGTAGGTGTAGCGCTGCTCGCCGAAGCCGGCGGCGATCTCGAGAAAGTCCTTGAGGTCGTAGTCGTCGAGCTTGCAGGCCGTGTGATGCGCGTCGGCCAGCACGCGCGCCTTCAGCGAGCTGCCGAGACGCAGCTCGCGGGCGCCGGCACTGTCGTCCTCCGGACACAGGGCGACGGTCTCGGACAGGCCCTGCAGTGTGCCGAGCAGCTGCTCGATGCGCTCGTGCGCGGCGCCGGGCAGGGCGAGCAGCACGGCGTCGACCGGCCCGCCGCGCGCGAGGCGCGCGAAATCGGCGAGGTCGCCGCGCGGCGCGAACTCGGCGTCCGGCGTGCGCCGGCCGCGATCGTCGAACACGCCGACGATGTCGACGCGATCGGCCTCGAAGCGGCGCAGCTGGCGGATCAGGCGGTCGGCCTGCGGACCGGCACCGTAGACCGCCACCGTGCGGCGCCGGCGCAGGCGACGCAGCGACAGGCGCGTGATGACGAGGCCGGCGCCGGACAGCGCCAGCCAGATCGGCAGCCAGCCCTCGGGCCGTTCGGCGTAGCTCAGCCCGGCGAGCGCGGCCAGGGCGATGAACAGCGCGATGCGCGTCAGATCCTGGCGCAGCGTCGCCGTCTGCGCGCGGCGCGACATGAGGACGGCGCCGAACAGCGCGGCCGGCAGCGACCAGCGTTCCCAGGCCGGCCAGCCGGCGGCGAGGAAGATCAGCGAGGGATGCAGCGCGGCGGCGGCGAGGGTGGCGGCGCGCGCGGCGGCGAGCAGCACGAGCAGATCGAACAGCGGCTGCAGGCGCAGCAGCGCGTCGCGCCAGTGCCACGGCGCCGTCGCCGCCAGCGCCGGCGGCGAGAACTGAAAAGTGTCGGATGCGCCCATGTCGTCGCTCCTCGCAACCGCCGCTCGTGCGGCATCATTTGCAAGCATGCTAGGGACGTCGGCGCTGCGGTTCTGTTCGGCAGCGAACGCAACGCGGCCGGCCGCCGCGCCGCCGCGCATGTGTTCGGCGTCGTACAGACCCCGCCGCCGGCGGCGACCGATAGTGCGGGCCGGATCATTCGTCCGGGGGCCATCATGTTCATCGACGCGCGCGGGTTTGCCGACGACGCGCGGCTGCAGGCACAGGTCTGCATCGTCGGCGGCGGCGCCGCCGGTATCGCCCTGGCGCTGCGCCTCGGCCAGCGCGGCATCGATGTCGTGCTGCTGGAGGCCGGCGGCCGCCGGCACGAGGCACGCACGCAGCGCCTCTACGAGGGCGAGGTCACGGACGCGCGCCTGCATCCGCCGGCCGATCGCTATCGCGAGCGCCGCCTCGGCGGCTCGACCGCGACCTGGGGCGGCCGCTGCGTGCCCTTCGATCCCATCGATTTCGAGGCGCGCGACTACATACCGCACAGCGGCTGGCCGATCAGCTACGAGGAACTCGCGCGCTACTACGACGAGGCCTCGCTGCTCTGCGAGGCCGGCCCGGCGCGCTATCGCGCCGCCGACGCCTTCCCCGACGGCAGCGCGCCGCCGGTCGCCGGCTTCGCGGCGGCGCGCTTCTCCGACGACACGCTGGAGCGCTTCAGCTGCCCGACCGATTTCGGGCAGCGCTATCGCCTGCGCCTCGACGGCGCGGCCCGCACGCGCGTGGTGCTGCACGCCAACGTCACCGCGCTGCGGCTCGACGGCGACGGCAACCGCATCGCCGCCGTGCTGGCGCGCACGCTCGACGGCCGTCGCATCGAGGTGCAGGCCGACTTCGTCGTGCTCGCCGCCGGCGGCCTGGAAACCGCGCGCCTGCTGCTGGCGAGCCATGACCGGCAGCCGGCCGGCATCGGCAACGGTCACGATCTGGTCGGGCGCTACTACATGTGCCACCTCGCCGGCACGATCGGCAACCTGCGCCTCGGGCACGGCGTCGCCGTCGCGCACGGCTACCAGCGCAGCGCCGACGGCGTCTATTGCCGGCGACGCTTCGCCCTGCGCGAGGATGCGCAGCGCACGCTGCGCTGCGGCAACTTCATCGCGCGTCTGCACCATCCGCGCATCGGCGATCCGGCGCACGGCTCGGCGGTGCTGTCGCTGCTGTTCCTCGCCAGGCGGCTGATTCCGTACGAGTACGCCAAGCGCCTGCACGACGGCGACAGCGCGCCGCGCGACTGGCTCGCGCACGCGCGCAACGTGGCCCGCGATCCGTGCGCCGCCTTCGCCTTCGCCTGGCAGATGCTCACGCAGCGCAAGCTGGCGTCGCGCAAGTTCCCGTCGATCATCGTCACGCCGCGCGAGCCCTGCTTCAGCCTCGACTTCCACGCCGAGCAGGTGCCGAACCCGAGCAGCCGCGTGCAGCTGAGCGAGCAACGCGACGAGCTCGGCATGCCGCGCCTGCGCATCGACTGGCGCCACACGCAGGCCGACGTCGACACCGTGCAGCGCGCGCTGGCGGCGTTCGCCGCCGACGTGCGCGACAGCGGCGTCGGCCGCTTCGACTACGCCGCCGAAAGCATCGAGCAGGAGATGCTGCGCTACGGCGCCTACGGCGGCCATCACATCGGCACCGCGCGCATGGCGGCGACGCCGCGCACCGGCGTGGTCGATACCGACCTGCGCGTGCATGGCGTCGGCAATCTGTTCGTCGCCAGCGCCGCCGTGTTCCCGACCTCGAGCCAGGCCAATCCGACGCTGACCATCGTCGCGCTGGCCCTGCGGCTTGGCGATCATTTGCAGCGTCGCCTGGCGCCCGCGCAGGCGGCGTCGCCGGCGGCGCTGTCGATCGAAGAGCTGGCGGCGTGACTTCGCGCGTGCTGGTTCTCGGCGGCGCCGGCTACATCGGCGGCCATGTGCTGCGCGCCTTGTGCGCCGGCGGCTTCGAACAGCCCCTGCTCGGCACGCGCCGCGCCCGCGCCGCGCCGGCCGGCGTGCAGCTGTGCCGCGTCGACGCGCTCGACCGCGCCGCCTTGCGCGCCGCGCTCGACGGCGTCGACGCGGTCGTCAATTGCGTCGCCGGCGCGCCGCGCATGCTGCAGCGGCAGGCCGCGCTGCTCGCCGATGCGGTGCGCGCGCACACGCCGCAGCCGCTCGTCGTGCAGCTCAGTTCGATGGCGGTGTACGGCGATCGCGAGGGCCGCGTCGATGAAGGCGCCGCGCCCGGCAGGCTCAGCGCCTACGGCGCCGCCAAGCGCGAGGCGGAGCGCGAACTGGCGCGCTGCGAGCGCAGCGTGATGCTGCGCGCCGGCTGCGTGTACGGTCCGGACAGCGAGCAATGGACGCTGCGCATCGCCCGCCTGCTGCGCGAGGGGCGGCTCGGCGATCTCGGCGCCGCCGGCGACGGGCGCTGCAATCTCGTGCACGTCGACGACGTCGCCGCCGCCGTGCTGCACGTGCTGCGCCGCGCGCCGCGCGGCGTGGCCTTCAATCTCGCCGCGCCGCAGGCGCCAAGCTGGAACGAATATCTGGTGCGCTTCGCCTGCCTGCTCGACGCCACGCCGGTGCGCCGCATCACGCCGCGCCGCCTCGCCGCCGAGGCCTATCTGCGCGCGCCGCTGCTGAAGGTGCTGCGGCGCGCCGGCGCCGGGCGCGCGGCGGCGACGACGATCACGCCGTCGCTGCTGGCGCTGTTCCGGCAGGACATCGTGCTCGACAGCCAGGCCGCGGAGCGCGAGCTGCGGCAACGCTGGGTGCCGCTCGATCAGGGCCTCGCTGCCTGCGCCGCCGCCCTGCGCGGCGGCGTCGACAAGCCGGGCCTGCTGTCAGCGTGAGGCTTCGCCGCCGAACTGCGCACGCAGTTCGAGGCCGGCCGTCGTCACGTGGTAACGCGCTTCGGCGTCGCTCGAATCGCGCACGAAACGGCGCGCGAACGGTGTGACCGCGAGCCAGCGCCGCATCTGGTAGGGGACGCGCAGGCTGGCTTCGAAGCTGTCGTCGCGGCGCCGCGGTTCGTCGGCGAAGTCGCTGCGCGTCCATTGCGCGCTCAGTTCGGCGCCGACGATCGCATGCCGCCAGATCAACGCGGCGCCGGCGCCGTTGGCGATGCGCGAGCGACCCACGCCGGCATCGCTGTCGATGCTGCGAAAGGCGTCGAGGCGGACGCTGGTCACGCCGCTCAGGGCGTGTTCGACGCCGAGCGAACCGGTCAGCGCCGAGACGTCGTCGCGCGCCGCGCTCTTCTCGTTGCGGCGGCTCGCGCCGAGCGTCGCCTGCAGGCGTGTCAGTCCGCTGATCTCGTAGCGCAGGTCGACGCCGCCGCCGTACTGCGTGAAGCGCTGCGCGTCGCCGATGCCGCTGAAGCGGCCCTGCAGAAGTTCGCTGCCGAGTCCCAGCGACAGCGGCCCTTCGCCGACACGGCGCAGCGTCGCGCGCAGGCCCTGCTCGGTGAGCGCGAAGTCGGGCGCCTCGGCCAGCGGCGATTGCAGGCGCCGCGCGTGCGCGTCGGCATCGAAACGCCAGTCGTCGCCGGGCGCGAGCTGCAGGCTGACGTCGCCGCTGCGCTCGTGCTCGATGGCCAGCAGGTTGGCCTGACGATCGGCGAGCGAGGCCTGGCGGCGCTCGTCGGCTGCCGTCGCGTGCAGCTCGACGACATCGCCGAACGGCAGGCGGTAATCCAGTGCAGCGCGATGCTCCTGGTGATCGAGCTCGCCGAAATGGTCGTAGCGCAGGGCGCGGCCTTCGAGCGTGGCCTTCAGTTCCTGCCGGCCGTAGCGGTAGTCGAGGCCGCTGCCGAGCACAGCGCGCAGCACGCGGTCGCTCAAGCGGTCGTCGCCGCCGCGCGCCAGCGCCTGTGCCGGGCCGGACACGCAGAACACGTTGGAGTCGTAATAGCCGCTCGCCGCCACGTATGGCGTGAAGTCGAAGCCGGCGCGCGCGGCTTGCGGCAGCGTCGCCGCGCAGAGCAGCAGGCCGGCGCGGCCGGCGCGACGCCAGGACTCAATAGGCATTGTGTCCCCGGATCACGATCCACGCCGTGCGCGCCAGTATCTGCAGATCCAGCCACAGCGACCAGTGCTCGACGTACTCAAGGTCGGCTTCGATGCGCCGCCGCAGCTGCTCGGCGGTATGCGTGGCGCCGCGATAGCCGCGCACCTGGGCGAGGCCGGTCAGGCCGGGCTTGACGCGGTGGCGGTGGGCGTAGGTTTCGACGATCTCGCTGCCGAGGCGTTCCTCGGTGCGCATGTCGACGGCGTGCGGACGCGGCCCGACCAGCGACATCTCGCCGCGCAGCACGTTGAACAGCTGCGGCAGCTCGTCGAGGCTGGTGCGGCGCAGGAAGCGGCCGACGCGCGTCACGCGCGGATCGCCGCGCTCGGTCTGCCGCAGCGGCTGCGGCGCGCCCTGCGGATTCCAGCGCATGGTGCGGAACTTGAAGACGTCGAACTCGGCGTTGTTCCAGGCATGGCGCGGCTGGCGGAAGAGGATCGGGCCGGGACTGTCGAGGCGCACGGCGAGCGCGATCAGGGCCAGCAGCGGCGACAGCAGCAGCACCAGCAGGCCGCCGAGCAGATAGTCCTCGGCGGCCTTGGCGATCGCGCCGGCACGGCGGATCGGCCGCTCGGCGATCAGCGTCAGCGGCATGCGGCCGGCCACGTATTCGACCGGCAGCTTCGGCATCGCGAGTTCGATGCCGCAGGGACTCAGCGCCACCGACACGCTCAGCGACTTCAGCTGTCCGAGCAGTTCGAGGATGCGCGTTTCGGCGTGATCGGGCAGGGCGATCAGCACCAGGTCGACGCGGCGCTGGCGGCCGAGCGCGAGCAGATCGGCGACCGAGCCGCTGCGCGCCATGGTCGATGACGGCGGACGCGTGGCGCGATCGTCGAACACGCCGACCAGTTCGACGCTGGCCGGCGCCGAGCGCTGCAGGTAGTGCACGAGACGGTCGGTGGCTTCGCCGGCGCCGACCACGGCGATGCGCTCGACGACCGGCGCGCGGCACATGGCGCTGCGCAAGGCGCCGATGCCGGCGAAGCCGAGCGTCAGCCACAGCAGCAGCCAGAGACGCGGCGTCTCGCTCTGCCAGCCCAGCCCCAGCGCCAGCGTGGCGATCGCGGCAAACAGCAGATACGGCCCGGCCAGATCGCGCAGCACGCGGCGCCGCGGCGCGACGCGCGCCTCGGAGCGCTGGCGCAGCACGAAGGGCGCGAACAGCGTGGTGATCGACGCCATCAGCGCCTCGTGGTCGCTCGGCGCCATGGCGCCCACCAGCGGCCGCAGCAGGAGCAGCGCCAGCCAGGCGGCGCCGACGAGGAGCAGTGTTTCCAGCAGCGGCTGCAGCGTGGTCAGCGCCGCGCGCCAGTTGCCGGACGGCGGCGCGGCGGTCTGCGCCGGCCGGGCCGTCCAGTCGAGTGAAATCTTCTGTCCCATGTGTGCCTCGGTTTGCCGTCTCGAAGAGCCGTCCCGGTTGCTGGCATCTTCGCGCCCGGCGACGGCGGCGTCGGTACGAAACCGAACACAGGCGGCCGCGCCGCGGCGTTCAGCCCCAAGCCGTGGCCACGGCGGCCCAGGCGCAGAGCAGCGCACGCCGCTGCCGGGCGCCGATGCGTGAGCGCCGCGCGGCGGGCGCGGCAAGGCCGGCGTCGCGCGCGAGGCGCGCCGACAGCGGCGCCGCGAGCTCGCGGTCGTGGATGTCGCCGAGCACATCCTGCAGGTGTTCGAGTTCGTGCAGGCCCTGCTCGAAGGCCGGCTCGGCATGCAGCGCACGGAACAGTTCGGCGGTGTAGCGCAGCTTCTTCACGGCCAGGCGCAGGCGATGCAGATCGTCGCTCCGCAGTTGCCCGATGTGACGGCCGCGCCGGCGCAGCTTGCGGCGGCGGCGGCGCAGGGCGTGATCGGCGAGCTCGGCCAGCGACAGGGTCGCGGCGGCGTGCGGCGCCGGCGCGCGGAGCTGCCGGGCGCAGCGGCGCAGATGCTGAGCAAGCGCGCGGCAGCGGCGGCCCTGCACGATGTCGCGCGCCTGCGACGTGCTGCGCCGCAGGCGCGCGCGCGCGGCGCGGCGCAGGCCGGGGTCGACATCCGCCGCCGACGCCTGGCGCTGCACGAAGACGTCCCAGTCGCGCACCTCGGCGAGCTGCCGGCGCAGCCAGCGCAACTCGTGGTCCAGCTGCCGGCGCGCCGTCTTCGGCAGGACGTCGCGGCAGGCGGACAGGGCGACGCGCAGGCGCACGATGCCGACGCGCAGGTGGTGCCAGACTTCGAGATCGTCGCGGCTGGCGGCCGCGTCGATGGCCTGCGCCACCTCGCGCAGGCGCGGCGCGAGCAGACGCGGCAGCGCGGCGGTGGCGCGCATGTTCACGCCGCGGCGGCGGTCGGGACCGTGTCGAAACGCATCGCGTCGAGCAGCGCCGCGAGGTCGTATTGCCGGCGCAGCTGCTCGCCGAAATCCGCCGGCTTGACCAGCAGCACGTCGCAGTCGGCATGACGCAGGATGCCTTCCGCGGCGCTGCCGAGCAGCAGGCGGCTGATGATCGAGTGATACGACGAGCCGATCACCAGCAGATCGATGGCCTGCGCGCGCGCGAAGCGGGCGAGCGCGTCGGCGACGTCGCCGGAGGTCGTGATCCAGTGCTGTCGGTCGGCGGCGATGCCATGCTCGTGCGTGAAGCGGCGGAAGTTGGCCTGCGCGGTGCGGTGCACGTCGGCGTACAGCGCGCGCAGATCGCCGGACACCTCGACGGCGAGCAGCGGCCGCCGGTACGGGAAGGCGTGCACGACATGCAGCTCGGCGCCGGCCAGCGCGGCGACACCGGCGCCGATGCCGGCGATCACTTCGTTGAGCGGGTGCGGCGAGTCGCCGCGATCGAGTCCGACGTCGACCGCGGCGGCGATCCGCCGCGGCAGCATGCCGCTGTCCTGGCGCACGAACATCAGCGCCGACGGGCAGGTGCGCGCGACGCGCCAGTCGGCGGCGCTCAGCGGCATGCGCGTCGCGCCCTTGCGCGGCGGCATCAGGTCCTTGATGACGAGATCGGCCTTGCACGCCCAGGCATAGGCGATCAGCGCCTGGTGCAGCTCCGAGGTCCAGATCACTTCGCAGTCGACGCGCAGGCCAGCGTCGATCAGCGGCGCCGCCTGGCGATCCAGCCAGTGGCGGCGGATTTCCAGGTATTCGTTTCGCGCCAGCTTGCGCACCTTGCCGCCGGCGAGATCGCGGCCGGCGTCGATCATCGGCGCGTACGCGCCCATGAACAGGCGCAGGCGCGCGCCGCTGCGGCGCGCCAGTTCGGCGGCGCGCGGCAGGGCGGCGCCGGGCTGCATGCCAGGATCGACGACGGCGACGATCTGCTGCAAAGGATTCATGGTCGGCTCGCGCGACGGGACGTGCCGGCAGTTCATCATCGGCGGCCGCCGGCCGGCCATGACCTGCGTCAAGCGCCGCGACGCCGCATGACCTGCATCAATGCCGGCGCCGCGGCGCCGGCGCACGCTGCGCGCGACAATCGGAACTTCCCATGCACCTGCAGTTTCTCGGTGGGGCCGGTACCGTCACCGGCTCCAAGTACCTGCTCGAAGGCGCGCGTGCGCGGCTGCTGATCGACTGCGGCCTGTTCCAGGGCTACAAGCCGCTGCGCCTGCGCAACTGGGCGCCGCTGCCGGTCGCGCCGGCCGACATCGACGCGGTGCTGCTCACGCACGCGCACATCGACCACAGCGGCTGGCTGCCGGTGCTGGTCAAGCAGGGCTACCGCGGGCGGATCTTCTGCAGCGCCGCCACCGCCGAGCTGTGCCGCATCCTGCTGCCGGACAGCGGCCGGCTGCAGGAGGAAGAAGCCGACTACGCGAATCGCCATCACTACTCGCGGCACAAGCCGGCGCTGCCGCTGTACACGGAAAGCGAGGCGCTCGACGTGATCGCGCGCCTGGAGCTGCGGCCCTTCGAGCAGACTTTCGCGCCGGCGGCCGGCTTCACGGCGCGGCTGCTGCCGGCCGGGCACATCCTCGGCGCGGCGATGGTGCAGCTCGACAGCGGCGACGGCTCGATCCTGTTCAGCGGCGATCTCGGTCGTCCGCAGGACGCCATCATGCGGCCGCCGGCGCTCATCGAAGGCGTCGACTGGCTGGTGGTCGAATCGACCTACGGCAACCGGCGGCACGCCAGCGACGATCCGCTCGACGCGCTCGCCGCCATCATCACGCGCACCGCGGCGCGCGGCGGCGTGCTGGTCATTCCGTCGTTCGCGGTCGGCCGCGCGCAGGAGCTGCTGTACGCGATCGACCGCCTCAAGCGCGCCGGGCGCATCCAGGCCGATCTGCCGGTCTATCTCAACAGCCCGATGGCGGCCGACGTGACCTCGCTCTATCTGCGCCATCGCGACGAGCATCGCCTCGACGCCGCGGCCTGCGCCGCGCTCGGCAGCACGGCGACCATCGTCAACACGGTCGAGGATTCCAAGCGCCTCAACGAAGGCCACGGTCCGATGGTGATCGTCGCCGGCAGCGGCATGGCGACTGGCGGCCGCGTCGTGCATCACCTCAAGGCCTTCGCGCCGGACCCGGCCAACACGATCCTGCTGGCCGGCTTCCAGGCCGCCGGCACGCGCGGCGCGGCGCTGCTGGAAGGCGCCGAGGCGATCCGCATCCACGGCCAGTACGTGCCGGTGCGCGCCGAGGTGACCAGCATCGGCAATCTGTCGGCGCACGCCGACAGCGAGGAGATCCTCGCCTGGCTCGGCCATTTCCAGCGCGCGCCGCGGCGCTGTTTCGTCACGCACGGCGAGCCGGCCGCCGCCGACGCGCTGCGCCAGAGCATCGAGCGCCGCCTCGGCTGGGCGGTGAGCATTCCCGAGCATCTCGAACGCGTCGAGCTGCGCCGCGATGCGCAGGCGGAACGCCAGCATCTGCCGGCCGAGCGCCTGCGTCTGCGCCGCATCGGCATCGACACCTATCAGGAGCCGGTCGTGTTCATGCGCGCCGATTCGGCGATCTGCCGCTCCGAGGGCTTCGAGTCGCAGTCGCGCGTCAAGCTCAGCGCCGGCGCCCGGCATCTGGTGGCGACGCTGTACACGGTCGACGAAAGCCTGCTCGACAGCGCCCACGTCGGACTCTCGCACGCGGCCTGGGAGGCGCTGCAGGCGCACGACGACGAGGAGGTCGAGATCTCGCATCCCGAACCGATTGAATCGTTCTCGGCCGTGCGCGGCAAGGTCTACGGCACGCCGTTCTCCGCCGACGGCGTCGCGGCGGTCGTGCGCGACATCGCCGCCGGCCGCTATTCCAGCCTCGAACTGGCCGCCTTCGTCACCGCCTGCGGCGGCGCCAGCCTGGGCCGGGACGAGACCATCGCGCTGACGCGCGCCATGCTCGACAGCGGCCAGCGGCTGTCGTGGCCGCAGAAGATCGTGCTCGACAAGCATTGCGTCGGCGGCCTGCCGGGCAATCGCACGACGCCGATCGTGGTCGCCATCGTCGCCGCCTGCGGCCTGACCATTCCGAAGACCTCGTCGCGCGCCATCACCTCGCCGGCCGGCACCGCCGACACCATGGAAACCCTGGCGCCGGTCGCGCTCGACGCGGCGGCGATGCACAAGGTGGTCGAGCGCGAAGGCGGTTGCGTGGTGTGGGGCGGGGCGATGTCGCTGAGCCCGGCCGACGACATCCTGATCCGCGTCGAGAGGCCGCTCGACTTCGACAGCCCCGGCCAGATGGTGGCGTCGATCCTGTCGAAGAAACTGGCGGCCGGCTCCAACGCGCTGCTGGTCGAGATTCCGGTCGGCGCGACCGCCAAGGTGCGTTCCGCCGCGGCGGCGCAGCAGCTGTCGGCGCTGCTGCGCGAAGTGGGCGGCGCCTTCGATCTGACCGTGCAGATCTGCCAGACCGACGGCAGCCAGCCGATCGGCGCCGGCATCGGCCCGGCGCTGGAGGCGCTCGATGTGCTCGCCGTGCTCGGCAACGCGGCGCAGGCGCCGGCCGATCTGCGCGAGCGCGCGCTGCACCTGGCCGGCCTGCTGCTGGAGATGGGCGGCCGCGCGGCGCCGGGCGCCGGCGCGGCGCTGGCGAGCGCGACGCTGGCGAGCGGCGCGGCGTACAAGAAGTTCGCGGCGATCTGCGCCGCGCAGGGCGGCATGCGCGAGCCGCCGACCGCCGCCTACCGCAAGCTGTTCACCAGCCCCGTCGACGGCGTGGTGACCGGCATCGACAACCGGCGCCTGGCGCGCATCGCCAAGCTGGCCGGCGCGCCGCGCGCGGCGGCCGCCGGCGTGCAACTGCATCAGCGCCTCGGCCATCGCGTCGAGCGCGGCCAGCCGCTGTTCACCCTGCACGCCGAATCGCCGGGCGAACTGGTCTACGCGGCGAGCTACGCCGACGCGCATCCGCAGGCCATGCAGGTCGCGGCGGAGCCGGCATGAGCGACGCGCCGATCGTCTACGCCCTGCCGGGCAACGGTCCGCTGGCGCAGGTCGTCGCCGCGCACTGCGACGGCGAGCGCGGCGATCTGTGGATTCACCGCTTTCCCGACGGCGAGACCGGCCTGCGCGCGCTCACCGCGCCGCGCGGCCGCGACACGGTGATCGTCTGCGGCCTCGACGACGCCGACGTGCGCATGGCGACGCTGCACTTCACGGCCGCGACACTGCGCGAGCACGGCGCGCGCCGCATCGTGCTGGTCGCGCCGTATCTGGCCTACATGCGCCAGGACGCGGTCTTCCTGCCGGGCAGCGGCGCGCTGGCGCGGCACTACGCGGCCTGGCTCGGCTCGCTGTTCGACGCGCTCGTCACCGTCGATCCGCACCTGCACCGCATCCATGCCCTGCGCGACATCTTCGCGAAGCCGGCCGAGGCGGTGAGCGCGGCCCCGGCGATCGCCGACTGGCTGGCCGGCGCCGGGCCGCACGCGCCGCTGCTGGTCGGCCCCGACGGCGAGAGCGAGCAATGGGTGGCGGCGATCGCCGCGCGGCTGGGTTGTCCGCATGTCTGCTTCCGCAAGGAGCGGCGCGGCGACGACGACGTGCTGCTGCAGGCGTCGGGACTGGCGGCGCACCGCGGCCGTCACGCGGTCGTCGTCGACGACATCGCCTCGACCGCCGAGACCCTGCGCGGCGCCGTGCAGGCACTGAGCGCCGCCGGCTTCGCCCGGCCGCTGTGCATCGTGGTGCACGCCATCTTCGCCGGACACGCCTACGCGCGGCTGCGCGCCGCCGGCGCCGGCGACGTCATCAGCTGCAACACCATCGCCCATGCGTCGAATCGCATCGACATTCGCGGCGCGGTTGCCGCG
The DNA here is from genome assembly GCF_000474945.1 of Solimonas soli DSM 21787. Taxonomy (GTDB): domain Bacteria; phylum Pseudomonadota; class Gammaproteobacteria; order Nevskiales; family Nevskiaceae; genus Solimonas; species Solimonas soli. Next base: position 7,996 of record NZ_AXDW01000022.1, on the reverse strand, counting down.
GCGACCGCGGCCGTGCTGTGCGGCGACGCAGCCGCGCCGCGCGCGCTGGCCGGACTGACGCGGGAGGCATGACGTGGGCGAGCACGACGAACGCTGCGAGGCGATGGTGCTGGAGGCGCCGGGCACGGCGCTGCGCCTGCGCCACTTGCCGCTGCCCGTCGCAGGCCCCGGCGAGATTCTCGTGCGCGTCAACGCCTGCGCGGTGTGCCGCACCGACCTGCATGTGCTCGACGGCGAACTGCCCGGCCTGCGCTATCCGATCGTGCCCGGCCACCAGATCGTCGGCCGCGTGCTCGCGCACGGCGCCGGCGTCACGCGTCCCGCGATCGGCAGCAAGGTCGGCGTCTGCTGGCTGGCCGGCAGCTGCGGCCACTGCGAGTACTGCCGGCACGGCGAGGAGAATCTCTGCGACGACGCGCGCTTCACGGGCTGGCAGCGCGACGGCGGCTACGCCACGCACTGCATCACCCGCGCCGAGTTCGCCTACACGCTGCCGGAGGACGTCGGCGACATCGAACTGGCGCCGCTGCTGTGCGGCGGCGTGATCGGCTATCGCGCCCTGCGCGCCTGCGGCGCCGCGCGCCGGCTCGGACTGTTCGGCTTCGGCTCGGCGGCGCACATCATCACCCAGGTGGCCCTGCACCAGCAGCGCGAGGTGTATGCCTTCACGCGGCCGGGCGACGCGGCGGCGCAGGCGTTCGCGCGCCGCCTCGGCGCGGCCTGGGCCGGCGCCTCGGACCAGCTGCCGCCGCAGGCACTCGACGCCGCCATCATCTTCGCCAGCGACGGCGCGCTGCTGCCGGCGGCACTGCGCACCCTGCGCAAGGGCGGCCGCCTGGTGTGCGCGGCCATCCACATGAGCGAGATTCCGCACTTCGACTACGCGCGCCTGTGGGGCGAGCGCTCGATCCAGAGCATCGCCAACATGACGCGCGCCGACGCCGTGCAGTTCCTCGCCCTGGCGCCGCGCATTCCGGTGCGCGTGCAGACGCGCGTCTACCCGTTCACGGCCGCCAACCAGGCCCTCGACGATCTGCGCGCGGGGCGCTTCAGCGGCACCGCGGTGCTGAGCATGGCGCCGGCCTGAAGCGGCGTCGCCGACGGCCGCGCGAGGGCTTGACGCCGGTCAAGGCGGCGGCGAGCGCGGCCGCTCAAGCTGATGGCGAGATCTTCCGCCACCGGAGCCCGTCATGAAGTCCTACGAACGCATTCTGCTGATCGCGCGGCGCGACATGCAGCGCTCGCCGGCGCTGCGCGAAGCCGCGCTGCTCGCACGCGAATGCGGCGCGGCGCTGCACATCGCCATTTTCGATCACAGCGCCACGCTCGATGTCGTCGCGCGCGTGCGCGCCGAGGACGCGCAGGGCCTGCGCGAAGCCTTCCTGCGCCAGCGCCGCGACTGGCTGAACGAGCAGGCCGAGGAGCTGCGCGCAAGCGGCGTCACGGTGACCGTCGAAGCCGTGTGGTGCCGCCATCCGCTCGACGAGATTCTCGCGCACGTCGTCGAGAGCAAGGCCGATCTCGTGGTCAAGGACGTCGAGATGCACCACGGCATGCGCCGCGTGCTGATGACGTCGCTGGACTGGCAGCTGGTGCGCGACTGCCCGGCGCCGGTCTTTCTCGTGCACGGCGAGCAGCTGTCGCCGCGACGCATCGTCGTCGCCGCCGACGCCATGAAAGGCGCCGACGATCCGCTCAACCAGAAGATCGTGCACCACGCCGCCAATCTCGCCTATGCCACCGACGCCAAGCTCGACCTGGCGTTCGCCTTCCAGGCCTTCGCGACCGCCGATCTGGTGGCGCCGATGGCGGCACCGGCGCTGACCGGCGAGCTCTACGAGACGCTCTACAAGCTGTACCGCGACGACTTCGACCAGTTCGCCGACGCCAACAGCGTGCCGCAGGACGCCCGCCACTTCCTCATCGGTCCGGCGGCGCCGGCGCTGGCGCGCTTCGTGCGCGAACACGATGTCGACGTGCTGGTGATGGGCACCACGCACTACGGCACGCTGGATCGCCTGCTGCTCGGCAGCACGGCGTCGGCGCTGCTCGACGATCTGCCGTGCAGCGTGCTGGTGGTGAAGTCGGACGCCTTCGCCGCCGCGCTCGCCGCGCAGATCCGCGAACGCCTGCAGGTGCCGGGCCGCCGCGCGGCATGAAGCGCGCGGCGGGCGCCTGCGCGGCCTGCCTGCTGCTCGCTGCGGCGCAGGCCGGCGCCGCGGCGGCGGACGACCTGATCGGCGCGCCTTCGTATGCCGTCGTCGATCCGCGGCAGACGCTGCTCGACATCGCCCGCGACCACGACGTCGGCTACGTCGACATCCGCCTCGCCAATCCCGACGTCGATCCCTGGCTGCCGGACGGCGGGCGCGTCATCGCCATTCCGAGCCAGCATGTGCTGCCGCCCGGCGCGCGGCGCGGCATCGTCATCAACCTGGCGGAGTTGCGCCTGTATTTCTATCCGCCCGGCGGCGAGCCGCTGAGCTTTCCGATCGGCATCGGCCGCGAGGGCGCGGAAACGCCGGTCGGCCACACGCGCATCGACCGCAAGCGCGAGAACCCGAGCTGGGTGCCGACCGCTTCGGAACGCGAGGAAGACCCGGAGCTGCCGCTGTCGGTCGGCCCGGGGCCGCTCAATCCGATGGGCGAGTTCGCGCTCTATCTCGGCTGGGCCGGCTTCGCGATCCACGGCACGCACCAGCCGTACAGCGTCGGCCGTCGCGGCAGCCACGGCTGCATCCGCCTCTATCCCGAGGACATCGCGCGCCTGTATCCGCTGGTCGATGCCGGCACGCCGGTGAGCGTGATCGATCTGCCGTACAAGCTCGGCTGGCGGGCCGGCGAGCTGTACGTCGAAGTGCATCCCGTGCAGCGCGAAGCCGATCGCGTCGAAATGGGCGAGATGCCGTTGCCCGATCCCACGCTCGATCTGGTGGCGCCGATCCTCGAAGCGCTCGGCGCCGAGGCGTACCGCGTCGACTGGCGGCAGGTGGAGCGCGCGCAACGCGAACAGAACGGCATGCCGCTCGCCGTCACCCGCCGCCAGGCGCCGACCTCGATCGGCCGGCAATGAATTGATCGCCGTCAATGTGGCGCCGGGCACGCGCCGCCGACAATCGCCGCAGCGCTTCCCGCGCCGTTCCTTTCGCCAAGACCCTCGCCCAGGAGTTCCCCATGTCCAAGCTGGCTCTCGCTTCCACGACGGCACTGATGCTCGCGCTCGGCGCCTGCACGACGCTCGGCAAGGCCGACCGCGAACTGCTCGACAGCACCGCGCGCAAGGCGGAGGCGGCGCAGCAGCAGGCCGCCGACGCGCAGGCCAAGGCGCAGCGCGCGCTCGATATCGCGCAGACGGCGCAAGCCGACGCCGCGACCGCGCAGGTCGCCGCCGAGGACGCACGCAAGGCGGCGGCCGATTCCAGCGCGGCGGCGCAGACCGCCGCGCAGAAGGCCGATCGCATGTTCCAGAAGTCGCTGCGCAAGTAGTCCCCCCGTTGGTGGAGGCCGGCGGACCCGCGTCGCCGGACCTCCATCTTCCTTTGCCGGGCCGCTCGGTGCCGGTATCGACGGCGGTGTTCGCGGCAATCCGCGCCGCATCGCCCGCACGCATCCGGAGGCTCCGAATGCTCGATCAGGATTTGCAACGCCGCGTCATGGCGGCACTGACCATGACATCCGGCGTCGACGTCGCGCATATCGGCGTCGCCGTGCGCAAGGGCGTCGTCACCCTCAGCGGCCATGTGCGCGCGGCCGCCGAAAAGGCGGCTGCCGAGCGCGCGGTGCGCGGCGTCAGCGGCGTGCGTGCCATCGCCGAGCATCTGCAGGTGCGCCCGGACGAGGCGACGCGAACCGCCGACGACGAGATCGCCGATCGCGCGGTTCGCTTCCTGAACTGGGACCTGCGCCTGCCGGCCGGCGCCGTGCGCGTCACCGTCGAACGCGGCGTGGTCGCGCTGCAAGGCACCGTCGACACCGAATACGAAAGACGCCGCGCCGGGCAGGACATCCGCCGCCTGCACGGCGTGCGCGACGTGGTGAACGGCATCCGCTTGCGCGAGGACGCCTTCGGCACGGCGCCCGACGCGCCGCAGATCCGTTCCTATGCCGGCGGCGACGGTACCGTGGTGCTCGAGGGCCGCGTGCGCACCGCGCGCGAGAAGGAAGACCTCGAGGCGGCGCTGATGAGCGCGCCCGGCGTGCTGCGCGTCGACAACCGCATCGTGGTCGAGGCGGCCTGAAGCCGGGCGCGGCGCCGGCGGCGCTTCAGGCGTCGGTACGCCAGTAGCGCTGCATCTCGAGATAGGTGAACGACGCCGACCAGGTCAGCAGCACGAAGCCGGTCAGCGCTTCGCTGCCGAGCACCAGGCGCAAGGGTCCGCGCGGCGCCAGATCGCCGTAGCCGACCGTCGTGTACGTGGTCGTCGACAGATACACGGCGTCGAGCAGCGGCGCCGACGACACGCCGCCGATTTCGCCGAGCGCCGGGAATGCGACCATCGCGTGAATGCCGATGCCGAACATCCAGATCTCGGCAATGTGCAGGCTGATGATGCAGAAGATCAGCGCGAGGATGCGCAGCCGCGCCGGCAGACGCCAGCGCGGCATGGCGCGATTCAGGCGCTGCAGGCCTTCGTAGTGCGTCGTCACCGCCAGCGTCACCATGAACACGGTGGCGAGCACGGCGAGCCAGTGCGCGGGCGAGGCGATCGCGCTGAGCAGGGTCGGGGTCATCGGCGGCGTGCGGATCGCGGCATGGCGACGACTATGCGCGGGCGCGGCGCGGCGCGCCTTGATGCGCATCAAACGACGCGTGAACTGATCCAGGTCAATGTGCGGCGGCGGCGCCGTGGCGATAGTGAAGCTCCCCATCCACCGGAGACCGCCGATGAGCCTGATCCCCTACGAGGCGCGCAACGCGCTGAATCAGTTTCACAACGACTTCAATCGCATGTTCGCCAATTTCGGCCGCCTGCCGGACGATGTCGCGACCGCCTGGACGCCGGCCGTCGATATCCAGGAACAGCCGACCGAATTCGTCGTGCGCGCCGATCTGCCCGGCATCGAACCGAAGGACATCGAAGTGACGATGCAGCAGGGCATGCTGACCATCTCCGGCAAGCGCGAGTCGGAGAAGAAGGAGGAAAAGAACGGCTACCTGCGCACCGAGCGCTCGTACGGCGAATTCTTCCGTCGCCTGGCGCTTCCGGATTCGGCCGACGCCGACAACATCGCCGCCAAGACCGACAAGGGCGTGCTCGAAATCCACATCCCCAAGCGCGAGGCGACCAAGGCCAGGCGCATCGAAGTGAAGAGCTGAGCAGGCGTCGCCGGCGGTCCCGCAGCCGGGACCGCCGGCGCGGCGTCCGCGTCGCTCGTCGACGCGGCAACGCCGATCCCGCCCTCCGACCGAGCCAGGAATGAGCAGTCGCGATTCAGGGCTGGAACAACGCTCCGCGACTTTGTCGCGGAAGCGCTCGATCAGTTCGCGGACGCTGAGCTGCTCGGTATGCACACGTGGGTGAGATCGCCCTCATCAGGTGATAGCTGAAGATTAAGCAGCCACTGCTCGGCCTGCGCGAGTTGCGAGAACGTCCTGCTGCGGGCGCGCCCATGGACTCTTCCGAACTGCCTTCGGCTGCCTCGGGATCACACTGGGACATGCGACTATTGTCGCCGCTGCTGATCTCAGCCAAGTAGGACGTAGTGCGGCTGTGGCTCGTTGGGAAATCGTGTCGCGGGTAGGGTACAGCCTTGCGGGTGCGTCGTAATTGGGAGGAAAGCTAGCAGCTCGGCCGGATGATCGATCTAGGAATGTCGGATGCAGAGTTTCGGGCGAGCCGACTTGAACGGGGATTTCTTCACCATAAAGCCGCGGTCCTTGCGCCGCATCCTACCTGGCGCGACGTCGATACCCTGCTTCACGCTGTGGACCCGCGCACGCCCTTCGTCCAGCTATTCCAGCATGGACGCGTGCAGGACGGCTCCACTTATCTGGAAGAGGATGCGCGGTCGGTTTTCGGCCGAGTCAGTTTAAGCCGCCGGCGCTTATATCAGGCATTGAGCGGCGGCGCGACTCTTGTGCTGAACCGGCTCGAGAGCTTCATGCCATTTGCTGCGCATGCCTGCCAGAACCTCGGAGAGCGCATGGGCATGCCCGCCACGGCCAATGCGTATCTTTCCTTCTCCCATGCGAACGGGGGAGAGGCTACTTTCGGCGCGCATTGGGATACGCATGACGTTTTTGTGTTGCAACTGCTTGGAAGGAAGCGCTGGCGCGTATATGAGCCCACTTGGCTCCTGCCGCATAGCTCGCAGACAAGCCAGGGATCAAGACATCGCCGTCCTACCGTGCCGGTATTTGAATGCATTCTGGAAGCGGGAGACCTGCTATACCTGCCACGCGGATGGTGGCACGAAGTTGAGGCGTCCGATCAAACGAGCTTTCATCTGTCGGTAGGCTTATACCCTAAATCCGTAGCAGATTACGTCCAGTGGACTGCCATGCAGGTTCTGCCCGCCCTCTACGAGGCACGGAAGAGCTTAGAGCTCTCGACCACGTTCGATCTGCAAATGGCAATCAGGACCCTCGCCGCAGCTTTGGGCGATCCTGCACATCTTGCGGCCTTCAGGCGTGAAAGCGCTGGACATCGATCCGCTCCGTCGCCTCTCGACCTGGAACTGCTGTCTGGCGAAGCGACGCTTCATGAAGACGACAAAGCGCAACTTGTCTCGGGAGTCGTGCATCGGGCGATCGACGGTGAAGTTCATGTAGATGCTCGGCTGCATTTGGATGCAGACAAAAAATTCATTTTATCTGCGCTGGCCAAGAAAGGGCCGCTCTCGATCGGTGCGCTCTGCAGTCTTTTGGGAAAGACGCCGTCTGATGTAGTGCGAAGGGCTTTAATCGAGCTGTTCTTCGATGACGCCATCATTTTGCGACGTCGCTGACCGGAAATTTAACTGGCTCACAAGTAGGGGACTGGTTCATCCCGCCGTCCTAGAGATACGGATACAGCAGGGAGCGATACGCGATGCAACTGGGGCAGGCTCAGCCGGACAACGGCCGCCGCATGGCAGGCATTGTCGGCGTCGTATTTTTTCATGCCTTATTAGTCTGGGGACTCGTATCTGGCCTGGCGCGCAAGGCGATCGAGCTTCTCCCGCCGCCGATCGAGACCAGAATCATCGAAGAGGTGAAGCCGCCGGACGAGCCGCCACCGCCGCCACCGCCGACGCTCGACGTGCCGCCGCCGCCATTCGTGCCTCCACCCGAAATCAACATTTCGACCCCTCCACCGCAACATGCAATCACGGTGCAGAGCACAGAGCCGGCGCCTCAGCCGCAGCCGGCACCAGCGGTCAAGCCGCCACCGTCGGTGGCGCTGAAAGTCGACGGCAAGCGTTGCCGCGCACCGGAATATCCCTCGGTTTCGCAGCGCCTCGGCGAGGCGGGCTCGGTCGTGCTGCAGCTGCTGGTCGGTCCTGACGGTCGCGTCAAGGACAGCAAGATCGCCACCTCCAGTGGCTATCCGCGCCTCGATGAGGCTGCTCGCAAAGGGCTGAGCCTGTGCAGATTCGATCCGGCAATCGATGCCGGTGAGCCTGTCCAGGCTTGGGGCACGATCAAGTACACGTTCCGGCCCGAAGACTGAGCAGCATCGCGAATAAAAAGCGCGCGCCGTCCTGCTGGACAAGGTCATTAAGCGGCGCTGAAGCGCCGTGTGAATTCCGAGCCACCATCCTCTTGGAGATGTGAGATGTCGTTGAAGCAAACATGCAAGGCGCTGGTCGCCGGAAGCCTGCTGGCGCTGGTCGCCAGCCTGCCGGTTCAGGCCCAGAATCAGACGCCGCCGCCGGCGCCGACGACGGAAAGCGCCCCGGCCGAAGCGCCCGCGGACGCCGCGCCTGCCGCCGGCGAAGGGGCGCACACCGAGCAGGTGGACAACCCCTACGGTCTGTCGGCTTTGTGGGCGCAGGGCGACTTTGTGGCGAAGGG
>NZ_KI440840.1:24073-76637 GCF_000474945.1 Solimonas soli DSM 21787 | reverse complement strand
TCGTCACGCGCTGGCCGTCGAACACCGGGCCGTTGACGAGGCGGTAGCCCGGCACGTATTTCTGCACCTCGGCGAGCATGTCGCGCACCGATTCCTCGATCTCCTTCTGCTTCGGCGCGTCGACCGTCAGGCAGTGGATGGTGTCGCGCATGATCAGCGGCGGCTCGGCCGGATTGATGACGATGATCGCCTTGCCCTCGTCGGCGCCGCCGATCTTCGCCACCGCGCCGGCGGTGGTGCGGGTGAACTCGTCGATGTTCTTGCGCGTGCCGGGCCCGACCGACTTGCTCGACACCGTGGCGACGATCTCGGCGTACTTCACCTTCTGCACGCGCGACACCGCGTAGACCATCGGGATCGTCGCCTGGCCGCCGCAGGTGACCATGTTGACGTTCATCTCGCGTTTTCCGGCGTGCTGCTTGAGGTTGATCGGCGGTACGCAGTACGGGCCGATCGCCGCCGGCGTCAGGTCGATCATCATCACGCCGAGCGCGTTGAGCTTGTCGGAGTTGTCCTTGTGCACGTAGGCGCTGGTCGCGTCGAAGGCGATCTGCACGCCGTCGGCCTTGACGTGCGCGAGCATGCCGTCGACGCCCTGGTCCGTCGTCTTCAGGCCGTGCTCGCGCGCCCGCGCCAGACCTTCCGACGTCGGATCGACGCCGACCATCCACACCGGCTCCAGCACCTTCGAGCGCCGCAGCTTGTAGAGCAGGTCGGTGCCGATGTTGCCGGGCCCGATGATGGCGCATTTGATCTTTGCCACGTGTATTCTCTCTGATCCTTAAATGAAGCGAATGGAAAGGTTTCCGAGTTCCTGGAAACGCACATTGATCGCGTCGCCGGCGGTAACGGGAATAGCTTCCGTGATGCCGCCCGTCATGATGAAGCTGCCTGCAGGAAGCTCTTCGCCGCGAAGCGACAGATGATTCGCGAGCATCGCGACAGCCGCCGCCGGATGGCCCAGAACGGCTGCACCCGCGGCCAGTGCAACAATCTCGCCGTTCTTTTCCAGGACGATGCCCAGCGTCCGCAAATCCAGACCGGCCAGTTCGGAGATGCGCCGTCCGCCGGCAACGAAGCGCGATGCCGAGGTGTTGTCGGCGATGACGCTCTGCAGGTCGAAGCGGAAATTCTGGTAGCGCGAGTCGATCACTTCGACTGCCGGCATCACGAAATCAGTCGCAGCCAGAACACTGCCGATATGGCAGCCGGGTCCGCGCAAAGCCCGCTTGAGAACGAACGCCACCTCGGCTTCAACCTTGGGATGGATGAGCGCCCCCGTATCGACGCTGTCCCCCGCCGGCACTTTCATGTAGTCGAAGAGCAGGCCAAACACCGGCGTGCTGACACCCATCTGCTGCATCTTGGCTCTGGAGGTCAATCCAGCCTTGTAGCCGATGACGCGCTGGCCCCGCGATTCCTTGCGCTGGCGAATCCCGGCCTGAATCGCATAGGCATCATCCCAATCCAGATCGGGATATGCGTCGGTGATCTTGGTGATCGCTTGCGCGCCGAGTTCGGCGGCTTCCAACTGCTCTGCCAGGCTTGCGATGCTCGCCGTATCGAGTCTCATGCGTGCACTCTTCACTTGAACCGTACCGAGCAGCTACCCAAACCGCCGACGCTGCATACCAGACTGTCGCCCGCCACGACGGGAACCAGCGGCGACTGCGAACCGGACAGGATGACTTCTCCCGCCTTCAACGGAATTCCGTAACGCCCCAATGTGTTCGCCAGCCAGGCAACCGCGTTGGCGGGAGAGCCCTGAACCGACGCCCCCGCCGACGTGGAAACGAGCTCGCCGTTCTTCTCGAGCACCATGCCGGCGAGCGCGAGATCGAGCTCGTGCGGGCGACGCGCCTGGCCGCCCAGCACAAAAACACCGCACGAAGCGTTGTCGGCGACGGTGTCCTGGATCTTGATCTTCCAGTCCTTGATGCGCGAATCGACGATCTCGAAACAGGGCAGCACGAAATCGGTCGCGCGCAGCACGTCATCGGCGGTGATACCAGGGCCGACGAGATCGCTGTGCAGGATGAAGGCGATTTCGGCTTCGGCGCGCGGCGCGATCAGGCGGTCCACCAGCACCGGTTCGCCCTCGTTGAACACCATCGCCGACAGCAGATGGCCGAAATCGGGCTGGAACACGCCCAGCATCTGTTGCACGGCCTTGCTCGTGACGCCGATCTTTTTGCCGACGACGGATTCACCTGCCTGCAGCCGTTGCTCAATCATGCGGAGCTGGATGCCGTAGGCATCGTCGATCGTCAGCTCCGGATGCGTATCGGTGAGCGGTGCGATAGGCGTGCGCGACTCCAGCGCCTGATGAAGGAGATCACCCAGATTGCGGATGAGATCGGGCATCATGGCTTTTCGTTCTCGTTGATGAAATCGCCGACCAGACGCGTAAAGCGTGCGGCGTGCTCGATCTGCGTCCAATGTCCGCAACGTCCGAAAACGTGCAGTTGCGAACGCTCGATCCAGCGGTGCAGCAACAGCGCATTGTCGAGCGGGATGACACGGTCGTCCCGGCCGTGCACGATCAGGGTTTCGTTCGGCAGCGCACGGATGGCGGACTCCGCACTGCACAGCGCATCCACCCAACGCTGGCGCGGCGCCGGAAACATGGCGCGGTACGCTTCCTGGACGCCAGGGCGCAGGCTCGCGCGGTAACGCAGCTCGGCGAGCTGGTCGTTGACCAGACCGCGATCGTAAGCGAACAGATCCAGCAAACTGCGCATCGCGGCCAGCGAAGGCTCGTAGCCCCACACGTCGTCCAGGCCCTCGGTGATCTCGAATGGCACGCCGACGCTGCCCATCAGCACCAGACGACGCACGCGCTGAGGCGCGTGGATGGCGAGCGAGAGCGCCAGCGCTCCGCCGAAGGAATTGCCCACCACGTCGCAGCGCTCCACGCCGAGCGCATCGAGCAGGCTGAGGACGTGGCGACGCCAGTTTTCGAGATTGAATTCGAAACCCGCCGGCCGCGGTGTCAGTCCGAAGCCGACGAGATCCGGCGCAACGACGCGCGCCCGCTCGGCAAGGCCCGGCATGACCAGACGCCAGTTGGCGTAGGCGCTCACGCCGGGTCCCGATCCATGCAGCAGCAGGACCGGCGCGCCGCGCCCGAGGTCGTGAACGTTGGTCGGGATCCCGCCCGCGTCCACCAACCGTCCCGCCTCCGGATCCGCCGGGGGCTGCGCGAGCCGCTTAGTAGAGCTTGACGCAGACATTGCGCAGGTCCGTGTAGAACTCAAGGGAATGCACGCCGCCTTCGCGGCCGATGCCGGACTGCTTGCTGCCGCCGAACGGCGTGCGCAGGTCGCGCAGGAACCAGCTGTTGATCCAGCACAGGCCGACTTCGATGCGCTTGGCCAGGCGATGCGCTCGCGACAGGTTCGTGGTCCATACCGTCGTGCACAGGCCGTACTGCGTGTCATTGGCGCGCGCCACCGCCTCGTCCTCGGTATCGAACGGCGCGATGTGGCAGCACGGCCCGAAAATCTCCTCCCGGATCACTGCAGAGGTTTCGGGCAGGCCCGTCCAGATGGTCGGCTGCACCCATGAACCATTGCTCAACGCCGCCGGCATCTCCGGCACGCCGCCGCCGGTGACCACGGTCGCGCCTTCCGCACGCGCCTTCTCGTAGTACGAGAGTACCTTGCTGCGGTGTTCTAGACTGATCAACGGACCGATGCCGGTCTCCTTGTCCTGCGGAATGCCGGGCTTCATCGCTTCGGCCTTCGCCTTGAGTGCGGTGACAAAGCGCTCGAAAATCGGGCGCTCGACATACACGCGCTCCGTGCCGAGACAGACCTGGCCGCAGTTCGAGAATGCGGCGCGCGCAATGCCGTCTACCGCGGCATCGAAATCGGCATCGGCGAATACGATGCCCGCGTTCTTGCCGCCGAGCTCGAACGAAACCGGCCGCAGGCCGTTCGAGGCCGCCTTCATGATCGCGCTACCCGTCCGCGTCTCGCCGGTGAAGGTGATGGCATTAATCCCGGGATGCGAAGTGAGGAACTCGCCGGCCGAGTCGGGCCCGAATCCGTGCACGACGTTGTAGACGCCGGGGGGAATGCCGACCTTGTTCATCACCTCGCCCAGCAGTGTCGCCGTGCCAGGCGTTTCCTCCGACGGCTTGACGATGACGGTGTTGCCGCAGGCAAGCGCCGGCCCGACCTTCCAGGTCATCAGCAGCAACGGGAGGTTCCAAGGAGAAACCACCGCGACGACACCGCGCGGGACGCGCAGCGCATAGTTCAAAGCGGTGCCGCCGTCGGGCGTATTCATTTCGAACGTCTCGGCCGGCACGTTCCTGATGATGTCAGCGAAGATCTTGAAATTGGCCGCGCCACGCGGAATGTCGAGATGCGAGGCGAGGCTCACCGGCTTGCCGGTATCCGCCACTTCAGCAGAGAGGAAGTCGTCGAAACGACGATTGATCTCGTCCGCGACGGCGTAGAGCAAATCCACGCGCTGCACGACGGTCAGCTTTCCCCAGGGCCCTTCGAGCGCCGCACGCGCGGCGGCGACCGCTGCGTCCACTTCAGGCTGGCCGCCTTCGGCCACCTTGCCGATCAGCGAACCATCGACCGGACTGCGATTCTCGAACGTCCTGCCGTCGCGCGAAGCGACGAAGAACCCGTTGATGAAGTGCGGGAACTGCACGGCGGCATCGCCACGTGCGGAGAAGGCTTGAGGCAGCCGAGTGGAAAGATCATTAGCCATTTTCTTCAACCATGTTCCGAGTCGGCGCCGACGGCCTCGCAGCCGGCCAGCGCGCAAAGCCCGTCCTGTTCTTCACTGGCACCGGAAACCCCGATGCCTCCTATCAATGCCCCCGAGAGTCGCAATGGAAAACCTCCGCCAAATCCGACGAAACGCGGACGACGCGACAGACCGTCGCGCACGGCCGCGGAGTGTTCTCGGAGCACGCCATCCCATGCGCTCGTCGGCAGGCCAAAGCCTGCGGCCGTGTATGCCTTGTCGATCGACACGTCGATGGAATGCAGGAATGCGCCGGGCATGCGCAGAAATCCCGAGAGGTTGCCGCTGCTATCGACCACCGCGACGTTCACGCGCACGCCCAACTCTTCGGCGCACCGCGCCGCCGCCACCACCGCGGCGGCGGCTGCCTCCCAGTGGATCACCTGCTGTTCGACCGCAATGCGCATCAGGTGTAAACCGTCAGGAACGCATCGTTGATCTTGCGATCATGGTAGAAAATCGCCGGTCCGAGATTGTCATCGGTCCAAGTGATCGTCGGCTTGTCCGGATAGTAGATGTAGCCACCGGAGAAAACTTCGTTGCGGTTCCCGGAAGGATCGAAAAAGTAAATGGTCGCGCCGCGCGTAATGCCGTGACGCGTGGGCCCGATGTCGATCGAGACTTTGTTCCTCGATAGGGTATCCGCCGCCCGGAGAATCTCGTGCTCGTTGTCGAGCTGGAACGAAGCATGGTGGAACTTGTTCTTGACCGGCTGACGGATGAAAGCCACGTCGTGCGCCTTGTTCGAGCAAGTCAGGAATGCACCGATCATCAGCTTGTCCGGACCGGCGAGCACCTGTTCGGCGAGAGAGAACCCAAGGACATCGATGAACAGCTTGACCGTACCGTCAAGATCGTCGCCGTAAAGCAGGCAGTGGTCGAAACGCGAGGGCGCCAGACCGTGCAGCCCATCCGGCAAGGGATCGGGATTGGTGTAGCCGGCGGAACAGCCGACGATATCCTTGTGCGCATACAGCTCCATCACATGCCCCGTGGGAATGGTGAAACGGAACCGCTCGCCCGTGGCCGGGTGCTCCCCGGCGGGAATCCACGCGAAATCCGTCGCCAGACCGGACTTCTCGACATCGGCCGCCAGGCGTTTCAGCTCCGCTTCCGAAGCGACGCGCCAGCCCATGTAATCCATACCGGCTTCATCGGCCTCGCGCAGCACCACGCTGTGGTGATCGGCCTCGTCCCAAGCCTTCAGGAATACGCGACCGCTCGCATCACGTGCGATTTCTGTCAAGCCGATCACGCCGACGTAATGCTTCAGCGCTGCTTCCAGGTCCAGTACACGTATGGCAACGTGCCCAGGCCGCAATACTCCAGTCAGTGCCATCTCTCTCTCCTATTTCGTATCCGTGTCCGTTCCTCGCGGAACGCTTCCATCGTTTGCTTGGCGTGTGACAGAGGTCACCGCGCGCAGCATCTTTCCAATCACCTGCAATTCGAGATCCGTCTGCGGATAAAGCCGGCAGGCCAGTACATAACCGTGCGTCTCCTCTTCGTGCGTGACGTGGGCCCTGCTCATGCGCCCGGTGCGGAAGTGGCCGTTCAGCACGCGGACCTTGCAGACGCCGCAACCGCCACCCCGACAGCCCACGGGAATACCCTTGCGCCCAAGCTGTTCCATTCCCGCAAGAACACTCTGTTCATCGGTACAGCGCACCGTCTCACCGGTATCACGAATCAGAACCCGGCAGACTTTCCCGGTCTCTGCCACCTCGATGGAATCGCCGCCAGAACTGCCGGACTCCATGCGATATAGAGGTTTCGGATCGACGCAGGGATCCATCACAGAGCCTTGAACAGTGGGCTGCGTGCAGTGGCGCCGGCGTCCGCGCTGGTCAGGAACTTCTCGGTGAAGATGTCGCGCTCGAACAGGCGGCCCTGCATCAGCGTGCGAATGCAGGCTTCGATCATGGGCGGCGGACCGCAGAGGTAAGCGCGCTGCCCGCGGAAATCATTGGCGAAGCGCTGCGCGGCGGCTTCATGGACGAAGCCGCGAAAACCGTCCCATCCGCAATTTTCGGTAGGTTCCGAAAGCGCAGGCAGATACTCGAACTGGGCATGCTTTGCGGCCAGTTCGCGGAACAGAGAATCGTAGTAAAGCTCGGCGCGATTGCGTGCGCCATAGATCAGCGTGATCGGACGAGTGTCCCCCTCCTCCAGCAAATCGAGAATCATGGACTTTGGACTCGACAGCCCGGAACCACCGGCCATGAACAGCAATGACCGGGGATCGGACTTGCGCACGAAGAATCGGCCGTAGGGCCCCGTGATACGCAGCGGTTCGCCGCAACGCAATTGCTCATGCAGGAACGCCGTGCCTTTCCCGCCCGGCACGCGACGCACGTTCAGTTCGATCTCGTTGCGATCATGCGGAGACTGCGCGAGCGAGAACGCGCGCGGACGCGACTCGCCCGGGATATGCACATTCACATACTGGCCGGCCTGAAAAGCCATGCCATCACCATCGAGAGCCAGATGGATGCCCTTGATCGTCGGGGTCAAATCGACGATACGCCGCACCACGCCCGAAAAATCGGCAATCGGGATGTGGCGCGCATCCGGATCCTCGTCAACCTCGGCCTCGATGACCACGTCCGACAGCGCCTGCGCGCAGCAGGCCAGGCACTTGCGTTCCTCGCGCTCGAAATCCATCAACGCGAAGGACGATACCTGACCGAGATCGACCTCGCCGTCCACGACCTGCACTTTGCAGGTGCCGCAGAGACCATGACCGCAGGCGTGCGGCAACCACACTCCGGCGCGCAGGCAGGCGTCGAGCAGGCTCTGCCCCTCACTCGCCTCGACGGTCTGCCCCAAAGGCTCAATTGTGATCTGATAGCTCACCGGCGTTTCTCAGCTGCAGCTGCCCTGGATTCCGGCAAGACCGGGCGTGCGGAAGCGCACGATCGCCTTGTGGCCGAGTCCGTTGTCGAGCACGCTCGCCGCGAAGTCCGGATCGAACGGCTGGCCGGAGCGGAACCACTGCACCTTGTCCCAGTCGATGAGGCCCACGTCCGGGTGCTCCGCATAAAGGTTCGGAATGATTTCCTTCGGCAGAGCGCCGAATGGGGTCTGGGGATCAACCGGAATGCACAGGGGAGCGCAATACATCAGATGGTCCTCCCACCCGATGTAGAGCAGCTGCTTGCCATGGAATTTTTCCTGGCGGTCAAGCATTTCCCCGCGATAGTCGGGAACGGCGGCGATGACGGACATGAACGGTTTTCCAGTGCGTGATCGGTTCAGGCGGCCTTGCCGACCTCTTCTTCCTCGACCGGAGCGCCGGGACGCCCGGTCCACTGCTCCCAATTGCGGCGGTCCGGCGAATCCGCGTAATCACCGTTGTCGTGGCCGACATTCAGGTTGTAGTAGCGCAGCACTTCGGCGAGCGGGTTGAAGCCCGGCGCGGTCGGATCGGCGTCCGGCAGGAAACAGTTGCCCTGATAGATCTGGTGCACCGGCAGCCAGGCCTGCACGTACTTTTCCGGCTCGTCGCAGAAGATGTCCTTGCAGCCGTCCGAGCAGAAATGGAATTTCTCGCCCCGGTATTCGGTTTCCCGGTAACAGATCTTGGTCGGGTCGTCGGGCTCGGTGAAGATCATTGGAATCTGGCAGGTCTGGCACAGCATGGGCAGCGTCGGGTTGTAGAAGCGCTTGCCCTGCTGCTGCCGTTCGCGCCAGAACTCGAAGCGCGGACGGTAATAGCGATCGAAAGTTTCCGGATATTTCTCCGACAACCAGTTCATCTCCTGGCTTGACGGCACCCAGGTGTGGAAGTCGGTGGCGGCGGTGTAGTTGTAGAAGGTAGCCCAGGCTTCGTGCGACAGACGGTTCTTTTCTTTGGTCGCAACCTCGTGGTACTTCGGCATGCGGATGCCGTAGCGCTCCAGGTCTCTGAACAGAGATCCGCCGTTTTGCTCGAAATAGATTTCCCAGGCTTCGGCCCATGACATCACGCGCTTGGGCAGCATGTAATCCATCATCATCGCCACCAGCGTCAGCAGGCGATAGCCGCGCCAGAACCACTTGTCGAGCCACTTCTGCACGATCGGCACATTGTCCGGATCCTGCTCGAGGATAAACTTGACCACCTCCAGGCCCAGCGTCATGTGGCGCGACTCGTCCGACTGCGCGGAGAATCCGAAAGTCACCGTGGCCATGTCGCCGTTGAACGCTGCGCCGGACATGAACGGCATGAATAGAAGATTGGTCAGCACGTACTCGAACGAGAACGAGATGGCGGTGATGAACTCGAACGGACCGGCGCTCATTGCATCGTCGAAGTACGACTTCGGCACGGACAGGTACCAGACCCGATCGTGCATGTGTTTGAAGTCGTGCAGGCCGTTGAAGAACTTGTTGTAGTGGCTGATCGTATGAATTTGCGTCTGCACGTGGCGCAGCTCATCGATCGCCTGCATCTGGCAGGCGACGCGCGGCCCGACGCCACGGAAAGCACGGCCGGCGATCGCGAATCCGCGATGTGCCGCGTACTCGAGCGGGCTCACGCCCGTCAGGAACAGTTTGAGCGTGTTGATGTAGCGCGCGTCGGTGACGTTGAACTGCCCGTTGTTTTGCTGGAAGGCGTCGATGATCGCGTAGAGCTTCCGCTCCTTTTCTCCCTGGTATTTCCAGTACGCGTCCATCGTGAGGCGGAACGGATCTTCCCAACCTTCCCAGTTGTGAATCTTGATTCCCTCGAAATGGTCGTGAGGAAAAATCTTGTCCACCGACTGATAGCTCGGCTGCCAACCGAGGTCGCGCGTCATCAACGCGTAGTTCTCTTTCAGGCTCAGCTTGCGCGGCGCCTTGGCGATGTTGCTGCTCTTGTTCGTGGTCATGGGTATCCGACGGCTTATGCCGTCCTCCAGTGCAGTACGAATTCGTCGTCCGATTCGTCGATGTTTCCGCTGAGAGAAATCAGGTGCAGTTGCAGTTCGCGAAGATCGAAGGCCCGGCCCAATCTTTCCTCGATCGACTCGCGACGCACGACGATGCGTCCCGGTGCGTCGATCTTGACCATTGCCGGAAAGGCGTTGACTTTCGCATGCGGGTTATCGGCCTCGATGGCGTCGATGATCCGGCGTGATTCGTCGTTGGTTTGCAGCGCGATGAAGACAATCGGCGTCTGCGCATAACCTTCGGCCTGGCTGGCGCTCATGCGCGTACTCCGATTTTCTCGGAGCGGACCCGCAGTTCCGCCACGAGCGTTTCAAGAATGGCGGCTCCATCGCCGCCGAGGATGCGTGGCGCCAGCGGCTTCAGCGCTTCGACAGCGGCCTGCGTCCAGCGCGCAACCCATTCGCCAAGCAGGGCGGCGTTGTGCTCGGATTCGGCTGCAGCGACCTTGAGCGTCGCATCGACCCAGCGGCGGGTTTCGTCGAACCAGCTGCTCATGAAGTTCGTGAGCATCGACAAGGTTGGCCCGTATTCGGCTCCGAAGCGTGCGTCGAAATGCTGGTACGCGAGCGGGTACAGCAGGCCGTCGAGCACGAAGTTCTGCGCGACGAACAACTCGAACCAGTCTTCGATCACCAGCGAGTTCTCGACGTAACGGCGCAATTCCTGCCAGTCCGCCTCCTCCATCCAGACACGCTTTGCCCCCGCCAAGGAGTCGCCTGAATTGCCGTCGAGCAGCAGGCCAATGCGGCTGAGGTATTGCGCGATGCCGAGACGGTCCATCGTGTGGTACATCGTCGCCTGCGTGATCGCCGTACCCCAGCCCAGCGCGGTGATCTGGCAGTTGTTCATGTTCGCCGCCCATTCCACATGGCGCAGCGGCAGCAACCGTTCCGTCAGGCTCGCGTGCGCTTCCGCAGGAAGGGTACGCAACAGACCGCGCGTTTCCACGAACGCGGTATTTTTTTCCATCGTCTCCTGCTGCCGGCTGCGCGCGATCGTGTAAGTGCCGTAGTAGTACTGCCGCGGATCGGTGAACGCATACCAATCTCGCATGACGATGCGCGTGCGATTCTTGTCGTACAGCTCATGGCGCGGATCCCACAATGGCCGATAGTGGAAATTAACCTCCGGCTGCAAATCGAACGTTGCTTCCTGGTAACGCGATGCCGGCCTGTCGCCGCCCAACCTGCGTGCCACGTTCGAGAACGTGTGGCGCAGTTGCGTAACGGAAGTGGTCTTGATGTCAACTTGCACGCACTTTCTCCTCTCGCTTTTTCATTCTTTCAATCCGGGCGCTCCGAAGCGCCATTTGGATTTGTCGTTATCGATCGTCGCGCCTTGGTCACGCGTCAGATAGATCACCTTCTGGGAACGGCAGAATTCTTTGTATTGCTCAAGCGGCATCGACAGCTCGACACCCAGTTCTGGATCGCCGATCGAAAAGGTGAAGTCGACATAACCATCGGCCCGAAGCTCGCGGAAGCGCACGTAGCGTCGGTTGACGTCAAATGCCGGCTTTGGCATCGGCAGCTGGTGAAGCGACACACTTTCTCCTCGTGATTCTTGAATGCGCGGTTTGCAAACCGCCGCCGCTCGACGAACCCATTGATCGCTGCGGTCTGTGCCCGCCTAGTTGCAGCAGCCGTGCCAACGTAGCCGTTTCACACCTGTTGTCGCGCCGCACAAAAGTCTTTTTTATGAATAAAAATAATTAGTTAAATAATTTATATGGCATGTCGAACCTCGTTTCCCGTCGACGAAAGTCACCCAGAAAACTTCACGAGGTGATGAAAATTGGACGTATTGGAGAAACGGTTTTGATGATTTGCGAAGGCTCACCACGAGCCTGCGGTGACGCCCATCCAGCATGGAACCGTCCGATCAAAGGCATCGCCCCGGTTCGAATTCCTGTCGGCACATCAAGTCGCCCTCGGGGTCCAGGAAACCTCTATGGTTTTCTCATTTGATAAATTCCATTCGCATTTTTTTTATGATCTAATCAATTCAGCGGGTCAGTTCTTATTCATCGTTTCCCCAACTTGTTGGTTTTCTTCAAGTACGCACGAGCTAGTGGCGACAATGGCATAGGTTCTGCTTTGCGGTAATAAAACGCGGAGGCATCCAGAGATTCCTCCCGAAAAACCAGAGCGAATGCTCGGAGGAGAAGCAACCGATGACGCCTACCATAGCCGTGGACGGTACAGCCGTGCCGCAAGGCTTGCATCCCAACGTTACGGTGGACCGTGTGCGCTATCCGGATATCGCCGATCTGATCTCGCGCCTGCATTTCTCGCCCGAAGACGGTCATATCTGGCTGCACGACCAGCGCATGCTGCTGCTGCACGCCAGCGCCATGGGTGTATTGCGACGGGAATTGATAGAGAGCTTGGGTCTGGATAGCGCGCGCGGACTGCTCACGCGCATCGGTTACAACTCCGGGGCACACGATGCCGAGCTCGCGCGCCGGGTGCGTCCTACCGCAAAACTCACCGACATGTTCGTGGTCGGCCCACAATTGCATATGCTGGAAGGCATGGTCGCCGTGGAGCCGGTGCGCCTCGAAATGGACGTCGAGCGGGGCCATTACTACGGCGAGTTCCTATGGACGAACTCCTCGGAGGACGAGGAGCATGTTCGTATCTATGGCATTGGGGCCGAGGCAGCATGCTGGATGCAGATCGGCTACGCATCCGGATATACGAGCGTTTTCATGGGACGCCCGGTCCTTTATCGCGAAGTCGAATGCCGGGCATTGGGCGACAATCGTTGCCGCATCATCGGAAAGCCGGCAGATGCCTGGGGAGAGGAGGCTGACGACGACCATCGCTTCTTTCAGGCCCAAGCCTTCACCCAGGGCATCTTCGGTGCGGGGCGCAGCCGCCTTGGAGAAACCGCGGATGCACGCTCTGCGTCCCCCTTCAAAGACGACAAGGTCGTCGGCGTATCAGCCGGTTTCAATGCGGTATGCCATATGGTCAAGCGGGTCGCGCCAACGCAGGCGACCGTCCTGTTCCTCGGCGAAAGCGGCGTCGGAAAAGAGGTCTTTGCGCAGACTCTGCACCGCATCAGCGCGAGAGCGAACGGCCCCTTCATTGCCGTAAATTGCGCGGCCATTCCGGAGTCGCTCGTGGAAGCCGAGTTGTTTGGCGTGGAGCGCGGCGCTTACACCGGCGCCAATCAGACCCGACCGGGCCGCTTCGAACGCGCCGACGGCGGCACCTTGTTCCTCGATGAAATCGGCATCCTCAGCAGCACCGCGCAGGGCAAGCTATTGCGCGCCCTGCAGGAAGGTGAAATCGAACGCGTCGGCGGCACACAGGCGCGCCACGTCGATGTCAGGGTGGTCGCCGCCACCAATCTGGATCTTCGGGAGGAATCCCGTGCGGGCCGGTTCCGTGAAGACCTTTTCTATCGGCTCAATGTTTTTCCCGTGACGATTCCCCCTCTGCGCGAACGGCGTGAGGACATACCGGTACTGATGAACCATTTCCTCCATAGATTCTCTTCGCGCCACGGTCGGCGGGTCACCGGATTCACCGAACGTGCGATCAGCGCCATGCTCAGCTACAGCTGGCCTGGCAACATCCGCGAAATGCAGAACATGATCGAGCGGGCGGTGATTCTTGCACCGGAAGATGGGGCCGTGGACATCGGGCATATTTTCTCGAACACCGAGAAAACAAAAGCCAATATCTTTGGATTGGGAAGCAGCGGCATGCTGGCGTCCTCCGAAAGCCTCGACCGCTTACAAACGCTCGATGGCGAAGACTGCATTCGCGAACGAGTGTCCCGAAAGATCAGCGCACTGTTGGGCGGCAACTGCGACGACAACGATCCGACATCGCTCGATGAAATAGAAACTGCGCTGATCACAAGTGCGGTGACTCGCGCAGGCGGCAATCTATCGGCAGCCGCCCGGATGCTTGGCATTACGCGGCCCCAACTCGCTTATCGCCTCAAGAGCAGAGGATTGCGTGAACAATAATTGGAACTCCAGTAAAGAAATCTAAAGCGCGAACAAGTCACGAAGACCATCCAGCTTGCGGCGGACGCCGTCCTACTGCCTGCGTTCGCGACTTCATGCGGTACTCGCTCGGCGTTACGCCGTACTGCGCCTTGAACAATCGGCTGAAGGTCGCGTAATCGCCGAAGCCGTGGTCGAAGGCGATGTCCGTGATCTTGCGGTTTTTCTGCGCAGGATCGCTCAGCGTGTCCATGCAGCGCTGCAGCCGTATGTCATGGATCATCTTGCCCGGCGTGAGTTTGTATTCCTTGAACAGCATGTAGAGCGAACGCCGCGACATGCACAGCGCCTCGGCCAGGCCGTCGGCATCGAGATTCGGATCGCCGATATGCTCGAGAATGTGCTGCTGCGCCTTGTTCAGACGGGGGTGCAATGAACCCGAGCCCCCGGCCGCCATGGCAGAGCGGTGCATCGACGACGTCAGCATGAGCTGGATCGCCTGCGAAACGGTGGCGCCCGCATCCGCCACGAAGGTCTGCGGAACCCCCGTCAGTGCCAGAAGCGCACCGAGCGCCGCCCGCATGGCGCCCGTTTCCGCGAGTTGGGAACCGCACAGGCGCTGACTGATCGTTTCCCAGCCGGGGAGCGCCACGTAGGGCAGCATCAGCACCGCGAAGTGGGCCTTGTCGGACAGCTGTATGCGATAAGGTCGCGCGGTGTCGCAGACCGTGGCCTGTCCTGGCAGCACGAGCACTTGGCGCTGATCCTGCTCGAGGTGCATCTGGCCGGCCATCTGCCACATCACCTTGATGAAGCCCTCTTCTGATCTCTCGGCGAGGCGCTTGGTGCGGATGACTTCGCACGAGCCGGCGCTGATCGTGGTCAACATCCCGTTGCCAAGACGGAACGCACTCACCTCGGCGGAAAACTCGCTGCTCGAGTGATTGCGATGCTCGAGCCACGGATAGTTGTCATGGACAAAATCCTTCCATTTTCCGAAGCCGCGTACGTGCTCCGAATCCGTCGGTCCGATCGTCAAGGGAAACGTTTCCGTGGCGGCTGCTGCCACCGTCGATGAACTGCTCATGGCCATCTTCTCCTCCTCAGCGCACACGCATCTCTTCTTTGCGTGCTTGGCGCTGGGCTATGGGGACGCCGCATTGGGCGTCCCCCTTTTTATTGCCCGCTCCGCTAGCTAGCGTGGGGACCGGCTCGGTTGCTGCTACGCGGAAAATGCGGCCTTGCTGTCGCCCTTTGCCTCGACCGCACGCCTCTTGAGCGCCTGACGACCGATGACGAACAGCGCGACGAGTGCAAGGACACCGAAGAGATAGGCGGGTCCCAGCGCAAGCACGCTGAAGATATTGTTGTCACCCAGCTGGTTCGGGCCGAAGCTCAGCCCGCGGTTTGCCGTGAAGTTGGAGAAGAAATAGAAGCAGACATTCGACCAGCCGTCGGCCACGATGATGAACGCCAGGCGGTTGGCCGTCCTTTGCGTGAAGTCCAGCATGGGCAGCACGAAAGCCACCGCGATGACCATCATGCCGTTGAGCGCCGGCCCGACATGGGCGCGCGCCCATCCCTCCGGCGTTCCCGGAATCTGGAAGTGAATGATGTAGCCGGGAATGAGTTCGAAACCACCAATCAAGTTCATCCACAAGAACACGCCGAATAGAAGCGTGCTGAAGATCATCAGGATTCCGTGGCCCGACATGCGCCGCTGCAAGTTGTTTTCCATCTTCAATTCCTCCTCAAGAACTCGATCTCTTTGATCAGCTAGCCAACATCAACCGAACACTACCCATACCGCCGCTCTGCAACGCTAATCCGGCGGTGATAGCGGTCGGCGTAGAACATCAAAGGGCGCCCTTCCAGTACGTCGCACTGCGTGACCTTGGCCACGAACAACGTCTGGTCATGAATCTGGATGCGCTCGACGATTTCGCATTCGAACCACGCCAGACACTGACGTAGCGTCAGCGTCCGGGACCTCACGATGAAGTCAGGAACGAACGACTCCTGCGGCGTTCCGCTGAAATGCGCCAAATAGCCCTGCTGGCTCTCATTGAGAATGCTCGCACCGAACCTGCCGCTGCGGGTGATCGCCCGATGTGCCTTGCCTGGTCTCATCGAAATCAGGACCGTTGGCGGATCGAGGTTGATGGACGTGAAGCTTTTGGCGACCATGCCATGGACCCGGCCGTCTTCATCCTCGCAAGCGATGATCGCGATGCCCGTCGCGAAACGCGAAACCGTCTTGCGGAAATGCAAGGGGTCCACGCTGCCTGCCATCGGGTTCTCAAGATCGTCCATGTCGCCCCCGCTCTCCTGTGGCGCGCACCGCAATGAATGCATGGCGTATGTCTCGCCGGCGGAACTCAGCGCCCATCACGCTGCCACCCTGGGTTCCTTGCGTGGCTCGTATGGACGGGCCGTCGCAGGGTTGGTGGGTTCATCTGCATGCTTGGCGATCCAGGCTTCCATGCGGGCCGGACTCGCGAAACAATCCCATTGCCGCTCAGGATAGTTGAAGCCATCCGTGAAGGCATCCGCTAAAACGCGGTTCTGGCTGACGGCGAGAACATACTGCTGCAGCTCCGGCGGCATCGCGGCCAGATTGGTCATCATGTAATTGGTCCAACGCATCGCGCCCAGGATGCGATCATTGCGGCGGTTGTCGACATGCTCGACGAAACGTTCGTCGTAGACGTCTTGCTTGACGATCTCTTCGCCGAGGATCACTGCCGCGTGCGAAGCCAGATTCGCGCCTTGACCGAGCACGGGATCCACAAGCGCGTGCACATCACCGAGCGCGACGGCGAGCTTGCCGCCTTCCAGAACCTTGTGCGTCTTGCGCATGGTGGGCGTCACACCACCTTGCATGAGATCGAGAGGACCGTTGGCGAGGTCAAACTCCTTCTCATCGATGCGTTCGGCACAGTCCGGGTAGTGCCTGCGCAGCTTCTGCAACAGCAGATCGAGGAACGCACGCGGGTTCTCTTCGTACTTGGCCTTGGCGAGAATCTCGAGATCACTTCCGACGATGTTCTCGATCACCAGGGCAGTCGCCAGACCATTGAAGGTCCACGTCGGAATTTCGATCATTTCTCCGGCACCCGGAGAGAAGTTCATCGTCACCGCGCGAATCGGGCGCTCCTTGATGCCCTTGAACAAGCCGACGCAGAGCGCGCGCTGCGGACGATCGAAAGGCGAATTCCGCTTGTCATGCTCGAACATCTGGCCGAACGGACCCTTGCCGGTGCAGACCACGACCAGGTCGAATTCAGCGCTGATCTTCGCGACGTCGTTGCCGCGGATTTCGCGGTACTCGATCCTGCCGCCGCGGTTCTCGAAGTCCTCCATCAGTCGCGGCTGGTAGATGCGGTAGTCGACGGCGCGGCTGGGCGCGCGCAGATCGCCAAAGAAGCGCAGCGGATTTCCAGGAATGCCGATGTAGTAGTAGTGGCCGAAATACCCGTATTGCTCTTCGGGCCAGTGGTTGGCTCCCAAGGCCGTTTCGCGCGCATTGGTTACGGCATGATGAGCCACGGTATTGAGCAGGCGCATGCCCGAGTACTCGGCGGGCTTCTTGTCGGTGAAGATCGTGACCTTCACATCGTGCTGCAGCAGATAGAGCCCCAAGTGGAGTCCGGCGGTACCGGCGCCGATGATGCCGATCCTTTTGCTGCTCACCGTCTTCCTCCCTTATTGAGTCAGTACCGCTTTATTGTGGGTCGATTCTGGCCAAGCCCTATTCAATCCGAAACGGCTCATATAGATTAAGAATTATTCAAAAATGGAATGAATCATGGACGCGATCCAGACGTATGCGGCTTTCGTCCGTGCCTGCGAATCCGGCAGCTTTTCGGCGGTGGCCCAGGAGCTCGGCATCTCGCAATCGTCCATCAGCAAGCAGATCGCGAATCTGGAGAGCACACTCGGGGTACAGTTGTTTGCCCGGACGACGCGACGGCTGACGCCGACCACCGAGGCACTGCGCCTGTACGAACACGCTCGCCAGTTGCTGGATGCCGTGGAGGAAATCCGCTTCTCCAAGGATCGGCCGGCCGCGGCTGTCGGTATGCTGCGTGTGACGATGCCGCATTCGTTCGGGAGGCGCCGGATCGTTCCTCTGCTCGGCCGCTTCCTCGAGCGGCATCCCCAGGTGCAGCTGGATATCGTGCTCGACGACAATCCGCTCGATCTCGTCGAGGAAGGGATCGAACTGGGCATCCGCCTCGGGCCGCTTGCATCGAGCACGCTGGTCGCTCGTCCTATTGGCATCGCCGAGCAGTATCTGGTGGCTTCATTGGCATACATCGCGCGAGCCGGCACGCCGGAAACGCCCCAGGACCTGGCAAACCACCGTTGCCTACTGAACACTGCCACAAGGCGCTCCAATCGATGGGAATTCGAATCGGAGCACGGCCGATCTGCGGTCGAGATCGCGGGCCAAGCCCAGGCGAATGATCCGGAGGCGCTGTACGACATGGTCCTCGCTGGCTTGGGCATCGCGCTGATTCCTGATTGGCTGCTGGATCGGGATATCGAGGAAGGGCGCGTGCTTTGGCTGCTTCGGGACTACTACCCGACACCGCAGCCCGTGAACATCGTCTATTCCCAAACCCGATTCCCCTCTCAGCGCGCCCGCAGCTTCATCGAGTTCCTTCTCGAGGAGCTGCGCGGCACGCGCTGAGCTGGCTTCTACGGCGCCAGCAGCACCGTGATAACCTTTTCCTCGGTATAGGCCAGCACGCCGGCCAGTCCGCATTCGCGGCCGACGCCGCTGGTCTTCATGCCACCCCAAGGCAGGCGCGCGTCGATCGGCGCCCAACAGTTCACGCCCACCGCACCTGCCTTGACGCCTTTGGCGACGCGGTGTGCACGCGCAACGTTAGACGTCCACACCGTCGCGGCAAGGCCGTAGCGCGAATCATTGGCAATGCGGACGGCGTTTTCCTCGGTATCGAACGGGATCACGGTCGCCACCGGGCCGAAGATTTCGTCACGAGCGATCGACATATCGTTGCTCGCATCGACGAATACGGTGGGCCGCACAAACCATCCACGCGTGTGCTCGGTCGTGCCGCCGGCGAGCAGCTTGGCGCCCTCTTCGACACCTTGCCGGATGTAGCGGTTGACGCGCTCGAACTGTCCCTTCTTGGCGACCGGCCCCATCTGGACACCCTCATCGCCCGGCTGGCCCGTCTTGATGCTCTGCGCGGCGCCGGCGAGCATCGCGGCAAACTTCTCGGCGATCGGGCGCTGCACCAGCACGCGCGTGCCCGCGGCGCAGACCTGGCCCTGATTGAAAAACACGCCCATCGCACAGCCCTGCACCGCAGCTTCGAGGTTGGCATCCTCGAAGACGATCTGCGGGCTCTTGCCACCGAGCTCGAGCGAGATGCGCTTGAACAGCGGACCGGCCGTGCGCTGGATCTCGGCGCCAACTTCCGGGCTGCCGGTGAAGGTGATCTTGTCGACTTGCGGATGAACGCAGAGCGCCTTGCCGACAACGTTGCCGTAGCCGGTCACCACGTTGACGACACCATCCGGAATGCCGGCTTCCTTGCAGAGCCGGGCCAAGTGAAGCGCGGAGTTCGGCGTTTCCTCGGACGGCTTGATGACCACCGTGCAGCCGGC
This sequence comes from Solimonas soli DSM 21787, assembly GCF_000474945.1. Classification (GTDB taxonomy): domain Bacteria; phylum Pseudomonadota; class Gammaproteobacteria; order Nevskiales; family Nevskiaceae; genus Solimonas; species Solimonas soli. Next base: position 57,346 of record NZ_KI440840.1, on the reverse strand, counting down.
CGCCAGCAACGGACCCACCTTCCACGCCGTGATCATGAATGGCGTGTTCCACGGCGTGATCGCGCCGACCACACCGACCGGCTCGCGCTGGGTGTAAGAGAGCGTCTGCATGCCCATGTAACCGGGCGTGGGGATGGTGCGCCCTTCGATCTTGTCCGCCCAGCCCGCCGATGTGCGGTAGGTCTCGATGGCGTTCGGCAGATCCAGAAGGCGCGGCTCGATCGGCATGCGGCCGATGCAGCCCGCATCCATATCGGCAATCAGCTCCGCATCGCGGGCAATCAGGTCCGCAAGCCGGTTCAGCAGAACGCCGCGCTGCGAACCGCTCAGGCGGCTCCATTCGCCACCGTCTAGCTGGGCACGTGAGACCTTCACCGCAGTATCGACATCCTCGGCCGTACCGCGTGCAGCGACCCCGGTCAATTCTTCGGTCACCGGGCTGAAAAGCTCCATCGTAGCACCGTCCGAGGCATCCACCGCCTTGCCGGCGATAAAGTGCTTCAGATGCACGGCTTGAGGGGCGACTTCATGCGACGCATCGGGGGACATGGCTGGCTCCGTGGGCTGGGAATTTCGATGTTCTCAATCGATTATGAGAAGGGAGCCACTTGGCGCTTTGCAGCCAGTGCAGAGAGTCTGGCCCTGAGTGCAAGCGATCAGATGCGCTCGATGAGCAGCGCCAGCCCCTGTCCGACGCCGATGCACATCGTGCACAGGCCGTAACGGCCGCCGATGCGTTCGAGCTGGGTAACCGCCGCTCCGACGAGACGCGCACCCGATGCCCCCAGTGGATGGCCGATGGCAATGGCGCCACCGTTGGGGTTCACCTGCGGAGCATCGTCGGGCAGGCCGAGCGCGCGCGTCACCGCCAAGCCCTGCGCGGCAAACGCCTCGTTCAGCTCGATGACGTCCATGTCGGCGATCTTCAGGCGTGCTTTCTGCAAAACCCTTTGCGTAGCCGGTGCCGGCGCGAAACCCATGATGCGCGGTTCGATACCGACCGCGGCGCTCGCCACGACGCGCGCACGAGGTCTCAGTCCGTGCTGCTTCACGGCGTCCTCGGAAGCCAGCAGTACGGCACTCGCGCCGTCGTTGACGGGAGAGGCGTTGCCCGCCGTGACCGTACCATCCGGCCGCACGACGCCCTTCAGTCGAGCCAGTGCCTCCAGCGTGGTATCGGGTCGCGGTGGCTCATCGCGCTCCACCTTGCGCGGCTCACCTTTCTTCTGCGCAATCGTGACCGGCGTCAGCTGCCCATCGTAGAAGCCTTCGTCGAAAGCTTTCTTCCAACGTTGCTGGCTGCGCCAGGCGAAGGCGTCCTGCGCCGCCCTTTCGATGTTGAACTGCGCCGCCACGTTTTCGGCCGTTTCGGGCATTGAATCGATGCCGAAGCGCGCCTTGATGAGCGGATTGATGAAGCGCCAGCCAATAGTGGTGTCCTCGATGCGCGCCACGCGCGAGAAGGCCGACTCGGCCTTGCCCATGACGAACGGCGCACGGCTCATGCTCTCGACGCCGCCGGCGATCAGCAGATCAACATCGCCGGCCTTGATGCCTCGCGCGGCCATGATGACCGCGTCCAGACTCGACCCGCAAAGCCGGTTGATCGTGGTGCCCGGCACTTCCTGCGGCAGCCCCGACAGCAGCACGGCCATGCGTGCGACATTGCGGTTGTCCTCGCCGGCCTGATTGGCGCAACCGTAGATCACGTCATCCAGCTGCGCCCAGTCGAGCTGCGGATGGCGATCCATCAGGGCGCGGATCGGCACCGCCGCCAGATCGTCGGTCCGCACCTCGGCCAGTGCCCCGCCGTAGCGTCCGAACGGCGTACGGATGGCATCGCAGATGAAAGCGTCTCGGCTCATGATGCCTCAGGAAAGCGGAACTGGAGTAACGGCCGGGGCCGTGGATTTCGGACGCGAATCGACGACGCGCTTCGCCTTGCCGGCGGAACGCTCGATCGTCTGCGGGGGATGCACCGTCACGGCGACGCTGATGCCGACGTAGGTCTTGACCAGGTGCTTGAGCTTGCCGGAGACATCCTTGGCCCGATCCTGACCGACGGTTCCGGCCGCATCGGACAGTTCGACGGATACCGCCATTTCGTCGAGGTGGCCGGAACGTGTGACTTCGATCAGGTAGTGCGGCGCCAGTTCGGGACACTGGAGGATCAATTCCTCGATCTGCGTCGGGAACACATTGACGCCGCGGATGATGAGCATGTCGTCCGAGCGTCCGGTGATCCTGTCGATGCGGCGCATCGAACGCGCGGTCGGCGGCAGAAGGCGCGTCAGGTCGCGCGTGCGATAGCGGATGACAGGCAACGCTTCCTTGGTCAGGGAAGTGAAGACGAGCTCGCCTTCGGCGCCGTCGGGCAGCACTTCCCCGGTCATCGGATCGATGATCTCCGGATAGAAGTGATCTTCCCAGATCACCGGGCCATCCTTGGTTTCGATGCACTCGCTGGCGACACCCGGCCCCATGACCTCGGAAAGACCGTAGATATCGACGGCGTCGATGCCCGCGCGCGTCTCGATTTCTCGCCGCATCGCATTGGTCCAGGGCTCGGCGCCGAAGATGCCAACACGCAGGCTGCACTCCGCGGGATTCTTCCCTTGACGCCCGAACTCCTCGATGATGTTGAGCATGTAGGACGGCGTGACCATGATGATGTCCGGCTTGAAGTCGCAGATCAGCTGGACCTGCTTCTCGGTCTGCCCGCCCGACATCGGCACCACCGTACAACCTGCGCGTTCCGCACCGTAATGCGCCCCGAGGCCGCCGGTGAAAAGCCCGTAACCGTAGGCAATGTGCACGATATCGCCCGGACCACCGCCGGCGGCACGAATGCTGCGCGCGACGACGTCGGCCCAGTGGTCGATGTCGTTCTTCGTATAGCCGACGACCGTGGGCTTGCCAGTGGTTCCGCTGGACGCGTGAATCCGGATGATCTGCTCGCGCGGCACGGCGAACAGGCCGAAGGGATAGTTGTCGCGCAAATCCTTCTTGGTCAGAAAGGGAAACTGCGCGAGGTCCGCGAGACTCTTCAGATCTTCGGGATGCACGCCGGCCGCGTCGAAACTGCGGCGATAATGCGGCACGTTTTCGTAAGCATGGCGCAGCGACCATTGAAGGCGCTGAAGCTGAAGGGCCTGAATCTCATCGCGGCTGGCTTTTTCGATCGGGTCCGACACTCCCGATTTTTTTGCTGCGGACATGAACGGTTCTCCGATCCGTTGGAACCACGGCCAGACGTGAATGTCGCCGAGCCGCCGCAGCCCCGCATGACGGTGGGTGCAGCCCCGTTCGTAATCTGTGCAATCAACCGCAACGAGCACCTCCGCACCCGGAATCGTCAAGCTTGCCCGTCGGACACAACCTGACCGCCGATGCGGTGCGACTTCCCCCGGAACAGCGCGATCAGTTCGCCTTTCTCATCCGTGACCGAAACGTCGTACACGCCGGTACGCCCCGGCAGCGCCCGCTCCGCCGCGGTGGCGGTCAGCACTTGGCCGACGCGCGCCGGCCTCAGATATTCGATGCTGCAGCCGGCGGCGACCGTCGCGTCGTTGCGGCTGTTGCAGGCGAATGCGAAGCTGCTGTCGGCCAGCGTGAAGATGAATCCACCGTGGCAAGTATGGTGACCATTCAGCATTTCCTGGCGCACCGTCATGCTGACCACAGCCATTCCCGGCCCCACCTCGAGCACCTTCATGCCCAGGAAATTGGAGGCCTGGTCGCGCTCAAACATGGCCGTGATGACTCTGCGCGCCAAATCGGTGTCGATGGACTCCGTCATGCTGCCTCCTTCGTTGCGCGAATCCCGCCGTCGCCGGCGGATATTTTTCGTTGCTGCCGACGCGCTTCGGCTTCGCGGTAGCGGCGACGCTCGTCCTCGGTTTCGATCAACAGGGCGGGCACTTCCGCCGGCTTCTTCCGGTCGTCCATGGCGATCATCGTGAAGTAGCAGGTGTTGGTATGCCGGGAGATACCCGTGAGGATGTGTTCGGCCTCCACGCGAATGCCGACCTCCATCGAGGTCCGTCCGGTGTAGTTGATCGATGCCTTGAAGGTCACCAGATCTCCGACATGGATCGGCTCCTTGAAGAACATCTGATCGACCGACAGGGTCACCACGTACCGTCGGCTGTAGCGGGTGGCGCAGGCATATGCCACGTTGTCCAGCAGTGACAGGATCCTTCCGCCGTGGACATTGCCGCTGAAATTGGCCATATCGGAGGTCATGAGCACCGTCATGATCAGAGACTTCTCAGGCTGGTTCATGGAGCCCTTTGCCTGACTGGCTGCTCTGCCGCAGGCGAGGCGACGCACGGTAGCGTGGCTCGCCGTAGTGCTTCGCCAAATTGTCGAGAATTGCCAGCACCGTGCTGGCCCCCAGACGATCTGCCCACTCCAGTGGCCCTGCGGGATAAGCGACGCCGGCGCGCATCGCCAAGTCCACGTCGGCCGGCGAGCAGACTTGCTGGTGAACTGCGTCGCACGCTTCGTTGGCCAGCATGGCGACGGTCCTCATCACGGCGAGGCCTGGAGAATCTCTCAGGCGGGATACCGACAGGCCGCTGGCCTGGAGCAGGCCTACTGCGTCCCGCCACGCAGCATCGCTGCATTGCTCCGCGGGAGCCGCCGCAATGCGCGTGGCCGTCGCGGGATCGAACACCAGATCGACGACGACGACGTTGGGATTCCCCGTGGCGGCCGCGCGGGCGGTCGCCGTCCGCCCATCGCTCAGATAAATGGTCGTTTCACCAATCGCGGCGACGACACCGTCCTCTGCACCGCGACGCTCGATCGAGGTCAGACCGCGCGCGTGCAGCCGGCCCGCCAGCGCCGCACCCAGCACCGTGCCGCTCCAGATCGCCGGAGCGATCGACAATGCCACCGGCGCTTCCGTGCGCGCGCGTGGCGGCACCGCGTTGGCTCCATAGTCGTAGAAACCGCGACCGGACTTGCGCCCGAGAAACCCTGCCTGGACCCGCTCGAGCTGCAGCAGCGATGGCGAAAATCGCGGATCTCCGTAGTAGCCGTCGAACACCGAACGCGTGACGGCGTAGTTGACGTCGTGACCGATCATGTCCATCAGCTCGAACGGCCCCATGCGAAAACCTCCTGCCTCGCGCATGAGCGCGTCGATCGTGGCGCAATCCGCAACGCCCTCCTGCAGTAGCCTCAAGCCTTCCGCATAGAACGGCCGCGCAACGCGGTTCACGATGAACCCCGGGGTCGAGCGCGTGTGTACCGGTTTCTTGCCCCAGGCTCTGGCGGTGTCGTAGATCCGCTCCGCAATCGCCATTTCGGTGGCCACGCCACTGACGACTTCCACCAACTGCATGACGGGGGCGGGATTAAAGAAATGCATGCCCACGAGCCGTCCGGCATGCTTCAGCGCGGAGCCGATTGCCGTCACCGAAATTGAGGAGGTATTCGTGGCCAGGATGGCGTCGTTGGCGACGATGGACTCCAGATCGGAGAACAGGCGCTTCTTGACGTCGAGGTCTTCGACGACAGCCTCGATCACCAGCGCGCTGGCCTTGAAGGAAGACAAGTCGGTGACCGCCTTCATGGAGGACGCCGCAGCTTCGTATGCCGCTGCCGTCATCCGCCCCTTCTCGACCTGTTTGGCGAGGTTCGCACGAATGGTTTCGATCGCCTTGTCGGCGGCCAGCGGTCGGGTGTCGTGGATCAGGACCGGATGCCCGGCTGCCGCGGCCACTTGTGCGATACCTGCGCCCATGGCGCCGGCTCCGACGACTCCGATCAGGTCGGACGAAGAGAGGGCACTCATTGAGACACTATCCCCCGATGAATTTCGGCGTGCGCTTCTCCATGAAGGCGCTGACGCCTTCGGCGTAGTCGCGGCTGTAGCCCAGCTCGCGCATGGCGTCGCGCTCCAGCATCAGCTCCTCGTCGAAGCTGTGCTCGAAGCTGTCGTTGATCAGTCGTTTCATCCGCGCCAGGCCTTTCGTCGGCGCGATCGCGAAACCGCGAACCATCGCCTCGACTTCGTCTTTCAGCTTGTCGTCGTCGACAACCTTCCAGATCAGACCCCAGGCCTGCGCCTGCTCGGCGCTGAGCTTTTCACCGAGCATGGCGAGCCCCATGGCGCGCGCAGTCCCGACCAGGCGAGGCAGGGCATAGGTTCCGCCGGTATCCGGAATGAGGCCCAATTTGCAGAACGGCTGGATGAAACTCGCCGACCGCGCCGCGACGACGATGTCACAAGCGAGAGCCAGGTTCGCACCGGCGCCGGCGGCAACGCCGTTCACGGCGCAGACCACCGGGAGTGGTAGCGCCTTCAGCGTCCTTACCAGAGGTGCGTACCAGTCTTCGACCGAGGCGCCGAGATCCACGCGCTCGTCGCCCGGAGCCACTGCGCGATCACCGAGGTCCTGGCCTGCGCAGAAACCACGGCCGGCGCCGGTGAGCAGCAGAACACGGACACTCGGGTCGGTCTCGATCAGCGTCAGCGCTTCGCGCACTTCACGATGCATCGCGACGGTGAAGCTGTTGAGCTTGTCCGGCCGGTTCAGCGTCAGGCGCGCTATGCCGTCGGCGATCTGGAACTGGATGTTCTCGTAGCTCACGCGGCCTCCTTCGCCACATCCGTGGCTGCACCTGAACCGAGCTTCCGCACCATGGTCAGCACGTCGTACTGGGCCACGACCTTGCCGTCCTGGTTCGTTATCACCGTGTCCCAACGCACTTCGCCGTAAGGCTCCGTGATGCGCGGATTCTTTTCCTTGCAAGTCAGAACGACCTGAATAACGTCACCCGGGTGTACCGGAGTCAGGAAGCGCAGGTTGTCCACGCCGTAATTCGCGAGCACCGGACCGGGCGACGGATCGACGAAGAGGCCGGCCGCGGCGGACACCAGGTAGTAGCCATGGGCCACGCGGCCACCGAAGAACGGATTCTCTTTGGCCGCCTTCTCGTCCATGTGGGCATAGAAGGTGTCGCCGGTGAAGTGGGCGAAGTGTTCGATGTCCTCGAGAGTGACCGTGCGCGTGCCCGTGACGACGCTGTCGCCCAGCTGCAGTTCTTCCAGGTGTTTGCGGAACGGGTGGATGCCCTCCTGGCGGGGACTTCCGCTGGTCCAGCGACCGGTGATCGCCGTGATCGTGGCAGGGGAACCCTGCAGAGCGGTGCGCTGCAGATAGTGCATCACGCCACGAATGCCACCCATTTCTTCGCCGCCGCCGGCGCGGCCCGGGCCGCCGTGAACGAGGCCCGGCATGGGCGAACCATGGCCGGTGGATTCCTTGGCGCAGTCGCGGTTGACGATGAGCAGGCGCCCATGGAAAGCCGCAGCACCGAGCACCAGCTCCCGAGCGAAGTCGTTGTCATAGGTGAACACCGAGCCGACCAGGCTGCCGCCGCCGCGGCGCACCAGCTGGATTGCTTCTTCGACACTGTCATAAGGCATCAACGTGGAGACGGGGCCAAAAGCTTCGACCTCATGCACGACGCTGGCGCCTTGGGGATTGCCGCAGCTCAGCAGGATCGGCGGCAGGAAGGCGCCAGCTGCAGCATCCGCGCCGACAACGCTGAAGTCATCCAGAGAACCGTAGACCAGATCTGCTTCCGTCATCAGGTCACGGACGCGGGCCTTGACCTCGTCGCGCTGCGCAAGGCTGGCGAGAGCGCCCATCGTCACACCTTCAGCCGAAGGATCGCCAACCACGACCTTCGACAGGCGCTTCTTCAGAGCTTCGGTCACGGCCGCCAGCTGCGCACGCGGCACGAAGGCGCGACGGATCGCCGTGCACTTCTGGCCCGCCTTGGTCGTCATCTCCCGGGCGACCTCCTTGACGAACAACTCGAACTCCGGCTGGTCCGGAGCAGCGTCGGGTCCGAGCACACAGGAGTTCAGCGAGTCGGCCTCCATGGTGAAGCGAACCGAGTTGCGCTGGACTACGGGGTGCTGGCGCAGGCGCTGGCCGGTGGACGCGGAGCCCGTGAAGCTCACAACGTCCTGGCACTCCAGGTGCTCGAACAGATCGCCGACGCTGCCGCAGATCAGCTGCAGGGAACCCTCGGGGAAAATTCCGGACGCGATCATGTCGCGGAACATGCGCTCGGTCAGATACGCCGTCTGGCTCGCCGGCTTGACGATCGCCGGCACACCGGCCAGCAGGTTCACCGACAGCTTCTCGAGCATGCCCCAGCAGGGGAAATTGAAGGCGTTGATATGTACCGCAACTCCTTGCAGCGGCACGCGGATATGCTGGCCGACGAAGCTGCCGCTCTTCGACAAACCTTCGACGGCGCCGTCGATGATGAACGAGGCGTTGGGCAATTCGCGACGGCCCTTGCTGGCATAGGCGAACAGCGTGCCGATGCCGCCTTCGATGTCGACCCAGGAATCCGAGCGCGTCGCGCCCGTCGCCTTGGAGAGCTCGTAGTAGGCTTCCTTGCGCTCCATCAGGTACTGTGCGAGGGCTTTCAGCTTCAGCGCGCGATCGTGGAAGTTCATCTTGCGCAGCGCCGGTCCGCCGACCTCGCGCCCGTAACGCAGCATCTCTGCGAAATCGAGTCCCCTGCTGGATACTACGGCCACCGGCTCGCCAGTAATGGCATTCAGCATCGTCTCGCCGCCGTCACCACTGACCCACTTGCCGGCGGCATAGCTCTGAATCTTCATGTTCTCTCCTGAAACGGTTGCGGGCCCTATCGGCTCCGGAATGCGGGTTTGCGTTTTTCGAGAAATGCGCTCATGCCCTCGCGACGGTCTTCAAGCGCAAAGGTTTCCTCGAAAAGACGCCGCTCGTAGCGCAGACCTTCGGCCAGCGTGCTCTCGAGGGCATGATTAACGGCCTGCCGCGCGAGCTGGACGACGGGCGCCGAAAGATCTGCGATCTCCGACGCGGCTTTCACGGCCTCGTCCATCAGCGCAGCGAGCGGAACGACGCGCGCAACGAGACCACAGCGTTCTGCCTCGATGGCATCGATCAGACGCCCGGTCAGGACCATGTCCATGGCCTTGGCGCGGCCGACGAGACGGGTCAGACGCTGCGTGCCACCGGACCCCGGAATGGTCCCGAGCTTGATTTCGGGCTGCCCGAAGCGGGCGTTGTCGGCGGCGATGATGAAATCGCACATCATGGCCAGTTCGCATCCGGCGCCCAGCGCAAAACCGGCGACAGCGGCGATGACCGGCGTGCGCCCGCTGCACAGCTGCTCCCAGGCGCCACGCAGGTCAGGATTCGTTGCAGCGTCCTCTCGATTCCAGTCACGCATGGTGCGAACGTCGGCACCCGCAGCAAAAGCTTTCTCGTCGCCCGTGATGATGGCGGCGCCGATCGACTCGTCCGCGTCGATCTCGGCGAGCGCGCGGCGCAACGCCTCGCGCAGCGGCAGCGACAGGGCGTTGAGGGCGTCTGGGCGATGCAGCCGGATGATGGCAACCCGGCCGTTGCGCTCGAGGCGAAGCAGTTCCTCTCTCATGCTCAGCTTTCCTGATCGAAGTCGAGCAGCAGTTCGTCAGCGACGGGATAGCTCTGGCAGGTCAGGATGAAGCCGCGCGCCACTTCGTAATCCTCGAGCGCGAAGTTGACGTCCATGTCCACTTCGCCACGGATCATCTTGCAGCGGCATGTGGAACACACGCCGCCCTTGCAGGCATACGGTAGCTCGATGCCCTGCTCCAGCGCAGCATCGAGGATGCTGTCCTTGTTCTTCTCGACGAAGAACTCACGGGTTCGACCGTCCTGTATCAGCGTGACCTTGCAGTCCTTCGTGCCCTTGATCGGCGTCTTCGAAGGCTTGCGCGGCGCACGCGGCATGCCGCTCGCGAACAGCTCCATCTTGATGCGGGTCTTGTCGACACCATGCTGCATCAAGCTCGCGGACACCTCCTCCATCATGCTCTGCGGTCCGCAGATGTAGGCCACGTCGATGTCGGAAGGATCGATCCAGCGTTGCAACAGCTGATCGCACTTGGCGCGATCGATCCGCCCGTTGAACAATTCGATGTCCTGCTGTTCGCGGCTGAGGATGAACACCAGGTTGAATCGGGTGAGATAGCGATCCTTCAGGTTCTCCAGCTCTTCCTTGAAGATCACGCCGGACGAGGCACGGTTGCCGTAAAACAATGTGAAGCGGCTATCCGGCTCCGCCTTCAACGTTGCCTTGATGATCGAAAGGACCGGGGTGATGCCGCTTCCTGCGGCGAAGGCGACATGGTGGCGCGAAGCCTGCGGCTCCAGCGGGACATTGAAATGACCAGCCGGCTCCATGCATTCGATCAGATGTCCCGGCTTCAGTTCCTGATTCGCCCAGGTGGAGAACAGGCCGTCCGGAACACGCTTGATCGCCACCTGTAGCACGCCTTCGTCCGGAGCGGCGCAGATGGAATAGGAGCGACGGATCTCCTCGCCTTCGAAGATCGAGCGCAGCGTCAGATGCTGGCCTTGGGTGAAGCGGAAGGCTTCGCGCTGCTCTTCCGGGACTTCGAATGTCACCACGATCGCGTCGCGGGTCTCTGGCCTGCAGCTGGCGACACGGAGGGCGTGGAACTTGCTCATTGCCTTGCAGGCCTCAATGGCACTTGAAGTAGTCGAAAGGTTCCTTGCAGGCGTGGCAGCGATACAGCGCCTTGCAAGGCGTGGAGCCGAATGCGCTGACGCACTCGGTATGCGTGGAGCCGCAGTGCGGACAGACGATCGGCGTCGGCAATCCGCCTTGGCGGCGAATCCTGCTCAGATCGACGACATGCTCCGCGGCGGCGGCCTGACCGACCGGCGGGGCAATGCCGTAGCGACGGAGCTTTTCGCGGGCCTCCGGGGTCAGCCAGTCTGTGGTCCAGGCCGGCGCAAGACGCGTCTCGACACGGACCTGTGGAATGCCGCGTTCCTTCAACGTCTCGGCGATGGTGCGCGCGATGACTTCGGTCGCAGGGCATCCGGAGTACGTGGGCGTCACCGCCACCAGGCACTCCTGCGACGGATCGCCGCTCCAGCTCACTTCGCGCACGATGCCCAAATCGACCACCGACACAGCGGGTATTTCCGGATCCGGCACCTCAGCCAACCAGTCCCAGACCTGGCGGACCGGCGTTGTTACTGCATCGGACCGGACAAGCATGACGCCCTACCACTGCGCGCCGGGATATGCGCGCTGCAGGTACTGCATCTCGCCGAGCAGATAGCTGAGCGCTTCGGTGTGACGACCCTGCTTTCCGCCCTTCTGCATGAAGGCGTCGGCGGGCGGAATGCGCAGTGTCGCCTCGCTCAGGACTTCGCGGACGTAGCTCAGCCACGGCTCACGCAGCGCGACGGGATCGAAGCCAATGCCGGCGACGACTGCCTGCTCATCCACACCATCGGATTCGAACATTTCGCCGGTGTAGGTCCAGAGTTCGTCGACCGCGCGCTGCATCATCTTCTGGCTTTGCGCAGTCCCGTCACCGAGGCGCACGACCAGATCGCTGCTGCGGCGAAGGTGATACTCGACCTCCTTGATCGCCTTGGCCGCGATGCCGGCGATCCGCTCGTCCGCGGAACGACACAAACCCTGCAGTGCAAGGTGGTGCCAAGCATCAAAGAAGAACTGCCGCACCATGGTGTCGGCATAGCTGCCGTTCGGACGCTCGACCAGGAGCAGATTGCAGAATTGCCGGTCGTTCCGCCTGTAAGCGAGCGCGTCCTCGTCCCGGCCGGCGTCCTCGAGTTCCCCGGCGTAGCTGAGCCAGAGGCGCGCCTGTCCGAGCAGATCCAGGGCGGTATTGGCGAGCGCCATGTCCTCTTCGAGCGCGGGGCCCTTCCCGCACCACTCGGACAGCCGATGGCTCAGGATGAGCGCGTTGTCGCCAAGGCGCAGCAGATATTGAACGGTATCGTTCGACATTGAATCTCTTCAAGGCTCCCGTATGGGGCCTTAGATGTGCTTGATCTCTTCCGGCATCGGAAAGAACGTCGGGTGCCGGTAAACCTTGCTATTGGCCGGCTCGAACAACGGCGCTTTTTCGTCCGGGCTGCTGGCGACGACATCGGCGGAGCGCACCACCCAGATACTCACGCCCTCGTTACGGCGGGTGTAGACGTCGCGGGCATGGTTGATCGCCATCTCCGCATCGCTCGCGTGCAGGCTGCCCACGTGCTTGTGCGCGAGACCATGCTGGCTGCGGATGAAGACCTCCCACAGCGGCCATTCCTTTTTCACGCTTTGCCTCCTGGATCGTTTGGGGATCAGGCAGCAGCAGCCGTCGACCGCTGCGCCTGCTTGTCGGCGTAAGCCAGCAGCGCATCACGGAACCAAGCACCGTTCTCGTGAGCGTCGACGCGAGCCTTGAGGCGGTCGCGATTGCAGGGGCCGTTGCCCTTGACCACGTTGTAGAACTCCGCCCACTCAATGGCGCCGTAGTCGTAGTGCCCCTTCTCTTCGTTCCACTTCAGGTCGGGGTCGGGGATGGTCAAGCCGAGGTACTCGGCTTGCGGAACGGTCTGGTCCACCATCTTCTGGCGGAGTTCGTCGTTGCTGAACAGCTTGATGCCCCACTGTGCGGACTGCGCACTGTTGACGGATTCGGCATCGCTGGGACCGAACATCATCAGGCAGGGCCACCACCAGCGATTCAGCGCGTCCTGCGCCATCGCCTTCTGCTCCGGCGTGCCGCGGCAGAGGGCCATCATGATGTCGAAGCCCTGCCGCTGGTGGAACGACTCCTCCTTGCAGACGCGCACCATGGCGCGCGCATAGGGTCCGTAAGAACAGCGACAGAGCGGAATCTGATTCACGATCGCCGAGCCATCCACCAGCCAGCCGATCGCGCCGATGTCGGCCCAGCTCAGGGTCGGATAATTGAAGATGCTGGAATACTTGGCCTTGCCGGAATGCAGGTCGTCGATCATCTGGTCGCGCGACACGCCGAGCGTCTCGGCGGCGCTGTACAGATAGAGGCCATGCCCCGCTTCATCCTGAACCTTGGCCAGCAGGATGGCCTTGCGCTTCAGTGTCGGCGCGCGCGTGATCCAGTTGCCCTCCGGCAGCTGGCCCACGATTTCCGAATGAGCGTGTTGGCTGATCTGGCGGATCAGCGTTTTCCGATACCCCTCGGGCATCCAGTCCTTCGGCTCGATCTTGATGCCGGCGTCGATGCGCTCCTGGAAGCGCCGCTCGTCACCGGAAAGCTCGTCGAGCTTCCTGAGTCTTGTCGAACCGGTTTCCACAAGTTGCGCGTACATCTTGCCGTCTCCTTGAAGCCTGGCTCGAACATTATGATACGTTTTTTATTTAGTCAACAATGTTTCTGTAACACATTTTTCATCCGTATCATGTTGCAATGCAGGAAGCAGTAACATAGGTCCTTCTTCCGTCTTCCAGAAAAGGCATGGCCAGCAAACCACGTTCGGTCAACGAGTGGATCAAGCGTTACCTGAAAGAGGAGAAACCCCGCTCCAAATCACTGATCGTGACGATCTTTGGCGATGCCCTCGTCCCGAACGTCAGCGGCGTGTGGCTCAGCGAGCTGATCGAGCTGCTGCAACCCTTCGCGGTGAACGAACGCCTGGCCCGCACCAGTTGCTTCCGTCTGATCGAGGAGGGCTGGCTCGAATCTGCCCGTGATGGCCGACGCAGCCGATATGCGTTGACGCCATCCGGTATCCGGCGCTTCGAGCACGCGTACCGGCGTATCTACAACCCGCCGCAAAGCGGCTGGAACCGGAAGTGGACACTCGTGGTGTTTCCGCGATCCGGAAGCGCCCTGGACAGAAACGGGTTGCGCAACGAACTGGCATGGGAGGGATTCGCCTCGCTGGCTCCAGGGGTTTTCGTGCACCCCAGCGCAGACACGCAGTCGCTCGCCGAGATCCTGGAGCAGCTGGAACCGCAGCAGCGCCCGATCGTCCTTGATGCGGCGGATGCGCCAGACCTGGGGGCACGCGCTGTTTCCGAATTGACAGGTGAGTGCTGGAATCTTTCGGAGATCAGCGACACGTACCGCGGCTTCATCGATTTTTTCGAGCCGGCCGTCAGCTTGGCCTCTGAAGGCATGTCACCAGAAAATGCGTTCGTGCTGCAAACTCTGTTGATGCATTCGTTCCGGCGCGCGTCACTCCATGATCCACGCCTTCCTGGGGACCTCTTGGGCGCCGATTGGCCAGGCCATGCCGCCTATGATCTATGCCGAAGGCTATACCGTTTGACCTATCGCGATACGCACCGCTTTCTGAAGGCCAAGCTTTCCGAACCCATAGGGCAGGGCGTTCCCGATTCGGTGCTCCAGCGTTTCGACGGACTCAGCAGCTGAGCGCTGATGTCAGCGGCGCGCGAACGCTCCTTCGGCACTGCCATCTGTCGAACGCACTGCGCGACAAAGCTCGCCAACGTCGCGTGACTCAGATCAAACTCAGTTTCATGGCTCGTGCCACGGCCTCGCCTCGGCTTTTGACGGACAACTTGCTGTAAACATTGTGCAGATGCCATTTCACCGTGGACTCCGAGAGCAACAATGCATCAGCGAGCCGCCGATTATCCAGACCGGACTGAAGCAATTTCAGCAGCTTGAGTTCGCGCGCAGTGAGCGGTTCGCCCGTCGACGCGGTCATCGCAGGCTCGGCGCTCCCTTCGGCTCTGGGCCTATCTGAACTGCGCTCGCCGCTCAGCCACTTCGCCAACCAGTCCCGCAGCGCATTGCGCTGATACAGATCCGCGGGGGCTTCTGCGGATTCCACACGGCGCTTTCCGATCGCGTCGAGGACCGGCATCAAGCTATGGCCCACCGATATCAAAGGCCAGACGTGAAACTCGGCAGTGGCGCCCTCCAGCGCCACATCGAGCTGTCGCGCCGCTTCACGGAACTTTCCCTGGCCCCAAAGCGCCAGCGCGCGATTCACCGTCACCGACAAGAAGAAGCCGCCACGCGACTCGGCATCCCTCCCCTGCTGCAATAAGGTCAATGCGCGAAGGGCCGCGTCGTATTTTTCTTCCGCGATGCAGAAGCGGGCGTCGAGCAGGCGCAAGGCGTCGCGCTGTGCTTTGGTCAGTCCCGGTCGAGACGGAATCTCCATCGCCGCGGTGCGCAACTGCCATTTGCGGGCCGTTTCAGACGCGCCGGCGACATCGCCGAGACTCAGCTGCAGCGAGGCCTCCTCGATCGTCAGCGCGAAGTGCAGACGCAGATGTTGTTCGCGCAGCGCGGCATCCTGGCCCTCCTGGAGAACGATGCGCGCTTCATCGAGATGTGCGCAATAAGCGAGCAGCCGGGCTTCGTTCCGAATCGCGACCAGCTGAGGTTCGGCCGGCCCGAAAATTTCCTTGAAGGCGCGGCCGACCTCGATCGATTCTCGCGCCCGATTGAAGTCGCAATGCTGGATGGCGATCTCGGCATCGAGCAAAGCGGACAGCCCGGCGACATAGCTCTTCTGTCCAAGGCCGAGACCCTGTGAATCATTGCGCACTCCGCGCCCGAAGAGCGCCGCTTCCTTCAGCTGCCCCAGCTCCACGTCCGCCAGCCCATGGAGAAAATCACCCCAGGCGGACAGGTAGGCCGCACCGGCGCGATGCCCGTACTCGTGCGCCCGCACGGCGGCGGCCTGGCAACGGGCGAAATCGCGCCGGATGAAGTAGCCGTATCCGAGGCAGTTGGACAGCGTGGCGATGATGAACGGCTGGTCCGGCGACACCTTACGCTGCAGCTCGGTGGCACGCGCGAGGCAGTCCTCGATGACGTCGGCGCAGGCCTGGGTAGCGGCCTGCACGTTCAGGGTCAACAGCTCGCAGCGGTCCCGCTGCTCGGCATCCAAGTTCCAGTGTCCGGCTTGGAGCAGTTCAAGCGCGCGCTGCGAGATCGTCATCGCCTTGGCGGTCTCGCGCGAGAACGCGCAGGACCAGGCCTGCGCGAGCAGAATCTCCGGATGCCGGCCGTGATACTCGACAGGCAGCCGGCGCAACCAGTTCAGCACCGTGTAGTGATCGCCACGGTACATCGAAGCGTGCGGCGCATGGCGGGCGATCATGTCCGCGGCTTCGACGTAGTGCTCGGCTTCCAGGACATAGCGAACGGCTTCGGCCGGCTGACCATGGGCCTCATACCACTTCGCGGCGCGAGCGCAGACGTTCCGGTATTCGTCGGGCTCAGTACGGCGGAATTCCGCCTGCAGAAAATCCGCGAATAGATGATGGTAGCGGAACCAGATGCCATCCCTGTCGAGCGGGATCAGGAACAGGTTGGCCTTGCCAATGTAGTCCAGCAGTGCTTCGGCGTCGGGCTCGTCGGTCGCGGCGCGGCACAGGTCGGCGCACATGGTTCGTAGCGGGGAGCTGCGCAGCAGGAACCGGCGGACCGAATCAGGCTGGGTGCGCAGCACGCTCTCCGCCAGATAGTGCGTCAAATCGCGATTGCGGCCGGAGAAAGTCTTGATCAGGTCCGCCGCGGGACCCTTGTGGCGGCGCAAGGCGAGCGCGGCAAGCTGCACGCCAGTCGGCCAGCCCTCCGTCGAGGAGAGCAAGGCTTCGAGATCGCGCGGCAACAGCTCCAGTTCGTGATAAGCCTTCAGGAACTGGCCGGCTTGCGCCTGATCGAAATTTAATTCTTCGCGATCGATCTCCGTCAGGCGGCCGGCGACCCTGAGACGCGCGAGCTGCAAGGGCAGGATGGAGCGACTGGCAATGACCAGATGCAGCCTGTGCGGCAGGTGCGCGAGCAGCTTGTCGAGAAAGCGCAGGATTGTCTTGCTGCGGATGTACTGCAGGTCGTCCAGGAAAATGGCACGCGGTGCTTCGACACAAGCCAGACGGCTGATCAGGCGATCGAACAGGGGTTCGAAATCCCGAACGGGATTGGCTTCCAGTGCGATCAACTCGTCCTGTCCGAAGTCCGGCTCCTGGCTGCCGACCGCCGAGATGAAGTAAATCGCGAACGTCGCCGGGTCATCGTCGTCGGCATCCAGACTGAGCCACGACGCCGAGCCTCCGCGCGCCACGAAGGCGTTATGCATCTGGACCATCAGGGTGGATTTTCCCGATCCGGCGGGCGCCACGATGGCCGTCACCGGACGCCATTCGGAGCCGACGACTCCCGGCAGGTTGTGCCTGACGATGGCGCGCGGGTCTGCGGCGGGCGGCGCCAGCTTGGTCGACACCAGGCTGGCGAAGCGCTCCCGGCTTCTCGCCGCTGGATTCTTTGGAGCTTGCTTCATGGTGCTCTACGGCTGCTCAAGGCGTGCCCTATTCAACGTGCTCCAAGGCCGGCCGGACCCGATCTTTCGATCGGTTTTTCACGAAAGGACCGCCTCTATCTTAGCGTCAAACGATTCCGGGCCACGCAGCCGCCGCCGCACGATCGGCTGCAGTCGCGATGAGGCAAGCACCGTGCACTGCGCTTGCCTCGCCCGGGCCGACAACACGAAGGAGGAGAGTTTATGGCAGTCGTGAACCAGGTCGAGATAGGGATGTTCGAGGTGCACTTCGGAGTGAGGCCGAGCGTACCGCGAAGGGACGGCGCCATGGCTATTGCGCGTCCGCCATATCGATCGGTCGGAGGCGTGCCGGTCGACTCGAACGTCACGCCGGCCGCTGAACTGGCCATTCAACGCTAACGTGCATTTTTACCGGAGGAAAAGATGAGCAGCACAATGCCCACGACGTCGGCATCGGAGCCGACCACGTATCGAGACAGCAAGCGCTACTGGTGGTGGCTGCCGCTGTTCGTCGCTGTATCGCCTACCATCGGCATCTGGCTGGCAAAGACCACAGGACAGATAGGATGGACTTGGTTCACGCCGTTCCTGTGGTATGTCTTTTTGCCGATCGCGGATGCGCTGGTCGGCCGTGACGAGAGCAATCCTCCTGACGCCGCAGTGCCCGGCCTGGAAGCCGACGGTTACTACAAGGCACTGGCCTATCTCTCCGTTCCGCTGTTCTACGTCAGCTGGATCGTGGGCGCCTGGGCCGTCTCCACGCAGCACTATGGCTGGATCGGATATCTGGGTGTGTCGCTCGGGGTCTCGCTGACCAATGGTCTCGCGCTCGTGGTCGGGCACGAGATCGGCCACAAGAACACCCGCTTCGAAAAGCGGCTCGCGCAGATCGTACTCGCCGTTCCGGCCTACGGCCATTTCTCGGCCGAGCACAATCGCGGCCATCACAAGGACGTCGCTACGCCGGATGACCCCGCCACATCGCGCTTCGGCGAAACGCTTTACGAATTCGTCCAGCGCGAGATCCCCGGCGCGATGAAGCGAGCCTGGCACGACGAGAAGGTACGGCTCGCCAGGCAGGGCCGCAGCGTGTTCAGTTTCAAGAACGAGTTGCTGCAATCGTTCGCCATCACGCTGGTCCTCTATGGCGCCGCCCTTGCGTTCTTCGGACCGATCGTAATCCCGTTCATCGTCATTTCGACGTTCTGGGGATGGCAGTTCCTTTCGACCTCGAACTACATAGAGCACTACGGCCTGCTGCGCCAGAAGCTGCCCGACGGCCGCTACGAGCGGTGCCGGCCGGAGCATTCCTGGAATGCGAACCATCTGATTTCGAATTTGATGCTGTATCACCTGCAGCGTCATTCCGATCATCACGCACGCCCGACGCGCTGCTATCAGGCGCTGCGCACCGACCGCGCTCCTGAGCTTCCCGGCGGTTACCCGCTCTGCTTCACGCTGGCCTACTTCCCGCCTCTGTGGCGCGCGCTCATGGACCCTCGCGTGCTGGCGGTCTATGGCGGCGACATCACGAAGGTGAACATCCAGCCATCGAAGCGGCAAAAGATTCTCGCGCGCTACGGCAAGGCAGGAGCCTGAGAGCCCGCCGACAGGAGGAGAAGACCATGGCACGTTATCAATGTCCGGGATGCGGATATGTCTACGACGAAAGCGCCGGCGACGAGCACGAGGGTTTTCCACCGGGAACGCTATGGTCGAAAGTTCCCGACGACTGGGCCTGCGCGGATTGCGCGGTCAGAGACAAGGTGGACTTCGTGAAGCTGGAGCCGCCGCCGGCGGAGAGCCGCTAGGCAAGGCCCCTTGCAGATTCGAGTCCGGCACGATGGCATCGGGCTTCGGATGTGCTTTCCCTGGTCTTCATGCGCCCGTGCCCGCGGCACGGCCAGCACCGCTCGCTTGGAAATACCCTCATGAAAAGCATTCCCCGATTCACATTGGTGCTGGCTGTTGCGCTTCTAGCCGCATGCCAGCGATCCCGCGATCCCGATGCCGATGCGGCGGTGACCGCGGCCGCCAGCAACGATGCGCGCCGCATCGCTTCGGCGGCTTCGGATGCGGACAATTGGCTCAGTCATGGGCGCGGCTATGACGAGACTCGGCACAGTCCGCTGAAGCAGATCGACGCGGGCAACGTCGGCAAGCTGGGCCTCGCCTGGTCCTACGATCTCGACACGCGGCGCGGACAGGAGGCAACGCCCCTGGTCGTGGACGGCACGCTCTATACGACGAGCGCCTGGTCCAAGGTGTTCGCCTTCGATGCCGTGTCCGGAAGACTGCTCTGGTCTTACGATCCGCAAGTTCCCGGCGAGACCGCCGTAAAGGCATGCTGCGACGTCGTCAATCGCGGCGTGGCCTACTGGGGCGGCAAGGTCTTCGTCGGCACGCTCGACGGCCGCCTGATCGGGCTCGATGCCCGAAGCGGCAAGATGCTGTGGTCGACCGTCACGGTCGATCGGTCGAGGAACTACACCATCACCGGCGCGCCGCGCGTCGTCAAAGGCCGCGTGCTGATAGGCAACGGCGGCGCGGAATTCGGCGTGCGCGGCTATTTGTCGGCCTACGATGCCGACACCGGCAAGCTGGTCTGGCGCTTCTACACGGTGCCGGGCGAGCCGGGCGTGAAGGACGGTGCCGCATCCGACGAAATCCTCGCCAAGGTGTCCGACACCTGGAGCGGCGAATGGTGGAAGAACGGCGGCGGCGGCGGCACGGTCTGGGACTCCATGGCCTACGATCCCGAACTCGATCTGCTCTACATCGGCGTGGGCAACGGATCGTACTGGCGGCGCACCCTGCGCAGCGCCGGCGGCGGCGACAACCTGTTCCTGGCTTCCATCGTCGCCCTGCGTCCCGAAACGGGCCAATACGTCTGGCATTACCAGGAGACACCCGGCGATCAATGGGATTACGTGGCGACCAGCCACATGATCCTCGCGGACCTGAAGATCGAGGGGCAGATGCGCAAGGTGCTGATGCAGGCGCCGAAGAACGGCTTCTTCTACGTGCTCGATCGCGTCACCGGCAAGCTCATCTCGGCGGCGCCCTACGTGCCAGTGAACTGGGCCAAGGGCATCGACAAGGCGACCGGCCGCCCCATCTTCAATCCGGACGCGGACTACGCCAAGACCGGCAAGCCTTGGCTGGCGATGCCCGGCGCGCTGGGCGCGCACGACTGGATGCCAATGGCCTACAACCCGGACACGGGCTACGTCTACATCCCCGCCTACGAGCTGGGCTTCCCGTATGTCGTCGATCCGACGTTCGCGCCCAAGCCCAAGGGCGTGAACCTCGGCGTCGATCTCGGCGCACTCAACCTGCCGGACGATCCGCAGGTCAAGGCGGCCGTGCGCAAGTCGGTGAAGGGCTATCTGATCGCCTGGGACCCGAAGTCGCAAAAGGAAGTATGGCGGGTGCCGCAGCCGAGCGCCTGGAACGGCGGACTGCTGTCGACCTCGGGCAACCTGGTCTTCGAGGGCGACGGCGGCTGCATGTTCAATGCCTACGACGCAAGGACCGGCGAGAAGCTGTGGTCCTACGACGTGCAGACCGGCGTCATCGCGCCGCCGATCACCTGGGCGAAAGACGGCAAGCAATACGTGACGCTGGTGGCGGGCTGGGGCGGCGCGTTCCCCCTGCTCGTGGGTGGCTTGTCGTGGGGCGAAAAAGGACCAGTGCCCAATCGCAGCCGCGTCCTGACTTTCTCCCTAGGAGGCGACAAGCGGCTGCCCGCTCCCGCGCCGGAAACGCCCAAACCGCTGCAGACGCCACCGCAAATCGGCGACGCTGCGACCATCGCACTGGGCCGGAAGGCATACGATCGCACCTGCGTGGTATGTCATGGCAGCGGTGCCGTCAGCGGCGGCATCGCGCCCGACCTGCGCTACTCCGTCGCCATCGCGAACAAGGCCTATTGGGACGGCATCGTGTCCGACGGCGTTCTGTCGGCCCGGGGCATGGTCGGCTTCAAGGAAAACTTCACGCCGGAAGAGATCGAGGCGATCCGTGCCTATGTCATCAGCCGCGCGCATATCCAGGCCGCAGAAAACGCCGGCGCCGCTTCGAGAAAGTGAAGCCGTGAAACATTCGGAACGACAAGGAACCGCTTTGTTCAGGAAATGGCAGTGCGTGGTCTGTGAGTTCATCTACGATGAAGAGCTCGGCCTACCGGACGAGGACATTCCTCCGGGTACACGCTGGGAGGACATTCCCGATTCGTGGACCTGCCGCGACTGCGGCGCGCCCAAGTCGGACTTCCTCATGGTCGAAATCTTCGGCTGAGGACGATGGGCAAGCGCAGCAACATCCGGATATACGAAAGGAACGAACAATGAAGCGCCTGCTGGTCCTGCTGTACGGCGTCGCCTGCTATGCGGTGTTCGCCCAGGTGCTTCTGTACTTCATCGGCTTCCTGGAAGGATTCCTCGTCGAAAAAACGGTGAACTCCGGCGCTCCGCCTCCCCTCGCCCGCGCCGTGCTGATCGACTCGGCCCTGATCGGCTTGTTCGGCGTCCAGCACAGCGTCATGGCACGGCGGCGATTCAAGGCGTGGTGGAGCCTGCTCGTGCCGGCGTGCATCGAACGCAGCACCTACGTGCTGGCAACGAGCCTCGCGTTCGTGGCCCTGATTCACGGATGGCAGCCGATCCCCGGCACGATCTGGCAAATCGACCAGCCCTTGGCGAAGACAGCGATGTACGCCATCAGCGCGGGCGGCTGGCTACTGGTGTTGCTCGCCACGTTCATGACGAACCACTTCGATCTTTTCGGGCTCCGGCAGGTTTATCTGTACAGCGTGCGACGCCGCTACATGCCCGTGCCATTCGAGGAGAAGTGGCTATATCGCTGGATTCGGCATCCCATGATGTCGGGCGTTCTGATCGCGGTCTGGGCGACGCCAGCCATGACCGCCGGCCATCTGCTGCTCGCGCTCGGCTTCACCGTCTACATCCTCGTCGGTGTTCACTTCGAGGAAAAGGACCTGAGTGGAGATCTCGGTGAGGCCTATCTCCGCTACACGAGGAGAACCGCACGCTTCCTTCCTTTCAGGTAGGCACCTCGCCACAGGCGCAAGGAGCTCGCCGTCGCAGCTTGTATTGCACCAGCCGCCAGGTTGCCCGCATCCAGCGTCATGTGCCGTAGCTCTTGTTTCTTAAAATCTGCTCGCAAAGGCCCTCAAGGGCTCAGGCGCTTCTGGGGAGACCCCGGTTTCGAGTGACCGGCGTCTCGCCGATAAGCGGCACCCGCGTGCGTAGCGGCCGCGGTCGGTGAGGCGCCGGCATGCTCGAGTGTCGCGCATTTGCTCCGATCGAAGAGCGCGACGGCAAATTCTGCCGATTTTCAGAAAAACGAGCACACGCCGAGCAAGCTGCGCGTGCTCATATTGCTCGCCATGACAGCGCGACGCTGCTCCCGAGGACTTCGCCGGTCTGAGGCGCCGATTATGCGTCGGCCAGCTCCGCCGCTGCTGATTCTCTGCGGCTTTCCAGCAAAGCCTGCATCTTCGGCACGGCCTTCTGGATGAGATCGCCCATTGCCCGGATATTGGCGATTCCCTCGGGAGAATCGAAGTCAAGATACGGGCTGAACAGGTCGATACGCGATTCGTTAATCCATTTGACGACCGCCGGTTCGGTCAGCCAGATGGCCATATTCAGGCTGTTCTGGATCGCGCAACGCAGATAGTCAGCGTCCGTATACGGAAGCGGGACCGGCTGCGTAAGCTCGTTCTTGCGAGCTTCGCTCGCATGAACATTGCATTCGACATTGCCGATAAAGCCGGCGCTGTATACCTGCTGGCACATGCGTACAGTCTGCAGGGTTATGCGATGTCCGTTGAACACCTTGACCATCGGCACCTTAGGCAGCCCATCGGCTGCGCAATCGACGAACACCGCGCCCGCGGGTGTCGGGTGCGTGCCGTTCGACATTTTCATCACGGTGGAAGATGCGGCCTCGAGATAGCCCTTACGGACGATATTCTTGACCCGGCGCAGCTGTTCGAGCTCCATCGGCGTGAACGTCGCACAGCGCCAGCGCTTCGGCTTGACCGCTGGGTCGAGCTGCATTACCAAGTTTCGCTCGACCAAGCGCGCGAAGTAGTCATCGTAATCTTTTGCATCCAGCGCGCACTGCAGCACGCCGATCGCGTACTGCGTGATCGGATCGCTGAACTTGCGTCCGGGGTTGACGTCGAAGCGGCTGAACATCCAGGCGTCCGAGGGCATGACCCACGTGATGCGTTCCGGATCGACTCTGTTCGTGAGCAGGAACAGGACGGCATCCATACCCGTCTTGCCGGAGCCGACGATAACGAAATTTCGATGCTCCGTAATAACCTTCGGAAGTTCATTGACCGCCACCGCGCGGACACCGTCCTTGACTTCGAAATCAGGATCCCGCTGAGACGGGACCGTGACATTCAGGTACGTGGCATCGACGAACTTCTTCCTGGCACGGAATTCGTATTTCTCGCCGCAGGTGAGAGACACCGCGGTATCGTCCGACTTGTTGTACTCGCACAGCGGGAAGTACTGGACGCGACCGGACGGCAGGAAGCGTTTTCGCATCACTGTGTCGAAATAGGCAACGACTTCGCTGCCGCTTGCCAGCTCGTAGCACCCCTTGTTCAGCCCGACCTGATCAATGCCATGACCACCCATGTCAGTCGAATTCACGCCGTAACAGGTGGACGTCTGATGCAGGCGCACGAAGGGATACGCGTCGTTCCAGTGTCCGCCTGGCCGGTGCTTCCGGTCGATGATCGCCACGCTCGCATCACTGTGGGTGATGATTTCATCCACAAAGGCCATCCCGACGCCGCCCGCGCCAGCGACCACGTAGTCGGCTTCAATTATTTTCGTCATCTCCTGCTCTCCGGATGCACTGATCCCGACGCAGTCTGTTTCGAATCCGGTATCGCTGCATGTCCGCCAGTGCATAGTGCTTTGCGCTGCGTGCAGACGCTTGGACAAGTCCGCATCCCCGGACAGCGAACGATCCCGATGACGCCTGGAGCACATTGAATGGAAAGGAATACTTGCTTGAGTCGAAGTTCGGGGCAGGCGGGCCCGCGTCGGGCGACATTAGTCTCGCGCGCGTTCCTGCGCGCGACTGCTACGAAGAACCATTTCTGAGAACCGCTCCCGCCTGCGACGCCCGATCGCTGGATGCCCGCTTTCGCGGGCATGACGGGCATCAAGCCGCGAGCGTGCGACGCAGCTCAGCGCCGAGCTTTGAGCGCTTGCCCTTCGAATAGCACCCCGCCCCACCCAGTCCGCATGAAATTGCGAATGTTCTGGTGGTCGGTGCCATGCGGATTCTTCAGCACGTCTTCGCGGTAGAACCTGCCGAAGCAGGCCAGCGTTTCGGTTTCGCTCAGTCCGTGCAGCTTGGCGAACGACAGCAGCTTGCAGGAGCCGGCATTCTGGCCGGCTTCGTTGTGGACGTCGCCGTTGCGGAAAGCCGTGGGGGTGTCGTCGTAGGCGGCGTCGATCACCGCGATGGTGTCGGCGAATTCGATTTCGTTCGGCGTTTCGCGCAGGCGTTTGAGGAAGGCTTCGACGGACATTGCGGGTTCCTGGGAAAGGGCGCGCAGTTTAGCCGGCACTGCGCCGCCCTCTCCCCGGCCCTCTCCCGCTGGCGGGAGAGGGGACGCGATTTGAAGGATTTGGGGCACGATTGCGCGAGCTTCAGGCGGCAGTTGCCGCCCGCGCCGGCTTGTGACGTAGCGGCGGCAGCAGCAGCGCGATGACGACGGCGGCGATGCCGATCGCGGCGGAGCCGGCATACAGGCCTTCGTAGCGGTGGTAGTGGTCGAAGATCCAGCCGCCGACTGCGGGTCCGAGCGCCATGCCGAGGCTGGAAACCATGCTGGCGGCGCCGAGCAGGGCGCCCATCATGCGTGCGCCGAAGTAATCGCGGATCAGCAGCGCGTAGAGCGGCATGGTGCCGCCGTAGGCGGCGCCGAAGATGGTGGCGATCAGATAGAAGCTGCCGAGATCGCGCGCCAGCATGTAGGTGCCGGCGGCGACGGCCTGCACGGCGAGGCCGGTGATCAGCGCGGGCTTGGCGCCGATGCGGTCGGCGAGCATGCCGAACAGCACGCGGCCGCCGAGGCCGGCGAGGCC
This sequence comes from Solimonas soli DSM 21787, assembly GCF_000474945.1. Lineage (GTDB taxonomy): Bacteria > Pseudomonadota > Gammaproteobacteria > Nevskiales > Nevskiaceae > Solimonas > Solimonas soli. The sequence goes on along the minus strand of NZ_KI440840.1, from coordinate 32,043 downwards.
TTCGACGCTGTAGACGGTCACCGCCGCCATGGTCGGCAGGCCGCAGCCGATGGCATAGCTCACGGTGTGGAAGATCGGCCCGGCGTGCGCGGCGCAGCAGCAGAAGAACATGGTGGCGAGCACGACGAAGTGCGGTGTGCGCAGCGCGCGCCCGACGCTGGTGGCCCCGGAACTGCCCGTGGCGGCGGCGTCCTGCGCGCTGCCCGGCGTGGATGCCGCGAGCACGGGCCGCGTGCGGACCAGCAAGGCTGCCGGCAGCAGGAGCAGCGTCGCCAGCGCGGCGATGATCTGCTGCGCGTGGCGCCAGTCCGTGTGCGTGATCAGCCAGGCGGCGAACGGCGACATCGTCAGCGGCGCGACGCCGACGCCGGCGGAGACGAGCGCCACGGCAAGGCCGCGGTTCGCCTCGAACCACGAGGACACGGTCGCCATCAGCGGCGCGAAGAAACTGCCGGCGGCGACGCCGACGAGCACGCCGTGGCAGAGCTGGAATTCGAGCAGGCTCTGCGCGCGGCTGGCCAGCGCCAGGCCCACGCCGAGCAGGGCGGTGCCGCACAGGACGATGACGCGCGCGCCGAAGCGGTCGCTGAGCCCGCCCCAGAAAAAGCCGGCGACGCCCATGGCAAGGAAATCCATCGTCATCGCGCCGGAAATGCCGGCGCGCGACCAGCCGGTGGTCTCGGCCACCGGCTGCAGGAAGACGGCGAGCGAGAACATCGCGCCGAATGCGACGCAGGTGATGAGGGCGCCGGCGGCGACGATCACCCAGCCGTAGCGTGCCGTCGTCATGCGCGCGCCGGCCGGCCTCGCCACTTCGATCGCGTCCTTCATGTCCCGCTCCTCCCTCATGGCACGCCGCTGTCCGGCGCCTGTTCGACGTCGAACGGCGCCAGGCGAAATCGACAAAGCCGTGCTGCGAGCCGCCGCCGCGCGCCAACCATATCGCGGCTGAACGGCGGCAGTACGGCGCTGTTCATGAAATATGCCGTCTGGTTCCGGGACAATCGTTTTTCTTGCATGCACATGGAGGGCGTCGAGGCATGGACCGCCAACCCGAACCGCGAGACGAATCCACGCTGGCCGCCCTGCGCGGGCACATCAACCGCGAGCTCGAGGCGTTCTCGTACACCGTCTCGCACGATCTGCGCGCGCCGTCGCGCCCCATCGCCGGCTTCCCCGGTCGGGTGCCCGAGGCCGACGGCGACGCGCTCGGCGAGCGCTCGCGCCGGCATCTGCATCAGGTGAAGGCTGCACAAGGTCGAGATCGGCACGCAGGAGATGATCGAGGAGCCGATCGCCGAGCTGCAGTCGCTCGCCGGTGCATGCCGGGTGAACTGGCACATTGCGGAGCCGCTGCCGCCGCTGTGGGGCGACGCCTTCCTGCTGCAGGCGGCGACGCGCAATCTGCTGTCGAACGCCATGAAGTACAGCCGCACGCGCGGCGCGCCGCAGGTGCGCATCACGGCGGTGGTGCGCCCCGGCGCCGTCGGCCTGCAGATCAGCGACAACGGCGCCGGCTTCGAGCAGAAGTAGATGGACAAGCTGTCCGCTGTTTTCCAGCGCCTGCATCAGGCCGAGGAATTCGAAGGCACCGGCATCGGGCTCGCCAAGGTGTGGCGCATCGTCGACCGCCACGGCGGCTCGGTGTGGGCGGAGGGCATCAAGGATCGGGGGCAACGTCTGGCTTCGCGGTGCCGCAACGCGGCAAGGATGTGCAATGTTGAAACCGATACTGCTGGTCGAAGACGATGCGCGCGATCTCGAGCCGACCCTGCTCGCGCTGGAACGCAGCCAGCCCGGCAACGACCCCGTCACCGTGCGCGACGCCGCGCAGGCGCTCGACTCTCTGCGTCGCGAGGGTCCGTGCGCCGGCCGACTCGAAGGCCATCCGGCGGTGATCCTGCTCGATCTCAAGCTGCCGAAGGTCAACGGTCTCGAAGTGCCGGAAGCGGTGCGCGGCCATCCGCAGCTGCGCGCGGTGCCGGTGGTGATGCTGACCAGCTCGGAGGCGGAGTCGGACGTGCTGCGCAGCTATTCGCTCGGCGTCAACGCCTACGTGGTCAAGCCGGTCGAGCTCAAGCAGTTCATCACCGCGATCGCGGACCTCGGCGTGTTCTGGGCCGTGCTCAACGAGCCGCCGCCCGGCAGCGTCAAGGGCCGCCGCCATGTCGGCTGATTCGCCGCGTGCCGGTGACGACGGCGCGCTGCGCGTGCTGCTGCTGGAGGATTCCGGCTTCGACGCCGAGCTGCTGCAGATGGCGCTGCGCCGCTCGCATCCGCGCGCCAGCCTCGCCTGCGTGTCGGGCGAGGCCGCTTTCACGGCGTGCCTGCGCACGCAGCGCGTCGATCTCATTCTCTCCGACTACGAGCTGCCGGGCTTCACCGGCAGCGAGGCGCTGAAGATCGCCCGCGCGCTGGCGCCCGAGGTGCCGTTCATCTTCGTCTCCGGCGTCATCGGCGAGGACAATGCCGTCGAGCTGCTGCGCCGCGGCGCCACCGACTACGTGAGCAAGGGCCGCCTCGAACGCCTGGCGCTGGTCATCGACCGCGCGCTCGCCGAGGCGCGCGAGCGCCGTGCCCGCCAGGACGCCGAACGGCAGGCGCGCGAGGCGGACGCGGTGTTCGCGCGCGTGGTCGACGCGCTGCAGGACTATGCGGTGATCCTGCTCGACGCGCAGGGCACGATCCTGAGCTGGAACCGCGCGGCGCGGCTGATCTTCGGCCATGCCGCCGACGCCGTCCTCGGGCGCCGCGCCGAGCTGCTGTTCACCGCCGAGGATCGCGCCGCCGACGTGTTCGGCGCCGAGCTGCGCATGGCGGCCGAACGCGGTCGCGCCGGGGACTCGCGCTGGATGCTGCGCGCCGACGGCACGCGCTTCCGGGCGCAGGGCACCGTGGTGCCGCTGCCGGACGACGACGGCGTCCTCGGCGGCTTCTGCAAGGTGGTGCACGACAGCACCGCCATGCACGACGCCGCCCAGCAGCTGCGCGTCGCCAAGGAGGAAGCGGAGCGCGCCAACCACGCCAAGGACCGCTTCATCGCCGTGCTCTCGCACGAGCTGCGCACGCCGCTGGCGCCGATCTCGGCGGCGATCCCGGTGCTGCAGCGCGCGGCGACCGTGCCCGAGCGCTATGCGCACCTGCTGCCGATGATCGCGCGCAACGTCGAGCTGGAGGCGCGCCTGATCGAGGACCTGCTCGACCTGACGACGCTGGCGGCCGGCAAGCTCGTGCTGCGCAAGGAGCCGGTCGTCGTGCACCGCCTGCTGCACGAGGTCGTGCAGATGCTCGGCGCCGAGCTCGACGAGAAGATGCTCGAACTGGTCGTCGCGCTCGACGAACGCGAAGCGACGGTGTGGGCCGACTCGGCGCGCCTGCAGCAGGTGATCTGGAACCTGCTGCGCAACGCCGTGAAGTTCACGCCGGTGCGCGGACGCATCGAGATACGCACGGCGATCGTCGCATCGGCCTTCGAGCTGCGCTGCATCGACACCGGCATCGGCATCGACGCGAGCGCGTTGCCGCGCATCTTCGAGCCCTTCGAGCAGGTCGACAGCGAAGTCTCGCGGCGCTTCGGCGGACTCGGGCTCGGCCTGTCGATCGCGCGCGGCATCGTCGACCAGCACGGCGGCAGCCTGAGCGCGGCCAGCGACGGCATCGGCCGCGGCGCCACCTTCACGCTGCGCCTGCCGCTGATGGCGGCCGCCGCGCCGGCGCCGGTCGCCGCCTCGCCCGCGCCGCGCACGCAGGCGCGCCTGCTGCTGGTCGAGGACAACGAGGACGCCGGCGAGGCACTGAAGGTGGCGCTGGAGTTCGACGGCCACAGCGTGGTGCGCGCCGGATCGTGCGCCGAGGCGCGCGCGGCGGCGCGCGCGCAGCGCTTCGATCTGATGATCGCCGACATCGACCTGCCCGATGGCAGCGGCCTGTCACTGCCGCGCGAGCTGGACCTGCCCTGCATCGCGCTCAGCGGCTTCGGCGCCGTTCAGGACCGCGAGGCCTCGGCCGCCGTCGGCTGCGTCGCCCACCTCGTCAAGCCGGTCGATCTCGACACCCTGCAGCTGACCATCGCCGACGTGCTCGGCTCGCCGGTCGCCTGAAGCTGGCCGCGCCGCTCAGCGCGGCCAGAGCAGCGCGAAGGCCACGCCGGTGACCGCGGCGTAGATGAAGGCGTCGAGCAGATCCTTGGCGACGGCCTTCCACGGCCGGCCCATCCAGATGCCGTCGCTGACGGCACCGCAGCCATAGGCGGCGAAGGCGAGCAGGAAGGTGACATCGAACACCGGCTCCTTGACCGCGCCGATCGGCAGCGCGACGCCGGCGGCGAGCGCGGCGAGCAGGGACACGAACAGCGTCAGCGCGAACCACAGGCCGAGATGCTTGCCCATGTTCGGCAGGCCGTTCGGACGCAGGGTGATGAAGCCGACCGGGCCTTCGACGAACTTCTTCTGCATCTCCGGCGACTGCATGTCCTTCATTTCCACGCAGTGCGGCACGGTGTACTGGCCCGGCGGCAGGGCCTGCCTGCGCAGCGCGGCGGCGACCTCGTCCTCGTTCGGCAGCTTGCGGTAGTCCGCGTTGTGCCACTTGAAAACCATGTGCACGAGACTGCTGGCGATGAACACGCCGACGGCGGACACGAGTATCGGCAACCACAGCGATGCGAGCGACGTCATCATGACCATTCCCCTTCCCCGAGTGACTGTCCGAGTGTGTCACGGCCGCCGCCGGCGTCCAAGCCGGGGGACGATCTCCTCGCCCGGCCACGCCCGCGTCGCGTCTCCGTCGACGGGCTTCACGTCACCGCAACCGTCGCTGACCCAGTGCGCATCGATCTTGCCGCTGACCTGCATCGGCGCCGCGCCCTTGTCGCTGGCGGCGCCGCCGGTGCCGGCGCTCACGGTGTAGGCCTGGGCGCTGGCGATGGTCAGCAGGCCGACCATGTGGCCGTTGAAGTGGCCGTCGCCGCTGCAGGTGCCGGAGAACTCGATGCTGTCGCCGCCGCGCGGATCGCCGCAGATGCAGCCGTCGCCGATCTCCTGAATCATCCGGTCGCGCCGTGCGCGGCTTTCGTGCCACGGCCGTGCGCCGCACAGACCATGCCGGACCCCGCGCCGCGGGTCGCGGCGATCGCGGCACAATAGGCGCATGCCTTCCCTGCGCATCAACGACTACGATCTCGCCTACGCCGAGGCCGGCAGCGGCACGCCGCTGCTGATGATCCACGGCTCGCTCTGCGACTACCGCTACTGGCACCCGCAGATGGCGCCGTTCGCGGCGCGCCGACGGGCCATCGCCGTCAGCCTGCGCCACTGCTGGCCGGAAGCCTGGGACGGCGGCGGCGAGGGCTACAGCATCGAGCAGCACGTGCAGGACACGATCGCCTTCATCGACGCGCTCGACGCCGGCCCGGTCGATCTGCTCGGCCACTCGCGCGGCGGCTACATCGCCTTCCTCGTCGCCCTGCGCGCGCCCGGCCGCGTGCGCCGCCTGATTCTCGCCGAGCCGGGCGGCACGCCGGACCCGACGCTCGCACCGGAGTGCGCCGGCCTCGCGCCGGTCTCGTCGTCGCGGCTCGCCGAAGCGGCGCAGCGCATCGCGGCCGGCGACATCGACGGCGGCCTGGCGCTGTTCATCGACGGCGTCAGCGGCGCGCCGCTGTGGCAGCACATGGTCGGCAGCTTCAAGCGCATGGCGCGCGACAACGCGCGCACCCTGCTCGGCCAGGTGCGCGAACAGCGCATGGGTTTCTCGCGCGCGCAGCTGCGGGCCCTGAAAACGCCGACGCTGCTCATCGGCGGCGCCCTGTCGCCGCCGCCGTTCCCGCAGCTGCTCGACCTTCTGCACCAGCACATCGACGGCAGCCGCCGCGTGACGATCGCCGGCGCGCGCCACGCGATGAACCTCGCCGCGCCGATCCCGTTCAATGCGGCGGTGCTGGATTTTCTGGCCTCGCCATGACCATGGCCCGGCCGCGCCGCGCCGGCGCAAGCACCATCCGTCACCCACGTCTTTCGTCGTCACACGCACCATGACCAACCCCCTCCTCGCCGGCCTCAAAGTCATCGACGTCTCGCGCCTCCTGCCCGGCCCGTTCTGCACGCTGTATCTCGCGCAGCTCGGCGCCGAGGTGATCAAGATCGAGGAGCCGAACGGCGGCGACTACACGCGCGCGCTGTCGGCCGAACTGTTCGCGCTGGTCAACCGCAACAAGCGCTCGCTGACGCTCGATCTGCGCCGGCCGCAGGGCGTGGCGCTGTTGCATCGCCTCGTCGCCGATGCGGACGTGATCATCGAATCGTTCCGGCCGGGCGTGATGGATCGCCTCGGCTGCGGCTACGAAACCCTGAAGGCGATCAACCCGCGCCTCGTCTACGCGGCGCTCACCGGCTACGGGCAGAGCGGCCCGTACCGCGACCGCGCCGGGCACGACATGAACTACTGCGCCTACGCCGGCGCGCTCGAGCAGAACGGCAACGCGCACGGACCGGCGCTCGCCAACACGCAGCTCGCCGATCTGGCCGGCGGCGCGCTGACCTGCGCGATCGGCATCCTCGCCGCCGTGCACGGCGCGCGCGCCTCGGGCCACGGCTGCTTCGTCGACAGCGCCATGCTCGACGGCACGCTGGCGCTGCAGGTCGCCGCGCTCGCCACCCTGCGCAGCACCGGCCGCACGCAGCCGCCGGGACACGACATGCTGACCGGCGCGCTGCCGAACTACAGCCTCTACGAATGCGCCGACGGCAAGTGGTTCGCGCTCGGCGCGCTCGAGCCGAAGTTCTGGGCGGCGTTCTGCGCCGCCGCCGGCCAGCCGGAGCTCGGCGGGCGCCTGCCGGCACCGGGCGCGGAAACGGCGGCGGCGCGCGCCGCGACCGCGGCCCTGTTCAGGACGCGCACGCGCGACGCCTGGGAACGGCTGCTCGCACCGGCCGACGCCTGCGCGAGCGGCCTGTACACGCTCGAAGAGGCGCTCGCCAACGAACAGGTGCGCGCGCGCGGACTGGTCGAAGAGATCGACGGCAAGCCGGCGATCACGCAGCCGCTGCGCTTCCGCGATGCGCAGCCGGCCAGCAGCGTGCCTTCGCCATCGCTCGGCGCCGACACGCGCGCGCTGCTCGCCGCGCTCGGCATCGACGACGACGGCCATGCCGCGCTGAAGGCCGCGGGCATCTGCTAGCGAGCGTTGCCGCGCCTCGCGTCATCGCGGCGTCACGACGCCTGCGCGAGGCGCTGTAAACCGATTCCGCTTCCCGTGCATCTGACCCTGGCAAGGCCAAGCACCTTGCCGGAAGCCCGCTCGACGCTCGACGTGCTCCGCCCCCCGGGCGACGCGCGGCGGACGCTGGCTCAAGCCCATCACGAGGAGAAGCATCATGCGTCACATCGACCCGAATCGTCTGTCATACGCCGCCCTCGCATCGCTGCTGCTGTACGGCGTCGCGCAGGCCGCGCCGCCGGCCACGGCCGCATCGGCCGACAGCGCACCGCGCCTCGTCACGCTCGGCGCCAGCCATTGCATCAGCCTCGGCGTGCGGCAGCGCGGCGCACTGGTGACGTCGATGGTGGCGACGCCTGCCCTGAGCAATCGGTGCGACTATCCCGTCGTCGTCTCGTACTGCATCGCCGACGGCGGACGCGATCCGCACGCCTGCGGCGCGGTCGGCGAAAAGCCCGCGGCGACGCGCCGCCTCGAAGCGCATGAAACCGTGACGCTCGACGATCGCGGCACGGTCGCACTCGACAACGAAATCAACTGGGCGGCCTGCCGCGCCCTGCCCGGCGTCGCCAGCGGCCTCGGCGACGGCGGCAGCAGCGGCTACTGCCGCGCCCCGTCCTCGCTGCTCGCCCGACAGACGCCGTAGGCGCGCCGCTCTTTCACCCAATCCCCTCCGCCCGCTCGCGGGGGGAGGGGTCAGGGGAGGTGGGCGCCTGCATCGCGCACCGCACCCGCAGCGCGCGCCGCAGCACCC
>NZ_KI440840.1:0-23173 GCF_000474945.1 Solimonas soli DSM 21787 | reverse complement strand
GGGCGCCTGCACCGCGCACCGAACCCGCAGCGCGCGCCGCGGCACCCTCCTCACCCAAGCCTCTCCTCCCCGTGGGAGGAGAGGGCTCGAAGAAGCGCGCCGCACTTTCATCTTCCAACTTCTCTACGACCGCTGCAGTCGCTCGACGCCGGACAGCTTGGCGAGCGCGTCGCGCCCCATCGCCGGGGAATGCCGACGCGCCGGCGCGGCGCCACGGTGGTCGGCACGGCCAGCGAGGCGAACCACGACCACCTGCGCGAGCCGGGCGCGATCCGGTCGCCTACGGCGCGGGGCTGGTCGACCGCGTGCGCGCCGTCGATGTGGTGCTCGACGCGATCGGCGGCGAGGCACTCCACGCGTCGGTCGCGCTCGGCATCGATCGCGGCCGCATCGCCACGCTCTGCGAACGCGCACGGCGCGCAAAGCCTCGGCCCGCGCGTGCTGCGGCCGCGACGCTCGCTCGCGGTGCTCAACGAGCCCGTCGATCACTGCGCGGCCGGCGGCAGCAACAAACGGATCGCGGCACCGGGCCGGTGCGCCGTCAGCTGCTCGGCGTCGCCGTGCTGCGCGCGCAGCAGCTCGCGGACGATGGCGAGACCGAGGCCGGCGCCGCCGGCGCCGCTGTGATCGCCGCGCGCGAAGCGCGCGAACAGCGTCGGCTGCAGGTTCGCCGCGATGCCGGGACCGTTGTCGGCGACGGTCAGGCTCGGACGGCCGTCGATCTCCTCGACGATCAGCCGCACCACGGCGCCGCTGCCGGCGTAGCGGCGCGCATTGTCGAGCAGGTTGTCGAGCGCCTCGGCGAGCAGCAGCGGCCGGCAGCGCGCGCGCAGCGCGCGCGGCGCCTCGAGCTGCAGTTGCTGGCCGCACTTGAGCATGCGCGGCGCCCATTCGGCGCCCTGCGCGGCGGCGAAGTCGGCGAGGTCGAGGGTTTCGATCGGCGTCAGCGCCTGCGTCGCCTCGGCATCGGCGCGCGCCAGCGACAGCAGCTGCGTCGCCAGCCGCGAGGCACGCTCGACGCCGGCCTGCAGGTCGCGCAGCGTCGCCTGGTCGGGCGCCGCGCCGCTGCGCAGGATTTCGCCGAGCGCGAGCTGCAGGCCGGTCAAGGGATTGCGCAGCTGATGCGCGGTATCGGCGACAAAGCGGCGCTGCGTGTCGACCATGCCGTTGAGGCGCGCGAGCAAGGCGTTGAGCGTGCGCAGCAGCGGCTGGATCTCGACCGGTCCGTCCTCCGGAAACGGCTCCAGCCGCAGCGGGTCCTGGCGCGCCAGCGCGGCGCCGAGCGCGTCGAGCGGCGCCAGCGCGCGGTCGACGCCGACGTTGAGCAGCGCGATCGCCACGCCGGCCAGCAGCAGCGCCGGCAGCAGGGCCGCGAACAGCAGCTCGCCGGCCAGCACGCGGCGCTTGCGCAGCGTCTCGGTGACGACGATGGTCACGAAGCCGCCATGCGGCTGCTGCGCGCGCTGCCAGACCGCGCGCACGGCGTAGCCATCGACAGTGGCGTCGTAGAGCAGCGGGCCGTCGCCGTGCATCTGCGCCGGCATCGGCAGATCGGCGCGGCCGGCCAGCACGCCGCCGCCGTCGGCGACCATGAACTGCACGTCGTCGGTCTCGTCGAAGCGCACCTCGCGCTCCAGCGCCTGCAGCACGTCGGCATCGTCGAAGTGCTGGCCGATGCCGACCGCCGCCGCCAGCGAACCGGAGGCATCGCGCAGCCAGGCGTCGAACACGCGATCGGCGACCTGCCGCGCCAGGACGTAGGAACCCAGCGCGGCGGCGCCGATGATCAGGGTGACGATCAGCAGCAGGCGCTGGCGCAAGCGGCCGTGCAGCGTGCGCGTCGACCACCACGACGGCGCGCGCGTCATGCGTCCTCGCCGCTGAGCAGATAGCCGAAGCCGCGCAGGGTCGCCAGCGTCACGCCGCGCGCCGCGCCGAGCTTGCGCCGCAGCCGGTGCACGAGCACCTCGATCGCCGCGTCGGACAGCGATTCGTCCCAGCTGCACAGCTGCTGTTCGATCTGCGCCTTGCTGACCACGCGGCCCTGGCGCATCAGCAGCAGTTCGAGCAGGGCGTACTCGCGCGGCGTCAGTTCGAGCGCCTGATCGGCGATCAGCGCGCTGCGCTGCTCGCGCCGCAGCGCCAGGTCGCCGACGCGCAGTTCGGCGGCGGCACCGGCGCCGGCGCGGCGCGTGACGGCGCGGATGCGCGCTTCGAGCTCGACCATCTCGAACGGCTTGATCACGTAGTCGTCGGCGCCGAGATCGAGGCCGAGCGCGCGGTCGGTGGCGCGATCGCGCGCGGTCAGCGCGATCACCGGCAGCGGATCGCGGCGCGCGCGGACGTCGCGCAGCAGCTGCAGGCCGTCGCCGTCCGGCAGGCCGAGATCGAGCAGCACCAGCGCGTACTCGCCGTCGAGCGCCGCCTCGGCCTCGCGCAAGGTCTGCGCGCGGTCGACGACATGACCGCCGCGGCCGAGCGCCGTCACCAGCGTGTCGGCGATCAGGCGATCGTCCTCGACCAGCAGGATGCGCACGGTCCGTCCTCAGCCGGTCGCCGCCGTGTGCCGGCCGTCGCCCATCGCCGCGTCCTCTGCTCCTCGCCGGATTGCCATCGCGCGCCTTGAAAGCTTCCCGTAAGCCGGGCGCCGAATGATAGCCCGATGCCGAACCCGCGCCTCCTCCATCGCCGCCGCCTCCGTCGCGCGCTCGTCGCGCTCGCGCTGTGCGCCGCCGCGCCGGCGGCGGGCGCGGCGCCGGCCTGTCCGATCGGCGCGCTGTCGCTCGACGCGGCGCTCGAACGCGCCGCGCGCGACAATCCGGATCTCGTGCGCGCGCGCACCGCGACCGGCGCCGCGCAGGCCGGCGTGACGATCGCCGGCGAACGTCCGAACCCGACGCTCAATGCCGGCGTCACGCAGTGGGACCCGCGCGCGAAGTCGCGCGGCGACGGCATCGCCGAGCAGCCGCTGTATGCGTCCGTGCAGCTGCAGCAGCTGATCGAGCGCGGCGGCAAGCGCGACGCGCGCCTGCGCCAGGCGCACGCGGCGGCCGATGCCGCCGACGCCGATCTGGCCGACCTGCAACGCCGCGTCGGCGCCGCCGTGCGCGGCGCCTACTACGACCTCAAGCTCGCGCAGGCGCGCGCCGCGGCGCTGCGCGCGATCGCCGATCTGCAGCAGCAGTCGCTGGACGCCGCCGGGCAGCGCCTGCGCACCGGCGACATCTCGGCGATCGATCGCGCGCGCCTCGCGATCGAAGCGCTGAAGGCCGACGGCGAAGCGCAGCAAAGCGAGGCCGACGCGGTCGGCGCGCGCCTGGCGCTCGGCGGCCTGCTCGGCTGCGAGGCGACGGCGCCGCTGAGCGCCGACGATGCCTGGCCGGGCCTCGATGCGCAGGCCGGCCCGACGCCGGGCGGCGGCGAGCGCGCCGACGAGGCGGCCGACGCGCTGCGCGCGAAGGCCGCCGATGCCGCGCTGGCGCTGGCGCGTGCGCAGACGCATCGCGACGTCACGCTCGGCGTCGAGTGGGATCACGACCCGCGCCAAGCGCCGAACATGGCCGGCCTCACGCTCAGCGTGCCGCTGTTCCTGGCGCACCGCTACGAAGGCGAGATCGCGCAGGCGCGCGCGCAGCGCGACGACGCCGAGGAAGCCGCCGCGCAGACGCGGCTCGCCGCCGCCGCCGAGCGCAGCGCCACGCAGAACGCACTGAACGCCGCCGCCGCGCAGCGCCGGCGCATGCTCGACGACGTGCTGCCGCAGGCCGAGGACGCGGCGACGGCGGTCGAATACGCCTACGCGCACGGCGCCGCGCCGCTGCTCGACCTGCTCGATGCGCGGCGCACGCTGCGCGCCGCGCGCCTGGATGCACTGAGCGCGCAGCACGATTACGCGCAGGCGCTCGCCGCACGCGATGCGGCCTGGGCCCGCTACACCGCCGACGACGCGCCGGCGACGGTCGTGGCGTCGACGCCGACCCGCCTGTCCGGCTCGCCATGAGACCGCCATGAAATCACTGCCCCTGATGCCGATGCTGCTGGTCGCCGCCGTGCTCGCCGCCGCCACGGCGATCGCCATCGGCGCCGCACGCCAGCCGCCTGCGGCGGACGCCGCCGACGCCACGCATGTCGAAGGCGACAGCGTCACCCTGCCGCAGGCCTCCGCCGCCCTGCTGCAGACGGCCGTCGTGCACGCCGCCAGCGGCGCCGCGCCGACCCTGCCCGGCCGCCTGGTCTGGGACGAGGATCGCACCGCGCGTGTGCTGACGCCGTTCGCCGGTCGTGTCGTGCAGATCCTCGCCAGGCCGGGCGATCGCGTCGCCGCCGGCCAGACGCTGGCGGTGCTGATGTCCGCCGACTTCGGCACGGCGCAGGCCGACGCGCGCAAGGCGCAGGCGGTGCTGCGCGTTGCCGAGCGCAACTGGCTGCGCCAGCAGGATCTGCTCTCGCACGGCATCAGCGCGGCGCGCGACGTCGACCAGGCCGAGGCCGATTTCCTGGCGGCGAAGGCCGAGTACGAGCGCGCGCAGGCGCAGCTGCGCCTGATCGGCGACGGCGGCGCGGCGATCGACCAGCGCCTGCCGCTGAAGAGCCCGGTCGCCGGCGTGGTCGTCGAGCGCGCCATCAATCCCGGCCAGGAGCTGCGGCCCGATCAGGACGGCGCGCCGCTGTTCGTCATCACCGATCCGGATTCGCTGTGGGTGGAGCTCGACGCCACCCAGGCCGATGCGCTGGCGCTGGCGCCGGGCGCGACGCTGCAGCTGCGCGTGCCGCAGCTGCCGCAGCAGCGCTTCGCCGCGCAGCTGACCGAGATCGGCCAGTTCTTCGATCCGCAGACGCGCAGCGTGCGCCTGCGCGGGCGCTTCGACAACCACGCCGCGCATCTGCACGGCGGCACCTACGTGACGGCCGAGCTGCCGGTGACGGCGGCCGCCGCGCCGAGCGCGCCCGCCTCCACCGCCTTCCTCTACGGCAGCGACTACTACGTGTTCGTCGCCGACGGCGAGCGGCGCTACACGCGGCGCAAGGTCGACGTCGAGCTGTCCGGCGACGGCGAAGTGCGCTTCCGCGCCGGCGTGCGCGACGGCGAGGTGCTGGTCGCCGACGGCGCGCTGTTCCTCGAACGCATTCTCGAACAGAACGACAGCGCGCGGGCCGACGCCGCGCCGCACGCCGGCTGAAACGCTCCATGATCGCAGCCCTGGTGCGCGGCTCGCTGCGGCAGCCGCTGTTCGTGATCGGCGCGGTCGCGCTGTTCGTGCTGGCCGGCATCGCCGCCTTCCGCGGTCTGCCGGTCGAGGCCTTCCCCGACGTCTCCGACATCCAGGCCACCGTCATCACGCAGTATCCGGGACGCGCCGCCGAGGAAGTCGAGCAGCAGGTGACGATTCCGCTGGAGATCGCGCTGTCCGGCCTGCCGCACGCGGTGCGCATGAACTCGCACACGCAGTTCGGCCTGTCGTACATCGTCCTCACCTTCGACGACAAGCCGCGCGACATGGAAGTGCGCCAGTACGTCGCCGAGCGCCTGCGCGACGTCGATCTGCCGCAGGGCGTCGAGCCCGAGCTGCAGCCGCTGTCGACGGCGATCGGCGAGATCTACCGCTTCCGCCTCGACGGCCACGGCCGCGACGCGCGCGACCTGCGCGGCATCGAGGACTGGACCGTCGAGCGTCGCCTGCGCCGCGTGCCCGGCGTCGCCGACGTGGTGACGATCGGCGGCCGCGAGCTGCAGTACGAGGTCAATCCCGACCTGCGCCGCCTGCGCGACCACGGCGCGACGCTGGCGCAGCTGTTCGACGCCCTGCAGCACGCCAACGGCAATGCCGGCGGCGGCGCGGTGACGCAGGGCGACCAGCAATACCTGCTGCGCGGCCTCGGCCTGTTGCGCACGCTCGACGACATCGGCGACGTGGTGATCGCCGCGCGCGACGGCGTCGCCGTGCACGTGCGCGACGTCGCCGAGGTGCGGCGCGGCGCGGCGCCGCCGCAGGGCATCGTCGGCGTCAACGATTCGGACGACGACGTCACCGGCATCGTCGTCATGCGCAAGGGCGAGAATCCCTCCGACGTGCTCGACGGCGTCAAGGGCGCGGTCGCCGAGCTCAACGCCGGCGGCCTGCCGCCGGGCGTGAAGCTGCTGCCGTTCTACGATCGCTCGTGGCTGATCGCGCGCACCCTGCACACGGTGTTCCACAACCTGCTCGAGGGCGCGCTGCTGGTGGCGGCGGTGCTGTGGATCTTCCTCGGCAGCTGGCGCGCGGCGCTGATCGTCGCCGGCGTCATTCCGCTGGCCCTGCTGGCGACCTTCATCGGTCTGCAGATGCTCGGCGTGCCGGCCAATCTGCTGTCGCTCGGCGCCATGGACTTCGGCATCCTGGTCGACGGCGCGGTGATCGTCGTCGAGAACATTTTCGTGCGCCTCGCGCAGCGACCGCACGGCAACAACACGCGCGAGACGGTGGCGGAAGGCGCGATCGAGGTCGGCCGGCCGACGCTGTTCTCGATGCTCATCATCATCGCCGCGCACATTCCGATCTTCGCGCTGCAGCGCCAGGAAGGCCGCCTGTTCGCGCCGATGGCGTACTCGGTGGTCGCCGCGCTGATCGGCTCGCTGATCTTCAGCCTGACGCTGGTGCCGCTGCTGTCCTGGCTCGGCCTGCGCAAGCAGCCGGCGCACGGCGACAACCGCCTGCTGCGCGCCTGCAAGCGCGTCTACGCGCCGGCCCTGCGCGGCGCGCTCGATCATCCGCGCCGGACGCTGGCGCTGGCCGGCCTCGCGCTCGCCGTCGCCGGCGTGGTCGGCGCCCGTCTCGGCAGCGAATTCCTGCCGGAGCTCAACGAAGGCACGATCTGGGTCAACTACACGATGCCGCCGTCGATCTCGGTCGACGAAGCGCGCGAGCAGCTGCACCGCGTGCGCGCGCGCCTGCGCCAGGTGCCGGAGGTAGACGTCGTGGTCAGCAAGGCCGGCCGCCCCGACGACGGCACCGATCCGAAGCTGATCAACAGCGTGGAGATTTTCGTCGGCCTGAAGCCCGAGGCGCAGTGGCGGCCCGGCTATGACAAGGACCGCATCGTCGATGAGCTGCGCGCGCAGATGGACGGCCTGCCCGGCGTCGACGCCAGCTTCTCGCAGCCGATCCGCGACAACGTGCTCGAATCGATCAGCCAGGTGGACGGCCAGATCGTCGTGCAGGTGTCGGGCGACGACCTCGGCGTGCTCGCCGACAAGGCCGAGCGCATGCGCGCGCTGTTCGCGCGCATCGCCGGCGTCGCCCACGCCGAGATCGACCGCGCCGGCGCGCTGCCGCAGTACCAGCTCGACATCGACCGCGCGCAGGCGGCGCGCTACGGCCTCAACGTCGGCGACGTCGAGGACGTGATCGAGACCGCGCTCGGCGGCCGCGAGGCGACGCAACTCTACGAGGGCGAGCGCCACGTCGCCGTGGTCGTGCGCCTGCGCGACGAGGACCGCGCGCTGCCGGCGCTGCGCGACCTGCTGGTGGCGACGCCGGCCGGCGCGCACGTGCCGCTGTCGGAGATCGTGCGGTTCAAGGCGGTCAGCGGCGCCATGGACATCTCGCGCGTCGACGGCCGCCGCACGGCGTCGATCGGCGTCTTCCTGCACGGCCGCGACATGGGCTCGGTGGTCGCCGACATGCAGGCCGCGGTCGCGCGCAGCATCGCCCTGCCGGCCGGCTACACGCTGCACTGGAGCGGCGAGTTCGAGAACCAGCAGCGCGCGATGAAGCGCCTCGCCGTGGTCGTGCCGATCTCCATCGCGCTGATCTTCGTGCTGCTGGCGCAGGCCTTCGCCGCGGCCGGCCCGGCGGCGCTGATCCTGCTCAACATCCCGCTGGCGCTGGTCGGCGGCATCATCGGCCTGGCCGTGCGCGGCATGCCGCTGTCGGTGTCGGCGGCGATCGGCTTCATCGCCCTCATGGGCCAGGCGGTGCTGAACGGCGTGGTGCTGGTCAGCCACTTCAACCAGCTGCGTCTCGAAGGGCTCGGTGCGCGCGAGGCCGTGCTGCGCGGCGCCGCCAACCGCCTGCGCACGGTACTGATGACCACGCTGCTGGCCATGCTCGGCCTGCTGCCGATGGCGCTGTCGACCGACATCGGCGCCGAGACGCAGCGGCCGCTGGCCACGGTGGTGATCTTCGGCCTGCTGTCGGCGGCGCCGCTGACGCTGTTCGTGATGCCGGTGCTTTACCTGCATCTGCTCGGCCGCCGCGCCCTGGCCGGCCGCCGGCCGGCGCCCGTCGGTGAATGAGAGGGACACCATGCGCCTCGCCTTGCCGATGTCCCGAGCCGGCGCCGCGCCGCGCCTGCCCGCGCTGCCCGGCTATGCGCTGAGCACCGCGGCCGCGCTGTTCATCACGCGGTTCGACAACGACCGCCTGTGGCGCCGTCTGCACGCCCTGCTCGGCGACGATGCGCACGCCCTGCTGCTGCGCACCAGCACGGCGCTGGTGATGGTGGCGGTCTACGTCGCGCTGTTCTCGCTGTGCGGCGGCCGCCGCACGCTCAAGCCGGCGCTGGCCATCGCGCTCGCCTTCAGCGCCGCCACCGCCTACTTCATCGACCGGTTCGGCACCGTCATCGACGCCGGCATGATCCGCAACGTCTTCGAGACCGATACGCGCGAGGCCGGCGAGCTGCTGACCGCGGATTTCGCCTGGTATCTGTGCGGCCGCGCGCTGCTGCCGATCACCCTGCTCATCGCCTGGCCGCTGGCCGAAGGCGGTGGCCGGGTGCGGCGCCTGCTTGTCGCGGGCGCCTGGTCGGCGCTGCTGCTGGCGAGCGCCGTCACCGCCCTGCTGACGCAGTTCAAGGACTTCGCGATCATCGGTCGCGAGCATCGCGAGCTCGCGCATCTGTTCAATCCCTTCTTCCCGGCGCAGTCGCTGCTCAAGTACGCGGGCAGCCAGGTGCCGCGCGCGGCGCTGCCGGTCGACCCGCTCGGCCGCGACGCGACACGGCCGGCGCCGCCGGCGGGCGCGCATCCGCAGGTCGTCGTGCTGGTGCTCGGCGAGACGGCGCGCGCCGCCGACTTCGGCATCGACGGCTACGTGCGCGACACCACGCCGCATCTCGCCGCGCTCGACGATCTGCTCAACTTCGGCCGCGCCACGTCCTGCGGCACGGCCACCGCGCAATCGGTGCCCTGCATGTTCTCGCTGCTCGGCCGCGCGCGCTGGAAGCCGGCGCCCGACGCGCAATACCTCAACGTGCTCGACGTGCTCGCGCACACCGGCGTCGACGCACACTGGCGCGACAACGACGGCGGCTGCAAGGGCGTCTGCGGCAGCGCCGAGACCGTCGATGTGACGAAGCACGGCCCCGCCGATCTCTGCGACGCCGCCGGCTGCCACGACGACATCCTGCTCGCCGACCTGCCGGCGCTGCTCGACGCCGCGCGCCGCGACACGCTGATCGTGCTGCACCAGATCGGCAGCCACGGCCCCGCCTACGCTCGCCGCTATCCCGCCGCGTACCGCCGCTACCTGCCCGCCTGCGAGAGCGCCCAGCCGCAGAACTGCGCGCACGACGAACTGGTCAACGCCTACGACAACACCATCGTCTACACCGATCACATCCTCGACGCCGTGCTCGACGCGCTGCGTGCCCGCGGCGAGCGGCTCGACGCGGCGATGATCTATCTCTCCGACCACGGCGAGTCGCTCGGCGAGAACGGCCTCTACCTGCACGGCTTTCCCTACGCGCTGGCGCCGATCGAACAGAAGCAGGTGCCGTTCGTCGCCTGGCTGAGCCCCGAGCTGCAGAAACGCCAGGCGCTGCGCATGGACTGCGCGCGGCAGCAGGCGCGCAAGCCGCATTCGCAGGACGATCTCGCGCCGCTGCTGCTCGGCCTGTTCGGCGTGCGCAGCGCCGCATACCGGGCGGACCTCGACCCGCTGGCGGCGTGCCGCGCTTGAGGATCGGCCCGGCGCAGGAACTTGCGTGCAGGTTCGATGAAAGCGGGCGGCAGCGGCGCAGTGCATGCCGCCTTTCGCGAACGCCGGCACGCGACAGGCGGGATGCACCCGCGCAGACTGGATTCCCGCCTTTGGACAGGCTCGGGACACGGCCTTCGCGGGAACGGCGGCATCTTTAAATCTCCGCAGGATGTCCTAAAGCGCGCATACCAAAATGAATTCCCTCTCCCCGGCGAATGTCGGGGGAGAGGTTAGGGTGAGGGGGCGGTGGATCGAGCAGTGCGGCGAGCGTGTATCCCCTCACCCTCACCCTCTCCCCCATCGCTTCGCGATGAGGGAGAGGGAATCATCTTGTTACACGCCCTGAGCGCACCTACGCCGCGTCATGCAGCACCAGGCCCAGCGTGTGCCGCCGCCCTGCGTGCACGCGGCTGACGCCGTGGCGCAGCTGCGTGCGATACCAGCCGCGCGTGCCTGCGACCGGCCGGTGATGGACGGCGATGATCGCCGCGCCGCCGGCCGGCACGTCGAGCACGCGCGCGATCGACTGCAGGCGCGGCCGCTGCTCGACGAGCACCAGTTCGCCGCCGCGGAAATCGATCCCCGGTTCGCTGAGCTGGAACACCAGCTGCAGCGGGAACCGCCATGCGCCGTACAGATCCTGATGCAGGCAGTTGTAATCGTCGGCGCCGTAGCGCAGCAACAGCGGCGTCGGCCGCGTCTGTCCGGCGCCGTGGCAGCCGGCGAGGAAGGCATCGAGCCGCGGCGGATAGCGCGCGGCCTCGCCGAGTTTTTCCGCCCAGGCGTTCGCCAGCGGCGCGAGCCGCTCATAGAACGCGGCGCGCAGGGCCTGCACCGCGGGCGGCAGGGGATAGGCGAAGTATTGATACTCGCCGCGGCCGAAGCCGTGGCGCTGCATGACGATGCGCGAGCGGAAACGCGCCGGCTCGTCGTATATCGCGATCAGTGCGGCGCGCTGCGCGGCGTCGAGCAGCGGCGGCGTCAGCGCGTGGCCTTCGGCGTCGAGCCGCGCGTACAGCGCCGGCCAGTCGAGCGCGGCGACGGCGGCATCGAGGCTCGTGCTCATGGCGCCAGCGCCCACAGCAGCGTCGCCGCGTGGCCGCGATACGGCCGCCAGGCTTCGGCGCGGGCGCGCAGCGCCTTCGGCGTGGCGATGCCGGCGGCGCGCAGCAGGCCGATGTCGCTGTCGGGAAACGCATCGGCGTCACGGCCGAGGCGAATCGCCAGATAGGCGCGCGTCCACGGCCCGAAGCCGGGCTGCCGCGACAGGCGCTCGTTCAGCGCCGGCCAGGCGGCGTCGAGCGCGATGTCGCCGGCGGCGACGGCCGCGGCGAAGGCGCGGATCGCCGCGACGCGCGCGCCCGGCATGCCCAGCGCGTCGAGATTCGCGGCGGCCACGCGCGCCGGCGTCGGTTCGCCGCAGCGCGCCAGCAGCCGCGCCATCAGCGTGCGCGCCGCGGCGACCGTCACCTGCTGGCCGATCACGGTGCGCAGGCACAGCTCGAAGGCCGACCAGCAGCCGAGCGGCCGGAAGCCCGGACAGCGCGCGATGCGCGGCGCCAGCAGCGCGTCGCGCGCCAGCGCGGCGTCGATCGCATGGCCGTCGTGGCGCGGCGAGAACAGAGGCTCGACGCGGGCGCGCGCCGCCGCCCGCGTCATGCCCTGCGCTTCGACCTGCAGCGCGCCGCGCCGCGCGTCGTGCCGCACGCGCAGCGCATAGCCTTCGCCGCGGCGCTCGTAGCAGGCGTCGGCGATCCGCTCGTAGCCATCGATCAGCCGCATGTCGAGGTACGCGAGCAGCGCCGGCCACGGGAACGGCGCACGCGCCGCGATCGCGAAACGCACGACCGCATCGCGCGCCGCCTCACTGCGCGCCACGATGCGCGCGCTCCCGGTCGATCAGCACGCGCTTGCGCGCCAGACCCCAGCGATAGCCGGACAGCGAGCCGTCGCCGCGGATCACGCGGTGGCAGGGAATCAGCAGCGCGATGGTGTTGGTCGCGCAGGCGCGCGCCACCGCGCGCACGGCGGCCGGCCGGCCGATCGCCGCGGCGACTTCCGTGTATGAGCGCAGCTCGCCGTATGGAATCGTCTGCAGGTATTTCCACACTTCGAGCTGGAAGGCCGTGCCGCGCGTGTCGAGCGGCAGATCGAGATTCGGCCGCCGGCCTTCGAGGTGCTCGCCGAGCCGGCGCATCCATTCGTCGAACGTCGCCTGCTGCGCCGGCGGCATCGCGCTCGGCCGCGCCGCCGGATACTCGGCGCGCAAGGTGTCGAGCAGCGCCGCCTCGTCGTCGCCGAATTGCAGGAAGCAGATGCCGCGATCGGTCGCGCCGATCATCACCAGGCCCAGCGGCGTGCGGCCGCTCGCATATGAAATGGCGACGCCTTCGCCGCCGGCGCGGTACTCGGCCGGCGTCATGCCGAGCCGGCTGTCGATGTTCTCGTAGACGCGGCTGCCCGAGCCGTAGCCGGCGCCGTAGATCGCGTCGCTCACCGAAGCCGCGGCGCGCAGCTCGCGGCGCAGCGTCTTGAGGCGGCAGGCTTGCGCGTATTCCTTCGGCGACAGGCCGACGATGGCCTTGAAGCGACGCTGGAAGTGGAAGGGACTCAGTGCCGCGCGCCGCGCCAGTTCGGCGAGCGGCAGCTTTTCGCCGGCATGCGTCTCGATGTGGCGGCAGACCGCCGCGATGCGCGCCGCTTCGCCGTCGCCGGCGGCGTCGCGCGGCTTGCAGCGCTTGCAGGGGCGCAGGCCGTCGCGCTCGGCGGCCTCGGCGCTGTCGTAGAAGCGCACGTTCCGGCGCAGCGGCTGGCGCGAGGCGCAGGACGGCTTGCAGTACACGCCGGTGCTCCGCACGCCGTACCAGAAGCGGCCGTCCTGCGTCGCGTCGCGCGCCTGCACGGCCTGCCAGCGCTGCTCGTCCTGGTTCGTCGACTGGTTCATCTGATGCTCCGTCGCAGTGTATGCGGAGCACTGTAGGGACGCAGGGCGCGCGGCTATATCCGGAGCTTGCGCGGTCATTCGCGGCCGGCGCCCACCTCCCCGGGCCCCTCCCCCGCATGCGGGCGGAAGGGAACCATCGGCCCATGCCCGGCGCTCTTTCGGCGCGCGCGGCTCAGGAATCCTGCAGCAGCACGCGCGCGGCGTTGCGGCCGGGAGCGCCGCTGACGCCGCCGCCGGGATGCGCGCCGGCGCCGCAGAGATAGAGCCCGCGCAGCGGCGTGCGGTAGTCGCCCCAGCCCGGCACCGGACGGAAGCCGAACAGCTGATGCAGCGGCATGGCGCCGTGGAAGATGTTGCCGCCGGTCAGCGCGAAGCGGCGTTCGAGTTCGAGCGGCGACAGCACCTGACGATGCAGCACCGACGCGCGGAAGTTCGGCGCGTAGGCGCCGACCGCATCGATGCAGCGCTCGGCGAAGGCCTCGGCGCGCTCGTCCCAGTTGCCTTCGGCCAGCCGGTAGGGCGCGTACTGCACGAACAGCTGCGCGATGTGATGGCCCGGCGGCGCCAGCGTGCGGTCGACCGAGGTCGGCAAGGTCAGTTCGACGACCGGCTCGCGCGACGGCTCGCCGAGCCGCGCGTCGGCGTAGGCGCGCTCGATGTAGTCGAGCGTCGGGCTGATGTGAATGGTGCCGCGATGCTGCGGACCGACCGCGTCCTTGCCGGGCCGGCAGCTGAAGTCCGGCAGCTCGGACAGCGCGAGATTGATCTTCATCACCGCGCTGGAATAGTCGATGCGCTCGGCCGCCGCGCGGAACGCGGCCGGCAGCGCATCGGCGCCGAGCAGCTGCAGGAAGGTCACGGCCGGCGTCGCGTTGGAGACGATGCGCGGCGCGGCGATGCGCTCGCCGCTGGCCAGGCGCACGGCCAGCGCGCGGCCGCCGATGTGCTCGATCTGCGCGACCGGCGCGCCGGTGCGGATCGTCACGCCGGCGTGCTCGGCGCTGCGGCGCAGCGCCGCGGACAGCGCGCCCATGCCGCCTTCGACGTAGCCCCAGACGCCGCGCGCGCCGCCGGCGACGCCCATGACGTGATGCAGCAGCACGTAGCCGGTGCCGGCCGCCGAGGGCGGCGCCATGGCGCCGATGATCGCATCGGTCGCCAGCGTCGCGCGCAGCGCTGCGGATTCGAACCAGCGTTCGAGGATCGGCGTGGCCGGGCCGGTCAGCAGTTCGAGCGCGGTCGGCAGATCGTCGCCCAGTGTCTTCAGCGAACGATGGAAGCGCAGCGCGCGCCGCAGATTGCGCCACTGCTCGAGGAAGCCGCGGCGGCGGAGGTTGGCCGGCAGCGGCAGCAGCTCCGGCGGAATGTCTTCGAGCACCGGCTCCAGCGCTTCGGCGATGCGCGTGAGCCAGGCTTCGTAGCGTGGATAGGCGTCGGCATCGCGCGCCGAGAACCGCGCGATCTCGCGGCGATTGAGTTCGGCGTCCGGCCCCATCAGCAGCGAGCGGCCGTCCGGCAGCGGCGTGAACGAGGACGGATTGCGCGGCAGCACCTGGTAACCGTGGCGCGCCAGCTCCAGCTCGCGCTCGACGTCGGGCAGCAGCAGCGAAATCAGATACGAAGCCGTCGAGGCGCGATAGCCGGGCGCGATCTCCTCGCTCACCGCCGCGCCGCCGACGATGTCGCGGCGTTCGAGCACCAGCACTTTCTTGCCGGCACGCGCCAGATAGGCGGCACAGACCAGGCCGTTGTGGCCGGCACCGATGACGATGGCGTCCCAAGCCGTCGTCATGGCGTCGTCGGCGGCGTGAAGGGCGGCAGCTGCATGCGGCCGAGCGCGGTGTCGCTGAGGCTGCCGAAGTAGAGCGTGGGGCCGAGCGCTTCGACGCTGGTGATCGGGCCGTAGGGACGCGGCGCGCGCTGGTCGGCCGGGTCGCCGCGGTACTGCAGGTCGCGGACGATGTGGCCGTCGCGGTCGATCAGCAGGACCCAGCTGCGCAGCACGGGCCGCGGACGCAGCAGCGCCGGCAGGCGATAAGCGAGCTTGCGCAGGGCCGGCCGGCCGGACATCGCGTCGAGCGTGCGGTCGCGCGGCGCGTAGAGCGCGAGCCAGACGCGCTCGTGCGGATCGATGCTGAGATTGTCGGGGAAGCCGGGCAGATCGTCGATGAAGATTTCCTTCCGGCCGGCCTTCTCGCCCTTCAGCCAGTAGCGCCAGATGCGGTATTCGGCGGTTTCCGACACCAGCAGGTAGGCGGCGTCCGGCCCGAGCGCGATGCCGTTGGCGAAGTGCAGGCCGCGCATCAGCGTGGTCGTCGTGCCGGTGCCGGGGTCGTAGCGCAGCACGCGGCCGCTGTCGCCGTGCTCGAGCATGTCGGCCATCAGCCCGTCGATGCCGAAGCGCGCCGAGGCGTCGGTGAAGTACAGCGCCGGATCGGCATCGGACTGGTCGACGTCGTCGGTGAACCTGAAGGGCTGGCCCTCGGCCGCGGTGCCGAGCACGCGCACCACGCCGCCCGGCACGATCTGCAGCAGGCCGCGGTCGGCGTCGGCGACGAACACGCCCTTGCTGCCGACGCTCACGCCGAGCGGCCGCCCGCCGGTATCGGCGAGCCGCTCGGCGTTGCCGCCGTCGGCGTCGAAGCGCATCACGCGGCCGTCGTCGTAGCCGGCGTAGAGGCGGCCCTGTGCGTCGACGGCAATGCCCTCGGGACCGCGGCCGACACCGTCGGCGAGGCGCTCGATGCCGCGCAGCCGGTCATTGGCCGGATACGCCGTCTCCGGCGGCGCTTCCGGCGCCTGCCAGGCCCGCGGCGCGATCGGCACCGGCCACAGGACGAGATACGCGGCGAGCCCGGCGAGCAGCAGCAGCACACTGAGCCCGATCTTCATGCGATCTCTCCGCCGCCGCGGTCATGGTGAGCGGCCATTCTGCGAATCGCCGGGCGGCTTGCCAAGCCGCGCGGCGAACCACCCCCGCCCGCGGCGAAGATGGCTACAATCCGCCGGACCCGGGCCGCGCCGCGTCTCCCCCACCGCCGCGTACCGCCCAGCAAGACCGCCCACGGATCCGCAGCGATCGGATTCGCGCCCGAAGCGGCCCGGCCGCACCGCGCCGCGCCCGAAGCCGTTCGCCGGTCCTGCATCCGCATATTGAAACTGAGGAGTGCCGATGTCTCTCAAGAACCCGGTCGAGATGCTGGTGAAGTGGGCCCAGGAGCAGCCGAACAAGCCCTGGCTCTACCAGCCGGTCGATGGCGTCTGGAAGAAATACACCTTCGCCGAATGCGAGGCGCAGGTGCGCGGCATGGCCACGGCGCTGCGCAAGCTCGGCCTGCCGCCCGGTTCGCGCGTTGCCATCACCGGCCGCAACACGGCGCACTGGGTGCTCGCCGATCTGGCGATCGCCATGGCCGGCTACGTCAGCGTCGGCCTCTATCCGAAGCAGTCGAGCGACGCGGTGAAGTTCATCCTCGAGCACTCGGAAACCAAGGCCGCATTCATCGGCCCGATGCCGGACTTCGACGAGTTCATGGCGGCGATGCCGGCGGGCATCATCAAGATCGGCTTTCCGTATGCCGGCGTGTCGGCCGTCGATCACCAGTGGGACGATCTGGTGCGCGCGTCCGAGCCGTTCGCCGGCTACCAGCCGCCGGCGCTCGACGCCATCCACACCCTGGTCTACACCTCGGGCACGACCGGCAACCCGAAGGGCGTGATCATCACCATGGGCAACGTGCTGTTCGCCGCCGAGGGCATGCTCAAGGCGATGCCGGCGAAAGGCCAGGAACGCTTCTTCTCCTACCTGCCGCTGGCGCACGCCTTCGAGCGCGGCGCCGTCGAGCTGGGCTCGATCTACTACGGCGCCGAAGTGTTCTTCCTCGAGAACCTCGACAAGCTCGCCGAACAATTGCCGGAAGTCTCGCCGACACGCTTCTTCGGCGTGCCGCTGGTCTACGGCCGCTTCCAGGCCGGCATCCTCAAGAAGCTGCCGCAGAAGAAGCTCGATCTGCTGCTCAAGCTGCCGATCGTTTCCGCGGTCATCAAGAAGAAGATCAAGACCACGCTCGGCCTGCAGAACGCGCGCTACATCATCGTCGGCGCCGCGCCGATGCCGATCCCGCTGATGATGTGGTTCGACAAGCTCGGCATCACCGTGCTGCAGGGCTACGGCATGACCGAGAACAACATCTACGCGACGGTCAACCTGCCGGGCGCCAACCGCTGGGGCTCGGTCGGCCGCGCGCAGCCGGGCGCCGACATGCGCGTCGCCGACGATGGCGAGATCCAGTTCAAGCACGCCGCCTGCACGCCGGGCTACTACAAGGACCCGGAGAAGACCGCCGAGCTGTACACCGCCGACGGCTGGCTGCGCACCGGCGACAAGGGCCGCATCGACGAGGACGGCTATCTGTACATCACCGGCCGCGTCAAGGACATCTTCAAGACGCTGAAGGGCAAGTACGTGGCGCCGGCGCCGATCGAAGGCGCCCTGTCGCGCGACACCGACATCGACCAGCTCTGCTTCGTCGGCACCGGCCTCAAGCAGCCGATCATGATCGTCACCCTGTCCGCCGACGCCGCCCGGAAGCCGCGCGCCGAAGTCGAGGCCGGCCTGCTCGCCGAGATGGACGCCGTCAACGCCACGCTCGAAGACCACGAAGCGATCGCCAAGATCATCGTCGCCAGGGAGCCGTGGACGATCGACAACAACATGATGACGCCGACCATGAAGGTCAAGCGCAACGAAGTCGAGAAGAAGTACGCCGCGCTGCTCGAGAAGCACGCGCCGAACTACAGCGAAAAGATTGTGTGGGAGTGAGCGCGGGATTTCGGCGAATGCCAGTGGCATTCGCCGCCGCGCGAACGGCCGGGGCTGGGGCCCCAGCCTGAGAAGGGGCTTTCGAGGACTGCCGATGGCAGTCCTCGCCCGGATCACGGATGGGGCTGGGGCCCCACCCGGAAGTCGGAATTTGAAGGCTTGCTCACGCCACCGCCGCTGAGCCCTCTCCTCCTATGGAGGAGAGGGCTGGGCGAGGAGGCCTCTCGGTACGCACCGCATCCACGGCGCGCGCCTCACCACCCACCTCCCCTGACCCCTCCCCCCGCAAGCGGGCGGAGGGGGAAAAAGAATGAACCGACGCACACCGCGCCGAGCCCTCCCATCCGAGCCCTCTCCTCCCTGGGGGGAGAGGGTTGGGGTGAGGAGGCGTCTCGGCGCGCACCGCGTCCACGGCGCGCGCCTCACCCCCCACTCCCCTCACCCCCGCAAGCGGGCGGAGGGAAAAGAATGGATCCCGCACACCAGCGCCGAGCCCTCTTCTCCTATGGAGGAGAGGGTTGGGTGAGGAGGCCTCTCGGTACGCACCGCGTCCACGGCGCGCGCCTCACCCCCCACTCCCCTCACCCCTCACCCCCGCAAGCGGGCGGAGGGGAAAAAGAATGAACCGACGCACACCGCGCCGAGCCCTCTCCTCCTGCGGAGGAGAGGGTTGGTGAGGAGGCCTCTCGGCGCGCACCGCATCCACGGCGCGCGCCGCACCACCCACCTCCCTCGCCCCTCTCCCCTGCAAGCGAGCGGAGGGCAGCTCGAGCCTCTCCGCCAGAACGAGAAGCGCGGACCATGCGGCCCGCATAAACGCGCTATGTTGCCGCCATGAACATGGACGTTCGCCCCGCAGGCCTCGACGACGCCCCGGCCATCGCCGCACTGTCCGGCATGTTCGGTTACGAGCCCGATGTCGATGCGCATACCGAACGGCTCGCCCAGCTGCTGAGCCGCCCCGAGCACGCGGTCTGGGTCGCCGAGCATGAGGGCCGCGTCGCCGGCTGGCTGCACGCCATGCTGCGTCTCTCGCTCGAAAGCCGGAGCTACATCGAGATCGCCGGCCTCGTCGTCGACCAAGGGTTACGCAGCCGCGGCATCGGCGCCGCGCTGCTGCGCGCGGCGGAACAGTGGGCGAAGGAGCGCGGCCACCACGAGATGCGCGTGCGCTCGAATGTCCTGCGCTCGCGCGCGCATGCGTTCTATGCCCGCGAGGGCTATGCCGAGACCAAGCAGCAGCGCGTGCTCGCGAAGCGGCTCTGAAGCCCTCAGCGCAGGCCGGCCTCGGCGAGATCGTGGCGGCGGTTGCGTTCGATCGTGTGCCGGATCATCGCGTCGTGGTCGAACGATGCATCGGCCATCGCCTTCGGCCGTGCGGCGGCGAAGCGGGCGCGCACCTCGGCCTTGCGCGCCGTCACGGTGAACTCGTCGATCACCGGCAGCTCGGTGCCTTCCGGTAGCCCCTCGAGCGCCTCGTTTTCGACCGCGTAGGTCTTCACGGTGATGGTGTCGCCGTCGACCGAGTAGACGGTGAAGCCGTGGCGCAGCAGCGCGACGGCGGACCACTCGTCGCGATCGGCGATCAGCTCGTACAGCGACTGGCCGCCGCCGCCCTGCGTGACCTGCACGTAGCCGTCGTCCTGGCGCTTGGCGCGGCCCATCGGATACGAACGCTCGTAGATGTGATCGTGACCGACGGCGAGGATGTCGACGCCGTGACGCAGCAGCATGCCTTCCTCGAGCAGCACCAGCGTGTAGTTCGCCGGATCGCGCCCTTCGCAGCTGGTCCAGATCGTGTAGTGCTGGACGAAGATGATGAAGTCGATCTCGCCGGCGGCGCGGCGGCGCGCGGCGTCGGCGAGGTCGGCGTCGAGCCAGGCGAGTTCGGCGAGCAGCTCGCCGGCACCGTCGAGGCCGTCGAGCAGCGAGCCGCCGGTGCTGAAGCAGAAATGCACCTTGCCGCAATCGAAACTGTAGTAGGTGCCTTTGCCGGGCTGCGCGACGCGCGAGCGGTAGCCCTCGCCGCCGCCGTCCTTGGCCTCGTGATTGCCGGGGCAGGTCATCAGCGGAATGCGCGAGGCGAGCGGATCGAGCATGTCGAAGTACTGGTCCCAGACCGCCTGTTCGCCGTTGGCGTAGGACAGATCGCCGGCGATCAGCACGAAGTCCGGCGCCGCTTTCTGCATGCCGCGCAGCACGGCGCGGCTGGCGTCCGACATGGCGTGATCACCGAAGTGCGCGAAGCGAAACTTCTCGACCGGCGCCGGCGGCAGCACGCGCACGTCCGACCAGCCGCCCGCCGCCGAGCCGACGCGGTAGCGGATCGCTTTCGCCGGATCGAGCCCGCTCATCGTCGCGCGATGCGTCCGCGCCTCGACGCCGTAGGTCGCCGCGCTCGTGCCTTCGACGCGGGCCGGCAGCGGCGCGCTGCCGATCTCGCACGCGCTCATGCCGTCCTCGACGGGTCCGTACTCGACGACGCTGCCCGGATCGCTGTTGCCGTCGGTGAACCAGCTGACGGTGCGCGTCGTCCGTGGATCGCCGGTCCAGCTGACGTGCAGCCCGCGCGGCGTCTGCGTGCCGGCCACGGGCGCCGCCGGCGTGCAGCCGCCGTCGCCGCTGCCGCAGCCCGGCAGGGCACCGCACAGCGGCGGCAGCAGTAGCGCGGGCGTGGACTTGAGCAGCATACGGCGCGTGATCACGGCAGTTCTCCGGCGGCAACACCGTCCGGCAGCGTGGCGCCGTCGCGGACGTAGAGAGGAAGTTTTTCAAGCCCGATCGTTTCGAGTCGCGTGAGCGGGCCTTCGTACATGGCGCCGCTCCAGAAATCACGCCATTTGCCGGCCGGCAGATAGACACTGCGCGTCGAAAGCTCGGCACCGTGCACGAGACGCGTCGCCGGCGCGACGAGCAGATCGTCGCCGAACAGGTACTCGTCGTCCGCCGCCACGGCTTTCGCGTCGCCGGGAACCGCGTAGGGCAGCGGACGCACGATCGGCGTTCCGTCGTCGAGCGTGCGCTTCGCCGCCGCCGCGATGTACGGCACGAGCCGGTCGTGCAGCGTCGCGTAGCGGCGATAGACGCGCACGGCACGTTCGCTGACCCACCATGGCGGCACCGGCGTCTGCATGATCGGCGACAGCGCGCCGAGCTGCGTCCAGCGGAGGTAGGTCGGCTCGTCCGGCGGCAGCAGCGGAATGCCGCCGGCCGCGTCGCCCATGTCCTGGCGCAGACCCGCGTAGCCGCCGATGTCGGCGCCGCTGAAGGCGAAGCCCGACACCGACAGCGAAAGCAGCGAGCGCAGCGCCTGCGTCAGCCCGGCCTCGCCGAGAAAGCTGCTGTTGTCGGCGGCCCAGTGCCCGGCCCATTGCGCCGAACCGTTCCAGCCGCCGCGTGCGAAGATCGCGAAGTCTCCGTCCGGCCGCTCGGCGCGGAAGGCCTCGAAGATTGCCTGGTGATAGCGGCCGATGTAGGCATTGTGGTTGAGGCGGTTCGGCAGGCCGTTGTGCCAGACCGAATCGTCGGAAAGGTCTTCCTCGCCGCGATCGACTTTGACGCCGTCGACGCCGCGGCGGATCAGGCGGCGCAGGCCGTCGCGCCACCACGCTTCGGCGTCCGCGTGCGTGAAATCGAGATGCGGATCGATGCCGCGCGCCGGGTAGTAGGTCGCATCGTTGCCGTCGCGGCGCGTGCCGGTGACGGTCCAGCCATTCTGCGTCGCCAGCGTCTGCGCGTCGCCGCTCACGAAGGGCGACAGCCAGACCATGAAGCGCACGCCCTTGTCGTGGACTTCCTCGATCAGCGCATCGGCGTCGGCGAAACGCGCCGGATCGAAATCGAAGCTCGCCTTGCCGGCGTCCCAGGGGTTGTCGAGCCAGACCGCGCCGAGCGGAATTCCGCGACTCTGCATGCCGTCGACCAGCGCACGCACCGTATCGCTCGTCGTGTCGCTGTCCTGCCACACCATCGGCCGCCACATCCAGTCCGGCGGCGACCATCGCGGGCGACCGACGCGCGCCGTGTGCGCGGCGACGATCTCGCGCGGCGTGCCGCGGTAGTACACGAGATCGAGCGCTTCGGCCTCGATCGTCACGCGCACCGCGTCCGCGCGTTCGTTGCCGCGCGCGAAGATGATCTCGCCGCGCGCGTCCGAATCGATTGCCGCGCCCCAGCCGCAAGGGCACCAGAAGAACGGCGCGGCGATCTCGTTCGTCGAACCTTCGCGATTCGATCCCGGGCCATGGCTGATCCACAGCGGCAGCGCGGTGCCGCGCAGATTGAACGAGGAGAAGCGCTGGCCGCCACCGAAATACGCGTCGCCCTCGCCGGCCCGCCAGACCGTCGACACCGCGACGACGGCCGTCGCCTTCGGCGCGTAGCGCAGGCGCAGCGTGCCGTCCTCGGCGAAGGTGATCTGCAGCGTCGCGCCGGCACCATCGTCGGTCTGCAACTCGACCGTCGCGGTGCGTTCCTGCGCGGAGACCGCCAGCGGCTTCACCGCCGCGTGCCATGCGTCGCCGACGCGATACGCATATGGCTGGTACGTCACCGTTGGCAGGCCCGGATAGGCCTTGTCGATGCCGTCCTGCCTGTCGTCGAACGTTGCGTAGTCGGGATTCTTCATCGCACCCGACGGCGCCGCGTCGGCGATCAGCGCCGCGCCATCCACGCTACGCCAGCGCAGCAGCAGCTGCGCACGGTCGATCTCGACGGTCGTCCTGCCGTCGCTGATCGTGTACTGCTGCGGCGTTTCGGACACGCGCAGCGGTGTCGGCAGATCGACACCGTCGCCCGATGAGCCGCCGCAGGCAGCAAGGCGCAGCAGACAAAGCAGCACCGCGTACAACCGTACGACGCTAAAGAATGACATGCAGACCCCGACCCTGAAGGCGCGCGTCCATGACCGGAACCGGACCTGCGCGCGCCGCGCGCCGCGGCGCGCGTCCCAGGCCCGCGATTGCAGCGGGCGCGGATGACAGAGAAGTGACGAGTCGGTGAAGCGATGCGACGAGGGTGGAATTTACTAGTGCGCTGAGCGCGCTTCAGGCAAAAACGATCGTCTTGTTGCCGTCGACGATCACGCGATCCTCGGCGTGCCAGCGCACGGCGTCGGCGGACTAGACAGTATGCCTTCCGCAGTCAGAGGCGCTGACCTCCGCGAAGGCCGTAACGCGGGTTAGCGAGTTGCCAGAGCCGCAGGAGCGAGCAAGCACTACGCTCATGGATCGGTTTCCTTGTGCGGAGGTCAGCATGGCAAACGATAGCACCGTCTTTGTGGGGCTGGATGTTCACAAGGACTCGATCATGGCGGCGTATGCCGTCGGTTCCGGTGACGTGCAAAGTGTGGGCCAGATCGGTGTTCTGGACCGTGACGTCGATCGTCTTTGCGTGCGGATGCAGAGCAAGGCATCGCGGGTCGTGTTCGTCTACGAGGCCGGCCCC
>NZ_AXDW01000019.1 GCF_000474945.1 Solimonas soli DSM 21787 | reverse complement strand
AAGGTGAAGGCCACCGTCACCGCCGCCGGCGAAGACACCGCAACCTACGATCAGGCCGCGAAGATCTTCGAGGAGATGTCACTGTCCGACAACTTCCCCGAGTTCCTCACGCTGCCGCTGTACGAGGCGATGGCGTAAGCCGGGCTGCCGAGCGGCGGGGGGCCGCCGCGGCAGCGCAGCGAAAGCCAAAAGGCCGCGCAGCGATGCGCGGCCTTTTTCGTCGTCGATGCGCGCCGGAGCCGGCCGGCGCTTCCCGTGAAGCGAGGGTCGTGCCGCCAGTCCGCTCAGGCCTTCACGGGCCTGCCGTCGAGCCTGCGGCTCAGGCGCAGGGCGACCAGCGTCGCGACGCAACCCGACAGCAGGTAAAGGCCGACGTAGCCGACGCCGAGATGCGCGGCGATCTGCAGCGCGACCAGCGGCGCGAAGGCGGCGCCGAGCAGCCAGCTGAAATCCGAGGTCAGCACCGCGCCGCTGTAGCGGAAGCGGCTTTCGAAACTCGAATTGACGACGCCGGAGGCCTGCGCGTGCGTGAAGCCGAGCAGGGCGAAGCCGACGAGGATGAAGATGTAGGCGCCGGTCTTGGTGCCGTGCAGGAACAGCGGCGTCATGCCGCCGATCGCGAACAGCGCGATCAGCACGGCGCCGGTCGCCAGCGTGTTGCGGCGGCCGATGCGGTCGGCGACCGTGCCGCCGATCAGCATGGTCAGCACGGCGATCGCCGCGCCGATGAGCTGCACGGTCAGATATTCGGATACCGCGTCCCGGGTGAACAGCGTGACCCAGGACAGCGGGAACACCGTGACGAGATGGAACAGCGCGTAGCTGGCCAGCGGCGCCAGTGCGCCGAGCACGATGCTGCGGCCCTGCGTGCGCACCAGCTCCAGCAGCGGCGAGGGCACCAGCTCGCGGGTCTTCAGCAGCTGCGTGAACTCCGGCGTGACGACCAGGCGCAGCCGCGCGAACAGGGCGACGACATTGATCGCGAAGGCGACGTAGAACGGATAGCGCCAGCCCCATTCGCGGAAATCGGCGTCCGACAGGCTGTGCAGCAGGAAGGCGAACAGCGCCGCGGCGAGCATGAAGCCGAGCGGCGCGCCGAGCTGCGCGATCATCGCGTACCAGCCGCGGCGGTTCTTCGGCGCGTTGAGCGCCAGCAGCGAGGGCAGGCCGTCCCAGCTGGCGCCGAGCGCGAGACCCTGGCCGACGCGCAGCAGCGCCAGCAGCACGATCGCCGCCATGCCGATCTCCTCGTAACTCGGCAGGAAGGCGATGCCGGCGGTCGAGGTGCCGAGCATGAACAGCGCGACCGTCAGCTTGGTGCCGCGGCCATACCAGCGATGGATGAAGCGCGCCAGCAGCGAACCGAACGGGCGCGCGACGAAGGCCAGCGAGAACACGGCGAAGGAATACGCCATCGCCTGCAGCGGCGCGGCGAAGGGGAAGTACACCTTCGGGAACACCAGCACCGAGGCGAGGCCGAACACGAAGAAATCGAAGAATTCGGAGATGCGGCCGATGACCACGCCGATGGCGATTTCGCCCGGCCCGACCTGCGCATGATCGGCGTGCAGCTGGCGAAGATCGCGCGCGGCGGCGTCGGAGGCGTGCGCGACCGGGG
Organism: Solimonas soli DSM 21787; assembly: GCF_000474945.1. Lineage (GTDB taxonomy): Bacteria > Pseudomonadota > Gammaproteobacteria > Nevskiales > Nevskiaceae > Solimonas > Solimonas soli. The sequence goes on along the minus strand of NZ_AXDW01000019.1, from coordinate 78,280 downwards.
TTTGTCCGTTGTTCATGACCGTGGCTCGTGACCGGGCAGGGTGGCTCGGATGCGTCGTCCGAAGTGTGCGCCGCACGCGGCCGGCTGACCAGCGGGCGCGCGGACCCGGCTTCGGGCGGAGGCGAACGATCGCACGGCACGTGCCCGGCCGGCGATAGGACAAAACGTCCAATCGCCGGCCGCCCGAAGTATCCTTACAGTCGCGCATCCCGAGAAACCGCACACGATCCGACATGCCCGTCAGACTCCTGCGAGGATTGCCGTTGCTGGCGCTGCTGATTTTGCTGAGCGGCTGCAGCGCCGTGGTGCTCAAGCCGGCCGGCGACATCGCCGTCCAGCAGCGCGACCTCATCATCATCTCGACGGTGCTGATGCTGCTGATCATCGTGCCGGTGATCTTCCTCTCGCTGTTCTTCGCCTGGCGTTACCGGGCATCGAACCGGGACGCGCGCTACGAGCCGGACTGGCATCACTCGACGCAGCTCGAGCTGATCATCTGGTCGGCGCCGCTGCTCATCATCATCGCGCTCGGCGCGCTGACCTGGATCACCACGCACACGCTCGATCCGTATCGCCCGGTCGAACGGCTCGATGCGGCGCGCCGGTTGCCCGCCGACGCGAAGACCCTCGACGTGCAGGTCGTGGCGCTCGACTGGAAGTGGCTGTTCATCTATCCCGGCTATGGCATCGCCACCGTCAACGAGCTGGCGGCGCCGGTCGACACGCCGATCCATTTCACGCTGACCGCCTCATCGGTGATGAACTCGTTCTTCATTCCCGCGCTCGCCGGCCAGGTCTATGCGATGCCGGCGATGCAGACGCAGCTCCACGCCGTCATCAACGCGCCGGGCGAATTCGAAGGCTTTTCGGCGAACTACAGCGGCGCCGGGTTCTCCGACATGAAGTTCAAGTTCCACGGCCTTGCCCAGGCGGATTTCGCGCGGTGGGTCGAGCGGGTCAAGCGCGACGGCACGGCCCTGCGGCGCGAGGACTACCAGCAGCTCGAGAAGCCCAGCGTGCGCGAGCCGGTGCGCCACTACGCGACGGTCGATGCGTCGCTGTTCGACGCCATCGTCAATCTCTGCGTCGACCGCACGAAGATGTGCATGAGCCAGATGATGGCGATCGACGCGCAGGGCGGCATCGGCGGCCTGGCCGGCATCGCCAATGTCGCCAATCTGGCCTACGACCGGCCGCGCGCCATCGCCGCCGGTGAACGTCCGCGCGGCAACTACGTGCTGTCGATGTGCAGCGCCGACCTCGTGCCGGCCGCCTTTTCCTCCCGCCTTGCCGCCTCGGCCGCGCGCTGAACGCCAGCACGAGCTGCTGTCCGGACCCGACGATGCACGAAACCGCCAACACCACGAGCTTCCTCTTCGGCCGCCTGAGCTGGGACGCGATTCCGTTCCACGAGCCGATCCTGCTGTGGACCTTCATCGCCGTCGCCATCGGCGGCGTGGCGCTGCTCGCGCTGATCACGCGGCTCGGCGCCTGGGGCATGCTGTGGCGCGACTGGTTCACCAGCGTCGATCACAAGAAGATCGGCATCATGTACATCGTGCTCGGCGTGGTCATGCTGCTGCGCGGCTTTTCCGACGCCATCATGATGCGCATCCAGCAGGCCTGGGCCTTCGGCGATTCGATGGGCTATCTGCCGCCGCATCACTACGACCAGATCTTCACCGCGCACGGCGTGATCATGATCTTCTTCGTGGCGATGCCGCTGGTCGTCGGCCTGATGAACATCGTCGTGCCCCTGCAGATCGGCGCGCGCGACGTGGCCTTTCCGTTCCTCAACAACTTCAGCTTCTGGATGACGGTGGCCGGCGCGGTGCTGGTGATGCTGTCGCTGTTCGTCGGCGAGTTCGCCAAGACCGGCTGGCTGGCATATCCGCCCTTGTCGGGCATCGCCTACAGCCCCGATGTCGGCGTCGATTACTACGCCTGGTCGCTGCAGATCGCCGGCGTCGGCACCCTGCTGTCCGGCGTCAACTTCATCGTCACCATCGTCAAGATGCGCGCGCCCGGCATGACGCTGATGAAGATGCCGATCTTCACCTGGACCGCGCTGTGCACCAACGTGCTGATCGTCGCCGCCTTCCCGGTGCTGACCGCCGTGCTCGCGCTGCTGTCGCTGGACCGCTACGTCGGCACCAATTTCTTCACGAACGATTTCGGCGGCAACGCCATGATGTACGTGAACCTGATCTGGATCTGGGGCCATCCCGAGGTCTACATCCTGATCCTGCCGGTGTTCGGCGTGTTCTCGGAAGTGGTGTCGACGTTCTCCGGCAAGAAGCTGTTCGGCTACGCCTCGATGGTCTACGCGACGGTGGTCATCACCATCCTCTCGTATCTCGTGTGGCTGCATCATTTCTTCACGATGGGCTCGGGCGCGAGCGTCAACTCGTTCTTCGGCATCACCACGATGATCATCTCGATCCCCACCGGCGCGAAGATGTTCAACTGGCTGTTCACCATGTACCGCGGCCGCATCCGCTTCGAGGTGCCGATGCTGTGGGCGGTCGGCTTCATGGTGACCTTCGTCGTCGGCGGCATGACCGGCGTGCTGCTCGCGGTGCCGCCGGCCGACTTCGTGCTGCACAACTCGCTGTTCCTGATCGCACACTTCCACAACGTGATCATCGGCGGCGTGGTGTTCGGCCTGTTCGCCGGCATCAACTACTGGTTCCCCAAGGCGATGGGCTTCCGGCTCGATCCGTTCTGGGGCAAGGTCTCGTTCTGGTTCTGGCTGAGCGGCTACTGGATCGCCTTCACGCCGCTGTATGTGCTCGGCCTGATGGGCGTGACGCGCCGTCTCAGCCATTTCGACGATCCTTCGCTGCAGATCTGGTTCCAGATCGCGCTGGTCGGCGCGGTGCTGATCCTGTTCGGCATCATGGCCTTCCTCGTGCAGCTCTACGTGAGCATCCGCGACCGCGCCAGGCTGCGCGACAGCAGCGGCGATCCATGGAACGGCCGCACCCTGGAGTGGTCGACCTCCTCGCCGGCGCCGGCCTACAACTTCGCCTTCACGCCGCGCGTGCACGAGCAGGACGCCTGGGCGGACATGAAGCAGCGCGGCCACCGGCGGCCGACCTCGGGCTTCCTGCCGATCCACATGCCGAAGAACACGGCCGCCGGCATCGTGCTCGCCGGCCTGGCGATGGCCTGCGGCTTCGCGCTGATCTGGCACATCTGGTGGATGGCGGGTGCGGCGTTCGTGGCACTCGTCGCCAGCGCCATCGCGCACACCTTCAACAGCGATCGCGACTTCCACATCCCGGCCGAAGAGGTCGCGCGGGTCGAAGGCGAGCGCACGCGGCTGCTCGCGCAACAGGTCTGAATCATGTCGACGACTGCACAGATGGCATCCAATGCCGGCGAGGCCCCGGTCTTCTATCTCACCGAGGACCATCATCCGGAGAACGGCACGCTGCTCGGCTTCTGGCTGTACCTGATGAGCGACTGCCTGATCTTCGCCTGCCTGTTCGCCATGTACGGCGTGCTCGGCGGCAGCTACGCGGCCGGCCCCGGGCCGAAGGAACTGTTCGATCTGCCGCTGGTCGCGGTGAACACGTCGATGCTGCTGCTGTCGTCGATCACCTACGGCTTCGCCATGCTGGAGATGCAGCGCAGCAACAAAATCCCGACGCTGATCTGGCTGTTCGTCACCGGCTGCTTCGGTCTCGCGTTCCTCGGCATCGAGCTGACCGAGTTCCACCACATGATCGCCGAAGGCGCCGGCCCGCAGCGCAGCGCCTTCCTGTCGTCGTTCTTCACGCTGGTCGGCACGCATGGCCTGCACGTGAGCTTCGGCATCATCTGGCTGGTGGTGCTGATGGTGCAGGTGGGCCAGCGCGGCCTCACCGCCGTCAACCAGCGCCGCCTGAGCTGCCTGTCGCTGTTCTGGCACTTCCTCGACGTCGTCTGGATCGGCGTCTTCACCTTCGTCTATCTGATGGGAGTGCTGCGGTGAGCACGACGCACCACAACGCCAGCGGCGCGCACGGCGGTGCCGACGAACCGCACGTGCACAGCCATGACCACGGCCACGGCGGCGGCGCGCCGCATTCGACGCTGAAGGGCTACATGACGGGCTTCGTCCTGTCGGTGATCCTGACCGCGATCCCGTTCTGGATCGTCATGGGCGACGTGTTCAAGTCGAACCACACGGCGACCGTCGTCGTGCTGGCCTTCGCCTTCGTGCAGATCTTCGTGCACATGGTGTACTTCCTGCACATGAACACCTCGTCCGAAGGCGGCTGGAACATGCTGGCGCTGATCTTCACCGGCGTGCTGGTGATCATCACGCTGAGCGGCTCGCTGTGGGTCATGTACCACATGAATGCCAACATGATGCCGCCGAGCGTGCATGACATGCGCAACATGCCCTGAGGACGTGGCGCGCCGCGCGCGCGCCGTGCCGCGGTCGGTCGCGGCACTTCTCGGGCTCGGCCTGCTCGCGCTGCTGCTGTTCGCGGTGTTCGTCGCGCTCGGCACCTGGCAGGCCGAGCGGCGCGCGTGGAAGCTCGATCTCATCGCCCGCGTCGAGCAACGCCTCGCTGCGGCGCCGGTCGAGGCGCCGGGGCGCGAGGCCTGGGCGCAGTTCGACGCCGCGCGAAACGAATACCTGAAAGTGCGTGCCACGGGCGTCTTCGACCATGCGCACGAAACGCTGGTGCAGGCGGTCACCGAACGCGGCCCCGGCTTCTGGGTGCTGACGCCGCTGCGCCGTGCCGACGGCAGCGTGATTCTCGTCAACCGCGGCTTCGTCGACGGCGAGCATCGCGATGCCGCGACGCGCGCCGCCGGCCGGAGCGAAGGTGAAACGCGCCTCACCGGCCTGCTGCGTCGCAGCGAGCCGCAGGGTGCGTTCCTTCGTCGCAACGATCCGGCGCGCGGCCGCTGGTACTCGCGCGACGTCGCCGCGATCGCCGCCGCCGACGGCCTGCCGGCCGCGGACGTCGCGCCGTTCTTCATCGACGCCGACGCCGCGGCGAATCCCGGCGGCTGGCCGGTCGGCGGCCTCACCGTCGTGCGCTTCCACAACAGTCACCTCGTCTATCTGCTGACCTGGTACACGCTCGCGGCGATGGTCCTCGGCGCGGCGATCGTCGTCGGCCGCCACGAGTGGCGGCTGCGTCGTCCCGGCGGCCGTTACTGAGGCGGCCATAATGAACTTGAAAATGTTGAATACTCGGCCGAACGCCTGCGGACTTTGCCGAATGCGCGGTTGCCGCCTCAATACGCACAGAGCACGGGTCTTGTTATTGATCCGGCCACGCCGGCCGGGGCTCAGATCCGATTCAAGTTCATTGTGGCCGGATCGATAAACTGTCGCTCCCTTGCAGCGGGAGCGGACGTGCCCTTACGCCAAGCCGTCGTCGGACGTTCATTGATCGCCTCCGCCGGCGAGACCGTCGGCCAGCAGAACATGCTGCAGCTGATCCAGCTGCGCTGGATCGCCGTGGTCGGGCAGATCCTGACGATCGGCTTCGTCGAGTTCGTGTTCGGCGTCGCCCTGCCGCTGCTGCCGATGCTGCTGGTGGTTTCCGGCCTCGTCGTACTGAACCTGTTCAGCCTGCTGCGGCCGCGCGCGCAGGGCGACGTCAGCAATGGTGCGCTGTTCGCCGGCCTACTGGTCGATGTCGCCGCGCTGACGGCGCTGCTCTATTTCAGCGGCGGCGCGACCAATCCCTTCGTCTTCCTCTATCCGCTGCAGGTCACGCTGGCCGCCGTGCTGCTCGAGGCCTGGTCGACGTGGACCCTGGTCGCGATCACCAGCCTCTGCTTCGCCGGACTCACGCTGTTCTATGTACCCCTGCAGCTGCCGTCCGGCAGCCACGAGGAACTGTTCCAGCTGCACATCATCGGCATGCTGATCTGCTTCGTGATGGACGTGGCGCTGCTGGTCGTGTTCATGACGCGCATCAACCGCAATCTGCGTGCGCGCGATGCGCGTCTCGCCGATCTGCGCCAGCGCGCCGCCGAGGAGGATCACATCGTGCGCATGGGCCTGCTCGCCTCGGGCGCCGCGCACGAGCTCGGCACGCCGCTGGCGACGCTGTCGGTCATTCTCGGCGACTGGAAGCGCATGCCGGTGTTCCGCGAATCGCCGGAACTGCTCGCCGAGATCGAGGACATGCAGGCCGAGGTCAAGCGCTGCAAGACCATCGTCACCGGCATCCTGCTGTCGGCCGGCGAGGCGCGCGGCGAGCATCCGGAAGTGACGACGATCGCCGCCTTCTTCGACGATCTGGTCGAGGACTGGACGGCGACGCGGCCGGTGCGCGAGCTGGCCTACGAGCTGCAGATCGACGACGACGAGCGCAGCATCGTCTCCGATTCCGCGCTCAAGCAGATTCTCGGCAACGTGCTCGACAACGCGCTCGAGGCTTCGCCGGACTGGGTCGGCTTCAAGGTGTCCGGCGACGACGATTCGCTGACGCTCGCGGTGCGCGATCGCGGCCCCGGCTTTGCGCCGGAGATGCTCGCGCAGCTCGGCAAGCCCTACCAGTCGAGCAAGGGCCGGCCGGGCGGCGGACTGGGCCTGTTTCTCGTGGTCAACGTCGTGCGCAAGCTCGGTGGCCGCGTCGAGGCGCGGAATGTCGAAGGCGGCGGCGCGATGGTGACGCTGCGCCTGCCGCTGGCGGCGTTGTCGATCGGAGATCGCGGTGAACGATGAAGCGCCCAAACTGCTGCTGATCGTCGAGGACGACGCGGCGTTCGCGCGCACGCTGAAGCGTTCCTTCGAACGGCGCGGCTGGCGCGTGCTGCTGGCGGCCGCGCCCGACGAGGTGCGCGCGCTGCTGGCGCAGGAGACGCCGGGCCACGCCGTCGTCGATCTCAAGCTCGGCCCGGCCTCGGGACTGTCGGTCGTGCAGGTCCTGCACGAGCACGACGCGGCGATGCGCGTCGTCGTGCTGACCGGCTTCGCGAGCATCGCCACGGCGGTCGAGGCGATCAAGCTCGGCGCCTGCCATTATCTGGTCAAGCCCTCCAACAGCGACGACATCGAGGCGGCCTTCGTCGCGCAGCCGGGCAATGTCGACGTGCCGGTCGCGGCGCGGCCGACCTCGATCAAGACGCTGGAGATGGAGCGCATCCACGAGGTGCTGGCCGAGACCGGCTTCAATATCTCGGAGACGGCGCGCCGTCTCGGCATGCATCGCCGCACCCTGGCGCGCAAGCTCGGCAAGCGCTTCGTGCCGCAGGAGTGAGTTTCAGCGGCGGGCGCGGCGTCGCCTGGGCGCGTCGCCGGCGAACACCGGCCGCAGGGCCTCCGGCCACGCGAAGCCGGCGAGCCGCGCGAACGTGGCCTCGCCGCCGCCCGGCCGGATCAGGGCCTTCACGGCGGCGAGCAGGCCGGGATCGAGCGCGGCAAGCACGGCGTGCAGATTGTGCAGCGCCTGCGCATCGTCGATGCAGTCGACCACCGGCAGCAGCGATGGCCACAGCTGCTGCGCGTCGGTGATGGCGATGATGCGCGCCACGCTCGCCGTTTCCTGCTTCAGCGCCAGTTCGCCGAAGGCGCGGCGCCAGCGCGGTTCGAGCGCGGCGATCAGCGACAGCGCCTCCGGCCACAGCGCGCCGTCGTCGGCGATGGCCGCGGCGATGATGCCGCCGAAGCGCGCTGGCGGCAGCTGGTCGATGACGCGGTTCAGGCGCGCGCGGTCCTCGGCGTAGAACGCGACCTTGAGCAGGGCGGCGTCGTCGGTGATGCGCTGCATGGTCGCCGCCAGGGCGTCGAGGCTCAGGATGTCGACGAAGCGGCCCATGGTCACGTGCTCGCCGCGCCGCGCGAGTTCGAGCGAGACGGACACCACGCGCGGCACCGGAATCGCCTCGACCACCGGCCGCGCGCGGCGCGGATCGAGTTCGATGCAGACATCGGCGAGGAAGTCGTCCGGCAGGCGCCGGGCGATGTCGACCGCCGTGTCGACCGGCAGCAGGCCGGCGATGCGCGCGCAGAGCAGCGGTCCGAGGCTCTTTTCGGCGATCAGCGCGGTGATGGCGCCCGGCACGAGGCGCGTCGCCGCGGCGATGCGCTGCAGGTATTCGCGGTCGGCGTCGTAGAGCATCGCCGTCGCGCGCTCGCGCAGCTGGCGCAGCGCCTGCACGTCGATCGTCGCCAGATAGCCGAAGTCACCGCCGTCATCGCCGAGCAGACGGGCGAGGCGCGCGATCTCGGCGCGGATCTGCAGCTGGCTCATGGGACGCCGAGCACTTTCTTGACGGCGCCGCGCAGCAGCAGCGGCACGTGCCGCAGCGCGCTTTCGGTCGCCGCGCTCATCTGTGCGCGCTGTCGATGACGCGCGCGCTGCAGGGCGGCGGCCAGATGCTCGAGCGTACCGTCGTCGAGCTGCGTCAGCGCGTCCGGCGCCGGCGCGCCCAAGGCGCGCGTGACCGGCTGTAGTCGGCTCGAGGCCATGTGGTTTCTCCCCGGAATGTTGTGGCGAATGGCTGGGCTAAAAGAAGGCGGCCTTGCGGCCGCCGAAGAACACACATCCCCAACCCTTCCAATGCGGCTCGTTGCTCGCTCCGCGTGCGGTCCGTCGCATGCGGGCGACGTCCGGTCGACGGTCTGGCGGAGCGCTCGCGGGCGGCGGCGATCGAGGCCGCGGCGTGCTGCATGGGCGTATGACTCTCCTCGCTGCCGGGCTTTCCCGCGCGTCCTGGGACGCCGCCGGGCCCGTCGTTCTGTGTCGGCGCAAGGTAAGAGAGGCCGTCGCGAGCGTCCTTGGCTGCAGCGGACGCCCGACATGGCGGCAGAGTCAGTGCGGCGTCGCGGCGAGGCGGCCCCGGGCAGGGGAACGCAGGACGCGCGTCGGTGTGCGGTGCGCCCTCGACAGCACGGCGGCGCTAGCGAGCGCTGGCCAGCGCTCGCTAGCGCTGGTCGTCCCTGAAGAAATCCCAGATCGCGTCGGTCGCGGCAAAATCGTGCGAGGTGCGGCCGAGGCGCAGCTTGGCGTCGGCGTCGTTGCCTTCCGGCCAGGTATGGCCGCCGCCGTTGACGGTGTAGAGCCGCACGGCGGCGCCGGAGCTGCAGACCTCGTTGTACGCGAGCGTGGTCGTGGTGCCGTCGTTCGCCGAATCGGCGATGTTCTCGGTCAGCACGCCGGACGGGTCACAGCCGTTGGTCTTCTGCCAGCGCGCGAAGGTCTCGGCCGCGGACAGCAGGCCGAAGCGCGCGTTGTAGAGGACCAGCGGATCGTTGGTGCCGAGGATCAGCGTCATCGGCACCGCGCGGCTCGGCTTGCAGACGGCATCCTCGCTCTTGTGCATGGTCGCGACCACCTGCGCCGCCGCCGAAACCATCTCGGCGTGTTCGCAGACGAAGCGGCTGGTCATGAAGCCGCCGTTCGACATGCCGGCCATGTAGATGCGCTGCGGGTCGATCGGATGCTGGGCGATCGCGTTCTGGATCACCTTGACGAGATAGCCGACGTCATCGATCGACTTGCTCGACGACGGGTCCTCGTTCCAGCTGCGGTTCTCGGCGGTCGGCAGGATGACCCAGGCGCCGTGCGCGGCGGCGAGATCGCCGGCGTGCGTCAGGTTGGCCATGGCCTTCGGCGTGCCGCGTCCGAAATGCAGCAGGATCACGGCCGGTGCCAGGCCCGGCGCATCGGCCTGCGGGCGGATCACCAGCGAGGTGCGGCCGACGCCCTGATGGACGATGGTCTCCTCGAAGCTCGTCGTGCCGTCGGTCGGTTCGAGGTAATCGGCCGCCAGCTTGGCCGCGGTTTCGGCGAAGGCGGCTTCCATTTGCGCCATCGAGGCCGCGAAAGCGGCGCGCGTCTGCTGCAGCGAAGCCTGCAGGGCGGCGGTGGTCTGCGCCAGGCCGTCGAGCAGACCGGCGTGCGCGGCGGACGACAGGCACAGCAGGGCCGCGGCAGCGAGCCCTTGCGAACGAATGGACAACATGCAAACTCCCCAACCGGCCGGGCCGGCTCATCCCCTTAGTTATGCGCGTAGTGTAGGCAATTTCCTGCCCGGCGGTCGGCGGCGAGCTGAGGCGGTCGGCACCGCGCGACGGCCGGCGCCGACATTCTGTGGGACAATGCACACATTCCCGGCGGCAGATCGCGCAGGCTCAGGTTCTGAGCCCGTGCCGGCCGACACTACGCCGACTCCTACAACAAGCTGACTGAGACGCCATGGACGAAAACCGCAAGAAGGCCCTCGAGGCCGCGCTTTCACAGATCGAAAAGCAGTTCGGCAAGGGTGCGATCATGAAAATGGCCCCCGGCGAGCAGGCGCGCGACGTCGAAGTCGTGTCGACCGGTTCGCTGACGCTGGATACGGCGCTCGGCATCGGTGGCCTGCCGCGCGGCCGCGTCGTCGAGATCTACGGCCCGGAATCGTCGGGCAAGACCACGCTGACCCTGCACGCGGTCGCCGAATGCCAGAAGGCCGGCGGCGTCGCCGCCTTCATCGACGCCGAGCACGCGCTCGACGTGCAGTACGCCGCCAAGCTCGGCGTGAAGATCGAGGACCTCGTCATCTCGCAGCCGGACACCGGCGAGCAGGCGCTCGAGATCGTCGACATGCTGGTGCGCTCGAACAGCGTCGACATCATCGTCATCGACTCGGTCGCCGCCCTCGTGCCGAAGGCGGAAATCGAAGGCGAGATGGGTGATTCGGTGGTCGGCGTGCAGGCGCGCCTGATGTCGCAGGCCCTGCGCAAGCTGACCGGCAACATCTCGCGTTCGAAGTGCTTGGTGGTGTTCATCAACCAGATCCGCATGAAGATCGGCGTCATGTACGGCTCGCCGGAAACGACGACGGGCGGCAATGCGCTGAAGTTCTACGCCTCGGTGCGCCTCGACATCCGCCGCACCGGCGCGATCAAGAAGGGCGACGAGGTCATCGGCAACGAGACGCGCGTCAAGATCGTCAAGAACAAGATGGCGCCGCCGTTCAAGGAGGCGCATTTCGAGATCCTCTACAACGAGGGCATCTCCAAGCTCGGCGAGCTGATCGATCTCGGCGTCGAGAACGGCATCGTCGACAAGTCCGGCGCCTGGTTCGCCTACAAGGGCGACAAGATCGGCCAGGGCAAGGACAATGCCCGTGCCTACCTGAAGGAGCACGCCGAAGTCGCCGACGAAATCGAGCAGGCGATCCGCGTCAAGCTGAATCCGGAACGCGCCGCGCGTGCGGAAGCGGCCGCCGCCAAGTAAGCGCAGCGGCCGCGAGGCCGGAGCCGGGGACCGCGCCGCGGCCGAGCCGTCGCTCGATCCGGACGCCGCGCGCGCTCGCGCGCTGAAGCTGCTGTCGCGGCGCGAGCACTCCGCGGCCGAGCTCGCACGGAAGCTGCAGCGGCGTGGTGCCGAGCCCGACACCGCGCGCGACACCGTTGCACGCATGCAGGAGGCGGGCTGGCAGTCGGACGCGCGCTATGCCGAGATGCTGGTGCGCAACCGCATGGCCCAGGGTTACGGGCCGCTGCGCATCCGCGCCGAGCTGGCGGCGGCGCGCGTGCCGGACGCCGAGGCGCGCGCCGCGCTCGACGCCGCCGAAGCCGACTGGCCGGCACTGTGCACCGAGCTGCGCGCACGCAAATTCCGTGCGCCGCCGCGCACGCCGGCCGAATGGCAGAAGCAGTACCGCTACCTCGCCAGTCATGGCTTTTCCGCCGAGGCCGCGCGCGCCGCGCTGAAGGCGGCGGGTGGCGACGCTAGTTCAGCGCCGGAGGCGGAAGACTGGGAGTGCCCCGAAGCGTAGCCGCGGCCGGCGGCGGTGCCGGCGCGACCATTGGCGACGGCAGCGGCGGCATCGCCAGGCTTGGCGACATGCGCTCACCGAGCTTGGCGCGGATCGCCGGCATGGCCGCGACCGCGGCGCGCTCGCCCTGCAGGATCGCCATCTGCTTGCTGTCGAAGTTGCTGGAGCTGATGCCGCTCAGATCGGGCGTGATGATGACGTCGGCCTGCGGCAGCTCGGCGTCGCGCAGGGACTGGCCCATGATTTCGAAGGTGCGCATCACCGTGTCGAGCTTGCCGGTGGTCGCGGTGCCGGCCGGCGGCGTGGCGACGTCGACGGCGATGATGAAGGTCGCGCCGAGCTGCCTGGCGTAGCGCACCGGCACCGGACTGACGAGCCCGCCGTCGACGTATTCGAGCGCGCCGATCGGCGCCGGCTGGAACACGCCGGGCACCGACGACGAGGCGCGCACCGCCTGGCCGACGTTGCCGCGCTGGAACAGCACCGCCTGGCCGGTGTCGACACGCGTCGCCACGCAAGCGAAGGGAATCTTCAGCTGCTCGATCGGCGTGTTGTGCACCGCCTGGTTGACGAAGTTCTGCAGCGCCTCGCCGCGAATCAGGCCCTTGCCGAACATCGACCAGTCGGTGATCGTCGCGCGGTCCAGCTCGAAGGCCATCTGCTGCAGGTCGAAAGCGTTGTAGCCGTAGGCGTAGAGCGCGCCGGCGACGCTGCCGGCGCTGGTGCCGACGATGAGATCCGGCTTCAGGCCCTGCGCGTCGAGCATCTTCAGCACGCCGATGTGCGCGAAGCCGCGTGCGCCGCCGCCGCCGAGCACGAAGGCGATCTTCGGCGGCGGCGGTGGTTCCGGCGCGGGCGGCGGCGGTTCCGGCGGCGGCCTTGGTGTGGCGCAGGCGGCGCAGACGGCGATCAGCAGGAAGGCGAGCGTGCGGAGGGGCGTCGGATTCATGGTGCCCCGGATTCTACGGAAGCCCGGCCGCGCGGACATGAATGACTGACGGCGCGGGCGCGGCGCACGCCGGCGCGTCGTGGTATGGCGGGGCAATGGCTACTTGTTTACCATAACGCCCCTTTTTGTGTCCCGAATCATTCGTCCAGGCCGCACCGATGACCAGCAACGAGCTGCGCGCGAAATTTCTGGATTTCTTCCGGAGCAAGGGCCACACGATCGTGCCCTCGTCGCCGCTCGTGCCCGGCAACGACCCGACGCTGCTCTTCACCAATGCCGGCATGGTGCAGTTCAAGGACGTCTTCACCGGCCAGGACAAGCGCCCGTACACGCGCGCGGCGAGCTCGCAGAAGTGCGTGCGCGCCGGCGGCAAGCACAACGATCTCGAGAACGTCGGCTACACGGCGCGGCATCACACTTTCTTCGAGATGCTCGGCAACTTCAGCTTCGGCGACTACTTCAAGCCGGACGCGATCGCCTACGCCTGGGAATTCATCACCTCGCCGGCGTGGCTGGGCATCGACAAGAGCCGCCTGCTGGTGACGGTCTATCACGAGGACGACGAAGCCTACGGCATCTGGAAGGACCGGATCGGCGTGCCGACCGAACGCATTGTGCGCATCGGCGACAACAAGGGCGCGCGCTACGCCTCCGACAATTTCTGGGCGATGGGCGACACCGGCCCCTGCGGCCCGTGCACCGAAATCTTCTACGACCACGATCCGGACGGCAGCAAGGGCATCTGGGGCGGCCCGCCGGGATCGGCCGAGGAAGACGGCGATCGCTGGATCGAGATCTGGAACGTCGTCTTCATGCAGTTCGAGCGCGGCGCCGACGGCAGCATGGCCAGGCTGCCGGCGCCGAGCGTCGACACCGGCATGGGCCTCGAGCGCATCAGCGCGCTGATGCAGGGCACGAACGACAACTACCAGACCGACACCTTCCGCCACCTGATCGGCGCGGTCGCCAGGCTCGCCGGCCAGCAGCCCTACGCGAACGCCTCGCAGAAGGTCATCGCCGATCACATTCGCGCGACCGCGTTCCTCATCGCCGACGGCGTGCTGCCCTCGAACGAAGGCCGCGGCTACGTCCTGCGCCGCATCATGCGCCGCGCGATCCGCCACGGTTACAAGCTGGGTCTCAACGAGCCGTTCTTCCACAAGCTCGTCGCGCCGCTGGCCGAGATCATGGGCGCCGCGTATCCGGAATTGAACGGGAAGCGCGCGCTGATCGAGAAGGCGATCCGCGCCGAGGAAGACAGCTTCGCGATCACGCTCGACAAGGGCATGAAGCTGCTCGACGACGCCATCGCCAGGCTTTCCGGCGACACGATTCCGGGCGACGTCGTCTTCAAGCTCTACGACACCTACGGCTTCCCGCTCGACCTCACCGCCGACATCGCGCGCGAGAAGAACCTCAAGCTCGACGAGGCCGGTTACGAGCGCGAGATGGACGCGCAGCGCGAACGCGCGCGCGCCGCGAGCAGCTTCAAGTCGGCCGGCACGCTGGTCTACGAAGGCGCCGAGACCTGCTTCATCGGCTACGAAGGCCTGAACGGCGAGGGCAAGGTGCTGGCGCTGTACCGCGACGGCCAGTCGGTGTCCGAGCTGAAGGCGGGCGAGGCCGGCGTCGTCGTGCTCGACGAAACGCCGTTCTATGCCGAATCCGGGGGCCAGGTCGGCGACCGCGGCACCTTGAGCACGGCTGCTGCACGCTTCGAGGTGCGCGACACGCAGAAGCTCAAGGGCAGCGTGTTCGGTCATCACGGCGTGCTGAACGGCGGCGCGCTGAAGGTCGGCGACACGGTCAAGGCCGAGGTCAGCGACAGCGTGCGTCGCGCGACCATGCGCAACCACTCGGCGACGCACCTGCTGCACCGCGCGCTGCGCGACGTGCTCGGCACGCACGTGGCGCAGAAGGGCTCGCTGGTCGACGAACAGCGCACGCGCTTCGACTTCTCGCACAATGCGCCCGTGACGGCGGACGAGATCGCCGAGATCGAGAACCGCGTCAATCGCGCCGTGCTCGCCAACGTGCCGGTGACGGCCGAGGTGATGAAGTACGACGACGCGATCAAGGCCGGCGCCATGGCCTTGTTCGGCGAGAAGTACGGCGACGAAGTGCGCGTGCTGGCGATGGGCCAGGGCGACAACAATTTCTCGACCGAGCTGTGCGGCGGCACACACGTTTCGCGCACCGGCGACATCGGCCTGTTCAAGATCGTATCGGAAGGCGGCGTCGCCGCCGGCGTGCGCCGCATCGAGGCGATCACCGGCGAGAACTCGCTGGCCTATCTGCGCGGCCTCGACGGCAAGCTGAAGAAGGTCGGCGAACTGGTGCGCGGCAACGCCGACGACGTCGACGCCAAGGTCGAACAGCTGATCGAGCGCAGCAAGCAGCTCGACAAGGAAATCGCCGCGCTGAAGGGCAAGCTGGCGTCGAGCGCCGGTTCCGATCTCGCCGCGCAGGCGCAGGACATCAAGGGCGTCAAGCTGCTCGCCGCCAAGCTCGACGGCGTCGATGGCAACGACCTGCGCACGCTGATGGACCAGCTCAAGAACAAGCTCGGTTCCGGCATCGTCGTGCTCGGCAGCGCCAACGGCGACAAGGTGAGCCTCATCGCCGGGGTCACCGCCGATCTGACCGGCAAGGTCAAGGCCGGCGAGCTCGTCAACTTCGTCGCGCAGCAGGTCGGTGGCAAGGGCGGCGGGCGTCCCGACATGGCGCAGGCTGGCGGCACGCAGCCGGCGCAGCTGCCGGCGGCCATCGCCTCGGTGCCGGGCTGGATCGAAGCCAAACTGTAGGGCGGGAGCCGCGACGCGAATCCCGCCTTCCGCACGGCGAGAACGGCGGGATGCTCCCGCTCTACGAAAGCAGAAACTGGAAACATGGCACTCATCGTTCAGAAGTACGGCGGCACCTCGATGGGCTCGGTCGAGCGCATCGAGCACGTCGCCGGCAAGGTCGCGAGCTGGCGCGCGAAGGGGCATCAGGTCGTGGTCGTGGTCTCGGCGATGTCCGGCGAGACCGACCGCCTGCTCAAGCTCGCCAAGTCGATCGCGCCGCGCGGCAACCAGCGCGAGTTCGACCAGATCGCCGCGACCGGCGAGCAGGTGACGATTGGCCTGCTGGCGCTGGCGCTCGAGAAGGCTGGCGTGCCGGCGCGCTCGTACACGGGCTGGCAGGTGCCGATCCGCACCGACAGCGCCTACATGAAGGCGCGCATCCAGGATATCGACGCCACCCGGCTGCGCGCCGACTGCGAAGCCGGCATCGTGCCGGTCGTCGCCGGCTTCCAGGGCATCGACGAGACCGGCAGCGTGACCACGCTCGGCCGCGGCGGCTCGGATACCACGGGCGTCGCGCTGGCCGCCGCGCTGAAGGCCGACGAATGCCAGATCTACACCGACGTCGACGGTGTCTACACGACCGATCCGCGCGTCGAGCCGAAGGCGCGGCGCCTCGACAAGATCACCTTCGAGGAAATGCTCGAACTGGCGAGCCTCGGCTCCAAGGTTCTGCAGATCCGTTCCGTTGAATTCGCGGGCAAGTACAAAGTTCCGCTGCGCGTGGTGTCGACCTTCGTCGACGGCCCCGGCACCCTGATCACGCTTGAGGACAGCACGATGGAAGAACCGCTCATCTCCGGCATCGCGTTCAACCGCGACGAGGCCCAGCTCACCGTCGCCGGCGTGCCGGACCGTCCGGGCATCGCCGCGGCCATCCTCGGTCCGGTCGGCGACGCCAACATCGAGATCGACATGATCGTGCAGAACATCGGCGCCGACGGCACGACAGATTTCACCTTCACCGTGCACCGCAACGACTACGAGCGCACGCAGGAGATCGCCCGCAAGCTGGCCAGCGAACTCGGCGCCAAGGGCGTGAAAGGCGCATCGGACATCGTCAAGGTCTCGCTGGTCGGTGTCGGCATGCGCAGCCACGCCGGCATCGCCTCGAAGATGTTCAAGGCGCTGGCCGCGGCCGGCATCAACATCCGCATGATCTCGACCTCCGAGATCAAGATTTCAGTCGTGATCGACGAGATGTACCTGGAACTGGCGGTCCGCACGCTGCACAAGGCCTTCGGGCTGGAAGAGGCGCGCGAGCCGACGTAAGGCGCTTATCCACAGGCGAAAGTACTCGAATGGGGATAGCTTTCTGGCAGGGGAGCTCTGAAACTAAAACGAGTGTTCAAGGAGGGAACCCATGCTCATTCTGACCAGGCGCGTAGGCGAGACGGTGGTGATCGGCGATGACATCGTCGTGACCGTCCTCGGGGTCAAGGGAAACCAGGTGCGCATCGGCGTCAAGGCGCCGCGCGATGTCGCCGTGCATCGCGAAGAAATCTTCGAGCGCATCAAGCGCGAGGACGACGAAGGCAACAAGGCCGCGTCCGCGGCAGCGGCCTGAAGTCATCGCTGCCGCGTGCCGAGCCGCTCGCTGCTCGGCAGCAAAGTTTTTCTTTTCTTTCGCAAACTACATCGTTAGAATTGCGCCCCTCGCCGGGCCATACTCCGGTGAACGAGTGAGCCGGGCCTAGCTCGGCCTTGCAGTCCCGGAGTGATGGCCGAGTGGACGAAGGCGCACCCCTGCTAAGGGTGTATACGGCTAAAACCGTATCGAGGGTTCGAATCCCTCTCACTCCGCCAGTCCTTCGCTAAGGGGCCGCCGGCTTTTTAGCGAAGGACAGATGTAGAGGTTTCGAACCCTCCGGAAACGAAGGGTTCGTGCACGACGCGAAGCGTCGTGCGTTGTTCGGAAGCCTGGCTTTCGAACAATCCTGGAGTGAAGCGGAAGGACGAGGCGCAGCCGAGCCATCCCTCTCGCTCCGCCAGTTTTTACTGCAGTACCGAACACAAGGTTAGTGTGCGCCCGTAGCTCAGCTGGATAGAGCACTTGGCTACGAACTAAGGGGTCGGAGGTTCGAATCCTTCCGGGCGCACCATTTATCCAAACAAAAAGCCCTGCCATGCAGGGCTTTTTGTTTGGATTGCCAGGTTCACCGTCAGGATTCGAACCTCCGACAGACTATGCGTGGTTCGACGATCCGGCGCAGCCGGATCGCATGCGCCGCAGGCGCACCCGCAGGGCGAGGCGCAGAGCGCCGAGTGCATCCTTCCGGGCGTCCTTGCGGAGATGCCCATCGAAGTCAGGCGCGCTTGCGCGCCGATGCAGCATGCCCTGACAACGCCGCCGCCGCGCATCCCGCTTTCCAAAGCCGTCGCCAGCCGGGACAATAGCGCCCTGCCGTTCCCCCGCCGACGAGACTGACCGCCGCCCATGACGCCGCCGAACAAGCCCATCGCCCTGACGCGCTTCTTGATCGAGGCACAACGTGCCGGCCACATCACCGCCGACCTGCGCCTGCTGATCGAGGTCGTCGCGCGCGCCTGCAAGGCGATCTCGCACGCGGTCAACCGCGGCGCGCTTGGCGGCGTGCTCGGCGACGCCGGCACCGGCAACATCCAGGGCGAGGCGCAGAAGAAGCTCGATGTGCTCTCGAACGAGATTCTCATCGAGGCGAACGAGTGGGGCGGCCATCTTGCCGGCTTCGCGTCCGAGGAGGAGGACGATTTCGTCGAAGTGCCGAACGCCTATCCGAAGGGCAGGTACCTGCTGCTGTTCGATCCGCTCGACGGCTCGAGCAACATCGACGTCAACATCAGCGTCGGCACCATTTTCTCGGTGCTGCAGTGCGCGGACGGCATCGACAAGCTCGAAGCCAGGCACTTCCTGCAGCCGGGCAGCAAGCAGGTCGCCGCCGGCTATACGACCTATGGGCCGAGCACGATGCTGGTGCTGACCGTCGGTCATGGCACGCATGCGTTCACGCTCGATCGCGAACTCGGCTCGTTCCTGCTCACGCAGCGCGACATGAAGATTCCGGAGGACACCAAGGAATTCGCGATCAACATGTCGAACCAGCGCCACTGGTTCCCGCCGATGCAGAAGTACGTCGCCGAACTGCTGGAAGGCAAGACCGGCCCGCGCGGCAAGGACTTCAACATGCGCTGGGTCGCGTCGATGGTCGCCGACGTGCATCGCATCCTGACGCGCGGCGGCATCTTCATCTACCCGCGCGACCGGAGGGAACCGGACAAGCCGGGCAAGCTGCGCCTGATGTACGAAGCCAATCCGATGAGCTTCATCGTCGAGCAGGCCGGCGGCGCCGCGACCGACGGCATGCGGCGCATCATGGACATCCAGCCGGACAAGCTGCATCAGCGCGTCGCCGTCTTCCTCGGTTCGAAGAACGAGGTCGAAGTCGCGACGCGCTATCACCGCGAAGCGGGAGGCCCGTAACGCCGCGACGCAGGAAAAAAGCCCCGCTCCCGCGGGGCTTCTCGAGGTGGGCGGCGCGGATCAGGCGCGCGGATTGAAGTTCGCGAAGCGCTCGGCCATTTGCGTGTAGAACGCGCGCTCGTCGTCGTTGGTCGCCGGCGGGGTCGTGATCTGCAGCTGCACGAACTGGTCGCCGGCCGTCTTGCCGGGCAGGCCGCGGCCCTTGAGGCGCAGTTTCTGGCCGCTGCGCGAATTCGCCGGCAGATTCAGTTCGACGCTGCCGCCCAGCGTCGGCACGGCGATCTTGCCGCCGAGCGCGGCTTCCCAGGGCGCGACGCTGACCGTCACCGTGATGTCGCGGCCGTCGAGCTTGAATTGCGGATGCGGCGCGAATTCGATCTCCAGCAGCAGATCACCGCCCTGCGTGCCCTGGCCGGCGAGGCGGATGGTCTGTCCGGCTGTCACGCCCTGCGGGATGCGCACATTGAGCGTGCGGCCACCGATGCTGATCTGCTTCTGCGCGCCCTGGTACGAATCCTCGAGCGCGATCGCCAGCCGCGCGCGCGTGTCCTCGGCTTCGTCGAAGTCCTGGAAGCCGCCGCCGCCGAAGCCGCCGGCATTGCCCATGCCGCCGAACAGCTGCGAGAAGAAGTCGGAGAAGCCGGCGGCGCCGGCGGCGCCGCCGAAGCCCGCGCCGCCGCGGGCGCGGCCGAAACCCGGTCCGCCCTGGCCGAAGCCGCTCCAGCCGGGCGGCGGCGTGAACTGCTGGCCCGCCTTCCAGTTGGCGCCCAGCGTGTCGTAGGCCTTGCGTTTCTCGGCGTCGCTGAGCACTTCGTTGGCTTCGTTGATCTCCTTGAAGCGCTCTTCGGCGCCGGCGCCCTTGTTCTTGTCCGGATGGAACTCGCGCGCCAGCTTGCGATAGGCGCGCTTGATCTCCTCGGCCGAGGCCGAGCGGGGGACGCCGAGTACCTTGTAGTAGTCCTTGTATTCCAAGTCAGTGGCCAGCCTTGAGTGAGAGCGACGACGGCGCCGGCGCTGCCGCATACGTTAGCAAACGCCCGCCGCCGGCCGGCGCCCCGAATCGCCCGGGGCGGGCCGACTGCGCAGAAATGGGGGCTTTCGGCCGCCGCTCAAGCGGCCGGCAGCCGCTCAGCGCGCGATCGCCGCCCCGGTCCTGGCCTGCAGCGCCTCGAAGTCGACGCCCGGCGCGAGCTCGACGAGCTGCAGGCCGTGCGGGGTGACGTCGAGCACGCCGAGTTCGGTGATGATGCGATCGACGACGCCGACGCCGGTCAGCGGCAGGTCACAGGTCTTGAGAATCTTGTGCGCGCCGCCCTTGGCGGTGTGCTCCATCAGCACCACGACCCGCTCGACGCCGGCGACCAGATCCATCGCCCCGCCCATGCCCTTGACCATCTTGCCGGGGATCATCCAGTTGGCCAGATCGCCCTTCTCGGACACCTGCATGGCGCCGAGGATCGACAGGTCGATGTGCCCGCCGCGGATCATCGCGAAGGAATCCGCGCTGGAGAAATAGGCGCTGCCCGGCAGTTCGGTGACGGTCTGCTTGCCGGCGTTGATCAGGTCGGCATCGACCTGGTCCTCGGTCGGGAACGGGCCGATGCCGAGCAGGCCGTTCTCCGACTGCAGCCAGACATCGATGTCGGCCGGGATGTAATTGGCGACCAGGGTCGGCAGGCCGATGCCCAGGTTCACGTAGAAACCGTCCCGCAGCTCGCGGGCGGCGCGCTGCGCCATCTCTTCTCGGGTCCAGGCCATGTCTCAATTCTCCCGGATCGTGCGCTTCTCGATGCGTTTTTCAGGGTGCGGGTTGTGCACGATGCGCTTCACGTAGATGCCCGGCGTGTGGATCTGGTCCGGATCGAGCGCGCCGGTCTCGACGATCTCCTCGACCTCGGCGATGCACAGCTTGCTCGCCGTCGCGCATATCGGATTGAAGTTGCGCGCCGTCTTGCGGTAGACGAGATTGCCGGCGCGGTCCGCCTTCCAGGCCTTCACCAGCGACAGGTCGGCGCGCAGGCTCCGCTCCATCACATACCACTCGGGCTCGCCGTGGGCGTCCGGAAACTGCCGCGTCTCCTTGCCCTCGGCGACCAGGGTGCCGTAGCCGGTCTTGGTGAAGAAGGCCGGGATGCCGGCGCCGCCGGCGCGCAGCTTCTCGGCCAGCGTGCCCTGCGGCGTGAATTCGAGCTCGAGCTCGCCGGCCAGGTACTGGCGCTCGAACTCCTTGTTCTCGCCGACGTAGGACGAAATCATCTTCTTGATCTGCCGCGTCGCGAGCAGCTGGCCGAGACCGAAGCCGTCGACGCCGGCGTTGTTGGAGATGACGGTCAGGTTCCGGCAGCCGCTGTCGCGCAGCGCCGCGATCAGCGCCTCCGGAATCCCGCACAGCCCGAAGCCGCCGACCGCCAGCGTCATGCCGTCGTCGACCAGCCCCGACAGCGCCGCCGCGGCGCTGGGGTAGAGTTTGTTCATCTTGCCGTTCCTCCGTGCCTGCTCACGAGGCGAGTTCGAAATCGACCAGTTCGACGCCGTCTTTCACCTGATCGCCGACCGCGCAGAGATAGGCGACGACGCGGCCCCTGGCCGGCGCCAGCAGCGTGTGCTCCATTTTCATCGCTTCCATCACGACCAGCGCCGCGCCTTTCTCGACCTCGCTGCCGACCGTCGCCGCCAGTGCGACGATCTTGCCCGGCATCGGCGCGACGAGGCCGCCATGCACATCGGCTTCCTCGCCGGCATGCGCGAGACGGTCGATGCGCTCGATGACATGATGCGCGCCGGCACTGAAGACGTGCAGCTGCTCGCCGAGGCGCGCGACGCTCGCGGTGAAGCGCTCGGCGCCGACGAGGTACTGGTTCTCGCCGTGCGCCGCCGCCGGCGCACCGTCGATCTGCAGGCCATCGTCGCCGTAGCGCAGGCTCAGCGTCGTTGCCGTCTCGCCGCCGCGGAACTCGAGGCGCCGCGTCAGCGCGCCGTTGAGGCGCCAGCCGTCGGCCTCGCTCCACGGCGAATGCGGATCGCTCGGCGGCGTCCGGGCGCGCGCCGCCGCGGCTTCCTGCCGCGCGCACCACAGGCTCGCCGCCGCGTAGGCCGTGGCCGGCACCGGCGCCGGGCCGGGCAGCAAGGCGGCGCTGTCGCGCGCGATCAGGCCGGTATCGACGCGGCCGGCGCGGAACTCGGCATGGCCGATCAGGCGCGCCAGGAACGCAATATTGTTGCCGACGCCGGCGATCTCGAATTCGCCGAGCGCGCGCAGCATGCGCTCGATCGCACGTTCGCGCGTCTCGTCCCAGACGATCAGCTTGGCGAGCATCGGATCGTAGTGCGGACTCACTTCGTCGCCCTCGTCGACGCCGCTGTCGATGCGCACCTGTTCCGAAGCCTGCGGCGCGCGGAAATGCGCGAGGCGGCCGATCGAGGGCAGGAAGCCCTTTTCCGGTTCCTCGGCGTAGAGGCGCACCTCGATCGAATGGCCGCGCAGCGGAATCTGCGCCTGCGTCAGCGGCAGCTTCTCGCCGTTGGCGACGCGCAGCTGCCACTCGACGAGATCGAGGCCGGTGATCATCTCGGTCACTGGATGCTCGACCTGCAGGCGCGTGTTCATTTCCATGAAGTAGAAGTTCATGGCGGCGCCAGCCGGCTCGACGATGAACTCGACCGTGCCCGCCCCGACGTAGCCGACCGCGCGCGCGGCCTCGCAGGCGGCGCGGCCCATCTCGGCGCGGCGCTCTGCCGTCATACCCGGCGCCGGCGCTTCCTCGACGACCTTCTGGTGGCGGCGCTGCGCCGAACAGTCGCGCTCGTACAGGCTGACGATGTTGCCGTGCGTGTCGCCGAATACCTGGATCTCGATGTGGCGCGGGCGCACGAGATACTTTTCGATCAGCACGCGCGCATCGCCGAACGAGGCGCTCGCCTCGCGCTGGCAGGAAGCCAGGCTGGCGGCGAAGTCCTCCGGCTTCTCGACGATGCGCATGCCCTTGCCGCCGCCGCCGGCGCTGGCCTTGATCAGCACCGGATAGCCGATCGCATCGGCCTGCTGCTGCAGGAAGGCCGCATCCTGGTTGTCGCCGTGATAGCCCGGCACCAGCGGCACCTTCGCCGTCTGCATCAGGGCCTTGGCGGCGGACTTGGAGCCCATCGCGCGGATCGCGCCGACCGGCGGCCCGATGAAGGCGATGCCGTTCTCGGCGCAGGCCTGCGCGAAGGCCTCGTTCTCGGACAGAAAGCCGTAGCCGGGATGCACGGCCTGCGCCCCCGACTGCTTGCAGGCTTCGATGATGCGATCGATGCGCAGATAGCTGTCGCGCGAGGCGGCCGGGCCGACGCAGTAGGCCGCGTCGGCGAGGCGCACGTGGCGCGCGTTCGCGTCGGCCTCCGAGTAGATCGCGACGGTGGCGATACCGAGCCGGCGGCAGGTACGCATGATGCGGCAGGCGATCTCGCCGCGGTTGGCAATCAGGATTTTGTTGAACATGGCCCGGGGTCCGTCGACGACTACATGCGAAACACGCCGAAGCGCGTCTGGGCGATCGGCGCGTTCAGCGCCGCGGAAATACCGAGGCCGAGCGTGCGGCGGGTCTGCGCCGGATCGACGATGCCGTCGTCCCACAGGCGCGCCGTCGCGTAGTACGGATGGCTCTGCAGCTCGAACTGCCGGCGCGTCGGCGCCTTGAACCTCTCCTCGTCCTCGGCGCTCCAGGTCTTGCCCTGCAGTTCCAGGCCGTCGCGGCGCACGGTGGCGAGCACGCTCGCCGCCTGCTCGCCGCCCATCACCGAGATGCGCGAGTTCGGCCAGCTCCACAGGAAGCGCGGCGAATAGGCGCGGCCGCACATGCCGTAGTTGCCGGCGCCGAACGAGCCGCCGATCAGCACCGTGAACTTCGGCACCTGCGCGGTGGCGACGGCGGTGACCATCTTGGCGCCGTCCTTGGCGATGCCGGCGTTCTCGTACTTGCGGCCGACCATGAAGCCCGAGATGTTCTGCAGGAACAGCAGCGGAATGCCGCGCTGCGCGCACAGCTCGATGAAGTGCGCGCCCTTCTGCGCCGACTCCGAGAACAGGATGCCGTTGTTGGCGACGATGCCGACCGGGTAGCCGTGGATGTGCGCGAAGCCGGTGACCAGGGTGGCGCCGTAGCGCGACTTGAACTCGTCGAGGCGCGAGCCGTCGACGATGCGCGCGATGATCTCGCGCACGTCGTAGGGCTTGCGCGTGTCGGCCGGCACCACGCCGTAGATCTCGCGCGGATCGTAGAGCGGCGCTTCCGGCGTCTGGACGTCGACGCTCGCCGGCTTGCGGATGTTCAGGTGCGAGACGATGTTGCGCACGGTGGCGAGCGCATGGTGATCGTTCTCGGCGAAATGGTCGGCGACGCCGGAGATGCGCGTATGCACGTCGGCGCCGCCGAGGTCCTCGGCGCTGACGACTTCGCCGGTCGCCGCCTTCACCAGCGGCGGGCCGCCGAGGAAGATCGTGCCCTGGTTCTTGACGATGACGGTCTCATCGCTCATCGCCGGCACGTAGGCGCCGCCGGCCGTGCACGAGCCCATCACGCAGGCGATCTGCGGAATGCCCAGCGCCGACAGATTGGCCTGGTTGTAGAAGATGCGGCCGAAGTGTTCCTTGTCCGGAAACACCTCGTCCTGCATCGGCAGGAAGGCGCCGCCGGAGTCGACCAGATAGACGCAGGGCAGGCGGTTTTCCCTGGCGATCTCCTGCGCGCGCAGATGCTTCTTGACCGTCATCGGGTAATAGGTGCCGCCCTTGACGGTGGCGTCGTTGGCGACGATCACGCATTCGCGGCCGCTGACGCGGCCGATGCCGGCGACCACGCCGGCGCTCGGCACCTCGTCGCCGTACATGCCGTGCGCGGCGAGCGGCGACAGTTCGAGAAAGGGCGTGCCCGGGTCGAGCAGGGTCTCGATGCGTTCACGCGGCAGCAGCTTGCCGCGCGCCGTGTGCCTGGCGCGCGCCGCCTCGCTGCCGCCGAGCGCGGCCCTGGCGGTGACGGCGCGCAGATCGTCGACCTGCTTCTGCAGCGCCGCGGCATTGGTCTTGAACTCGTCGGAGCCGGTGCGCAGTTTGGATTGAATGACGGGCATTCCGGTCGTCTCTCACTTCGTTTCGTTGAACAGCTCGCGGCCGATCAGCATGCGGCGGATTTCCGAGGTGCCCGCGCCGATCTCGTAGAGCTTGGCGTCGCGCCACAGGCGGCCGGTCGGGTACTCGTTGATGTAGCCGTTGCCGCCGAGCGTCTGGATCGCCTGGCCGGCCATCCACGTCGCCTTCTCGGCGGAGTAGAGGATCGCGCCGGCGGCGTCCTTGCGCGTGGTCTCGCCGCGGTCGCAGGCCTTGGCGACGGCGTAGACGTAGGCGCGGCAGGCGTTGAAGCCGACGTACATGTCGGCGAGCTTGCCCTGCATCAGCTGGAACTCGCCGATGCTCTGGCCGAACTGCTTGCGCTCGTGGATGTACGGCACGACCACGTCGAGGCAGGCGGCCATGATGCCGAGCGGGCCGCCGGACAGCACCACGCGCTCGAAGTCGAGACCCGACATCAGCACCTGCACGCCGCGGCCGAGCGCGCCGAGCACGTTCTCTTCCGGCACTTCGCAGTCCTGGAACACCAGCTCGCAGGTGTTGCTGCCACGCATGCCGAGCTTGTCGAGCTTCTGCGCCGTCGAGAAGCCCTTGAAGCCCTTCTCGATGATGAAGGCGGTGATGCCGCGCGGGCCGGCGCCGACGTCGGTCTTGGCGTAGACGATCAGCGTGTCGGCGTCGGGGCCGTTGGTGATCCACATCTTGTTGCCGTTGAGCACATAGCGATCGCCTTTCTTGTCGGCGCGCAGCTTCATGCCGACGACGTCGGAGCCGGCGCCGGGCTCGCTCATCGCCAGCGCGCCGATGTGCTCGCCGCTGACCAGCTTCGGCAGGTATTTCTGCTTCTGCGCGGCGTTGCCGTTCTTGCGCAGCTGGTTGACACAGAGATTCGAGTGCGCGCCGTAGGACAGGCCGATCGCCGCGCAGGCGCGCGAGATTTCTTCCATCGCCACCACGTGCGCGAGATAGCCGAGATCGGTGCCGCCGTATTCTTCCTCGACGGTCAGGCCGAGCAGGCCCAGTTCGCCGAACTTCCGCCAGAGCCGGTTGGGGAAGGCGTTGTCGATATCGGCCTGCGCCGCCAGCGGTGCAATTTCCCTGGCGGCGAACTGCCAGCTCAGCTCGCGCAGCTGGTCGACCTCCGCGCCGAGATCGAAATTGAGGGATGTCATGCTCATCGACAGGCTCCTCCGCCTTGGGGTATGGAGCGCTGCACGGCCTGCGGCCCGCGCGCAAAGTGCGGCGACTATACGGCGCTTCCTTGAAGAAGTGAAGTATGATTCACAAATATACGGGAGATTCATTTTTTTATGGCGTACCGACGTTCCCCGCTGATGCAGGAGCGGCTGGCCGACAACCGCGAGCGCATCGTGTTGGCGACCCGCAAGCTGATCGCGCGCGGCGGCTTCCGCGAGGCATCGATCGCCGCGGTGGCGCAGCTGGTCGGTCTGTCGACCGGCGCGATCTATCGGTACTTTCCGTCCAAGGCGGAACTGTTCGTCGAGGTGCTGACCAATGCCGTGTCGCACGAATGCGGCATCCTCAACGACATCATCGCCGGCGATGCGACGGCCACCGAGCGGCTGCGCGCCGCGGTCGAATCGTTCGCGTCGCGCGCGCTCGAAGGGCCGCACCTGGCCTACGCCTTCATCGCCGAGCCGATCGATCCCGAGGTCGACGCCGCGCGCATCGTCTGCCGCCGCCAGTTCGGCGCCGTGTTCGAGAAGGTGCTGCGTGCCGGCATCAAGTCGGGCGAGTTCGCGCCGCAGGCGGCGGACGTCACCGCGGCCTGCATCGTCGGCGCATTCACCGAGGCGCTGATCCGGCCCGTGACTTCGACGTCGACGCCGGCCGAGGCGCGCAAACTGGTTCGCGCGATCGCCGAGTTCTGCGTGCGCGCCGCGGTCGGTGGCGGCGCCCCGGCAGCGACGGGCGCTGCGCGATCGCCGCGCAAGAAGGCCTGAGCGAGCGGTGCGGCTGTGGCCGCGCCATGCAAACCAGTTACCATCGGTGCGCTATCGACACCGAATGCGCCGCGCTCGCGTGGCGCTGGACGAGGGAACGCAGATGAGGCGGATATTGGTGGGGACGCTCGCGGGCGTCGCGGCACTCGCGCTGGGCGGCTGCAGCGCGCTCGGCACGTTGTTCGGACCCGACGCGGTCGTCAAGGTCGCCGAAGTGGCCAATACCGGTCAGTGCGGCGCCGCCAGCGGCGACACGACCGTGCAGATGTTCGCGAACGCCGACGCGGTGCTGGCCTGGCAGGCGACGAGCGGTGTCACGCTGCTCGGCGAGCAGTCGATGCTGCCCGGCGGCTATGCGCTGGTGCAGATGGGCCAGCGCGGCACCGGCGGCTACGGTGTCGTCGTTGCGCCGGAAGCCGAAGTCGACGACGGCGTGCTGCGCCTGCACGCGACCTTCCTGGATCCGCCGCGGGACGCCGTGCTGTCGCAGGCGCTCAGCTCGCCGTGCGCGCTCGTGCGCCTGCCGGTCGGCGACTGGCGCGGCGTCGAGGTGTACGGCCAGAACGGCAGACGGCTCGCCCGCGCCACGCCGCGCTGAGCGCGTCGATACGCGCGAGCCTGGTGCTGTTCGCGGCGCTGCTCGGCCTCGGCAGCGCCGCGCTGCATGCGCCGGGGAGCGGCGCCGAACCCTCTCCGGACGCCATCCCGGGCGACGCGCTTGCGCCGGCGATGGCAGCGGCTAAGCTGTGCGGACAACGACGAAAACATTGAACCGCCATGTTCCAATGGTTGCCGGGGCCGCTGCTGGGCGTGCTCGCATCGCTGCTGCTGGTGCTGAATACCGCGCTGTGGATCGGGCCGGTGTACGCGCTGATCCTCATCAAGCTGCTGACGCCGAAGGGCAGCCGCGCCCGCGACTTCGTCTCGCGCGGCATCGCCTGGTCGGCGCAGCACTGGGCGCTGTTCAACGTCTGGATGACCGACGCGATCATGCGCATCCGCTGGGATATCCGCATGCACACCGTGATCGATCCGCGCGGCCAGTACCTGGTCTGCGCCAATCACCAGACCTGGAACGACATCCTCGTGCTGATCAAGGCCTTCGGCCGGCGCGCGCCATTCTTCAAGTTCTTCCTCAAGCATGAGCTGATCTGGGTGCCGGTGCTCGGGCTCGCGTGGTGGGGGCTCGACTATCCGTTCATGAAACGGCACACCAAGGAACAGATCGCCCGCAATCCGGCGCTGAAGGGGCAGGACATCGAGACCACGCGCCGCGCCTGCGAGGCCTTCCGCCATCAGCCGGCGCTGATCCTCAACTTCCTCGAAGGCACGCGATTCACGCCGGCCAAGCACCAGCGCCAGCAGTCGCCCTACCGGCACTTGCTCAAGCCGAAATCCGGCGGCTTCGCGTTCACGCTTTCGGCGCTCGGCGAGCAGCTGCACTCGCTGCTCGACGTCACCATCGTCTATCCCGACGGCGCCCGCGGCTTCTGGGATTTTCTCTGCGGGCGCACCGGCCGCGTCATCGTCGACGTGCGCCAGCTCGAGGTTCCGCACGAGTTGTTCGAAGGCAGCTACGAGAGCGACGCGGAATTCCGCGCGCGCTTCCACACCTGGATCGCGTCGCTGTGGAGCGCCAAGGATGCGCGCATCGCAGAACTGCTCGCGGAGACGCGCGCCGCGACCTGAATCGCCTCAGGTCGCGAAGCCTTTGATCCTCGGCGCTTCGAGCAGGTACATCGCGACCTCGGTGAAGAGGTTCGGCGCCAGGCGGTGCCCGAGCCCTTCACGGTGCGACTGGTCGAGCAGGCGGCGGTCGATGATCTTCCAGCCGCGCAAGGCGCATAGCGCCTCGAAGTCGTCGACCGTGCACAAGTGGATGTTCGGCGTGTCGTACCAGCGCGCCGGCAGCGCCGGCGTCATCGGCATGCGGCCGCGCGCCAGCGCCAGGCGCACGCGCCAGTGGCCGAAGTTCGGAAAGGTGACGATGCCGTAGCGGCCGACACGCAGGATCTCGGACAGCGCCTCGTCGGGCCGCTGCAGCGCCTGCAGCGCCTGCGTCATCACCACGTAGTCGAAGGAGGCGCTGCCGAAGTCGCGCAGGCCTTCGTCGAGGTCGGCCTGGATGACATTGACGCCGGCTTCGATGCAGCGCGTGACGTTCAGCGGATCGATTTCCAGGCCGTAGCCGCGCACGCCGCGCGTGCCGGCCAGATGCTTGAGCAGCTGGCCATCGCCGCAGCCGAGATCGAGGATGCGCGCGCCGGGCCGGATCCACTCGACGATCGGTTCGAGATCGCGGCGCAGGCTCACGGCCTTGCCTCCAGCTCGTCGGCGGCACGCGACAGATAGCCGCGCAGCACGTCGTGATACTGCGGGATCGGCATCAGGAAGTCGTCGTGGCCGAGCTGCGAGTCGATCAGCGCATATGACACGTCGCGCCCGGCATCGACCAGCGCCTTGACGATCTCGCGCGAGCGCGCCGGCGAGAAGCGCCAGTCGCTCGAGAAGGCGATGACCAGGAAGCGCGCCTGCGCGCGACGGAAGGCCGCGTCGAGGCGGTCGCCGTAGTCGCGGGCCGGGTCGAAGTAGTCCAGCGCCTTAGTCATCAACAGATAGGTGTTGGCGTCGAAGCGATCGACGAAGGCCTGGCCCTGGTGGCGCAGGTAGCTCTCGACCTCGAACTCGACGTCGAAGTTGAAGCTGGGCGTCGGCGCGCGCAGGTCGTTGCCGAACTTGGCGCGCATCGCCGCGTCGGACAGATAGGTGATGTGGCCGATCATGCGCGCCAGCATCAGGCCGCGCGAGGGCAGCACGCCGCGATCGTAGAAGCGGCCGCCGTGGAAATCCGGATCGGAGAGAATTGCCTGGCGGGCGATCTCGTTGAAGGCGATGTTCTGCGCCGACAGCTGCGGCGCCGAGGCGATGACGATGGCGTTGGCGACGCGCTCGGGCAGGTCGATCGCCCATTGCATGACCTGCATGCCGCCGAGCGAGCCGCCGACGATCGCCGCCCAGCGCGCGATGCCGAGGTGGTCGGCGAGCAGGGCCTGCGAACGTACCCAGTCGCGCACGGTGAGCAGCGGGAAGTCCGGGCCGTAGGGCGAGCCGGTTTCCGGATCGACGGTGTTCGGGCCGGTCGAGCCCTTGCAGCCGCCGAGGTTGTTGAGGGCGACGACGTAGAAGCGCTCGGTGTCGATCGGCTTGCCGGGGCCGATGCAGTTGTCCCACCAGCCCGGCTTGCGGTCGTCCGCGGCGTGCAGGCCGGCGGCGTGGTGATCGCCGGACAGCGCGTGGCAGATCAGCACGGCGTTGCTGCGCGCGGTGTTGAGCGTGCCGTAGGTTTCGACCATCAGCTCGTGACGCGGCAGGGTGCGGCCGCAATCGAGCGCCAGCGGCGCATCGATGGCGATGCGCCGGGGCGTGACGATGCCGACCGAACCGGGCGTCAGGCGGGCCGCCGAGGCTGCATTCATCGCGCGCGCGGTTTCAGCGGAAGGCGCCGGGCAGCGGCAGCAGGCGGTTGAGCACCTGCAGGATGAGGATGACGACCAGCGGCGACAGGTCGAGATTCGATACCGGCGGGATGATGCGGCGCATCGGCCGCAGCAGCGGCTCGTTGAGGCTCCACAGGATGTTGCTCGCCGGATTGTTCACGCCGGGTCCGAGCCAGGACATGATGGCGTGGATGAAGATCGTGAAGGTGTAGAGATTCACCGTCACCGCGACCAGCTTGAGCGCCGCGTACCACGTCACCGACAGCGGGTTCAGCGAGAAGCCGAGGATGCCGATGACGACATAGATGTAGAGCACCGCGATCACGCCCAGCATCAGCACGGCCGCGATGTTGATGTTGCGCACGTTCGGCAGATACGGGCGCAGCCAGTCGCTGGGGAAGCGCGTGGCCTTCCAGATCGCCTGCGAGATCGGGTTGTAGAAATCGGCGCGCGACCACTGCAGCAGCACGCGCAGCAGGTAGACCCACATCGCGATGTCGAACAGCGTCGTGACGAGGAACAGCAAGGCGTTGGCGGCATTGGCGCCCATCAGGAAGCATCCTTGGCAAGCAGTTCACCGAGTTCGCGGCCGCGCTCGGCAGCGGCCTGCAGCGCTTCGGCAAGAATGGCACGCAGGCCGGCGTTTTCAAGATGGCGGACGGCCGCCTCGGTGGTGCCGCCCTTCGAGGTGACGTTGGCGCGCAGCTGCACGACGTCGGTGCCGTGCGCGGCGCCGTCCTCGGCCATCTTCGCCGCACCGACGAAGGTCTGCAGCGCCAGCCGTGCGGCGATCTCCGGGGCGAGGCCGAGCTTGACGCCGGCCTCGCGCATCGCCTCGGTGAGCAGGAAGAAATACGCGGGGCCGGAGCCGGACACGGCGGTGACCGCGTCGATCTGAGCCTCGCTGTCGATCCACACGCAGCTGCCGGCGGCACCGAGCACGTATTCGGCGAGGCGGCGCGCGGCCTCGGGCACGGACGGCGCAGCGTAGAGGCCCGAAATGCCGGCGCCGAGCAGGGCCGGGGTGTTCGGCATGGTGCGCACCAGGTGCACGCCGTCGCCGAGCCAGCGCGCGAGCGAGGCGAGCCGGATGCCGGCGGCGATCGACACCACCGTGCAGCCGCGGCGCAAGCCGAGACCCGCGAGGGCCTCGCGCATCTGCTGCGGCTTGACGGCGAGCAGCAGCACGTCGGCGTCGCTGGCCAGGGTCGCCGCCGCGGCGGCGGTGCGCACGCCGAAGGTCCGGTGCAGCCAGTCGGCGCGCTCCGCCAGTGGCTCGGCGACGGCGAGGCGCGCGGCCGGATGGCCGGCCTTGAGCAGGCCGCCGATGAGACTGGCGGCCATGTTGCCGCCGCCGATGAAGACGATGTGCGCTGACATTGGATGCGGGATGGATCGGTGCGGATGCGGGCCGCTGCGCGGCTCGAGGCGAAGTGCGCGGTATCATAGGCGATACCCCGCATCGACACGAAGCCGACGTGAGCACCCGAACCCAAGCCTCCGGCAGCGCGGAAACCCGCAGGCTGCTGGAGCACTATCGCGCCCGCATCGAGAACGCGCGCGTCTACGACGTCGCCGCGGTATCGGCGCTCGAGGACGCGCCCAAGCTCTCGCAGCGCACCGGCAACCGCGTGCTGCTCAAGCGCGAGGACCAGCAGTCGGTCTACTCGTTCAAGCTGCGCGGGGCCTACAACAAGATCGTCAAGCTGTCGGCGGACCAGCGCGCGCGTGGCGTGGTCACCGCCTCGGCCGGCAATCATGCGCAGGGAGTGGCGCTGGCCGCGCGCCAGCTGGGCATCGCCGCGCACATCGTCATGCCACGCACGACGCCGGCGCTGAAAGTCGAGACGGTGCGTGCGCTGGGCGGCAAGGCCATCCTGCATGGCGATGCCTACGACGACGCGCGCGAGCACGCGGAACAGCTGGTGCGTGAGAAGGGCTGGACCATGGTCCATCCCTACGACGATCCCGAGGTGATCGCCGGCCAGGGGACGATCGGCCGCGAGCTCCTGCAGCAGTGCGGCAGCCTCGATGCGACCCTCCATGCCGTGTTCGTGCCGGTCGGTGGTGGCGGCCTGCTGGCCGGCGTCGCGGCGGCGATCAAGGCGGTGAATCCGAAGATCAAGGTCATCGCCGTCGAACCCGACGACTCGAACTGCTTCGCCGCCGCGCTCGCCGCCGGGCGCCGCGTCGTGCTGCCGCAGGTCGGCCTGTTCGCCGATGGCGTCGCCGTGCGCCAGATCGGCGAGGAAACCTTTCGCGTCGCCCGGCATCTGGTCGACGGCACCGTGCTGGTCAGCGTCGACGAGATCTGCGCGGCGACGCGCGACGTTTTCTACGACCGGCGCGCGCTGCCGGAGCCGGCCGGCGCGCTGGCCGTCGCCGGCCTGAAGCGCTGGGTGCACGAACATGGCGTGGCCGGCAAGACGCTGGCCGCGATCATTTCCGGGGCCAACGTCAATTTCGATCGCCTGCGCCACATCGCCGAACGCGCCGAGCTGGGCGACGACGCCGAGGCGCTGCTGGCGGTGACGCTGCCGGAGAAGCCGGGCGCCTATCGCGCCTTCGTGCGCCATCTCGGCCGCCGCCCCGTCACCGAGTTCAACTACCGCTATGCCGCGGGCGGCAAGGCGCACGTCTTCGTCGGCCTCAGGCTCGCCGGCGGTCATGAGGAATCCGGAGCGCTGATCGCCAATCTGCGCGAGCATGGCTACGCGGTGCTCGACATGCGCGGCGACGAGATGGCCAAGGACCACGTGCGCTTCATGGTCGGCGGACGCGCGCCGGGGCTGGCCAACGAGCGCCTGTTCCGCTTCGAATTCCCCGAGCGGCCGGGCGCGCTCGCCGATTTCCTGCAGGCGATCGGCGGACGCTGGAACATCTCGCTGTTCCACTACCGCAATCACGGCGCCGCCAACGGCCGCGTCCTGTGCGGCCTGCAGATTCCGAAGCGGGAATGGGTCGAGGCGCGACGCGCCTTCGATGAACTCGGCTACGAATACGCGGAAGAGACCGACAACCCGGCCTACCAGCTGTTCCTCGGCACCGCCGACGCCTGAAGCGCGCGCTTAGGTTGCTTCGAGCTTGAGGATGGCGTTCCAGTGCGCCGGCTTGACCGGCGTCACCGACAGTCGCGTGCCGCGCTGCAGGATGATCAGGCCATCGAGCTGCTTCTCGTGCTCGCGCAGCATCGTCAGGGTGATCGGTTTCTTGAGCTTGCGCTCGAACTTCACGTCGACCAGCAGCCAGCGCGGGTCCTCGCGCGTCGACTTGGGATCGTAGTAGTCCGATTTCGGATCGAACTGGGTCGGATCGGGATACGCCGCGCTGACGACCTTCATCAGGCCGTAGATGCCGGGCAGCTCGCAGCTCGAGTGATAGAAGAAGGCCTCGTCGCCGGGTTTGAACTGGTCGCGGAACATGTTGCGCACCTGGTAGTTGCGCACGCCGTTCCAGGGTTCGGTCTGCTTCGGACGCGCCGCGAGATCGTCGATCGAGAAGGCATCGGGCTCGGACTTCATCAACCAGTAGGCCATAGGGTCCCTTTTTCGGTGATGACCGCATCGAGCTTCACGTCCCAGGGCTCGCGCGGAATCTGTTCGACTTGCTGGATCGCGTAAGCGTAGCCGAGATAACGCGGACGCGGCGTGCTGCGCGGCCGCGCCAGCCAGCGATCGTAGTAGCCGCCGCCGGTGCCGAGCCGGTTGCCATGCATGTCGAAGCCGAGCAGGGGCAGCACGATGGCATCGAACTCCCGGCGCCAGGCCCGCGCGCCGCGCCGCGCCGGTTCGGCGATGCCGTAGCGGTTGCGGCGCAGCGGCGTGCCGGCGCGCAGCCATTCGAAGTGCATGGCGCCGGGGCCGGTGATGCGCGGCACCGCGACACGCAGCGCATGCGCCTGCAGGAGAGCGAGCAGCGCTCGCGTCGGCAGTTCGCTGCCGTACTCGAGATAGACGGCGACGCGGCGCGCGCGCAGCGCGAGCAGCAGGCGCAGGGCCTGCTGTGCCGCCTGTGCCGATGCGCGCGCCTTGCGGGCACCGGAAACGCACAGGCGCCGCGCGCGAAGTTCGCGGCGCAGCGCCTGCTTGAGGAAATAGGTGTCTCCCGCCTGTGCCGTCATCGGTCATCGACCTTGAGACGTAGTCTCAAGTGGGCACCTCGCCATGCCTTCGGGCTTCCCACTGCGTGGTGGGCCTGCACGCCCGGCGTGGTTACGGCTCCCGGGGTTTTGCAAATAGGCTCAAGGGTACCAAACCGATTCGCGAACACTGCAGGAGACACGGCCACAGAATATCACGCGAAGCGCATGCGCTCGTACCGCTCGTCACTCCAGAGACATCGTCGAGTCGATGTCGAGCGCGAGCTGACGCAGGCGCTGCACCGTCGCCGGGTCCGGCTGCGCGACGCCTTCGACGCCCTTGAGTTCGAGCAACTCGCGCGCGATGTTGAGCGCCGCCATCACGGCGATGCGCTCGGCGCCGAGCGCCTTGCCGCGCTTGCGGATGCTGGTCATGCGCTCGTTGAGATAATCGGCCGACTTGATCAGCGCCTCGTGCTCGTCGGGCGGGCAGGCGACCGCATACTCCTTGCCCATGATGCGCACGGTGATGCTGAGCGGTTCGCTCGCGTCCTTGTTGGCGGTCATGATTCCTGCTCCGATTCGAGCGAGCGCACACGCTCGACGATGCCTTCGATGCGCCGGCGCAGCTCGGCGTTCAGCGCCAGGGCGCGATCGCGTTCCTGGATGGCTCGCTTCTGTTCGAGGCGCGCCTGCCGATAGGCCGCCATGAGGCGTTGCACGCGGTCCTCGAGCTGTTGCAGTTCGGCTTCGATCATTGCTTCGGAAAAACAAAGGGCGGCAGCCTCAGTATAAGGCCGCCGCCCGTCCGGCGTGGCGCTGCCGGCGTCTGTCGCGCTATGCGCCGCTTACTGCAGGAGCAGGAACAAGGCGCCCGGTCCGCGACGCAGCTGCAGCAGCAGCTGGCCCTTGCCGGAAATCAGCTTGTTGAAGTCCTCCATGGTCGTCACCGGCTGGCGGTTGACGGCAATGATGACGTCGTTCGGACGCAGGCCCGCCTTGGCGGCCGCCGAGTTCGGCTGCACGGACTTCACGACGATGCCGCTGTCGATGTCGTCGTCGCGCATGCTGTCGTCGACCGGGGCGAAGGTGGCGCCGGCGAGGCGCGGCGAGACGTCCTTGGTGACCGTCATCGCCTGCTGCGTATCCTTGCCGACCGTCACCGTGACGTTCTTCAGCTTGCCGTCGCGATAGAGCTTGAAATCGACCTTCTCGCCGACGCGCATCAGGCCGACGATGCTGCGCAGCTGCGCGAAGTCGGTGATGTCCTTGCCGTTGGCGGCGACCACGAGGTCGCCGGCCTTGAGGCCCGCCTTTTCGGCCGGCGAGCCCGGCACCACGCGACCGATCAGCGCGCCGCGGCTGCTCGGCAGATTGAGCGCCTTGGCGAGCTCCGGCGTCACTTCCTGGCCGCCGACGACGCCGATGCGGCCGCGCTCGACCGAGCCATGGTCGATCAGCTGCGCCATGATCGTCTTGACCAGGTTGACGGGAATGGCGAAGCCGATGCCGACGTTGCCGCCGGACTGCGAGAAGATCATCGACGGCACGCCGACCAGTTCACCCTTGAGGTTGACGAGCGCGCCGCCAGAGTTGCCGGGGTTGATCGAGGCGTCGGTCTGGATGAAATCGCCGTAGCCGTCGCTGATGCCGGTGCGGCCGAGCGCCGAAACGATGCCGCTGGTGACGGTCTGCCGCAGGTTGTAAGGCGAGCCGACGGCGACCACGAAATCGCCGACCTGCAGCGCATCGGAATTGCCGAGCGGCAGGGCGGTCAGCTTGTCGGCCTTGATCTGCAGCACGGCGATGTCGGTGCCGTCGTCGCGGCCGATCAGCTTGGCCTCGAACTCGCGATCGTCATTGAGGCGGACCTTGATCTCCTTGGCGTCCTTGACGACGTGATTGTTGGTGATCACGTAGCCCTTGCCGGCGTCGATGATCACGCCCGAGCCGACCGACTGGAACTCGCGCTCCTGCGGCTGGTCGGGCACGTCGAAGAAACGGCGGAAGAACGGGTCTTCCATCAGCGGATTGCGGACTTCGACCTCGCCGGTCACCGAGATATTGACCACGGCCGGCAGCACTGGCTTGATCATCGGCGCCAGCGACGGCACGCCGCCGACGACGGGCAGCTGCTGCTGCTGCGGCGTGACCGGGATGTCGGCGTGCGCGCTCGGCGGCGCCGAGGAAATCATGAAAGCGGCGCCGAGGATGGACGCCGAAACCGCGAGCGGAGCAATGAGCTTGACGGCGAATTCTTTGGACATCGGGAATCAATCTCGGGGTCAGGCTGCGGATGGGCAGCGGCGTGTAGACCGCCGCCGGTGGCAATAGTTTCCGATTATGGTCGCGCTTCAGCGCAGGCCAATGGCCGGGTTGAGGCTGTAACGGCCGACCAGGGCGGCGCGCGCCAGCACGTGACCGTCGATGGCCTGACGCAGCTCGGCCAGGGTGAAGCCGGGTTGCAGGGCCAGCGTCGCGACGTCCAGCGCCAGCACCTCGAAAGTGTAGCGATGCACGATGGCGTCGTTCCACGGCGGACATGGCCCGTCGTAGCCCAGGTAGCGGCCTTCCATCGCGGCGTCGCCCTTGAACCAGCCGGTGTAGTCGTTGAGGCCCTGGACGGCGCCCTGCGGGCCGGCCGGCGCGGTCTTTCCGTGCGCGACGATGCCCTGGCTGCAAGCACCTTCGGCGATTTCGTTGACGCCGGGCGCAATGTTCGCCATCAGCCAGTGCACGAATTCGGCGCGCGGCAGGCTGGCCGGCACGACGCGGCCCTGCCGATTGACGTTGTCCGGCCGGGTCGGCGCGTCGGCGTCGATGCAGGTCAGTACATAGCTCTGCGTCGCCGCCGGCGCACCGCTCCAGCGCAAATGCGGATTGCGGTTCTCCGACATGCGGACATGCCCGAACGGCGCCTGCACGGCGAAGGCGCAGCGCCCGGGGATGCGTCCGCTGCGCGACAGGCTGCGGCTCGTCAGTTTCATGGAGTGCCTCCGGTACGATTGGGGGAAGGATCAATGCCAGCGCGGCAACGTCGTTTCCTCGACGCTGCGGCGCAGACCGATGCCGAGACGCACCAGGCCTTCCGAAAGGCGCTGCGCCAGCGGCTGGCGGCGGCGGAACTGCAGGCTGTACAAGTCGGCGTCCTTGACGCGCGACAGCAGGTAATCGTCGCTGGTCTGCAGCGCGTCGACCAGCCGCAGGTCGAGGGCCTGCGTGCCGAACCAGTGCTCGCCGGTGGCGACGCGGTCGATGTCGAGCTGCGGGCGGAATTCGACGATGAAGCGCTTGAACAGGCGGTGCGTCTCTTCGATTTCGGCGCGGAACTTCTCGCGACCCGCTTCGCTGTTCTCGCCGAACAGGGTCAGGGTGCGCTTGTGATCGCCCGCCGTATGCAGCTCGTAATCGACGTCGAAACGCTTGAGCAGGCGGTTGAAATTGGGCAGCTGGCCGACCACGCCGATCGAGCCGACGATCGCGAACGGCGCGGCGAGGATGCGATCGGCGACGCAGGCCATCATATAGCCGCCGCTGGCCGCGACCTTGTCGACGGCGACCGTGAGGCGCACGCCGGCGTGCCGCAATCGGGCAAGCTGAGAGGCGGCGAGGCCGTAGCCGTGCACCATGCCGCCCTCGCTGTCGAGGCGCAGCACCACTTCGTCGCGTCCGGCTTCGGCCACCTGCAGCACGGCACTGACTTCCTCGCGCAGGGACTCGACCGCCGAGGCCTGCAGATCGCCGCGAAATTGCAGTGTATAGACCCGCGGCCGCGCTTCGCGCTGGCCGTCCTTGTCGCGTTTCGCCCGCAGCTTGGCATCGGTTTTGCGCTGCTTATGCAGATGCTTGAGCGCGGTTCCGTCGAGGATTTCCTCACGAATGGCGTCGGCGAGGCCCTCGTAGCGACGATTCAGGCTGCGGATGTCGAGCCGCTCCGGTCCGGCCTCGCTGCGTGCGCTGCGCAGCAGGGTGATCAGGAAAACGCTGACCAGGACGATCGCTGTGATCCAGGTCACGGCCTTGGCGAGGAACAGGCCGTAGGCGGTAAGGAATTCGCTCATTTCTGTTTTTGTTCGCGCAACTCGCTGGAAAAGTTCCAGTTTGCGCGGCAGAATGGACGTTCGAGGTGTTGCTGGCAAGTCGGGGTTGGACAGGGCTGTCCCCGGCATTTCGCTGCAGTGCAAAAACTGCTGCGTATAATGACTGCCGCAGCACACGCTTTCTGTCTGTCTGGACAACAAGAGGTTGGGAGATTCGGCGATGAAAAAAATGCACCGTGCCGGACTTGCGTTCCTGCTTGCCGCTTGCGCCATGCCGGTTCTGGCGCAGGAAGCCGAGCAGGAAATGCGGCCGTACATTGATGGCGGTTACACGTACACTTTCGAGGACAGCGACCGCAACTCCTCGAACGGCAATGGTTCGTTCCTCGGCTTCGGCGCCGCGATCAACCAGTACTGGGGCTGGGAAGTCCAGGGCTCCTGGGACAAGTTCAAGAGCGACGGTGCCAGCGATCCGAACAGCTGGCGCCAGTACGGCCTGAAGCTGGACGGCCTGTTCTTCTACTCGCGCAATCCGAAATTCTCGCCCTACGCCAGCATCGGCGTCGGCGGCATGTACAACAAGCTGAAGAATCCCCCGGTCGGGTTCGGCGACGATACGTCGACCGATCCGTTCGTCGATGCCGGCTTCGGCTTCTTCAAGTACTTCAAGTCCTCGTTCTTCGACGACAGCCTCGGCATGCGCCTCGATGCGCGCTACCGCTGGATCGACACCGATTTCAAGGGCTACGGCAGCTTCGGCGAGCCGGTCATCAAGCTGAGCCTCGTTTCGGCGATCGGCAGCAAGCCGGTCAAGCCGGTGGCCGAAATCAAGGATTCGGATGGCGACGGCGTGCCGGATGATGCCGATCTCTGCCCGGGTACGCCGAAGGGCGTGAAGGTCGATGCCAAGGGCTGCCCGGTCGATTCCGACGGCGACGGCGTGCCGGACGGCCTCGACCAGTGCCCGGGTACGCCGCCTGGCGTCGCGGTCGACGACAAGGGCTGCCCGACGACGCTCGGTTCCGGCCGCTTCAAGATCACCGGTTCGGGCGCGGATCTGCGCTTCGAGGACGTGCACTTCGAGTTCGACAAGTCCGATCTCTCGGATTATGCGAAGGAAATGCTCGATGACGCGGCCAATGTCATCAATCAGGTCGCGCAGAAGTATCCGGCGCTGAAGGTCGACGTGTCGGGCCACACCGACTCGACGGGCACCGACGGCTACAACCAGGGCCTGTCGGAGCGCCGCGCCAACGCCGTCAAGCAGTATCTGCTGGGCAAGGGCGTCGAGCCGGGCCGTCTCAACACCTACGCCTACGGCGAGTCGAAGCCGGTCGCGACCAACGACACCGAAGAAGGTCGTGCGCAGAACCGCCGTGCCGAGACGCGCACCCGCGGCGAATAAGCGACACGCTGTCTGATGGTGAAACCCTCCGCTGCGCGAGCAGCGGAGGGTTTTCTTTTTCATCGACGAGGCCGTTGCTCGGCTGGCGACTTTTTCCGACACACGACATTGACGTCGGCTGC
Source organism: Solimonas soli DSM 21787 (assembly GCF_000474945.1). Lineage (GTDB taxonomy): Bacteria > Pseudomonadota > Gammaproteobacteria > Nevskiales > Nevskiaceae > Solimonas > Solimonas soli. The sequence goes on along the minus strand of NZ_AXDW01000019.1, from coordinate 38,080 downwards.
CCTATAGTCGCGCCACGCCGCGGCCGGCAGATGCCGGCATGGCGTTTCGATCATTCAAGGAGATTTCCATGAAAACCCGTTATTCCGCGATTGCGGTGTTCGTCATCGGTGCCGGGCTGAGCGCGCCGGTCCTCGCTGCCGGCGTCGAAGCCGGCGTCAAGGTCGACGCGTCGGTGCCGCCGGCCGCCGCGCAGGCCGATGCCGACGCGAACGCCAATTCCGCCATGCAGGGCATGCACGACATGCACGACATGGGACAGCACGCGGCGCACGACGCCGCGGCGAAGGTCGAGGCGGGCGTCGGCACGGCGAAGGACGCCGCGGTCGGTGCGGGACAGAAGGCGGGTGAAGCCGCCAAGGCCGGCGCGCAGAAAGTCGGTGCCGGCGCCAAGAAGGCCGGTCACAAGGCCAAGGAAGCGGGCAAGTCGGCGGTGAATGCCGCCGGATCGACGCTCGGCGCGGTGGGCGGCGCCGTCGGCGGTGCGGTTCAGGGCACGGCCGATGCGGCGAACGGTGGCCTCAGCGTCGAGGCCGGCGCGAAGGTCGGCAAGCAGTAAGGCGCCGGTTCGCCGTCGAGCAGAAGGCCCTCCGCGCGGAGGGCCTTCTTGTTTGCGGCGCGGCCGAGGCTGGCTTCAGAAGCCGCGCCGCAGCAGCGCGACGCGCGCGTCGGACGCTGCGTGCGCGTCAGGCGCCGCCGCCGGCGCCCAGCCGGCGAGGTGATCGCGTGCCAGCGCCGCGAGCAGATCGAGGTGGCGCTCGCCGGCGTTGAGCGCGGCGACGTAGCGCAGCTCGCCGCCGCCGGCGGCGCGGAAGGCCTCGCCGTAGCGCAAGGCCACTTCCTCCAGCGTCTCCAGGCAGTCCGCCGAGAAGCCGGGGCAGATCGTGTCCAGCGTGCGCACGCCGCTGCGTCCGAGACGCTCGACGGTGACGTCCGTGTACGGCGACAACCACTTCGCCTTGCCGAGCCGCGACTGGAAGCTGAGGCTCCACACATCCGGCGCGAGGTCCAGCGCCTCGGCCAGCAGGCGGGCGGTCTTCTGGCAGAAGCAGTAGTACGGATCGCCGGCTTCGAGGTAATTCAGCGGAATCGAGTGGAACGAGATCAGCAGGTGCTCGCCGCGGCCGTGGCGCTGCCAGTGCGCACGGACCGAGTCGGCGAGCGCGGCGATGTAGTCGGCGCGGTCGTGGTAGCCGTTGACGAAGCGCAGCTCGGGCCACCAGCGCATGGGCTGGACGCGCGCGAGTACGGCATCGAATACCGACGCCGTGGTCGTCGCCGAATATTGCGGATACAGCGGCAACACGACGATGCGCCGCGCACCGCGCCGGACGAGATCGTCGATCGCGCTGGCGATGGAGGGATTGCCGTAGCGCATGCCGAGCGCGACGGGCACCTCATCATGACCGCCGCCGCCGAGCCGCGCCTGCAGGCCGGCCTGCTGGGCACGGCTGATGGCGAGCAGCGGCGAGCCCTCGGCCGTCCACACGCTCTGGTAGGCGTGCGCGAGGCGCCGCGGGCGGAACGGCAGGATGAAGCCGTAGAGGATGAGCCACCACAGCGCGCGCGGAATCTCGACGACGCGACGATCGCTGAGGAACTCGCGCAGGTAGCGACGGATCGCCGGCGCGGTCGGCTCGTCCGGCGTGCCGAGATTGGCGAGCAGCACGCCGCTGCGCTGCACGCGCGCATGTTCGGCAACGGCGCCGGGCGAGGACGATGAGGCGGATGGAACGGTCATCGCCGGATCATACGCGTGCGGCCGCTCCGCCTTGAAGGGCTGCGCGTCAGGGGGCGTTGATCGCGAGCGCGCTGTGCGTGCGCGAATAGCCGAAATAGACGACGAGGCCGAGCAGCATCCACACGCCGAACGCCGCCCAGGTGAACGTCACCAGGTTCAGCATCAGGTAGCCGCAGGACAGTACGCCCAGCGCCGGAATCAGCGGCGAGGCGGGTGTCCGGAACGGGCGCGGCATGTCCGGATGCGTGCGGCGCATGACGATGACGCCGGCGCAGACCACGACGAACGCGCCCAGCGTGCCGATGTTGGCGATCTCGGCGAGCTTGCCGAGCGGCACGAAGCCCGAGAACGCCAGCATGATGAGGCCGGCGGTGGCGATAGAACCGACCGGCGTGCCGGTCTTCGGATGCACGTAGGCGAAGAACTTCGGCAGCAGGCCGTCGTGCGCGATCGCGAACAGCACGCGCGTCAGGCCGAAGTACATGACGAGAATGACGGTCGTGAGCCCGGCGATGGCGCCGATCGAGATGATGCCGGCGACCCAGGACTGGCCGATCTGCAGCAAGGCGTGCGCGACCGGCGAAGGCACGTTGAGTTCGCGGTAGTTGACGATGCCGGTCAGCAGGATCGAGACGATGATGTACAGCGCCGTGCACAGCAGCAGCGAGCCGATGATGCCGATCGGCAGATCGCGCTGCGGATTGCGCGTCTCCTCGGCGGCGGTCGACACCGCGTCGAAGCCGAGATAGGCGAAGAAAATGGTCGCGGCGCCGGTCATGATGCCGACCACGCCGAAGTGTGTTTCGCCGCCGGCGCCCAAGCCGAGCCCGTACTTGATCGCGTCGATCAAGCGCATTTCCCAGCTGAAGCCGGAACTCGCGTCGGTGGTCGAGACCTCCAGCGGCGGAATGAACGGCGACCAGTTCGCCGGGTTGATGTGGAATACGGCGACGCCGATGAACAAGAGGATCGCCGCGACTTTCACCGCCACCATGATGGCGTTGAACATGGCGCTGGCCTTGGCGCCCGAGGCGAGCAGCAGGCCGATGACGAGGACGATGAGAAAGGCCGGCAGGTTGATCAGCCCGGCGCCCGCCGCGCTGCTGCCGAACCAGTCGGGGCCGTGGGTCAGCAAGGGCGACAGGCCGACGCCGATCGATTGCAGCGCGTTGACGACATAGCCGGACCAGCCGGTCGCCACCGCCGGGATCGCCACCATGTATTCGCAGAGCAGCATCCAGCCGATGATCCAGGCCGGCAGCTCGCCGAGGCTCGCGTAGCCGTAACCGTAGGCCGAACCGGCGCCGCCGACCGCGCTCGCCAGTTCGGCGTAGGCGAGCGCCGCGCAGGCACAGGCGAAACCGGCGACCAGGAATGACAGGATGACCGCCGGGCCGGCCTGCGTCGCCGCCGTGATGCCGGTCAGCACGAAGATGCCGGCGCCGATCACGGCGCCGACGCCGAGCAGCACGAGATCCCACGCCGTCAGCACGCGCTTGAGGCCGCGTTCGTTACCGTGGTCGGGCTTGAACGGCTTGGTGCGCAGCAGGCTCATCGGTTCGGCTCCCCCGGGGTCTCCGCGGATTATGCACAAAGCCAGCCAGGCGCCCGAGCGGAAAGACCACCAGACGCCGGCGCAGCAGCAGCAACAAAAAGCCCGGCCGGAGCCGGGCCTTTCACGCGCGCGTGTCGAGGATCAGGCGCGTTCGACGATCGCCGTCACGCCGAGGCCGCCGGCGGCGCAGATCGAGATCAGGCCGCGGCCGCCGTTGTTCTCGTCGATGATCTTGCCGAGCGTGGCCAGGATGCGGCCGCCGGTCGCGGCGAACGGATGGCCGGCGGCGAGGCTGCCGCCCTTGATGTTCATCTTGGCGCGATCGATCGAACCGAGCGGCGCGTCGAGACCGAGCTTTTCCTTGCAGAACTTCGGGTCTTCCCAGGCCTTCAGCGTGCACAGCACCTGGCCGGCGAACGCTTCGTGGATTTCGTAGAAGTCGAAGTCCTGCAGCTTGAGGCCGGCGCGGTTCAGCATGCGCGCGACCGCGTAGGCGGGCGCCATCAAGAGGCCCTCGTGCTTGCGGCCGGCGAAGTCGACGGCCGCGGTTTCGGCGTGCGTGATGTAGGCCAGCGGCTTGAAGCCGTGCGCCTTCGCCCAGTCTTCAGACGCGAGCAGCACGGCCGAGGCGCCGTCGGTGAGCGGCGTCGAGTTGCCGGCGGTCAGCGTGCCCTGGCCCGACTTGCGATCGAAGGCCGGCGACAGCGACGCCAGCTTCTCGAGCGTGATGTCGGCACGCAGGTTGTTGTCGCGCGACAGGCCCGAGAACGGCACGACGAGATCGTCGTAGAAGCCCGCCTCCCAGGCCGCCGCCGCCTTCTTGTGCGACTCGTAGGCGAGCTGGTCCTGCGCTTCGCGCGGAATCTTCCATTCCTTGACCATCACCTCGGTGTGCTGGCCCATGCTCATCTTGGTGCGCGGCTCGCCATTGGTCGGAATCTGCGGCGCCAGCATCGCCGGACGGAACTTGGCGAGCGCGGCGAGACGCTGGCCGGCGGTCTTCGCGCGGTTGATCTCGAGCAGGATCTTGCGCAGCTTTTCGCCGACCGCGATCGGCGCGTCGGACGTCGTGTCGGTGCCGCCGGCGATGCCGGATTCGATCTGGCCGAGCGCGATCTTGTTGGCGATGTTGATCGCCGCCTGCAGGCCGGTGCCGCAGGCCATCTGCAGGTCATAGGCTGGCGTTTCCGGAGCCAGGCCCGAGGACAGCAACGATTCGCGGCACAGATTGAAGTCGCGCGAGTGCTTCAGCACCGCGCCGGCGGCGACTTCGCCGATCGCCTCGCCGTGCAATTGGAACTTGTCGACCACGCCCTTGAACGCGGCGGTCAGCATGTCCTGGTTCGATTTCGTCGCGTAGGCGGTGTTGGACCGGGCGAACGGAATGCGCGACCCGCCGAGAATCGCCACCTTGCGGCCGTAGGGTTTCATCGAGACATCTCCTGCTGAATGAGCATCCGGGAATGGCGGCGAGCTTAGTGAGCGCCCCTGCGGCTGCCTATTGCTGCGCCGCCACTCGGCACCGGCATTTGACCATGCGCTGCAGAAGCGAAAAAGCCCCGGCGGGCCGGGGCTTTTTCCTGTTTCGTCGCGGCCGTCCCGACTGTGGGCACATGCGGATCGACCGCCGGCCGGGCGTTCGCGGCGCAGGCCTGCCGTTCAAGGCGTGCCGGCGTCACTCACTCCTCGTTCACCCACTGCTCGAGCATGTGCTCGAGATAGTGGATCTGGTGCTTGCCTTCCTTGAACACGGCGTCCGACATGATGCGCCGCTGCAGCGGGATGTTGGTCTGGATGCCTTCGATGATCATCTCGGCCAGGGCCTGGCGCATGCGCGCGATCGCGCTCTTGCGGTCGGAGCCGTAGGCGATCAGCTTGCCGATCATCGAATCGTAATGCGGCGGCACCTTGTAGCCCGCGTAGCAATGCGAATCGAGACGGATGCCCGGGCCGCCCGGCGCGTGGTACTTCTTGATCTCGCCCGGCGAGGGCACGAAGGTGCGCGCGTTCTCGGCGTTGATGCGGCATTCAATGGCGTGACCGCGCAGCTTGATGTTGGCCTGCTTCTTCTTCAGCGGCTTGCCGTCGGCGATGCGGATCATTTCCTTGATCAGGTCGACGCCGGTGACCATCTCGGTGACCGGATGCTCGACCTGGATGCGCGTGTTCATCTCGATGAAGTAGAAACGACCGTCTTCATAGAGGAACTCGAAGGTGCCGGCGCCACGATAGCCCATGCGCACGCACGCGGCGACGCATAGTGCGCCGATCTCCGCGCGCTGCTCGTCGGTGATGCCCGGCGCCGGCGATTCCTCGACGACCTTCTGATTGCGGCGCTGCATCGAGCAGTCCCGCTCGCCGAGATGGATGGCGTTGCCCTGGCCGTCGGACAGCACCTGGAACTCGATGTGGCGCGGCACTTCGAGGTACTTCTCCATGAACACGGAGGCGTCCTTGAAGGCGTTGAGCGCTTCGGTGCGGGCGATGCGGATCTTGCCGAGCAGCTCGCTCTCGTTGCGCACGACCTGCATGCCACGGCCGCCGCCACCGGACACCGCCTTGATCAGCACCGGATAGCCAACGTTCGCGGCGATGCGCAGGCATTCGTCGTCGTCCTCCGGCAGGATGCCGTCGGAACCCGGCACGCAAGGCACGCCGGCGGCGATCATTTCCGCCTTGGCGTTGGTCTTGCTGCCCATCAGGCGGATGGTCTCCGGCTTCGGGCCGATGAAGATGAAGCCCGACTTCTCGACCGACTCGGCGAAGTCGGCGTTCTCGGAGAGAAAGCCGTAGCCCGGATGGATGGCGTCGGCCTGCGTCACCTCGGCGGCGGAGATGATCGCCGCCATGTTGAGATAGCTGCGGCCGGCCTGCGGCGGGCCGATGCACACCGCTTCGTCGGCGAGCGCCACGTGTTTCTGCTCGCGATCGGCGGTCGAGTACACGGCGACCGTCTTGATGCCGAGTTCGCGGCAGCAGCGCAGGATGCGCAGGGCGATCTCGCCGCGGTTGGCGATGAGGATTTTCTTGATCTCTTTCATGGCCGGAAGTCTCCGGCGATGACGTGATCGCAAGACAGGAAGAGGTTTGCCATTGCGCTTTACTCGATGGCAAACAGCGGCTGATCGAACTCGACCGGCTTTTCGTTCTCCGCGAGGATCTCGACGATGACGCCGGCCTTGTCGGCCTCGATCTGGTTGAGCATTTTCATCGCCTCGATGATGCACAGCACCTGACCGGCCTTGACCGTCTGGCCGACTTCGACGAACGACTTGGCGCCCGGCGACGGCGCGCGATAGAAGGTGCCGACCATCGGCGCCTTGATGATGTGGCGGTTGTCGACCTTGGCGACCGGCGCAGCGGCGGCCGGCGCCGGCGCGGCGGGCAGCGCAGCCGGCGGCGCGGGGGTGAACTGCTGGACCGGCACCGCCATCGTCTGACGGCTGATGCGCACTGACTCTTCACCTTCGCGAACTTCCAGCTCGGAAATGCCGGATTGCTCGACGAGGTCGATCAGCGTCTTGATCTTGCGTAAATCCATGTTGCCCCTCCTCAGGGACGTCGTCAGGTCTGCGAAAGGCGCTCATGCGCGGCCGTGAGCGCCAGGCGATAGCCCAGTGCTCCGCAGCCGGCGATGACGCCCAAGGCGATGTCGGAAAGATACGAATGCTTGCGGAACGGCTCGCGGGCGTGGACGTTCGAGAGATGCACCTCGATGAACGGAATCGCCACGCCGAGCAGGGCATCGCGCAGCGCCACGCTGGTGTGCGTGTAGGCGCCCGGATTGATCAGGATGAAGCGCACGCCGTCCTGACGCGCCTGCTGGATGCGGTCGACGAGCGCCCCTTCGTGGTTGCTCTGGAAGACCGCCAGCTGATGGCCGAGCCGGGCGGCTTCGGCGGCCAGGTCGCGCTCGATGTCCGCCAGCGTCTGCCGGCCATAGACCTCCGGCTCGCGGGTTCCCAGGAGGTTCAGATTGGGACCGTTGATCAGCAGCAGATGGCTCAAGCAGGGCGTCTCGTTTTCAGAATGGATCGATTCTGCCCACGCCCCTGCGCAAAAACAAGCGGGAGGACGTTTTGCCAGCAGTTACCTACAAGATCGAGGCTTTTCGCCGTTAGTTGTCAAACGAATGTTCAGGAGCGGCCGAGGTGGCGCTTGAGCAGGCCTTCGAGCTGTGCGGCGCTCATGCCGCCCAGCACGCGTTCGGCGATGAAGCCGTCCGGATCGATGAGCACGGAGAAGGGCAGTGCGCCCCTGTCGTTGCCGAAAGCGCGCATCGCCGCTTCCGCGGTCGCGAAATCGGCGGTGACCGGATAGTTGATGCCGAAGCGCCGCACCAGCGGTTCGATCGCCTTCGCTTCGTCGAGCGCCGCACCGACGATCTGCAGCCCGAGCCCGGCGTAATTGGATTGTGCGGCGACCAGATGCGGCACTTCGTCCATGCACGGCGCGCACCACGACGCCCAGAAGTTCAGCAGCACCCAGTGGCCGTGCAGCGATTGCAGGGAAACCGTCTTGCCGTCGAGCGTCGTCAGGCTGAAGGCCGGCGCGACATCGCTCGCGCCTTCCATCTGCGGTGCCGAGAAATACCAGTACGAGAACGCGCCGCCGACGCCGGCGACGATGGCGAAGACCGCGATGACGATGAACTTGCGCATGGTTACGGACGCGTGGTGGGGAGCGGAGCGGCGACGGTCTGCACGACCGTCCGTGGCGGATAGCAGACGCCGGCGTCGGCGCAGCCCTGGAAGCTGACGCGCACGCGCAGCGCCGCGCGCGGCGTGCCCTGCGTCGGCACGCTGGCCTCGAGCAGGCCGCGGTAGATCTGCACCGCGCCGAAATGTTCGTCGACGTGATCGATGCCGGCCGGCAGGCGGATCGCCAGCAGGCCGGTGGCGTCCGGCGCCAGCGCCTCGACGCGGATGCGCTGGCGATACAGGTAGTAACCGGGCGCGATGTTCCAGCTCAGCCGCAAGGCGCCGTCGCGCCATTCGATCGGCAGCAGATCGAAGGCCTGCTCGGCCGGCAACAGCGCATCGAGCGCCGGCCGGCGCTCGAGCAGCGGCGACGAGGCTTGGGCCGCCGCGGCCGCGACGAGCAGTGCGCACGCCAGCGCGTGGTGCCGCGCGGGGAGATTCAGGAACACGAAGCGATGACCCAGTCGAGATACGGTCGATGGACCGCGTCGCCACCGACCATGACGATTTCCGGAAGTTCGTATGGATGCACGGCCAGCACCGCCGCGCGCAGCGCGTCGAAGCGCTCGGCCGGATGCTTGATCAGCAGCAGCGCCTCGTCGGCGCTTTCGATCGCGCCCTGCCAGCGATAGACCGAGCGCAGCTGCGGCAGCACGCTGACGCAGGCGGCGAGGCGCTGTTCGACGAGCGTGCGCGCCACGGCATCGGCGTGTTCCGCCGGGCAGCTGACGAAGGTCAGCGCCAGCACGGCGGCAGAGGATTGCGAGGGCATCGGCGAAGCTTAGCGTCGCGGCGCGGACGATGCGAACGCCGGCTCAGAACAGGAACTGCGCGAGCAGCCACAGATTCGCCGCGCTGATCGCACCGAACAGGCCCCAGCCGAGCAGCTTCGTGAGCGGGCCATTGACGAACGCGCCCATGATGTCGCGACGGCCGGTGAACTGCACGAGCGGGAACAGGGCGAACGGCAGCTGCAGGCTCAGCACGACCTGGCTGAATACCAGCAGCGTGCCGACCGAGCGCTCGCCGAGAAGCATCACGCCGACGAAGGCCGGCAGCAGCGCCAGTGCGCGCGTGATCAGATGTCGCCGCCAGCACGGCATCTTCAGATCGAGAAAGCCCTCCATGATGATCTGCCCGGCGATGGTGCCGGTGAACGTGGAGCTCTGGCCGGCGGCGAGCAGGGCGATACCGAACAGGATCGCCGCCGCCGCGGTACCGACCACCGGCGCCAGCAGTCGGTAGGCGTCCTCGATGCTGGCGACGGCGGCGTAGCCGGTGCCGTGGAAGGCGGTGGCGGCGACGATGAGGATCGCGCAGTTGACGAGCATCGCCAGCGACAGCGAGACGATGGTGTCGAGGCTGAGGAAGCGCAGCGCTTCGCGCCTGGCGCCATCGTCGGCGCCGACGCGACGCGTCTGCACGACAGAGGAATGCAGGTAGAGGTTATGCGGCATCACCGTGGCGCCGAGGATGCCGATCGCCAGATACATCGCCTCGCGGTCGGTCGCCAGACGCCAGGACGGCACCAGGCCGTCGCGTACCGCCGCCCAGTCCGGCCTGGTGAGCCAGAGCTCGATGAAGAAGCACAGCGCGATGGTCGCGATCAGCGCCAGCATGATCGCTTCCAGCTTGCGGAAGCCCTGGCCCTTGAGGCCGATGACGATCAAGGTGCTGGCGGCGGTGATGACGACGCCGCTCAGCACGCTGACGCCGAACAGCAGATGCAGGGCCAGCGCGCAGCCGAGCACCTCGGCGAGATCGCAGGCGACGATCGCCAGCTCGGCGAGCAGCCACAGCGCGAGCTTGGCGCGCCTGCCGTAGTGCGCGCGCGACAGGCGCGCGAGATCGCGGCCGCTGGCGATGCCGAGCTTCATGCTGAGCATCTGCAGCAGCATCGCCGCGAGGCTCGACATCAGCACCACGCAGAGCAGCGCATGGCCGTACCGGGCGCCGGCCTCGATGCCGGTCGCCCAGTTGCCGGGGTCCATGTAGCCGGCCGAGACCAGCAGCCCGGGCCCGGCGTACATCAGCAGCTTCTTCCAGGCCGGCAGTCCGCCGCGGACGATGACCGAACCGCGGACTTCGGAAGGACAGAAGGGCGCGGTGGCGGTCGTCGGCAGCTTGAACATGCAGGGCGCGCATTGCGGGATAGCGCCGCTACTCTGGCATTGCCGCGCGAAAATGCCCAGACTACGCGGCCCCCGCCGTCAGCGGCGGCCCTCGGCTATGCATCGTTCCTGCCCCGGCAGGAGATTACCTGCGGTCCGTTTCCATGCAGCACTTCGAATCTTCCGCCCTGCGCCGCGAGGCGCGCGAGTATTTCCGTCTCGCCTGGCCCATCGTCATCGCCCAGCTGTCGTTCGTCAGCATGGGCGCGGTCGACACGATCCTTGCCGGCCGTCTCGGCGCCGCGCAGCTCGCGGCGATCGCCGTCGGCGCCAACATCTTTTTCGTCGGCTTCGTGTTCTTCTCCGGCCTGTTCATGTCGGTGGCGCCGATCGTCGCGCAGCGGCTCGGCGCACGCCGCGACGCCGCCGAGATCGGCGAGTTCGTGCGGGGCGCGCTGCTGGTGGCGCTCATCGTCGGCCTGCTGTGGATGCTGCTGCTGCATGCGGTGCGCGAGCCGGTGCTCGACATTCTCGGCCTCGCCGACGACACGCGCGCCTACGCGAGCGGCTATCTGCGCGCGGTGGCCTTCGCGCCGATTCCCATCTGCGTCAACTTCGTCCAGCGCAATGCCGCCGACGCGCACGGCCTGACGCGCCTGTCGCTGGTTTCGGGCCTCTGCGGCTTCGTCGTCAACGGCGTGCTCGGTTACGCGCTGATGTATGGCCGCTTCGGGCTGCCGCAGATCGGCCCGGCCGGCGCCGGCTATGCGCTGGCGACCGCCGATTGCGTGATGGTCTTCATCTACGCCGCCCAGTATTTCCGCTCGCCGGCGCTGCGCGGTCTGCGCATCGTGCGTGAAGGCCCTCTGCCGTGGCGCGCGTCCGGCCGGCAGATTCTGCGCCTCGGCCTGCCGATCGCGGCGATCCTGTTCGCCGAGTCCAGCCTGTTCCAGCTCGGCGGCCTGATGGTCGCGCACTTCGGCTCGGAGACCATGGCGGCGCACCAGATCGCGCTGAACTGGGCCTCGCTGATGTTCATGATCCCGCTGTCGGTCGGCATGGCGGCAACGGTGCGCGTCGGTCACGCCGCCGGCGCCGGCGATGCGATGCAGGTGGCCTTGCGCGGCCGCGTCGGCATGGCGATCGGCATGGCCTTCGCGCTGGTCTCGGCGGGGCTGATGTTCGTCGCGCCGCGACTCATCGTCGGCCTGTACACGAACGTGGAGGCGGTCGCGGCGATCGCCGTCGGCTTCCTCGGCTACGCCGCGATCTTCCAGATCGTCGACTGCCTGCAGGCGACCGCCAACGGCGCACTGCGCGGCATCAAGGACACGCGCCTGCCGATGGCGATCACCGTGCTCGCCTACTGGGTGATCGGCATTCCGCTCGCGGCCTGGCTGACGCTGCGCACGAGCCTCGGTCCGGCCGGCGTGTGGATCGGCTTCATCGGCGGCCTGACGATCGCCGCGATCGGCCTCAGCGCGCGCTTCCTGCGCCAGACCACGCGCGCCGCGGCGGCGCAGCGCTAGCTAGACCAGCGCGCGCCGCGCGAACTGCGTGTAAACCCCGATTGTCGCCTGCGGCGAGATCCGCGTATTTTCCGACGCTGGTGCGCCGCGGCCCGATCGTGCGGCTTCCCCGATCTGCCATGGAGGCGTCGATGAAATGTGCCGCGCTGCTGTACGCCGCAAGTCTTTTCGTCCTGTCGCCGCTCGGCGGTGTCGCCGCCGAAGGCGCGGCGCGCGTCACGCCGATGACGCCGGACGTCGTCGAAAGCTATGACGCGGTGCGGCCGTCGGCCGACTTCATCAAGCGCGTCGAGATGGTGCCGATGCGCGACGGTGTGAAGCTGTACACCGTGATCTTCATGAAGAAGGGCGTGAAGAACGCGCCGATCCTGCTGTCGCGCACGCCATACGATGCCAAGGGCTCGACCGCACGCGCCGCCAGCCAGAAGCTGGTCAATGTACTGCCGGCGATGGACGCGCCATTCGTCGACGACGGCTACATCCGTGTCTACCAGGACATCCGCGGCCTGCGCCATTCCGAGGGCCAGTGGATCATGAACCGTCCGCTGGCCGGGCCGCTCAACGATACCGGCATTGACGAGTCGACCGACGCCTACGACACCATCGACTGGCTGGTGAAGAACGTACCGCAGGGCAACGGCAAGGTCGGCATCATCGGCTCGAGCTATCTCGGCTTCACCTCGCTGATGGCCGAGATCAATCCGCATCCGGCGCTGAAGGCGGCGGCGCCGCAGAGTCCGATGGTCGACGGCTGGCGCGGCGACGACTGGTTCCACAACGGCGCCTTCCGCCTTCCGAGCTTCGACTATGCGCTGGAGATGAGCGAGGACAAGGGCGACGGCAGCGGGATTCCGCACGGCGCCGGCGACGACTACACCCTGTATCTGAACGCCGGCTCGGCCGGCGATTTCGCGCGGGCCTGGGGCCTCGACGCGGTGCCGTTCGTGCAGAAGCTGATGCAGAACCCGGCGTACACGCCGTTCTGGTCGCTGCAGGCGGTCGACCAGCTGATGGCCAAGCGTCCGCTGACGGTGCCGACGATGCTGATCGTCGGCCAGTGGGACCAGGAAGATTCATACGGCGCGCCGGCGATGTACAAGGCGCTCGCCGACTCGAAGCGGCGCAAGGCGCCGCTGTCGCTGGTCATCGGCCCGTGGCGCCATTCCGGCGTCAATCACTACGGCTACGAGCTCGGCGCGCTGATCTTCACCGGCGACACCGCCGCCGAATTCCGCACGCGCTGGCTCAAGCCGTTCTTCGATCACTACCTCAAGGGCGCTGCCGATCCGCGCATCCCGGCGGCGATCAGCTACGCGACCGGCGCCAATCGCTGGGACGAATCGCCGCGCTGGCCGATGGGCACGCCGACGCCGCTGTATCTGACCGCCGATTTCGGCACCAGCTTCGACAAGCCGGCGCAGGCCGGCCACGACGACTACGTTTCCGATCCGGCCAAGCCGGTGCCGTTCATCCCGCGGCCGATCCACATGGGCGACCCCATGCAGTGGAAGCCGTGGCTGGTGCAGGACCAGCGCTTCGTGTCGAGCCGCCCGGACGTGCTGGCCTATGAAGGCGAGCCGCTGGGCAAGGCCGTGCACATCATGGGCGCGCCGGCCGTCGAGCTGTATGCGGCGACCAGCGGCAGCGACAGCGACTGGGTCGTCAAGCTGATCGACATCTATCCGGACGACATCCCGGAGCCGGTCAAGGAGGGTTCGAAGCCCGGCGTCGCCGGTTTCGAATTGCCGGTCGGCATCGAGATCTTCCGTGGCCGCTACGTGCACGGCTACGCGACGCCGCAGGCGCTGGCGCCGGGCAAGGTCGAACACTACCGTTTCGAGCTGCCGAACGTCGATCACGTATTCCTGCCCGGCCATCGCATCGGCGTGCAGATCCAGTCCAGCCTGTTCCCGCTCTACGACCGCAATCCGCAGACCTATGTGAGCAACATCTTCGACGCCGGGCGCGGCGACTATCGCGCCGCGACGCAGAGCGTCTATCGCGGCGGCGAGCAGGCCAGCCGGGTATGGCTGCCGGTCGTGCCTTGAGGCGAGCGCGGCAAGGATCGCTGCGTACCGGCCCCCGGGCGAAGCGGTCTTTTCTTATGCCTTGAACTCGTCGCGCGACGGGTCCTTAATAGCGGCCTCTTCATCCCGGACGGAGACAAGACATGACGCTCAGACTCGGCGATATCGCCCCCGACTTCGAAGCCGATACCACGGAAGGGCGCATCCGCTTCCACGACTGGCTCGGCAATTCCTGGGGCGTGCTGTTCTCGCACCCGAAGAACTACACGCCGGTCTGCACGACCGAGCTCGGCTACACCGCCAAGCTCAAGCCGGAATTCGACAAGCGCAAGGTCAAGGCCATCGGCCTGTCGGTCGACAAACTCGAGGATCATCACGGCTGGAGCAAGGACATCGAGGAAACGCAGGGCGCGGCGCTGAACTTCCCGCTGATCGCCGACCCGGACAAGAAGGTCGCCGACCTCTACGACATGATCCATCCCAACGCCAGCGACACCTTCACCGTGCGCAGCGTGTTCATCATCGACCCGAACAAGAAGATCCGCCTGCAGCTCACCTATCCGGCCTCGACCGGCCGCAACTTCGACGAGATCCTGCGCGTCATCGACTCGCTGCAGCTCACCGACCAGCACAAGGTCGCGACACCGGTGAACTGGAAGCAGGGCGAGGACGTGATCATCGTGCCGGCGGTCAAGGACGAGGACGCCAAGAAGCTGTTCCCCAACGGCTGGAAGGCCCTGAAGCCGTACCTGCGCATCGTGCCGCAGCCGAAGGGCTGAAGTCCCGTATCGGCGAGCACGCGCCACCGGCACGCGGGCACACCGGCGAAACGGCCTCTGCGCAGGCCGTTTTTGCTGGCGCCGCGGCTCAGTCCCTGGCACCCGTGCAGTCGCGGCGCTCGCGCAGGCGCGCGAGACGTTCGCGGTACACCTTGCGGTCGTCGAGCGCGACGGCTTCGCCTTCCGTGGCCACCGCGGCGGCGAAGTCGCCCTGCGCCGCCTGCGCGCAGGCCAGGGTGTCGAGATGCGTCGCGCTGCGCTGCAGGCCCGCGGCCCGCGTCGCCTCGGCGACCGCCGCGGCGAAATAGCGCTCGCGTCCGGCGAATGGCTGCGTCGCCACCAGCCAGGCGAAGTTGTTCGAGGCGCGCGGCGATTCCGGATACAGCGCGACGGCGCGCAGCAGGTCCTGCGCCGCGGCTGCGGTTTCGCCGCGCTGCCGGTACAGATGGGCGCGCAAGGCGTAGACCTCGCCGAGCACGTTGTCGCGCGTCATCGTGCGCCCCTCGAAGGGCGGCAGACCGGCCGGCGTGACGCAGGCGGCGCGGCCGTTGCTGTCCCACTCGAGGCGTCCGCCATCCGCCAGCGTCCAGCGCAGATAGTCGTGCTCGCCGTTGGCCGTCGTGATCTCGACGAGCGCGAGCGGCAATTGCAGGTTCTCGGCGATCGTCAGGTAGATGAAGCCCGAGGTGTCGCAGTCCATCCAGTGCCGCGCCGGCGTGCCGGGCGCGCTGCGCGCCGCCAGCGCGTCGCCGAGCGTGACGGTCGGCGTGTGCAGGCGAAAGCCCTTGGCGGCGAGCAGGTCGCCGATGGTGCGGCTGGCCTGCAGCGCGAACGCGCGCGTGATCTCGCCATCGCTGGCCGCGAGCAGCGGGCGCACCGCCGCCGCGGCTTCGTCGACGATCTCGTCGAGCAGGGCGTACGAGGCGTCCGGCACGAAGCAGGCCGCGGATTCGATGTCGAGCAGGGCATAGCCGAGCCCGCCGTGGCGCGGCGCGTAATGCCGTTCGCCGCCGGCGGCACAGCGTCTCGGCGCCTCGCGCCCGATGCCGAACAGGCGGATCGGATCGAGCGAGCCGCAGGCCGGCAGGGCGGGCGCCGTATCGGCGCGCGTGCCGCAGGGCAGCAGCAGCGCGAGGACCAGCAGGCGGACGAAGAGTTTGGGCATGTCGGCGTCGGCGGCGCGAAGAGGCGCGCATCGCATCATACGCAGCGGCCGATGTGCAGCGGCCGCCGCAGGGCGGTCCGCGCCCGGCGGTGACGTTCCGTTGACGGTGCGTTGACGGGCTGCCCGGATACTGCTGCGGCAAACCTCACCGAGATTGTCCATGGCTGTCATTCCGGGCCCCGTGGCCGGCCGCTTCGAGACCGAGTCCGAGACCCAGCGCGCCGAGAATTCGCTCGGCCGTTACCGCGTGCTGCTGACGCTGCTGATCGCATATCTCGCCGTCGGCGCGCTCACCCGCGTCGTCTTGTGGGCGGTGTTCAGCCACGGCGAGCACGTCGGCCTGCCGCGCCTGCTGGTCGCCGTGTTGCCGGTCGGCGCGCTCAACGACCTCGCCGAATCGATCTACCTGCTCGCGCCGGTCGGCTTCGTGCTGTGGCTGGCGCCGCGGCGCCTGTTCGCGGCGCCAGGCGGTCTGCGCCTGGTCGGCATCGTCAGCGGCCTCGTCGTCTACGGCATGCTGTACCTGGCGGCGATGGAGTATTTCTTCTTCGACGAGTTCAACGCGCGCTTCAATCTCGTTGCCGTCGACTATCTGATCTATCCGACCGAAGTCATCGGTAACATCCGCGACACTTACCCGGTCGGCACCATCAGCGCCGCGCTCGGCGTGCTGACGGCGCTGCTGTGCTGGGCCTTGTGGCGCTGGCTCAAGCCGGCGCCGGAGCAGAAGGCGCCCGGGTTCCTCGCGCGCAGCGGCTGGTTCGCGCTGCATCTCGTCGCCATCGCCGCGGTCGTCGGCATCGTGCGCGCCGATACGCTGAACGTGTTCGACAATCGCGTCGCCAACGAGCTGGCCGACAACGGCCCGGCCAACTTCTTCTCGGCCTTCCGCACCAACCAGCTCGAATACCCGCAGTTCTACCAGACCATCGACACGGCGCGCGCCAACGCATTGCTGCGTGCCGATCTGGCGCGCGGCGGCGTGCCGTTCAAGAGCGCCGATCCGTCGACGGTGACGCGTGCCTTTCCGGCGCGCGCCGATGGTCTCGGCAAGCTCAATGTCGTGGTCATCACCGAGGAATCGCTCGGTGCCGAGTTCGTCGGCGCCTACGGCGATCCCCGCGGTCTGACGCCGCGCTTCGACGGGCTGGCCAAACAGGGCCTGCTGTTCACGCACACCTACGCGACCGGCACGCGCACCGTGCGCGGCCTCGAGGCGATCAGCGCCTCGTTTCCGCCGATCCCCAGCGAGAGCATCGTCAAGCGGCCCGGCTACGAGAACGTCGTCACCTGGGGCGAGGTCCTGCAGCGGCACGGCTACCAGACCAGCTTCGTTTACGGCGGCTACGGCAGCTTCGACAACATGAACGCCTACTTCTCGGGCAACGGCTTTGCGATCAGCGACCGTGCCGAGATTCCGAATCCGAAGTTCGCCAATATCTGGGGCGTGTCCGACGAGGACCTGTTCCTGCACGCCGTCGACTACTACGACGCGCGCGCCCGTGAAGGCAAGCCGTTCTTCTCGATCATCATGTCGACGTCGAACCACAAGCCGTTCACCTTCCCCGACGGCGTGCCGGGCGTGAAGCCGCGCGGCGGCGGCCGCAGCGCCGGCGCGCGCTACGCCGACTACGCGATCGGCCGCTTCTTCGACGAGGCGTCCAGGCACGACTGGTACCGGAACACGGTGTTCGTGATCGTCGCCGACCACGACGCGCGCGTGTACGGCGCCGCCGACGTGCCGCTGCACAGCTACGAGATTCCGCTGCTGATCGTCGCGCCGGGCCATCTGCAGCCGCAGCGCATCGACACCCTGACCAGCCAGCTCGACATCGCGCCGACCGTGATGGGCCTGCTCGGCCTGCCTTACGAGGCGCCGTTCTTCGGCCAGGATGTGCTGCACTGGAACGGCGGTCCGCGCACGCTGCTGTTCAACCACAACCACGATGTCGCCGTGCTGCGCGAGGGCGAAATGGCGATCCTCGGCCTCAATCGCGAGGTCGACGTGCAGAGCTATCACCGCAAGGCCGGCCCGCCGTCGCGCGATGTCGATGATTTCCATCCGGCGCCGTTCGACCAGAACCTCGTCGATCTCGCCGTCGCGTACTACCAGACCGGCTATCGCCTGTTCACGCAGCCCGGCGGCGTGCGCTGATGCGTGCGGCCAGGGTGTCTACGGAAGGCCGAAGAAGCGGCGCGCGTTCGCCGCGGTGAGGCGCGCCAGCGCCTGTTCGTCGGCGCCGCGCGCCTGCGCGATCTTGCGCAGCACCCAGGGCAGCAGCGCCGGCTCGTTGCGCCGGTGCAGCGCGCGGGTCAGTTCCTTCGGCGCGTTGTGCGGCAGGAGATACGGCGCGTCGGTTTCGATCAGCAGGCGCTGATCCGGAATGTCGCGCACCGCTTCGAGCAGCTGCGTGCCGCGCCGCTCGTCGCAGATCCAGCCGGTGATGCCGATGTGGCAGTCGAGCGCGAGATACTCGTGCAGCGCCTCGCGCGTGTCGGTGAAGCAGTGCACGACCACGGCGCCGAGTTGCGCGCGGTGCTCCCTGAGCATCGCCAGGAAGTCGCCGTGCGCGTCGCGCTGATGCAGGAACAGCGGCTTGCCGGCCGCGACGGCCAGCGCCAGCTGCGCGGCGAAGGCGCGACGCTGTTCCTCGTGCGTCGCGAAATTGCGGAAGTAGTCGAGCCCGCATTCGCCGAGCGAGACGACTTCCGGCTGCCGCGCGAGCGCGCCGAACTGCGCGGCCAGTTCGTCGCTCCATTCCGCGGCGTGATGCGGATGCAGCCCCGCCGTCGCGTAGAGAAAGCCGCGATGGCGGCGCGCCAGCTCCACGGCCTGGCGGGCGCTGTCGAGCGAGCTGCCGGTGACGACGATCCGCGCGACGCCGGCCGCGCGCGCGCGCGCCAGCATGGCGTCGAAGTCGGCATGGAAGCTCTCGTGCGCGAGATTGGCACCGATGTCGATGAGCTCGAGACCGGCGGCGGGCGACGCGGCGCTCAAGGAATCTGTCCCTTCGTCTCTTCGGGATAGCATTCGTGGCGCCAGACCACCTGCTGCTCGACGGTCGGCGTCTGGCCCGGCGGCGGCGTGCGCTCCAGCATGTAGACCATCTTGAAGGTCATCAGCCGCTCGCCGCGGCCTTCGGGCGTCGCCATCTTGCCGGCGTTCCATTGCCGGCACAGGTACTGCCCGTACCAGCGGCGGTGCTCGGCATAGTTCTTCTGCCAGAGGCGGCCGCGGTAGGTCAGCCAGCGGATGTTTTCCTGGTCGAGCGCGTAGTTGTCCGGCTTGGCGTAGTCGGGCGCACCGCGCCGCGGATGCAGCAGATCGATTTCGCGGCCATCGGCGAGATGCGCCGGGAACACCCACCAGCCGTCGTCCTTGAGCGGGAAGGGCGCGAACATGTTCCACAGCTGGTCGATGCGCAGCACGCGGAAGGCCGGCGTCATCGCGCGATAGCTGGCGGCCGGCAGCAGGTTGATGGTGTGCAGGTTCCAGATCAGCACGAGCACCACGAACACGCCGGCGACGCGATCCCAGAACGTCGATACCGCGAACGCCGTCTCGCGCTGCGGCAGCAGGCGCGCGCTGACTTTGCCGAAGGCGCCGCGATGGCGGGCCACGAAGTGGTAGACGGCGTTGCCCGGCGCACGCAGCGCCGGCCAGCGCCACAGGAACCACAGCCAGCCGAACAGCGGCGAACGGCGCAGCAGGATGGTCAGCGCCGGCCACTTCAGGTACGCCTGTTCGTCATGATCGATGACGACCCAGGAGTTGTTGGCCTCCATCAGCGTGCGCGCGCGCGGCGTGTCCTGCGCCGGCGCGATGCGCGCCGCCGGCAGCACGAACAGCTGGCGCATGAGCAGAACCGACTTCAGGCAGAAGCCGCAGTCGCGGTCGTAGTAGATGCGCAGGCCGCCGTCCTGCCGCGCGGCGCGCCGCCGCGCCGCGGCATCCCACAGCCAGCCGCCGGCGAAGGCGGTCAGCGAAGCGATGCTGACGAAGGGGAAGTGACCGAGCTGCAGGCAGAGCAGGAAGCCGACGTGCATCAGCATGAAGGCGAGCATCAGCGCGAAGCGCACCGGGCGCAGCAGCCAGGGCGTGAAGATGAGGATGGGGCCGAGCAGTTCGAGGAAGTAGACGTAGATCGACAGCAGCTTCATCAGCGCCGGGAATTTCAGCAGCCAGTGCCCGAGCGGCAGGGCGTGGCGGTCGAGCATCAGCGCGTAGTAGACGGCGCTGAAGTCCGGCCACCATTCGCGGCCGGACTTGAGAATGGCGCTGAAGAAGTAGACCGACATCACCTGCAGCAGCAGGCCCAGCGTCGCCCACGACACGTGCAGATCGTTTTCCGGCGGCGGGTTGGTGGCGAGCGCGGCGTCGACCGAGTAGCGCGCCGCGAGCGGCAGGAACATCGACCAGAACAGCAGGCAGCAGAGCAGCAGATCGCCGCCGATCAGCACGACCGGATTGCGGTTGATGAACGAGGCCCACAGCACGAAGGACAGCACTGCCGCCCAGCGCATGCGCCAGCCGAGCGCGAACATCAGGGCGCAGGCCGATTGCACGAGCAGCAGCGCGCCGACGAACCAGCTCTGGCCATTGACCAGATACAGCGACAGCCGCCATTGGCTGTCCGACTCGATCATCGCCGTGCGCGGCAGCACGCCGGCGTCGGTCCAGAACGCGGCGAGATCGCGGAACGCGCTGAGCGAGCACCACAGCAGCACCAGGCCGAGCGCGACGCGGAACAGCGCCAGCGTCCGCAGATCGATGCCGATCATTTCGGCGAGGCGGGGATAGCGCGATGTCAGATCGGCGGCGGGAGCGTTCATGGGCGCCGATGCTGACCGGTCGGCCGGGGACATGGCAAGGGCAGCGATCGCCGGACGGCGCTGAGGCAGAATGACGGCCGCTTTGCATTTTCCAGAAAGGGGCAACGCAGCATGAGCGGCACCAACAGCAATGCCGGCGATCTCCTGCCGGCCGCCGGCCAGAGCAGGACGCTGCTGATCCAAGGCCCGGCCGGCCGCCTCGAGCTGCAGATCAACGCGCCGGCGGTGCCGCGCGCCGGCGGCGGCTGCGCGGTGGTCTGCCACCCGCACCCGCTGGCTGGCGGCATGCTGAGCAACAAGGTCACCTACACGCTCGCGAGCTGCGCGCAGAAGGCCGGACTCCACGCGCTGCGCTTCAACTTCCGCGGTGTCGGCAAGAGCGAGGGCACGCACGACGAGGGCCGCGGCGAGACCGATGACACCGTGTTCGTCGCCGAGTGGCTGCGTGCGCGGCTGCCGCCGGGGCCGCTGCTGCTGGCCGGTTTTTCGTTCGGCGCCTGGGTCAGCGTCGCCGCCGCCGCGCGCCTGTCGCCGGCGCTGCAGATCAGCGTCGCGCCGCCGTTCGCCAAGTATTTCGCCAATGCCGCGCCGCCGGCGCGGCCGCCGTGTCCCTGGCTGGTCGTGCATGGCCGCGACGACGACGTCGTCGGCTACGACGAGACGATGCGGGTGCTGCAGGGCTACGCGCCGCCGCCGCAGATCGTCAGCCTGGACGGCGTCGGGCATTTCTTCCACAACCGCCTCGCCGATCTGGCCGCCGCGGTGCAGCCCTTCATCGAGGCGCAGCTCGGCGCGATGCCCTGACCGCGCTGCTATCCTTGCGGCCACCGTCACGAACATGCACACGGGAGCCCCTCATGCGCCATCTCGCCGCCGCCGTCCTGCTGTCGCTCGCCACTTCGGTTGCCTGGGCCGATGACCTGAGCATCCAGTGCTCGGCGGTCGGCGCGGGCTGCCGTCAGGCCTTCCACGACGCCGCCAAGGACGTCAGCGCCGCAATCAACTACAAGATGCTCGGCCCGGCCGAGCCGACCGGCGTGCTCGGTGTCGGCATCGCCGCGATCGGCAGCTACGTGCCGGTCGAGCACAAGGACGCCTGGCGCACGCTGACCGGCGACGACGTCGACGAGATCGGCATGGTCGGCGGCGTCTTCGACAAGGGCCTGCCGCTGGGCTTCGACGTCGGCGTGTTCTACGCCAGCATCCCCAGCAGCGGCGGCGCGGCAGCGTACGGCGCGCAGCTGCGCTACGCGATTCTCGAAGGCGGCGTGGCGACTCCGGCGCTGGCGATCGAGGCCAACTACAGCAAGACCAGCGGCGTCGACGATTTCGACTACTCGGCCTGGGGTGCCGACCTCGTGCTGTCGAAGGGCTTCGCCTTCCTGACGCCATACGCCGGCGTCGGCTACGTGGCGTCCTCGGCCAAGCCGAACGGAAGCGTCAAGGCCCTGTACGGCATCGAGGACGAAGACGTCGACGCCGCCCGCTTCTTCGTCGGCGCGCGCATCGCCATGCTGTTCTTCAATCTGACGCCGGAATACGAACGTTCCGGCGACAACAATGTCTACAGCCTGCGCGCGGGATTCGCGTTCTGAAGGAAGCGGTCGCGAGACGATGAGCTTGTTGCGGAAACTGACGGCGGCCCTGGCGCCGCAGCCGAAGGCGGCGCTCGACCGCCACCTGGCGATGGCGGTGCTGCTGCTCGAAACGGCGCGCGCCGATTTCGAGCGCAGCCCGGCCGAGCTGCAGCTGATCCGCGAGCAGCTCGGCCGCGCATTCCAGCTCGATGCCGCACAGACCGAAGCGCTGCTGGCGCGCGCCAGCGAGAGCGCCGGCGCCGCGGTGTCTCTGCACGAGTTCGTCAGCGCCCTCAACGCGGAACTCGACGCCGACGGCAAGCGCGAGCTGCTCGGCTGGCTCTGGCAGGTCGCACTCGCCGACGGCCGCATCGAGCCGCGCGAGGAAGGCTTGATCCGCCAGCTCGCCGAGCTGCTGTTCGTGCCGCATGCCGATTTCGTGCGCACGCGCCTCGCCGCCGGCGGCTGAGGGCGCAGTATGGATTCGCATTACAGTTCAGTCCGGATTAAGAGCCTTTGTGGCCTAGTGCCGCCGCCTTCCAGCATCATGGAGTCACAACGATGAATACCCAGCGCAAGCACTGGCGTCGCAGCATCGGCTTCGGGCTGGCACTCGCGGCGGGCCTGCTCGCCGCGCAGGCGGCGACGGGGCAGAACGATCCGCCGCCGGCCAATGGCGACATCCAGGCGCCGCAGCCGGTCGAGGGCGCGCCGCCGCCGCAGACCGAGGAATCGGCGACCTACAGCGCCGACGAAGTCACGCAGGCCGCCTCCAAGTTCTTCGGCTCGTCCAGCGAAGGACTCGCCAAGGCGATCGAGCGCACCTTCTCCGACTATGGCCGGCCGAATGCCTACATCTACGGCAACGAGGGTGGCGGTGCCATCGTCGTCGGCCTGCGCTACGGCAAGGGCACGCTGCAGTTCAAGGGCGGCGACAGCCAGAAGGTGTACTGGCAGGGGCCGTCGGTGGGCTGGGATTTCGGCGGCAACGCCTCGAAGGTCTTCACCCTCGTCTACAACCTGCGCTCGTCGAGCCAGCTGTTCCAGCGCTTTCCCGCGGTCGACGGCAGCCTGTACGTGGTCGCCGGCGTCGGCGTGAACTATCAGAAGAGCGGCGACATCGTGCTCGCGCCGATCCGCACCGGCGTCGGCCTGCGCGCCGGCGCCAGCCTCGGCTACGTGCATTACACGCGCGAGGCCTCGGTCGTTCCGCTGTAAGCGCCGCAGGGGCCAGGAGGCCGGCCGCGCGCCGGCCTTTTTGTTGCGCGCCGTTCGCGGCGCGCGGCAGACTGCCTGCACATCCCGGATTCCCGCCATGCCGATCAATCTCACTGCCGCGGCGCAGGCCGCCGGCCTGCTCGTGCTGTCGAACATTTTCATGACCGTCGCCTGGTACGCGCATCTCAAGGATCTGCGCGACAAGGCCTGGTACGTCGCCGCGCTCATCTCCTGGGGCATCGCCCTGTTCGAATACCTGATCCAGGTGCCGGCGAACCGCATCGGCTACAGCACCCTGTCGCTGCCGCAGCTGAAGATCATGCAGGAGGTCATCACCCTCGGCGTGTTCGTGCCGTTCGCGGTGCTGTACATGAAGCAGCCGATCAAGCTGGACTACCTGTGGGCGGCGCTCTGCATGGCCGGCGCGGTCTACTTCATCTTCCGTTCCTGAAGACCCGAGCGCCTGCAGGTCGTCGGCGCCGACTCGCCTTGGCGAACCGCGGCTTGCGCCGCTGTCGCGGGGCTCGCGGCGCACCTGTGGGCGGCGCTCTGCATGGCCGGCGCGGGTCTATTTCATTTTCCGTTCCGTTCCTGAACGGCGCGGCGCGAGGCGCCGAGGCGCCGCGGGCGCGCGCATCGCTGCGCTATGCTCCGCCGCACCTCATTCGGGAGATGCAGATGCTGTCCATTGCCGACTACGCGCGCCACGACGGACTCGGCCTCGCCGAGCTCGTGCGGCGCCGCGAGGTGACGCCGCTGGAATTGCTGGAGACCGCGATCGCCGCGGCCGGCAAGGTCAATCCGCAGATCAACGCCATCGTCACGCCGATGCACGACATCGCCCGTGCGCGCGCCGCCGAACCGCTGGCCGGGCCGTTCGCCGGCGTGCCGTTCCTCGCCAAGGACATCTTCCAGGAATACGCCGGCGTGCCCGCCTCTTACGGCAATCGCGCGCTCAAGGACGCGCGCTTCGCGCCGCAGGAACACGCCGAGATGATCGTGCGCTGGCTGCGCGCCGGCGTGGTCGTGTTCGGCCGCACCAACGTGCCGGAGTTCGGCGCCAAGGCGATCACCGAAGCGCAAGCCTGGGGTGCCTGCCGCAACCCGTGGAACCTCGCGCACACACCGGGCGGTTCGAGCGGCGGCGCGGCGGCGGCGGTGGCGTCCGGCATCGTGCCGATCGCCGGCGCCAACGACGGCGGCGGTTCGATCCGCATCCCGGCCGCGCACTGTGGCCTGTTCGGTTTCAAGCCCGGCCGCGGCCGCACGCCGATGGGCCCGCGCTACGTCGAGCGCATGCATGGCGCGGTGATCGATCACGTGCTGACGCGCAGCGTGCGCGACAGCGCGGCGATGCTCGATGCCACGCACGGTCCGGAGCTTGGCGCGCTGTTCCACATCGCGCCGCCGGAGCGGCCGTACAGCGACGAACTGAGCCGTGATCCGGGCCGCCTGACCATCGCCTATTCGACGCGTTCGCCGATCGGCACGCCGGTCGACGCCGAGGCGATCCAGGCCGTGACGCAGGCGGCGCGCCTGCTCGAGACGCTCGGCCATCACGTCGAGGAGGCGAACCCCGACATCGACGGCATGCAGCTCGGCAAGGACTTCATCACCATGTGGTTCGCGACCTGCGCCGCGACCTTCGACGACATCAAGCGCCGCACCGGCTGCGGCAACGACGCTTTCGAGATCGACACGCGGGCGATGGCCGCCTTCGGCCGCGCCACGCGCGCCAATGCCTACGTCGAAGGCTATATGCGCTGGAACGATTACGCGCGCCGTCTCGGCGAGTTCCACCAGCGCTACGACCTCTATCTCACGCCGACGCTGGCGATGCCGCCGGCGCGCGTCGGCGAAATCCGCACGCCGGACTGGCAGCAGGCCGTGCTGCGCGTGCTGCTCGCGCTGCACCTCGAGGGCCTGGTGCTGAAGACCGACATCGTCGAGCAGATGGTCGAGGAGAATCTGAAGTGGGTGCCGTTCACCCAGCTCGCCAACCTGACCGGCACGCCGGCGATGTCGGTGCCCTTGCACTGGGCGCGCTGCCGCGCCGCGAACGCGAAGCGTCCGGCGGCCGCGCCGGACCGCGGCGCCATGGATGGCTCGGGCGAGGCGCGTGACGATGGCGGGTACCTATTGCCGCTCGGCGTGCAGCTGAGCGCGACGCCGGGCGGCGAAGGCCTGCTGTTCCGCGTCGCCGCGCAACTCGAACAGGCGCAGCCCTGGGCGCAGCGGCGTCCGCCGCTGCATGTGGCCAGCGTCTGAAAGAAAAAATCAGCTTGCGTGGGGAGAGGGAGAGGAGAGCTTTTGTCCATGCCAGATCTGCAGGCCGCGCTTGCCGCGCAAGCCCCTGAAATAGCCGCCGAGCTGCCGCGCGTGCTCGCCGCCAGCCGCTTCTTCAGCGAGACGGTGGCGCGCCTCGCCGATCCGCAAGCGTTCGCCGCCGCGCTGCTGGAGCGCCGCGCGGCCGGCGCCATCGCGAGCGCGGCCCTGCGCATCGCCGCGCTCGACGACGACGCGGCCTTGCTGCGCGAACTGCGCCTGCTGCGGCGGCACGAGATGGCGCGCGTCGCCTTCCGCGATCTCGCCGGTCTGGCCGGGCTCGACGAGACGCTCGGCGACCTCTCCGATCTCGCCGACGCCTGCATCGAGGCGGCGCTGCAGGCCGGCGAGCGGCGTCTGCAGGCGCGCCATGGCGTGCCGCGCGACGAGACCGGCGCGGCGATCCGTCCGGTGGTGCTCGGCATGGGCAAGCTCGGCGGCCGCGAGCTGAATTTCTCCTCGGACATCGACCTCATCTTCTGCCATCGCGCCGCGGGCGAGACCGACGGACCGCGCCCGCTGAGCACCGACGAATACTTCGCCAAGCTGGCGCAGGAGGTGCAGCGCGCGCTGTCGGCGGTGACGCCCGACGGCTTCGTGTTCCGCGTCGACCTGATGCTGCGCCCTTTCGGCTCGGCCGGCGCGCTGTCGGTGTCCTTCTCGGCGCTCGAGGAGTACTACCAGGTGCACGGCCGCGAATGGGAGCGCTACGCGCTGATCAAGGCGCGGCCAGTCGCGGGTGACCGCGACGCCGGCACGGAACTGCTGCGCAGCCTGCGGCCCTTCGTCTATCGCCGCTATCTCGACTACAACGCCATCGGCAGCCTGCGCGATCTCAAGCGCCTGATCGCCGACGACGTGGCGCGGCGCGGCCAGGAAGACAACATCAAGCTCGGCAGCGGCGGCATCCGCGAGCTGGAGTTCATCGTGCAGTCGTTCCAGCTGGTGCGCGGCGGCGCCGAAAGCGCGCTGCGCGATACGCGCCTGCGGCCGGTGCTGCGCTATCTCGGCGAAGCCGGCCATCTCGACGCCGCCATCGCCGCGCGGCTCGACGACGGCTACGTCTTCCTGCGCCGGCTCGAAAACGCCATCCAGATCTACGCCGACCAGCAGACGCACGTGCTGCCGACGCAGGACGAGGCACGTGCGGCGCTGTGCGCGGCGCTGCGCTTCGCGGACTGGGATGCGCTGCTGCAGGCGCTCGCCGGCGTGCGGCGTTTCGTGCAGGAGCAGTTCGACTCCATCTTCGCCGAGCGCGGCGATGCCGACGCCGACCACGCGAGCGCGCGCCTGGTGCGCGCGCTGTGGTCGCGCATGGTCGAGGGTGACGAGGCCTGCGAGGCGCTCGGCGAGGCCGGCTTCGGCCGCGATCCGCGCCAGGTGCTCGCCGCGCTCGACGAGCTGCGCAACGCGCGCCTGGTGCGGGCGATGCCGGAGAGCGCCGTGCAGAGACTGCTGGCGCTGCTCGGCCCGCTGTTCGACGCGGCGCGCGAGCAGGCCGCGCCGGAGCAGGCGCTGAGCCGCACGCTCAGCGTCGTGCAGGCGGTGGCCGGCCGCTCGACCTATCTGACCCTGCTGCGCGACAACGCCGTGGCGCGCACGCAGCTGGTGCGCCTGTGCGGAGCGAGTCCCTGGCTGACCGGCTTCATCGCGCAGTCGCCGGCCCTGCTCGATGCGCTGCTCGATCCGCGCACGCTGTACGCGCCGCCCGATCGCCAGGCCTTGCGGCAGGAACTGGCGCGCCGCACCGCCGGCCTGACGGCCGACGACACCGAATCCGGCATGGACCTGCTGCGCCGCTACCAGAAGGAAATGACGCTGCGCATCGCCGCCGCCGATCTCGCCGGCAGCCTGCCGCTGGTGCAGGTGAGCGATCGCCTGACCTGGCTCGCCGAGGCCCTGGTCGACGAGGCGCTGCAACGCGCCTGGATCGAGATGCGCGCGCAGTACGGCACGCCGCTGCGCGGCGACGGCGCGCCGGCCGGCTTCGCGGTGCTGGCCTACGGCAAGTTCGGCGGCATCGAGCTTGGCTACGGCTCCGATCTCGATCTGGTGTTCGTGCACGACTGCGACCAGCTCGACGGCGACACCGCGCAGGGCCCGCGTTCGATCAACAACGGCGTCTGGTATGCGCGCCTCGCGCAGCGCGTCATCAACTGGCTGGCGACGCAGACGCCGGCCGGCCGCGCCTACGAGATCGACATGGAGCTGCGCCCGAACGGCCGCTCCGGCCTGCTGGTGACCAGCTTCGCGAGCTTCGCCGCCTACCAGCGCGAGTCGGCGTGGACCTGGGAGCACCAGGCCCTGACGCGGGCCCGTTGCGTGGCCGGCACGCCGGCGATCGCCGAGGCTTTTGCCGCGCTGCGCCGCGAGGTGCTGATGCGGCCGCGCGACCCTGCAACGCTCGGTCACGACATTGTCGAGATGCGCGCCAAGATGCACGCCAAGCTCGACAAGTCGAACGCCGAGCGCTGGGACGTCAAGCAGGGCGACGGCGGCCTGATCGATATCGAGTTCATCACGCAGTTTCTCGTGCTGCGCGACGCCCATCGCGACGCGGCCATCGCTGAATGGAGCGACAACTGGCGCCAGCTCGAGGCGCTGGCCGCGGCCGGCGCGCTGTCGAAGGATGACAGCGCCGAGCTGATCCGCTGCTATCGCAGCTATCGCGCCTGGCTGCACGAGTGCTCGCTGCAGAACGCCGCGTCGTTCGCCGAGCCGACGCGCTTCACCGGCGAACGCGCGAGCGTGCGGGCCATCATGGCGCGGCACCTGGCATCGCCGCCGCCCTGAGCGTCGCGCCGGCCGCAGCATCCGCTTACAGGATCGAACAGACGCAGCGGCGATCACCGATCACGACGCGGCCCGGCGTGCCGCGCACGGATGCGCAAGTTCACGGTCGCGCGCAATCCCCGGGATCGCCCGGTCCCGGCCTGGCATTTCGTGCGCAGTGAGCGCTGCCCGTCGGACGACCGGCGCTGGGCCGCCCGCCACCTCGCGTGCCACGTCGATTTCGCCGACTTGGTGCGCCGAGGCCTGTCACGCCCGGAGACCCGCGCACGCCATCATTTCCGCACGCCGGTCTCCTGCCTGCGTCTGCCGGGACCGCGCGAGCTGCTGGTCGATCGTGTCTGCCGCGTCGAGAAACCTGCAGGGCGATCTCCAGGCGGTGCGCGACGCCATCGGCCTGCCGCAGCGCACGCCCGGGCGGCTCAATGCCTCGGTCCATGACGACTACCGCTTTGCCGCCCGCGCGCCGCGCGAGGCCGGCATCGAGGTGATCAACGCCTCGCCGGATGGCGCGCTGCCGACGACTGTCTTCCCGCGCCGGCGGGCGGATGACATGCTGGGCGGGGCCGCGCTGAGGCGGCGCGCTTATTGCTCGTGACCGCAGTGACGGCCCGCCGGCCGTCCCCGAGCGACCGGCTGACGGTGCTGTCATCCGCCGACCACGCGCTTGGGCGATGATGGGGCCTGAAGGCGCGGCCGGAGCCTCCGGAACCGATGAAGCCCAGCGCGATCTGGAACTTTGGAATGAGTGATCTGCAGCGGTTCGACGCGACGGCCGTCGCCCTGGCCAGGGGGCGCCGGCGCCTCGCGTCCGGCGAGGGCCAGCGGTGATGAAGCGACTGGCGATCCTAGTCTCGTATTCCGGCGAGGGGGGCGTCGAGCGCGTCGTCAATCTGCTTGCCGGCGAGTTCGCCAGCGAGGTCGCGGTCGACCTGCTGACCATCAAGTTCCGCGGCCCGCATGTGCGCCACGTGCCGGACCAGGTGCGCCTGATCCATCTGCGCAGCCAGCACGCGATGACCGCCGTGGCGGAGATCGCCGAGTACCTCGACGAGTACCGGCCCGATGCGCTGCTGGTCGCCAAGGACCGTGCCGGGCGTGCGGCGATCCGCGCCGCGCGCCACGCCAGCCATCGCGTGCCGGTCTGGCTGCAGCTGCATACCAATGTCTCGCAATCGCTCGAAGGGCGCGACGCGCTGACGCGCTGGCTGCGCCTGCGCGCGATGCGCCGCCTCTATCCGCTGGCGACCGGCATCGTCGCCGTCTCGCACGGCGTGCGCGACGATCTCGTCGCGCTGTGCCGCCTGCCGGCGGAGAAGGTGCACGTCATCCACAACCCGGTCATCCCGCGCGATCTCGATCAGCGCGCCGACGAACCGGCGCCGCATCCCTGGCTGGCCGACAAGACACTGCCGGTGGTCATGGGCATGGGCCGTCTCACACGACAGAAGGACTTCGCGACCCTGCTGCGCGCCTTCGCCAAGCTGCGGGAGCGCACGCCGGCGCGCCTGGTCGTGCTCGGCGAGGGCGCCGACCGCGCGGCGCTGCAGGCGCAGGCCGAGGCGCTCGGCATCGCCGATCGCCTGCTGATGCCCGGCTTCCAGTCGAACCCGTATGCCTGGCTGTCGCGCGCCGATCTGTTCGTGCTGTCCTCGGCCTGGGAAGGCTTCGGCTGCGCGCTGGCCGAAGCGCTGGCGCTCGGCATTCCCTGCGTGTCGACCGACTGCCCGAGTGGGCCGAGCGAGATTCTCGATCGCGGCCGCTACGGGCCGCTGGTCGCGGTCGGCGACTGTACGGCGCTGGCGCAGGCCATGCGCGAGACGCTGGCGCGCGCGCTGCCGGCCGACGTGCTGCGCGCCAGCGTCGCTGGCTTCCACTGTTCAATCGCGGCGCGGCAGTATCTGCGCCTGCTCGGCCTCGTCGACGCCCCGCCGGTCGTGCCGCAAGCGCACAGCGCCGCCGCGGCGTCGGCGATGCGCCCGCGCCTGGCCGGCTGGCCGGCCCCGATGCGCGCGTAGCGGCCTTGCGGATTCGCCGCGCGGGCGGTCGCGCATCGCGTTTCCGGCAGCCCCTGTTCGAAGGCCCGCGCGGATGCGGGCATAATCCGCCTTTGCTCGACATCTCTCATCCGCATGATCCTGTCGAACCGCTACAACTTCCTCTACGTCCACATCGCCAAGACAGGCGGCACCAGCGTGCGCGCGGCGCTCAAATCGCTGCAGTGGAAGGATCCCTACTACCTGGCGCAATTCATCTGCTCGCGGCTGTCGCACCTGACCGGCCACCGCATCGCCGCCAAGCTGCCGCGCCACGCCAAGATCATCGCCGCGCAGGAGATGCTGCCGCACGAATTCTTCGACGGGCTGTTCAAGTTCGCCTTCGTGCGCAATCCCTGGGATCTGCAGGTCAGCTCCTACCATCATCTCAAGCGCGAGCGGCCGCATCTGCTCGAAGGCCATGCGTCGTTCGAGGATTTCACGCGCTGGAAGCTCGATCCGCAGCGGCCGTACCAGTACCACCTCGACACGGCGATCACGATCCAGACCGATTATCTCGTCGATCTGCGCGGCAAGGTGCTGACCGATTTCCTCGGCCGCTACGAAAGCCTGCAGGACGACTTCGACAGCATCTGCAAGCGCATCGGCGTGCCGACCCCGCAGCTGCCGCACAAGCGCCAGGCCACCGATCGAGGCAAGGATTACCGCAGCTACTACAGCGACGATCTCGCCGAACTCGTCGGCCGCTATTTCAAGCGCGACGTCGACGTGCTCGGCTATCGCTTCGACCCGCAGTAAGCGGGCGCGTCGATGTGCGGAATCGCCGGCATGGTGCGACGCGAGGGCCCCGTCGCGGAGACGGAGCTGCAGCGCATGGCCGGCTGCCTGACGCATCGCGGTCCGGAGGACAGCGGCCGCTACGTCGCCGGCAGCTTCGGCATCGCCCACACGCGCCTGGCGATCATCGACATCGCCGGCGGCCACCAGCCGCTGTTCGATGACGCCCGCCGTTACGCGCTGGTCTGCAACGGCGAGATCTACAACTACATCGAGCTGCGTCGCGAGCTGCAATCGCGCGGTCACCGCTTCGCCACGGGCTCCGACAGCGAAGTCGCGCTGCACGGTTTCGCCGAGTGGGGCGCCGCCAGCTTCAAGCGCCTGCACGGCATGTATGCCTACGCCCTCTACGATCATGCGAAGCGTGAGCTGTGGCTGGTGCGCGACCGTCTCGGCATCAAGCCGCTGTACGTCGCCGCGCTGGGCGATCGCGTGCTGTACGCCAGCGAGCTGAAGGCACTGCTGCCGCTGCTGCCGCGGCGCGACATCGACGAATTCGCGCTCGCGCAGTTCTTCGAGAACCAGTTTTCCAGCGGCGGCGACACCGTGATCCGCGGCGTGCGCCGCGTGCTGCCGGGCACGGCGCTGAAGATCGGCGCCGACCTGAAGATCGAGACGCATCGCTACTGGTCGGCGCGCGACGTCGGCGCGCCGCGCGCGCGCAGCTTCGAGGACGCGGTCGCCGAGTGGGAGCCGCTGTTCGAGCAGGTGATGCGCGAGCACATGCGCGCCGACGTACCGTATGGCGTGTTCCTCTCGGGCGGCGTCGATTCGGCGGTGCTGCTCGCGCAGCTCAAGCGCCTGCACCGCCAGCCGATCAAGGCCTGGTCGGTCGGCTGGCGCGGCGTCGGCGAGGGCGACGAAGTGGACGCGGCGGCGCGCATCGCGCGCGAGCTCGGCGCCGAGCACCGCGTCATCCGCCTCGACAGCCGTGCCGTGTTTCACCGTCTGCCGCGCATGGCCTGGGCCGCGGACGATCTGATGCGCGACTACGCCTGCCTGCCGACGCTGGCGCTTGCCGAAGCGGCCGGTCGCGAGCTGAAAGTCGTGTTCAGCGGCGAGGGCGGCGACGAGGCGTTCGCCGGTTACGGACGCTATCGTCCGGATTTCTTCGAGCGCAATTTCAAAGCGCTGCGCTACCCGGGCAGCGGCGGTTTCCGCGCGCGCGGCGAACTCGATCCGCGCTGGCTGCGACGCCTGTTCAAGCCGGCCTTGCGGCGCGCACTCAAGCGTCATCGCGAGCCGTTCGTGGCGGCCTGGCAGGAGGCGCCGAAGGCCTGGAGCGATCTGCAGCGCCGCCAGTACGTCGATCTGCAGACCAATCTGCCGGACGACCTGCTGGTCAAGGCCGACCGCATGCTGATGGCCTACAGCGTCGAGGGGCGCGTGCCCTTCCTCGATCATCGCGTCGTCGAGTTCGGCCTCGGCCTGCCGGACGCGCTGAAGATTTCCTCGAAGGCCGGCAAGGTCTTCATCAAGCGCTGGGCCGAACGCTTCATCCCGCGCGACCATCTCTGGCAGCACAAGCGCGGCTTCCACGTGCCGGTCGGCGAGTGGCTGCGCGGGCCGACGCTGGAGGCGCTGGCGCGCCAGCTGCCGCGCAGCGATGCCATCGAAGCGTGGTGCGAGCCGGAGGCGGTGCGCGCGCTGCTGGCGCGCCAGCAGGCGCGCGGCGACGTCACGCGCGAGGTCTGGAGCCTGCTGCAGTTCGCGATCTGGCATCGCCTGTTCATCGCCGCGGAGACGCGGGTGCCGGGCGGCGACGAGGATCCGCTGGCATGGCTATGAACGCGCCGCGCGTCGCCTTCTTCCTCGCCACCTCCGGTCACAGCGGCGTCGACCGGCTGATGAAGAATCTGATGCCGGCCGTGGCGCGTCGCGGCTACGCCGTCGACCAGCTCAAGGTGCGCCGGCACGGGCCGGACATCGACGAGGCGCCGGGCGTGCGCGTCATCGACCTCGGTGTCGCGCACACCTTCTCCAGCCTGGTGCCGGTGCTGCGCTATCTGCATCGCGAACGGCCGTTCGTGATGCTGTCCGACAAGGACAAGGTCAACCGCACGGCGATCTTCGCGCGCGCGCTGGCCGGCGCCGACACGCGGCTGGTGCTGCGATCCGGGACGACGATCTCGGTCGACACCGCGCACCGCGCCGCCTTCGATCGCTGGCTGCAGCGCACATCGATGCGCCTGCTGTATCGCGGCGCCCATGCGGTGATCACGCCGAGCGAGGCGGCGAGCCGCGACATCGCCGCCTTCGCCGATCTGCCGATGACCATGGTGCGTACCGTGCCCAGCCCGATCGTGCCGGCACGCCTGTTCAGCGATGCCGTGCCGCGCCCCGATCACCCCTGGTTCGGCGCCGGCGCGCCGCCGGTCGTGCTGGGCGTCGGCGAGCTGTCGCTGCGCAAGGACTTCGCGACGCTGCTGCGCGCCTTCGCGCGCCTGCGTGCACAGCGCGAGTGCCGCCTGGTGATTCTCGGCCGCGGCGGCCAGCTCGAGGCGCTGCGTGCACTGGCGGCCGAGCTCGGCGTCGCCGGCGACGTCGACTTCCCCGGGTTCCGCGCCGATGTGTTCGCGTTCATGGCGCACGCTGCCGTGTTCGCGCTGACGTCGCGCTGGGAGGGTTTCGGCAACGTACTCGCCGAATCGCTGGCCTGCGGCACGCCGGTGGTGTCGACCGACTGTCCCGGCGGCATCCGCGACTTCCTGGAGGGCGGCGCGCTCGGCCGCCTGGTGCCGATCGGCGACGACACGATGCTCGCGGCGGCTCTGGCGCAGACGCTGGCCGAGCCGCGCGATGCGGAGCGTCTTCGCGCCGCGGCGCGACGCTACGAGATCGAGGCGGCGACCACCGAATACCTGGCGGCCATGGGCCTGCCGCCGCAAGCCGATGCCTGAATGAAACGACTGGGCGTGCTCATTTCCTTCTCCGGCGACGGCGGCGTCGAGCGCATGGTCGCCAATCTCTGCACGGAGTTCGTGCGCGACGTGCAGGTCGATCTGCTGGCGATCAAGTCGGCGGGCGGCCACGCCTCGCGCATTCCGGACAGCGTCAATCTCATCCAGCTCAAGGCCGGTCACACCTGGCGCTCGCCGCCGGAAATCGCCCGCTACCTGCGCCAGGCGAAGCCCGATGCGCTGCTGGTCGCCAAGGATCGCGCCGGCCGCGCCGCCGTGCGCGCCAAGCGTCGCGCCGGCGTCGATACGCCGGTCTGGGTGCGCCTCGGCACCAATCTCTCCGCGGCGCTCGAGCGCAAGGATGCGCTGAGCCGCTGGCTGCGCACCGCGCCCATGCGCCGCATCTACGCGCAGACCGCCGGCGTGGTCGCCGTCTCGCAGGGCGTCAAGGACGACACCCTGCGCGTCACCGGCCTGCCGGAATCGCGCGTGCACGTGATCCGCAATCCGGTGATCACCGCGCGCCTCGACGCGCAGGCCGCCGCGCCGCCGCCGCATCCCTGGCTCGCCGACGGCACGACGCCGCTGATCGCCGGCATGGGTCGCCTGACCCAGCAGAAGGACTTTCCGACCCTGCTGCGCGCCTTCGCGGCGCTGCAGGCGCACACGCCGAGCCGTCTCGTGCTGCTCGGCGACGGCAAGGACCGCGACGCCCTGCAGGCGCTCGCCGCGCAGCTCGGCATCGGTGCGCGCGTGCTGTTCGCCGGCTTCCAGACCAATCCCTACGCCTGGCTGGCGCGCGCCAGGCTGTTCGTGCTGTCCTCGGCCTGGGAAGGCTCGCCGAACGCGCTGACCGAGGCGCTCGCGCTCGGCGTGCCGAGCGTGTCCACCGATTGCCCGAGCGGGCCGAGCGAGATTCTCGATCACGGCCGCTACGGACCGCTGGTCGCGGTCGGCGATCACGCCGCGCTCGCGGCGGCGATGCGTGCGACGCTGGCCGATCCGCTGCCGGCGGCAACGCTGAAACAGGCGGTCGACGAATACCGCGCGACGACCAGCGCGCGTCGCTACCTGGAGCTGATGGGGCTGCGCGCGCCGGGCTGAGGCCGCGCGGCGGGTGACGGCCGCGGCATGCGCGGCGCTATCCGCGTCCGGGGCGACGCGGGTAGGCCAGCTCGCCGGCGAGCACCGGCAGCCGGCGCGGTGCGCGTGCGTCGATGGCCTCGCGGTACATCGTCTCCAGCGATTCCAGCATGCGCGCCGTGCCGAACAGGCGCAGATAGCGCTGGCGGCTTCGGCCGGCGCGCCGCAGCGCCTCGCTCATCGGCAGCACCGTGGCGCCGATCCACTTCCGGTAGCGCATCTGCGTGCGGAAGCGATCGACATCGCCGCAGTTGGCGCAATGGTCGCGCATCGGCGCGAAGCGGCCGACCTGGTGGTGCATGAAGATGCTGACGCCGCTCATGTGCGCGCGCCGAGCAACTCGCGATAGACGGCGAGATTGCCGTCGACCATCACGTCGACCGAGAAATCGCTGGCGATCAGGCGGCGGCCGGCGGCGCCGAGCGCATGACGGCGCGCATCGTCGAGGGCGAGGGCGACGATGGCGTCGCCGAGCGCCTGCACATCGTGCGGCGGCACCAGCACGCCGTTGACGCCGTCGCGCACCGCCTCGGGAATGCCGCCGGCGCGCGAGGCGACGATCGCCACACCGTTCGCCGAGGCCTGCAGCAGCGAGACGCCGAGCCCTTCGGCGAAGGCCGGATGCGCGAGCAGATCGAGGCCTTCGAGCAGCGTCGGCAGATCCTCGCGATAGCCGGCGAGCCTGACGCGATCCTGCAGGCCGGCGGCGACGATCTGCTGTTCCAGCTCGGCCTGCAGGCCGCCCTTGCCGAAGAACAGCAGGTGCGCGTTCGGCACCCGCTGCAGGATGCGCGGCATCGCCTCGAGCAGCACGGCGTGGCCCTTGCGGCGGATCAGCTGCGCGACGATGGCGATGACGAAGGCATCGCGCGGCAGGCCGAAGGCGTCGCGCAGCGCGTCGCGCGACAGCGGCGTGACCGGCTCGGCGTCGAAGGCGCTGCGCACGACGCGGATCTTCGCCGCCGGCACGCCGCTGTCGACCAGCACGTCGCCGATCGCCGCCGAGATTGCCACCACGCGATCGTAGAGGCGGTACTTGTAGCGCGTGACGAGCTTGGCCTCGTGGTGATCGTTGCGGCGCGAGTAGACGATCGGCAGGCCGTACAGGCGGCCCGCCAGGGCGCCGAGGATCTCCGGCCCGCGGCGGCTGTGCAGATGCAGCAGGTCCGGCTTCTCCTCGCGCAGCAGCTTGTGCAGGCGCGGCGTGAGCAGCAGATCGAGGTCGCCGTGCATCGGCAGCTCGCGCAGCGCGACCGGCAGCGCGGCGATGCGCCGCGCCGTCAGCGAACCGCGCGGGCAGACCACGACGTTAGCGATGCCGCGCTTGGCGAGCCCTTCGACGAGGAAAGCCACCTGGCGCGCGCCGCCGTAGAAATTCTCGCCGGCTTCGACGTGCATGATCTTGAGCATGGGGCGTGCGCGATCGGCGGGCAGGAGAGTGG
This sequence comes from Solimonas soli DSM 21787, assembly GCF_000474945.1. Lineage (GTDB taxonomy): Bacteria > Pseudomonadota > Gammaproteobacteria > Nevskiales > Nevskiaceae > Solimonas > Solimonas soli. The sequence goes on along the minus strand of NZ_AXDW01000019.1, from coordinate 1,413 downwards.
CGGCCATTATACTTAGGGCCTGTTAACGCTATTGGCATCGCTGTGGCCGAGTCCCGTTTTGCCGCAGCGCAAGGGTCGAGGAGTGAGGTGTACTCGATGTACATGAGCGACGAGAGACGCTGCGCTGCGGCAAAACGGGCCGGTCCCTTCGGGATGCCGTCTGGCAAACCGCCATGCGGCGTTGCGAGCCGCTTCTTGGGGTCGGCCCAAGCGCGCGTCTCGCGCCTTGCGGCTTGCCAGACGGCACCACAGCGATGCCAATAGCGTTAACAGGCCCTAGCCTTCCGCCGTCACGGTGATGACGATGAACCCGATCGAAACGATAGCCGTCCACGACTGGCAGTCGCCGGTGGCGCGCGAACTCGCCGCGCATGCACTCGACGCGCTCGAGGCCGGCTGCGTGCTGCGCCTGCCGCTGCCCTTCGCGCTGAGCGCCGACGAACAGGTGCTGCTGTCGGACACGCTGCTCAGCGGCGCGCGCAAGAACATCAGCTACAACCCGGTCAACAACAGCGTCAAAGGCGCCGACGGCGACGCGCAGCTCGAAACGCTGCTGCGCGGCATGCTGGGCCGCTATCACGCCTCGACGCGCGCGCTGGCACTGAAGTTGTTCGCGCCGTACAGCGGCCACATGCTCGACGGCCGCACCAGCTACCGCCCGGCCGAGATCGCCGGCCGCGTGCCGAAGTCCTGGCGCCACGACGACACGCGCCTGCACGTCGACGCGTTCCCGGCGACGCCGGTGCACGGTCGCCGCCTGCTGCGCTTCTTTAACAACGTCAACCCGCACGGCGAGCCGCGCCGCTGGAACGTCGGCGAGCCGTTCGCCGATGTCGCCGCGCGCTTCTTTCCGCGCCTGCCGGACCACAGCCCGCTGAAGGCGCGCCTGATGGCGCTGACCCGGATCACCAAGTCGAAGCGCACGGCCTACGACCACTACATGCTGAACCTGCACGACGGCATGAAGGCCGATCTCGACTACCAGTCGCAGGTGGCGAAGACGCCGGCCGCGTTCGCACCCGGCGAAACCTGGATCGTCTATTCCGACCAGGTCTCGCACGCCGTGATGTCAGGCCGCTTCATGCTCGAGCAGACCTACTACGTGCCGGTCGCCGCATTGCAATACCCGGAACGCTCGCCGCTGCGCGTGCTGGAAAAGCTCGCCGGTCGCGCGCTGGTCTAGGGCGCGCCCGTCCCGCCGCGCCGCACTTTCATCACCGCTTCCCCTCCGCCCGCCTGCGGGGGGAGGGGCCAGGGGAGGTGGGTGCTGGATCGAGTGTCGCAGCGAGCGATGTGCCCTCCTCACCCGACCCTCTCCTCCCCGTGGGAGGAGAGGGCTCGAAGCCGTGCGCCGCACTGTCATCACCGCTTCCCCTCCGCCCGCCTGCGGGGGGAGGGGCCAGGGGAGGTGGG
>NZ_AXDW01000018.1:6129-99749 GCF_000474945.1 Solimonas soli DSM 21787 | reverse complement strand
TGCGCTTCGCAAAGCCTGCGTTCCCTCACCCTGAGCGATTCCGAGCGGGTTTGCGCCTTCGGCGCCACCGTTGAAGGTGGTCTCTCGCGCGGTGCGCGCCTATCTTAATGGATCGCCTCGGCGGGCGGCAGGATTTTTCGCGAATCGTCGGTTCGCGTGCGGCCATCGTCAGGCACGGAACCGCCCCCAATACGGGTGGTCTCGCCTGCACAGGGGCTGCCGCATCATGCCGCCGGGCCGGCGCGCCGCCCTGTATGAACAGCGTCAACTTGGCGCGGTGATGCTTCGGCTATATTCGTCGGGGCCTGCCACATGAACCGGCTGGGGCGCCGGCAGCTGGCATTCGGGGGGAACATCAGGATGCAGATCGGGATACGCAGCACCGCGGCCGGACTCGCGTTGGCGCTGGCGGGCTATTGCACGGTTGCCGCCGCGCAGCTCACGCCGGGCCAGGTCGGCGACACCTTGAAGCGCCCGGAGCCGCTGCGTGCGCCGGCCGCGACGCCGCAACTGGAGACGCGAAAGCCGGCGCCGCCGGCGGTGGCGCCGGGCGGCAAGCAGGTCACGGTCAGCCGCTTCGATTTTGCCGGCAATACGCTGTTCAGCAACACGGAGCTGGCGGCTCTCATCAGCGAGTACACGCGGCGTCCCGTCACCTTGCTCGAGATCTATGAGGCCGCCGACAGGATCGCCGATTTCTACGTCGGACGCGGCTATACGCTGGCCTCGGTGACGATTCCGCCGCAGCGGCTCAGCGACGGTGCAGTGCTGCTGCAGATCAGCGAAGGCCGCATCGCCGACATCGGCTTGCAGAACAACGATCTTTACCGGGCCGAGCAGATTCGCCGCTATTTCCCGGACGTCACGCCGGGCAGCGTCTATCGCGGCGCGGCAGTCGAGGACGACCTGCGCACGCTGAACGGCCTGCCCGGCCTCAAGGCGCGCGCCGTGCTGCGGCCGGGCGAGCAGTACGGCACGACGGACATGATCGTGCGCGTCGAGGAGAAACCGCTCGAAGGCTGGATCGCCGCCGACAACTACGGACGCGACGACATCGGCCAGTTCCGCATTTCGGCGCTCGGCCAGTTCAACAATCCGCTGAAAGTCGAGGATCGCCTGACGCTGATGGCGATGCGCTCCCAGGACAGCCTGCTCACCTACGGTTACGTCGAATACAGCGTGCCGCTGAACTTCAGCGGCACGCGCCTGAAGGCTTCTTACGGCCAGGCCGACTTCGACGTGCCCGATTCGCTCATCGACGGCCGCAATCGCGCCGGCCGGCTGCTGATCGAGCAGCCGCTGCTGCGCAGGGGCGCGACGCAGCTGTCGCTCAGCGGCGGCGTGTCGCGCACGCTGGCCAATGCGGACTTCACCGGGCAGACCTTCAACGGCACCGGCATCACCCTGTTCGAACTCGGCGCCGTGCTGACGCACAGCTACGAGAGTCTCGCCGTCACGCAGTTCTCGACCCTGCTGCGGACCAACTTCGAAAGCCAGGATCGCGAAGACCTGAATCCGGCGTCCGGCGTCGTCAGCCACGGCCGCGAGCTGCTGCGCTGGGAGGTCGATGTGCAGCACCTGCAGCCGCTGTTCTGGCACACGCAGCTGCTCGCGCACCTCAACGGCGTCTATTCGCCCGATCCGCTGGTCGACACCGAGCAGTACTCGCTCGGCGGCCCGGACAGCATTCGCGGCTACCCCACTGGCGAGATTCGCGGCGACCGCGGCTATTTCGGCTCGCTGACCTGGAGCCGTCCGTTCGGCTGGGCCGGCCTGCTGTGGAGCCCGCGCGTGTTCGTCGAGGCCGGCAGCGCCTACCTCGTCGACGCGCCGACGGGTATCGATCGCAAGGCGTCGCTCACCTCGACCGGCGTCGGCCTCGATGTCGGCTGGGACCGCGTATCGGTCCGCGCCGACTGGGCCTTCCCGCTCGACAACCGCGTCGTCAGCGACGAGCGCGAACACAGCCGCGCGTTCGCGTCGATGAACGTTGCCTTCTGAGGATCACGCCATGACCGCACTACGCCAAACCCGCATCGCCGCCGCCGTGGCCAGCCTGCTGCCCTCGCTGGTGCTCGCCAATCCGGGCGGCGGCACGGTCGTCGCCGGCAACGTCAACATCGGCGGCCAGGGCAGCCAGATGGTGATCACGCAGACCTCGAACAGCGCGATCGTCAACTGGAACAGCTTCTCGGTCGGCGCCGACGAATCCGTGCAGTTCGTACAACCGAACGCGTCGTCGGCGATCCTCAACCGCGTGACCGGCGGCTCGCCCTCGAACATCCTCGGCAACATCGGCGCCAACGGCCGCGTGTTCCTCGTCAACTCGAACGGCATCGTCTTCGGCCAGGGCGCCACGGTGAACGTCGGCTCGCTGATCGCCACGACGCTCGACGTCGACAACGGCAAATTCATGAACGGCGAATACGCCTTCACGCGCGGCAGCGCGGCGCCGGCCGGCATCGTCAACAGCGGCAGCATCACCGCCGACGGCGGCAACGTCGCGCTGATCGCCGACCACGTCAGCAACGACGGCTATATCGGCGCGCGCTACGGGCGCATCGCCCTGCACGCCGGCTCTGCCTTCACGCTCAGTTTCGACGAGGACGGCCTGATCAATTACGAGATCGACGACATCGCCGCCGGCAGCGGCGGCGCCACGTCGGCGCAGGCGGGCGTCAGCAACAGCGGCACGCTCGAGGCCGCCGGCGGCATCATCTACATGACGGCGGCGACGGCACAGAACGTCGCCCGTGCGGTCGTCAACAACAGCGGTACCATCTCCGCCACCGGCATCTCCACCGACGGCGGACAGGTGGAACTGACCGCCACGACGACGACGACCGGCAACGGCCAGGGCGCGGTGCTGCTCGGCGCCGGCGGCGGCGATGTCGAGCTGAGCGGCAACATCTACGGCGACACGGTCTTCGTGGTCGCCAGCGGCGACATCGCCAAGGCCGCCGACGCCTACCTCTACGTCGACGCCGGCGGCCTCAGCGTGATCGCCGGCCGGGACATCCACCTGATGTCGGACGGCGGCGAAGGCTACAACTCGCAGATCAACGTGCACAGCGGCTACGCCATCGGCACCGACGTCGACATGTTCACGCAGCTGCAGCAGGACTACCCGACGCTGGCGCCGCACAGCGCCGCGCCGAACGCCGGCTTCCAGGCCGGCGGCGTGGTGGAACTCGGCTCGCTGTGGATCGACGGCGGCTATCTCTACGCGCGCGCGACGCAGGTCAGCGCGCAGGACATCGGCTCCGAGGGCAGCTTCTTCTACAACTATCGCCCGACCGCCGACAGCAGCAACATCAACGTCGACACCAGCCTCGCCCTGCCGATCAACGCCTCGTCGGTGACGCTCGCCTTCGGCGGCACCGACTACGACGGCGACATCAACGTCAGCGTGCCGGCCCTCGCCGCGAAACGCTTCAATCCGAACGCGGCGAACTACGTGTTCATGACCAACGGCAAGGTCAACGGCAGCGGCGACATCGGCACCAGCGGCATCGTCGCCGTCCTCAAGGGCGTCGACCTGACGCCGGGCGAACCGCCGCCGACGAGCGACGAAACCGACCTCGACGCCGTGGCGAATGTCATCAACCGCCTCAACGATTCGGTCGCGGTGCCGGGACTGGTGCTGGCCGGCGGCGACGAGCCGCAGCTGATCGAACAGGACTCGACGCCGTCCGAGCAGTGCCAATGAGCCCGATCACCGCCGCCATGCGTCACCTGCCCGCCCTGCTGTTCGCCGGCGCGCTGCTGCTCGCCCCCGCCTTCGCCGCCACGCCGCCGACGCCGGCCGCCGCGCCCGCCACGCCGGCCGGCGAAGTGATCCTGCTGACCGGCCGCGGCACCGCCATGAATCCGCAGACCGGCGCCGTGCGCCCGCTGGCCAAGGGCGACAAGGTCTACGCCGGCGACGTGCTCAACACGCAGGCCAACAGCTATCTCAACGTGCGCTTCAGCGACGGCGCCTTCATGCTGCTGCGCCCCAATACGCGCTTCGCGATCGAGGCCTACGCCTACGCCGAGCCGGCGGCCGCAACCGCCGCGCCGGCGCCGGTCGCGAAACCGGCGGCGCCGGCGCCCGCGGCGACGGTATCGACGCCGGCGGCTTCCGAAACGGGCGGCGTGCAGCGCGCCTTCCTGCGCCTGCTGAAAGGCGGCTTCCGCACCGTGTCGGGCCTGATCGGCAAGGCCAATCCCGAGGAGTACCGCGTAACCACGCCGGTGGCGACGATCGGCATCCGCGGCACCGACTACTACAGCTACATCTGCGATCTCGCCTGCGCCAGCGACGCAGTGGTCCTCGAGAGCCTCGACCTGCAGCACATCGACCACGGTCTCGCGCTCGGCGCCACGCTCAACGGCGTGATCAGCGGCCGCATCGCCGTCACCAACAACGCCGGCCACACCGAGCTGCTCGGAGCCGGCGAGTACCTGATCACCCTCAGCGACGGCCGGCAGATCCGCCTGCCGCGCGAACCGGGCTTCCTGCGCGTACAGCCCTTCCCGGATCCCCTGACGCTCTGCGCGTCCTGAGCGAAAGCGGCGGCGCCGCGCTCAGCGCGCGCCGATCGCCCGGCGCACGAGTTCGCGGCGCAGCGGCGGCGCGGCGTTGACCGCGGCAAAGCCCAGAGCGCGCAGGGACGCGAGACCCGGCAGCGGCGCGCGGAAGGCGCGATACAGGCCATCGGTCAGCGCCAGCATGTCGAGCACGTCGGCGCGGCGCGCGCGCTCGTAACGCTTCAGCACCCGCGGCGACGCCCAGTCGCGGCCGGCGTCGCGGGCGGCGACCAGCGTTTCGATCAGCGCCGCCGCATCCTGGAACCCGAGATTCACGCCCTGCCCCGCCAGCGGATGCACGACGTGCGCGGCGTCGCCGACCAGCACGGCGTGCGGCGCGACGTAGGCCTCGGCGTGCTGCAAGTGCAGACCGAAACGCGCGCGCCGGGTCGTCGCCGTGAAGGCGCCGAGCACGTGCTGGCTCGCTTCAAGGAGCGCGCGCAGGAAGTCCTCGTCATCGAGCGCCAGCAGGGCCTCGGCCTCGCGCGTCGACCAGACGATGGATTCGCGGCCGTCGGCGAGCGGCAGCAAGGCGAGCGGCCCGCTCGGCAGGAAGCGCTGCCAGGCCGTGCGCCGATGCGGGCGTTCGCTGACCACATGGCAGACCACCGCGGTCTGCTCGTACTGCGTGCCGAGCGCTTCGATGCCGAGCTGCGCGCGCAGCTTCGAGTCGCGGCCGTCGGCGACGACGAGCAGGCGCGTGCGCAGGCGGCTGCCGTCGTCGAGCTGCAGCGTGGCACCGTCGTCGTCGACCGACGCGGCAGACACCTGCAGCCCGCTGCGCGCCACGGCCGCCGGCAAGCGCCGCCACAGCAGCTCGGCCAGCAAACCGTTCTCGACGATATGGCCGAGCGTCGCGGCGCGCACGTCGGCGGCGTCGAAGCACAGGGCGCGCGCCGGATCGTCCTCCCAGACCTGCATGCGCTCGTAGGGCGAGCTGCGTGTCGCCAGCACTTCGCGCCACACGCCGAGCCGCTCGAGCAGCGCGATGCAGACCGGCGCCAGCGCATAGACGCGCAGATCGTAATCGTCGTTCACGTCGAGCACGCGCGGCGCGGCGCCGCCGCGTTCGATCAGCTGGACGCTGAAGCCCTGCTGCAGCAGGCCGAGCGCGACGGCGGCGCCGACGAGTCCGCCGCCGACGATCGCGACATCGCAGTCGGCGTCCATCACGGGCTCCGCGCCAGGCGCGGCGTCTCGGCGCCGCTACCCGCATAGCCGAGGTTCTGCCACATCACCGTCTGCTTCAGCGGCGGCGCGAGATCGAGCGCCAGCAGGCCGAGATGGCGCAGGCCGCGCAGGCCGGGCACGCGGTTCGAGAACAGACGCACGAGATGATCGGTGAAGCCGGCGACGCGCTCGCGGTCGCCGCGCCGGCGCGCGGCGTAGTCGTCGAGCAGCGCCGCCGCGCCGCAGTCGGCGCCGGCCTCCTGCAACACCTCGATAGCCGTCGCCACGTCGCGCAGGCCGAGATTGAAGCCCTGGGCGGCGACCGGGTGCAGGGTCTGCGCGGCATTGCCGATGAAGAGCACGCGCGGGGCCTGCAGCTGCTCGCTGAGCACGCGGCTCAGCGGATGCGCGACGCGGCGACCGAGCGTCGCGAAGCGCCCGAGGCGCTCGCCGAATGCCGCTTCGGCCTGCGCGATGAACTGCTCGTCGCTCCAGGCGAGGCGCGCCTCGACGGCCGGCGCCGGCGTGGTCCACACCAGCGAGCAGGTCGTCGGCTCCAGGCCATCGCCGCCATTCTTCGGCAGCAAGGCGATCGGTCCCTCCGGCGTGAAGCGTTCGTAGGCGCAGCCGCGATGCGGCTTGCCGGTGCGCACGGCGGTGACGATCGCCGACTGCTCGTAGTCGCGCCGCGTGCTGCCGATGCCGAGCAGCTCGCGCACGCGCGAACCGGCACCGTCGGCGGCGACCACCAGCCTCGCCTGCAGCACACGGCCGTCCGCCAGCGTCAGCGCGACGTCGTCGGCGCCGACGGCGAGACCCTGCAGCTGCGCCGGGCAATGCAGCGTGGTGCCGCCGAGGTCGAGCATGCGCTGCCACAGCGTCTGCCCGATCGCGCGCAGCGGCACGTTGTGACCCAGGGCATCGAGGCCCGCCTCCTGCGCGGAGAAGCGCGCGACACCGAAGCGGCCCTGCTCGGAGATGTGCGTGGACAGGATCGGCGCCGCGGCCGGCGCCAGCGCGTCCCAGACGCCGAGGCCGCCGAAGATCTGCCGGCTCGCGTGATTGATGGCGATGCAGCGCTCGTCCCAGCTCGGCGCCGTCGAAGGCGGCGCAGCGGCTTCGATCAGCGCGACGCGCCGGCCGGACGGCGCAAGCCCGACGGCGAGGCTGGCGCCGACGAGGCCGCCGCCGATGATGGCGACATCAAAAGATGGGTGCACGGCTCAATAGACCGGATATTCGCCGATTCCGGCGGTGCTGGTGATTCGCAAAGCGCGCATATTGGCGAAATCCAGCGCCATCAGCTCGAAATTGATCGATGAAATGTCGCCGTCGTCGAATCCTGCGAGCTCCGTCGATGCCCCGCTATCTTCGAAAAGGACGACGTCACGGTACGACACGGTGAAGGAAGATCCGTCGGCGCTGCGGAACGCAGCGAGCGGTCGATCCGGACGAGCGAAGTACAGCGACGCGTCTGCCCGGCGCCCGCTCCCTTTGTCCTCGCTTTGCGCCTGAACCAGCAGCGCGCCATCGACGGGGCGCCGCTGGTCCTGCGGAAACGCAGCTGCGCGCTGATGCCGCAAACCGAACCACTGGCCGTGCGGATACTTTGCCAGCGCCAGCCCGTTTTCGTCCGCTTCGATGGCGCCCCCCAGCGGATCTCCAGAGGCGTCATTCCCCACCGCTCCACCCATATACAGCCTCGAAGCGGTCGCGTACGCGACGAAGCCTTCGAACCGCTTGAGCGTGTCGCCCGGTGCGGGGGCCTTCGGATAGATGGCGTCGAAGCCGATGGCGTCGGGGCCGGAACCGGAGAGCACGACGTTGTGTTCGGTAACTCCGGTTACGGCCAAGCCATGGCCGATGAAAGTATGGATCGGCGACGCTTGCGTGTTTCCCGCAAGCGAGAGGCGTATCAGGTGCGTCACCGGCTGGGTCGCCGTACTAGGCAGGGTGACCTGGTATTGCTCGGCGACATAGAGATTCTGCGCGTCGGCGCGGCTGGCGAACGTCGAGTCGGCGCTGGCGGCCGCGTAGAGCGTCGACGAATACTGCCCGCCGGCTCTCACCGCATGGATGCCGGCCTGGCCGTCCGTGGTCCGCACCACAACGAAAGCCTGCCCGTCATTGTGGAATTCGTCGGCGCCGGACGACAGCACAACCGCCGAGCCAAGGCCCGTGGCCAGCACATGCCGGTCATCGAAGCTGGAGAGCTTGCTGATGTAGACGAGATCGGCGTCCTGCATGGCGAGCAGGCCGTCGAGATTGCCGTCCGCCCGGTAGATTGCGCCCAGCACCGCACGCACGCCGGCCAGGAAAACCGGCTGCGCCGCGCCGTCCGCCTGGTAATCGATGAGCTTGAATGCGTCGTCATCGGTAAAGCACCGGCCGTCGCTGCCGGCCAGTGCATAGAGCACGAAGAAGGTCCGCTCGTCCGTGAGTCGACGCTCCAGCAACACGGGCCGTCGATATGAATCCGCACAGGGCGCCGCGGTTTCCGAGGATACCGGCACACTCTGCGGCGCTGCATCGGCGAAGCTGATCCGCTGCCAGCGGCCCGCGCCCCGCGCGGCGGGCTGAAAATAGATCACGCCGGCCGTCGCGACCGCACCGTTCATGCTGCCGGCAGCGTCCGTCAGTGCACGATGGGCGATCAGCAGGTCATCGTAATTGTCGGTCAGCGTCACGCCCGCGGCGGAAGGATCAGCACGCGGCACCGCAACGATGCTGTTCGCCTGTCCGGCCGCGAAGTCGTAGCGATTGAACAGCAGGTAATCCGCCAAGGCCGGCAGGTCACTGCCGGCGCCGGGCCCCGGCGACGTGTCATCGCCACCACCACCGCCGCCACCGCAGCCGAGTACCGATGCGGCAAGACCGGCGGCGATCAGCCACCGGATCGATTGACCTGAATGAATGCCCTTCATGCGCGTCTCCCGCCAGCCCGGTAGCTCGTCACGCCATCAGCTTCTCGATCTCGCCGACATCCTTCGGCACGCCGCCCGTGAGCACTCGCGGACCGTCCTCGGTGACGACGACGTCGTCCTCGATGCGGATGCCGATGCCCCAGTACTTCTCGTCGACGCCCTTCGTGCCCGGCGCGATGTAGAGACCGGGCTCGACCGTCATCACCATGCCCGGCTCGAAGCGGCGGTACTTGCCGTCGAGGCGGTAGCGGCCGACGTCGTGCACGTCCATGCCGAGCCAGTGGCCGGTGCCGTGCATGTAGAACTGGCGCTGCTTGCCGGCCTTGATCAATTCCTTGACGCTGCCCTTCAGCAGGCCGAGATCGACGAGACCCTCGGTGAGGATGCGCGTCGCCACCTCGTGCGGCCTGCCGACCGACTCGCCGACCTTCAGCGTCCTGATCGCCTGCTTGTTGGCTTCGAGCACGATCTCGTAGACGGCGCGCTGCGCCTTCGAGAACTTGCCGTTGACCGGGAACGTGCGCGTGATGTCGGCGGTGTAGCCGTGCAGCTCGCCGCCGGCGTCGATCAGCAGGAGATCGCCATCGCGCAGCAGCGCGCCGTTGTCGACGTAGTGCAGGATGCAGGCGTTCTCGCCGCCGCCGACGATGGACCCGTAGCCCGGCTCCATGCCGTTGCGCAGGAAGTGCGCCTCGATCTCGGCGCCGACCTGCCATTCGCGCAGGCCGGGCCGGGCCGTGCGCATGGCGAGCACGTGCGCCTCGGCGCTGACCGCGCAGGCCTTCGCCAGCAGCTTGAGTTCGGCCGGCGATTTCTTCAGGCGCATCTCGTGCAGGCTGGTTTCGAGCGCGACGAAATCGGTCGGCGCCGCCGCGCCGCGGCGCGAGACTTCGCGAATCTCGCGCACCGCGGCGGCGATCTTGGCGTCCCAGGCGCTGTGCTCGCCCATCGTGTAGTGCACGCGAGCGCGGCCTGCGAGCAGCGGCTGCAGCTGCTCCTCGAAGGCGTCGACCGTGAACGCCTCGTCGGCGCCGTAGTCACGCACCGCGCCCTCGGTGCCGGCGCGGCGGCCATCCCAGATTTCGCGCGCCGGATCGCGGTCGCGCACGAACAGCACGAACTCGCTCTTGTGCCCGCCGGTCCTGCGGCCCGGCGCCAGCACGGCGACGGCGTCCGGCTCCGGGAAGCCGCTCAGGTAGGCGAAGTCGCTGTCCTGGCGGAACTTGTAGTGCGTGTCGCGGGCGCGCACCGCTTCGTGCGCCGCCGGCACGATGGCGACGCCGTCGGCACCGATGCGCTTCATCAGCTCGGCGCGGCGGCGCGCGTATTCCTTTCTGTCGAAAGCCATGTCGTCTTCAATACGTTCAGTGCAGATGCTGCGATTCCGCCGGATCGAGCGTCGGCCGCGGATGCAGTTCCATGTACAGCAGCTGGGCGCCGACGCGCACGTACTCGACCAGTTCCGCGAAGGCGCCTTCCTCGATGTCCGGGTCGTCGTCGCCGACCGCCGCCTGCGTGAATTCGGTGAGATCGCGGACGATCTCGCGCGCGTCCCCGGAGAGCTTGTCGAGCTTCACGCCCGGGCGGCTGGCGAGGCCGTAGAGGAAGCCCTCGCACCAGGCGACCAGCGCGCGCACGCGCGGCACCAGCGCGACCTCGTCGTCCGGCAGCAGCAGGTCGAAGCGCATCTCGCTGTCCTGCAGCGCCTCGACGGTCTCGTCGCGCAGCGCCGCCAGCGTGCGCCGCGCCTCGGCGTCGTTCGGCACCGCCTCGCCATGTTCGATGAGGCGCAGCAGATCGATGTCGTTCGGCTTGGCGACGCTCAGCGCGCCGCACAGCGCGCCGTGATATTCGGCGGCATCGTCGCCGCGGCCCAGGCGCGCGAGCGCCTCGGAAAGTTGTTCGTAAGCGATCGAAGATGGCATTCGCGCATTATAGGCGCCGCGACCCGCGACGGCCGCTGCGGAGAACGCTCAGGCCGGGTCCGCCGCCTCGTCCTCGACCGCGACCTGCCGCAGGGTCTCGGCGAAGTGCCGGACCAGCGGGCTGCCGGCGCCGCGCCGCGACAGGACGCCGAGTTCGATCTGCGCCGGCCGCCCGCGCAGCGCGCGGTACTGCACGCCGCTGCGCTTGAGGTTCTGCACCGACGCGGGCACCAGCGCGATGCCCATGCCGCTCGACACCAGGCCGATCACCGTCTGCATCTGCCGCGCGCGCTGCGTGATGCGCGGCGCGAAGCCGGCCGCCTGGCAGCGGCTGATGATGAGATCGTAGAGACCGGGGCCGATGTCGCGCGGCGGCACGATGAAGCTGGCCCTGGCGAGCGTGCGCAGATCGACCGCCTGTTCGCCGGCCAGCGCGGGATGGCCGTTCGGCGCCGCCAGCACCAGGGCCTCGCGCCGCAGCCGGCTGAACGCCAGGTCCGGCTCGTCAACCGGCGCGAGGCCGATCGCCAGATCGAGACGGCCGGCGCGCAGCTCGCGAATCTGCGCGTCGGTCGTCAGCTCCTGCAGTTGCACCTCGACCTGCGGATAGCGGGCGCGGAACGTCTTCAGCGCCGGCGGCAGGAGGCTGTAGTCGGCGATCGACACGAAGCCGATCGCGAGCATGCCGACCTCGCCGCTGTGCACCTGCCGGGCGCGCGCCTTGGCCTGATCGAGGCGCGCCAGCACGCCGCACACTTCCGCGTAGAAACCCGCGCCGGCCGCCGTCGGCGTGACGCCGCGGTTGCCGCGTTCGAGCAGCGTGGCGCCGATCTCGGCTTCCAGGGCCTTGAGCTGGGTCGACAGCGGCGGCTGCGACACGTGCAGGCGCGCCGCCGCGCGCGACAGGCTGCCCTCCTCGACGATCGCCACGAAATAGCGCAGCTGGCGCAGGTCCACTATTCGCAAGTCCTATATCAAGCGTGTGGATATTGTATTGGCCCCTATGGCCGGCGCGCAGCACAATGGCGCCCTTCCAAGCCCGCTTCGCCAGGAATCGCGTCATGCCGATCTACCGCTCCCGCACCAGCACCGCCGGCCGCAACATGGCCGGTGCCCGCGCCCTGTGGCGCGCCACCGGCATGAAGGACGGCGACTTCGAAAAGCCGATCATCGCCGTCGCCAACTCGTTCACGCAGTTCGTGCCCGGCCACGTGCACCTCAAGGATCTCGGCCAGCTGGTGATCGAGGAGATCGAGAAGGCCGGCGGCGTCGGCAAGGAGTTCAACACCATCGCCGTCGACGACGGCATCGCCATGGGCCACGACGGCATGCTGTACTCGCTGCCCTCGCGCGACATCATCGCCGACAGCGTCGAGTACATGGTCAACGCGCACACCGCCGACGCGCTGGTCTGCATCTCCAACTGCGACAAGATCACGCCCGGCATGCTGATGGCGGCGATGCGCCTCAACATCCCGGTCGTGTTCGTCTCCGGCGGGCCGATGGAGGCCGGCAAGACCAAGCTCGCGCACTCCGACAAGGTGATCCCGCTCGATCTGGTCGATGCGATGGTCGCCGCCGCCGACGACAAGGTCTCCGACGCCGACGTCAACCAGATCGAGCGTTCGGCCTGTCCGACCTGCGGGTCGTGCTCGGGCATGTTCACCGCCAACTCGATGAACTGCCTCACCGAGGCGCTGGGCCTCGCGCTGCCCGGCAACGGCTCGCTGGTTGCTACGCACCGCGATCGCGAGGCGCTGTTCCGCCGCGCCGGCGCGCTCGCCGTCCAGCTCGCCAGGCGCTGGTACGTCGAGGACGACGCCTCGGTGCTGCCGCGCAACATCGCCACCAAGGCGGCCTTCAACAACGCGATGACGCTCGACATCGCCATGGGCGGCTCGACCAATACCGTGCTGCATCTGCTCGCCGCCGCGCAGGAAGGCGAAGTCGATTTCACGATGGCCGATATCGACCGGCTGTCACGCAAAGTGCCGAACCTGTGCAAGGTCGCGCCAAGCAGTCATCACCATCTCGAGGACGTGCATCGCGCCGGCGGCGTGATGGCCATCCTCGGCGAGCTCGATCGCGCCGGCCTGCTCGACAGCGCGGTGCACACCGTGCACAGCGGCACGATGGCGCAGGCCCTGCAGCAGTGGGACATCGCCGTGAGCCGCGACGAGAAAGTTCGCGAATTCTTCCGCGCCGGCCCGGCCGGCATCCGCACCACGCAGGCGTTCTCGCAGGAAACGCGCTACGACACGCTCGACGACGACCGCAGCAAGGGCTGCATCCGCGACAAGGCGCACGCCTACAGCCAGGACGGCGGTCTTGCCGTGCTGTTCGGCAACCTCGCCGAGCGCGGCTGCATCGTCAAGACCGCCGGCGTCGACGCCAGCATCCTCAAGTTCAGCGGCCCGGCCGTCGTGCTCGAAAGCCAGGACGACGCCGTGCAGGCGATCCTCGGCGGCAAGGTGAAGGAAGGCGACGTCGTGGTGATCCGCTACGAAGGCCCGCGCGGCGGCCCCGGCATGCAGGAGATGCTCTACCCGACCAGCTATCTGAAGTCGAAGGGTCTCGGCAAAGCCTGCGCGCTGGTCACCGACGGCCGCTTCTCCGGCGGCACCTCGGGCCTGTCGATCGGCCACGTCTCGCCGGAAGCCGCCGAAGGCGGCAACATCGGCCTCGTGCAGGACGGCGACCGCATCGAGATCGACATTCCGAACCGCACGATCCACATCGCCGTCAGCGACGAGGAGCTCGCCAGGCGCCGCGCCGCACAATCGGCAAAGGGCTGGAAGCCGGCGGCGCCGCGCCCGCGCAAGGTCAGCACGGCGCTGAAGGCCTACGCCAAGCTGACGACCAGTGCCGACCGCGGCGCGGTGCGCGATCTCGGCCTGCTCGACTGAGGCTCGCGTTGCGCGCGGCAACGGAAAGGCGCGTCGATCGCGCCTTTCTTCGTTGCGCCCGCCGGCGAGGCGGATCTCGTTTGCACTGCGCGACCGCGCGCGGCACGATCGCGGCCTGACCTTCCCGCCGCGGCCCTTGTCGCCGCGCCCGCATCCGAGGAATTTCCATGGACGTCCGCGCCGCCGTCGCCTTCGAAGCCGGCCAGCCCCTCGTCATCGAAACCGTGCAGCTCGACGGCCCGAAGGCCGGCGAGGTGCTCGTCGAACTCAAGGCTACCGGCATCTGTCACACCGACAAGTACACGCTGTCGGGCGCCGACCCCGAAGGCCTGTTCCCGAGCATCCTCGGTCATGAGGGCGCGGGCGTGGTCGTCGACGTCGGCCCCGGCGTGAAGACGCTGAAGAAAGGCGATCACGTCATCCCGCTGTACACGCCGGAATGCCGCGAGTGCAAGAGCTGCACCTCGCGCAAGACCAACCTCTGCACGGCGATCCGCGCCACGCAGGGCAAGGGCCTGATGCCGGACGGCAGCTCGCGTTTCAGCTTTCAGGGCAAGCCGATCCATCACTACATGGGCTGCAGCACGTTCGCCAACTACACGGTGATGCCGGAGATCGCGCTGGCGAAGATCCGCGACGACGCGCCGTTCGACAAGGTCTGCTACATCGGCTGCGGCGTTACGACCGGCATCGGCGCGGTGCTGTTCACCGCCAAGGTCGAGGCCGGCGCCAACGTCGTCGTCTTCGGCCTCGGCGGCATCGGCCTCAACGTCATCCAGGGCGCCAGGATGGTCGGCGCCGACAAGATCATCGGCGTCGACGTCAACCCGGCGCGCGAGACCATGGCGCGCGCCTTCGGCATGACGCACTTCGTCAATCCGAAAGAGATCGAAGGCGATCTGGTCGCGCACCTCGTCGAGCTGACCGGCGGCGGCGCCGACTACAGCTTCGAGTGCGTCGGCAACACGACCCTCATGCGCCAGGCGCTGGAATGCTGCCATCGCGGCTGGGGCGTCAGCACGATCATTGGTGTCGCAGCAGCAGGCCAGGAAATCAGCACGCGGCCGTTCCAGCTCGTCACCGGCCGCCGCTGGCAGGGCTCGGCCTTCGGCGGCGCGCGCGGCCGCACCGACGTGCCGAAGATCGTCGACTGGTACATGGACGGCAGGATCGCGATCGACCCGATGATCACGCACGTGCTGCCGCTCGAACGGATCAACGAAGGCTTCGATCTCATGACACGCGGCGAATCGATCCGCAGCGTGGTGGTCTATTGATGACGCCGACCATCGCCACGCGCAGCGCGCACGCCTGCTGCGGCGGCGTGCAGGGTTTCTACTCGCACGCCTCGGCACAGACCGGCACGACGATGAACTTCGCGGTCTTCCAGCCGCCGCAGGCGAAAAGCGGCGCGGTACCGGCGCTGTATTTCCTCGCCGGCCTGAGCTGCACGGACGAGACCTTCATGATCAAAGCCGGCGCGCAGCGTTACGCTGCCGAGTTGGGCCTGATGCTGGTCGCCTGCGACACCAGCCCGCGCGGCGTCGAGCTGCCGGGCGATCGCGAGCACTGGGACTTCGGCGTCGGCGCCGGCTTCTACCTCGACGCGAGCGCCTCGCCCTGGGCCGCGCATTACCGCATGGGCTCGTACATCGACAGCGAACTGCCGGAGATCATCGAGGCGCACTTCCCGGCGCGCCGCGACGTGCGCGGCATCTTCGGTCATTCGATGGGCGGCCACGGCGCGCTGGTCACCGCGCTGCGCCATCCGCAACGCTGGCACTCGGTGTCGGCGTTCGCGCCGATCAGCAACCCCATCGCCGTGCCCTGGGGCCAGAAAGCGTTCACGCGCTATCTCGGCGACGACCGCAGCCGCTGGAACGCATGGGACGCCAGCGTGCTGATGCGCGAGCGCCCGTATCCGCGCGAAATCCTCGTCGACCAGGGCGAGGCCGATGCCTTTCTCGAGCGCGAATTGCGTCCGCAGACACTGGAAGCGGCGGCCGCGGCATCGGGCCAGGCGCTGCGCCTGCGCCGCCACGCCGGCTACGACCACAGCTACTGGTTCATCCAGAGCTTCGTCGCCGACCATCTGCTTCATCACGCCGCCACGCTGGCACGCTGAGGCAGCGCGACCATCGCCATCACCCGCGCGCGGGATGAGCCTCGAGGGCGCTCCCGCTACGCTGCGGCACGTCGATCGCGACATTGATCTCCGGAGGGAACGTCGCCGCTCGATGACAGCGCCGCCGGTTCCAATCCCTGAAGCGCCGAGGGCGCTGTCGGAAAGGGGGTGCAGGATGCACCCCCTTTCTCTTCGTCGGTGGGGCCTCGCAATGGTGCCGGCAGCGTGTACTCGAATTCGCAGAAATGCTGGCCGCCCGGCTCGATGACGATGCGCATCGTGCCGCGCAGCCCGTCAGTTGTTCGGTGCCGGTGTCCGGCACGACGCTGATCATCAGCGACGGCTGCGCGCCGAGCTTGACCTCGAAAGGACCAGGGATGCAGTGGGTCGGGGCTTGCGTCATCGGCATCTCCATCGAGCGGTCGGGTGCTGCGGCATGGCGAAAACCCTGGCGATCCGGGGAAGCGCTCTTGGCAAAGTGCGGTCCGCGCCTCGGCGCGACGTGCGGCCCTTATAATTCGCGCATGAACCCGTCCGACTTCGTCTCCGTGCTGCGCGGTTGCGCGCCGTATGTGCATGCGCACAACGGCCGCGTGTTCGTCATCGCCTTCGGCGGCGAGGCGGCCGAGCGCGCGGATTTCGATTCGCTGATCTACGACATCGCCCTGCTGCACAGCCTCGGCGTCAAGCTGATCCTCGTGCACGGCATCCGCCCGCAGATCGACGCCATGCTCAAGGCACGCGGCCTGACGCCGCAGTTCGTCGACAACGTGCGCGTCACCGACCGCGCCGCGCTGGACTGCGCCAAGGCCGCGGCCGGCACCGTGCGCATGGACATCGAGGCGCGGCTGTCGACCTCGCTGGCCTCGACGCCGATGGGCGGCGCGCGCCTGCGCGTGTCCGGCGGCAACTGGATCACCGCGCGGCCGGTCGGCGTGCGCGGCGGCGTCGACCACCAGTTCACCGGCGAAGTGCGCCGCGTCGACACCGAGACGATCCATCACGTCCTGGCGCAGGACCGCATCGCCCTGCTGTCGCCGATCGGCTACTCGCCGACCGGCGAGACCTTCAACCTGCGCGCCGAGGACCTCGCGACCGCGGTCGCCGTGGCGATGGGCGCCGACAAGCTGGTGTTCGTCACGCCGACCGATCCGGACCAGTGGAAGCTCGCCGACGGCACCGGCGACGTCGGCCAGCTGTCATGGGCCGAGGGCGAG
Source organism: Solimonas soli DSM 21787 (assembly GCF_000474945.1). Taxonomy (GTDB): domain Bacteria; phylum Pseudomonadota; class Gammaproteobacteria; order Nevskiales; family Nevskiaceae; genus Solimonas; species Solimonas soli. The sequence goes on along the minus strand of NZ_AXDW01000018.1, from coordinate 82,910 downwards.
AAGCTGCTCGAAAGCGAAACGCTGACGCCGGTCGACCGCAGCTACCTGCAGGCCGCGCTCGCCGCGACCAAGGGCGGCGTCAAGCGCATCCACCTCGTCGGCCACGACGACGGCGCCCTGCTGCGCGAGCTGTACACGCGCGACGGTGTCGGCCTGATGCTGTACTCGGACGCCGACTACGAAGCGACGCGCGACGCGACGATCGAGGACGTCGGCGGCGTGCTGGCGCTGATCCAGCCGCTCGAACAGCAGGGCGTGCTGGTGCCGCGCTCGCGCGAGCAGCTCGAACTCGACATCCAGCACTTCAACGTCATCGTCCGCGACGGCCTGGTCATCGCCTGCTGCGCGCTGTTCCCGTTCCCGCAGAACGGCATGGGCGAGCTCGCCTGCGTCGCCGTGCATCCCGAGTATCGCCGTGCCGGCCGTGCCGCCGCGCTGCTCAAGCGCGTCGAGAGCGAAGCGCGCGCGCTGGGCCTGAAGAAACTGTTCAGCCTGACCACGCACACGCCGCACTGGTTCATCGAGCACGGCTTCAACAAGGCCTCGCCCGACGAACTGCCGACGCAGAAGCAGCGCCTCTACAACTACCAGCGCAACTCGCTGGTGCTGGTCAAAGACCTCGCCTAGGACTTCGTCGCCGAGTAGGCCAGCGTCGCCGTCGCCGTGTAACCCTCGCTGACGCTGCCCGAGAAGCTCGGCGTTTCCAGGGTGATCTGCGCGTCGGTGTTGTCGCCGAACACGTTGTCGGAAGCGAGCGAAACCTGCGACAGGTTCGAGCTGCTGCCGCTGTACAGGCTGGAGCCGCTGTATACCGTCTTGCAGATGTCCTCCGGCATGCACAGCTGCGTGGTGCGCAGCAGGTTCTTGTTCCGGGTCGTCGGATGCGTGCTGGTGGCGTCGTAGATCTCGACGTGGATGTGCGGCCAGCGGCCGCTGTAGCAGGCGGGGAAGTAGGTGATGAACTTCACCTGCCCGTTGGCGTCCGTCTGCTGCACGCCGCGCAGATAGTTCTCGCCGGTCACGCCGCTCGAGTAGAGCGAATAGTCGCCGGCATGGTCGCAGTGCCAGATGTAGATCCAGTAGTCGGCCATCGGCGTGCAGTCGTTGTCATAATCGGCGAGCGTCAGCGTGAGTTCCAGCAGCACGCCGGTCGCATCGGTGCCGGTGGCGCCGGAAGCCGAGACGCTGGTGCGAATGTCGCTGCGCACGATCTCGTCGCCGTATGCGGTGAGCGCGTTGGCCGATGTCGAGCCGTCGGCCGGATACGGACCCTGCGTCTCCTCGGGATCGTAGCTGCTGCAGCTGGCGGCGGCGTCGCCGTCCGAACCCGATCCGGAAGCGGAACCGGCGTCCGATGAAGTGCCGTCGTCGCCGCCCGAGCCGCCGCAGGCGACCAGCACGAGCGCACCGAGTGCGCCGCCGATCGTGGCCAGCGCGGCACGACGATGCAGAGGCTTTTCAGCGAAGGGAATCCTGACCATCTGGCGCACCTCGGCGAGTGATGATGCGCACAGCGTAGGTGCAAAAACCGGCCAAACCGCATCGCCGTTACAATCGCAAACCACATTCCACAAGCCGCAACAAAGCTGGCGCCGCCGTCAGCCCCGGGCATGAACAACCAAGACTGGAAACAACGCTCCCTCGCCCACGTCTGGCACCCCTGCACGCAGATGCGCGACCACGCGGGCAGCGCGCCGGAAATGCCCTTGATCCCGGTCGCCCGCGCCGAGGGTGCCTGGCTCGAGGACTTCGAAGGCAAGCGCTATCTCGATGCGGTCAGTTCCTGGTGGACCAACATCTTCGGGCATCGCCATCCGGCGATCGTCGCGGCGCTCAAGGACCAGCTCGACACCCTCGACCACGTCATCTTCGCCGGCTTCACGCACGCGCCCGCCGTCGAGCTCGCGGAGCGTCTGCTGCGGCTGGCGCCGCCGGGCCTGAACCGCTGCTTCTTCGCCGACAACGGCTCGGCGGCGGTCGAGGTCGCGCTGAAGATGAGCTTCCACTACTGGCGCAATGTCGGCAAGACGAAGAAGACGCGCTTCATCGCGCTCGACAACGGCTACCACGGCGAGACGCTCGGCGCGCTCGCGGTCGGCGGGCCGAGCATGTATCGCGACACCTATGCGCCGCTGCTGCTGCAGCCGATCCACGTACCCTCGCCGGACTGCTATCCGCGCGGCGCGGGAGAGAGCTGGGAGGACTACACGCGCCGCCAGTTCTGGCACATGGAACAGGCGCTCGGGAAACACGCCGACGAAGTCTGCGCGGTGATCATCGAGCCGCTGATCCAGTGCGCCGGCGGCATGCGCATGTATCACCCGCTGTATCTCACGCTGCTGCGCGAGGCCTGCGACCGCCACGGCGTGCACCTGATCGCCGACGAGATCGCCGTCGGCTTCGGCCGCACCGGCCGCATGTGGGCCTGCGACTGGGCACCGCCGCCGCGTCACGACGAGGACGCGCAGCCGGGCATCACGCCGGACTTCATGTGCCTGTCGAAGGGCCTCACCGGCGGCACGCTGCCGCTGGCGGTGACGCTGACCCGCGAGAGCATCTACGAGGCATTCTGGGCCGAGTACCGCGAGGGCAAGGCCTTCCTGCACTCGCACTCGTACACCGGCAATCCGCTGGCCTGCCGGGCGGCGCTGGCGACGCTCGATCTGTTCGAGGAGAGCAAGGCACTGGCGACCAACCGCCTGCTCTCGCAGCTGATCTGGGCGCGCACCGACGAGCTGCGCCAGCTGCCGCACGTCGCCGAGGTGCGCCAGCAGGGCATGGTGCTGGCGATCGAGATGGCGAAGAACATTCGCACCAAGGAAGCGTTCCCGGCCGCCGAACGCCGCGGCCTGCGCGTCTACAACTACGCGCTCGAACAGGGCGTGCTGCTGCGCCCGCTCGGCAACGTCGTCTATTTCATGCCGCCCTACGTGATCACGCCGCAGGAAGTCGAGAAGATGTGCCAGGTGGCGACCGAAGGCATCCGCCGCGCCGTGCGCGACTGAATGCGGGCGCCCGCGCCGTGCCGCTCAGTGCACGGTGACGACGATCGGCGCGCCGCGCGTGACGATCAGCGTGTGCTCGTACTGCGCCGACAGGTTGCCGGGCGCGGCGAGCAGCGTCCAGCCGTCGCCGGCCTCGCGCACCTGACGGCTGCGCGTCGACAGGAAGGGCTCGATGGTGATGACCATGCCCGCCTTCAGCACGCGGCGGTCGCGCCGGTCATGAAAGCCGAGGATCTCGGTCGGCTCCTCGTGCAGGGCGCGGCCGACGCCATGGCTGCAGAGATTCTCGATGATGCGCAAGCCGTACTGGCCGGCGACCCGCTCGATCGCGGCACCGATCGCATTGAGCGGCTGCCCGTCGCGCGCCACGCGCAACGCCGACGACAGCGCCGTGCGCGTGGCATGGCACAGCCGTGTCTTGAGCGGCGAAGCCGGCGGCACGATCACGGTGCCGCCGGTGTCGGCGAAATAGCCGTCGAGTTCGGCGGAGACATCGACGTTGACGAGGTCGCCGGCGCGGATCACGCGCGGCCCCGGCACGCCATGCGCCGCCTCCTCGTTGATGCTGATGCAGGTGTCGCCGGGAAATCCGTAGCTGAGCCGCGGCGCCGAACGCGCGCCGCTGGCGGCGAGCAGGCGCCCGCCGAGCGCATCCAGTTCGCGCGTGCTCATGCCCGGCTCGACGGCGGCCAGCATGGCGCCGAGCACGGACGACACGATGCCGCCGATCCGCCGCAGCGCGACGATGTCGGATTCGTTCTCGATGGTCATCAGGCAGAGCTCGCGCAAGCCGGCGATGGCCGGCGCATGCGGCGATCATCAGCGTTCGCGCGCGCCGCGCACCGCTCAGCCATTGACGCCGCTCATCATCGCCTGCGGATAGCGCGCGCCGGCGGCGGCGCCGGCCGGGAACACGGCATCGAGGGCCGCGAGGTCCTCGGCGTCCAGCGTCACCGACAAGGCGCCGATGTTCTCGTCGAGATACCGGCGACGCTTGGTTCCCGGGATCGGCAGGATGTCATCGCCCTGCGCGAGCACCCAGGCCAGCGCCAGCTGCGCCGGCGTGCAGCCACGCGCGGCGGCGAGCGCCTCGACCTGCGCGACCAGTTCGAGATTGCGCGTGAAGTTCTCGCCCTGGAAGCGCGGACTGTGGCGGCGATAGTCGTCGGCATCGAAATCGGCCGGCGACCTGATCGCGCCGGTCAGGAAGCCGCGCCCGAGCGGGCTGTACGGCACCAGCGCCACGCCCAGCCTGCGGCACATCGCCAGTGCGCCGGACGCTTCGATGTCGCGTGTCCACAGCGAGTATTCGCTCTGCAGCGCGGCGATCGGATGCACCTTGCACGCACGTTCGAGCGTGGCCGCCGAGGCTTCCGACAGGCCGAGCCAGCGCACCTTGCCGGCGCGCACGAGATCGGCCATGGCGCCGACGGTGTCCTCGATCGGCACGCTCCGGTCGACGCGATGCTGGTAGTACAGATCGATGTGCTCGACGCCGAGTCGCCTCAGGCTGCCCTCGACGGACGTGCGCACATACTCCGGCCGGCCGTTGAAGCCGCGCGCCGCCGGATCGTGCGGATCGCGCACGATGCCGAACTTGGTGGCGATGAAGACCTCGTGCCGGCGCCCCTTGATCGCGCGGCCGACCAGTTGCTCGTTGAGGTACGGCCCGTACATGTCGGCGGTGTCGAGAAAGTTCAGGCCGCGGTCCAGGGCGTGCGCGATCGTCGCCAGCGACTCTTCTTCGTCGCGCTTGCCGTAGAAATCGGACATGCCCATGCAGCCGAGGCCGATCGCCGACAGCAGCGGACCGTTGCGGCCGAGGCGGCGTTGCGGCAGGGTCGTCGTCATGAAAGCTCCTGTGTGGGGAAAACGCGGCGCTGCCGCGTGACCGGGCCAGCTTAGGCCCGGGCGCCGAACCGGCATTAGCGGATTGCTGTCCGATGCTTGCCCGATTCTCCAGACGCCCCCTGCCGCGCGCGCACGCGCGCGTATAGTGATCCTGAACTTTTCGTCCCCCGGAAAACCATGATGACCAGGGTCTTTGCCGCCGCCGACGAAGCCGATCCGCTCGCCGCCCCGCGCACCGAACTCGCCGACCGGATTGCCCGATTGACGCCGTCGGACGGCATGCACGACACGGCGATCGCACCGCTGCAGCTGTTGCGCGCCAGTTCGACGACGCAGTGCACGCCGTCGATCTACGACCCGGCGATCTGCGTCGTCGCCCAGGGCCGCAAGCACGCCCTGCTCGACGGCGAGCGCTTCGTCTACGACCCGCTGAACTACCTCGTCGTCTCGGTGACGCTGCCGGTGGTCGGGCAGATCATCGAGGCCTCGCCCGACAAGCCCTATCTCTGCCTGCGCCTGTCGGTCGATCCGCGCGACATCGGCGCGCTGATGCTGGAAACGGATGCGCGCGCCGCGGCCGGCGCCGGCATCGACCGCGGCCTGTACTCGGCGCGCACCACGGCGCCGCTGCTCGACACCGTGCTGCGCCTGATGCGCCTGCTCGACACGCCGCAGGACGCCCCGGTGCTCGCGCCGCTGGCGATCCGCGAGATCTACTACCGCGTGCTGGTCGGCGAACTCGGCCACCGCCTGCGCGAACTGGCGACGGCGGACAGCCGCGCCGAGCGTATCCATCGCGCGATCCGCGTGCTGCGCACGCGCTTCCAGGAGACGCTGCGCGTCGATGAACTCGCCGACGCCGCCTGCATGAGCGCCTCGGCGCTGCATCATCATTTCAAGGCGGTGACGGCGATGTCGCCCCTGCAGTACCAGAAACAGCTGCGCCTGCACGAGGCACGCCGCCTGATGCTGTCGCTGGGCCTGGAGGCCAACGCCGCCGCGCACCGCGTCGGCTACGAAAGCGCCTCGCAGTTCAGCCGCGAGTACAAGCGCCTGTTCGGCGCGCCGCCGAAGCAGGAGATCGAACGCCTGCGCGGCAACGCGCTGGCGGCCTGAGCAAGCGCCCGCCCCAATGACGTCGGCCCGCTGACGCGGGCCGACGTGTTCCTCGCATGGCGCGGTCGACTAGCTCGGACGACGCAGGAAACCGTTCTCGCGCAGCGGCGAACGCAGCAGCTGCAGCGGCGCGCCGCCCGCGCGCTTGGCGCTGGCCGGGCAGGTGCCGCCGGCGCGCAGATTCAGGGCCGTGGCGAACAGCGCCTCGTTGGTGTCGCCGAGCGCGTGCGAGAAGTCATCGGCGACCGCGCAGTCCGGATCGAAGCCATCGGCGTAGTTGCCGACATTCTTGGCGTTGACGCCGGCGAACTCGATCGCGAAGTACGACAGCCCGCAGTTGTCCTGCGCGAAGAAGCCATACGGCTTGCCGCAGCTGGTGTCGCCGATCAGCACCACGTCGACGTCGACGCCGCGCAGGCCGTTGATGACCGCCTCGCTCGCCGAGCAGGTGCCGGGCCCCATGAGCACGTAGACGCGGCCGAGGCCGAGTTGCGGCAGTGCCGTGCCCTCCGGAACCGAAGCGTCGAAGCCTTGCGACGTCGAGTGGAAGCCCGTCGTCGTGAACGCCGTGTCGGTCGCCAGCGGATTCTTGTCGTTGAAGCTCAGGCGCTCGAACACCTTGCCGGAAGTCGTGGATGAGCCGGCGATCATGTAGGCCAGTTCGCTGGCGATGTCGAGATAGCCGCCGCCGTTGTAGCGGATGTCGAGCACGAGGTCGCTGACGCCGTCGGCCTTCAGCTGGTTGATGGCGTCGATCAGCTGCCCTTCGGCGGTCGCGATGTGATCGTTGAACAGCAGGTAGCCGACTTTCGTGCCGCCGACCGTCACGCTGTGCACGTTCTGCACGGGCGTCGATGTGGTCTGTGCCGACATCAACACGACGTCGCGTGCCGTGCCGGCTCCGTCGTCAAGCACGCGGAAGGCATGCTGCTCGCCGGAGGCCGCCGGAAACAGACCCGCGTTCAGGGTATCGCGGCCCTGATCGTCAGTGGCGTCGATGCTCACGCCGTCGATCGTCAGGATGCGCGCGCCGCGCGCGACGACTTTGTTGGCCGTCGGAGCCTTGGGATCGACGTAGGCCACGCGATAGTCGCGCGGCACCTTGCGCGAGAGGGCGGCGAACTGCAGGCCGTAACCGATCTCGACGCCGCCCTGCGACAGCGCCTCCCAGTCCGCGGTCGGATAGGTGAAGCTGAATTGATCCTCCAGCTTGCCCGACGCCGTGACGCCGGGCGTCAGCAAGGCGTTGAAGTAGCCGTCGAGGGCCGCGAACACCGATCCGCGGTGCGCAACGTCGTATGGGCGCGCATCGACCGACGGTACCTCGTCGTACCAGAAATAGACTTCGTCCATGTAGGTACGCAGCCAGTACTTCTCGTCGTTGAGCGAACCCTTGCCATCGGGATACGCCTCGTGGGTGTAGGGATCGGTGCCGCTGCGCGGCTGCGCGCAGCGCGCGGCGAGGCGGTCCGACGCGGCGGTGCGTTTCTGCCAGATCGACAGGCCGGCGGTGCTGCCGGGCTGTGCCGGGTCGATGACGCCGTCGCTGCCGAACGGATTGTCACCCCCGCCGCCGCCGCAGCCGTGGAGCGCGAGCACGACGGCACCCGCGAGTGCGAAGCGCCAGAACCGGCCTTGCGGCGTTCCGGCGTCAAGTGCTGATTTCATGCCTCTCCCCTGCCGGTGGTACGCAAGCGCGCGACATGCGCGATCGCGTTCGAGTGTCCGCCGCGACGTGGACATCGGCAAGTGCGGATTTTCCCGCGGTGTGACCGCCGTCGCGTCTCGTGCGCCCGCGCCGACGCGCCGCTATCCTTCGCCGATGGCCGATTCCCGCATTTTCATCAGCGACGCCGAACTGCGCAGCGGCGCCAGCCTGCGCCTGCCGGAGGGCGCGTTCCGCCACCTCGTGCAGGTGCTGCGTCTGCGCGCCGGCGACAGCTTCATCGCCTTCGACGGCCGCGGCGGTGAATATCGCGCCGAGCTGGTCGAGGTCGGCAAGCGCGAAGCGAGCGCGAAGCTGCTGGCGTTCGACGAGGTCGATCGCGAATCGCCGCTCGATCTGACGCTGGCGCAATGCGTGTCGAAAGGCGAGCGCATGGATTACACGTTGCAGAAAGCAGTCGAGCTCGGCGTCACCCGCATCGTGCCGCTGCTGTCCTCGCGCAGCGTCGTGCGCCTCGACGCCGAACGCTGGGACAAGAAGCTCGAGCACTGGCGCGGCATCGTCGTCTCGGCCTGCGAACAGTCCGGGCGCACCGCCGTGCCGCCGGTCGCCGACATCAGCGCGCTGCCGGCGTGGTTCGACGCGGAAGGCGCGCACGGCACGCGGCTGACGCTCGATCCGCTCGCCCACCATTCGCTGCACCAGCTGCCGGCGCCGAACGGCCCGCTGACCCTGCTCGTCGGTCCGGAGGGCGGCCTGTCCGATCACGAACTCGAGCGCGCGCGCGCCGCCGGCTACATCGGCGTCCGCATGGGGCCGCGCGTGCTGCGCACCGAGACCGCCGGCGTCGCCGCCCTCGCCGCGCTGCAGGCGATGTGGGGCGACTGGCGCTGAGGCCGTCGTCCGGCGCGCCGCCGCGGCCGCGCCCGCCTGCATCCGTTCGCCGCGCGCGTCCGTAAAGAGGACGACCGGCCCGGCGCGCCCGGCGGCGCCCGTCTCCGGTCCTGTCGTCGCGCCGGCCGCGCACTACCGCGACCGCAGCGACGGCGCCTGGGGTGTACTTCAGGCCCGGCGTGTCCCCTCAATGGCGCCGGGCCTCTTTTTCCCGCGTGTGCCGCTCAGTGGCTGCCGTGGACGCCGTCCTGCGGCAGCGTCAGCCACCGCGCGCCGACGAAGAGCAGCGCCATCAGCGCGTAGCCGGACACGTAGGGCCAGGCCGGCCGCAGGGCGAGCACCGTGTCGCCGAAGGCGTACTGATAGCCGTGCATCAGGCCGGTCGCCGACAGCAGCGCGGCGATGCCGCACCAGGTCGCGGCGGTATTGAAGCGGCGCTCGATGATCGCCACCGTCATCGCCGACAGGATCATCGCCGTGAACACCACGCCCTGCTCCAGCGCGAAGGCACCGGCGATGTGCACGTCGCTCTGCAGAAACTTCGGCAGCAGCTCGGCCGAGAACGCCGCGCCGCCCGGCAGGCCGAGGCCCGCCACGTGCAGCCCGGCCTTGGCCATCAGCGCGCCCCAGGTCGCGAGGCCCGGCAGGATGCCGATGACGACGGCCGGCGCGTGCTGCGCCGGCGTCGCCTGAAAGGCCTGCGCGCTCATGACGATGCCGATCCACAGCAGGATCGCCATGCCGGCCTCGACCGGAATCAGCCAGGCGACGTGCGCCAGCGTGCCGGTGAAACAGAGCAGCGCGAGAAACACGCCGGACGCGCTCGAATAGCCGGCGCGGGCGCCCATCGCCTTCCAGCCCGGATGGCCGATGTAGAGCGTGGTCGGAAAGCACGAGCCGAACACGGCGGCGGCGATCGAGCCGAGGCCGTTGACGGCCAGCGACGGCCGCGAGGGATAACGATCGCCCGCCGCTTCGGCCGATTCGAGGTTCTGCATCGAGCCGGCGACGATGAACAGGCCCATCGGCACGACGATCGCGAAGTAGCTGACGACGAAGTCGGCGCGGAACGAGGCGATGAGATCCCCGATCACCGGCAGCGGCAGATGCAGGGACGGCGCGCCCGGCGGCGGGCCGGACGGCGCCAGCCCCGTTCCCCACGCCAGCGCCGTGCCGAGCGCCACCGCCACGAGCCCGACCGGCAGGCCGCCGCGGAAGCGCACGCGGCCGAAGTAGCCGAGCAGGATCACGCCCAGCGTCGTCAGGCCGACGACCGGATTCGCGTAGGCGCGGAACAGGAAGCCGAGCGAGATGAAGGCGAGCGCGAGGCCGGCGAGGGTCGACAGCAGCGCGGCGCGCGGCGTCGCGCGGCGGATGCGCTCGACGATGAACGAGGCGGCGAACTCGATGACGCCGCAGCTGAAGCAGGCCAGCAGGCCGGCCTGCCAGGCGACGCGCGCCGGATCGGCGGCGCCGGCGGCCTGGGCGGCGAGCTTGGCCGGCAGCATGACGAGGAACACGAAGGCGAACACGGTGACCGCGTTCAGCCCGTACGGCAGCGCGCAAACGTCGTCGCGAGCGGTGTCGCGCGCGAGCCTGCGTGCCTGATGCGCGTAGTACAGATTGCCCACCAGCAGCGACACCGCCGCGCCCGGCAGGATGCGGCCGGCGATCAGCGCGTCGGGAAAGCCGAGCACGTAACGGCACAGCGCCGACAGCACCAGCAGCAGGATTAGGTTGTCGAGCGCGAGGCCGAAGAAGCCGTCGAGATCACCGCGGACGAAGCGCTTCATCGCCGCCCGCTCAGAACGAGACGTCGGCCGGCTGCGTCACGCGCAGCACGGACTGGTCGCCGGTCTTCTGCTTCCAGGCGCTGCGGATCGCGTCGATCGCCGCGCGCGCCGCCGGCGTGTCCTCGTGCAGCAGCACGATCAGCTTCGAGCGCAGGCGTTCGGGCCTGGGCTCCGACTTGCCCTGCCACTGGCCATAAAGGTCGAACACGCTGAGGCCGCTCGGGAAGCGCGGTGTCACTTCGGCATCGAGAAACGCGCGCCACTCGGCTTCGCTGATTCCGGGCTGCGGCTGATCGGCATAGCCGATGCCGAAGTACAGCTCCGTGCGCACCCAGTTCTGCGTGCTCGCCGGATGCGCGGCATCGCCGGAGAGTGTCGCGGCCGTCGTCGTCAGCGACGGCTGCGCCGCGGGCGACGGACCGCCCGGACCGTAAAGACAGCCAGCGAGCACGAACGTGGTGGCCAGCGCGAGGCCGGCGCGCGGCATGGAGCGGATCATCGACATCTCCCAGGAAAAAAGACGGGCGGCGCATGGCCAGCCTCTGCGTGCGCACAGTTTAGGCGAACGATCGCAGCCGGTCGCCGGCACCGCCGTGTCAGCGCTATCACTTTTCAATCCATTGACATGCCCTTGCCGATCGAATGCTAATGCGTGCACAACAATTCATAAGTTCTTGGGAGCTGCATCGTGAAAACACCTTCCGTGGCGCTGCTCGGCGCCGCCGCGCTTGTCGTTGCCCTGCCTGCGCTTGCACAGACCACCGACACGGTCGCCGCCAATAACGCAGCGCCTGCCGCGACGACCGATGTCGCGGCGGCCGACACCGGCAATGCCGAGATCGAACAGGTCATCGTCACCGGCACGCGCGCGAAGAACCGCACCGTGCTCGACTCGGCGGTGCCGGTCGACGTCATCACCGCTCAGGATCTGCAGGCCGCCGGTTCGGTCAATGGCGAACTCGGCCAGGCGCTGCAGGTGCTGCTGCCCTCGTTCAGCTTCCCGCGCCAGTCGAACTCCGGCGGCGCCGATCACGTGCGTGCCGCGCAGCTGCGCGGGCTTTCGCCCGATCAGGTGCTGGTGCTGATCAACGGCAAGCGCTGGCACACCTCGGCGCTCGTCAACGACTCGTCGAAGATCGGCCGCGGCACGGCGCCGGTCGATTTCAACTCGATCCCGATCAACGCCGTCAAGCGCATCGAAGTGCTGCGCGACGGCGCCGGCGCGCAGTACGGGTCGGACGCAATCGCCGGCGTCATCAACGTCGTGCTCGATGACGGCCGCGACGGCGGCGAAATCGCCGCCAGCTACGGCGGCTATCACACGCACGAGGACCCGATCGACAAAAGCATCACCGACGGCCAGAACGTCTACACCGGTGCCAAGATCGGCACCCGGCTCGGCGACGACGGCGGCTACGCGCGCGTCGGCGCCGAGTACAAGCACCGCAATCCGACCAATCGCGCCGGCTTCGACGACTTCGACGATCCGCCCGGCGTCAACCGCAACTACGCGATGGGTGACGGCGAGGCGCGCGACGTCAATCTGTGGTTCAACGCCGCGCTGCCGGTGAGCGTCGGCGAGATCTATTCATTCGCGACGTACAACCATCGCGATACCACGGGTTACGACTTCTACCGTTACCCGGACGAAGCGCCGGACGTCTATCCGGACGGCTTCCTGCCGCAGACGCTCGGCGAGAATCAGGACATTGGCGCGACCGCCGGCCTGCGCGGCCACATCGGCACGCCCTGGAGCTATGACTTCAGCCTCACGCACGGCCGCAACCAGTTCGACTCCGGCGTGCGCGACACGCTGAACGAATCGCTCGGCACCGACTCGCCGCTGAGCTTCAAGACCGGCGACTACGAGCTGCGCCAGACCACCGCCAATCTCGACTTCACGCGCGATCTCGCGCTCGGCGCGCGCAGCTTCCTGCTCGCGTTCGGCGGCGAATACCGCTACGAGAACTACCGTACCAGCCCCGGCGACGAGAGCTCCTACGACGGCACCGGCGCGGTCGGCGGCAGCGGCCTGCGCCCGAGCGAGACGGTCAATCTCGACCGCAATGTCGAGGCGATCTATCTCGATCTGTCCGGCGATGTCGCCGATAAATTCTTCGTCGACGCCGCGGCGCGCTACGAGCATTACGAGGACGCCGGCGGCAAGCTGACCGGCAAGCTCAGCGCGCGTTACGAGTTCGCCCGCGCACTCGCCTTGCGCGGCGCCGTGTCGAACAACTTCCGTGCACCGTCGCTCGCGCAGGTCGGCTTCCAGCACACGACGAGCAACTTCGGCGAAGGCGGCACGCTGGTCGACATCCGCGTGCTGTCGGTCAACGATCCGATCGCCCGCGCGCTCGGTGCCAGGGACCTCGAACCGGAAACCTCGCGCAACTTCAGCCTCGGCTTCACCGGCCAGCTCGGCGACAACTTCGACTACTCGCTCGATGTCTATCACATCGATGTCGACAACCGCATCACGCTGTCGACGCGCATCGGCGACGAGGAAGGCCATCTGGAACAGTACGTCGAGGACAACTTCGGCGAATCCGGCGTGCAGTACGTCAACTTCTTCACCAATGCCGCCGACACGCGCACCGACGGCGCCGAGCTGGTGCTGAACTATCACGAGACGCTGTGGGGCGGCCGCTTCGGCGCAAGCACCGCGTACACGTACAACAAGAACAAGGTGCGCGGCACCGAGCAGACGCCGGCGCAGCTGCAGGCGATCCTGCCGGATGTCGGCAACGATGCGCTGGTCGGCGTCGAGGAACGCAACACGCTGACCGATGCCTCGCCGCGCGACCGCCTGATCCTCAGCAGCGACTGGCGCAACGCGAAGTGGGGCCTGCTCGGCCGCGTCACGCGTCAGGGTGCGACCACGCGCGTGTTCGATTTCGGCGACGGCTTCCACCCGACGCAGACCTACAACGCGCGCTGGCAGCTCGATGCCGAAGTCGAGTACCACATCACCACGCAGCTCTCGCTCGCGGTCGGCGGCAACAACCTCACCGACAACTATCCGGAACGCTCGAACGACGACATCAACTACGGCCACAACCTGCCGTACGACGTGCTGTCGCCGATCGGTTCGAACGGCGCGTACTACTATGGCCGTCTCAACTACTCGTTCTGAAACGCCACGATGAAGCCTGTGCCTGCGCCGTCCCGCAAGGGCGGCGCATCATGAGCGGCAACGATGACGACGCGGCCTCCGGGCCGCGTCCTCATCTGGCGGTCGGCCATGCCCTGCTGATGACGCTGGGCATGATCATCACCACCGACATTCTCAAGACCGCGCCGACCGTCGCGCAGAACGTCGGTCCGGCGCTGGTCTATCCGCTGTGGGTGCTCGGCGGCCTGCTGTCGATGATCGGCGCGTTGTGCTTCGCCGAGATGGCGACGGCCTTCCCGCATCCCGGCGGCGACTATCACTTCCTGCGCACGGCCTACGGCGCGCGGCTCGGTTTCGTGTTCGCGTGGTCGCGTTTCGCGGTCATGCACACCGGCTGGATCGCGCTCAGCGCATTTCTGTTCGCCGATCATCTGACCACGCTGCTGTCGCTCGGCGTACATGGCTCGGACATCGTCGCCACGCTGCTGATCGTGGTGCTCGCCGGCGTCAATCTGCTCGGCGTGCGTTTCAGCTTTCTCACGCAGGCGGCACTCGTCGCGCTGCTGACGATTGGCTTCGTCGGCATCGTCGGGGCCGGCGTCTGGCTGCAGCTGCAGGGCTACGTCGCGCCTGCGGCCCCGGCACCGCCGCCGACCGGCGGCATTGCCGGCGCGTCGGCGGCGATGATCTATGTGTTCCTCGCCTTCGGCGGCTGGAGCGATGCGGCGACTTTGTCTACCGAGATCCGCGATGGCCGGCGCGGCATGTTCATCGCGCTGATCGGCAGCCTCGCGGCCTTGCTGCTGATTTATGTCACCGTGAACTGGGCTTTCGTGCGCGGCCTCGGCGACGCCGGGCTCGCGGGCAGCGAGGCCCCAGCCGTCGATCTGCTGCGCCGCGCCTTCGGTGCCGGCGGCGCGTGGCTGATCGTTTTCGTCGTCGGCATTGCCGCGGTATCGAGCATCAACTCGACGCTGATCGTCGGCGCGCGCACCACGTTCGCGGCGGCACGCGATGTGCCGGCCCTGCAACGGCTCGGCCGCTGGGACGACAGCCGCGGCGTACCGGCGCGCGCGGTGCTCGCCGAAGCCGGCGTCGCGCTGCTGCTCGTGCTGTTCGGCAGCTTCGCGCAGAGCGGCTTCAACGCGATGGTCGAATACATGACGCCGGTCTACTGGTTCTTCCTCACGCTGAGCAGCCTCGCGCTGATCGTGCTGCGCGTGCGTCGCCCGGAAGTCCCGCGCCCGGTCAAGGTGCCGCTGTATCCGCTGCTGCCGCTGCTGTTCTGCGCGCTGTGTCTGTACATGCTGTATTCGAGCATCGCCTACGTGGGCTACGGCGCCTTGCTCGGCGTCGGTGTGCTGCTGCTCGGCGTCGCCTTGCTCGCGCTGCTGATTCCGCCGACGCGCGCGAGCGCCGCTTCTTCCTGACCCCTGTCCGGACTTCGCACGATGCGCCTCACTCTGCTCGCCGCCCTGCTCGTCGCCGTCTCCGCCCTCGCTCCCGCGCACGCGGCAACGCCGGCCGCGCAGACGGACGCAACGCCCGTCGTGCGCACGATGATCCGCAGCGAGCTGTACTTCGCTTCGGTGGACGCCGCGCAATGGGATGACTTTCTCGCGACCGTCGTCACGCCGCTGTTTCCGGACGGCCTGAGCTGGTACGACGCGCATGGCCAGTGGCGCGGACCGAGCGGCAAGCCGGAAAAGCTGTCGTCGCGCATCGTCATCGTCCTGCATGCCGACAACGCCGACAACGAACGTGCGCTCGACGAGATCAGCCGCCGCTTCAAGGCCCGCTTCGGCTACTCGGTGCTGCGCGCGTCCGAAACCGTGCGTGCCTCGGACCCGGACTGGACCGAGGAACGCGTGCGCGACAACCGGCAGCTGACGCCGTCGCGCTGATCAGCGCGGAGCAGCGCCCGGCTTCAAGGATTGATCGATCGGCTCGGTCCACACACGCGCGATACGCGGCCGCGCGTGAACTCGATGCGCAGCACGCGCGGATCGTCCTTGTCGCCAGGATCGGTCCAGCTCTCGCCGACCGGGGTGCGATCGCCGATTGGAGCGGCTGCGCGCTGTTCGGATAACCGCCCGGTCGCCTTGCGCACCTGCGCCTCGGCATCGCCAGGCTTGATCGTCGCGCCATGCCAGCTCACCGGCTTATCGCCGACGAGCGGCCCCTTCGTGCCGGCCTGCACGCCTGCAGCGAGCGGCAGCGCGACGAGCGCGGTGAGCCTGCATGATTCAGATCTTGCCGAGACCGCCCAGCAGGCTGCCGAGCTTTTCGAGCCCGCCGGCGCCGCCGAGCGACTGCACCGCCGGCACCTGTTCGAGCACCTTGGCGACGAGCGCCGGATCGAGGTTCGCCGAAAGCTTCTGGATCAGCGCCGGCACGAACTGCGCGGCGCCTTCGCCATCGAGCCCGGCGTTCTGCAGCGCGGCGAGCACGCCGGCAATGCCGCCTTCACCGCCGAGCCCGCTGGCAATGCCGCCGACGAGTTCGCCGAGCAGGCCACCGCCGCCACTGCCTGCCGCCGGCGCTTGACCGGCCTTGGCGATCCACGCCTGCAACTGCGGCGCGGCGGCAAGGAGCTTCTGGAAGTCGCCGTTGCTGACTTTGTGCTGGACGAACTTGAGGACCGCACCCGCCGCGCTTTCCGCCTGTGCCGGTGCGATGCCGAACTGGCTCGCCAGCTTGTCGATGATCTCGTTCATGCCCTTGCTCCTTGCTCGTTGTTGGCAACCTCGTCGTGCGCGGCGCGCGATGGCCCCGCGGCGGCGACGCGCACGCTGAGGCCGTTGAGCGCCGCGTTGCCGGACAGCCGGTCGAGCTCGCGCTCGTCGGTGAGATCGTTGACGCTCTGCCCGGCGTGCTCGCGGGCGATGCGCGCCTGCACGCCGGGCCGCGCATGGCCCCAGCCGTGCGGCAGCGAGACCACGCCGCGCATGATGTCCGGCGTCGCCTGCACCTCGACATCCAGTTCGCCGACGCGCGAGGCGATGCGCACCGTCTGGCCATCGGCCAGCCCGCGCCCGGCAAGATCGTCCGGATGCATGAACAGCTGATGACGCGGCTTGCCCTTCACGAGGCGCTGCGCGTTGTGCATCCAGGAATTGTTGCTGCGCACGTGGCGGCGGCCGATCAGCCACAGCTCGCCCTCGCGCGGCGCCCGCGCCTGCTGTTCGGCGAGCGCGCCGTCGTAGCGCCGCAGCTCGGCGCGCAGCGCGTCGTTGAGCGCGGCGATGCGCCGGCCCTTCGTGTGCAGGCGCCGCGGCAGCGCCGCACGCAGCGGGCCGAGATCGATGCCGTGCGGCGCGGCGCGCAGCTTGTTCAGCGACAGCCGCAGCGGCGAGCGCTTGCCGTAAGGCCCGCGCCTCAGGGCCTGGTCGAGCAGACGCTGCGGCGTCAGGCGCGCCAGCAGCGCGTCCCTCAGCTGCGCCTGCCAGCGCCTCAGCAGCGGCTTGCCGGCATGCGGCCGCAGGCGCTGGCGCAGGCGCCGGCCGAGCGCCGCGAAGATCTCCCAGTCGTGCAGCGTGCCGGGCGGCTTCGGAAACAGCGGCGGGCTGTACTTCGCGGTGTTGCGCATGGCGAAGTGGTGGAAGATCAGATCATAGTGATCGTGCTCGAGGCTGCCGGTCGGCGGCAGGATGAAATCGGCGAAGCGCGTGGTCTCGTTGCGATAGCAGTCGATCGCAACCATGAACTCCAGCGTGCCGAGCGCCTGTTCGAGCCGGCGGCCGTTGGGCGTCGACAGCACCGGATTGCCGGCGATCGTCAGCAGCGCGCGGATCTGCCCTGCGCCCGGTGTGAGGATTTCCTCGGCGAGCGCGGCGACCGGCAGCTCGCCGCCGAATTCCGGCAGGCCGCGCACGCGCGAGCGCCAGGCGTCGTAATGGCCGGGCTTGCTGCCCGGCCCCTTGATCAGGTCCATCGCCGGATGCGCAAACATCATGCCGCCCTCGCGATCGAGATTGCCGGTGACGATGTTGAGCATGACGATCGCCCACTGGCACAGCGTGCCGTGCGCCTGCGTCGACACGCCCATGCGGCCGTAGACGGCGCCCGCCGGTGCCGCCGCGAGTTCGCGCGCGAGGCGGCGGATATCGTCGGCGGCGATGCCGCTGACGGCGGCGGCGCGCTCCGGCGTGAAGGGCGCGACGAGCCGGCCGGCTTCTTCGAGTCCGTCGGTGAAATCGGCGAGACGTCCGGGCTTCACGCGCTGTTCCGCGAACAGCAGCTGCAGCAGGGCGAGCAGCAGCGCCGCGTCGGCACCGGGGCGAATGAAGTGATGCTCGTCGGCGACTTCGGCGGTCTCCGTGCGGCGCGGATCGATCAGCACCAGCTTGCCGCCGCGTGCCTGCATCGCCTTCAGTCGCTTGCGGAAATCGGGCACCGTCCACAGGCTGCCGTTCGACGCCATCGGATTGGCGCCGAGCATGAGGATGAACTGGCTGCGGTCGATGTCCGGCACGGCGACCAGCAGCTGGTGCCCGTACAGCCAGTAACTGACGAGCTGGTGCGGCAGCTGGTCGACCGAGGTCGCCGAGTAGCGGCTGCGTGTCTTCAGCGGGCCGAACAGCGCGCCGCTGTGCGTCATGATGCCCCAGTTGTGCACGCTCGGATTGCCGAGGTAGCCGGCCACCGCATTGCCGCCGTGCGCGCGGGCGACCGCGGCGAGGCGATCCGCGACCTCGTCCAGCGCCTCGTCCCAGCCCACTTCGTGCCACTGCCCGCCGACGCGCTTCTGCGGCCTGCGCAGACGGTCCGGGTCCTCGTGCAGGTCCTGCAGCGCGACGGCCTTCGGGCAGATGTGGCCGCGCGACAGCGGGTCGCGCTGGTCGCCGCGGATCGCCTTGATGCGGCCGTCCCCGACGTGGAACTCGAGACCGCAGATCGCCTCGCAGAGATTGCAGGCGCCGTAGTGAATCTGCTCGGTCATGCTTGCTCTCCTCGCCGGCCGACCTGGCTGATGCCGGATCATAGCCGCATGCCGCCGCGCGGTGCGGAGACGACGCGCAAAAGCGCGAACGCGCAAACCGCTACCATAGTGGAAAACACCGGAGACACGGCCATGCTGATCACCAATGCGCACATCATCAACGAAGGCCACGAGACCGCCGCCGACCTGCTGATCAAGAACGGCCGCATCGAAAAGATCGCCGCCAAGATCAGCGCGCCGGCCGGCGTCGAGGTATTCGACGCGCAGGGCCAGTGGCTGCTGCCGGGCGTGATCGACGACCAGGTCCACTTCCGCGAGCCCGGCCTCACGCACAAGGGCGATCTGTACACCGAATCGCGCGCCGCGGTGGCCGGCGGCACGACCAGCTACTTCGACATGCCGAACAACAAGCCGGCCATCACCACGCGCGCGCTGCTCGCCGAGAAGTACGCGAACGCCGCCGGCCGCTCCTTCGCCAACTACGCCTTCTACTTCGGCGGCGCCAATGACAACCTCGAAGAGATCGCCGCGCTGCAGAAGAACGAGGCCTGCGCCCTGAAGGTGTTCATGGGCGCCTCGACCGGCAACATGCTGGTCGACAACCCGAAGACGCTCGAAGGCATCTTCCAGCGCTCGCCGATCATGGTCGTCACGCACTGCGAGGACACGCCGACGATCCTCGCCAACGAGGCGAAGGCGCGCGAGAAATACGGCGAGGACGTGCCGGTGCGCGAGCATCCGCACATCCGCTCGGCCGAGGCCTGCTACAAGTCCACCGAGCTCGCGACCGGCCTTGCCCGGAAATACGGCGCCGACCTGCACGTGCTGCACCTGACGACGGCGCGCGAGCTGTCGTTCTTCGCGCCGGGCCCGATCCAGGGCAAGAAGATCACCGTCGAAGCCTGCGTGCACCATCTGTATTTCAGCGAGGCCGACTACGAAACGCTCGGCAAGCTGATCAAGTGCAATCCGGCGATCAAGACCGCCGAGGACCGCAAGGCGCTGCTGCGCGCGGTGATGGAAGACCGCATCGATGTCATCGCCACCGACCACGCACCGCACACCGCCGAGGAAAAGGCGCAGACCTACTTCAAGGCGCCGTCCGGCCTGCCGCTGGTGCAGCACTCGCTGCTGATGCTGATCGAACTCGCCAAGCGCGGCGAGCTCAACATGCGCACCGTCGTCAGGAAGACCAGCCACGCCGTCGCCGACCGCTTCGGGATCAAAGACCGCGGCTACGTGCGCGAGGGCTATTTCGCCGATCTCGTGCTGGTCGATCCGCACGGCACGACGACGGTGAAGAAGGAAGACGTGCTCTACAAGGTCGGCTGGTCGCCGGTCGAAGGCCACACCTTCCCGGCCAAGGTGCTCGCCACCTGGGTCAACGGCGAGATCGCGTATCGCGACGGCGTCGTCATGGACAAGCCGCTCGGCCAGCGCATCAACTTCGCGTGAGTGCAAAACTTCCTCTCCCCTCGTCGAGGGGAGGGGCGGCAAGGACAGCAACATGGAAACCCGCTGCCCCTGGTGCCTCGCCACGCCCGAATACATCCGCTACCACGACGAGGAATGGGGCAAGCCGCAGCACGACGACCGCGCGCTGTTCGAGTTCCTGATCCTCGAAGGTGCGCAGGCCGGCCTGTCGTGGCGCACGATCCTCGAGAAGCGCGCCGGCTATCGCAAGGCCTTCGCGAATTTCGACCCCGCGAAGGTCGCGCGCTTCAGCGACGCGAAGCTCGAAAAGCTGATGCTCGAGCCGGGCATCGTGCGCAACCGCCTGAAGATCTGGTCGGCGCGCAGCAACGCGCAGGCCTTTCTCGAGGTGCAGAAGGAATTCGGCAGCTTCGACGCCTATCTCTGGGGCTTCGTCGATCGCAAGCCGGTGAACAACAAGGTTCGCGCCAGCGGCGCGGTGCCCGCCAAGACCGGGCTGTCCGATCGCATCAGCAAGGATCTGCTCAGGCGCGGCTTCAAGTTCGTCGGCAGCACGATCGTCTACGCCTACCTGCAGGCGGTCGGCGTGGTCAACGATCATCTCGTCAGCTGTCCGAGCCATCGTCCCTGAACGACAAGCCCGGACCCGGCTCCAGCTTGTCCGCGCGCCGACGCGCGTCGATACTGCGCGCATGAAGTCGCTGCAAATCGCCCTGCTCTGCCTGCTCACGGCGCTGCTGCCGCTCGACGGGCTGGCCCGCGTCTCGGCCGTCGCATGCGCGGCGCATCGCGGCGGGATGCCGGTCGCCGGAGCGCCGGTGGCGCACGCGCCGCACGGCGGCGGCCATCACGCCATGCCGATGCCCGGCATGGCGCCGCACGCGCACGTGGGCACGCAGACCGACACGCACGAGGGCTGTCGCTGCGCCGGCGTCTGCGCCGCGCATTGCGCGGCGGCCAGTGTCATGGCGAGCCTGACGGCGCCTTCGCCTACGGCGCGCGGCGAAGCGCCGCTCGCCCTCGCCGGCCGCGATCCGCAGCCGGCACGCCGCCTCGATCTCCTGCGACCTCCCGCCGGCACGCGCGTCTAGCGCGCGTCCGCGTCTCCTGTCCGCTCCGCCGCCTTCGCGCGCGCGGCTCGGCGCGCCCGTCCGGCCTGCACGCGACGGCCGACGGAACGCGCGACGCATCGTCCATGAGCCTGCTGGAGAGACGTCGTGTTCGTACCCCGTTTGTTGCCGGCGATGCTTGGCGCATCGCTGCTGCTCGGCGCCTGCGCCGGTCTGCCGACCGAGCGCGGCCGCCAGGCGCTCGCCGCCGACGTCGCGGCGCGCGGCCTGGCGCTGCCCGAGGCGCCGCCCGATGCCGCCGATCCGGTCGCGGCCTGGCTCGGCGCGCCGCTGAGCGTCGACCGTGCGATCCAGATCGCGCTGCTGCGCAATCCCGAGCTGCGCGCCGAGACCGCGACGCTCGGCCTCGCCGCCGCCGAGGTCTACGAGGCCGGGCGCCTCGCCAACCCGCTGCTGTCCGCCACATGGCTGTCGCGCGGCGACGACCCGCACGCGCAGCTGACGCTCGGCATCGCGGTCAACTTCACCGACCTTCTGCTGCTGCGCAGCCGCGCGCGCATCGCCGATGCCGAGTTCGAGCGCACGCGCCTGGCGATCGGCGGCGCCGCGCTCGATCTCGCCGCGCGCGTCGAGGCGGCGTATCGCCGCGTCGTCGCCGCCGCGCAGCTCGCCGAACTGCGGCGCGCGCTCGCCGGGCACGCGCGCACTGCGGCGACGCTGGCGCAGCGCTACGCCGACGCCGGCAACCTGCCGCGCCGCGATCTCGCGCTCGAACAGGCGGCGGCGAGCGAGGCCGAGCTCGACGCCGACGCCGACGCGCGCGATCTCGCGCTCGCGCGCGGCGCGCTGCAGCGCCTGCTCGGCCTGCAAGCCGATGCGTCGTGGACGCTCGCCGAAACGCTCGCGCTGCCGCCGGCGGACGACGAGGCGCTCGCCGATCTGCAGCGGCTCGCGCGCGATTCGCGGCTCGACATCGCCGCGGCGCGGCGGCACGTCGATGCGCTCGCCGCGCGCTACGGCCTGACGCGCCGCACGCGGGCGCTGGGCGAGATCGCGATCGGTGCCGAACGCGAGCGCGAGTACGACGGCGGCGTGCACGGCGGGCCGACGCTGTCGCTGGCCCTGCCGCTGTTCGACTGGGGCGCGGGACGCCAGGCGCGCGGCGCCGCCGAACGGCGCGCCGCCGAAGCCGAGCTCGCGGCACGCACGCTCGACGCCGAACGCGACGTCGGCGCGGCCTACGCGCGCCTGCGCACGGCGCGCACCCGCGTCGAGCGTTACCGCCGCGACGTGCTGCCGGCGCGCGAAACGGCGGTCGAACAGACGCAGCGCGAGTTCAACTACATGCTGGTCGACGCCTTCGAGCTGCTGACCGTGCGCCGGCAGGGCAACGCGGCTTATGCCGGCTATCTCGAAGCGCTCGGCGATTACTGGGTCGCGCGCGCCGAACTGGCCGGCGCCGTCGGTCGGCGCCTGCCGCTCGATGGCGCCGCCGGTCCCGCCGCGCTGCGCTTCGACGACGGCCGGCCGCGGCTCGTCGACGCGCCGCCCGCCGCGCCGGCGAATCCGCACGCGCACACGCGCGGCGACACGCAGGATGAGCCTGCGCCCATGGCGGCGACGGAACACCGGCCCGACTGCGCGATGCAGGGCATGAACATGGCGGCGGCGGACGCCGCCGCCGCACACGAACGGATGATGGCCACCTGCGCCGGCACGGCGCCGGCCGCGCAACACGGAGACCACGATGGACAGCATTGAACACATCGCGCACGGCGCGCCGCCGCTTGCGCGCGACCCGATGGACGCGCCCGACGGCGCCCGCCGCCGCCTGCTCGGCGCGCTCGGCGCCGCCGGTCTCGGTGCCGGCCTAATCCGGCCGGCGAAGGCGCGGCACGAGGCGCCTCAAAGCCTCGTCACGCCGCCGCCGCAGACGCCGTCGCGCGACGCGCCGCCCGCGGCCGGCGCCGGCGCCGCGCGCGGCTACACGCCGGTGCGCACGCCGAACGGCTGGACCCTGCCCGCGCGCCTGCGCGACGGCGCGCGCGAGTTCCATCTCGTCGCCGAGGAGGTCGAGCACGAGTTCGCGCCCGGCTGTCGCGCCAGGTGCTGGGGCTACAACGGCGGCACGCCGGGGCCGACGCTCGAAGCCGTCGAAGGCGAGCGCGTGCGCATCTACGTGACGAACCGCCTGCCGGAGCCGACTTCCGTGCACTGGCACGGCATCCTGCTGCCGAGCGGCATGGACGGCGTCGGCGGCCTCAGCCAGCCGCCCATCGCGCCGGGCGAGACCTTCGTCTACGAATTCACGCTGCGCCAGCACGGCACGCACCTGTATCACCCGCATGCCGACGAGAACACGCAGATGGCGCTCGGCCTGATGGGCCTGTTCATCATTCATCCGCAGGACGGCGAGGCGGAGCGCATCGACCGCGACTACGCGATCCTGCTGCACAACTGGGCGCTGCATCCCGGCACCTGGCGGCCCGATCCTTCGGTGATGACCGACTTCGATCTGTGGACCTTCAACAGCAAGGTGTTCCCGGCGACCGAGCCGCTGCTCGCCGCCAGCGGCGAGCGCGTGCGCATCCGCATCGGCAATCTGTCGATGTGGAACCACCCGATCCACCTGCACGGTCACCGCTTCCAGGTCACCGGCTCCGACGGCGGCCGCTGGCCGCGCGCGCTGTGGCGGCCGGAGGTGACGGAGATCGTCGGCGTCGGCCAGACGCGCGATCTCGAGTTCGTCGCCGCGCCGGGCGACTGGGCCCTGCACTGCCACATGTCGCATCACACGATGAACGCGATGGGCCACGGCATCGCCAGTCCGCTGGGCGTCGATCAGCGCGGCGTCGCCGAGGACCTGCGCCGGCTGCTGCCGGGCTACATGGCGATGGGCGCCGGCGGCATGTCGGGGCATGGCGCGCACGCGGCGATGATGCCCGGCCCCGACAATACGCTGCCGATGACGGGCGGCGAAGGTCCGCACGGGCCGCTGGAAATGGGCGGCATGTTCACCGTGCTCAAGGTGCGCGACGGCCTCGCGCGCAGCGATGCGCGCGACCCGGGCTGGTACCGGCCGGCGCGCGGCGAGATGGCGCGCAAGGTGTCGTCCGACGCCGGCTTCGGAGAGCCGCTGCGCCGAGGGACGGATGCCGGGCCGGCTTGACGGCGATCAATGAGCGGGCGCCGGCGGCTTCCTAGAGTGGCGCACAGGCTCGGCGGGCGCCGTGGCCATACGACACAAGGGGAAATCGCCATGCACGGCACCATCCATTCACGCATTCGTATCGCCTCCGGCCTCGCCGGCCTGATCTTCTGCAGCGCGGCGGCGGCGACGTCCGGCGTCCTGCCGCCGTCGCATGAACAGAACGGCATCTGGTACGTCAGCGGCGGCTACGGCTGCCACGAGGCGGCGGCGATGCGCAAGGCCGCCGCCGGCTTTCCGCTGTCGATCAGCTTCTACGCGCAAGGCGTCGAGCGGCGGCTCTATCTCGCCAAGGTCCACGTCGCCATCCGCGACGCGGCCGACGCGGTCGTCTTCGACGTCGAGGCGGAAGGGCCGATCCTGCTCGTCCGCCTGCCGGCCGGCCGCTACCGCGTCGACGCCGACTACAAGGGCGAGCATCGCAGCACGGCGGTCGACATCGATGCCGGCGCGCATCGCCAGCTGGCGATCACGCTGCATGACGAAGCCGTCGCCGAAACGCAGGCCAGCGTGCACGAGCGCGAGCTCTGCGCCTGAGCGCCGCGCGGCGCGGCGACCGTGGCTTGACTCCGGACCAGACCCCAGGGTTTACGATGGATCGCATCGAACCTGTCGTCCGGAGTCACCGATGTCGCTGCCCTCATCCGTCGCCGCGCCGCCCGCCACGCTGACCATCGGCCGCCTCGCCGAACGCGCCGGCGTCGGCATCGACACCGTGCGCTACTACGAGCGCGCCGGCCTGCTGCCGCCGCCGCCGCGCCGCGCCTCCGGCTATCGCGAATATCCGGCCGACAGCGTGCGCCGCCTGCGCTTCATCCGCCGCGCCAAGGAGCTCGGCTTCACGCTCACCGAGATCGGCGAGTTGCTCGAACTGAGCGGCCCGCGCGGCGGCACCGCGGCGGTGAAGAAGGCGGCGCAGGCCAAGCTCGCCCTGGTCGAGCACAAGCTCGCCGAACTGCAGCGCGTCCGCGACGGCCTGGGCCTGCTGATCGACGCCTGCCCCGGCCACGGTCCGCTCGGCGACTGCCCGATCCTGCGCGCATTGTCGGAGGACGCGTCGTGAGCGGCTGCTGCGGGCAGCAGACCGCCGCCACGGCGGACGCCGCGGCGACCGACCCGGTCTGCGGCATGCGCGTCGATCCGGCGAAGAGCCCGCATCGCCACATGCACGGCGGCGAGCTCTTCCATTTCTGCTCGGCGCGCTGCGCGCAGAAATTCGCGGCCGATCCGTCGCCCTACGTGCACGCCTCGCACGGCGGACCCGCGCACCACGCGGACCCCGCGCCGGCCGCGGCGCCGCCCGGCGCGATCTGGACCTGCCCGATGCATCCGGAAGTGCGCCAGGATCATCCGGGCAGCTGCCCGAAGTGCGGCATGGCGCTCGAACCGGATGCGCCGCTTTCCGGGCCGGGCGCGAACGCCGAGGACGACGGCGAGCTGCGCGACATGCGGCGCCGTTTCGCGATCGGCGCATCGCTGTCCGTGCCGCTGCTGTGGCTGACGATGGGCGACAGGCTGCCGGGCGCGCTCGGTCCGCTGCACTGGCTCGCGCATGGCGCCAGCGCCTGGCTGCAGGCCCTGCTGGCGACGCCGGTCGTGCTCTGGGCCGGCGCGCCGTTCTGGCAGCGCGCCCGGGCTTCGCTCGTGCATCGCAGCCCGAACATGTTCACGCTGATCGCGCTCGGCGTCGCCAGCGCCTGGGCCTACAGCGTGTTCGCCCTGCTGTGGCCGGCCATGCTGCCGGCCGCGGCGCACGGCGGGCCGGCGCTGTACTTCGAGGCGGCGGCGGTGATCACCACGCTGGCCCTGCTCGGCCAGGTGCTCGAACTGCGCGCCCGCGCGCAGACCTCCGGCGCGATCCGCGCCCTGCTCGCCCTGGCGCCGCCGCAGGCGCATCGCCTCGACGGCGACGGTCGCGAACAGGACGTCGCGCTCGAACGGCTGCGGGCCGGCGACCGCCTGCGCGTGCGGCCCGGCGAAAAGATGCCGGTCGACGGCGAGGTGCTCGACGGCGAATCGCACGTCGACGAGTCGATGCTGAGCGGCGAATCGCAACCGATCCGCAAGCAGGCCGGCGACAGGGTCATCGGCGGCAGCGTCAACGGCAGCGGCGCGCTGCTGATCGAGGCCCGTCACGTCGGCGACGATACGGTGCTCGCGCAGATCGTCCGCCAGGTCGCGCAGGCGCAGCGTTCGCGCGCGCCGGTGCAGCGGCTCGCCGATCGGGTCTCGGCCTGGTTCGTGCCTTCGGTCATCGCGGTCGCCGTGCTCGCCGCGATCGTCTGGGCGCTCGTCGGTCCGGCACCGGCCGCGAGCCACGCGCTGCTCGCCGCGGTGTCGGTGCTGATCGTCGCCTGCCCCTGCGCACTCGGCCTGGCGACGCCGATGTCGGTCATGGTCGGCGTCGGCCGCGGCGCGCAGCTCGGCATTCTGGTGCGCGACGCGGCGGCGCTCGAGGCGCTGCACCGGGTCGACACCATCGTCATCGACAAGACCGGCACGCTGACCGAGGGCAGGCCCGCCGTGCGCGCCGTGCAGGCGCTTCGCGGTTTCGACGAAGGCGCGCTGCTGCGCGCCGCGGCGGCCGTCGAGACGGCGAGCGAACATCCGCTGGCGCGCGCGATCGTCGCCGCGGCGCAGGCGCGCGGCCTCGATGTACCGCCGGCGCAGCGCTTCGCGTCCGATCCCGGACTCGGCGCCTGGGCGGAAATCGACGGCGCGACGGTGCTGGTCGGCAATGCCGCACTGCTGCGTGCGCGCGGCGTCGACACCTCGGCGCTGGACGCGCGGGCCGGCGACGTTCGCGCGCAGG
Source organism: Solimonas soli DSM 21787 (assembly GCF_000474945.1). Classification (GTDB taxonomy): domain Bacteria; phylum Pseudomonadota; class Gammaproteobacteria; order Nevskiales; family Nevskiaceae; genus Solimonas; species Solimonas soli. The sequence continues at coordinate 56,004 of NZ_AXDW01000018.1, read as the reverse complement.
GCCGGACGGTCGTGTACGTGGCGCACGCCGGCCATGCCGCCGGGCTGATCGTGATCGCCGACGCGATCAAGTCCGGCACGCCGGATGCCCTGCGCGCCCTGCAGGCGGCCGGCGTAAGCGTGATCATGCTCAGCGGCGACCATCGCGCCACCGCCGAGGCGGTCGGCCGCGAACTCGGCATCGACGAGGTGCGCGCCGAGGTGCTGCCGGGCGACAAGGCCGCCATGGTCGCGGCCCTGCAGCGCGAAGGCCGCCGCGTGGCGATGGTCGGCGACGGCGTCAACGACGCGCCGGCGCTGTCGGCGGCCGACGTCGGCATCGCCATGGGCACCGGCACCGCGATCGCCATGCAGGCGGCCGGCATCACCCTGCTGTCCGGCGACCTGCGCGGCATCCCGACCGCGCTGAACCTGTCGCGCGCGACCCTGCGCAACATCCGCCAGAACCTGTTCTTCGCCTTTGCCTACAATGCGCTCGGCGTGCCGGTCGCGGCCGGCCTGCTGTATCCCTTCACCGGCTGGCTGCTGTCGCCGATGCTCGCCAGCGCGGCGATGAGCCTGTCCTCGGTGTCGGTGATCGCCAACGCCCTGCGCCTGCGGCGTCTCGCCCTGAGCTAGGCCGGCCCCGGCTTTTCGGCGCGAGGCGCTGATGCCCTTGGCGATCCGCGAGGCCCGCCGCGGACTTGCCGGCGCCCGGCGGAGAGGCCCGACGAAAGGCGCTTGCACATCTTCTCGCCATACTGTTACATTCATTAATGTAACAGTTGGAGGGGATAGAAATGGATCTGCAGAGCCGTACATGCGCCGACGCCGCGCGCGACATCGAGGTCATGCCGGTCCGTCGCGACCTGCACTTCGCGCTGCCCGCCGAGCGCATCGGCGACTGGCACGACGAGGGCCGCCACGTCAGCCACTTCTTCAACGCGCTCTCGCTGTTCTTCCCGGACGGCGAGCGCTTCTTCATCCACTCGGTGCGCCACTACCGCAACGAGATCAGCGATCCGACCTTGAGCCGCGCGGTGACCGCCTTCATCGGCCAGGAAGCCATGCACGGCCGCGAGCACACCGAGTGCAACGAAATGCTCGACCGCGCCGGCCTGCCCGGCGCGCCGCTGCAGCAGTTCGTGTTCCGCCTCACCGAGCGCCTGAAGCATCTGCCGAAGGCCATGCAGCTGTCGGCGACCATCGCCCTGGAGCACCTCACGGCGATCATGGCCAACAGCCTGCTGCAGGACGCGCGCGTGGTCGGCAGGGCCGAGCCGCATTTCGCCCGCCTGTGGCGCTGGCACGCGCTGGAAGAGACCGAGCACAAGGCCGTCGCCTACGACGTCTGGTGCGCGGTGATGCCGAAGACACTCGGCAGCTACCTGATGCGCGTCACCGGCCTCCTGCTCGCGAGCCTGATCTTCTGGCCGCTGGTGTTCACCTTCATGTGGCGCATCACGCGCGCCGACGCGCAGTGCCGCGCCGAGCGCGGCGGCTGGCGCCGCACCCTGCGCTTCCTGTTCCTGACGCCGGGCCCGCTGCGCCGCGCGATGGGCGAATGGTTCGACTACTTCAAGCCAGGCTTCCATCCCTGGCAGCACGACAACCGCCGCTACCTCGCCGGCATCGAACCGCTGCTGCGCGATCTGCAGGGCGGCAGCGGCCTCGCCGCCTGAGTGACGTTTGCCCCTGCCATGGCGCGGAGCGTCCTTTATGATCCGCGCCATGGTCATTTCCGCTTCTGCGAACGAATCGCCGGATGGCATGCCGGCGAACGATGGCGCGGCCGACATCAATGCCGCCGAATACACGATCGATGAGCTCGCCCGCGCCGGCGGCACGACGGTGCGCAATGTGCGCGCCTACCAGGATCGCGGCCTGCTGAATCCGCCCGAGCGGCGCGGCCGCGTCGGCATTTACACCGGCGAGCATCTGCGCCGCCTGCAGCTGGTCAACCAGCTGCTGTCGCGCGGCTACACCATCGCCAACATCCAGGAGCTGTTCGACGGCCTCGAGAAAGGCCAGCAGCTGCAGGACATCATCGGCCTCGAGCGCGCCATCAGCAGTCCGTGGTCGAGCGAGACGCCGCGCCTGTTCACGATGCCCGAGCTGCTGAGGATGTTCGGCATCGCCGCCTTCGCGCCGTCGACCCTGAGCCGCGTGTTCAAGCTCGGCCTGCTGGTGCCGGACGGCATCCGCTTCCGCGCGCCCAATCCGAAGATCCTCTACGCCGGCGCCGAACTCACCAAGGCCGGCATGCCGCTCGACGACATGCTGCTGCTGGTCGAGCACCTGCGCGCCAACGTCGAGCGCGTCGCCGACGAGATGGTGCAGATGATCGTGCGCCTGCTCGACCGCTACGACGGCCGCCTGCCGCCGCCGGAAGACGTGCCGAAGCTCGCCGACCTGATCTGGCGCCTGCGTCCGCTCGCCAACATGGCGGTCGATTCGGAAGTGTCGCGCGCGCTGGAACATTCGGCGAACAAGTTCCTCGGCGACCGCGTCGCGCAGATTCTCGAGCACATGCGGCCGGACGGCGCGCCGAAAGCGCCGTAGGGATCAGTCGAGTCCGCAGGCCACGACCGCGGCGCCGAACGCGCCGAGCGCGGCGCCGCCGACGATCTCCGGCAGGTCATGGCGGCCGAGGCGCCGGCGCGACCAGCCGACCGCCGCCGCCAGCACGGCGATCGCGAGCAGCGCGCGCCCGTCCGGCCACAGCCAGCCCGCCGGCAGCACCGCGAACATCACGTGATGCGAGAGCTTCAGCCAGCGGCCGGTGACGAGGCAGACGAGCAGCATCGCCGCCGCCGTCGCCAGCGGCAGGCCGAAAATCGGCCGCCGCAGCACGACGATCACGAACAGCGCCGCGGCGCCGACCAGCACGAACGCGAAGCGGTTCAGCTCGCGGCGCTCGGCGCGCCGGCTGGCGTCGATGTCCTGCCAGCGTCCGCTGCGCACGCGTTGCCACGAATAGGCGGCGACCGCGGTCACCAGCACGCCGAGCAGGGCCGCCAGCAGCAGCAGTTCGGCCGGCGCCGCACCGCGCCGCAGGGTCGCCCACAGCGCGCTCGCGGCCGGCACCACGAAGGGATGAGCGACGAGCGAGATCGCGCGCGCCAGACGCCGGCTCGCGGCGCGCTCAGGCATAGCGCCAGCGCTGGCCGTCCTTGGAGTCCTCGACCAGCACGCCGCGCGCCTTCAGCGCGTCGCGGATGCGATCCGATTCGGCCCACTGCTTGTTGCGGCGCGCCTCGGCGCGCTGCGCGAGCAGGGCCTCGATCTCCTCGGCCGTCGGCGCACCGCCGGCTGCCGGCGCATGGGCGAACCAGGCCGCGGGCTCCTGCTGCAGCAGGCCGAGCAGACGACCGGCATCGAGCATCTGCGCCTTGATGCGCGCCTTGTCGGCGGCGTCGCCCGCCTTGTTGGCGGCACGCGCCAGCTCGAACAGCTCGGCGAGCGCCATCGGCGTGTTGAGATCGTCCTCGAGCGCGGCGAGAAAGGCTTCCGGCGCCGTCACGCCGGCGGCGGGCTCGACGTCGGCCAGCTCGCGCAGCGCGCCGTACAGGCGATCGAGCTTCTTGCGCGACTCGGCGACGATCTCGTCGTTCCAGTCCACCGGCTGGCGGTAATGGCCGGTCAGCAGCACGAGGCGGATCACTTCGCCGGGAATCGTCTTCAGCAGCTCGTGCACCAGCAGCACGTTGCCGACCGACTTCGACATCTTCTGGCTGTCGATGTTGAGGAAGCCGTTGTGCAGCCAGTAGCGCGCGAAGGTCTTGCCGCCGTGCGCGCAGGTCGACTGCGCGATCTCGTTCTCGTGGTGCGGAAAGATCAGATCGTGGCCGCCGCCGTGGATGTCGATGGTCTCGCCGAGCAGCGCCTCGGCCATCGCCGAGCATTCGATGTGCCAGCCGGGCCGGCCGCGCCCCCAGGGCGAATCCCAGCCCGGCTGCGCGTCGCTCGACGGCTTCCACAGCACGAAGTCGCCGGCGTGCTTCTTGTACGGCGCCACTTCGACGCGCGCGCCGGCCATCAGCGCCTGCTCGTCGCGGCCCGAGAGCTTGCCGTAGTCTGCATAGCTCAGCGTGTGGAACAGCACGTGCCCCTGCGCCTCGTAGGCGTGGCCGCGCGCGATCAGCTGCTCGATCATGGCGATGATCTGCGGCAGGTGCTCGGTGACGCGCGGCGTGTGGTCGGGATCGAGGGCGCCGAGCGCCGCCATGTCGTCGTGGTAGATCGCAGCAAAGCGATCGGTGATCACGCGGATGTCGACGCCTTCCTTGCTGGCCGCGGCGTTGATCTTGTCGTCGATGTCGGTGATGTTGCGCACGTAGACGACGTGCGCGTAGCGGCGCCGCAGCAGGCGCGACAGCACGTCGAAGACCACCACCGGGCGCGCGTTGCCGATGTGCGCGTAGCTGTAGACCGTCGGACCGCAGACGTACATGGTCACGCGCTCCGGATTCAGCGGGACGAATTCTTCCTTGCGGCCGGAAAGCGTGTTGTGCAGATACATCGGGCGGGACATGGGGCGCGGGGCTGGCAACGCATTGGCCGGGATGGCCGCGCAGGATACCCGCAGCGCCCGCGAAAAGTCAGGGCCGCGAACCCGCCTCGCGATTAGCCGAGCAGCGTCAGCACGAGCACGCCGGTGGCGAGCCCGGCCACATAGGCCCAGAACGCCCAGACGTAGCGTCGCTTGTAGCGCTCGACGCCGAGCGTCGAATCAAAATACTTGAGTTGCACGTTCAGGCTCCATTGCCCGTCCTCACAGCACCTCTCGCAAGATTCGTGCTGTCGACATCCGCCGTCATGCGGCCCCGCCCCGCGCGCGAGTTTATGCCTGCCCGCGGAACGCGCCCACGTCCGGCACCGATATCTCGGCGCATTCCGGCGACGTCCTGATGGGGCGGCGCCGGCGCCGGCCGGCCGGCGCCGCCGGCGAGGCGATCGAGCGCGGCGCGGCGCGCCTTGCCGTCGAGCCGCGACAAGGCTGCGACGGCCGCATAGAAACGCGGCCAGTCGCCGGCGTTCTCGGCGTACAGCGTCGCGAAAGCGGGAAGATCGGCGTCGTAGAGGCCGAATGGCAGCAGGCGCGCGTTGTTGAGCGGCCCGGCCCTGAAGAAGCCGCCGTAGGCATCGACGCCGTGCCATTCGCCGTCGCGCAGCGCCGCGTACTGCTGCTCGAAGTCGGCGAAGGCCTGTTGCTTGCGCGCGCGCATGAGATCCGCCGCCAGCGGTTCGCGGTACAGCGCGGCGAGCCGCTCGCGCAGCGCCAGCACCAGCGCCGTGAACTGTTCGCGCTGGCGGCGCCGCGCGGCGATATCGACGTCGCGCGCCTGCGGATGCTGCGCGAGATATTCGCGCAGGCCCTGCTCGCCGACGAACTCGGCGAAGGATTCGTTGAAGCGCGTGTCGTGCTTGATGTACAGCTTCTGGTGCGCCAGTTCGTGGAACAGCGTGGCGAGCAGCGTCGCGTCGTCCCAGCGCAGCATCGAGCTCAGCAGCGGATCGTCGAACCAGCCGAGCGTCGAATACGCCGGCACGCCGCCGACGTAGACCTCGTAGCCGCGGGCCTCCAGGCGCTCGGCCTGGGCACGGGCATCGGCTTCCGCGTACCAGCCCTGGTAGCCGACGCAGCCGGCGACCGGAAAGCAATGCTCCAGCGGCTCCAGCGAGAATTCCGGCGTCGCGAACACGTTCCACGCCACATATGGACGCGACAGGGCGACATAGCTGCGATAGCTGCCGTTGTCGGGCAGCGCCAGCGCCTGCACCGCCCAGTCGCGCGCCGCCTGCACCATCCGCAGGCGTTCGCGCAGCTTCGCATCGGTCGCCGGATCGGCGATGACCTCGGCGATCGGCTGGCGCGCGCGCAGCAGCTGGATCTGCCCGGACACCGCCTGCGCGTAGTAGCCGAGCGTGCCGCAGGCGCTCAGCGCGAACGCCGCGCATAGGGTCAGGATTACCACTGTCAGGCGGCGCATCGCGGCTCGGGATTGCAGTATTGTTTCAGTCACAAAGACAGCAGAGGCACACGATAGTGCCACGGGGAGATTCACCATGAAGCGTCCACATGGCGCGCGCGCCTTGCTCGCGCTGTCCGGCCTTGCGCTGCTCGCCGCCTGCGGCAGCAGCGCGTCGAGCAGTGGCAGCGTGCCGCGCGTGCCGGTCAGCGAAAGCCGCGACGGCACGATCTACCGCCAGGACATTGCGGTCGAGAAGACCGGCGACACCATCGTCGTGCAGGTCTTCGAGCCGACCCGTCTGGAGAAGGGCAAGACCTATCCGCTGGTCCTGCAGGGCCACGGCTATGGCGGCTCGCGCGAGACCACGGCGCCGGACGGCAGCCTCATCAAGCGCCTGAACGACGCCGGCTACTACGTGATCTCGATCGACCAGCGCGGCTTCGGCCAGTCGAGCGGCACGGTGCGCGTGATGTCGCCGGACTACGAGGGCCAGGATCTGATCGCCGTGCTCGACTGGGCCGAGAACCTCCCCGGCCTGCGCCGGCGCGGCAACGGCAAGATGCTGGTCGGCTCCTACGGCAGCTCCTACGGCGGCATGTACCAGGTGCTGCTGTACGCCGCCGATCCCGAGCACCGCCTGCGCGTGCTGGCGCCGGACATCACGCCGCACGATCTCACCTACGCGCTCGATCCGAACAACGTGGTGAAGTCCGGCTGGGGCCTGGCGCTGGTCGCCGGCGGCGAAGCCTCGGTGACGCAGATCCTCAACCCGGCCGATCCGCTCGGCACCGTGCGGGCGCTGCTGCAGCAGGTCTCCGAAGGCGGCACGCGCGAGGACACGGCGATCGTCGAAATCCTCACCATGGCCGGCCTGACCAACAACTTCACCACGGCCGGCTACAACTTCATGAAGTACCACAGCCTCGCCTATTTCTGCGACGGTCAGCCGGCCGGCCCGCAGGACTTCATCCTGGCGACGCCGGACCCGCTGGACGTGGCGCCGGACCGGCCGCCGGCCGCCGACGTGCTGCTCACGCAGGGCTTCCGCGACACCCTGTTCAACTTCAACGACGGCCTGCACAACTACGAATGCCTGAAGGCGCTCGGCGGCGACGTGCGCCTGCTGACGCACCAGACCGGCCACATCCTGCCGATCTCGCTCGGCGCCGCCGGCCTCGAGGATCCGCTCGATCCGTTCTACCAGGCCATCACTTTCCCCGGCCTCGGCGACAACGCCGGCACGCGCAGCTGCGGCTCGATGGATCTCGACAAGGTGCTGTTCGCCTGGTTCGAGCAGAAGCTGCAGAACCGCGGCTCGATCGACGACGTGCTGACCACCGGCAAGGACTTCTGCCTGAGCCTCGGCGAAGGCGATGCCATCGAGACCAGGACCGTGCAGCGCGGCGGCACCGGCTTCGCGATCGACAGCAGCACGCCGCAGTTCAACAGCCTGCTCGGCGTGGTCGGCTCGCTGCTCGGCAACGGCGTGCGCGACACGGTGCTGCTCGCCGACCAGAAACTCTACGACGTGCCGGCCGGCGGCGCGGTGCTCGCCGGCGTGCCGATGCTGCACATCGACATCGAAGGCCTGAGCGGGCTCGAGCAGGAAAACTGCGCGACGACCGTCGTGCAGCTCGGCTGCGATCCGATCCTGTTCCTCGCCATCGGCCATCGCCCTCCGGGCCAGACGCGCTGGGACATCATCGACGACCAGATCACGCCGGTGCGCGGCTTCGGCACGCACGATCTGGAAATGAACGGCATCGCCGAAAGGCTTGCCGAGGGCGAGGAAGTGGCGCTGCTGATCTATGCCTTCCACGCGCAGTTCCCGATCACCTGGTCGCGCGACCTGCTGGTGCCGGCGATGAAGCTCGGCGGCACGGTCGAGCTGCCGCTGCTCGAGCCCTCGGCGATCGTCCGCGACGGCGTCTGAGCGCTGCAGCTGTCGACGCGGCGGCCTGCCGAAGGCCGCCGCGCCGCCGTATGATGGCGCGGCTCCGCCCGCTCCGATCATGAACGCCAGCTCCTCCGCCCTCACTCGCGCCGATCTCTTCGCCTGGGGCATCAGCGCCGTCGCGCTGGCGCTCGTCATCCACCTGCACCTGCTGTCGGCGCTGCTCGCCGGCCTGCTGGTCTTCGAGCTGGTCGACGTGCTGACGCCCTGGCTGCGCTCGCGCGCGCTCGGCCGCGACGGCCCGCGCCTGCTGGCGGTGACGCTGATCGCCACCGTCGTCATCGCCGTGCTGGCGAGCGGCGTGCTGGCGCTGATCGGTTTCTTGCGCAACAGCGGCGAGAGTCTGCCGCTCCTGATGCAGAAGATGGCGCAGATCATCGAGGACGCCCGCGGGCGCCTGCCGTCCGACCTGCTCGCCTACGTGCCGGAGGACGCCGAAACCCTGCGCCAGACCATTGTCAACTGGCTGCGCCAGCACGCCGGCTCGCTGCAGCTGGCCGGCCGCGATTTCGGCCGTTCGCTGGTCCACATCCTCATGGGCATGATCGTCGGCGCGCTGCTGTCGCTGCAGAAGGCGGCGCAGAAAGCCGAGCAGCGGCCGCTGGCCGAACGCGTCACCCGTCAGGCCGAGAATCTGGCGGCGGCATTCCGGCGCGTGGTGTTCGCGCAGTTCTGGATCTCGACGATCAACACCTTCTTCACCTGGCTCTATCTCGGCGTCGCCCTGCCCGCGTTCGGCGTCGACCTGCCGCTGAGCAAGACCCTGGTCGCCATCACCTTCATCGCCGGCCTGCTGCCGATCCTCGGCAACCTGATCTCCAACGCGGCGATCATCGTCGTCAGCCTCAGCCACGGCCTGCCGGTGGCGCTCGCCTCCTTCGTCTACCTCGTCGTCATCCACAAGCTCGAATACTTCCTCAACGCGCGCATCATCGGCTCGAACATCAACGCGCGCGCCTGGGAACTGCTGATCGCCATGCTGGTGATGGAAGCCGCCTTCGGCATTCCCGGCCTGATCGCCGCGCCGATCTTCTATGCCTACTTCAAGGAAGAGCTGCGCAGCCGCGCCCTGGTTTGAGCATGATGAATCGGCAAGCGGCGCGCTGAGTCGCCGTCGCGAGCAGGGTCGAGTCCGCGGCCACCGCGCGCAGCCGTACTGAAGTACGGCGAGCACGGTGGATGCGGAATCGGCCCGCGCAGCAGGTGAATCAGTGCGCCGCGCACTGGTCCAGCCACACGCCGAGTCCCTGCGCGTTCAGTTCGAGATCGGTGGCCAGCACCGCCTGCAGCTCGGCGTCGGGCAGCGTGCAGCCATGCGCACGCACGGCGCTGACGGCATCGGCGCTGATGGCGCGCAGCAGCTGCGCGCGGCGGTCCTGCGCGCCGGCCAGTTCGGTGGCGATCAATTCGTAGCGCGCGATGCCGCGGCGCAGATCCTCGGCCATGCGCGCGACCTCGTCGACGCGCCCGTAATGCGTCAGGTACATGTGCCGCGGCGCATACGACATCAGGCGATCGAGCGTCTGCCGCCAGGCGTCCGGATCGAACTGCACCGGCGTCGTCGTCACCAGCATGAACGGACCGGCCGCGGTATCCAGCTCGCGATACGACAGGCCGAAGGTGTCGCCGGTGAAGAAGCCGCGGCTGGCCGCGTCCCAGACGCAGAAGTGATGACGGGCGTGGCCCGGCGAATCGACGAACTCCAGTTCGCCGTCGCCGAGCGGCAGGCGCTGGCCGTCGGCGGCGGCGATCACGCGCGCCTCCGGCAGCGGCGCGATCTCGCCGTACATGCGCCGCACCGCCTCGGGCCCGTAGACCGCCGAGGCGCCGGCGATCAGCTTCGACGGATCGATCAGATGCCGCGCGCCGCGCGGGTGCACCACCAGCTTCGCGTTCGGCAGCTCGCGCATCAGCAGCCCGGCGCCGCCGGCGTGATCGAGATGCACGTGCGTGACGATGACGTAGCGCACGCGTTCGCGCGCCAGGCCCAGCTCGTCGAGCAGCGCCAGCAGGCGCGGCACGCCCGGCGCGGTGCCGGCTTCGATGAAAGCGAGATCGGCGCCGCGCTCGATGAGGTAGCAGCAGGCCATCTTCGGCCGTTCCTGCAGGGTGTCGATGCAGCGGATGCCGTGGCCGACGTCGGTCACGGACAGTCGGGAGGCGAGGGTGCCGGGTTCGTTCATGGCCGCAGCCTGGCAAAACCCGCCTTCAGGCCGCCTTGCTGTCGACAGCCTTGCGCAGCAGTTCGACGAGCTCCTCGCGGCGATAGATGCCGAGCTTGCGATAGATGCGCGAGGCATGGTTGGCGACCGTGCTGATGGCGATCTCGAACTCGCGCGCCACGCTCTTGAAGGTCTTGCCGAGCGCCAGCGCCCGCGCGATCTCCTGCTCGCGCGGCGACAGCACGTCGAGCGGATGCGGCCGCCGCGCATTGATCAGGAACAGGCCGCCTTCCGGCTTGATGCGGAAATGCAGGCTGCGCACCTGGAAGGGGCCCGGATCGTCGAAGCGCTCGGGCGGCACCGTGAACGGCAGCACCGAGAACGCGGTGTCGCCGAACTCCAGGGCGACCAGCTGGCGGAACCGTTCGCTGACCGCGTAGACCCCACCCTTGGCGTCGATCAGCGCTGCCGAGCCGCGCGAGCTGCGGCCCATGGCGATCAGCCACTCGTCGCGCATCACGAACTGGCGCAGGGCCAGGGTGCCGGCCTGCACGACATGCCCGAGCGCGTGCCGCAGCGCTTTCAGATCGACCATGCGCTCGCCCGGCAGCAGCGCGATCACGCTGTGCAGGTGCGAGCCGCGATGCTCGACGCGCAGCACCAGCACCTCGCGGCGCCGGCCGCGCGACACCTCGACCGACAGCGTGCGTTCGCGCGCGCCGCCGTCGAACGACAGGGTCGCCAGCGTGCGCCCGTCGAGCAGCGCGCCGGGCCAGCTGGCGAACTCGCCGCTGGAGCCGCCCTGCGGCAGCACCAGCCAGGCGGCGGCTTCGGCGCCGGCCCAGGCGCACAGCAGCCGCAGCACTTCGGGACGGAAATACTGCCACTCCAGCTCGAAGCCGGCGGCATACACCGCTTCGATCAGCCGGTCGAGTTCGAGGCCCGTGGATCGGTCCATGATCGCTGCTTTGTGGTGGAAAGCGTCCGTCGGCATTGTAGACAGACCGCGCCCTTCACGGCGCGTCGCGCTCGAGGCGGTGCTCGTCCTGGGCGGCCGGGTCCTCGATCGGCTCCAGGTGCGTGAACACCGCCAGCGGTCCGAGATGGCCGGCCAGCTCGACTTCCAGGCGCTCGACCAGATCGTGGCCGTGCTGCACCGACCAGGCGCCCGGCACCAGCACGTGCAGGCTCACGAAGCGATGGCTGCCGGACATGCGCGTGCGGATGGCGTGAAAGGCGATGCCCTCGGCACGATAGCCGTCGAGCACCTGCTCGAGCCTGGCGCGCTCGGCGGCCGGCCAGGCGCGATCCATCAAGCCGCCGGCGGCCTCGCGCAGCAGGCGCGCGCCGGTCCACAGGAGATAGAGCGCCACGGCGATCGCGATCAGCGCGTCGAGCCGCAGCCAGCCGGTCAGCGCCACCACGCCGACCGCGACGACGATGCCCGCCGTGGTCCAGACGTCGCTCAGCAGATGGCGGCCGTCGGCCTCGAGCGCCGGCGAACGCCGCTCGCGGCCGACGCGCAGCAGCAGGCGCGCCACGGCCAGGTTGAGCAGCGCCGCAACCACCGCGACCATCAGGCCGAAGCCGGTCTGTTCGAGCGGCTGCGGATGCAGCAGGCGCGGCCAGGCCGCGCAGACGATGCCGAGCGCGGCGAGGAAGATCAGCGCGCCTTCGAAGCCGCTGGAAAAATACTCGGCCTTGCCATGCCCGAAGGCATGCTCGTGGTCCGGCGGCTGCGCGGCCAGACGCAGGGTCAGGAAGGCGACGACGGCGGCGCCGAGATTGACCAGGGATTCGAACGCGTCGGACAGCAGGCCGACCGAGCCGCTGATGCGCCAGGCGCCGAACTTGAGCAGCATCGTCGCCACCGCGGTGACGATCGACAGCAGCGCGTAGCGTGCGGCGTCGCCCGCGCCGGCTCGGCTCATGCCGGCGCGGCCGCGAGGGCGCGGGCGATCTCGAGTTCGACGCGATCGAGATCGGGGATCAGCGCCTCGTGGCTGGCGACGCGCACGCGCGCCAGCAGCAGTTCGGCACGGTCGCCGTCGCGCAGCGGCAGCGGCTGCAGCGCCGCGCGGTTCAGTGTCACCAGGTGCGGATAGGTCTGCGTGACCATGGCGAACTGTCCGGACGGCAGATGCCGGCCCAGGGTGTTGACGATGACGACGCGCTCGCGACGCGCGTCGGCCGCGGCGCCACCGCCGTTCAGACGCTCGAAGCGCAGCACCGGCAGACGCCGGCCGCCGTGCTCCAGATAGCCGGCCAGCCACGGCGGCAGCTGCGCCGCCGGCTGCACCGCGTCGCGCGCCACCACCTCGGCGATCGCGAGGTTCGGCAGCAGCAGGGTGTCGCCGGCCAGAGAGATGAGCACCGCGTAAAGCTGCGTCTTGCCGGCCGTCGATGATGTCGGGGTGTCCATGATCATGCCTCGTGCAGGACGCCGCGCAGTTCGTTGAGGAGCTGCTCTTCCTGGTACGGCTTGATCAGGTAGCGGTCGACGCCGAGCGAACGCGCGCGCTCGCGATGCTTCTCGCCCGAACGCGAGGTGATCATGATGATCGGCGTCGCGCGGATGCGCTCGCTGTTGCGCACGTAGGCGGCGACCTCGAAGCCGTCGGCGCGCGGCATCTCGATGTCGAGCAGGATCGCCGCCGGCGTCTCGCTCTGCAGCTGCGCCATGGCGTCGAGGCCGTCCTTGGCGGTGACGACCGTGTAGCCCTGGCGCGTCAGCAGGCGTTCGGTGACGCGGCGGATGGTCAGCGAGTCGTCGACGACCATGACCAGGCCGCGCGTCGCCGCCGCCGGTGCCGGCGACGCGCCGCTCGCGGCCGAACGCAGCGCGCGGCGCGCGGCGTCCTGCGCCAGTTCGGCGACATCGAGAATCAGCACCGCGCGGCCGTCGGCGAGGATGGTCGCGCCGCTGATGCCGGGCACGCTGCTGACCTGCGGACCGACCGCCTTGGAGACGATCTCGCGGTTGCCGAGCAACGCATCGACGACCACCGCATAGCGGCGATCGCCGGCACCGATGCCTTCCGGCAGGCGCACGAGGATGGCGTTGACGGTCTTGCTGTCCGGCGTCGTCGTGCCGCGTTCGCTGCCGAGGAAGGCGGCCAGCTCGCGCACGCGATAGCCGGCGCCGCCGTAGTTGAACAGCGGTCCCTGCTCGGCGTAGTGGTCGGCGAGCCGCTCGCGCGCAATGCGCACGATGCCCTCGATGCTCGACAGCGGCACCGCGTAGGTTTCGCCGGCCGCCTCGACCAGCAGCGCCTGCGACAGCGCCAGGTTCAGCGGCAGGCGCACCAGGAAGCGCGCGCCGCGTCCGCTCTCGGACGACAGCTCCAGCGTGCCGCCGAGCTGCTTGACCTCGGCGGCGACCACGTCCATGCCGACGCCGCGCCCGGCGTCCTGGGTCAGGGTGCGCGCCGTGGAGAAGCCCGGCATGAAGATGAACTGCGCCGCCTGTTCGTCGGCGACATTGGCGTCGGCCGGCATCAGTCCGCGCTTGATCGCCGTGGCGCGGATCGCGTCGTAGTCGAGTCCGGCGCCGTCGTCGCGCACCTCGACGTAGAGCTGCGTGCCCTCGCGCCACAGGTTGATCTGGATCTGGCCGGTCGCCGGCTTGCCGCGCGCCGCGCGCAGGTCCGGCGTTTCGATGCCGTGCACGACGGCGTTGCGCAGCAGGTGTTCGAGCGGCGCGGTCATGCGCTCCAGCACATTGCGGTCGAGCTCGGCCTCGGCGCCGGAGAACACCACGTCGGCGCGCTTGCCGTTCTCGATCGCGGTCTGCTGCACGACACGCTGCAGGCGCGCCATCTGGCGCGAGAACGGCACCATCAGCGTGCGCATCAGGCCCTGCTGCACTTCGGTGTTGACGCGCCCCTGCTGCTGCAGCAGCGTCGCCGCGCCGGCCGCGAAACCGTCCATGGCGGCATGCACCGCGGCGAGGTCGCCGACCGATTCGGACAACGCGCGCGACAGTTCCTGCATGCGCGTGTAGCGGTCCATTTCCAGCGGATCGAACTCGCCGGCGTAGCGGTCGCTGTGCTCGGCGCTGATCAGGCCGCGCGCGGCGATCTGCGCGTCGGTCTCGATGTCGAGCTGGCGCAGCTGCTCGCGGATGCGCGCGACGGTCTGCGCCATTTCGGCGAGCTGCGCCTGCATGCCGCTGTTGTGTTCGTCGAGACGCGAGCGGTAGATCGAGATTTCGCCGGCCTCGTTGAGCATGCGGTCGAGCGCCTCGACCGGCACGCGCGCCGTCTCGCGCTTGAGCGCCACCTCGCGCTCGCTGTCCTCGTCCGGCCGCCAGAACAGTTCCGGATCCCAGAGACCGCTGGCGGCCGGCGTCGCCAGCGCCGCGACCGGCGCCGCGGCCTTGCCGGCGTGCAGCAGGCCGCTGAAATCGCCGCGCTCCAGGCGGTCGGTCATGTGCCGCAGCTGCGCCACGGCCTCGCCGACCGGCGCCAGCGCCTCGGCATGCACGGGACCGGAGGCCTCCAGCGCCGTCAGCCGCGTCTCGAGATCGTGCGCGGCGTCGCCCATGGCGAACAGGCCGGCCATGCGCGCACCGCCCTTGAGCGTGTGCAGCGCGCGCTGCATGTCCTGCGCCGGCCCGGTCTGCGCGGGCACCGCCTGCCAGCGCGCGAAAGCCTGTTCGAGCTGTTCGAGCAGCTCGACGGCTTCGCCGCCGAAGATCTGCACGAGATCGGCATCCAGCGCCGCCGCGTTCCGCTCGTCGCCCGCCGCTGCCGGCGGCGGCGCGCTCGCGAACGGTGTCGGGATTGACGTCGGGATTGGCGTCGCGACCGTCGCGGCGGGCGGCACCGCGATGTACGGCGGCTCCGCCACCGGCGGCGCGACGGCTTCGTCGAGTCCTACGGCGATGCCGTCGGCCGGCACTTGCGCATCGGCCTCGGCCGGCGGTGGCTCTACGCGGGCCGGCACCGACGGTTCCAGCGCGGCGAGCAGGTCCTGCAGCTCCGGCAGCTGGCCACGGCGCAGACCGTCGATCGCGTAATGCAGGTGGTCGCCGGCAAGTTGCAGGCGCGAGCTCAGCGCGGCGACCTCGTGCGCGGCGAGCAGGCCTTCGAGCCGGTGCGCGACTTCGCCGATCGCCTGGATGCCGGCGACCCGCGCACTGCCCTTCAGGGTGTGCAGCAGGCGGCGCAGCTCGTCCAGCGCAGCGCCGTCGCGCGCATCGCGCTCGAGCGCGGCGCTGCAGCCGTCGTAGGCTTCGAGCAGTTCCTCGGCTTCCTGGATGAAGATGTTGAGCAGTTCCGGATCGAGACCGTGCTCGGCGACCGCGTACAGCGCCGGCGGCACCGGTGCCGGCGCGCCGAGCAGATCCGGCTGCGGCGCCTCCGCCTCGGCGACCGGCGGCATGTCGATGACCTCGCTGTCGGCGGCGTAGCTCAGCGATTCGACGACGTCCGCCATCACCGATGCCGTGCTGTCCGGCACGGGCGCCGGCGGCGTGGCGTGCTGCGGCGCCGGCGCCTCGGCGGCCGCATCCCAGCGCAGCGCCGCGATGCGCGCGACGAGCTCGGCGCCGTCGCCGTGCAGCTTGCCGTCGCGATAGGCGTCGAGCTGCTGATAGATGCCTTCGCAGAAATCATTGAGCGCCGCGAAGGCGGCGGCCGTGGGCAGGACCGGCTCGGCGATCGCCTCGTCGACGCGCCGCAGCAGCGCGCGCGCCACGTTGCCGACCGCCCGGCACTCGGCCATGAGGGCGGCGCCGGTCAGGGTGTGGAAGACGACCTTGAGGTCCTGACGCGCGCGACGATCGTCCGGCGCCCGGGCCCAGGCGGCGATCAGGCCCTCCGCCTTCTGCACGAGATCGAAGGCCTCGCCGGCAAAGATCTCGGCGAGCTGGCGCGACTCGTCGTCGTCGTGCAGACGGTCGACGCTGCCCTGCAGGGATTCGATCTGCTCCAGCCACAGGCGCGCGTCCTGCTGCTGCGCCGCCTTGCTGCCGACCTGCTCGCTCCATTTGCCGAGCGCGTCGGTCGCCGCCTCGATCAGGCTCAGCGCCGCGTCGTCGAGCAGGCCGTCGGCCTCGATCTGGCGCTCGAGCCAGAGTTCGAGCGCGCCGGCCAGCTCGCTGATCGCCGCCGCGTCGACGATGCGCGCGGAACCGCGCAGGGTATGGAAGGCGCGCACCGCGACCTCGTCGATCGGATGGCGCAGCTGATGGTGATCGAGCCGCGACAGCCAGTCGCGCACCTCGCCCAGCTTCTCGCGGGCATCGTCGCGGAAGATCGCCGCCATGTCCGGTTCGGCGCCGGCGTCGGGGTCGCGTCCTTCGGCGTATTCGCGGGCGCGCGCGGCGAGCGCATCGGCGGCGCCGTCGGCCTCCTGGCCGTCGCGGAAAGCCGCGATCAGGCCCGGGAGCAGCTCGACGGCCTCGCCGACCAGCTTGACGATGCCGGGCGAGGTGGTCACCGAGCCGTCGAGGCAGCGATTGAGCAGCGATTCGATGGTCCAGGCGAACTCGCCGAGCACATTGGCGCCGACCGTGCGCCCGCTGCCCTTGAGAGTGTGGAAGCTGCGGCGGATCGTCGTCAGGCGCTCGCGGTCGCGCGCATCGCGCACCCACAGCGGCAGCGTGTCGCGCAGCGTCGCCAGCACTTCGCCGGCTTCCTCGAGGAAGATCTCGCGAATCTCGTCGTCGATGTCCTCGCGCGCCTGGTCGGCGACCGCCGCCGGCGCCTCGGGCGGCGCGCCGGCAAGCTCGCCGGCGGCTTCGGCCGGCGGCGCGGCGAGCGCTTCGGGTTCGGCTTCGGCGCGCAGCGCAACGCCGGCCGCGGCCGGCGCTTCCAGCGCGGCGACGCACGCGCCGATCGCATCGAGGAAGCTCTCGATCTGCCCGGGCAGGACTTCGGTCAGCGGCGAATCGTCGCGCTCGGCCTCGATGTAGTACTCGAGCGCGGCGATGGTGTCGGCGAAGCGCTCCGGCAGGCCGTGCCCTTCGCGCAGGCGCGCGAACTGCGGGCTGGCGACGAAGCGGCGCAGGCGCCGCACGCTCTCGGCGACGCGCTGGTGCCGCAGGATTTCGAAGCCGGCGGCGACCTCGTCGACCAGCAGCACGGCATCCGGCAGGTCGGCGGTCGCGCCGTTCTTGAGGAATTCGTCGACGCTCTGCTTGACGCGCGCGAGGTTGACCAGCGACTCGCGATACAGCGCGTGCACGCCCTCGGCGTAGTCGCGCGGCGTCGGCGTGTCCTCGACCAGCTCCGGGCGATCGTCGGCCGGCCGCAGCTGGCGGAACAGCGCGTCCTCGAGCGAGTTCTCGACGCGCAGGATCGATTCGGCGAGCGCCAGCCACTGCGCCAGCTGGGCGCCGGCACCGAGCTGCTCGAGCGCGCGCGCCTGGTTGACCACGGTCTGCTGCAGCATGCGCAGGCCGAGCGCGCCGAGCACGTCGGCGATGCGCTGCAGGCTCCGGCGCGTGTCGGCGAAACCGTCGGCACTGTCGCCGCCGGCGCGCACGACGAGGTCGATGTGATCCTTGACGCGCGTGAAATCGGCGCGGATTTCGTCGGAGACCTTGGCCAGCAGCGAAGTGCTCGGCCCGTGGATGCGGCGCCGGCGCGCGTCGAGCTCGTGGCCGTCCGGCAGGTAGGCTTCGAGCTGGAACTGCTCGCGCAGGGCCTGCACGCGTGCGCCACGGCCGCGCGAACGCCCGACGCAGAACAGCAGCTGCAGCGACAGCTCGCGCGCCGCGCCGAGCACGCCTTCCTCGCCGCTGTCGGCGATCTGCTTCATCAGCTGGCCGGCGCGGCCGAACAGGCGCTTGATCTCCAGCGAATTGTCGAGCGCGCGGCCGAGCAGCGCCTCGATCGCCGCCGCCGCGCAGCGCCACAGCTGGTAGGTGTCGCCGTGCGCCGCGTGCCGGGCGAGCTGCTCGGCGATCTTGCCGATGCGCGCCTCGGCGGTCTGCGCGTCCGGCGCGTTGCGGATCCAGGCCAGCAGCGACGCCTGGAAAGCCGCGAGATAGCGCTGCGCCTGCTGCTGCGCACCGGATGCCGCCGCGGCGCCCTCGGGCAGCGGCAGCTGCAGTTCCAGAGACTGCATCTGGCTGACGAACAGCTCGGATTCGGTCAGCACCGCCTGGCCGCGCGCCAGGCGCAGCTCGTTGATCGCCGGCTGCATGATCAGCGCGCAGTCGGCCATGTCCTCGGACAGCGCCTGCAGATAATCGGCCAGCTGCACGGTGCCGCCGAGCAGGGCGCTGTACAGCACCTCGGTGTCGCGCACGCGGCCCTGCAGCAGGTCCTGCAGCCCCGCCGTCATTTCGGCCGCCAGCAGCGAGGCGCCGATGCAGCGGATCATCGCCGCCGTGCCGCGCACCTGATGCAGCTCGACGAAGGCCTGCTGCAGCGGCAGCGGTTCGTCCGGATTGTCGACGTGCTGCTCGATCAGCGCGCGGGCGCGCGCCACGCTCTGGTCGAGTTCGCCGCGCACCCAGTGCAGGCCGCTGATCGGCGAAGGCTTGAGACGGGCGCTCACCACGGCCCCTCCTCGCCCGCGCACGGGCGTGGCGCGCGCCATGACCCCGACCACCGGCGGCATGTCGGCAGGCTCATGCGGCGGCCGCGCGGAAGGCCTCGCCCTGCGCGAGACGGTGCAGGCTGAAGGCATACCAGGGCTGGCCTTCGCGGACGAAGGCGCCGAGCAGATAGGGCGTGAACGGCTGCGCGGCGGCGCGCATCTCGTGGCGCTGCTCGCTGGCGCTGAACTGGCGGTAGCCGGCGATCTCGTCGACCAGCAGGCCGACCGGCATGCGCTTGGAGTTCAGCACCAGCACGCGCTGGCCGCGCGAGCTTTCCGGCATCGGCAGCCCGAAGAAGCGCGCCAGATCGACGATGGCGAGCAGCTCGCCGCGCACGTTGGCGAGGCCGCTCAGCCAGCGCTGGGCGTTCGGCACGCGCGTGGTGCGCGGCGGCGCGATGACTTCGCGGACGTCCTCGCGCGGCGCCACGAACCAGTGCGGACCGAGGCGGAAGCCGAGGCCGGTCCAGCTCTGCGCCTGGCCGCCGGCGCTGTCCAGCCGCACCGCCTGCAGCCGTTCCTCGATGCGCTCGAGGATGGCGAAAGGATCGTCGCGCAGCGCCCGCAGCTCGGTGCTCATGGGGATCGCCGCGGATCAGCGCCGCACGTGGGCGCGCACCGCGCCGAGCAGCTCGTCGCGCGTGAACGGCTTGGTGAGGTATTCGTCGGAGCCGACGATGCGACCGCGCGCGCGGTCGAACAGGCCGTCCTTCGAGCTCAGCATGATGACCGGCGTGGCGCGGAACTGCGGATTGTTCTTGATCAGCGCGCAGGCCTGATAGCCGTCGAGCCGCGGCATCATGATGTCGATGAAGATGATGTCCGGCTGGTGGTCGGCGATCTTCGACAGCGCTTCGAAGCCGTCCTGTGCCGTCACCACCTCGTAACCCTCGCGCGCGAGCAGCGTCTCGGCCGTGCGGCGTATGGTCTGACTGTCGTCGATGACCATGACCCGGGCCGTGGCATTCGCCTCTGTGGACACTCCCTTCCCCCTCAAGCGGTTGCAGAACTCTGCTCCGGCGATTTTTAACACAGTCCTTGCGAGCGCGCCCATCGTCCCCACACCAGCGAGCGGTCCGGGCCGCCGAACGCGCTTACGTTACTATTCGTTCCCATGAATACCGTCCCGCATCCCGTACCGCGCCTGCTGACGGCGCAGACCGGCCCGCTGCTGAAGCTCGAGTCGACGCTGCTCGCGCGCGCCGCCGACATCGAGGCCTGGTTCCGCCAGCAATGGCAGAAGACGCCGCCGCCGTTCTACAGCTCGGTGGACCTGCGCAACGCCGGCTTCAAGCTGGCGCCGGTCGACACCAATCTGTTTCCCGGCGGCTTCAACAATCTGAATCCGGCCTTCGAGTCGCTGTGCGTGCAGGCCCTGCAGGCGGCGATGCAGCGCGTCTGTCCGAGCGCCGCCGGCGTGCTGCTGGTGCCGGAGAACCACACGCGCAACAAGTTCTACCTGGAAAACGTCGCGACGCTGTACGGCCTGATCAAGAAGGCCGGCTTCCACGTGCGCATCGGCTCGCTGCTGCCGGACCTGCACGAACCGATGGAGCTGACGCTGGAAATCTCCGGCCGCAAGCTGCTGCTGGAACCGCTGCAGCGCAGCGAGGACCGCGTGCACGTCGGCGATTTCTATCCCTGCACGGTGCTGCTCAACAACGACCTGTCGGCCGGCGTGCCGGACATCCTCAAGGACATCGACCAGGACGTCGTGCCGCCGCCGGATCTCGGCTGGCACCTGCGCCAGAAGTCGAACCACTTCGGCTTCTACCGCGAAGTGGCGCGCGAGTTCGCGGCGGTCACCGACATCGACCCGTGGTTCGTCGACCCGCTGTTCCGCAACTGCGGGCAGATCAACTTCATGAAGCAGGAAGGCGTCGAGTGCCTGGAAGCCAACGTCGAGCTGCTGCTCGAGGACATCCGCGCCAAGTACGCCGAATACGGCATCAAGGATGAGCCCTTCGTCATCGTCAAGTCCGACGCCGGCACCTACGGCATGGGCGTGATGACGGCGCGCAGCGTCGAGGACGTGCGCAACATGAACCGCAAGGCGCGCACGCACATGGCGTCCGCCAAGGAAGGCCGCGAGGTGACCGGCGCGATCATCCAGGAAGGCGTCTACACCTTCGAGAAGATGGGCGCCGACGAGGCCACCGCCGAGCCGGTGGTCTACATGATCGACCGCTTCGTGGTCGGCGGTTTCTACCGCCTGAACTCGCAGCGCGGCAACCAGGAAAACCTCAACGCCCCCGGCATGCGCTTCGAGCCGCTGGCCTTCGACGAACCCTGCTGCGCGCCGGATCACAGCTGCGGGCCGGACGAGCGTCCGAACCGCTTCTACGCCTATGGCGTCGTCGCCCGCCTCGCCGCGCTGGCGGCGGCGCGCGAGATCGCCGCGGTCGCCGCGATCCGCACCGAAAGCGCCAGCGCCGCGGCCTGAGCCGCCGCGCCTGCACCAAGTTGGCACCCGATTTGCAGCACCGAGGCGGTCAACAAGGAGCGTTTCGCATGAAGATGAGGATGACGGCCGCCACCGCGGTCGCGCTGCTGGCTGCCGCCCTGTCGCTGCCGGCCGCGGCGGCGGACTGCGACCTGGCCGATACGCTGCCGCTGAAGCTGTACGCGACCCTGCCGTCCGATCTCTTCGTCGCCCAGGCCGCGCCGGTGGCGAGCGCCAGCTACAAGCTCGGCGAGACCATCAGCGCCAGACCCGGCGAAATCCTGCTCAAGCGCAAGGTCACCATGGTCGGCCAGTTCGCGAGCTTCGAGCAGGACGTGCAATACGAGTCCGGCATGCCGTTCTCGACCCGTTACGCGCTGAAGGCCGGCGAGCGCTACCCCTTGCTGCAGATCCCGCGTGCGCCGCAGCTGTACGCGATCTCGCTGCCGGTCAAGGAAGGCAACGACGACTGGGTCTTCATCAGCCGCGACGGCCGGCTCTGCGAAAAGCCGATGGTCTTCGAGCGCTGGCACGATTTCCTCACCTACCGTTCCGGCAGCTACAAGGCGACGCCCGACGTGGCGGCGAAGATCGTCAGCGCCGACCCCGACAGCGTCGCCGATTCGATCGACGGCGACACCCTCATCGTCGAGCGCATCGACGCCGCCGCCATCGATCTCAGCCTGCGCCGCGCGACCGGCGGCAAGATGGGCGAAGCGCAGAAGGGCTCGTTCGCGATCGGCAGCAAGCAGATCGAATTCGGCGGCTACAGGCTGCGCGTCGATGCCGCCGGCGCCGATGGTCTGAGCGTCGCGGTGATCGGCGAACCGCCGCTCGACTGAGGACCGCCGCCGCCGCTTTGCGCTACGCTCGCGGCATGAACAATTCGCGGACGCCGCTTGCCGGCATCGTGATGGACCCCATCGCGTCCATCAAACCCTACAAGGACACCACGCTGGCGCTGATGCTGGCGGCGCAGAGGCGCGGCTGGTCACTCCGTTACTTTGAAGTGCACGACCTCTTCCTGCGCGACGGCGTCGCCATGGGCCGCGCGCGGCCGGTGACGGTCTTCGACGACAAGAAGCACTGGTTCGAGCTCGGCGAGGCCGAGACCGTGCGGCTCGGCGCGCTCGACGCGATCCTCATGCGCAAGGACCCGCCGTTCGACCTCGAATACATCACGGCGACCTACATCCTCGAACGCGCCGAGGCCGCCGGCGCGCTCGTCGTCAACAAGCCCGCCTCGCTGCGCGACTGCAACGAGAAGATGTTCACCGCCTGGTTCCCGCAGCTGACGCCGCCGACCCTGTTCGCGCGCGACGCGGCGACGCTGCGCGCCTTCCACGCCGAGCACGGCGACGTGATCTATAAGCCGGTCGACGGCATGGGCGGCACCGGCGTCTTTCATGTCGATCCATCCGGCCGCAACCTCGGCGCGGTGATCGAGGAGCTGACGCGCCACGGCAGCCGCACCATCGTCGCGCAGAAATACCTGCCGGCGATCAAGGACGGCGACAAGCGCGTGCTGGTGGTCGACGGCGAGCCGGTGCCGTACTGCCTCGCGCGCATTCCGCAGGCCGGCGAGACGCGCGGCAATCTCGCCGCCGGCGGACGCGGCGAAGCGCGGCCGCTGACGGCGCGCGATCGCCAGATCGCCGAGACGGTCGGCCCGGAACTGAAGCGGCGCGGCCTGCTGTTCGTCGGCCTCGACGTCATCGGCGAGCATCTGACCGAGATCAACGTCACCAGCCCGACCTGCGCGCGCGAGATCGATGCCGCCTTCGGCACCGACATCGGCGGCCTGCTGATCGACGCGCTCGCCCGACGCCTGACGGCCTGATGTCAGCGCGGCCGCGGGCCGGCCGGAACCGTTCGGCGGGACGGCGCTTGTCGTCGGCGCCACCCCTGCCGATACTGCGGTCATGAGCGATGAAGAGCGGATCGACGACTATCTGAAGCACCAGTTCCTCGTGGCGATGCCGAGCCTGGAGGACGAGAACTTCACGCAGACCGTGTCGCTGCTCTGCGAGCACAACGACAACGGCGCGATCGGGCTCGTCATCAACCGCCCGACCGACCTCAAGCTCAGCGAGATGATGGAGCAGATGGGCCTCGATCACGAGGCGCTCGACGACGACGACATCGTCTTCTGGGGCGGTCCCGTGCAGCCGGAGCGCGGCTTCGTCGTGCACCGCCAGCCGGGCGGCTGGGAGTCCAGCCTCGAAGTGTCGGACGGCCTGTTCATCACCACCTCGCGCGACATCCTGCGCGCCATCGGCAAGGGCGAGGGCCCGCACGACTACCTGGTGATGCTCGGCTATGCCGGCTGGGGCGCCGGCCAGCTCGAAAGCGAAATCCTGCACAACTCCTGGCTCAACACCCCGGTCGACGAACAGATCCTGTTCAAGCTGCCGGCGCGCGACCGCTGGCAGGCGGCGACGCGCCTGCTCGGCGTCGACGTCACGCAGCTGGCCGGCGACGCCGGACACGCGTAATTGCCCACCTATCTCGCCTTCGACCACGGCGAAAAGCGCGTCGGCGTCGCCCTCGGCGACGATCTGACCGGCAGCGCGCGGCCCTTGCCGGCGCTCGCCGACGGCGACTGGGCCGGCATCGCGCAGCTGATCCGCGAATGGCGGCCGGCGGCGCTGATCGTCGGCCTGCCGCTCGACGAGAACGGCGCCGAGCAGCGCGCCACCGGCGCGGCGCGGCGCTTCGCCGCGCAGCTGGCGCAGCGCCACGGCCTGCCGGTTCACCAGGTGGACGAGCGCTATTCCTCGCGCGCCGCCGACGACGCCCTGCGCGAGGCGCGCGCCAGCGGCCGCATGACGCGCCGCGTGCGCAAGGGCGACCGCGACGCGCAGGCCGCGCGCGTGATCCTCGAGCAGTGGCTGGCGGAGCGCGGCTGAGGCGCCGCCGCCGGCCCTGAGGATGTTCCCCCGGAGCATCGCAATCGGCGGCGGGCTCGGCGACAATACCGCCCCAGCATGAACGCCCCACAACGAAAGCAAAGCCTTCAGCTCGATGCGCACGGCCGCCTGCGCCACCTGCTGACGCTGGAAGGCCTGCCGCGCGAACTGCTGCTGCAGGTCCTCGACGAGGCCGAAGCGCACGACAAGGCGCTGCGCGGCCAGCGCAAGAAGCAGGACGCCCTGCTCGGCCGCACCGTGATCAATCTGTTCTTCGAGCCGAGCACGCGCACGCGCACGACCTTCGAACTGGCCGCCACACGCCTGTCGGCCGACGTGCTGAACCTGCAGGTCGCCGCCTCGTCGACATCCAAGGGCGAGACCCTGTTCGACACGCTGAAGACCCTCGAAGCGATGCAGGCCGACATGTTCGTGATCCGTCACGAATCGTCCGGCGCCGCGCACTTCTTCGCCGAGCACGCCGCGCCGGGCGTCGCCATCCTCAACGCCGGCGACGGCCGCCACGCGCATCCGACGCAGGGCCTGCTCGACCTGTTCACGATCCGCCGCTACAAAGGTGGTGCCGGGGAGTCGGGCAGCGACTGCTTCGCCAAGCTGACGGTGGCGATCGTCGGCGACGTGCTGCATTCGCGCGTCGCGCGCTCCGACATCCACGGCCTGCGCATCCTCGGCACCCGGGAAATCCGCGTGATCGCGCCGCCGACCCTGATCCCGGCCGGCATCGAGGACATGGGCGTCAAGGTTTTCCACGATCTCGAGCGCGGCCTCGACGGCGTCGACGTGATCATGCTGCTGCGCCTGCAGAAGGAGCGCATGCTCGGCGCCTTCCTGCCCTCGCCCGGCGAATTCCATCGCGACTTCGGCCTGACGCGGGCGCGGCTCGCCAGACTCAAGCCGGAAGCCATCGTCATGCACCCGGGCCCGATCAATCGCGGCGTCGAGATCGAAGGCGACGTCGCCTACGGTCCGCGCTCGCTGATCCTGCAGCAGGTCAGCCATGGCATCGCCGTGCGCATGGCGGTGATGTCGATGATTCTCGGCCGCCCCGCCGAAAGCGCGCCGCGCCGGAGCCGCCGATGAGCCGCAGGACCGACGACTGGTCGCCGGCGCGCGCCGCCAAGCCGGCGCCGCCGGCATCCGGCTCGCTGCTGATCCGCGGCGCGCGCGTGCTCGATCCCGGCAACGGCTTCGACGGCATCGCCCACGTCGGCGTGCGCGACGGCCGCATCGAGCACTGCAGCCACACGCCGCCGAAAGCCGCCTACGACCGCACGATCGACGCCAGGGGCCTGTGGCTGATGCCCGGCGTCGTCGATCTCTGCGCGCGCTTCCGCGAACCCGGCCAGACGCACAAGGCCAGCTTCGCCAGCGAGGTGCCGGCGGCGCAGGCCAGCGGCATCACCACCGTCCTGCTGCCGCCCGACACGCAGCCGGTGATCGATTCGCCGGCCATGCTGCTGCGCGTGCAGCGCATCGCCCGCCAGACCGGCGGCGTCGACGTGCGCGTGCTCGGCGCGCTGACCAAGGGCCTCGGCGGCGAAGCGCTCGCCGAACTGTCGGCGCTGAAGAGCGCCGGCGCCAGCGGCGCCAGCCAGGCCCTGCAGCCGATCCGCGACATGCTGGTCGCGCGCCGCGCGCTCGAATATGCGCACGGCCTCGGCGTCACCGTGCACGTGTTCGCGCAGAACGCGGCGCTTGCCGCCGGCGGCTGCGCGCACGAAGGGCCGGTCGCCACGCGGCTCGGCCTGCCGGCGATCCCGGTCGCCGCCGAAGTCTCCGGCATCCGTTTCTGGATCTCGATCATCGAGGACACCGGCGCGCGCGTGCACTTCTGCCGCCTGTCGACGGCGCGCGGCGCGGAACTGGTGGCCCTGGCCCGGCAGCGCGGCCTGCCGGTGACGGCCGACGTCGCCGCGCACCAGCTGTTCCTCACCGACGTCGACGTCGACGGCTTCGACGCGCGGTGTCACGTGATGCCGCCGCTGCGCTCGGCCGCCGACCGCGACGCGCTGCGCGCCGCCGTCGCCGACGGCACCATCGGCGCGATCTGCTCCGATCACCAGCCGCACGAGGCCGACGCCAAGATCAACCCGTTCCCGATGACCGAGCCAGGCATCTCGGCGCTGGAGACGCTGCTGCCGCTGACCCTGGCGCTGGTGCACGAAGGCGTGCTGACGCCGCTCGCCGCCGCCGAGCGCCTGAGCCTGGGCCCGGCGCGCATCGCCGGCCTCGACGCCGGGCGCATCGAGCCCGGCCTCGGCGCCGATCTCGTGCTGGTCGACGCCGAGACGCCGTGGACGCTGCGCGCCGATCAGCTGCGCAGCGCCGGGCGCAACACGCCCTTCGACGGCCGCGCGCTGCGCGGGCGCGTGATGCGCACCATCCATCGGGGACATGAGGTTTTCGCGCGCTAGCGCTTCAATGTCGCCGCCGCGCGCGGTATATAGTTCAGGACATTCGCCCGCGGGGGGCGCTGGGAGAAGATATGGCTCGTGTCATGATCGTGGACGACTCGCCCACGGACGTGCAGAACCTCAAGGGCATCCTGCAGAAGGCCGGACATCAGGTGATCGAGTCGGCCTCCGGACAGGATGCGCTCGAGCGCGTGAAGAGCGAGAAACCGGAAGTGGTCATCATGGACGTCGTCATGCCGGGCGTGAACGGCTTCCAGGCGACGCGCACGCTGTCCAAGGACCCGGGCACCGCGCACATTCCGGTGATCGTCGTCAGCAGCAAGAGCCAGGAAACCGATCGCGTGTGGGCACTGCGCCAGGGCGCGCGCGAATACCTGGTCAAGCCGGTCCGCGAGAGCGATCTGCTCGCCAAAATCAAAACCGTGCTCGGCGAATAAGCCGCTGGCACCCGCACGCTGGGGATCTTCATGGCGGACATATCCGCGACGCGACGCGCGCTCGGCACTCGCCGCGAGACCATGCTGCTCAGCAGCGCCGTCGTCCTGATCATCATTGCCGTCGTCTGTTTCTTCCTGTCGCAGCGCACCAAGGGCAGCGAACAGACCTGGATCGACCTCGCCCACTCGCTGTCGACGCACATCGGCGACATCGGCAAGGTCAGCGACGAAGTCGGCCGCGGCAGTCCGCCGGACTTCCTGGTGCTGGCGGCGCGCGTCGAGGACGTCGACGCCACGGTGCAGGCGCTGGCCAGCGGCGACGGCGACGCCGGCATCGCGCCGGCGCCCGGTTCGGTGTCGAGCGAACTGGATGCCGTGACCAAGGCCTGGAAGTCGACCAAGGAGGCGGCGCAGGTCATCGTGCAGACCGAGGCGCCGTACAAGAAGGCGGCCGCCGCCGCGGCGGCGATCGCCGAGGCCATCCATCCGGCCGACCCCAACAGCAAGGGCCTGTCCGACGCCTACGAACAGGCCATGCAGCGACTCAGCCGCGGCGGCTCCGCCGAGCAGACGGCGCGCGCGGCGCAGCAGGTCGTGCGCCTGGAACGCATCGCCAGCGACGCGCGGCGGGTGCTCGGCGAAGGCCGCGACGCGCAGGGCATCGCCAATGCGCTCGGCGAGGAATTGCGCGTCTTCAATGCCGACAATGAGGCGCTGCTCGGCGAAGGCTCGGCCGGCGGTGCGGCGCGCACCGCGCAGGATCAGCTCAGCGGCTTGCGCGCCGCCGTGGCGACGATCGTCGAGACGGCGCCGGCGCTGGGCCAGATGCAGGCCGCGGCCGCCGGCCTGAAGTCGCGCGCCGCCAACGTCATCGCCACCGCCGGCGAACTCGAGCAGCGCCTGATCGACACGCGCACGCGGCAGCTGGTGCTGCCGATCGTCGTCTACGTGGCCGGCGGCCTGGCGGTGCTGGCGCTGATCGCCTTCGCCGCGCTCTATGCGGTCGGCGCACGCAGCCGGCTGCAGAACGCCGAGGATCGCGACAGCAAGCAGCAGCAGGCGATTCTCTCGCTGCTCGACGAGATCACCAACCTCGCCGACGGCGATCTCACGGTGGACGTCACGGTGACCGAGGACTTCACGGGCGCGATCGCCGACTCGATCAACTACACCGTGCAGAACATGCGCAATCTGGTCGGCACCATCACCGCGACGTCCGACGACGTCGCCAACGCCGCCTCGAGCACGCAGGACACGGCGCTGAAGATGTCGGAAGCCTCCGAGCGCCAGGCCAAGGAAATCACCGCGGTGACCAACACCATCGCCGCGACCGCGCAGTCGATGCAGCAGGTGGCGAGCCAGGCCGAGAAGCTGGCGCAGCAGGCGCAGACCTCGGTGCAGATCGCCCACGACGGCGCCGGCACGGTGAACCGCACGATCCTCGGCATGAGCGCGCTGCGCGAGCAGATCCAGGACACCTCCAAGCGCATCAAGCGCCTCGGCGAGTCCTCGCAGGAAATCGGCAACATCATCGAATTCATCAACGACATCGCCGAGCAGACCAACACGCTCGCCCTCAACGCCTCGATCCAGGCGGCGATGGCCGGCGAGGCCGGGCGCGGCTTCGCGGTGGTCGCCGACGAAGTGCAGAAGCTCGCCGAGCGCGCCGCCGCCGCCACGCGCCAGATCGAAACCCTGGTCAAGACCATTCAGGCGGATACGCAGGAAGCCATCACCTCGATGGAGCGCTCGACGCAGAACGTGGTGGTCGGCGCCAAGAACGCCGAAGAAGCCGGCCAGGCACTGACCAAGGTCGAGACGTCCTCGCAGGATCTTTCCAAGCTCATCACCGACATCGCCAACTCGGCGCGCAACCAGTCGGCTGCGGCGACGCGCATCGCCGGCACCATGCAGATCATCCGCGACATCGCCGTGCAGTCGTCGGGCTCGGCCAACCAGACCGCGCGCGCGGTCGGCGAATTGACCACGCTGTCGGAAAAGCTGCGCGAGTCGGTGGCCGGCTTCAAGCTGCCCGATCAGGAATACAGCTGACGCGATTCCCAGGCGTCGCAGGCATGCACGAAGCGGGGACCCGACCGCAGCGCCGGGTTTTCTTGTTTGTGCAGCCAGTACAAAAGATGCCTGTTCTTGCTACAAAAATCGACCTTTGCGGCGGTTGCGCGGGCTTCCGGCCTCTCCTACCATTTGCCGCCCCGCCCCCGGCAGCCGCGCCACGCCGCGGATCATTCCGCCATTCTCCGGTTTTTCCGTCATTTGAGGAATTTGCATGAGCTTTCAGGCCGATCTCGAAAAGCTTCTCGGGCTTCAAGGCGTCTCGTACAAGTACGAGTTGTCCAAGTCCGAACTTTTCCACGAAGCGATCGCCAATGACCGCGGCCGCGTGCGGCGCGACGGCCCGAGCAACGAACAGAAGGCTTACGCGACCCAGCTCGGCGTCAACGGCCCGCTGGTCTATTACACCGACCCGGACTGCACCGGCCGCCGCACCAAGGACACCTACGCGGTGAAGTGGCCGGAAGTCGCCGACGAGATCTGGTTCAAGGCCGACCTCAATCCCTACGACCCGGACCAGTACCAGGGCCTGCTCAAGCGCGTCATCGCCCACCTCAACGCGAAGCGGGCGACGCTGTACGTGAAGGACGTGTTCATGGGTTCGGACCCCGACTTCGCGGTGCCGTACCGCTTCGTCGGCGAGTACGCCACGCACGCCATGTTCGTGCACAACATGTTCCCCAAGAACCTCAAGGGCGTGAAGGACGTCGACGCACGCCGCTGGACCATGCTCAACGCACCGAGCTTCGTCTGCGAGCCGGAGCGCGACGGTTGCCGCGCCGAAGCGGCGGTGATCATCGACACGCGCAACAGGATCTGCCTGGTCGCCGGCCGCGCCGACTACTGCGGCGTCAACAAGAAGACCATCTTCACGGTCGGCAACTATCTGCTGCCGAAGGACGGCCGCCTGTCGATGCACTGCTCGGCCAACGTCGGCGCCAAGGGCGACGCGGCGATCCTGTTCGGCCTGTCCGGCACCGGCAAGACCACGCTCTCCGCCGACGCCTCGCGCCGCCTGATCGGCGACGACGAGACGATCTGGTCGGACAACGGCCTGTGCAATCTCGAGGACGGCTGCTACGCCAAGCTGATCAATCTCGACAAGGACGCCGAGCCGGTGATCGCCGCCGCGCTGTCGAAGCCCGGCACCATCATCGAGAACGTGCCGCCGCTGCCCGGCAAGCGCATGGAGGAATGCCATCCGGACGCGCTCGACCTGTTCGACGACTCGATCGCCGAGAACACGCGCTTCAGCTACCCGCTCGACGCCAATCCGAACGTCATGCCGAACGGCCAGGGTCCGCATCCGCAGACCATCGTGCTGCTGACCGCCGACGCCTTCGGCGTGCTGCCGCCGATCGCGATCCTCGAACCGAAGGACGTCATGTACCACTTCGTGTCCGGCTTCACCGCGCGCGTCGCCGGCACCGAGGTCGGCATCACCGAGCCGACGCCGACCTTTTCGGCCTGCTTCGGCGGCCCGTTCATGGCGCAGAAGCCGAACGTCTACGCCAAGCTGCTCGCCGACAAGATGGAGCACCACAAGGCGCGCTGCATCCTGCTCAACACCGGCTGGAGCGGCGGCTCCTACGGCGTCGGCCAGCGCATGTCACTGAAGATCACGCGCGCCTTGCTCAACGCCGCGCTCAACGGCGAGCTCGACACGGTCGAGACCGAGACGCATCCGATCCTCAAGCTGAAGATGCCGAAGTCCTGCCCGGGCGTCGACAGCGCGATCCTCAACCCGCGCAACACCTGGGCCGACAAGGACGCCTACGACGCGACCGCCACCAAGCTGCGCGACATGTTCCGCGACAACTTCCGGAAGAAGGGCTTCGCCGCGTTCGGCATCGAAGAGCGCATCTGAGCCCGGCGCGACGTCGCAACAGCCCCCGCCCCGCGGGGGCTTCTTTTTGGGCGGCGGCGATCCGCGTGATGCATGTGCGCGCGGCGGTGCCGCATGCGCGACGCATGCGGTATCGTGTCGTCATGGACACGGTCAACCGCATCTTCTGCATCGGCAAGAACTACGCCGCGCACGTCGCCGAACTCGCCCATCTCGGCCACAAGACCGACGGCGAATGCGTCATCTTCATGAAGCCGGTGTCGGCGATCGTCGAGGAAGGCGCGCCCGTCGTGCTGCCGAAAGGCCGTGGCGAGGTGCATCACGAAGCCGAGCTGGTGGTGCAGCTGACCGGCGGCGGCCGCGACATTCCGCGCGAGGAAGCGCTCGACTGCATCTCCGGCATCACGCTCGGCCTCGATCTGACCCTGCGCGAGCTGCAGACCGAGCTGAAGAACAAGGGCCTGCCCTGGGAACTGGCCAAGGCCTTCGACGGCTCGGCACCGCTCGGCGAGATGCGGCCGTATCTGAACCAGGATCTGCAGCAGCTGGAGTTCAGCTTGCACGTCAACGGCCGCCTGCGCCAGCACGGCAGGACCGCCGACATGCTGTTCCCGGTCGCGCAGCAGATCAGCATCCTCTCGCAGACCTGGGCGCTCGAACCGGGCGACATCATCTTCACCGGCACGCCGAAGGGCGTCGGCCCGCTCAAGGCCGGCGACGAACTCGTGCTCGAAAGCCGCGGCATCGGCCGCTTCCGCTGGATGTGCGCGTGATGGAACCGAAACCGCCATTCTCCAAGCCGCAGCTGTCCGCCGCCGCGCACATGACCTGGCGCAAGGCCGCGTCGATCTTCATCACCGGCCTGCTGGCGATCCTGCCGATCCTCGTCACCATCAGCCTCGTGCTGTGGCTGATCGGCGCCGCCGAAGCGGTGTTCGGCGGCGTGCTCAGCGTGCTGCTGCCGGGCGGCCTCTACCAGCGCGGCATGGGCCTGGTCATCGCCATCGGCCTGATCTTCTTCGTCGGCCTGGCCATGCAGGGCATCGTCTCCAAGCAGGTGCTGGTGTGGATCGACCAGCAGCTCAACCGCATTCCGCTGATCAAGACCATCTACGGCGCGGTGCGCGATCTCACCGACCTGGTGTCGAACTCGGGCGGGCAGAAGCTCGGCCGCGTCGTCATGCTGCAGTGGCCGGGACAGCCGATGCGCCTGGTCGGCTTCGTCACCGTCGAAGACCTCAGCCGCTTCGCCATCGCCGCCGAGGAGGACTGCGTCGCCGTGTATCTGCCGATGAGCTACCAGATCGGCGGCTACACCGTGTTCGTGCCGAGAAAATGCCTGACGCCGCTCGACATGACGCTGGAGGACGCCATGCGCTTCGTGATCACCGCCGGCGTCTCGCGTTCCGACCACGGCCCGCGCGGCACGCCGCCGATCCCACCGACGCAGTTCTGAAACGCGCGCCCGCATGACGCGCGCGCGCACGCTGCTCCTGCTGTCGGCGCTGTATCTCTCGCAGGGGCTGCCGTACGGCTTCTTCTCGCAGGCGCTGCCGGTGCTGATGCGCGAGGCCGGCTATTCGCTGGTCAAGATCGGTGCCAGCACGCTGCTGTTCCTGCCCTGGTCGCTGAAGTTCCTGTGGGCGCCGTACATCGACCGCTACGGCACGCGCAAGCGCTGGCTGTTCGCGCTGCAGTTCGGCGCCGCCGCGGTCGCGCTCGGCATGGCGACGCTGGAACTGTCGGATTCGCTGCGCTTCGTCTTCGTCGCCCTGTTCCTCTTCAACCTGCTGGCGGCGACCCAGGACGTCGCCACCGACGGCCTCGCCGTGGTGCTGCTGGCGCCGCGCGATCGCGGCATCGGCAACGCCATCCAGACCGGCGGCTACCGGCTCGGCATGGTGATCGGCGGCGGCCTGCTGCTGTGGGTCTACACCATCGCCGGCTGGCGCTTCATGTTCGTCGCCATGGCTTTGATGCTGGCGCTGCTGCTGCTGCCGGTGTTCAGCCTGCGCGAACCGCTGAAGGCGCCGGCCGGGCCGGCGCCGGGCGCGCTGGCGGTCGCCGCCACCGGCTGGCAGCGCCTGCGCCGGCCCGGCATCGCGCTGCTGCTGGTGCTGCTGTCGTTCTTCAAGTTCGGCGATTCGATGGGCGCGGCGCTGGTCGGGCCGTTCATGAAGGACAGCGGCCTCACGCTGCAGCAGATCGCGCTGATCAAGGGCACCGTCGCCTCGGTCTGCGGCCTGGTCGGCGCCGTGCTCGGCGGCTGGCTCGCCTGGCGCCACGGCCGGCGCGTCGCGCTGCTGTTCGGCGGCCTGACGCAGACCGCCGCGCTGATCGGCTACGCGCTCGCCGCGCTCGGCCTCGGCGGCGCGTTCAACTTCGGGCTGATCGTCGGCGCCTGTATTGCCGAGCACGTGCTCGGCGGCGCGGCGACGGTGGCGCTGTTCACGCTGATGATGGATGCCGCCGAGCCGGAACACGCCGGCACCGATTACACCCTGCTCGCCTGCACCGTGATCCTCGCGCAGGGTTCGGCATCGATCGCCGCCGGCCTGGTCGCGCAGCACGGCGGCTACGCGCTGCTGTTCGCGCTGAGCACGGTGTTGTCGGCGGCCGGCTGCCTGACGCTGGTCGCCGCCGTCGATCGCCGCGCCGGTCCGGCGCGCCTGCAGGCGGTGTGGCGTTCACCGCGGCCAATAGCGGCCGGCCCAGGCGCTCCCGCAGCTTGATTGCAAGTCGAGCGCGTCGCCCTCGCGACGCAGCGAGTAGCGGCACGAGGCGTCGGCCGCATCGTCCGGCAATAACCATTCGGCGTCGCCCTCGCGCCGACGACGGCCGGTCAGCACCGGCGGCGGGCTCGCGCCCGGCGGCGCCGCGAGGCGGAAGCGGCCGTCGTCGCTCAGCTGCAGCTCGAAGTCCTGCGCGGAGCGATAGTGGCCGGCGGCGAAGCCGGACGGCGGCGCCGGGACCTGCGCGGCCGGCGGCATCGGCGCGGCGGCGCGCGCTTGCGCCGCCTCGGCGCGGCGCCGTTCGCTCTGCCCGGCCCGCGCTTGCGCCAGCGCCGCGCCTTGTGCCTCCGCCTCTGCCTCCGCTTCGGCCGTGGCCGGTGGTGGTGGTGGTGGTGGCGGCGGCAGCGCTTCGCGCGGACGCGCGGCTTGCGGCGCGACGACAATGCGCTTCTCGCTGCGCGGCGCCTCGGCCCGTGCCGGCGGCGCCGGCGCGGCAGCGAGCGTGTCCGGCGCACTCGCGCGCAGGCCGGCTGCTTCGCCCGGCGCGGATTTGGCCTGCGCGACGATGGCGGGCGGCGGCGCTTCGCGCTGCACGCGGCTGACCAGGCCGACGCTCAGCAGCAGCGTCGCGGCGATCGACAGCGGCAGGCGCCAGCGCCGCGCGGCGCGGCGGCGCAGCGCCGGCGGCGTGACGGCGGCGCGCGCCTGCGCCAGCACCGCCGCGTCGAGCGCGGCGGGCGCCTGCTCGGTCGACGCCGCCCGATAGCGCGCGCGATGCGGCCCGCCGCCGGCGAGGAACTCGTCGAGCTCATGATCATCGGGCGGTCGGCGGTTTTCAGGGCCAGACATCGGCAAGCTCCTGTCGCAACTTCGCCAGCGCATAGCGCAGGCGCGATTTCACGGTCTCGCGGCCGACGCCCTGCTGGCGCGCGATCTCTTCCAGCGTCAGGCCGCCCTCAGCCTGCAGCAGGAAAGCGCTGCGCTGCTCGGCGGGCAGCGCGGCGATGGCGCGACGCAGGCGCCCGGCCTGCTCGGCCTGGCCGGCGCGCGCCGCCGGCGTCGCCTGCTCCGGCGCCGCGAGTGCCGGCTCGTGCGCATCGAGATCGTCGTGCGGACGCTGCGCGCGCCAGTGATCGATCAGGCGATGCTGCGCCAGCGTGTACAGCCAGGTCGCGAAGCGTGCCTGCGGGCGATAGGTGGCGCGCGCGCCGATCAGCCTGGCCCAGACGTCCTGGAACAGTTCGCCCGCCGTCGCCTCGTCGCAGCCGTGGCGCAGGAAGTAACGCCACAGCGCGTCCTTGTGGCGGCGGTACAGCGTCTCGAACGCCGCCATGTCGCCGCCGGCGTAACGCAGCATCAGGCCCTCGTCGGCGAGAGCGTCGGCGGCGGCATCGTCGGCGGGCGGCGGCGGCATCGCCGCATCATCGGCCAAGCCCGCCGTCGCCGTGAAGTCCGCCGCGGCGCTCTCAGTCACGGCCGGCCGGTGTGCGCGCGGACAGGCTGTCGGCGAGAGCGACGTTCTGCAGGAAGTCGCCGAGATCGCCGCCGGCATCGGCCGTCGCCGCGCCGCGCGCCAGATCGACGATCTGCGCATAGCCGTAGCCTTCGAGATAGCGGCCGCCGCGCAGACGCTCGCCGAAGGCGGCGACCGCCGCCGACAGGCGCAGCGCCGGGCTCGCCGCGGCGAGGCTGGCGCGCGCGTCGGCAAGCCGCACCGGCTGCTCGATCAGGCGACTCCGCGTCTCGTCCGGCCGCTTGTAGCGCAGGCGCACGAAAGCGACTTCGCCTTGCGTGCCGGCGTGCGTGGCGGCCGGCGCGCCGTAACGCAGCGCCTCGATGCGCTCGCCGCCCTCGCCCGCCAGCGCGATCTCGTACAGCGCCGTCACGCCGTGACCGGCGCCGATGTCGCCGGCGTCGACCTGATCGTTGTTGAAGTCCTCGCGCGCCAGCGCGCGGTTCTCGTAGCCGATCAGGCGGTATTCGCGCACCACGGCCGGGTTGAACTCGACCTGCACCTTCACGTCGCGCGCGATGGTCAGCAGCGTCGCCGCGCGCTGCGCGACGAGCACCTTCTGCGCCTCGCGCAGCGAATCGATATAGCTGTAGTTGCCGTCGCCGGCATCGGCGGCCTGCTCCATCAGGTGATCGTTGTAATTGCCGGTGCCGAAGCCGAGCGTGGTCAGCGCGATGCCGGTCCGGCGCTTGTCCCTGACCAGATCGAGCAGCGATTCGAAGCGCGTGATGCCGACGTTGAAATCGCCGTCGGTGGCCAGCAGCACGCGGTTGTTGCCGCCCTTGATGAAGGCCTTCTCGGCCTGCTGGTAGGCGAGCGTGATGCCGGCCGCGCCGGCGGTGCCGCCGCCGGCCTGCAGGCGGTCGATGGCCTGTTCGATCGCCGCTGTCTGATCGCCCGGCGTCGGTTCGAGCACGAGCTGCGTGCCGCTCGCGTAGGTGACGAGGCTGATGCGGTCGCGCGCCGTGAGCTGGCGTGCCAGCAGCTTCAGCGAGGACTTCACCAGCGGCAGCTTGTCCGGCGATTCCATCGAACCGGAAACGTCGACGAGAAACACCAGATTCGACGGCGGCAGCGGCCCGTTCGGCCGATAGCCCTTCAGCGCCACGCGCAGCAGCCGCGTCTTCGCGTTCCACGGCGTCGGCGCAAGTTCGGCATGCACGGCGAACGGCAGGTCGGTCGTGGCGGCCGGCGCGTCGCCGTAGTCGAAGTAATTGATGAACTCTTCGACGCGGACCGCATCTTCCGGCGGCAGGCGACCTTCGTCGAGGATGCGCCGCGTGTTGCTGTAGCTGCCGGTATCGACGTCGATGCTGAAGGTCGACACCGGCTGCTCGGCGGCGAGGCGCACCGGGCTCTGCGCCGGCGCCGCGTAGTTCTCGCGATCCGCGGGCGGCGGCGGCGCATAGAACGCTTCGGCCACCGGCGCCGCCGTCTTCGTGTAGGCCTGCGCGGTCAGCACGCGCTCCGCTTGCCGGCGCGCGTCGGCGGCCTGCTCGCGCTGCGCGATGACGGCGGCCTCGGCCGCTGCGGCGACGGGCGGCGGCGGTGCCGCGGGCCGCACCCGGCTCGGCGATGGCTCGGTCGTCGAACAGGCGGCAAGAAAGAGGGTCGCAGCGAGGATCGCGACAGCGGTACGGCGCAGGCGTGGCAGGGACATGGCAAGGCGCTCCGTGGGAGTGGCCCTGTCTTGAACGGCGCCGGCCGCCGGATGGGGTTAAGCCTGCCGCAGGTCGTCGCCCGCGGCGCGGCGCTACTTCTTCTTGACCCGCGCCATCAGGCGCCGCTTTTTCTTGATCTGCCGGCCGGTCAGCTCGTTCTTCTTGTCCTTGAACGGGTTGTCGCCGGTCTTGAAGCGCATCAGGAGCGGCACGCCCTTCAGCGCCAGGGCCGAGCGGAACTGATTGGCGAGGTAGCGCTTGTAGCTGTCCGGCAGCTTGTCGGTCTGGTTGCCGTGCACGACGATGCACGGCGGATTGCTGCCGCCCTGGTGCGCGTAGCGCAGCTTGATGCGGCGGCCGAGCACGGCCGGCGGCTGGTGCGCCTCGACGGCGGCGCCGAGGATGCGGTTCAGCTCCGGCGTGGAGAACTCGCGCGTGGCCGCCTCATAGGCGATCTGCACGTCTTCCATCAGCTCGCGCAGGCCGGAGCCGTGCTTGGCGGCGATGAAGTGCAGCGGCGCGTAATCGAGGAACGGCAGCTTCAGCGAAACCTGGTAGCGCACCTGCTCGCGCTCGCCGGTGTTCAGGCCATCCCACTTGTTGACGGCGACGACCAGCGCGCGGCCGCGCTGCGCGATCAGGCCCATCAGCTTGGCGTCCTGCTCGCCGATGTCGTTCTGCGCGTCGACCACGGCGATGACGACGTGCGCGCGCTCGATCGCGTCGAGCGTCTTGACGATCGAGAATTTCTCGACTGCTTCCCAGACGCGCGCCTTGCGGCGGATGCCGGCGGTGTCGATCAGCGTGTACGGCACGCCGTCGTACTCGAAGGGCACGGCGATGGCGTCGCGCGTCGTGCCCGGATGGTCGGCGGCGAGCACGCGCTCCTCGCCGAGCAGGCGGTTGATCAGCGTCGACTTGCCGACGTTGGGACGGCCGACCACGGCGACGCGCACGCTGCCGTCGTCGCGCGGCGGCTCCGGCGCGATGGCCGGCAGCTTGTCGAGCACCTGGCGCAGCAGGAGGTTGATGCCCTGGCCCTGCTCGGCCGACACCGTCATCGGCTCGCCGAGGCCGAGCGCGTAGAACTCGGCGGCGGCCTGCGCGTGCGGCTGGCCCTCGCTCTTGTTGACGAGCAGGGTCAGCGGCTTGCCGAGCTTGCGCAGGTGGCGCGCGATCGCCTCGTCGGCGCCGGTGCGGCCGCGCTGCACGTCGACGAGGAACAGCACGTGGTCGGCTTCCTCGAGCGCCATGCGCGCCTGCTCCTCGGCCAGCGCGGCGAGCGGATCGGCGGACTCCGGCATCAGGCCGCCGGTGTCGACGACCACGAAGGCGCGGCCTTCGAACTGCCCGGTGCCGTACTGGCGGTCGCGCGTCAGGCCCGGCAGATCGGCGACCAGCGCGTCGCGCGTGCCGGTCAGGCGATTGAACAGGGTCGATTTGCCGACGTTGGGACGGCCGACGAGGACGATGACAGGCAGTTTGTCGCTCATGGTTTGCATCAATTGTCGGCCAAGGGCCGGAAACAAGAAAGGCGGGCAGCGCCGGGAGACGCTGCCCGCCTTGCGGCCGCATCGCTCAGCGGATGCGCAGTGCCTCGATGTGGCCCTTGCTCGACAGCACGTAGATCATGTCGTCGCCGACCGCCGGCGCGACGCGGATCGGCTTGCTGCCGGCACGCGTGCGCGCGGCGATATGGCCGTCCTTGAGATCGAGCCAGTGCACATAGCCCTTGTAGTCGCCGACCACCGCGTAGCCCTTGAACACGGCCGGCGCCGACAGCTGGCGGTACTTCAGGTCTTCGTTCTTCCACAGCTCGGCGCCGGTCGTCGGGTCGAGCGCCCAGACCGTGCCGGCCTCGTCGGTGACGACCACCGCGTTGTCGGCGCGCGCCAGGCCGGAATAGCTCTTCACCGAACGCCGCCAGAGAATCTGGCCGGTGTCCTGGTCGAGACAGGCGACTTCGCCGCCGAAGCTCGCGGCGTACAGCTCGCCGCCGTCGGTGAGCAGCGGCGCGTCGATGTCGGTGATGCGCTCCAGCTCGTTGCGGCCGGTCGGCGCGGCGACCACCTGGTCCCAGGCGACCTGGCCGTCGCTCGTGCGCATGGCGACGACGCGGCCGTTGTCGAGGCCGACGAACACGCGGTTGCCGAGCACGGCCGGCGGCGACAGGCCGCGCAAGGTCAGGTTCGGCACCGAGCGGTCGACAGACCACTGCTGCGCGCCGCCCTGGGCGTCGAGGCCATAGATCTTGCCGTCGCCGCTGCGCATGAACACGCGGCTGCCGTCGCCGGCCGGCGGCGACAGCGCCTCGCTGGACAGGAGCGTGGTCCACAGCGGCGTGCCGTCGGAACGCTTGACCGCGATCACCTCGCCGTCGCGCGTGCCGACCAGCACCGCGTCGCCGGCGACCGTCGGCCCGGCGATCACGCGCTTCCTGGTCGCCGCGCGCCAGATGCGCTTGCCGTCCCTGGGATCGAAGGCATAGATGCGGCCGTCGATGTCGGCGCTGAACAGGGCGTCCGGCGCCAGCGACAGATCGAGTTCCGTGTAGAACTTCTCGCCGCCGTCACCGGCCGAGGCAGTCCAGGCGGTGTCGAGATGGATCGCCGGATGGCTGATGTCCTTCAGCTCGGCGGGCTTGCGCAGGTTCTTGCTCGAGCAGGCCGCGAGCGCCAGGCCGGCGACCAGGACGAGCGCGACGGCGAGCGGCCGATGCCGCGTCGCCGGCGTCACGACTGCACCACGTCGGTCAGATCGTCGAGCTTGCGCTGCAGCAGCTGGCGGCTCGGCTGGTCTTCCGGCGTCGCCGTGAAGGCCTTCTCGTAGGCGCTGCGTGCCGCGGCGCGGTCGCCCTGGGCGAGCTTGATGTCGCCGCGCAGCTCGTCGTAGAGCGGTGCGAAGCTGCCGGCGTCGCCGTCGAGCGTCTTCAGCGCCTCGTCCGGCTTGCCCTGCTGCCACAGCACGCGCGCGGCGCGCAGCCGGGCGATCTGCTGCAGGCCATCGTCGTGCGCATGCTCGCGCACCCACTGCAGGCGCGTCGCGGCATCGTCGAGCCGGGCATCCTTGACCGCGGCGGCGGCGAGACGCAGCTGCGCGCCGGCGGCGTACGGGGTATCGGCGTAGTCGGCGACCAGCTTGTCGGCGAGCGGCCTGGCGGCGTCGTTCTTGCCGTCGGCGATCGCCTTCTTGAGGTCCTCGTACATCTGCGAGGCGTTGGCGGCGCGCTCCGCCTTGTGGTTCTGCCAGCCCTCCCAGCCGAAGATCGCCGCCAGGCCGATCACCAGGCCCGCCGCCAGGGCCGGCCAGTTTTCCTTCCACCAGGTCTTCAGCTGCTCGGCTTGCGCTTCGTCGTCGTAGTGCGTCGTCACGGGGAATCGGATCTCTGGATGAAGAACGGATGGGGCGGCGGCGCCGGGTGGCGGTGGCGGTCTACCGCCTCACAAGACCGGCGAGACGGCCCGCCAGTTCCTGCCATGCCACGAATTCGGGGGCGGCCGGCGCTTCGGTGCCGGCACGCGGCGCCCCTTCACGGAGCGATTTTACTTGAACTGTGCGCGCCTCGATTTCGGCGTCGCCGACGATCAGCGCCAGCGCCGCGCCGCTCTTGTCGGCGCGCTTGAGCTGCGCCGCCAGCTTGCCGCCGCCGGCGTGCAGCACCAGCCGCAGGCCGGGGATCGCGTCGCGCAGCTGCTCGGCGAGCTTGCGCGCCTCACGCTGCGCCGCCTCGCCGAGCCAGCAGAAATAGACGTGCGCATCGCCGCGGTCGGTCGGCACACCGAGCGCCTTCTGCAGCAGCAGCAGGCGTTCGACACCGCAGGCCCAGCCGACCGCGGGCGTCGGCGTGCCGCCGAGCTGCTCGACGAGGCCGTCGTAGCGGCCGCCGGCCAGCACGGTGCCCTGCGCGCCGAGCTGCGTCGTCGTCCACTCGAACACGGTGCTGGTGTAGTAGTCGAGACCGCGCACCAGGCGCGCGTTGACGCGATAGGCGATGCCGAGATCGGCGAGCCCCTGCTGCACGCCGTCGAAATGCGCGCGCGCCGCGTCGTCGAACACATCGAGGATGCTCGGTGCATCGGCAAGGACTTTCTGCGTCTCCGGCGACTTCGAGTCGAGCACGCGCAGCGGATTGCTGTGCATGCGGCGCTTCGAATCGGCGTCGAGCGCGGCTTCGTGCTTCTGCAGGAAGCCGATCAGCGCGGCGCGATAGCGCGCCCGCGTGTCGGCGCCGCCGAGCGAGTTCAGCTCCAGGGTCAGGCCGCTCAGGCCGAGGCGCTTGAGCAGGCGCGCGGCGACGGCGATCGCCTCGACGTCGGCATCGGCGCCGGCGATGCCGTAGCACTCGAGCCCGAGCTGGTGGAACTGCCGGTAGCGTCCGGCCTGCGGACGCTCGTGGCGAAACATCGGCCCGGCGTACCAGAGACGCTGCTGCTGGTTGTGCAGCAGGCCGTGTTCGAGGCCGGCGCGCACGCACGACGCCGTGCCTTCCGGGCGCAGCGTCAGGCTGTCGCCTTCGCGGTCCTCGAAGCTGAACATCTCTTTCTCGACGATGTCGGTGACCTCGCCGATCGAGCGCTTGAACAAGGCCGTGTGTTCGAGCAGCGGCAGGCGGATCTCGCCATAGCCGTAAGCCGCGAACACCTCGCCGGCGATGCGCTGCAGCTGCTGCCAGGCCGCGGCGTCGGCGGGCAATACGTCGTTGAATCCGCGAACGGACTGGAAAAGGTTCGCCATGATCGTTCAGTGCTGCGCGGGTTCGACGCCGGGCTCGGCGCTCAAGGCCTTGGCGGCCTTGCGCGCGGCGATCTTCTCGCGCACGAGCTTTTCGAGCGTGTCGACCAGCTCGGCGTTGTGCGCCTTGTGTGCGATCTTGCCGTCGACGTAGATGGAATTCGGATAGCCGCCGGCGACGCCGATCGCCGCCTCGCGCGCTTCGCCGGGGCCGTTGACGACGCAGCCGATCACGGCGACGTCGAGCGGCTCGTCGATCTCGTCGAAGCGCGCTTCGAGTTCCTGCACCGCCTTGATGACGTCGAAGTTCTGCCGCGAGCACGACGGGCAGGCGACGAGGTTGATGCCGCGCGAACGCAGGTGCAGCGACTTCAGCATGTCCCAGCCGACTTTCACTTCCTCGACCGGATCGGCGGCCAAAGAAACACGAATGGTGTCGCCGATGCCGTCGGCGAGCAGCATGCCGAGGCCGATCGCGCTCTTCACGCTACCCGCGCGCGCGCCACCGGCCTCGGTGATGCCGAGGTGCAGCGGCTGGTCGATCAGTTTCGCCAGCTTCCGGTACGCGAACACGGTGAGGAAGATTTCGCTGGCCTTGAGCGAAACCTTGAAGTCCTCGAAGTTGTGGCGCTTGAGGATGTCGATGTGGCGCAGCGCGCTTTCGACCAGCGCGTCGGCGTTCGGCTCGCCGTATTTCTCCTGCAGCTCGGCCTCGAGACTGCCGGCGTTGACGCCGATGCGGATCGGGATGCCATGGTGCTTGGCGCAGGCGACGACTTCCGACACCTTCTTGTCGGAGCCGATGTTGCCCGGGTTGATGCGCAGGCAGTCGGCGCCGGCTTCGGCGGCGGCGAGGCCGCACTTGTAGTTGAAGTGGATGTCGGCGACCAGCGGCACATAACCGACTTCCCTCTTGATCCTGCCGAAGGCCTCGGCGGCCGCCAGCGTCGGCACCGAGACGCGCACGATGTCGGCGCCGGCCTTCACCGCGGCGCGGATCTGCGCGACGGTCGCGGCGACGTCCTCGGTGTCGGTGTTGGTCATCGTCTGCACCGAGATCGGCGCACCGCCGCCGACCGCGACGCGGCCGACGCGGATCTGCCGCGACACGCGGCGCACGATCTGATGGTGGCTGGTCATCGCCATGGCGGCGTCCCTCCGGATTCCTTAGGGCGACGGCGCGCCGAGCGGCAGCGTCAGTCGCGCCGTCGCGTTGTCGCGCGTGTACGGCTTCAGGTCCACGGTCTTGCCTTCATAGCTGACGACCACGACCGGCGCGGCACCGATGAACAGATCGAACGGCGGCTTGCCGTCGAGCTGGCGGCGTTCGCCGGCGCCGACCAGGCCGTTGAGCAGGGTGCGACCGTTGGCGTCGAGCACACGGATCCAGGACTGGCCGCTGAAGCTGATGAGCAGCGGGCCGCTGCCCGCCGGCGCCGTGGCGGGCGCAGCGGCCGGCGTCGCGTTCGCCGGCGCCTCCTCCGCGGGCGTCGTCGCCGTCGTCGGGGCGGCGGCACTCGGCGCCGACGGCAACGTTTCGACGGGCGCCGCGTCGCCGCCCTCGACCGGCGTCGGCGACGGCGCGGACGGCGCCGACGCGCCGGACAGCGAACCGCCGAGCACCTCGCTGCTGATCATCTTCGGCACCGGCGTCGTCGCGCCGCGCAGCCACCACAGGGCGGCGCAGACGGCGATCGCGACGAGCACGAACAGCACGCCCATGGCCGTCGGCAGGCGGCTGGACGAGCCGAGTTCGGTACCCGACGCCAGGCGCAGCTTGGCCGGCGCCTGCGGCGGCTTCTGCGTGACGCGCGCCGCGTAGGCGTCGATCAGCATCTTCTCGTTGAGGTTGAGGACCTTCGCGCACTTGCGGTAGTAGCCGCGCACGTAGACCGGCTCCAGCAGCGCGCCGAAATCGTCGCGCTCCAGGGCCTCGACGGTCGCCCGCGCGAGCTTGGTATGCGCGGCCAGATCGTCGACCGAAAGATGCGCCGCCTGACGCGCCTCGCGAATCATCGCGCCCGGCGTCACCTCGCTGGCGGCGGCTGCGGCGGCGGCTGGGACGGGGGCCGGGGCGGGAACGGGCGGGTCGGTTGGTTCGGTGCTCATGGCTGCCAATCGGAAAACGTGGCGGCTTCCTTGGATTCCGGGAATTCCTGGACGATGCGACGCGCGAAATCACGCGCGCCATCGCGGTCGCCAAGGGCCATCTCGGTACGGGCGGCGATGCTCAGGAGTTCCGGCGTCGCCTGGGTCTTCAAATCGTAGCGCTGCAGGAAGGCGCGTGTGCGCAGGAAATCCTGCTTCTCGTAACTGAGGATCGCCATCTGCGCGAGCGCGTCGCGATCGTCTGGCTTGAGGCGCAGCGCCTCGCGGAAATCGCGCTCGGCCTGCTCGGGGCTGGATTTCTTCGCGCAGATGCCGGCATTGGTCCAGACCTGCTCCGGCGTCGGATAGCGGGTGTCGGCGATCACCGCCATGAAGTAGCGCCGCGCCTCCTCCGGCTTGCCGCGCTCGCAGAGCAGCACGCCGAAGTTGCTCTTCACCGTCGAATCGTTGTCGTCGAGCGCCAGCGCGCGGCGGTATTCCTTTTCCGCCGCCGCCGATTCGCCGCGCGTCTGGTAGATCACCGCCAGCGCCGAATGCGCCGGCGCATAGCTGCCGTCCTGCTCGATCGCGCGCTGCAGCTTCTCGACCGCCAGATCGTACTGGCCCTGCCGCGCGTAGTTGACGCCGAGCTGCGTGTTGACCTGCGCGGCATTGCGCTGCTCGGCGCGCTGCGCCGCCGTCGTACAGGCGGCGAGCGTCGGCAACAGCAGACACGACAGCCACGCGC
Source organism: Solimonas soli DSM 21787 (assembly GCF_000474945.1). GTDB lineage: Bacteria > Pseudomonadota > Gammaproteobacteria > Nevskiales > Nevskiaceae > Solimonas > Solimonas soli. The sequence continues at coordinate 11,766 of NZ_AXDW01000018.1, read as the reverse complement.
GGAATGTCATTGCACGGTCACCGCAATCCCGCGCAGACGATTCTTCTGCTTCGACTCGACGCGGCCGACGAGCTGCCCGCAGGAAGACGCGAGCGCCCGAGCAGGGGCCCCGCGCAGCGGGGATGCGACCAGCGAGCGGCTTGGCGGCCTGCGGCTCATCGCGCCACCACCGGAATCCCGCGCAGGCGGTTCTTCTGCTTCGACTCGACGCGGCCGACGAGTTGCCCGCAGGCCGCGTCGATGTCGTCGCCGCGCGTCTTGCGCGTCGTCGCGAAGACCTTGCGCTCGCGCAGGATCTTGGCGAAGGCGGCGATCGCTTCCGGCGTGCTGCGCCGGTACGGCGCGCCGGGAAACGGATTGAACGGAATCAGGTTGACCTTGCCGGCCATGCCGCCGAGCAGCCTGGCGAGCTCGCGCGCGTGCTCGGGCCGGTCGTTGACGCCGTCGAGCATCACGTATTCATAGACGATGTGTGCCTTGCGATCCTTCTCCGCGGTGTAACGGCGGCAGGCGGCGAGCAGCTCGGCGATCGGATACTTGCGGTTGATCGGCACCAGCTCGTCGCGCAAGGCGTCGTTCGGCGCGTGCAGCGACACGGCGAGCGCGGTGTCGACGTCCTCGCGCAGGCGGTCCATGAACGGCACCAGGCCCGAGGTCGAGACGGTGACGCGACGCTTGGACAGGCCGAAACCGAAATCGTCGAGCAGGATGCGGATCGCGCTGAGCACCGCCGCGTAGTTCGCCAGCGGTTCGCCCATGCCCATGAAGACGATGTTGGAGATGACTCTTTCGTTCTGAAAATCGCCGCCCAGCGTGCGCGCCGCGAACCACACCTGGGCGATGATCTCGGCGGTCGTCATGTTGCGGTTGAGGCCCTGCTGCGCGGTCGAGCAGAACGAACAGTCCATCGCGCAACCGACCTGCGAGGAAATGCAGAGCGTGGCCCTGTTTTCCTCGGGAATGTAGACGGTCTCGATGGCATTGCCGCCATCGAGGCGCAGCACCCACTTGCGCGTGCCGTCGGCCGACACCTGCTCGGTGACGAGCTCCGGCGTGCGGATCACGAAGTGCTGCGCGAGCCTGACGCGCAGCTCCTTCGAGATGTTCGACATGTCGTCGAACGAATCCTTACCGCGCCGGTAGATCCACTGCATGATCTGGTCGGCGCGGTACGGTTTCTCGCCCATTTCCGCAAAACGCGCGCGCAGCTGCTCGCGGTCGAGTCCGAACAGATTGATCGGCGTCGAGGCCGTGGCAGAGCTGGCGGCGGCGGTGGTCATGGGTTTACAGCTGCACGTCTGGCCGATGACTCAGCGCGTGCGCGGGCAGAGCTCGGTGACGCGGAAGAAGTAGCTGATCTCGTTCCGGGCGTTCTCGAGGCTGTCCGAGCCGTGCACGGCGTTCTCGTCGATCGAGTCGGCGAAGTCGGCGCGAATCGTGCCGGCGGCGGCCTTCTTCGGATCCGTGGCGCCCATGATCTCGCGATACCTGGCCACCGCGTTCTCGCCTTCCAGCGCCATCACCATGACCGGGCCGCTGGTCATGAACTTGACGAGGTCCGGGAAGAACGGACGCTCCCTGTGCACGGCGTAGAAGCCTTCGGCTTCGCCGGGGGTCATGTGCTTCATGCGCGCGGCGATGACTTTCAGGCCGGCACTCTCGATGCGGGCGATGATCTGGCCGATGGCGTTCTTGGCGACGGCGTCCGGCTTGAGGATCGAGAGGGTACGTTCAACCGACACGGTGAAACTCCTTAAAACTGAAGGGGAAATGACGATAGGGCCCCCGACGTGTGCGTCTCGGGCCCGGTGCGTTTACTGAGAAATCAATGAATTATAGCCAGCGCTGCTGCGGCGCGGCAATGAAAACCGAAGCTTGGACGGACAATCGCCGCCCGGCCGGTTCAGACGGCGAAGCTCTCGCCGCAGCCGCACTCCGCCTTGACGTTCGGATTGAGGAACTTGAAGGCCTCGTTGAGGCCGCTCTTCTGGAAGTCCAGCGTCATGCCTTCGAGCATCGGCAGGTGCTCGCGGCGCACGACGACCTTGGCGCCGTGATGCTCGAACACGGCATCCTCGTCCGTCACCTGGTCGGCGTAGTCCATGGTGTAGGCGTATCCCGAGCATCCCGACTTGCGCACGCCGACCCGCAGGCCGAAGCCGCTACCGCGCTTGTCGATCTGCTGCTGGATGCGCCGGGCGGCGCTTTCGGTCAACTGGATGCTCATGAGGGCTGCTTCATCTGCTGCTGCAGGGCGCGAAGGACGTCTTCGCCCAGGAGGGCACAATGGGCTTTGTCGTCGGGGATTTCAAGGGCGTCGCGAATCGCCGCGACGTCGATCGCCGCCCATGCCGCGCGCGGCCGCGCTTCGAGCTGCTCGGCCAGCCATTCACCGACCGCGATCGCGGTCGGGCAGCCATAGGCCCGGAAGCGCGCCCGTGCGACACGCTCGCCGTCGAGTTCGATCTGCAGGCGCAGCACCGAGCGCGTCGCCGCACTGCCGGCCTGGGTGCTCAGCACCTGCGCGCCGTCGAGACGGCCGGCATGCCGCGGCGCGCGGAAACGCTGCCAGATGGGTTCGCGATAGGCATAGACATTGTCTTGCGGATTCATGACTCGCTCCACAGCGGCGACAGCTCGCGCAGGAAGCGCACCGCGGCGATGATCTCCGCCGCCGCCCGATCGATCTGCGCTTCGCTCGTGTAGCGGCCCAGCGACAGGCGCAGCGAGGAGCCCGCGAGCTCGTCGTCGCGGCCGAGCGCACGCAGCACGTAGGAAGGCTCGCGCGTCGCCGACGAACAGGCCGAGCCGCTCGACACCATCAGCTGCGGCAGCATCGCGCGCAGCGATTCGCCCTCGGCGCCGGCGAAGCTGACATTGAGAATGCCCGGCGCGCGCCGATCGGCCGGGCCGTTGAGATGGATCTTCGGCAGCGCCTGCAGCTGCTGCCACAGCCGCTCGCGCAGGCCGCGCAGGCGTTCGCCTTCCTCGACCAGCGCGCCGGCCGCGATCCGGCAGGCCTCGCCGAGGCCGACGATCTGCTGCGTCGCCAGCGTGCCGGAGCGCATGCCCTGCTCGTGGCCGCCGCCGTGGATCTGCGGCGCCAGGCGCGCGCGCGGCCGCTTGCGCACGAACAGCGCGCCGATGCCCTTGGGCCCATAGAGCTTGTGCGCCGACAGCGACAGCAGGTCGATCGGCACGCGCGCCAGATCGACCGGCAGCTTGCCGACCGCCTGCACCGCGTCGACGTGAAAGAGAATGCCGCGCTCGCGCAGCCGGGGGGCCAGCGCCTCGACCGGATTGATCGCGCCGGTCTCGTTGTTGACCCACATCAGCGAAACCAGCGCCGTATCCGGCTGCAGCGCGGCGAGCACCTGTTCGACGCCGACGATGCCGTCCGCCTGCGGCGTGAGATACGTGACGCGCGTGCCCTGCGTCTCCAGATAGCGGCAGGTGTCGAGCACGGCCTTGTGCTCGACGCGGCTGGTGACGACGTGCGCCCCCTTCAACCCGCGGAATTCCAGCGCACCCTTGATCGCCAGATTGTTGGCCTCGGTGGCGCCCGAGGTCCAGACGATCTCGTCGGCACCGGCGCCGATCAGCTGCGCGACCTGCGCCCGCGCCTGCTCCACCGCTGCCCGCGCGCGCCGGCCCAGCGCGTGATCGGACGCCGGATTGCCGAAGTGCGTCTCGGCGTCGAGCCAGGGCAGCATCGCGTCGCGCACGCGCGGGTCGAGCGGCGTGGTCGCCGCGTAGTCGAGATAGATCATGTCGTTCATGACCGCAGCGCCGCTGGCGCCGGCGCCGCCGCGAACGTCGCCAGCAGCGCCAGGAACTGCTCGACCTCGGCCATCGTGTTGTCCTTGCCGAAGCTCACACGGATCGCGCCGGCGGCGATCTCGCGCTCGATGCCCATGCCGAGCAGCACGTGGCTCGGCTCGCCGCGGCCGGAGGCGCAGGCCGAGCCGCTCGACACGGCGAAGCCCTTGCGATCGAGCTGCATCAGCAGGGCCTCGCCTTCGTAGCCGCGCAGCGCGAACTGCAGCGTGTTCGGCAGACGCTCGACGCCGTCGCCGAAGATGCGCGTGCCGGGCAAGGCGCGCAGCCCGGCTTCGAGCCGATCGCGCAAGGCGCGCAGATGCGCGCCGCGCGCTTCGAGTTCCTGTTGCGCGAGTTCGGCGGCGGCGCCGAAGCCGACGATGGCCGCGACGTTCTCGGTGCCGCCGCGCAGGCCCTGTTCCTGCCAGCCGCCGTGATGCAGCGGCAGCAGCTCGACCTCGGCCTTGCGCAGCAGCGCGCCGATACCCTTCGGGCCGTAGATCTTGTGGCTCGACAGGCTCATGAGATCGGCATCCAGCGCCGCGAAATCGACGGCGATCTTGCCGGCCGCCTGCACGGCGTCGACGTGCAGCCAGGCACCGGCCGCATGCACGAGCGTCGCGGCGCGCGCAACATCCTGGATCACGCCGGTCTCGTTGTTGGCGCGCATCAGCGACACCAGGCGAAGCGGACCGCCGGCGAGCTGGCGCTCGAAGCGCGCCCAGTCGACGCGCCCCTCGCCGTCGGTCGCCACCGTCTCCACCTGCCAGCCGCGCGCGCGCAGCGCCTCGGCGGTTTCGAGCACGGCCGGATGTTCGGTGATGCCGTAGAGCAGCCGCGTCGGCCGCGCCGCTTCGCAGACGCCCTTGAGCGCCAGATTGTTCGACTCGGTGCCGCCGGAGGTCCAGATGAGGTCCTTCGGCCGGCCATTGACCAGTGCCGCCACCTGCTCGCGCGCGCGCTCGATGGCATCGCGCGCGGCACGGCCGAAGCGGTGCAACGAGGAGGCATTGCCGTACGGACCCGAGAGATACGGCAGCATCGCCTCGAGCACGCGCGCATCGAGCCGCGTGGTGGCGTTGTTGTCGAAATAAACGGCCACGCCCTCAGCCCTCAGCTAGGACACGCCGCACAGCGCGCAATTGCGAGCCGTGGCGTTCGAGGCCGGGTGCGGCGCGCGATGCCGAATTCGGCGCGCGGTGCAGGTCCCCACCTCCCCTGACCCCTCCCCCCGCGAGCGGGCGGAGGGGGACGGTGATGAAAGTGCGGCGCACGGCTTCGAGCCCTCTCCTCCCGTCGGGAGGAGAGGGTTGGGTGAGGAGGGTGCCGCGGCGCGCGGTGCGGGTGCGGTGCGCGACGCGGGCGCCCACCTCCCCTGGCCCCTCCCCCCGCGAGCGGGCGGAGGGGACGGTGATGAAAGTGCGGCGCGTGCCCTCGAGCCCTCTCCTCCCACTGGGAGGAGAGGGTTGGGTGAGGAGGGTGCCGCGGCGGGCGCTGCGGGTGCGGTGCGCGATGCAGGCGCCCACCTCCCCTGGCCCCTCCCCCCGCGAGCGGGCGGAGGGGAATCGGAGTTGAGAGTGCGGCGCACAGCTTCGAGCCCTCTCCTCCCGCGGGGGAGGAGAGGCTTGGGTGAGGAGGGCGTTGCGGCGCGCGGTACGGGTTCGGTGCGCGGTGCAGGCGCCCACCTCCCCTGGCCCCTCCCCCCGCGGGCGGGCGGAGGGGAATCGGAGTTGAGAGCGCGGCGCGCGGTTTCGAGCCCTCTCCTCCCACGGGGAGGAGAGGGTTGGGTGAGGAGGGCGTTGCGGCGCGCGGTGCGGG
>NZ_AXDW01000018.1:0-6119 GCF_000474945.1 Solimonas soli DSM 21787 | reverse complement strand
GGGCGTTGCGGCGCGCGGTGCGGGTGCCCACCTCCCCTGACCCCTCCCCCCGCAAGCGGGCGGAGGGGGACGGTGATGAAAGTGCGGCGCACGGCTTCGAGCCCTCTCCTCCCACCGGGAGGAGAGGGTTGGGTGAGGAGGGCGCTGCGGCGCGCGGTGCGGGTGCGGTGCGCGGTGCGGGCGCCCACCTCCCCTGGCCCCTCCCCCCGCGAGCGGGCGGAGGGGAATCGGGGCGAAAGTACGGCGCAGGGCTTCGAGCCGCATCGGATTCAGAACGCCGGCTTTTGGTGCCAGGCCCAGGCGTCGGCGACGATGCGGCGGATATCGGCGCGTCGCGGACGCCAGCCGAGCCGCTCGCGCGCCTTGCGGCTGCTGGCGACCAGCGTCGCCGGATCGCCGGCGCGACGCGGTCCGCGCGGGATGTCGAGCGGGCGGCCGACGACGCTTTGCGCCGCCGCCAGCACTTCGAGCACGGTGAAGCCGGTGCCGTTGCCGAGATTGAAGGTGTGAAAGCCCGGCTGCGCGCGGCTGTACTCGAGCGCCAGCAGATGCGCGTCGGCGAGGTCGCAGACGTGCACGTAGTCGCGCACGCAGGTGCCGTCACGTGTCGGGTAGTCGGTGCCGAAGATCTGCACGTCGAGCGCTTCGCCGGCGGCGCGGCGCAGAAGGCGCGGAATCAGGTGCGATTCCGGCTCGTGCGATTCGCCGATGAGGCCGGAATCGCAGGCGCCGGCGGCGTTGAAGTAGCGCAAGGCCGTCGCGCGCAGGCCGTAGGCGCGCGCGGCGTCGTCGAGCATGCGCTCGACGGCCAGTTTCGAATTGCCGTAGGGATTGATCGGCTGGCAGGGATGCGTCTCGTCGATCAGCTCGGCTTGCGGCTCGCCGAACACGGCGGCCGTCGACGAGAACACGAATTGCGACACGCCGGCCTCGCGCATCGCCTGCAGCAGCGCCAGAGTCGCGCAGACGTTGTTGGCGTAGTACTTGTACGGATCACTCATCGACTCGCCGACCAGCGAGCTGGCCGCGAAGTGCATCACCACGTCGATGCGATGCCGGCGCAGGGTGTCACCGACCGCGGCGACGTCGCCGAGCGAAGCCTCGACCAGCTCGCCCCACTGCACGGCGGCGCGATGGCCGGTCGCCAGATTGTCGAGAACGACCACCGCATGTCCGGCTTCGGAAAGACATTTGCACATGTGCGAGCCGATGTAGCCCGCACCGCCGACGACCAATACGTTCACGCTCACCCCTGATTGCGTTTGCGGTTGCCGGCCAGCGAATCGAGGGCCGGGCTTGCGTCCATGCAAAAATCGGGCAGCTCCAGTTTCGACAGTTCCAGCTCCGGCATGCGCGAATCGACCTCGTGCAGCAGCCGGCAGACCTTGCCCAGCTGCTCGTCGAGACGCTGAACGTGATCGAACATCACCGACATCGCGTTGGCGACCGGATCGGGCATGTCCTTCGACAGGCCATAGGCGTCGAAGCCCATCTTCTTCGCCATCGCCGCCACGGCCTCCGAGGGCTCGGCCGCCTCGCGCACGATGCGCGCCGGAATGCCGACCACGGTGGCGCCCGGCGGCACTTCCTTGACCACGACCGAATTCGAGCCGACGCGCGCACCGGCGCCGACCGTGAACGGCCCGAGGATCTTGGCGCCGGCGCCGACCACCACGCGATCGCCCAGCGTCGGATGGCGCTTGCCCTTGTTCCAGCTGGTGCCGCCCAGGGTCACGCCGTGATACATCGTCACGTCGTCACCGATCTCCGCCGTCTCGCCGATCACCACACCCATGCCGTGATCGATGAAGAAGCGCTGGCCGATGCGCGCACCCGGGTGGATTTCGATGCCGGTGATCCAGCGCGCGAGATTCGAGTTGACGCGCGCCAGCCACTTGAGGCCGTGCGTCCACAACCAGTGACTGACGCGGTGCGCCCAGATCGCGTGCAGGCCCGGGTAGCAGGTCAGCACTTCCCAGGTGCTGCGCGCGGCGGGGTCGCGGTCGAAAACGCTGGCGATATCTTCTCGGATGCGGGCGAACATGGCGTTGGCAATCAATGGGCTGCGCCGAAGCGTCATTCTAGACCAATTCGGTCCTCTTTAATCGGCGGACGGCATGCCATCGCCCGGTTCGAGCGGCACGCGGCGGTTCTTCGGTTTCTCGATCGAGGTAAGGATGCCGCGCAGGATATTGAGCTCGTTGCGGTCCGGCGCGGCGCGGTTGAAGAACTGCCGCAGCCGGCGCATGAGGAGGCGCGGATTGGCCGGATCGAGAAAGCCGGTCGACAGCAGGATGCGTTCGAGATGGCCGTAGAAATGCTCCATCTCCTGCGTCGAGGGCGGCGCGTACAGCGGCCCCTGGCGGCCGGCGACGGATGTGGCCTGCGGCAGCGCGGCGCGGCGCAGTTCGTAGGCCAGCACCTGCACGGCCTGCGAGAGATTGAGCGAGCTGTAGCCGGGATTGGTGGGAATCATCGTCACCGCGTGGCAGAGCTGCAGTTCCTCGTTGGTCAGGCCGGTACGTTCGCAGCCGAACACGATGGCGACCTTGGCGGCCGATGCGGTGGCGACCGCGCGCGTCGCCATGTCCCAGGGCGCCAGCGGCTCGTCGCCGAGGTGACGCGGTCGCGCCGAGCTGGCGGCGACCCAGCCGCAGTCGGCGATCGCCTCGCCGAGCGTGGCCACCACGCGCGCGCCGTCGACCACGCCTTCCGCGTGCGCGGCCGTCATGCGCGCCTGCGGATGCGGGAATCGCGAGGGATTGACGAGCACCAGTTCGGACAGGCCCATCGTCAGCATCGCGCGCGCGGTCGAACCGATGTTGCCCGGGTGCTGGGTGTTGACGAGGACGACGCGGATGTTGGCGAGCGGCGCAGCCAAGCCGGATGCGGCGGAAGGAGCGGAAGTCATGCGTGATATTCTACGCGGCCTCCTCCGCCCCTTATCCCGTCCGGCCCGTCATGCACCCGCTGGTCAATATCGCCGTTTCGGCCGCCCGCGCGGCCGGCAATTTCATCATGCGCTACTACGAACGCAGCGATCAGCTGCAGATCGAGCGCAAGAGCCACAACGACTTCGTCAGCCAGGTCGACCGCGGCGCCGAGCAGGAAATCATCCGCCTCATCCGCAAGGCCTATCCGCAGCACGCCATCCTCGCCGAGGAAAGCGGCGAAAGCGCGGGTTCCGGAGCCGGTCCGGATGGCGGCAGTGAAGTCACGTGGATCATCGATCCGCTCGACGGCACCACCAACTTCCTGCACGGCATTCCGCATTTCGCGGTGTCGATCGGCGTCCAGGTGCGCGGCAAGCTCGAGCACGGCGTGATCTACGCGCCGTGCACGCAGGATCTCTACTGCGCCTCGAGGGGCGACGGCGCGACGGTCAACAACCGCCGCATCCGCGTCAGCGCCTGCAAGGACGTCAGCCAGGCGCTGATCGGCACCGGCATCCCGCTGCGCGAGGAATATCTCGACCGCTACCTGCCGCAGCTGCGCAACGTCGCCGCGGAAACCGCCGGCCTGCGCCGCGCCGGCTCGGCCGCGCTCGATCTCGCCTATGTCGCCTCCGGACGCCTCGACGGCTTCTGGGAGTTCAACCTCAAACCCTGGGACATGGCCGCCGGCGTCGTCCTGGTACGCGAGGCCGGCGGCATCGTGCGCGCGCTCGACGGCAGCGACGACCCCCTGCGCGAGGGCCACGTGCTCGCCACCAACCTCAAGCTCGAGACGGATCTGGTGCGGATGCTGCGCTGAAGCGCGCCCCCGCCCGTCCGCGGCGAGTCCTTCGCTCCGCTTGTGCCTTCTTCATCCAGCGCGCCGAACCCGCAGCGCGTGCCGCAACGCCCTCCTCACCCAACCCTCTCCTCCCCGCGGGAGGAGAGGGCTCGAAGCCGTGCGCCGCACTTTCACCTCCGATTCCCCCTCCGCCCGCTCGCGGGGGGAGGGGTCAGGGGAGGTGGGCGCCTGCACCGCGCGCCGAACCCGCAGCGCCGCCATACCACCCTCCTCGCCCCTTCCTCCCCTCGGAACAAGAAGGCTCGAAGAGATATCCAGCCTGCCCGGCCGCCGACAAGCCTCATTCAAGATCGGCACAATGCCGCCTGAGCCCCGGAGGCCGGCATTGACCACAGCACAAGAAGAAATGCCATGCTCAAGCACCTGATGCCCCGCGAAGACCGTTTCTTCGCGCTGTTCAATGCCCACGTCCGCCACACGGTCGAGGGCTCGGAAAAGCTGCTGGCGCTCATGCAGGCGCTGAACCGCTCGCCGGACGAGGCGCGGAAGCTGGCCGACGAGATCGATACCATCGAGCATCGCGCTGACGAGATCACGCACCAGACCGTCGCCCTGCTGCATTCCACCTTCATCACGCCGCTCGACCGCGACGAGATCCATCAGCTGATCTCGCGCCTCGACGATGTCATCGACACCATCCAGGCGGCCTCGCAGATGGTCTCGACCTACGACCTGCGCAGCGCGACGCCGGAGGCGATCCGCTTCGCCGAGATCATCCGCGCCAGCGCCGAACGCGTGGCGCAGGCCGTGAACCTGCTGTCCGACATGGACAACGCGAAGAAGATCATGGCGGCGACGCGCGATATCGGCACGCTCGAGGGCGAGGCCGACGAAGTCCTGCGCACCGCCCTGTCGCGCCTGTTCCGTGAAGAGACGGACGTGCGCAACCTGATCAAGCTGAAGGACATGTACGAGGCGCTCGAGACCGTGACCGACCATTGCGACGATGTCGGCAATCTGCTCGAAGCCATCATCCTCGAAAACTCCTGAGGCGCCTGCCGATGGACCACATGACCCTGGCGGTCATCGTCTTTCTGATCGTGCTGGCGCTTGCCTTCGACTTCATCAACGGCTTCCACGACGCCGCCAATTCGATCGCCACCGTCGTCTCGACCGGCGTGCTGAAGCCGCAGCTCGCGGTATTCTTCGCCGCGGCCTTCAACTTCCTCGCCTACTTCCTGTTCCCGCTCAAGGTGGCGGCAACCATCGGCAAGGGCACCATCGACCCGGCCATCATCGATCACTACGTGATCTTCGGCGCGCTGGCCGGCGCCATCGCCTGGAACATCATCACCTGGTACTTCGGTCTGCCGTCCAGCTCCTCGCACGCGCTGATCGGCGGATTGGTCGGCGCCGGCATCTGCAAGGGTGGTGTCGCATCGCTGATCTGGCCCGGCCTGCTCAAGACGATCGCTTTCATCGTCGTCTCGCCAGTGCTCGGCTTCGTGCTCGGCTCGGCGCTGATGCTTGGCGTGAGCTGGCTGTTCTTCCGCGTCTCGCCGCGTCGTGTCGACAAGATCTTCCGGCGCCTACAGCTGTTCTCCGCCTCGCTGTACAGCCTCGGTCACGGCGGCAATGACGCGCAGAAAACCGCCGGCATCATCTGGATGCTGCTGATCGCGACGACGGCGACGAATCCCGCCATCCTGCCGCACTGGATGCACGCGCACGCCGACCACCTGCCCGGCTGGATCGTCGCCGCCTGCTACGTGACGATCGCCGCCGGCACCATGTTCGGCGGCTGGCGCATCGTCAAGACCATGGGCCAGAAGATCACCAAGCTCAAACCCGTCGGCGGCTTCTGCGCCGAAGTGGGCGGCGCCGCCACGCTGTTCCTCGCGTCCGGGTTCGGCATTCCCGTTTCGACGACGCACACGATCACCGGAGCGATCATGGGTGTCGGCGCCACGAGGCGCTTCTCCGCCGTGCGCTGGGGCGTCGCCGGCTCCATCGTCTGGGCCTGGTGCCTGACCATTCCCGCCAGCGCCCTCATCGCCGCTGCCGCCTGGGCGCTGGGCCGCACACTGCTTTAAGCCGAAACACCAGGCGCGCCTGATCCGCGCCCCTCCTCACCCAACCCTCTCCTCCCGCCGGGAGGAGAGGGCTCGATACGCGCGTAGTGCTGTCGTTCCGGCGTCCCTCTCTGCCCGCTCGCGGGCGGAGGGGTCAGGGGATGTGGGGACGCGCGTCGCTCACCGAACTCTCGGCGCGCGCCGCACCGCCCTCCTCACCCAACCCTCTCCTCCCGCCGGGAGGAGAGGGCTCGAAACCGCACGCCGCGCTCTCAACACCGATTCCCCTCCGCCCGCTCGCGGGGGGAGGGG
>NZ_AXDW01000017.1 GCF_000474945.1 Solimonas soli DSM 21787 | reverse complement strand
CATGCTGCCGCACGCCTATCCGTACCACATCGCCACGGCGGGCCGGGAGCGCTGCCACCGCTACCGGGCCAGAAGCCAGCTTCCTACGGGGCGACGCACACACGGGACCTTGCGCCATTGAACTGCGCGGCCCCAGCGGCGACCATGTTGGTCCCAGCGTCGTCGCGCACGCAGTAATCGCCCCAAAAACCCATGCAGCTGACCGTCAACGGCGAACCCCGCCGCCTCGCCACGTCCCTCAGCATCGAAGCCCTGCTCGCCGAGCTGCAGCTGGCCGGGCGGCGCGTCGCCGTCGAACTCAACGGCGCCATCGTGCCGCGCTCGCGGCACGCGGCGGCGCTGCTCCGCGACGGCGACGAGGTGCTGATCGTGCAGGCGATCGGCGGCGGCTGAGGCCGGGCGCCGTTCATGCGCGGGCCAGACGCCCGCACTAGACTCCGCTGACCCGCCGCCAGGATCCGATCGCTCATGGCCAAACCGCTGAAAATCGCCCTTCTCGTCCTCGGCGGCATCGTGCTGCTGGTGATCGCCGCGCTGGTCGCCGCCGTGCTGCTGTTCGATCCGAACGCTTACCGCGGCCGCATCCAGGACGCGGTGAAGGACGAGACCGGACGCGAGCTGACGCTCGGTGACATCCAGCTGAAGATCTTCCCCTGGCTGCGGGTCTCGCTCGCCGATGCGCGCCTCGGCAACGCGGCCGGCTTCGGCGACCGGCCCTTCGCCGAGGTGAAGAACGTCAGCGTCGGCGTGCAGCTGATGCCGCTGCTGTTCGACAAGCAGATCAAGGTCAGCGCGGTGGAGCTCGACGGCCTGCATCTGAATCTCGCGAAGAACGCTGAAGGCGTCAGTAACTGGCAGGACCTGATCAAGCACCAGGAAGAAAAGCCGAAGGAGCCGAGCGCGCCGAAGAGCGAAACGGAATCGCAGTTCTCGCTCGACAGCATCGATATCGACGGCGTGAAGATTGACGATGCGGCGGTCGTCTACGACGACGCGCAGGCCGGCAAGCACTACGAGCTGCAGAAGCTGAAGCTGAAGACCGGCTCGCTGCGCGCGCGCGATCCCTTCGACGTGGATCTGTCGGCGACCGTATTGTCCAAGGCGCCCGAGGCGCAGGCCGACGTCACGCTGTCCGGCACCATCAAGCCGGATTTCCAGACGAAGAAGCTCGACACCGAGGGCCTCAAGCTCGGCGTCCGCGGCAAGGCGCTCGGCTACGACATCGACAGCACGCTCAAGACCCGCCTGGTCGCCGATCTCGGCGCGAAGATCTTCAACCTCAACCAGCTCGCGCTCGAGGCCAAGCTCGGCGGCAAGGCGATCCCCAACGGCAGTCAGACCGTCCGCCTCGGCGGCGATCTCGCCTACAACCTCGCGCAGGGCGCGCTGCGCTTCCAGAACGTGAAGCTGCAGGCCGCCGATCTGACGCTGAGCAGCGATATCGCCGGCAGCGGCCTCAACGGCGACAGCCCGAAGCTGGCCGGACCGTTGACGATCGCGCCGTTCAGCCCGCGCAAGCTGCTGGCGGACTTCGGCATCAAGCTCAACACGGCCGATCCGCAGGCACTGGCGCAGGCGAGCTTCAACGCGCAGATCGGCGGCACGCCGAAGAGCGTGGCGCTGCAGAACGTCGTCATCACGCTCGACCAGACCCGGCTCAAGGGCAGCTTCAGCGTGCAGGATTTCGCGACGCTGGCGATGGCCTTTGCACTGCAGGTCGACAGCATCGACCTCGATCGCTATCTGCCGCCGAAGGCCAAGGAAGAGGGCAAGGTCGAGACCGCGTCCGGCGAGAAGAAGGACATCAATGCCGTGGAACTGCCGGGCGATACGCTGAACAAGCTCAACGCCGAAGGCACGTTCGACATCGGCAAGCTCAAGGTGAAGAACCTCAAGCTCAGCGACATCCGGCTCAAGCTGACGGGCCGCGGCGCGGGCGCGGCCAAGGAGCAAAATCTCAGCGCGCAGCTCTACGGCGGCAGTGTCACGCTGGCGCATCGCTACAGCCCCGGCGCGACCCCGGGCTATGCCCTGAAGACGCAGCTGTCCTCCTTCCAGGCGGCACCGTTCCTTCTCGACTTCACCGGCAAGGATTCGGTGAGCGGCGTCGCCGATTTCAGTGCCGATCTGTCGGGCCGCGGCAAGACCGTCGGCGACCTGCGGCGCACGCTGGACGGCAAGCTCGCCGCGCAGGCGCGCAACGGCGCGGTCAAGGGCTTCAATCTCGGCGCGCTGATCCGCAAGGCGCAGGCGGCCATGGCCGGCAATCTCGACTACAGCGAAAGCAGCGCGCCGGAAACCGACTTCACGACGATCTCGGTCAGCGGCACGATCAACAATGGCATCCTGCACAGCGAGGACCTCAGCGCCGCGAGCCCGCTGTTCCGCGTCGGCGGCACCGGCGACATCAACCTCGTCGACGAGACCATCAACTACACGGCCAAGCCGACCATCGTCGAGACCAGCAAGGGCCAGGGCGGCAAGGACCTCACGCAGCTCAACGGCGTGACGATCCCGATCCGCCTCACCGGCAGCCTGTGGAAGCCGAAGTACAAGGTCGAGATCGGCGACGCCGTGAAGCAGAAGGCGCAGGAGAAGATCAAGGAGAAGCTCGCCGATCCCGAGGTCAAGCAGAAGATCAACGACAAGCTCAACGAGCTGCTGTTCGGCAAGAAAAAGAAAAAGGACCAGAGCACCGAGCAGCCGGCGGAGCCGCAAACGGAGCCGTCGTCGAATCCGTGAGGCGCGCGGCGCTGCTGCTGCTTTGCGGCCTCGCCGTCGCGCCGGTGCGCGCGGCGACGGTCGACGCGCTCGAGGTGACGCACGAGGACGCGCGTTACCGTATCGAGCTGCGCGCCCGGCTCGACGTGCCGGCGGCCGATGCCTATGCGGTGTTCCGCGATTTCCGCAATCTGCCGCGCATCAACGACGCCGTCGAAGACGTCGAGGCGCAGGCGCCGGCCGCGGCCGGCGGCGAGCGCTGGCGCACGACGGTGCGCGTCTGCATCAGCTTCTTCTGCACCCGCCTGCATCAGGTGCAGGACGTGCGCGACGCCGCCGATGCGCAAGGCTGGCGTCTCGATGCGACGGTGATCCCCGCGCTCAGCAATCTGCGCTACGGCCTCGCCGCCTGGCGGCTCGACCGTTGCGATGCGCAGACCTGCCTGTGGTTCCAGGCCGAACTCGAGCCCGATTTCTGGGTGCCGCCGCTGCTCGGCCCCTGGATGATCGAACGCACCATGCGCCGGCAGGCGCAAGCCACCGCGCAAGGCATCGAACGCCTCGCGCGCGAGCGCGGACAAGGTACGCTGTCGCCATGAAACCCTTCGCGGAACGCCTGCTGGCCTGGTTCGACGACCACGGCCGGCACGACCTGCCGTGGCAGCACCCGCGCACGCCGTATCGCGTGTGGCTGTCGGAAATCATGCTGCAGCAGACGCAGGTCAACACCGTCATCCCCTACTTCGCGCGCTTCCTCGAACGCTTTCCGGATCTGCCGTCGCTTGCCGCCGCGCCGCTCGACGAGGTGCTCGCGTTGTGGGCCGGCCTGGGCTACTACGCGCGGGCGCGCAATCTGCATCGCTGCGCGCAGGTAATCGTCGCCGAGCACGGCGGCGAGTTCCCGCGCGACATCGATGCGGTCGCCGCCCTGCCCGGCATCGGCCGCTCGACGGCCGGCGCCATCCTCGCGCAGTCTTTCGGTGATCGTCACGCGATCCTCGACGGCAATGTGCGCCGCGTGCTCGCGCGGCACGCCGCCGTGTCCGGCTGGCCCGGCGTGCCGGCCGTGCAGAAGAAACTCTGGTCCGAGGCCGAGGCGCGCCTGCCGCACGCACGCCTCGCCGACTACACGCAGGCCCTGATGGATCTCGGCGCCTCGGTGTGCACGGCGCGCAAGCCGAAATGCCTGCTGTGCCCGGTCGCCGCGGACTGCGTGGCGCGGCGCAGCGACACCGTCGCCCAGTATCCCGGCGCCAAGCCGCAGCGCGCGCGACCGCAGCGACGGGCGCAACTGCTGCTCATCGAAGACGCGGATGGCCGCCTGCTGCTCGAGCGCCGTGCGCCGAGCGGCCTGTGGGGCGGCCTCTGGTGCCCGCCGCTGCTCGGCGAGAGCGATCCGCCGCTCGCCGACTGGCTGCATGCGCAGGCGCTGCGCGGCGACGCGCCGCAGCCACTGCCGGCGTTCACGCACGCCTTCACACACTTCGACTACGAGCTGACGCCGATGCGCGTGCGTGCCGCCGCGCACGGCGGCGCCATTGCCGAAGACCGCTGGCAATGGCTCGACGCCGGGCAGCTCGCGCGCTTGGGCCTGCCGGCGCCGATCCGTAAAATGCTCGACTCCCTGCACAAGGCGAATTCCCGATGAGCCGTACCGTTCACTGCGTCAAGCTCGGCATCGATGCCGAAGGTCTCGATCGTCCGCCGATGCCCGGCGCGCTCGGCCAGCGTATCTACGAGCAGGTGTCGAAGCAGGCCTGGCAGATGTGGGTCCAGCACCAGACGCGCCTGATCAACGAATACCGCCTGCAGCTCGCCGACGCCAGCGCGCGCAAGCAGCTCAGCGAGGAGATGGAGAAATTTTTCTTCGGCGGTGAGCTGACGCAGACCGGCTATGTGCCGCCCGCGCCGACGCGCGAATGAAGCACGTCGCTTGACGCGCTCGATGCCCGCCGCTTTAATACGCGGCCCGCAGCACCCGGCCGGGTAGCTCAGTCGGTAGAGCAGGGGATTGAAAATCCCCGTGTCGGCGGTTCGATTCCGTCCCCGGCCACCATTTGGTGTCGTGAGAGGCTGTAAACCCTTGATGTTGCTCAATCGCACCGGCCATCGTGGCGCGTGCGGTTTTGCTGTGCGTGCCGTTCTATGTTCCCCCCGTGTTCCCACGCGGGCTATTGAGGGCACAAGGCATGAGCAAGGGCATGTTGAAGCTGGTGGTGAACAACGACGAAGCGGCCATCGTTGAACCGGAACCCGCACCAGCAGAGGAAATCACCAAGGCAACCATTGACCGACTGGCGAAGCGGCCGAAGTCGGAACGGGACGAGTACGTCCAAGACACTGAGGTTCCGGGCTTCAAGCTGCGACGGACACGACAAGGCACCATCGTCTTCTTCTTCCACGGGCGTGTGCGTGGCGGCGAAGGCACCACCAAAGGCAAGCTGGTCAAACGCACCATCGGGCGAGCCAAGGGCAAGGGCGCCATCAGCGTCGCCAAGGCTCGCGCTGAGGCCGTGGCACTACGTGACGCACTGGCGAAGGGGGTAGACCCCGCCGAGGAACTGCGCGCCAAGGCAGACGCCGCAGAGGCCAAGCAGCGGGAACGTGAGCAGCAGAAGGTTCTGAGTACCTGGACACCAGCCTACGCACTGACGCACATGCTCGAATGGCGAGCCTCGCGCCCCGATTTGGAAGGGCGGACATGCAGCACAAGACTGGCTCCCCGGATAAGGCGGGCGCAGGAACTGCCGCAGCGCTCATTTGAGCGCCTACAAATTGGGGAATGAGAATGGCCCGCGCGAGGCGGGCCATTCGATGCAGCCGGAGAGGTCCTGGCGATGCGGCGATCAGTGCCGCGGCTTGAACACCGGCTCCTCGCCCGGCGCCAGTTCCTTCGGCTTGAGCAGGAAGGAGGCGATCGCCGGCAGCAGCAGGATGGCGCCGAACATGTTGGCGGTGAACATGAAGACCAGCAGCTTGCCCATGTCGCGCTGGAACTGCAGGCCCGACCACAGCCAGGTCGCCACGCCGATGCCGAGCGTGATGCCGGTGAAGACCACTGCCTTGCCGGTCATCTTCAGGGTCTTGAAGTAGGCGTCGCGCAGCCGATACCCGCCGGCCGTGGCATCGGCCAGCGTCGCGTACACGTAGATGCCGTAGTCGACGCCGATGCCGGCGGCGAGCGCGACCACCGGCAGCGTCGCCACCTTCATGCCGATGCCGAGCAGCACCATCACCGCGTAGGCCATGAACGACACCACCGACAGCGGCAGCATGATGCAGACGATGGACTTCAGCTCGAAGAACGACAGGAACACGCAGATCGCGATGCCGAAGTAGACGATGTAGAGGATCGGCCGCTCGAGGCGATGCACTTCCTCGTTGGTCGCCGCCATCACGCCGACGTTGCCGGTGGCCAGCGCGAAGTTCACCGGGCAGGCCTTGTCCATGCCCTTGAGCTTGTCCTTGGCGGCGTCGAACTTCGCGGTCAGATCCTTGACCGTGCCGTTGTTGGCGATGTCTTCGTCGCTGAGTTTCTTGCCGCTCTTCTTCAGCTTCTCGACGTACTTCTCCATCTTCACGCGCGTGACGCCGACCTCGCGCCGCGCCTCGAGCTTGTCGCCGCAGTATTTGGCGTCGACGTCCTTGTGCGTTTCATAGAACTCCGCGGCGTTGCTCTGGTTGAACGCCTTGGTCTTGTCGACGATGCGCTCCAGCGTCGCCGCCGTGTGGTCCTTGGTGAACACGAACACCGCGAGCGCCGAGCAATCCTGGTTGAGCAGGCCGGTCGAGGTCGGGATCGGCGTGATCGCCTGCACCATGGTGTACTGGTTGCGCGGCAGCACGCGGAATTTCGGCGAGCCTTCGGAGAAAGCCGAGTTGGCCTGCTTGGCCGCCCAGGGCAGCGACATCACGCCCTGCACGCCGACGGTGTTCTCCATCTGCGTGTCGAAGCGGTCGATCTGCTCCATCATGTCGTAGCGCACGCAGGACTCGGGGTCCATCTCGGCGACGATCTTGAAGATGTCGGTGCCGATCGAGAAGTTGTCGGTGATCGCCACCATGTCCTTGTTGAAGCGCGAATCCGGCAGCAGCTCCGGCGCGCCTTTCTGGCTGTCGCCGACCTGCAGTTCCTCGCCCTTCCAGAAGCTCCAGCCGTACAGCACCGCGCCGATCATGATGGCGATGATCGCCGGCTTGGGCTGCACGATGCCGGAGATCCAGCGCCACAGCGGATCGAAGATGCCGTCGCGCTGGTCCTGCTTGGCCTGGAAGGCGACCGGATCGCCGATGTCGACCCAGGTGAGCATGATCGGCATCATCACCTTGTTGGTGATGATGATCGCCAGCATGCCGAGCGTGGCGTTGAGCGCCATCTCGCGGATGATGTCGATCGGGATCAGGCCGATCAGCGCGAAGCCGACGACGTCGGTCATGATCGCCATCGTTCCGTAGATGGCGAGCCGCCGCCAGGTTTCGAGCGAGGCGTCGAAGCTGTTGCGGCGGTTCATGGTGATCTCGCCGACCCAGGCGTTGACGTACTGCACGCCGTGGCTGACGGATACCGCGAGAATCAGGAAGGGCACGAGGATCGCGAACGGATCGAGGCCCTTGCCCATCAGGCGCAGCAGGCCGAATTCCCAGATCACGGCGGTGATCGAGCAGATCAGCGGCAGCACCGCGAGCTTGAAGCTGCCGGTGTAGAGCCACAGCAGGATCAGCGTCATCACCAGCGTCAGCAGGAAGAACAGCACGACCTGCATGGTGGCGTCGATGACGTCGCCGACCGCCTTGGCGAAGCCGACGATGTGCACGTCGACGTCCGGGTTGTACTGCGGATTGTCGACCTGCTCGGTCGAAACCTCGTAGCCGTGCACGACGATCGGCGGCGCGTTCGGATCCTGCGGATCCTGTACCTTGAAGTCCTTCAGCGCGAGCTTCCAGCCGTAGTCGACGAAGCCCTCGGCGACCTGCGTGCCGGCCTTCAGCGAACCCTTGTCCTTCTTCAGCTTGTAGAGGATCTTCCGTGGACTCATGAAGCGCCCGCGCAGCTTCTCCTCGAGGCCGTCCGCCACCTGCGCGTAGTCGAGCTTCTCGCCGGTGACCGGATCGATCTCCAGCAGCTCCGAGTAGATCATCGCGCCGTTCTGGTCCTTGGCGACGTAGCGGCCGACGTGGCCGCCCTTGCCGACATTGGCGCGCACCTTGTCGAAATATTCCTGGGTCGGCTGGTAGTCGGCGGGAATGACATTGCCGCCGGCGAAGCCGCCTTCGATGACCTCGATGTAGCGCACGTCCGGCGTGAAGATCGACGACACGCGCGAGCGGTCGACGCCGGGCAGGAAGAACAGCTCGTCGGTCGCCGTCTTCAGCGAGGCCAGGAACTTCTCGTTGTAGATGTCGCCCTTGCCGGGCTTCTGGATCAGCGCGACGAGCACCGTGTTGGCGCCGCCGAACTCCGCCATGTACTGCTTGAGCACCTGCATGTACGGATGCTCGAGCGGAATCGACTTGTCGAAGCCGGCGTCGCGCTTGATGTGCATCATCTGCCAGAACAGGAAAACAGTGGCGATGACGAGGATTGCCATCGTCAAGCCGCGCCTGGCGTAGATTAGCGGTTCGATGGCGCGCAGCACGCGCTGCGTGCGGGTCAGTTCGTGGTCGTTGCTCATGGATGCGGGCCCGTTCTACTGCAGCGGATTGTCGAGCTTGATCGCCTGCACGCCGGACTCGCCGACCGCCAGCAGAAGATCGTTGCCGTACGGCAGCACGCCCGACAGCGGCGTGCCGGCCGGCGCCTGCACCAGCGTCGGCTGGCCCTTGCCGGAAACCAGCATGACCAGGCCATTCAGACCCACGAGCACTTCGCCGTCGCCCGGCACCGCGGCGCCGCCGAACATCGAGGCGACGGTGCCGGTCTCGAGCTTGCTCCAGCGCCCGGCGCGCGCGTCGTCGCTCAGGTACACGTTGCCGCGCAGGCCGTAGATCAGCGCACCCTTCTCGCCGTGCGGCAGCACGCCGAAGTACGAACCCTCGTAAGGCGAATCCTCCTTCTTCCAGGTCGCGCCGGCGTCGGTGGACACCGCGAGCAGGCCCTGCTCGCCGGCGATGAACAGATCGCCGTTGTTGAGCTTGGCGATCGAGTTGAGGTGCAGTTCCTCGTCATTGAAGCCGTGCGTGTCGACAGCGTTCCAGCTGGCGCCGCCGTCCTTGGTTTCCATCATCAGGCCGTAGGCACCGACCGCGAGCACGTGCTGCGCATCGAGCGCGAGCACGCCGAGCAGGGGCTTCTCCAGTTCCGGCTGGAAGTTCTGCAGCTTCCAGCTGCGGCCGCCGTCGCTGGTGGCCACCACCGTCGCGTCATGGCCGACCGCCCAGCCGTGCTGCGGGTCGGCGAAGGCGACGGCCGTCAAGGCGGCGCGCACCGGCACGTCGACCTGCGCCCAGTTCTTGCCGTCGTTGGAGACCAGGATCGCGCCGCGGTCGCCGACCGCGACCAGATGCGCGCCGGTGTTCTTGATGTCGAGCAGCAGCGACTGCGGTGTGCGCGGCATGATCTCGGCCGGCATCGGCTTGACGCTGCCCTGGTTCGCCGGCTTGTCGGCGCTGTCGCCGCCGCCTTCGTCCTGCGCGTAGGCCGCGCCGCCGGACAGCAGGCCGAGCGCGAGCGCGCCGGCCAAGCTCCACACCTTGTTCACGTTCATGAAACCCCCAACGCACGCGGCCGTCGCCGCTTCAGAGATGATTCTTTGTTCCCCATGCGCGCCTTAGCGTTGCGCGGCACGATTCAGTTTTCTTCCGCGCCGCGCCAGCTCGCTCGCGTCGAAGTCGGCGGCGTCCAGTTCCGGATAGGAGACTTCCGCGCCTTCGTTGTTCAATGACTGCACAAGATAGCGACTGTCCTTCAGATCGTACACCGTCTGTGCGACCGGCAATTCGTACTGCCGGTCGTAGGCCATCACCGTGTGCGCCTCCTGCACGCGCCACGGTTCGTCGTCGGCGTCATAGACGTCGACGATGCGGATCTGCCAGCCGTCCTCGTCGAGATAGAAGCGGCGGTGCCGGTACGGATGAATGCGGCCGCGCGCGACCACGGCGTCGACCACCCAGACGCGACGCCGCTCGTAGCGCGTCTTCTCGGGATTGAGATGCCGGGGGCCGACGAGATCGCCGTACGACACGGTCTCGTCGTGCAGCGCATAGCTGTTCGCCGGCACCAGCAGTTCCTGCTTGCCGATCAGCTTGAGGTCGTAACGGTCGAGCGGCCCGAAGAAGGTGTCGAGCTGATCGTTGCTGGCGAGATCGTCGCTGGCGATCGCCGCCGTCTCGTAGCCGAGATTCGGCACGCGCTCGACGTGCTCGGCGCCGCTGCCGAACTGCCAGGCATGGCGCGCCAGATCGGCGGGCCGCGCGACATCGTCGATCAGCATGCCGACGCCGGCCAGGCTCGCCGGCTGTTCGACCCAGCGCATCAGTCGCGTCAGCACGCCGCGCGCCGATTTCAGATCGTAGCCGTCGGCGCCATACGGGAAGCGGATTCGCTCGCGGATCAGCGTCGGCGTCTTCTCGCCGCTGGCGGCGACGACGAACTGCGTCGCCAGACGCTCGCTGACCAGCGGCCGCCAGCGCAGGCGGTGATTCCACATTGCCTCGGCGCCGTTGGCCGGCAGCGGGAACGGCACGCCGGTCGCCGCGTCGCGCAGCGTGCCCTCGTCGAGGAAGGCGCGCGCGGCATTGGCGACCGAAGCCGCGTACACCGCCGGCGGATTGGCGAAGCTGCGCCGCGTCGGGAACACGCGCATGCGGAAGCTGTCCGGATAGCGCGCCAGGAGGGCGCGCTGGCCGGCGCTGAGCAGATCGGCGTATTGCGCGACGTTCTCGGCGGTGACGACGAACAGCGGCGCGTCGTCGGCATACGGATCGCAGTAGCGGCCATGCGAATCCGCGAAGCACGGCGGCACGGCCGTGAGCCCGCCGATCCACGGCGGGATGCTGCCGCTGGCGTTGCCGGCCGCCTCGGCGCCGAACGGCGTCAGGCGCGCGCCGAGCTGCGCGACATCCTGCGGCGCGGCATTGGCACGCGCAGCCGCCGGCGCACCGCAGGCGACGGCGACGGCACAGAGCAGCCACGCTGACGGAGCGCGCCTTCTCGTTATCGTGGCGCTCCGGTCCACTCCTCGTTCTCGGACCATGGCGGCCAGTGTAGGCAGCGCCGCGCGCGGCGGCCATCGCCCGAGCGCAAAGACCGCCGGTCAGCCGGGCAAAGCCGACGGCGCCTCAATCGCGCCAGATCAGCGCCGCCATGCGGCCGGTGTGCGGCTCGCGGCGGAAGGAGTAGAAGCGCACGGCGTCCGCATAGGTGCACAAGCCGCCGCCGTGGACCCGCAGCAGACCGGCGCCGGCCAGACGCAGGCGCGCCAGGGCATAAAGATCGGCCTGCCAGCGATCGCCGCGGCCCGGCGCGAAGGCGGCGCCGGCCTCGGGCCGGGCGCCGACGAACGCCTCGCGCACTTCCGGCCCGACCTCGAAATGACCGGGACCGATCGCCGCGCCGAGCCAGGCCATGAGCCGCGCCGGCGGCAGCGGCGCGCAGCGCAGCGTCGCCTCGAGCACGCCGGCCGCCAGACCGCGCCAGCCGGCGTGCGCGGCGGCCACCCAGGAACCATCGTCGGCGCAGAACAGCACCGGCAGGCAGTCCGCCGTCAGCACCGCGCAGACCACGCCCGGCAGGCCGCTCTGCCCGGCGTCGGCGGCCGGCGCTTCGCCGGCGACCGTCGCCGCGTCGACGACCGTGCAGCCGTGCACCTGACGCAGCCAGGCCGGCTCGCGCGGCAGGGCCAGCGCCGCGCGCAGGCGCGCGCGATTGCTCGCGACCCGCGCCGGATCGTCGGCGGTGTTGCTGCCGAGATTGAGGCTCGCATACGGTCCCGCCGACACGCCGCCGAGCCGCGTCGTCTGCAGCGCATGCACGCCCGCCGGCGCCGGCCAGTCGGCGTGCAGGAAGGCGGCGGCGTTCATGCCTTGAGTTCACCGCGCGCGTGCGCGCGCAGCAGGGCGAGCAGTTCCTGCATGTCGGCCGGCGGTTCGGCGATGGCGCCGACGCGCTTGCCGCTAGCCGGATGCGTGACCTCGAGCTCGCGGGCGTGCAGGGCCTGGCGCGGAAACGCTTTCAGCAGCTCGCGCAGCGACGCCGGCAGGCCGGCGCCGCGCATCGGTCCGCCATAGGAAAAATCGCCGACGATCGGCTTGCGGATATGGGCGAGATGGACGCGGATCTGGTGCGTGCGGCCGGTTTCGAGACGCACGCGCAGATGCGTGTGCTGCGCGAAGCGCTCCTGCACGCGGTAATGCGTGACGGCCGGCCGGCCGTCGTCGACCACCGCCATCTTCAGGCGATCGCGCGGATGACGGCCGATCGGCGCGTCGACGGTGCCGCCGGCGATCATCTCGCCCTGCACGATGGCGTCGTATTCGCGCGTGAACTCGCGACGCGCCAGCTCGTCGACCAGACGATGGTGCGCCTTCAGGGTCAGCGCGACGACCAGCAGGCCCGAGGTGTCCTTGTCGAGCCGATGCACGATGCCGGCGCGCGGCACCGCCGCCGTCTGCGGGAAGTGATGCAGCAGCGCGTTCTGCAGGGTGCCGGCGCGCTGGCCGGCGCCCGGATGCACGGTGAGCCCGGCCGGCTTGTTGACGATGGCGATCGCCTTGTCGGCCAGCACCACGTCGAGCGGGATGTCCTGCGGCGTGATGCCGCTGTCCTCCTCGGGCTCGGCGTCGAGCTCGATGCGGTCGCCGACCGCGACCGGCAGCCGCGTCTTCAGCTCGGTGCGGCCGTTGACGCGCACGCGCCCGCGCTCGATCCAGGTCTGCAGGCGGGCCCGCGAATACTGGTCGAACAGGCGCGCGCAGGCCAGGTCGAGACGCCCGCCGTCGAGGTGCTCGGGAACCTCCGCGCTCAGTGACAGGTCTTCTTCGTCCGTGTGGGCGGGGCTCAAGCTATACTCCGGGGACATCGCTGGATGTTTTGCAATCAATGAAACTCAGACACTTCGCCGTGGCACTCGCGGCCATCGGCTTCGCTGCGTGCAGCTCCAACCCGGACAAGCTGCCGGGCCGCAATCCGTTCAAACCGGAACAGGTTTCGCAGCGCGAGCAGCGTGCGCAGGCCGCGCAATTGTACGCGGCGGCGCGCGACGCGCTCGATTCGAGCGATTACGGCACGGCCGCCGAGCGCTACGACAACCTCGCCAAGCGCTTCCCCTTCACCGATTACGCGATCCAGGGCCAGCTCGAGAAGGTCTACGCCGAATACCGGGCCTTCAAGCCCGATGAAGCGCTGACCGACGCCGACCATTTCCTGCGCGACTACCCGCGCCATGCCAACGCCGATTACGTCCAGTACCTCAAGGGCCTGATCAATTTCGACCGCGACCGCGGCTTCGAGGCGATGCTCGGCATCGACGTGTCCAAGCGCGACATCACCAACCTGCGTCGCTCCTTCGACGATTTCCAGCTGCTGATCCAGAAATACCCGAACAGCCGCTACAACGGCGACGCGCGCCTGCGCATGATCGACCTGCGCAACCGCATCGCCGATCACGACATGACCGTGGTCCGCTACTACATGCGGCGCGGCGCCTACATCGCCGCCGCGCGGCGCGCCGAACAGATCGTCGCGCAGTACCCGGGCTCGCCGGCGACGCTCGAGGCACTGACGGCGCTGGAGACGGCCTACAGGAATATCGGCCTCAATGATCAGGCCGCCAACGCGCACCAGCTGCACCAGGCCTACATCGACGCCGCGGCGCGCTCGAACTTCCTCAAGACCGGCAAGATGCCGAAGAAGAAGAACTGGTTCGTGCGCGTGGTGACGCTGGACTTCCGCTCGCACAATGACTTCAACGTCAGCGAAGACATCATCAAGGGCATGCAGAACGGCGCCGATGGCCCGAGCGCGCCCGCCACGCCGCCGACGCTGCCGCCGGCCAGCGACGCCTCGCAGTCGCCGGCTTCGCAGAAGCCGCCGCAACAGTAGTCGCGGGTCCTGTGCGCAAAAATGCCCGCGTCAGCGGGCATTTTCGTCGAGGACGCCGCGCGGGCGACGTTCAGATCGCCGGAGACGCTGCCGTCGCGCCAGGGAAGGCGGATCAGATGTCGCCGTAGACGGCGGTCAGCGGATACCTGCGCTCGCGGCCGAACGCGCAGCGCGTGACCTTCGGTCCCGGCGGCGCCTGGCGGCGCTTGTACTCGGAGCGGCGCACGAGACCGGCGACGCGCTTGACGGTCGCCTCGTCGAAACCGCGCGCGACGATTTCCGGGATCGACAGCTGGTTTTCGACGTACAGCTCGAGCAGCGGATCGAGCACCTCGTATGGCGGCAGGGAATCCGAATCCTTCTGGTCGGGGCGCAGCTCGGCGCTCGGCGGCCGCGTGATGACACGTTCCGGGATGACCGGCCGGCCGGGCGGCGCGATCGCGTTGCGGTAGACCGCGAGCTTGTAGACCAGCGTCTTGTAGACGTCCTTGATCGGCGCGAAGCCGCCGCACATGTCGCCGTACAGCGTCGAGTAGCCGACCGCCATCTCGCTCTTGTTGCCGGTCGTCAGCACGACGTGGCCGAACTTGTTCGACAGCGCCATCAGCAGCACGCCGCGCGAACGCGACTGGATGTTCTCCTCGGTCAGGTCGACGGCCTTGCCCTTGAAGGTCTCCGCAAGTGTGCTGGTGATGGTCTCGAAGGTCGGCTCGATCGGCAGGATCGAATAGCGGATGCCGAGCGCCTCGGCTTCCCGGCGCGCGTCGTCGTTCGACATGTCCGCCGTGTAGCGCGACGGCAGCGACACGCCCCACACGCGCTCGGCGCCGAGCGCGTCGGCGGCGATCGTCGCCACCAGCGCCGAATCGATGCCGCCCGACAGGCCGATCAGCGCACCGGGAAAACCGTTGCGATTGACGTAGTCGCGCACCGACTGCACGAGCCCCTTGTAGACGACCGCCTCGAGCGGCTGCTCCTCGCGCCGCGCGCCGCCCTGCCAGCGGCCGTCGGCGAAGCGCAGCGCGAACACGCCCTCCTCGAACAGCGGCGCCAAGAAGGCGATGCGGCCGTCGCCGTCGATGGCCGTCGAGTCGCCGTCGAACAGCACATCGTCCTGGCCGCCGACGCAGTTGACGTAGGCGATCGGCAGGCCGGACTCGGCGACGCGCGAATCGAACACGCGGCGGCGGCCGGCGGTCTTGCCGATATCGAACGGCGAAGCATTGATGTTGAGCAGCAGCTCGGCACCGGCCTTTTTCGCCGATGCGGCGGGATTCGGACCCCAGAGGTCCTCGCAGATGCACAGGCCGACGCGCACGCCGTTCTGCTCGAACACCAGCGTACCGGCGCGGCCGGCGCGGAAGTGGCGGCGCTCGTCGAACACGCCGTAGTTCGGCAGCAGCTGCTTGCGCGTGCGCGCGACGATGCGGCCGTCGCGGATCACGTAGGCGGCGTTGTAGATCACTCTCTCGCCGGCTTCCTCGGCGTACTCCGGAAGACCGACCACGACGGTGATGCCGCGCACCTCGTCGAGCAGGCGCTGCACGCCATCGCCGATCACGCGCGGCATCGCCGAGCGCAGCAACAGGTCATCCGGCGGATAACCGATCAGCGACAGCTCGGGCGTCGCCACCAGATCGGCCTTGAGCACGTCGCGCGCCTGCGTCGCGGCGTCGATGATCTTCTGGACGTTGCCTTCGACGTCACCGACCCAGAGGTTGAGTTGCGCGAGTGCGAGTTTGAGCGGTTTCGACATGAGCGGAACTTTAGCCTGTAAACGAAACGGCGGCCCGAGGGCCGCCGTTTCTCAGTGCACCGCGAGCAGCGCGCAGATTCGCGACGCCGGGATCCCCATGCATGCGCATGGGCGAGGGCCCAACTCGGACTGACATTGAGTCAGTCCTCGCCGAAGCCATCGCCCTCCACGCTGCTCACTGCGCTACTTGAGCAGCGACAGCATCGCCGCGCCGAGATCGGCCGGCGAACGGACGGTCTTGACGCCGGCCGCTTCAAGCGCCGCGAACTTCTCGTCGGCCGTGCCCTTGCCGCCGGCGATGATCGCGCCGGCATGGCCCATGCGCTTGCCCGGCGGCGCGGTGACGCCGGCGATGTAGGCGACGACCGGCTTCTTGACGTTGGTCTTGATGTAGGCCGCCGCTTCTTCTTCCGACGAGCCGCCGATTTCGCCGACCATGATGATGCCTTCGGTCTGCGGGTCCTTCTCGAACAGCGCGATCACGTCGATGAAGCCCATGCCGCGCACCGGATCGCCGCCGATGCCGACGCAGGTCGACTGGCCGAGACCGTTCTGCGTGGTCTGGTAGACGGTTTCGTAGGTCAGCGTGCCCGAGCGCGAGACGACGCCGATCTTGCCCGGCTTGTGGATGTGGCCCGGCATGATGCCGATCTTGCACTGGCCCGGCGTGATCACGCCGGGGCAGTTCGGGCCCACCAGCACGGCGCCCGGATACTGCGAACGCAGCGTGGCCTTGACCTTGATCATGTCGTTGACCGGGATGCCTTCGGTGATGCAGATGATCACCTTGATGCCGGCATCGGCCGCTTCGAGGATCGCGTCGGCGGCGCCCGGCGCCGGCACGTAGATCATCGTCGCGTCGGCGCCGGTTTCCTTGACGGCATCGTGCGCGGTGTTGAAGACCGGCAGGTTGAGATGCTTGCCGCCGCCCTTGCCGGGCGACACGCCGCCGACCATCTTGGTGCCGTAGGCGATCGCCTGTTCGGAGTGGAAGGTGCCCTGCTTGCCGGTGAAGCCCTGGCAGATGACCTTGGTGTTCTTGTCGATGAGGATGCTCATTTCATCTCTCTGAAAATTTAAGTTGGCCGTCCCTGGCGCGACGGTAGTCAATTCTTTCCGGCCCCGGCCCGGCCATGCATGGCCGCGCGTTCGCCGGGCCGGACTGCCATTCCAGGCAGTCCGGCGCAGATCCGGCTCACCCCTGGGCGAGCTTGACGACGGTCTGGGCCGCCTCGGTGAGATCGGAAACCGGCGTGATCGCGAAACCCGACTCGCGCAGCAGCGCCTGACCCTTTTCCATATTGGTGCCCTGCAGGCGGGCGACGACCGGGATCTTCAGGCCGGTCTGCTTGACCGCGGCGATGATGCCTTCGGCGATCAGATCGCAGCGCACGATGCCGCCGAAGATGTTGATGAAGATCGCCTTCACTTCCGGCGACGAGGTGATCAGCTTGAACGCCTCCGTCACCTTCTCCGCCGTGGTGCCGCCGCCGACGTCGAGGAAATTGGCCGGCTGGCCGCCGTGCAGCTTGACGATGTCCATGGTCGCCATGGCGAGGCCGGCGCCGTTGACCATGCAGCCGATGTTGCCCTCGAGCGTGACGTAGTTGAGGTCGTACTTCGAGGCCAGGCGCTCGCGCTCGTCTTCCTGCGAGGGATCGCGCTGCGCGGCGATCTCCTTCTGGCGGAACAGCGCGTTGTCGTCGAAGTTCAGCTTGCCGTCGAGCGCGACGATGTTGCCTTCCTTGGTGACGATCAGCGGGTTGATCTCGACCAGCGACGCGTCGCATTCGGTGAAGATCTTGTAGAGCCCGGTCAGGACCTTGGTGAACTGGTCGACCTGCTCCTTGTTGAGATCGAGGAAGAAGCCGAGTTCGCGCGCCTGGTAGGGCTGCAGGCCGGCGGTCGGCGAGACGAACACGTGCTTGATGCGCTCCGGCGTCTCGTGCGCGACCTTCTCGATGTCCATGCCGCCGTCCGGCGAGGCCATGAACACGATCTTCTCCTGCGTGCGGTCGACCAGCGCCGACAGATACAGCTCGCGGGCGATGTTCGACGGCTTCTCGACGTACACCGAATTCACCGGCAGACCCTTGGCGTCGGTCTGGATGGTGACGAGATTCTTGCCGAGCATGCCCTTGGCGGCTTCCTCGGCGGCATCCGGGCCGTCGACCAGCTTCACGCCGCCCGCCTTGCCGCGCGCGCCGGCGTGGATCTGCGCCTTGACGACGACCTTTTCGGTGCCGAGCGCCTTGGCGGCCGCGCGAGCCTGTTCCGGGCTCGACGCCAGCTGGCCTTGCGGAACCGGAATGCCATAGCGCGCAAAGAGTTCTTTTGCTTGATATTCGTGGAGATTCATTGCCTGTTACCAGAGAGGGGGCGTGCGTAGCGCGCGGCATTCTCGCGCAGCGCCGCCGCAGACGCAAAAAAGTCCTGCCCTGACATTGGCCGTGGCGGCAGCTGCACCACGGCTGTGCGGTGCGGGCGACGATAGAATGGGCGATCTTCGTGCCGCATCGATCTATGAACCTGTTCCGCCTGCTACTGTTGGCCGCCGCCGCATACGTCTTCTGGCGCCTGCTGAAAATCTCGAGCCGCGCGCCGCTGCCGCCGGCGCAGGACGAGCCGCACTACGAAGCCATGGCCCGCTGCGCCGGCTGCGGCACCTATCTGCCGGCGCGCTCGCTGTCGCGCAGCGGGCGCTGCGGCCGTTGCAGCGGCTAGGCGACGCCGCTTGACGAGCGCCATGACCCGGGCGGACGCGGCCGGCCGCAGCGAGGACTGGCGCATCCTCGCGATTCTCGGCCCGTACCGCCTGCTGCTGGTCGCGGTGCTGCTGTTCCTGTTCCGCTTCAACTTCGCGCCGGACTATTTCCGCGACGTTCCGCCGAAGCTCTTCAGCTTCTGCTGTCTGGCCTACGCCGCGCTCGCGCTCGGCTTGCAGCTGCTGTCGCTGTACCAGCGCCTCGCGCTGCTGGCGCAGACACTGCTGCATTTCGGCGTCGATCTGGCGGCGATCGGCCTGCTCGTCTACACGACCGGCGGCGTCGGCGGCGGCCTCGGCATTCTGCTGGTGCCGCCGCTGGTCGGCTGCAGCCTCGTCCTGGCGCCGCGCTCGGCCGCCTTCCTCGCCGCCGCCGCGACGCTGTCGGTATTCAGCGAGGAAGCACTGCGCCAGTTGCACATCCGCCAGTTCGACAGCGGCGACTATTCGCAGGCCGGCCTGCTCGGCCTGATGTTCTTCGCCAGCGGCCTGACCGCCGCCATGGTCGGCCAGCGCGCGCGGCGCAGCGAGGCGGTCGCGCAGCGCGTCGGCAGCGAGTTCGTCAATCTCACGCGGCTCAACGACAACATCATCGCGGCGATGCAGTCGGGCGTGCTGGTGGTCGACATCGACGGTCGCGTGCGCACCGCCAACGCCGCGGCCCTGCGCCTCACCGCCGGACGCGCGCGCGTCGACGCGCTGCTCGCCGATGCCGTGCCGGCGCTGCGGACCGCGCTCGACGACTGGCGCTACGGCTTCGATCTCGAGACCGCGCCGGCCATCGAGGGCCCGGACGGCCGCGAACTGATGCCGCGCTTCACGCGCCTCGGCTGGGCGGAGGATGCGCCGGTGCTGATCATGCTCGACGACGCGGCGGCGCTGCGCGCGCAGGCGCAGCAGATGAAGCTGGCGTCGCTCGGCCGCTTGTCGGCCAACATCGCGCACGAGATCCGCAATCCCCTGTCGGCCATCACCCAGGCCGGCCAGCTGCTCGCCGAACAGCCCGAGCTGCCGGCCGACAACCGCCACCTGCTCGACATGATCCAGCGTCACGCCGCGCGCATCGAGCAGATCGTGCGCAACGTGCTGGAGATCAGCCGGCGCGAGGCGGCGACGCGGCAGAGCATCCCGCTGCGCGAAGCGCTGCGCCGCGGCGCGGCGCTGTATCACGAGAGCCATCCGCAGCAGTTGCGGCCGATCGAGCTGGGCGACGTGCCGGCGTCGCTGTACGTCGCCTTCGCGCCGGACCAGCTGCAGCAGGTGCTGTGCAATCTCTGGGACAACAGCTTCCAACACGGGGCGCGCGACAACGTGGTCAACGTGCTGCTCGAAGCCGGCATCGACGACGCCAGCGGCCTGCCGTATCTCGACGTCAGCGACGACGGCATCGGCGTACCGGCCGAACTGCGCGAGCGCCTGTTCGAACCCTTCTTCACCACGCACCATGCCGGCACCGGACTCGGCCTTTATCTCTCGCGCGAGCTCTGCGAATACAATCGGGCCCGCCTGAGCTGCATGCCGCGCACGCGCGGTGCCTGCTTCCGCATCGTCTTCTCCCTGCCCGAGCCGCGCGCCGCGCTGCAATGAAATGACCGCTGTGCCCAAGCCCGCCGTCCTCATCGTCGACGACGAAGCCGATATCCGCGAACTCGTCGAGATCGCGCTCGGCCGCATGAACCTGGTGACACGTCCGGCCGCCACCATCGCCGAAGCGCGCGCGCTGCTGGCGCAGCAGCGCTTCGACCTCTGCATCACCGACATGCGCCTGCCGGACGGCAACGGCATCGAGCTCGTCGCGCAGATCGGCAGGCAGTATCCGCAGACGCCGGTCGCCGTCATCACCGCCTACGGCAATGCCGAAGCGGCGGTCGAAAGCCTGAAGGCGGGCGCCTTCGACTTCGTGTCGAAGCCCGTCGATCTCGCCGTGCTGCGCAAGCTGGTCGACAGCGCGCTGAAGCTGCGCGGCGAAGCCGCGAACGCCGGCGGTCCCGCGCTGCTCGGCGAGCACGAGAGCATCCGCCAGCTGCGCGCGCTGATCGAACGCCTGGCGCGCAGCCAGGCGCCGGTGCACATCGCCGGCGAATCCGGCACCGGCAAGGAGCTGGTGGCGCGGCTGATCCATCAGAAAGGTCCGCGCGCCGCGGGGCCCTTCGTGCCGGTCAACTGCGGCGCGATTCCGTCGGATCTGATGGAGAGCGAATTCTTCGGCCACCTGAAGGGCAGCTTCACCGGCGCGCATCGCGACAAGGCCGGCCTGTTCCAGGCCGCCGAGGGCGGCACGCTGTTCCTCGACGAAGTCGCCGACCTGCCGGCGCACATGCAGGTCAAGCTGCTGCGCGCGCTGCAGGAGCGCTCGATCCGCCCGGTCGGCGCCGAGAGCGAAACGCCGGTCAACGTGCGCGTCATTTCCGCGACGCACAAGAATCTTGCCGAGCTGGTCGCCGGCGGCCAGTTCCGCCAGGACCTCTACTACCGTCTCAACGTCATCGAGGTGCGCACGCCGCCGCTGCGCGCGCGGCCGAGCGACATCCCGCTGCTGGCCACGCACGTGCTCGGCAAGCTGGCGCGCGAACTGGGCCTGTCGCGCCTGCCGGCGCTGTCCACCGACGCCATCGCCGCCCTGCAGGGCTATGCCTTTCCCGGCAACGTGCGCGAACTCGAGAACATTCTCGAGCGTGCCGCCACCTTGTCCGACGGCGAGCAGATCACCGCCGCCGACCTGCAGCTGCGCGAGTCCTCGGCGCTGCCCGTCGTGCCGGCGGCCTCGGCGCTCGGCGACCAGATCGAAGAAATCGAGAAGCGCGCGATCCGCGAGGCGCTGCAGAAGACGCGCTACAACAAGACGCGCGCCGCCGAACTGCTCGGCATGTCGTTCCGCGCCCTGCGGTACCGCATCAAGAAGCTCGGACTCGACGAGGAATGAAAGAGGCGCGCCCATGCCTGTGCCGAGCGTCGCGCAGGACCGACGAACGGGCGGGACGGCCATGACGCTTCTGTTACACTCCGGCCACAAACGGGACGGAGAACGATCCCGGGTACAGTGGCTGCGTTGAGGGGTCGCAGGCAGTGGCACGGAGCTTGCGGATGCGCAAGCCTCCAGGAGAAAAGAATTGTCGAACCGGCATCCGCAAGCTGCGCATCTGCGTGGCGTGAGAGCGTTTTCGAGAAACACGCAGCGTCGACGCCGTCCGCCGCTCTCCGGGCAGACGCCGGCGGGTATCGCCTGGGCCTCGATCTCGGCGGATGACAGCGTCCAGCAAGTCCTCCACAACACCCTGCGCTCCGCCTGCGGCGTGATCGGCGCGCGCGGCGGCTTCGTCGTGCAGCTGCGCGACGACACCGTGCTGGAAATCGCCTGTGCGCATGCGCTCAACGGCGAGGCGGTGCTCGATGCCGTGTTCGGCCGCGCTTCGCGGGCCCTGCATCGCGCCCTGCTCGACGCCGAACGCGGCCTCGCCTGCCCGCGCGGCGAACTGCTCGCCGAACCGCTGCAGGCGGCGCCGGCCGTCATCAGCCTGCCGCTCGAACTCGGCGTGCGCCGCCAGGGCGCGTTCTGCCTGCTGCGCGACAACGCCGACCGCAAGCTCAGCGCCCTCGACTTCGAGATTCTCGACGCGCTCGCCGACCAGGCGGCGCTCGCCCTCGCCGCCGCCTGCCAGCGCAGCGCGCTGAGCCAGCTCGAGGCGAGCCTCAACGCCACGCCGCCCACGAATTGATCGACACGGCCGCAAATCCCGCTGCCGTGACCGGCGGCACGCGTGATGCGTATAAAGTGGGGGCCGTGGAAACCACCATGACCGGCCGCGCCGACGACAAGCCCGAGGATTTTCGCCAGGCCGTCCTGCGCCAGGTGCAGGAACTGACGGCGGACAACCAGCGCCTGCTGCAGTCCGTGGTGCGCAGCGAGAAGCGCTTCCGCACGCTGGCGAAATCGGTGTGGCACGTGCAGGAGGAGGAGCGTCGGCGCCTCGCCCGCGATCTGCACGATGGCATCGGCCAGACGCTGACGGCGCTCGCCAACCAGTTGCAGCGCATCTACGACGACGCGCGCGGCGCCGGCAATCTCGGTCTCGAACATCGCCTCGCCGACGCGCTCGACATCACGCGCGGCACCCTGCGCGACACCCGCGAGCTGTCGCGCCTGCTGCGTCCGACCCTGCTCGACGATCTCGGCCTCGACGCTGCACTGGCCTGGCTCGCGCGCACGCTTTCGGAGCGCACCGGCCTGATCATCGGCTTCCAGTCCGAGCTCGAAGAACAGCGCCTGCATCCGGACGTCGAAACCCTGCTGTTCCGCATCACGCAGGAGGCGCTGACCAACGTCATCCGCCACAGTGACGCGCGGACCGCGCGCATCATCGTCAAGCACACGCCGATGCTGCTGATCCTGCGTGTCGAGGACGACGGTCACGGCTTCGACGCCGCCCAGGTCGCGCACGCCGAGCGCAACGCTTCCAGTTCCGGCCTGCGCGGCATGCGCGACCGTGCCGAGCTGTTCGGCGGCCGTGTCGAAATCCGCTCGGCGCCGGGCCAGGGTACCGTGGTACAACTGACGCTCACGCTCGACGGCCCCGACACCGACGCTCCCCCGCCATGAATCCAATCCGCCTGCTGGTCGCCGACGACCACACCATCGTTCGCGAAGGCCTGGTCTCGATGCTCGAGGAAACCGGCGAATGCCAGGTCGTCGCGCAGGCCGCCGACGGCTATGAAGCGGTGTCGCTCGCCACGCGCACCAGGCCCGATGTCGTCGTCACCGACATCTCGATGCCGCGCATGTCGGGCCTGGAAGTCGTCAAGCGCGTGCGCGCCGAGCTGCCCGGCACGCGCACCCTGGTGCTGACCGTGCACGAGGAGGACGAGTACATCCTGCCGATCCTGCGCGCCGGCGCCAACGGCTTTCTCAACAAGGACACCTCGGTCGCCGAGCTGATGACGGCGATCAAGTCGATCCACGGCGGCAAACCCTACTTCGGGCCGCGCGCCACCAAGGCGCTGGCCGAACGCCAGCACCGCTCGCGCGAGCACAGCGACGATCCCTACATGAGCCTCACCGCGCGCGAGCGCGAGGCTTTCCATCTCGTGATCCAGGGCAAGACCACGAAGGAGATCGCGCAGATTCTCGACATCGGCGTGAAGACCGCCGAGAACCATCGTGCGCGCATGATGGAGAAGCTCGGCCTGCGCAATACCGCCGAAGTGGTGCGCTTCGCCGCGCTGCGCGGCTTGCTGTCGTGATCGTCTCTGCCGCCTAGGGCCGGCGCCGGCCTTTTGCGTGGCGCGCCGGCTTCAGGATGCCGCCGCCACGAACCTTCGCTGCCGCATCCACTTCGTCACCACCCATTTCTCGCCCTGCGTGACCGGCGCGCTGGCATGCAGCGAGCGCGGATCGACGCGGCCCGCGGCGTCGCCATATTCGAAGTAGACGGCGTTGCCGCGCAGCGGCGATACCGCGCGGCCGAGGACGGGAAATTCCGTCTGTCCGCCGCCCGGCACGTCGTTGAGGTAGGTGACGAGCGTGCTGACGCGCTGGCCGCTGCGCGCGATCGACTCGCGGTTGGCGGCATTGCCCGGCTGCAGATAGTCGAGATGCGGATCGCTGC
Source organism: Solimonas soli DSM 21787 (assembly GCF_000474945.1). Lineage (GTDB taxonomy): Bacteria > Pseudomonadota > Gammaproteobacteria > Nevskiales > Nevskiaceae > Solimonas > Solimonas soli. The sequence continues at coordinate 77,462 of NZ_AXDW01000017.1, read as the reverse complement.
CGGCGCCGGTCGGGTAATGCAGCACCTGCAGGCCCTCGCCGTTCTCGAGCGGCAGGTTCATCAGCGCCGACACGCGGCGATCGATGCGGGCGATGAAGTCGTTCTCGGCGAGGCGGAAGAACATGCCGTGGCTGCCGCGCCGTTCGCTGACGATATCGGCGCCGCTCAGCGGATCGACCAGCGTCGACGGCCGCAGCCGCGGCCGCGCCATCTCGATCAGCCGGCGGCACTCCTCGGCATCGAGCACCTGGCCGAGCACGGCGAATGGCGGATCGTCGCTGCGCATGTGGACCACGATCTCGCGGTCGAACGCCTGCAGGCGCGTGCCGGGCGCGAGGCGCGAAGCAGCGGCCGGCGCGTCGTCGTCCGGCAGCTCGACGCTGTCGACCGGCGGCGCGCCGCGGCCTTCGCGTGCGGCGACGAATGCCGCCACGATCGCCTGCGCGGCGCGCGCCTCCATGCCGCGCTCGCGCATGATGCCGATCAGCGCCTGCGGCGGCTGGCCGCGTTCGAGATGCTGGCTCAGCCAGCGGCCGAGTTCCGGCGCGAAGCGAACGAGCAGGCCCATGCCTTCACACCGGGCCGCTGCTGGCGACCCAGCCCTGCTCGCCGAGCGTGAAGCCCTGGCGCAGCTGCAGGCGACCGCCGGCGCCCTCGATGGCGCGCGCCACCATCGGCAGTACACGTCGCGCGTCCGCATCCTGCAGCCATGGCGCCGGATCGATCTCGTAGGTGTAGCTCACCACCGCCGCGGGATGTGCGGCGTCGTGCGTGTCGAGCTGCCAGCCGACGATGCGCTCGAGCCTGACGTGGGCGACGCAGAAGTCCCTCGCATGCCCGGCGCCATCGCGGCTCGTATAGGGATGCGGCTTGTAGTACTTGCGGCCCTCGCCGGTCAGCGCGTAGCGCTTGACGACGCCCTGCGGATTGTCCGCGGTCTTCGGCACGTCGACGACGGTGCTGGTCGCCAGGCCCAGCTTCTCGAACACCGGCAGCTGCACGGCGTGGCGCGTGCCGGCGCCGGCTTCGGCGGGCGTCAGCTCGAGCGGCCAGTCGAACATGGCGAGACAGATGTCGCCGCGCTCGGCAAGCGTGTCTTCCAGCGCATGCCTGAAATTCTGGCGCGTCGCCGCGCGCGGATCGTGGTTCAGATCGCAGGCGGCCGGCAGCAAGACGAGCAAGCCGGTCGTGAGGATCTTGCGCAACATCGACGTCATTTCAGCATTTCCGTTGGTGGGAACATCGCATTCGCGGCCGGCACGCGGCGCATTCAATCCGACAACTCGTCGGCCACCCAGCCGCGCGGCGTCAGATGCACGCCGAGACGCAGCGGCCGGATACCGGCGTTTTCGATCGCGCGTGCCAGCAGCGGAAACACGCGGCGCGCGTCCGGCGCCTGCGTCCACGGCGCCGGAGCGATCCGGTAGGTGAACAGCACCGACGTGACCGTGCGGCCGTCGAGCGTCAGCGGCTTTTCCCAGCCGACCACACGATCGAGCGACAGCGTGGCCGCGCAGAGATCCGCCGCATGCGTCACATGGCGCGTCGCCGTGACGATCACCACCGGGACGTGCAGGTAGTACTTCAGGCCTTCGCGCGTCAGCGTGTACACGCGCGCGTTCGCGGCGCCGTCCGCGGGCTCCGATGCGCCGGCGTCATGGCCGGCGACCAGTCCCAGGGCTTCGAGCACCGGCATCTGCTGCGCATCGAGACTGCGCGCCTGCCGATCGGCGGGCGTCACCGTGATCGGCCAGTCGTACTTGGCCAGGCACAGATGCCCGCGCTGCGCGAGATAGTCGCTGACCGCGGCCGTGAAACTGGCGCGGTCCGGCAGCCGCGCGCGCTGCCGGTCGCCGCAGCCGCCGAGCGCCGCCAGGATCGAGAGACACATCGCCAGCGCGGCGGAGTTGAGCATCGCGTCATTCATCCGCGTCGTGTCATTCCACGCAGGGGCCGCTGCTCGGCGCCGCATCGGGCACCTGATAGCCGTCGGTGAGCGTGCCGAGAAAGCAGGCCAGATCGGCCATCTGCTCTTCGCTCATCGCCGGCTCGGCGCCGACCTCGCGCGGCCGCACGCCATCGCCGAGCGTCGTCGCATTGACGTTGTCGTCCGGCGTGATGCCGCTGCCGAGCGGCACTTCCTCGTCGACATTGCCCTGTTCCGCCGCCGGCAGATCGTTGAACTTCGCCACGCTGGCACCGGGCACGTAGCGGGGCTGCAATGCGTAGTCCGGATTGGCGACCGGCGTCCCCGAGCCGCCGCTGCCCGGATACCAGTATTCGGGATGGGTATCGCGCGTGTTGTAGAAATGCAGCACCTGATTCAGCGAATGGAACACGCCGTTGTGGAAGAAGGCGCTGCGCGTCGCCACGTTGCGCAGGGTCGGCACCTTGAACTGGCCGCAGTACGGATCCGGCGTGCCGAGCTGCGCCGGCGTGTGGTCCTCGCGGTACGGCCCGCACAGGCCCATGTCGTCGTAGGCCGGATCGTCGTTGGCCGGGATCGGATCGGGATTGCCGGGAATCGAGCGATCGTTGCGCGGCGCGCCGAGCGCCTGGTAGGTGAAGTCCGTCATCAGACCCTGGTTGCCGTCGAAGCTGACGCCGGCGTAATGGCAGGCCGCGCAATTGCCGGTCTCGGCCGTGTTGAAAACCACGAGGCCGCGCATTTCGGCGGCGCTCAGCGTGCCGCCGATCTTGTTGAACACATAGAGATCGAATTTGCTGCTGTAGGGATGGAAGCTGACATCCTCGTGCTCGAAGGCCTCGATCGCCTCGCCGAGCGCGGTGAACGCCGCGTCGCTGTCGTCGAGGACGTTCGCGCCGAAGGCCTGCCTGAACAGCTCGGCGTAGCTGCCGTTTTTCACCGCCTGCACGACGGCGTCCTTCGACGGATTGTTCATCTCCACCGGGTTGAGCAGCGGCAGCGCCACCTGCGCCGCCAGCGTCGCGGCGCGGCCGTCCCACATGAAGCCGCCGCCGGCCGATGCCAGGGTCACGCCATCCGGATTGGCGGCGTTGTCGTCATACGGCGGCGTGGCGTCCTTGTAACGCAGCGACGGCACCGCGCGAACGCCGGCCTGCTCGGGATCGGAGCCGAGCTGCACGGCGAGACTGTTAGGCGGTCCGTAGGCGTACTGCGGCGAGTGGCAACTCGCGCACGACATGTTCTTGCCGCTCGACAGGGTCTTGTCGAAGAAAGCCTTCTGTCCGACCTGGGCGGCGAGACTGAGGGCCGGCGACGTGCCGCCCCCGCCATCGCCGCCAGCAGCGGCGCCGCCGGTCGAGCGCGCGCCGCCGCCGTCGCACGCGGTGAGCGCCAGCAGGGTCGTGCCGAGCACGGCGGCAAGCCGGAATTTCATGTACATCCGCATCTCGACCTCTTGCGGGCTGCCGCCCGGCAATCGCGAAAGCGCTGCCGGCGGCGGCGACGAGCGAAATCGGCAAAGGCGGGCCGCCGCGGCCCGCCCGAAAATGGTTCGTTGCAGGAGAACGTGGGGCGGCACGCCGCCCCACGCCGATCAACTGCCTGACTGCTTACTTGAGTGCCCAGACGTTGTTCTGATTGGCGTCCGGGCCGGTCTGCGGGGTGACGACGGTGCCGTCGGTGCCGAGGCTGCCGTTGACGTCGACCGGATTGAGACGCTGCACGTAGTTCGCCGGAATCACGTAGGCGTGATTGATCGGACGCACCGAATCGAAGTGCGTGTCGGCGCTGCCGGCAAACTCCGGCAGTGCCGTGAGGTTCTGGGCGATGAAGGCCTCGGTGTACTTCGCGCGGTTCAGATAGGACGCATCGACGCCCGGATCGGCGATCTGGAACATGTCCTGCAGCGTGCGCACCAGCGAGAAATGGCTGTAGGCGTCGCTGTCCTTCACGCCCTTGGCCGCCGTGCCGACGTCCTGCTGGTTGGTGATCACGCTGAAGATCGAGTTGCCGTGGCCGATGTTGCCGTTGCCGTAGCCGCTCGGCTGCGAGGTCGCCGTGGCCGTGCCGATGGCATCGACGGTCACCGGCGCATCGCCCGAGTTCTTGCCGCCGGCGTTCCAGCCGCAGCAGGAAGTGCTGGAGCCTTCGCCCTCGTCGAACATGATGACGATCGCCACGCGCTTCTGCGGATTCTTCCACAGCGCCGAGCTGCGGATCGCGCTGACCACCTTGCCGACGTAGATGTCGCTGCGGGTGATGCCGTCGGTCTTGCCGTTGTTGTTGTTGCTGCAGCTCGTGTCGCTGCCGACGCCGTGCATGTCGTCGCACTGGTCCGGCACCACGAAGTTGACGGTACCCACGTCGCCGGCCGCGAGGTCGGCACCGAACTGGTCATACATCCAGCCGTCCGGCACGGTGTAGACGGAGGTCTTCTTCCAGTCGGCCTCGGTGTACTGCGTGCCGAAGATGGTGCGGTTGTCGGCGACGAACTCCGGCAGCTTGCGCGCCGTCTGGTAGGCGATCGACGGACCGTGCTTGACCTTGTACAGGCCGTTGACCACCGCGTAGTTGCTGGTGCCGACCAGGTGGGTGCCGTCGCTGTCGGTTTCGTCGTAGGTGTCGACGACCGCGGGGTCGGCGATGCTGTCGGCGCGCACGTCCTGGCCCGGGTTCATCGATTCGCTGTAGGTGCGCCAGGTCAGGCCGGCCTTCGACAGCAGGGTGAACAGGTTGTCGCCCGGCGCATTGTGATTGGTGCCGCCGGTCGGCGAGGTGCTGCAGGGCGCGCCGGCGGTGGTGCTGAAACCGGCGAGGTGCTTGCTGTCCAGCGGCGGCAGCGCGTCCTGCTTGGGCAGCGGCTGGCCATCCGACGCGCTGCCGCCGGCGAAAGCGCTGTCCGTCGGCGCGTTCGCGCCGGCGGCGCCGCAACCGAACCAGTTGTCATCGGTGATGCCCCAGTCGTCGCCGCCGCCGAGCGCCGTGTAGTTCGGCTCGGACGGATTGCCGGTCGAGTAGTACGTCGTCAGCTGGTTGTACTGCGCGAGATAGCCGTTGACCTGCGGCGCGCGCGAATTGCCGAGCACCGCGTCGGTCGACTTGTTCTCCAGCATGATGATGAAGATGTTGTCGTAGGCCGGCACGCCTTCGATGTTGAACGCGGCCTGCTGCGCCTGCTCGAAGCTGATCGCCTTGCGCGTGTCGGCCGGGACCGTCTCGCCGGCCGTGATGCCGGACAGGCCGGACAGGCGCGGATCGCCACCGGCGACCGCCAGCGCGTCCGGATACTTGTCGCCGCGATCGAACTTGGTGGTGGCGTAGGTATAGCGGTTGCCCAGCTCGTTGTAGGCATACAGCAGCGCGTATTGCGCAGCGCCGCTCAGCGTGTTGACGTCGGCGAGCACATCCGTGCCGCTGAGGGTCGCCGTGCCCTGATTGAAGGCCGGGCCGCTCAGGCGCGTCGCGAGATTGGCCTTCTCGGTCGCGTAGCTCGAGCCATTCGCCTCGACGAGCCGCTGCACTTCGCTCGATGCCGGGCTGATCACGATGCCGGCGTCGCCCTGGTCCTTCACCTGGTCGGCAGACGCCCGCAGGATCAGGTGGCGGCTCACGGCGGCACCGTCCGCCGTGTTGATCGCGGACGTCGTGATGTCGGCGATGAAGTCGCCGCTGTCGGCGGTCTTCAGCGAGAAATGTCCGGCGCTGTCGGTCGTCGCCGACTTCTCCGCGCTGTCGCACTTGCCGTTGCCATTGGCGTCGACGCAGACCGTGGCACCCTGGTAGTGGCCGGCCTTCAGCGTCGGATCGCCCGTCGCGCTGCCGGCGACGTAGGCGCTGGACGCCACGAGGCCGCCATACGTCGTGCCGTTGTCGTCGTTGCCGCATGCGGCGAGCATGCAGCAGGCGGCTGCAATCGGGGTGAGGGTGAGCGCATTGCGACTGAACATTTCTGTCGTCCTTGTAAGGTAGGGGTCAGGATCAGCGTCTCGCCGCGGGCGACGGCGAAAAACCGCGTCAATATCGCGCGGCGACGTGACAGATTCGTTGCGCTGCGCTTTGGCACCTCGCCGCCGGCCACCGCGGCGGCGCCCGTGCGGCGCAGGAATTTCCTGGTAAAACACCGGGAAGCGGCCGCTGCGCGGGCGCGCGGCGCCGGCTTTCGCCGGCCACGCCGACCCTCGACACCGACGCCGCCGAACGCCGCCGCTATGCGCTTTTTCCGCCCGGCGTCTCGCTGTCATCCTTCCTCAGCCTTCTTTCAATGGCGCGAGGCTTGCTACAGCGCCGCGACAATGGCCGCGACCGCCGGCGACCGGGGCCGCCCGCGACGCGCGGCGGCAGGACCTCGCCGCGCGGCGCGACGCTTCCGCCGGTGACCGCGCTGGCCGCGGTCGGCGGCGCCGGCGGATTCCACGGGGCACCGATCCGTCGCGCGCCGCTCTGACCGGCGATACCGAGCGCAGCCATGCGCACTTCGCAGGCGCGCGCGCCACGCCGAAGTCCGCTTGCCGATGCGCCGCGCGCCAGCGCCGATCGTCGACCGCCGGGGCCGCGCGCGATCGCGCGTTCCATCGCGGCGGGCCGGCGCCGACACGCGGCCGACGCGCAGACCTGCGCAGCGCCGGCGCGGCGCGATGCTTACGCTCGGCCGCGACAGGCCGTTATACTTGTCGGGTTTCACGGGCGCAGTACCTCGTGCCGGTGCGGCAGACGCCCGCGACAGCGTTCAAAAACATCCCGTAAAGAGGCCTTCTGGAATGAGCAATCAAGGCGTGGATCCCGGCCGGCGCCGGTTCCTGACGCTGGCGACCACGGTCGTGGGCGGCGCAGGTGTGGTCGCAGCCGCCGTCCCGTTTCTCGCATCGTGGAAACCGAGCGAGCGCGCCAAGGCGCTCGGCGCCCCGGTCGAAGTCGACATCAGCAATCTCGAATTGGGCCAGCGTCTGGTCGTCGCCTGGCGCGGCAAGCCGATCTGGGTGCTGCGGCGCACGCCGGAGATGCTCGAAAGCCTGAAGAAGGTCGACAGCAGCCTGCTCGACCCGGAGTCCAAGGCCAAGCAGCAGCCGGACTACATCAAGGGCGAGGCGCGCGCGATCAAGCCGGAAGTGCTGGTGCTGATCGGCTCGTGCACGCATCTCGGCTGCTCGCCGGGCTTCCGTCCCGAGCATCCGGCGCCGGATATCGACCCGAACTGGCAGGGCGGCTTCTACTGCCCGTGCCACGGCTCGAAGTTCGACCTCTCCGGCCGCGTCTTCAAGGGCGTGCCGGCCCCGCTCAATCTCGTCGTGCCGCCGTACCGCTTCGAAAGCGACGTCAAGATCGTGATCGGCGAAGACCCCAAGGGAGTGGCGTAATGGCGATCACACCGAACCCGTACAAGACGACCGGCTTCCTCGGCTGGATCGACGACCGCTTCCCGCTGACCAAGCTGTGGAAGGATCATCTCTCGGAGTACTACGCTCCGAAGAACTTCAACTTCTGGTACTTCTTCGGCTCGCTGGCCCTGCTGGTGCTGGTCAACCAGCTGCTGACCGGCATCTGGCTGGTGATGCACTACAAGCCGGACGCAACGCAGGCCTGGGACTCGGTCGAATACATCATGCGCGACGTGCCCTGGGGCAACGTGCTGCGCTATCTGCATTCGACGGGCGCCAGCGCGTTCTTCATCGTCGTCTACCTGCACATGTTCCGCGGCATCATCTACGGCTCGCACCGCAAGCCGCGCGAGCTGATCTGGATCTTCGGCTGCCTGATCTTCCTGATGCTGATGGCCGAAGCGTTCTGCGGCTACGTGCTGCCCTGGGGCAACATGAGCTACTGGGGCGCGCAGGTGATCATCAACCTGTTCGGCACGATTCCGTTCGTCGGTCCGGACCTCGTGGTCTGGATCCAGGGCGACTACATCCCCTCGGATGCCACGCTGAACCGCCTGTTCTCGCTGCACGTCATCGCCCTGCCGTTCGTGCTCGTCGGCCTGGTCGTCGCGCATCTGATCGCGCTGCATGAAGTCGGCTCGAACAACCCGGACGGCGTCGAGATCAAGAAGCACAAGGATCCGAACACCGGCATCCCGCTCGACGGCATCGGCTTCCACCCGTACTACACGGTCAAGGATCTGGTCGGCGTCGGCGTGTTCCTGATCATCTTCCTCGGCATCGTGTTCTTCGCGCCGGACGGCGGCGGCTACTTCCTCGAGAAGCCGAACTTCACGCCGGCCAATCCGCTGTCGACGCCGGAGCACATCACGCCGGCCTGGTACTTCGGCTCGTTCTACGCGATGTTGCGCGCCACGCCGTCGTTCGCCGGCACGCAGATCTGGGGCGTCATCGTCATGGGCGCCGCGGTCGTGATCCTGTTCTTCCTGCCCTGGCTCGACCGCTCGCCGGTCAAGTCGATCCGCTACAAGGGGCCGATCTTCAAGATCGCGCTGACCCTGTTCACGATCTTCTTCGTGCTGCTCAACTACTACGGCATGCAGCCGCCGAGCCCGACCGGCACGCTGATCTCGCGCATCGGCACGATCGTGTACTTCGCGTTCTTCCTGCTGATGCCTTACTACTCCAAGATCGACAAGACCAAGCCCGTTCCGGAGCGCGTGACCTATGAAGCCCACTAACTCCGTGCGCAAGGCCATGCTCAAGACCAGCCTCAAGTCCCTGCTCGCGGCGGCCACGCTCGTGGTCGCCGGCCAGGCCTTCGCCGAAGGCCATGCCCTGCCCTACCCGTTCAAGCCGGACACCGGCAACGAGGCCTCGGTGCAGCGCGGCGCGCGCAACTTCATGAACTACTGCTCGGGCTGCCACTCGATGCGGAACCTGCGCTACAGCCGCGTCGGCCAGGATCTCGGCATTTCCGACGATCTGCTCAAGGCCAACCTGATGTTCACCTCGGAGAAGGTCGGCGATCACATCCTGTCGTCGATGCCGGCCGACGCCTCGAAGAGCTGGTTCGGCCAGCAGCCGCCGGATCTGACCGTGGAAGCGCGCTACCGCGGCCCGGACTGGGTCTACAACTACCTGATGACCTTCTACGTCGATCCGTCGCGTCCGCTCGGCACCAACAACCTCGTGCTGCCGGGCGCCTCGATGCCGCACGTGCTGTGGGAGCTGCAGGGCCTGCAGGTGAAGAAGGCCGAAGGCGAACATGGCGCGGCGGATGGCGAAGGCGAACACGGCGGCCACGAGGCCGGCGCGCCCTTCGAACTCGCCAGCAAGGGCAAGCTGACGCCGGACGAGTACAAGAAGTTCGTCGCCGATACCGTCAACTTCATGGTCTATGCCGCCGAACCGGGCCGCGCGCATCGCGTGTCGGTCGGCTACAAGGTCATCCTGTTCCTGCTGCTGTTCACCGTGCTCGCCTACTTCCTGAAGCGCGAATACTGGAAGGACGTGCACTAAAAGTCGTGCCTGCATCGAAGACGGCGCCCCCGGCTGATCCGGCGGCGCCGTTTCTTTTTGCGCGCGGGTCCGCGCGTCGACGCCTGCCGATATTTGGGGAAGGCCGGCCTGAGCGGTTAATCTTTGTTCACCCCCGCTGCGCTGGTGGAATGAACCGATGCCGATCCCGGGCAAGAGCCGCTACATGATCGATGCACGCCCGGCACCGCGGGCCGGCGTCACGCTGTACTGCTCGCGCGACGAGATCGGCAGCCGCTGGACGCGCATCGTGCTCGCCGAGAAGGATGTCGACGGCGCGCGCGTCGAATGGAGCAGCGCGGCCAAGCCGCATCACGATCTGCTGCTGCTGAACCCCTCGGCGCAGCTGCCGACGCTGGCCGATCGCGACACCGTGCTGTATCCCGCGCACATCGTCGTCGAGTATCTCGACGAGCGCTATCCTCACCCGCGCCTGCTGCCCGCCGATCCGGCGCAACGCGCGCTGCTGCGCATGCTGCTGGGCCGTCTCGACCGCGAGCTGTTCCCGCTTGCGGAAACCATCCGCCTCGCGCCGAAGTCGCCGGAGGCCAAGGCGGCGCGCAAGCAGCTGCAGGAGACGCTCGCCGGCAGCGCACGCCTGTTCGCCGGACGCGGCTGGTGCCTGGGCCTCGACTACAACCTGGTCGACTGTGCCTGGGCCGCGCTGCTCGGTGCGCTGCCGCAGCTCGGCATCAAGTTGCCGCCGGACCCGGCACTGCAGCGCTACGCGGAACGCCTGCTGGCGCGACAAGCCGTACAATCGGCGTTTCGTTGAGTGCTGCGCTGAACATGCCGAAAGCGATGTCCAAATCCCGCCGTCCGTATCTGATCCGCGCCATCCACGAATGGGCCTGCGACAACGGCCACACGCCGCACTTGCTGGTGGCGGCCGATTATCCGGGCGTGATCGTGCCGCGCGAATACGTGCAGGACGGCCGCATCACCCTCAACGTCAGCCCGATGGCGATTCAGGGCCTGAACCTCGAGAGCGAGCCGATCTGGTTCTCGGCGCGCTTCGGCGGCCGTCCCTTCGAGGTGCAGGTGCCGACCGGCGCGGTGCTCGCCATCTTCGCGCGCGAGAACGGCGAAGGTGTGATCTTCGGCGAGACCGAACCCGCCGATCCGAAGACCGCCGCATCGAGCGCGGAAACCACGCCGGAGCCGGAGCCGCCGAAACCGACCCGACCGGGCCGGCCGAACCTGCGCGTCGTCAAATAGCGCGGCAGACGCCGCGCGCGGCCGCTAGTTGGCGCCCGCCGCGTACTCGGCGGAATCCACCTTGCCGTCGTGATTGGCGTCGTACTTCGACCAGGCCTTGCGCAGCCGGGCGTCGGCCTCGTCCTTGGTCACGACGCCGTCGTGATTCTTGTCGAGCTTGACGAACGGATCGCTGGCGATCGACGCGGCGAGATCGGGCGACGCGGCCTGCGAGGCCGCATGCCCGGCGGCGGACGGCGCGGTGGTCTGCGCCAAGGCCGGCATCGCCGCCAGCGCGGCGAGCACGAAGACGGAAGAGAGAACCGGAATTTTCATCGCTGACTCCCGAAGCAGGCAGGGGCCGGCAGATCAGCACAGGGCCGGTGAATCGGTCCTGAACCCGGCGCGCCGGCCGCCTCAGTCCGGCAGCGCCTTGCCCGGGTTGAGGATGCCGCGCGGGTCGAGCGTCTTCTTCAGCGCGCGCATCACGTCCAGCGTATCGGCGGCGATCTCCCAGCCGACGAAATCGCGCTTCTCGATGCCGACGCCGTGCTCGCCCGACAGCGTGCCCTCGAGATCGAGCACCAGACGGAACACCTCGCGCAGACAGGCCTGCACGGCCTGCATCTGCGCCGGGTCTTCCGGATCGGCGAGCAGATTGGTGTGCATGTTGCCGTTGCCGGCGTGGCCGAAGTTGACGATGCGGATGCCGTGCTTCCGCGACAGCGCCGCGAGCCCGGTCACCAGCTCCGGGATGCGCGTCACCGGCACGACCACGTCCTCGTTGACCTTCTTCGGCGCGATCCTGCGCAAGGACGGCGACAGCGCCTTGCGGCAGGCCCACAGCGCCTCGGTTTCGGCGGCGTTCGCCGCGCTCTTCAGCTCGACCAGGCCCGGCCCTTCGGCGGCGGCGACGACGGCGCGCAGCGCGACGTCGATCGACGCCGGCTGACCGTCGACTTCCATCAGCAGCATGGCGCCGACGCCGGCCGGCACGCCGGTCGGCTGATAGGCCTCGGCGAGCTGCACGGCGTCGCCGTCGAGGAATTCGAGCGCGCTCGGCGTCTCCGGCTGATTCATCACGCGCGACACCGCCTCGGCCGCCGAGCGCACGTCGGCGTAGCAGGCGCGCAGGGTCTTGGTCGTCTGCGGCTTCGGCAACAGCTTCAGCGTCGCCTCGGTGATGATGCCCAGCGTGCCTTCGCTGCCGACCAGCAGACGCGTGAGGTCGTAGCCGACGACGCCCTTGGTCGTCGTGCAGCCGGTCTTGATCGAGGTGCCGGCGCCGGTCACCGCGCGCAGGCCGAGCACATTGTCGCGCGCCGTGCCGTACTTCACCGCACGCGGTCCGCCGGCGCAGCAGCCGAGATTGCCGCCGACCGTCGAGTACGCAAGGCTGGTCGGATCGGGCGCCCAGAACAGGCCGTGCGCGGCGGCCGCCGCCTGCACATCGCCATTCAGCACACCGGCCTCGCATTCGATCAGCCGATCGCCCGGCGAGATGCGCAGGATGCGGTTCATGCGCTCCAGCGACAGCACCACGCCGCCGGCGATCGGCACCGTCGCGCCGGTCGTGTTGGTGCCGCGGCCGCGCACGACGAGCGGGAGCGCGAAGGCGTTGCAGACCTGCACGACGGCGACGACCTCGTCGTGCGACTGCGCGAACGCCACCGCCTGCGGCAGCGCCACGCGCTTGGAATTGTCGTAGCCGTAGGCGAGACACTCGGCCGGATCGGTCAGCACGCGCTCGGCGCCGAGCGCGGCCTGCAGGCGGGCGACGGCGGCCGGCGGCAGGGGGCCGCGCGGCACGGGCGTCGTCGCCGGCGCGCTCACGGCCGCGGGAACAGCAGCTCGTCGAGCGCGTCGCAGAGGCAGTGCAGCAGCACGATGTGCACTTCCTGGATGCGCGCGGTGACGCTGGCGGCGGCGCGCAGCTCGACGTCGCCGTCCTTGAGCATCGTCGCCATCGCCCCGCCGTCCTTGCCGGTCAGCGCCAGCACGCGCAGGCCCTGCGCGTGCGCCGCTTCGAGGGCCTTGATGACATTCGGCGAGTTGCCGGACGTCGAGATCGCCAGCAGCCAGTCGCCGTCGCGGCCCAGCGCCTCGACCTGCTTGGCGAACACGCGTTCGAAGCCGTAGTCATTGCCGATCGCGGTCAGTGCCGAGGTGTCGACGGTCAGCGACAGGCCGGGCAGGCCGCGACGCTCGCGCTCGAAGCGGCCGGTCAGCTCGGCGGCGAAGTGCTGCGCGTCGGCGGCCGAACCGCCGTTGCCGCAGGCCAGGATCTTCCGGTCGCGGCGCAGCGCGTCGGCCATCGCCGTGGCGGCGCGCGTCAGCGCCGGCAACACCTGCGCGAGCGTCGCCTGCTGCGCGGCGATGCTGGCCTCGAAATGCCGGCGGAAGCGTTGTTCGATGGCCTGTTCGATGAAAGTGCTCATGCGCCTATTGTGGCGCGGACGCTAGCCGGCGTCGAAGGCGGCCTTCAGCCACTGCGGCCGGCCCTCGTCGAAGGCGACGACGTCGAAGCGGACGGCGCGTTCGGCGTGTTCCGGATGCGCGGCGAGGAACAGCTGCGCGGCGAGCAGAACCTTGCCGCGCTTGCGCGCGTCGACCGACTCCAGTGCCGAGGCGAAACGGCTCGCGCCGCGCGCGCGCACCTCGACGATCACCAGCGTCTCGCCCTCGCGCATCACCAGATCAAGTTCGCCGCCGCGGAAGCGCGCATTGCGCGCGACCAGCTTCAGGCCCTGCCGCTCGAGCAGCCGCAGCGCGGCGTCCTCGGCGGCGGCGCCGTTCACGGACTCGAGGGCGGCGCGCCGGCCATCGACAGCGCGCGCAGGCCGTCGCCGTTGATCTGCGCGCACTCGAGGCTGCGGCCGACCACGCTGCGGTCGCGCCACTCGAGACGCCCGCTGGCGCCGTCGATCGCATCGCCGACGCGCAGCGCGCCGCGCTGCAGGCCGGCGGCCAGCGTGTATGCGTCGCGGCCGAGCGCGAACAGGCGAGGCGTCGCCGTCGACAGTCCGTTCGCGGCGCTGCGCTGCGCGCTGAGCGCGTCCGACTGCCCGATCAGCCAGGGCGCATCGCAGAAACGCAGGCCATTGAGATCGCCGCCCGGCTTGCCGTCGTAGATCAGCGCCGTCGCGTAGATCGGCAGATCGCCGGCGCGGTTGAAGCGCAGCTGCGGAATCAGCAGCTGCGCGTCCTGCGGGCGCGCCGCCAGAAAGACCAGATCGATGTCGCCGCGCCGCGCCGACTCGAACTCGCTCTTCTCGCCGAGCACCGCGGTCAGCGCCTTGTGGCGATCCTCGCTGGCACTGACGCCCATGAGGTCGGCGATGGTCTTCGACACGTCGATCGCGCCCTGCGCGTAGCGCTGCGAGCGCACCACCGCGCCGCCGTTGGCGCGCAAGGTCTCGTCGAAGGCGGCGAGCACGCGCGCGCCCCAGTCGGCATCCGGCACCAGAGCGACGGCGCGGCGCTGGCCGAGCGCCAGCGCCTGACGCGCGGCAGCGCGCGCCTCGTCCTCCGGCGCGACGCCGAGCTGGAAGAAGTTGAACGGCGCCGCGACGCCGGCATCGAGATAGTTGAGCGCCAGCACCGGCACCGGCGGCACGAAGCCGGCGAGCGCGGTGACGTCTTCCTTGCGCAGCGGCCCGACGATGAAGCCGGCGCCGTCGTTGAGCGCCTGCTGATAGGCGGCGCGCAGTGTATCGACCGTGGCGCCGATGTCGTAAACGCGCAGGCGCGCGTGCGCGGCATCGCCGAAATAGGCGCTGACGAAGCCGTCGCGCACCGATTCCGCCGCCGCCGAATAGGCGCCGCTCAGCGGCAGCAGCAGGGCCAGGCCGCCGCCGCTGCGCGCCGGCGCGGGCGCGGGCGCGGCATAGGCCGCCGGCGGCGGCGCCGTTACGCCGGCCGGCGCGGGCGGCGCGGCCTGCACGCGCGGGCTCGTGCGCTGCACCGTGCCCGGCGGCGGCTTCGACGGAATCTCCGAGCAGGCGTAGAGCAGCGCCGGCAAGAGCGCGACAATGGCTTTGGGGAGCAGAGCGTTCGGCACCATAATGTCGAGTATGACACGCCGCCAAAGCATTCCGGCCGCAGGCCCGCGCTCGCCGCGCTCCCGCCTCGGCGGCGCGCAGGCCGGCAAGGCACGCGACGCACGAGTCCGCCCATGAGCGGCAGCCCGCGCATCGCGCCCGGTCATCTTTATGTCGTCGCCACGCCGATCGGCAATCTCGACGATCTTGCGCCGCGCGCGCAGGAAGTGCTCGACGGTGTCGCCGCGATCTGCGCCGAGGACACGCGCAACACCGCCAACCTGCTCACGCATTTCGGCATCCGCAAACCGCTGATCGCGGTGCACGAGCACAACGAGGACGAAATCTGCGCGCGCCTGGTTGCGCGGCTGCAGGGCGGCGACGCGCTGGCCCTGGTGTCCGACGCCGGCACGCCGCTGATCTCCGATCCCGGCTTCGCCGTGGTACGCGCGGCGCGCAAGGCGAACCTGCCGGTGCTGGCCATTCCGGGGCCCTGCGCGGCGATCGCCGCGCTGTCGATTTCCGGCATCGCCTCCGACCGCTTCGTGTTCGAAGGCTTCCTGCCGGCGAAGGGTGCGGCGCGGCGCGAACGGCTCGCCGAGCTGGCGCCGGAAACGCGCACCCTGATCGTCTACGAATCGAGCCACCGCATCGCCGACTGCGTCGCCGACATCGCCGCCGTGCTCGGCGGCGAACGGCCGCTGTGCCTGGCGCGCGAGCTGACCAAGCTCTACGAACAGAGCGTGCGCGCCGGCGCGGCCGAGGTCGCGGCCTGGCTCGCCGCCGACGTCAACCGCGCGCGCGGCGAATTCGTGCTGGTGATCGGCGGCGCGCCGCCGGCCGACGATCCGCGCGCCGGCGAAGGCGAGCGCGTGCTGCGCCTGCTGCTCCGCGAAATGCCGGCCTCGCGCGCGGCGCGCGTCGCCGCCGAGATCACCGGCGCCCGCAAGAAGGAGCTGTACGCGCTGGCGCTGCAGCTCGGCGGCGGCGGCGCAGCCGCCGACTGAACGCGCGGGCGCGCGGCGCGCGCCAAGCCGACGCGTGTACGCGCGACGCGCCGCGCGCGTCGGCCGCAACCGGCGTTCGACCGCTGCGCGCATTTTCGTGAGCGGCACGCGAGCCTCGGCGGTGCGACCGTGGCCGGCGCGCGCGGGCGCCGCATCGATCCCGCCGACCGGCATCGCCGGCGATTGCCGGTTCCCCTCACGCTCGTAGACCGGCACCACCCGTTCCATCGGCGGCAGCGCTGCGCCTTGCCTCGGCCGCCAAGCCTGGCAGGCCACCCCGGCACGATCAGCCGCGCGGACTGCGAACCCGTTCACGCGCCGGGCCGCCGATCGCCGCGCAAACCGCGACGCAGCGCACGCGCTGCGCGATGTGTGAGGTTTCTGTCAGGACTTCCCGTCCCCGCTTCGCCACTCTCGCCGCCCTGTCGGGGATCGGCGGCCGGTCCGGCACGCACCCCCGGGCGTGGCGATTCGGACCGGCTTTCATGTCAAGGAGATTGGGAATGTTCACCGTGGTCTCGCGCCATTTCTGGCGCCTCTGTCTGTTCGGCCTGCTGGCCGCGCTCGCGCTCGACGCCGGGGCGGCGGCGCCGCAGGTCACCACCATCAGCGGCAATCCGCTGACCATCCGCATCGGCAGCGACACCTCGTTCCAGATTCTCAACGCCGAGAATCCGGGCGTCGGCCAGATGTTCCCGGACAATGCCGAGCAGACCGCGGACCTCGGCTGGTTCATCGCCACCGGCGGCGAGCTGTACGCGCCGAACTTCGAGGAGCACCCGGACGGCACCGCGACCGGCGGCCTGGCGCTCGGGCTCGGCAAGCCCTACCAGGTGCTGACGCCGGTTTCGATCAGCGGCGTCACCGGCAGCGGCACGGCCAACGACCCGTATCGCGTAACCGTCGTCACCGATGCCGGCGCCACCGGCCTGCGCGCGACGCTGCAGGTCAGCTACGTCAACGGCCGCAACTACTACAGCGCCAGCTGGACGGTACGCAACACCGACAACATGCCTCGCACCTTCAAGGCCTTCTTCGCCGGCGACATCTACCTCGCCAATGACGACAGCGGCTTTCCGTACGTCGACACCACCTCGTCGAGCCCGGGCGGCCGCAATTGCACGGAGGGCGATCAGCAAAGCGACTACTTCATCCTGCTGATCCCGCAGACGCCGGCCGACGCCTACGCGGCCAAGGGCTACAGCGAAATCTGGCAGCTGATCGGCGCCGGCCAGCTCGACAACGTGGTGCGCGACGAATGCCTCGACAACGGCGCGGCGCTGCAGTGGAACCGCACGCTCGATGCCGGTGCCAGCACGGTGCTGCAGACCGGCACCTCGTTCGGCGCGGTGCCGGACATCGCGCAGTTCAACATCACCGAAATCGCGCCGAACAGCGGCCGTCCCGGCCAGAGCCTCGACGTGACGCTGAGCGGCATCGGCTTCTTCGGTGGCTCGGGCTTCGAGATCGGCGACGGCGTGACGCTCTCGAACCTCCATCTCGTCAACGGCACCACGGCGACCGCGCGCCTGACGATCGCCGCCGACGCGACGCCGGGCCCGCGCGACGTGCGCGGCGGCCAGTCGGCCGAAGGCCCGTTCGCGACGCTCGAAAACGGTTTCACCGTGCTAGATCCGGAAGCGCCGCAGAACGGCAGCCTGCAGCTCAACGCGGCGACTTACAGCGTCAACGAAGGCGCCGGCACGCTGACGATCAGCGTCACGCGCAGCGACGGCAGCGACGGCGCGGCCAGCGTCCACTACGCGACGGCCAATGGCACGGCGCAGGCGGGCAGCGACTACGGCGCGGCGAGCGGCACGCTCGACTGGGCGGACGGCGACGGCGCGACCAAGACCTTCACCATCGCCATCACCAACGATGCCGACATCGAGAGCAACGAGACCTTCACCGTCACCCTCAGTGCCGCGACCGGCGCCACGCTCGGCGCACGCAGCAACGCGACGGTGACGATCGTCGACAACGACAGCCAGCAGCTGCCGGGCGAGGAAGGCAAGGCCCGGCGCGGCGGCGGTGCGCTGGGCCTGCCGCTGCTGGCCGGACTCGCGCTGCTGCTGGCGCTGCGCCGCGCGGCGCGGCGTCTGGCGGCGCCGCTCGCCGCGCTCGGTCTCGCCGCCGCGCTGCTGCCCAGCACGGCGGCGGCCGGCGACTGGTACGCCGGCCTGCGCGCCGGCTTCAGCGACGGCAGCAGCACCGGCCGCGGTCTGACGCAGGAACTGCGCGACGCCGGTCACGACGTCAGCGCGCGCCTCGACGATCGCCATCCCGGCGGCGGCCTCTACGTCGGCTATCACTGGCTGCCGCTCGCCGACGTCGAACTCGGCTGGCTGCGCTTCGGCCAGAGCAAGGCGCAGATCAGCGGCGATCTCGGCGACGGCCGGGCCCTGGTCCGCGAACTGGCCGACGAGTTGCCGGTCGGCGGCGACATGGCGCTGGCCGCGCTGCGCCTGCGCCTGCCGATCACCGGGCCGGTGGCCTTCACGCCGCGCTTCGGCGCCTACTGGTGGACCAGCAGGACCGAGCTGCGCACCGCGCAGCGCACGTACAGCCGGCGCGACGACGGCGTCGGCGTCGACGTCGGCCTCGGCGTGTCGCTGACCTTGGCGCGGCGCTTCCGCCTCGGCCTCAACGGCGAACTGCTGCGCTCGCACGGCGCTGGCACGCAGCAGCTGTACACGCTGCAGTTCGAATCCGATTTCTGAGCCGGCCGTGCGCGCCCTCGTCCTGCTGCTCGCCGTCGCCGCTTCCGGCGCGCCCTCGCTCGTCGCCGCGGCCGCCGGCTGCGATCTCGCCGCGCCGCCGGCCTACGTGGCGCAGCACGGCGAGGCGGCGCGCGCCGCCGGCGCCGCGGTCCGCATGGCCGGCGAGCGCGGTTCGCGCGACACCTGGATCGACGGCGCCGCTTGCACGCGGCGCTGGGTGCCGCGCGTGGATCGCGATCGCCGCGCACTCACCGAGATCCACTGGCACTACCGGCGCGAGCTGCAGGCGCTCGGCGCGCAGCTGTTGTTCCGCGACTGGCGGCATACCGTCGCGCGGCTGCCGCTGCCCGGCGGCACGCGCTGGATCCAGGTGTATTCGCCGCCCGGCGCGATCGACGTCACGGTGATCGACGTCGTGGCGAGCGACCACGGCCGCTGAGCCGCCGCCGGCCGGCGCCGTCTCAGCGCGGCGGCGGCGCCTCGCGCAGGTACTGGCGCAGCGGCCGGTTGTCGATGAACAGCTCCTCGAGCGCGGCATGGCCGCCGCGCACGCGGATCGAGACGTAGGCCTCGACCTTGGCGTCGCGGCCGTTGGCCTCGCGATAGGCGCGCTCGGCGGCCGGCGCGGCGTGTTCGTCGAGGTAGTAGCGATCGAAGGGCAGGCGCAGGCTGATCACACCGTCGGCGGGAAATCCGCCGACGCGCGCCTCCAGGTAATCACCCTCGGCCGGCGCCGTGCGCGACGGAGCGCCGAAGCTCGCGTAGCGATCGGCGCCGGTGCGGATCGGCACGTAGACGCGTTCGCCGTACTGCCAGGCATCGGCGGCGCGGACCGGCGCGCGCGCGTCGAAGCTCAGCGTCACGTAGCGGCCGCGAAAAGGATCGAGCGGATCGAGCGGTGCGGTACGCAGGTAGTAGCGCGCGCCGCTGCGCAAGGCCTGCTCGCTGCGCAGCGCCAGTGCCGCCGGCAGCGCCCACTGCAAGGCGCAGGCGAGGAGCAGCAGCGCGAGGGCCCAGGCGCGCCTCATGGCCGCAGCCTGCGCCGCAGCCAGGCGTGCGCGCCGAGAAAGGCCAGGCCGACGCCGACGAAGGCGACGCCGCGCATCACGAACGGCCACTCGCTGCCGAAGAAGCGCAGCAGCACCAGCACGGCGAGCAGCGTCAGGCCGCTGCTGATCACGCGCAGCGCGCGCTCGCGCAGGCCGCCGGCGATCAGCGCGACGCCGATCGCCAGCACGTAGGCGTTGAAGAACACGGCGAGCGGCAGCGGCGCCAGCGGCAGGCCTTCGGCGAGCACGAGGCCGGCGACCGGCAGCGCCAGTGCGGCGGGCAGCCAGCGCCGCCGCAGCAGGGCACGCAGCACGAGCGCGGCGGCGACGGCCAGCACCAGCCACTGCACGGCGCCGATCTGCGCGAGCGCCGCGCGCTCGCCGTTGCCGAACCAGCCGCGCGAGCTCCAGAACTCGGGGAAGGTCGCACCGAGCGCGACCAGCGCCCAGCCGAGCTCGCCGTAGGCGCGCAGCGGGCGGCGCACGAAGGCGCCGCCGGCGCCGGACACGTCATCGAGCAGGATCAGCAGCAGCGCGCAGCTGCCGAGCCACAGGGCGGCCAGCTGCCGCGCCAGCGGCATCGCCAGAGTCAGCGCCGCGAACAGCAGCGGCACCAGCCAGCCGACCAGCATCACGCTGCGCAGACCCGCGGGTTCGCGGCGATGCACCGACACCGCGTGCGGCAGCAGCGTCGCGTAGGCGAGCAGCACCAGCAAGGGTTCGCGCGCGCCGGCGGCCTGGGCGGCGACCCAGCCGAGCCAGGCGCCGCCGACCAGCACCGCGAGCAGGCTGGCGTCGAGCGCGTAGACCAGCGGCAGCGCGACCAGCGCACAGCTCAGCAGGTAGCGATCGAGGTCGCCGCCGAACTGGAAAATCTGCGCCACCAGCGCCAGCGCCGCGGCGAAGGCCAGCGCCGAGAACACCGCGGCGCCTTCGCGCCAGACGCGCGAATCGGCGCGGCGCCGCAGCGCGAACCAGCAGGCGCCCTGGCCGGCGGCCAGCGGCAGCGCGGTCACCAACAGACGCAGGCCGCGGCTCCAGGCATCCCAGTTGTGGGCGACCAGCAGGATCACGCCGAGGCCGACCAGCAGCGCGCCGAGCACCGCCGACACGCCGAGCGCGGCGCCGCGCTCGGGCGCGTCGGCGTAGTGCGCGCGCAGGCGCGCGGCGGTCGCGGCATCGACGACTCCGGCGCGTTCGAGTTCAGGCAGTTCGGCCAGCAGCCAGGCGGCGTTCTTCGCCATCGGCGGTGCAGCTCCTCGCATGTCTTGCGGGCAGCCTAGCAGACGCCGTGTCGCGAACCGATATGCTGTTGCGGCCATCGGCAGGGATCGGGGGATCGCGGCGCATGAGCCAGCCAGCGCAGGATTCGCATCAGGAAACTTCGCAGTTCGCATTGCTCGGCGAGCGCCGCTACGCGCCGCTGTTCGTCACGCAGGCGCTCGGCGCCTTCAACGACAACGTCTACAAGAACGCGCTGGTGATCCTGATCGGCTTCGGCATCGCGCGGCTGACGCCGGCGCAGATCGACTTCTACGTGAATCTCGCCGGCGGCCTGTTCATCCTGCCGTTCTTCCTGTTCTCGGCGACCGCCGGGCAGATTGCCGAGAAGTACGACAAGGCGCTGCTGATCCGCTTCACCAAGGTCTTCGAAATCGCCGTGATGCTGCTCGCGGCGGCCGGCTTCGCGCTGCAGTCGCTGCCCTTCCTGCTCGCCGTGCTGTTCCTGATGGGCACGCAGGCGGCGCTGTTCGGGCCGGTGAAGTACTCGATCCTGCCGCAGCATCTGCGCAGCGAGGAACTGGTCGGCGGCAACGCCATGATCGAGGCCGCGACGTTCCTCGCCATCCTGCTCGGCACCATGCTCGGCGGCTGGCTGATCGCGCGCGGCAACGGCGCCCCCTGGGTCAGCGCCGTGCTGATCGCCGTCACCGTCGCCGGCTGGCTCGCCGCGCGCTTCATTCCGCCGGCGCCGCCGGCCGTCGCCGAACTGCGCATCAACTGGAATCCGTACAGCGAGACGCGCGACAACCTGCGCTTCCTGCGCGGCAACCGCGTCGTGCTGCTGGCGGTGCTCGGCATCTCATGGTTCTGGTTCTACGGCGCGATGTTCCTGTCGCAGCTGCCGAACTACACCAAGCAGTTCCTCGGCGGCGATGCCTCGGTCGTGACGCTGCTGCTGACCATCTTCTCGGTCGGCATCGGCATCGGCTCGCTGCTCTGCGAACGCATGTCCGGCCGTCAGGTCGAGATCGGCCTCGTGCCGCTCGGCTCGATCGGCCTGACGATCTTCGGCATCGATCTGTTCTTCGCCGCGCCGAATCTCGCCACGGTGCACGAGCAGACGGCGATGCAGTTCCTCTCCGCCGCCAGCAATCACCGCATCGCCTGGGATCTGCTGCTGACCGGCGTGTTCGGCGGCTTCTACATCGTGCCGCTCTACGCGCTGATCCAGCTGCGCACGGCGGCGACGCACCGCTCGCGCGTGATCGCCGGCAACAACATCCTCAACGCGCTGTTCATGGTCGGCGCCGCATTGCTGGCGATCGTCTTCCTCAAGGCCGGCCTGACGATTCCGCAGCTGCTGCTGACCACGGCGCTGATGAACGCCGCGGTGGCGGTGTTCATCTACACGCTGGCGCCGGAATTCCTCATGCGCCTGCTGGTGTGGCTGCTGATCAACACGCTCTACCGCATCCGCAAGACTGGCCTCGAGCACATTCCCGACGAAGGTCCGGTGATCGTCGCCGCCAATCACGTCAGCTACGTCGACGCGCTGATCATCGGCGGCAATGTGCGCCGGCCGATCCGCTTCGTGATGTACCACAAGATCTTCCGGATTCCGGTGCTCAGCTTCATCTTCCGCACCGCGCGCGCGATCCCGATCGCACCGGCCAAGGAAGACGAAGCGCTAATGCATCGCGCCTTCGACGAGATCGCCGCCGCGCTCGAGGCCGGCGACATCATCGGCATCTTCCCGGAAGGCCAGCTGACGCGCGACGGCGAGATCGGCGAGTTCCGCAGCGGCATCGAGAAAATCGTCGCACGCACGCCGGCACCGGTCGTGCCGATGGCTTTGCGCGGCCTGTGGGGCAGCTTCTTCAGCCGCAACAATTTCCTCGCGCGCATGCGACTGCCGAGCCGCTTCTGGTCGCGCATCGAGCTGGTCGCCGCGGCGCCGATCCCGCCGGCACAGGTGAAAGCGGCCGATCTGGAGCAAGGCGTGCGCGCCTTGCGCGGCACCATGGCCTAGAACCGCCCGCGCCGGTCATCGTCGGCACGGCCGCGCTCAGGCGCGGTGATACGGGTGATTCGCCAGCACGCTCCAGGCGCGGAACAGCTGCTCGGCGACGAACACGCGCACCAGCGCGTGCGGCAGGGTCAGCTTCGACAGGCCCCATTTGCGATCGGCGCGCGCCAGCACCTCGGGCGCGTGGCCGTCGGGTCCGCCGATCAGCAGCGCGGTGTCGCGGCCCGACTGCATCCAGCCCTGCAGCTCGCGCGACCATTCGAGGCTGCTCAGCTGCCGGCCGTGCTCATCGAGGGCGATGACGTGCGCATCGCGCGGCAGGGCCTTGAGGATCTTCTCGCCTTCCTGCTGCCTGGCGCGGGCGATGTCGGCGTTCTTGCCGCGCTGTGCCGGCGCGATCTCGACGAGCTCGAGCCGGCATTCGTGCGGCAGGCGCGCCGCGTAGTCCGCGTAGGCGGTCTGCACCCAGTCCGGCATGCGCGTGCCGACGGCGATCAGCCAGATGCGCACGCCGACGCCGCGCTACTTCCTGCGCACCGTCTTCTTGGCCGGTGCCTTCTTCGCCGCCTTCTTGGCCGCCGGCCTGGCGGAAGCCTTTCCGGCAGCTTTTCCCGCAGCTTTTCCGGCCGCTTTCTTGGCCGCCGGCTTGCCGCTCTTGGCGGATTTCTTCATGGCCGGCCTGGCCTTCTTCGGCCTGGCCTCGACCGGCGCGTCCTCGCTCTCCTCGGCCACCGCCCACAGCTTCTCGAGCTGGTAGAACGCGCGCGCCTGGGCCTGCATCACGTGCACCACGACGCCGCCGAGATCGACGAGCACCCATTCGCCCTGATCGGCGCCTTCGATGCCGAGCGGCTGGTAGCCGGCATGCTTGGCTTCCTCGGCGACGCTCTGCGCGAGCGACTTGACGTGGCGGTTCGAGGTGCCGGTGCAGATGATCATGGTGTCGGTGACCGTCGTCAGCTTCATCACGTTCAGCACCGTGATGCTCTGGCCCTTCATGTCATCGAGCGCCTGATAGGCGAGGCGCGCGAGCGGATCGAGCTTCTTAATGTTTGGTTGCATCGTTGTCCTGCGTCAGCGCCGCGATGTCGGCGGCAGTCATCGTGTTCAGTATCGCATCCGGCACCAGGCCACGCACGGAACGCTGCTGCGCGAGCAGACGGCGGATGCGCGTCGCGGAAATGTCGAGCGGCGGGAATTCGAGTGGCAGCCACAGGCCGGCGGTCTGTTCGTGCAGCGCCGCCACCGAATCCGTGCGCCGGCCCTCCAGCACTTCGCGCGTCTCGGCGCTGAGCTGCAGCGCGCTGCCGGGCCGCGCGATGACGGCGATGTGGGCGAGCTCGACGATCTGCTGCCAGCGGTTCCAGGTGTGGAAGTGCTCGAAGGCGTCGGCGCCCATCAGCAGCACCAGCGCCGCGCGCGGAAAGTCGCGGCGCAGTTCCTCGAGCGTGTCGACCGTGTACGAGACGCCGTCCCGCAGGATCTCGCGGTCGTCCGGCACCAGTGCCTTCTCGCGGCGCACCGCCGCGCGCAGCCATTCGAGGCGGCGCTGCGGCGAGACCCGCGAATCCGGCCGGTGCGCGGCGTGCGCGGTGGGAATGAGCCGTACCTGTGTCAGATCGAGACGCTCGCGCGCCTCGATGGCGACGCGCAGATGGCCGTTGTGGAAAGGCGCGAACGCGCCGCCGAACACGCCGATCGCCCTCATGCGGCGGCGACCACGCGAGAGCACTCACCCGGGAGCATGGCAGACCGCCTCGATGTTGTGGCCGTCCGGGTCGAGCACGAACGCGCCGTAGTAGTCGGCATGGTAGTGCGGCCGCAGGCCCGGCGCACCGTTGTCGCGCGCGCCGGCGGCCAGCGCCGCGCGATGGAAAGCGTCGACCAGTGCGCGCGCACGGACGCGGAACGCGACGTGCACCGGCGGCGCGGTGAACGAGGGTCCCGGCGCTGCGCCCGTTGCGCCGGCGCTGATCCAGAATTCGGGTTTCGGCGGCTCGCCGAAGCCGGCGTGCGCGCGGTCGAGGACTTTTTCGTCGAGCTCCATCACCAGCTCGAAACCGATCGCCGCGAGCGTCGCCCGGTAGAACGCCTTGCTGCGCTCGTAGTCCGCGACGACCAGGCCGATGTGATCGAGCACTACCGGACCGAACCGTCGCCCATGACGATCCACTTCAGCGAGGTCAGGCCTTCGAGGCCGACCGGACCGCGCGCGTGGAACTTGTCGGTGCTGATGCCGATCTCGGCGCCGAGGCCGTATTCGTAGCCGTCGGCGAAACGCGTCGAGGCATTGACCATCACCGAGCTCGAATCGACTTCGCGCAGGAAGCGGCGCGCCTTCGTCAGGTTCTCGGTGACGATCGCATCGGTGTGCTGCGAGCTGTAGCGGGTGATGTGGTCGATCGCCGCATCGAGGCCGTCGACGACGCGGATCGAGAGGATCGGCGCGAGGTATTCGGTGTGCCAGTCTTCCTCGGTCGCCGTGCCGGCCTCGGGAAGGATCTTGCGCGTGCGCTCGCAAGCGCGCAGTTCGACGCCGGCCTCGGCATAGATCTCGGCGAGCGTCGGCAGCACGCGCGCGGCGATCGGCGCGTCGACCAGCAGCGTCTCCATGGTGTTGCAGGTGCCGTAGCGCTGCGTCTTGGCGTTGACGGCGACGGCGACGGCCTTTTCCAGATCGGCCTCGGCGTCGATGTAGACGTGGCAGATGCCGTCGAGATGCTTGATCACCGGCACCCGCGCGGCTTCCGACACCGCCGCGACCAGGCCCTTGCCGCCGCGCGGAATGATGACGTCGACGAACTCCGGCATCGCCACCATTTCGGTGACGGCGCGCCGGTCGGTGGTATCGAGGATCTGCACGGCGTCCTTCGGCAGGCCGGCATCGAGCAGCGCGCGCTCGATGCAGCGCGCGATGGCGAGATTCGAATGCAGCGCTTCCGAGCCGCCGCGCAGGATCGCCGCGTTGCCGGACTTCAGGCACAGCGCGGCGGCGTCGGCGGTCACGTTGGGCCGCGATTCGTAGATGATGCCGACCACGCCGAGCGGCACGCGCATGCGGCCGACCTGGATGCCGGACGGGCGCAGCTTCATGTCGCTGATCTCGCCGACCGGATCGGCCAGCGCCGCGACCTGGCGCACGCCGTCGGCCATGGCCTCGATGCGTTTCGGATTCAGTTCGAGACGATCGAGCAGCGAGGCGTCGAGCTTGGCGTTGCGGCCCTCGCGCATGTCCTGGGCATTGGCTTCGAGAATGCTCCTGGCTTCGTCGAGAAGGCCCTGCGCGAGCGCGAACAGCGCGGCGTTCTTGGTGCCGGTGTCGGCCTTCGCCAGCAGGCGCGAGGCGGCGCGCGCGCGCAGGCCGCGGTCACGCATGTAGGCGGCGATGTTCTCGGTCCTGGCACGGACCGGCTTTGCAGCGGCTGTCATGATCGAGTCTGACGCGGGGCCGCCCCACTGGCGGCGAGGATCAATGTTAGCAATTCTTCCCAGGCCGCCGCTTCCTGGCCGGTCTTGACCATCTGGTCGACGCGCGCCGCGCGCTGCATCCAGCCGAGCGCCTCGGCCGGCCGCACGCGCGGCACGGCGCGCAGGTACTTGGCCTGCTGCGCGCGGAAGATGCCGGCCGCCTCGCAGGCCGCCGCCGCGTCGCGCAGCTTGGCGTAGTGGATCGCCGCCTTGGCGAGCGAGCGCAGCGACCACGACAGCGCACCGAGGATTTCCAGCGGCGCATAGCCTTCCTCGCGCAGGCGCTGCAGGCTGCGCACGCTGCCTTCGGCGTCGCCGTCGAGCACACGGTCGTTGAGATCGAAAGCCTCGAAGCGCGCGCTGTCGGCGACCGCCTGCGCCAGCATCTCGGCGCTGATGCGTTCGCCGGGGAACAGCAGCTTCAGCTTTTCCACGTCCTGCGCGGCGGCGAGCAGATTGCCTTCGGTGCGCTCGGCGAGCAGCTTCACCGCGTCGGCATCGGCCTGCACGCCGGCGGCCTTGAGGCGCGCGTCGAGCCAGGGCACGAACTCCTCGCTTTTCACCGGCCAGACGTAGAGCATCGCGCCGGCGGCGTCGAGTGCCCTCGCCCACGGCGCCTCGCGCTGGCGCTTGTCGAGCGCGCCGCAGCTGATGATCAGCAGCACGTCCTGCGGCGGCTGCGCGGCGATCGCCTGCAGGGTCTTGCGGCCCTCGTCGTCCGGCCCGCTCGCCATGCGGATCTCGACGATGCGCAGCGTGGCGAACAGCGAGAGGCTGGCGCCGGCCTCGAGCACGCGCTGCCAGCTGAAGCCGCGCTCGACGTCGAACACCTCGCGCTCGCTGTAGCCCTTGCGGCGCGCCGCGGCGCGGATCGCGTCGAGCGCTTCCTGGATCAGCAGCGGCTCCTCGCCGGCGACCAGATAGATCGGCGCCAGGCCCTTGGCGAGATGCGAGGCGAGCTGGGCGGATTTGAGTTGCACAGGTCTGGAAATACTGAACGGGCGGCCATTCTACGGGCCGAAAAGCGGAAACCGCAGATTTCACAGATTACACAGACTGGCCTTGCGGGATTTTCGACCGTTCTGCGGTGGAATCGGTGAAATCCGTGGTTGAAAAACTTCTAGAATGCGCACATGAGCCCTCAAGCCAAGACGCCCTCCGCCACCCTGCGCGAATTGCGCCCGGCCGATCCGCTGCTGTCGCTGCTCGGCCGCGGACTCTCGCTGCTCGCCGAGCGCGAGCGCGGCGCCGGTCGCGCCAATCCGGCGGTCCGCCAGCCGGACGCCGCGCTGGCCGAGCGCGAGCGTCGCCACGTGGCGGGCCTGATGCGCATCAACCACGCCGGCGAAATCGCCGCGCAGGCGCTGTACCACGGCCAGGCGCTGACCGCGCGCAACCCGGAAACCCGCCGCCATCTGCTCGAGGCCGCGCGCGAGGAGCGCGATCACCTGCGCTGGTGCGAGGAGCGGCTCGCCGAACTGGGCGACGCGCCGAGCAAGCTGCAGCCGTTCTGGTACGCCGGTTCGTTCGCGATCGGCGCCCTCGCCGGCCTGCGCGGCGACGCCTGGAGCCTCGGCTTCGTCAACGAGACCGAGCGTCAGGTCTCCGAGCATCTGGCCGAACATCTCGGTCAGCTGCCGGAACAGGACCGGCGCGGCCGCGCGATCCTGGAAACCATGCGCCGCGACGAGGAACGCCACGGCCGGGAAGCCGAGCAGGCCGGCGGCGCGCCGCTGCCGGCACCGGTGCGCGGCCTCATGCGCCAGGTGGCCAAGGTCATGAAGTTCGGCGCGTACCGCGTCTGAAGCGGGCGCGGCGCGGTTTGCCGCCGCGCAATCCCCGGCCTGCGCTGCGGCCGCTCGCCGTCGCGGCAGCGGCTGTTATGCTCGGACCACGACGAGAACAAGGGGAACTGCCGTGACGATTGCCTTGTGGTGCGTGCTGGTCGCTGCCTTGCTGCCGTTTCCGTTCACCCTCGCCGCCAAGTCGAGCAAGCGCTTCGACAATGCCGCGCCGCGCGAGTACCTAGAGCAGAGCAGCGGCTGGCGCAAGCGCGCGCACTGGGCGCAACTCAACAGCTTCGAGGCCTTTCCGCCCTTCGCGGCGGCGGTGATCATCGCCCACGTCGTCGCCGGCGCGAACGCGACGGCCGATGCGCTCGCCGTCGCCTTCATCGTGCTGCGCGTGCTGTACGGTCTCTGCTACATCGCCGACAAGGCGACGCTGCGTTCGCTGCTCTGGGCCGGCGGCATCGCCTGCATGATCGGCCTCTTCATCGTCGCCGCGCGCGCCTCGTAAAGGAGCCGCCCATGCAGATCAAGATCGAAATCGAGGTGCAGCCGGAAGAGCTGCGCCGCTTCCTCGGCCTGCCCGACGTCTCCGGCATCCAGGAGGATGTGGTGGCGTTCCTGCGCGACAAGATCGGCGCCGCGAGCGGCTTCGACGCCTCGCAGTTCGTGCGCAGCAACTTCGACGTGCTGCGCAAGACGCCGGCCTGGAAGAAGTTCACCTCGCGCCTGCGCATCAACGAGGACGGCGAGCCGCAGGGCGACGACGGCGACCCCGAGAGCGCGCCGGCCGCGCCGCCGCGCAGGCGCAAGCCGCGGGCGCGCAAGCGCGCCGCGAAGAAGACGGCGACGGCGAGCGACACGCCGTCCGACCAGGGCGCGGTCTAGGCTGCGGCGCGACGCTTCACCACAGCGGTCCCGAGCGGTTGTCGCGGACCTCGACGCCGGCGACCGGCCGCGCCGCGTTGCCCCAGGACGTGCGCACGTAGGTCAGCACCGCGGCGATCTGCTCGTCGCTCAGCGTCGGCGAGAACGGCGGCATGCCGAAGGGCCGCGGATGGCCGGCGGTCGACGGCGTGTAGCCGCCGAACAGCACAATGCGGATCGGATTGACCGCCGAAGTCATCAGCACGGCGCGGTTGCCGGCCAGCGGCGGCGCCGCCGGCGCGCGGCCTTGGCCCTGATCGCCGTGACACTGCGCGCAATGCTCGGCGTAGAGCTTCTCCCCGTCGCGACGCATCGCCTCGACCGCCTTGCGCGGCACGCTCTGGAAACCGGCGGCGGACGGCGCGCCGCTGTCGCGCAGCGATTTCAGGTACACGGCCATGGCGCGCAGATCGGCCGCGTCGGCGTGCTGCAGGCTCTCGTAGACGACCTCGGCCATCGGTCCCATCGCCGAGCCGCGTGGCGACACGCCACTCGCAAGCAGGGCGACGATGTCGTCCTCGCGCCAGTCCTGCACGCCGGCCTCGGCGCGGCTGGCGAGCGCCGGCGCGTACCAGTTCAGCACCAGGCCGCCGGACGGATTGTCCCGCGACTGGATCGCGCCGAGCGCATTGCGTGCTTCGTGGCAGGCGCTGCAGTGGCCGAGACCCTGCACGAGATAGGCGCCGCGATTCCACTGCGCGTCGCGCGTCGCATCGCCTTGATAGACGCCGGGCCGGAAGAACAGCAGGCGCCAGCCGACGAGCAGCAGACGATGGTTGTACGGAAACTTCAGCTCGTGCGCGCGGCTGGCCTGGTGCACGGGCGGCTGCGTGCGCAGGTAGGCGAACATCGCATCCGCGTCGCCGCGGCTGAGCTTGGTGAAGTTGGTGTACGGGAAGGTCGGATAGAGCGGCTTGCCGTCGCGGCTGCGGCCGTCGTGGATCGCGCGCCAGAAATCGTCGGCGCTCCAGCGACCGATGCCGGTCTCTTCATCGGGCGTGATGTTCGGCGCATAGAAAGTGCCGAACGGCGTGGCGATCGCGCGGCCGCCCGCGTAGGCGGCACCGCCGCGCGCGGTGTGGCAGGCGCGGCAGTCGCCGAGCGCGACGAGCTGACGCCCGCGCTCCAGCGGATCGGCGCGGCCGGCGCCGGGCGGCTGCGGCGCTTCGCCCGTCTCGCGATCGCGCGTCGACAACCAGCCGAGCGCG
Source organism: Solimonas soli DSM 21787 (assembly GCF_000474945.1). GTDB lineage: Bacteria > Pseudomonadota > Gammaproteobacteria > Nevskiales > Nevskiaceae > Solimonas > Solimonas soli. The sequence continues at coordinate 47,467 of NZ_AXDW01000017.1, read as the reverse complement.
GCGCCCATGGCAATGACCAGCGCAACGATGACCCCCAGGCGTCGTTTCATCGACCGCTCTCCTCTTGCGTGGCCGGCACGGCCGCCGGTTCGGGCGCGCTGCCGCAGGCGAGCGGCAGCCTGGCGATCGCCGCGGCCGGCGCCGCGTCGGCCGGCACCGGCTGCGTCGCCAGCCAGGCGGCCGCCGCGTAGAGGTCCGCCGCCGACAGGCGCTGCGCGACGTCGTGCATGCAGTCCGGCGCGTGCGCGTGACGATTGCCTTCGCGCCAGGCGCCGAGCTGCGCCATCAGGTAGTCGTGCGAAAGCCCCAGCAGGCCCGGCGTCGCCGGCAGCGCGCCGGTCAGGCGCGCGCCGTGACAGGCCTGACAGGCGGGAATCTGCTTCGCCGCGTCGCCCTGCGTGACGAGCTGACGGCCGCGCTCGAGCACCGCGGCAGCGACGTCCGGCGCCTGCGGCGGCGGATACGGCAGCTGCTGCGCGGCGAAGAACCCGGCGATCTCGAACAGATAGGCATCGCTCTGCCGCTCGACGACGTAGGTCATCATCGCGTAATTGCGCCGGCCCTCGCGGAAGTTCAGCAGCTGGTTGTACAGATAGCCGGCCGGCTTGCCGGCGATGCGCGGGTAGTAGCCGTCGCTGGTCGCGCGACCTTCCTGGCCGTGGCAGGCCATGCACGGCAGCACGCGCTGCTCGATCGAATCGATCTCGTGCGCCGCGACCGCTTCGGCGGCGCGCGGCGCGGCGGCGTGCAGCAGCATGAGCACCGCGATGCAGCGACGCAGCGCGCGCGCGCTCACAGGCCCGCCCGGCGCAGCAGCAGGCGCACGATGCTCACCAGCACGACGATGAACAACACCGTCATCGCGATGCCGATGCCGATGAACAGCGCCGGGCTGCCGCGCGAGAAATCGCGCTCGCGGGCCTTGCTGCTCTGCACGCCGAACATCGCCATCAGCACGCTGCCGACCGTCGCCAGCAGGCCGACCTTGCGCGGCGGCGCCTCGTTCTGCTGCACGCGCGGAGTCGCTGAACTTTTCATCTCTCCCTCTCCTACATGACGCGCGAGGCGAGCGCGGGCAGCTGCTCGATCGCATCTTCGATCATTTCCAGGCTGTGGCCGCATTCGGCGCGGCTAGCCGCGCCACCCAGGCAGACGCGCACCGCTTCCGGCGCCGCGCCGCTGACGGTGAAGGTGTCCGACACCACGACGCCGACGCCGTGCGCGCGCAGGTGCGTGGCGAACTCGATGCGCGTCCACGGCGCGGGCGGCTTCAGCCAGAGGTGGAAGGCGTCCGGGTCGGTGACGTACTCGGCGCGGCGCAGGATGCTGGCGGCGAGCCGCTGGCGCGCGCGCGACTCGGCGCGCACCGCCTGCGCCGCCAGCTCGGCGGTGCCGTCGCTGATCCAGCGCGTCGCCAGCGCGTTGAGGATCGGCGAGGCCATCACCGAGGTCGTGCGCAGCACCGCCGACAGGCGCGCCGTGTAGCGCACGTTGGGCGTGGTCAGATAGGCGACGCGCAGGCCGGCGCCGAGGCATTTCGAGAAGCCGGTGACGTAGAACGTCAGCTCCGGCGCCAGCGTCGCGATCGCCGCCAGCGGCTGCGACGGCAGGCGCGCATAGGCGTCGTCCTCGACGATCGGCACGCCGTAGCGGCGCGCGATCTCGGCGATCGCTTCGCGGCGCGCCGGCGGCAGCGTCGCCGTGGTCGGATTGAGCAGGGTCGGGTTGAGGTACAGCGCCTTCGGCAGATCGGCCGCGCACAGGGCGCCGAACGCATCCGGGACCAGACCCTGCTCGTCGGCCGGCAGGCCGACCAGGCGGATGCCGAGTTGCGCGGCGAGGCCCTTGATGCCCGGATAGGTGACCGCCTCGCAGGCGATCGCGTCGCCCGGCCGCGCCAGCACCGTGAACAGGGCCAGCAGCGCGGCCTGCACGCCGGGGCAGACCAGCACGCGCTGGCCGCCGACGCCGGGCAGGTTGAGCCATTGCGCGCCGGCCTCGCGGTCCTCGTGCGTGCCGCCGAACTCCTGGTAGCGCAGCAGGCTGTACGCGTCCTGCGCGCCGAGGCTCGCGTAGCCCTCGGCGAAGCGCGCCAGCAGCGCCGGGTCCTGCGGCTCCGGCGGCATGTTCATGGTCATGTCGATCAGGTTGCCGGGCGCCACCGGGCGCCGCAGCGGGCCGGAGCCCACGGTCTCGCGCACCACCGTGCCGTGACCGGGGCGCGCATCGAGCAGGCCGCGGCGCTGCGCCTCGGCGTAGCCGCGCGCGACCGTCGTGAAGTTGAGACCGAGATCCTCGGCGAGCTGGCGCAGGGTCGGCAGGCGCTGGTTCGCCGTCAGGTGGCCGGACTGGATGTCGTCGGCGATGGCGTCGGCGATGGCGATGTAGGCCGGACGCCGGCTTTCATTGATTGCATGGCGCCAGCGACTTGATTGGTTTTTTGTGCCCGATTTTCGATCCACGACGCACCCCGACACAGCACCCGATGACCCCGCGGGCGCCATCATAAGGCAGCGGCGCGACGGCGAAAAGTCTAATTTCGGCAAGAACCGGCAGGGGTCCGGCCGCGGCCGTGAAAAAAAATCGCGGCCGCTCAGAAATGTCTCACATTGATTGCATCACGATCGCCGATCAATGTCGATTGATGGCATGTCGGTTGCGCTGGAGGACCGGCACGCCGCCGCACGCCGCGCCGGCCCGAGCCTCGCATCAGGAGCCAGACATGCCCGCAGTGACCACGCCCGCCCACCAGAAAGGTGATTTTTTCGTCGACTACGAGGAAAAGGTCTTCGAAGACGTCAAGGCCAAGCCCGGCGAGAAGGCGCTGATCACCTTCCACACCGTCGCCTTCGAGGGCTCGATCGGCCTCGTCAACATGCTGCAGGGCAAGCGCCTGCTGCGCAAAGGCTTCGCGACCTCGATCCTGCTCTACGGGCCCGGCGTGACGCTGGGCATCCAGCGCGGCTTTCCGACCCTCGGCGACGAAGCCTTCCCGGGTCACCAGAACTTCACCAACCAGCTGACCGCGTTCATGGCCGAAGGCGGCAAGGTCTACGCCTGCCGCTTCGCGCTGCAGGCGCTGTACGGTCACGGCGAGCCTTCGCTGATCCCCGGCATCCGCCCGATCAATCCGCTCGACGTGCTCGACCTGATCCTGATCCATCGCAACGACGACGCCTTCATGATCCACACGTGGACGGTCTGAGCGCGCCATGACGACGCCCCTCGCCCCCGTCGTGCGGGTCGCGGCCGCCCAGCTCTCGCCGGTGCTGGGCAGCCGCGACGGCACGATCGCCAAGGTCGTCGACGCCATCGCCGCGGCGGCGCGCCAAGGCGCGCAGCTGATCGTCTTTCCCGAGACGGTCGTGCCGTACTACCCGTACTTCTCGTTCATCACGCCGGCGGTGGCGATGGGCGCCGCGCACCTCGCGCTGTACGAGCAGGCGGTGACGGTGCCGAGCGCGGCGACCGACGCGGTCGCCGCCGCCGCGCGCCGCCACGCGATGGTCGTCGTGCTCGGTGTCAACGAGCGCGACCACGGCACGCTGTACAACGCGCAGCTGATCTTCGATGCCGACGGCCGGCTGCTGCTGAAGCGCCGCAAGCTCACGCCGACCTATCACGAGCGCATGGTCTGGGGTCAGGGCGACGGCAGCGGGCTGAAGGTGGTCGACAGCGCGGTCGGCCGCATCGGCGCGCTGGCCTGCTGGGAGCACTACAACCCGCTCGCCCGCTACAGCCTGATGGCGCAGCACGAACAGATCCACTGCAGCCAGTTCCCCGGCTCGCTGGTCGGCCCGGTCTTCGCCGAGCAGATGGAAGTGACGGTGCGCCACCACGCGCTCGAAGCCGGCTGTTTCGGCATCAACGCCACCGCCTGGCTCGGCGAAGAACAGATCGCGTCGGTCACCGGCGACCCGGCCCTGCAGAAAGCGCTGCGCGGCGGCTGCTACACGGCGATCGTCTCGCCGGAAGGCAAGCACCTCTGCGCGCCGCTGCGCGACGGCGAGGGCATGGTCTGCGCCGATCTCGATTTCAGCCTGATCACCAAGCGCAAGCGGATGATGGATTCGGTCGGCCACTACGCGCGCCCGGAACTGCTGTCGCTGCAGCTCGATGACCGCATCGCGCAGCCGCTGCGCACGCCGGCCTCACCCTCTTGCGTTCCTGCCTCGCTCAACCGGAGTGCCGGCGATGAATTCCCCGCAGACGAACCAGCAACTGATCACCGAACTGCAGTCGCGCGGCTTGCGGCTGGCCGATGACTCGGTCGGCGCGCCGAGCCGCCGCGGCGGCGCCGGGCCGTCCGATCACAAGGCGGTGACCATCGACGGCCGCACGTTCATGGTGCCGGTGCACACCGGCCCCGCCGCCGATTCACCATACGTGGCCGATACGCCCGCCGTCGACGGCAGCATCGCGCTGCGCCGCGGCGGCGTGAAGCTCGCCGATCTCGCGTTCCCGAAAGCGCCGCGCTTCTACGCCCTGCACGCCGCCGACGGCACGCCGTACTGGAAGATCGCCCAGCTGCACGGCAGCGACGTGCTGGCGACCACCGTGCTGCAGACCTGCATCCGCTACGGCCGGCGCAGCACGTCCTGCCAGTTCTGCGCGATCGGCGAATCGCTGGCGCAGGGACGCACCATCAATCGCAAGACGCCGGAACAGCTCGCCGAGGTCGCGCGCGCCGCCGTCGCGCTCGACGGCGTCACGCACATGGTGATGACGACCGGCACGCCGAACTTCAGCGACCGCGGCGCGGCGATCCTCGTCGAAAGCGCGCTCGCCGTGAGAGCCGCCGTGCCGACGCTGGCGATCCAGGCGCAATGCGAGCCGCCCGACGATCCGGCCTGGTTCCGGCGCCTGAAGGACGCCGGCGTCGACAGTCTCGGCATGCATCTCGAAGCGGTCACGCCCGACGTGCGCGCGCGCATCATGCCGGGCAAGGCCGAGGTGACGATCGAGCACTATCTGCAGGCGTTCGCCGACGCCGTCGCCGTGTTCGGCCGCGGCCAGGTCAGCACCTACATCCTGGCCGGGCTCGGCGACACGCGCGAAGCGATCCTGGCGATGTGCGAGACGCTGATCGGCCTCGGCGTCTATCCCTTCGTCGTGCCCTTCGTGCCGATCTCCGGCACGCCGCTCGAACATCGGGCGCCGCCCGAGCCGGCGTTCATGCGCGCGCTGCTCGCGCCGCTCGGCCGCATGCTGGTCGCCGCCGGGCTGCGCGCGCGCGACATCAAGGCCGGCTGCGGCAAGTGCGGCGCGTGCTCCTCGCTGGCCGCCTACGAAACCGATGGCGACGGCGCGGCGCCGGCCGCCGAGGCGGCCTGATCATGCTGCTGCCGACGCCACCCTTCATGCCGGGCGAATTCCGCATCCAGCACGCCAGCGCCGCGTGGGAACGCCGCGCCTGCGCCGAGCTGCGCCGCACGGTCTTCTGCGCCGAGCAGGGCCTCTTTGCCGGCGACGACGGCGACGCGATCGACGCCTGCGCGCTGCCGATCGCGGCGATCGCCTGCGTCGCCGGCATCGGCGAGCGCGTCGTCGGCACGGTGCGCATTCACCGGCCATCGCCGCAGCGCGAAGCGAATCTCTGGCAGGGCTCGCGCCTCGCCGTGCTGCCGGATTACCGACGCAGCGCCTGGCTCGGCAGCGAGCTGATCCGTCATGCCGTGTGCACGGCGCGTGCGCGCGGCTGCAAGCGTTTTCTCGCCCAGGTGCAGGTACAGAACGTCAAGCTGTTCGCGCGCCTGCACTGGACGTCGCTGGCGGCGATCGAGGTGCAGGGCCGTCCGCACGTGCTGATGGAAGCGCGGCTCGAGCACTATGCGCCGCGTCGCGACGATGCCGTCGCGTTCTACACCCGGGTTCACGCCCACGCGCGGCGGGCCGCCTGATGCTCGACGAACTGATCGCCGGCCTGCGCGGCAGCCGGGGCCTCGCCGCCAAGCGCGACATCGCCGCCGCCCTCGCCGCGCTCGGCATCGCCGATCCGTCGGCGGCGGTGCCGGTCGGCGACGACTGCGCGGCGCTGCCCCTCACCGACGATTGCGGCGACGGCCACCTGCTGTTCGCGATCGAAGGTTTCCTCAACGAGTTCGTCGCGCGCGATCCCTGGTTCGCCGGCTGGTGCGGCGTGATGGTCAACGTCTCCGACATCGCCGCGATGGGCGGCCGCGCGCTCGCCGTCGTCGACGCGCTGTGGAGCCGCGACCCGCAGCACATGCAGCCGGTCCTCGACGGCATGGCGGCGGCGGCGCGCGCCTTCGGCGTGCCGGTGGTCGGCGGGCACAGCAATGCGCGCGCCGCGCAGGAACAGCTGTCGGTCGCCATCGTCGGCCGCGCCAAGAAACTGCTGACAAGCTTCGACGCGCGGCCCGGCGACGCGCTGCTGGTCGCCGTCGATCTGCGCGGCGCGTACCGCGAGCCGTTTCCGCACTGGAACGCGGCGACCACGGCGCCGCCGCCGCGCCTGCGCGGCGATCTCGAACTGCTGCCGCAGCTCGCCGAAGCCGGCCTCTGCCGCGCCGCCAAGGACATCAGCCAGGCCGGCGTGCTCGGCACCGCGCTGATGCTGCTCGAATGCTCGGGCGCCGGCGCGACACTCGACGTGCGCCGCGTGCCGCGTCCGCCGCAGGCGCCGCTGGCGCGCTGGCTGCTGCACACCTTTCCGAGCTACGGCTACCTGCTCGCGGTGCCGCCGGCGCAGGTCGCCGAGGTCATCGCGCGCTTCGAGGCCCGCGATCTGGCCTGCGCCGCCGTCGGCCGCTGCGACCGCAGCCGGCAGCTGCGGCTTCGCGAACACGGCGAGGAACGTGTCGCCTGGGATTTCGCCGCGCAGGCGCTGACCGGCTGCGGTCCCGCCGCCGCGCCGCACATGGAGGAACGCCGCCATGCCTGAGATGCAGTTCCGCATCCGCTGGCCCGACGACTCGTCGATGCTCTGCTATTCGCCGTCGAGCAGCATCCGCGAGGCCTTCGTGCTCGGCCACCCGTATCCGCTCGGCGAGTTCGTCGCGAAAAGCCGCAGCGCGCTCGAATACGCAAGCCGGCGCGTCGCGCAGAAGTACGGCTTCGGCTGCGCGCACGCCGCCGTGCAGATCCGCGAGATCGAAGCGGCCGCCGCGCGCTTCGCGCGCGATCCGCACGCCACCGTCACCGTCGAGTCCTTCCTGTGAACGCTGCCGTTCCGTCGTCCATGCTGTCTCCGTCAGCGCCGATCGCGCGTCGCGTGCCGGTCGCCATCGTCGGCGGCGGTCAGGCCGGTCTGGCCATGAGCTGGCTGCTGAAGCGGCGCGGCATCGAACACGTCGTCTTCGAGAAGCACCGCGTCGCCCATGAATGGCGCGAGGCGCGCTGGGACTCCTTCTGCCTCGTCACCCCGAACTGGCAGTGCCGCCTGCCCGGCTGGCCGTATGCCGGCGACGATCCGCACGGCTTCATGCTGAAGGAGCAGATCGTCGCCTACCTCGAAGGCTACGCGGCCTCGTTCGCGCCGCCGCTGCACGAGGGGGTGCAGGTCACGCGCCTGCGCCGCGTCGATGGCGGCTTCGAGCTGCAGACCCGAGCCGGCGACTGCTTCGCCGGGCAGGTCGTCATCGCCACCGGCGGATATCACACGCCGATCGTTCCGCGCAGCGCCGAGCGCCTGCCGGGCACGATCCTGCAGCTGCATTCGTCGAGCTACCGCAATCCGCGCCAGCTGCCGGCGGGCGCGGTGCTGGTGGTCGGCAGCGGGCAGTCCGGTTGCCAGATCGCCGAGGATCTGCACCTCGCCGGACGCGAGGTGCATCTCGCCGTCGGCGCCGCGCCGCGCTCGCCGCGCGTCTATCGCGGCCGCGAAGTCACCGACTGGCTGACCGATTCGGGCTACTACGACATTCCCTACGAGCGCCATCCGCAGAAGGAAACGGTGCGCGAGAAGACCAACCACTACCTGACCGGCCGCGACGGCGGCCGCGAGATCGATCTGCGCCGCTTCGCGCTCGAAGGCATGCAGCTGTATGGACGCTTCGGCGAGATCATCGCCGGCGACGGCGCGCTGCTCGCGCGCTTCGCGCCGGACCTCGGGCACAACCTCGATCAGGCCGACGCGAGCTATCTGTCGATCCGCCGCAGCATCGACCAGTACATCGAGGCGCAGGGCATCGACGCACCGTGCGAAGCGCCGTACATGCCGGTGTGGGAACCGCAGGCGGAGCGCACGTCGCTGGACCTCGCCGGCGCCGGCATCACGAGCGTGATCTGGGCGATCGGCTTCGCCGCCGACTACCGCTGGATCGAGGCGCCGGTGTTCGACGGCCGCGGCCGGCCGGTGCAGAGGCGCGGCGTCACGGATGTCGACGGGCTCTACTTTCTCGGCCTGCCGTGGCAGAACACCTGGGGTTCCGGCCGTTTCGCCGACGTCGGCAAGGACGCCGAGTACCTGCTGCGGCACCTCGCGCTCGCCGACACCGGCGTCGGCTAAGGGCCGGGGCCGGCGCGGCGCGGCGCCGCGCGCAGATCCCTGAGCAGGCCGAGCCAGAGTTCGCGTCGGATCGCCCGGTCTTCGCGGCGACGCTGCTGTGCCTGACGCGACCGCGAGCGCCGTTCGCGGCGACGCTCGACGCCATCGCGCGCCCGCCAGGTCTGGCGCGCGCACAGCGCGAACGCCTGCGCGTCGCCCATCAGCGCGTCGATCTCATGCAGCGCGATCAGGGCGACGCCGCCGACGATGCGGTCGATGTCGAATCTGGCGCGCAGGGCGCTCAATTGCAGGCTCATGCCACCCGTCAACCTTCCTCGGTCCTCGCCGTTGAAAACGAAAAAGGGGCTGCCGAGTCGCCTCGACTTCCCCTCTCCCGTCGGCCCGAACCGGCTGGTTCAGGCCTGGCGGCGCCCGCTCGGCGCGCCGCGTCTTCCTTCAGGCTCAGGCCGCGGCCTTCTTGGCGGCCTTCTTGGCCTTGCTCGCGGTCTTGGTCACGGTCTTCTTCGCCTTGGCGACGACCGGCGCTTCGCCCTGAATCTTGGCGGTAATGGTCTCGACGCCGCTCTTCAGCGTCTTGGCCAGCTCGTCGCCGGTCTTGGTGACGATCTTCACGGATTCGGTGTAGGCGCCGACGACGGTGGCCTTGCCTTCCGGCAGATAGGCGACCGGATTGGCGGCCACGGCCTTGATGCCGTCGGTCTTGGCCTTGCTCACGCTGGCCTGCACCAGCGTCGACAGCTCCTTGCCGGCGGCGACGTTGGTCTGCACCAGTTCCTGCACGCCCTCGACGACGATCGTGTTGGCCGCCTTCAGGGTTTCGACGCCGGCGCCCAACACTTCCTGGCCACGGGTCACGACGACATCGGCGCGGCTCTTCACATCATTGACGATCGTTTCAACGCTCATGCTGCACTCCAAATTTCCAGACGAAAGAAAGTTAAAAGTCCCCAACCCTTGTTGCAATGCAACAATTGCTGCGGCACAGCATAAGGGCGGCGGCGATGATGTCAATGGCCGGGTTCGACCGTCCGACCAACGGCATCGGCGCGGCCCGCCCGGCCGGCGCGGCGGTTGCGGTCCGCGCGCCGCGTCCGTACCGGCCGACGCCGCGGCCTCTGTATGCTCGCGCCATGGAACGCTATCTGCGGCATGCCCATCAGCGGCTCTGGCACACCCGCCACGGCGATCGGCCGCGGCGGGCGGTGCGCGCCGCGCGCTATCTTTTCGTGCTGCTGCGCGATCTGCTCGACGGCCAGCTGACGATGCGGGCGATGAGCCTGGTCTACACCACGCTGCTGTCGATCGTGCCGCTGCTGGCCCTGGCCTTTTCGGTGCTGAAGGCCTTCGGCGCCCGCGACGCGCTGCATCCCTTCCTCAGTCAGCTGCTGGCACCGCTCGGCCCGCAGGCCGCCGAGCTGACGGAACAGATCGTCGGCTTCATCCAGCGCATGAAGGTCGGCGTGCTCGGTTCGCTCGGCGTCGCGCTGCTGATCTGGTCGGCGCTGTCCCTGATCCAGAAAGTCGAGAGCAGCTTCAACTTCGTCTGGCGCGTCGAACGGCCGCGACCGCTCGCGCAGCGGCTCGGCGAGTACTTCGCGGTGCTGACCATCGGCCCGGTCGTCGTTTTCATCGCCGTCGGCATCACCGCCTCGGTGCTGAATTCGGCGTTCGTCGGCGCGCTGGCCCGCTACGAACCGTTCGGCTTCGCGATCTTCCTGCTCAGCCGCCTCCTGCCATACGCGCTGATCATCGGCCTGTTCACCTTCCTCTACAGCTTCGTGCCGAACACGCGCGTGCAGATGCGGGCCGCCGCGACCGGCGGCGCGTTCGCCGGCGCGCTGTGGCAGACCGGCAGCCTCGCCTTCGCTTCCTTCGTCGCCCGCGCCACCAACTACAACGCGGTCTATTCCAGTTTCGCGATCCTGATCTTCCTGCTCATCTGGATCTACGTGAGCTGGATGATCGTGCTGCTCGGCTGTCAGCTGGCTTTCTACCTCCAGCATCCCGAGCACCTGAAGCCGCAGCGCGTGCCGGCCCTGCTCGGCGCGCGGCAGATGGAATACCTCGCGCTGGTCATCATGGGCGCGATCGGCCGGCGCTTCATCGCCGGGCAGCCGGGCTACACGGAGGAAGAGCTGAGCGTCATGCTCGGCGCCGAGCCGGAACACGTGGCGCGGGTCGTCGACCAGCTGATCTTCAACGGCCTGCTCACCGAGAGCGGGCAGGCGCGCACGCAGCTGACCCCGGCGGTCGACCTCGCCTCGGTGCCGCTGGCGCGGCTGTGGACGCTGGCGCGCGGCGGCGACGGCCTGCCCGCGGCGAAGGGCGAGCTGGCGCGCAGCGCGCGCGCCGTGCTCGAACAGGCCGAAGCCGACTTTGCCGCACGCCACGGCGAGCTGACGATCCGCGGCTGGCTGGATAGCCAAGGGCGCGACGCCGAGCCCTCCCTATAATCGCCGCGCGCCGACGGCGCGGGGACAAGACAAACCGACGCGAACCAACGCGCGACATCACGAGGACGAACCCATGACGACGGCCGGCGCTGCGCACGATTTTGCCTGGTACCAGTCCTACCCGGCCGGCGTGCCGCACAGCGTCGACCTTGCGGCCTATGCCTCGCTGGTCGAACTGTTCGAGAAAACCTGCGCGAGCTACGGCGGCAACACCGCCTTCGAATGCATGGGCGTCGGCCTGAGCTACGCCGAGCTCGACCGCCAGACCCAGGATTTCGCCTCGTACCTGCAGAACGTGCTCGGCCTGCATCGCGGCGACCGCGTCGCGCTGATGATGCCGAACCTGCTGCAGTATCCGGTGGCCCTGTTCGGCGTCCTGCGCGCCGGCCTGATCGCGGTCAACGTCAACCCGCTGTATACGCCGCGCGAACTCGAGCACCAGCTGCGCGACAGCGGCGCCAAGGCCATCGTCATCGTCGAGAACTTCTGCACGACCCTGCAGCAGGTGATCGCCAACACGCCGGTCAAGCAGGTCATCACCACGCAGGTCGGCGATCTCGCGCCGTTTCCGCAGCGCGCGATCGTCAACTTCGTGGTCAAGCGCATCAAGAAGCTGGTGCCGGCCTGGAGCATTCCGGCGTCGGTCGCCGCCACGGTCGGCTTCCGCGAGGTGCTGGCCAAGGGCCGCGCCCAGCCCTATGCGCGCGTCGCCCTGAAGCACGAGGACATCGCCTTCCTGCAGTACACCGGCGGCACCACCGGCCTGTCGAAGGGCGCGGTGCTCACGCACGGCAACGTGGTCGCCAACCTGCAGCAGGTCAGCGCCTGGATCGGCCCTTTCCTCGAGGAAGGCAAGGAAGTCGTCATCACCGCGCTGCCGCTGTATCACATCTTCGCGCTGACGGTGAACGCGCTGCTGTTCTTCCGCTTCGGCTGCCGCAACGTGCTGATCACCAATCCGCGCGACATGGCCGCCTTCTGCGCCGAGCTCAAGCGCAGCGGCTTCACCGCGATCACCGGCGTCAACACGCTGTTCAATGGCCTGCTGCACGCGCCCGGCTTCGCCGACCTCGATTTCTCAAAGCTCAAGCTCGCCGTCGGCGGCGGCACGGCGGTGCAGCAGACGGTCGCCGGGAAATGGCAGAAGGTCACCGGCGTGGCGCTGAGCGAAGGTTATGGCCTCACCGAATGCTCGCCGGTCGTCAGCTTCTCGCCGCTCGACAAGCCGCGGTGGAACGGCACGATCGGCGTGCCGCTGCCGTCGACCGAGGTCTCGCTGCGCCGCGACGACGAGAGCGAGGCCGCGCCCGGCGAGCCGGGCGAACTCTGCGTGAAGGGCCCGCAGGTCATGCAGGGCTACTGGCAGAAGCCGGAGGAGACCGCGAAGGTCTTCACCCGGGACGGCTGGCTGAAGACCGGCGACGTCGCGATCTTCGAGGCCAACGGCTTCCTGCGCCTGGTCGACCGCAAGAAGGACATGATCCTGGTGTCCGGCTTCAATGTGTACCCGAACGAGATCGAAGCCGTCGTCGCCCAGCACCCGGGCGTGCTCGAAGTCGCCTGCATCGGCGTGCCCGACGAGAAGTCCGGCGAAGTGCCGAAGGTATTCGTCGTGAAGAAGGACCCGGCGCTCACCGAAGCCGCGCTGCGCGCCTTCTGCCAGCAGAACCTGACCGGCTACAAGATGCCGAAGTACATCGCCTTCCTCGACGAGCTGCCGAAATCGAACGTCGGCAAGGTGCTGCGCAAGGAACTGCGCGGCAAGTAGCCTCGTGGTGACGGAAATGCAAAAGCCCCGGCAAGCCGGGGCTTTTTTGCAGCTTTTGATCAAATCATCGACGCCGAAATAACGTGGATCGGCGTCGCGAGCGAAGGCAGGTTGCGGGCCGCCACCGCGCAGCAGGCGGAACGTACATCAGTACGTGAGCATTGCGAGCAGTGCCGGCACGCAAGATGCCGAGCGCAGCAGCCGAGCCGTGTTATTTCTCGACGAAGGCGCGCTCGATGACATAGTCGCCCGGCGTGCCTATGTGCGGCGAAATCTCGAAGCCGCGCTTGTCGAGCACGGCGCACAGATCGGTCAGCAGCGAGGGACTGCCGCAGATCATCACGCGGTCGGTCTGCGGATTCAGCGGCGGCAGGCCGAGGTCGGCGCAGAGCTTGCCGTTCTCGATGAGATCGGTGATGCGGCCCCGGTTGCGGAACGGCTCGCGCGTCACCGACGGATAGTAGAGCAGCTGGTTCTTCACCAGCTCGCCGAGGAACTCGTGCTGCGGCAGTTCCTGGGTCAGATAGTCGTGATAGGCGAGATCGTCGACATGGCGCACGCCGTGGAACAGCACGACTTTCTCGTAGCGCTCGTAGACGTCCGGATCGCGCGCCAGGCTCATGAACGGCGCGAGGCCGGTGCCGGTGCCGATCAGGAACAGGTTCTTGCCCGGCTTGAGATCGTCGATCACCAGCGTGCCGGTCGGCTTGCGGCTGACGATCAGCTCGTCGCCGGCCTTGAGATGCTGCAGGCGCGAGGTCAGCGGGCCGTTCTCGACCTTGATGCTGAAGAACTCGAGATTCTCGTCGTAGTTCGGGCTGGCGATGCTGTAGGCACGCATCAGCGGCTTGCCGTTGACCTGCAGGCCGATCATCACGAACTGACCATTGCGGAAGCGCAGCGAGGTATCGCGCGTGCAGGTGAAGCTGAACAGCGTGTCGTTCCAGTGACGGACCGACAGCACGGTCTCGGTGGCAAGAGCAACCATGTCGAAGAAAATCCCGGGGAAATGCGTTCGAGGGCGCGAAGTTTAAGGAAAAACCCCCGGTGGCGCACTCATGCGTCCGGGTGAGCCCCTGCGCAGGATCGCGCGCGCCGGCGCGCTGCCGACACCGGCGTCCGTGTCGTGCAGCATCCACGGACTGCAATATCGCGCGGCTACCTTGCGCAGCCTGGGAAAGACCGCGCTCAGTTCGCCTCGGGCAGCGTGATGTTCATCTCCAGCACTTCGAGGCCGTCCTCGCGCTGCACATGGATGTTCACCGCGTTGTCGGGCACCTGCACGTACTTGCGCACCACGAGCAGGATCTCCTCGCGCAGCTTCGGCAGGTAGACGGGGCCGTTGGCACGGCCGTCACGCTGATGGGCGACGACGACCTTGAGGCGCTCCTTGGCCAGCGAGGCGGTGTTCTTCGGTTCGCTGCGCAAGAATTTGAGCCAGTCCATCGCTCAGGCTCCGGCGCCGAAGATGCGGCCGAGCAGGCCTTTCTTCTCGGCGGTGATGTAGCGGTGCTCGCGCTGCTCGCCGAGGAAGCGGGCGACCAGATCCTCGTAGGCGCGGCCGGCGTCGGTCTCCTTGTTGGCGATCACCGGCGAGCCCGCGTTCGACGAGGTCAGCACCGCCGGCGATTCGGGGATCACGCCGAGCAGCGGGATGGCGAGAATCTCCCTGACGTCGTCGACCGACAGCATCTCGCCCTTGGCCACGCGCGCCGGGTTGTAGCGCGTCAGCACCAGGTGCTCCTTGACGCGGCCCTCGCCTTTCTCGACGTGGCGCGTCTTGCTCGACAGCAGGCCGAGCACGCGGTCGGAGTCGCGCACGCTCGACACCTCGGGGTTGGTCACGACCAGGGCCTCGTCGGCGAAATACATGGCCAGGTGGGCGCCGCGTTCGATGCCGGCCGGCGAGTCGCAGACGATGTAGTCGAATTCCTTGGCGAGCTCGCCCAGCACGCGCTCGACGCCGGCCTCGGTCAGCGCATCCTTGTCGCGCGTCTGGCTGGCGGCGAGGATGTAGAGGTTTTCGTGCGTCTTGTCCTTGATCAGGGCCTGGCGCAGGTTGGCCTCGCCGTTGATGACGTTGACGAAGTCGAACACCACGCGGCGCTCGCAACCCATGATGAGGTCGAGATTGCGCAGGCCCACGTCGAAATCGATGACCACGGTCTTGTGGCCGCGCATGGCGAGGCCGGTGGAGAACGACGCGCTGGTCGTCGTCTTGCCCACGCCGCCCTTGCCGGAAGTCACTACGACGATTTTTGCCACGGGGTTTCCCTATCTTGTTGTGTCGGCGGCGAGCGCGAGGGCGCTCACCATTCCAGTCGTTCGATCTTAAGTTTGCCATCGGCCAGCACGACCTGCGCGGGCTTGCCGCGCAGGTCGCCCTGCATCTGCTCGGCGACCGCGTAGACGCCGGCGACGGCGACCAGCTCGGCCTCGAAGCGCCGGCAGAAGACGCGCGCGCTATTCTCGCCACGCGCGCCGGCGATGGCGCGGCCGCGCAGCGCGCCGTAGATGTGCACGCAGCCGTCGGCGACCACTTCGGCGCCGGGGCTGACCGTCGAAGTGACGACGAGATCGCCGTCGGCGACGTAGATCTGCTGCCCGGAGCGCACCGGTTCGCTGATGACGCGCGTGGCCTTGCGCGCGCCGGCGACCGCGGCGGGCGGCGTCGGCGGCGGGTTCGCCGCGGCGGCGGCCGGCTCGGCGGCCGGCAGCGGCCGCGCCTTGGCGGCGCCTTCCGGCGGCAGCACGGCGAGCCCCCAGCTGCGCGCCGATTCGGCGAGCGGGCCGTCGCCGACGCCGACCGGCTGCATGCCGACCTCGCGCAGTGCGGCGAGGATGCCGCCCAGGTCGACCGGCGCGTCGGCCTCGAGAATGATCGGCATGCCCTGCACGGCCTGCGGCATCTGCCGCGCGAAGTCGCGCAGCTGGGCGCTGATGGCGCCAAGGTCGGGATCGAGGATGCGGGCGCGCGTCAGCGACAGCATGCGGCCCTTGAATTCCAGCGCTTTCTTGGACGTCATGAGCTTGCAAAAGAGTTCGGGAGATTCTACACAGTTCGTACCTGCCGCCGCCCCATGGCAGGCCATTGGCTCGCGTTTTGCTTGATCGGGGGTGAAACTCAGCACAAAGACAGAACGCGCTCTGCATGGCCATCGACTGGAGTCAGTACCGCTGCAAGGGCTTCCACGACGAGCTGATCGCCGATGCGAGCGGCGAACCGCGGCCGGCGGCGCAGCATCTCGTGCACTACCTCGCCAGCCTGAGCGCCGCCGAACTGGCGGAGCGCCGCCTCGCCGCCGAGCTGGCGATCAAGGTGATGGGCATCAGCTTCACGGTCTACTCCGAAGGCCGCAACGTCGACCGTTCCTGGCCCTTCGACATCATCCCGCGCACCCTCTCGAAGGCCGAGTGGACGAAGACCGAGGCCGGCCTCACGCAGCGCGTGCAGGCGCTCAATCATTTCATCCAGGACATCTACGGCGCGCAGCGCATCGTCAAGGACGGCGTGTTCCCCGCCGAGTTGCTCGCCGAATCGGTCAACTTCCGGCCGCAGTGCATCGGCATGCGGCCGCGCGGCGGCGTCTGGGCGCACATCTGCGGCTCCGACCTCGTGCGCGATCTCGACGGCACGCTGTACGTGCTCGAGGACAATCTGCGCGTGCCGAGCGGCGTGAGCTACATGGTCGAGAACCGCCAGGTGACCAAGCGCGTGTTCCCCGAGCTGTTCCAGACCGGCGCGATCCTGCCGGTCGACGACTATCCGGCGCAGCTCTACGACATGCTGGCGGCGATGTCGCCGCGGCCCGGCGACACGCCGTCGATCGCCCTGCTGACGCCCGGCATCTACAACTCGGCCTACTTCGAGCACTCCTGGCTGGCGCAGCAGATGGGCATCGAGCTGGTCGAGGGTCAGGACCTGTTCGTCGGCGACGACAACTGCGTCTACATGCGCACGGTCTACGGGCCGAAGCGCGTCGACGTGATCTACCGCCGCGTCGACGATCTGTTCCTCGATCCGGAAGCCTTCCGCCCCGACTCGATCCTCGGCGTGCCGGGCCTGATGCGCGCCTGGATCTGCGGCAAGGTCGCCCTGGTCAACGCGCCCGGCGCCGGCGTGGCCGACGACAAGGTCGTCTATGCCTTCGTGCCGAAGATGATCAAGTACTATCTCGGCGAGGAGGCGATCCTGCCGAACGTGCCGAGCTATCTGTGCATGGACGAGAGCGACCGCGCCTACGTGCTCGATCATCTCGACCAGCTCGTCGTCAAGCCGGCCAACGAGTCCGGCGGCTACGGCATGCTGATCGGCCCGCGCGCGACGAAGAAGGAGCGCGACAAGTTCAAGGAGCTGATCATCGCCAACCCGCGCAACTACATGGCGCAACCGACGCTGTCGCTGTCGACGGCACCGACGCTCACCGACAGCGGCATCGAGCCGCGCCACCTCGACCTGCGGCCGTTCATCCTGTCGCGCGGCGACAGCACCTACGTCACCACCGGCGGCCTGACGCGCGTGGCGATGACCAAGGGCTCGCTGGTCGTCAACAGCTCGCAGGGCGGCGGCGCGAAGGATACCTGGGTCGTCGATCTGGAGACCGCCTGATGTTGTCCAGAGTTGCCGACAACCTGTACTGGCTGGGCCGCTATCTGGCGCGCGCCGAGAACACGGCGCGCCTGGTCAGCGTGCACTCGCACCTGCTGCTCGACCTGCCGCGCGGCATGACCCTGGGCTGGTCGCCGCTGGTCGACATTCTCGGCGCCAATCGCACCTTCGAGGACAGCTACGACACCTACTCGGAAGCCAACGTCGTGCGCTTCCTGATCACCGACGCCGAGAACGGCAGCTCGATCGCGACCTCCATCGCCCGCGCGCGCGAAATCCTGCGCACGGTGCGCGACAGCACACCGCGCGAGGCCTGGGAGCACATCAACGAGCTGCACCTGTTCCTGCAGGAACGGGGCGAGAAGCACCTGCCGCGCGCCTTGCGCCAGGAAGGCCTGGACCGCGTCATCGACAGCATGCTGCTGATGCGCGGCCTGCTCAGCGCCAACATGAATCACGACGTCGGCTATCACTTCCTGCAGATCGGCCTGTACCTCGAACAGGCCGACATGACGACGCGCATCATCGACGTGCGCACGGTGGACCTGATCCAGTCGAAGGCCGGTGAAGAGCTGCGGCCGTTCGCGCACATCCAGTGGATGAGCGTGCTGCGTTCGCTGATGGCCTATCAGGCCTATCGCCGCCACGAGAAGATTCGCGTCAGCGGGCCGGCCGTGCTGCGCTTCCTGCTGCAGAACCGCGAATTCCCGCGCTCGGTGACGTTCTGCCTCAATCACCTCAGCGGCACGCTGCCGCGCCTGCCGCACAACCGCGCCAGCGAACGCTCGCTCGACCGCATCCGCGCGCTGATCCAGGACGCCAACTTCGAACGCCTGCTCGAGCAGGGCCTGCACGAATGGATCGACGAGATCCAGGTCGGCATCGGCGCCGTGCACCAGTCGCTGGCGCAGAGCTATTTCCAGCCGCAGTCGGGCGCGGCACAGAGCCAGAGGCAGCTCGTCTTCGGCTGAGCGGCGCCCGCCGCCGCCTCAGCCGCCCTGATCGAGCAGGCTGCCCTGCGCCTCCGGCGTTTCCCAGTCGAACTTCGGCAGATTGCGGAAGGCGTTGATCAGCTGCTGACCCCAGAGCTCGCGGATCTGCGCGTAGAACGGCGTGTCGAGATCGAGGCGCAGCTTGTGCGTGATGTGCAGGGCATCCTTCGGCAGGATCGCCAGATCGAGCGGCGGGCCGACCGAGATGTTCGAGCGTATCGTCGAGTCGATCGAGACCAGCGCGCAGCGCGCCGCGTCCTCCAGGCTCACGCCCGGGCGGATCACGCGATCGAGGATCGGCTTGCCGTACTTGTGCTCGCCGATCTGCAGGAACGGCGTCTCCGGCGAGGACGAGATGCAGTTGCCCTCCGGATAGATCATGTAGATGGCCGGGTCCTCGCCCTGGATCTGGCCGCCGAGGATGAAGGTCGTGCGCAAGTCGACGCTGCTGTACTGCGACTGCTGGGCGACGTGCTTCTGCGCGGCCACCGACAGCGCGCCGACGTATTCGGCTGCGTCGTACATGTAGCGCGCCAGGCGCAGGCTCATCGGCACCACCGGCTCGTCGAGATCGCGCTTGATGTGCGCAAGCACGGCCTGCGTCGTCGCTAGGTTGCCGGCCGACAGCAGCACGAAGACGCGGTCGCCCGGAAACTCGAAAACATGGACCTTGTTATAGGTCCGCACGTCGTCGACGCCGGCGCTGGTCCGCGTGTCGCCGGCGAAGACCAGGCCTTCGTTCACCTTGATCGCACAACAGTAAGTCATGTTCCTGATCCTGCAGGGGGCGACAGTCTAGGCAAGTGCCCCGGTCACGTCACGCGCATCCGCCGTGCAAGACGCACAAGGCATGCCGTCGGCTGGCCGCGACCGGCGGCGCGTGACAGACTGCGGCACCCGCGACACACATCATGACAAGAGGACAAGCCGATGGCCGCGCCGATCGAGTTCTATTTCGACGCCGTCAGTCCGTACACCTATCTCGCCGCGACGCAGATCGACGCGCTGGCGGCGCGCCACGGCGCCGCGGTCGTCTGGATCCCGATCCTGCTCGGCAAGATCCTCGAAGCGAGCGGCAATCGCCCGCCGATCAGCGTGCCGGCCAAGGCCCGCTACATGCATCAGGATCTGCAGCAATGGGCCGAATGTTACGGCGTGCCGCTGCGTTTCCCGACTCATTTCCCGGTGTCGACCCTGAGCGCCCAGCGCATCGCCTGCGCGCTGCCGGACGCCGATGTCGGCCGCTGGGCGCGTGCCACGCTGCACGCCTATTGGGCCGAGGACGCCGATCTCTCGCAGCCGCAGACCCTGCGCGCGATCGCCGCCGGGCTCGGCTGCGACGGCGAGGCCCTGCTCGCCCGCGCGCAGGAGCCGGCGGTCAAGGAACGCCTCAAGCACAACACCGACGAAGCGCTGCGGCGCGGCATGTTCGGCGCACCGACTTTCTTCGTCGGCGAGACGATGTTCTGGGGCAACGATCGCCTGCCGCTGCTGGAGCGCGCCCTGGCGCGGGCCTGAACATCGCAGCGGCGCCGCCGCGCGGCGCCGTGCAAGCGCCGTGACTTTCCGTCATCATGCCCGGCGCCTCGCGGCGAGGCGGTGCGCGCCGGCGCCGCCCGGTCCGCACTGATCGCCGAACTGCACGCCGCGTAACCTGCCGCCCGCCATGCGCCTTCCCCCGCTCAATGCCCTGCGCGCGTTCGAAGCCGCCGCCCGCCACGCCAGCGTGCACAAGGCGGCGCAGGAGCTGCACGTCACGCCGGCCGCCATCAGCCACCAGATCAAGGCGCTCGAGGAACATCTCGGCATCGCACTGTTCAAGCGCCTGCCGCGTCGCATCGAACTGACGCCGGCCGCCGAAGCCTGCCTGCCGAAGCTGACCGCCGCCTTCGTGCAGATGGCCGACGCCGTCGCCGCCGCGCAGCACCTGGCGAACGCCGGCCGCCTGATGGTCGGCGTCTCGCCGGTGTTCGCCGCGAAATGGCTGATCCCGCGCCTCGGCAGCTTCCGCGACCAGAACCCCGACATCGACCTGCGCATCTCGGCGCGGCAGACGCTGATCGACCGCACGCACGGCGATCTCGACCAGGGCAGCCGCAATCTGCTGGAAAACGGCGACGTGGCGATCCGCTTCGGCGATGGCGACTACGGCGAGCTGATCGCCCACAAGCTGTTCGCCTCGTATCTGCTGCCGATGTGCAGCCCGCGCCTGATCGAAGGCTCGCAGCCGCTGCGCACGCCGGAGGACCTGCGCCATCACACGCTGCTGCACTACGAGAACGACGTGGCGATGATGGACGTCGGTCGTCCCAACTGGGCGTCGTGGCTGAAGGCGGCCGGCGTCAAGGGCATCAACACGCGGCGCGGCCCGACCTTCAACGACATGATGCTGGCCACGCAGGCGGCGGTCGACGGTCTCGGCGTCGTGCTCGCGGCGCCGCTGATGGCGCGCGAGGACATCGCCGCCGGCCGCCTGGTCGTGCCGTTCTCGCTGAGCCTGCCGACCGGCGCCTCCTACTATCTGGTCTACACCGCCGAGCGCGAGCGCGATGCTTCGCTGCGCGCGTTCCGCGACTGGATCATCGACGAGGCGCGCCGCGACCCCTGGGCCGATCCCGATCGCGTCCAGCCGACCTTGCCGCGTGGCGAGGACCGCAGCGGCTGAGGCGCCGGCTCAGGGCTTCTTGTCGTCGGGACGCACGATGCCGGCTTCAAGGTTGGCCTTGACCTCGCGGGCGTCGAAGGCCTGCGGGTTGTCGGCGGGCTTGCGGCCCTTGCAGGTGAGAATCTCGGCCTGCGCGCTGTACTCGGCGCCGCGCGCACTGTCCGTGCTGGTGCCGACGCCCACGCCGACGCCGCTGCGCGAGCCGAAGCCGAAACCGCCGAGCCCGAAGCTGAGCGTCGGCCCGCTGCCGTCCTTGGCGCTGGTCGAGCTGCTGGCGATGATGAAATAGTCGTTGCCGCTGTTCAGCGTGACTTCGGCGGCCTGGTACAGCAGATAGTTCTCGACCGTCTGCCGCGGCGTCGCCGAGCTGCCGGTGAAGCTCACGCGATAGCGGTTGTTCTCGATCAGCTGGGCGCTGTAGCCGTAGCCCTTGTGCGCCGGCTGGTAGGGCGTCACCGTCGCGCAGGCGGCGAGCAGCGTCACGACCATGGCGGCGAGCGCCCGCCCTGTGTTGTTATCGTTCATCTCGGATCTCCGGGGGCAGCCCCGCTGCGCGGGACTCGTCGGCGCCGATCTTACGATGCGCGGCGCCGGCCGGCACCGTTCAGTCGTCGAGCCGCTCGCGCAGCGCCACGGCGGCCGCCGGATTGCGCTCCTTGGCGCCGCTGATGAAGAACAGGAACACGTTACGCGCGCGCCGCGGCGGCGCCGTGCCGCAGACGGTCGGCAGATCGTCCGGCGCCGCGCCCTCGGCCCACCGGCGGCCGCGCGCCGCCCAGCGGTCCAGCGCTTCCGGCGCGTAGCCGGTCGCCTGCGCGGACTGGCTGCGCATCAGGCGCGCATAGACGAAGCCGGCGGTGACGTCGGCGAACGAGGGATAGTCGTCGCTGTCGGCATAGACCGTGGCGATGCCGCGTTCGCGCAGGGCCTCGACGAAGTCCGGCACCAGGAAGCTGTCGTGGCGGACCTCGAAGACGTGCCGCAGGGCGCGCCCGCCGAGCCGCGCCGGCAGCAGATCGAGAAAGCGCCGGCTGTCGTCGGCGTCGTAGCGATGCGTCGGCGGCAGCTGCCAGAGCAGAGGGCCGAGCTTGTCGCGCAGCTCGGCAATGCCGCTGTCGAGGAAACGGCGGATCGAGTCGCCCGCCTCCGCCAGCACGCGCCGCTGCGTGACGAAGCGCGGCGCCTTCAGCGCGAACACGAAATCGTCCGGCGTCTCGGCATGCCAGCGCGCGTAGGTCGACGGCGTCTGCAGCCGGTAGAACGTGCCGTTGACCTCGATCGCGCGCAGGCGGCCGCTCGCATAGGCGAGCTCATCCTTCTCGCGCACGTGCGGCGGATAGAAGGTCTCGCGCCAGGGCGCGTAGTTCCAGCCGCCGATGCCGGTACGGATCGTGCCGCTCGCCTGCGGCTTCGTGCGGGTCGTCACGCGGCGATCATCGCACGAGGCAACTCTATTCCACCGGCGTGCAGACGCGGCGCGTCGTCACCTGCTCCTGGGCATTGTTGTCGTTGTACTTCTTGCCCGCCACCGCGCCGCCGACGGCACCGGCGCCGGTCGCCAGATCCTGGCCCTTGCCGCCGCCGAACTGATGGCCGACCGCGCCGCCGGCGATCGCGCCGATCACCGGCGCGGCGATCGGATGGTCGCCCTTCTTCGTCACCACCTGCTCGTCGTGGCACTCGACGCGCTGGCCCTTGTCGTTGGTATAGACCTCGGCGTGCGCGAGCCCGGACGCCAGCATGCCGCCGGCGGCCAGCAGCGCGGCGGCGGCGCGGCGATGGATACCTGTCTTGTTCATGATCATCCTCCTGACCATGCATGGACTTTCCACCGTAGGCGCCGCGACTGAATTGCCGGTGAACCCGCCGCGGCGACCGCCTGCCGGGGTCGCGACGCGAATTCATTGATCTGCGTAAGTGTCAGCGCGCGGCGACTTGGGCAGAATGGGTTTCACGTTCCCCAACCGCCCGCGCATGCCTGCCTCGCTGCCCGTCGCCTGGATCACGCACCCGGACTGCCGGCGCCACGAAATCGCGCCCGGGCATCCGGAGTCGCCGCTGCGTCTGGCGGCGATCGAGGACCGCATGATCGCCTGCGGCTACGCCGACTTCATGCAGCATTTCGAGGCGCCGGAAGCGCGGCGCGAAGATCTCGCGCGGGCGCACAACGGCGCGCACATCGACCGCATGCTCGGCCTGCGCCATATCGGCGACAGGCGTTGCGAGCTCGACGCCGACACCGCCGTGACCCGATACACGATCAGCGCCGCCCTGCGCGCCGCCGGCGCCGGCGTGTTCGGCACCGATCTGCTGCTCGACGGCCGCGCCAGCCTCGCCTTCTGCGCCGTGCGTCCGCCGGGCCATCACGCCGAACGCGCGCGGCCGATGGGCTTCTGCTACTTCAGCAATGCCGCGATCGCCGCCAAGCACGCCCTGGCGCGCGGCCTGCGGCGCGTCGCCATCGTCGATTTCGATCTGCACTACGGCAACGGCACGGCCGATTGCATCGTCGACGAGCCGCGCATCGTCCTGTATTCGACGTACCAGCACGCGCTGTATCCGCACTGGCACAGCGATCCGGCGCGGCGCAATCTCGTCGATGCGCCGCTGGCACCGTTCGCCGACGGCGCGGCGTTCCGCGAACACGTCGTCAGGCATTGGCTGCCGGCGCTGGAACGGCAGCAGCCGGAACTGATCATCGCCTCGGCCGGCTTCGACGCGCACGCCGCCGATCCGCTCGGCGACCTGCGCCTGCAGTACGAGGACTTCCGCTGGATCGGCGGTTTCATCCGCGAGCTGGCCGAGGCCACCGCGCAGGGCCGCGTGCTGGCGATGCTCGAAGGCGGCTACGATCTGACCGCCCTCGCGCGCAGCGTGGAGGCCTTCCTGACGCCTTTCCTCGGTGGCGACGCCCTGCCGCTATGACGATCCGCCACGTCGAATCGCTGTTCCGACCGCGCGGCGTGCTCGGCATCGGCCAGCCGGCCGACGTGCCGGCCAGCGAACTGCTGGCCCGCCTCGATCGCCTGCCGGACGCGCAGCGCGCGCTGTTCGGGCACACGCGCGAAGGCTGGCGCACCTGCGAACGCATTCGTGATCTGCAGGGCTGCGAGCTCGGCGTGGTGTTCGATGCCGGCGAGATGACGCCGTCCTTCGTGCGCGGCCTGTCCGAGCACGGCTGCCGGGCCTTGATCTGGCTGCCCGACACGCCGGTGCCGGAAGCGGTCCTGCGCGCCGGCCGCGACGAGACGCTGCGCGTGCTCGGGCCCGGCAGTTCCGGCGCCGCGCACGCGCGCACGCTGAGCCTGTCGGCCTGGGGCCTGCCGGCGGCCGGCACCACGGCACTGATCGCGCAGTCGCGCTCGATCGCCGCCGCCGCGCTCGACTGGGCCGCCGGCCACGCGCTCGGCTTCTCGTGGACCGCCGTCACCGGCGGCGAAGCCGACGTCGACGTCGCCGACCTGCTCGACTACGCCGCCCTCGATCCTTCCACGCAGGCCGTCGTGCTGCAGCTCTCGCACATCCGCAGTCCGCGCAAGTTCATGTCGGCGGCGCGCGCCTGCGCGCGCAGCAAGCCGGTGGTCGTGCTGCAGACGCCGGACGCCAACGACGTGACGGCGCAGCCGGCCGATCCGGTGCTGTCGGCGGCCTTCCGCCGCGCCGGTCTGGTCGAGGTCGATCGCATCACCGCGATCTTCAGCGCGCTCGCCGCGCTGGCGCGCATCGGCGAAGCCATGCAGGGACGCGTCGCCGTGCTCGGCACCGGCAACGGCATCTGCCAGCTGGCGCGCGCCTCGCTGTGGCGCGAAGGGCTCCGCAGCGTGGCGCCGCAGGACGATGCCTGGCGGCGCCTGCGCGAGCACCTGCCGGCGTCGGCGGCCGACGCGCAATGGCTCGACGTCGGCCTCGCCGACGACGACCGCACCATCGAAGCGCTGCGCGGCACCCTCGATGCGCCGGGCGTCGATCTGGTGATGTTCGTGCGCAGCCCGGCGCCGGGCCGCGACGACGAGGCGTTTGCGCGGCGGCTGGTCGCGACCAAGCTGCGTGAACGGCTGGTCGTCGTGTTCCTCGGTCAGGAGCGCGCGCAGCCGGCGCTGCGCCTGTGCGCGGCCGGGGGCATCGCCGCCTTCGCCTCCGTCGAAGCGGCGGCACGCGCGCTGCGCTACCGCCGCGAGCATCGCCGCACGCAGGAACTGCTGATGCAAACGCCGACGCTCGATCCGCTCGCGCACGGCGGCACGACACCGTCGCTGCCCAAGCCGCCGCACGGCGACGATCACTGGACCCTGCCGGCCGCCGAGGCCGCCGCGCTGCTGCGCGCCTACGGGCTGCAGCCGGCGGCGTGGGCGGAAGCCGCCGGCCGCGGCCTGCGCGTGCGCATCCGCCGCCATCCGGAACTCGGCCTGCATCTCGAGGCGCGTCTCGATCCGGCCTCGACGGCGGCGCTGACGGCCTACGCGCTGCCGCCGCTCGACGACGTGCTGGCGCGGACCCTGCTCGCGGAAATCGGCCTCGGCGGCGATGAGCGCGCCGCCCAGGGCCTGCGCGCCGCCGACTACGCGACGGCGGTCGTGCGCCTGGCGCAGCTCGCCGTCGAACAGCCGCGCCTGCTCGAAGCCGACGTGCGCCTGCTGCCGGCGATCGGCATCGCCGAGGTCGGCTACGCGCGCCTGATCGCCGAAGCCGAGGCGCCGCCGGAACGCGCGCGCCTGGCGCTGGCGCCGTATCCGCAGGCGCTGCAGCGCGCTGCGCCGCTGAAAGGACAGCGCACGATGACGCTGCGCGTGATCCGCCCCACCGACGAGCCGGCCCTGATCCGCATGCTGTCGGCGCTCGATCCGGAAGAGATCCGCCTGCGCTTCTTCCGATACATCCGCCAGTTCACGCATTCGATGGCGGCGCGCATGTCGCAGATCGACTACGACCGCGAGATGACCTTCGTCGCCGAAGCCGACACGCGGCCGGGCGACATCGCCGGCGTGTCGACCCTGGTCTCCGACCCGACCGGCAGCGAGGCCGAGTTCGCCGCGCTGGTGCATCACGACTTCGGCGGCATCGGCCTCGGCCGCCAGCTGATGCTGGCGATCCTCGATTACGGCGCACAGCGCGGCATCCGCCGCATCTGGGGCGACGTGCTGCTGGAGAACACGCCGATGCTGAGCCTCGCGCAAAGCCTCGGCTTCCGTCGCGAGCGCCATCCGGACGATCCGGGCTGCGTGCGCGTGATCCTCGACGTCCCGCAGGAGAAGCCCAGCGCATGGACGACTATGCGATCGCTCGCGCGTATCTGATCAGCCTCGGCATCGGCCTGCTGATCGGCCTCGAGCGCGAACGCGCCGCCGCCGGCAGCGCCGGCCTGCGCAGCTTCGCGCTGGCGGCGCTGTCCGGCACCACCGCGGCCTGGCTGGCGAGCGAGAGCGGCAGCCTGTGGCTGCTGCCGGCCGCGCTGCTCGGCATCGTCGCGCTGTGGCTGGCCGGCGATCTGCGCGATCCGTCGCGCGCCCGCGATCCCGGCATCACCACCGGCGTCGCCCTGCTGCTGTGCTTCCTGCTCGGCGCGATGCTCGCGTATCACGCGACCTATCTCGCCGTGGCGATCGCCGTGGTCGTCACCCTGCTGCTGTACTTCAAGGCCGAGCTGCACGGCCTGACGCACCGCCTGACGCGCGAGGAGCTGCTGTCCTTCCTGCAGTTCGCGGTGCTTGCCTTCGTGCTGCTGCCGCTGCTGCCGGATCGCGGCTACGGCCCTTTCGCGGCGCTCAATCCGGCGCGCATCGGTCTCATCGCCGTGCTGGTCTGCGCCATCAATCTCGCCGGCTATGCGGCCTTGCGGCTCTTCGACGGCGAGCGCGCCGTGGCGCTGACCGGCCTGCTCGGCGGCCTCGTATCGAGCACGGCGACGACGCTGGCGCTGTCGCGACAGACGCGCAGCGGCGCCGCGCCGCCGGCGCTCGCCGCGCTCGGCGTGCTGCTCGCCAATCTGACCGTCCTGCTGCGCCTCGGCGCGGTGTCGGCGTTCGTCGCGCCGGCCATCCTGCCGCAGCTTCTGCCGGCGCTGCTCGGCGCCGCCGCCGCCGGCCTCTTGGTGCCACTGTGGATCTGGCGCCGCCTGCCGCCGCAGCAGCCGAAGATGAGCATGGCCGTGGAGAATCCCGCCGAGATCAAGACCGCGCTCGGTTTCGCGCTGCTGTTCTCGGTCGTGCTGGTGCTGACGGCGGCGGCACACCACTGGTTCGGCGCGCG
The DNA here is from genome assembly GCF_000474945.1 of Solimonas soli DSM 21787. Classification (GTDB taxonomy): domain Bacteria; phylum Pseudomonadota; class Gammaproteobacteria; order Nevskiales; family Nevskiaceae; genus Solimonas; species Solimonas soli. The sequence goes on along the minus strand of NZ_AXDW01000017.1, from coordinate 20,264 downwards.
CGGCGTCTATGTCGTGGCGGCGATCTCCGGCCTCACCGATCTCGATGCGATCACGCTGTCGACCCTGCAGATGTTCAGCGGCGCGCAGCTGCAGGCGTCGGCGGTGGTCGCCGTCGTGCTGATCGCCTTCGCCGCCAATCTGGTCTTCAAGCTCGGCCTGGTGCTCGGCATCGGCGGGGTGGCGCCGGCGCGCAGCGTCGCCGCCGGCTACCTGCTCGGCGTCGCCGGACTCTGTGCTGGCTGGCGGCTCGCCGCTTGAGCGCGGCCCGTGTGCTGCCCTTGCCGCCGACCGAGTTCGCCGGCCGCAGGCGTTCCGCGAACCTCCGCGGCGACCGCTCGACGGTGCTGGAAGCGAGCGGCGAGCGCTGGCGCCGCGGGCGCCGCGGCCTCACGCGCCGCTCCAAAGCCCGGCGGGCCGCGCGGTGGCCGGCGTCCGCGCGAAGCAATTGCGCCCGTCCCCTTGAGCGATCGGTCGCGGGTCCGTAGAATGCGCGCCCTTGTCCTCGAACGGCAGGCCACTTTTTGTCCAGCGTTCGAGTTCCGGTTCGCGCCGATCGCGCGGATTCATCAGGAGAATGTCGCATCGCTTTTGAACGAGAAGACCGGCGCAACTACCAGATCACGGCGCCGCGGGTCCGCGTCATCGCGGAAGACGGCGCCCAGGTAGGCATCATGCTGACGCGTGACGCCGTCGCCAAGGCCGAAGAAGCAGGGCTCGATCTGGTGGAGATCTCGCCGAACGCGGAACCGCCGGTCTGCAAGATCATGGATTACGGCAAGTACCTTTACCAAAAGGACAAGGCCGCGCACGCTGCGAAGAAGAAGCAGAAGCAGATCCAGATCAAGGAAATCAAGTTCCGGCCGACCACCGAGGATGGCGACTACCAGACCAAGCTCCGGCAGATCAAGGGCTTCCTGGAAGAGGGGGACAAGGTCAAGATCGTGGTCCGCTTCCGCGGCCGCGAAATGGCGCATCAGGAGCTCGGCATGCAGGTCATGGAGCGTCTGAAGGCCGAACTGGTGGAGCTCGCGGCGGTCGAGCAGCACCCGAAGATGGAAGGTCGCCAGTCCGTGATGGTGATGGCGGCGAAGAAGAAGTAAGAACAAGGCCGGTGCCGCGAGGCGCCGGCCGCAATCAGCGAAGCCTCGTGCTTCGGTGACGCGGGAAGCGGGCGAAGCGCCCGAAACTCGAGAAAAAGTCCCTCTCCGCCGGAGGGGGCCCGGTCAGCTCCTTGGCAAGGATGTGAAACCGGCAGCAGTGGTTTGAAAAAGGAGTTTTGTCATGCCGAAGATGAAAACCGTGAAAAGCGCCGCCAAGCGCTTTTCCAAGACTGGTAAGGGTGGCTTCAAGCGCTCTCACTCGCACAAGCGCCACATCCTGACCAAGAAGTCGGGCAAGCGCATCCGTCAGCTCCGTGGCGAGGCGCAGGTTCACGCGTCGGACGTCCGCGAAGTCCGCATCATGCTGCCGTACGCCTAAGCGAGGAGATAACCCATGGCACGCGTCAAACGTGGTGTTACCGCCCGCGCCAAGCACAAGAAGGTCCTGAAGAAGGCCAAGGGCTACTACGGCGCCAAGTCGCGCCAGTTCCGCTCCGCCAAGGAGCAGGTCATCAAGTCGGGCCAGTACGCCTACCGCGACCGTCGCGTCAAGAAGCGCGAATTCCGTTCGCTGTGGATCGTCCGCATCGGCGCGGCGACCAAGGAACTCGGTCTGTCGTACAACCGATTTATCAACGGGCTCGCCAAGGCCGGCGTCGCCCTCGATCGCAAGGTCCTCGCGGATCTGGCGATTCACGACAAGGCGGCGTTCGCGGCTCTGGTGACCCAGGCGAAAGCCCAGCTCGGCGTCGCCTAAGCACAGCCAGCCCGTCGTTATCTAGCTGTTGCGAAGGGGAGCGGCGCTTGGCCGTTCCCCTTTTTTGTTTTCCGAACACCGCGCGCGGCGGCGCGCAGACCGCAGACATGACCGACCCAATCGAAGAACTGGTGCAGCAGGCGCAGGCCGACATCGCGGCCTGCGGTGATGAACGGACGCTGGAGACCCTGCGCGTCGAACTGCTCGGCAAGAAGGGCCGCGTCACCGAACTGCTCAAGCAGCTCGGCGGCATGGCGCCGGACCAGCGCAAGGCCTTCGGCGAGCGCGTCAACCGCGCCAAGGATGCGCTGTCGGCGGCCCTGGAATCGCGCGGCGCGACGCTCGCCGAGTCGACGCTCGCGGCACGGCTCGCCGCCGAACGCATCGACGTCACCCTGCCCGGCCGCGGCGAGGCAAGCGGCGGCCTGCACCCGATCACGCGCACCATCCAGCGCATCGCCGAGATCTTCGGCGAGATGGGTTTCGAGAGAGTTGAAGGCCCGGAGATCGAGGACGACTTCCACAACTTCGGCGCGCTGAACATTCCGGAAGCACACCCGGCGCGCGCGATGGCGGACACCTTCTATGTGCTCAACGGCGAGCGCCTGCTGCGCACGCATACCAGCCCGGTGCAGATCCGCACGATGCAGCAGCGCGAGAAGCCGCCGATCCGCATCATCTGCCCGGGCCGCGTCTACCGAGTCGACTCCGATCGCACGCACAGCCCGATGTTCCACCAGATGGAAGGCCTGTACGTCGCCGAGAAGGTCTCGCTCGCCGATCTGAAATACGACCTGCAGACTTTCCTCTCGCGCTTCTTCGAACGCGACATCGAGGCGCTGTTCCGGCCGTCGTACTTCCCCTTCGTCGAACCGGGTGCCGACGTGCACATCAGGTGGACGCTGCCGGATGGCAGCTGGCGCTGGCTGGAAGTGCTCGGCTGCGGCGTCGTGCATCCGAAGGTGCTCGAAGCGGTCGGCATCGATTCCGAGAAATACTCGGGCTATGCCTTCGGCATGGGCATGGAGCGCATGGCGATGCTGCGCTACGGCGTCGACGATCTGCGCCTGTTCTTCAACAACGATCTGCGCTTCCTCGAACAGTTCCGATGACAGCGCGATTCGTGATCGGTGATTGGTGATTCGCAAAGCCAAACGCCATCCACGAATCATCCATCACGAATCACCGATCACGTCCTATGAAATTGAGCGAAAACTGGCTGCGCGAGTGGGTCAACCCGGCAGCCACCGTCGAGCAGATCGCCGAGCGCCTGGTGATGGGCGGCCTCGAACTCGAGATCGAGCCGGCGCTGAGCGAGACGGCGAGCAAGGTCGTCGTCGGCCTGATCACCCGGGCCGAGCGCCATCCGCAGGCCGATCGCCTGCAGGTCTGCGAGGTCGACGCCGGAACCGGCACGCCGCTGCAGATCGTCTGCGGCGCGCCGAACGCGCGCGTCGGCATCAAGGTGCCGTGCGCGCTGGTCGGCGCTGAACTGCCGGGGGGCCTGAAGATCACCGAGGCGCAGCTGCGTGGCGTCGACAGCTTCGGCATGCTGTGCTCGGCGAAGGAGCTGGCACTGTCCGACAAGTCCGACGGCCTGCTCGAACTCGATGCCGACGCCAAGGTCGGCGCGCCGATCGAGCAGCATCTCGGCCTGCCCGACAAGGTGCTCAACCTCGAAATCACGCCGAACCGCGGCGACTGCCTCTCCGTGCTTGGCCTGGCGCGCGACGTCGCCGCGCTGTACGGCGTGCAGATGAAGCGGCCGGCGCAGGCGCAGGTCGTCGTCGAGGGCCATCAGCAGATCAAGGTCGAGGTCGAGAGCGTCGACGACTGCCCGAACTATGCCGGCCGCGTCGTCTCCAAGCTCAACCCGAAGGCGCGCACGCCGGACTGGATGCGCGAGCGCCTGCGCCGCTCCGGCATCCGCTGCATCCATCCGGTCGTCGACATCACCAACTACGTGATGCTCGAACTCGGCCAGCCGCTGCACGCCTTCGACGCCGACAGGTTGTCGGGCAGCGTGCGCGTGCGCCGCGCCCGCGACGGCGAAGAAATCCGCCTGCTCAACGAACAGCTGATCGCGTGCCGCAACCGCGAGCTGCTGATCAGCGACGACTCCGGCGCGGTCGCGCTGGCCGGCGTCATGGGCGGCCTCGGCAGCGGCGTGCAGAACGGCACGACGCGCATCTTCCTCGAGTCGGCCTGCTTCGCGCCGGCCGCGGTCGCCGGCACCGGCCGCCGCCACAAGCTCGCCTCCGACGCCTCGTATCGCTTCGAGCGCGGCGTCGATCCAGGCCTGCAGCGCCAGGCGCTCGACCGCGCGACGCAGCTCGTGCTGCAGATCTGCGGCGGCGAGACGCATCCGGTCACGCAGGTCGGCCGCAGCCAGCCCGATCCGGTGTCGATCCGCCTGCGCCGTTCGCGCCTCGTGCAGGTGCTCGGCCACGAGATCGCCGCCAAGGAAGTCGAAGTCTTGCTCGGCCGCCTCAACATCACGCTGCGCGCCGAAGTCGGCGACGCCTGGATCGCGCGCGTGCCGAGCTATCGCTACGACCTGCGCATCGAGGCTGATCTGATCGAGGAAGTCGGCCGCCTGTACGGCTACGACCGGATTCCCGGCAGGCCCTATGCCGCGCAGCTGGCGCCCTCGCAAGCGCGCGAGGCACGCCGGCCGCTGCTGCGTATCAAGGAAGTGGCCGCGGCGCGCGGCTGGCAGGAAATCATTTCGCTGGCCTTCGTCGATCCGGCGCTGCAGCAGGCGCTGAACCCCGAGGTGCCGGCGATTCCGCTCGACAATCCCATCGCCGACAACCTCTCGGTGATGCGCACCACCTTGTGGGCGGGCCTCATCCCGGCCTGGCTGTACAACCGTGCGCGCCAGCAGGACCGCGTGCGCCTGTTCGAGGCCGGCGTCTGCTTCACGCTGCGCGGCGGCGCCGTCGTCGAGACATCGCGCATCGCCGCGCTCGCCGCCGGCCGCGCCCTGCCCGAGCAATGGAGCAGCGCCAGCCGCCCGGTCGATTTCTACGATCTGAAGGCGGAGCTCATCGCTCTGCTCGGCAACAGCGTCGGCGAGTACCGTTTCGAAGCCGCCGAACATGCCGCCCTGCACCCGGGGCGCAGCGCGCGCGTCCGGCGCGCCGGCACGCCCTGCGGCTGGATCGGCGAGCTGCACCCGCAGCTGGTGCGCCGCCTCGACCTGCCGGAGGCCGCCCTGGTCTACGAGCTGGACTGGGAGACCATGCGCGACGTCAAGGTCCCGAAGGCCGAGGCGCTGTCCGAGTTTCCGTCGTCGCGTCGCGACCTGGCGATCGTGTTGCCGGAATCGGTCAGCGCCGAGCAGGTTCTGCACTGCATTTCCGGCGCCGGCGTCGGCTTTTTGACAAACGTCAGGGTTTTCGACATTTATCGTGGTAAAGGTCTCGCCGAGAACGAGAAAAGTGTTGCACTGGGCTTGCTTTTCAATGACGCCTCGCGCACCCTAACTTTGCAAGAGATCGATGCGGCCAGCTCGGCCATTACGCAGGCCTTGATGCGTGATCTGGGCGCCGTCATTCGGCAGTAGTGAAGAATCGGGGAATCGTCTGTGGCCTTGACCAAAGCCGAACTGGCGGAAGCGCTGTTCGAAGACCTTGGGCTGAACAAGCGCGAGGCCAAGGAGTTCGTCGATCTCTTTTTCGAAGAAATCCGTGGTCGTCTCGAGGCCGGCAAAGAGGTCAAGCTGTCCGGCTTCGGCAACTTCGAACTGCGCTCGAAGAACCAGCGCCCGGGCCGCAATCCGAAGACCGGCGAGGAGATTCCGATCTCCGCGCGTCGCGTCGTCACGTTCCGCCCGGGTCAGAAGCTCCGCCTGCGAGTGGAAACCGATGCGACCCGTCGATAAACCGCTCGCCGTCCTGCCCGACATTCCGCGCAAGCGCTACTTCGCCATCGGCGAAGTCAGCGAACTGTGCGACGTCAAGCCGCACGTGCTGCGCTACTGGGAGCAGGAGTTTCCGCAGCTCAAGCCGGTGAAGCGGCGCGGCAACCGCCGCTACTACCAGCAGGATGACGTGCAGATGGTGCGCCACATCCGCAGCCTGCTCTACGAACAGGGCTTCACGATCGGCGGCGCGCGCCAGCGCCTCAAGGAAATGCCGCGTCACGGCGGCAGCGACAACGTACACGGCACGACCACGGTCGTGGCGATCGGCAAGCCGCGCCCGGTGCCGCTCGCTGCCGCGCCGGCCGGCGGCCGCGCGCAGGAGATCAAGAACCTGCGCGACGAACTCGAGTCCCTGCTGCGCCTGTTCCCAGAGTAGTCCGCGGCGCTTTCCCATCGGCCGCGCCGTTCGCTACACTGCGCGCCCCCGCAGCACCCTTGCATCACCAGCCTCTCGTCGGGGCGTAGCGCAGCCTGGTAGCGCACTTCCTTGGGGTGGAAGTGGTCGGAGGTTCAAATCCTCTCGCCCCGACCAATCAATTCTTCGACCTTTCACCCTCGCCGCGCGTGCGGTGCCGGAGCTTGTTCGCCTGCGGCGAACCCTGCGCTGACGCTCCGGGCTCCGCGCCCGCTGCGCGGGTGCTCGCTCGATGCCGATGGCATCGTCAAATCCTCTCGCCCAGACCCGCCAATTCTTCGAATTTCCGCGGTGTTCGCTCCGCGCAGCGGCGCCGTGCGACGAGCCTGTGCGGCACAGGTCGGATGGCGGCCGTCCATGTCCGCCGCCGTCTCCCGCCCGCGTCGAGCGCGGCGATGGGCGCGGACGGTCGATTCGCATCGACCGTTGGTCAGCCGGTTCGCCGTTCAGGCTGCGAAGGCCCGCACCAGCAAGGCCTCGAACGGCGTCTGCGCCGACAGCGTTCCGTAATTGAGCCCGTGCTCGCCGCCGAGACGGCTGGCGCACCAGGTGCTGGCGACGTCGTCATTGCCGGCGCGCAGCAGAATCGCTGCCTGCAGGGCCAGCGCGATGCGCTCGACCACCATGCGCGAGCGCAGTTCAAGCGTCGTGCGATCGTCGAAGGCCTCGGTCAGCCAGTGAATCTCGCGATCGAGATCGGCGTGCGCGCCGCGCGCGCCGAGCAGCTCCGCGAACAGGGCTTCGCGCGTTTCCGGCTCCTTGCCGATGGCGCGCAGCACGTCGAGGCACTGGATATTGCCGCTGCCCTCCCAGATCGAATTGAGCGGCGCCTGACGGTAGAGGCGCGGCATTGGGCCGTCCTCGACGTAGCCGGCGCCGCCGAGACATTCCTGCGCCTCGTTGACCAGCGGCGGGCAGCGCTTGCAGATCCAGTACTTGCCGATCGCCGTGGCGATGCGCGCGAAGGCGGCCTCGCCGGCGTCGCGCGGCGCCGCATCGACGGCGCGCGCCACGCGCAGGGTCAGCGCCGTCGCCGCTTCGGTCTCGAGCGCGAGATCGGCGAGCACGTTGCGCATCAGGGGCTGATCGATGAGCAGCTTGCCGAACGCCTTGCGATGGCGCGCGTGATGCACGGCCTGCACCGTCGCCTGTCGCATGAGGCTCGCCGAGCCGATCATGCAGTCGAGGCGCGTCAGCGCCACCATCTCGAGAATCGTCGACACGCCGCGGCCTTCCTCGCCGACGCGCTCGGCCCAGGCACCGAGGAATTCGACCTCGCTCGACGCGTTGCTCCAGTCGCCGAGCTTGTCCTTCAGGCGCTGGATGTGGATCGCGTTGCGCGAGCCGTCCGGCCGCAGCTTCGGCATCAGGAAGCAGGTCAGGCCGGCATCCACGTAGGCGAGCACCAGCCAGGCATCGCACATCGGCGCCGAGAAGAACCATTTGTGGCCGACGATCTCGTACGAACCGTCCGCCTGCGCATACGCCTTCGTGCTGTTGGCGCGCACGTCCGAGCCGCCCTGCTTCTCGGTCATGCCCATGCCCATGGTGCAGCCCTTCTTCTGAGCGAATGGCAGCAGGCGCGGGTCGTACTCATACGAATGGATCTGCGGCAGCCAGCGCCTGGCGACGTCCGGCGAATGCGCGAGCGCCGGCGCTGCGGCGTGCGTCATGGTCAGCGGGCAGCTGCTGCCGGCCTCGGCCTGATTGTGCAGATACGAGATCGCGGCGCGGGCGACGTGCGCGCCCGGCTTGTCGGCGTTGCGCCAGGCGAAGGCATGCACGCCGTACTGCATGCCGAGCTGCATGACGCGGTGGTAGGCCGGATGGAATTCGATCTCGTCGATGCGGTGGCCATAGCGGTCGTAGGCCCTCAGCTTCGGCTTGTTCTCGTTGGCCGCGTAGCCGAGCGCGATCATCTCGCCGCCCGTCACGGCGCCGTAGGCGGACAGATGCGCCTCGGCCCAGCCGCCGCCTTCGCGCGCCACCGCCTCGCGCAGGGCGGGATCGCTCAGATAGGCGTTGTAGTCGAGCAGCGGCGGCGCCTGGTTGTCGACGCTGTGCGTCAGGAATCGTTCGGCATGAGTCATCGGTGTCCTCCATGGGCCGAGAATAGTCGCGCCGGCGGGCCGCCGCATTCGCCGCCACGGTCCGGCGTGGCCGTCGTTGCGGCCAGATGCGGCTTGCCGGACAGGGTCTTGCGTGACATATGAAAATCATTATCATTTACGCGGCCGGGTTCTCCTCCCCCCGGCCGACTCGCCACCTCCACGGCACGCCCCGCCGCCGGCAGCTCTCCTTTCGATGTGGCCCTGCGCCACATCCGCGTTCACGCGCGAGCGCTGCCGGAGCCACGAGATGACGATCATCGATGCAATCGCCTGGACCCTGATGGCCGCCGCGCTCCTGCGCAGCCTGCGCGAGGCGCGCGACGAGCACGAGCGGTCCGTCAAGCTCGAACACTGGCTGGCGGCGGTCATGCTCAACGGCACCGCGCTCGCCCTGTGGAACGTCAGCGTCGGCCCGCTGGTCGCCTTTCAGCACTGGCTGATCGCACTCGGCGCGCTGTGCGGGCTCCGCGTCCTGCTGCAGAGCCTGCGCCGTCACGCCGGCGCCCTGCGTCCGCTGCAGCGCGCCGTGCCGACGGCAAGCGCCGCGTTCGGCCTGCTGTGGCTCTACGCGCTGCGCCCCTGATGCGTCGCCGCGGCGGTCGTCCACGGACCTGGCAGGGCCGCGGGCCTGCGCTCATCGCGCATGGCGCGGGCCGTCCGCTGCGTCCTGCGCTCCGCGCGGCGGCCAGAAGAATTCGCCGGGCCGCGCGATGAAGCGCCGGCCGAGCGTGCGCAGCAGCGCGCGCCGATCCTCGAAGCGCACCTGCTGCGCACGCAGGGCGACGCGCAGCGCCAGCGAAAAACTCACCGTCAGATTGATCAGGCCGATACCGACAATGCCGAGCGCCAGCAGCGCTCCGTCGCGCCAGCCGATGTTCCAGTCCAGCGCCACCAGCGAGTAGCCGGCGTAGGCCGACGAGAAGGTCACGTGCCGGATGTCGAGCGGCAGGCCGACGATGAAGCCGAGCGTGCCCATCGAACCGAGCATGCAGCCGAAGAAGAAATTGCCCGCCAGCGCGCCGAGATGATTCTCGAGATACGCGGCCAGCCGCGCGAGACGCGCCGGGCCGAGCAGGCGGCGCAGCGCGCGCACCTGCTGCAGGCGCTGCGGGATGCGGTTGTAGACCGCCTTGTTGTCGAAGTAGCCGGAGATCAGGCCGGAGAGAAACAGACAGACGCCGGCGATCGCCGCGTGCAGCCAGGCCAGGCTGGCGATCGGATTCTGGTCGTGCAGCAGGTGCCGCGCCTTGTCGACGCCGACGAGAGGGTGGCCGGTGTTGGCGTAGACCGCCATCGCCAGTGCCACCGGCACGGCGAACGCGAACAGCACGTTGCCGAAGATCGCCACCAGCTGCGTGCGCAGCGTGCGCACGATCTGCTCGACCAGCGGCCCGAGGCGGTCCCTGCCTTCGGCATTGGCGATGCTGGCGGCAAGATACGAGGCGGTCATCGCCGGCTGCTTGGTGGCGATGGTGAAATGCAGCAGATAGATGAGCACGAAGCCGAGTCCGTAGTTGAGGCTGTAGAGCAGGGCGGTGATCAGCGGCGAATGCGGTGTCGCGCCCATCGCCAGCTTGAGCAGGGCCATGAACGGCACGATGAAGCCGGCCCCGAGCGCCGAGCGCAACATCGCGAAGTATTCGCGCCGCGTCGCCGTCACGTAGTGCTCGCCGGTCTTGCTGGCGTTCTCGGTGATGCGCGCGGCGAGCAGCTCGCTGATCTGCCGCCACATCTGCGGCACGCTGTTGCGCTGGTTCTCCGCACGCACCAGCACCTTGAAGAAGCCGACGCGCAGCACATTGAGTTCGTGCGCCGGCCGGTCCTCGAGCAGGCGCAGCAGCAGGCGCAGGCGTTCGAGGTTCTGCGACAGGCGCACCAGCAGCACCGTCAGGCTGATGCTGGCGCCGCTCTGCGCCGCCTGCTTGCGCACCTTGACGACGATCTCGCGGCACTGCTCGAGCAGCACCAGCAGGTGCTTGTCGTCGAGCGTCGCCGCGCCCGGCTCCGCCGCCGCTTTCTTGCGCGCTTCGAGAAAGGCGTGCAGCTCGACGTTCTGGGTCAGGAACGGCGACTCGTAGCGCTCGATCGCCGGATGGTTGCGCACCAGCTCCGGTTCCAGGCCGATCGCGGCGATGCGGTACGAGATGACCTGCAGCGCCTCGAGAATCGGCAGCGTCATGGCCGGCCGCTCGCCGGCCGCGCTCGCCGAGAAATCCAGGGCGTCGAGCAAGGCGATCCACACCGTGTCGTCGACGGCATCGATCCACTGATGATCGCGCGCGTCGTCGAACAGGTAATGCAGGCAGTCCTTCAGCTCGTCCGGCCGCCATTCCTCGGGCAGCACGCGATCGGTGAGGCGGCGCCACAGCGCCGCGACCAGGCCCTCGTGGGCGAGCACGCCGGATTCGGTCAGCAGGCGCAAGGGCTGGCGCGTGCCGAGCAGCCAGAGCAGCGCTTCGCGCAGGGCCGCGCGCTGCGCCGGATTCTCGCGCACGCGCTGGGTCAGGTTGACCAGCTGGGCGCGCGCCACGTTGGCGAGCTGCGGACGCGCCGGCCGCACCGCGGCGATCAGCGCGCGCAGCGCCGGCAGGCGCCGCGCTTCATCGGCGGCGATCAGGCCCTGCAGCGCGGTGTCGAGCGCGCGAGCGCGCTGCGCGGCGTCGGGCAGGCCGGACCACCAGCGGCGCAGGGTCATGCGCCTGCGCGCCGGCGCCTGCGGATCGGCATCGTCGGGCGGCGGCACGGCGGGCAGCGGGGCGGAAGCGTTCATGTCCGGCAAGGCTGGCACAGAACGCCGGGCGCCGGAATCGCCTGACCGCCACTTGGGGAACCGCTGGCGCATGGAGTAAGGTCTCGCCGATTCGGCGGTTCCGCTGACGACTGACGCTATGCCCAGAGTTCTGACGATCGAAGACGACGAGGTCACGGCACGAGAGATCATGGCCGAGCTCGCCGTGCACGGCATCGAGGTCGAGTGGATCGACAACGGCCGCGAGGGCCTGGTCAAGGCGGTCAGCCATCAGTACGACGCCATCACGCTCGACCGCATGCTGCCCGGCCTCGACGGCCTCGCCATCGTCACCACCATGCGCCAGGTCGGCGTCGAGACGCCGGTGCTGATGCTCAGCGCGCTGTCCGACGTCGACGAGCGCGTGCGCGGCCTGCGCGCCGGCGGCGACGACTACATGACCAAGCCGTTCACGCCCGACGAGATGGCGGCGCGCGTCGAGGTGCTGATGCGGCGCAGCCGCAGCGCCGCGCCGGCCACCGAACTGCGCGTCGGCGATCTCGAACTGAACCTGATGACGCGCACCGCGCGCCGCGACGGCGTCGAGCTGGAACTGCTGCCGACCGAGTTCCGCCTGCTCGAATTCATGATGCGCAACGCCGGCCAGGTGCTGACGCGCATGATGATCTTCGAGACCGTGTGGGGCTTCCATTTCGACCCGGGCACCAACCTGATCGACGTGCACATCGGCCGCCTGCGCAAGAAGGTGGACCGCGCCGGCCTGCCGCCGCTGATCCGCACGGTGCGCGGCTCCGGCTACATGATCGCCGAGGCGGGCTGAATCATGTCGCCGTTCGACAGCGACCTGCGCGCGACGGCACGCCCGGAGACGCGCGCCGCCGATGCCGCGGCCGCGCCGCGCGCGTCATGGCGCTCGTCCTCGACGCGCCTGCTGCTGATCTACGGCGCGCTGTTCGTGCTGTGGAGCACGGTGCTGATCGGCGTCGTGCATTGGGAGACGCGCAGCTACCTGTCGACCGTGGTCGACGAGATTCTCGAGCAGCGCGCGCACTATCTGAGTTCGATCGAGCGCGCGCGGCTGCCGGATGCGATGGCCGCGGCAAGCCAGGTCGACCTGCAGGGCGTGATGGCCTACGGCCTGTTCGCGCCGGACGGCCGCTACCGCAGCGGCAACATCACGCAGCTGCCCGGCGGCCTGCCGGTCGACGGCCGCGTGCGCCTGCTGCGCGACGGGATCGAGCGCAGCGATCGCCGCGACAGCCGCCACGCCGCCGTGCGCGCGCTGGCGCTGCGCCTGGACGGCGGCGAGGTGATGGTGCTGGCGCGCAGCACGCGCGTCCTCGATCAGGTCGGCGTGATCCTGCGCCAGAGCCTGCTGTGGGCGCTGTCGCTGACCCTGATTCCCGGCCTGATCGGCGGTTACCTGCTCAGCCGCGGCCCGCTGCGCCGCGTGCGCGCGATCGAAGCCGCCGTGCAGCCGATCATGCGCGGCAATCTCGACCGTCGCCTGCCGGTCAGCCGGCGCCGCGACGAACTCGATCTGCTGGCGAGCATCGTCAACACCATGCTCGCCGAGCTCGAACGCCTGATGGTCGAAGTCAAGGGCGTGTGCGACAACATTGCGCACGACCTGCGCACGCCGCTGACGCGCCTGCGCGCGCAGCTGCACCGCCTGCAGCAGCAGACCGGCGGCGACGACGAACGCGGCGCCCTGATCGAGCACTGCATCGGCGACGTCAATGCCCTGCTGCAGCGCTTCTCGGCGCTGCTGCGCATCTCGGAGATGGAAGACCTGCGGCGCCGCGCCGGCTTCGCCGAGATCGATCTCGGCGCCCTGCTGCGCGACATCCACGACCTCTACGCGCCGCTCGCCGAGGACAAGAGCGTGCAGATCCGGCTCGCGCTCGAATCGGCGCCGCGGATCGCGGCCGATCGCGAGCTGCTGTTCGAGGCGATCAGCAACCTGGTCAGCAACGCCATCAAGTTCACGCCCGGCGGCGGCACCGTGCGCCTGCGCCTGAAGGCGCACGAGAGCGGCGCCAAGATCTGCGTGGTCGACACCGGGCCCGGCATCCCGGCCGGCGAGCGCGACGCCGTGCTGCAGCGCTTCTACCGCAGCGACGGCACGCGGCAGGCGCCGGGCTTCGGGCTCGGCCTCAGCATCGTCTCGGCGATCGTGCGCCTGCACGGCTTCCGTCTCGAGATCAGCGAAGGCGAAGGCGGCGGCACGCGCGTTTCGCTGTTCTGCGTGCCGCAGGACCTGGCGATCGGCGCCGGAACACGCTGATGCGCACCCTCTACATCGCCGACCCGGTCGACGCGCGTCTGCGTCAGGCGCTGCGCCAGGCCGGCCACGCCGTGCACACGCTGCAGCCCGGCGAGGCCGACTGGGCGATCGCCGAGAGCCGCCACCAGGTCATCGTCTGCGATCTCGCCGTGCCGGACCCGGCGCGCATCCGGCGCTGGACCGCGCTGCGCCCGGCGCACGCGGTGCTGCTGGTGATCGGCGGCGAGCACAGTCCGACACCGGCCGCGGCCGTGCTGCGCGCCGGCGCCGATGCCTGCCTGCGGCGACCGCTGGCGTTGATCGAACTCGAGGCGCGCATCCAGGCGCTGCTGCGGCGCGCCGTGATCGGCGCCGGCCATCATTGCCCGCGGGCGCGCTCCTCGCGCCTGACCATCGGCCTGCGCGCGCGCATCGCCAGCTACGGCGACCGCGAACTGACCTTGCCGCCGCGCGAGCATGCCCTGCTGTTCCTGCTCGGCCGCGCCGCCGACAATGCGGTGAGTCGCGACGTGCTGTGGCAGCATCTGTGGTGCGAGGAAAGCGAGCCACGGCCGGAGCGCATCGAGTTGTATGTTTCACGCCTGCGCCGCAAGCTGGCGACGCTCGGCGCGCCGAACGCGCTGCAGACGCTGCGCGGTTTCGGCTACCGGCTGCAGGGCCCGGTTTCGCTGCGCTGAAGCCCTTGTGGCGGACATGAAGTTTTTTTCATGAATCCGACAGCCGCTCGCTAAGCACCGCTGTCCATACTGCGCGCCCTCCCGCTCTCGCAGGATCGGCTCATGCAGGCTCTGGTCAGAATCGCGCTGTCGCGCCCATACACCTTCGTCGTGCTGGCGCTGCTGATCCTGATCGTCGGGCCGCTGTCCTACCTGCGCACGCCGACCGACATCTTCCCCGACATCCGCATTCCGGTGATCGCCGTGGTCTGGCAGTACAGCGGCCTGCCGCCGGACCAGATGGCCGGGCGCATGACCACGCAGTTCGAGCGCGTGCTGACGACCACCGTCAACGACATCGAGCACATCGAGTCGAATTCGCTGGTCGGCTTCGGCATCGTCAAGGTCTTCTTCCAGCCGAACGTCAACATCCAGACCGCCAACGCGCAGGTCACGGCCATCGCGCAGACCCTGCTCAAGCAGCTGCCGGCCGGCACCACGCCGCCGCTGATCCTCAACTACAACGCCTCGACGGTGCCGATCATCCAGCTGGCGCTGTCGGGCACCGGCTTCTCCGAGCAGAACCTCGGCGACCTCGCCCTCAACACGATCCGCACGCAGCTCGTCACCGTGCCGGGCGCCGCGGTGCCGTTCCCGTTCGGCGGCAAGTCGCGGCAGATCATGATCGACATCGACAACGCCAAGCTGCAGGCGCGCGGCCTGTCGCCGCAGGACGTGTCGAACGCGCTCGCCGCGCAGAACCTGATCCTGCCGGTCGGCACGCAGAAGATCGGCAGCTTCGACTACACGGTGAAGCTCAACAACTCGCCGCTCGGCTTCGACGAACTCAACGATCTGCCGATCAAGGCGGTCAACGGCACCAACGTCTACATCCGCGACGTCGCCTACGTGCACGACGGCAATGCCGTGCAGAGCAACATCGTGCACGTCAACGACGGGCGCTCGGTGCTGATCACCGTGTTCAAGAACGGCGCGGTGTCGACGCTCGACATCGTCGACGGCATCCGCAAGCGCGTCGAGGAGCTCAAGGATCTGGTGCCGGACGGCCTGAAGATGGACCTGATCGGCGACCAGTCGCTGTTCGTGCGCGGCGCCGTCAGCGGCGTGATCCGCGAAGGCGCCATCGCCGCGGCGCTGACCAGCCTGATGATGCTGCTGTTCCTCGGCTCCTGGCGCTCGACGGTGATCATCGCCGTGTCGATCCCGCTGTCGGTGCTCGGCGCGATCACCTTGCTGTCGCTGTCCGGGCAGACGCTGAACATCATGACGCTCGGCGGCCTCGCGCTCGCGGTCGGCATTCTCGTCGACGACGCCACGGTGACGATCGAGAACATCAACTGGCATCTCGAGCAGGGCAAGGACGTCGAGACCGCGATTCTCGACGGCGCCCAGCAGATCGTCACGCCGGCCTTCGTGTCGCTGCTGTGCATCTGCATCGTCTTCGTGCCGATGTTCTTCCTCGAAGGCATCGCCGGCTTCCTGTTCGTGCCGATGGCGATGTCGGTGATGTTCGCGATGCTGTGCTCCTTCCTGCTGTCGCGCACGCTGGTGCCGACCATGGCGAAGTACCTGCTCCAGCCGCACGGCGGCGCGCACGGCCACGAGGAAAAGCCCGTCTCGCGCAATCCGCTGGTGCGGTTCCAGCGCAGCTTCGAGGCGCGCTTCGAGGGCCTGCGGCACGGCTATCACGGCCTGCTGGCGCTGGCCCTGCATCATCGCCGCGTGTTCGTGCCGGGCTTCCTGGCCTTCGTCGCGCTGTCGATGCTGCTGGTGCCCTTCCTCGGCCGCAATTTCTTCCCGTCGGTCGATTCCGGCGCGATCCTGCTCCACGCGCGCGTGCCGGTCGGCACGCGCCTGGAGGAAACCTCGCAGCGCTTCGCGCACATCGAGCAGGCGATCCGCAAGGTGATTCCGCCGGACGAGCTGGCGGCGATCGCCGACAACATCGGCCTGCCGATCTCCGGCATCAACAACACCTACAACAACACCGGCACCATCGGCCCGCAGGACGGCGACATCCAGATCGCGCTCAAGGCGGATCACCGGCCGACCGCCGAATATGTGCAGCGGCTGCGCGAGGAACTGCCGCGCCAGTTTCCCGGCGTGACGTTCTCCTTCCTGCCCGCCGACATCGTCAGCCAGATCCTCAACTTCGGCGCGCCGGCGCCGATCGACCTGCAGATCCGCGGCCCGCACGAGGACGCCAACTTCGCTTACGCCCGCACGCTGCTGCGCAAGCTGCGCCTGGTGCCGGGCGTCGCCGACGCGCGCATCCAGCAGTCGCAGCGCTATCCGACGTTGAACATCGCCATGGACCGCTCGCGCGCGCAACAGGCCGGCGCCACCGCCAGGGATGTCACCAACAGCATGGTGATCTCGCTGGTCGGCTCCAGCCAGGTGTCGCCGACCTTCTGGCTGAACCCGCAGAACGGCGTGTCCTACCCGATCGTCGCGCAGGTGCCGCAGTACAGGCTCGATTCCCTCTCCGATCTGCAGTCGCTGCCGATCGCCACGGCCGACGGCACGCAGATCCTCGGCAGCATGGCGACCATCCAGCGCGACATGAGCGACGCCGTCGTCACGCACCGCGACATCATGTCGGTAGTCGACATCTACGCGACGCCGCAGGGCCGCGATCTCGGTGCCGTGGCCTCCGACATGCAGAAGGTCATCGCCGACAGCGCGCACGACGCGCCGAAGGCGACGACCGCCACGCTGCGCGGCCAGGTGATGACGATGAACCAGGCCTTCTCCGGCCTGCTGTTCGGCCTGCTCGGCGCCGTGGTACTGATCTATTTCCTGATCGTCATCAACTTCCAGTCCTGGGCCGATCCGTTCGTCATCATCACCGCGCTGCCGGCGGCGCTGGCCGGCATCGTCTGGATGCTGTTCACCACGCACACCACGCTGTCGGTGCCGGCGCTGACCGGCGCGATCATGTGCATGGGCGTGGCGACCGCCAACTCGATCCTGGTCATCGCCTTCGCGCGCGAGCGCCTCGACCATCTCGGCGATGCCACGCAGGCCGCGCTCGAGGCCGGCTTCGTGCGCTTCCGTCCGGTGCTGATGACGGCGCTGGCCATGGTCATCGGCATGCTGCCGATGGCGCTCGGTCTCGGCGAGGGCGGCGAGCAGAACGCGCCGCTCGGCCGCGCCGTCATCGGCGGCCTGATCTTCGCCACCGCCGCCACGCTGATCTTCGTGCCGGTGGTGTTCAGCATCGTCCACGCGCGCCACCGGCGCGCCACGCCCTCACCGTCCGCCCCCGCGGGAGAAGCCCATGTCGCCCACTAACTCCTCCGCACCGACGCCCGTCGCGCCGCGCGGCCTGCGCACCGCCGGCATCGTCGCCGTCGTCGTGCTGGCGGCGATCGTCGCCATCGGCCTGACGACGCGCGCGCGCAGCGCCAGCCAGCTGCGCGAGTGGACGGACGCGCACGCCATCCCGACCGTCACCGTGGTCACGCCGCAGCCGGCCGGCGCGGCGGCGAGCCTGCAGCTGCCGGGCCGCCTCGAGGCCTACGCGCAGGCGCCGATCTACGCGCGCGCCAACGGCTATCTGAAAAGCTGGAGCGCCGACATCGGCACGCCGGTGAAGGCCGGCCAGGTGCTCGCCGAGATCGAAGCGCCGGATCTCGACCAGCAGCTCGCGCAGGCACGCGCCGATCTCGCCAAGGCCGAAGCCGACGCCGAACTCGCGACGAGCACCGCCAAGCGCTGGCAGTCGATGCTCGGCAGCGACGCCGTCTCGCAGCAGGAAGTCGACGAGAAGACCGGTGATGCCGCCGCCAAGCAGGCCGCCGCCGCCTCGGCGCGCGCCAATCTCGAACGCCTGGTCGCGACGCAGGGCTTCAAGCGCGTGCTGGCGCCGTTCGACGGCGTGATCACCGCGCGCAACACCGACGTCGGCGCGCTGATCGGCACGAGCGGCAGCGGCACGCCGCTGTTCACCATCGCCGACACCCGCACGCTGCGCGTCTACGTGCAGGTGCCGCAGGTCTACATGCCGTCGATCCAGATCGGCCAGGCCGCGCGGCTGACGGTGCCGGAGTATCCGGGCCGCAGCTTCGACGCGCGCATCGAGAGCACGGCGCGCGCGGTCAGCGCGACGTCCGGCGCGACGCTCGTGCAGATGGCCGTCGACAACCATGACGGCGCCCTGCTCGCCGGCGGCTACGCCGACGTCAGCATCGCCCTGCCCGGCGGCGCCAAGGGCAGCAGCGTGCCCGCCAGCGCGTTGATCTTCGACGCCAGCGGCATGCACGTGGCGACGCTCGGCGCCGACGACAAGGTGGCGATGAAGCCGATCACCATCACGCGCGATCTCGGCAAGCTCGTCGAAGTGTCCGGCCTCGACGCCGGCGCACGCATCATCGACAGCCCGCCGGATTCGCTGCTCGAAGGCGACACGGTGCGTGTCGCCGAAAAGCCCGCGCCGGGCCACGCCGAGGGGCCGGCCGCCGCGCCCGCGCCGAAGAAGAGCTGAAACCATGCACGCGCCCTTCCGCATCGCGCTGCGGCCGCTGCTCGGCACGCTGACGCTGTCGGCGCTCGCGGCCTGCTCGTTCGCGCCGCAGTACGAAGTGCCGGCCGTGCCGGTCGGCGAGCACTACAAGGAAGCCGCCGACGGCGACTGGACACCCGCCACGCCGGCCGATCATCTGCCGCGCGGCCGCTGGTGGACCTTGTACGGCGACGCCGATCTGAACGCGCTCGTCGATGGCCTCAATCGCAACAGCCCGAATCTCGCCGCCGCGCTCGCGCGCTACGACCAGGCCAAGGCCTATCGCGACCAGGCGCAGGCAGCGCTGTTCCCGAGCTTCTCGCTCGGCGGTAAGGTCGAGCGCGATCGCAGCGCCGAGCTGCAGCCGCCGAGCGGCTCGCTGCCCGAGCACTACGGCAACAACACGCTCGGCGTGTCGGCGAGCTATGAGCTCGATCTCTGGGGCCGCGTGCGCAATGCCGTGAAGGCCGGCAATGCGAACTTCGCGGCGGCCGGCGCCGATCTCGAATCGGCGCGCCTCTCGCTGCAGGCCCAGCTGGTCGACGATTATCTGCAGCTGCGCGGCCTCGACATCGCCGGCCAGCTGCTGCGCGACACCGCCATCACCTACCAGAAGGCGCTGGAGCTGACGCAGTCGCGGCAGACCGCCGGCGTCGCCTCCGGGCTCGACGTCGCCCGCGCGCGCACGCAGCTGCAGGCGGCGAAGGCGCAGGTCGAAACCACGGCCGCGCAGCGCGCCGTGCTCGAACACGCGATCGCCGTGCTGATCGGCGAATCGCCGTCGACTTTCACGCTCGAGCCGCGCACCGACAAGCTCGACGTGCCGAGCATCCCGACCGACGTGCCGGCAAGCCTTCTGCAGCGCCGCCCGGACGTCGCCGCTGCCGAGCGGCGCACGGCCGCCGCCAACGCCAATGTCGGCATCGCGCGCGCCGCGTGGTTCCCGACCTTCAGCCTCGGCGGCAGCGTCGGCTACGCGAGCTACGAGCGCACCGACTGGTTCAAGGCCTCGAACCTGTTCTGGGCCGCCGGTCCGAATCTCGCGCTGACGCTGTTCAACGGCGGCCTGCGCGAAGCACAGATCCGCCAGGCGCGCGCCGCCCTCGACGAAGCCGGCGCCGACTACCGCGCCACCGCCCTCGCCGCCTTCGCGCAGGTCGAAGACAACCTGGCCCTGCTCGCACGCTACAAGACCGCCGCCGAAGAGCAGGCGCTCGCTGTCGAGTCGGCGCAGAAGTCGGTCGATTACGCGATGACGCGCTATCGCGAAGGCGCGACGAACTTCCTCGACGTGACCACCGCGCAAGCCTCGGCGCTCGCCACGCAACGCGACAGCGTGACCATCGACACCAACCGCCTGCGCGCCAGCGTTGCACTGATCCGCGCGCTGGGCGGCGGCTGGTCGGCCGATGCAGGGGCACAACCGCCCACGACGATCGACCCGGCGCCGTAATCGCACACGCGTCCGTCGCCGCGCTTGCAGAGTCCGCCGCGCGCGCCGCAGCGCCCTCCTCACCCGACCCTCTCCTCCCGGTGGGAGGAGAGGGCTCGAAGAAACGCGCCGCTCTTTCAATTCGATCCCCCTCCGCCCGCTCGCGGGGGGAGGGGCCAGGGGAGGTGGGCGCCTGCATCGCGCACCGAACCCGCCGCGCGCGCCGCGGCACCCTCCTCACCCAACCCTCTCCTCCCGTCGGGAGGAGAGGGCTCGAAACCGCACGCCGCGCTCTCAACACCG
>NZ_AXDW01000016.1 GCF_000474945.1 Solimonas soli DSM 21787 | reverse complement strand
ATCCCATCCACACCCAAATCCCAGGAGGACGAGTCTTTTGACGGCGGCGCAGCCCGGTGAAGGTGCGCAATCCGCGTTGGCGTTAGGCGACGGCAGAGCATCGCCGACTCGCGAGCCTAGACCGCGGCAGGCGCATGGACGGATCACAGCACTGCGGTACCCAACCCGCGAATATCAGCGTGAGCAACCGTCGAGCGTGCTGGCTGCGCCGCCTTCAGAGGATTCGGAAATCCCAATGAACTGAAAACAGCAAAAGCTTCATCTCTCGTTCTTGACGGCGGAAGTCATATCAGACGCTATCACTCGACGAATCCTCACAGGCCGCAAGAAGCGCGGCCACTCCAGTTGCGCGCACGACTGTACAGCGCGAACGAATGGTCCGGACCAGAAAAGGCTTCTTGGAAACGTGCGAGGAAGACGGAACTTGAAGGCGCGCAGGCGCGATCTGCAACGCCAGTCCCACGATCAATAGCGGCCTCAAAAAGCCGCGAATTCATGATCCGGCCCGATCGACCGGCGCCGAACCTGGAAAATTAAAGACTCAGCCTGTACCTGCGCGAAAGTATCCCCATCGCCGGCGCCACCGATCTTCTATGCTGCCTAGGCCGCGGCGGCCTGAAGAACTTTCATCAGTTCGATCTGGTTGCGGACATTCAACTTCGCGTAGATCGACTTCATCTGTGACCGGATAGTCTCGACGGAAACTTGCCTGATGTTGGCAATTTCCAGAGTTCTTCGTCCCAACACGAGATGCTCGGCCACGGCAAGCTCTGCTCGAGTCAGCGATTCTCCGCGCAAGCCATACAAAATTTCATGATCGGCAGCATAGCGCTGCACCTTGATAATAATGAGCGAAAGGCCGGAAGGCCCGAACGCCGAATCGCCGCCCCTGATACGAGAAACGGCGATCTCCGCCATTTCACCTCCCCTTCCCGTGCCACTGATCTGCATCTTCCCGGGATTGGCGGGATGAACATCCGACAGCTTCACATGCAGTCGTCGTGTATCCGCCGGGTTGAGAAACTCCAGCCGTCCGTTCTCCAGGCGGACCCATTGCCTTCTGCGGATCAGCATCTTCGCGGCGTCGTTACAGGCAATGACGTCGCCGAGCTCATTGGCGACAAATGCCGCTAGCGGCATCCCGTTGAAGGCCGCAGCAATATTAGCGGCGCTTTCGCGATGGAGCTTGTTGGAAACGATCATGGCTTTCCCACGTGTGTCGGCGATCCTGATAAATTGATTTAGCTTCGCCACATCGGAAAGGCGAGGTTCATCGCCGAATGTCTTGCAACGGAGCGACGCCCATAGCGGAGGCGCTTCGACGCAGCCGAGCGCCTGTGGTCGGAGGACGCTCTATACGTCGCACCCTCGAGCGATTCATGTCCGAGCGCATAACGATCGCATGATGAGGCGTCGAATCGAAGTGGTGGCGAATTGGGGAGGTAGCGGAGACGGGGGTGACCGAGGGACTGCCGACGACGCACGGAGCACGGCACAACAATAGACAGCGCGATTTCTCGTGTTTTCGCTAAGTCGAACAGTTTTCGCAAAGCCGGCTCCATGATCTTTCCTTGATCTACAACGATTGCCCTTTGCACTCCACGTCCAGGCATCGATTGTTCCCCAGCGCACGCAGCGACACAGAGAATCAGTTCACGTATTCAAGCGCGATGACTGCCCTGCGTGGTCAGTGCCGTCGCATGGTTGCAAGCAATTCGACCTGATTCGCCACTCCGAGTTTCGAGTAAATAGTCTTCACCTGCGAGCGGACCGTCTCGATCGAGACATGCCGCCGCTCCGCAATCTCCGCCATGCGTCTCCCCTGAAGAAGCATTGCAGCCACTTCGATCTCCGCATGCGTCAGCTTCTTTTCGCGGAGTGCTATGTGTTGGGCCGATTCCTGCCTGGGGATCCTCTCGATCACGATCAGCGTCGGGGAGTCGATGCTCATATCGGCATGGTCGAGCAGCAGTGGCGCGACCGTGACTTTGGCTGTTTCCGCATGGGACGAAAACGTCAATGTCCTTAGCTCAGACGGCAAGGCAAGTCCAACGACGCGACTCGACTTGATGGCGGCTCTCAGTTTTTCGGTGTCACTGTCCTGAACACACTCGAGCGAGTTATCTTGCATTCTCAGGAATGTCTGCGCTTCGACGAGCCTCTGACACTCAGCGCTTATCGCGATGACCTTGTCGGCGTTGTCGACAATGGCGGCCGCAACGGACAGCGCGTCGAACGCCTCAGCGAGCAGCTTTGCCGCCGAGATCGCACTCTCATTCCCTGACATCCATTCCCCCCCGGGAGGAGCCGCATCCAAGCCGGCTCGTTGCGAATATTGCCAACAGCGACGTGAGTCTGCGTGATCGCAACAAAATTGCCGTCACCCTGCGAGGTGATGATCGATCTGGACTGCGCCGGTACAAAGACTGCGCCGTCTGTTCGCTACCCGGTGCGCAGCGGTTGGGGGGGGGTTGGGATTTCCCAGCGACTGCGGCAGCCGCAGTGTTGCTCACACCCAAGCGGTACTGACCGGCAACTCTGGACTTACTTTCGCTGGGAGATTCATATGCAATTTGCAGAGCACGCGGTAAAAGGACTGGGCCGCAAGCTGGCGATCGCCGCAATGGCGGCGACCTTCGGCTTGGGCATCGTGGCCTGTGGTGACGACACGAAGAACACCGAGAACAACGGCGGAACTGTGACGCCCGTCACAGCACCGAAGGGAACAGTGGTCGGTCAGATCGTTGATACCAACGGAAATCCGATCAATGGCGCGACGGTCTACATCGCCGACGGAGCCATTGGCTCCGCCGCCGCCAAAGCGGCCGCCATCAAGAGCGGCGCCATCAAGCCGAAGGCATCCGTATCCACCAACGCTGCAGGTCAGTTCACGATCACTAACGTGGTCGTGCAATCGGTCGCCAATTCGGGGGGATCGAGCACCGGCAGTGAATACAATCAGCCGATTCAGATCTTCGTCGATACGCCGAGCGGCTATCTCGATGCAACGATCGCTGTTTATCCGCAGGCGCAGGTCGTGAATGATCAGCCCGGCGGCGGCACAGTGAGCGGAGGACAGACGAATGCACCGCTGGTCTTCATCGATGGCTTCACCGCCAGCACCGGCACGGTCAAGATTCCTGCGCTGACCAGCAAGGTCGTCGGTACGCTGCGTGACTCGACGACCGGCGCCGCTGTCGCTGGCCAGACGCTGACGCTCGATTTCCTCGGCCGCGATGTTTCGCAATTTCCGAACAGCACGGTCGCTCCGGTCACCTACGCGACAAGCATTCTGACTGCGGTCACGCAGGACGACGGTTCGTTCACGTTCACCAATGTGCCGGACGACTCGAATCTCATCCTCGGGTCCGAACTTTATTTCGTCGAAGGCTTCGACGACGACCACAAGTACGGCCCGGTTTCGACGGCCACTGAAGGCGCGAACACGACGGTGCTCGGCCTGATCTACACGTCGCCGGTGGCAACCAACGACAGCATCGCGCCGTTTGTGCAGAAGGTGGATGAGGTCGTCGCTAACGGCGGCGTCGGCGAGCTCGCCTCGAGCTTCACCGATACGTTCACGATCCACTTCAGCGAGAAGCTCTCGGCAGCATCGACCGCTGTCATCAAGGTAACGGTCGCCAATCCGGGCGGCACCGAGACCATTGTCTCCGCCACGCCGACGCTGGATCTGGCCACGAACACCCTGACGATCAAGACCGCCAGCCCGATCGCGGCCAACAAGACGATCAAGATCTACATCTCGAAGGAGAACATCGAAGACGTCGCGGGCAATGCGCTCGTTGTAGCCACGCCAGCGAATGACAAGGTTCTGTTCGACTCGGACAGCACCGACAACCGCGACCTGATCCTGACGCTGAAGACGTACAATCCGCCGGTCACAGGACTGCAGCCAGTCACGCCAGCGCGCATCCTTACCGCGACCAACACGGCGAGCCAGTACTATCTGTCCAGCGACGCGCTGACCGACACGATCGAGAACGCCGGCGGCGCCGATTTCCCGATCGAGCAGCTGAACGCACCGGAATCCCGCCTCTATCTGGCTCGCCTGCTCGACGCGCTGGAAGACGGCCACCTCTACTCCGGCCCCTTCCACTTCAGCGACGTTCACACCGATGTGGCGCGGGTGAAGTTCACCACCAATGGGGCGAGCGGCTACGCCTTTGTGCTCGCCAATGACGATGGTACTTTCGCGGCGCCGAGCGTCACTGTCATCACGCCCACCGTCAACGTGCCCTCCAGCGGCGGTGTTTCGCTCGATGAGCCGCTCGGCGACGGAACTTATCCGGCCTTGTACCCTGTCACCGCAGGCAAGACGGGACAGGATATCGAGATCGCCATTGGCAATGTCGAGCCCGGCCAGACGCTGAAGATCGTCTCGCTCGGCGACACCGGCAGCGCGCCGGTGGTTTCGGAAAGCGCGGTCGGCACGCTGCCGCTGCTCGACAAGATCGCGCCAACCGTCGTGCCACAACTCTGGCAGCTGGCCGCCGCCGAGGCAGCGGCCTCGCAGGGCGAAGGCGGCGCCAATGGTGCCGGCGGCAACCTCGTGCTGGGCGGCGAGAACGCCAAGCCGGGTACCGTCATCTATCCGGTGACACCGCAGCTGTACGACGTCGACGACACCATCAACGACGGCTATGCCGGCGACGAGCTGAACGGCTCGCATGAGCTCAAGGGCCTGTCGTCTGCCGACCTGAAGAGCAGCTTCCCGGCCGGCACGCAGTACGATGCCACGGGCGCAGCGGCCTTCCTGTCGTCGGTGCATGGCACGATCGCCATCAACGTCAGCGAAGGTCTCGCCAGCACGCAGCCGCTGCTCAAGACGGACGCGGCCGCGACCACGGTCTTCTCGAACCCTGGCCAGCAGGGCGTCGACTCGCAAGGCAATCCGGTTGGCATTTCGACCGAGTTCGGCCCAGGGCTGTCGTTCTTCGTCTACAAGGTAGACATCGATTCCGCCGAGAAGCTCCAAGCCGATGCACGCAAGAAGCTCTCACTGGATCTGACGGGTGTCACCGACCTTGCCGGCAACGCGGCGAGTGCGGCGACGAAGGCCAAGGTCCAGCTGCGTGACTTCACGCCGCCGGTCATGACGCGAGCCTTCTTCGACGGCACGTACTGGGTCTTCCAGTTCAATGAGCCGGTGAAGCTCAACGTCGGTCAGATCACCCTCGAGGATAGCGGCGACGTGATTGATCTGGCGCTCGCCGCTGCGTCTGCGGTGCCGGCCGACAAGCGTGCGTCCTACTTCGTCGACGGCAGCGGCAACACGGTCGATAGCATCATCGTCATTCCGGTCGGCAACCCGGAGACCGCCGGCATTGCCGCCGCCACGGCACTCGGCGGCACGGCCTACGGCGAAACGAGCTACGCGACCGCCGCAGCGCTTCGTGTCGGTGGCAAGTCACTGACGGCTCTTGCCGAGTCTAATCTCGCGGTGAAGCCGAAGCATGGCCTCGTGAGCTACAAGACCGTCCAAGACAAGGCGGACAACAGCGATATTGGTGGTCTAACGGGCAACAGTTGGGATAGCTGGGAGGCTAACGGCCTCGGCGTTCACGCGCCTGAGTTCTACGCCGCCAACATTCTCGGGCCGTTCACTGAGTCGCTGGTCAGCTCGACGGTGTTCACCTCGGGCCGCGTGCTTGCCGCGGGCAATACGACATTCAGTGTCGACCTGCAGTTCACGCATCCGCTCGATCTGACGGCGGCCGATACCGACGTCAACGGCAAGCTGAGTGGCGCCGAAGTGACGGCGTATGTCGCTTCGCACCTGGTGCTTGCTGTCGACAACACCGGCGTGCCCGATGCCAACATCACGGTCAGCTCGGCCGACGTCGGCTCGTTCATCGGTGGCACGTTTACCCCGGCGACGGTCAGTGGCGATGCTGCTTCGCGCACGCTCAAGCAGGGCAGTGTGCTCCGCGTGACGTTCTCGGGCGCTGCGGGCCAAACCATCGAAGCGACCAACCGCATCAACGTCGCGACAGGCCAGTCTTTCGCCAGCGCCGTTGATCCGAACCTGCTGATTGGCCCTGATGATCGCGATGCGGCACTGCGTGAAATCACCAGCGCGGCACCGACCACCACGACCGAGTTCGCACCGATCGCGCCGAACGATGCCGGCACGGGTGTGGAAAAGGCGTTCCAGTAAGCAGTAACCAGACGGCGGAGTGCATTTCCGTCATTGAGGGGAGGCGCGAGCCTCCCCTTTTTTTGTTCAACGGTCCATCACCGCAACCGCGTCGGGGGCAAAGACGATGCTGACGTATATCGATTCAAAAACGGGTGAGCAGCGACTCAAGCCGCGCTACGTCTGGGCACTATGGGCCTTTGCAATCGGATTGTGCGGCGGGCTTCTGCTATCGCTGGCCGTGTGAAGGCACCAGCAGGCGCCACTCGCCCGCAACCGGCGCACAAAGCCTGATTGCTCAGGCGAACACGATCGTCTTGTTGCCGTCGACGATCACGCGGTCTTCGATGTGCCAGCGCACGGCGCGGGCGAGGACCTGGCGTTCGAGGTCGCGGCCGAGGCGGCGCAGGTCGGGGACTTCGTGGCGGTGCGAGACGCGGCCGGTGTCCTGGTCGATGATCGGGCCCTGGTCGAGATCGCTGGTCACGTAGTGGGCGGTCGCGCCGATCAGCTTCACGCCGCGCGTGTAGGCCTGCTGGTAGGGATCGGCGCCGACGAAGGCCGGCAGGAAGCTGTGATGGATGTTGATGATGCGGTGCGGATAGTGCGCGACGAAACCGGCGGAGAGGATCCGCATGTAGCGCGCCAGCACGATGAAGTCGGTCTTGCCTTCGAGCCGCTCGAGCATCTTCGCCTCGGCCTCGGCGTGCGTCGCGGCGTCGATCGGCACGTGCTCGAACGGTACGCCGAAGCGCTCGACCTCGGCGCGCAGATCGTCGTGGTTCGAGATCACCGCGGGAATGTCGACGCGCAGCTCACCGCGCTGCCAGCGCCACAGCAGTTCCATCAGCGCGTGGTCGTGCCTGGAGACGAGGATCGCCATGCGCGGCTTGTCGGCGGCGTAGCTGATGCGCCAGTCCATCGTGAAGCGGCTCGCCACCGATTCGCGAAAGGCGCGTTCGAGCGCGCTGCGTGGCACGTCGAGATGCGGCGTCTGGAATTCGAGACGCAGGAAGAAGCGGCCGCCCTCGGGATCGGTCGAGTGCTGATCGAGCTCGGTGATGTTGACGCCGTGGTGATAGAGAAACGTGGTGACGGCGGCGACGATGCCCGGCTGATCCGGACAGGTGATCAGCAGGCGGGCGGTGGTTTCAGGCTCGGTCGTCATGACGCGCGGCAAGGCAGGCGGAAAAAACGGAACGCGCGTTTATACCGGAAGCGGCGACCAGGGGGAAATCGCAAGAAAGAGAGGAGGCCATCGTGACGTGCACCGCCCGATCGCCCGCCTCCCCCAGCCCGCCCCCCGCACGCGGGCGGAGGGGGAGTCAGGCGTGCTACGCCTTGACGAGGTCCTTGAGCCTGGCGGCCTCTTCGGGGAACCAGGGGCCGTTGGCCTTCAGCGTCTCGGCGGCGACGCGCCGGGCGTCGGCGTCGCGCTGCTGGGCCTGC
The DNA here is from genome assembly GCF_000474945.1 of Solimonas soli DSM 21787. GTDB lineage: Bacteria > Pseudomonadota > Gammaproteobacteria > Nevskiales > Nevskiaceae > Solimonas > Solimonas soli. The sequence goes on along the minus strand of NZ_AXDW01000016.1, from coordinate 101,480 downwards.
AGCGCCTTCACGCGCTGCTCGGCGACCTGCAGGCGGTTGATGCCGTAGGCCTTGCCGGCCGCCCGTTCGAGCTGCGTCAGCGCTTCGGCGGTCTTGCCGCGCGCCAGCAGACTCTTGCCCCAGCGGTAGGCGTAGACGTAATCGTCCGGCCAGGCGGCGATCAGCTTCGGCATCAGCGCGTCGTAGGCCGCGTAGTCGCCGGTCAGCGCGGCGAGCTGATCGTCGTAGATGCGCAGGTTGTCGTCGAGATTGCGGTCCTTCCTGAAATCGCCGCCGATGCTCTTCTCGACGTCGGCGATCGCCTTTTCGAGCAGGGCCTGCTTCGCCGCCTTGTCGCCGAGCGCTTCGTGAATGTCGGCGAGCACGAGCACGGCCGAGCGCTTGTCGGCGCAGGGCGCCGCGCCGAACACGCCATCGGCGACCAGCTTCTCCGCCGCCGGCTGCTGCGCCGCGATCAGGGCCTTGGCGTCCGCCTGCTTCCGCGCCAGTTCGAGATAGGGATCGAGTTCGTAGGAACGCTCGCAGCCGAGATCGCCGGCGAGCACCTGGCGGCCCAGGGACAGCGCGGCCTGCTCGTCGCCGGCTTTGCGCGCCTGCAGGAACTTGAGCCGCGCCAGCAGCAGGGCCGCCGCCGAGTCCTTCTCCAGCGCGCCGCGCGCCGCGGCCGGCAGCGAGGCGAACCATTGCAGGCCGCCGTCGCCGTCGTAGCGCGCCAGCCAGGACTTCAGCACCGTGCGCCCGGCTTGCAGCGACGCCGGCGAGCCGTCCCTGACCTGCGCGGCGACGGCGGTCAGCGGCATGCCGGCGTCGAGGAACTTGTCGAGCTGCGGATAGAACTCGGCGCGGGTCTGCTCGCCGAGAATGCGGCCCAGTTCCTCGCCCGCGGTATTCAGCACCAGATAGCTCGGCAGCATCTTCACGCCGTACTTCGCGCGCAAGGCCGCGCCTTCCGGCGAATCGGCGTCGACTTCGACGACCACCGCCTTCTTCTCGACCGCTTGCCATTCCGGGCCGGTCAGCACATTGGTCGCCATGAAATAGCAGGAGTAGCACCAGGGCGCGTGGAAATCGACGATCAGCGGCGCCTGGCGCGCCTTGGCCCGGGCGACGGCTTCGTCGTAGCTCAGGCTTTCCTTGGCGGCGACGGCGGCGGCCGGCGCCGCAATGGTGTTGGCGGGTTCGGCGGATTCTTTCCTGCCGCACGCGGCCAGCGCGAGTGCGGCGGCCAGGGCGACGGCAAGGGGCGCGAGGGAATGGCGCATCACGGCTCCAGCGGCGGCAGTGTCGGAACGTCCTTCGGAGGTTGCGAATAGTAGGCGATACGCACCACGTGCGGCTTGCCGCTCGCCGGATCGGGCACGTTGCCGACGCCGCGGTATTCGAGCAGGCGTCTGGTGTGCGGATCGTAGGTGACGAGCAGCGGATCGACGAACCAGCGCAGCATCGAATCGGGCTCGACGCGGAAGCGCACCGCGGCACGGCCCTCGAAGCGCGTGTCGGTATCGCGCTGCGCGCGGAATTTGTACGAATCGAGATTGCCGGCGACCGCGAAGCGGAAATTGAACGCCTTGCCGGTCATCAACTCGTCGAAATGCGCACGCAGCAAGGCGTGAAACCCGGCATCGGCGCACATCGGCGAGGTATGCGCGACGGCCTTCTCGCGCAGCGCATCTTGACGCGAGCGGCGCCTTTGCAGCGTCACCTCGCCGGCGACGTGCGTGATCGCTTCGAAGTATCCGTCCGCTCGCATGTCGAAGCGATACAAGGGCACGTAGGGATCGCGGCTGAAATCGAGCGATTTCTCGCCGAGCAGCGTCGCATCCGGCGCGTAGTAGCGGATGATGCCGCCGCGCCAGTGGCCGTTGTCGACGCGCTGATCGTGGACCTCGGTGTACAGGTAGCGGCCCGATGCCAACTCGTAGGCATATCCATAGAACTTGAGATTCTCCGGCTGCGCGCACGCCGGCAACGGCAGCCATGCGCAGGCGGCGAGCAGCACGGCCGCGATGCCGCCGGCGCCTTTCACGCCGCCAGTTCCGCGAGGCGCCGGGCGCCTTCGATCAGCACCTGCCGCCATGGCAGACCGACGATCTCTTTGCCGGTCACGCTGTCGGCGAACGGCATGCGCTCGCCGTCGCCGATCACGTAGCGATAGTCCATCGTCACCTCGCTGCCGGCCGGCAGATCGGCGAGCGCGAAGATGAAGCCGAGATGCCACAGCGCGGTCGGCGCGAAGCTGTGGTTGACGTAGCACTCGTCGCTCCACTCCGGCGTCAGCGAAAACCAGTCCTCGAACCAGCGCACGCTGGATTCGACCTCGATCGAATCCGGCGGATACCTGCGCAGCTTGTGCTCCGGCCACACCGTGTGAATCTGGTCCGGCGCGACGATGACCGCGCCGCGCGCGACGGCTTCATCGATGAAAAGACCCTTGCCGGCTTGCGGAATGAGCGAGGGAGCGACGCGGTAGCGGGGAACAATCACGGCGATGGCGGAGCGGAGACGGGCGTGCTCAGCATAGAGCAGCTGCCGGGGCGAAGGTGATGCAGGTGAGGACGGGCGGCACGCGCGATGAGCCTGCGGCGCTTTCGAGCCTTCGACGCCGATGGCGCAGAGGAGAGAGAGCGGCCGCCGCTCGCCGCGAAGCCCGATTGAACGCCACCTCCCCCAGCCCCTCCCCCGCACGCGGCGGAGGGGAGTCCGGAAAGGCGCGCCGTTCGAGCCCTCTCCTCCCCCTGGGGAGGAGAGGGTTGGGTGAGGAGGGCTGTCGCGGCGCGCGGTGCGGGGGGCGCGGAGGGAACTGGAGGACAGCGCGGCGCGCTTGCGCCTTCGACGCCGGCAGCGGAGAAGCATGGAGAGAAGCCAGCCGCTCGCCGCGAAGCCCGATTGAATGCCACCTCCCCCAGCCCCTCCCCCGCACGCGGCGGAGGGGAGTCCGGAAAGGCGCGCCGTTTGAGCCCTCTCCTCCCAAGGGGAGGAGAGGGTTGGGTGAGGAGGGTCGCCCTGTCAGTGCCGCGTCTCGTTCGACGGCTGCATGTGCGCGTTGAGAAACAGCTGCTGCACGTCGGCCTCGTCGAAGCGGTATTCGCGGCCGCAGAACTCGCAGGTCACGTCGAAACGGCCGTGCGTCTTCAGGTGGTCGGCGATCTCCTCCGCGCCGAGCGACAGCAGCATCGCGCCGATGCCTTCGCGTGAGCAGCGGCAGGCGAGCCGCACCGGCTGCGGATCGAACACGCGCACCGTGTCCTCGTTGAACAGGCGGCGCAGGATCGTCAGGCCCGGCGTCTTCGCCAGCTCGTCCTCGCCGAGCGTGTCGAACAGGACCTGCACGTGCTCCCAGTGCAGCTCGCTGCTGTTCTTCTCGCCGAGCGGCAGGCGCTGCAGCATCAGGCCGCGGATGTGCGTGCCGTCGTAGGCGAGACGCAGCAGCGAAGGCAGCTGCTCGGACTGTGCGAAGTAGTGCTCGAGCGCGTCGGCGAGCCGCTCGCCCTCGATGCCGACGATCGCCTGATAGTCCTGGCCGCCTTTCTCGGGTTCGATCAGCAGGCCGAGCCGGCCGCCGTGCAGCAGCGTCGTGAAGTCGCCGCTGGCGTCGGCCCTGGCCTTGGCCATGCCGCGCACGCGCAGGCCCGGCTCCGGATCGCCGTCGCGGCCGTGCTCGACCTGGGTGACGAGCATCTGCACCGGCCCTTCGGCGTGCTGGAACTGCAGGCTGATGCGCCCTTCGAGCTTGGTATGCGCGGCGAGCAGCGGCATCGCCGCGATCGCCTGCGCCAGCAGTCCGCGTACATCCGGCGCGTAGGACCGCGAGCCGAGCATGCTGTCGACGCCGGCTTCGTACTCGACGACGGCGCCACGCACGCCCAGCTCAGGCAGCAGGAATTCGGTGAGTCGGTTGTTCATCGGCGCTTTATGGGGCGAGCAGAAAGCTTCTCAACCACAGATTCCACAGATTACACAGAAAAAGAGAGCTGTCTTTTCAATCTGTGCGATCTGTGGTCTGTGCGATTTGTGGTTACCGCTCTTGCGGTCTCAGCCTGCCAATTTTTCCTTCAGCAGGCGGTTCAGCGCTTCCGGATTGGCCTTGCCCTGCGTCGCCTTCATCGCCTGACCGACGAAGAAGCCGAACAGCTTGTCCTTGCCGCCACGGTAGTCGGCGACCTGCTGCGGGTTCCTGGCGATGATGTCGTCGATCGCCGCGGCGATCGCCGACTCGTCGGTGATCTGCACGAGGCCGCGGGCCTTGATGATCTCATCCGCCTCGCCCTCGCCCGCCAGCATCGCCTCGAAGACGTCCTTGGCGATCTTGCCGGAGATGGTCTTGTCGGCGATGCGCATGACCAGTCCCGCCAGCATCGCGGCGGTGACCGGCGAGGCGTCGATGCCCTTGCCGAGCTTGTTCAAGGCGCCGAGCAGATCGGTGATGACCCAGTTCGCGCAGCTCTTCGGATCGGATTTCGACGTGGCGACGACGGCCTCGTAGTAATCGGCCAGCGCCGCATCAAAGGTGAGCACGCCGGCGTCGTAAGCCGGCAGCTTGTACTGTTCGATGAAGCGCGCTTTCTTGGCTTCCGGCAGTTCCGGCATCGTCGCGCGGATGCGTTCGATGTCGGCGCTCGTCACCACGACCGGCAGCAGGTCCGGGTCCGGGAAATAGCGGTAGTCGTTGGCGTTCTCCTTGGAACGCATGGCCCGCGTCTCGCCGCTGTCCGGATTGAACAGGCGCGTTTCCTGGACGACCTTGCCGCCCGATTCGATGACGTCGATCTGCCGCTCGATCTCGAACTCGATCGCCTTCTCGACGTAGCGGAAGGAGTTGACGTTCTTGGTCTCGGTGCGCGTGCCGAATTCCCTGGCGCCGCGCTTGCGCACGGAAACGTTGGCGTCGCAGCGGAACGAGCCTTCCTGCATGTTGCCGTCGCAGACGCCGAGGTAGACCACGAGCTGGTGCAGCTTCTTCAGATAGGCCACGGCTTCGGCCGCCGAGCGGATGTCCGGCTCGGAGACGATCTCGATCAGCGGCGTGCCGGCGCGGTTGAGGTCGATGCCGGACTGGCCGACGTAGCCTTCGTGCACCGACTTGCCGGCGTCCTCTTCCAGGTGCGCGCGCGTGATGCCGATGCGCTTGATGGTCTTGTCACCGTTGGCGCCGTCGACCTCGATGTCGAGATGGCCGTCGTAGACGATCGGCAGTTCGTACTGCGAGATCTGATAGCCCTTCGGCAGGTCCGGATAGAAGTAGTGCTTGCGCGCGAACACGCTGCGCTCGGCGATCTTGGCGTCGACCGCGAGGCCGAACTTCACCGCGTATTCGAGCGCGGTCTTGTTCAGCACCGGCAGCACGCCGGGAAAGCCGAGCGTGACCGGATCGGCCTGCGTGTTCGGCGCCGCGCCGTAGGCGGTCGCCGCGCCGGAGAAGATCTTGGATTTGGTGAGAAGCTGGCAGTGGACTTCGAGTCCGATCACCACTTCCCAGGTCGAGCTGTCGTATGCCATGTCGTCGCGCCCTTAGAGGTATGCCTTGGGCATCTGCTTGTGGAAATCGGTCGCCGTCTGGAACTGGTGGGCGACATTGAGAAGCCTGGCTTCGCTGAAGTAGTTGCCCATCAGCTGCAGGCCGACCGGCAGACCGTCGACGAAACCGCAGTTCAGCGACATCGCCGGAATGCCGGCGAGGTTGGCGGCGATCGTGTAGATGTCGTTGAGGTACATCGCCACCGGATCGTCGGTCTTGCTGCCGAGGCCGAAAGCGACGTCGGTCGCGGTCGGGCCGAGAATCAGGTCGACGCTTTCGTATGCGCGCTTGAAGTCCTCGTAGATCAGCTTGCGGACTTTCTGCGCCTGCAGGTAGTAGGCGTCGTAGTAGCCGTGGCTGAGCACGTAGGTGCCGATCATGATGCGGCGCTGCACTTCGGCGCCGAAGCCTTCGCCGCGGCTGCGCTTGTACAGCTCTTCGAGGTTCTTCGCACCGATGGCGCGATGACCGTAGCGCACGCCGTCGAAGCGCGCGAGGTTGGAGCTGGCCTCGGCCGGCGCGACGACGTAATAGGTCGGCACCGACAGCGGCGAGTTCGGCAGCGAGATCTCGACGAACTCGGCGCCGAGCGACTTCAGCGTGGCGATCGCCGCATCGATCTTCTCGCGCGAGCTGGGCGCGAGCCCTTCCGCGAAGTATTCCTTGGGCAGGCCGATCTTCAGGCCCTTGATCGACGCATCGAGGCCGCCGACCAGATCGTCGACCGGGCGCTCGATACTGGTCGAGTCCAGCGGATCGAAGCCGGACATCGCCTGCAGCACATAGGCCGCATCCTCGGCGCTGCGCGCGACCACGCCGGCCTGATCGAGGCTGGAGGCGAAGGCGATCATGCCGTAGCGCGAAACCCTGCCATACGTCGGCTTGATGCCGGTCAGGCCGGTGAGCGCGGCGGGCTGGCGGATCGAACCGCCGGTGTCGGTCGCGGTGGCGATCGGCGCCAGGCCGGCGGCGACGGCGGCCACCGAGCCGCCCGACGAGCCACCCGGCACGCGGCTGGTGTCCCAGGGATTCTTGACCGGGCCGTAGAAGCTGGTCTCGTTCGACGAGCCCATCGCGAACTCGTCCATGTTGCACTTGCCGAGCATAACCATGCCGGCATCGAGGTGCAGCTTCTGCACGATGGTGGCGTCGTAGGGCGCGATGAAGTTGTCGAGCATGCGCGAGGCGCAGGACGTCTTCACGCCGAGCGTGCAGAAGATGTCCTTCTGCGCGATCGGCACACCGATCAGCGGGGCCGTCAGCGCGTGGCCCTCGCCCCGCGCCAGGCGCGCGTCGGCCGCCTCGGCCTGCTTGAGCGCGCGCTCGGCGGTGACGGTGATGAAGCTGTTCAGCTCGGCATCGTGCCGCTCGATGCGCTTGAGGTAGTGCGCGGTCAGCTCGCGCGACGAAAATTTCTTCGCGCGCAGGCCTTCGGAAAGTTCTTTGATTGACAGAGTGTGCATGTCTTTTCAGCCATGATGGGTGAGGGGTGACGGGGACTGGCTGCCGCTGTCGCGAATCACCAGCCGCGGATCACGAATCACGCCTTTACTCGATGACCTTCGGCACCAGGTACAGGCCGTTGTCGACCTCCGGCGCGATCGTCTGGAAGGCGTCGCGGCGGTCCGGTTCGGTGACGGCGTCCGGGCGCAGGCGCTGCTGCATGTCGAGCGGATGCGCCATCGGCGCCACGCCGCCGGTGTCGGCGCCGGACAGCTGGCCGACCAGCTTGAGGATGTTCGACAGCTGCTCGGCATACGGACCGACCTTGTCGGCCGGCAGTTCGAGGCGCGCCAGATGGGCGACCTGCTGGATGTTTTCGGGGCTCAGGCTCATCGCGTTGTGGAACCGGTGACGAACGGCATTGGGAACGGCATCGAGAACGGTCTAGGGCTTGCTCCGGCGCGGTTTGACGGCGTCCGGCGCGCATCGGATTCTCTCTCCATCGCGGCAGCCTTGCGGCGCCGCGAATGGTTTATGATGTGCGGATGCACAATTCTACTGGAATGTGAGAAGGTGCATCGCCGCCGCGGACCCCGCCGCCGGCACCAAAATTCGAATTCAGCTTCCCACCAGGCCACCGAGATGTTCGACGCCGTACGCCGTTTGTTTGTCAACGACCTGTCCATCGACCTGGGCACCGCCAACACCCTCGTCTACGTCCGTGACGAAGGCATCGTCCTCAACGAACCCTCGGTCGTCGCCATCCGCATGGATGCGCGCGGCGCCAAGAAGGTCGAGGCGGTCGGCATCGAGGCCAAGCAGATGCTCGGCCGCACGCCGACCAACATCACGACGGTGCGCCCGCTGCGCGACGGCGTGATCGCCGACTACACCGTCACCGAGAAGATGCTGCAGCACTTCATCCGCAAGGTGCAGAAAGGCCGCATGAGCCGGCCGATGACGCGCGTCGTGGTCTGCGTGCCCTACGGCTCGACGCAGGTCGAACGCCGCGCCATCCGCGAATCGGTCGAGAACGCCGGCGCGCGCAAGGTCTGGGTCATCGAGGAGCCGATCGCCGCGGCGCTGGGCGCCGGCATCCCGATCGGCGAGGCGCGCGGCTCGATGGTCGTCGACATCGGCGGCGGCACCTCGGAAGTCGCGGTCATCTCGCTGAACGGCATCGTCTACGCCGAATCGGTGCGCATCGGCGGCGACAAGTTCGACGAGGCCATCGTCAGCTACGTGCGCCGCCAGTACAACATGCTGATCGGCGAAGCCACCGCCGAGCGCATCAAGATCCAGATCGGCACCGCCTTCCCGGGCCATGAAGTGCAGGAAATCGACGTGGTCGGCCGCCATCTGGCCGCCGGCGTGCCGCGCAACTTCACGATGAACTCCAACGAGATCCTCGACGCCCTGCAGGAGCCGCTGTCCGGCATCGTCAAGGCCGTCAAGCAGGCCCTCGAGCGCACGCCGCCGGAACTGGGCAGCGACGTCGCCGAGCGCGGCATCGTGCTGACCGGCGGCGGCGCGCTGCTGCGCGACCTCGACAAGCTGATCTCGGAAGAAACCGGCCTGCCGGTGATCATCGCCGACGACCCGCTGACCTGCGTGGCGCGCGGCGGCGGCATGGTGCTCGACATGCTCGATCGCCAGTCAGACTTCTACTCGCTCGACTGATGCAGCCCGGCCGATGCCCGCCTCGCCGGCGGGCATCGGCCTTCGAGCAATTGCCGGCGGTTCCCCGCGCCTCTATGCTGCGGGCAGTTTTTACCATTACATAACAAGTCCGACGGCGCGCACTTGAACTCGCTGCACGACTCCTACCATCACCGGCCGCTGTTTCCGCGCGGCCCGGGGCTCGGCCTCAAGACGCTGTTCCTCATCGCGCTGGCGCTGACGCTGATCTTCTACGACATGCGCGGCGACACGCTGAAGCCGGCCCGCGCCTGGACCGCCTGGGCGCTGACGCCGGTGATCTGGCTTGCCTCGGTGCCGGTGCGCCTGGTCGACATGGCGCGCGGCATCGACACCCACAACACCATCGAGCGGCAGAACGAGCAGCTGCAGGCCGAGCACTTCGTGCTCTCGGCCCGGCTCTCCAAAATGGAAGCGCTGGAAGCCGAGAACCGCCGCCTGCGCGAGCTGCTGGCGGCCTCGGCGCAGCTGCCGGACCAGGTGCTGGTCGCCGAGGTCATCGCCGTCAACCAGGACCCGTACCGCCACCAGATCACGCTCAACCGCGGCTCGCACGACGGCGTCTACCGCGGCCAGGCCCTGGTCGACGCCTTCGGCATCATGGGACAGATCGTCGACGTCGCGCCGAACACCAGCAAGGCCCTGCTGGTGACCGATCCCGACCACGGCATGCCGGTCGAGATCAACCGCACCGGCCTGCAGACCATCGCCGTCGGCCTCGGCGACGAGCGCGGCCTGCGCCTGCCTTTCCTGCCGTCGAACGCCGACATCAAGAACGGCGATCTGCTGGTGTCGTCCTCGCTCGGCGGCCGCTTCCCGGCCGGCTACCCGGTCGGCACCGTGTACGACGTCAAGCCGGTCGCCGGCGAGCATTTCATGGAGGCCTACGCCTACCCGGCCGCGAGACTGAACCAGGGCCGCGAGGCCTTGCTGGTGTGGAACGTCGGCGCGCGCGCCGACGCCGAAGCGGCGGCCGCCGCCGAACGGCTGGCCCAGCAGGGCGAGACGCCGGCCGAGGAGGTATCGAAAACGGCACCGGCCGCGGCGAGCAGCAGCGCGGCGCCGGCCGCCGCCACGACGACGACGACGACCGCGCCGCCGCCCAAGGCGGCGAGCGGCACCGCGGCGGCGACCCGCAAGCCGGAGGGCGCGCCGCCGCCGAAGCCGTCCGAGCAGAAGCCCGCGGCGCAGAAGCCCGCCGCCGCGCCGGGCGCCAAGCCGGCCGCGCCGGCGGCCCGGCCGGGAGCGTCGCGATGAGCCGGCCGAGCCCGCAGGCGGTGTGGTTCTCGTTCCTGCTGAGCCTGCTCGTCGGCCTGCTGCTGCAGCTGGTCGAGCTGCCGGACTCGCTGTCGGCGGCGCGCCCGCTGTGGATGCCGCTGATCCTCTCGTACTGGGCGCTGCGCGAGCCGCAGCTGCCGGCCCTGCTGCCCTCGTTCCTGGTCGGCCTGATGCTCGACGTGCTGTACGCGGCGCCGTTCGGCCAGCACGCGCTGGGCCTGGTCGTGGTCTCCTATCTCGTGGTGCGCCTGCGCAGCTTCTTCATCATCTTCCCGCTGTGGCAGGCGACGCTGGCGCTGATTCCGGCCTGGGCGCTGTACTGCTTCCTGATGTTCTGGATCGACGGCGCGACCAATCATCGCCCGGAAATCTGGCTGCGCTGGCTGCCGGCGATCTCCACCACGCTGTTCTGGCCGCTGCTGTGGAGCGTGATGGAACTGGTCCGCCGGCCCGGCGGCGACGAGGACTGAGGTGGCATTGTTCGCTCGCCGGCGCCGCGACGCGCTGAAGAACGTCCACGCCGAGCGCGATTCCTTCCTGCGCCGCGCCGGCGTCGCCGTGCTGTTCTGCATCGCCGGCGTGGTGCTGCTGATCGTGCGCCTCGCCGATCTGCAGATCGTCGAGCACGAGCACTACCAGACGCGCGCCGACGAGAACCGCATGCGCGTCACGCCGGTCGCGCCGGTGCGCGGCCTGATCTACGACCGCAACGGCACCCTGCTGGCGCAGAACCAGCCGGCCTTCGTGCTGGAGGTGACGCCCGAGCAGGTCGGCAACCGCACGGCGATGGACGAGCTGCTCGCCAAGCTGCAGCACGTCATCACGCTGACCGACACCGACATCACGCGCTTCAAGGACCGCGTGCGCAAGTCGCCGCGCTATCGCGGCGTGCCGCTGCGCTCCAACCTGACCATGGAAGAAGTGGCGCGCTACGAGATCGACCGCCACCAGTTCCCCGGCGTCGAGATCAACGCCGGCCTGACGCGCAACTACCCCTTCGGCGCCACCGCCTCGCATCTCGTCGGCTACGTCGGCGGCATCAGCGAGGAGGAACTCAAGCAGGCCAACGAGAGCCAGTTCCTCGGCCTGACGCAGATCGGCAAGAACGGCGTCGAGAAAAGCCAGGAAGACCTGCTGCGCGGCGAGCCGGGCGCCAAGATCATCGAGGCCAATGCCTACGGCCGGCCGCTGCGCGAGCTCGACTACCGGCGCGGCTATCCGGGCCGCAACCTGTACCTGTCGATCGACACCAAGGTGCAGACCGTCGCCGAGCAGGCCATGGGCAACTTCCAGGGCTCGGTGGTTGCGCTCGATCCGCGCAATGGCGAGATCATCGCCATGGTCAGCAAGCCGGGCTTCGATCCGCAGCTGTTCGTCGGCGGCATCGACACCGCCAGCTACCAGACGCTGCTCAACGATCCGACGCGGCCGCTGTTCAACCGCTCGCTGCAGGGCCTCTATCCGCCCGGCTCGACGGTCAAGCCGGCGATGGCGCTGGCCGGGCTCGAATACGGCGTCGTCACGCCCGAGCACAGCGAATACTGCAAGGGCGAGATGACGCTGCCCGGCTCGTCGCGCAAGTACCGCTGCTGGAAGCGCACCGGCCACGGCGCGGTCAACATGCTGGAAGGCGTGAAGCGCTCCTGCGACATCTATTTCTACAATCTGGCGACCCTGCTCGGCATCGACCGCATGCACGAGGCGATGACCGGCTTCGGCCTCGGCCACGCGACCGGCGTCGACCTGCCGCTGGAGAAGGATGGCCTCTATCCCTCGCGCGAGTGGAAGCGCAGGGCGCGCAAGGAGAACTGGTATCCGGGCGAGACGCTGAACACCGGCATCGGCCAGGGCTATGTGCTGGCGACGCCGATGCAGCTGGCGCAGATGGTGGCGCGCATCGCCATGCGCGGCGGCGGCTACAAGCCGCACGTGCTGCACGCGACCGAAGATCCGATCACGCGCAAGATCACCGAGATCGTGCCGGAGGCGCTGCCGAAGATCGACCTCAAGGACAACGGCACCTGGGATGTCGTGATCGCCGCCATGGAGGCGGTCACCCAGGAACAGGGCGGCACCGCCTACGCGGTCGGCCGCAACGCGCCCTACCGCATCGCCGCCAAGACCGGCTCGGCGCAGGTCGCCGGCCTGCGCCAGGACGAAACGCGGCCGCAGAAGCAGGAGGAGATGCCGCTGCGGCTACGCGACCACGCCCTGTTCATCGCCTTCGCGCCGGCCGAGGCGCCGCGCATCGCGGTCGCGGTGATGGCCGAGCACGGCGGCCACGGCGCCTCGATCGCCGCGCCGATCGCCCGCCAGGTGATGGACCAGTACCTGCTCGGCTACGTGCTGTACAACAACGAGAAGGCGGAAGTGCCTTCGAGCCGCGTGACGCCGGCCCTTGTGCCGGGCCTGCCGGTGCCGCCGGAACTGCAGCAGATGCTGCAGCAGACCGCGCCGGCCGCCGCCACGCCGCCGGCGGCGGTTCCCGCCACGCCGGCCCAGCAGGAGGACGACGATGATCGCTGACGTCTTGCAACCCATGCGCGGCCGCCGGCCGAACAAGCCGGAACCGGGACTCGCCGACTGGCTGGAGAGCTGGCACATCGACATCTGGCTGCTGATGCTGCTGCTGGCGGTCGCCGGCATCGGCATCTTCATCCAGTACTCGGCGTCCGGGCATTCGATCGACGGCGTCATCAGCCAGGCACAGCGCGTGGCGCTCGGCCTGGTGGTGATGGCGGTCATCGCGCAGGCGCCGCCCGATCTCTACCGCACCGTCGCGCCCTGGCTGTATGCCTTCACGATCCTGCTGCTGGTCGCCACCCTGCTGCTCGGCGACGCCGCCAAGGGCGCGACGCGCTGGCTCGATTTCGGCGTCGTGCGCTTCCAGCCGTCCGAGTTCATGAAGCTGGCGATGCCGACCACGGTCGCCGCCTTCCTGCACACGCGGCGCCTGCCGCCGACCCTGCTGACCATCGCCGCGACGCTGCTGCTGATCCTGGTGCCCGCGGCGCTGATCGCCAGGCAGCCGGATCTCGGCACCGCGCTGCTGATCGTCGCCGCCGGCGGCTTCGCGCTGTTCCTCGGCGGCCTGCAGTGGCGCTGGATGATCGGCGCGCTGGCCGTGCTCGGCGCCGCCGCGCCGATCCTCTGGGAGCATCTCAAGGACTACCAGCGCCAGCGCATCCTCACCCTGCTCGATCCGGAGAGCGATCCGCTCGGCGCCGGCTACCACATCACGCAGTCGATGATCGCGATCGGCTCCGGCGGCACCTTCGGCAAGGGCTGGCTCAACGGCACGCAGGCCAAGCTGGAATTCCTGCCGGAAGCGCACACCGACTTCATCTTCGCGGTGTATTCCGAGGAACTCGGCTTCATCGGCGTGCTGCTGCTGCTGACCCTGTACCTCGCCATCGTCGGCCGCTGCCTGTGGATCGCGGTGCGCGCGCAGGACACCTTCCAGCGCCTGCTCGCCGGCAGCCTGGCGATGACCTTCTTCATCTACGTGTTCATCAACATGGGCATGGTCATCGGCCTGTTGCCCGTGGTCGGCGTGCCGCTGCCGCTGGTGAGCTACGGCGGCACTTCGGCGGTTTCGCTGCTCGCCTGCTTCGGTATGCTGATGTCGGTCCACACTCACCGCAAGCTGCTCGCGAACTGATGCGCCGGACAAAACAGCGACCGCAGTGCGATCTGCGTCCTTCGCCCGCGCAGCGGCGTCCCGGTCCCTGCAACGGAGGGAGGCTGAGACCCTTCGCGGCAGCGTATGGGAGGATGCGGGCCGTTCGACGGGGCATGGCCCTGCTCGCCTGCCTGCTCGCCGCGCCGGCGGCGTTCGCCGACGGCATGGACTACAGCACGCATCCGCGCGTGCCGGAGCTGCTGCAGCGCCTGCGCAGCGGCTTCGGCTTCAGCGAACCCGAGTTGCAGCAGGTGACGACGGCGCTGGCCGAGGCGCAGCAGCTGCCGCAGCTGATCCAGCAGGAGCAGAAGGCGCCGGAGCACACCGAGACCTGGACGCAGTACGCGCGCCGCGTCGACGACTCGCGCATCGCCGCCGGCGCGGCGCTGCTGCGCGACTACCGCGACGTTCTCGAGCGCGCCGAGTACGAATACGGCGTGCCGCCGGCGGTGATTGCCGGCATCCTCGGCATCGAGACGCGCTACGGCAAGCTCACCGGCAACGTGCGCGTGCTCGATGCGCTGGCCACGCAGGGCTTCGAGCATCCCACGCGCAGCGCCTTTTTCTTCGACGAGCTGACGCAGTTCTTCGTGCTGTGCCGCGACGGCAAGCTCGACGCCACGCAGCCGAGAGGTTCCTACGCCGGCGCCATGGGCGCCGCGCAGTTCATGCCGAGCAACTACCGCCGCCTGGCGGTGGACTACGACGGCGACGGCAAGCGCGATCTGTGGTCGCTGGCCGACGCGATCGGCTCGATCGCGCACTACTTCAACGACTACAAGCCGCAGTGGCGCTGGGAGCGCGGCCAGCCGATCGCGGTGCCGGCCACGCTGCGCGGCGACGCACTGCCGGCCGGCGTGGTCGCCAACTCGATGGGCATGCTGTACCGCGCCGGCGATCTGCGCCGCGCGGGGCTCACCACCGCGGTGAAGCTGCCGGCCGACACGCCGGTCGGCGTCATCGACCTCGCGCTGGACGATGACGGCCACGAATACTGGCTGGCCTTTCCCAATTTCTACTCGGTGATGAGCTACAACCCGCGCGTGTTCTACGCGATGGCGGTCACCCGACTCGCGCAGCGCATCGAGGCGGCCACGGCGGTGACGCCGTGAGGGCGCTGCGCCGTCTCGCGCTGGCGCTGGCGCTGCTGCCGCTCGCCGCCTGTCTCGGCCCCGTAGGCCCGCCGCCGGTGCCTGGCCGGACGCCGTCGACCGGGCCGAGGCCGCCGCCGCACAGCAACGGCACGCGCCCGCGCGTCGTCATCGCCGAGCCCGGCATCAAGGATTCGGCGCCGAACGGCGGCGACATCCCGCCCGACGTCGCCAACACGCCGGACGCCGTGCCGAAGCGCGAGCCGCGCAGCCGCTCCGGCAATCCGCCCGAGTACGAAGCCTTCGGCGAGATCTATCGCGTGATCGACGATCCGGCCGGCTTCAGCGAACGCGGCCGCGCCTCCTGGTACGGCAAGAAATTCCAGGGCAAGAAGACGGCGAGCGGCGAGCCCTACGACATGTTCGCGATGACCGCCGCGCACAAGACCCTGCCGATCCCGAGCTACGTGCGCGTCACCAATCTCGAGAACCACAGGACTGCGGTGGTGCGCATCAACGATCGCGGGCCGTTCCATTCCGAACGCATCATCGACCTGTCCTACGCCGCCGCCGCGCGGCTCGGCATCATCGACGACGGCCACGCCGAAGTGGAGATCCGCGCGCTGCAGCCGGACGGCGACGGCGGCGCCGTCGCGGTCGCCGCCAACAACGCGCCGGCCGCCGAAGCCGCGCCGCCGCCGACATCGCTGCCCGGCATCGCCGCGCCCAAGCCGCCGCCGGTGCCGAAAACCGCCGGCGGCGGCGCCGGCCGCTGGCTGCAGATCGCCGCGTACAGCGATCCGATCAACGCCATCGCCATGCGCGACGAGCTGAGCAATCAGGGCCTGAAAAGCGTCGCCGTGCGCGCCAGCAACGATGGCAAGCTGCATCGCGTCGTCATCGGTCCCTACGCGCGCGACAGCGACGCGCAGGATGTCCGCGACTGGCTGCACGACGCCGGCTACGCCGCGTTCTGGATCAAGGGCTGAAGCCCGTGCGCCGCACTCGCGCAGCGCTTGCGTAAAATGTTCACTTTCGCCGTACCGATGGACTTGCCCCCGCACATGAAAAAACTGCTGCTTGCCGCCGCCCTCGCCTTCGCCGTTCCGCTCGCGCACGCCGAGAACATTCCGGACCCGCCGGCGCTCGACGCCACCGCCTACGCGCTGATGGACTACGCCAGCGGCGAGATCCTGGTCGGCTCGAACGCCGACACGCACGTGGCGCCGGCCAGCATCACCAAGGTGCTGACCACCTACATCGTCTTCGACGAAATCCGGCAGAAGCGCCTGTCACCGGACGACGAGGTGCTGATCAGCGAGAAGGCCTGGAAGCAGGGCATCGACTCCAGCGAATCGCGCATGTTCGTGCAGGTCGGCACGCGCGTGAAGCTGATCGATCTGCTGCGCGGCATCATCATCCAGTCGGGCAACGACGCGACGGTTGCCGTCGCCGAGCACGTCGCCGGCAGCGAGCCGGTGTTCGCCGACCTGATGAACCAGTACGCCGGCAAGCTCGGCATGAAGAACTCGCACTTCGCCGACGCTTCCGGCCTGCCCGATCCGCAGCACTACACGACGGCGCACGATCTGACCATCCTCGCACGCGCGCTGATCCACGACTTCCCGGAGTGGTACAAGATCTTTGCCGAGCGCGAGTTCGTCTACAACGGCATCAAGCAGCCGAACCGCAACCTGCTGCTCGGCCGCGACCCGTCGATCGACGGCATCAAGACCGGCCACACCTCGGAAGCCGGCTACTGCCTGCTGACCTCGGCGCAGCGCGACGGCCGCCGCCTGATCGCCGCGGTGATGGGCACCAAGAGCTGGGCCTACCGCGAGCAGGCCAGCCTCGAACTGCTGAACTACGGCTTCCGCTTCTTCGAGACCAGCACGCTGTTCGGCCCCGGCAAGCCGGCGCAGCAGACGCGCGTCTACAAGGGCGCCGCCGACGAGATCGCCATCGGCACGCTGGAGCCGGTCGCCATCTCGCTGCCGCGCGGCAACGCCGACCGCCTGCAGGTCAGCGCACAGATCAACGCGCCGATCGTCGCGCCGCTCGCCAAGGGCCAGGCGCTCGGCACGGCGACGGTGACGCTCGACGGCAAGACGCTGAAGACCATCCCGCTGGTGGCGATGGACGACGTGCCGCTCGGCGGCTTCTTCCACCGCCTGATCGATAGCATCCGCCTCTGGTTCGGCTGGTAAGGCGGACCCCGATGCAGCGACTGCGCTCGACATCTCGCGCGCGGGCGGTATGCCTGGCGCTTCATCGGCACGCCCTTGCGTAAGGAATGATTGCCGCTCCCCCGACATCCGTCGCGGGAGAATTCAATCAGCGGAACGACGCGCTGAGACTCAGATACGCAGTGCGCGGCGTACCGAGAAAGAACTGGCCGTGGTTGTCGTTGTCGACGAACTCGGCCGGCGTGATGTAGCCGATGTAGTGCTCGTCGAGCAGGTTGTAGACCTGCAGCTGCAGCTGCAGGCCGCCGGCACGCGCGCTGCGCGGCGCCAGCTCGTAGCCGAGCGCGGCATCGACCACCGCATAGCCGGCGACGTGCTCGTCGTTGGTCGCCGTCGAATAGCGGCGGCCGGTGTACTTGGCGTTGACGTCGGCGCTGAAGCGCCCGGCGCGATACTGCGCGCCGAGGCCCGCCATCAGGTTCGGCGTGTCGGGCAGTGTCTTGCCGGCCACTGCGACCCTTTGCATCGCCTGCGTGTCCTCGTCATAGCGCTCGTAGTCGTTCTGGAACACCGAGCGGTTCAATGACAGCGTGCCGCCGATGCGCAGGCCGCGCAGCGGCCGCGCGTATGCGGCGAACTCGATGCCATAGGTGTGGATCGAGCCGACGTTGCGGTAGATCTCCTCGCTGATCATGAACGGATCGGACACCGTCAGTTCGAGAATGCGGTGCGCGTAGTCGATGTAGTACAGCGTCGCCGAGGCACTGACGCGCTTGCCGAGACTGCGCAGCCCGAAGTCGATGTTGTGCGAGGTTTCCGGCCGCAGCAGCGACTCGTAGTTTTCCGCGCTCAGCGCGTTGCGCGGCGCGGCGCTGAAGTTGTCGGCGTAGTTGGCGAACAGCTCGCGCGTCTCGTCGAGCTTGCAGGTCAGGCCGAACTGCGGCTGGAAGTAATCGTGGTCGACGCGGCCGATGCGGGCGAGCTGCTGCGCGTCGTAGGCGGCGACGTTGGCGGTGCCGCTGAAATCGCGATCGACGTGCAGGCCCTTGAAGCCGACGTCGATGCGCAGCCGCTCATCGAACCAGCGGCTGCTGTCCTTGGCGTAGAACTGCAGCACCTGCGTGTCGAAGTGGCGATCGTAGTAGTTGACGATGGGCGGCCCGCGGTCCTCGATGAGGCCGTCGTCGTCGACGTTGTACAGCGAGCGGTCCTGGTCGAAGCGGTAGCGCTCGTACCAGCCGCCGGCACTGATCGTGTGGCGTTCGCCTTCGAAGCTCGCGCCGATGGTCGCGCCGTCGCGGTTGCCGCGCAGGGTCTCGCGCCGCTCGGTGATGCCGCTGCCGTCGTAGGGCAGGTTGTCGTCGCGCCCCGGGACGCCGCTGTCCGGATCGATCGACGCCGCGTACTGCGCCTCGGCGGCGGACGGTGCGACGCCGGCGTAGCCGTAGCCGCGCTTGTGCTCGAAGTAGGGCTGCAGCTGCAGCGCGAGGCCTTCGGCGGGCGTGGCCCGCAGCTGCAGGCTGAGCAGCTGATCGGTGCGGCCGTTGGTCCAGTAGCCGTAGTACAGCGCGTCGCGCTCGGGATCGCCGGTCGGCGTCTCGAGCAGATCGAAGCCGCTCAGCACATGGCCCTGCGCGTCGTAGTTCTGCATGTCGTGATCGTCGCGCTTGCCGTAGCGGTAGATCAGCGTCGCCGCGAAAGCCCCGAAATCCTGCGCGAGCTTGACGCCGGCGTGATCGACGCCCATGTCGGCGTGCGCATTGTCGAACTGCGTCGCGCGCGTGCGCGATGCGCTGAAATGCGCCTCCGGCCCGCCGGCCCACCACGGCGGCGTGTCGATCCGCGCGCGCAGCCGCGTCAGATCGTTGCTGCCGCCGGTCGCCGTCAGCTGCATGTCGCGCACGCCGAGCGGCTCGCCGGTCGAGTAGCGCACCGAACCGCCGAGCGCGTGATAGGAGGGCATCATCACGTCGCCGGAGCCCTGCGCCACGGTCACGCTCGCCAGATCGTCGTCGTCGACCAGGCGGCCCGGCGGCGTGCCGTCGCGCACGTCGTAGCTCTCCAGCGGCACGCCGTCGAGCGAGATGCCGAGCTGGTCGCTGGCGAAGCCGCGGATGCGCACCGAGTTGCCGAATTCGTAGAGGCCGTAGGGATCGCTGTTCTGCACGTTGACGCCGGGCAGGTCGCCGAGCAGGCTCTGCACCGGTGCGCCCGGCGCCTTGGCCGGCGCTTCCTGCGGGGCGAGGGTGTTCGAGGCGCGCGTATAGCCGTGGCCGACGACCACCACGTCGTCGAGCTGGCCCAGCGAAGGCGCGGCGTCCGGCGGCGCGGCATCGGCGGCGACGATCGCCACGGTGTCGGCGCTGATGATCTGGAAGTGCAGCGAGGTGCCGCGCAGCAGCTCGCCGAGCGCCGCGACCGCCGTCGCGCGACCGCGAATGCCCGGCGAGCGCCGGTCGCCGAGATCGTCGGCGGCCATGACGATCTGGATGTGCGTCGCGTCGGCGAACGCGGTCAGCGCCGTGGCGAGCGGCTGCGCGTCGATGTGGAACTCGGTTTCGCTCGCCAGGTCGGCGCGGACGGCTCGCGCCTGCAGGGCGGCGAACAGCACGATCGCCGCGCAGCACAGGCGACGCAGCTGCCCTCGATGCCTTCGCTCGCCCTTGGTCCTGATGGTTGCCGCTCTCGCCGGTGAGATTCGCCCGCTTCCGGCAGGCCATCGCTCGACCGCGCCGCGATGTCGCGCAGCCGGAAAACCACTGGGGCCTGTTACCGCCATGGGCATCGCCGTGACCGAGACCGCTTTGCCGCAGCGCAAGAAGCGAGGAGCGACGTGTACTCGCAGTACACGAGCGACGAGCGACGCCGCGCTGCGGCAAAACGGTCCGGCCCTGCGGCTGCCGTCTGGCAGGCCGCCAGGCGGCGTTGCGGGGCGCTTCCTGGGAATCACCCAGGTGCGCGTCCCGCGCCTGGCCTGGCGGCCTGCCAGACGGCATCACAGCGATGCCCATGGCGGTAACAGACCCTACTGTTCACTGCAGTGCCGCCGCCTTCAGCAATGCAAAACGCAGGCCACGCGCCCGGTCGCGGCGGATGCCGCGCGCCTACGGAAAAATGCGCCGGCTCGCATCGAACCGGCGCGTGTTGGACCGCTGCGGTGCATCTACGGGCACATTTACGGGCGCACGGCCATGACCTCGACTTCGACCAGATACTGCGGGCCGGCCAGCGCCGCCACCTGCACCGTCGAACGCGCCGGCACGTTGGGCTGTTCCGGCGTGCCGAAGAACTTGGTGTACGACTTCATCATGCCGCCGAAGTCGAGCTTGCCTTCCTTGGCCGGATCGCCGGCGAGGAAGACCGTCATCTTGACGACATCCTTCATGCCGAGACCCATCGATTTCAGGTCTTCCTCGATCACCTTCAGCGCGCCATAGGTCTGCGTCTCGGTGTCGCCGAGCGAAGCCGGCGATTCCTTCGGCGCCTTGGGGTCGACGACGACCTGCGACAGCTTGCCGGACAGGAACACCAGCGTCTTGCCGGCCGGCACTTCGACGGCCGAGGCGATCGGCGCCTTCTTCGGGTTGTAGATCACCACCGCCTTGTCGGCGGCCTGCGCGGCGGATGCGAACAACAGCGCGGCGCCGAGCGCGGCGGACGGCAGTCCAAGCGATAGGACTCTCTTGATCATTCCTTACTCTCCTGTCTCGGGTTTCGTGGGTAAAAGGACTTTCACTTCGGCCGGCGTGACGACGTCGGTGTAGGCGTTGCCGAAATGCGTGCGCACGTAGTTGACCACGGCGGCGATCTGCTCGGCGCTCAGCGAGTGGCCGAAGCCGGGCATCGCGCGCGAGCCGTTGACGACCAGCACCAGCGGATACTGCTTGGCGGCGAGGCGCGGATTGGCGGCGAGCGCCGGATACGTGCCGGCGCCGGTCGCGCCCTTGGCGTCCGGCATGTGGCAGCCCTGGCAGATGCCCTTGTACAGCGCTTCGCCGTCCTTCTCCTCGAAGCCGTAGCCCTTGCTGAAGATCGTGCCGGAGGTGAGGTCGGCCTGCGCCTGCGCGGCACCGGCCAGCGCCAGCAGCAGCGCGGCGCACAGGGTCCGGGCGATCACATGGTTTGCGGATTTCATCGTGATGCCCCCTTAGCGATTGACGACGTGCTGGTGCAGGCGCGTGATCGCGTCGATCGACGACGTGACCGCGCCCTCCTGCCAGGCCGGGATGTACGAGGCGTGCTCGCCGGCCAGCAGGATGCGGTTGTCGAGCTGGCAGAGATTGTCGTAGTGCTGCGCGCGCGTCTCGTCGGTCCAGCCGCCGGCGCAGCCGAGCGTCCACGGCACGCGGTGCCAGCCGACGGCGATGCCGTTCTCGAATTCCTGCTTGTACTGCGGATGGATCATCGCGCCGTACTCGTAGGCTTTCTTCACGCGCTCCGCCGGCGGCAGCGCGGTGAACTCGAAGGCGTTCGGCCCGAACACGTAAGCCCCGAGCAGCACACCCTTGCCGCCGCTGTGGTAGCCGGTGTTCGGATAGCCGATCGTGCGGATCGGCAGATTGGTGTAGCTGATGCCGCCGTAGATGTGCTCGTCCTGTTCCCAGAAGCGGCGCTTGAACTGCAGGCCGACCTTGACCGCCGACATGTACGGCACGGCGTTGATCGCCGCCTGCATCTTGGCGCCGACGTTGATGTCGATCTGGCTCAGCACCGACAGCGGAATCGTGCACAGGCAGTAGTCCGCGCTCGCCGTGCGCGGCTCGCCGCCGCTCTTCGCGTCGACGTAGGTCACCGCGACCTTCTTGCTGTCCTGCCGGATCTTGACGACCTTGGCGTTGTACTGGATGACGCTCGCCAGCTCGCGACCGAAGGCCTCGCCGATCCGGCCCATGCCGCCGACCGGCTGGAACAGCGTGGTCTGCATCTCGTAGTTGTGGCCGGCGCTGATCGAGGCCCAGAGCTGCGACTTGAGCAGCTCGCTCATGCCGGTGATGTCGGTCGAGTACACCGGCCGCGCCGAAAGACCGCCGCTCGGCGCCTTCTGGAACCCGCGGCGGTTGCTGGACGCTTCGCCCGGCGCGTACTTGTAGTCCTTGTCGAGCGCACCCCAGGATTTCAGCGAGGCGAGCAGCATTTCCTGATCTTCCTTGCTGACCAGCGCGTCGAGCTTCTTCTGGTTCGTCGCCTTGGCCAGCAGCTCGGCGATCTGGCCGTGGTAATCGGCCTGGATCTCGCGGTAGCGCTGCGGCTTGCCGCCGAAGGCCTCGGTCGAATGCACGAAGGCGTTGTAGTTGACCTGCACGAAGGGCTCGAGCGCGACGCCGAGGCGGCGGCAGTAATCGAGGATGCCGTGATGGTGGTAGGGGATGCGCCAGGGGCCGGGGTTCAGATACAGGCCCGGATCGAACTCGCACTTCTGCGTGAAGCCGCCGAGCTCGGTATAGCTGTCGCCGCCGCGCAGGGACCAGTTGCGGCCGCCGGCGCGGTTGTTGTACTCCAGCACCTGCACCTTGTAGCCGGCGTTGCGCAGTTCCATCGCCGCCACCATGCCGGCGATGCCGGCCCCGAGGATCAGCACCGAAGCGCCCCTGGGGTTGCCTTCGAGCTTGATCGGCCCCTTGTAGGTCGACTCGCTGACCAGGCCCATGCCGGCCATCGCGCGATACGAGACGGCACTGCCGGCGACACTGCCGATCAGCGTCAGCAACTCGCGCCGGCTCATCACGGTCGGCGCCTTCGTTGAACTCATGAATGACTCCCCTTCTTGCTGGTGACGGATCTCGCGGGCGTCAGCGACGTCGCGATCCCTGCCTCTTGAACGTTTGATGCGCGGCGCATGGAAATGCCGCGCCGCAATGCCCCCTCATGCGTCTTCCTCGTCGTCCACGCTACGCAGGGCGCTGCGGAGCGACAAGGGCGGAAAACGCCCACTTTGCCAACCGCCCGTCCGCGCGCTTCCGCGCTGCGCAAAAGAAAGCGGCGACCTCGCGGCCGCCGCAATCCACCGGGAAGTGAAGCTTCAGAAGCTGTAGCTGACCTTGCCGAAGTAGCGGGCGCCGAAGAAGCCGACCGGGCTGCCCGACTTGTAGACGGTCGCCGTCGATGTCGAATAGCCATCGACATACTTCTGGTAGACCTCGCCCTTGACCTTGTTCGGGTAATTGTTGAACAGGTTGTCGGCGCCGACGCTGAACTTGAGCGTCTTCACCGGCTTGAAGGCGAACTCGACATTGGTGATCGGCATGCCGCCGATCTTGTCCTTGTACCAGCCGTCGGCGTCGATGCCGTTGGCGCCGTAGAGATCGGTATAGCTCGTGTGCGCCCAGGTGTAGCTCGAGCCGTACCAGCTTTCCTGCACGTTGAGCGAGAACTTGCCCATCGTCAGCAGCGCGCCGAGATTGACGCGGTACTTCGGCGAGCCGGTCGTGTAGGTGCTGAGCGTGTCCTTGCCGTACAGCGTGCCGCCGCCCAGTTCCTCCGGCATGGCCGCCACCTTGGTGACCTTGGTCTCGTTGTAGTTGCCGCTCAGCGTCCAGTCGACGCTGCCCCAATCGAAGGCCATCGGATACGTCGTGACCAGGTCCACGCCGCGCGTCCGTGTCGACAGCGAGTTGTTGAACAGCAGCACGTCGATGTTGGCGCGCGCCGAAGGATCGAGCGTACCGCCCGGACCCTGCGGATTCGCCGGATCGCCGATGTAGCCCTGCTCGGCAAGCACCGTACCGATCGCGACATTGAACGGACCGCCCGGTTCGCCGTGGCAGGGCATGGCGATGGAGTCGTGCACGCCGCCGCCCGGCTCGTTCTCGGCGTAGCAGAGATCGGCTTGGAGAATGCGATCCTTGATCTCGATCTGGTAGGCGTCGATCGTCGTCGTCATCTTCGGGATCGGGTGCAGCACCAGACCGAAGCTGAAGTTCGTCGAGGTCTCCGGCTTCAGGCCGCTGCCGAGCCCAAGCGACGCCGCGCCCGGACCGTTCGGCTGCAGCACCGGGCTCGCCGAGGTCGGGCCGACGTTGACCGCCGAGTAGTACTCCTCGCCCAGGGTCGGCGCGCGGAAGCCGGTGCTCACCGTGCCGCGCACGGCGACCGCATCGCTGATGTCGTAGCGCGTGGTCAGCTTGCCGACGGTCTTGCTGCCGAAGTCGCTGTAGTGCTCGAAACGGCCGGCGAGATCGATCTGCCAGGCTTCGACCGGCGTGAGGATGAAGTCGACGTAGCCGGCAATGTTGTTGCGCGAGTAGTCGCCGGTGTTGAGCGCGGGGTTGTAGCCGGGGAACGACGACGCGCCGGCGCCGTAGTACGAGGCCGGTTCACCCGGATCGATGCCATAGGTGTCGTGGCGGTGTTCTACGCCCATCGCCACCGTCATCGGCGCGGCCAGGCCGATCGCGAAATCGTGCGAGATGTCGAGATTGGTGGTCAGCTGCGAAGCGTTGAAGGTGCCGTCGTAGAAGTCGGTCGGCGAGGCGCCGGTGTCGGCGTACAGCGTGAAGTTCATCGAGTTGATGGTGTGAACATCCATCTTGTCCTTGCCGTAGGAACTCGACAGATCCCAGTTCCAGTCGGCGAACGCGCCCTTCACGCCCATGGTCAGCGCGTAATCGGTTTCGTCGGACATCTCGCTCGGCCAGAAGCCGAACGGATACAGGTATTCCTGCTCGCCCGTGGTCGGATTCGTGTAGCCGCCGCCCTGCGTCGGGCGACGGTAATTCTCGAACGACTGCGCCTGCTTCTTGCCGAAGCTGCCGAAGCTGTAGAAATCGATGCCGCCGCCGAGCTCGGCGCCGGCGTTGAAGAAGCCGATCTGCTTGTGCACTTCCGGCGGCGCGCCCCAGGGATTCAGCTTCGGGAAGCCCTTGGCGTAGATCATGTTCTGGTTGACGAGATTGGACTGGTAGGTCTCATCGGGACAGCTGCCGCCCTCCGACACCGGACCGTCGAGCAGGCACTGCGCCGGCCCGTAGGTTCCCTCGCGATGCGCCGTCGCCTGGTTGAGCACCTCGGCCGTCAGGTTGAGGAACATCTTGTCGCTGCCGAAGCCGATGTTGCCGGCGAGGTTCGAGGTTCCGCCGCCGCCGTCCTGGTAGCCGGCGTAGCCGCCGTCGGCGACACCGCCTTCATAACCTTTCTTGAGGATGATGTTGATGACGCCGGCGATGGCGTCCGAGCCGTACTGCGCGGCGGCGCCGTCGGTCAGCACTTCGATGTGATCGATCGCATCGCTCGGAATGAAGGCGAGGTCCGCCACTTCGGCGCCGGTCACCGCGCCGCCGCCGACCGCGACATTGGCGGTGATGTGGCGGCGCTTGCCGTTGACCAGCACCAGCGCGTGGTTCGGCGACAGGCCGCGCAGGCGCGCGGTGAGCGTCTGGCTTTCCATGTCGCCCCCGGTCTGTTCGGCATTGAACGACGGCACCATCGTCGCGATCGCATTGACCAGATCGGTCGCGCCGGATTGCTTCAGCGTTTCG
The DNA here is from genome assembly GCF_000474945.1 of Solimonas soli DSM 21787. Classification (GTDB taxonomy): domain Bacteria; phylum Pseudomonadota; class Gammaproteobacteria; order Nevskiales; family Nevskiaceae; genus Solimonas; species Solimonas soli. The sequence goes on along the minus strand of NZ_AXDW01000016.1, from coordinate 76,113 downwards.
ACGCCGATCACCTGTACCGGCGCCGGGCTGTCGGAGGCCTGCATGCCGACCTTGCGCGTGCCGGTGACGATCACTTCCTCGACGCTGTCGTCAGCCGCCGGCTCCGGCGCCGGTGCCGGGTCCGGATCGGCCACGGCGACTTCGGTCGCCGCGGCGTCGGTGCTCTGCGCGTGCGCGTTCTGCACCGCGAGCGCGGCGCCGAGCACCAGCGATGCACAGGCCCAGGCACGCGCCGGCACGCGCGGGCGCATCGATTCGAGGACTGCCCCAATACCATTCACGTTCATCACGACTGACTCCCTTTACTCTGTCTGCCGCTTGTTGCGTGGGCGCGCGACGGCGTGCCCTTCCCAACTTCAAAACGCGCGGCAAAATGAATTCGGAAATCCGGTCAACCACAATTTTCGCGAATAGGATCAGTTGCGTTCTGTTGGCGCAGCGATGCCATCCGGCGGTGCGCCGATGCGCGACGATGAGGCAGAGGCATCGCCTCGGGGCAAGCGCTGCGGGCCGGCGGCGCCCGGGCCTTCCCCGCGCGCGGCGCGCCAGGCGCGCGCCGGCGTGATGTCGCGCGGCCGCAGCGGTGCCGCGGCGCGCGCGCCGGCGTATTTCTTCAGGCGTTGACGGATGCGGCCCATGCGCGTTCTCGCTGTGGCAACGAAGCGGGAACGCGCGGCGACGCGCAATCGGAAAAAGGCGCGCATCATGCGACGGCCGCGTGCCTGCGGCCGCCGTCAGGGGAATGCGGCGGGGATCAGCTCTTCAGCGCGGCGCGCGTCGCCTCGCGGCGGCGCAGCAGCGCACGGCCCTCGGCATCGCGCTGCACGTCGACGGGGAACACTTTCTCGATCGCCGCGAGCCACTCGGTCTCGCGCCCCTGCACGATCGTGCCGGTATAGCGCAGGCCGTCGAGCGAGGCGTCGGCGATGACGACCTCGTGGCGCGCATAGCGATTGAGGTTGGCGACGACGATCGACAGATCCTCGTCGACGAACTGCAGGCGGCCCTGGCGCCAGGTCGTGGCGGCGACGCGGTCGGCCGGGCGCACGCTGAGACCCTGCGCGGCGTCGGCGACCACCAGCTGGCCGGCGGCGACGCGGATCGCGCCGTCGTTCGGCAGGCGCGTCTGCGCCGACTGCGCGGCATTGAGCGACGCCGCGTTCTCGACGTCGACGGCGCCCTGCGTGACGACGACCTCGACGTGCGCGCCGGTCTTGCGGATGTTGAAGGCGGTGCCGACGGCGACGACCTTCAGGCGGCCGACCCGCACCACGAACGGCCGCTGCACATTGTGCGCGACTTCGAAGTAGGCCTCGCCGTCGCCGAGCTGCAGATCGCGCACGTCGGCGGAATAGGCGACGTCGAGGCGCGTCGCCGCGCCGAGCGCGACGTGCGAGCCGTCGCTGAGCTCGAGTTCGCGGCTCTGCGCCTTGGCGGTCACGTAGACCGCGCGCTGCACGGCACCCGTCCCGTGGTTCGCATACAGATAGACGCCGGCGCCGATCAGCGCCGCGCAGAAGCCCGCCGCCAGCGCCAGACGCCAGGGTTTGCGCGCGCGCCTTTGCCGATCCGCCGGCGGCGCCGAGCCCGGCGTCGCGTCGTCGAGCAGCTCGCGCATCAGACCGGCGCGCGTCTGCGCATCCAGGGCTTCGAAACGGCCGCCCAGCGCCTCGATCTTCTCGAAGGCCTGCAGGTTCGCCGCATCGCGCTGGCACCAGTCGAGCCATTCGCTGACGGTCTCCGGCGCCACGTCGGCCTCGCGCAGGCGCTGCCACCACAGGGCCGCCTGTTCCAGGCCGGTCGTCGTTGTTTCCTTCGGATTCATTGCCAACCCCTCCGAAGGGCATTGTCCCAGATTTGCGATGCACACACGAACCGCCGCCGGCCGCCCGACGGGCAGCACGTCACGGATGGCAGCGCGTGAATCGTCAGGGAATGCTTGGGATCAGGAGTTCGCTTCATCCATACGCTGCCGGCACGTGGCCATCGCGCGGGCAACATAGTGACGGATCATGCGGTCGGTGAGATGCATCTGGGCCGCGATTTCCTGCACGCTTTGACCGGCGAAGACATGCAGCATGAACGCGCGGCGGCACTTTTCCGGAAGTTCGCGCAGCGCGGCCTTGATGAGCACCAGTTCCTCCTGCGCCATGGCCATGCGGTCCGGGCCGGGGCGGGTCAGCAGATCCTCGAAGAATTCCTGCGGCGAGTTGCGCTCGCGCACCTGGCGCTGGCGCAGGCGGTCGATGGCGAGGTTGCCGGCGATGGCGAACAGGTGCGCGCGCAGGAAGCTGACGGCGGAGCCCTGATCGAGCTGCAGCAGGCGCACGTAGGCTTCCTGCGCGACGTCCTGCGCCTCGGCTTCCGACTGCAGGCGCGCGACGAGAAAGCCGATCAGCGCGCGATTGTGTTCCTGGAACAGGCGCCGCACCAATTCCGACCGCGCCGCCGCGCTGAGGGGCGTGCGATCGGCCTGCTGCACGTCGCCCGCATCGTCAGTCGGCATCGTTGCCACTGTTTCTGCCACGGCCTGCATGTCCTGCGTCCTCGACTCCGGTGTCGGTATCCGGGCAACGCAAATTCCGGGCCGTCCGCCGCCGATTTCCGCAAATTGCCGCTCGCACGTTGTTGCCTTGTTGAGGTTTTCTGCAGTCATCGTGCGGCGAAGCCAGTATGATCGTCGCACCGCCCGACCGATGCCCGACGACGTGCCTTCCGCCGACAACGCCGACACGCTGTCCCTGCTGCTCGCCGCCAGCGGTCGCGGCGATGAAAACGCCTTTGCCGAACTGTACGCGCTGACCAGCCCGAAACTGTTCGCGATCCTGCTGCGTATCATGAAGACACGGGAATGGGCCGAGGATGCTTTGCAGGACTGTTACTTGCGCATTTGGCAGAACGCCGAGCGCTACACGCCGGAGCGCGGCGCGCCGATGGCCTGGCTCGCCACCATCGCCCGTTATCGCGCGCTGGACCTGCTGCGCGCGCGCCGGCCGGACAGCGAGCCGGCCGGCACCGAGCCGGTCGACGAGGACTTCGACGACAACGACCATGCGCCTGCGCACGACCAGACGCCCGAGGACTACGCCGCCGAGGCCGAAGGCCTGGCCCGCCTCGACGACTGCATGCGCGAGCTGCCGGCCGAGCAGCGCGGCATCGTCCTGCTGGCCTACTACCAGGGCTGCACGCACAGCGAGATCGCGGCGCGCACGCGCACGCCGATGGGCACCGTGAAGTCCTGGCTGCGCCGCGGCCTGCTGCGCCTGCGCGACTGCCTGGGAGGCGCCTGACATGGACCCGCGCGCCGACGACGAACGCAGTCTGCTGGCCGCCGAGTACGCGCTCGGCACGCTCGAAGCCGATGCCCGCCGCGAGGCCGAGGCGCTGCTGGCGCGCGACGAGGGCTTCCGCCGTGAGCTGTGGTGGTGGGAGCGCCGTTTCGCCGGGCTCGGCCTGCGCCTCGCGCCGCTGCCGCCGCGGCCGCTGGTCTGGCTCGGCCTGCAGCGCCGCATCGCCGGCGCCGCGGTGACGCCGCTGCGCCGCGCGCCGCGCGCGACGGCGACGACGGCCTGGGCGTGGACCGCCAGCGCCGCCGCGCTGGTGCTCGCCGTGGCGCTCGGCGTGCAGATGCGCAAACCGCCGCAGGTCATCACCGAGCGCGTCGAGGTGCCGGTGGCGGCCACCAGCTACGTCGCCGTGCTGCAGATGCCGCAGTCGGACATGCACTGGACGGTGAGCGCCACGCCGGCGCGCGACGCGCTGGCGATCCGCGCCGGCGGCCAGCCGCCCGCCGCGGTCGCCGGTCACGACGTCGAACTGTGGCTGATCACCGACGCCGGCCCGGTCTCGCTCGGTCTGCTGCCGGTGTCCGGCGAACTGCGTCGCGCCCTGCCCGCCCACCTGCCGCTCGCCGCCGGCCGCACCCTGGCCGTCAGCCTCGAACCGCAGGGCGGCTCGCCGACCGGCAAGCCGACCGGCCCGGTGCTGACCACGGCGGCGATCCTGCAGAGCGGCTGAGGCCGTCGCCCTCAGGGCGGCGGCAGCGGCAGGGCCTGCGCCGGCGGCTGCGCGGAGAAGCTCACGCGCACGTTCCAGCTCGCGCCGCTCGCCGGATCGTGCACATTCGACGGTCCGCGGTATTCGAGCAGGCGTCGCCGCTCGGGGTCGTAGACCAGTTGCAGCGGCGCGACCAGCAGGCGCAGCAGCGAATCCGGTTCGGCCTGCAGCCGCACGGCCGGCCGGCCTTCGAACTGCGTGTCGCCGAGTTCGCGCACGCGCAGGCGATAGGCATCGAGACGGCCGGCGGCGATGAAGCGGAACGCCAGCGTCGCGCCGCGGCGCAGGGCGTCGAGATGATCGAGCAGCAGGCTGTTGAAGCCGGCGTCGGCGGCCAGCGTGCCGTCGAGCGCGAGTTCGCGCCGCCGCAATGGCGCGTCGGCGCGCTCGCGCTTGATCAGCTGCACGTCGCGGCCCGCGACCGCCGTGATGCCTTCCAGATAGCCGTCGCCCGGCACCTCGAGCCGGTAGGTCGGCACGTACGGACTGGCACTGAAATCGAGCGTCTTGCGCGCAAACTCGCGGCCCTGCGCGTCGACGTAGCGCACCTCGCCGCCGAGCCAGCGCTCGCCGTCGTAGCGCTGGCGGTGCGCCTCGGTGTAGAGGAAGCGGCCGCTGTCGAGTTCGAAGGCGTAGCCGTAGAAACGCTCGACGCGCTCGGCGCCCGCCGCGCGGCCGAGCAGCAGCGCCAGCGCCAGCCCGGCCGCGTACCGCGGCGCCGCGCGCGAGGCGCGCATCGGCATCAGGCCTGCGCCTTGCGCGGCGCGAACAGGTAGTGCGCCACGCCCCATTCGCCGCCGCCGGCATGGCCGAACAGCTCGGCGACCGCCATGTAGAACATGCGCCAGCGCTGCACCATGAGCGCCGCCTGCGCTGCGCCGAACGTGCCGGCGAAGAGCCGATGGATGTCGTGGCGCCGCGCGTCGAGCTGCGCCAGCCAGTCCTCCGCCGTGCGCGCGTAGTGCGTGCCGGGCAGCCACCAGTCCCGCTCGAGGCGCAGATCGCCCTGGAACTCGGCGAGCAGCGCGCGCGAGGGCATCAGGCCGCCGCGGAAGAAGTGCTTCGTCATCCAGTCGCTGGCGTCGCGCTCCTCGAAGGGATAGCTCAGCTCGCGGTGCGCGAAGACGTGCACGAACAGGCGGCCGTCGGCACGCAGCCAGCCGGCGATCTTGGCGAGCAGGCGCTCGTAGTTGCGCATGTGCTCGAACATCTCGATCGACAGCACGCGGTCGAAGCCCTTGCCGAGCACTTCGTCCGGAAACTCGAACGTGGCGATGTCGCCGGTCACGATCTGCAGATTGCGCAGGCCGAGTTCGGCGGCGCGGCGCAGGATGAATTCGCGCTGCCCGTGCGAGTTCGACAGGCCGACGATCTGCGCGCGCGGATAGCGGCGCGCGAGCCACAGCGACAGCGAACCCCAGCCGCAACCGAGGTCGAGCACGCGCTGCCCGTCGCCCAGCGCGGCGCGCTCGGCGTAGCGATGCAGCATCGCCGCCTCGGCGCCGGACAGCGACTCGCCGCCGTCGTCGTAAAGACAGCAGGAGTACTTGAGATGCGGGCCGAGATGCATCTCGAAGAAGGCCGGCGGCACCTCGTAGTGCTGCTCGTTGGCGGCGCCGGTGTCGATGGCGATCGGGCTCGCGCGCAGTTCGGCGAGCCAGGCGGCGCGCGCCGCCGGCGTGTCGCGCCGCCGCTCGTCGCGCAGGCGCTGTGCGATGAGGCGCCGCATGCCGAGGCGGGTCAGGAAGTCGGGGATGTAACCGCGCTCGCAGAGATCGATGAGATTCATGAACGGGGAGGCCAGGGAATGAGAACGGAAGTGCGCCGCACGTAGTCGCGATAGCCGGGCTTGCGCCGCATCAGCTCCGCTTCGAGCAGCGGTACGCCGGAGAAGCGCAGCAGCAGCGTCGCCATCACCAGCGGCGCGATGAGCGTCGCCCAGCCCCAGGGCGCGCCGAGCGCGAGCGGCACGTAGGCGCACCAGTGCAGGCATTCGAAGAAGTAGTTGGGGTGCCGCGACCAGCGCCACAGGCCGTCGGCGCAGACCTCGCCGCGGCGCGCCGGATCGGCGCGGAAAGCGGCCATCTGCGCATCGGCGACGCCTTCACCGAACACCGCGACGAGCCAGATCGCGACCGCGAGCAGCATCGCCGGCGACGACGGCGCGGCGCCGCGCCAGGCGACCGGCAGGAAGGCGCTCGCCGCCAGCGCCAGGGTGAACAGATTCTGGAACTGGAAGAAGGCGAACAGGCGCGCCGGCGCCGCCGCGCCCCAGCGTTCGCGCAGCTGCGCGTAGCGCCAGTCCTCGGCCGCGCCGAAATTGCGACGCCACAGATGCGTGCCGAGACGCAGGCCCCAGCCGCCGCCCATCAGCGCCAGCAGCACGCGCACCGACGGCGGCGCGCTGCCGAGCGCGGCGAGCAGCAGGGCCACGCCGCCCAGCGTCCAGGCCCAGACCGGATCGACGAGGCCGGCGTTGCCGGTGCGCCGCTGCAGCCACCAGGCGAAGCACTTGGCGGCGAACGCCAGCGCCGCGGCGGCGAGCATGGCCTGCGCCGGCGTGCATGGCGCCGCGCTCATGCCGGCACCTCGCGGCCGGCGATGCGCCGCAGCGGCAACAGCAGGGCGCCGTACAGCGTGCCGACCAGCAGCGGGCTCAGCAGCAGCCAGACGACGATGCCGGCGACGCCGACGCGCGCATAGTCGGCGACGAACGCCCAGGGATCGGCGTCGAAGCGCCGCAGCAGATCGGCGACCGACAGCAGCGGCACCGGCGTCATGCCGAACAGCCATTCGCCGGCGCGATAGAACGGCAGCAGCAGCGCGAGCTGCAGGGGATAGACCAGATAGTTGGCGAGCTGCAGCAGCGGCTGGTTGAGGCGCAGCAGCACGCCGGCGACGGCGCAGAGCATGGTCGTCGCGCCGAGCACCGGGAAGATGCCGAGCGCGAACGCCAGGCCGAGCGCCAGCGCCAGACGCCGCGGCGTCACGCCCTGCAGCAGTTGCTGGCGCAGCAGCGCGAGCAGGCGGGCGCGGCGCGTCATGGCGCGACCGCCGGCTTGCGCAGCGTCAGCTGCATGAGATCGATGCTGCCGGTCGAGAAGCCGCACTCGCAGTAGGCGAGGTAGTAGCGCCACATGCGCAGGAAGCGGATGCCGTATGCCTGCTCGATGGCGCCGGCGTGCTCGAGCACGCCGCGGTGCCAGCAGGCCAGCGTGCGCGCGTAGTCGTGCGCGAAGAAGGCCGGCGCCTCGGGCGCGAGGCCGACCGCGCGCGCCTGCGCCATGAGCAGCGCCGGCGTGCTCAACATGCCGCCGGGGAAGATGTACTTCTGGATGAAATCGCGCTTGCGGCGGTAGGCCTCGAAGATGCCCGGATCGATGGTGATGCCCTGCAGCGCGGCGACGCCGCCGGGCGCGAGCAGGCGCGCGATGGTGGCGAAGTAAGTCGGCCACCAGGCCTCGCCGACCGCCTCGTACATCTCGATCGACACCACGCGGTCGTAGGTCTCGACGCCGAGATCGCGATAGTCCTGCAGGCGGAACTGCACGCGGTCGGCAAGCCCCGCCGCGGCGGCGCGGCGCTCGGCCTCGCGCAGCTGTTCCTGCGAAAGCGTGATGCCGGTGACGCGACAGCCGCTGCGCTGCGCGGCATGGATCGCGAAGCCGCCCCAGCCGCAGCCGATCTCGAGCAGGTGCTGGCCGGGACCGAGTTGCAGGCGCTCGCAGAGCAGCTCGAACTTGTGGCGCTGCGCCTCGGCCAGCGGCTGTTCGGGCGTCGCGAACACGGCGCTCGAGTAGGCCATGCTCGGGTCGAGCCACTGCGCGTAGAACGCATTGCCGAGATCGTAGTGGTACTCGATGTTGCGCCGCGCGCCGCGCCGCGTATTGCGTCGCGCGCGATGACGCAGCAGCCCCCACAGGCGCGCCAGCGCGTTGCGCTCGTAGGGGCCGCGCACGCGGTTCTCGTTGCGGTACAGCACTTCGAGCAGGGCGCTCAGATCGGGCGAGTCCCAGTGCCCGGCCATGTAGGCCTCGCCGAAGCCGACCTCGCCGCGCGCGAGCACGTAGCCGAGCAGGCGCGGGCTGTGAATGCGCAGCTGGCCGTGCGGGCCGGCTTGCGCGCCCTCGAGCCGCGCGCCGGTGCCGTCGGGCCACTCGATATCGAGGCGGCCGATGGCGAAATCGCGCAGCATCCATAGCAGCAGCCGCGCCATGCCGCGGCTCGTCACCTCGCGACCCTCGACCGCGCGCGCGGGCAGGCTGGGAAACTCGGGAAGCGGTTGACTCATCAGCTGATCTCCGACGAAGGCGGAAGGGGTTTGGGATAGAAGGGTGCGCGGCGCAGGAACAGGCGCAGCGCCTGCCAGTGGATGGCGACGACGACCTTGACGGTCATCCACGGCATGCCGAGCAGCGCGCGCAGCAGCGCGCCGCTGCTCAGGGCGCGCCGCTCGCCCGCCATGCCGGCATCGAGCACGGCCGCGCCGTGCAGGGTTTCGTGGATGGCGACGCGCAGGCGCTCGCCCGGCGCCTCGAGGCGGAAGCGATAGCGGCCGCCGCGCAGGTCGAGAAACGGCGAGACGTGGAAGACCTTGTCCTTGGCGATCGGCTGCAGCCAGTCGATCGCCGCGCCGCCGCGTTCGAGCACGTAGCTGTGCCGCTCGCCGAAGGTGTTGCGCACCTCGGCGATGACGGCGCGCAGGCGGCCGTCGCGCGCTTCGCAGTACCACAGCGACAGCGGATTGAACGCGTAGCCGAGCAGGCGCGGCAGGCACAGCAGGCGGATGCGGCCGCCGTCCGGCACGATGCCGGCGGCGCGCAGCGCGTCCTCCGCCCAGGCGCGCAGCGCGCCGGGCCGGCGGCCGCCGTGATCGCGATCGTGCAGGCTGAAAAGGTTGAAGCGGTTGTACGAGAACAGCCACAGCGAACGCGACAGCGCCTCGATCTGGTCGATGTCGACCAGCAGGTAGAGCAGCCGGTAGCGGAAGCGCAGCGCCGGCGCGAGGTGCCGGCGATGCACGACGCGGCAATCGTAGAGCGCCGCCGTGGCGACCGTCCTGCTCACGGCACGGCGACCGCGTGCAGCGCGCCGGCCGCCGGCGCCGCTGCGGCCGGCGACGGCGCCGCGCCGAGCACGGCCCAGGTCGGCAGGCAGTGCGGATCGAGGCGCGCGACCACCGCCAGCGCCGACTTCAGGCCGTCCTCGTGGAAACCGAAGCCGGTCCAGGCGCCGGCCCACCACAGGCCGCCGCGGCCCTGCATCGCGCTCAGGTCGCGATGCGTGTCGACCGAGGCGGGGCCGTAGAACGGATGCTCGTAGTCGGTCTCGTAGAGCACCTGCGCGGCGGCGATCGGCCGGCGCGGATTGAGCGTGACGATATAAGGCGTTTCGCTGGCGATGCCCTGCAGCTGGTTCATCCAGTAGCTGCCGCTGATCGGTTCGCGGTGCACCTCGTCGCGCGGATGCAGGTAGTTCCAGCTCGCCCAGGCGAAGCGGCGGCGCGGCAGGAAGCTGCGGTCGGTATGCAGCACGCAGCGGCTGCGCGTGTAGGGAATGCCGCGCAGCACGCGGCGCTCGGTGTCGTCGGCGGCGCCGAGCAGGCGCAGCGCCTGATCGGCGTGCACGGCCGAGATCACCGCGTCGAAGCGCTCGACGCCGGCCGCGCTGTGCACGCGCACGCCGTCGGCGGCGCGCTCGACGCGCCGCACCGGCGTCGCCAGGCGCAGCGTGCCGGCGAAACGCTGCAGCAGGCGCCGCACGTAGACCTGGCTGCCGCCGACCACGGTGTTCCAGCACGGCTGGTTCATGGTGCTGAACAGGCCGTGCGCCTCGAAGAAGCGCATGAAGTCGGCGGCGGGGTATTCGGCGGCCTCGGCCGGCGAGCAGCTCCAGATCAGGCCGGCCATCGGCAGCAGGTAGCGGCTGCGCAGCTCGCCGCCGAAACCCTGCGCGTCGAGGAACGCGCCGAGCGTGCCGTCCGGCAGGCGGTCCTCGCGCAGCAGCTTCCGGCAGCGTGCATTGAGCGCGAGGATGTCGCGCAGCAGGCGCCAGTGCGCGGGCCGCAGCAGATTGCCCGGCTGCGCGAAGAAGGACAGCGGATTGTCGCTGCCGCGCCATTCGTAGGCGCCGTCGCCGAGCGACACCGAGAACGACATCCGCGTCGGCCGCACCGGCACGTCGAGCTCGGCGAACAGCGCCGCCAGGTTCGGATAGTTCTGCGCGTTGAAGACGATCCAGCCGGTGTCGATCGGCTGCGGCCCGGCCGGCGTCGGCACCTCGATGGTGTTGGTGTGGCCGCCGGCGCGCGCGTCCTGTTCGAAGACGACGACGCGATGGCGCTGCTGCAGCGCATGCGCGGCGCCGAGACCGGAAATGCCGGCGCCGATGATGGCGATGTCCAAACTGCCCTCCCCAGGTCGATGAATCGCTGACGACTGGGATTACGGCCGGCCGTGCGATTCGGTTTCACGCGGCCGGTTGTGTTCGCCGCGCCGGCGGCGCACCATGCGCGCCGCCCGCTCCGGACTTCGCCCGCTCCACGCCGCCCCCATGGCCGTGCCTTCCGCCATCGCCGCCGATCCGGCCCCGCCGGTCGTCCGCCGCCTCGGCCGCGTCGCCTACGCCGACACCCTGGCGCGCATGCGCGCCTTCACCGACGCGCGCGACGCCGACACGGCGGACGAGATCTGGCTGCTCGAGCATCCGCCGGTGTTCACCCAGGGCCAGGCCGGCAAAGCCGAGCATCTGCTGGCGCCGGGCGACATCCCGGTCGTGCAGGCCGATCGCGGCGGCCAGGTCACCTATCACGGTCCCGGCCAGCTGGTGGTGTATTTCCTCATCGACCTGCACCGGCGCGGCTACGGCATCCGCACGCTGGTGACGCGGCTCGAGCAGAGCATGATCGAGCTGCTCGCCGAGTCCGGCATCCGCGCCTATGCCGACCGCGACGCGCCGGGCGTCTATGTCGACGATGCGCGCGGCGTGCGCATGAAGATCGGCTCGCTCGGCCTGCGCGTGCGGCGCGGCTGCACGTATCACGGGCTGGCCCTCAACGTGGCCATGGATCTGGAACCGTTCTCGCGCATCAATCCCTGTGGCTACCGGGGCCTGCGCATGGCGCAGCTCGCGGATCTCGGCGGCCCGGCCAGCGTCGAGGCGGCCGGCGAGGCCCTGCTCGTGCATCTCTTGCGCTTCCTCACCCGGCCGGCGTCTGCGGACGGTGGCGGTGCCTGAAGCCGCCGCCATCGTGCGCAAGAGGCCCGGCGCGTCCCGGATCTTGCCGGCTCTTGTGAAATGCGCGCGGTCGCCTCAATAAGCACCTGGCATGGCCTCGTGCTTGCTCCGGCCGCCCGACCCTCGGCAAGATGCGGGCAAGGGGTTCGCGGCCCGATCCATGACGATCAGTCAGGCTGCGTTCGGCTGCTCCGCTACAATGTGCCGCCGTTGCAGGCTGTCCCTCCGCCGCTTGCCTTCGACCTAACATGCCATCGACCGTCCCGACGTCCGACGCCGCGCCGAACGCCACGCTGCCTCCGCTCGTCCGGGTGCGCGGCCTGCACTTCAGCCGCGGCAGCCGCAAGATCTACGACGGTGTCGATGTCGACATCGCGCGCGGCAGGATCACCGCCATCATGGGTCCTTCCGGCACCGGCAAGACCACCTTGCTGCGCATCATCGGCGGGCAATGGCAGCCGAGCGCCGGCGCCGTCGAGTTCGACGGCCTCAACGTGCATCGCCAGTCGCGCGCCGGACTCTACGCGCTGCGCAAGCGCATGAGCCTGCTGTTCCAGAACGGCGCGCTGCTGACCGACCTGTCGGTGTTCGAGAACGTCGCCTTCCCGCTGCGCGAGCACACGCGCCTGCCGGAAGCGGCGATCCGCGACATCGTGCTGATGAAGCTCGAGGCCGTCGGCCTGCGCGGCGCGCGCGATCTGTATCCGGAGGAATTGTCGGGCGGCATGGCGCGCCGCGTCGCGCTGGCGCGCGCGATCGCCCTCGATCCGGAAATGGTGATGTACGACGAGCCGTTCACCGGCCAGGACCCGATCAGCATGGGCGTGCTGCTGCGCCTGATCCGCTCGCTGAATCAGTCGCTCGGCATCACCAGCGTGATCGTGTCGCACGACGTAGCCGAGGTGCTGTCGATCGCCGACTACGCCTACGTGGTGGCCGGCGGCCAGATACAGGCGCGCGGCACACCGGACGAGATCCGCGCGTCCCCGCTCGAATACGTGCAGCAGTTCCTGCAGGGCCGGCCGGACGGCCCGGTCGCCTTCCATTACAAGGCCCGCACGCTGGCCGACGATCTGCTGGGGCAAGCATGAGCGGCATCGTCACGGTGCTCACCGACTTCCTCGCCGGGCTCGGCCGCGCGCTGTTCTTCCTGCTCGGCATCCTGCGCGCGATTCCGCCGGCGCTGCTGCGTCCCGGCTCGATCGTCCGGCAGATCTACATGATCGGCGTGCTGTCGATGATCATCATCGTCATCTCCGGCATGTTCATCGGCATGGTGCTGTCGCTGCAGGGCTATCACACGCTGGTGCGCTTCGGCGCCGCCAGCTCGCTCGGCGTGCTGGTCGCGCTGTCGATCATCCGCGAGCTCGGTCCGGTGGTGACGGCGCTGCTGTTCGCCGGCCGCGCCGGCTCGGCGCTCGCCGCCGAGATCGGCCTGATGCGCGCCACCGACCAGCTGTCGGCGATGGAAATGATGGCGGTCGATCCGATGCGCCACGTCATCGCGCCGCGCTTCATCGCCGCCGTGATCGCCATGCCGCTGCTGACCGCGATCTTCAACGTCATGGCGATCGGCGTCGCCGGCGGCCACGCGATCGGCGTCGAACTGCTCGGCGTCGATGCCGGCAGCTACTGGTCGCAGATCCGCGCCAATGTGGACGGACACGACCTGATCCAGAGTTTCACCAAGAGCCTGGTGTTCGGCGCGGTGGTCAGCTGGATCGCCGTCTACCAGGGTTATCACGCGGCGCCGACATCGGAAGGCGTGTCGCGCGCGACCACTTCGACGGTGGTGGTGTCGTCGCTGGCGATCCTCGCCCTCGACTTCGTCCTCACCGCGTTCATGTTCCATTAACGGCCTCAGCGTAGAGACAGAGCCTAGCCATGCAATCCAGAGCCTTGGAAATCCTCGTCGGCTTCTTCGTCTGCCTCGGCGTTGCCGCGGTCTTCGTGCTGACCTTCCGCGTCGCCAGCCTCGACACCGTCGGCAAGGGCGACACCTATCGCGTGTCCGGCATGTTCCAGAACATCGGCGGCCTCAAGGTCGGCGCGGCGGTGTCGATGGCCGGCGTGAAGATCGGCCGCGTGCGCGAGATCAGCATCGACCCGGCCAGCTTCCAGGCCAAGGTGTCGATGGACATCCTCAAGCAGTACGACAAGATCCCCGAGGATTCCAGCGCGAAGATCCTCACCTCCGGCCTGCTCGGCGAGCAGTACATCGGTCTCGAGCCGGGCGGCATGGACGATTACCTCAAGGACGGCAGCGAGCTGACGCTGACGCAGAGCGCGCTGGTCCTCGAGAACCTCATCGGCCAGTTCCTCGCCGGCTCGTCCGGCAAGGACGACAAGCTCGCCGATGCCATCGGCAAGCTCGCCGATTCCTTGCAAGCCAAGAACAATGGCGCCACCGCAGGAGCGCACTGACATGAACCTTTCGACCCGTCGCGGCCTCATCCGCAATTTCGCCATCGGCCTCGTCGCCGCCTTCGGCGTCGCCGCCGGCGCGGTGGCGGCGACGCCGCCCGAGCAGGTGATCAAGACCACGACCGACGCCCTGCGCGCCGACATCGGCAAGAACGTGGCGAAGTACCAGGCCGACAAGGCCAGCTTCTACGCCATGGTCGATCGCGAGATCGTGCCGCACTTCGACACGACCTACATCGCCAAGGTCATCCTCGGCTCGCACCTCAAGGAGGCGAGCCCGGAGCAGATCAAGCAGTTCGAGACGGCGTTCAAGGACATGCTGGTGCACAGCTACGCCGACAAGCTGCTCGAGTACTACGACAGCGTCGACATCCAGGTGAAGCCGGGCGTCGTGCAGGACGGCGGCAAGCGCGCCGAGGTCAACACGACCATCGTGCGCAAGGACGGCAAGCCGCCGATCCCGGTGACCTTCTCGATGCGCAACGGCGGCGACGGCGACTGGAAGGTCTGGGACATCAAGGCCGAGAATATCTCGCTGGTGCTCAACTTCCGCACGCAGATCGACGCCGAGATCAAGAAGAGCAACATCGCCTCGGTGATCCAGCGCCTGAACGCCGGCCAGCTGCAGGTCGACCCCGCCGACGCCAAATCAGGCAAGGCGCCGTGAACCAGGCGCCGGACGCACCGAGCGGACCGCTGACCTTCGCCACGGCGGCCGAATGGTTCGCTCGCGCCGAGGCACTCGCCGCGCGGGACACGATCGATCTCTCCGCCGTCACGCAGTGCGACAGTGCCGGCGTCGCCCTTCTCCTTGAATTGCGGCGCGCCGCCCAAAGGAAAGGCCGTGGCCTGCAGTTCGTCAATGCGCCGGCGCAGCTGCGCGGGCTAGTGGCGTTCTTCGGACTCGACGCGATTCTGGGCTTAGGGACTGGCGCCGCCTGAAGCGGCATTGGACGCACGCGATGGACAAGGGGACGACGGGGACGGCCGCGGCGCTCGCATGGGGGCTCGCGACCGCGCTGCTCGTCGGCTGCGCCCACAACTCGCCGTATGAGCCGGCCGATCCCCTCGAGCGCATCAACCGGCCGATCTACGCCTTCAACACCACGGCCGACAAGTACGTGCTGCGGCCGGTGACGAAAACCTACGTCGACTACGTGCCGGCGCCGGTGCGCAGCAGCGTCAGCAACTTCTTCGACAACCTGTTCTACCCGACCGTCGTCGTCAACGACGCGCTGCAGGCCAAGTTCAAGCAGTCCGGGCTCGACCTCACGCGCTTCCTGATGAACACGACGTTCGGCGTCGTCGGCCTGTTCGACCCGGCGACCATGGTCGGGCTCGACAAGCACGACGAGGATTTCGGCCAGACGCTCGGCCGCTGGGGCGTCGGTGAAGGCTGGTACATCATGCTGCCGTTCTTCGGGCCGTCGACCAATCGCGACGCGGTCGGGCGCGTCGGCGACTATTTCATGGCTCCAGCAAACTACGTCGACTACACGTGGCCCGAGCGCATCGCGCTCAATGGCGTGCTCGCGGTCGACACGCGCGCGCAGCTGCTCGACCTCGACAGCGTGCTCGACCAGCAGCTCGATCCCTACGTCTTCCTGCGCACCGCCTACCTGCAGCGCCGCCTGAACCAGGTCTACGACGGCAATCCGCCGGCCAAGTACACCGAGCCCGAGCTGCCGGAAGACTGATCGAGCGCGCGCCGCGCGCGGCTGCCGCGGCGACATGAGGGCGCCGAACGATCAGCGCCGTGCGGCCACGAGCGGGCGGACACGCCGCTGGCGTCGGGGCACCGCCGGCCGTTAGGCTAGGACCGTATCCCCAAGACCGCCTCACCCACCATGCGCCGCCTCGTCCTCGCCTGCGCGCTGCTCCCGGCAGCCTGCGCCACGCAGAACCCGCTTCCGCAGCCCGCCGCCACCGGCGTCGCCGTCGGCACCATCGCCTCGGATGGCCGCTGCGAGCACTACACGCTCTATGTCGCCGAGCTCGATTCAGGCAGGACTTACCGCATCGAGCAGGATCGCGGCGACGCGGTCGACAAGCTGGTGCCACTGTTCGCCGGCCGCGAGGCGCGCGCCGACATCGTCGCGCAGGGCGCGCCGTTCGCCGTCGAAATGCCGGTCGGCCGCTACGAGCTGAAAGGCTGGCAGCTCGGCTGCGGCGCTTCGGTCATCCGCTCGCAATCGGCGGCGGCGGTCGAATTCCGCGTCGAGCCGGGACAAAGCATCTATCTCGGCAGCTACCAGTTCCGCGAGACGACGCACATCGGCGCGCTGACCACCGGCGGCAGCGTGACCCTGCGCGAACAGGCCGCGCGCGATCTGCCGCTGATCCACGCCGCATTCCCCGAACCGTCGACCGCGCGGGTGGCGCAGCGCCTGGCGCCCGGCACGGTGATCGAACGCCTCGGCGACGGCGGCGGCGACGGCAGCGCCAGCTTCGTGTCCGGCTCGTAGACGCGCCCCGGCGACTCAGACCTCGCCCCGGTGGCGGGCGCGCCGCGCGGCTCGCGCCGGGCGTGGCGGTGCAGCAGCGGCGAGCAGAGGGCGAGCAGAAGGATTTCACGACCGCCTAGGTCACGATGGTGCGGTCGAGTATCGCGTCCGGCATTTGGCGCCGCTCGACACCGACCGGACACGACACCGTTGAGGCAGGCCGGCCGCCACGAAAAAGCCCGGCCGCGGGCCGGGCTTCCCGTACAGCCGCAGCCTTTGCTATTTCGTGAACTTGCGCGCGTTGACGAACAGCTGGAACCACGGCGTCTTGCCCTGGGCGCCGTCGGCGGCCCAGTTCCTCGGCCACCACGAACCCGAGGTGCCGGCGATCGTGCGTTCCGGGTGCGGCATGAGGATCGTCACGCGGCCGTCGGCGTTGCACACCGAGGCCAGGCCTTCCGGCGAGCCGTTCGGATTCGCCGGATAGCTGGTGGCGATCTCGCCGCGCGTCGTCACGTAGCGCATCGCCGTCTGGCCGGCGATCTGCAGCGCCGACAGCTGCGTGGCGCTGCCGAATTCGGCGCGGCCCTCGCCGTGCGCGACGGCGATCGGCAGGCGGCTGCCGGCCATGCCGGTGAAGAAGATCGACTTCGATTCGAGCAGCTCGACCAGCGACCAGCGCGCTTCGAACTGCTCGCTGCGGTTGCGGCGGAACGCCGGCCAGTGCTCGGCGCCCGGCACGATGTCCTTGAGCGCGGCGAACATCTGGCAGCCGTTGCAGACGCCGAGCGCGAAGCGTTCCGGGCTGGCGAGGAAGTCGGCGAACTCGCGACGGCCGCGCTCGTTGAAGAGGATGGTCTTGGCCCAGCCCTGGCCGGCGCCGAGCACATCGCCGTAGGAGAAGCCGCCGCAGGCCGCGAGGCCGGCGAAGTCGGCGAGCCTGACGCGGCCTTCGAGAATGTCGCTCATGTGCACGTCGACCGCTTCGAAGCCGGCGGCATGGAAGGCGTATGCCATCTCGTACTGGCCGTTGACGCCCTGCTCGCGCAGGATCGCCACCTTCGGCCGGCGCGCGAGATGCGGCGCCGCCACTTCCGGCGCGAAGGTCAGCCGCACGTGCAGGCCCGGGTCGTCGGCGTCGGCGAGCGCGGCGAATTCCTCCTGCGCGCAGTCGGGGTTGTCGCGCAGCGCCGCCATGCGATGGCTGGTCTCGGCCCACAGGCGATGCCACGCGGTGCGCGAGGCTTCGAGCACGACCTGATTGGCCTGCGTGAAGGCGATGCGATCACCGGTCGTCGGTGTGCCGATGTCGATCGCCGCGAGGCCGGCATCATTGAGTGCGGCGATCGTCGCCACCACGTCGGCCTGACGGACCTGCACGACGCAGCCGAGTTCCTCGTTGAACAGCGCGGCGACCGCGTCGTCGCCGAGCTGATCGAGCGCGACCTCGAGGCCGCAGTGACCGGCGAAGGCCATTTCGGCGAGCGTCGCCAGCAGGCCGCCGTCGCTGCGATCGTGATAGGCGAGCAGCCTGCCGTCGGCATTGAGCCGCTGGATCTGCTCGAAGGCGGCGCGCAGCCGCTGCGCGTCGTCGAGATCCGGCGCGACGTCGCCGACCGCGTTGTAAACCTGCGCCAGCGCCGAGCCGCCGAGGCGGTTCCTGCCGGCGCCGAGATCGACGAGCACCAGGCGCGTCTCGCCGGCGTCGGTCTTCAGCTGCGGCGTCAGCGACGCGCGCACGTCGACGACCGGCGCGAACGCCGAGACGATCAGTGACAGCGGCGCGGTCTGCGCCTGCGCTTCGCCCTGGTCGTCCTGCCACACCGACTTCATCGACAGCGAGTCTTTGCCGACCGGAATCGCGATGCCGAGCGCCGGGCACAGCTCGGCGCCGACCGCCTTCACCGTGTCGAACAGGCGCGCGTCCTCGTCGAACTGGCCGCAGGCCGCCATCCAGTTCGCCGACAGGCGGATGTCGGACAGTTTCTCGATGCGCGCGGCGGCAATGTTGAGCACCGCTTCGGCGACCGCCATGCGGCCCGAGGCCGGCGCGTCGAGCAGCGCCAGCGGCGTGCGTTCGCCCATCGCCATCGCCTCGCCCGTCGTCGACTCGAAACCGGTCGCGGTGACGGCGCAGTCGGCGACCGGCACCTGCCAGGGGCCGACCATCTGGTCGCGCACGGTGAGACCGCCGACCGTGCGGTCGCCGATCGTGATGAGGAACTGCTTGCTCGCCACGGCCGGCAGCTGCAGCACGCGGCGCGCCGCCTCGGCGAGATCGATCGTCGCCGTGTCGAGCGGAGGGAAGGTGGTCTTCGCGCGCCGGCTCGCGCGCTTCATGCGCGGCGGCTTGCCGAGCAGCACCGGCATCGGCATGTCGACGGTGGGCCGGCCGAGCACGGCATCCTCGACCAGCAGCCGCTGCTCGGCGGTCGCCGTGCCGACCACGGCGAACGGCGCGCGCTCGCGCGCGCAGATCGCTCCGAAGCGCGCGACGTCGGAGGCCTTGATGGCGATGACGTAGCGCTCCTGCGATTCGTTGCACCAGATTTCCATCGGCGACAGCGCCGGGTCGGCGGCCTGCACCTCGCGCAGCTGGAAGCGGCCGCCGCGATCGTCGGCATGCACCAGCTCCGGCAGGGCGTTGGAAATGCCGCCGGCACCGACGTCATGAATCGAGAGAATCGGATTGTCTTCGCCGAGCGCCCAGCAGGCGTCGACGACTTCCTGACAGCGGCGTTCGAGTTCCGGGTTGGCGCGCTGCACCGAGGCGAAGTCGAGTTCGGCGCTCGAGGCGCCGGTCGCCATCGACGAGGCGGCGCCGCCGCCAAGGCCGATCAGCATCGCCGGGCCGCCGAGCACGATCAGCTTCGCGCCCTCGATCACTTCGCGCTTCTGCACGTGCCCGGCGCGGATGTTGCCGTAGCCGCCGGCGATCATGATCGGCTTGTGATAGCCGCGATTGCGGGTGCAATCAGAACCCTGTTCGCGGCCGTCCGGCGTCACCAGCATCTCGTAGGTGCGGAAATAGCCGTTGAGATTCGGGCGGCCGAATTCGTTGTTGTAGGCGGCGGCGCCGATCGGACCGTCGAGCATGATCTGCAGCGCGCTGGCCATGCGTGGCGGACGCGAGAGGTCCGCTTCCCAGGGCTGCACGAAACCCGGAATGCGCAGGTTGGCGACCGAGAAACCGGCGAGACCGGCTTTCGGCTTGCCGCCGAGGCCGGTCGCCGCCTCGTCGCGGATCTCGCCGCCGGCGCCGGTGGCGGCGCCCGGATGCGGCGAGATGCCGGTCGGGTGGTTGTGCGTCTCCACCTTCATCAGGATGTGCACCGGCTCGTCGTGCGCGCGGTAGACGTGATCCGGCTCGGCGAACCAGCGCATCGCCGTAGGACCTTCGATCACCGAGGCATTGTCCTTGTACGCCGACAGCACGCCGTCCGGCGCGGCGGCGTAGCTCATCTTGATCATCTGGAACAGCGAGTGCGGCTGCGTCTCGCCGTCGACCGTGAACTCGGCGTTGAAGATCTTGTGGCGGCAGTGTTCGCTGTTGACCTGCGCGAACATCATCAGCTCGGCGTCGGTCGGATTCTTGCCGGCACCGCTGTAATAGGCGGCGAGGTAATCGATCTCGTCCTCGGACAGCGCCAGGCCCCAGTCGCGGTTGGCGGCGAGCAGCGCCGCGCGGCCACCGGCCAGCACGTCGACGGTGCGCAGCGCGCGGCGCGGCTGGCCGTCGAAGACGTGGCGCAGCGCGGCTTCGTCGCGCAGCACCGATTCGGTCATCGGATCGTGCAGCGCGTCGAGCGCGGCGGCCGGCAGCGCTGATACGCCGTCGAGGAAGAAGGCGCGGCCCTGCTCGATGCGGGCGACGCCGGCGAGGCCGCAGACCTTGGCGATGTCGGTCGCCTTGCTCGACCACGGCGACAGGGTGCCGACGCGCGGCACCACGAACAGCAGCAGATCCGCGGCCTCGAAGGTGGCCGGCCCCGGCCCCAACAGGCGACGCAGCTCGGCCTCGCCGACCGGCGCCGCGGAGGGCGCCTGTTCGACCAGGTAGAAATCGCGGCTGCGCAGGGCGCGCAGCCCCGGCGCGTGAACCTTCAGCTTGGCGAGCAGGCGTTCGGCACGGAAGGCCGACAGCGAATCGGCACCGGGAAGGATCGTCAGGGACATTACGGGAACGGGCGGCTGGCGGGCTATCATTTTCGCATGTTTGAGGACCGCGCTTCTGCAGCAAAAACCCGCGGTCGCCCCGGATCGGGGCCGACGGTCCGGCGCATTCCGCGGCCACCGCGCGCGCTGCTGTTCGATCTCGACGGCACGCTGGTCGACAGCCTCGGCGATCTGCACGCCTGCCTGAACCGCCTGCTCGCCGGCCGCGGCCTTGCACCGCTGGGCCGCGAACAGGTCCGCCGCTTCGTCGGCGACGGCGTGCGCGCACTGGTCCGGCGCGGCCTGACGGCAGCCGGCGCCGCCCCGGACAAGGCGACGCTGGACACCGCCTGCAACAGCTTCATGGCCGACTACCTCGCCGCCCCGGCCATCCATACGCGGCCCTATCCCGGCGTGCCGGAAACGCTGGCGGCGTTCCATGCCGAAGGCCGGCGGCTTGCCGTCTGCACCAACAAGCCGGAGGCGATCAGCGTCGCGATCCTCGAAGCGCTGGGCCTGGCGCCGCTGTTCAGTGCGGTGATCGGCGGCGATTCGACCGCTGCGCGCAAGCCGGACCCACTGCCGCTACAGGCGGCGCTCGCGGCGCTCGGCGTGGCGGCGGCCGACGCCGTGATGATCGGCGACGGTCTGCATGACGCCGAAGCGGCAGCCACCGCCGGCATGGCCTTCGTCGGCGTCGACTACGGCTATGGCGCCGACGGCTTGGCGACACTGACGCCGGCCCCGCGGCTGCTCCGCCGCTTCGCCGATCTGCGTGAAGCGCTCAGCGGCAAGGACAGCTGATTGCGCCGATGCGGCGCTCGTACAAAACACGCTTGTTATAGAGGCACCCCCATGGCCACGATCAAAGGGCTGGCTCAAACCACTTCCGCCCATCCCAGCCCTAGCGCCTGATCGGCGCGGCGCAGGCCCGATGCACGACAATCGGCCGCCCCATACACGACGCCGAAGCAGCCACATTCCGGTACCGCTCGCTCTGATCTGTTCTTCGAAAAACTTCGACTTCTTCACGTAGAGATCCTGATGAGAAAAACTCTACTTCCAACTGGATCGATTCAGCGAAGATCTTTCAAAAATTCTATCGCCAGAGGAGTCAGTGAGGTTCCTCGGTGAATCTCAGAAGCGCTTGGGGAAATACAACGGCATCCCAACGGTGCGGAAAGTCATCTTCCTGCTACACCCCCTTCATGGGGCCGGCTGGAAATGGCCGCATAACCGGATACTGCGCGCTTATATCACCGAGATAACCGAAGGGTGATGCGTCCTTCGATAGTGCGGATGACTTGGACAAAATCTCCGTGCGGCAATGCCGGATCGCCAATGTTCTTTGTAATCCATACGGCAGCGCCGCTCTCTCTGACGGTCCATAGGGCCACAGTTCCGAACGGGTCTTGAATCTGAATTTGCCCGAGGGGAAGGCCGCAGTTCCGAGGCATGACCAAAGATTTGTCGATGGCTGAATAAGTGCCAAAGCCCAAGCTTTCCTTAGCCACTTCCAACCGACCATCTACATGGTGGGCAATTTTCCCATCGGTGCCTTGGAAAACCTGGACGGTGAGCAGGTGGACATCCAAGCCCTTGAAGGCGGCTTTCCATTCCGGAACGAAACGATCGACTGCAACAGCCACATAGCGCGGAACATACAGCAGAATGCGCTCAGCCTCGTCTCTCGTAAGACCAGGAAAGGCCGTGCAGAGACTTGTGACGCATGCGGGCTCGGCGTCCCCAAATCGGAAACACCTAACTTGCGGGAGAACATGACCTTCAAGGGAGTGGCTGGCTAGCTCAACCTCGACAACGAACCAATGCGATAGGGTCTTGTGAATCAAGGCCAAGTCGGCGGAACGACAGTCTCCATCAAGCCTGAAGCTTCCCTTGAATACACCACAGTGATAGTCCCTAAAGATGCAACATAGAGCCTTTACAACCTCGGCCTCAAAGTTGATTTCCAAGAACTCAGATGAATCAACCGCCTGAAAAATGCTATCTGGATGACATGCACCGGCAATGAATGTCTTCATGCGGTGCTCCACGTAACATTCGCGACGCCTTCTAGTGCTTCTTCTTCCTCTTTGAGTCGGCCGATTTCGGGTGCCGTCGCCACCAACGTATAGATGTCTGCAGATGATTTTCCAGCAGCGGGTCTCACCACTCTTCCGAGCCGCTGAATGCGCTGGCGCCGGGTTGCTGTGCTTGCGGCGATAATGCCCATCTCAGTTTCGGGGACATTGAAGCCTTCATCCAGGGCTCTGCATGTCACGAGCACATCAATGGTGCCGGTCCGGTATTGAGTAAGAATCTGGGCACGCGCCTTTATCGGGAGCTTCGAATGATAGACGCCGCTACGCACGCCATTTTCTGAGAGGACCTGCTGAATGAGGTTGCAGGCCTCGATATCCTCGTGGAATACCAGTGTGCGCTTGCCCTTGTTTGCAGCAATGAGCCTGAGTGCCAATTTCACTCTGTTGAGGCTCAGATTCAGTATGCGGGCGCGCTTCAAAAACAAGGCAACTGTTTCCTCGGCCTCCGCCCCAGCAGACTGAATCGACCTTGCAATTGCTCGGGTGAGCTTGTCGTATTCCTTCTGCCGATCCTCCTCCAGCTCAAAAATGATGTTGTGCAAAGTGAAGGGGACAATCACCTTGTCCCTTAGCGCGTCTGCATAGTCATACTTGAAGATGACATCGCCAAGAGCGGGGATCAGCACATTGGCTAGCCCTTGGTCATACTGCCGTTCAGGGGTAGCTGACAACCCCAAGGTCGCGTATGTGTCCAGTTCCAGAACTGCCTTGAAATGCTCCGATGCAGCCTTGTGGCACTCGTCCACAATGAGAAAGCACTTCTGATCTCGGCTCCTCTCGGGCAAATCTGCCGCAGTGTTCAGCACGGCAATATTGATGGTGCCCGGCTGCATTCGCTTTGAACCGGTGATGACATTCACTTCATCAAGCTTCAAGTCAAAGTAGGCGGCTGCTTCGGCCCACCATTGGTCGAGCAATGCCGCAGTGGGTACAACAATCAGGGTTGAATGCGGCTTGAGCTTGTCGATGCACGAGAGAGCGAAGACGGTTTTTCCACCGCCGGTCACTACGCTGACGATGCCTCTATGCCCAGCCTCCTGCCATTTAGCTAGAGCTGCGGTTTGCCATCCTCTTGGAGAAAGTTTTGGCACCTATTCCTTCTCCTACGCATTGCCATCGCCCTGGGGCTTCGCGAACAAATCGGCCTCAGCTTTCTTTCGTTCGGCTGCTGCGGCATTCTCGATTCTGATGCTCCTGGCCCGGAGCAAATCATTTTTAAGGCGACGCACGCTGTCGGGGTTAACTGGGCTGTGTATTTTGCTGGTCCGATACTCGGCAACCGCATCGTAGATGTATTGATGGACGCATTCTTCGATGGCGTCGTTGGACTCTAAGGACTGGTAGTAAGGGTGTAGTCCATTCACGATAACATGAAGCACTCCCGCCTCGGCTCCTGCCACAATTGTCAGGTGAGGCTCCCATTCGCTCGTTTCTTTGAGTGAGACGATCACCCGCAGGTCATCAAGAATGTCGAGTTGGGCGATTACGTCCTCAGAAGAGAGGGTCTTTACCATCTGCTGATTGTTCGCAAGAACGGTAGCAGGTGGGGGTAAAGCAGCCGTATTGAGCGCATCCTTAAGTTCGGTGCTGGTGAACTCACTGCGCATGCTTTCAACCAGGTCTCGAACCTTCTCCTTGGACCAGACCTGTGTTCTTCCGCTACGCCTTTTCTGTGCGTAGTCGCGATAGTCTTTGGTTTCCTCAATCAGGAACCGCTCAAGTTCGTCCTCCTCGTCTCCTTGGAATAGAACTGCGTCCTTGGTATGTGAGACAACAAAGCCATCGAGCAGCAGAACGCCAGTGAGTCGCTGGGCAACTAGGTTGTTGCCGCCTTCCTCATCGACGCCTCCAAAAATGCTCCGTGGCTTCCACGCATTCGGAAAGCCTTGGATTTGCCTTTCGTTCTGGAACAGAGAGAAGCCACCGAATTTCCTTCCGCCCTTCCGTAGAACGCCGATCCATCCACTGACCTTCTTGCCATCGATGATCTTCTCCGGAAGGTCGCGGCGCATGGGTGCCCCAGAGGGATCAGTGTCCCAATCAGATTCATCGGGCGGAGCAACCTCAGTTTCGTTGTAGACCAATTTCATGCCGACCTTGCCGTCCGAATTCTTCCGGAGGTCAAACATATACATCGACCCAAGATAGGTCATGATGGTTTCTTCGCTTCGCTTTTGAATGACGCGGCGAAGATCACTGATGATGATCTTGGTGTAATGCAAGGAAGTATCGACCTTTTTTAAGGTCAATGGGACCTTTGCGCCGTTATTAGCAATGCCATCAACGTCGATGTCTGCAGTCCACTCTTCGCCGCTCCCCCATTCGCAGGTGATGACCTGCCAGCGGCGGCCAATCCAGCAGGCGGCAGTCTTCATGCCCATGCCGTACTTAGAGCGGCCTTTGCTGTCGGGCGTAGGGTGCGCAATACGAAGTGCGGCAATTAGGTCGGCCTTCGTCATCCCAATTGAATTGTCCTCAATGGTGATGGTTTTGTTCAGCCGATCGTGAAGTATCTTGACAGTGAGCGGGGCCCCTTCCTGTTCAAGCACTTCATCAATGTATTTCCCGTGATTGAGGCGGGACTGCGTGGAGTTATCAACAAATTCAGCCAAAGCGAACCACATGGTGTAGCTAAGTCGACTGTATGCGTCGAGAGCCTTCGGACCGATGGACAGCTCAGCTTCATGAATCTCTGTCATGAAAATCCCCTGTTCGCGCCCCAAAAACCAATCAGTCACTCTCTAAAAGGTGACCGTTAAATCTGCCCTTGGACCCCGCAATGTAGTCCTCTTGCGCTTCGATGCTGATCCAGTAGCGGCCTAAATCTTCCGCAGCGGCGCCAGTGGTGTTACTTCCCCCAAAGGGGTCCAGCACCAGATCACCTGGGTCGGTCAAAAATTTGATAAAGAATTTCGCAAGCTCGATCGGCATCCTCGCCGGATGTGGCTGAATTTCCTGCTCTCGGCAGTAAACCTGATAAGGGTCGTTGTTGTACGTGTTCGAGATGGTCAGGACGTTTGATGGAATTGCGCCGCCGTGATCGGTCAGGAAGGATTTTTCTCCAATCCGATGCTCGGACGGCCGCGACCCCGCATTGTAGGTCCCACGCTTGAGCAAGTCCTTCATTGCTGGACTGTACTCTTGCAAAATCTTCTTGTTGTTCGCTTTGGGTTTCTCTACGGCCGACATCCACCATAGGCGGGTGAAGCTATCCTTCACTCGCACTCGCTCCACGTTCACCCACTGTGCGGGCGACGGTAGCCTGGCTGGATTGTTCCAGATGAATTCTTGGCAAAGGTGAAGCTCATTCTCTTCTTGGAACGCCAGTAGAGATTTGAGGGCGAGGGTGGACATGACCGGCGCGCCGGGAACCCACGAATTTCCCATTTCCATGACGATGGAGCCGTCCGGCGCCAGCATTTTTTTCAGAAGAGGGCCAAAGGCGGCAAGCCACCGTACGAATTCATCGCCGGTTTCGTTGCCATACTTCTTCTTCGTGTTCAGAGGAAACGGTGGGGAGGTAAAAACCAGATTAACCTTCCCTTCAAACCGAGCCATCACGTCACTGGCGAGTAGCTCGTCCGACAGCCCATGGAACATCCGCCCATGTTTGGTCATGTAGGCCACGCTCTGAGCTGGCCTGCCCCTGAATGGACTTGCGCCCATCAGTTCTGTGCCTCCATGGGCAATATCACCGGATGCCATAGTTTCTGCTGAACCGTCCCCTGGGGCCCAATGCCGGCGGACGCCGTGGGCATGCTTTTTCAGCAAGATTGTGCCCGATTTTCCGCAAAAAACAATGGATTGCGGGCGGTGATCGCACACCCCGTTGTATGTTCTCGGCTTTCTGGCTGAGCCAACCGCGCCTGTCATCTGTGCCCAAGCGTGAGCGCGTCAATCTGACTCGATACGCGACGCTCGACATCGCCAGGCCCGATCTGTTCGACTACATCGAACGATTCCATAGCCCGAGGCTGCGGCGTAGAGTCGCCAGGCAGGCAGAAGTTTTCAGCTCTTTCCAAACCGTCCGTGATTACTGGGTAGGACCCCAGCGAGACTGCCACCTTTATCGCCGCGCACATCTGCACAGCGGACATCCGAGTGGCAAACAAGGCTTTCACATCCGTCGCGGTCTTTGCGCGCAATGGCGTTGCAGCTGCCTGGCGTGTCGCCGCCCGACCAGGCACTCGGCCCGACGGCAGAGGCCCCCGATTGAGTCAATCGTCCGATCCAACATAGCGATCTCGGCCGTTGAACCGCGTTCACTCGCCAACGACTAGACCACCTCGGCCCACTCCAGGCCCATCGCCTGATCGGCGCAGCGCAGTCCGGCGAGATCGCCGTCGAGCGCGCCGCGTATCGCATCGAGCGCGAGCGGCGGACGATTGTTGGTCTCCGACAGGTGCATGAGCACCAGGTGCTGCAAGCGCGCCGTCTCGTAGCCGGACAGCAGCGCCGCCGCCTGGCCATTCGACAGGTGGCCGCGATCGCCGCCGACGCGCAGCTTCAAGCTCGGCGGATACGGGCCGAGGCGCAGCAGTTCCGGATCGTGGTTGCACTCCAGCATCAGCGCGTCGCAGCCGGCGAGCACGGCGCGCATGTGCGCGGAGATGTGGCCGGCGTCGGAGAGGATGCCGATGCGCCGCCGCGCCGCGCCGTCGCCGGCGGCGATCACGTACTGGCAGGGCTCCGCGGCGTCGTGCGGCACCGGGTACGGCTCGATCGCCAGCCCGCCGATTTCGAAGCGCTGATGCGGCGAGAAGCGGATCAGCGCCGGCACCTCGGCATCCTGCCAGACGCGATGCGTGCCGTAGGTCATGTAGACGGGCACGCGATGCCGGCGCGCCAGGCGGCCGACGCCGCTCAGATGGTCGCTGTGCTCGTGCGTGACGAGAATGCCGGACAGCGAGGCCGGCTCGACGCCGAGCCGCAGCAGGCGCGCCTCGGTCTCCTTCAGATTGAAGCCGCAGTCGACGAGCAGGCGCGTGCCGCCGTGCTCGATGAGGGTGGCGTTTCCCTTGCTGCCGGAACCCAGCATCGCGAAACGGATCATGCGAGGCATCCGGCAGCGGCGAGGCATTTAACCGCCACGCTCACTTCTTGCCGTCGCCGCCAAACGTGTAGAACGGCAGCGGCGTGACCTTGGAGCCGCCGCCGTCGCCGCCTTCGGTGATGCGCACCGGGCCGGCCTTGCTGACCTCGTCGATGCGCACGACGGCGTGCACCGGCACGTAGAAGCGCTCGACGCCTTCGAACTCGGCCTTGAGTTTTTCCTCGCCGGGATCGACGAGCAGCTTGCTCTTCTCGCCGAACACCAGCTTGCCGACTTCGACGAAGCCGAGCATGGCGCCGTGGCTGACTTCGCGGGCGTAGAGCTCGTACTTCTGGCCCTGGTTCATGAAGCTGATGCGGTAGAGACGCTGTTTGCTGCCGGCCATGTGAGGCGTTGTCGATCCTGAGGAAATGCGGCCCGCCGCAGGCGGACCATCGATGCCGCTAGTTTACGGCAGCCCGGCCGCCGTGGCAGGCCGGCCGCCATGGCGGCGGGCGGCGTCGGTCGCGATGCCGCAGCGTTTGTATCGGAAGGTAAAAGCGCACGGATTCGCGGCGGGCCTTCGCTATGATCGCCGCGTCATGGCCCGCCACCGGGCCCGGCTCCAGTCCACAAGGAACGCGATGGACATTCAACCTTCCCGCCCGTCCGCCCCGGCGCGGCGACCCGTCGGCACCCGAAGCAAGCTCATCGGCGGCGCGCTCGCCGTGCTGCTGCTGCTGGCGATCGTCGCGCTCGCCTGGTGGCTGATCCAGCGCAACGCGCAGACCGCCGGCGCCGGCGCGATGGCAGCGGGCGGGCGCGGCATGCGCGGCATGACCAGCACGGTCGGCGTCGCGCAGGTCGAGGCGATCGACATCCCGGTCACGCTCGAGGCGCTCGGCACGGTGACGCCGCTGGCGACGGTGACGGTGCGGCCGCTGGTGTCCGGCACCATCGTGGCGATCCATTTCAAGGAAGGCCAGACGGTGAAGAAGGGCGATCTGCTGGCGCAGATCGATCCGCGGCCGTTCCGGAACGCCCTGCTCGAGGCGCAGGGCAACCTGCAGCGCGACGAGGCGCAGCTCGCCAATGCCCGGCTGCAGCTCGAGCGCTACCGCACGCTGCAGACGCAGGACTCGATCGCCCGGCAGGAGGTCGACACGCAGGCGGCGACCGTCAAGCAGCTCGAAGGCACGGTCGCGGCCGATCGCGCCGCGGTCGGCAGCGCGCAGCTCGACGTCGAGTACGCACGCATCACCGCGCCGGTCGCCGGCCGCATCGGCCTGCGCCTGGCCGACGTCGGCAACTACATCGCCGCCGGCGACAGCACCGGCATCGCCGTCATCACCCAGGTCGAACCGATCGACGTGAAGTTCGCCGTGCCGCAGGACAGCGTCGCCGAAATCCAGCAGCACGCCGCCGCCGCGCCGCTGCCGGCGACGGCGCTCGACCGCACGCGCACCAGGACGCTGGGCAGCGGCCAGTTCCTGACGCTCGACAACCAGGTCGACACGAGCACCGGCACGGTCGGCGGCAAGGCACGCTTCGCCAATGCCGACGGCGCCCTGTTCCCCAACCAGTTCGTCAATCTGCGCCTGCAGCTGTACGTGATCGGCAAGACGCCGGCGGTGCCGCTGGCGGCGGTGCGCAACGGCACGCAGGGCGATTTCGTCTACGTGCTCAACGACGACAAGACGGTCAGCGTGCGCAGCGTGACGCGCGGCGCGCAGACCGCCGACAAGGTGCAGATCGTCAAGGGCCTGCAGCTCGGCGAGACGGTCGTCACCGAAGGCGCCGATCGCCTCAAGGACGGCGCCAGCGTGCAGCTGCCCGCCGAAGCGGCGGCGGCGACCGCGGCGGCCAAGAAGGCCGATCTCGAAGCGCATCCGGAACGCGCGCAGCGCAAGCGCCGCGGTCCGGGCCCGGGCCCGTGGCAGGGCGGTCCGCCGCCGGACGGCGCGCCGGCCGGCAACCGGAGCAGCGGCCGGCACCAGGGCTCGTGGCAGGGCCCGCGCCGCCGTCCGGCGCAGGACGGCGCCACCGGCGCGACGCCGGCGGACGGTGCTCCGAACGCGACGCCGGCGGCCGGTGCGCCGACGGCGGATGGCACGCAGGCGCCGCAGCATCGCGGCCGGCGCCAGGACGGCGGCGGCGCGCCGCCGTCGGCGGCGGATGCGCCGGCCGCGCCCGCCGGCGCGCCCTGAGGCCGTGACCACGAGCGCGCCACGCCGATGAATCCTTCCCGTCCCTTTATCGAGCGGCCGGTGGCGACGACGCTGCTGATGGCCGCGATCGTGCTCGGCGGCCTGCTCGGCCTGCGCTTCCTGCCGCTGTCGGCGCTGCCGCAGGTCGACTACCCGACGATCCAGGTGCAGACCCTGTATCCGGGCGCGAGCCCGGAGGTGATGAGCCAGACCATCACCGCGCCGCTCGAACGCCAGCTCGGCGAGATGTCGGGCCTGCAGCGCATGAGCTCGGTCAGCTCGGCGGGCGCCTCGATCATCACCCTGCAGTTCACGCTCGGCATCGCGCTCGACGTCGCCGAGCAGGAAGTGCAGGCGGCGATGAACGCCGCCGGCTCGCTGCTGCCCTCCGACCTGCCGGCGCCGCCGGTGTACGCCAAGGTCAACCCCGCCGACGCGCCGGTGCTGACGCTGGCGATCACCTCCGACACCCTGCCGCTGACCGACGTGCAGAGCCTGGTCGACACGCGCCTGGCGCTGAAGATCAGCCAGGTCGACGGCGTCGGCCTCGTCACCCTCAGCGGCGGCCAGCGCCCGGCGATGCGCATCCAGGCCGACACCCAGCTGCTCGCCTCATACGGCATCGACCTGTCGTCGATCCGCACGGCGATCGGCAACGCCAACGCCAACGCCGCCAAGGGCAGCTTCGACGGCCCGAGCCGCTCGTACACGATCAACGCCAACGACCAGCTGGAAACGGTCGACGACTACCAGGACATCGTCCTCACCTACGCCAATGGCGCGCCGGTGCGCCTGTCCGACGTCGCGACCATCGTCGCCAGCGCCGAGAACACGCGGCTCGGCGCCTGGGCCAGCGACAAGCCGGCGATCATCCTCAACGTGCAGCGCCAGCCGGGCGCCAACGTCATCAAGACCGTCGACGCCATCAAGGCGCGCCTGCCGGAGCTGGTCAGCTCGCTGCCGGCCTCGGTCGACGTCACGGTGCTCGCCGACCGCACGACCGGCATCCGCGCCTCGGTCGAGCACGTGCAGATCGAGCTGGTGCTGGCCGTGCTCATGGTCGTGCTGGTGATCTTCTTCTTCCTGCACAGCCTGCAGGCGACGATCATCGCCAGCCTCGCCGTGCCGATCTCGCTGATCGGCAGCTGCGGCGTCATGTACCTGCTCGGCTACAGCCTCAACAACCTGTCGCTGATGTCGCTGACGATCGCCTCCGGCTTCGTCGTCGACGACGCCATCGTCACCCTCGAAAACATCTCGCGCTACATCGAGAAGGGCGAGAGGCCGTTCGCGGCGGCGCTCAAGGGCGCGCGGCAGATCGGCTTCACCATCATCTCGCTGACGGTGTCGCTGATCGCCGTGCTGATCCCGCTGCTGTTCATGGAAGACGTGATCGGCCGCCTGTTCCGCGAGTTCGCGGTGACGCTGGCCATCACCATCCTGATCTCGGCGGTGGTGTCGCTGACCCTGGTGCCGATGCTCGCCGCGCGCTGGCTGCGCCACGACACCGGCGACAACGCGCTGGGCCGCAAGGTGCAGGCCTTCTTCGACCGCGTCATCGCCCGCTACGACCGCGGCCTGCTCTACGTGCTCGAGCGCCAGCGCGCGACGCTGTGGCTGGCGCTGGCGACCTTCGTGCTGACCGCCCTGCTCTACGTGTTCATGCCCAAGGGCCTGTTCCCGACGCAGGACACCGGCCAGCTGCAGGCGCGCACCGAGATGGACAGCTCGATCTCCTACGCGCGCATGGCGGCGCTGCAGCAGCGCGCGGCGGCGGCCGTGCTCGCCGATCCGGCGGTGGAGAATCTCAGCTCGTTCATCGGCGTCGACGCCGCCAACAACACCATGCTGCAGAGCGGCCGCATGCTGATCAATCTCAAGCGCGATCGCGCCGGTTCGCAGGCCGCGATCATGAAACGCCTGCGCGAGCGCATCGAGCAGGTGCCGGGCGTCAAGGTCTGGCTGCAGCCGACGCAGGATCTGACGATCGACGCCGAGACCGGGCCGACGCAGTACCGCCTCTCGCTCGAAGGTGCCGATACCGGCCAGGTCGCCGACTGGGCGCAGAAGCTGACGGCGGCGATGCAGAAGCTCGATGCCGTGCAGCACGCGACGACCGACGCCGGCGCCACCGGCCGCGCCGCCTACATCAGGCTCGACCGCGACTCGGCCTCGCGCCTGGCCATCACCGCCTCGACGCTCAACGACGCGCTGTACAGCGCCTTCGGCCAGCGCATCGTCTCGACGATCTTCACCGAGACCAACCAGTACCGCGTCATCCTCGAAGGCCGGCCCGGCCTGCTCACGCAGCCGGACAATCTCGGCCTGCTGCACCTCAAGGGCAGCGGCGGGCCGACGCCGCTGTCGGCGATCTCGACGATCCGCGAGGAGGACGCGCCGCTGCAGGTCACGCACGTCGCCCAGTACCCGGCGGCGACGATCGGCTTCGACACCGCCGACGGCGTCTCGCTCGGCCACGCCGTCGACGCGATCCGCGGCGCCGCGAAGGACATCGGCCTGCCGACCGGCATCACCCTCAGCTTCCTCGGCGCGGCGAGCGCCTACGAGTCCTCGCTGTCGAGCACGCTGTGGCTGATCCTCGCCGCCGTGGTCTGCGTCTACATCGTGCTCGGCGTGCTCTACGAGAGCTTCGTGCATCCGCTGACGATCCTCTCGACGCTGCCCTCGGCCGGCATCGGCGCGCTGCTGGCGCTGCTGGCGACCGGCAACGATCTCGGCGTGATCGGCATCATCGGCATCATCCTGCTGATCGGCATCGTCAAGAAGAACGCCATCATGATGATCGACTTCGCGATCGACGCGCAGCGCGAGCAGAACCTGGCGCCGCGCGCGGCGATCCACCAGGCGGCGCTGCTGCGCTTCCGGCCGATCCTGATGACGACGCTGGCCGCGCTGTTCGCCGCCGTGCCGCTGATGCTTGGCTTCGGCGAAGGCTCCGAGCTGCGCCGTCCGCTGGGCCTCGCCATCTTCGGCGGCCTCATCGTCAGCCAGCTGCTGACGCTGTTCACGACGCCGGTGATCTATCTCGCCTTCGAGAAACTGGCCGGACATCGCGAAGACCAGCCGGTGCCGCGGCGCGAGATCGATACCGATGCTGGTGACGGCGTGGAACCGAGCGAGGCATGACCCGGTACGCGCCACCACCCATGCCCGCGATCGCTGATGCGAGCCCCTCTCCCACCACGTGGGAGAGGGGTTGGGGAGAGGGCGCGGGCACGAAGTGCGCGCGGCGCGGCGAGCTTCCGCTTGCTGCGCAAGCGGCCTTCTCCCTTGCCCTCTCCCGCAAGCGGGAGAGGGAACGCTTGGTCGCGACGGGTGTATCGCCATGAACCTCTCGACGCTCTTCGTCCGCCGCCCGATCGGCACGATGCTGCTGACGCTGGGCATCGCCCTGGCCGGCATCGGCGGCTTCTTCGCGCTGCCGGTCGCGCCGCTGCCGCAGGTCGATTTTCCGGTGATCCAGGTCAACGCCTCGCTGCCCGGCGCCAGCCCGGACACCATGGCGACCAGCGTCGCCACGCCGCTGGAACGCCGGCTCGGCATCATCGCCGGCGTCAACGAGCTGACCTCGCGCAGCTCGAACGGCTCGACGCAGATCTCGATGCAGTTCGATCTGAACCGCGACATCGATTCCGCGGCGCGCGAGGTGCAGGCCGCGCTCAACGCCTCGCGCGCCGACCTGCCGGCGACGCTGAAGAGCAACCCGACCTACCGCAAGGCGAATCCGGCCGACGCGCCGATGATGGTCATCGCCCTGACCTCGGCATCGAAGACGCCGCAGCAGATCTACGAAGCCGTGTCGAATCTGGTGCAGCAGCGTCTCGCGCAGGTCGACGGCGTCGGCGACGTCGAGGTCGGCGGCGGTTCGCTGCCGGCGATCCGCATCGACATGCTGCCGTTCCAGCTCAACAAGTACGGCATCAGCCTGGAAGACATCCGCGCCGCGATCGAGGCCGCCAACGCCAACCGCCCGAAGGGCGCGCTGGAAGGCGACGACCGGCATTTCCAGATCTACACCGATCTCGCCGGGCGCAACACCGACGAATACCGCCAGCTCGTCGTCGCCTGGCGCAACGATGCGCCGGTGCGGCTCGGCGACGTGGCGACGATCAGCGACGGCCCCGAGGACGCGCGCACGCTCGGCCTGTTCAACGGCCGGCCGGCGGTGATCGTGCTGCTGCGCAAGAAGCCCGGTGCCAACGT
The DNA here is from genome assembly GCF_000474945.1 of Solimonas soli DSM 21787. GTDB lineage: Bacteria > Pseudomonadota > Gammaproteobacteria > Nevskiales > Nevskiaceae > Solimonas > Solimonas soli. The sequence goes on along the minus strand of NZ_AXDW01000016.1, from coordinate 42,233 downwards.
CATCCAGACCGTCGACGCGGTGCGCGCGCTGGTGCCGGTGCTGCAGGCCGAACTGCCGACCGACATCAGGATGACGGTGGCCTCCGACAGCACGCGCTCGATCCGCGCGTCGCTGCACGAGATCGAGGTCACGCTGCTGGTCTCGGTCGCGCTGGTCGTGCTGGTCGTCAGCGTGTTCCTGCGCGATCTGCGCGCGACGCTGATTCCGGCGTTCGCCACCGTGGTGTCGCTGCTCGGCACCTTCGGCGTCATGTACCTGCTCGGCTTCTCGCTGAACAATCTGTCGCTGATGGCGATCACCATCGCCACCGGCTTCGTCATCGACGACGCCATCGTCGTGCTCGAGAACACCACGCGCCACATCGAAGCCGGCATGCGCCGCTTCGAGGCGGCGCTGCTCGGCGCGCGCGAAGTCGGCTTCACGGTGCTGTCGATCAGCCTGTCGCTGGTCGCGGTGTTCATCCCGCTGCTGTTCCTCGGCGGCCAGGTCGGCCGCCTGTTCCGCGAGTTCGCGGTGACGCTGTCGGCGGCGGTGCTGATTTCGCTGCTGATCTCGCTGACGACGACGCCGATGCTCTGCGCCTGGCTGCTCAGGCCCGGCGCGCCGCACAAGGCGCCCGGCCGCCTGGCGCGCTGGGCGGAGCGAGGCTTCGCGGTCCTGCTGCGCCAGTACGAGCGCCAGCTCGACTGGGCGCTGTCGGCGCGCCTGCTCGTCGTGCTGATCCTCGGCGCCGTCGTCGCGCTGAACGTCTATCTGTTCAAGGCCGCGCCGAAAGGCTTCTTCCCGCAGCAGGACAATGGCCAGATCATGGGCATGCTGCGGGCCGACCAGAGCATTTCCTTCCAGGCGATGTCGCAGAAGCTGCAGCAGATCGTCGACACCATCGGCGCCGATCCCGACGTGCAGAACGTGGTCGGCTTCACCGGCGGCTCGCGCGCCGGCGGCGGCTTCCTGATGGTGACGCTCAAACCGAAGGGCGAGCGCAAGTCGACCGGCCTCGAGGTGATCGCGCGCCTGCGGCCGACGCTGTCGGCGATGATCGGCGTCAACGCCTTCCTCCAGCCGGTGCAGGATCTGCGCATGGGCGCGCGTTCGGCGAACGCCGGCTACCAGTACACGCTCAAGGGCGACGACCGCGAGCAGCTCAAGCTGTGGTCCGACAAGCTGGTCGCCGAGCTCGCGCAGCAGCCCGGCATCAGCGACGTCAATTCCGACCAGCAGGACAACGGCGTCGAAGCCTATGTCGACATCGACCGCGACGCGGCGGCGCGCTTCGGCATCAGCAACAAGGACATCGACAACGCCCTGTACAACGCCTTCGGCCAGCGCTCGGCCTCGACGATCTACGAAGAGCTGAACCAGTACAAGGTGATTCTCGAAAGCGCGCCGGCCTATACGCAGGGACCGTCGGCGCTGAAGGACGTCTACGTGCCGGCCGACGCCACGCACACCGACGCCGCCGATTCGGCGAACCCGTCCTTGCGCGATCCCTCGACCGGCAAGGCGCTGAGCACCGCGGTCAGCGCCATGGTGCCGCTGTCGGCGATCGCGACGTTCCGCGAGCGCGCCGCCGCCGCGCAGATCAATCACCAGGACGCGGCGCTGGCGATCACCGTATCGTTCAATCTCGACGAGGGCGTGACGCTGTCGCAGGCGCGGGAAGCGGTGAAGCGCGCGGAGGCGAACATCGGCATGCCGACCTCGATCGCCGGCGCCTTCGCCGGCACCGCCTCGGCCTACCAGCAGTCGCAGAACAACCAGCCGTTCCTGATCGCGCTGGCGATCCTCGTCATCTACATCGTGCTCGGCATTCTCTACGAGAGCTACATCCATCCGGTGACGGTGCTGACGACGCTGCCCTCGGCCGGCGTCGGCGCCATCCTCGCGCTGCTGATGTTCAGGATGGAATTCTCGCTGATCGCGCTGATCGGCGTGTTCCTGCTGATCGGCATCGTCAAGAAGAACGCCATCCTCATCATCGATTTCGCACTCGACGCCGAGCGCGCGCGCGGCCTCGACGCCGTCGAGGCGGTGCGCGAGGCCTGCCTGCTACGCTTCCGGCCGATCCTGATGACGACGCTGGCGGCGATCCTCGGCGCGCTGCCGCTGGCGATCGGCTTCGGCGAAGGCTCGGAGCTGCGCCAGCCGCTCGGCGTGGCGATCATCGGCGGCCTGATCGCCAGCCAGCTACTGACCCTGCTGACCACGCCGGTCGTCTACGTCTATCTCGACAAGCTGCGCCGTCGCCGCGCCGACGAGCATCTGCTCAGCCGCGTCGTCACCAATGAACCGAAAGTCGCGAACGAACGATGAAGCGCATGCCGACCCCCGCCCACTCCGCCTTCCACGGCGCCCTTGCCGCCACACTCGCCGTATCGGCGGCGCTGTCCGCCTGCGCGATCGGCCCCGACTACCGGCGCCCGGACGTGGCGATGCGGGCGGACCATTTCAAGGAAGCCGGCGCCGACTGGCATCCGGCAGCGCCGGGCGACGCCATCGATCGCGGTGCCTGGTGGGAATTGTTCGGCGACGCGCAGCTCGACGAGATGGCGAAGCAGGTCGAGGTCTCGAACCAGAACATCGCCGCCGCGCAGGCGGCATACGCGCAGGCACGCGCCATGGTGCGCGAGCAGCGCGCCGCGCTGTTCCCGGTGGTCGATCTCAGCGGCGGCGTGACGCGCTCGGGCAGCAAGTCGAGCAATACCGGCGTGGTCACCGGCGGCACCGTCTCGCAGGGCGGCGGCGTCCGCAACCGCTATCAGTCGAGCATCGGCGCGAGCTGGGAGCCGGACGTCTGGGGCCGCCTGCGGCGCAGCGTCGAGAACGCGCGCGCCAGCGCCGAGGCGAGCGCCGCCGATCTCGCCGCCGCCCGGCTCGCCGCGCAGGGCGAGCTGGTGACGAATTACCTGTCGCTGCGCGAGGCGGACGCCGAGATCGCCCTGCAGCAGGCCACCGTCGACGGCTACCAGCGCTCGCTGACGATCGCGCAGAACCGCTACGCCGCCGGCGTCGCGCCGCGCACCGACGTGCTCAGCGCGCAGACGCAGCTGTACAACGCGCAGGCGACGCTCGAAGGCCTGCGGCAGACGCGGGCGACGCTCGAGCACGCGATCGCCGTGCTGGTCGGCAAGGCGCCGGCCGACTTCAGCCTGGCGCCGGCCGAGTGGAACGGCGTGGTGCCCGAGGTGCCGCTGCTGCTGCCGTCCGTGCTGCTGCAGCGGCGCCCCGACATCGCCGCCGCGGAACGCAAGGTTGCCGCCGCCAATGCCAGCGTCGGCATCGCCCAGGCGGCGTGGTTCCCCAGCTTCCCGCTGTCCGGTTCCTACGGCAGCAGCGCCTCGCATATCAAGGATCTGTTCGACAGCTCGACGATGCTGTGGTCGCTCGGCGTGTCGGCCAGCGAGACCCTGCTCGACTTCGGCGCGCGCAAGGCGCAGGTCGCGCAGGCGCGCGCCGCCTACGACGCTGCCGTCGCCAACTACCGGCAGCTGACGCTCAGCGCCTTCCAGGACGTCGAGGACCAGCTGACGGCGACGCGCGTGCTGGAGACGCAGTACGCGCTGCGCCGGCAGGCGTCGGAAGTCGCCGACGAGAACGAGCGGCAGATCCTCAACCAGTACAAGGCCGGGCAGATCACCTTCAGCGACGTCGTCACCGCGCAGGCCTCGGCGGCGAGCGCGCGCAGCGCGCTGATCCAGGCGGCGCTCGACCGGCAGACGACGGCGGTGGCGCTGATCCAGGCGCTCGGCGGCGGCTGGCACGCCGCGGCGGACGAAGACTGAGCAGCGCTCGACGCGCGGCCCTTCAGTCGAGGACCGGCGTCAGCAGGCGACCTTCGCGAAAGAAGGCGCGCAGATTGGCGAGCGTCAGCTCGGCCATCGCCTGCCGCGTCTCCGCGGCGGCGCTGCCGATGTGCGGCAGCAGCACGACGTTGTCGAGCCCCACACCGAGGTCACCAGGCCGTCGAATGGGTGGCCGTGCGCGGCGAGCCAGGCATCGGCGTCGGACTCGCGCCACAAGGCGCCCAGTTCGAACTCCGCGGCCAGCGTGGCCTCGAGCGGGGGCATCAGCGGGCCGACCGACCTGCAGCACGCGCGGCCGCGCCGCGCCGCCGCTCACGAAGCTTTCTTGACGCGCTTCAGCTCGTGCAGCTCGCGGATCGGGCACTGGTCGGTGAACCCGGTGTTGCGCACGACGAGCTTGTCGAACTTGGTGACGGCGCTCACCGTCGTGCTGAAGCCGATGGTGTTGGCGCTCGACAGGCCGTTGCACGGCATCAGCACGGTGACGAGATAGTCGCGCGACGGACCGGCATTGAACACGACGTGCTCGTCGTCGATGTAGCTCCAGCCGTCGATGCTCCAGTTCTGGATGCGGTCGATGTCGCCGCCGAGCTTGTAGCCGCGCTCGGCGAGCTTGTCGTCGAGCGTCTTCGGCCTGGAAGCGGAGGGCGACGAGGCGCAGGCGGCGAGCACGCAGGCCGCCAGCAGGCCGGAAACGACGCCGCGCGGCGCTGCGCGGAAAGACGCGATAGTCATGGCACAGACTCCGTCAAGGAACTGCACTTTGCCAGATGCGCGCCGCGCGTCGCCAGATGCGCGACCGCTCAGCCGGGACCGGCGGCCGGCCGGGCACGGGCGACGATGGCGGCGCGAATCTCGCGCAGCTTGGCTTTCACCGCCGCGGCGTTGTCGGCGCCCATGCGGATCAGCATCTTCTGGCCGAAGGAGCGCGATTCCAGTTCCGGGTCGGCGAACTGGTAGAGCACCTTGGGCTGCACGAGGGCGATCGGGCCTTCGACCTGCGGCGTGGCGAGCAGGTGATCGATGACTTCGAGCAGGCGCGTGTTGAAGTAGGCGCCGTCGCCGTAGCCGAGCTCGTCATAGGCCTGCTGGAACAGCGGGTAATAGCGGAAGTAGAAGCCGACCAGCTTCTGCGCGTCGATCGCCTGCAGCACGGCGATATAGCTCTGGTAGCGCTGCGCGTTGGCGGCACCGAGCTGCAGCCGGCCATCGCTGCCGGTCTCGACGGCCGGCCGGCCGGACACCGCCTTCGCCGGCCGCCGCTGCAGCGGCACGCCGTCGCGATCGAGGCTGTCGATGAAGGCCACCCAGCGGCGCACGATCTGCAGCGGGATCAGGAACGATTCGATCGGCGCGCGACCGACCAGCGCTTCGAGTTCGTTGCGCATCGCCACGTCGCTCTCGGCGAGCGGCGGCAGCACCAAGGCCGGCGACGACGACGCCTCGTCCGGCACGCGCAGCTCCGCTGCGGTGGCCGGCGCCGGTTCGGGCGGCGGCGACGCCGACGCGGCCGGCGCGGGTGCCGCGGCCGGCGCCGGCTCGGCATCGAAGTCACCATGCAGGTGATACCAGGCGATCACGCCGATGCCGGCCAGAAGGATCACGCCGACGAGAATTCCGAAAAACCTGCTCATGCCCTCGCACTCCCTGTGCTTTCGAGTCCCGCATGTGCCTGCAAGCGTCGCGCCAGCGCCTCGGCAGGCTTGCGACTATACACAGCCGCAGGCGACATGAGCCCGCGCGCGGCGGCGCAGCCTCCCCCGCTCGGACGAGTTGGCCTCGCGGCGCCTCTGCTACAAGGACGCGATCCGGGCTCCGCCCGCCCGCCCTCGCCGGACCTCATCGTGAATACCGCCACGCCCAGCCTCGCCCTTCGTGAAACGCCCAAGGTTCCCGGCCTGCCGCTGCTCGGCAGCGTGCTCGGCATGGCCAGGGACCCCGCGCGCTTCTTCCTCGACTGCTATCGCCGGTACGGGCCGGTGTGCCGGCTGAGCATGCTCGGCCAGGACTACGTGCTGATCGCCGGCCCCGAGGCGGCGAACTTCCTCGGCACGCGCGAAGGCAAGGAATCGCTGCGTTCGCGCGAATTCTGGGAAGGCCTGATCAACGAGTACGGCGCCACGCGCACCCTGACCAGCGAGGACGGCGAGGCGCACAAGCAGCTGCGCGACATCATGCGCCGCGGCTATTCGAAGGAATCGATCAAGGGCCGCTACAACGAGCTGATCGAGATCACCGACCGCTGCTTCGCGCGCGACTGGCCGGCCGGCAAGAGGGTGCCGGTGGTCGAGGCGATGCAGTACATGGTCGTCGACCAGCTCGGCACCATCCTCACCGGCGCCGCGCCGCTGGAATACGTGCGCGACATCCGCATCACCATCCTGCACATTCTCAATGTGCTGGTGACGCGGCAGCGGCCGAAGATCCTGCTCAAGCGGCCGGTCTACAAGAAGGCCAAGGCGCGCGTCTTCGAGTTGGGCCAGAAGATGATCGCCGAGGCCAAGGCACGCTACACCCGGATCAAGCCGGAGGAGCGCAACCTGATCGACGACATCATGGCGGCGCACATCGAGACGCCGGACGTGATGCCGGCCAGCGATCTGATCGTGACGCTGACCGGGCCCTACGTCGCCGGCCTCGACACCGTCGCCAACACCACGGCGGCGATCGTCTACACCGTGCTCAAGCATCCGGGCGTGCTGGCGCGCGTGCAGGCCGAGGTCGACGCGCTGTTCGCCGAGGGCGCGGTCGACGAGGACGCCCTGCTCAAGCGCCTGCCTTCGCTGCAGGGGGCGATCATGGAAACCATGCGCCTCTATCCGATCGCCGTCGCGCAGATGCGCACCGCGACCCGCGACTTCGTGTTCGACGGCCACCAGATCCGCGAAGGCGAGATGATCTACATCGGCACCTCGGTGCCGCACTTCATGGAAGAGTTCTGGCCGGAGCCGCAGAAGTTCGACATCGACCGCTACGCCAAGCCGCGCGCCGAGCACCTGCAGCCCGGCGCCTACTCGCCATACGGCCGCGGCCCGCACACCTGCTTGGGCAAGAGCCTCGCCGAAGTGCAGATCGCGCTGTCGATGGCGCGCGTCTTCTACAAGCTCGATCTCGAACTCGAATCGCCCGACTACCAGCTGAAGACCAAGACCGCGCCGACGCCGGGGCCGGCGATGGACTTCAAGGTGCGCGTCAAGGGTTTCCGCCACTGAGCGCTTCGCGGCGGGCGGCCCGGGCGCTGACCGGCCGGCGGCGTTTCGCCGGCCGGCGCGCACCGCCGCGGCGGCCGCGAATCTCGATCCACACGTACAGCGCGAGCGCCAGCGCCAGCGGGATCAGGTAGTAGAACGCGCGGAAGGCGAGCAGGCCGGCGATCAGGTCGTGCTCCGGCACTTCGTCGCCGAGCAGCGCCAGGAACACCGCTTCGAGCACGCCGAGCCCGCCGGGCACGTGCGCCATGGCGCCGGCCACGCTGCTGAGCAGGAACACGGTCAGCACCGCGGCGAAGCCGACGTGCTCGGGCAGCAGCACCCAGATCGTCGCGGCGATCGCCAGCCAGTTGAGCGAGGAGGCGCCGATCTGCGCCAGCGCGCGGCGCGGCGACGGCAGCACGACCTCGTGCTGGCGCCAGCGCCAGGGCCGCTCATGGCGGCGCGCGCAGAGCACGAGATAGCCGGCGAGCAGCAGCAGCATGCCGATGCCGACCAGCTGCAGGCCGACGGCGCCGATCTCCCAGCGCGGCGGCAGATCGACGGCGCGCGCGGCGAAGACCAGGCCGCCGAGCAGGAAGTAGCCGCTCCAGTTGGTGATCATGCTGGTGGCGACGATGCGCGCGATGGCCTGCGGCTCGACGCCGGAGCGCGCGTAGAGCCGGTAGCGGAAGCCGACGCTGCCGATCAGCGAGCCGAGATTGAGGTTGAAGGCGTAGCTGACCCAGGCGATCTCGAACTGGCGCAGCTTCGGCACCTGTTTCGTGTAGATGCGCGCGAACCAGTCGAAGCAGGCGTAGATCGCGTAGCTGGCGGTGGCCAGCGCCGCGGCGCTGCACAGCGCGAGCGGGCGCATCTCGCGCAGCGACTGGCCGACGCGCGTCCAGTCGATCGCCAGCGCCCGCGACACCACCAGCCAGCCGACCAGCCCGAGGAACAGTGCGGTCAGCGCCCGACGCAGCCATCGCCAGCGCCGCGCCCGGTCATCCTTCACGTTGCGCTCCGTCGCCATGTTGCCTCCCTGAACACTGTCTCGCCATGCTCGGCGCGCGGCGTGAACCTCGGCTGAAACATCGGGCTCCGACTGCGGTCGCCGCGGCCGCGCAAGCTGAACGCCAGCCGTCCCAGGGAACCTCTGGCGCGCAACCACGCTCAGCAATGGCATGGCCAGATCATCGAAGGGCGAGGCGATCATCGGCATTTCGGGCTGGCGCTATGCGCCCTGGCGCGGCGTGTTCTATCCGAAGACGCTGACGCAGGCGCGGGAGCTGGCTTTCGCCTCGCGGCAGTTCGGCGGCATCGAGCTGAACGGCTCGTTCTATTCGCTGCAGAAGCCCGAGTACTACGCGAGCTGGTATGCGCAGACGCCGCCCGGCTTCATCTTCAGCGTCAAGGGCAGCCGCTTCATCACGCATCGCCTGCGCCTGCGCGGCGTCGAGCAGGCGCTCGCCAACTTCCTGGCTTCCGGCATCTTCAACCTGCGCGACAAGCTCGGCCCCTTCCTCTGGCAGCTGCCGCCCTCCGAACGCTTCGACGCCGGCAAGCTCGAGGCCTTTCTCGCGCTGCTGCCGCGCGACGGCGAAGCGGCCATGCGTCTCGCGCGACGGCGCGACGCGCGCCTGCGCGGTCGCGCGCGGCTGGCGCTCGATCCGGCGCAGCGCCTGCGCCACGCGCTCGAAGTGCGGCACGAAAGTTTCGTCGACGCGCGCTTCGTCCGCCTGCTGCGCCGCCACGGCATCGCCGCGGTGGTCGCCGACACCGCCGGCAAGTGGCCGTACTTCGAGGACCTCACCGCCGATTTCGTCTACGTGCGCCTGCACGGCGACAAGCAGCTGTACGCCAGCGGCTACGCGGACGCCGCACTCGACCGCTGGGCGGCGCGCATCGACGCCTGGCGGCGCGGCAGCGAGCACGGTGACGCGCGCCGCATCGGCGGCGCCGCACCCCGCCGTCGTGCCCGCGACGTCTACTGTTTCTTCGACAACGATGTGAAAGTGCACGCGCCGTTCGACGCGCACGGCCTCATGCGGCGCCTCGGCCTGCGCGCGGCCGACTGGCCGGCGCCGCTGGAGCGCCTCGCATGAGCGCGCGCAGCCGAGCGGCACGCCGCGACACCGGCGGCGAGTCCGCCACGGCGGGCGCCGCCGCCTTCCTGCCGGCGCGCCGTTCGCTCGCCGCGCTGCGCAAGGCCGCGCAGGACTGCCGCGGCTGCGCGCTCCATGCGCGCGCCACGCAGGCCGTGTTCGGCGAAGGCCGGCGCGGCGCGCGGATCATGCTGGTCGGCGAACAGCCGGGCGACGACGAAGATCACGAAGGCCGCCCCTTCGTCGGTCCGGCCGGCCGCGTGCTCGACGCCGCCCTGCGCGCTGCCGGCATCGACCGCGCCGACTGCTACGTCAGCAATACGGTCAAGCACTTCAAGTGGCAGCCGCGCGGCAAGCGGCGCATGCACAGCAAGCCCAACGCCGCCGAGCAGCGGGCTTGCCGGCCCTGGCTCGACGCCGAGCTGGAGCAGATCAGGCCCGAGCTGCTGGTCTGCCTCGGCGCCACCGCGGCGCAGGCCCTGCTCGGCCGCGGCGTGCGCGTGACGGTCGACCACGGCCGCGCCTTGCCGAGCGCATTGGCGAAGCACGCGATCGCCACGATCCACCCCTCCTCCGTGCTGCGCCAGCCCGACGCCGATGCCCGCGAGCGTGCGCGACGCCAGCTGACCGACGACCTGCGCGCCGCGGCGGCCCTGCTGCGCGGCTGAGTGCCGCACCGCGGCGAGCGCAGGCGCGACGCGCACCGGGACCATGCCCGCAACCACGCTCCGCACGTGGCGCGCCGCCGGGCGCCGCCTTAGCATGCGCGCCATCCGCAGCGATGCGTCCGACGAGTCATCCGCGATGCGCCTCAACAAATACATCAGCGAAACCGGCCTCTGTTCGCGCCGCGAGGCCGATGCGCTGATCGCCGCCGGCCGCGTGACGATCAACGGCAAGCCGGTCGAACTCGGCCAGCAGGTCGGCGAGGCCGACGAGGTGCGCGTCGACGGCCGGCCGGTGCGCGGCCGCGCGCGCGGCGCCGAGCACGTCACGCGGCGCGTCTACCTCGCGCTCAACAAGCCGGTCGGCATCACCTGCACGACGGAGCGCCACGTCGCCGGCAACATCGTCGACTTCGTCGGCCACACGGAACGCATCTTCCCGATCGGCCGCCTCGACAAGGATTCCGACGGCCTGATCCTGCTGACCAGCAACGGCGACATCGTCAACGAGATCCTGCGCTCGGAGAACAACCACGAGAAGGAATACCTGGTGACGATCGACCGGCCGGTGACGCCGGAGTTCGTGCGCGGCATGGCGGCCGGCGTCTGGCTGCCGGTGCTGGAGGTGAAGACCAAGCCCTGCCGCGTCGAGAAGGTCTCCGCCAACACCTTCCGCATCGTCCTCACGCAGGGCCTCAACCGGCAGATCCGCCGCATGTGCGAAGTCTTCGACTGCAAGGTGCGGCGCCTGCAGCGCGTGCGCATCGTCAACATCCGGCTCGGCACCCTGAAGCCCGGCCAGTGGCGCGATCTGACGGACGCGGAATTGCGCGGACTGTTGCCCGGGCGCACGATCTGGTGAACGGGCCGCGGGCGCGGTCGGCCGCAAGCGAGTAGAATTCGCGCCCTTTTGGCGGACCGCAAGGCCGCCTTCATGCGGTTTTCGCGGCGCACGCACCGCATTATCCGGCCGCTGCATGGCCACCCGAGGTGTTCCGATGTCCGACGATGCCGTCGCCCCGCTCAGCTTTCGCGATCTCGCGCTGAGCCCCGAAGTCCTCGCCGCGCTCGATGCCGTGGGCTACGAGACGCCCTCGCCGATCCAGGCGCAGACCATCCCGCATCTGCTCGACGGCCAGGACGTGCTCGGCCAGGCGCAGACCGGTACCGGCAAGACCGCCGCCTTCGCGCTGCCGATCCTCTCGCGCCTCGACTGGGGCCAGCGCGCGCCGCAGGCCCTGGTGCTGGCGCCGACGCGCGAGCTGGCGATCCAGGTCGCCGAGGCCTTCCAGCGCTATGCCGCCAACCTGCCCGGCTTCCACGTGCTGCCGATCTACGGCGGCCAGAGCTACGGCCCGCAGCTGTCGGCGCTGCGCCGCGGCGTGCACATCGTGGTCGGCACGCCCGGCCGCGTCCTCGACCATCTGAAGCGCGGCACGCTGGACCTCTCGCAGGTCCGCTACCTGGTCCTCGACGAGGCCGACGAGATGCTGAAGATGGGCTTCGTCGAGGACATCGAGGCCATCATCAAGGCGACGCCGGACTCGCGCCAGGTCGCCTTGTTCTCGGCGACCATGCCGCCGCCGATCCGCCGCATCGCGCAGACCTATCTGCACGAGCCGGTCGAGGTGAAGATCGCCGCCAAGACCACGACGGCGACCAATGTGCGCCAGCGCTACTGGCTCGCGGTCGGCCTGCACAAGCTCGACGCGCTGACGCGCATCCTCGAGGCCGAGCCGTTCGACGGCATGATCGTCTTCGTGCGCACCAAGGCCGAGACCGTCGAGCTGGCCGACAAGCTCGCGGCGCGCGGCTTCAACGCCGCGGCCCTGAACGGCGACATGGAGCAGAAGCTGCGCGAGCGCGTGATCGCCAAGCTCAAGAGCGGCGAGATCGACATCGTCGTCGCCACCGACATCGCCGCGCGCGGCATCGACGTCGAGCGCATCGGCCACGTCGTCAACTACGACATTCCGACCGATCCGGAAAGCTATGTGCACCGCATCGGTCGTACCGGCCGTGCGGGACGCTCGGGTGAAGCGATTTTGTTCGTCGCGCCGCGCGAGCGCCATCTGCTGAAGCTGATCGAGCGCACCACGCGCCAGCCGGTGACGCCGATGGACCTGCCGAGCGTCGAGGCCGTCAACGCCCAGCGCCTGGCGCGCTTCAAGGACAAGATCGGCGAAGCGATCGCCGGCGGCGGCCTCGAACCGTTCCGCCAGCTCGTCAGCGAATACGCCGAAGAGCACGGCGTACCGGCGGTCGACATCGCCGCCGCGCTCGGCCGTCTCGTGCAGGGCGACGCGCCGCTGCTGCTCGACGCGCCGGACGACAGGCCGGCGCGCCGCGAAAGCTCGCGGCCCGAAAGCAATCCGTTCGCGCAGGACGCGCAGCGCCGCGAGGCCGCGCACGGCGAGCGCCCGCGTCGCGAGGACTACGCGCCCGCCGCGTTCCGCAAGCCGGCCGACGCAGCGCCGGCCGCGCGCGAGGAACGCGCGCCGCGCGTCGAGCGTGCGCAGCGCGAGGACCGCGAGGAGCGCCGCCCGCGGCCGCCGCGCGGCGCGCCGGAAGAAGGCATGCAGACCTATCGCATCGCCGTCGGCCACGCGCACCAGGTCAAGCCGGGCAACATCGTCGGCGCGATCGCCAACGAAGCCGGCCTCGACAGCCAGTTCATCGGCCGCGTCGAGATCTTCGACGATTACAGCCTCGTCGATCTGCCGGAAGGCATGCCGAGGAAGGTGTTCAGCGATCTGCAGAAGGTCTGGGTCTGCGGCCGCCAGCTGCAGATCGTGCTCGCCAGCGCCGCGCCCCCCGAACACGGCCGCGACCAGCTCACGCGTCCGCACAGTTTCAAGTCCAGGCCGCGCGCCGACGATGGCGAGGACAGCGCCGCGCCGCGCCGCGCCGACAGGCCGGCATCGGCCAGGAAGTCGTTCGGCAGCGGCAGCCGCTTCGAGAGCAAGCCGTTCGAGAAACGCGCATTCGATAAAGGACCCTTCGAGAAGAAGTCGTTCGACAAGAAGCCCTTCGACAAGGGCGGCGAGCGTGGCGGCGTCGAGAAGAAGCCGCTCGGCCTGCGCAGCGATGGCCCGCGCCCGTTCAAGCCGCGCGACGCGACGGCGCGCCCCGCCGGCCCGCGCAAGGGCCCGGGCGCGGCCGGCGGCAACTTCAAGCGCGGTGGCGGCTTCAAGAGCGGCTTCACCGGCGGCAAGCCGGCCGGCAAGCCGAAGCGCTACTGAGGCCTGGAAAACAGGGCTCTCCCGCTCTTGCCGGGGCGGGAGGGAACCCGTTTCGATCGACGCTCCGGGCGCAAGCCGTGGCGCCGCGGCCATGGACCACTGAACACATGCAGTACGACGTCATCATCGTCGGCGGCGGTGCCGCCGGTCTGATGTGCGCGCGGGTCGCCGGCCTGCGCGGTCGGCGCGTGCTCGTCATCGAGCATGCGAACCGGGTCGGCAAGAAGATCCTCATGTCGGGCGGCGGCCGCTGCAACTTCACCAATCTCGACGTCTCCGCGCGGCACTATCTCTCGGCGAATCCGCACTTCTGCAAGTCGGCGCTGGCGCGCTACCAGCCGGCCGATTTCATCGCCCTCGTCGAGCGCCACGGCATCGCGTATCACGAAAAGGAGCTGGGCCAGCTGTTCTGCGCCGACTCCTCGAAGCAGATCGTGCGCCTGCTGCTCGACGAATGCGCCGCCGCCGGCGTGCGCATCGAGGTCGGGTGCGGCATCGAACGCGTCGAGCGCGGCGACCCGGGCTTCCGCCTGGCGAGCACCACGCTCGGCGCCTTGCGCTGCGACTCGCTGGTCGTCGCCAGCGGCGGCCTGTCGATCCCGAGCCTCGGCGCCAGCGGCTACGGCTACCAGCTGGCGCGGCAGTTCGGCCACACGGTGCTGCCGACCCGCGCCGGCCTGGTGCCGCTGACCCTGTCCGGCACGCCGCTCGAGGACTTCGCCGAGCTCGCCGGCGTGGCGCTGCCGGTCGAGGCGCGCGTCAAGGCCACGGCCTTCCGCAACCGCCTGCTGTTCACGCATCGCGGCCTGTCGGGCCCGGCGATCCTGCAGATTTCCTCGTACTGGAACCTGCGCGACGCGCTGCGCGTCGACTGGCTGCCGGGGCTCGACGCATTCGACTACCTCGGCGAGCAGCAGCGCCTGCACCCGAATGCCGAGCTGCGCACGGCGCTGGCCGGCGTGCTGCCGGCGCGCCTCGCGCAGCGGCTCTGCGAGCGCTGGCTGACGAGCCGGCCGCTGAAGCAGTTCAGCGCCAGGCAGCTCAAGGACATGGCCGCGCGCCTGCATGACTGGCCGATCGTCGCCAGCGGCACCGAGGGCTACCGCACCGCCGAGGTCACGCTCGGCGGCGTCGACACCCGCGAGCTGTCGTCGGCGACCATGGAATCGCGCAAGATCGCGGGCCTCTATTTCATCGGCGAGGTGGTCGACATGAGCGGCTGGCTCGGCGGCTACAACTTCCAGTGGGCCTGGGCCTCCGGCCACGCGGCGGGCCTGAGCGCGTAGCGGCCGCCGGGCGCGGCCTGCCGCGCTGACCCGAACGCGGCCCGCCCTTGCCCGATCCGCCGCGATTTTCCCGGCGTTCATCATGGTGCGGCATCATGCGGGCCTGCCATCTTCCGCTCAGGAGCCTTCCATGACCGCTGCCCTCGGCTATGCCGCCGAAATCGCCAAGGCGCCGCTGGTGCCGTTCACCTTCGAGCGCCGCGCCACCGGACCGCGCGACGTGCGCATCGAGATCGCCTACTGCGGCGTCTGCCATTCGGACCTGCATCAGGTGCGCGACGAATGGGGTCACGGCATCTTCCCGATGGTGCCGGGCCACGAGATCGTCGGCCGCGTGATCGAGGTCGGCGCGCAGGTCCGGCAGTTCAAGGCCGGCGACCTCGCCGGCGTCGGCTGCATGGTCGATTCCTGCCGCAGCTGCGCGAGCTGCCGCGACGGCCTCGAACAGTATTGCGAACAGGGTTTCACCGGCACCTACAACGGCCGCGAGCGCGACACCAGGCAGCCGACCTACGGCGGCTACTCGAACCACATCGTCGTCGACGAAGCCTTCGTGCTGCGCATCTCGCCCAGGCTCGATCTCGCCGCCACCGCGCCGCTGCTCTGCGCCGGCATCACCACGTACTCGCCGCTGCGCCACTGGAAAGTCGGGCCGGGCCAGAAAGTCGGCGTCGTCGGTCTCGGCGGCCTCGGCCACATGGCGCTGAAGTTCGCGCACGCCTTCGGCGCCGAGGTCGTGCTGTTCACGACGTCGCCCGGCAAGGAAGCGGACGCGCGGCGCCTCGGCGCCAGCGACGTGGTGATCTCCAAGAACAAGGACGAGATGAATCGCCACGCGCGCAGCTTCGATTTCATCATCGACACCGTCTCGGCGCCGCACGACATCAACGCCTATCTGGGCCTGCTCAGGCGCGACGGCACGATGACGCTGATCGGCGTGCCGGACACGCCGCCGACCCTGCAGTTCCAGCACCTGATCTTCTCGCGGCGCAAGCTCGGCGGCTCGCTGATCGGCGGCATCGCCGAAACGCAGGAAATGCTCGACTTCTGCGCCGAGCGCGGCATCGTCTCCGACATCGAACTGATCCCGATGCAGAAGATCAACGAAGCCTACGAGCGCATGCTGAAGAGCGACGTGAAATACCGCTTCGTGCTCGACATCGCCACGCTGGCCGGCTGAGGCGCGCGTGCTCGGCGCGCTCAGGGACAGCTGGCGCTTCCTGCGCTCCGCGCCGGCGGGAGAGCGCTTCTCGCGCTACCACGCGCGGCGCCGCGAAGGGCGGCGGCACGCCTGGGCCGGCGCGCTGCGCCTGGCGGGCGGCGTGCTGACGGTCGCGCTCGGCATCGTGCTGATGCCGGCGCCCGGTCCCGGCACGCTGATCGCGGCGGCCGGCGCCGCGCTGATCGCCGGCGAATCGCGCGGCTTCGCCGCCTTCCTCGATCGCCTCGAGCTGCGCCTGCGCGTGCTCTTCGGGCGTCGCTCCGCCTGAGCGCCGCGCGGGCGGCGGGCGGCGGCGCAGGGCGGTGCCGCATCGACATTGCCGGGCGGGCGGTGTAGCGTGCAAGGGGCTCCGACTCCAGCCATCCATCGCATGAAGAACGCTCTGGTCCTCATCAGCGCGGTCGCGCTTACCGCTTGCATCGCGGTTCCCATCTCGCAGACCGCGGCCTCGAAGGGCACCATCGCCGCGGCCGACGCCGCCGCGCCGGTCTGCGTCATCGTGCAGCCCGACGCCACGTCCAACGGCATCCTCTACGTCAACAGCGGGCGCGAGGTCGCCGACAAGGTGATCGCGACGCTGAAGACGCTCGGCCGCAACACGGTCGAGGTCACGATGGACAGCGACGTGCGCGCCGCCTGCGAGAATCAGCAGGCCGAACTGATGCTCGAACCGCAGATTCTCGCGTTCGAGGACTACAACACCGGCTGGACCGGCAGACCCGACCGCATCGAGCTGCGCCTGACGCTCAGCCATCTGTCGCACGCCTATGTCGAGAGAACCGCCGACTTCAAGGCCGAGTCCAACACCTGGCTCAGCGCCATGATCGAGTGGAACAACGCCAAGCCGACCGAGCTGCTCGGCAAGGACTTCGAGAAAACGCTCAGGAAGCTGCTGGAGCAGCGCTGAGCGCCCAGGCGGCGCTATCATCCCGGCATGGGGGAACACGCCGCGACGCTGTCGGCCGCGCAGGCCGAATTCATTCAGGGACCGCGTTCGATCTTCGTCGCCAGCCGCGATGCGGCGCGACGGCCGTCGCTGGCGCGCGCCATCGGCGCGCGCGTGACGGATGACCGCCGCGGCATCCTGCTGCTGCTGCATCGCGACCAGGCGGCGCCGGTGCTGCGCGACGTCGAGCCGCGCGGCGAGCTGGCGGTGGTCTTCACCTCGCCGCCCACGCACCAGACCCTGCAGCTCAAGGGCCGCGCGACGCGCGTCGCCCTGCCGGCCGATGCCGGGGCGCGGGTGCGGGCGCAGGTCGATGCCTTCACCGAGATGATCGCGGCGCTCGGCTTCGGCGCGCCGCTGATCGACGCCATGTTCCGCGCCGCGCCGGATGCGCTGGCGGCGCTCGCCTTCGCGCCGGCCGCCGTGTTCGAGCAGACGCCCGGGCCACAGGCCGGCCAGCGCATCGGTGAGCGGCCATGACGCTCGATCTCGACGCCGTGCGCGACTGCCTCGACAGCACGATCCCCTGCGCGATCGCCACCGTCGCGGCGGACGGCACGCCGAACGTCACCTACGTGTCGCACGCCGAATACGTCGACGCCGAACATCTCGCGCTGAGCTTCCAGTTCTTCAACAAGACGCGCGACAACGTGCTCGCCCGCCGCGAAGCGCTGCTGTACGCGACGGAATCGACGACCGGCGCCAGCTATCGCCTGACGCTCGACTACCTGCGCACCGAATCCGAAGGCCCGCTGTTCGAGCGCATGAAGGCGCGCCTCGCCGGCATTGCGTCGTTCACCGGCATGACCGCGGTGTTCCGCCTGCGCGGCGCCGATGTCTACCGCGTGCGCGCGATCGAGCCGGTCGCCGGCATCACGCCGCTGCCCAAGCCGCCGCAGCGCAAGCCGCTCGCCGCGCTGCGCGCCGCCTCCTGCGCGATCGCCGCCTGCGGCGGCGGCTTCGAAGCCCTGCTCGACGCCGCGCTCGATGCGCTCGACCGCCATTTCGGCATCCACCACGCGCTGCTGCTGATGCTCGAACCGGCGCAGAGCCGCCTCTACGTCGTCGCCAGCCGCGGCTACGCGGATTCCGGGATCGGCTCGGAAATCGCCCTCGGCGACGGCATCATCGGCGTCGCCGCCGCACAGAACATCGCCATCCGCATCAACTACGCGACCTCCGACTACCGCTACGTGCGCGCCGCCACCGAGCTGAGCGGCCTGGCCGCGCCGCCGCGCGCCGAAATCGCCGTGCCGGGCCTGCCCGATGCGGAAAGCCAGCTCGCGGTGCCGATCGTGCACGGCGGCGAAGTGCGCGGCGTGCTGTATGCGGAAAGTCCGCAGCAGCGACGCTTCGGCTACGACGACGAGGACGCGCTGAGCGCGCTCGCCGCGCAGCTCGGCCTCGCCCTCGAACAGGCGCAGGCGGCGCAGGACGAGACCGACGATCCGCGGCCCGTGCAGACCGCCGCGGCGCCGCGCGACGAGAGCGGCACGCCGCTGCTGGTGCGCCGCTACGCCGAGGATGACAGCGTGTTCCTCGACGAGGATTACCTGATCAAGGGCGTGGCCGGCGCGATTCTCTGGCGCCTGCTCGACCTGCGCCAGCGCGAGGGTCGCGACGAGTTCAGCAATCGCGAACTGCGCCTCGACCCGACGCTGCGCCTGCCGGACGTCGCCGACAATCTCGAAGCGCGCCTCGTGCTGCTGAGCCGGCGCCTGGCCGAACGCAGCGACAGCCTGCGCATCGAGAAGACCGGACGCGGCCGTTTCCGCCTGTGCGTCAGCCGCCCGGTGCGGCTCGCCGAGATCGCGCGGTCCGCCGCGGCCTGACGGCGGCCGCGACGACCACGCGCCCACCGCTCAGGCGGCGGCCGCCAGGGTGTCGAGCCGCAAGGCGGCGGCGAGCTTGTTCCAGTCGCCGGCACCGAGCAGCCCGCGCAGCATCGCCAGCGTCGCTTCGAAGACCGGCGCCGGCGCGTTCGCGCGCATGCCTTCGAGCAGGCCGACGCGCTCGGCGTGGCTGGCGTTCGGCAGCATCCAGCGCATTGCCATGCGCATCTCGTCCGGCGTCAGCGAGGCGACCAGCGCGCCGTGCAGCGCCTCGAGCTCAGCGTCGCTGTACAGCGCCCACAGCACGGCGTTGTGGCGCGTTTCCTCGTCGTTCATGTGGACGAAGTTCTCGCCGACGAACACCGCGAGGCCGCGATACAGCGCCTCGCCGGCTTCGACGCGCGCCGCGCCGTTGAGCACTTCGACGAGCGCGGCCTGGCCGCGCAGGCGCTTGATCGCCGCCTCGTGCTCGACATGCTCGTGCGCGGCGGCGAGCGAGGTCATCGGCGCGCGCGCCTCCATCGCCGGGTGCACGAACCGATTTTCGTGCGCCAGGTGTCCGGCGCAGAAGTCGGCGAGCTCGCGCACCGCGGCGAGCGTGCGGGCGCATTCGGCGCCGTCGCTCCAGTCGCAGCGGCCGGCGGCGGTCAGGACTTCGTTCATCATCGCGCGCAGGCCCTTGTGGATGACCGCGTAGAGGTCGTGGCGCGGCCGCGCCTGGCTGTCGTTGCTGCTGTCGTGCATCGTCGTTTCCCTGATGGATGAATGGGGTTCGGAGCGGCGCTCCGGATGACCGGCACTGTAGGGAAGCGGCGGCGGCGGCGTTCTTATTTCTTGATTAAGAAATCCGTAAAGAAACCTTAAACGCGCGCGCGACTGTGACGCAGCCGACGAATCGCGCCGCGCCGGTGTCTTCAGGCCTTGAGGTCCTCGCCGAAATAGGCGCGCAGCTTGTCGACCTTCGGCAGCGCCACGGCGGCGATGTACGGCTGGTCCGGATGCAGCGCGGCATAGTTCTGGTGATAGCCCTCGGCGACGAAGAAGTCCTGCAGCGGTTCGAGCCGGGTGACGATCCGCGCCCGGTACACGCCCGCCGCGTCGAGCTGCGCGATGTAGCGCTCGGCGACGTCCTTCTGCTGATCGTCCGCGTAGAAGATGGCGGAGCGGTACTGCGTGCCGACGTCGTTGCCCTGGCGATTCAGCTGGGTCGGATCGTGGGCCACGGCGAAGAAGATCTTCAGCAGCTTGCCGAAACTGGTCCGGGCCGGATCGTAGGCGATCTGGATCACCTCGGCGTGCCCGGTCTGGCCGCTGCAGACGGTCTTGTAATCGGCGGTCTCCGCCGTGCCGCCGGCGTAGCCGGACGTCACCGACAGCACGCCGTCGAGTTCGCGATAGACCGCCTCGACGCACCAGAAGCAGCCGCCGGCGAGCACCGCGAGCCGCGTGCCCGCGCCTTCCGGCGGATCGTAGGCCGCCGCCGGGACGTCCTTCGGGCTGACCTTGAGGCTACCGCCAAACAAGCTGCCGACCATGTTCCTGCTCCGGAAAGTTGCGCGACGCGCCGCACGGCGCGGGCCGCTGACGATATGCAGCCGTCATTTTGCGCGACAATGGCCGCCACCGTGCGTACTCCCGCATCCGCCACGCTGTTCACCGACCCGGCCTACCTCGACGCGCTCGAGCGCAGCGGCTGCGCGAGCCCGGAGAACGGCTGGACGCCGCGCCATCTCGACGATGCCGACGGGCGCCTGGTCTGCTACGAGAAGACGCATTCCTGGGGCGAGTTCGTGTTCGACTTCGAGCTCGCACGCCTGTGGCAGCAGATGGGCCTGCCCTATTACCCGAAGCTGGTGTCCTGCGTGCCGTTCACGCCGGTGCCGGGCGCGCGCCTGCTCGCCGCCGACGACGAGCGCCGCCTCGCGCTGGCGCGCCGCCTGCGCGCGCAGGCCGCCGAGGGCCGCTCCGGCGCGCACATCCTGTTCATCGCCGACGACGAGCGCGCGCTGCTCGAAAGCGACGGCTGGATCCTGCGCGCCCAGCCGCGCTATGTCTGGCATGCGCAGGGCGCCTGCGACTTCGACGGCTTTCTCGCCACGCTGAACAGCAAGAAGCGCAAGAACATCCGCGCCGAGCGGCGCAAGCTGGCGGACTTCACGATCGAATGGCGCAGCGGCGCGAGTCTCGCCGGGCACGACTGGCCGCGGGTCTACGCGCTTTACGCGAGCACCTACGCGCGGCGCGGCCAGGAGCCCTATCTCACGCTCGCCTGCCTGCGCGCCTGGGCCGGGGCCTTCGGCGAACGCCTGCAGTTCTGTCTCGCGCGGCACGACGGGCGGCTCGCGGCGCTCGCCTTCTTCTTCGAGGACGGCGACACGCTCTACGGCCGCCACTGGGGCGCCGAGGCCGCCTATGACGCCCTGCACTTCGAGCTTTGCTACTACCAGGGCATCGAACGCTGCTGCGCGCGCGGCCTGCGCCGCTTCGACGCCGGCGTGCAGGGCGAGCACAAGCTGGCGCGCGGCTTCGCCGCCGAACTGGCCTGGTCGGCGCACTGGTTCGTCCATCGGGGCCTGCACGCCGCGGTCGCGCGCGCCTACGCCGAGGAACGCGCCGCGCTCGCTGCCGGGCTGCGCGCGCCCTCTGGCGGCGACGGCGACGGCCGCGCAAACTGAGCTTCCCCCGTTCGCCGGAGTTCCGTCATGCGTGGTGCTCCCCTTCTCCTCTTGCTGCTGGCCGGCGGCGGCGCGCTCGCCGCCGAACCGGCCGCCCCGGCGCCGCCGGCCTCGGCGCAGGCCGCGCCGGCGGTTGCCGCGCCGAACACGCTCGTCACCTTCAAGGACCCCGACAAGTTCATCGACGCCGGCACCGACGGCATCGGCTCGCGCACCAGTCCGCAGGTACTGGACGCGCTGAAGAAGCATCTGCAGCAGCTCGGCGCCCGATGGCTGCCGGCCGGACAGACGCTGCAGATCACCGTCACCGACATCGATCTCGCCGGCCGTTTCGATCCGCGCCCCGGACGCGACAACCGCGTGCGCATCATGCGCGACGGTGACTGGCCGCGCATCGACCTGCATTACACGCTGAAGCAGGACGGCCGCACGCTGCAGGATGCCGACGCGCATCTCAGCGACATGAGCTACCTGATGAACAGCGGCCTGACGCGCTCGGACGATTGGCTGCGTTACGAGAAAAGCATGCTCGACCGCTGGTTCGCCAAGACCTTTGCCGGCAGGCCGTAGCCGGCCGCGGCGCGGCGCGCTTCAGTAGTGCGGTGGCACCTCGTCGGCCGCCGTGCCCTTGTGCACGTCCTGGCCGAGTCGCGCCACGCGGTCGATCAGCTGCCGGCACAGCGTCTCCAGTTCGGCGATGCGCAGCTGCTGGTCGGTGACGACGGCATTCAGATCCTGCAGCGTCGCCTCCTGGTAGGCGAGGCGGGTTTCCAGGTCGATCAGGCGGTCTTCGTTCAGCATCTCGGCGTTCATCGTCACGGCACCGGCGGGCGATGCGCTATTGTCGCACCACGGACGCCGGCCCACGGTCCGGCCCCCATCCGCACCATTCGCGAACCAGGAGCGTGCCCATGCAGGAATCCGTCAACGTCTTCGCCCTCTCGGGCAGCCTGCGTCAGGGCTCCTACAACAGCGCCGCGCTGCGCGCCTGCCAGTCGCTGGCGCCGGCCGGCATGAAGATCGAGATCGGCAGCATCGCCGACGTGCCGCTCTACAACGCGGACGTCCAGGCGCAAGGCTTTCCCGATGTGGTGCAGGGCCTCGCCGCGCGAATCCAGGCCGCCGACGCGCTGCTGTTCGCGACGCCCGAGTACAACTATTCGGTGCCCGGCACGCTGAAGAACGCCATCGACTGGCTGTCGCGCCTGCCGCAGAGCCCGTTCGCCGGCAAGCCGGCCGCCATCATCGGCGCGAGCATGGGCCCGGTCGGCACCGGCCGCGCGCAGTATCACCTGCGGCAGATCGGCGTGTACCTCGACCTGCGCTTCCTCAATAGGCCGGAAGTGCTGATCGGCAGCGCGCACGAGCGCTTCGACACGGAAGGGCGGCTCACGCACGAACCGACGCGCGAGTTCCTCGGCAAGTTCCTGCTCGCGCTGCGCGACTGGGTGGCCTGGCACCGCCGCTGAGAAAAGGCCGGCCGCGCGCGCCGGCCTTTCGCTGTCGCCGGCCTACCAGACGTACGACAGGACGACGGCGGTGACCAGCGGGTCGATGTCGATGTCCGTGGTGCTGTGCGACAGGCGGGTGCCGTCGGCGGCGAAGATGTTGATCGTCGACGTCGTCTTCAGGTCGACGTAGGAAACCGAGGCCGACAGCCCCCAGTTCCGGTTGAAGGCATACGACAGGCCGGCGTTGACGATCGGCGCCCAGTCGGGCGACGACCTGGCGTCCACGTGCGTTCCGTTCGGCGATTTCAAGTTCGTCACGGCCAGCGTCTTGCCGAATTCGTTGTTGAGATCGTCATAGAAGCCCTTGCTCAGCTCGACGTTGGTGAACCAGGTATAGGTCACGCCGAGACCGAGGTACGGCCGCCAGGTCGCCTCGGGATGCCGGAAGTAATACTGGAACAGCAGCGCCGGGCTCCATTGCCGCGACGAGGCGATCGGATTGTGCGCGCCGAGATCGACGTTGATCAGCTGGCCGAGGAGCGGCGAACGCACCACACCTTTGCCGTACAGATCGAAGGTCGGCGGAATGCCGCCCTCGAACTTGATGGCCAGATGGTCGGTCACGAAGTAGGAACTCGCCAGCACCAGGGTGTCCGCATTGCCGATCGACGCCGACGTGCCGGGCGAATCGAAGCTCGACTCCCGACCGAGGACCAGCAAAGCGTTCGTATGCAGCGGCGTGCTGCTGTCGAGCGTCTGCACATGCAGCCAGCCGGCTTGCAGGACGACGGAACCGGCCGTCTGTGCCGCGGCGGGCAAGGCGATCGAACACAGGGCGAGCGGAAGCAGCAGGCTCCTCATTGGCGTAACTCCACGGTTGCGCGCCTTCGCGTCGAGGCGATGGCGGGGGGAATGGAGCGCCGAACTCTACGCGAAAGGGGCTCCTCATTGACGAGCCCCGCCAAACTCTGCCGATCCGGCGACCAGTGGAGTCAACACGCAAAAGCTGAATCCCGCCTGACACGGCCGGCGTGCGTACCGGGCAGCGCCTCGTACAGTTCAGAACCGGTTCAGGGCCGCGGCTTAAATTGGCAGCCGTCCCAGGAGGACTTCAGGAGCCCGTGTCATGAACAGCCGCACCAAGACCTTGACGACTCTCGCCGCTGCCGGCCTGCTGGTGGCCGCACTGGCGCCCCTGCCCGCCGCAGCCCACACCGACGTGTCGCTGAGCATCGGCCTCGGCGTTCCGGCGCCGGTCTATGTCGCGCCGGCACCGGTCTACTATGCGCCGCCCCCGCCGCCGCGCCCGGTGGTCGTCTATGGTCCGGGCTACTACGGCTACGGCCCGGCCTATTACGAGCGTCGTGTCGTCTATGTCGACCATGGTCGCCGCTACTACGGCGGCCCGTCGCGCGCCTACCGCGAGGGCTATCGCGACGGTCGCCACGACGGCCACCACCATCACTGAGCGTCGCGCGACGCACAGGAAAGCCGGGCTTCGCCCGGCTTTCTTTTTGCGCGCAAGGCGGGCGCCGCAAACGACAACGCCGCCCGAAGGCGGCGTTGCATGATCAGCAGCCGGCGCGGCTTACTTGATCTTGGCTTCCTTGAACGCGACGTGCTTGCGCGCCACCGGATCGTACTTCTTGAACTCGAACTTGTCCGGCGTGTTCTTGCGGTTCTTCGTCGTCGTATAGAAATAGCCGGTGTCGGCGGTCGACACCAGCTTGATCTTCTCAACGTCCTTCTTCTTGGCCATTGCTCAGCTCCCGGTCCGTTCAGACCTTTTCGCCGCGCGCACGCAGCTCGGCGACGACGGTGTCGACGCCCTTCTTGTCGATGATGCGCATGCCCTGCGACGAGACGCGCAGCGAAACGAAACGCTTCTCCGATTCCAGCCAGAAGCGATGCGTGTGCAGATTCGGCTCGAAACGGCGACGGCGCTTGTTGTTGGCGTGCGAGACGGTGTTACCCACCATCGGCCGCTTGCCGGTGACCTGACAGACTTTCGACATGACACGAAACCCTTGGGGAAAGTGCGGCGCAACCACCATCGACGCAATGGGGCCACGAAAAGGGGCGCAATTGTGCCAGCGACGCACGGCCAGGGCAAGAGGCTGCCGGCCCCGCCCTGCAAATACCGCCGGGCCAGCCGGCGGGCCGCAAGCCGCGACCGCCGCCTCATGCCCGATTCGGGCCGTAGCGTGACGCGGCGCAAAGACGCACGATGGCCGCACTCCGATACTGCGCGGCATGTCCGACGTGGCCATCCAGAAACAGAAAATCCTCGGCGCGGCGCGGCGTCTCGCCGATCGGCGCGGCGCCGATTTCGATGCCGCCGCGGTGGCGGCCGACGCGCAGCTGCCGCCGTCGGCCATCGGGCGTCATTACGCGGACTTCAACCTGCTGCTCTGCGAGCTGCTTGCCCAGATGTACGACGAAGTCCGCGACCTCGTCACCAAGCTGACGCTCAACATGCCCTCCGGTCCCGGCCGCCTGCAACTGGCGCTCGAAACCTACCTGCAGGCGCTGCTCGACCGGCCGGGTCTGCGTGCGCTCGCCCGGCATCTCCGCTTCCACCCGCAGGGATCGCAGCTGATCCGCCAGCGCGTCAAGGGCTTCAATCTCATGCTGCAGCTGGAATTGAAATCCGCGAACTGGCCGGATCCCGCGGTCGCGGCGCGGCTGTGCACGGCGGCGCTGATCGAAACGGCGGTGGCCGAAAGCGAGGCAGGCCGCAAGCTGCCGGCCATGCGCGACACGCTGATCGCCTACTTCACGGCGGGCATGGCATGAACGCGCCGGCGCGCGACAAGCTGCTCGCCGCGGCCGTAGCGCTGGCCGCCCAGGTCGACCATGACGAGCTGTCGATCGCCCGCCTGTGCAGCGCCGCCGGCGTCGGTCGCCACGAATTCAAGGCCGTGTTCGGCGAACTGTCGCGCTATTTCGAGGCGCTCCAGCTGCAGTTCTTCGACGGCTTGCGCACACGCATGCTGAAGATGACGGCGGGCACCGCGCCGGGCGCGCTGCGCATCAAGCTCGCCAGCGAAAGCTACCTGGCGTATTGCCTGGAAAGCGCCGGCGTGCTGCGCTGGCTGCTGGCCGCGCGCGCGCATTCCGCCGTGCGCCAGCCGGCGCGCCAGCAGATCGTCAACTACGGACTGCTGCTGGGCGGCGAACTGCGCGCGGCACACTGCGCGCAGGCCGACGCCCTCAGCCGCCTCTACCTGGCGATGCTCAACGAGGTGGCTGGCGTCGAACTGCGCGCCGGCGAACGCCGGCCGGTCTATCGTCACGCGCTCTGGCATTTCCTCGATCAGGCCTGCGGCGCGACGACGCGGCAGGCGCTCAGCGCCGCCTGAAGCTCACAGCCAGCCGCGCGCCGCGAAGCTCGCCGGCGTCCCCTCGCCGATCACCAGGTGATCGAGCACGCGCACGTCCACCGTCGCCAGCGCCTGGCGCAGCCGTTCGGTCAGCGCGCGATCCGCGGCGCTCGGCTCGACGGCGCCGCTCGGGTGGTTGTGCGCGAAGATCAGGGCCGCGGCGCGATGCCGCAGCGCCGCCTTGACGACCTCGCGCGGATAGACGGCGGCGCCGTCGATCGTGCCGCGCGCCAGCACCTCGAAGGCGAGCACGCGATGCTGGGCATCGAGGAACAGCGCGGCGAACACCTCATGGTCGAGATCGCACAGGCGCGCGCGCAGGAAGCGGCCGGCGGCCGCGGGATCGGTCAGCGCCTCGCCGTGCTGCAGTTCTTCGGCGAGATGACGGCGCGCCAGTTCGAGCACCGCCTGCAGCTGCGCGTACTTCGCCGCGCCGAGTCCCTTGCCGGCGGAAAAGCTGGCGAGATCGGCGCGCAGCAGCGCGCGCAGGCCGCCGAAAGCGGCGATCAGCTCGTGCGCCAGTTCGACGGCGCTTTTGCCGGCGACCCCGGTGCGCAGGAAGATCGCCAGCAGTTCGGCGTCGGACAGCGACGCCGCGCCGCCCGCCAGCAGTTTCTCGCGCGGCCTCTGTTCGGCCGGCCAGTCACGGATCGCCATCCCTATGCTCCCCTGCAAGCCCGCTAGAATGCTGCAATGAGCACACCGCAACCGTCCGTGCCGAATCTCGCAGATCGGCGCATCCTGCTGGCCGTGACCGGCGGCATCGCCGCCTACAAGGCGGCCGATCTGACGCGCCGCCTGATGGAAGCCGGTGCCGAGGTGCAGGTGGTGATGACGGCCGGCGCGCAGGAGTTCGTCACGCCGCTGACCTTCCAGGCGCTGTCGGGCCGGCCGGTGCGGACTTCGCTGCTCGACCCGGCCGCCGAGGCGGCGATGGGCCACATCGAACTGGCGCGCTGGCCGGATCTGATCCTGGTGGCGCCGGCGTCCGCCGACGTCATCGCCAAGCTCGCGCTCGGCCTCGCCGACGACCTGCTGAGCACGCTGGCCCTGGCCACCGACAAGCCGATCGTGCTCGCGCCGGCGATGAACCGCCTGATGTGGGGGAATCCGGCGACGCAGGCCAATGTGGCGACGCTGGTCGCGCGCGGCGTGCAGCTGATCGGTCCCGGCAGCGGCTTCCAGGCCTGCGGCGAGATCGGCGACGGCCGCATGAGCGAGCCGCTGCAGATCCGCGAGGCCATCGCGCAGCGCTTCAGCCAGGGTCCGCTCGCCGGCGTGAAGGCGGTCGTCACCGCCGGCCCGACGCGCGAAGCGATCGATCCGGTGCGCTTCATCAGCAATCGCTCGTCCGGCAAGATGGGCTATGCGCTCGCCGGCGCGCTGCGCGCGCTCGGTGCCGACGTCGCCCTGCTCAGCGGGCCGACGAGCCTGTCGACGCCGTCCGGCGTGCGTCGCGTCGATATCGAAAGCGCGCAGGAGCTGCTCGACGCCGCGCTGCGCGAAAGCGCCGACGCGCAGATCTTCGTCGGCGCCGCCGCGGTCGCCGACTATCGCGTCGAGCAGGTCGCCGACGAAAAGATCAAGAAGAAGGACGCGACCATGGCGCTGACGCTGAGCCGCAACCCGGACGTCATCAGCACGGTACGCGAGCGTGACGCGCGGCTGTTCGTCGTCGGTTTCGCCGCCGAGACCGAGAAGCTCGAGGAACACGCGCGCGGCAAGCTCGCGCGCAAGAAGCTCGACCTGATCGCCGCCAACTGGGTCGGCCGCGGCCGCGCCTTCGACCGCGACGACAACGCGCTGTCCGTGTACTGGAACGGCGGCGGCCGCGAGCTGCCGCGCGCGAACAAGGCCGAGATCGCGCGCGAGCTCGCGGCGCTGATCGCGGAGCGTTACGCAAGGCGCGTCACCTGATCACCCCCTCACCCCAACCCTCTCCCCCGTGGCCGGGGAGAGGGAGCTTCGTGAAGACATGAAACAGAAGATCCAGCTCAAGATTCTCGATGCGCGCCTCGGCAAGGAGCTGCCGCTGCCGGCCTATGCGACCGACGGCGCCGCGGGCCTCGACCTGCGTGCCCTGCTCGACGCGCCGCTGACGCTCGAACCGGGCGCGACGACGCTGATCAAGACCGGCCTCGCCATCCACATCGGCGATGCGAATCTCGCCGCGGTGATCCTGCCGCGCTCCGGGCTCGGCCACAAGAACGGCATCGTGCTCGGCAATCTCGTCGGCCTCATCGACTCGGACTATCAGGGCGAGCTGATGGTGTCGTGCTGGAACCGCGGCCAGGCCGCGTTCACGATCCATCCCGGCGAGCGCATCGCGCAGCTCGTCTTCGTGCCGGTCGTGCAGGCGGCATTCGAGATCGTCGACGATTTCGCCGCCAGCCCGCGCGGCGCCGGCGGGTTCGGCTCGACCGGCAAGCACTGAAACCTCTCGCCCATGACCATCGACCTGACCCACGCCCAGGACACCGCCCGCGTCCTCACCGAGGCGCTGCCCTACATCCGCCGCTTCGCCGGCAAGACCATCGTCGTCAAGTACGGCGGCAACGCCATGAAGGACGACACCATGATCGCGTCCTTCGCGCGCGACATCGTGCTGATGAAGCTGGTCGGCATGAATCCGGTCGTCGTGCACGGCGGCGGCCCGCAGATCGGCTCGCACCTGGAGAAACTCGGCAAGAAGAGCGAGTTCATCCAGGGTATGCGCGTCACCGACGAGGAGACCATGGACGTCGTCGAGATGATGCTCGGCGGTCTCGTCAACAAGGCCGTGGTCGCGGCGCTGAACCAGCAGGGCGGCCGCGCCGTCGGCCTGACCGGCAAGGACGGCGGCCTGATCCGCGCACGACGCATGCGGCTCGACGGTCATGACCTCGGCCAGGTCGGCGAGGTCGAACGCATCGACCCGCGCGTCGTCACCCACCTGGAGGCCGGCGGCTTCATCCCGGTGATCGCGCCGGTCGGCGTCGGCGAGCACGGCGAGGCCTACAACATCAACGCCGACGTCGCCGCCGGCAAGCTGGCGGCGGTGCTGCAGGCCGAGAAGATCATCTTCCTGACCAACGCCCCGGGCGTGCTGAGCAAGCGGAACGAGATCCTGACCGGCCTGACGGTGCCGCAGGTCGAAGGCCTGATCGCCGACGGAACCATTTCCGGCGGCATGGTGCCCAAGGTTCGCTACGCGCTCGATGCGGTGAACAGCGGCGTGAAGTCGGCGCACATCATCGACGGCCGGCTCGAGCACTCGGTGCTGCTCGAACTGTTCACCGACCAGGGCATCGGCACACTCATCAAGGGCTGATCCGGCCGCGCGGCCGGATCGTCCCGCACCACGGAGAGACGATCATGGACGTGGGTTTCATCGGACTCGGCAGCATGGGCCGCGGCATCGCCGCCAATCTGCTCGCGGCCGGCCATCGCGTCACGGTGTGGAACCGCTCGCAGGCGCCGCTGCAGGCGCTGGTCGCGCTCGGCGCGCGGGCCGGGGCGGCGCCGCGGGACGCGCTGCAGGGCAAGGTCCTGCTGTCGATGCTGGCCGACGACCTCGCCCTGCGCGAGACGCTGCTCGACGGCGGCGCGCTCGATGCCGCGGCGCCGGGCCTGGTCCACGCCAATCTGGCGACGATCTCCACCGCCTTCGCCGCCGAACTGGCGCGCCTGCACGCGGCGCGCGGCCTCGGCTACGTCTCGGCGCCGGTGTTCGGCCGCCCCAACGTGGCGGCGGCCGGCCAGCTCAACATCGTCGCGGCCGGACCGCGCGCCGCGTTCGACGCGCTGCGGCCGCTGTTCGAGGCGATCGGCCAGCAGACCTGGTGGCTCGGCGACGACGCGGTGCGCGCCAACGCGGTGAAGATCGCCGGCAATTTCATGATCGCCGCGGCGATCGAGACCATGGCCGAGGCGACGACGCTGACGCGGGCCTACGGCGTCGGCGCCACCGAATTCCTCGAGATTCTCACCGGCACGCTGTTCACGGCGCCGGTCTACCGCAACTACGGCGCGCAGATCGCCGAGCGGCGCTACGAGCCGGCCGGCTTCAAGCTGAGGCTCGGCCTCAAGGACGTGCGCCTCGCGCTGGCAGCGGGCGATGCCGGCAACGTGCCGCTGCCGCTCGCCAGCCTGCTGCGCGACAACCTGCTGGAGGCGATGGCACACGGCGACGGCGACCGCGACTGGGCGGCGCTCGCCGAAGTCGCGGCGCGCCGCGCCGCGGCGACGGGCTAGGGTTTCGGCGGCGCGCCGGCCGGCGGTGGCGTTTTCGCCGTCTCGCCGCTCAGCTGGCGGAAGCGCGCCAGATCGGCACCGTACCGGTCGGCCGTCTTCTGCTTCTCGTCGCTGATTTCGGCCAGCGATTTCTCGTTGGCGGCGCGCGTCTGCTTCAGCTCGTCGAGCTTCTGCAGCAGCGGCGCCGGCGGCTTCTTGCCATCCTTGCCGGCGTTGTCGATGCGCGTCTGCTGCTGGGCGATGGCCTTGTCGTTGTCGGCCAGCTGCTTCTCGATCAGCTTGCGGCGGCCGTCGATCATGTTGAGGCGCTCGTCGCGCGCGCGTTCGATGTCGCGGGCGCTGCCGTACGACTCCAGCAGGAAGCGGTCGTAGTCGCGCTGCTTCTGCGCCTGCAGCGCCGCCTCGGCCTTCTCGCGTTCGGCCTTCTCCTCGGCGGCGACTTCCGCCGCGGTCTTCTCGCGCGGCCTGACCTGCCGCACGCGTCCCTGCTCGTCGAACAGCTCACGCTGCTGCTGCGCGTACTGCGGCGGCACCGCGTCGCCGCAGGCGCGCTGGCCCTTGCTGTCGGTCCAGCACTGCACGCGCTTGCCCGTCTGTGCCTGCGCCGCGCCCAGCGCCAGGCTCAGCAACACCGCTGTCGCGATCGCGCACCGATTGGCCATACCGAGCCGCACTCCTGGAGGGCAATGCCGCCATTATGCGACATCGGCGCGGGGCGTCCGCACGGCCGCGGCGCCGACGGTCGGGCGGGGCCGCAAGGGCTGCCCGCGCGGCACGGGTTCACAGTAAAGTCGTCGCCATGCCCGCCGAACCGCGCGTCCAGCTGCCTCCGTCACGGATCCTCTCGCTGGCGCTGCTGCTCGCGGCGCTGACCGTGGCCCTGTGCGTGGTGCTGGCGTACCAACGCCCTTATCTCGGTTTGCAGCTGCAGGCGGGCGACGACGGTCTGCCGCGCGTCGATGCGGCACATGGCCCGGCGGCGAAGGCCGTGCGGGTCGGCGAGGCCGTGCTCGGCTTGCGCAACGCCGACGCGGCGCTGGCGCTGCGCGCCGACGATCTTGCCATCGAACCCGACGTCAGCTTCGCCGCCTACGCGGACTTCAACGCGTTCATGGCGCGGCAGCAGCAGCTGGCGACGCTGCTCGCCCAGCCTTCCCTGCAATTGCTGCTGGCCGACGGCCGGATCGTGGCGCTGGCACCGGCCGCGCACCGGCCCGTCGCGCGGCTGCCCTTCGAATTCTGGCTGCAGATGTTCGCGGCGACCGGCTGCTGGCTGCTCGGCGCGGCGATCTGGGCCTTCCGCCGCGAGCAGCCGGCGGCGCTGTATCTGATGATCTCCGGCCTCGCCGTGCTGGTGATGGCCGGCAGCGCCGCAATCTACACGACGCGCGAACTGGCCCTGCCGGCGGCGCTGTTCCGTGGCCTGTCGCAGGCCAACCACGGCGGCGCGCTGCTCTGCACCGCCTCTTTCATCGCCGTGCTGTTCTACTACCCGCGCCGCCTCGGCTCCGACCTCTGGGGCGGGCTGCTGCTGGCGCTCTACGCGCTGATCTGGCTCGCCGACGCGCTGCAGGTCCTGCCGCTGGCCAACCGCGGCGTGCAGGGCTCGATCCTCACCGGCGTGATCGTCGCCGGCGGCCTCGCCACCCTGCAGTGGCGCGCCACGCGCGGCGATCCGCTGCGTCGCGCCGCGCTGCAGTGGTTCCTGCTGTCCTGGTTCGTCGGCGCCTTCGGCTTCATGATCGTGGTGCTGATTCCGGCGCTGGCCGGCATCGACAGCGGCGAGCTGCAGGCCTACGGCTTCGGCATGATGCTGATGATCTCGCTCGGGCTGGCGCTCGGCATCGCGCGCTACCGCCTCTTCGATCTCGAGACCTGGTGGTTCCGCGCCGTCGCCCTGGTCGTCGGCGGCGCCAGCGTGATCGGCGCCGATCTGCTCTTCGTGTCGCTGCTCGATCTCGGTCAGCCGGCGGCGCTGGCGCTGGCGCTGGGCATCGCCGGCTGGATCTATTTCCCGTTGCGGCAATGGCTCGCCTCGAAGTTCTTCCAGCGCTTCGGCGTACTGCGCATGGAAAACATCCCGGCGCTGCTGCGCGAGGTCATCGCCGACGCGCCGCTGGCCGCCGAGTACCTGCTGCCGGAATCCCTGCGCCGCCTGTTCGCGCCGCTGCAGCTGAAATCCCTGGAGACCTCGCCGGCGGCGGTGTGCATCAGCGGCAACGGCAGCGCGCTGCAGGTGCCGGGCATCGGCCGCTGGCCGGCCTGGGAAGCGCGCTGGGCGCAAAACGGCAATCGCCTGTTCAACCGCCAGGACGTGAAGCTGGCCGATGCGGTGCGCGCCGTCCTCGAGCGCGTCGTCGCCTATCAGGACGCCGTCGAGCAGAGCGTCGAGCACGAGCGCGACCGCGTCGCCGCCGATCTGCACGACGACGTCGGCGCGCGTCTGCTGACCCTGCTGCATCGCGCCGAGCCCGAGCAGGCGCAGGCGATCCGCGAAACGCTGGCGAGCCTGCGCCTCATCGTGCACGGCCTCGGCGCGCAACCGCAGCCGCTCGCCGAAGCGCTCGCCGAATGGCGCGCCGAATTGCACGATCGCTGCGAGGCGGCGCGCGTGGCGGTGCGCTGGGAGGAGGCCGAGCCGCTGCCGTGCTGGCGGCTCGACGCGTCGCAGCAACTGCATCTGGCACGGGTGCTGCGCGAAGCGGTGAGCAATGCCCTGCGCCACGCCCACCCGACGCGGATCGAGGTGCGCCTCGCCGCCGCCGACGATGCCCTGCTGCTGAGCATCGCCAACGACGGCAGCTGCCGGCCGCTTTCGCAGTGGCGCAGCGGCAATGGCCTGCGTAGCATGCGCAGCCGCACGCAGAAGCTCGGCGGCGAATTGCACATCGAAGCCGCTGACGGTCGCGCCGTATTGCGCCTGCGCGTGCCGCTCGATGCTCCGTGCCCCCCCATCCAGGGCTGATAAGCCGCACCGGCTTGGCTGACACTCATGCGCGAACCCCCAGGCACCAGAACGCAAGGAAGCGCCTTGATACAGCGAGGCTTGGTCATCGAGGATCTGGCGCCGACCGCGGAATGGCTGATGCGCGCGCTGCGCGAAGCCTTTCCCGGCATCGCCGTCGAACTGGCCGAGACCGCCGCCGACGCGCGCGCGGCGCTGCAGCGCCGGCCGGACATCGCGCTCGTCGATCTCGATCTGCCGGACGGCTCGGGCATCGACATCATCGCGCAGATCAACGCGCGCCATCCGCACTGCCACTGCATCGTCACCACGATCTACGGCGACGATCGCCACCTGTTTCCGGCGCTGCGCGCCGGCGCCCAGGGCTATCTGCTCAAGGACCAGCCCATGGAACGCCTGGTCGCCGCGCTGCAGGCGATCGACCGCGGCGAGCCGCCGCTGTCGCCGGCCATCGCGCGGCGCCTGCTCGGCATGTTCGCGCCGGCCGGTCCGGCGCCGGACGAACAGAAGCTGACGACGCGCGAGCGCGAGACGCTGGTGCTGATCGCCAAGGGCCTGCGCCTCGCCGAAGTCGCCGAACAGCTCGGCGTCACGCGCAACACCGCCGCCGGCTTCGTCAAGGCCATCTACCGCAAGCTCAACATCTCAAGCCGCGCCGAGGCGGCGCTCGAGGCGACGCGCCTCGGCCTCGTCAAGAACGAATTCTGAGCGGCCTCAGGCGGCGACGCCGTACTGCGCCTGGTAGGCGCGGATCGCGGCGAGCGTGTCGGCGGATGCATGGCCGCCGGACAGGTAGGACAGCATGGTCTGCACGTTGACCAGCGAGATCACGCGAATGCCGGCGTCGCGCTCCATCTCCTGCACCGCCGACCGACCGCTCGGGCCTTTCTCCTGCCGATCGAGCGCGATCACGGCGGCGACCGGCTGCGCGCCGGCCTGTTGCAGCAGGCGCACCGCTTCGCGCAGCGCGGTGCCGGCGGTGAGCACGTCGTCGACGATGACGACGCGCCCTTTCGGCGCCGCGCCGACCAGCGTGCCGCCCTCGCCGTGGTCCTTGGCTTCCTTGCGGTTGTAGGCGTAAGGCAGGTCGCGGCCCTGCTCGGCGAGCGCGCAGGACACCGCGGTGACCAGCGGAATGCCCTTGTACGCGGGGCCGAACAGCATGTCGTAGGCGAGGCCCGAAGCGGTCAGCGCCTGCGCGTAGGCATGGCCGAGTGCGCGCATCGCCGCACCCGAGGAAATCCTGCCGAGGTTGAAGAAGTACGGCGATTGCCGTCCGGACTTCAGGGTGAACGAGCCGAACTTCAGGACCTCGTGCTCGAGCGCGAGACGCAGGAATTCGGTTTGGTAGCTCTGGAGCATGTGACTGGCGACGGAGGATTGGCGATTGGTGATTGGTGACTGGCGCTCGCGTACATTACGACAAATCACGGGTCATCCATCACGAATCACGCCTTCATGCGCGTCATCTCGCTCAATGCCAATGGCATCCGCTCCGCCGCCCGCAAGGGTCTCTTCGACTGGCTGCCGCAGCAGAACGCCGATTTCCTCTGCCTGCAGGAAATCAAGGCACAGCTCTCCGATCTCGAAGGCGACCTGACCTTCTCGCCGCCGGGCTGGCACGCGCATTTCAGCTATGCGCAGAAGAAGGGTTACGCCGGCGTGGCGATCTTCGCCAAGCGCGCGCCGGATGAAATCCTCGACAAGCTCGGTGCGCCGGAGTTCGACGACGAGGGACGCTACGTCGAACTGCGCTACGGCAAGCTCTCGGTCGTTTCGCTCTATGTGCCGTCGGGCTCGGCCGGCCCCGAGCGACAGGCGAGCAAGGACCGCTTCCTCGAATTCTTCCTGCCGGTGATGCGCGACTGGCTCGCCTCCGGCCGCCAGTACATCGTGGTCGGCGACTGGAACATCGCGCACAGGAACATCGACCTCAAGAACTGGCGCGGCAACCAGAAGAACTCCGGCTTCCTGCCGCACGAGCGCGCCTGGCTGGACCGCCTGCTCGGCCAGGACAAGCCGGCGCTCGGCTGGGTCGACGCCTATCGCCAGCTGTATCCGGATGCCGAGGGCGAGGCCTATACCTGGTGGAGCAATCGCGGCCAGGCCTGGGCGAAGAACGTCGGCTGGCGCATCGACTACCAGATTGTCACCCCCAATCTGCGCGACAAGATCAAGGCCGCGTCGGTGTGGAAGGAGACGCGCTTTTCCGATCATGCACCGCTGATCATGGATTACGCGCTGTGACGCGGCGCCTGCTCGCCGCGCTGCGCGTGTATGCCCATCCGCGCGTGCGCGCGCTGCTGTTTCTCGGCTTCTCCGCCGGCCTGCCGTTCCTGCTGGTGTTCTCGACGCTGTCGGCGTGGCTGACGCAGGCCGGCGTGTCGCGCACAATGATCGGCTACTTCAGCTGGGTCGGCATCACCTATTCGGTGAAGCTGTTCTGGGCGCCGGTCGTCGACCGCGTGCCGCTGCCGCTGCTGACGCGCTGGCTCGGACGCCGCCGCAGCTGGATGCTGCTCGCGCAGTGCGGCATCGCCGCCGGCCTCGCGCTGATGGCGCTCAACGATCCGGCCGCCGACCTGCGCCGGACCGCGCTGCTCGCGGTGCTCGTCGCCTTTTCGTCGGCGACGCAGGACATCGCGCTCGATGCCTTCCGCATCGAGGCGGCGCCGAGCGAACAGCAGGGCGCGCTGGCGGCGGCGTACCAGATGGGTTATCGCATTGCCCTGATCGTCGCCGGGGCCGGCGCCCTGCTGATCGCCGCCGATCACGGCTGGATGCTGTCGTACCTGTGCATGGCGGCGCTCGGCCTCGTCGGCATCGCCACCGTGCTGCTGATCGCCGAACCGCCGCGGCCGCAGATCGCCGTCGCCGCGCCGCAGGAAGCGCGCGTCGCGGCGTTCCTCGAAGCGAACGCGCACTGGCCGAAACCGCTGCGCCATTTCGCCGCCAACCTGATCGGCGCCATCGCCGGGCCGATCGCCGACTTCTTCGCGCGCAACGGCCTGCGCCGCGCCGCGCTGATCCTGCTGTTCATCGCCGTCTACCGCATGCACGAGTACGCCATGGGCGTGATGGCGAATCCCTTCTATCTCGACATGGGCTACACGCTGGCGCAGATCGCGGCGATGTCGAAGGTGTTCGGCGTGATCATGACCATGGTCGGCGTCGCCGTCGCCGGCGCGCTGGTCGCCTGGCTGGGCATCGCGCGCACGCTGTTCGTCGGCGTGCTGGTGATCGCCTTCGGCAATCTGTTCTTCTCCTGGCTGGCGCGCCGGCACGCGCCGGGGCTCGACGAGCTGGCGATCGCGATCAGCGTCGACAACGTCGGCATCGGCATCGCCGGGACCGCCTTCGTCGCCTACCTGTCCAGCCTCACCAACGTCGCCTATACGGCGACGCAGTACGCGCTGTTCGGCTCGCTGTTCCCGCTGCTCGGCAAGCTGATCGCCGGGTTCTCGGGCGGGATCGTCGATGCGATCGGCTATCCGCTGTTCTTCCTCTACACGGCGTCGCTGACCCTGCCGGCGCTCGCACTGTCGCTGTACTTCATCCGCCGGCCGATCGTTGCCGTGCCGGACAAGGCGCCGGCGGCCTAGGCGGCGAGCGCCTCGCTGCGCTGCAGGCGCACGAACACCTCGGCGAAGCGCCGGCCGATGTCGTTGCCGTCCGGCACGTCCCTGGCGCGGCGGTAGACCGGCAGTTCGAGACGGTCGATGTTGTCGGCGCGGCCGGCATGCGTGGCGCCGAGCAGCTTGAGATGGCGGATGATGCGGTCGTTGTCGGAAGCGACGTCGTAGTAGAAGGTGCGGATGCCGTTGCGCCAGGCCGTCAGATGCAGGCAGGCCTGCAGCACGAAACCGGCGCCGCGGCCCTGGTAATCGTCGGCGATGGTGATCGCCACGTCGGCCGCCTGCGGCTCGCCGTTCAGACGCACATAACGCGCGATGCCGATGCCCGGCTCGTCCGGCTTCTCGAGATTGGCGGCGCCCCAGGCGGCGTGATTGATCTGGTCGATGTGCACAAGCTTGGCGATCTGCTCCTCGCTCAGCTGATCCGGATCGCCGTTCGGAAAACGCCGGCGGCGCGCCAGCCTGGAGAGGCGCGCGAAGCCTTCGCGGATGCGGGCCGCGTCGTCCGGGCGGATCGGCCGCACGAGGATCGGCAAGCCATCGTCGAGCGTGTACTTGAACGCGGCGGGCAACTGCGGGGTGCGCCAGCGACTGAACATCCGGACCTCCTCTGCCCCTCGCGGGCGATCAGGAAAGCACGAAAGCGAAGCCCTGCCCTCGGCACGCGCGCCGGGTCCTCAGCGGTCGCGCAGGTCGAGCAGGTCCAGCGGATTGTCCCAGCGACCGCCGGGCCTCGCCGGCGTATCGTCGCGCTCGGCGTAGTCGTCGCGCGCGATGTCCAGCGCGCCGGAGTAATCCTCGGGTGGCGCACATGGTCGCGCGGCGAGCGCCATCCACGTCTCGAAGTCGTAGTCCTCGAGCGTGCCGTCGTAGTGCTGGACCAGCACCATCTCCGCATCGCTGTCGACGCCGACGACCTCGAAAGGCCCGTACTCGGTCTCGAACCACTGGCCGACCGCCAGTCCGCCCAACCATTCCGCCATGATCCACCTCCCGCGCCGCGCGGACGGCGCCCGTTCTTTCTACGCCGCTCGCCGCGAGGCGGCAAGCGCTGCGCGAACGGCGCCGCGCAAGCGCTTGAAAGCCGGCCGAATCGGCGTCGCGGCGCTACGGGCAGGGAATCGGGTGGCGGCGATGCAGCGCCTCGATCGCGCGCAGCACTTTCGGGCTCAGCGCGAGCGCCGCGCTGTCGAGATTGCCGCGCAGCTGCGCGGCCGTCGTGGCGCCGATGATGGTGGCGGTGGTGAACGGCCGGCCGTGCACGAAGGCGAGCGCCATCTGCGCCGGGTCGAGGCCATGCTCGCGCGCCAGTTCGACGTAGGCGCGCGTCGGCGCCTCGGCCTCGGGGCCGCCATACCGCGTGAAGCGGGTGAACACGACCATGCGCGAACCGGCCGGCCGCGCGCCGTCGAGATACTTGCCGGACAGCACGCCCATGGCCAGCGGCGAGTACGCGAGCAGGCCGACGTCCTCGCGCTGCGCGAATTCGGCGAGGCCGACCTCGAAGCTGCGGTTGAGCAGGCTGTACGGGTTCTGGATCGAGGCGATGCGCGGCAGGCCCTCTTCGCGATGCAGGCGCAGATACTCGGCGACACCCCACGGCGTTTCGTTCGACACGCCGATGTGGCGGATCTTGCCCTGGCGCTGCAGCTCGGCGAGCGCGCCGAGCGTCTCGGCCAGCGGCACGCCGCCGTCGCTGCCGTCGCCGTCGTAGCCGAGACGGCCGAAGTAGTTCGTCGGCCGCTGCGGCCAGTGCACCTGGTAGAGATCGATCACGTCCGTCTGCAGGCGGCGCAGCGAGGCCTCGCAGGCGGCGAACACCGAGGCGCGATCCAGCCGCGGACCGCCGCGAATGTACGGGAAGGCGCCGGGGCCGATCACCTTGCTGGCGATCACCAGGCGATCGCGCCGGCCGTTCTTCTTCAGCCAGCTGCCGATGATCGACTCGGTGCGGCCGTAGGTCTCGGCGCGCGGCGCGACCGGATACATCTCGGCGGTGTCGAGGAAATTGACGCCGGCTTCGAGCGCCGTGTCGATCTGCGCGTGCGCTTCGGCCTCGCTGTTCTGCTCGCCCCAGGTCATGGTGCCTAGGCAGACGACGCTGACCTGCAGATCGGTACGGCCGAGACGGCGGTGTTCCATCGGCATGAAGGTTGCCACCTCAGGCGGCACGCGCCAGATCGCGCGCTTCGAGCAGGCGCTGGACCGCCGGCTTGAAGATCAGCTCCATCGCGCGCTCCTGCTGCGGCCCCGGCACGACCAGCGTCTGCGCGTGCGACTGGAAGGCACCGGGCACTTCGCGCAGCAGCAGATCGAAATCGGCGTTGAGCCGCGAGTAATCGTTGAAATGGATGACCACGAGGCTCTCCTCGGCAAGCGGAATCTCGCGCAGCGCGAAGGGATTGCTGGTGTCGACCAGCGGCACGCGCTGGAAGTTGACATCGGTGCGCGAGAACTGCGGCACGATGTAGTTCACGTAGTCCGGCATGCGGCGCAGGATCGTGTGCGTGACTTCCTCGGGGTGATAGCCGCGCTCGTCGGTATCGCGCTTGAGCTTCTGGATCCATTCCAGATTGATCACCGGCGTCACGCCGATCAGCAGATCCATGTGCGCGGCGATGTTGACCTCGTCGCCGACGTAGGCGCCATGCAGTCCTTCGTAGAACAGCATGTCGGTATCCGGCGGCAGACGCTGCCAGGGCGTGAACGTGCCCGGCGCCTGGTGCGCTGCGACGGCCTCGTCGTCGCGATGCAGGTAATGCCGGATCATGCCGGTGCCGCGTTCGCCGTACTCGCGCAGCAGGCCCTCGAGCCGTTCGAGCAGGTTGGCGGCCGGCGAGAACAGCGAGAAATTCTCGCCGCGGATGCGCGCGCGCTCCAGGGTGCGGCGCAGTTGCACGCGGTCGTAGGCGTGAAAGGCGTCGCCCTCCACCAGCGCGCCGCGCACGCCCATCTCGGCGAACAGGCGCATGAAGGCCTTCACGGCGGTGCTGGTGCCCGCGCCGCTGGCGCCGGTGATGCCGATGATCGGGTGCTTGGTCGACATGGGATGCCCGAGATTACCTGCTTGCGTGCGACAGGCAAATGTCGGCGCGCCATGGGCCGCGCGATCCGTGCCGGGGGCCGCGACCGGCGTCGGCCCGGCACCCGCGCCCCGGGCCGCCGGCGCGGCGGTGCTCAGCCGAGACGCCGGTAGGCGAGGTCGAAAACCGCGTGCCCGAGCCGTTCGCCGCGCGCTTCGAACTTGGTCTTCAGGCGTGTCGGCGGACGCGGCACGTAGCGGCCGTCGGCGGCCAGATTGCGCAGGCCCGCTTCGGCATTGAGCACCTCGAGCATGTGCTCGGCGTAAGGCTGCCAGTCGGTGGCCAGCGACAGCAGGCCGCCCGGCTTGAGGCGCGAGACGGCGAGCGCCGCGAACGCTGGCTGCACCAGGCGGCGCTTGTTGTGGCGCGCCTTGTGCCAGGGGTCCGGAAACTGGATGACGATCTCGTCGAGCAACGCTTCCGGCAGCCAGTCGCGCAGCACGACGACCGCATCGTCGCTCGCCACGCGCAGGTTGTTCGCGCCGGCCGCGTGGGCGCGGTTCAGCAGGCGACCGACGCCGGGGCGATGCACCTCGACACCGAAGAAATCGTGCTGCGGCTCGGCGACGACACGGCTCAGCAGGTAATCGCCCATGCCGAAGCCGATCTCGAACACGCGCGGCGCCGCGCGGCCGAACACCGCATCCAGATCGAGCGGCGCGGCCGGCGCCTCGACGCCGTAGACCGGCCACAGCGCGTCGAGCGCACGCTTCTGCGCGTCCGTCATGCGGCCTTCGCGGCGCACGAAGGAGCGGATCTCGCGGCGGCGCGGCAGGGCCTCGCCGTCCTGCGGTGCGTGCTCAACCATGGCGGCGCATCCATTCGGCGACGGCGCGCGCGTCGGCCGACGCCTGCGCGGCGAGCGCCGCGGCCACGCCGGCGCGATCGCCGGCACTGCGGTTCTGGCTCATCTTGAACTTGGCTTCGAGCCGTTCGATCGGCAGGCGGAAGGCGACGATGGCCGGCAGCAGGCGCGCGACGTTCTCGTCCGTCGCGCGGAACGCCGGGTCGAAGTGCGCGGTCAGCGTCGCCAGCGTGGCCTGCGCCCCGGCGTCATCGAGCGTTTGCGGCCGGCCGGCGACGTGGACGCTCGCGTAGTTCCAGGTCGGCACGTGCTGCGCCGGCTCCTCGTACCAGCGCGGCGAGACGTAGGCATGCGGGCCGTGGAACACGGCGAGCGTGCGGCCCGCCGCGAAGGCCCGCCAGTGCGGATTGGCGCGCGCCATGTGTCCATGCAGCGCCTCGCCCTGCCGCAGCAGCGGCAGATGCGAGACGAGCGCTTCGGCGCCGTCGAGCGTGGTGATCAGCGTCGCGAACGGATGCGCGTCGATCAGCCGCAGCGCGGCGGCGCGCTCGCCCTCGAAGTGCCGCGGCGTGTAGAGCGACATCAGGACCGGCGTTTCAGAACGGCAGGCCTTCGAGCGGCGACGAGGCGCTGGCGTAGCGGCGGCGCGGCATGCGGCCGGCCAGACGCGCCTCGCGGCCGGCCTCGATCGCCTTCTTCATCGCGCTCGCCATCAGCACCGGATTCCTCGCCTCGGCGATCGCCGTGTTCATTAGCACGCCGTCGCAGCCGAGCTCCATCGCGATCGCCGCGTCGCTCGCCGTGCCGACGCCGGCGTCGACGATGATCGGCACCTTGGCATTCTCGATGATGGTCAGCAGGTTGTACTTGTTCTGGATGCCGAGGCCGGAGCCGATCGGCGCCGCCAGCGGCATCACGGCGACGCAGCCGAGCTCCTCCAGCCGCTTGCAGAGGATCGGGTCGTCGCTGGTGTAGACCATCACCTCGAAGCCGTCCTTGACGAGCGTTTCCGCCGCCGCGAGCGTCGCCGTGACGTCCGGGTACAGCGTCTTCTGGTCGCCGAGCACTTCGAGCTTGACGAGCGGATGGCCGTCGAGCAGTTCGCGCGCCAGCTGGCAGGTATGCACGGCGTCCTTCGCCGTGTAGCAGCCGGCGGTGTTGGGCAGGATCGTGAAGCGGTCGGGCGGCAGCACGTCGAGCAGGTTCGGCTCATTGGCGTTCTGGCCGATGTTCACGCGCCGCACGGCGACGGTGACGATCTCGGCGCCACTGGCCTCGATGGCACGGCGCGTCTCGTCGTGGTCCTTGTACTTGCCGGTGCCGACGAGCAGGCGCGACGCATACGTGCGCCCGGCGATCTGGAGGAGGTCTTCGGCCATCTTGATTCGAGGTCCTGCACCGGCCCGCCGCGATCGGGCGCGGCGCAGCGGAAAAGGGGTGGAGCGGGTGATGGGAATCGAACCCACGCTATCGGCTTGGGAAGCCGAAGTTCTACCATTGAACTACACCCGCGCAGCGGCGACCATTGTAGTTCAAGCGTCCACGCGTCCTCAAAGCCGCCGAAGTCCCATGCAGCTGACCGTCAACGGCGAACCCCGCCGCCTCGCCACGTCCCTCAGCATCGAAGCCCTGCTCGCCGAGCTGCAGCTGGCCGGGCGGCGCGTCGCCGTCGAACTCAACGGCGCCATCGTGCCGCGCTCGCGGCACGCGGCG
>NZ_AXDW01000015.1 GCF_000474945.1 Solimonas soli DSM 21787 | reverse complement strand
GGCGTTATAGCCGTGAAAGGCCCAAGGCATAGCGTGGTCAACCTCGGAAACATCGTGCTT
Organism: Solimonas soli DSM 21787; assembly: GCF_000474945.1. Taxonomy (GTDB): domain Bacteria; phylum Pseudomonadota; class Gammaproteobacteria; order Nevskiales; family Nevskiaceae; genus Solimonas; species Solimonas soli. The sequence continues at coordinate 152,173 of NZ_AXDW01000015.1, read as the reverse complement.
CTTTCAGGCTTGCAGCGAGCCGGGTTGCAGTTCGGCTTTGAGAGCGGCCTGAGTTCGTCGCTGGGTTCGTCGAGTTCAGCTGCGTCTCGGGCGGTGCTGTTCCACTCGGCCAGCTGGTTTGGTCCTGCGAGTTCGTTCCTGCTGTCGTGGTCGCGCCGCGTAGCAGCGCTTGGGTTGGGCCATAACTGTCGCTTCAAGCCGACGTCCACGCCTTCCGCCTTTTGCTCTTCCGGAAAGCTCGCTCGGCGGCGTGGCCGCGGCTTAAGCTGGCGTTAGACGCCCGACTTGACTGGTGGCTAGCTCCAGCTATCCTATACACTAGCTACAGCTAGATAGGAGTGGCAGATGTCCGGCACCAAAATCGAAGTGAACCTTGGCCCTGTTTCCTTCAGTGGGGAGGGCGACCAGACTTGGCTGGCAGAACAACTCGAAAAGGTTTTGTCGGCGGCTCCCGCCGTTCTGGGCGCGCAGGCTCCCGTCACGCCTCCTACGCCTGCGGCCGCACCGGGCGCTGGTGCCGCCGCGGATGCCACTTTCACTACTAGCCTCTCTAGCTATATCAAGGAGAAAGGGGGCGAAAGCAATCAGGTTGATCGATTCCTCATCACCGCTGACTGGCTTCGCCGACGCGGCGTCAACAAACTCACGACTGCGGCAGTGAGCAAGGCTCTCACCGACAACCACCAGAAGCGGCTTGCGAATCCCGCGGACTGTCTCAACAAGAACGTCAGCAAGGGACTTTGCGAGAAGGCTGACGGCGGGTTCTACATCTCACCTGAGGGCTTAAAGAAGCTCGGCCACGCATGATTCCGGCTGGCTCGCTTTTCGGCTCGCTTCCGGCGGGGCTCCGAGATCCTCTTCTGGAAGAGTACAGGAGCATCCTGCAGAATTTTCTGGAGCGTCGCTGGAATCCCGCCGAGCTTAGTGGGGGACGCTTCTGCGAGATCGTGTATTCCATCTTGCATGGTCATGCGTCCAACGCATACCCGCCGTCCCCGTTTAAACCACCAAACTTTCTGGCCGCTTGCCGTGCACTGGAATCGAACGGCCATGTCCCCAGAAGCTTTCAAATCCTAATACCGCGTCTTCTTCCGGGTTTATACGAGATAAGGAACAACCGAGGCGTGGGGCATGTAGGCGGTGACGTAGATTCCAATCCCATGGATGCGGCCGCGGTAGTTAATCTGGCGACGTGGATTCTTTCGGAGCTCATTCGCGTCTTCCACAACGTGCCCATCGGTGCGGCACAGGCCACGGTAAACGCGCTCGCAGAACTACGTATCCCTCTCGTATGGGATGACGGAAACGTAAAGAGGATTCTTCACGTTGGTCTTCCCTTAAAGGATCAGGTGCTGATTCTCGCCGCAACCAGCGCAGTCGGCGTACAGGTAAGTGATCTGCTTAGTTGGACTGAATACGAGAACAGAGGATATTTCCTGCGGCTACTGCGGAAGATGCACAAGGAACGTCTGATCGAACTTTCTTCGGATGAGAAGTCCGTGCGCGTGCTGCCCCCAGGAGCAAAGGCACTTGCAAAGATCATCACAGAGCGCGAGGGCGTCTAACAAGAGGTTGCAGCCGACGGCCTCGCCTCCGGGCCTTCGGCCCTCCGGCTCGGCCGCGGCTGAACCTCAGCGTTGGGGAGCAAAAGCGAGGACTGTATGAGAGGAAGACGTTTTCAGCTCGTCAAGCATTTCGTCAGCTTGATGCTCGCAGCCGGCCTCCTATTCTTCATGGCAGCAGCTCTTACAGAGCCGTTCAAAAAGATTGTGCTCGTAATGAATGACGGCCATGTAGGCAAAACACCAAAAGACTGGGCGCTTTTTGTCCTGCTGTCGGCTTGGGTTGGAAGTATGTGGGCGGGCCTTTGGTTATGGTTCAAGGGCAGCGAGAAGAAGTTTCTTGAAGTTTGGTTTGCCAAAGCTCCCCAACAGGCGGTTCAACCCGACGTACTGGCCTCCGGCCGGTCCGCGGGTTAACCGCGGCGTTGGGCCGCATGAAAGCGCAGGCTAAACCTTGGCTTATTCGGTCGCTATTTGTTCTCGTTGCGCTGGGCTCCGTCATCCAGTCGGTTGCATCATTGCAATCACGTTCTTGGTCCGGGCTTGCGTGGGCGCTGGCCACCATATGCGGGGCACTCGTGTTCATCGGCCATCCTCAGCTTCTGTTTCGGCCCTTCCCGTTTCCAGCCGCTGAGGTCAGAGCACTGCCACCATGGTCAAAACTCATAGGTGCGGTGGGTTTCATGTTGCTTGCAACATCCCTCATTCTTCGGGCGGCCACATGAGCGGAGTGCGGCCCAACAATAGCTTCCAGCCGACGTATTTTCCTCCGCTTCGCTACGGAAAATCCGCGGCTGAAGCTAGGCGTTGGGGCTCATACTAAGGAGGTCTTTCAGTGCTCCATCCAAATCAGTTCCAAATCAATGAAGCTTGGATCGTGTTCAAGTTAAACGATGCTCCGCTACAAACGGAGGCCGATGGCGACTTCAACGTCGTTGCGCTCATGGATGCCGCAAGCTGCTACATCTTGGGCTCAGAGTTTGTTCCAGTTCGCTCCAAGGAACTTTCAAAAACTTCGGCGAGGCGCCTTCTACAGGCGGGCCTGTCTCAGGCGCCCAATCCTCCAAAGAAACTTCTTATCCCAATTAAGCAGCCCGCCGGCCTTCTGAGCGAGGAGGCGGCGCGCCTTGGGCTAGGCGTACAGCGTGTAGAGGAGGACCATCTTTCGGTATTCACTGGCGAGGCGCGCGCGGGCTTCAAGGAACGTTTCGGCGGTCGTGTCCAGTAAGCCCCAACCATCGCTTCCAACCGACGTACCTGCCTTCGCTTCGCTGCGGCAGCTACGCGGCTGATGCTCGGCGTTGGGCGGCCTTGAAGGAGTAGCCGTGGCATCGAGCGGCATCATGTTGGATCTGGTTGATTTGAGTACGCGAAGCATCGACGTCTCGCTGAGCATTCCGAGCGCTTGCGCAGACGAACTGGCAGCGCGGTTCGATGTGCCGAGACCGCAGCGCGAATTCATACCGCTGGAGAGCGAGGAGTTGGCGTGGCTACGAGCGGCGATGGGCATCGACATTGAGAAGCCCGACATCGCGGGCGTACTCCGCGGGGCGAGCTGGCTGGACGATCTCCCATATGAGCTTCATACCGGACGCGAACTAAGATTAATGCTGAAAGGGAAAAAGCCACTTGCCGTCTTCTTCGGACAGGACGTCGAGAGCGATCCATGGATCTTTCCCGAAGACGTTTTCACGCCGTGGGTAGAGCGCGGCCGTCTTGTCCAACGGGTGCAGGTTCTGGCAGGCGTGAGACGGTTGCTTTACGCGCTACCAGCGGAAGGATGGCGGATCGACGCCTATCTCAAGATGTGGGATGACGGCGAGAAATGTGGGTGGAACGATGAATTTGAACGCCGGGAAGGCGAGCTACTCGGCTACGAGCAGTGGCAGATCGAATATTGGTTGAAGGCGCGGAAGGTGAGGTTCCATGCCGCCGAACAACACGCTGCAACCGACGTCCACGCCCCCGGGCCTTTGGCCCTCCGGCGTGGCCGCGGGTGAGCGCGAGCGTTAAGCTGTGCCTGGCCGGTCGTTCTGCCTTCGCTTCGCTCCCGCAAACGGCTTTGGTGTGACCCGACCGACGCCGCTTTGGCTTGCGACCGGACTTCAGTGCGCTGTCGCGCCCCGCCCTGTCGGGATCGACCAGCGCCGGTAGGCGGCGTCGAGCAGCCAGAGCGGGCCGATGAGCAGGAACTGCAGGTCCTTGAAGAAGGAAGGACGGGCTTTCTCGACGTGGTGGCCGTAGAACTGGCCGATCCAGGCGCCGACGAAGATCGCGACGGCGAGCCACAGCAGGCCAAGCCCCGGGAACGCGGCTTCGCAGGCCAGCACCAGCCAGTACGCCAGCGCGAAGACCGCCGTCATGCCGAGCGCAAGGCGCCAGGAGAGGCGGAAGTAGTAGAGCAGCACGAGTCCGCCGATCACGGTCGTCGCATTGAGGTTGCCATGGCCGACGGGAATCACCTTCAGGGCACAGGCGATCGAGAAGGCGATCAGCGGCACGCAGATCCAGTGGATCAGCTTGTTCGTGGGATTTCGATGACTGGCACTGTATTCGTCCAGCCATTGTTCGAGGGTTCTCATGGGGCAGCCTCCGTGCGGCACTCCGCGCTCATGCTGCTAGTATGTGGACAGCCATCGCGCAGCCCGATAGTAAATATGTAGGGGCTCGGGGGGCCCACCGCCGGGCCGCCCATCGTCGAAAGCGCCCGTCGCCAAAGGAGCCGACTGGTAGAACCGGCATGTTGACGTCTTCCCCCGCCGAAGCGATCGATCCGGTCGATCGCCTGATCGCACGCCTGTACCGCTCCGGCCTGCAGATTCCCGCCGGCCAGTTCCGCGAATGGGCGCTCGCCCAGCTGGCGCGTGTCGTGCCCTGCGACGGCGCGCTGTGGGGCACCGGCACGGCCTCGCAGCTGCGTTTCCATTCGGTGACCGTGCACGGCCTGCCGCCGGAATTCCCGCAGCAGCTGGTGACGACGACCGCGATCAATCCGATCATCCCGGCGCTGCTGCAGAACCTCGACACGCCGGTCGACATGCAGCAGGTGTTCCCGGACGCCGAATTCTTTTCGTCCGAGCTGTATCGCAGCACCTTCGCGCCGTATGGCATCCACCGCATCCTGTCGACCGGCCATCTCGATCGGCGCAGCGGCCTCTACTCGCTGCTGACCTTGTACCGCAAGGATCGCGCCGCGCCGTTCAGCGAGCAGGACAAGCTGCGTCAGAAGCGCGCGATCTATCATCTGTTCAACGCCGCCTCGCATTCCTTCTTCCTGCATCTGGCGCGCACCTATGCCGACCGGCCGGCCGACTCGGCGGGCGCGGTGGTCGATGCCACCGGCACGTTCCACGAGGCGCAGCCGCGCTTCCTCGATCTGCTCGACGACCGCCTGCCGAAGCGCGAGGCGCAGCGCCTGCCGTTCCCGATGCCGGCGCCCGGCGAAACGGTCGCGCATCTGGATCTGATGGTGCGCTGCGAACGGCTCAGCGATCTGTTCCTCATCATCATCTGGCCCGCCGGTCCGCTCGACCGCCTGACCGCACGCGAGCGCGAGATCGTGCACTGCGTGGCGCAAGGGCTGTCGTTCAAGCAGGCGGCGAAGAAGATCGGCGTGGCGCCGTCGACGGTCGCCAATCATCTGTACCGCGTGTATCGCAAGCTCGGCGTCTACAGCCGCACGGAACTGGCCAACCTCGTCCATCCGCAAGCCGGGCCATGATCGGGACGGCTTTCAGCCAGGCGCGTTTGCTCGCGCTGTGGGGGCGTTACAAGCATCTCGTCGCGCTCGGCAGCTTCCTGCTCGGCGTCGCCAGCCTCGTGCTGGTGCAGCGGCAGGAGAAAGTCGCGCAGACCCTGGTCGTGCTGCTGCCGCTGACCTGGCTGATCGCCGTGCTCGAACCGTACTGGCTGCGCCTCGCCGAGCGCAGCCGCTGGCTGCGCCATTCGCCGCTGCTGGTGCGCTATCTGCTGCAGGGCCTGCATCAGGAGTCGTTCTTCTTCACGCTGCCGTTCTTCCTGGCGGCGACGACGTGGCGCAGCGCGCAGGTGCTGTTCGTCGCGCTGGTCAGCGTGTTCGCACTGGTGTCGATGATCGATCCCTTGTACTTCGACCGCGTCGTGGCGCGGCGCAGCCTGCTGTGGAGCTTCCATGCCGCGGCGGCGTTCACGACCGTGCTCGCCGCGGCGCCGATGCTCTGGCAGATCACCACGGCCACCAGCCTGTGGCTGGCGATCGGCGCCGGTGCCGCGGTGTCAGTGCCGGCTTTCGCCGCCGCCCTGCCCGGCTCGCGCTGGTTGCGCTGGCCCGGCGCGCTGCTCGCCGCCGCCCTGCTCGCCGGCGCGCTGAGCCTGCTGCGTTTCGCGATTCCACCGGCGACGCTGCGCGTCCACGACGCGCACGCCGCCCGGAGCGTCGATACGGAGGCGCGTCGCTCCGGGCCGAGCGTCGAAACCATCAGCGCCGCCGATCTCGCCGCCAACGGTCTGTATGCCTGGACGCCGATCCACGCGCCGCGCGGCCTCTCCGAGCAGGTCGTCCACGAATGGCGGCACGACGGCCGCGTCGTCGAACGCATACCGATCACGATCAGCGGCAGCCGCGAGGCCGGCTACCGCACCTGGACGCACAAGACCGCTTTCGGCGAAGACCCGCGCGGCCACTGGCAGGTGCGCATGCTGACGCAGAGCGATCAGCTGATCGGCATCGTGCGCTTCACCGTCGAATAGCGGCTACCGCGCACCCGCCCCACCGCCTACACTGCCGCGCATGAAGACCATTTCCGTTGCCGAACTGAAGACCCTGCTCGACGCGAAGGCCGTGACGCTCGTCGACGTGCGCGGCGCCGACGAACTGGCGCTGGCGAGCATCGCCGGCGCCGTGCATATCCCCATGCACGAGCTGCCGCAGCGCGTCGGCGAACTGGACCGCCAGGCGCCGATCGCGGCGCTGTGCCATCACGGCGTGCGCTCGGAACTGGCGGCGCGCTTTCTCGAGAAGAATGGCTTCGGCGACGTCGCCAGCGTCGCCGGCGGCATCGACGCCTGGTCGATCGAAATCGATCCGGCGGTGCCGCGCTATTGAAAGCTGTCTGCCCCTTGCGCGTCGCGACGCGACGGAAGAGGGAATCATGCGGCCGGGCACCCGCGCCCTGAATCAGGCGCGCGGCTTGCTCGCGCGGATCGGCAGGCGCGTGGTGTTGATGCTCTGGCTCATCGAGATCGAGGAGCTGATTTCCTGCACGCCCTCGATCTGCGACAGCTTGTTCCAGACGAAGTACTCGTAGTCCTGCACGCTCGGCACGACGATCTTCAGCAGGAAGTCGACGTCGCCCATCAGCGTGTGGCATTCGATCACCGCCGGCAGCTTGCGCACGGCATCGAGGAAGGTCGGCAGCGCGTCGCGGTTGTGGCGCGTCATCTTCACGTGCGCGAACACCATGATGCCGAGTCCGACCTTGTGGTGATCGACGATCGCCACGCGCTCGCGGATCACGCCGCCCTCGATCAGGCGCTGCATGCGCCGCCACACCACCGTCTTCGACGAGGCCACGCGCTCGGCGATCTCGGCGACCGGCAGGGTGACGTCGTCCTGCAGCAGGTCGAGGATCCGGATATCGAGGGTGTCGAGCGTTTCGGGATGTTGTTCCGCCATTCTTCCAGGGCCTCCGGAATTATGTTCCGCAATTTACGCCGGAAGTGGCAATAAAAGAACTAAATTCCGCGCCGCCGCTTTTAGACTCTCCGGAAAGGCGATATTTCAGCCATCGAGGAGGGCTGACCATGCGTTCTGCGACCCCGCTGCGTCTGCACGTGCCGGAGCCGAAGCACCGGCCCGGCGATCCTGCCGACTTCGAAGGCATGACGATTCCGCCCGCCGGCGCCCTGCCGCGTCCGGACAGCGACACGCCGGAGAGCGAGCTGCGCGCCTTTCCCTACGGCATGATCCGCGTGCTCGACGACAGCGGCAGCGCGGTCGGCGCCTGGGCGCCGGACATCCCGACCCCGGTGCTCATCAAGGGCCTGCGCGCGATGGCGCTGACACGCGCCTTCGACGACCGCATGCAGCGCGCGCAGCGCCAGGGCAAGACCAGCTTCTACATCAAGTCCACCGGCGAGGAGGCGGTCGCCGTCGCGCAGGCGCTGGCGCTCGATCCGGGCGACATGCTGTTCCCCAGCTACCGCCAGCAGGGCCTGCTGATCGCGCGTGACTGGCCGATCGTCGACATGATGTGCCAGCTGTTCAGCAATGCCGCGGACCGCCTCAAGGGCCGCCAGCTGCCGGTGATGTACTCGGTGCGCGAGGTCAATTTCTTCTCGATCTCCGGCAATCTCGGCACGCAGTTCCCGCAGGCCGTCGGCTGGGCGATGGCCTCGGCGATCAAGGGCGACACGCGCATCGCCGCCAGCTGGATCGGCGACGGCACCACGGCCGAGGCCGACTTCCACCACGCGCTGACGTTTGCCGCGGTCTACCGCGCGCCGGTGCTGCTCAATGTCGTCAACAACCAGTGGGCGATCTCCAGCTTCCAGGGCATCGCCGGCGGCGAGTGCGCGACCTTCGCGGCGCGCGCGATCGGCTACGGCATTCCCGGCCTGCGCGTCGACGGCAACGACTTCCTCGCCGTCTACGCCGCCACGCAGTGGGCCGCCGAGCGTGCGCGCAGCAATCACGGCGCGACGCTGATCGAGCTGTACACCTACCGCGCCGCCGCGCATTCGACGAGCGACGATCCTTCCGCCTACCGGCCCGGCGACGAGGCCGCGCACTGGCCGCTCGGCGATCCGATCGCACGGCTCAAGCAGCATCTCATCGCCACCGGCGCCTGGTCCGAGGAGCGCCACAAGGCCATGCTCGAACAGGTCGACAACGAGGTGAAGGTCGCGTTGCGCGCCGCCGAGCGGATCGGCACGCTGGGCAGCAGCAAGCCGGATCCGGGCACGATGTTCGACGACGTGTTCAAGGAACTGCCGATCCACCTGCGCCGGCAGCGCGAGCAGCTGCTCGCCGAAAAACTTGACGGAAAGGGAGCCTGATCATGGCGACGATGAACATGATCCAGGCCATCAACTCGGCGATGGACGTGACGATGCAGCGCGACGACAACGTCGTGGTGTTCGGCGAGGACGTCGGCTACTTCGGCGGCGTGTTCCGCGCCACCGCCGGCCTGCAGAAGAAGTACGGCCGGACGCGCGTGTTCGACACGCCGATCGCCGAGGGCGGCATCCTCGGCACGGCGATCGGCATGGGCGCCTACGGTCTGCGCCCGGTCGTCGAAGTGCAGTTCGCCGACTACATCTATCCGGCCTTCGACCAGCTCGTCTCCGAGGCGGCGCGCCTGCGCCATCGCTCGGCCGGCCAGTACTGGGCGCCGCTGACGGTGCGCTCGCCCTGCGGCGGCGGCATCTTCGGCGGGCAGACGCACAGCCAGAGCCCGGAAGGCATCTTCACGCACGTCTGCGGCCTGAAGACGGTGATGCCGAGCAATCCCTACGATGCCAAGGGCCTGCTGATCGCGGCGATCGAGGACGACGATCCGGTGATCTTCTTCGAGCCCAAGCGCCTCTACAACGGGCCGTTCGACGGCCATCACGATCGCCCGCTGAAATCCTGGGCCGGCCACGCGCTGGCCGAGGTGCCGGAGGGCCATTACCGCATCGAGCTCGGCAAGGCCTCGATCGTGCGGCCCGGCAACGAGGTGACGGTGCTGTGCTACGGCACGATGGTGCACGTGTGCCTGGCCGCCGCCGAGGAATCCGGCGTCGATGCCGAGGTCATCGACCTGCGCTCGCTGCTGCCGGTCGACCTGGAAACAATCGAAGCCTCGGTCAAGCGCACCGGCCGCTGCGTGATCGTCCACGAGGCGACGCGCACCGGCGGCTACGGCGCCGAATTGTCGGCGATGGTGCAGGAGCAGTGCTTCTGGCATCTCGAGGCGCCGATCGAGCGCGTCACCGGCTGGGACACGCCCTACCCGCACGCGCTCGAATGGGATTATTTCCCCGGCCCGGCCCGCGTCGCCGCGGCGCTGAAGCGCACGATGGAGACCGCGTGATGGCCAAGACCTTCGTCTTCAAGCTGCCGGACATCGGCGAAGGCATCGCCGAATCGGAGATTGCGCAGCTGCACGTCGCGGTCGGCGACGTCATCGCCGAGGACCAGCAGCTGATCGACATGCTGACCGACAAGGCTGCCGTCGAACTGTCGTCGCCGGTCGCCGGTCGCGTGGTGCAGATCCATGGCGCACCGGGCGACAAGATTCCGGTCGGCGGCGCGCTGGTGACCCTGGAAGTGAGCGATGAAGCGGCGGACGACGACGCGCCGGTCGCGGCCGCGACACATGGCGCGGCGGTCTTCAACCCCGTCGCCGCCAAGGCCGCGTCAGCCGACGACAGCGCGCCGCCGCACGCCTCGGAACCGCGAGCCCGGGAGGGGCTGCCGGTCGCCGCTTCGCCGGCCACGCGCAAGCGCGCCCGCGAACTCGGCGTCGACATCGCCCAGGTCACGGCGAGCGGGCCGTCGGGCCGCGTCACGCGCGAAGACGTCGAACGCCACGCCGCGCCGCCGCGCGCCACGGCGGTCGACGACGACGCCGTCGAGTCGATCAAGATCATCGGCCTGCGCCGCAAGATCGCCGAGGCGATGCAGCGCGCCAAGCAACGCATTCCGCATTTCGCGTACGTCGAGGAAGTCGACGTCACCGAGCTCGAAGCGTTGCGCCAGCATCTCAACGAGACGCACAAGGACCGCGGCAAGCTGACGCTGCTGCCGCTGCTGATCCAGGCCCTGGTCAGGGCGGTGCCGGCCTTCCCGCAGGTCAACGCGACCTATGACGACGAAGCCGGCGTCGTCTCGCGGCATCGCGCGCTGCACGTCGGCATCGCCACGCAGACGCCGAACGGCCTGGTCGTGCCGGTGCTGCGCCATGCGCAGCGCCTCGATCTCTGGGCCCGCGCCGCCGAAATCCGCCGGCTGGCCGACGCGGCGCGCAGCGGCAAGGCCAAGCGCGAGGAGCTGTCCGGCTCGACGATCACCGTCACCAGCCTCGGCGCGCTCGGTGGCATCGTCACCACGCCGGTCATCAATGCGCCGGAAGTGGCGATCATCGGCGTCAACAAGCTCGTCGAGCGGCCCGTCGTGCGCCACGGCCAGATCGTGGTGCGCACGATGATGAATCTGTCCTCGTCCTTCGATCACCGCATGGTCGACGGCTACGATGCCGCGCAGTTCATCCAGCGCGTCAAAGCCCTGCTCGAGCATCCGGCGACTCTCTTCATCGACTGAGCGTCCGCGCGCCCCCGTCCCTCGGCCGCCGCCTGCCATCGGCGGCCTTTTTTTACACTCTTATATCGCTTACAGGAATATAAGAAGCCTTATTTATTCTTTTACGTCGAGGTTGTCGCTCGGCACCATGCGCGCACTTTCCAACACCGTGACGAGGGAGTCGCGTTTCATGTCGAAGCATCTCAAGAGGGGGTTCCAGGGTCTCGCACTGCTGCCGCTCGTCGCGGTTGCCGGTACGGCATACGCCCAGGAAGCGGCACCGTCGGTCGAAGACCTCGACCAGCGCATCAAGGTCCTCGAGCGCCAGCTCGAGATCCAGAAGGAAGAAAGCGACGCCAAGGCCAAGGACAGCGCGACCGTTTCGGCCAACGAAAAGGGTTTCAGCATCAAGTCGGCCAAGGGCGACTACGAATTCAAGTTCCGCGGCCTGCTGCAGGCCGACGGCCGCTGGTTCGTCGACGACAAGGCGCCGCGTACCGGCGACGGTTTCCTGATGCGCCGCGTCGAGCCGACCTTCGAACTGACGCTCGGCAAGGCACTGTTCTTCCGCATCCAGCCGAACTTCGGAAAGGACTCGCCGGAAGTCTCCGACGTGTACGGCGAATGGCGCATCGATCCGGCGTTCTACGCTCGTGCCGGTAAGTTCAAGGCGCCGGTCGTGCTCGAAAACCTGCAGGCCAGCTCGGCAACCGTGTTCAACGAACGCGGCTTCCCGACCGAACTCGGCCCGAACCGTGACATTGGTCTGCAGTTCGGTGGCGCGTTCCTGTCGAGCACCACCACCTATGCGCTGGGTGTGTTCAATGGCGCGCCTGACGGCCGCGACGGCACGCAACAGTCAGGCAGCACCAACAGCTCAGGCGACAATCGCAAGGAAGTGGCGGCGCGTCTGTTCACCGAACCGTTCAAGAACAGCCCGGGATTGTTCCAGGGACTTGGCCTCGGTGTCGGTGGCTCGTATGGCGAGAAGCTGGGCAACGGTGATTCCAGCCAGGTGAAGTACCGCACGCCGGGGCAGAACACCTTCTTCAATTACCAGACGGCGGTTACCTACGACGGCGCCGAAACGCGCATCAGCCCGCAGGCGTACTACTACCGCAACAGCTTCGGTCTGCTCGCCGAGTACATCGTCGCCAAGCAGGAAGTCGCGAATGCTGCCGCCCATGAAAAGCTCGACAACAAAGCATGGCAGGCGGTTGCGAACTATCTATTGACTGGTGAGGATGCGAGTTACACCGGCCTGACCAAGCCGAAGAATTCGATCACACAGGGTGGCGTAGGCGCTTGGGAACTGGTTGCGCGCTACGGCGTACTCGACGTCGACAACGATGCCTTCACGAACAAGACCTACGCTGACATCACCAAGTCGGCGAGCAAGGCGACGACCTGGGCGGCTGGCGCCAACTGGTATCCCATCAACAATCTGAAGATCGCGCTGACCTATTCGCAGACCAGCTTCGACGGTGGCGCCACGACCGGCGACCGCGAAGACGAAAAGCTGCTGTTCACCCGCTTCCAAGTCGCGTTCTGAACCCGGACGAACGCCAGGAGATCATCATGATCAAGAAATCATTGTTCCTCACGATTGCGGCTGCGCTGACGCTGCCGCTCTCGGCCCACGCCGCTTCATACGATCTGCTCAACGTTTCCTACGATCCGACGCGCGAGCTCTACAAGGCCGTCAACACCGCCTTCGCCGCCGACTACAAGGCCAAGACCGGCGACACGGTGACGATCCAGCAGTCGCATGGCGGCTCGGGCAAGCAGGCCCGCGCCGTCATCGACGGCCTCGACGCCGACGTAGTGACGCTGGCGCTGGCTGCCGACATCGATGCGATCGCCAAGAACGCCAAGTCGCTGCCGGACAACTGGCAGTCGCGTCTGCCGAACAACTCGGCGCCGTACACCTCGACCATCGTGTTCCTGGTGCGCAAGGGCAACCCGAAGAAGATCAAGGACTGGGATGACCTCGTGAAGCCGGGCATCAGCGTCGTCACGCCGAATCCGAAGACCTCGGGCGGCGCGCGCTGGAACTACCTCGCGGCGTATGCGTATGCGCTGAAGAAGAACAACGGCGACGACGCCAAGGCGCGCGAGTACATCAAGGCGCTGTTCAAGAACGCGCCGGTGCTCGACACCGGCGCTCGCGGCGCGACCACGACCTTCGTGCAGCGCGGCATCGGCGACGTGTTGCTGGCCTGGGAGAACGAGGCCTTCCTGTCGCTCGAGGAATTCGGCGCCGACAAGTTCGAGATCGTCGCGCCGTCGATCTCGATCCTCGCCGAGCCGCCGGTCGCGGTCGTCGACAAGAACGTCGACAAGAAAGGCACGCGCAAGGTGGCCGAGGCGTATCTGAAGTATCTCTACACCGACGAGGCGCAGGAGATCATCGCCAGGAACCACTACCGGCCGATCAATCCGGCCATCGCCGCGAAGTACGCCAACGTCTTCCCGAAGATTCCGCTCGTCACGATCGCCGACTTCGGCGGCTGGACCAAGGCGCAGCAGACGCACTTCGCCGACGGCGGCGTGTTCGACCAGATTTACCTGAAGAACTGAGCGCTCCCGGTGGCGGGCGGGGACTGCTGAAGCTTTTCAGCCGCCCCGCCGCCCCTTTTTTCACTCCCTAACCGGAACTTCCCCCATGTCCGTCACCGCGATCAACACCCGCAACCAGTTCAAGGGCAGCGTCGTCGCGATCAATCGCGGCCCGGTGGTCTCGGAAGTCGAGATCGAAACGCCGGCCGGCGTGATCAGCGCCGTGGTCACCACGAGCTCGATCGACCGCCTGAGCCTGCGCATCGGCGACAGCGCGCTGGCGCTGTTCAAGGCCACCGAAGTGCTGATCGCGAAGATCGGCGATCAGGCCGCCTGAAGCCGCTGCCGCCCGCTCTTTCCGCAAAAGGTCCCAGAAACGGAGGCATCGCCGTGAGCGTCACCGCCATCAATACCCGCAATCAGTTCAAGGGCAGCATCGTCGCGATCCATCGCAGCCCGGTGATGTCGGAGATCGAGGTCGAGACGCCCGCCGGCATCATCAGCGCCGTCGTCACGACGAGTTCGGTCGACCGCCTGCCGCTGCGCATCGGCAGCGACGTGCTGGCGATCTTCAAGGCGACCGAAGTGCTGGTCGCCAAGCTGAGCTAACGGAGGACGCCGCGATGTGCCTGATCATCCACAAGCCGGCCGGTGCCGAGATTCCCGCCGACCTGCTCGCCGCCGCCGCCGTGCACAACGCCGAGGGCTGGGGCCTGATGGGTTTCGACGAGGGCGGCCGCACCGTGATCGAGAAGCGCGCCATCGTCAACGTCGACGAACTGCTCGACGTCGAGCGCGTGCACCGCGGCGCCGAATACGTGCTGCACCTGCGCCGCCAGACCAAGGGCGGCAGCGGGCTCGACAACGTGCATCCGTTCAAGATCGTCGACGGCGTGTGGCTGATGCACAACGGCACGCTGCGGCTGGAAACGCGCGTGCCCGGCAAATCGGACACCTGGCATTTCGTCAGCGACGTGCTGCGCCCGCTCGCGCAGCGCCATCCCGGCCTGCTCAGCGACTACGCCTTCATCCAGATCCTCGAACACGGCCTCAAGCCGGAAAACAAGCTGGCGCTGCTCGATCAGCGCCTGCGCCGCATCGTGCTCGTCAACCGCGCGCACGGCGTCGAGATCGACGGCCTGTGGATCAGCAACACGCGCTGGCTCGACCGCAAGCTGTTTCCGCTCGCACAACCGCTGCAGCCGCAGGAGCAGCAATACGGCGCGCACGAACTGCGCTTCGTGTGATGCGCCACCACGACACCACATGACCGCCATGAATGCCCGCCGCTTGACGTTCATCCTCGCCGCCCTGCTCGGCGCCGCCGCGCCGCTGGCGCGGGCCGACACGCCGCTGCTGAACGTCTCCTACGACGTCGCGCGCAACTTCTACCGCGACTTCAATCCGGCCTTCGTCGCCGACTGGAAGACCAGGACCGGCGCGAGCGTCGACATCGACCAGTCGCACGGCGGCTCAAGCAAGCAGGCGCGCTCGGTGATCGACGGTCTCGAAGCCGACGTGGTGACGATGAACAACCCGCTCGACATCGACGCCATCGCCAGGGCCGGCATCCTCGGCAAGGACTGGGCGGCGAAGTATCCGCATGGCGCCAGCCCTTCGTGGTCGCCGATCCTGTTCCTGGTGCGCAAGGGCAATCCGAAACACATCCGCGACTGGAACGATCTGGTGAAGCCCGGCGTGCAGATCGTCATTCCCAATCCGAAGACGTCCGGCAACGGCCGCTACAGCTATCTCGCGGCCTGGCAGTACGCGCTGCAACAGCCCGGCGGCAGCGAGCAGAGCGCGCGCGCGTTCGTGACCCGGCTGTTCGGCAACGTGCCGGTGCTCGACACCGGCGGCCGCGGCGCGACCACCACCTTCGCGCAGCGCGGCATCGGCGATGCCCTGCTGACCTTCGAGAACGAGATCCGCCTGATCCAGAAGGAACTCGGTCCGGACAAGTTCGAGGTCGTGGTGCCGTCGGTCACGGTGCGTGCCGACAACCCGGTCGCCGTGGTCGACAAGTACGCAGCGAAGAAGGGCCACGAGAAACTGGCGAAGGCCTATCTCGCTTGGCACTTCAGCGAGGCCGGCCAGGAAATCATCGCCAGGAACGATCTGCGTCCGCTCGACGAGGCCGTGCTCAAGAAGTACGCCGAGCGGTTCCCGGCGGTGAACGCGTTCAGCGTCGACGCGGCCTTCGGCGGCTGGCCGCAGGCGCAGGCCACGCACTTCGCCGACGGCGGCGTGTTCGACCAGATCTACGCGAAACGCTGAGAGGCCTTCCATGAGCAGTCTCGTCCTTTCACCGCGCAGCAAGACCCACACTGTGCGCACCACGGCGATCCCCGGCTTCGGCCTGACGCTCGGCTACACGATCGTCTACCTGAGCCTGCTGGTGCTGATTCCCCTGGCCGGCGTGTTCTTCAAGGCCGCCGGCCTCGGTTTCGAAGGCTTCTGGCACGTCGTCAGCTCGCCGCGCGTGCTCGCCGCGCTGAAGCTCAGCTTCGGCGCGGCGCTGATCGGCGCCAGCATCAATGCCGTGTTCGGCACCCTGGTCGCCTGGGTCTTCGTGCGCTACGAATTCCCCGGCAAGCGCTTCTTCGACGCGATCATCGACCTGCCCTTCGCGCTGCCGACGGCGGTCGCCGGCATCGCCCTGACGGCGCTCTACGCCGGCAACGGCTGGATCGGCCAATACCTGGAGCCGCTCGGCATCAAGATCGCCTACACGCCGCTCGGCGTGATCGTCGCCTGCACCTTCATCGGCCTGCCCTTCGTCGTGCGCACGGTGCAGCCGGTGCTGCAGGATGCCGAGAAGGAGCTGGAGGAGGCCGCCGCCTCGCTCGGCGCCGACCGCTGGCAGACGATCACGCGGGTGATCCTGCCGACCGTATTGCCGGCCGTGCTGACCGGCTTCGCGCTCGCCTTCGCGCGCGCGGTCGGCGAGTACGGCTCGATCATCTTCATCGCCGGCAATCTGCCGATGGTGTCGGAAATCGCGCCGCTGCTCATCATCATCAAGCTCGAGGAATTCGACTACGCCGGCGCCACCGCGGTCGCCAGCGCGATGCTGATCCTGTCGTTCATCCTGCTGCTGCTGGTCAACGGCCTGCAGGTCTGGGCGCGCAAGCGCCATGGCGGCAGCCGGTGAGCGCCCGCACCGGGCGCGGCGCGCCTCGCGGGCCGGCCGCGCGCCGCGCATTGCCGTCGCGCCATGAACGGCGCCCCGACCCTTCGGACTCGACAACATGAGCACCGTCTTCGACACCACCCTGCAGGACCCGCCGGGCCTGCCGCCGGAGTTCGGTCAGGGCCCGCTGATGCGGCGCAACGCGGCGGTGACCGAGGTGCCGTGGGTGCGCTGGACGCTGATCCTCGCGGCCCTGCTGTTCCTGCTCGGTTTCCTGTTCCTGCCGCTGATCGCCGTCTTCGTCGAGGCGCTGCGCAATGGCTTCGCCGCGTACTTCGCGGCGATCACCGAGCCGGACGCGTGGTCGGCGATCCGGCTGACGCTGCTGACGGCGGCGATCGCCGTGCCGCTCAATCTCGTGTTCGGCGTATCGGCGGCCTGGGCGATCACCAAGTTCGATTTCCGCGGCAAGTCCTTCCTGATCACCCTGATCGATCTGCCGTTCTCGGTGTCGCCGGTGGTCGCCGGCCTGATCTACATCCTCATCTTCGGCGCCCACGGCTGGGCCGGGCCCTGGCTGATGGATCACGGCATCAAGGTTGCGTTCGCGGCGCCCGGCATCGTGCTGGCGACGATCTTCGTCACCTTCCCCTTCATCGCCCGCGAGCTGATCCCGCTGATGCAGGAGCAGGGCACCGAGTACGAGCAGGCGGCGCTGTCGCTCGGCGCCTCCGGCTGGCAGACCTTCTGGCGCGTGACGCTGCCGAACATCCGCTGGGGCCTGCTGTACGGCGTGCTGCTCTGCAACGCGCGCGCGATGGGCGAGTTCGGCGCGGTCAGCGTCATCTCCGGCCACATCCGCGGCCAGACCAACACGATGCCGCTGCACGTCGAGATCCTCTACAACGAGTACCAGTTCTCGGCCGCCTTCGCCGTCGCCTCGCTGCTCGCGCTGCTGGCCCTGCTGACGCTGGGCCTGAAGGCATGGCTCGAATGGCGGCACGGGGAAGAGCTGTCGGCTTCGAGGAAACACTGATGGACATCAAGGTTCGCGGCATCCAGAAAAACTTCGGCAGCTTTCCGGCGCTCGGCGGTGTCGATCTCGACATCGAGTCCGGCGAGCTGATCGCCCTGCTCGGCCCCTCCGGTTCCGGCAAGACGACGCTGTTGCGCGTGATCGCCGGCCTGGAGTTCCCCGACCGCGGCCAGATCCTGTTCGGCGAGGAGGACATGGCCGACCAGCCGATCCGCGAGCGCCGCGTCGGCTTCGTGTTCCAGCACTACGCGCTGTTCAAGCACATGACGGTGCTCGACAACGTCGCCTTCGGCCTGCGCGTGCGCTCCCGCGGCGAACGCCCGCCGGAAGCGATCATCCGCGAGCGGGCGCGCGAGCTGATCGAGCTGGTGCAGCTGGCGGGGCTCGAGAAGCGTTACCCGACGCAGCTGTCCGGTGGCCAGCGACAACGTGTCGCGCTGGCCCGCGCGCTGGCGATCGAGCCGCGCGTGCTGCTGCTCGACGAGCCGTTCGGCGCGCTCGACGCCAAGGTGCGCAAGGACCTGCGCCGCTGGCTGCGCCAGCTGCACGACAAGACCGGCGTGACCACGATCTTCGTCACGCACGACCAGGAAGAGGCGCTCGAACTCGCCGACCGCGTCGTGGTGATGAACAAGGGCCGCATCGAACAGGTCGGCAGCACCGACGAGGTCTACGAGAAGCCGGCGACGCCGTTCGTGTTCGACTTCCTCGGCAATACCAACGTGCTGCCCGGCGAGGTGCGTGGTCGCGAGGTCTACGTCGACGGCCAGACCAGCGCGATCGTCACCGATTCGATTCACGCCGCCGGCCCGGTCGACGTCTACGTGCGGCCGAGCGATCTGCGCGTGACCGATGCGCACGCCGCCGGCTTCGACGCGGTGATCCGCAGCATGCAGCGCACCGGCCCGATCGTGCGCTGCGAGGCGACGGCCGTGCACTCCGGGCAGGCGATCGAGATCGAGGTGCCGCATCTGCATCACGACACGCAGGCGCTGCGCGCCGGCCAGCAGGTGCGCCTGCGCCTCAATCAGTTCAGCGTCTTCCCGCGCCAGACGCGCAAGGGCGGCGGAGCGCTGCCGGACGTCGTGGCGAACGCGCCCGCCGAATATCGCGAGCGCGGGCGCAGCTGAGCTTTCAGGCCGTCGCCGCCGGCGGCGGCGCCAGCCAGCGCAGCAGCAGCAGCGCGCTGATGCCGCAGATGGCGATGATCGCCGCCATCGGCACCGCGGTGCCGTTGTAGAGATGGCCGGCGGCGAAGCTGGACACCGAGGCGATCGCGAACTGCAGGGTGCCGAGCAGGGCCGCGGCGCTGCCGGCACGATCACCGAACGGCGCCATCGCCGCCGCCGTCGAGTTGGGAAACGAGAAGCCCATCGCCGACATGCAGACGAACAGGCCGGCGAGCACGCTCCACATGCCGCCGACGCCGCTCAGCGTCGCCGCGACCATCAGCACGCCGGCCGCCACATACACGCGCAGCGCGCGGCGCAGCAGGCGTTGCACCGGCACGCGGTTCAGCGCCAGCGAATTGATCTGCGAGGCGCCGATCAGGCCGCAGGCGTTGACGCCGAAGATCCACGCGTAGTGCTCGGGCGCGATGCCGTAGTGGTCGATGAACACGAACGACGAGCTGGAGATGTACGCGAACAGGCCGGCCTGCGCCGTCGCGCCGGCCAGCGCATAGCCCATGAAGCGGCGATGGCTGATCAGCTTGGCGTAGGTGCGCGCCGCCCCGGCTAAGCTGAGCGGCTTGCGCTCGCCGCGCAGGGTTTCGGGCACGCCGAGCCCGACGACCGCCGCGCACAGCAGGCCGTAGACGACCAGCAGCGCGAAGATCGATTGCCAGCCGAACCAGCGGAACAGATAGCCGCCGGCCATCGGCGCGAGAATCGGCGCGACGCTCATGATCAGCAACAGCAGCGAGAGCACGCGCGCCATGGCCTGCGCCGGGAAGCAGTCGCGCACGATGGCGCGCGTGATGACCATGCCGGCGCAGCCGCCGAGCGCCTGCAGGAAGCGCAGCGCGACCAGATGTTCCATCTCGCGCGCGAACAGGCAGCCGAACGCGGCGATCACGTAGAGGATCAGGCCGAACAGCATCGGCTTGCGGCGGCCGAGCGAATCGGAGACCGGCCCGTAGAACAGCTGGCCGATCGACAGGCCGACGAAATAGCTCGCCAGCGTCTGCTGCGTGGTCGCCGCGTCGGAATGGAAATGCGCTTCGAGCGCCGGCAGGCTCGGCAGGTACATGTCGATCGACATCGGCCCGAGCGCGGTGGTCATCGCCAGGATCGGGATCAGCTTGCGCCGCGTCAGTCCCGGCGGCAGCGTGTCGTGCTCGGCGAGATGTCTGGCGGCTTCAGCGGTGGACAACGTGGACATGCGCTGCAGCTCCGTGCTGATGAATCCTCCCTCTCCACGCATGCGGAGAGGGTTGCGGCGAAGGACGTCCGGATTCGAGCGACGCGACCGGCCTCAAGCCTCCGGACGCATCTGCGGGAAAAGCAGCACGTCGCGAATGCTCGGCGAATCGGTGAGGAACATCACCAGGCGATCGATGCCGATGCCGACGCCGGCGGTCGGCGGCAGGCCGTATTCGAGCGCGCGGATGTAGTCGGCGTCGTAGACCATGGCCTCGTCGTCGCCGGCGTCCTTGGCCGCGACCTGCGCCTTGAAGCGCGCGGCCTGATCGTCGGCGTCGTTGAGCTCGGAGAAGCCGTTGGCGACTTCGCGGCCGCCGATGAAGAACTCGAAGCGGTCGGTGACGTCCGGGTTGTGATCGTTGCGGCGCGCCAGCGGCGAGACTTCGGTCGGATACTCGGTGATGAAGGTCGGGTCGAACAGGTTCGGCTCGACGGTCTTCTCGAAGATTTCAGTCAGCAGCTTGCCCGGCCCCATGCCCTTGGTCTTGACGCCCCAGGCGCCGAGCACCTGCTGCATGTAGACCTCGTTCATGTTGCGCAGCTCGCCGGCATTGAGCGGCTCGCAGCCGCTCAGCGTCTCGACCGCGCCCGGCGCCAGCGTCGCGTATTCGATCACGGCGTCGAGCATCGAGATGCGCCTGAACGGCTGTTCCAGATCGTATTCGCGATCCTGATAGCGCAGCTTGCCGCCGCCGTTCACCGTCAGCGTCAGATCGCGGATCAGCGTCTCGACCAGATCCATCGCGTCCCGGTAGTCGGCGTAGGCCTGGTAGAACTCCAGCATGGTGAACTCGGGATTGTGCCGCGTGCTCAAGCCCTCGTTGCGGAAGTTGCGGTTGATCTCGTAGACCTTCTCGAAACCGCCGACCACCAGGCGCTTGAGGAACAGCTCCGGCGCGATGCGCAGGTACAGATCGCGGTCGAGCGCGTTGTGATGCGTGATGAACGGCCGCGCCGTCGCGCCGCCGGGAATCGGCTGCAGCATCGGCGTCTCGACTTCGATGAAGCCGAGCGCGTCGAGGAAGTTGCGGATGAAGCGCACCGTCTGGCCGCGCTTCTCGAAGGTGCGCTTGACTTCCGGATTGACGATCAGATCGACGTAGCGCTGGCGGTAGCGGATTTCGGTATCGGTGAGGCCCGCCCACTTCTCCGGCAGCGGGCGGATGCCCTTGACCAGCAGTTCCACCGATTGCGCCTTGACCGACAGCTCGCCGGTCTTGGTCTTGAACACGGTGCCGCGCACGCCGACGATGTCGCCGACGTCGTAGTGCTTGAAGGCGTCGTAGGCCTCGGCGCCGATCGCGTTCTGCTGCACGAAGATCTGGATGCGGCCCGACATGTCCTGCAGCTGGCCGAAGCTGGCTTTGCCCATCACGCGCTTGGCGATCAGGCGGCCGGCGACGGCGAAGACCTGCGTCGCGCCTTCCAGCTCGGCGGCTTCGCGCTCGCCGTACATGCCATGCAGGAAGTCCGCCAGCGCATCGCGGCGGAAGGTGTTCGGATACGCGTTGCCAGCGGCGCGCAGCTTGTCGAGCTTTTCGCGACGCGCGGCGATCACGTAGTTTTCGTCCGCCTGGCCGAGGCCGGGCCTGGAAGCCTCGTCCTGCTGCGGCGCGCCCTTCTGTTCTTCGCTCATTAGAGTCCCTGCTTGAGGCTCGCCTCGATGAACGGATCGAGATGACCGTCCAGCACTTTCTGCGTGTCGGCGATTTCGACGCCGGTGCGCAGGTCCTTGATGCGTGACTGGTCGAGCACGTAAGAGCGGATCTGGCTGCCCCATTCGATGTCGCTCTTGGAGTCCTCGAGCGCCTGCTTCTGCGCATTGCGCTTCTGCATTTCCTGCTCGTAGAGGCGCGCCTTGAGCATCTTCATCGCGCGGTCGCGGTTGGCGTGCTGCGAACGTTCGGTCTGGCAGGCGACGACGATGCCGCTCGGCACGTGCTTGATGCGGATCGCCGACTCGGTCTTGTTGACGTGCTGGCCGCCGGCGCCGGACGAGCGATAGGTCGCCACTTCCAGGTCGGCCGGATTGATCTCGATGTCGATGTCGTCATCGACTTCCGGCGACACGAACACGCCGGAGAACGAGGTATGGCGGCGGTTGCCGGAGTCGAACGGCGACTTGCGCACCAGGCGGTGCACGCCGGTTTCGGTGCGCAGCCAGCCGTAGGCGTAAGGACCGGCGATGTACAGCGTCGCCGACTTGATGCCCGCGACTTCGCCGTCCGAGCGTTCCATCAGTTCGACCTTGAAGCCCTTGGCCTCGGCCCAGCGGATGTACATGCGCGCCAGCATTTCGGCCCAGTCCTGCGCTTCGGTGCCGCCGGAGCCGGCCTGCACGTCGAGATAGGCATTGGCGTTGTCGAGCTCGCCGCTGAACATGCGGCGGAACTCCATGTCGTCGGCCATCTTGACGAAGCGCTGGATGTCACGCTCGACCTCGTCGACCGTCGCCTGGTCATTCTCGGCTTCGGCGAGTTCGAGCAGATCGAGCGCGTCCTTGAGGCCGGTGGCCGCCGCCTCGAGCGGCTGGATCACGTCCTCGAGCTTGGCGCGCTCGCGGCCCAGGTTCTGGGCGTACTCGGGTTTGTTCCAGACCTCGCTGGTCTCGAGCTCGGCGTTGACTTCGACCAGGCGGTCCTTCTTGACGTCGTAGTCAAAGATAGCCCCGCAGGGCGTCGAAACGCGCCTGCAGAGCCGTCACCTCATTGCGTAGCTGATGCGCTTCCATTGCGGATGCGGTCTTCATTCAGGGGAAAAGGGCGGCGATTATACGTTGCCGGAGCGCCAGTCGCGTGGTCCGCTCATGCCGCTTCTCCGCCCCGATCGCGCTGCTATATTCGCCGCGGGCGGTTCTCCACAGAACAATTTTAGGGGAGAGGCAATGAAAGGATTGAGGGCGTTGGGCCTGGTCTGCGCGCTGGGTGTCGCCGGCCATGCGTGGGCGCAGGACGAGGACGGCGGCAATCAGCTGCAGGCCGCCGACGTGCAGCACGGCATGAGCGGCACGCCGTGGTACATCGCGCCGATGTTTTCGTACACCGACTCCGACAGCGATCGCGGCACCGACGGCGGTCTCGGCGGCATTCTCGCCATCGGCAAGAAGCTCACCTGGGGCCTGGCGCTCGAAGCCACCGGCTTCTACACCAAGGCGGACGCCAAGAACGGCGGCGGCAGCGCCGAGTTGAACGGTTACGGCGCCAGCGCCCTGTTCTTCCCCTCGAAGACGCTGCCCAACCTGTACGGCATCGTCTCGCTGATGGTCGGCCACACCAGCGACCTGCCGGGACCGCGCGCCAACTACGACTCCACGGTCTACGACGTCGGCCTCGGTTATCTGCAGCCGATCACGCCGCACATCCTGCTGCGTGCCGAAGCGCGCTATCGCACCGACGACAAGGGCAGCTTGCCGACCGGCGAGAAGGGCAAGAATTCGAACTTCGCCGAGGGCGTCTACAACATCGGCCTGCTGTTCCCCTTCGGCGGCACCAAGGAAGCGCCGGCCGCCGAGGAGCCGCCGGTCGAAGTCGCCTCCACGGCGTCGAGCGACGACGACAACGACGGCGTCGGCAACGACGTCGACCAGTGCCCGGGCACCGCGGCCGGCGCAGTCGTCGACGACAAGGGCTGCGAGAGCGCCGCGGCCGCCGCCGCGCCGGGTGACGGCGATGGCGATGGCGTGGCCGACGACGTCGACGAATGCCCGCGCACGCCGGCCGGCGCCAAGGTGCTCGCCAATGGCTGCGCGCTGGTCGGCGACTGCCGCACGCCGAAAGCCGGCGAGCAGGTCGACGAGAACGGGTGCGCGCCGGGCCAGCGCTTCGTGCTCAAGGGCGTGACGTTCGCGACCAATTCCGACGCGCTGAGCGACGAGGCGCAGGGCGCGCTGAACAACGTGGCGGAAGTCCTGCAGGCCTATCCGGACGTCAAGGTCGAGGTCGGCGGCCACACCGACAACGTCGGCTCGGCCGCCGCCAACAAGAGCCTGTCGCAGCGCCGCGCGCGCAGCGTCGTGCAATTCCTCGCCGGCCACGGCGTCGACGCCGGACGCATGCAGGCCGTCGGCCACGGTGCGACGCAGCCGATCGAGAGCAACGGCACCGAGGAAGGCCGCCAGGCCAACCGCCGCGTCGAACTGAAGATCTCGGACAGCGGCGCGGCCGAGCTGAAAGTCGTCGAGTAAGCTTCGCCTGCGCTGAAAAGGGTCGGCATCGCCGGCCCTTTTTGTTGGCACGCGCCGCGGCGTCCGTCCTGCCGCCGCGGCGCCGGACATTGCTGGGGCGGCAGTCGCGGCACATCCCCTGCCGGTCGGCGGCTTGCCGCTGCCGCCGGCCCCGCGCCGCGGCACGCGTGACCTCGCGCTGTCATTTCGGCAAACTATTGGCCTTTCCGACAACATCGTCAGGGTCCAAGGGCATGCGCGATTCGGGGTATTTCCTGGAGATTGTTCATGCCGGCATGGTCAAGGCCGGCCTCAACGTCAACGCCATCTATGAGCGTCTCGGCTACAACGCCGAAGACCTGCCGCTGCGCGAGATGCGCACGCCGCACCAGCTGCAGGCCTATTTCTGGGAGACCGTCGAGGCTGTCACCGGCGATGCCGAGATCGGCCTGCACCTGTGCAAGCACATGCCGGTGTTCCACGGCGAGGTGCTGGAATACCTGATCTTCAGCAGCGCGACGCTCGGCGAGGGACTCGACCGCGCCCTCAAGTACCTGCGCCTGCTGTCCGACGCGCTCAACGTGCGCATCGTCAAGGATGCGCAAGGCGCGCGCGCGCTGGTCAAGGGCACGGCGGCCGACGCGCCGCAGCTGCGCCACACCGAAATCTGCGTCGTCTACGAGCTCATCAACTTCCTCAAGAGCGTCACCGAGCAGAAGTTCGCGCCGCAGCGCGTCGCCCTGCACTGCAGCCAGCGCGCCAGCCAGGCGGACTACGACGACACCTTCGGCTGCCCCGTCAGCTTCGGCGCGCCGGAAAGCGAGATCTGGTTCGACCCGGCGATCCTCGAATACCGCTCGCCGCGCTGGGACCCGGACCTGCTGAAGCTGCACGAGGACCTCGCCGAGCGGCGCCTGTCGAAGCTGCGCCGCCATGACCTCATCGAGAAGATCCAGAAGCTGTTCGCGCAGCGCCTCGAACTCGACCAGCTGACGCTCGAGGACGTCGCCGAGGAACTCGGCGTGCCGACGCGGCGCCTGCGCTTCGAGCTGTCGCGCGCCGGCACCAGCTTCTCGGAGCTGCTGTCGGACTTCCGCTTCGCGCTGGCCAAGCGCCTGCTGGCGAGCACCGACGAGCCGATCGAGAACATCGTCTATCTCACCGGCTTTTCGGAACCGAGTACCTTCTACCGCGCCTTCAAGCGCTGGTCGAGCATGACGCCGGTGCAGTACCGCGAGCAGAAGCGCGCGCACCGCCGCCTCGCGCGCGCCTCGGCGACGCGCTGAGGCCGGGCCTCAGAACAGCGTCAGCTGCGGCGGCGCGGCGGGCGCCGGCGGTTCCCCGGCGGCGCCGAGCAGCGGCCAGCGGCCGAGCAGCTCGTAGCTGACCGGCTTGAGGTCGAGCCGGCTGCGGATCAGGGCGAACTCGGCGATCTCCCAGCGGATCGGCTCGATCGGCGTCGGCGGCAGGGCGATCTTGGCGTTGCGCGCGATGGTCAGGTGCGGTACGAAGCGCATGCGCTCCAGCGACACGTTGGCCTGCACCATGGCGTCGCGCAGGCGGCCGTGGAAATCGCCCAGCGCCGGCGGCGTCGTGCGGGCGCCGAGCCACCAGGGAATCTCGCGGTTGCGGAAGGAACCGGCCTGATCGAGCGTCAGCGTGAACGGCGCGGCGCGCACCAGTGCCGCCGCGCGCAGCGCCGCGTCCTCCTGCGGCTTCGGCACGCGGTCGCCGAGGAACAGCAAGGTGACGTGATAGCGCTCCGGCGCGCTCAGATAGCCGCCGGACGGCAGGCGGATGTTGAGCTGCTTCGCGGCGGCGTGACAGGCATTGCGTACCGCTTCGCCGGGCCAGAGCGCGAAGAAGAGACGGTTCGGTTCCATGCGGCGCGGATCGTGGGAGCGGTCGTGAAGGCCGCCGCAGTTTAGCCGCCCCGCGCGCTCCGCTGCGCGCACCGCGGTCCGGCCGCGCTCACTGCGCCTCGCGGATGCGGTACAGCAATCCTTCGAGCACGGCCTGCGTGCTCTGCCGGCGCACGCTGTCGCGGCCGCCTTCGAAGAAGAAGCGGTGCGCCTCGGGCGGGCAGCCGCGCCGGATCCACGACACCCACACGGTACCGACCGGCTTGTCGGCGCTGCCGCCGCCCGGACCGGCGATGCCGGTGACGGCGACGCCCCAGTCGACCGGCGCGGCGCGCAGCAGGCCGCGCGCCATCGCCAGCGCGCATTCGCCGCTGACCGCGCCGTGTTGCGCCAGCACCTCGTCGGGCACCGCCAGCAGCTCCATCTTCGCGGCATTGGAGTAGGTGACGAGGCCGCGCTCGAACCAGCCGGACGAGCCGGCGAGATCGGTCAGCTGCTGGGCGATCATGCCGCCCGTGCAGGACTCGGCGGTGGCCAGCCATTCGCCGCGCTCGAGCAGCACGGCGGCGATGCGTTCGACGAGACGGTCGCTCATGGTCGCGCGATCTTATGCAAACGCCGCGCGCGTGGCGACCGTCCGCTCAGCGCTTGCGGAAGATTTCCTCGGCCATGCGGTCGGCGATGCGGTGCGTCGGCTGCGCCTCGCGCTGCGCGCGCTCGAAGATCTCGGCCAGCGTCGTGCCGATCTTCTGCAGATGCGCTTCGACGATGGCCCAGTCGTAGCCGGGGCCTTCGTAGTAGATGTCGATGATGCCGCCGGCGTTGATGCAGTAGTCCGGCGCGTAGAGGATGCCGCGCTCGCGCAGCGCCTCGCCGTGGCGATCGGCGATCGCCAGCTGATTGTTGGCGGCGCCGGCGACGACCGGCGCCTTCAGCACCGGGATCGTCGTGTCGTTGAGCACGGCGCCGAGCGCGCAGGGCGCGAACACGTCGACCTCGAGCGCGTGGATCGCCTCCATCGGCACCGCCGTCGCGCCAAACTCGCGCACGCAGCGCTCGACGGCCGGCGCGTGCAGGTCGGTCACCCACAGCTCGGCGCCGGCCTCGTGCAGATGCCGGGCCAGCCGATGACCGACGTTGCCGACGCCCTGGATGGCGACCTTGAGGCCCCTGAGATCGTCGCGCTGCAGGCGATGGCGGACCGCGGCCTTGAGGCCGATGAAAGTGCCGTAGGCGGTCGCCGGCGACGGATCGCCGGTGCGGCCTTCGGCGATCGCCTTCTCGTCGGCGAGCCCGCCGACGTGCACGGTCTCCTGCGCCATCAGGCGCATGTCGGCGACGCTGGTGCCGGAATCCTCGGCGACCACGTAGGCGCCGTTGAGGCGGTTCACGGCGCGGCCCATCGCGCGCATCAGCTCCGGCGTCTTGTCGCGGCGCGGATCGCCGATGATCACGCTCTTGCCGCCGCCCTGCGGCAGGCCGGCGAGCGCGGCCTTGTAGGTCATGCCGCGCGACAGGCGCAGGACATCGGTCAGCGCCTCGGCCTCGCTGCGGTACGGCCACATGCGGCAGCCGCCGAGCCCCTTGCCGAGATGGGTGTTGTGCACGGCGATGAGCGCGCGCAGGCCGCTCGCGGCATCGTGGCACCAGCTGACGGTTTCGTGGTGATCGAACTCGGGATGCGAGAACACGGCCATGGCGGCACCCAGTGCAGGCTTCAAACGGACGGCGATTGTAGCCACAGCCCCCGGCCCGGCCACCCGGATGTTTCCTCAGCCGCGCCCGGCCGGAGCGCGCGCGGCGACCGCGCAGCGAATCCGCCGGCACAGTAAAATAGTGAACTTCCATTCACTTCAACGCACGCCCAGGAGCTCGCCATGTCGCAGTCATCCGATCCCATCGTCATCACCGGCATCGCCCGCACGCCGATGGGCGGACTGCAGGGCATGTTCGCCGGCCTCTCGGCGCCGGAGCTGGGCACGGTCGCCGTCAAGGCCGCGGTCGGGCGTTCGGGCATCGCGCCGGCCGATGTGCAGGAAGTCATCATGGGCTGCGTGCTGCCGGCCGGTCTCGGCCAGGCGCCGGCGCGCCAGGTGTCGCGCGGCGCCGGCCTGCCCGACGACGTGGTCTGCTCGACCGTCAACAAGGTCTGCGGCTCGGGCATGAAGACCATCATGTTCGCGCATGATGCGATCGCCGCCGGCAGTGCCGACATCGTCGTCGCCGGCGGCATGGAGAGCATGACCAATGCCCCGTATCTGCTCGCCAGGGCGCGCAGCGGCTATCGCTTCGGCCACGGCGAAGTGCTCGACCACATGGCGCTCGACGGCCTCGAGGACGCCTACGAGAAGCGCACGCCGATGGGCGCCTTCGCCGAGCGCGCCGTCGCCCGCTACGGCTTCAGCCGCCAGGACCAGGACCAGTACGCCATCGAATCGCTGGTGCGCGCCAAGCGCGCCAACGAGGACGGCAGCTTCGACTTCGAGATCGTGCCGGTCGAAGTCGCCGGCAAGAAGGGCGTCGAGAAGATCACGCGCGACGAGCAGCCGTTCAAGGCCGCGCCGGAAAAGATCCCGACGCTGAAGCCGGCCTTCAAGAAGGACGGCACCGTCACCGCCGCCAATGCCAGTTCGATCTCCGACGGCGCCGCCGCGGTCGTGCTGATGCGCCAGTCGGAAGCGGCCAGGCGCGGCCTCAAGCCGGTGGCGAAGATCGTCGCGCACGCCGGTGCGGCGCGCCTGCCGGAGGAGTTCACCATGGCGCCGGTGCCGGCGATCCAGAAGGTGCTGGCCAAGGCCGGCTGGAAGATCGAGGACGTCGACCTCTTCGAGATCAACGAAGCCTTCGCGGTGGTGGCGATGATCGCCATGAAGGAATTGAACATTCCGCACGCCAAGGTCAATGTCAACGGCGGCGCCTGCGCGCTCGGCCATCCGATCGGCGCCTCCGGCACGCGCATCGTCACTACGCTGATCGGCGCGCTCAGGCAGCGCGGCCTCAAGCGCGGCGTCGCCTCGCTGTGCATCGGCGGCGGCGAAGCGACGGCGCTGGCGATCGAGATGCTCTGATCGCCGGTGCGGCGACGCGATGCGATGATGTCGGCGCGGCATCCGGAAGTGGGGCTTCCGATCATGAAGCCCACTCAGGGGAACACGAATATCCGCATGCTTGCCGCATGCGGATTTCTTTTTGGCACCGCTGCTTCTCTGGCCGCCTGCGCCGGCAGCGGCGACGGCGGAGACGCAGACGACGCAGCGGTCGACCCGGCCGCGCCGTGCGTATCGAGCGACTGCGGCGAGAAGACCGTGCTGCTGACGATCCCGGAGGCCGAGAACATCCGCTTCAGCGATGACGGCCGTACCTCAGCACGACGGCGCTGACGAGCCTCGGCGAGATTCGTGCGATTCCGATCAACGCCGACGGCAGCGCCGGCACGATGCAGACTTAGGGCATATCAGGAAAAGACTTCCTCTCTGCGCGTCGGATGGAAGAGGTGCTTGGCGACCGGGAATTGAGGTCGAGTCGCTCCGCGCCTTGCGCGGCCTCGGGCGAGGGCCGTTCGAGCGAGTGCGCCCCTCGCCCGTCGTCACCCCATCGTCCTGCGACCGGCGCGGGACCCTCAGTCCCTCAGTTCCTGCACATACGCTTCGCGCGCGGCGACGCCGGTCGTCGCGAAATCGGTGAACACGCCGTCGATGCCGGCTTTGAAAAACTGCAGGAACTCGGCCTGCGGATCGCCGCCATAGACCCCGGGCAGATAGCGCGTCTCGTCGCGGAAAGTGTAGCTGTGCACGAACAGGCCGGCGGCGTGCGCGTCGGCGATCAGGGGCTTCGGTTCGACGACGTTGACGTCGGCGAGCGTGCCGGTGAACGGCGAGCCGTCAGCGTTCGTCGCCGGGAATGGCGAGATCTTCCAGGCCACCACCTGCGGCTTCCACGGACCGATGCCGTCGGCGTAGGTCTTGATCTCGGCGAGACCTTCCGGCGTCAGCATCACGTCGAAGTAGCGGTGATCGCCGGCGAGCGTCCAGCTGTACGGGCGGCCATCGACGAAGGTGTATTCATCGTTCGTCGCGTAGCCGAGATCGCCGGTCTTGTAGTCGACCGTGTTGCCGTCGATCAGCTGCACGAGCCGGGTCTTCAGGCCGAGCGAGCGCAGGTACTTGAGGCTCGCCGGATCGAAGCTCTGCACGATGATCGGCGCGTCGTAGCGGTTCATGCCGTTGTCGACGATGATCTTGAAGATGGCATCCTCGAACGGATGCGCGCTCTCGCCGTCGCCGCAACCGTTGGCGAGCGCCTGCGCATTGTTCCAGACCGGGTTCTTGGCTTCCGGGTAGACGGTGATCGTGCGCTTCTGCTTCGTCGACTGATCCCTGGCGATGTCGATGATCTGCTGGAAGGTCAGGATCGGATACTTGCCGTTGTCGACCGTCGGCCGTTCGCCGCGATCGTCGTAGGTCGTGCCGTTGATTTTCCAGTCATGCAGTTCGGCGACCGTGAAGTCGGTGATCGACCAGTCGCCGGTATGGTCCTCACCGTCGACGATCAGCGACTTGAGCACCGACTGCGGATCTTCCGGATCGGTAAGATCGCTCAGGTATTGCGACGGGCCGCCATAGGTCGCGGCGTCGTAGCCGACATCGACGAGCCGACCCGGCACCGTGCGTCTGCGTGCGGCAACGGTTTCGTTGCTCGCGGCGACCTGTGCAATGTTGGTGTTGTCCGACAGCCAGGGATTGTGCCGCGCGACGAGCACGCAGTCCTTCGAAAGATGCAGATCTTCTTCGAGCGAATCGGCGCCGGCCTCGGCGGCCTTCGTGTAGGCGATCTCGGTTTCTTCCGGGTAGAGGCCCGGCAAGCCGCGGTGGCCAATGATCAATGGCGCCTTGCCATCAAGCGTCGCATAGCCGACCGGCGTGTCGTCGTTGTCGTCATTGCAGGCCGACAGACCTGCGCCGCCCGCGAGCACGACCATGAGCAGCCACGAACGGCGCAGCGCAGTGCCGCCAACCTTGCGGTTCATATCCTCGTCCCTGATTCGAGAGTCCCCGCAATCTAGGTGTCGAGCTTGACCGGAATGTGACGCGCGCCGGTCAGCGATGACGTTCGGATGCCATCGCCGAACATCGTGCTGAAGTTTCGCGCGCTTATGCCCGGCCGACGAGATGCAGTGCGATACCCAGCGCCGCGCACAGCGCAAGCGTCAGCGGCACGTTCACGCGAAAACGCAGCAACGCGAGCATCGCACCGGCGCCGAGCACCAACGCCGAGAGATCGAGCGACGCCAGCTCGGGAACCGGCAGCCTGAGGCCGTGCGCCGTCCGGTTGTCGACGCGCGCGAACAGCACGTGCAGGGCGAACCAGATCGACAGATTGAGAATGACGCCGACCACGGCGGCGGTGATCGCGGTCAGCGCCGCGCCGGCCCAGACGTTGCCGCGCAGGCGTTCGACGTAGGGCGCGCCGAGGAAGATCCACAGAAAGCACGGCACGAATGTCACCCAGGTCGACAGCGTGCTGCCAAACAGGCCCGCGAGCAGCGGCGGCAGCGTGCCGGGTTCGCGATACGCGGCGAGGAAGCCGACGTAGCTCAGCACCAGGATCAGCGGGCCCGGCGTGGTCTCGGCGAGCGCGAGGCCCTGCACCATCTCGTGCGGCAGCAGCCAGCCGTAGCGCTCCACCGCCTGCTGCGCCATGTAGGCGAGCACGGCGTAGGCGCCGCCGAAGGTGACGACCGCCATCTTGCTGAAGAACACCGCTTCCTGCGTGAAGACGTGGCGCGCGCCGAGCACGAGGAACAGCAGCAGCACCGGCAAGCCCCACAGCAGCACGCCGGACAGCAGCACGCGCAAGGTCCATGAACGCGATGGCTGCGCGTGCGCGGGTATCGATTCGTCGTCGTCGAGCTCGCGCCTGTCTCGCGTGTCGAACACCTGCGGCGCGACACGCGCACCGATGACGCCGATCAGCGCGGCGGCGGCGATGATCAGCGGAAACGGCACGGCGAAGGCGAAGATCGCCACGAACGCCGCCGCGGCGAGCGCATACAGCGCGCGATGCTTGAGCGCCTTGCGGCCGACGCGCAGCACCGCCTCGACGACGATCGCCAGCGTCGCCGCCTGCAGGCCGAACAGCAGGCCCTTCATCCAGTCGAGATCGCCGAACGTGACGTAGGCAATCGCGATCAGCGTCATCAGCACCAGGCCCGGCAGAATGAACAGCAGGCCGGCCACGAGTCCGCCCCGCGTGCCGTGCAGCAGCCAGCCGACGTAGGTCGCCAGCTGCTGCGCCTCCGGCCCCGGCAGCAACATGCAGTAGTTCAAGGCATGCAGGAAGCGCGTCTCGGAAATCCAGCGCTTCTCCTCGACGAGGAGGCGGTGCATCAGCGCGATCTGTCCGGCCGGACCGCCGAAGTTGATGAAGCCGATCTTCAGCCAGACCCGGCAGGCCTCGCGAAACGGCACCGCCGGCCCCGGCACGCCCAGCCGATCATCCGCCGTCTCCATCCGCGCTCCCTGGCCACCGTCGATGCACCGTCGCGCATCATACGGACGCGGCGCGCGATCCGGCATGTCGCCGACCGTCACGGCGCGCCGCGCGCCCAAGCCGGCCGGCCGGCGCTGTCTAGCGCCCCTGCATTTCCTTCAGCAAGCCACCGGCCGCGTAGATCTTGTCGAGCGCCTCGGCGATCGCCGCCGGGTGCACGGCCACGCAGCGGTTGAGCTGGTCGTCGAACCAGAAGGCGCCGCCGTGCGAGTGCGCGTTGCCGTCGAAGGCGAGACCGACGATCTGCGCCTTGCGATTGATCACCGGGCTGCCGGAATTGCCGCCGATGATGTCGTTGGTGGTCACGAAGTTGAACGGCGTCTTCAGATCGAGCTTCGGCTTCGCGGCGTTCCAGGACTTCGGCAGCTCGAAGGGATCGCTGCCGGTCTGCCGCGCGAACGCACCGGCCAGATCGGTGAACGGCGGCACCGGCACGCCGTTCTCGTCCCAGCCCTTCACCTCGCCGTAGGAGAGGCGCAGCGTGAATGTCGCGTCCGGATAGACGCCGGTGCCGAACTTGGCGAAGCGCAGCCTGGCAATCTCCTCGGCGGCGCGCGCTTCCGGCGCGTCGACCTCGGCCTCGATCGTCTTGCGCACGGCGCGTGACGGCGCATCGACCTCGCGCGCCAGCTTGATGAACGGATCGTCCGATGCCGCGATCGCCGCGGCGCCGCCGTCCCAGAGCTGCTGGCGCACGGCGAGGTCGGCGAGCCTGCTGCCGTCGACCAGTTCGTTCGCGCGTTCCTCGGGAGACTTCCTGCCGAGCACGAGCTTGACCAGCGCATCGTCCGGGCCGACCGCCTCGCGCAGCTTGGTCAGCGACCAGGTCAGCTTGGCCTTCTCGTAGTCCGGATAGATCGGCGCCTTCGACATCAGCTTCTGCTTGAGCGTCGGCAGCGCGGCGTCCTGGTATTCCGGCAGACGATCGCCGTTGGCCTTCTGCATTTCCTCGGCGTGGCGGACCAGGGTACGGGCAATGCGGAACTGCTCGGAGTAGAACGCCTGGCTGCGCTCCAGCATCGCATAGCGCGCGTACTGGTTGCGGCGCACGACCTCGGCGCGGGCGATCGCGTCCCAGGGCGCGCTCGAACCGGCCGCGGCGCGCAGGGCATCCTCCTCGCTCTGCTTGCGCGCGAACACGGCCGGATCATGCAGCGCCTCGATCTCGCCCTTGTAGACCTTGAGGCTGTTTTCCGTATAGGTCAGGTCGGTCTGCGACTGGCGCGCCGCCTCGGCGCTGATGCGGCCGTACTGCGCGATCATCGCGCGCCGCTCGGACAGATACAGCGCGGCATTGATCAGGCGATAGTCGCGCAGCGAGGCCAGCTGCGCGATGGTGAGCTGGCGCTCGGTCGAACCCGGGTGGCCGGTGACTAGGGTCAGCTCGCCGACCGCCGCGCCGGCCGTGTTCAGCGGGAAGTAGTCCTTGATCTTCGCCGGCTTGCCGTCCTCGTAGGCGCGCAGCATGCCCATGTCGAGGTTGTAGCGCGGGAAATTGAAGTTGTCGGGATCGCCGCCGAAGAACGCGGCCTGGTACTCGGGCGAGAACACCAGGCGCACATCCTGGAAGCGGTGATAGCGGTAGAGATCGTACTGGCCGCCGTTGTACAGCTCGACGACGTCGCAGCGCGTGCGCGCGGTATCCCGGCCGGTGCATTCCGATTCGATCGCCGCGGTCTCGGCCTGCCGGGCATCGACGAAGGCCTGTCCGCTCTTGCCGGCCGTCGCCTTGGCGATGCGCGCGCTGACGTTGCTGATCTGTTCGAGGCGGTTCAGCTCGACCGACGGACAGGCGACCTCTTCCTCGCGCTTGCGGGCGACGAAGCCATCGTTGACCCAGTCCTTGTCGCGGCTCAGGTCCTGCACGCAGCCGAGCACGCAGTGCGCGTTGGTCAGCACGAGTCCGTCCTTCGACACGAACGAGCCCGAGCAGCCGCCGGCGAGACGCACGGACGCCTTCATCACGTGATCGACCCACTTCGCATCCGGCTCGAAGCCGTACTGCTCCTTCAGCTGCGCACGCGGCAGATTGTCGAGCGTCCACATGCCTTCGGCGGCGGAGGCGGAAACGGTGCAAAGGCTCAGCGCGATGGCCAGCCAGGCACGCGGCTTGTTGATCATGTCGATTCCTCGATCGGGCATTGGCGCAGGGTAAACTGCAGCGCGATGAAAGGAACAGGGCGAATACCCCCATTGCGCCTCGCCTGGCTGAGTGCCGGAGTCGCCTTCCTCGCCGTGCACCTGGCCTACGCGCTGTCGGTATGCGCCGGCTTCGTGCCGGCCTGCGTTCCCTACGTCGACGGCTGCACCTCGATCAGCCGCGCGGCGCGCCACGGCACGGCGAACCTCGTGTTCAAGACGCTGATGGCCGTCGACATCGTGCTGCTCGCTTTCTACTGGCGCGGCCTCGCCGCGGCGCTGCGCCGGGTTCGCCCCGATGCGCCGAAGCGCGTGCGCGCGGTGCTGATGCTCGGCCTGCTCGCCGCGGTCTTCCTCGCCCTGTATGCGGGCTTTCTCGGCGCCGATGGCCGCTTCTACCAGTGGCTGCGCCGCTACGGCATCACCGTCTACTTCGCCGGCACCGTGCTGGCGGAGATGATCGCCGCGACCCTGCTCGAAGGTCTGCCCGGCCTGCGCCGTGCGCCGCGTGCGGCGCTCGTGCTGCTCTGCGCGGCATTGCTCGGCCTCGGCCTTGCCAGCATTCCGCTGCGCGCGGTCGACGACGACGGCAGCCTGATCAATGTCGTCGAATGGTGGTACGCGCTGCTGATGATCGGCGGCTATGTCGCCGTCGCCGCCGCGCTGCCGCGTCGCTGAGACGCCGCGTCGGCACGGCCAATGGCGTATGGCCGGCCGCCTCGCGCATGATCGCGGCTTCCCATTCAGGAGCTTCACCGTGAACGTGAATGCGCGCCAGTTCCGCTGGCTGATGAACGTCTATCCGCCCTATCTCTTCACCGGCATCCGCGTCGATCGCGTGAGCGCGGATTTCGCCGAGGTCGACGTCAGCATGCCGCTGCGCTGGTACAACAAGAATGCCGTCGGCACGCAGTTCGGCGGCAGTCTCTACGCGATGGCCGACCCTTTCCTGATGCTGATGACGCTGCGGCTCATGGGCGAGGACCACGTGGTCTGGGACCAGTCCGCGCAGATCGACTTCGTCTCGCCGGGACGCGGCACCGTCTACGCCAAGTTCCGCATGCCGCCGGCCGAGATCGAGCGCCTGCGCCGCGAAGCCGCGGGCGGCCACGCGGTGCGGCCGCAGTACCGCGTCGACCTCACCGACAATGACGGCAAGATCGTCGCCGCCGTGAAGAAGACACTGTACGTGCGGCGCAAGAAAGACCGTCCGGCGCGCGCCGGCGCATGAGCCCGACCCGCACGGCACTGCTGTTCGTCGCCACCGCGCTCGCCGAGATCGTCGGCTGCTATCTGCCGTATCTGGTGCTGCGCGAGCGGCGCGCGGCCTGGCTGCTGGCGCCGGCCGCCGCCAGCCTCGCGCTGTTCGCCTGGCTGCTGACCCTGCATCCGACCGCCGCCGGTCGCGTCTACGCCGCATACGGCGGCGTCTACATCGCGGTCGCCCTGCTCTGGCTGTGGCGCGTCGACGGCGTGCGGCCGACGGCGACCGATCTGGCGGGCGCGGCGCTGTGCGTCGCCGGTGCCGCGCTGATCGTGCTCGGCGCGCGGCGCTGATGCGCGGGCCACGAACGGCGCCTGCGATAAGCGCCGGCGGACATCACCGGCGCGGCGACCACGAGGAGAGCCCGCATGAACGCGACGCAGCGCGATGCTTGCTCGACACCCTGAAGCGCCGTTTCGAGACGCACATGAAACGGCATGAAGGCGTCGCATGGAGCCTGGTGCGGGCGCGGCTCGAACGTTCGCCGGCGCGCCTGGCCTCGCTCGCCGAGATGGAGAGCACGAGCGGAGAGCCCGATGTGGTCGGATTCGATCGCCGGACGGGCGAACGCCTCTTCGTCGATTGCGCCGCGGAGAGTCCGCCGGGACGCCGTACCTGTGCCAAGCCCGCGAGGCCCTGGAATCGCGAGCTGCCGGTCACCGCGATCGCCGTGTTCACGCTGTTGTACGTGCTGATGCCGCGCTATACGCGGCTCGTGCGCCGCTGGCTGTTCCGCTGAGACGGCGGACACTACAATCCGCCGCTCCGCTGCCGACCCCATCGAGCCATGGCGCGCCTCCAGCTGCAGTTCCCCGAAGACGCCTTCGTCTACCGCACGACGCTGACCGTGCGCATCACCGACATCAACGCCGCCAATCACCTCAGCAACGACGCGATGATCTCGATGATCTCCGAGGCGCGCGCGCATTTTCTCTTTAACCATGGCATCACCGAGCCGACGGACGCGCAGTGCGGCATCATCGTCACCGATCTGGCGACGATGTACCGCGCCGAGGCGCATGCGCGCGATCAGCTCCTGTTCGAAATCGGTGTGATGGACTTCAACCGCTATGGCGGCGACATCGTGTTCCGCATCTCGCGGCCGGCCGACGGCAGCTTGATCGCCACGGCGAAGTCCGGCTTCGTGTTCTTCAACTACCGGAGCAAGAAGGTGCAGCCGATGCCGGACGACTTCCGCGCGCGGTTCCCGAAGGTGAATACGCTGTCCTGAGCCGGCGTGGCGGGCCGGCCGTCAGGTGCGCCGCCGCGCCGCACCGGGGCCGCGCAGCAGCGCCGCACCGAGCAGCAGCAGCGCGCCGAACAGGCCGAACGCACCGCCGCCGTGGTGCGCCTGCGGCGCGGCGCAGCCGGCGCGGATGTCCTCGCACTGCGCGCGCCGGCCGTCGCGCGTCGCGACCTCCTCGGTCGGCGCTTCGAGCACCCTGGCGAAGTTCTGCGCTTCGCGCGCCGTCCATGCCGCCGAGGGATAGTCCGGTCCTTCGGGAATCGCCGTCGCGATGAGCGGCCACAGCAGGGCCGGCAGCGCGATCATCCGCCACGCACGCATCGTTCTCCTCCCCGCACCCTGCCGGCGCCCGTCGGGCGGCCGTGAATCAGCGCCGCGCACCAGGCGTCTTTTTCGACGCCCTGGCGGTCGCGGCTTGGCGCGGCGGCGCCTGCTTCACGGCTTTCTTCGCGACCTTGTTCGCGATTTTCTTCGCCGCCTTCTTCGCGGCCTTCTTCGGCACCGCCCGCGCCGGTCTGCCGGAAGGCGCCCGGCTCGCGGCCTGGCGCGCCGCCGCAGGCGCTGGTGCGGCGAGCGCCGCCGGCACCGACTTCAGGAAGCTCTCGATCTCCGGCCACAGGCGCCGCGGCCGCGTGCGCAGTTCGAGGATAGACTTCGCCATCAGCAGCTTCGCGTTCGGCAGCTGCGCGGCGAGCGAACGCGCGTCGCGGTGCTCGTGCAGCTTGTCGCCGCTGTGGCCGACGACCAGCGCCGGCAGGGTCAGCCGGCGCCGCTCGTCGAGGGTCGGCACCATCGGCCCGACCAGCACGCCGTGCAGGATGGCGGCGATCACCTTCGGCTCGTTGGAGATCGCGTTCATCGCGCTCGCCAGCCAGTCGATCGGCGGCCGCGGCAGGAGGCCGATGAACCGCGCGATGCGCCCCTGCAGCAGCGGGTTGTAGCGCGAGGCGACCAGCAGCGGCGAGAGGATCAGGGCCGCCCACGGCGCCGACCACTCCATCACCGGCATTTCGAGGAACAGCGCCGTGCAGCGCTGCGGCGCCTTCACCGCCACGGTGAGCGCGGTGATGCAGCCCAGCGACACGCCGCCGATCAGCGCCCGCGGCCAGCCCAGATGATCGAGCAGCGCCAGCACCTGATCGGCGTAGAAATCGACGCGATGCTCCTTCGGATCGTGGCTGCGCTCGCTCTTGCCGTGACCGAGCAGATCGAGCAGCGCGACCTCGTAGCCGAGGGCGGCGAAGCGGCGCGCGAGGCCGCGGTTCAGCAGCGAATCGAGCAGGATGCCGTGCACCAGCACGCAGGGCTTGCCGCCGGCCGCGCCATGCAGCGTGTAGGCCAGCGTATGCCCCTGATACTGGAACTGGCCGGAACGCACGGTCGGCTGTGACATCGCAACTCCGCTCGGTGATCGTCGCGCGAGCTTAGCGGCTGCGGCGGCGGCCGCCTTGGCCGCAGGCAGCACATGCCTGGCACGCTGGCGAATGACGCTTCACGGCGACGCCGCTGCGGACGCGGTCGCGCGGCGCGTCGCCGCCAGCGTGACCAGCATCGCCGCCGCCGTCAGCAGCCCGGCGGCGAGCATCGCGGCGCCGGGCAGGTACGGTGCGCCCGGCGCGATGAAGGTCGCGAAGGCCAGCGCGAAGAAGCCGGGCGCGATCATGCCGGCGATGCCCATCAGGCTCGCGTTGGCGCCCTGCAGCTGGCCCTGTTCGTTCTTGCCGACGCGCGCCGTCATCAGCGCCTGCAGGCCGGGATTGACCAGGCCGGACAGCGCGAACACCGGAATCGCAGCGAGGAACCAGGCCCCGCTCGGCGCCAGGCCATAGCCGGCGTAACCCAGCGTTCCGGCCGCGAGCCCGATCAGCAGCGTCGCGCGCTCGCCGAAGCGCGCCACCATGCGCCGCACGAGAAAGGTCTGCACGAGGATGCTGCAGACGCCGGTCGCCGCCATCATCAGACCGAGCGCGCGCGCATCCCAGCCGTAGCGGTAGCTGGAATAGAGAATCGCCGTGCTCGGCAGCACGTAGTGCGCGAACTGGTACAGGAAGTAGACGATCGCGAAGCTGGACAGTTCGGGATGCGAGCGCAGCAGCTTCAGCGAGCCGACCGGATTGGCGCGTGCCCAGGCGAAGCGCGGCGTGCGCCGCTCGCGCGGCAGCGATTCCGGCAGCACGAAGAAGCCGTACAGCGCGTTCAGCACGGCGAGCGCGCCGGCGATCATGAATGGCAGGCGCGGATCGCCGTGGCCGAGCACACCGCCGAGCGCCGGGCCGAACACGAAGCCGATGCCGAAGCCGGCGCCGAGCAGGCCGTAGGCGCCGGCGCGCTTGTCGGGCGGCGTGACGTCGGCGATGTAGGCGCTGGCCATCGAGAAGCTCGACGCGGTGATGCCGCTGATGACGCGGCCGACGAACAGCCAGCCCAGCGTCGGCGCCACGCTCATGAAGAGGAAATCGACGCCGAGCCCGAAGCAGGACAGCAGGATCAGCGGCCGCCGCCCGAAGCGATCGGACGCCGCGCCGAGCAGCGGCGAGAACACGAACTGCATCAGGGCCCAGGCCATGCCGAAGGTACCGTAGACGCGCGCCGCGCGGGCGGTATCGCCGGCCAGGAACTGCTCGACCAGCTTCGGCAGCACCGGAATGATGATGCCGAAGGCCAGCATGTCAAGCACGACGGTGACGAAGATGAAAATCAGCGCGCCGCGACGGGCGGCGGGCGGTGTGGTAGTCGCCATATGGTGGTTCCCCGGACGGCGGCAGTTTGCCCTGCCCGCGGCCGCCTTGTCGCGCGCTCGCAGCGGCCATTGTCGCGACCGCCAATGGCGCGGCGGCGCCGCTGCGCTAGCGTGCGGCGGAATTCTTCCGGGGTGGGCCTTCCCATGACGATGCTCTGGCGCAGCCTGTGGATCTGGCTGAGCTTCCGCTGGCGCGGCCGGCTGGGCGTGCTCGATACCGGCCGCCTGCGCCTGCGCGTCTGGCCCGGCGACATCGACATGAACCTGCACATGAACAATGGCCGCTATTTCTCGGTGGCCGATCTCGGCCGCCTCGATCTCGGCCTGCGCAACCAGGTCTGGCTCAAGGCGCTGAAGCGCGGCTGGCGGCCGGTCGCCGGCGATTCCGACGCGCGCTACTCGCGCTCGCTGCAGCCGTTCGAGACCTACGAGCTGCAGTCGCGCACGCTCGGCTGGGACCAGAAGTGGACCTACTGCGAACACCGCTTCGTGCGCGACGGCCGCGTCTGCGCGCTGGTGCTGGTGCGCTACGTGTTCGTCAGCAAGCAGGGCCCGGTGCCGCCGGCGAAGGTCATGGAGGTCTGCGGCGGCGGCGCGCAGACCGGCACGCTGCCCGACTGGGCGCTGCGCTGGAGCGAGAACCAGGACCGCATCAGCGCCGCGCTGAAGGCCGAGGCCGGTGCCGCGCCGCGCGACAGCCATCTTCGCCTGTGAGCGAACCGCCGCGTCCCGCCACGCGACCGGCGCCCCCCGTTTTCCTTTGCCAGCCTTAGAGGAGATTTTCCTTGGCCAGCCCGTATCCGCATCTGCTAGCGCCGCTCGACCTCGGTTTCACCACGCTGAAGAACCGCGTGCTGATGGGCTCGATGCACACCGGTCTCGAAGACCGCAAAAAGAACTTTCCGCGCCTCGCCGCGTACTTCGCCGAACGCGCGCGCGGTGACGTCGGCCTGATCGTCACCGGCGGCTTCGCGCCGAACATCGAGGGCTGGCTGCTGCCGTTCGCCTCGAAGCTGTCGACGCACGCCGCGGCGCGCGCGCATCGCGAGATCACCGACGCCGTGCATGCCGAGGGCGGCAAGATCGCCCTGCAGATCCTGCACGCCGGTCGCTACGGCTATTCGCCGCTGTCGGTGTCGGCGTCGAGGATCAAGTCGCCGATCACGCCGTTCGCGCCGCGAGAACTGTCGGGCGCCGGCGTCGAACGGCAGATCCGCGCCTTCGTGCGCGCCGGCGTGCTGGCGCGCGAAGGCGGTTACGACGGCGTCGAGGTGATGGGTTCGGAAGGCTATTTCATCAACCAGTTCCTCGCCGCGCACACCAACCAGCGCAATGATCAATGGGGCGGCTCGGCGCAGAACCGCATGCGACTGGCGATCGAGATCGTCTCGCGCATGCGCGAAGCGGTCGGCACGGACTTCATCATCGTCTACCGCCTGTCGATGCTCGATCTGGTGCCGGACGGCCAGAGCTGGGACGAGATCGTCGAACTCGCCAAGGCCATCGAGAAGGCCGGCGCGACCATCATCAACACCGGCATCGGCTGGCACGAGGCGCGCGTGCCGACGATCGCCACCTCGGTGCCGCGCGGCGCATTCGCGTGGGTCACGCAGAAGATGCGCGGCGAAGTGCGGATTCCGCTGTGCACGACCAACCGCATCAATGATCCGGCCGTCGCCGAAAAAATTCTCGCCAGCGGCGCGGCCGACATGGTGTCGATGGCGCGCCCGCTGCTCGCCGATCCGGAGTTCGTGAAGAAGGCCGCGCAGAACCGCGCCGACGAGATCAACACCTGCATCGCCTGCAACCAGGCCTGCCTCGATCACGCCTTCCAGATGAAGACGGCGAGCTGCCTCGTCAATCCGCGCGCCTGCCACGAGACCGAGCTGAACTACACGCCGACCACTGCCAAGAAGCGCATCGCCGTCGTCGGTGCCGGCCCGGCCGGTCTCGCCGCGGCGACGGTCGCCGCCGAGCGCGGCCATCATGTCGATCTGTTCGATTCGGCAAGCGAGATCGGCGGCCAGTTCAACATGGCCAAGCGCATTCCCGGCAAGGAGGAATTCCACGAGACGCTGCGCTACTTCCGCCGCAGGCTCGAAACGACCGGCGTCAACGTCAAGCTCGGCACGCGCGTGTCGGCGAGCGATCTGCTCGCCGGGAAATACGATGACATCGTGCTCGCCACCGGCATCGCGCCGCGCGACCCGAAGATTCCCGGTCAGGCCGAACAGGAAAAGACCGGCAAGGTGCTCAGCTACATCGACGTGCTGCTGCACGGCAAGCCGGTCGGTGCGCGCGTCGCCGTGATCGGCGCCGGCGGCATCGGCTTCGACGTGTCGGAATATCTGGTCAACGACGGCCACTCGACGACGCTGGATCTCGCCGAGTGGATGCGCGAATGGGGCGTCGCCGATCCCGCCGTCGCGCGCGGCGGCCTGGCGAAACCCGAGATCACGCCGCCGGCGCGGCAGGTCACGCTGCTGCAGCGCAAGGCAGAACCGCTCGGCAAGCGCCTCGGCAAAACCACCGGCTGGATCCACCGCGCGTCGCTGAAGATGAAGCGGGTCGAGATGATCGGCGGCGTCAACTATGAAGCGATCGACGAACGCGGCCTCTTGATCAGCTACGGCGAGAAGCGCGAGAAGGCGACCTTGCTCGAAGTCGACACCATCGTGCTGTGCGCCGGCCAGGAACCGCTGCGCGAGCTACAGGAGCCGCTGCAGGCCGGCGGCGCCAGGGTGCACCTGATCGGGGGCGCCGACGTCGCCGCCGAACTCGATGCGAAGCGCGCGATCGACCA
Organism: Solimonas soli DSM 21787; assembly: GCF_000474945.1. Lineage (GTDB taxonomy): Bacteria > Pseudomonadota > Gammaproteobacteria > Nevskiales > Nevskiaceae > Solimonas > Solimonas soli. Next base: position 109,433 of record NZ_AXDW01000015.1, on the reverse strand, counting down.
GGGCTCGCGGCTGGCGGCGACGCTGTAGCAAGCGCCGATGATCCATGGCGCGAGGGCCGCGCAATGACGCGGCCCCTCGCCATTTGCCCGGCTGGCGGCGCCATGCTGACAGAAGCTTCATGTGCCTTTACGGCATTCCCCTCTCGCCAGGCCGCGATGTGGCGGCTACTGTCGACGTTCTTCCAGGGAATCCGTTCCGGAGTTCGACATGGCGCCTGCCTTCCGTTGGTCCACATCCTTCGCCGGCGGTCTCGCCGCGATGCTGCTCGCGGCATCGGCCGCCGCATCCGGCGTCGACCACGCGGCGCTGAAGAAGGCCGTCGACAGCCCGGCGCGTGCGCCCGAACAGCGGGCGCGTGACGTCTATCGCCATCCGCTGCAGACGCTGACGTTCTTCGGCATCGCGCCGGACATGAACGTCGTCGAGATCTGGCCCGGCACGACCGGCTACACCGACATCCTCGCGGCGTACCTGCACGATCGCGGCCGCTACACGGCGGCGCTGCCGGCGTCGGAGAAAGGGGTCGCGGCGTACCAGGCCAAGCTCGAAGCGGCGCCGGAACGCCTCGACAGGGTCGCGCTGTCGACGTTCGCGCCGCCGGCGCGGACCGACATCGCGCCACCCGGCAGCGCCGACGCGGTGCTGACGTTCCGCAACGTGCACAACTGGGTCGCCGGCGGCTACGAGCAGCAGGCCTTCGACGCGTTCTTCAAGGCGCTGAAGCCGGGCGGCGTTCTCGGCGTCGTCGAGCATCGCGCCAGGCCCGGCAGCACGCTCCAGCAGATGAAGGACAGCGGCTACGCCAACGAGGACTACGTGATTGCGCTGGCGCGCAACGCCGGCTTCGAGCTCGTCGCACGCTCGAACGTCAACGACAATCCGAAGGACACGAAGGACTATCCGCAAGGCGTGTGGACGCTGCCGCCGACCTTGAAGCTCGGCGAACAGGATCGCGCCCGGTATCTCGCGATCGGCGAGTCGGACCGCATGACGCTGAAGTTCGCGAAGCCGCGCGGCACGAAGGTCGCGAGCCGGAACTAGCTGCGCTTCGCCGCCGCGACGGCGCCCTGCCCGCGCAGATGCGCGAGCGGGCGCTGCGCGTACACCGGCAGCTCGTCGGCGCGGCGCACGCACAGCAGCAGGCGCCGCGCCGCCCAGTCTTCGGCGAGCTTCAGACGCACGATGCCGCTGCCGCGTGCGCAGCGCTTCGCGGCGGCCAGCGAAACGATGCCGACGCCGACGCCCTGCCCGACCATCGCGCAGACCGCGTCGAAGCTGCGCAGGCGCGCGCGGTAACGCAGGTTCGCGCCGGCCGCACGCGCCTGCTCGGCCAGATGCGCGTGCAGCGCGCTGCCGTCGACCAGACCGATGAAATCGCGATCGAGCACGTCGGCAAAGCGCAGCGTGCGCCGCGCCGCCAGCGCGTCGCCGCGCGGCGCGACGAGCACCAGCGGATCGTCGCGAAACGCGAAGGTTTCGAGCCCGTTCATCGCCATCGCGTCGGAAGCGATGCCGATGTCGCAAAGCCCGTCGCGCACGGCGTCGACGATGGCACCGCCGTCACCGGCGTGTTCGTGATGCCGGCGATTCCGTTCCTGCAGGCGCTCGACCTGCCGCGCCAGACGCTGCTGCAGGCGATGGGCCTGTCGTTCACGACCTCGACACTGGCCTTGTTCGTCGCGCTGCTGGCGGCACGCCATGCACCGGCCGCCGATCTTGGGCTATCGATCTTTCTCGTGCTGCCGGCGCTGCTCGGCATGGCCGCCGGTCAGGCGCTGCAGCAGCGGCTGCCGCAGCGCGGGTTCAGCCTCTGCTTCTTCGGCGCCCTGGCACTGCTCGGCGCCCATCTGCTGCACACCTCGGCGGAATACATACCAACCGCAGGCTATCGGACGGGGACCACCCTGACTGGCTGCACCGAAACGGACGGGGCCGGATCCTGCGGACCACCGCCAAAGAAATAGCGCAACTCGACGAGGAAGGCCTGCGCCTCGAAACGGCTGCCGGCCCGGGAAGACTGCCCTGCCGCGGAGAAGCGAGGCTCCTGGAAGGTTTCGAAATGCCGATAGTTCAGGCCGACCGTAAGATGCTCGTTCACGGCACCACCTAAACCGAGCCCGACTTGCCATGCCGCCAGCGAGTCGGAAGCGCGTTCATTGCGGGCGTCCACGTCGAGCCAGGCATTGCCGGCCCCGCCTCCGACGTAGAAGTAGTAACCCTCGTTCCAGATATCCCACCAGAGGTTGCCCATCACGCTCTCGGCCGTAGCGTCGTCGACCTCGCGGTGATGACGGTACGCGAGTTCCAGTTCCGGCCGCAGCCCCGAGACAAAGGCATAACCAACCGTCGCAGCCGGCACCGGCCGCCATCTGGCATCGTCGTATCCCTTCACGCGCCCCACGCCTGCCGACAGGCCGCCATAGAACCCCGCTGGATCGGCTGCCGCAGGCGTGCTCACGAGTACCGCGCCGAGCAACAGGCAGGCGCGCGCGCGTCCGGCCTTTTCCATTCCCCGCTCATCATGTCCCCGGTCTTTGCAGATATCCCGTCAGAAGCGACGCAGGCATCGTATTGAGCACGCCCGCCATTGACCAGTATATTGTGAAGATCTTCATGCACCTGACCCCTACCGTTCGTCGATCGAACGGAGAGTGGCGTGCAGCCGGAGCAGGCATTCGGGGAGGTGTTGCGCGAGCTGAGGTTGCAGCGCGGCCTCTCTCAGGAGCAGCTCGCGCTGGAAGCCGGGCTGCAGCGGAACTATGTCTCCCTGCTCGAGCGCGGCCACAATTCCGCGAGCATCAAGACCCTGTTCAAGCTGAGCACGGTCCTTGGCGTCAGCGTGTCGGCGATGATCAGGAGCGTCGAGCAAAAGACCGCCGCGTCGTCGCGACGATCCCAGGGCATCTGACAAAACGTGCCAAGCGGGATGCCATCGAATAGGAAGAAGGCGCCGTGAGGCGCCTTCTTCGTTTCCTCGACCTTCAGCGACGCGTCATTCGAACGCGAAGTGCTCGACCGGCAGCTTGATGAGCGACTTGCTCGGCTTGACCATCGAGCTGGCGTGGCCCTTGGCGCGCGGCAGCAGGTGATCGAAGTAGAAGCGCGCGGTCGCCAGCTTGGCCTTGTAGAACTCCGGCTTCTCGCTGCCGCCTTTGGCGAGCTTGTCGCTGGCGACGGCGGCCTGCAGGGCCCAGAAGTAGGCCATCGTCACGTAGCCCGAGTACATCAGGAAGTGGTAGCTGGCGGCGCTGACGCTGTCGCGATCCTTGCGCGCGGTGAGCATGATGCGCGTGGTCAGCACGTTCCACTCGGCGGCGTAGGTCGCCAGCGAGGTCGCGTAGCGGCGCAGCTTGGCGTTGCGCAGATGCTCGACGGCGAATCGCGCGATCAGGCCGGTGAATTCCCGCACCGCGCCGCCGCGCGTCATGATCAGCACCTTGCGGCCGAGCAGGTCGAGCGCCTGGATGCCGGTCGTGCCTTCGTAGAGCATGGCGATGCGCGCATCGCGCACGATCTGTTCCATGCCGTGTTCCTTGATGTAGCCGTGGCCGCCGAACACCTGCACGCCCTGATTGGCGGCTTCGAAACCGAGTTCGGTGAGGAAGCCCTTGAGGATCGGCGTGAGGAAGCCGAGCTTGTCGTCCCAGTGCTTGACCTTCTTGGCATCGCCTTCGATGACGCCACTGGTCATGTGGTCGGCGTACTGCGCGGCGAAGTAGATCATCGCGCGGCCGCCCTCGGCGATCGCCTTCTGCGTGAGCAGCATGCGGCGCACGTCGGCGTGGTGGATGATCGCATCGGCGACCTTGTCCGGCTCCTTCTTGCCGCCGAGCGCGCGCATCGAGCGGCGCTCCTTGGCGTAGCGCAGCGCGCCCTGGAACGACAGCTCGGCGTGGCAGACGCCCTGGATCGCGGTGCCGATGCGCGCGGTGTTCATGAAGGTGAACATCGCTTCGAGGCCCTTGTTCGGCTCGGCGATCATCCAGCCGGTCGATTCCTCGAAGTTGATGACGCAGGTGGCCGAAGCCTTGATGCCCATCTTGTGCTCGATGGCGCTGCACACGACCTTGTTGAACGCGCCGACCGAGCCGTCCGCCGCCGGCAGATGCTTGGGGATGATGAACAGCGAGATGCCCTTGGTGCCGGGCGGCGCGTCCGGCAGGCGCGCGAGGACGATGTGCACGATGTTGTCGGCGAGATCGTGCTCGCCGGCCGAGATGAAGATCTTGGTGCCGGTGATCTTGTAGGTCCCGTCGGCCTGCGGCTCGGCGCGGGTCTTGACCTGGCCGAGGTCGGTGCCGCACTGCGGCTCGGTCAGGCACATGGTGCCGGTCCAGGTCCCTTCGGTGAGCTTCGGCATGTAAATGGCCTTCAGCTCGTCGGACGCGTGCTGCAGGATGGTGTTCATGGCGCCGAGCGACAGGCCCGGATACATGTTGAACGACCAGTTGGCGGTGCCCATCATCTCGGTCTTGAACAGGCCCATCGACATCGGCATGCCCTGGCCGCCGTATTCGGTCGGGTGCGAGAGGCCCTGCCAGCCGCCGGCGACGTACTGCGCATAGGCTTCCTTGAAGCCCTTGGGCGTGGTGACCTTGCCGTTCTCGAAGTGGCAGCCTTCCTCGTCGCCGGACCGATTCAGCGGCGAGAGCACCTCTTCGCAGAACTTGGCGCCTTCCTCGAGGATGGCGGCGACGGTTTCGGGATCGGCATCCTTGCCGTTCGACAGCGCGGCGTAGTGCGCCGGATAGTCGAAGACTTCGTTGATCAGGAAGCGCATGTCGCGCAGCGGGGCTTTGTAGGCAGGCATTGGGGAACCCTGACGAATAGGAGTGGCGCGGATTGTGGCGGTGCAACATGGCAGCGCCATTGGCCTGAGCGACCGCCGCCACAGGCAATGTTGCCTCTGATTTATCCCCCGATCCGGCGCCGCGCGACAGCTGGCGCCACGGGGCCGAAGCAAGGCATGCTCGCGTTTCCACCCATGCCGGATCTGCGACAGCGATGAGCGTTCATATCGTCCGCCTCGGCACGCCGCGCGGCCCGCGCGAAGGGCCGCGCATCGGCACCGTGCGCCGGCCGCCGCGCGGTGTCGCCAAGGCCGATTTCGCCAGGCGGGACTGGTACGACGTCTGGCTGCCGGAACTGGCGCCGAGCGCCGAGCTGGTCAAGCAGGCGCAGGCCGCGCACGACGCGCGCGACTGGAGGCGGTTCGCGACGGCATACCGGCGCGAGATGGCGGCGCCGGCCGCCGCGCACACGCTCGATCTGCTCGCCGTGCTGTCGCAGCAGACCGACGTCGCCGTCGGCTGCTATTGCGAAAACGAACAGCGCTGCCACCGCAGCGTGCTGCGCGCGCTGCTCGCCGAGCGCGGCGCCGACATCGCCTGAACCCGGATAACCGATGAGCCCCCTCGCCTTTCCCACCGAAACGCTGCGCGCCAGCGACGGCGCCTGCGTCGAGATCTGTACACATGGCGCGCACGTCTGCGCCTGGCAGCCGGCACGCGGCGGCGAGCGCCTCTATCTCAGCCGCCGCTCGCGGATCGACGGCGGCGCGGCGATCCGCGGCGGCGTGCCGGTGATCTTCCCGCAGTTCGCCGCCGAGGGCCCGCTGCCCAAGCACGGCTTCGCGCGCTCGCGTCCCTGGATCGGCGCCGGCCACGGCTTGCGCGACGACGGCCGCGCCTATGCCGCCTACACGCTGCGCGACGACGCGGCGACGCGCGCGATCTGGCCGCATGACTTCCAGGCCGAGCTGAACATCGAAGTCGGCGGCGACGCGCTGGACATCGAGCTGTCCGTGGTCAATCTCGGCGCCGAGGTCTGCCACTTCAGCGCCGCACTGCATACCTATCTGCGCGTATCCGATATCGCCGCCGCGCGCGTCGTCGGCCTGCAGGGCGTGCGCTACCGCGATTCCGCCGCCGGCGAGCCGCCGGGCACACCGGCGCGGCATCTCGAGACGGCCGAGGCTCTGCCGATCGAAGGCGAAGTCGACCGCATCTATTGCCACGCGCCGCCGCAGATCGAGCTGCGCGACGGCGATACGCGCCTCGTCGTGCAGAGCCGCAACTTTCCCGATCTCGTCGTCTGGAATCCGGGCGAGGCCAAGGCGGCGGCGCTCGCCGATCTCGACCCGGGCGGCTGGCGGCAGATGCTCTGCCTGGAGGCGGCGACGATCGCCACGCCCGTGCGTCTCGCACCGGGCGCGCGCTGGCGCGCCGCGCAGCGCCTGGTGGCCGCATGAACACGAAGGGACCGATCGTCGAGTTCTGGTTCGAGTTCGCCAGCACCTATTCGTATCCGGCGGCGATGCGCATCGAAACGGCCGCCGACGCCGCCGGCGCGGAGCTCTTGTGGAAGCCGTTCCTGCTCGGCCCGATCTTCCAGGCGCAGGGCTACGCGAGCTCGCCGTTCCTCGTGCACGAACAGAAGGGCCGCTACATGTGGCGCGACGTCGAACGCCTCTGCGCCAAGCACCACATCGCCTGGCGCAGGCCTTCGTCGTTCCCGCGCACCAGCGTGACGGCGGCGCGCATCGCCTGCAGCCACGCCGAGGCGCCCTGGCTGCCGTCCTTCGTGCGCGGCGTCTACCGCGCCAATTTCGCCGATGACCGCAACATCGGCGATGACGCGGTGATCCGCGACTGCCTCGCCGACGTCGGCGTCGACGCCGATGCCGCGATCGCGCACGCGCTCAGTGCCGCCGAGAAGCCGAAGCTGCGCGACAATTCACTCGCCGCGCAGCAGCGCGGCATCTTCGGCGCGCCGAGCTTCGTGGTCGGCAAGGAATTGTTCTGGGGCAACGACCGCCTCGACGACGCGCTGGCCTGGGCCCTGCGACCGCGCTGAAGCGCTCACGGCGCGCGCCACGGCTGCACCAGCATCGCGCGCAGGCGCTGCGCCTCGGCGTCGCGGAAATGATCGAGGCCGATCGGCATCGCCGCGTGTGGCTGCCGCGGCTGCGCGCGATGGCTGCGGAAGCAGCGGTCCCAGCACGAGAAGATGGTGCCGAAGTTGCAGTTGCCCTCGTCGAAGGCGGTCGAGTGATGCACGCGGTGCAGATCCGGCGTGACGAACAGCGGACGCAGTGCGCGATCGAGGCGGGCCGGCAGATGCAGGTTGGCGTGCACGAACAGCGCGTAGACGCCGGCGATGCTCTCGTAGACGAGCACGGCGAGCGGCGACGCGCCGAGCAGCACGATCGCCGCCCACTTCCACAGCAGCGCCGCGAGCAGTTCGAACGGATGGAAGCGCAGGGCGGTGGTCGCGTCGAACTCGACGTCGCTGTGATGCACGCGATGCAGACGCCACAGCCAGTCGGGTCCGTGCATCAGGCGATGGTTCCAGTACATCGCCAGATCGAGCGCGACCACGCTCAGCGCGATCTCGGCGCCGCGCGGCGGTCGCCACGCGCTCAGCAGGCCGAGCCCGTGCGCCTGCGCCCAGGCCGCAACGCCGAGCGACGCCACCGGCAGCAATGCGAGAAGCAGGGCGGAAAACATCAGCAGCGCGATGTTGGCGGCCCAGCGTTGCCGGCGCCGCGCGGCGCGGCGCGGCCACGGCGCCTCGCCGGCCAGGAGGATGCCGAGGGCCAGCGCCGTTGCCGCGAGCCGCAGCCATTGCGGATCGGCAAGCCGGTGCTGAAAGAAGGTCGGAGCCATCGCGCTCTTGTTTAGAGCGCGCGGCGTGAATCACCGATGAATTTCGCCGCCGCGGGCCGCGCATGAAAAATCTTTCATCCGCGGCCCGTGCTCACGACTTCAATCCGCGCATTCCCAGAACGGCGCGTCGCCGCCCGCGCCGAGCGCGGCGGCCAGCGCGTTGGCGCGGGCGAGCGCCATGGCATCGGTCTGCAGCAGGCCGGCGACGGAGTCGCGGAAGGCTTCGGCCATCGGCCCGAGCGCGGCGCGCACGATCTGCGTTGCATCGTCGGCGGCGGTGTGGAAATAGGCATTGGTGCCGTTCATGCCGACGGTCGGAATGCCCTTGGCGTATGGCGCGCGGTTTTCGCCGGGAATGAACAGCGACGGCGGAAAGCTGAAGTACGGCTGCAGCGCCGGAGCGGAGAATGCCGGATCGCTGACGCCGCGCAGCACCGTGTTCTCGGAGACGGCCAGCGTGCGCGCCTGCGACAGGCCGCCGGTCGCCTTCGGCTCGCCGTCGAGGCCGTTGGCATAGCCGGCGTAGACCAGGCCCGAGCCGAGGTGCACATAGGCCATGATCGATTCCGGCGCGAGGCAGGAGAGATAGCGGTCGACGCCGGCCGCGTAGAGCTCGTGGCCGCCGGTCGCCACGAAGTCGATCGTGTACGGCAGCGGGCCGTTCTTGCGGGCCTGCTCGGCGAAGTAGCGCGCGAGATAGATCAGGATGCCGACGCCCGGCGCGCGCTCGCCGCTCGCCGTCAGCCAGGCGTTGATCGGCGTGCCGACGACGATGATGTGCGAGGGATCGGCGCCGGGCAGGCGGGCGATGACGTTGTCGCTGCTCTGGTCGGCGATCGACGCCTCGATCGTCACGTGCGCGTCGTGCCCGGCCAGCGCCGCGATGCGCGCGCCGTCCTGCTTGCCGACGATGAGTGTCGGCAGCGCGCGCCGGCCGGTGCCGACGTCGAAGTTCTGCGCGGCGATCTCGTTGGCCGGCGCATCGGTGGCGACGATCGCGGCGAGCGCGCCCTTGTCCTCGATCTGCTGCAGCAGACCGTCGGCCTTGCCGGATTCGGCGTTCAGCGCCAGCGAGATTTCCAGATACGCGACCTTGCCGCTGAGGTCACCGGCCAGCAGCTGCGCGAGCGTGCCGCCCTTGCCGAGATCAACGATGGGCCCCGCCACGCCGGCCGCCGGCGTCGTGCCGCGGTAGTACCAGGGAAAGGCGGCGATCGGCGTCGCGCCGTCGTCGGCATCGACGGTGAGATCGTAGGCGCGCGGCGCGAAGCCGGGAATCGAGAAGCGCTGCGTGCGCACGCCGGTCAGACCGTCGATCGCGGCGAGGCGCGAGCGCATCCACTCGGCGACGGCGTGCCCGAGCGCCGAGCCGGAACGCGGTCCGCGCAGGCATTTCCACGGCTCGGCGGCCGGATTGCGGGTCAGGCATTCGTCGAAGGCGGACGAATGCGCGATGACGTCCATGTAGCCCTGCGCCGCCTGCCAGCTTTCGGCGTCGGCGCTGCCGACCGGCCCGCTCGCCGGCGCGCCGCCGGCGCCGTCGCCGCTGCTGCCGCCACAAGCCGTCAGCAGCATGGTCAACGAAAAAAGCGCCGCCCGCGCGGCGTTGCGATCCAGGTGCGTCATCAGCGGATGTCCTCGGAGTCGCCCTTGCGGCCGGCGCACGCTAGCACGCGGGCAATGCACGGACGATGGTAGGGATGACCCAGCGCGTCGACAGGCCCTAGCCGGACTCGCCGTCCGGCAGGCGGTGTTCGCGGAACTGCTCGCGCAGCTGCAGCTTGGAGATCTTGCCGGTCGCGGTCAGCGGCAGCTGCTCGACGAACACGACGTCGTCCGGCGTCCACCATTTGGCGATCTTGCCCTGGTACCAGCCGAGCAGTTCCTCGCGCGTCGGCCGCTCGCCCGCCTTCGGCACGACGATCAGCAAGGGCCGCTCGTCCCATTTCCGGTGCGCCACGCCGATCACCGCCGCCTGCGCCACGGCCGGGTGCGCGCAGGCCAGATTCTCCAGCTCGATCGAGCCGATCCACTCGCCGCCGGACTTGATCACGTCCTTGGCGCGATCGGTGATGCACAGATAGCCGTCGGCGTCGATGCTGCCGACGTCGCCGGTCGGAAACCAGCCGTCGCGCAGGGTCGGCGCGTCGGTGTTGAAGTACTGGCCGACGACCCAGGGGCCGCGCACCAGCAGCTCGCCGACCGCGACGCCGTCGTTCGGCAGCGTGCGGCCTTCGCCGTCGACGATCTTCATCTCGACGCCGTACGGCGGCCGGCCCTGCTTGGCGGCGAGCGCGCGCCGCGCGGCGGCATCGAGCGCGGCGTGCTTGGCCTTCGGCTTGTTGTAGGTGCCGAGCGGCGAGATTTCCGTCATGCCCCAGGCATGATCGAGCTCGATGCCGTAGTCGCGCGCCAGCGTTTCCACCAGCGCCGGCGGCGCCGCCGAGCCGCCGATCACGCCGCGCCGCAGGGTGCGCGGCCGGCGCCCGGTTTGCCGCAGCTGCTGCAGCACGCCCTGCCAGACGGTCGGCACGCCGCCGGTGAACGTCACGCCCTCGTCCTCGAACAGCGCGCAGAGACTCGGGCCATCGAGCGCGGCGCCCGGCAGCACCAGCTTGGCGCCGACCATCGGCGCGGCATAGGGAATCGTCCAGGCGTTGACGTGGAACATCGGCACGACCGGCAGGATGCAGTCGCGCGCCGAGAAGCCGAACACGTCCGGCAGGCAGCTCGCGTAGCCGTGCAGCAGCATCGAACGATGCGAGTAGAGCACGCCCTTCGGATTGCCGGTGGTGCCGGAGGTGTAGCACAGCGCACTGGCGCAGCGCTCGTCGAACTCCGGCCACTCGTAGTCGTCGTGTTCGGCGGCGAGCAGGTCCTCGTAGCAGAGCAGGCCGGGCACGGCGATGTCCGGGCGGTGCGCGGCATCGCACAGCGCGACCCAGTGGCGGACCGTCGTGCAGCGCGGCGCGAGCTGCTCGATGAGCTTGGCGAAGCTGAGATCGAAGAACAGCAGCTGGTCTTCGGCGTCGTTGATGATCCAGGCGATCTGCTCGGGGAACAGGCGCGGATTGACGGTATGCAGCACGGCGCCGCCGCCGGAGATCGCGTAGTACAGCTCGAAGTGGCGATAGCCGTTCCAGGCCAGCGTCGCGGCGCGCTCGCCGCGCTGCAGGCCCAGCCGCTCCAGCGCCTTCGCCAGGCGGCGCGCGCGGCTCGCCGCCGCGGCGTAGCCGTAGCGATGGAGGCCGCCTTCGAGCGTGCGCGAGACGATCTCGGTATCGGCGTGATAGCGCTCGGCGTGGCGCAGCAGCGAGGACAGCAGGAGCGGCCGCTCCATCATCTGGCCGAGAATCGGCCCTTGTTTCCGAGACTGCATCGCCACGTTCTCCCGCCGCTGGTCTTCGCCCGATTGTCGGCAGGCCAACCATGCCGCAAATCGTCCGCAGGGGCGAGAGGCCCGCTAAACTGTCGGCGTTCCGCCCGTGCCGGTCGAGGAGAAACGTTTGAGCACCCCGACGCCCCGCAACAATCCGGACGGCAGCGCGCCGCGCGCCGCCTACCCGCATTTCGAGCGCATCACCACGCGCTGGAAGGACAATGACGTCTACGGCCACGTCAATAACGTCGAGTACTACAGCTACTTCGACACCGTCATCAACCACTATCTGATCACCGCCGGCGGCCTCGACATCCATCGCGGCAAGCTGATGGGCCTGTGCGCCGAATCGAGCTGCCGCTACTACGATTCGCTGGTCTTTCCGGACGCGATCGACGCCGGCCTGCGCGTCGCCCACCTCGGCGCCTCCAGCGTGCGCTACGAGATCGGCCTGTTCCGCGAAGGACGCAAGACGCCGGCCGCCGAAGGCTGGTTCGTGCACGTCTTCGTCGATCGCGTGACGCGCCGCCCCTCGCCGCCCGGCGGCCAGCTGCGCGAAGCGCTCGAACGCCTGGTCACCGCCTACGGCGCGCACGCGTGAAGGTCCGCGCGGCGGTGCTGCGCGAGATGGGACGGCCGGCGCCGTATGCCGTCTCGCGCCCGCTGGCGATCGAAACCATCGAGCTCGATGCACCCGGCCCCGGCGAACTGCTGGTGCGCGTGCGCGCCGCCGGGCTGTGCCACTCCGATCTGTCCGTCATCGACGGCTCGCGGCCGCGCCTGATGCCGATGGTGCTCGGCCACGAGGCGGCCGGCGAAGTCATCGGTCTCGGCGCCGACGTCGATGATTTCGCGACCGGCGACCAGGTCGTGTTCTCCTTCGTGCCGGTCTGCGGCCACTGCGCGTACTGCGCCGAAGGCCGCGCCGCGCTGTGCGAGCCGGGCGCGCGCGCCAATACCGCCGGCACGCTGCTGTCCGGCGCACGGCGCTGGCACGAGGGCGACGCCGCCTTGCATCACCATCTCGGCGTCTCCGCCTTCGCCGATGCGACGGTGGTCTCGGCGCGTTCGGCGGTGCGCATCGCCGGCGGCGACGCGCCGCGCCTCGACTGGTCGATCGCCGCGCTGTTCGGCTGTGCGGTGATGACCGGCGTCGGCGCCGTCGTCAACACCGCGCGCGTCGCGCCGGGCGACAGCGTCGCCATCTTCGGCCTCGGCGGCGTCGGCCTCGCCGCGCTGCTCGGCGCCGTCGCCGCCGGCGCGCAGCCGATCGTCGCCGTCGACGTGCTGCCGGCCAAGCTCGAAGTCGCGGCGCGCCTCGGCGCCACGCACACCGTGCTCGCCACGGCTGCCGATGCCGTGGCGCAGATTCGCGCGCTCACGCACGGCGGCGCGCAGTACGCGATCGAGACCGCCGGCTCCGAGCTCGCGCTCGCCGCCGCCTACGCGGCGACGCGGCGCGGTGGCACGACGATCACCGCCGGTCTGCCGCATCCGCAGAAGGAGTTCCGCGTGCCGGCGGTCAGCCTCGTCGCCGAGGAGCGCACCGTCAAAGGTTCGTACATGGGCTCGGCGCTGCCGGCGCGCGATCTGCCGCGCTTCGTTGCCCTGCACCGCGCCGGCCGCCTGCCGGTCGAGCGCCTGCTGACGCATCGTCTGACGCTCGATGAGCTCAACGCCGGCTTCGACCGCCTGGCGCGCGGCGAAGCGGTGCGGCAGGTCGTCGAGTTCTAGGACGCGTTCAGACGGCGTCGTGCGCGCGCCGCGCACGGCCGCCGACGGCCAGCATCTGCGTCAGCAGCCAGCCCAGCGCGACGGCGGCGCCGAGCCAGATGACGAAGCCGGCGGCCTGGCCGGCGCACGCGAGCAGCGCGCCGGGCGCCAGTGCGAGCGCCGCCAGCGCGCGACGCTGCGCGGGCGTGTGCGGCGCGAGCGACGACGAAACGGCGGCGCGCAGACGCTTCGGATCGCGCCGGCCGAGCAGCAACAGCGCCACGGCGCTGACGACGATCGCCAGCAGGATCGCGATGCTCATGCCGTCTCCGGCAGATCGGCGTCGGGCAGCGCCGCGCTCTGCGGCCGCGCAAAACCACGCCGGACCAGGACAAGGCAGACGAGCCCCGCGAACAGCAGCGCCAGATCGACTGCCGGCACGACGGCGATGCCGGCACGCAGCGCCGCCGGCCAGCCGAGCCCGCCGGCGGCGAGGCGCACCAGCGGCATGGCCAGCATCGCGGCCGCGCCGGCGAACAGCGCGGCGCGCCGGATCGCGTCATGGCGGCGCAAGAGCAGCACGACGATCAGCGCCAGCGCCGCCGTGCCGAGGAAAGCCACGGCCTGTGCGGAAATCGCGTCGGCACCGCTGGCCAGGGCGATGAAATAACCGTAAGGACAGGCGAGCAAGGCCAGCGGCAAGCCGTAGCCGACCCAGTGCACCACCGCGCCCATGCGCCGCCACGCACGCTGCTCGGCGCGGCGCTGCGTCCACAGCAGCATGCCGGTCAGGGTGACGTAGGCGCCGGCGAAGCCGAGCGCGAACCACACCGTCTTCGACAACGGCCCGGCGAAATTGCCGAAGTGCAGCGGCCCGATCAAGGCATACACCTGCCCGCCGAACGAAGGCGCGAGGCCGAGCAGCGGCTTGTCCTGCAGGAAGGCACCGTTCGCACCCGAGTAGAGATAAGTGATCGGCGTCAGCTCGCCCTGCCGGGGTTCCATGAACAGCGTGATCACGCCGTCGGCACGTCCGTAGTGCTCGAAGCTGATGAAGTAAGGCTCCTCGCCGGCGCGCCCGCGAACGTCGCGCAGCACCGCGTCGAGATCGGCCGGCGTGGCCGCGCGCGCGTCCTCCGGCACGGCCTTGCCGATGAGTGTCTCGAACATTTTCGCCTGGTCGCCGCCGAAGGCGACCATGGCCATCGCCGGCAGGGCGAAGGCGCTCGCGAAGCTGAAGAAGCTGCCGGTGAAGGCGAGGATGAAGGCGAACGGCAGGTTCCAGGCGCCGGCGACGACGTGCACGTCGCGCGCGGTCAGCAGCTGGTCGCGGCGCCGGCGCAGCGTGAACAGCTCTTTGATCAGGTGGCGATGGACCAGAAAGCCGGTGACGGCGGCAATCATCATCACTAGGCCGAGCACGCCGGTCAGGAACAGACCATAGGGATTCGGCAGGTGCAGGCGCACGTGCAGATCGACGAGAAAATCGGCGAGCGCGCTCGACCGCCGTTCGCCGCCGATGTCATCGAGCACGCCTTCGCGGCGCGCCACCGTCCGCATCGTGTTGCCGTCGACTTCATACTCGACACCGCGCTCGATCGGCCTGCCCCTGGCATCGGTCTCGTGCACGTGGAACAGCAGGTTGAGGCGGCCGCCGCCGGCCGGCCAGATCGACAGGTCGTGCAGGAAGTACGCATCGGTCTCCGAGGCGAGGCGGCGCATCGCCGCATCGAGGCCGAGCGGGAATTCGGCCTCGGTGCGCGTCGGCAGCGCGCTCGACCAGTCCTTGATCTCGTCCTCGAAGACGGCGGCGACCCCGGTGCAGATCACGGCGTAGAGCAGCAGGCCCAGAAGCACACCGGACCAGCCGTGAATGGCCAGCAGTTTCTTCGTCTCGTTTTGCGGCAGCCTGACCATTGCGTCAGGCCCACAGGCGCGCGGCGACCAGCGCCGCGTTCACGCCGCCGAGCACGCCGACGACCGCATAGGCGCGCGTCAGCCGCCTGGCCAGCAATGCGTAAAGAAAGAGCGCCGTCCAGATCAGTGGGAAAAGCACGATCGGCAGGACGAGATTGTCGATCTGCGCGCGACCCGACGGCAGCCACACCGTGCTGCCGAGCATGATCAAGGCGGCGGTCACGAAGGACAGCGGACCGGCGAGCATGCCGCGCCACCACGCAAGGCACCGCGACGATGGCAAGGCTTCGGTCTGCGACATGGCGAGCGACATGCTTGCGGCACTCTCTGGCGGACGACGTCGCCGAAGTTTATTGAGATCGATTCTCGATTTCAATGCCTGCGTCGAACGCCCCGGCTACCGTTTAGTACGTTTTCTCCGCCCGATCGCCGCCCTCGCCCTTCCAGGCCGGACGTCGGCAAGACCGGGACTCCGCCGCCGCCAATGCACACGCCGGACGTAAGGGCCGAATTCGGGATAAAAAAAAGCCACCGGTGACGGTGGCTTTAAAGAGACCCCTGAGCGGGATCTGGAGGAGACTGGTACCGCCGGGAGCTTCGTTTCGAGGCATCGACCGTTGGTGTGGGTGTATTAAAGCGCGGTTGCTGCGCCGCAACAATTGATTTTTATTGGGCTCACCCGTTAGAAAATCTAAATCGTCGGCCGGCCCGGGATCGCTCACGGTCGTCCATTCGGACTTGGCACGGCTGGACCACGCGCCGCTATGGTCATGGTCAACCCCGGCATCGATCACAATCAGGAGAATCCGGATGAGCACCGACATCGCCGAACTGACGCGGCGCGTGCAGCGCCTCGAAGCCATTCGCGAGATCGAGCAGTTGAAGTATCGCTATTGGCGTGCCTGCGACCGCAAGGATCCGGTTGCGTTCCGCGAATGCTTCGTCAGGCACGGGGCCGATCTCGATTACGGCGTGCTCGGCAAGTTCAGTGATCGCGAGCCGCTGGTCGAAGTGTTCGAGCGCATCGGCTGTGCGACGACCGAGAAGAAGGCCTGGCTCGTGCACGACATCCATCACGGCCTGCAGCCGGTGATCGAAGTGCTCGACGAGCACACGGCGACCGGCGAGTGGACCCTGTGGTTCGTGCAGATCAACAACCAGGACAAGACCATCACGCAGCTGTCGATGGAATATCGCGACACCTATGTGATCGAGGACGGCCGCTGGAAAGTGGCGAAATCCTACGTCACGCCGATGACGACGCTGAGCCTGCCCTTTCCGGACAGCGGCTTCACGTCTTCCCTTCCCCTGCGCTGACGCGGTTCAGGGCCGGCGCAGGTCGAGCGTCGCCGGAAAGTCCGGATTCGGGCTGGCGCTGCCGAGCACGTAGCGGCCCGGCGTGTGGCCGATCGCCTCGAAGCGCGCAATGCGCCGCGCCTCGGCTTCGAAAGCGTTGACCGGATAGGTGTCGTAGTTGCGACCCGCCGGATGCGCGACGTGATACGTGCAGCCGGCGAGCGCACGGCCCGTCCAGGTGTCGTAGAGGTCGAACACCAGCGGCGTGTGCACGCCGATCGCAGGATGCAGGCAGGCGTATGGCTGCCAGGCGCGGTAGCGCACGCCGGCCACGCTCTCGCCGCGGACACCACCGGAAGCCAAGGTTTCCCGCATCGGCAGTGGACGGCCGTTGCAGGCGACGACGTGTCGGCCCGGCACCAGGTTCTTCGCCTTGATCTGCAGACGTTCGACCGAGGAATCGACGTAGCGCGTCGTGCCGCCGGCGCCGGGCTCCTCGCCGAGCACCGGCCAGGGCTCGAGCGCGTGGCGCAGCTCGATCTCGATGTCCTCGTAGCGGAATGCGCCATGGCGCGGGAAGCGGAACTCGAAGTGCGGCGCGAACCAGTCGTGCTCGAAGGCGAGGCCGGCGCGGTTGAGATCGGCGATGACCTCGCCGAGATCGCGCCAGTTGTCGTAGGGCAGCATCCAGCGGTCGTGCAGCTGCGTGCCCCAGCGGATCAGCGGCCGCGTGTACGGCTCGCGCCAGAACCAGGCGATCAGCGCGCGGACCAGCAGCTGCTGCACGAGACTCATGCGCGCATGCGGCGGCATCTCGAAGCCGCGCAACTCGACGAGACCGAGTCGACCCGTCGGGCCGTCCGGCGAGTACAGCTTGTCGATGCAGAACTCGGCGCGATGCGTGTTGCCGGTCAGATCGACGAGCAGGTTGCGCAGGGTGCGATCGACGATCCAGTGCGGCACGTTCCAGCCCTTGGCCGGCAGCTGCGCGAGCGCGATCTCCAGCTCGTAGAGCTGCGTGTCGCGCGCCTCGTCGACGCGCGGATGCTGCGAGGTCGGGCCGATGAACAGACCGGAGAACAGATACGAGAGCGAGGGGTGGTTCTGCCAGTAGCGGATCATGCTGCCGAGCACGTCCGGCCGGCGCAGGAACGGCGAATCCTGGGTGCGCGCGCCGCCGACGACCACATGATTGCCGCCGCCGGTGCCGACGGCGCGGCCGTCGATCAGGAACTTCTCGGTCGACAGCCGCGCCTGGAAGGCGGTGTCGTAGAGGGTGATCGTGTTGTCGCGCAATTCCTGCCAGGAGCGGGCCGGCTGCACATTGACCTCGATGACGCCGGGGTCGGGCGTGATCTTGAGAATCTCGAGACGCGGATCGTGCGGCGGCGCGTAGCCTTCGATGCGCACCGGCAGCGCGGTCTCGGCGGCGACGTCCTCGATCGCCGCGACCAGATCGAGGAAATCCTCGGTGCGTCCGACCGGCGGCAGGAAGACATTGATCCAACCTTCGCGCGGCTCGACGGTGATGGCCGTGCGCACATTGGTGCCGTTCAGGAAAGCGCTGCTCGAACGCTGCGCCGGCGGCTGCTCGGGCCGCCATTTCTGGCCCGCGACGCGGCGCTGCGGCTCCTCGCGCCCCCGCAGCTGCAGAAACGGCTGGCGGCGCGGATCCGCGCCCGGCAGCGTCTCCGCCAAGGCGTAAGGATCGACCGGATAGCTCACCGGCACGGCGGCGCCCGGCACCGCCGGCAGCGATTCGAGCGGCAGACGCAGGCCGATCGGCGAATCGCCGGGCAGCAGGAACAGCTTGCCGGTGCGCAGCAGCCAGCGCTCGCTCATCCAGCGCGCGGCGGCCTGCCAGCGCTGCACCGGCAGCGCATAGCCGCGCGGCGTGCCGAGGCCGCGCTCGAAGACCTGCGTCAGACGCGCGCGCTCTTCCGGATCCTTGAGACGGCTGTCGGTCGGATCGACATTGATCGGCAGCTTGCGCTCGCGAACCATGTAGTGCAGCGCGTCCTCGTAGGCCTCGATGACGTTGCGCGGATCGACCTCCAGCCGCTCGGCGAGCGCGAGCATGAACTGGTTGGCCTGCAGCAGCGTCGGCGGCCGCGCCTGGTCGGGCTTCACCACCGGCGCGCGCCACAGTGGCGCGCCGTCGCGGCGCCAGTACAGGCTGTAGACCCAGCGCGGCAATGATTCACCGGGATACCACTTGCCCTGGCCATACGTGAGCAGGCCCTGCGGCGCGTAGTGCTCGCGCAGGCGCAGCGCCAGATCGAGCGCGCGGTTGGCCTTGGTCGGACCGACCGCCGAGGTGTTCCATTCCTCGCCCTGCGGATCATCGACCGCGACGAAGGTCGGCTCGCCGCCCATGGTGAGGCGCACGTCGTCGACGCGCAGCTGATGGTCGACGCGCTCGCCGAGCGCGTCGATCGCCTGCCATTGCTCGTCGCTGTACGGCTTGGTGACGCGCGGCGTCTCGAAGATGCGCGTGACCTGCATGTCGTGGCCGAAGCTGACTTCGCACTCGTCGACGAGGCCGGTGATCGGTGCCGCCGAGGACGGTTCCGGCGTCGCCGACAGCGGAATGTGCCCCTCGCCGGCGAACAGGCCGGAGGTCGGGTCGAGGCCGAGCCAGCCGGCGCCGGGAATGTACACCTCGGCCCAGGCGTGCAGATCGGTGAAGTCCTCGGCGGCTCCCGCCGGGCCTTCCAGCGGCTTGACGTCCGGCTTGAGCTGGATGAGATAGCCGGACACGAAACGCGCCGCGAGTCCCAGCTGGCGCAGCAGCTGCACGAGCAGCCACGACGAGTCGCGGCAGGAGCCGGAACGCTTCTCAAGCGTTTCCTCCGGCGCCTGCACGCCGGGTTCCATGCGGATCAGATAGCCGATGTGCTGCTGCAGCTGGCGATTGAGTTCGACGATGAAGTCGATCGTCGACTTCGCTTCGCGCGGTACCGCGGCGAGGTATTGCGCGAGCAGCGGTCCGGCGGCCTGCGGCTGCAGGTAAGGCGCCAGCTCCGCCTTGAGGCCCGGCTCGTAGTCGAAGGGAAACGACTGCGCATAGCCCTCGACGAAGAAGTCGAACGGGTTGATGACGGAGAGATTGGCGACCAGATCGACGGTGACGCTGAATTCCGTCACCTTCTCCGGAAACACGACGCGCGCCTGCCAGTTGCCGAACGGGTCCTGCTGCCAGTTGAGGAAGTGCGGATCGGGCGACACCTTCAGCGAGTAGCCGAGAATCTCGGTGCGCGCGTGCGGCGCCGGGCGCAGGCGGATCAGCTGCGGCGACAGCGAGACCCGGCGGTCGTAGCGGTAAACCGTCTGGTGATGCAGGGCGGCGTGGATCGACATGCGGCTGAGGTCCCGGTTTCGGCGATATCTGCTGGCAAAAGCGATGCCATCGGACCTCGCATCGCGCGACTTTATACTGTCGTGCCATTCTCCATGTGAAGCCCCCGTGCCGACCAGCCGTTCCGACTTCGTCCGCATCCGCGGCCTGCGCTATCACGTGCGCCGCTGGGGCGCCCCGGACAAGCCACTGCTGATCCTCGGCCATGGCCTGCTCGACGCCTCGGCGACCTTCGAGAATCTGGTGCAGCCTCTGCTCGACGCGTGCCAGGTGGTCGCGCCCGACTGGCGCGGGCTCGGCTACACGGAGTGGCCGGCCGACGGCTACTGGTTCGCCGATTACGTCGCCGACCTCGACGCGCTCGTCGATCACTACGCCGGCACCGACGCGCCGATCCGCCTGGTCGGGCACAGCATGGGCGCGCAGATCGTCAGCCTCTATGCCGGCCTGAAGCCGTCGCGCGTCGAAAAGCTCGTGGTCATCGACGGCCTCGCCTCACCCGACGCCGCGCCGGAGCAGGCGCCGGAGCGCTATCGCCGCTGGCTCAGGCAACTGCGCATGCCGATGCGCGCCAAGACCTACGCTTCGTTCGCGGCGCTCGCCGAGCGCGTGCGCGTCCAGCATCCGCAGCTGAGCGAGGCGCGCGCGCTTTTCGTCGCGCGCGGCTGGGGCTGCGAGGACGGCCGTGGCCGCGTGCGCCTGCTCGCCGATCCGCGTCACCGCCTCAGCATGCCGGCGCTGTACCGCGCCGCCGAATCGAAGGAAATCTGGAAGCAGATCACGGCGCCGACGCTGTTCGTCGACGGCGGCGCCTCGCCGTTCATGGCCATGCTCTCGCCCGAGGAGCGCGCCGCGCGCCGCGCCTGCTTCGCGCGGCGCGAGGAAACCGTCATCGACGGCGCCGGCCACATGCTGCACTTCGACCGGCCGCAGCAGACCGGCGAACGGCTCGCCGCCTTCCTGCGCGACTGAGGCCGACGCGCCTCAGTGGGCGAGGTGCAGGCCGCACTCCTGGGCCGGATCGGGCTTGGTCGGATCGACGTAGTCCCAGTTGTTCGGCAGGCCGTGCTGCTGCAGGTAGTGGTGCAGATCGCGCGAGGTCCAGTCGAGCAGCGGCGCGACCTTGAGGATGCCGTCGGCATTGCGCTCGACCGGCCGCATCTCGGCGCGCTTGGCGGTGTCGGTGGCGCGCACGCCGTTGAACCAGACCTTCGGCTTGAAATCGGCGAGCGCGCGCTCGAAGGGTTCCAGCTTCACCTCGCGCACGAAGGCGTCGAAGCGCGGATCGTCGCGGCCGGGCGGCGCGCCTTCCAGGGCCTCGCGCTGGGCGCGCGTGCGGCGCGGCACGTACACATGCAGGTTGAGGCCGAGCTGCGCGCGCAGGGCCTCGGCATGCCGGTAGGTGTCGGCGGTGTTGTAGCCGCTGTCCATCCAGATCACCGGCATATCCGGCCGGACCTGCGTCAGCAGATGCAGCATGACGGCCGCAAACGGGCGGAAATTGCTGGTGACGATCGCCGGCTCGCCGTCGCGCAGGGTCTCGCGGATCAGCGCCAGGGCTTCACCGGGGCGCTGCGGATTGAGGGCAAAAGAATCGGACGACGCCATCTCGACACTCCGGCAGGCGGCCGTCATGGCCACGTGCCCCTACATGGGGGCGGTCCGCGCATTTTCCCGCATCGCGGCGAAGCCGTCTAAAAGACGCCATCTTTGCTAGGCTCCGCCGATCGTGTCCGCATCCAGCCGATTCACACCCAGCGATTTCCTCCAGCTCGCCGCCTGGCAGTCCGCTGCCGGCGACGGGCCGGTGCTGCGCGGCCGCCGCCATGACGGCCCGCCGCTGACCCTGCATTTCCTGCATGGCAACGGCTTCTGCGGCGGCGTCTACTGGCCGCTGCTCCGCCATTTCGTCGCCGACTACGGCCTGTTCTGCCACGATCTCGAAGGGCACGGCGCCAGCGACGCGGCCTCGCGTTTTTCCGGTACGCCGCGGATCGCCGCGCGCATCCCGCAGATCATCGCCGACCAGGGCCTGCAGGCGGGTCAGCTGATCGGCATCGGCCACAGCTACGGCGCCGCGCAAACCGTGCAGGTCGCGGCCGCGCATCCCGAGCTGTTCCGCGCGCTGGTGCTGCTCGATCCCATCCTGCTGCCGAACCGCTTCTATCTGGCGACGCGCATCGCCGCCGCGTTGCGGCGCAATCCGCTGTCGCGCGCCGCGCGCCGTCGTCGCGACCGCTGGGTTTCGCGGCAGGCGGCCTGGGACCGCCTGCACGATCGCGGCATCTATCAGGACTGGACCGACGAAGCCTTCGGCTGCTTCATCGACCATGCGACCCGCGACGAACCGATGCCGGGCGGCGGCGTCGAACGCGTGCTCTGCTGTCCGAAGTGGCTCGAGGCCGAGATCTTCGATCATCCCGTCTACCCCTGGCCCGCCCTGCGTCGCCTGCGCTGCCCGGTGCTGTTCGTGCACGGCGACGCCAGCTATCCCTTCATGCCGATGGCCGCGCACAAGGCCCGTCGCCTGCTGCCCTCGCTGCAGCTCGAGATCGTGCACGGCGGCCACTGCTTCATGCAGGAAGATCCGGCCACGACCGCCGCGCTCGCGCTCGCCTTCCTGCGCCGCCACGGCCTCTGACGGCGGTTTAGCTCCGCGACACAGGGCACTGTCGCTGAAGGCCATTTTTTTTGTACGAGCGCCGTGCTAGGTTCGGCCCACTCGTCACGGTGCCGGTCCACCGCGCCGTGATAACAATTAAATCTTGGCAAGTCTTGGCTCTTGGGGAGAAGACGATGGACGCATGGAAGACGACCGTCCGGGGCGCCGCGGTCCTGCTGGCCTGTGCCAGCGCACCGGCCTTCGCGATCGGTTTCGATCTGTTCGATGGGGACGTAACCGGTACGCTGAACACCACGGCCAGCTTCGGCGCGGCGATGCGCATGGAATCGCAGGCCAAGGATCTGATCGGCAAGGCCGACAACGATCCCAACGGCTGCGGCCGGCAGTTCCAGACCTGCCAGGGTCTGTTCCGCGATCAGTTCTACCCCGCCGAGCAGCTGGGCCGCATGCGCGGCACCTACCAGATGCGCACCGACGACGGCGACCTCAACTACAACAAGCACGACATCACGCAGGCCGTCGCCAAGGTCACCCAGGACCTGTCGTTGAACTGGCGCGACTACGGCTTCTTCGCGAAGTGGCTGTACTTCTACGACTTCGTCAACAACGACTTCACCGAAACGCATCCGAACATGATCACGCCGGGGAATGTCGACCAGGTCGGCATCACCGGCGATCCGATCGCCAACCGCTATTTCGCGCACGTCTACGGCCCCGGCGCCAGGGTGCGCAGCAAGCGCAACGACGGCGAGACGCTGCGCGACATCGGCACCGACTTCCAGCTGCTCGACATCAACGTCTACGGCAAGGCGGCGATCCCGTTCTGGGACGATCACGAGTTCAGTTTCAAGATCGGCCGCCAGACCGTGAACTGGGGCGAGTCGACGCTGCTGGCCATCAACAGCATCAATCAGGCCAATCCGGTCAATGCCAACAACCTGTATCGCGTCGGCATGCAGGTCGAGGAAGTGTTCACGCCGGTCGGCATGGCCTTCGCCAGCTTCGAGCCGTTCACCAACGCGACCATCGAGGCCTTCTACCAGTTCGAGTGGCAGCCGCTCGACGCGCCGCCGCCGGGCAGCTACTTCGCGACCAATGACCTCGGCACGCGCAATGCCGGCCGCACGGTGAACTTCAGCTTCGGTTCCGCCACGGACGATCCGTATCGCGCCTTCGACGGCGACACCGCCAATTCACGCAAAGGCTATCTCGACAATCCGCTGACGCTGATCACGCCGACCACCGGCACGCTCCTGCGCGAGCGCGACTGGGACGCCAGCGACCAGGGCCAGTTCGGCCTCGCCTTCAAGTACTACGCCGAGAACCTCGGCAGCGGCACCGAGTTCGGCTTCTACTTCATGAACTACCACTCGAAGCTGCCGTACATCAGCTTCTTCGCCGCGCCGACCTCGTGCAGCCACGCGCCGGGGGTCACCAACACAGTGACCTTCTTCCAGGCCTGCGGCAACATCCCGGCGGTTGCCGACGCCCGCGCCCGCCAGCAGCTCACCGCCGACGCGCTGACGCTGATCGCCAACCGGCCCGGCGTGCTGGGTGATCTCGGCGCGCTCAGCAATCCGGAAGCCGGCCTCGAAACGCTGAAGGGCCTTCTGCTCGGTGGCGACGCGAACGGGCAGCTGTCTGACTCCGCCGAACTCGATCAGCCGCGCATCGTCTTCGAATATCCGGAGAACATCCATCTGTTCGGCGCCAGCTTCAACACGACGCTCGGCGACTACTCGCTGCAAGGCGAAGTCGCCTATCGTCCAAATCTGCCTCTGCAGGTTTCGATCGCCGACCTCGGCTTCGCGGCGCTGGCACCGACGCTCGCCAGTTGCGGCAATGCGGGCCAGGCGCGTTGCCAGGGCAGCACGGCCGGCTATGGCTGGGCGGAAGACGGCACGCGCACGTTCTACGGCAGCAGCGACGTCGATCCCGCGAATCCCGACACCATCAACCTGCTGGTCGGTCACCTGCCGGGTTCGGCACGCTCCTACCCCAGCTTCATCATCCCGTACCGCGGCGGCGTGGTCGGCGAAAACCCGGGCACCCCTTGCGTGCGCGACGACAATGGGCTGTGCGTGACCGATGCCAACGGACATTACGTTCCGTCGCAGCCGCTCAACCGCAAGAACCCGGGATACATTCGCGGCTACGAGGAGTTCGACGTCTTCCAGTTCAACCTGGGCTTCACGCGCGTGCTGGGTGCGACCGACAACTTCATCGGTGCCGACCAGATCCAGATGGTCGGCGAGTTCGGCGCGACCTGGATCCCGGGCCTGCCGAGCCTGGATCGCCTGCAGATCGACGCGCCCGGCGTGCCGCTGCACGCTTCGGCCGGCGCCGACGGCAGCGGCGCCAACGGCTCGCGCCAGGCCTGCTCGACGAACGATAACTGTTACTCGGGTCCCGACGGCCTGCGCTTCAATCCGCATCAGGCCAATCTCGACAACTTCGTCGACAAGTTCTCCTGGGGCTATCGCCTGATCAGCATCATCAAGTACGAGAGCGTGCTCCCGGCGATCAGCGTGCAGCCCTTCCTCGTGTGGTCGCACGACGTCACCGGCACCTCGCCCGGTCCGGCCGAGAACTTCGTCGCCGGCCGCAAGTCGATGGCGGCGAACTTCGAGACGCGCTACAAGGATTTCCTGTCCCTGACGCTGGGTTACACCTGGTACTTCGGCGGCGGCGAAACCAATCTGCTGCGTGACCGCGACTTCGCCCAGGCCTTCTTCCGCGTGCAGTTCTAGTCAAGCGCGCTGACGCGGTCGTACAAGAGCCGCCGGCCACGTCCGGCGGCTTTTCTTTGTGCACCAATTTATTGCGCGACGCTCCAGTCTCCAATTTCCGCAGCGCGGTGTCAGCATCTTCCTACATCAACAAGGCCCGATTTTCATTAGATTCGCCGCCATCGGGCGTAGATAGGCAAAAGCGCAATGTTTTTTGCCCAAATACGACACACGCGCAGTCATGCCCGGGGCGGTACGCAGGGCACTGCCGCAATCCGAACCGGGGCGAGTCATCGATCCGGGGAGTCAGGAACGCTGTAGGTGAGGTCATGCGCCGGACCGGGTTCACCGCGAACAATGAAGTTGTGCCGGCTATCGGGGATTGCCCCCCCTTTGGAACATTGGAGTTCTCATGAAGACTGCATTTGGCTTTTTGGGGGCGGCTGCGCTGATGGCCGCCGCGACATCGTATGCACAGGATCCGGCAAGCACGGAGCCGGCAGACACCGCCGCGCCGGCTGAGGCGACAGCGCCGCCCGACAGCGCAGCGCCGGCTGAGGCGGCAGCGCCGGCCGAAACCGCGGCCCCTGTGGATACGGCGGCGCCGACCGACAGCGCAGCGCCTGCGGAGAGCAGCGAAGCAGCTGCCACGACCAGTGAATCGACCTCGTCCTCGTCGTCGAGCACCATGCAAAGCACCGAACTGGTGTCGTCCAGCTACCTCGGCATCATGGGTCTGTACACCGATCCGGACAAGGATCGCAACGAATTCGGCGCCGACATCGACCGCGGCGTCGGCATCGACCTGCTCTATGGCTGGCAGAGCGACAAGCGCTGGGGCTACGAAGTGCACGGCTGGTACCAGACCTTCGAGACCGGCGATGCGCTGCGCACCGACTACTACAATTACGGTCTCGGCGTCGATCTGTTCTACGCCTTCGGCGACCGCAAGCACTTCACGCCGTTCATTCTCGTCGGCGGCGGTGGCACGTACAACGACATCTATCCGAACGGCGCGCAGGACGACGGCTTCAGCGGCTTCGTGAACGGCGGTGTCGGCTTCGTCACCGGCCCGTTCACCAAGGTCGGCAACCTGCGCCTGCGCGGCGACGTGCGCTACGTCTACGACTTCTTCGCCGACAAGTACGGCGACATCCGCTACGCCCTCGGCATCGAGATTCCGCTGTTCAAGGAGAAGGCGGTCGAAGTGGCGGCGGCGACCGAGACGACCAAGGTGGTCGAAGTGCCGACCGGCCTGACCGACAGTGACGGCGACGGCATCGTCGACGACAAGGACAAGTGCCCGGACACGCCGGCCGGCTCGCGCGTCGACGGCGACGGCTGCCCGTTCGACAAGGTCATCAATCTCAAGGGTGTGACCTTCGAGTTCAACAAGACTCGCCTGCGGCCTGACGCGCAGACCATCCTCGACTGGGCCACCGGCGTGCTGAAGAAGTATCCGGACATGCAGGTCGAGATCGCCGGTCACACCGACAGCATTGGCAGCGACAGCTACAACCAGAAGCTCTCGGAAGGCCGCGCGCAGTCGGTGAAGGAATACTTCATCGCGCACGGCGTGCCCGAATCGCAGCTGACCGCCAAGGGCTACGGCGAATCGCAGCCGATCGCCGACAACAAGACCGACGAAGGTCGCGAGCGCAATCGCCGCGTCGAGCTTCGCATCCTGAACTAATCACGGAATACCAGCATGAACTCGCAAATTCTCGACAAGACGTTGATCGCGGTCGTGGCCGCGACGCTCCTCGGCCTGGCCGGCTGCCAGGCCGATGGCAATGGCACGGAAAGCGGCAGCATCATCAGCGACGGCGGCAACACCACGCCACCGCTCAGCAATGACGGCTCGACGCCGACCAACGTGCAGGAAGACACCGACGGCGACGGCACCGCCGACACGCCGGTCGAAACGGGCAAGAACTTCGTCTGCACGACGGGCGCCCGCGCCTTCGGTGACGTCACCACGGAGGTCGTCGCCAACGGCCTCGTCGGCGGCCCGCTGAGCAGCCTGCTCGAAATGCTGGGCGGCGGCCCGGTCACCACGCTGACCAACAGCGTGACGGAACCGGATAACGTCGTCGACGGCCGGCTGAGCACGTTCGCGACCTTCACGCTGCCGGTCGATCTGCTCGGCGTGGGCCCGCTGCACCTGATCGACTCCGTCGGCGAGGCGGTGCTGTTCCCGTCCGCGGTCCCGGCGGGCAACTACGCCGTCTTCGGCGTGACCTTCCCCGCGGCGGTGCTCAATCTCGGCCTGACGCGCACGGTCACCGTCGACACGTACCTGGGCGACACGCGGCAGGAAACGGTGTCGGCGAACGAGGTCCAGCTGCAGCTCCTGGGCCTCAACCTGGCCGGCGACGAGGCGGGCTACATCGGCCTCAAGGCACACAAGAAGTTCGACTCGGCCGTCGTCAGCATCGGCGCCTCGCTGGTCGCCGCCGATGTCGGCAACGCGATGCGCGTGCACGAGATGTGCACGGGCGGCAAGTTTGTCACACCGCCGGCCAGCAACTGATCGAGGTCCCGTTGTTCGTGGGCGCAGCCGCGAGGCTGCGCCTTTTTTGTGTCCGTCACCAAAGCTTCATGGCCATGTCACCGGCCGATCATCGCCGGCTGCAAGAGTAGGAAGCGCCATGAAAGACGCAGCCAAGCCCAAGACCCGCTCCCGCAAGCCGGCCGACGACGGCAAGAACCGCTACCGGACGATCTGGATCTCCGATGTGCATCTCGGCACGCCGGGCTGCAAGGCGGAACATCTCGCCGACTTCCTCAAGCACAACAGCTGCGAGACGCTGTACATGGTCGGCGATATCATCGACGGCTGGAAGCTGCGTTCGAGCTGGTACTGGCCGCAGGAGCACACCAACGTCCTGCGCAAGGTGCTGACCAAGGCCAAGCGCGGTACCAAGGTCTATTACGTCACCGGCAATCACGACGAGTTCCTGCGCAAGTTCGTCGGCTACGAGCTGGAGATCGGCAACATCCGCCTCGTCAACGAACACGTGCACACGACCGCCGACGGCCGCAAGCTGCTGGTCATGCACGGCGACCTGTTCGACGTCATCACGCGCTACCACAAGTGGATCGCGCTGGCCGGCGACACGCTGTACGAAGGCACGATGCGCTTCAACTACTGGTTCAACCGCGCACGCTCGGCGCTCGGCATGCGCTACTGGTCACTGTCGGCCTTCGCCAAGCAGCACGTGAAGACCGCCGTCAACATCGTCTCGACCTTCGAGGAATCGCTGGCCCACGAATGCCGCCGCCGTGAACTCGACGGCGTGGTCTGCGGCCACATCCACCACGCGGAAGCGCGCGACATCGACGGCGTCAGCTACTACAACTGCGGCGACTGGGTCGAAAGCTGCACGGCGCTCGCCGAGGACTTCAACGGCCGCATCCACGTCCTGCGCTGGATCGAGCTCGATCACCTCAACCAGGCCGGCGGCAAGGTCACGCCGCTGCCGCGCGCCCGCACCGCAGCCTGAAGCCCTCGTCGCGAGGCCGCCGCGCGCGTCGCGGCGGCCTTTTTCGTGGGCGGCGCACGCTCGTGCCGTGACCGAGTTCACATCGCCGGGCGCAGGATTGTCTCCATCGCCACTGCGCCCTGGCCGCGTGGCAAGAAACTTGCTGAAATACGACAGACGCGGCTTCCCCCACCGCGCCCGGAGGCACCATGCGCTATCGCACACTGTGGATTTCCGACGTCCACCTCGGACGTCCCGGCTGCCAGGCCGAACTGCTCGCCGATTTCCTGCGCCGCCATGACTGCGAGCGGCTGTATCTGGTCGGCGACATCATCGACGGCTGGAAGCTGCATCAAAGCTGGTACTGGCCGCAGGCACACGCCAACGTCGTGCGCGAGATCCTGAGCAAGGCCGAGGCCGGCACGGCGGTGCACTACATCACCGGCAACCACGACGAATTCCTGCGCCGCTACGTCGACCACGCGATGCACTTCGGCAACATCAGCATCGCCAACGAAGCCATTCATCACACGGCTGACGGCCGCCGCCTGCTGGTGCTGCACGGCGACGCCTTCGACATGATCACGCGCTACTTCCGGCGCATCGCCATCGCCGGCGACGCCGCCTATCAGACGCTGCTGCGCGCCAACGTCGTCATCAACCGCGTGCGCGCGCGCTTCGACAAGCCGCACTGGTCGCTGTCGGCCTATGCCAAGCACCAGGTCAAGCGCGCGGTGAACTTCGTTTCGGCCTTCGAGGACGCCGTGGCGCGCGACTGCCGCCGCCGCCAGCTCGACGGCGTGATTTGCGGCCACATCCATCACGCCGAGATCCGCCGCATCCACGGCGTGCAGTACTACAACTGCGGCGACTGGGTCGAAAGCTGCACGGCGCTGGCCGAGGACATGAACGGCCGCATCGAGATCCTGCGCTGGGCGGAGCTGCACGAAGGCGCCGAGAATTCGGCCAAGGTCACACCGCTCAAGCCGCCGCAGCGCGCGGCGCAGAAGCCATGAAGCAAACCACGGATTTCACGGATCCCACGGATTGAAAAGCAAAGCTCCGTCTTCTTCTGTGCAAACTGTGAAATCCATGGTTGGAGCTCTTCATGTTTTCGCTCAGTGCCCGGCGATCGTCATGCCGTCGATCAGCACCGAGCCGGTGCGGATGCCGGCCTGCGGATCGACGTCGCGGCCGACGGCGACGACGTGCTTGAACATCTCGGCGAGATTGCCGGCGACGGTCAGCTCGTCGACCGGATAGGCGATCGCGCCGTTCTCGACCCAGAAACCCGCCGCGCCGCGCGAGTAATCGCCATTGACCAGATTGGCGCCATGGCCGAGCAGCTCGGTGACGAGCAGGCCTTCGCCCATCTCGCGCAGCAGGCCGGCGACATCGAGCGCGCCCGGCTCGGCGATCAGGTTGAACACGCCGCCGGCGTTGCCGGTGCTCTGCAGGCCGAGCTTGCGCGCCGAGTAGCTCGACAGCAGCCAGCCTTCGAGACGGCCCTTCGCGACCAGCGTGCGCTCGCGCGTGGCGACGCCTTCGTGATCGTAGCTGGCGCTCGCCATGCCGCGCGGCAGCAGCGGCGCCTGGCGCAGGGTCACCTGCGGTGAGAACACGTCCTGGCCGAGTTTGTCGAGCAGGAAGCTGGCCTTGCGATACAGGGAGCCGCCGGAAATGGCGCCGGTGAAGTGGCTCCAGAAGCCGCGCGCCAGCTCCGGCGGCAGCAGCACCGGGGCGCGGCGGGTCGCCAGCTTGCGCGCGCCGAGACGCGCGGCGGCGCGCTGGCCGGCGCGGGCGCCGATCGCTTCCGCTGTCATCAGCTCGGCCGGCACGCGCGCATTGCTGTACCAGTAGTCGCGCTGCATGTCGTCGCCGGCGCTGGCCACCACCGCGCAGCTGACGCTGTGCTGCGTACCGCGGCGCACGCCGAAGAAGCCGTGCGTGTTGGCGTACGCCGACACGCCGCGATGGCTCGACACGCCGGCGCCCTCGCTGCCCGTGATGCGCGCATCGCTGGCGAAGGCGGCCGCCTCGCAGGCGCGCGCCAGATCGACGGCGGCTTCGGCATCGATCGCCCAGGGATGGTCGAGATCGAGATCGGGAAACTCGCGCGCCATCAGTTCGGCATCGGCAAGACCGTTGCAGGGATCGGCGCCGGTCGCGTCGGCGATCGCCAGCGCCGCGGCCACGGCCTGGGCGATGCCGGCGTCGCTCCAGTCGCCGGTCGTCGCGTGGCCCTTGCGCTGGCCGCCGTCGCCGGCGAGGTAGACGGTGAGCGCCAGCTCGCGGTCCTGCTGGAATTCGAGGCTCTCGACCTCGTTCTGGCGGACGCTGACCGTGAGGCCGCGACTCGCCGAGACATTGGCCTCGGCAGCCACGGCGCCGCCGGCGCGGGCGCGGGCGAGCGCCAGTTCGAGGCGCGATTGCAGGATCTCGGCGCCCGGCAGCGCGTCGGCGGAGGAGGACAGCGGGGCGGGATTGGGAGCGGTCATCGTCATGAAGATGGGGTATGGGCGCGCGGGCCCGCTTGCAAGGCTGCCGACAGCTGCGCGTCGAGCGCGCGCAGGCGCTCCGGCGTGCCGACGTCGCACCACAGGCCGTCGTGGCGCTCGCCGCTGACGCGACCCTCGGCCGCCGCGGCGCGCAGCAGCGGCGCCAGCGGGAAGGCGCCGCCGGCCGGCGCGCCGTCGAGCAGGCGCGGATCGACGAGCGACAGGCCGCTGAAGGTCAGGCGCGCCTCGCCCGCCGGCTCGACGATGCGGCCGTCGGCCAGCGTGAAATCGCCGCGCGGATGATGGTCGGGGTTGGGCACCAGCACCAGATGCGCGCGACGCGTCGCGGGCCAGTGCCGCGCGCACGCCACGAGGCGCGCCGGATCGTGGTCGCTGTAGACGTCGCCGTTGACCAGCAGGAACGGCGCCGTGCCGAGCCGCGGCAGCGCGCGGCGCAGGGCGCCGCCGGTTTCCAGCGCCGGCCAGCCCTCGTGCGAATACTCGATGCGCACGCCATGAGCGCGGCCATCGCCGAGCCGCTCGCGGATCTGTGCGCCGAGCCAGCCGAGATTGATGACGATCTCGTCGACGCCGGCCGCGCGCAGGCGCTGCAGATGGTGCTCGATCAGCGGCCTGCCACCGACCTCGAGCAGGGGCTTCGGCGTATGGTCGGTCAGCGGCCGCATGCGGTCGCCGCGGCCGGCGGCGAGGATGAAGGCCTTCACCTGCTCAGGCCACCATGCCGAGCTGGTCGAACAGCTGCAGCAGCGGCGTCAGCTCGCGGTAGCGCTGTGCGACTTCGCGCACGTAGCCGATGAAGCGCGGCACGTCGGCGAGATAGTGCGGCTTGCCGTCGCGATAGTTGATGCGTGCGAAGATGCCGATGACCTTGAGGTGACGCTGCACGCCCATCCAGTCGAACTGGCGTGCGAATTCACCATCGTCGGCGAGCGGCAGGCCGGCCTTGCGCGCGCGCTGCACGTACAGCGCGCGCCAGCGCTCGACCTGGTCCGCCGGCCAGCTGAGGAAGGCGTCCTTGAACAGCGAGACGACGTCGTAGGCCAGCGGCCCTTCGACGGCGTCCTGGAAATCGACAATGCCGGGGTTGGGCGTCGACACCATCAGGTTGCGCGGCATGTAGTCGCGATGCACGTAGACGCGCGGCTGCGCCAGCGCCGAAGCGACGAGCAGGCGCTCGATGCCGGCGAGGCGCTCGGCCTGCGTCGCGCTCAGGCTCGTCTGCAGATGGCGCGCCACGTACCAGTCCGGGAACAGCGCGAGTTCGCGCTGCAGGAGCGCCGCGTCGTATGGCGGCAGCACGCCGGGGCGGCTCGCCAGCTGCCAGCGGATCAGGGCGTCGATCGCGTCGCTCATCAACGCTTCGGCGTCGGCGCCGCCGGCCTGGATGCGGTGCAGATAGGTCTGCCGGCCGAGGTCGGCGAGCAGCAGGAAGCCCCGCGCGAGATCCTGCGCGAGCACGCGCGGACCGTGCAGGCCGGCCTCGTCGAGCAGTTGCGCGACGCGGATGAACGGCCGGCAATCCTCGCGCTCGGGCGGCGCGTCCATCACGACCCAGCTGCGCTGGCCGGCCTCGACGCGGAAGTAGCGGCGGAAACTGGCGTCGGCGGAGGCCGGCGCGAAGCGCGCTTCGTCGAGCGCGAGTTGCTGCAGCGCCCAGTCGCGCGCAGCGGCGGCGCGGGCATCGGGTTCGGTGGTCGGATTCAAGAACGGTCAAAAGATGATCAGCGGGCGCACGCAGCTTAACCGAACGGCGCCCGCGCATCGACGACGCGGGCCGCCGGCATCGGCGTCGCTGTCCTGATCGTCCCTGCCCGCCGATATACTGCGCGTTCCACACCCATAACGACCCGCCTTGCTCCGTCTTCGCCGCCAGCTCTCCGCCGTGCTCGGCATCAGCCTCCTGGCCGTCGGTGCCGCCCGGGCGCAGAGCCTGCTGCCGACCCGGTCCAACTACACCAGCGAGCGCCACGAGGAGGCGGTGTCGACCTGCGCGCAGATCACCGACACGCTGCCGCCGCTCGACATCGCCAACGACGACAAGATTCGCCTCACCGCCGACAAGGTGGACCTGCAGCAGGACGGCCTGTCGAAGATGCTCGGCTCGGTGAAGGTGCGGCAGGCCGACAAGGAAATCAGCGCCGACCAGCTCGACTACGACGATGTCGAGAAGCGCATCATCATCAACAACGAGTCGCTGTATCGCAGCAAGGATTTCGTCATCGATTCGCAGCGCGCGCAGTTCGATCTCGACGATCAGACCGGCCTGTTCAGCGACAACTCGTTCACCCTGATGACGCGCGTGGCGCGCGGCCAGGCCAAGGAGCTGCAGGTCAACGGCGACAAGACCGCGGCGCTGCGCCAGGCCAGCTACACCAGCTGCGCACCCGGCGACGACAGCTGGTATCTCGAGGCGAGCCAGATCAAGCTCGACTACGACGCCGGCCTTGGCACCGCGACCAATGCGCGGCTGCGCTTCCTCGGCGTGCCGATCTTCTATTCGCCCTGGCTGCAGTTTCCGATCGACGATCGCCGCCGCAGCGGCCTGCTGTATCCGGTCATCGCCGACACCGACAAGACCGGCCTGGACTATCGTCAGCCGCTCTACCTCAACCTCGCCGGGAACTACGACGCGACGTTCACGCCGCGCTACATGTCGAAGCGCGGCCTGCAGCTGGGCCTGGCCGGCCGCTACCTGTTCGAGCAGTCCGAAGGCGATCTCGGCTACCAGTACCTCGACAACGATCAGGTCACCGGCGAGAAGCGCGATTACGTCTATCTCAATCACCAGGGCCTGCTCAGCGATCGCCTCGCGCTCGACATCAACTACGCCAACGTCAGTGATCCGGCCTACTTCGAAGACCTCGGCGGCAATCACATCGACCTGTCGTCGATCTCCTTCCTCGACCGCAGCGCGCGCCTGACCTATCAGTCGCCCGGTTCGTATTCGATCCAGGGGCTGGTGCAGGACTACCAGAAGATCGACAGCAACATCACCTCGATCGAGCAGCCCTACCGCCGGCTGCCGCAGATCCTCGCCAACGCGCAGACGCGCAACGGCTTCCTCTACACGCGCGCCGGCATCAGCGGCGAGTACAGCAATTTCGCGCGCGCCGATTCGGTCGAAGGCCAGCGCTTCGACATCGATCCGTATCTGCGGCTGGAGCGCGACACGATCTCGTGGTTCAGCAAGGCGCAGCTCGACTATCGCTACACCGGCTACGAGCTGACCAACACCGCGACCGGCCAGTCGAACTCGCCGGATCGCGCGCTGCCCATGTTCAGCGCGGAATACGGCCTGCGCTTCGAGCGCCTGCTCGCCGACGGCACGCCGCAGCTGCTCGAACCGCGCCTCTTCTATCTCTATGTGCCGTACCGCAACCAGGACGATCTGCCGGTGTTCGACGCCGGCGAGCCGGACTTCGACTTCACCCAGCTGTTCGCGCGCAACCGCTTCTCCGGCCTCGATCGCATCTCCGACGCCAACGAACTGACCCTGGCGCTGACCGGCCGCCAGATCGATCCCGAGAGCGGCGCGGTCAAGGCCTCGATGGCGATCGGCCAGCTGTACCGCTTCGAGACCCCGCGCGTGACGCTGCCGGACGAGGAAGCGCCCCGGCAGGGCGCCACCGACTTCATCGGCGAATTCGAATACAACCTGTCGCAGGACTGGGGCGCACGGCTGATGACGCAGTGGTCGCCGGCCGAATCGGAATTCACCCGCACCGGCTTCGCGCTGCGCTACCGCGACGATCATCACCGCCTGCTCGAAGCCTCGTATCGCTACCGCCGCGATCTGCTCGAACAGACCGACCTGATCCTGATGACGCCGGTCTACAAGGCGATCAGCGCCGCCGCACGCTGGCGCTACTCGATCCGCGACAGCGAAACGCTCGACACCTACGTCGGCCTGCGCTACGACACCTGCTGCTGGGCGATCGACCTCGCCGCCCGCCGCTACATCTCCGACTCGCGGGGCACCTTCAATACCGGCATCTACGCCCAGCTCGAACTCAAGGGCCTCGGCCAGATCGGCTCCGGTTTCCCGAACCTTCGGGTCGATGATGATGTCTACTGAGGCGCCCGGGTCGTCGCCGGGACGCGGCTGGGTGATAATCGCCTTTTCGCACGCCCCCGGGCGCCTTTTCCGTTCTCCCTTCACGTCCACCGGTCCCGTCATGCCGTTGCGTTCCTCCCTGCGTACCGTCCTGCGTCTGCTGCCGTCCTTCTTCCTCGCGCTGGGCGCCGGCCTGGGGCTGGCCCGGGTGGCGATCGCCGCGCCGGAGGCGCTCGACCGCATCGTCGTCGTCGTCAACGACGGCGTGATCCTGGAAAGCGAGATCGACCGGGCGATGGAAAATGCCCGCACGCAGATCGCCAAGCGCGGCATCGCCGCGCCGCCCGAGGAGATCCTGCGCGCCCAGGTGCTCGAGCAGCTGATCCTCACGCGCGTGCAGACGCAGCGCGCCCAGCAGGCCGGCGTGCGCATCGACGACCGTGAACTCAACGAAGTGCTCGGCAACATCGCCAAGCAGAACGGCATGAGCCTGTCGGCCTTCGCCGACGCGGTGCGCAGCGAGGGCATGGACTACCTGACCCTGCGCGAACAGATCCGCGACGAGGTGACGATCCAGCGCCTGCGCAACAAGGAAGTCGACAGCCGCGTGCAGGTCACCGACCAGGACGTCGACGCCTTTCTCGCCACCGAAGGCGCCGCCGCCGACAAGGAATACCGCCTCTCGCACATCCTGATCGCCGTCCCCGACGGCGCCAGCCAGCAGGTGCGCGACCAGGCGCGCGCCAAGGCCGCAGACCTGCTCAAGCGCATCCGCGCCGGCGAGGACTTCGCGCAGCTGGCCATCGCCAACTCCAACGGCCAGCAGGCCCTGCAGGGCGGCGATCTCGACTGGCGCAAGGCCGGCGATCTGCCGGGCGTGTTCGCCAGCATCGCCGGCAAGCTGAAGAAGGGCGAGACCAGCGACATCTTCGAGACCGGCAGCGGCTACCACCTGATCAAGCTCAGCGACGTGCGCGGCGCCGATACCGAGCGCAAGACCGTCACCGAAACGCACGCGCGGCACATCCTGATCCAGACCAACGCGATCCGCGACGACGAGCAGTCGCGCGCCCTGGCGCATGATCTCTACACGCGCCTCAAGGGCGGCGAGGACTTCGCCAAGCTGGCCAAGGAGTTCTCCGACGATCCGGGTTCCAGGAACAGCGGCGGCGATCTCGGCTTCCAGCCGCCGGGCGTGTTCGTGCCGGAATTCCAGACGCGGCTCGACGCCCTGCAGCCGAAAGAGATTTCCGAACCGTTCCGCACCCAGTTCGGCTGGCACATCGCGCAGCTGCTCGAACGCCGCGAGCGCGACGTGACCGAGGACCAGAAGCGCGCCCGCGCACGTACCACCATCGGCACGCGCAAGGCCGCCGAGGAATACGACGTCTGGCTGCGCCGCCTGCGCAACGAGGCGTACATCGAATACCGCCTGCCCTCGGATGCCGACGCCGCCAAGCAGCTGCAGTAAGCCGGCCGCGCCGTCGTCGCTTTCCGGGCTGCGGCGATGAGCCACCTGCCGCGCATCGTCCTCACGCCCGGCGAACCGGCCGGCATCGGCCCCGACCTCGCCTGCGTCATTGCCCAGCAGGCCTGGCCGGCCGAGATCGTCGCCGTCGCCGATCCGCAGCTGCTGCGTGCGCGCGCCGCGCAGCTGGGCCTGCCGCTCGCGCTGCACAGCGCCGATCTCGGCAAGGCGCCGCAGGCGCAGCCGGCCGGCGCGCTCGCGGTACTGCCGGTGCCGCTGGCGGCGCCGGCGGCGCCCGGCCGGCTCGATCCGCGCAATGCCGCCTATGTGCTGGAGACGCTGCGCTGCGCCGCCGACGCCTGCCTCGCCGGACAGGCCGGCGCGCTGGTCACCGGGCCGGTGCAGAAGAGCGTGATCGCCGACAGCGGCGTGCCGTTCAGCGGCCACACCGAATTCCTCGCCGAATACTGCGCGGCGCCATTGCCGGTCATGATGCTCGCGACCGGCGCCGCGCCGCCGCTGCGCGTCGCCCTGCTGACCACGCATCTGCCGCTGCGCGCGGTCGCCGATGCGATCACGCACGAGCGCGTGCTGGCGACGCTGCGCATCCTCGACCACGACCTGCGCGCCCGCTTTGGCATCGCCGCGCCGCGCATCCTGGTCTGCGGCCTCAATCCGCACGCCGGCGAGTCGGGGCATCTCGGCCGCGAGGAGATCGAGATCATCGCGCCGGCGCTCGACGCGGCGCGGCGCGCAGGCATCGACGCGCGCGGCCCGCTGCCGGCGGATACCCTGTTCACGCCGACGCATCTGGCCGACGCCGATGCGGTGCTGGCCATGTACCACGACCAGGGCCTGCCGGTGCTCAAGCACGCCGGCTTCTTTGATGCCGTCAACATCACGCTCGGCCTGCCGATCCTGCGCACCTCGGTCGATCACGGAACCGCGCTCGATCTCGCCGGCAGCGGCCGCGCCGACGCCGGCAGCCTGCGCGCGGCCTTGCGGCTCGCCATCGAGCTGGCTTCCACGAGCGCTGGCGAGCGCGGAGGCGCCGTCCATGGCGGGGCCTAAATTTCCCCCGCAGGGCCCGGCCCGGCCATCCAGGGCCGGGCGCGCTTCGCGGCAAATGGCCGTTCATGGTCATTTGCCTGAGCCGAAGCGCCGCTTCGGCCAGAATTTCCTGCACGACCCGCAGGTGATCGCGCGCATCCTGCGTGCGATCCATCCGCAGCCGGGCGACGCGCTGGTCGAGATCGGCCCCGGTCTCGGCGCGCTGACCGTGCCGCTGCTGGAGAAGCTCGCCGCGGACGGCGGCACGCTGCGTGTCATCGAGATCGATCGCGACGTCATCCCGCATCTGCTCGAGGCGGCCGGCCACTCGCCGGCCCTGCACATCACCCAGGCCGACGCGCTGAGCGTCGACTATCGGCAGTTGGCGACGCCGGGCCGGCGCCTGCGCCTGGTCGGCAACCTGCCCTACAACATCTCGACACCGATCCTCTTCCACCTGCTCGAGCAGGCCGACGCCATCGCCGACATGCACTTCATGCTGCAGAAGGAAGTCGTCGAGCGCATGTGCGCGGGCCCGGGCGAGGACGACTACGGCCGGCTGTCGGTCGCGCTCGCCGCGCGCTGCGAAGTCGCGCATCTGTTCAACGTCGGGCCGGGCGCCTTCCGGCCGCCGCCGAAAGTCGACTCGGCGATCGTGCGCCTCAAGCCGCGCACGCCCGACTATGCGATCGACGACATGGCGATGTTCGATCGCGTCGTCATGCTGGCCTTCGCGCAGCGCCGCAAGACGCTGTCCAATGCGCTGAAGAGCCTCGCCGATGCGCAGACGATCCGCGCCGCCGGCCTCGATCCGGGCCTGCGTGCCGAGCGCCTGCACGCGCGCGACTTCGCCGCGCTCGCCAATCTGCTGCACGGCGGGCGCTGACGCGGCCTGCGGTTGACGGCCGGCCGGCGCGCGCGATACTGGCGGCACTTCCGTCCCTTCCGCAGGAGCCGCACATGAGTCCCTATCATCATGTCCTCGCCGCGGTGGCGCTCGACCCGTCCGGCCGCACGGTGCTCGCGCGCGCGCAGACGCTGGCGCGCCTGTTCGAGGCGAAGCTGTCGGTCCTGCATGTCGTCGAGTACATTCCGATCGAGAGCGGCGAGCTGCTGATGACGGCGCCGATCGATCTGACCCAGCAGCTCGAACAGCAGGCGCGCAAGCAGCTCGAAGCGCTGTGCGCCGAGTTCGGCATCGCGGCGCAGGATCTGCACACCGCGACCGGCCCGGTGAGCCCGCAGATCCAGCAGATCGCCGAGGCCATGCAGATCGACCTGATCGTGCTCGGCCACCATCCGCGCCAGGGCCTCGCCGCCTGGTTCAGCCACACCGAGGAGAGCGTCGTCACGCGCGCCAAGTGCGACGTGCTGGCGCTGCACGTCTGAGACCGCGCCGCCGGACCGGCGATCCTTCTAGAGCGGCTGCACGTCGCGGCCGGCGATCCAGCTGATCGCCTGCTCGGCGTCGAGCGGGCCGGGATCGCCGTCGCCGAACCAGCGGCAGCCGGCGCTCCGCCAGAGCGCGCGCTGCGAGGCCGCGATCTGCGTTGCCACCAGCGGCAGCCGGCGCTGCTGCGCGGCGTCGACCGCGGCGCCGATCTGCGCGGCGTCGCTGAACGCGGCCGAGGCGAGCAGAAGATGGATCGGCGGCTGCGCGGCATCCGGCAGGGGCAGATTGAAATCGCGCAGCGCCAGGCGCACGCCCGTCTCCAGCAACTGCTGCGCGCGCGGATGCAGCTCGGCGGCGTCGAGCAGGCCGTCCGGGTTCAAGGCCAGGATCAGCCGGTCCGGCGGCACCTCGTAACGCTGCATCAGCTCGGCGACGTGGCGCGCAAACTCGCCGCCGCGCAGCTGCCAGCCCGACACGTCGATGATGAACGGCAGCGCCGGCAGGCCGCGGCGCTGCGCGCTCAGATGGTGTTCGCAGGCGTGCGTGATCTGCCACAGCTCGAGATCGCCGATCAGGCCGGCGCGCGCGGCGGCGCGCAGCAGCTCGTCGTGCTCGATGCGGCCGAAGCGCGGATGCTGCCAGTACAGGCTCGCGAGGATGGCCTTGACCGCGCCGCCGTCGACATCGAGCACCGGCGTCATCAGCAGATGCAGCTGGTTGAGCGCGACGGCGGCGTGGATTTCGCGTTCGAGATCGAGCCGGCGCCGGCGGTCATCGTCGATCTCGGTCGTGAACAGGCGATAGCAGCCGCGCCCGGCCTGCTTGGCCTCGTACATCGCCGTATCGGCGTGGCGCAGCAGGCCGTCGGCATCGGATTCGTCGAGCGGATACAGCGTCACGCCGATGCTCAGCCGCGTGACGATGCGGTGGCCCGGGATGTCGAGCGGATGCGCGAAGCGATCGAGCAGCTTCTGCGCGAGCTGCGCGGCGTCCTCGGCCGAGCGCAGGCCCGGCGCGATGATGACGAACTCGTCGCCGGCCAGCCGCGCCACGGTATCCGACTCGCGCAGGGCGGCGCGCAGACGGTCGGCGGTCGCCTTCAGGACCAGGTCGCCGACCTCGTGGCCGTGACGGTCGTTGATGTCCTTGAAGCGGTCGAGATCGAGGAACAGCACGCCGAGCAGGCGCGCGCCGCGCTGCCGGGCGGCGAGCCAGGCCTGCCGCAAACGGTCCTGCAGCATGACGCGGTTCGGCAGGCCGGTCAGGGCGTCGTAATGCGCCAGCTGCTGCAGGCGCTGCTCGACCTCGACGCGGTCGCTGATGTCGACGGCGATCGCCATGAACACCGGCGGCTCCTCGTCGCGCGAGAAGTTGAGGCGCACTTCGACCGGATAGCTGCTGCCGTCGGCGCGCCGGTGCCGGCAGCGGTAGACGACGTGCTCCTGCTCGCCGCCGCGCAGCTGCAGCAGATAGTGCCGGAACACGCCCTCCTCGAGTTCCTCGCTGATGTCGAGCGGCGTCATGCGCAGCAGTGCTTCGGCGCGATAGCCGAGGTTGCGCCGCGCGCCGCGGTTGACTTCGAGCAGCGCCAGGGTCTGCGCGTCGAAGATGTAGACCTCCTCGACCGCCGCATCGAGCAGTCGTCCGAGGCGGCTCGCCAGGTTCTCGCCGCGCAGGCGCTCGCTGATGTCGCGCACGATCACCACGAGGCCGGCCGACTGGTCGACCTGCAGCGGCTGCACCCAGAGTTCGACCGGGAAGGTGGTCGCGTCCTTGCGCCAGCCGACCACCTTCGGCAGCGTCGCCGTGTGCCGTGCGCCGGCACCGGCGATGTAGTCGGCGAGGCGGACGCTCGGCGTGTTGAGGAAGGGCACCGGCATCAGCTTGGTCACCGTGAAACCCTGCAGCTCGTCGCGCGCGTAGGCGAACATCTGCTCGGCGCGCGCATTGGCGAAGCGCACGACGCCGGACGGATCGGTCATCAGCACGCCTTCCTCGAGATGGTCGACGACGGCCTGCGACAGACGCGCCTCGCGACGCAGATGATCGAGTTCGGCGGTCTGCCGCGTCGCGTCGCGGCAGATCATCGCCACGCCGCCGATGCCGTTGTCGCGGCTGCGGATCAGGCAGGCCATCAGCTCGACCGGACGCCGCGTACCGTCGCGCGAACGCAGCCAGGCGTGTTGCGCCGGCACATCGCCGTTCTGCTGCAGCGCCAGTTCCAGCGCGCTCTGCAGCGGCGCATCGCGCGCGTCGACGAGGTGGAACACCGAGTAGACCATGCGGCCGCGGCCGGCCGCGTTGCTCCAGCCGGTCAGGCGCTCGGCGGTCGTGTTGAGGTAGCGGATGCGGCCGTCGCGGTCGGCGGTGACGAGGCCGTAGTTCATCGAATCCATCACGGTGCCGGCGCGTTCGCGGAACAGCTCGGCCGCCGTCACCGCGTCGACCATCGCGCGCGGCGCGTTGGCCGCCTGCGGGTCGGCCCGCAGCATCCAGTCCGGACTGCGCGCCTGGCGCCGCAGCAGCCACCACCAGACCGGCAGCAGCAGGGCGGCGAGCAGGAGCAGCGCATAGCCGGTCGCGCGCAGGCGCGCCAGCGCCTCGTCGTGGATCGCCGCGGCGGCACCGGCGTCGAGATCGAACTCGGCGCTGCCGAGCATGCGGCCGTCGGCGTCGCGAATGAGCACCGCGCCGCGCGCGGCACTGAGGCGATACAGCGCGTCTTCGACGAGCCGCCCGAGCGGCCCGCTCAGCTGCAGGTCGTCGTAGCGGCCGCTGCGCGCGAGCAGCAGGCCGTCGGCGTCGCGAACCGCCAGCCGCCGCAGGCCGAGCTGCCGCGCCGCCGGAGCGCCGGCGGCGACCAGCGCGCGCACGCTCTGCCGCAGGCGCGGTGCGGGCGTGGCATGCGCCAGGTCGACGGCGAGCAGACGGGGAATCTCGGCGTCGGCGATCGCCATTGCCGCGCGCGCCTGCAGGCGCGCCGCGTAGGCGGCGCTGGAGCCGCCGAGCAGGATCAGCAGCAGCGCGAACAGCAGCAGCAGCGCGATCGCCGCCTGACGCCGCGGCATTGCGTTCCGCGCGTCACGCCCGCGCATGGCTCAACGCGGCGCGCGCACCGCGGGACGAGGACGCGCGCGGCTCAACGGCTGCCGCCGCCACCGCTACCGCCGCCCTGCACGAAGCTGTCGCGCTGGAAATGCTCGGGGATCGGGAACTTGAAACTGTCGACATAGCGCTGATACACCCGCTCGGCGACCTCGCCCGGCACCGGACGCACGTCGGCGGCCTGCGCCGCCGGATCGGTCTGCAGCGCGAGCCAGGCCTGGGTGTCGGCGCCGAGGCGCGGCAGCGGCGCGGCCTGCGTCTCGCCGGCGTAGGCCGGCGCGGCCGCCAGCAGCATGGCACCGATCAGCATGGACTTCTTCATTTCTTCACTCCTGTGCCCGCCGTGCGGGCCTGCATGGCCTGCGCATCGCTGCGCAGGCGCGCCACCGTCTCGGCCGGAACGCCGGCCTCGTTGATCACTCGCTGCACGCCGGCCTCGTCGCGCATCACCATCAGCAGCAGCAGCAGATTGTTGCGCGGCCGGTCGCTGGCGGGATCGAGTTCTACCGCCGTCGACAGTTCCGGCAGGGCTTCGCGGTAGCGTCGCGCCTGCAGCAGCGCATAGCCGAGATCGTTGCGGATCTTCGCGTCGGTCGGACTGCGGCGCGCCGCTTCGCGCAGATAGTCGACCGAGGTCGTCAGATTGTGCGAGGCATAGAGCAGGCCAAGACCGTGGTAGGCCTTGCCCGCCAGCTTGCCGGCGAGAAGACCGCGATACAGGTTCTCGGCCGCGGCGTCCTGCCCCAGTTCGCGGCGCGCCTCGGCTTCGAGATAGCGCAGATCGTCGCTGTTGCCGGTCGCGCGCTGCTGCTGCTGGATGTGCGCCAGCGCGGCGTAATACTGCTGCTGGTCGAGCATCTTGCGGATCAGGTCGAGATGCATCGACTTGTCGGTCGATTCGTCCGCCGCCTGCGGCTCGTTGTCCCTGGCGCCCATGCCGGCGCAACCCGCCAGCAGGCTCGCCAGTGCGAGAACCGCGGCGCAGGGCACGACCGCCGCAGCGCTCTTAGTGCGCGACATTGCTGAGCGCCTTGATGATGCCCATGAAGGCGGGACCGGCGATGAAGATCAGCAGCGCCGGAAAGAAGAACAGCACCATGACCACCGTCATGCGGCCGGACAGCAGATTGACTCTCTCGCGGATTTCATAGCCGCGGCGCTCCTCGATCACGCTGAGCGTCTCGAGCAAGGGTTCGCGCAGTTCCCCGCCGTAGCGCTCGACCTGCCGCAGCACGCCGAGCACGGTCGTCAGATCCTCGACGGCGAGCAGGTCGC
This sequence comes from Solimonas soli DSM 21787, assembly GCF_000474945.1. GTDB lineage: Bacteria > Pseudomonadota > Gammaproteobacteria > Nevskiales > Nevskiaceae > Solimonas > Solimonas soli. Next base: position 66,401 of record NZ_AXDW01000015.1, on the reverse strand, counting down.
CGACGTTCTTCAGCGTTTCGCCGATGTCGGCGCCGGCCTCGATCTGGCGCAGCGCGATATCGAATTCCAGGCCCAGCTCCGGCAGCACGCCGCCGCTTTCGCGGACGATGCTCGACAGCGCCTGCCGCGTCGACAGGCCGGATTCGAACAGCAGCACCAGCAGATGGATGAACAGCGGAACCTCGTGCTGGATGGCCTTGCGCCGCCGCTCGGCGGCGGCCCGCAGCACCCAGCGCGGCGCGAGGAAGCTGAGGATCGCGGCGACGACCACGAGCAGCAGGCCGAGCAGCATCCGTCGCGGCGACTGGCTGAAAGTCCAGAAGGCGAGCACGAGGCCGAACAGAACCACCGGCAGGGCGCCCTGGAACACGTACCAGAACAGACGCGCCTGCGCGGACCGCCAGCCGGCCTGCAGCATGAGCAGGTTGCTCTCGCCCTGCGTGTCGACCATGCGCTCCAGCGCCTTGCCGCCGCGCACCATGCTCGCGACGATCGGCGTCGTGCCGGAGGCGGCGAAATCGTGCGCCGGCTTGCCGCCCTGCGGATCGATGCGCCGCCGCAGCACGCCCTCTTCGCGCGTGCGCAGCAGCAGCCAGACCAGGGTGGCGATGGCGAGGATGAAGACGACGATCGCCGCGGCGACGATGCCGGCAAAAGCGTTCGGGCTCATTCAGCCGTCCTCCGTCGATTTCATCATGCGCCAGATGATGACCATGCCGGCGACCTGCAGGCCGATGGTGCCCGCCAGCAGCATGCGGCCGCTCGAATCGGCCCACATCTGCGCGTAATAGGCCGGATTGCGCCAGACCATGAAGAACATGATGGCGATCGGGATGATGGCGAGCACCATCGCCGAAAAGCGCGTTTCGGCGGTCAGCGCGCGCAACTCGCGCGCGGCGTTCTCGCGCATGCGGATGCCGTCGATCAGGCTGCGCAGGACATTGCGCATCGAGCCGCCGAACTTGCGGTTGATCGACGCCGCCAGCGCCATGATCTTCAGATCGCGCAGCTGATGGATCTCGCCGGCGTCCATCAGCACCGCTTCCAGCGGTGCGCCGAGGCGCACGCGCCGGCTGATGCTGATGAACAGCGGCTTGATCGGCTCCGGCGCCTCGCGCGCCGCCGACGCCAGGGCTTCGTCCAGCGTGTTGCCGGCGGCCAGCACACGGATCGTGCTCTCGAGGAAGGGCGGCAGCTGGCCGACGATCTTCGCGCGGCGACGCACGGCCTTCTGCGTGAGCAGCAGCCAGCCGACCACCAGCGCGAGCACGATCAGCGCCAGGCCGGCGAGCGCACCGAACACCAGCAGCGCCAGCGGCACGAACAGCGCCACGCCGATCAGGATGCGCAGCACGGTCGACGGCTGCATGTCGACGCCGGTGCGCCAGACGAGGTGACAGATCCAGCGCAGCGCCGGATTGTGCACGGCCTGCGCCTCGTCCAGCGACAGCGCGGCGACGCTCTCGTCGTGGCCGCCGAGCACGCGCATGCGCAGACCCACGTCCTCCTGCTGCTCGCGCTCGCCGGCGCGCACGACCAGGAAGGCCGCGCCGGCGAGCAGCAGCACGGCCAACAGCAGCACGATCGCAAGGCTCATCAAGGGTTCCCCCGCAGATCCAGGTGTTCGCCGCGCTCGGCGTCGTAGAGAAAGACGTCGCGCATCAGCAGCTCGCTGCCGGACAGGCCGACGATTTCGGTGATCGACATGACGCGGCGCTCGCCGCTCTTCAGGCGGCTGACGTGCACCATCAGCTGGATCGCCGCGGCGATCTGGCTGCGGAACGTCACCTCGCTGCCGCGATAGCCGGCGAAGCCGGCGAGCAGTTCCAGCCGGGCGATGGCCTCGCGCGTCGAGTTGGCGTGCAGCGTCGTCATCGAACCGTCGTGGCCGGTGTTCATTGCCTGCAGCATGTCCAGCACCTCGTCACCGCGCACCTCGCCGACGACGATGCGGTCCGGTCGCATGCGCAAGGCATTGCGCACCAGGTCGCGCGCCGTCACCGCGCGCTCGCCCTCGAGGTTCGGCGGGCGCGTCTCCAGGCGCACGACGTGGCCGTGCTCGAAGCGCAGCTCGGCGGCGTCCTCGACGGTGACGATGCGTTCGTCCTGCGGAATCCACTGCGAGAGCAGATTGAGGAAGGTGGTCTTGCCGGAGCCGGTGCCGCCGACCACGATCAGGTTGGTGCGCGCGATGACGCTCTGCTTCAGGTAGTCGAGCTCCGCCGGGCTGATGGTGCCGAAGCGCAGCAGATCGTCGGCCGACAGCGGCGTCTTGCGGAACTTGCGGATCGACAGGCAGGGGCCGTCGAGCGCGATCGGCGGAATGATGGCGTTGACGCGCGAGCCGTCCGGCAGGCGCGCATCGACCATCGGCGTCGATTCATCGACGCGGCGGCCGATCGGCGCCAGGATGCGCTGGATCACGCGGATGACGTGCGCGTCGTTGAAGAAACGCACCGGCACGCTGTACAGACGGCCGGCGCGCTCGACGAAGACGCGATTCGGCCCGTTGACGACGATGTCGTTGACGCCGTCGTCGTCGATCAGGTTCTGGATCGGGCCGTAGCCCATCAGCTCGTCCTTGGCGTCGCGCGCCAGCGCCTCGGATTCGCGCTGGTTGATCGGCAGGCGCTGATCGACGACGTAGCGGCGGATCTGCTCGAGCACGAAGCGGTCGATCTGCTCGATGCTCCAGCGGTCGATGTCGAGATCGCGCTCGTCGATCTGCTGGATCAGATGCCGGTGGAAGCTGTTCTTCAGCTGCAGGTATTGATCGGACTGCCGGAAACGCGCGATCTGGGCGTCGGCGGTCGTGCTCACGTTCGTGCGGTCCGATTGGCCCACTGCGGCTTATCCGAAGAGACGGGAAAGCCCGCCTTTCGGAACCTCCATGCGCGCCTGCGCACCGAGCAGCGCCGAAGCGAGCGCGCGCACGTCGGCGCAGAACGGCTCCTTCGGCGCGATCGCGAACATCGCTTCGCCGGCGTTCATCGCCTGGATGCGGCCATGGCCGACGCTCGCCGACAGGCGGCCGTACAGCGGCAGGTCGAGAATCTCGGCGAGATTCTCCGGCTCCAGGCCCTGGCGCTTGTGATAGTGGTCGACGAGCAGCGCGGTGCGGTCGAGCGGGCAGTCCTCGAGACGCAGCGCGCGCAGCAGGTACTTGCTGTGCCGCGACTTGATGATCGACTGGTCGGACAGCAGCAGCGAGCGGTCGGCCTGGCCGAGCACGCCGGCCACGCAATCGATCGGCCAGTGCGCGTCGAAGGCGACCACCATGCAGCCGAACAGCGTGCGCAGCACCTGCAGCAGCTTGAGGAAGTCGTCGAACACGAACTGCGGACGGCCGATCAGATCTTCCGGCAGGCTCAGCAGATAGATGCCGCTGGCATGCCGCGAGAAGGCGGTGTCGACCAGCGTCTGGTCGCAGCGATAGACGTCGTTGATCGCGTCGAGCACGCTGTACGACTGCGCGATGTTGAGGAAGATCGCGCTCGAGCCGGGCGGCGTCGCCACGTCGATCAGCAGCGTCGGCTCCGCCTTCGGCAGCTGCTCGGCGCAGGCCAGCGCCAGATGCGCCGCGACGAAGCCCACCGAGTCGACCGGCTGGCTGGCGAACACGCTGAACAGGCGGCCCTGCTTCTGCTGGCCGCGCGGCGCCGCCTGGCTGCGCCGCAGGAGCTTGGACAGCAGCGCGGCGACGTCGGCCTCGTCACGCCGCAGCACGAAGAAATCGCGCGCGCCGGCGCGCATCGCCGCCAGCACCACGTCCGGATTGCTGTCGGCACCGAGACCGGCGACGGCGATGTCCGGCGCGCGCTCGACCAGGCGCTCCATCATCGACAGGCGCGCGTCGAGATTGCCGCGCTCGAACTGGAAGAAGGCCGCGTCGACACGTCCCATCACCTGCACGCGCTCGACCAGGTCCTCGGCATCGAGCGGCCGGATCAGCGAGAACTCGGCACTGCTGCCGGCGGCGTTCTCGAGCCAGCTCAGATAGACGGGATCGTCAGCAATGACGACGGCCTGCGTTTTCATGTTCTCTTCCGTGAGCAATCCTGGGTCGGCGATTGTAGCGGCAGGCATTTCATGCGCGTGCGATCAGCGGCTGAAGCCGGAATCGAACTTGCCGCGCTCGAGGAAGACATTCCACGCCGGATTCGGCGTCTTGCCGTTGTACTGGTCGCCCGGCAGCTTCGGCAGCGCCACGCCCTTGGCCACCGGCCGCACCAGATGCGGCGTGACCACCATGATCAGCTCCTTGTCGGTGCGATCGAGCGTCGTCGACTTGAAGAACGCGCCGAGCACCGGCACGTCGCCGAGCCACGGCACCTTGTTGACGCTGTCGGTGAGGCTGGTGCTGACCAGGCCGGAGATCACGAAGGTTTCACCGTCGCCGAGTTCGATCGAGGTGTCGGTGCGGCGCACCGTCAGCGCCGGCACGGCGACGCCGCCGATCTGGATGCCGGCCGAGAAATCGAGATCGCTGACCTCGGGCGCCACCTTCAGCGCGATGCGGTCGCGCGCCAGCACGGTCGGCGTCAGCGCCAGGCGCACGCCGAATTCCTTGTACTCGACGGTGATCGCCGCCGCGCCGGCGGCCGAGCCGCCGCCCTGGCTGACCGGCACCGGGAACTCGCCGCCGGCGAGATAGGTCGCGGTCTGGCCGCTGGTCGCCAGCAGGCTCGGTTCGGCGAGCGTGTGCGAGAGTCCCTTGCCTTCCAGCATGCTGAGCAGCGCCGTGATGTTGCTGCTGGCATCCGACACCACGATGCTGAAGGCGTCCGACAGCGCGCTGCTCAGCGTACCTTCGAGGCCGGCGCTGGTCGGGCTGAAGTCCACGCCGCTCAGCGTGCCGGGCGCCGACACGCCGCCGGAGGTCTGCGAGGCCTTCGGATTGCTGAGCACCCAGCTGAAGCCGTAGCGCTGCAGGGTCTTGCGCGACACTTCGGCGATCTTCACTTCCGTCAGCACCTGCGATTCCAGCTCGATGCTGCTGCGGTCGGCGATCTGGCCGTCCTTCTGCGCGGCGGCGCCGAGCTGCGCACGGCGATGCGCCAGCAGGTTCGGCAGCTTGCCCTCGACGCCGCGGCCCGGATCGACCACGGCGTTGCCGAGCTCCGGATCGGGCACGTTCGCCTTCAGCGGATCGACCGGCAGCTGCACGCGCACGATGTACTGGCGCGGCTCCGGCTTGCCCTTGACCCAGACCATCAGGCTGGTGATGCCGAGCGACTTGCCGTTGAGCAGCAGATCGCGGCGGTTGACGACGCTGACGTCGGCGGTCGCCGGATTGCCGACCGCGACGCGCGTGACTTCGGCATTGGCGCGCAACAGCTTGTGCGTGCCCTGCTCGACGATCAGCAGGGGCTGGCTTTGCCCGCCCTGGCCGGCGCTCTGCGCCTGCGCGGCACCGGCGCCGCACAGCACGACCAACGTCGCCACCAGTACCGCGAGCAGTCCACCGGCGCGCACGGTTTGCATGTTCTTGTTCATCTGCGGTCGTCCTTTACTTCGCCGTTACGGAGACGCGTTCATTGCCACGGATCACCTCGATGCGCGTCACCGGCGCACCGTCGCCGCCGACCCGCCCTCGCGCATTCTTGATGTGGCCCAGCTCTTCGGTCGTGATGATGCGGTCGGGCCCGCAGGCCGTCGGCGATTCCGGCGGCTTAGCGCCGGGCTTCGGCTCGCAGCTCGGCACGTCGGGACCGGCGAGCGGCGCGGCCGCGACGCCGGCGTCGTCGCCGCCCGCCGGCGTCGTCTCGCCCGGCCTGCCTTCCTTGCCATGCAGGGCCAGGCGCAGTTCGCCGACGCTGGAGCCGAGCATCAGCTTGGTGGTGTCCTTCTCCGAGATCGCCAGCACCGCGGTGCGCGGCGGCTGCTGGTTGCGGTTCTTGTCGTCGACGCCCTGCGGCCGGTCGACGAGCTGGTCGAGATAGGCCAGCACGCGCACGTCCTTGAGCAGCACGCGCGACTGCGACTTCGGCACGTCGTTGCCGTCGTGCAGATAGATGAGCACGTCGACCACGTCGCCGGGCCGCAGGAAGCCGCCGACCGCGAGCACGTCGCTGGTGGTGATGGCGACGGCCTGGAAGCCGGCCGGAATCGCGCTGGTCAGCAGATTGCCCTCGCGGAAGTAGCGCCGCGTGACCGGCGCGCCGGCATCGACGTCGATCAGCGGCGCCTTGCCGACGACTTCGTCGATGGACGTGAACGGATCGCCCGGCCTGACCGAGACCGGCACCAGCGCGACGTCATCGCGCGCGATCGGCTGGTAGGCCGCCAGCGGCTTGACGGCGACCACGGCCAGCGACTGCTGCGCTTCCTGCTGCTTGACCTGCTGCTGCGCGGCTTCGGATTTCTGCGCGTATTCGCGGCTCATCCGGTAACCGACCGCCGCCAGGATGATGGCCGCCAGCACCGAAACCGCAGCGAAGATCTTCAACGCGGTACTGCTCATATGGGTTCCCCTTTGTTGCCGCCATCCGGTGACTTTCCGCCGTCCCGCCCGCGGCCGTGGTCGCCACCCGTACACCCCACGGCGCGCACCTCATGAGGACCCGCGCTCATGCGGCCTGCCCGCTCCGCTTCCTCGTGCGCAGTCTATCGACTCCACAAGACAGAATCGGCACCGGTATCGGCGGATTCGCACCGGACATCGGCGCCGCCCGCCGCACCGCTCACAAACTCAACATCGGCCCGCAAAACACCTCGACGACAAATGCCGCCGCCAGCATCGGCGCGGCCGGAAACTTGGCGCTGCCGCGCGCGCCGCGCAGCAGCATCACGCCGGCGACGCAACCCATCAGGATCGCGGCGCCGAGCAGCATCTCGAAGCTGCGCGCGGTACCGAGCAGCAGGCCGAGCACGGCAGCGAACTTGACGTCGCCTGCGCCGAGACCCCTGCGCAGATAACCCGGCAAGGCCAGCGCAAAAGCGATCGCCATGCCCAGCAGACTGTCCTGCCAGCGCTGCCCCAACAAGCCTTGGCCCTGGAAAACCAGGGCCAAGCTTGCGGGAACGAGGGTCAGGACCAAGGCCGCATTCGGGACTTTTCGGCGCCACCAGTCGAATCCGGCGATCGCTGCGGCCCAGACGCTCAGGAGCAGTGCGACGATCACCGGCGGTTCGCCATGGCTGCGGCGCCCGCATCCCGGTTCCGGCGCGGACTAGCCGCCACCGATCGAGTTCGCGGCGTGGTTGAAAACGCCTCTCACGTTGGTGCCGAGAATCGTCACGACACCGACGATGATGACCGCGATCAGCGCCACGATCAGACCGTACTCGACGGCGCTGGCGCCTTCCTCATCGCGCATGAATTCCGCGATTCTGTTCAACATGGCATCACTCCTGGAAAACAAGCTGTTCGGCACCGGGCGAGCGGCCCGGCCGGTTTCGGGAGCGCGCGACGAGCCGACCCGTCGCGCCGTCTCCCGCTTTTCGCTTACTTAATCGAATTGCTGGCGTGCGTGAAAATGCCCTTCACGTTCGTGCCGAGAAGCGTCACGACACCGACGATGATCACGGCGATCAGCGCCACGATCAGACCGTACTCGACCGCACTCGCGCCCTCTTCGTCGCGCAGAAACTCGGTAACCTTGTTCAACATGGCATCACTCCTGAAAGTAGTTCCCACATCCCGGACCGGATTGGCTCCGATCAACCCGATCCCTCAAGGACCGCGGAATTACTATCCGTTATCGCTGACGCCGAGGCAAAGCAGCCGGACGCCCTGATCGCTACCGCTCATCGGTGAGGCTTTTGGAGAAAAGCTTCGAAAAGCGAAGAAGTAGGATTTTTCCTACTTTTATTTCGAAATAGCGCGAGGAACGTAGAGCGCCGACGGCCTGGCGCTGCAGTTTGCGGCGCCCGGAGCGCCGCGCGGTGCCCGTGTTTTGATTGCCGCCACGACGGCCGCCGGGACGCGGCGGCTCAATCCGCTCTGCGGTCCGGCGCGCCATCGGCGATCGCCCGATATCGCGCATACGCCGCGCGCAGGCGCGCGGACGGTCCCGGCCAGGCGAGCGCCGCCGCGAAGGCTTCCGCCACGCGGTCCGGCGGCAGAGCGCAGCGCGCCTCGCCGGCGCAGGCGACGAGCAGTTCGAGGCTGCCGATGTCCTCGCCGCGCAAGGGCTTCGCCCGGAGGCGCGCCAGCAGCCCGGTCCACCAGCGCTCTTCGATCGGCAGGCCGAGGCGCGCGTGCATGGTGATGAGGTAGCTGTCCGGCAGGCTGGAGCCGCCGGGCAAGGCGGCGGCACGCTCGAAGGCCGCGCGCGCGCGCGCCGTGTCCGCGGCATCCGGCGCCAGCCGCGACAGCGCCAGGTAGCTTTCGCCGAGCGTGAGCTGCGCGCGCGGCGAAGCGGGCGCGCGCGCCGCGAGCATCTCGGTCACGCGCACCTGATCGCCCCAGCCATAGGCGGTGATCGCCGTCAGCGCCAGCCACCACGCGCCGAGCACGCCCAGCAGCAGGCGCGGGCGCGGCGCGGCGCACAGCGGCAGCACGGCAAGCAGCAGACCGAAACTGGCGAAATAGTTGCGATGCTCGAAGATCAGCTCCAGCGGCAGAATCGTCGCCGTGAGCGTGTGCGCGCCGAGGAACAGCGCGATGCCGAGTGACAGCAGCGGCCGGCGCCGGCGCTGCGCAAGCGCCACGGCGATCAACGCAACGATGAACGCGATGCCGAGCGCCGTCGTCCAGGGGTCGAGCAGTCCGCGCGAAATCCTGAAGTCGTCGTGGAAGAACGACAGCGCGCCCGGCGTCGGCAGCAGTGTCCATACGATATAGGACACGACGATGCGCGCTTCGCTGAGCAGGCGCTGGGCAAGCGTGAAGTCGCGCTCCACCCAGACTTGCGGATGCAGGACCATGCGCAGCTGCCAGATGAAGCCGGCAGCGAAGGGCAACACGAATACGGCGAGCAGCAGCAGGCCGATGCGAGCGTCGTACCGCCGCTCGATGGCGCGGAAGCGGAAGACACAGACCTCGATCAGCGCAGCGTAGAGCGGCAGCAGGATCGCCGTCTCCTTCGCCAGCAGGCCGCAGGCCGTGCCGCCGACGATGCCGAGCGCGCAGCGCAGCAGGCCGCGACCGCCGGCGAGCATGTCGCGACGCCCCTGGCAGTAGGCGATGAGGCCGAGCAGCACGAACACGTTGGCCAAGCTTTCCATGCGCTGCACGACATAGAGCACCGCCGTCAGATTGATCGGCAGAACCAGCCAGGCGCCGGCGATCGCGAGCGCCAGCCGCTCCTGGCCGGGCGTGGCGGCGCGCGTCGGCGGCGTGCCGGCGGCGGCCTGCAGGATGAGCAGGCTCAGCCAGTAGAGCAGCGCGCCGTTGAGCAGATGGATGGCGATGTTGGTGAGCTTCATCCAGCGGTAGTCGAGGCCGGTCGCGAGGTAGTTCATCGCGAAGCTCAGCGAGGCCAGAGGCCGCTTGAAGTCGCTCGCGGGCGACGACCACGCGGCGCGCGCCAGCGCCTGCGGATCGAGGTGCTGCGGCTGCACGCCCGGGTTGTCGACGATGTTCGGAAAATCGTCGAACAGGAATCCGCCGTTCAGGCCGGGCAGATAGACCAGCGCGGTGACCAGCAGGACGATGTACAGCAGGCTGCGCGTGCTGAAGCGCGCGGCGCGCGGCGGTGACGGCTCTGCTTCCATCTGGCTCATGGGGCGCTGCAAGGCATCCCGCGGTCGGCGCGGCGGCGCGCATTATGGTCGGCGGCGGCGATCGCTGCGCGCGGCGCGGCGACGGACGGTGTTGCGGGGCGCATGCGTGGCGTCGCCGACATTCAGGGCGCCGCGCGGCAGGCCGAAGTCCGGAAGGCGCGATCGAAATCGACCTGCCGGCGCCCGTCGATGGTCAGCAGCCGCGGCGGCGCGTCGCCGGTCGAATCGGCCGGCGCGGGCGGCGCGAAACCGAAGGACTCGCGCAGCAGCGCCGCGAAGCCTGCGGCGGAGAACGGCCTTGCCTGGCGCGCCCGCAAGGCCTGCAGCCGCGGCGCGAACGCCTGCGCGTAGCGCTCGGAATACCAGAACAGCAGCGGTACCTCGAAGTTGTAGCGCGAGAAGAAGCCGTTGCCGCTGCGTCCGCAGCCGTCCGCCGGCAGCGTCTGGCCGTGGTCGGCGATGTACCAGAGCGCGCTGACGCCGGGCGTCGCCTGCAGCCGCGCGATGAGCGCATCGAGCACGGCGTCGCTGTAGCGCACGCTGTTGTCGTAGGCGTTGCCGATCTGCTCGTCCACCCCGGCCTCGACGATGCCGAGCTCCTCGTCGCCGCGCGGCGCCGGCCGGAAGTGCTGGAACGACGGCGGGTAGCGCCGCTGGTAGGGCGCGTGGCTGCCGATCATGTGCAGGATGACGAGCCGCTTGCCGGGCGGCGAGCGCAGCTCGCGCGCGAAGGCCGGCAACAGCGCCGCGTCGGTCGTGCCCGGCACGGCGCCGGCTTCGCTGTTGAGGAACTCGAGGCGGTCGGCGAGCTGCGCGTAGATGCCGACCGGGCTGTCACGCGGCACCGGCATTTGCGCCGACAGCCAGGACACACGAAAACCGGCCGCCTTGAAGGCGCTGATCCACGACGGCCGGTAGCGCCAGGTCGCGAGATCGTCGATGTTCATGCCGCTGAGCAGCACCGGCAGCGAGGTGCGCGTGGTCGGCGTCACCGATACGGCGTCGCGGAACACCAGGAGCTGCGCGCGACGCGCCAGCAGGGGCGTCGTCTCGCGCGGATAGCCGTAGAGCTGCCAGTGATCGGCGCGCGAGGCTTCGCCGATGACGACGACATAGGTTTCCGGCTGCGCCGGCAGCGGCGCCTGCCGCGTGCCGTCGGCCGTGGCCCGGCGCAGCCGCTCGGCGGCGCGCCGCAGTTCGCGGCGCTGCCGGACCAGATCGTAGAGGCGCAGCGGCATCCCGAGCGGATAGCTGTCCACGACGACCTCGCGCAAGCCCGGTGCGCGAGCGCCGGCCTTCGCCTCGGGCCGCCAGGCCAGGCAGAGCCCGAGCAGCGCGACGGCGAGAACGGCCACGAACAGCGGGCGGCCACGACGCAGCGGCGGCAGCGCACGCCGCAGGAAGCGCAGGGCGGCGAGCAGTGCCAGCAGCCACAGCAGGGCAGCGGCGAGCCACAGCCACAGGGCGCGGCCGATGTAGCCGCTGATCTCGTCACGATTGGTCTCGCCGATGATCGCGAGGACGTGCGCCGACGTCGGCAGGCCGTAGTAGTGCAGGTAGAAGAACTCGCCCGGCAGCCACAGCAGGAACGGCAGCTGCACGAGCAGCCAGAGCCAGGGCCGCGCCAGCACGGCGAGCAGGAGCAGCTCGCTGAGCAGCGCGATCAGCGGCGGCAGCAGCCGCTGCGACAGGGGCAGGCCGGCGCTCAGGCTTTCGGCGCCCAGGAGGAACGCGTTCGGCACCAGCAGCGCGCCGAGCAGCAGCAGACACAGGCCGACGCCGAGTCCTGTTCCGAGACGCGTGTGTTCCGGCATCGGCTGCTGTCGCCCGGCTCGTGGAGGAATCGCCATCATGCCAGCATGAGGAGCGCCATCGCTCTTACACTGATCGTCCGTTTCGCATTCGCACGCGCATGGCCACTTACGCAATCGGTGATATCCAGGGCTGCCTGCAGGGCCTGCAGGCGCTGCTCGCGAAACTGCGCTTCCGGCGCGATGATCGCCTGCTGCTGACCGGCGATCTGGTCGCGCGCGGACCCGATTCGCTGGAGACGCTGCGCTTCATCTCGGCGCTCGGCGCGCAGGCCGTCAGCGTGCTCGGCAACCACGATCTGCACCTGCTCGCGCTCGCGCAGCGCGGCGAACGCGGCGATCCCGAAGACCGGCTCGGCGAAGTGCTCGACGCGCCGGACGGCGATCGCCTGCTGCACTGGCTGCGCCGGCAGCGCATGGCCTACCGCGACCCCGCGCACGGCGTGCTGATGATCCACGCCGGCCTCGCGCCGCAATGGACGCAGCGCGACACGCTGGCGCTGGCCGCCGAGGTCGAAGCCGTGCTGCGCGACGAGGCGCGCTGTCGCCGTTTCATCGACGGCATGTACGGCGACGAGCCGCGGCAATGGTCGGATCAGCTGCGCGGCATCGAGCGCACGCGCTGCACCGTCAACATCTTGACGCGCGCCCGCGTCTGCGACGCCGCCGGCCGTTTCGATTTTCGCTACAAACGCGGCCCGCAGGACGCGCCGGACGGCTTGCTGCCCTGGTTCGCCGTGCCGGGCCGGCGCACGCGGCGCACGCCGGTGATTTTCGGCCACTGGTCAACGCTCGGCCAGATTCGCTGGCCGTCGTACAAGGTGCATGGGCTCGATACCGGCTACGTCTGGGGCGGACGCCTGACGGCCCTGCGCCTCGACGACGGCGCCCTGTTCGACGTCGCGGCCGGGCGCGCCGCGGGTACGCCGATGGCGGCGCTGCCGTAGGACAGTTCAGATTTATTGTCCGATCCTATTCCGACACGGCCGGCGGCTTGCCGGTTTTCAGTGAAATCGGCAGGCATGTGACACAGCGCAGAGCGGCAGTCCGTGGCAGATTTCCGCACATTCCGCCGCTTGTTGTCAGTGCTTACGGCACCATATCCAAACCCTGAGGCAAGCGCCGGAATTTTCTGATAGATGCACCCTGGACCGGCATGGTACCTAGTGTGGTGTAAATATAAGGAAAGACTTGGCCGTTACTAAGACGGCGCTTTCCGACGCCGGCGACCGAGCGCCGGCTCGACATCACGCACGGGAGAACGCAGATGGCAACACCGGCCGGTGGGGACCGGGCCATCCGGACGCGGGGTCAGATTTCATGGGGCAGCAGGTTCACCGCAGGCATCAACACCGACCGAATCACGGCCAGCAGCCGCGCTGCGCGCGTAAAGCCAGCATCTCTCGCACGGCGCGTAGCGCGGAGCGGGCTACACCGTTCGCGGGATTCGTAGTCGTTTCAGGCGGCGGACGCTGTCCGTCGATTCCCCCACATACCGGCATCGTTTTCTTCTCATGAGCAACAACCTGGTTTTCATCGTCATGGACAGCTGCCGCTTCGACAGCTACCACGCCGCCAAGACACCCAACATGGACCGCATCGGCACCGGCGAGCGGCGCTATGCCTACGCCTCGTGGACCAGCCCGTCGCACTACACCTATCTGATGGGCATGATCCCGCATGACAGCCCGCAGAACGTGTTCGCCTCGGAGGTCTACAAGAAGGACTTCGTGAAGTGGGTCGACCGCCTCGGCATCGACGGCCTGTCGTTCAAGAGCTTCATACCGAACCTGTCGCTGCCGAAGGTGCTGCAGGACCAGGGCTACCGCACGGTCGGCCGCGTGTCGATGCCGGTGCTGAACCCGGCTAGTCATCTGAACAAGTACTTCGATGACTACAAACTGATGAGCAACCACAACGACTTCGCCGGCATGGTCGACGAAATCGAGTTCGACGAGGACGAGCCGAGCTTCCACTTCCTCAACCTCGGCGAGACGCACTACCCGTACATGCTCGACCCGAAGTCGCTGCCGCACATCTCGGGCGTGCACGGCGTGTTCAAGCGCATGGACGACCAGCTCGGCCAGGGCAGCGAGGACAAGTTCTTCGACGAGAAGCAGATGAGGGACCTGCACCTGCAGCAGATCAAGACCGTCGAGTACGTCGACGGCGTGCTCGACGCGCTGATCGCCAAGGCGCCGAAGGACACGCATTTCATTATCACCGCCGACCACGGCGAGTGCTTCGGCGAGAACGGCTACTTCGGCCACGGCCCGATCGTGCACGAGAAGGTGCTCGAAGTGCCGTTCCTCGAAGGCAAGAAGCGCTGAGCCGCCACCGCAGTCGTCGCCACGCCCGCCTGAACGCTGGAGAGGTCCCGTGAGCATGCCCCCCGCCAAGACCTTCGATGTCATCGGCCTGCAGGCCGCCGACCTGCCGCATGCCGGCATCGCCGCCGCCACGGCACGCGCCGGCGGCATCGGCCTGCTCGATCTCGAGTTCGCGCGCGACGCCGAGCTGGCACAGCGCAATTTCGCGCAGCTGTGCGCCTCGTCCGATGCGCGGCTCGGCCTGCGCGTGACGCCGGGCAGCGCCGAGCTGGCGAAGAAGCTGCTGGCGAGCGCCGAGGACCGTGCGTTCACCGTCGTGCTCGCCGGCACCGACCATTACCGGAAGCTGCGCAAGGACGCCGGCCTGCGCGCCGGCGACCGCGCCTGGGCCGAGATCAGCGATCCGGCGCAGCTCGACGCACGACTCGAAGGGGCGGCCGGCTGCGATGCCATCGTCGCGCGCGGCCACGAGTCCGGCGGCTGGGTCGGCGAGTACACGAGCTACATCCTGCTGCAGAAGCTGGCCGGCAAGACCATGCTGCCGCTCGTCGTGCAGGGCGGCGTCGGCGTGCACTCGGCGGCCGCCTGCCGCGCCGCCGGCGCGGCCGGCGTGATCTACGACGACCAGCTGCTGCTGCTCGCCGAGTCGCCGCTGCCGGGCTCGCTGCAGAACGAGCTCGGCCGTCTCAACGGCTCCGAAACCAAGCTGCTCGGCGAACTGCTCGACGCCAGCTGCCGCGTCTACGCGCGGCCCGCCTCGCCGGTGCTGAAGGCCGCCGAGGAAGACAACCGCCAGGCCGAAGGCACGCTGCTGGCGCTCGACGCCTGGCGCGAGCAGACCGCGGCGCGCATCGCCTGGAGCGCGGACGGTTCGACGCTGCTGCCGCTCGGCCAGGGCATCGGCCTCGCCGCGGCGTTCCGCCGCCGCTACGGCAACGTCGCCAGATTCGTGCAGGCGGTCCGCCGCGACAGCCTGCGCCAGATCGATCAGGCCGCCGAGCTGCGCTTCCTCGACGAGAACGGCGCCCTCGCCGCCTCGCACGGCACGCGCTTCCCGCTCGCGCAGGGCCCGATGACGCGCGTTTCCGACTCGCCGGCCTTCGCCGTCGAGGTCGCCAGGGGCGGCGCCCTGCCCTTCCTGGCGCTGGCGCTGATGCGCGGCGACCAGGTGCGCGAGATGCTCGCGCAGACCGCCGCGACCATCGGCGACAAGCCCTGGGGCGTCGGCATGCTCGGCTTCATTCCGCAGGCGCTGCGGGATGAGCAGTGCGAGGCGATCTGGAAGTGCAAGCCGCCGTTCGCGCTGATCGCCGGCGGCCGTCCGGACCAGGCCGCCGAGTTCGAGAAGCGCGGCATCAAGACCTACATCCACGCGCCGGCGCCGGCGCTGCTGAAGATGTATCTCGAACAGGGCGCCCGGCGCTTCGTGTTCGAGGGCCGCGAATGCGGCGGCCACATCGGCCCGCTCGCCAGCTTCACGCTGTGGGAAGAGATGATCGACGTGCTGCTCGAGCACGTGCAGCCGGGCGACGAGAAGACCAAAGCATCGGAGATTCACGTGCTGTTCGCCGGCGGCGTGCACGATGCGGTGTCGGGCGCCATGGTCGCGGCGATGACCGCGCCGCTCGCGGCGCGCGGCATGAAGGTCGGCGCATTGATGGGCACGGCCTACCTGTTCACCGAAGAGATCGTGTCGAGCGGCGCGGTCGTCGCCGGCTTCCAGGAGCAGGCACTGATCTGCGAGCGCACCAAGAATCTCGAAACCGGCCCCGGCCACTCGACGCGCTGCGCCGACACGCAGTTCGCCAAGGACTTCTTCGACGAGCGCCGCCGCCTGATCCGCGAAGGCAGGAGCGCCGAGGAAATCCGCGACATTCTCGAGGAGCTCAATCTCGGCCGCCTGCGCATCGCCTCCAAGGGCGTCAACCGCGACGAATCCGGCAAGGTCGTCGAGATCGGGGCCGATCGCCAGCTCAGCGACGGCATGTACATGATCGGCCAGGTCGCGACCCTGCGCCGCGAGCCGGTCAAGGTCGAGGCGCTGCACGCCGACGTCTGTGTCGCCGGCCAGCGCCTGCTCGAGGAGATTTCCGAGTCGCGCGTCGAACGCGCGATCAAGGCGGCGCCGTCCGACGTCGCCATCATCGGCATCGGCACCCTGCTGCCCAAGGCCGGCAGCGCCGACGAGTTCTGGTACCACGTGCTGCACAAGGACGTCGCGCTCGGCGAAGTGCCGAAGACGCGCTGGGACGCCGACCTGTATTTCGACGCCGACCGCAAGGCGCGCGACAAGGTCTACTCGCGCTGGGGCGGCTTCCTCGACGAAATCGCCTTCGATCCGATGCGCTTCGGCATTCCGCCGAAGTCGATGAAGGCGATCGATCCGATGCAGCTGCTGACGCTCGAGGTCGCGCGCCGCGCGGTCGCCGACGCCGGCTATGCCGACGGCGGCTACGATCGCGGCAACACCTCGATCGTGCTCGGCGCCGGCGGCGGTCTCGGCGATCTCGGCCTGCAGTACGGCGTGCGCGCCGAGCTGCCGCGCTTCGTCGAGAATCCGGACCCGTCGGTGTGGCAACGTCTGCCGGAGTGGACGGAGGAATCGTTCTCCGGTTCGCTGCTCAACGTCGCCGCCGGCCGCGTCGCCAACCGCATGGATTTCGGCGGCATCAACTTCACGGTCGACGCAGCCTGCGCCTCGTCGCTCGCCGCGATCAGCATCGGCGTCAACGAACTCGAATCGGGCCGCAGCGCGATGGTGCTGGCCGGCGGCGTCGATACCGTGCAGTCGCCGTTCGGTTTCCTCTGCTTCTCGAAGACGCAGGCGCTGTCGCCGACCGGCAAGCCGAAGACCTTCGACCAGGCCGCCGATGGCATCGCCATCAGCGAGGGCCTCGCCGTCATCGTCATGAAGCGTCTCGCCGACGCCGAGCGCGACGGTGACCGCATCTACGCCGTCATCAAGGCCACCGCCGGATCGAGCGACGGCAAGGCGCTGGGCCTCACCGCGCCGCGTCCGGAAGGCCAGATCCGCGCGCTGCGCCGCGCCTACGCCAAGGCCGGCTTCTCGCCGGCGACGCTGGGCCTCGCCGAAGCGCACGGCACCGGCACGCCGGTCGGCGATCGCGCCGAGGCGCAGACCATCACCCGCGCGCTGATCGACGAGCAGGCGCCGGCCAAGAGCGTCGCGCTCGGCTCGGTGAAGACGCTGATCGGCCACACCAAGGCCAGCGCCGGCGTCGCCGGCCTGATCAAGGTCGCGCTGTCGCTGTATCACCGCGTGCTGCCGGCGCATCACGGCGTCGACAAGCCGATCGACACCATCGCCGATCCGAACTCGCCGGCCTATCTGCTCAAGGATGCGCGGCCGTGGATCGCGCATCCGGATCATCCGCGCCGCGGCGGCGTATCCGCCTTCGGCTTCGGCGGCACCAACTTCCACGCCGTGCTCGAAGAGTACCGGGGCAACGCGGCGGCGAGCGGCGCCAACCGCTGGTCGTCGGAGCTGTGCGTGCTGCGCGCCGCCGACGACGCGGCGCTGAAACAGAGCGTCGACAAGCTGCTGCCGGCCCTGAAGAGCGACGGCGGCCGCCTGACGCTCGCCGAAGTCGCCTTCGCGCTGGCGCGCGAGGCGGATGCGAAGCGCGGCGCGCCGCTCAGCGTGGCGATCGTCGCCAGCAGTCTCAAGGGCCTCGCCGCCGATCTCGACGCGCTGCTCGCCCATCTCGCGCAAGGCAAGCCGCTGCCGCCGCAGATCCGCTTCAGCCGCGCGACGCCGGCCGAAGCGCCGCAGGTCGCGCTGCTGTTCCCCGGCCAGGGCGCGCAGTACGTCAACATGGGCCGCGAAGCGGCGCTGTACTTCGACGAAGTGCGCGCCGCGCTCGAACTCGCCGACCGCACGCTGCGCGACGAGATTCCCGAGCTGCTGTCGCGCAGGATCCTGCCGGCCGCGGCCTTCGACGCCGAGACCGAGCAGCGGCAGGCCGCCGCGCTCACCGACACGCGCATCGCGCAGCCGGCGATCGGCGCGCTCGCGCTCGGCTATTTCAGGCTCGCCACGCGCCTCGGCCTCGCCGCGCAGGCGGCGGCCGGTCACAGCTACGGCGAATATGCCGCGCTGATGGCGGCCGGCGTGCTCGGCGCGCCGGATTTCCTCAAGCTCTCGGCGATCCGCGGCGCGGCCATGGCCAGCGCCTCGCAATCGTCGGTGCCGGGCGGCATGGCCGCCGTGCAGGGCCAGCGCGCGGCGATCGCCGCGGCGATCGCGCCGTATGCCGGCGTCAAGATCGCCAACCACAACGCACCCGAGCAGACCGTCATCTCCGGTCCGAAGGACGCGGTCGCCGCGGCCGCCAAGGCCTGCGACGCGGCCGGCATGCGCGCCACGCTGCTGCCGGTGTCCGGCGCCTTCCACACCGAACTGGTCGCCGCCGCGCAGCCGCCGCTGTCGCAGGCGATTCACGCCACGACGTTCAACGAGCCGGCGCTCACCGTCTACTCGAACAGCACGGCGAAGCCCTATCCGGCCAGGCCCGAGGAGATGCAGCGCCAGCTCGACGAACACCTGCTGAGCAGCGTCGAGTTCGTCGCCGAGATCGAGGCCATGCACGCGGCCGGCGCCCGCGTGTTCGTCGAACTCGGCCCGAAGGGCGTGTGCAGCAACATGGCCCGGCAGACGCTGGCCGGCAAGCCGCACGTCGCCGTCTCGCTCGACGGCAACGGCGGCGGCCTGCGCGGCCTGCTGCTCGGCCTCGCCGAGCTGACGACGGCCGGCGTCGCGCTGAATCTCGCGCGCCTGTTCGACGGCCGCGACATCGCCATCGTCGAACCGGCGCAGTTCGCCGCGCGCGCGCAGCCCGAGGTCCTGCCCCGGCATATCTGGATGGTCAGCGGCGGCTGCGCGCGTCCGCTCGACGATCCGCAATACCGCACCGGTGCGCTGCCGCAGCTGGGCAAGGCGGAAGCCGAAGCCGCCGTCGCGAAGGCCAGGGCCGAGCGCGAAGCGCTCGTCGCCGCCGCGCGCGCGCCGGCGGCAGCGCCGCCGCCGGCCACCGCCGCCGTCGCGCAGGCGGCGCCGATGCCAATGGCGCCCGCCGTCGGCGGCGCGCTGGGCACCGAGGCGATGCAGGCCTACCAGCAGACCATGCGCCAGTTCCTCGCGCTGCAGGAACGCGTGATGCAGCAGTTCCTCGGCGGCGCGCCGAGCGCGGCGATGCCGGCACCCGCGATGCCGGCGCCGCCGGCGGCTGCGCCCACCGTCGCCGGCGCCATGCCGGCACCCGTGCCGGCGCCGGTCGCGATGCCCGTGGCCGCTCCGCTCGCGGTGCCGCCCGTCGGCGCGCCCGCCGCCGCCGCGCCGGCGATCACCGGCGTCGCCTTCGACGCCAGGAAGACCCTGCTCGACATCGTCGCCGAGCGCACCGGCTATCCGACCGAGATGCTCGCGCTCGATGCCGATCTCGAAGCCGATCTCGGCATCGATTCGATCAAGCGCGTCGAGATTCTCGGCGCCCTGCAGAAGGCACTGCCCGGCGACACCGGCAGCGCCATGCAGGCGGCGATGGAACGCTTCACCAGGGCGCGTTCGCTCAATGCGATCCTCGCCGAGGCGCAGGCCTTCGTGCCGGCCGCGACGGCGCTGCCCGCCGTCGGCACGGCGCCCGCCGCGCCGCTCAGCGTCGTGGCCACGGCCGCGAGCGCGCCGGCGATCGACCTGCAGGGCCTGCTGCTCGGCATCGTCGCCGAGCGCACCGGCTATCCGACCGAGATGCTGGCGCTCGATGCCGATCTCGAAGCCGATCTCGGCATCGATTCGATCAAGCGTGTCGAGATTCTCGGCGCGCTGCAGAAGGCGATGCCGGCCGAAGCGAGCGCGCAGATGCAGGGCAGCATGGAGCGCTTCAGCAAGGCACGCTCGCTGAACGCCATCCTCGCCGAAGCGCGCACGATCGGTGCTCTCGCCGCACCGGCCGCGATGCCGGCCGCCGCGGCCGCTTCCGTCGCGGCCGCCACCGTTGCCGCGCCGGCCGTGGCGTTCGACGCCGAGCGCAGCCTGCTCGACATCGTCGCCGAGCGCACCGGCTACCCGACCGAGATGCTCGCCTTCGACGCCGATCTCGAAGCCGACCTCGGCATCGATTCGATCAAGCGCGTCGAGATTCTCGGCGCCCTGCAGAAGCTGCTGCCGGGCACGCTCGCGGAAACCATGCAGGGCCGCATGGAACGCTTCACCAAGGCGCGCAGTCTGCGCGCCATCCTCGACGAGTTCGCGCGGATCGCCGGCGCCGCACCGGCGGCGCCGGCGGTCGCGGCGCCCGCCATCGATGTGCGCGGCACGCTGCTGGCGATCGTCGCCGAGCGCACCGGCTATCCGACCGACATGCTCGCCTTCGACGCCGATCTCGAAGCCGACCTCGGCATCGACTCGATCAAGCGCGTCGAGATTCTCGGCGCCTTCCAGAAACTGCTGCCGGCCGAAAGCGCGGCGGCGATGCAGGCGGCGATGGAGCGCTTCACCAAGGCTCGCTCGCTGCAGGCGATCGTCGACGCCTACGCCGAGCTGTCGGCGGCTGCCGGCGCGCCGGCGGCGCGCCTCGTCACGGCCGCGCCGGCGGCGCCGGCCATCGCGACCGCAGCGGCGACGATTCCGCGCTATCTCATCAAGTCGCAGGCCATGCCGCTGCCGGCCGCGCGCGTCACGCTGCAGGGCCTGGCCCTGATCATCGGCGGACCGGCGGCCGTCAGCGACGCGCTGCGCGGCCTGCTCGCCGCGCGCGGCCTGACGCCGGTCTGCATCGACGCGCGCGGCGAAGCGCTGCAGGCCGCCATCGCCAGCGCGCAGGCCGAGCACGGCACGGCGCGCGCGGTGCTGCATCTGCACGGCCTGGTCGGCGAGGAAGCGACCAGCGCCGCGGCCTGGCAGCAGCTCGGCGCGCGCTGCGTGCTGAGCCTGTTCCATGCCGCCAGGGCGCTGGAGCCGCAACTCGCGAACATCCGCCTGATCGCGGCGACGCGCCTCGGCGGCAGCTTCGGCCGCGACGCCTTCGGCGGCGGCGCGCCGCTCGCCGGCGGCGTCACCGGCCTCACCAACTGTCTGCGCCACGAGTATCCGGAGGCGCAGATCCGCACGGTCGACTTCGATGGCCAGAGCGACGAGGAGATCGCGCGGCTGCTGGCCGACGAGCTGCTGACCGACGACGCCCAGCCGGAAGCCGGCTGGATCGGCGGCGAACGCTACGGCAGCGTCACCGTCGAGCAGGCCGCGAGCGAGCATGCCTTCGCGCCGCAGCTGAAGCCGGAGGCCGGCTGGGTGCTGCTGGTCACCGGCGGCGCGCGCGGCATCACCGCGGAAATTCTCGAAGAGCTCGCCGTGCCGGGCCTGCGCTACGTGCTGCTCGGCCGCACCGCCGAGCCGGCCGCCGAGAGCGCGGCGACCGCGACGCTGGCGACCGGCGCCGAGCTGCGCAAGGCGCTGCTCGATGCGGCGCTGGCGCGCGGCGAGAAGCCGAAGCCGGTCGACATCGACCGCGCCGTGGCGGCGCTGCTGGTGGACCGCGAGATCCGCGCCAATCTCGGCAAGCTGCGCGCCAAGGGCGCCGAGGTCGATTACCTCGCCTGCGACGTGCGCAACGCCGAGGCCTTCGCGGCGGCGATCGACGGCGTCTACGCGCGGCTCGGCCGCATCGACGCGGTGATCCACGGCGCCGGCGTGATCGAGGACAAGCTGCTCAAGGACAAGAGCGCGGAGTCGTTCGCGCGCGTGTTCGGCACCAAGCTCGATCCGGTGTTCGTGATGCTGAACCGGCTCAAGCCGGAATCGCTGAAGTGGCTGTCCTTCTTCACCTCGGTCGCCGGCCGCTACGGCAATCGCGGCCAGAGCGACTACGCCGCCGCCAACGAAGCGCTGAACCGCATCGCCTGGGCGACCTCGCGCGCCTGGCCGCAGACGCGCGTGTTCGCCGTCAACTGGGGCCCCTGGGATGCCGGCATGGCGAGCGAGGGCGTCAAGCGCGCCTTCCGCGACAGAGGCATGGAGCCGATCCCGGTCGCCGCCGGCCGCCGCTTCTTCGCCGATGAACTCGCCTACGGCACCAAGCAGGACGTCGAGATCGTCGCCGGCTTCGGCCCGTGGCGGCACTTCGCGCCGAAGCCGGTGGACGACGAGGCGCCGGCGAGCGGCGAAGCGAGCGCCTATCCGCT
Source organism: Solimonas soli DSM 21787 (assembly GCF_000474945.1). GTDB lineage: Bacteria > Pseudomonadota > Gammaproteobacteria > Nevskiales > Nevskiaceae > Solimonas > Solimonas soli. The sequence goes on along the minus strand of NZ_AXDW01000015.1, from coordinate 44,392 downwards.
GATCCGCGACGCGCTGCGCATGGGTCCCGGCGGCAACATGACGCTCGATCATCTGTTCACGCTGCAGAGCGATCCCTACCTGATCGACCACTGCATGGACGGCAAGGCCGTGGTACCGGCGGCCGGCGCGCTCGAATACATGGCGCAGTTCGTCGGCGCCGCCTGGCCGGGCTGGCACGTGGTCGGCATGCGTGACGTGCGCCAGCTCGGCGGCATCGTGCTCGACGGCGGTTCGCGCGCCGTGCAGCTGCGCGCGCGCGCCTCCTCGCACTCCGACGTGCACGGCCAGACGGTGACGGTCGAGATCATGGACGCGCAGCGCAAGCTGCCGCTGTACCGCGCCACCGCCGTGCTGCTGCAGCAGATGCCGGAGGCGCCGCTGTCGCAGGCGCCGGTGCTGCCGGGTGACGGCGTCGCCATCGAGGCGGCCGACGCCTATCGCGAGCATCTGTTCCACGGTCCGCGCTTCCGCCTGATCGAGCGCATCGAGAAACTGCACGGCGGCGGCATCGCCGCGTCGGTGCAGCCCTCGCAGCTCGCCGGCTTCATCGGCGGCGGCGGCGCCTGGGTCTTCGACATGGGCCTGATGGACGTGCCGCCGCAGCTGGCCTTCGTCTGGGCGCGCGTGCAGCAGGACAAGGGCGCCCTGCCGGCCGGCTTCGGCAGCGTGTCGCGCTACGGCGCCGGCCCGCTGGCGGGTCCGCTGAAGCTGGTCATGCGCCTCAAGCCCGCGCCGCACGAGCACGCCATCGCCTACGACCTCGACATCATCGACGCGCAGGGCCGCGTGCGCATCGCGATCGTCGACGGCCTGAGCACGATGAGCGCCGGCCTCAACAAGCTCGCGCCGAGCCATCGCGACTTCGTTCCGGGGCTCTCGGCTTGAGCGCGCGCGGACAGCGGACGACGGCGGCGGGAGCGCTGTCGTGAGCCAGCCCGTCGACATCGCCATCGTCGGCCTCGCCGGCGCCTACGCCGGCGCCACCGACGCGCGCCGCTACTGGCAGAACATCCTCGACAAGGTCGATGCGGTGACCGATGCCGGCCCGCGCTGGACGGGGCCGTACTTCGATCCGGCGGCGACCACCAACGACCGCATCTACACCACGCGCGGCGGCTTCCTGCACGACAGCATCACCGTCGACCCGGCCGAGTTCGGCGTGCTGCCGAGCCTCGCCGAGGGCGGCGACCCGGACCATCTCATCGCGCTGAAGTACGCGCGCGACGCGCTCGCCGACGCCGGCTACGGCAGCAAGCTCAAGCCCTTCGATCCGCAGCGCGCCGGCGTCGTCATCGGCCGCGGCACCTACGGCAACCGCGGCATGGCCAGCGTGCTGGCGCGCGGCCTGTTCGCCGACCAGGCGATCGCCCTGGCGCGCGGCCTGCGGCCCGATCTGTCGGAAGCCGAGCTGCGAGAGCTGCACGATCACTTCCGCAGGCAGCTGCCGATCTACAACGCCGACATGGTCGGCGTGCTGACGCCGAACGTGATCGCCGGCCTGATCGCCAACCGCCTCAACATGATGGGGCCGAACTTCATCGTCGACGCCGCCTGCTCGTCGAGCCTCATCGCGCTCGACGCCGCGGTGCGCGAGCTGGTGACCGGCCGCTGCGACCTGATGCTGACCGGCGGCGTGCACTCGCAGACGCCGCCGCAGCTGTACATCCAGTTCTGCCAGATCCAGGCGCTGTCGCACGGCGACATCCGCCCCTTCCAGAAAGGCTCCAACGGCATCCTGCTCGGCGAAGGCGTCGGCATGCTGGTGCTCAAGCGCCTCGCCGACGCCGAGCGCGACGACGACCGCATCTACGCCGTCATCAAGGGCGTCGGCACCTCCTCGGACGGTCGCGCCAAGGGCCTGCTGTCGCCGCGCCTCGAAGGCCAGGTGCTGGCGCTGCAGCGCGCCTACGAATCGTCGGGCATCGACCCGCTGACGGTCGATCTCATCGAGGCGCACGGCACCGGCACCGAGATCGGCGACAAGACCGAGATCGAGACGCTCAAGCACATCTACGCCGCGCGCGGTCGCGGGCCGATGATCGCCGTCGGTTCGGTGAAGTCGCAGATCGCGCACTGCCTGCCGGCCGCCGGCAGCGCCTCGCTGATCAAGACCGCGCTGGCCCTGCACCACAAGGTGCTGCCGCCGATGATCTGCGAAGAACCCGATCCGCAGCTGCGGCTCGACGAATCGCCGTTCTACATCAACAACCAGGCGCGCCCCTGGGTGCACGGCGCCGCGCATCCGCGGCGCGCCGCCGCCAACGCCTTCGGCTTCGGCGGCATCAACGCGCACGTCATCCTCGAGGAATACGTCGCCGGCGCCAGCGAGCGGCGCCGCGCGCAGGCCGCCGTGCTGCACCGGCCGACGCCTTCGGAGCTGGTCACGCTGGGCGGCGACACCGTCGCCGCGCTGCTCGCCAAGATCGCCGCGACGCTCGCCCATCTGCGCGCCGCGCCGGCGACCACCACGCTCGCCGAAGTGGCGAAAGCCAGCGCCGGCCTGGCGCGCGGCGCGCATCGCCTCGCCGTCGTCGCCGACAACGAAGCGGACCTGATCAAGAAGCTCGAGCAGGCCCAGGAAAAGCTGCAGCGGCCCGAGGCCAGGCCCTACAAGACGCGCAGCGGGGTGTTCTACGGGCACGGCGCCGCGGCCGGCAAGCTGTGCTTCGTCTACCCCGGCGAAGGCGCGCAATACCCGAACATGCTCGCCGATCTCGCCCTGCATTTCCCGCAGGTGCGCGAGGCGTTCGACTTCATGGAGAAGACCGGGCTGGCCAGCGGCATGCCGGCGCGCGGCGGCATCCTCTTCCCGGCGCCGAGCGGCCTCGACGACGCGCAGCGCAAGGCGCTCGAGGATCGCCTGTACGGCATGGACGTCGCCGCCGAGAGCGTGTTCTCCGCCGCGCTCGGACTGCAGCAGCTGCTCGACGATCTCGGCTTCGAGCCGGACGCCATGCTCGGCCACAGCACCGGCGAGAACACCGCGCTGACGGTGAGCGGCGTGCGCCGCACCGAGCGTCGCGAGGAAATCGCCGAATCGATCCGCACGCTCAACGCGCTGTCGAGCCGCCTGGAGCGCGAAGGCCGCATCGCCGAAGGCACGCTGCTGACGCTCGGCGCCCTGAAGCCGGCGATGCGCGAAGCCCTGCTGCAGGATTTCGCCAGGCCGGGCGGCGAGATGATCGTGGCGATGGACAACTGCCCGAACCAGCTGGTGCTGTTCGGGCCGCCGGCCGCCGCCGAAAAACTGCGCGAGCGGCTGTCCGCGGAAGGCGTCATCTGCGTCGCCCTGCCCTTCGGCCGCGCCTACCACACGCCGCTGTTCAAGCCGTTCGCCGACGCGCTGCGCGAGTACTTCAAGACCCTCGACTTCGGGCCCGGCCGCTGCACGCTGTACAGCGCGCGCAGCGTCGGCCGCTTCCCGGCCGAGCCCGACGCGATCCGCGAGCTCGCCGCCCAGCAGTGGGAGAACCCGGTGCGCTTCACCGAAACGCTGGCCCGCCTCTACGAGGACGGCTACCGCGTGTTCGTCGAAGTCGGGCCGAGCGGCAACCTGACCTCGTTCATCGGCGACGCGCTGCGCGCGCACGACGACGTGCTGGCGCTGGCCCTCAACAGCCGCCGCCGCCATGACGTCACGCAGCTGCAGCAGACGCTCGCGCAGCTCTACTCGGCCGGCGTCGACTTCGAGCCGGCGGCGCTCTACGCGCACCGCGACATCGACGATCTCGACCTGATGTCGGCGCCGGTCGCCGCCAGGCGCCGCGGCATCGCCATCTCCCTGCAGATGCCGGAACTGAGCCTGCCGGAAAACTGGGCGCCGCTGCGGCGCCCGCCGGCCGCGGCGACGCAGCCGGCGCTGCACGACGGCGACGCGACGCATCCGAACGTCGTGCCGATGCCGAAGAAGATCGAGCCGGCCGCGCTGCCCGCGGTCGCGGAGGCGCCGGCCGATCCGCGCAGCGAGCTGCTGCGCACGCACTTCTCCCTGATGCAGGACTTCCTCGACAGCCAGTCGCGCGTGCTGGGCTTGATGACGGGGACGAATCCCACCCCTCCGACTCCCTCTCCCCTGCGTGAAGGGGAGAGGGTTGGGGTGAGGGGTGATGCGGGCGCGGCGCTCGATCGGGCACCCCCTCACCCCAACCCTCTCCCCCACATCCGTTGGGGAGAGGGAGAAAAATCGACGCGCTTTCCGCTGCTCGGCCGCGTCATCGAACAGGGCGCGCGGAAGCTGGTCTGCGAGCGCCGCCTCGATCATCGCCACGACCTGTTCCTGCAGGATCACGCGATCGGCGGCACGCCGAGCCGGCGCGACGCGAGCCTGCTGCCGCTGACCGTCGTGCCGTTCACCTTCAGCATGGAGATGCTCGGCGAGGCGGCGGTCAAGCTGCTCGGCCGCGACGAGCTGAAAGTCGTCGGCTTCGACGACGCGCGCGGCAGCCGCTGGCTGGCGCTCGACGGCGAGGTGCTCGACGTGCGCATCAGCGTCGAACGCCTGGCCGCCGAAGGCGGCGACGAGCGCGTCGCCGGCCGCATCTTCGCCCTCGGCAGGAGCGGCCCGGCCGCCGGGACGCTGCCCGGAACATTGGTGTTCGAAGCGACGGTGCGTCTCGCGTCGCAGTATCCGCAACCGCCGCCGATGCGGCCGTGGACCTCGGCCGACGCACATCCGGCGCGCGCCAATCCCGACGGCGAGATCTACAGCCGCGGCATGTTCCACGGCCCGCGCCTGCAGGGCGTCAAGCACATCGCGCGCTGGGGCGAGCGCTCGATCGAGGCCGACATCGAGGCGATCGCCACGCACGACTACTTCGACTCCACCGCCACGCCGCGCTTCGAGTACGACGCCGCCGTGCTCGACGCGGTCGGCGCGCTCGCCGCGTACTGGGTCACCGAGAAGTTCGCCTGGGGCTACAACTGCTTCCCCTTCCACCTCGGCCGCTTCACGCTCTACGCGCCGCCGCCGAAGGCCGGCGAGCGCCTGCGCTGCCGCGGCGACGTGCGCCTGGTCGGCGACACCATCGTCGCCGCCGACTTCGACGTCGCCGATGCCGGCGGCCGCGTCGTCATGCGCGCCGACAACTGGGAAGACCGCAAATTCCCGACGCCGTCGCACTTCCTGCATTACCGCCTCGATCCGCCGGCGCGCGCGCTGTCGAAGCCGCTGCTCGACGGCGCCCTGCCGCCGGGCCTCCTCGTCAACCGCGTCGAGCCCTTCGATGAAGGCTTCCTCGACCAGGGCTTCGCGATCTGGAAGCGCGTGCTCGCGCACATGGTGCTCGACGCCGCCGAGCTGAAGACCTTCTACGCGCTGCCGCTCGCCGGACCGCGCCGCGAGGAATGGCTGATGGGCCGCATCGCCGCCAAGGACGCGGCGCGGCGCTGGGCGGCGAGCGCCGGTCATGCCCTGGCCGCCGCCGACATCGGCGTCGACAACGACGCGCTGGGCGCGCCGCGCCTGCGCAGCGCCGCACTGGCCGGCACGGCCCTGCCGAGCGTCTCGATCAGTCACAGCCGCCGCTGGGGCGTCGCCGCCGTGGCGCCGCCGGGCCTGCGCGTCGGCGTCGATTACCAGCGCCTCGACGGCGTCGACGCCGAGCTGCTGGCGCGCGGCGCGCTGAGCGAGGCCGAGCAGCGCCTGCTCGCCGGTCTCGATGCGCAGGCGCGCCTGCGCGGCGCCGTTGCGCTATGGTCGGCCAAGGAAGCCGCCGCCAAGGCCGCCGGGTCCGGGCTCGAAGGCCGTCCGCTCGACTGGCGCGTGACGCGCTACGCCGGCGACGCGGCGATCGGCGGTGCCGACGTCGAGCACGCCGCCGCGGACGGCAGCGTGTCGCGCTACGCCGTGATGATCCATTGCCCCGACGGTTGCGACGTGCTCGCGATCTGTCTTTGCTGAATCCCCCACTTTTCTTGAAGCCGCAGGAAACGACATGAACGCCGCACTGCCCCGCAAGACCAAGACGCTTTTCATCGGCCTCGACGGCTGCACCTTCACCGTGCTCGACGAGATGACCAGGGACCTGCCCGGCGTCGGCGTGACGATGCCGTTCATGAAGAAGATCCTCGAGAACGGTGTGCGCGCCAAGCTGCGCTCGACACCGAACCCGCTGACGCCGCCGGCGTGGACCTCGCTGATGACCGGCAAGGGCCCCGGCGTGCACGGCGTGTTCGACTTCATCCGCGCCGAGGACAAGGGCGGCGAGGTCTACTGGACACTGTACGACTCGCGCGACGTCGACTCGGAAATGATCTGGTCGATGGTCAGCCGCAAGAAGCTGAGCTGCGCGGCACTGAACTTCCCGCTGACCGCGCCGCCGCCGAAGAACATCAACGGCGCCGTCATTCCGGGCTTCACGCCGGCCAAGCACCTGCGCCGCAACACGCATCCGCGCGAGCTGTTCGAGCGCCTGAAGAGCGAGGTGCCCGGTTTCGATCCGAAGGAGCTGGCCTGGGACTTCGAGAACGAACAGCAGGCGATGGACTCGCTCGGGCCCGAGGAGACGCACAAGTGGGTGCGCTACCACCTGCCGCGCGAGGAACAGTGGTTCCGCATCGCCGAATACGTGCTGCGCAGCGACAGCCCCGACCTGATGGCGGTGATGTTCGACGGCACCGACAAGATCCAGCACCAGGCCTGGCCCTGGCTCGATCCCGCGCTGCTGAAGGCCGAGCCGAGCGAACACGACCGTCTGATGCGCGAGGTGGTGCTCGAATACTTCCGCAATCTCGACCACTACATCGAGACGCTGGTGACGCTGGCCGGCCCCGAGGCGCAGGTCTTCTTCGCGTCCGACCACGGCTTCACGGCGTCGACCGAAGTGCTGCGCATCAATGCCTATCTCGAAGATCTGGGCTATCTGAAGTGGGCGGTCAGCGACGGCTCCGACATGGCGATGCGCCGCGAGGCCGCCAACTTCGCCAATCTCGACTGGAGCGGCACCACCGCCTATTGCCGCACGCCGTCGTCGAACGGCATCCACATCCGCGTCGCCGAAAAGCCGGGCGACCACGGCGTGCCGCCGGAGCAGTACGACGCGTTCCGCGACAAGCTGATCGAGGATCTGAAGAAGCTGCGCAACGAGTTCGGCGAGCCGGTGGTGGTCGACGTGCTGAAGCGCGACGAGTGGTTCCCCGGCCAGCACATGGAGCGCGCCTGCGACCTGACCCTGGTGCTGCGCGACAACGGCTTCGTGTCGATCCGCAACCTCAGGCCGGTCGTCGTGCAACGCCCGCATGCGGCCGGCACGCACCACCCGGACGGCGTGTTCATCGCCTACGGCAAGGGCATCGCCAAGGCCGGCGAGGTCGAGCGCCGCAAGATCGTCGACGTCACTTCGACGCTGCTCTACAGCCTCGGCACCTCGATCCCCTCGGATCTCGAAGGCGAAGTACCGCAGGCCTTCTTCACGCCGGAATGGTGGGCCGAGCATCCGCTCAAGAAAGGCGCCAGGACGCGCCTGGAACGCGAAGGCAGCGAACGCGAGGACATGGACGCCGGCGAAAAGCAGAAGATGATCGAGCAGCTGCAGATGCTCGGTTACATGGAGTGACGGCCCCCGTGAGTGCAGCCCATCCCGCCTTCGCGCCCCTGCGCGAGCATGGCCTGCTCGGCGGCGCCGGTGTCGTCGGCACGCTCGAATACGAACGGCCGGCGTACATCTACGGCCATCGCCTCAAGGACTGTTCGATCGGCGCCTTCACCTATCTGAACACCGCCGGCAACACCAGCGCCTACCGCTGCCGCCTCGGCCGCTACGTGCAGGTGGCCGAGTCGGTCATCATCGGTCCGCCGGAGCATCCGCTCGACGGCTTCTCGACACATCCGTTCGCCTTCACGCGGCCGAAGTACATGCCGAACCTGTACAGCCTGCCCGACTTCGCGCGCCTGGCGCCGGACGAGCAGTCCGGCCCGTCCTACGTCGACACCGTGCCGAGCGACACCCACATCGGCCACGAGGTGTATCTGTGCGCCGGCGCGCTCATCAAGCGCGGCGTGTCGATCGGCGACGGCGCGGTGATCGGTGCCGGCAGCATCGTCACGCGCGACGTGCCGGCATACGCGGTCGCGGTCGGCGCGCCGGCGCGCGTCACGCGCCTGCGCTTCGCCGAGAATCTGGTCGAGCGCTTCCTCAAGCTGCAGTGGTGGCGCTACGATCTGGCGCCGTTCAAGAACGCCGTCGACTTCAGCCAGGCCGAAGCGACGCTCGCCTTCTTCGAGGAGCGCGCCGCCGACGGCAGCCTGATGCTCCTGCAGCCCGACAGCTACCGCGTCAGCGTGCGCGCCGGCGCGCCGGCCGTGGAGCGCCTCGCGGCGCCGCTCTACTTCCCGACCTAAGCCCCTTCCCGCATTCCGACAACGACATCATGGCAAGCAGCGACGAGATTCTGGTCAAACTGACCGCGACCCTGAAGGACTTCACGCAGGACTGGGACAACGAATTCGAGGGCGAGTACCAGCGCGACACCAAGCTGCTCGGCGATCTCGGTTTCGAATCGATCGACATCATCCAGTTCATCGTCGCCATCGAGGAAGACCTCGGCCTGTTCAAGACGCCGTTCGACAAGCTGCTGATGAAGGACGGCCGCTACGTCGACGACCTCTCGCTCGGCCAGCTCGCCGACTTCCTCGTCGCCTACGTCAAATAGCCGGGGCGCATCGCCGATGCCGAGCGCGACGATCAATGGCCACGAGATTGCCTGGCAGCAGATGGGCGAAGGCCCGGATCTCGTGCTGGTGCACGGGCTCGCCACCAATCGCGCCTTCTGGTACCTCAACGTGGCGAGCGCGCTGCGCGATCGCCATCGCATCACGCTGTTCGACCTGCCCGGCCACGGCTACAGCGCGATGCCGGCGTCCGGCTACACGGCGACGGCGATCGGCCGCGGCATCCTCGAACTGATGGACCAGGCCGGCGTCGCGCAGGCGGCACTGGTCGGCCACAGCTACGGCGGCGCCTGCGCGCTCGAAGCGGCGCTCGCCGCACCGTCACGCTTCACGCAGCTTGCGCTGCTCGACGCCCGCATCTCGCGCCTGCAGCCGCAGATGCGCCTGCACGACATCAGCGATCTCACGGCCTTCGAGCGCGAGACCGCGGCGCGCAGCGCCGCCGCCTTCGGCTACGACTGGGAAAGCGAGGACGAAGTCGGCTTCCGCTTCCTCGAAGCGGCGGCGCGCCTGCGCGTCGCCAACAGCACCGCCGAAGCGCGCGACGAGTTCACGCCGTTCGGCGAAGGCCGCGGCGCGCTGCGCGCCGCGCAGCAATGGCTGCGGCTGATCGACACGACCGGCGCCCTGACGGAGTTTCACACGCCGGGCAGCGAGATCGCGGCGATCGCCGCGCTGCCGCTGCCGGTGCTGCTGATGTACGCGCAGGGTTCGCGCTGCGAACGCTCGGGGCGCAAGCTCGCCGAGCTGTGGCCGCAGGCGCGCTACATCGCCGTGCAGAATGCCGGACATTTCTTCCCGGTCAGTCAGCCGCGCGTCGTCATCGAGGCGCTGAACGCCTTTCTCGAAGCGCCGCGCGCCGCCGCCGCCTGAAAGGCCGCGGCCGTCCTGTCAGGCGCGTGCGTCAAGATGCGCCGTGCTCCTCGGCGCGCTGGCCTGCTTATTGCTGATCATCAGGCAGTCCGCCCGCGCGGCGGAGGTCCGTCCGGCAGAGAGGCCGCGAGCGACGACGACCGGCCGCGACGCTGCGCCTCTCACCTCGCCGGGCCGCACGCACCGTCCGAGTCATCACACGAGCCAAGGAGATCCCACATCGCCGTCCGGCGGCGTGTAGCATCGTGATCGACCACATGGAGGATGGGATGGGCAATGAAGGAAATCTCGCGGTGACGCTCGACAGCGGACGCGAACTGATCGACGAGGGTCTGTTCGGTGGCACCGGCATCGCCGGATCGTTGCAGTACGAACGCCCGGCCTATATCTACGGCCATCGCCTGAAGGACTGCACGGCGGGCGCCTTCACCTATTTCAACGCGGCCGGCCAGACCAGCGCCTACCGCGTGCATTTCGGCCGCTACTCGCAGATCGGCGAAGGCTCGGTGCTCGGCCCGCCGGAACATCCGATGGACTGGTTCAGTTCGCATCCCTTCGCCTTCACGCGGCCGAAGTACATGCCGAACATCTACCAGCTCGAGGATTTCGCGCGGCTCGGCCCCGACGAGAAAGCCGGTCCTTCCTACGTCGATACCGTGCCGCACGAGACGTTCATCGGCCACGAGGCCTACATCGGCGCCGGCTCGTTCGTGAAGCGCGGCGTGCGCATCGGCGACGGCGCCGTGGTCGGCGCCTGCAGCGTCGTCACCAAGGACGTGCCGCCATACGCGATCGTCGCCGGCAGCCCCGCGCGCATCGTGCGCATGCGCTTTTCTGAGTCGATCGTCGAACGGCTCCTGAAACTGCAGTGGTGGCGCTACGACCTCGCGCCGTTCAAGAACGCGGTCGACTTCCAGCAGGTCGAGGCGACGCTGGCGTTCTTCGAGGAGCAGCTGGCGTGCGGCGCGCTGCAGCCGCTGCAACCGCCGGCCTACCGCGTCGTGCGCCGCCAGGGCATGTTGATCGCCGAGCGCCTGTCGCGGCCCCTGCATTTCGCGGCGGCGGCAAAGGTCTGAGCCCATAGCCGCGATCTAAATAAAGAACATTCATCCCCGGCTGCGCCGCAGCCGGTGTGCCGCGGCTATCGTCGACGCGTCCAACACGGAACGAGACGATGACCGCTTCCCGCCTTCGCCCGCAGCGCGCCACGCTGTCGGTCATGATCATCTGCCACAACGAGGCGGATCGCCTGCGTCCCTGCCTCGAATCGGTGCGCGGCTGGGCGGACGAGATCGTGATCTTCGACAGCGGCAGCACCGACGGCACCGTCGACATCGCGCGCCAGTACAGCGCGCAGGTGCACGTCACCGACTGGCCGGGCTATGGGCCGCAGCGCAATCGCGCGCTGCTGCAATGCAGCGGCGACTGGGTGTTCTCGCTCGATGCCGACGAGCGCCTGACGCCGGCGCTGCGCGACGAGATCGACCGCGCCCTCGCCGATCCGGCGCTGCCGTACACGATGCTGAAGATGCCCTGGCGCACCTGGTTCTTCGGCAAGCCGCTGCGCCACGGCCGCTACACCGCGCCGCAGGGCAAGCTGTTCAAGCGCGAGGGCGCGCGCTATCGCGATCATCAGGTGCACGAGTCGCTGCTGCTGCCGAAGCGGATCGAAGGCCATCTCAAGGCGCCGCTCGATCACTACAGCTGGCGCGACTACCGGCATGCGCTCGACAAGCACCTGAAGTACGCCTGCCTGCTCGCCGAGCAGAAGAACGCGGCCGGACGGCGCGGCGGCCTCGGCATCGCCACGCTGCGCTTCTTCGCCGACTTTGCGCAACAGTACATCCTGCGCCTGTCGCTGCTCGACGGCTGGCGCGGCTTTCTCATCTCGCTGATCCTCGCGCAGTACGCCTTTCACAAGTACGCGGCGCTGTTCACCCTGCAACAGGCGGAGCGCGCGACGACGCCGGGTGCGGCGCCTATCGCCGCGGCGCACGGCGATTGCGGCGGCACATGAACGCGCGGCGACGCCGCCGCGGTGTCGTCGATTTGATCGCCATCGAACTGCCGCCGGCGCGTGCCGCGCTCGACGCGGCGGCCGTCCGCGATTTCCGCTCGCACCCGCAGCAGCGCATCCCGCTGAACAACGTGTCGAACCTCGATCCTAGGTCAGCGAGAGCGTCATGAACACGCTGTTCGGATCGTCGCGGTAATCGCCGAACGGCGCGCATTCGACGAAGCCGTGGCGGCGATACAGCGCACGCGCCGGCTCGAAGTACGGCCACGACCCCGTCTCCAGGCTGAGCCGCGTCCAGCCGTCGGCGCGCGCCGCGGCGACGATGTGGCGCAGCACGGCGCTGCCGGCGCCGCGCCGCCGCGCGGCGAGCGCGACGTGCATGGACTTGACCTCGCCATGGCCGGCGCCGAGATCCTTGAGCGCGCCGACGCCGAGCAGCGCCTCGCCGTCCCACAGCGCCCAGAAGCGCACACCCGGCGCGCGCAGGCCCGAAAGGTCGAGCGCGTGCGCGCTGCCCGGCGCGGTCGCCGCGCGCGCCGTGCGCAGATGGAATTCGAGCAGGGCGATGACGCGCGGATCGCCGAGGCCGCCTTCGACGATGCGCATGTTCAGGTCCTCGCCAGCACGACGAGATAGGTGCAGGCCTTGCTGCCTTCGTTGACGAAACGGGTCGCCGCCGGCGGCCCGAAGCCGAGGCAGTCGCCCGGACCGAGCTCGTGACGCTGGCCGCCCTCGACGATCAGCAGGCGTCCGCTCAGCACGCGCACCGCCTGACGGATGTGCGCATACGAGGAGGCCGGCATGGTCACGCGGCGGCGCGGCGGCAGTTCGATTTCGGCGATCTCCAGCGGGTGCTCAGGGCGCATGAAGACCTGGCGGCGCACATAGCCGGTCTTCGGATCGCGCCACAGCGGCTGCGCGTCGGCCCGCACCAGGCGATCGCCGACACCTTGCTCGGCGCGCAGGAACAGCCCGGCGAGCGTCAGGTCGAAAGCGCCGGCGAGCCGCACCAGCACGGTCGCCGTCGGGCTCGTCTCGCCGCGCTCGATCTTGCTGATCGCCGCCTTGGAGACGCCCGCGCGCTCGGCCAGACCGGCCAGCGACCAGCCGCGCGCCTCGCGTTCGAGCTTGAGGCGGCGCGCCAGGGCCAGCCCCGCTTCATCCATTTTTGTGTCCATTCGGACACTTTAGTGGACGGATTACACGGCCTCAAGCGCGGCGCGGCGCGCCGGGTCCGTCACTGGTAGGCGGTACCGAGCTTCGCTTCGTCGAGCAGATCGTCGAGCGCCAGGTCGCCGTAGCGTTCGCGGCAGTAGTCGTTGTCGCGGCCGAGATCGGGACCGCGCCAGCGCAGCTCGAAACCGCCGCGCTGCAGGCGGAACGGCGGCCCCGGCAGGCGCGTGCCGTCGATCGCGCAGAACCACTCGCGGGCCGCGAGGTGCGGATCGGCGGCGAGATCGCGCGTATTGCAGACCAGGCCGGCGGCGATGCCGAGTTCCTGCAGCAGCCGCATCGCCGCTGCCGCGTCCTGCGTGCCGGTCCAGGCGCCGATGCGTGCGTCGATGTCGTCGTGCCGCGCGCGGCGCGCTTCGGCGCTGGCGTAGGCGGGGTCCGCCGCCAGCGCCTCGTCGCCGATCAGCAGGGCGAGGCGCCGCCATTGCGCGTCGTCGGCAACGCTGATCGTCAGCCAGCGGTCCTCGCCGGCGCAGCGGTAGCAGCCCTGCGGCGCGTGCTCGGCATCGCGATTGCCGATCACCGCCGGCTCGCGGTCGTCGAGCGAGGCCTGCGCGAAGAACTCGCCGATCAGCCAGCAGGTCGTTTCGGTTTCCGAAACGTCGATCCACTGCCCGGCACCGCTGCGCCGGCGATGCCACAGCGCGGTCAGCGCGGCGCAGCTGCCGAAGATGCCGTTGATCGCGTCGACCTCGCGCACGCGGAAGCGCGGCGACGACTCGTCGTAGGCGGTCAGCGACTGCAGGCCGCTGATCGCCTCGATGCTGCCGCCATAACCGGCGTACTGCGCGTAAGGCCCGCTGGCGCCGAAGGCCGACATCGACAGCATGACGATGTCCTCCTTCAGGCCGCGCAGCACGTCGTAGCCGAGACCGAGCCGCGCCATCACGCCAGGGCGCGAATTCTCGATGACCAGGTCACTGTCGGCGGCCATGCGCCGGCAGAACTGCAGATGATCGTCGCGCTGCAGATCGAGCGTCAGCGAGCGCTTGTTGCGATGCAGCTGCCACATGCGCGGATGCTCGTTGACCTTGCCGGCATAACCGCCGCGCATGCCGTCGAGGCGGCGCGGATATTCGATCTTGATGACCTCGGCGCCGAAGTCGGCGAGCAGCCGTGCGGCATGCGGCCCCGCCCAGTCGTGCGTGAAGTCGAGCACGCGGATGCCCTGCAGCGGCGGCCGCGCGGCACCGCCGCCGGCCGGCGGCGGATCCTGCGGCACCGGCATCGCATGCGGCATCCGCCACGGCGTGACGCTGCTGCGGAACGGCGCGCCCGGCATCCGGCAGCGGCGGCCGTCGGCGAGCACGCGCGTCTCGAAGAAGCCGCGCGCCGCGTGCTGCGGATCGTCCAGCGCCTCGCGCAGGCTGGCGAGATAGGACCAGGCCAGACCCATGCGCTGGCCGATGTGGAACAGCTCGCGCCGCGTGTGGCTGGCGAGCCAGGGCTTGAGCAGGGCTTCGAAAGCCTGCCGCTCCTTCATGCGCACGTCGGCGCGGGCGAAGCGCTCGCTGATCTCGGCGATGCCGAACAGCTCGGCGGCCTTCTTCCAGTTGCGGATCGGGCCACCGATGATCGCTGCCTCGCCGTCCGCGCAGGGGTACGTGCGCCACGGCACCATGTTGTGCTCGTCGCCGTTGCGGCGCGCGACGCCGCCGCCGGCCAGCAGCTCGGCGATGGCGATCTCGTAGTTCTCCATCGCCGACTCGTGCATCGACAGGTCGATGAAGTCGCCGAGCCCGTCGCCGAAGCGGCGCAGCAGCGCGAGCAGGATCGCCGAGTAGGCGTGCAGGCCGGCGCTCAGCTGCGCGAGCCTCGGGCGCGAATTCAGCGGTTCGCGCTTCGGATCGCCGGTGCTCTGCATGAGCCCGCTCATCGCGTAGAGCGTGATGTCCTCGGCGGCGTAGTCGCGATACGGGCCATGGATGCCGAACGGCGTGATGCGGCAGACGACGAGACGCGGATGGCGCTCGCGCAGCGCGGCGCTGTCGAGCCCGGCGCGCGCCGCCTCGCGTGGCAGGCTGGCGTCGATCAGCACGTCGACGCCGTCCAGCAGCGCATCGAGGCGCGCCGCGCGCCGGTCGTCGGCCCAGTCGAAGGCGACGCGATCGCGCGTCGTCTCGAACCATTCCGACGCCGGGTCGGCGCGCACCGCCGCCTCGCCGGGCGCCGCGATGCTGCAGGTGTCGGCGCCGAAACCGTGCAGCAGCTTGCCGCAGTACGCGGCGCCGGCCGAACTGCCGATGCGAAGGACGCGAATCCCGCTGAGCGCATTCACTGCCTTCTCCCCCTTCGTGCGCGAGGCACGATTCATTTCAAGCAAGGCCCGCGATGTTGATGTCAGCCGTAGCGATAGGTCCGTGCCATGTCGATGATCTCGGGCGCAAACTCGCGACCATCCGCGCGCCACGGCAACGCTCCCCCCAGCTGCGCGTCGCCACGATCGGGCGACAGCGATTCCAGCACTTCGGCCTCGAGTCCGTAGGGCGCCGTCGGCGGGCCATAGCCCCAGAACGGCCAGTCGGCGGCATCGAGTTGCGCGACGACCGCCGGTGTCGCGTCGGCGCCGACGGCGCGCAGCAGCGCCGCCAGCGCGGTGTCGCGCTCGGCGCCGAGGTCCTCGTCGCGCAGCAGCAGATAACGTGTGGCGAAGGCCGGCTTCAGCCAGGTTTCGATGTTGCGGTTGATGCGCAGCCAGGCGATCTGCGGATCGATCGGCGCCATGGGCTGTGCGTGGTCGCGGAAATCCTTGGCGACGAACAGGCGGTCGGCGAGCCAGCGCGCGAACAGCGTGCCGTACACCCGCGGGTGGCGCACGAGGTGCACGATCGTCGCGTCCTCGGCCGCCGCGCGCAGGCGGGCCAGATCGGCGGGACGCAGCACGGCTTCGGTGTCGGGAATCACCAGCCGGCGCGCGCCGGCACGTGCGCGCAGGTGCGCGAACACCGCGGCGGTCGACCAGTCGCCGCGCGCCGCGAGCCACTGCCGCGCCTGTGCCACGCCGTCGTCGTCGTCGCCGCCGAACTCGAGCGCGGCGAGCGCGCGCAGCAGGCCATCGGCATTGCTGCCCTGGCCGATCTCGAAAATCTCCAGCAGTTCGTCGACGCGATCGGCGACGAACAGGCTGGTTTCCGGAATGGCGTGGAACGCGGGATGCGTGCCGAGCGTGGCCGCCAGCCGCGCGACGCCGCTGAACGGCGCACCGACGATCCACAGCGGCGCGGCGCTCACCGCGCACCGCCCGGTGCCGGTGCCGCGGCCTCGGCCTTGCCGAGCCAGACTTCGCAGCCGCCGCGCGGGTTGTAGACGTACTGCCAGCGCCTGCCTTCGAGACGCTGCGCGACGGTCGGCCCGAAAGGATTGGCGGTGCCGACGAACAGGCCGTGCGGCGTCGACACCAGATTGCGGATGCCCCAGTTGTACTTGTTGCCGAAGCCGTTGCGCGTGACCGGCTCCCAGCGCAGACCGTCCGGCGTGCGCCACAGCTCGCAGCCGCCGAAGCGGCGCAGCAGGTTCTCCTCGCCCCAGCGCTGCACCAGCGCGACGACGTCCTCCGGCCAGACGTGCGTCGGCAGATACGGCAGCATGTTGGCCCAGTTGAAGGTGCCGACGTAGAGATAGCCGTCGTGCGCCGCCATGCGCCACATGTAGCCGTTGAACAGATTGTCGAAGCCGGCGGCATAGCCGGACAAGGGATACTTCACGCCTTGCGGCGTGACGCGCGGATCGCCCATCAGCAGGTCCCAGGAATCGTCGGGCCAGATGCGAATGACCTCGCCGGCGCCCGGTCCGACGTTGGCGGCGCGATGGTAGCCGCCGTTGACGATGCCGGTGCCGAGATAGAGCGCGCCGTTGAACTCGCAGAAGCTGCCGGCGACCTCGTTGAACTTGCCGCGGAAGGCGCCGTGCGTCAGCACCTTGGTCCAGCGATACGGCAGATCGCCGCCGCGCGTCTTCCACACCTCGAGGCCGGTGACCGGGTTGACGGTGCCGGCGTAGAGATGATCGTCGAACAGCGCCATCTCGAACACGGTGACGTTGGCGCGCGCGCCGAAGCCTTCGGCGCTCGCCGGCGACCACTTGCCGCCGATGAGGTCATCGCAGGCGTAGATCGTCGAATCGGAGCCGACCGAATCCTGCGTGCGGCGCGCCGCCGCCGTCGAACTGGTCGGCGTGGTGTGCACGCGGCCGTTGAAGACCTGCAGGGTGCGGAACGAGCGCACTACCGTGTCCCAGGGCGGACGCGGCACCGAGGTGAACTCGCGGCCGTCGACGCTGCGCAGGATGTCGGGCGCCTCGGCCTGCAGCGGCGCCCAGGTCGAGACGTAGAGGCAGGGCGCGCTGTCCTGCGCGCCCTGGAACACCGTGATGCCGCGAAAGCCGATGTAGCGCGGCACGTCGTGCCGCGACTGGTCGCGCGCCGTCACCAGCGGCGCCTGGTAGACGCGCAGCCACTGGTCGGTCTCCGGCGTGTATTCCCAGATCTCGGCCTGGCGCGGCACGTCGTAGACGTCTTCGGGGCAGTCGACCGGCCACGGCCGCATGTCGGGACGCGGCAGCACCCACTTGTTCATCGCCATCGTCGCACGCGTGGTGCCGACGTAGAGACGCCCGCGGAACCACGCCATGCTGTGCGCGTAGTGATTCCAGCCGTCGCCGAAGCCGTTGTCGCAGGTCAGGCGGAAGTCGGCTTCGGCGAGCGGGCGGGCGGTGTCGGTCATGGCGTGCGGGCCGGCTCGCAAAAGGCGCTCGGTGCGCGTCCGCAGCACGCGCTGGCGCGCGCCCTCTCTCCACCGTTCGCGGCCGCGAACGGTTCCCCTCTCTCCCGCGAAGCGGGAGAGAGGATGAGGTGTCGCTGCGCGACCCGCGTGCTCAAGGCAGCCAGGACCACACTTCGACGAACACGAAGCGCACGATGGCGCGCGTGAAGACGACGCCGGCGACGCTCCAGCCGCCATCGACCTTGGCGCTGCCGGTCATGCCCGAGCGGAGCTGGTCGAGCGGATCGTCGACCGTCATCTCGACGCGCACGATCTTGCCGTAGGGACTTTCGTCGGCGGCCGGCGCGATGCGCGTGACGTGGCCGGGGAAGCTGCGCCAGGGGAAGGCCCAGGACTTCGCCCACGACCTGCTGCCGACCTTGACCGCGCCGATCGAGGCTTCCGGCATCTTGATCTCGGCGCGCTTGGCGCCGGTGTCCTCGATGATGGCGACGCGCTCGCCGACGTTGAGATAGTTGCCGCGCGCGAACTGCAGGGTGCCGGAGACGATGCGGCCGGCGATCGGCGCCGTGACCTGCGCATAGGAGAGCTGCTGCTGGTTGTACTTCAGCTCCGCCTCGACGCGCTTGAGATCGGCCCGCAGCGATTCGAGGCGATCGGCGGCGGCCGGGCTCGACACCAGCGCCAGGCGTCGCTCGGCCTCGCGCAGCATCTGCTCGTCGACTTCCGCCTGGCCGCGCGCGCGGTCGTATTCCTGCGAAGTGACGGCCTTGCGCTGGTAAGCCTGGGCGAGACGCTGCGCATTGATGCGCGAGAACTCGGCCTTGGTGCGCGCCGTGGCGACGGCCTGCCGCGCGACCTCGACCTCCTCCGGCTTGCCACCCTTCTGCGCCAGCGCCAGATCGGACCTGAGCGAGGCGATCTGCGCCTCGCTGGCGGCGACCTTGGCGGTGTAGCCGTCGTCGGCGAGGCGCACGATGACCTGGCCGGCCGTCACCACGTCGCCTTCCTTGACCAGCACCTCGCGCACGTCGCCGGCGACCAGGGCGCGCACATCGGCCTGCGCGCTCGGCAGCACGACCATGTCGCCGCTCGGCTCATAGGAATACGGAATCAGGCCGATGAGGATCAGCGTCGCGCCGATCCACGTCGTTTTCTCCGAGAACGGCCACCAGGAGAAGGCCCAGCCCATGTTGCTGCGACTCGATTCGGTTCTGCCCATTTGCTTCACCATGTACGCCCCCAAGACCGCTGCCACCAACAAAAAGCCGACGCCGCGCAGGTGCTCGACGAGCCACTGCCCGGAGAAAGAGAAGAGAAGCACCAGCATCAGCACCCAGAAGCCGATCACCAGCCAGGCGTAGAGCTTGAGCACCGAGGCCGGCACTTCGCGCAGCGCCATGTGCCACGGCCGCTTGCCGAAACCGAACAGCGCAAGGCCCGCCGTCTCGCGCAGATCGGAGACGCCGAAGGCGTTGAGCAGCAGGAAGTAGCCGTCGCGACGGGTCAGCGGATTGACGCGCGCCAGCGTCGCGATCACCGCGATCACCATGGTCGCCAGGCAGGCCGCGGCGAAGCGCGGATGCGTGGTGCGGTTCATGAACCACAGCAGGGTGGCGAGCACGAACAGGCCGAGCGTCGCCACCAGCGTGCTGCCGACGATGCGCAGGCGCGTGTCACGGCCGGCGTGCTCGACGGCGCCGCCGGTGTCGACGAACAGCGCCGGCAGATACAGGGTCGTGATGCGGATGCCGACCTGCGGCCGGCTCGGCGTGTAGCGGGCGATGGTCGCGGCGCGCGCCGACATCGAAACCAGGTTGACCAGATAGGCGCCGAGCGCGACGGCGCCGACGAAGGCCCACAGCTCGCTCAGCTCGAGAATCTGCCGCGAGGCGTCGAAGCGGCGGTGATAGAACGCGAACAGCAGCCCGACCACGCTGGCGAGCAGCGCGTAGAGGCTCATGCGCGAGGCCAGCGGCATGATGAAGGGCCGGCCGATGGCGACCAGCCAGTCCGGCGACAGCGGCAGGTCGATGCGGTTGGCGCGGCCGCGCTTGCCGAGCAGGCCGGCGAGACCGCCGAGCAGGCCCGGGCTGCCGCGCGAACCCGGCATCGACGAGGGCGGCAGCGCCGCCGCGGGCGGCGCGCGCCCGGCACGACCGACCTGACCGTCGATCCAGCCGAGCTGGCGCGCCTCCTCGGTGGACTGCGCCGGCACCGGCAGCGGTTCATGCGTGCCGCGGCGCAGGAGCTGCGCGCGCGCGAGACGGTCGGCGAGACCTTCGAGTTCCTGCGGCGTGACGGCGAAGCCGAGCGCGCTCGCCGCCGCCAGGCGCTCGGCCGGCGAGCGGGCGCCGTCGAACAGCTGCGCCAGGCGATATTCGTCGTCGCTCAGGCGCAGGCGCTGCGCGCCGCCGGCTGCCGTCAGCAGCTGCTGCCCGACACCGAGATCGGCGACACCCTCGGCAACCAGCAAACGGTAGCGCGTGGTAGGCACGGTCGAGCGCGGCTTCAGTGCTCGGTCGGCGCCGGCGCCTGCTCCGGATCGCGCAACAGGCGGTTGATCTGCGCAAGGTCCGCGGTCAGCAGGTTGCCGGCGAGCTGCTTGAGCTTGAGCGTGTTGACGAGGAACTTGTAGCGCGCCGCCGCGTAGTTCGTTTCGGCCTGGTAGCGACGGTCGATGGCGTCGAGCACGTCGGCATTGGTCAGCGTGCCGGCGTCGTAACCGGCGCGCGCCGACGCCTCCGCATCGATCGCCGCCTCGACCGCGCGCTTCAGCGCGGTGACGCGCTGCAGGCCGGCCGAGCTGTTGAGATAGGCGATGCGCGTGTCGCGCACGGCCTTCGCCGTCGCCGCTTCGGCATCGGCCTCGGCCTTCTTCTCCATCTCCTGCGCGCCGTGGATGGCGGCACCGATCTGGCCGCCGGTGTAGATCGGCACGGTCATGGTGATGCCGATCTGGTAATCCTGCTGGTTGCGATCGCCGCTGATGCCGCCGCCGTTGTCCAGCGAGTACGCCGTGCCGGCGACGTCGAACTTCGGCAGGCGCCCGGCCTGCGCGACACGGCGATCGACGCGCGCGATCTCCACGGCGGCGCGCTTGGCCAGCACGCCCGGATTCTCGTCGCGCGCGCGCTGCACCCAGAGGCTCTCGTCCTGCGGCTGCGGCGGACTCAGCGTCACCGTCGACGGCAGCACCTTGAAGCCGTTCGCATAGGTCTTGCCGGCGACCGCCTCGAGCGAGACCTGGGCGGCGACCAGGGCGTTGTCGGCGGCGGCCTCGTCGGCCTGCGCCAGCTCGTAGGCGGCCTGCGCCGCCTTGACGTCGGCGTCGGTCGCCAGGCCCGCGCCGGCGCGCGTCTGGATGTAGTCGAGCTGCTCGCGCAGCGTGCGCGTTTCCGCCTGCGCGAAGCTCTGTCCGTCACGCGCTGCGAGCAGGGTGAAATAGGCCTCGACGACCGAGATCAGCAGTTCCTCCTGCGCCGCATCCAGTCCGAACGCCGCCTGCTGCTGCTGCACCTGGGCCTTGTCGAGGCCGAGGAACAGATCGCGGCGATACAGGGCCTGGCTCAGCTGCACGCCGAAGACCGTGCGCAGGAAGGTGTCGTCGACCCTGGCGTGGAAGGTGCTGAGCACGCTGTTCAGCTGCTGGCTGAAGATGGTGCCGACCACGGTGCCGTCGGAATCGGTCTGGAAGGTGTTGTCGTAGTGGATGTCGGCGTCTTCGTGCGTCCAGTTCAGCTGCGCGCCGAGGCCGAGCTGCGGCAGCAGCTTGCCCTTGGCGAGCGGCAGCAGGTCCTTGGCGGCGTAGAACTGCGCGCGCGCCGATTCGTAGTTCGAGTTGAACTGCAAGGCGTCGCTGCACACCGAGAGCAGGTCGGCCGGCGCGCCGGGCGCGGGGCTGGCCTCGGACGTCGCGCCCTGTGCGGCGGCCTGCAGCGACAGCACGCACAGCAGCCACCCGGCCCGGCGCCATGGCCGGTTCATTTTGACACGAGACGGCATCCCCAGAGTCCTCGCTTCCCTGCGCCCACCGTGCCGAGCCGTGAGGATGCGCGGCCAGCGGGCGCTGATGCGCCGCATTATGACCACAGGCGGGCTTCTTTGTCGTAGGAATATGCCGTGCCCCGAAGTCCGTCAGAAAAATGGCCCGCGCGAGGCGGGCCATTCGATGCAGCCGGAGAGGTCCTGGCGATGCGGCGATCAGTGCCGCGGCTTGAACACCGGCTCCTCGCCCGGCGCCAGTTCTGGAGCTTGGCGGCGAAGCAGCGACGGCTGACTGTTCTCACAAACGCCGCTAACTTCCCCCCGCCCCCCTGTTTCAGCCGTTGGAACGTAGACGAACTCCCAACGCGAGTATCGTTCTGCGCCTTTGAAAACAGCTTCACCCTCTGAAAATCGGGAATGCCAGCGGACCGGGCGATGAGGAGCACGGCACGCGCCGCTCGTCTGTGCAGGTCCGTAAAACGCTGGAGTCGTGAACGGGATATAGCGATAGTCTTTTAGTGGTCCTCGACGCCCGCAGCAGCAACGGCGACCTCGCTGATCTGGATGACCGGCAAGATATCCGTGTAGTTCTTGATGTCGCTCATGATCTCTTTGGCGTGCGGTCCGAAGCCTTGCTGGAAGGCCTGTACCGACTGACAGTAGATGTGGCACAGGCCGACATAGACAGGCGGTGAATCGGGCGTGCCACCGGCAATCCCCTTGTCGATTGAATAGGCGATGCAGCTATCGCCCATGCGGCTCTTGAGCAGTGGCATGTGGACGTCGCGGTAGTACTCGTGATCGAACCGTGAGCCCGCCGTCGCGGGATACATGATGCTTACTTTGATCATTGCTTGCTCTCCATCGCGATCCAGATCATCAGAAGTTTCGTTGAAGATAAGGCATTCAGGCAGGCACGGCCGCGCCGTTGCCGTACTTCTCGGCGAAGGCCGGCCGGATCCACCAGATCAGCAGCGGCAGGACGACGAGGGACAGGACCATGTTGATCGTCATGATGGCGATCAGCAGCAGGCCCATGTCGGCGACGAATTTCAGGTCGGACATCAGGTACCAGGGCAGGATGCCGAGCATCATGATCGTCGCCGTGAACAATATTGCTCCGCCCGTGGTGCAAAGCGCCGCATGGACGGCGCCGGCCCAGCGGTCCTCAGCCAGCCCCTGGCGTTGCTGAAGCTCTTCGCAGATGCGCGAGAGCAGGTAGATGCCGTAGTCGATGCCGACGCCGACGCCGATCGCCGCCACGATCAAGGTATTCACATCGAGCCCGACGCCGAGCAGGTGCATGGCCGCGAGCAGCCCCTCGTTGGCCAGATTGACCGGCACCAGCAGGATCATGCCGGCGAGTATCGAGCGGTATGCGACGGCACAGAGCAGGAAGATGAACAGGTTCACGCCGCCGATGATGATCCATTCGTAGCGCGACACGACACGGTTTACCGCTTCCTGCAGGGCGATGGTGCCCGTGCCGAGACGCACGCGGAAATCCGGATGATCGACACCGACCACTTCGACGGCGGCGCGGGCTGCCGCCAGCGCGTGATCGACGGTCTCCTGCTTGTTGTCCTTGTACCAGAGCGACACCGTCGAGTGCTGCATGCTCGGGTCGAGCACGTGGCTGAAGCTCTTGGCGCTCGCCCCCATCAAGGCACCGACCGCGGCGGCCTGGACGGAACGGTCCGTCGGATTCAATACCGCCCAAGCAGGATGGCCGCCGCTGAACAGGCGATTGGCCTCGGTCAGGTAATCGGCGAACGACAAGGTCGCGCGCGGCGGCTGATGGCCGCCCTCCAGGATCTTCTGCAGAGCCAGCGCCGTGAAAACGGTGTCCGGGCGCTGCGAGGTCAGGATTTCGGCATTCGGGTTCTTCGCCTCCAGTACGATCTCCAGCGTATTGACGCCGGGAAAGTTGCCGTTGATGGCGCGGACCGCAGTATTGAATTCGGAGTCTTGGCGCAGCAGGTTCGAGCCTTCGACCGGATTGCCGATGCGAATCTGTGAAGCGATCGCGACCGTCGCGGCCGCCAGCGCCAGCATCGCCACGGTCGTCCAGCGCGCCTGCCGTCCCGTCACTATCCAGGCTACCGCGCGTAGCGCTGCGGTCAGCGGGCCGGTCCGGCCTTTCGCGTCCTTCTTGCTCCGGAAGCGGCTCAGATCGCTTGGTGGCGGCAGCGTGGCCAGCAGCAAGGAGATGAGCACGCAACCGGTCGGGATGAGCCAGACCGCCCACATGCCGCAGAAGATCGCGTGCCGGACCATGGCAGGAATCGGCGCCGCCGCGACGACGACGATGCCGAGGATGTCGGTCATGATGCCGAGCACCGATGGCACCATCATCACGCTCATCGTCTGCTCCGCGGCGCGGCGGCGATCGGCGACTTCGCTGTAAATCTCGAAATAGCGCTCGGTGAATTGGATACTGTGCGAGAACGAGCGCGCCGTCAGCAGCAGCGGCACCACCATCAACAGGGGCTCGACGGAGATGCCGAGCCAGCCTACGAAACCGAAAGCCCAGATCGCGGCAGTCGCGCTGGTCAGGATAGGCGTCAGCACGCCCACCGGATTGCGCATGTAGAAGATCAGCGCCAGCACGATGATCCCGACCGTCACCGCAGATATCGCCACCATCTGGCGTTCATAACGGTAGACGTAGCCGATCAACATGGGCATGCCGGCGACGTGCACGTCGTGACTGGCATCCGCGGTGTTTTCGACAAGCTTCTTCACGAAATCGAAAACCTGTCCGTAGTCGAGCCTGTTCTCGATGAACGTAGCCATCACGAGCGCGGACCGGTTGTCGTTCGATATCAAAAAGCGGCGGACGTTGCTGGCTTCATCGACGTGTGCGCGAAAACTGGAAATCTCCTCCGGCGTCGACGGCGGGTGATCACCCATGAGCGGCCGCATGTCGATGCCGTCCGGTGTCGCCTCGGCATAGCGTGCTTTTTCGGTCGTGATGGAAAGGATCTGCTCGTGATCGACGGCGGGAGCCCGATCGATGGCTCGGGTGAAATCCCAAACCTTGCCCAAGGTCTCGGCATTGAAGATGTCGCCGTCCTTGCGACGAATCATGGTCATGATCGTCAACGGGCTGCCGAATCCGGGATGATCTTCGTAGACCTGCACGAATGGATCGTCCTGCGGCAGCATGTCCGAGAACACGGTTTTCAACTGGACTCGCGGAATTCCTGCGGCGAAGAAAACCGTCAGCAAGCCGAACACGAGCAGCGCCGTCTTTCGGTGCGCCAGCGTCCAGCACGCAAATCTTGCACGGAGCGGATACATGCTCATCGCTCTCCCGCGAGGTAGGCAGAAGCGGTCCGGCCTGCCGTGCGAATCCGCTCAGGACCGAGGGTCTTCAGAATTTGTAGCCGAGCGAGAAGCTGAGGATGCTGAGCTTGAAATGGAGATCGGCTTCGCCGCCACCCAATGCCGTCGGAATCGAACCGTTGCCGTGCAGCGTGTCGCCGTAGTTGTAACTGTAGGCGAGGCTCGCCTCGTAGCTCTTGTTGACGTTCCACGTAGTACCCAGAGTCAGGTGCCTGTCGCTGACGGCCGGCGCAAGGATATTGAGCAAGGTCTGGTTTTCAGGAATCGGCTGCCGAGCGTAGCTGTAGCCTGCGCGCACGATCCAGTCCGACGCCACTTGATATAAAGCTCCAAATTTGTATACGGTCACGTCACGCCAGCCGAATCCCGGGCCGTTCGCCGTGCCGAGCTGTGCGCCGGTGAACAGGGAATCCACACGATTGCCGACCGCCGCGACCTTGCTGTAGCTGATGCGCTGCACATCAGCCGACAATGCAAACGCCGGTATTGCCTTGACAGCGAGGCCGGCGCCGTAGGTTTCCGGAATGTCAAACTCGCCCCTGTTGGCAAACAGACCGCGGTACTTGTCGAACCGCGACATTTTGGTCTTCGGCTGCCACGTCAGGCCCAGCGTGATGGCATCGGTAATCTGCCCGAGCCATCCCAGATGGACGCCAGCGCCATATGCGCGATCGGTGCCCTGATTGGTCAGATGCGCCGCATCCGACGAGAAAGGCCCGAAGGCGTCGATCCCCTTTGCCGAGAATTGCTGATAGGCGAGATTGACGGCCAGCCCCAGTGTATTGCGCGCGGTGATTTTGTAAGCAACGGTCGGGGCGACAAACAGTTGCGCGAAGTCGATGCCCGCCGCTCCGGTCGCGCCGAAACGCGTGTAGGGATTGTTCGTGTAATCGGTGTTCAGTCCGCCGTTGCCGTAGACCACGATGCCGAACGAGAGATCCGGTGAGAGCGGACGGTTGTAACCCAAATTCGGGATCAGGAAGGACGATTTGCGGTCGGCATCGTAGGCTTCATCGGCGCCGGCCTGATTGCCAGTGATGGACGCGTCGCGGCTTGGCTTGAGCCACGAGACGCCAAGGTCAATGCGTTCCCCGACGAAGCCGATGCCAGCCGGATTCGCGGCTGCGGCAAGCGCATCTTGCGGCAGCGCAATGCCAAGCCCGGCGACCGCTTCCGATTTGGTGCCGTAACCATGCGCGAAATAGCCATTGGTGGCCTGCGCGGACAGCGAAACGAACGCCGCGAGAGACGCCAGCGCCGTGCGCCCTGTGATGCTCGCCATGACTCAGGCTCCGGTTTCCAGAACAACCCTGAATCTGGCGCCACCACTCATCATGCGTTCGTAGGCTTCGGCGGCCCGATCGAGCGGATAGCGTTCAATCAGCGCACGCACGCCCGACAGCGCGCTGAAATCCATCGTTGCCTCTGAATCCCTGGCGGTACCGCTCGGCCATCCCTTGATCGCCTTGCGCCCCATGATGAGCTGAAATGGGGAAACCTTGATCGGCTCGGCCGATGCGCCGACGACGAGCAGGGTTCCGTTCTTGCTCAAACCGTCAATCGTCGCGCTCATGGCGTCCGCGTCGACCACGGTCGAGAGCACGACCTTCGCACCGCCAAGATGATTCAGGGTCTCCGAGACATTTCCAAGCGTGGCATCGATGTAATGCCTGGCTCCGAGCTGTTTGGCAAATGCCGCCTTGTCGGAGCCGCGCGCAATGGCGATGACCTCATAGCCCATTTTCGCGGCGAACTGGACACCGAGATGCCCCAGACCGCCAAGCCCCAGAATCGCGACGCGGTCACCCGGTTGCGCGCCGCTGTGTACGAGAGAATTGAACGTCGTGATACCGGCGCACAGCAGCGGCGCAGCTTCGACACTGCTCAGCGATTCGGGCACTGCAGCCAGCGCTTCGACCGGGGCCACCATATAGTCGGCGTAGCCTCCGTCATAGGTAAGCCCCGGAACCGCTCCGTTGTCGCACAGAATGAAGTCGCCGCCGCGGCATTGGGGGCAGGCTCCACAGTGTCCGCCGTGCCAGCCGATCCCGACTCTCCGCCCGACAGTCCAGTTCGTCACGTCCGGACCGACGGCATCGATCAATCCGACCACTTCGTGTCCGGGGACGATCGGATAAGCGATTCCGGGAAACAGGCCTTCCTTGGCGAACACGTCGCTGTGGCAAATACCGCATGCCTGAACGCGAACCCGCACCTCACCGGCCTTGGGCACCGGCATGTCGCGCTCCACCAACTCGAATGCCCCGCCCGCCCTGGGAATCTGTATGGCTCTCATGGCCCGTCTCCTATTTCATGCCCAGGCGCATGAGGGCGACTTGCGTCAGATATTTTTCGTAAACCTTCGGATCGTTGGCGGCGCTGAAATGCGTATTTTCGACCTGCCGAACCTGCTCCAGGCGGCTGACGCTGCCGGTCTGGATATCCGAGGCGGTGACATGCGCCCAACTCCAGTACGGGTGCTGGCCGTCCATGAATTTCTGCTTGCCATTGTCGTACAGGGTGTACGCGCCGTCGAAGGAGCGATACGGTTTCCCGTTGCGGTCGAACGTGACCATGCCCACGACTACTTGATTGCGGGCGTCGAACCAGACTCGCTTCTTGGAAACCGGAGCACGCGGAAACTTGACGGGCTCGGCTTCGACGACGATCGCTTCCGGCACCAACTCGACCGCGGCGTCCCAGAAGGATTTCCCTTTCGGGCCGCCGTGCGTGGTGTGTTCCCAGTTCGGATGATCGGCGTTCCAGCTTTCCGACAGGCCCGCGAGAAACGGCCCGCGCCCGACGATCTTGTAATTGCCCCAGGTGTAGAGCGGATCGCCGGCGGCCCAGGCATCCGACAGGAACAGCGTCAGCCCGGGCAGCAGAGGTTCGAAACGCTGGTCCGTCGGAAACTGGCGCACGCGGCGGAATTCGGGCACATAGCCGTAGAGCACCGGGAACGCATGTGCATCGTAGTCCCAGAGATTGAGGAACGAAGTTCCACGATAAGCTTGCGGCGTCAGGAAGAAAATCGACTGATAGCGCAGCTTGTCCTCATGCTCCGGCCAGTACGGTTTCGGATCCATCACCACGCGGCCCACCGCCGACAGCTCCGCCCAGCCGCCGCTGTAGCTGAACTTGACGTCGCCGGACGCCATCTCGGTCGTATACATCTTCACCGCGTAGAACGAGGCATCGTGCCGCCCCCAGTTCATGGTCTGTGCGGCAAAGAGCTCAAGCCCGTTCTTCGGATCGGGAAATGGATTGCCGCCGATCCACGGCTTGCCGTCGGCCCTGTTGACCACGTTGCCGTTCGCATCGAAGACCGCCTTGCCGCTGTTGCGAAGCGTGGCTTCGATGTATTCCCACGGCGACAGGCGCATCACGTCGGTCGTCGTCTTCACTACTTTCAGTTTGCGCCCCTGCGCGCGGATCTGCTCGTAGCGCACCGGCTCCAGCAGCGCTTTCACCAGTTCGACGTTCGAGGCGTCGATGATGTCGCCGGTCTTGATCCGGCCTTTCGTGTACGCCTCGATCGACAGCAGCTCGTCCGGATACGCCTTGCTGACGTCGCCGGTCGCCGCGATAGCCTTCGCCAGCGGCATCAGCACGCCGCAGCTGAGAACGCCGCGTGCCGCATCGGCGAGGAATTTCCGTCTCGAATAGCCGCGATCGAATTGAATCAGTTTCATGCTTGTCGCTCCTGTCGCTCGAGACTTGGCGATCGCCCGGCGCGACGATCAAGGACATGTCGCGGCGGCGCTCATCGTGGCTTTGGCGCGGGCTCCGTCGGCGCATCGTCGGTGTCGGTCAGCTGAGTCGGCGCGCCGCTTGCGGCCGGAGCGGCATCCGGCGCTGTCGCGGCGCCGCCCGGCGCGTCGGATGCCTTTGGCGCAGGCGCCGGCTCGGTGGGCGCGAGCGCGTCGTCGGTCGCAGGTTCGGGCGGCGCGGGCACGGGAGCAGCGGGCCCGGACGGCGCAGCCTCGCCGGCTGGCTCGGCATCCGCCGGCACGTCCATCGCCGGCTCCGGTTCGGCAACCGGCGGCGCGACAGGCGCCGACGGTTCAGGCGTCGATGCCTTCTTGCGTACCGATTGCGTCGCCCGCTTCGCGCGAGGCGGAGGCGGCGCAGGAGGCGGCTCGACCGCAGCATCCGCAGTTGCGGAGGACGATGGCCCTTCTGGAGGCGCCGAAGGAGCCTCGTTCGCCGGCTCCACGGAAGCGGGCTCTTGTGCCGACGCTGGCGAGGTTTCGTCCGCAGCAACACCCTCGGACGGCGCTTCGG
Source organism: Solimonas soli DSM 21787 (assembly GCF_000474945.1). GTDB lineage: Bacteria > Pseudomonadota > Gammaproteobacteria > Nevskiales > Nevskiaceae > Solimonas > Solimonas soli. The sequence goes on along the minus strand of NZ_AXDW01000015.1, from coordinate 15,260 downwards.
CCGTCGCGGCCGGCTCCGGCTCCTCCAAAGGCACGACGGTTACCGGCTCCATCATCGCCGGCGTCGATCCATGCGCGCTTCCGAACGGAACCCGCAGGCCGACGCGCAGCAGGGGCTCGGCATCGTCGTCGCCCTCCTTGTGCCAGAGTGCCTCGAGCCGAAGCGACACCGCTCGATTGAGGAAGGGCCGGTCGAAACCCAGGCCCGCCGTGTAGGCAGCCCGCTTGCCGCCTTCAGCATCGGCATGAACGAAAAGGCCTTCGTTGTCGGCCGACAGATAGGCGTTCAGTCCGATGCCGGCGCCGTAGCTGTGCTCGAGGTGGGTGTAGCGCAGATAGTCGCCGACGATCTCGACACCCAGATGCGGAAGCCAGGACGCACCGACGGCCACCGCGGCACCCACGGCAAGGTCATGCGTTCCATCCTTTTGACTGGCCGCGATCGTCGCCATCGGTGCGATGTAGTAGCGACCGCCGCTGGCCTCTCCTTCCTGCGCGTTCACAGCGAACACGCAGAAAGAGAGCGAAGCACCTGAGAGCAAACGCGACAACGGCCTGTTCATCTTCGTGTCAAGATAGTCAGAAATCCAAGAAGATCCCGGCAGCGATCCACCATCGCCGCCGGGACGCAAATACCTGGTAGAGGGAGAAGCACTACGCAGGTGATATCGGCACACACCCCGACCATGCGCAGCCGGGGGCGTGCCAACCCGAGACGGGACATCAGAATTGATAGCTGAAACGCACGTTGGCTTCGTTGGCGAAGTCGATGGCGCGAATCAGATTGTTGGTCGGTGTGCCGTAGAGATGACCGTTCACGTAGTTGTAGAACAGATCGACGCTGAAGTTGTGGCCCGGATTCCACTTCAGCAGCGGCTGCGCCAGAAGCCCGCCACGCACGTCATACAGGACGGCCCACTCGAAGATGTACTTGCGATTCGGCCAGGGCTGGAAGCCGGCGAACGCGAGGTAATCGGCCGAGGAAATGCCCTTTGGCGTCCTGATGCCCGAATAGTCGTTGCCCTGCAGCCCAACCGGATCGTTGACCTTGTAGTTGCCGCTGTTGCCGCCATAGCCCTTGAGGCTCAAACCGACCAGATCGCTGGCGCTGCGATGCTGGAACTCGAAAGCCAGATAGGCCGCTGGGAACGCCTGCGTCCAGCGATACCACTTTTCGCCGACCAGGGTCACGATGTATTCGTCGCTCTCGTATCCGCCGTGCGCGAGGCCGACGTCGGTGAAGCGGCGCGACGGCGTGTACTGCACTTCCGCGTTGATGATGAACTGGTCCCAGAACGATTCGGGATTCTCGGTTCCGATCACGTAGCTGCCGCCAAGACCGAACACCGATTCACGGTAGTAGTCGCGCTGCACGTTGCCGCGGATGCTGCCATCGGATGCGAGGAAGAACGTGTTCAGCAGATTGCTCGCCTGCTGGACATTGTCGACCTCCGAAGCATAGACGTCACGCAGAGCAGGGTACTCTTCAATAGCCGTGTTGAGCGCCTTCAAGCCGTCGAGACGCAAGCTGCCGGCCGCCGAGAACCATTCCTTGTTGCTGTAGACACCGCCGGGTCCGACAGTGAACGGCGTATGCGCCAGCGCCTCACCCAGACTGTCGTACATGCGGCAGGCGCTCGGGTTGTAGTTCGGGCACAACGGGCCGCCGGCCTTGGCTTTCAGGCCATACACGGTTTCGACGAGCGTGCCGAGGCTGTTGCCCCAGCGCGTGCCGTCGGGATTGGTGCCCGTCAGTCCCTTGTTGATCCCGCTCTCCGCCCAGCTGAACACGCCGAGCGGGTTCATGCGGCTGGCCGCCATCGCCGAGTAGCCCCAGTTGCCGTAGTCGGCCTTCAGGCGGATGCCGTAGCTGAGCTTGGTGTCGTAGCCGCCGGAATAGTAGTTGTCGAGCGGCTTGTAGAACTGCGCCGGCGCGACGTTGTACGGCGTGTTCGGATTGGGAATGATGGACGGCTGGAACTTCTGCACGTAGCTGTCGACGAGAATTTCGTCGGTGGCCTGAATCGCGCCGCGGATTGCCAGCGCCGGCACGCGCTTGTCGGAAAACTCTTCGATGGCGCGATCGAGGATCAGGTGGCGGCGCAGATCGAGACCATCGGGAATATCGAAGGTCTGGAAGAAGATCGCTTGGCCCCAGGCGATCTGCTGCAGGCCGATGCGCACGTTGTAGGCGTCGCGCTTGTACTCGAGGATCGCGGTCGGAAAATCGATCATGTATTGCCGGCCCGCGAACTCGGTCGGATTGATCTTCCGCCCTTCACGGCCTCGTGCCTCGAAGTAGTTCGGCTCGCCGAGGTCGGCGTAGCGGTCACCACCGCCGTCCGCGATGCCGCCCTGGATATTGGCAACGTCGCCGGCATCGAAACTCTTGTAGATGTCCGGATCGTAAGACGCACGCGCCTGGATATTCAGTCGCCAGGCATCCGTGAACGACACGTTCATCTCGCCGCCGAAACGGAGTTCCTGATAGTTGAACGTGGTGTTGGCCTTCGGGATGTAAGTGTCGCGCCGCACCGTGTCGCTGGTGTGGACGATTCCCAGCGAATTCGGGATCGGGACGGTCCACTTGTCGACGACCGTGCCGACGATGCCACCCGCGAGATCGCCCAGCAGGTTCGGCGGCAGGTATGCCTGCCGCGGCACGGCGATGTGCTGGAACGGCGCTGCGGACTGGTTGTCGTAGTTGTCGATGCCCGTCGTCTTGTAAGACGTGTCGCTGCGTACCGTGGCATTGAACGTTGCTCTCCCCCACAGGTCCGACAGGAAGCCACCCTCGTCAGCCCAGGAAGCCGTCGATCCCGCCATCAAGGCAGCGCCCACGAGCACTGCGTGGTGCATTGCACGAGTTGAATGCATTTGAGTCTCCCCTCTTTAATTGTTCGTCTGTGGGTTTTCGTCAGTTGCCCGCCGCCGCGAGCCGCAGCACGCGACCGCTGTGCCCCACGGCGATGACCGAATTCCCGTCCGCGCTGTCGCTGTGGCCCAGACCGCTGTACCAGTTGAGGCCCACGTCGAGCGCCTTCAGTCGCTGCCAGGTCTTGCCGGCATCAGTACTGAAAAGGCAGCTGCGCATGCCGATCGCGAAGACATGGCCATCGCCTGTCGAGTCGATATCGAACAGACTCGCTTGCGAGCCTGAAACGAGCTGTTTCCACGACTGGCCTTGGTCCGGCGTCATGATGATCAGCCCTTCCTGCCCGGTCGCATAGCCGGTGCCGTCGGCCCGGAAGTTCATGCCGAACACCGTCGGCGGCGTGGAGCCGGCCTTGGCAGCCGCTGCGCGGAAGACCGAGGTCCAGGTATTGCCGCCGTCCGTCGAGCGATTCAGCTGGCCGTATTCGCCGCCGATGACGATGGAGCCGTCGTCGAAGACCTTGACGACATACAGCGTGGGCTCGTCACGAACGGCCGCGAAATCGCTGGTCTCCTCGCTCTGGTAAAGCGTCGCCCAGTCGGGCTTCAGCTCGGACCAGGTTTCGCCGTAGTCGCTCGATTTCAGCAAGGTGCCGAACGCGCCGACCGCCACCGCGACGCCAGCCTTGTTCATGCTGACCCGCAACAGGCGCTGATCGGTGACCGCCTCGATCTTGCGCCACTGCTTGCGCCCGTCACGAACGAGAATGAGGCCCTGCTGGCCGACGGCGACCGAACGCGCGCCGCTGATGGCCACGCTGAACAGCGACGCCTGCGTCGGAGGGCTGATCTCGTGCCGCCACGTCTTTCCTCCATCGGTCGTCTGCAGCAGCAACCCGGCTTCGCCAACCGCTTCGCCGAAGTCCCCGCTGAACGCCACGGAGAAGAGACGGTCGTGCGGCGTGAACTGCACGATCTCCTCGCTCCCTTTGGCATCGGCGAGCGCGCCAGTCGAGACGCCAGCCGCCAGCAACAAGGCCAAAGGCTTGATACGCATCAGGCGTGTAAAAGCTTTCATGAATTTGATGACTCCGCTCGACGGAGAAAGACGGCGGCGGCACGTCGGCCGCCGCCACGGGGCAACCGCCTCGGTCATGCGTCGATCACGCACGGCCCAGGGCCTGCAGCGCCTGCGCGGTGCAGTAGGTGTTGAACAGCCATTCCGGATCGGCGTTGAAGCGCGCCTCGACGCCCGCAGCGCCCTTGCTGTGGTTGCAGAGCGACATGCGCCGGTTCTGGAAGTCGTAGATGTGCACGTAGGTCCACGACCACGCCGGATTCTTGCCGTCCGAACTGAGGATGACGCGCTTGCCGTCCGGACCGCCGCCCTTGAACTGGCCGTGCGCCATTTCAAAGTTCGACCAGAGCTTGCCCTGGCGGTCATAACGCATGTTGCTCGCGGCCATGGAGTTTCGGGCATCCACGTAAGCCACGCGCTTGGATACCGGCGAGCGCGGATAGCCGGTCGGCTCGCAACTGGTGACGATCACTTCCGGCGACATCTCGTAGGGGATGTCGAAGAACTTGGGATTGTCCTTCTGGCGCGGCGGCTCCCAGTTTTCGTCGTGCTTGGAGAAATCCGAGGCCCAGGGTCCGAGCATCGGCTTGCGTTCGACGATCTTGTGATTGCCCCAGGTCAGGTACGGATCGCCAGCGGCCCACGGATCGCTGAGGAACCACACAGCACCCGGAACGAGCGGTTCGAAGCGCTGGTTCGACGGGAACTGACGCACACGGCGGAATTCCGGAAGGTAGCCGTAGAGCTCCGGAATCTTGCGCTGGTCGTAGTCCCAGATGCTGAGGAACGAGGTGCCACGCACGTCGGGCGACGCGGCGAAGAACACCGACTGACGGCGCAGCTCGTTTTCCAGGCCCCTGAAGACCTTGCGATCGGTGCGCGCCGTGCTGTTCAGCTCGACCCACTGGAAGTTGTAGTGATACTCCTGCTTGCCATCGGAGCCGTAATCCTTCTGCTCGATGACGTAACAGCCATTGTCGGTACGGCCGATGTTCATCGCCATGTTGGCCCAGACTTGCTTGCCGTCCGTCGGGTTGACGAACGGCAGGCCGCCCTGCCACTTCTTGCCGTTCTCGTCGACGACGTTGCCATTGGCGTCGAACTTGCCTTTGTGCCCGGACTGGATGTCCTGCATCGTCGCTTCGTAATAAGGCGCGTTGACCAGATCGCGCGGATTCAGGGTCGGCGCCTTGATGCGGATCTTGCGTCCTTCCGGGCCGGTGATCTGTTCGATCGCGCCGGGGTCCAGCAGATGCTTGACGTACTCGACGTTGTCCTTGGTGATGTAGTCGCCGACCTTGACCTTGCCCTTCGACTGGGCCTCGATCGACAGCAGTTCGTCGGGATACGCCTTCTGGATGTTGTCGATCTCCTTGGCGAGCAACTTCTCCCAAGGCATCAGCACGCCGGCGCCAAGACCGTAGGCGACGGATTGCATCATTTTCCGGCGTCCGTAGTCGATGTCGTATTTTTTGATTCTCATCTCAAGACCTCCAGGTTGCGCTTGCGCGCCTCGCATTGTTGAACCGCCCGATCGATCCATGGACCGATCGGCTCACTCTCATTTGCTCGGCAGAAAGTCGGAATCGCCGATCCTCCGCATTTCCTCGTGACGCGGCACTTCTCTTGATTCGCTGCCGCCGAACTTGGAAAGGTCGATGCCTTCGCCGACGATCAGGTCGGTGCGCGTCGCGAACTTGGGCTTCACCAGCCAGACCAGCAGCGGCAGGACGACGAGGGCGAGCACCATGTTGATGAGCATGATCGCGGCCAGCAGCAGGCCCATGTCCGCCATGAACTTCAGGTCGGAGAGGAAGTACCAGGGCAGGATGCCGATCAGCATGATCGTCGCGGTGAACATGATCGCCTTGCCGGTGGTGGTCATCGCCATCGTGATCGCACGGCCCCAGTCCTCGTTCTGCTCGTGGTACTCCTCGCAGATGCGCGACAGCAGGTAGATGCCGTAGTCGATGCCGACACCCACGCCGAGCACGGTCACCAGCACGGAGTTGATGTCGAGACCGATGCCCAGCATGTGCATCGTCGACAGCAGATAGAAGTTCGACAGCAGCGTGGGAATCAGCAGGATCACGGCCGCGACCGGCGAACGGTAGGCATAGGTCGCGATGATGAAGATCGCCGTGCAGCACAGACCCACGAGAATCCAGTGATAGCGCTCGACGACACTGTTCATGGCCTGCTGGAGCGCGATCGTCCCGGAGGCGAGCCGGATGCGGATGTATTTGTGATCGAGGCCCACCGCGTCGACCGCCTTGTGGGCCGCCGCCAGCGCACCGTCTACGGTCGGCTGCTTGTTGTCGCGGTAGAACAGCGAAATGGTGGAGTGCTGATAGTGCGTGTCGACCATGTCCGCGAAGTTCAGCGGGTTCTGCCCGAAGGCCACCGCCGTCGCGGCCGCGCCGACCGCCCGGTCCGTCTGATCGACCGACAGCCAGGCCGGGTGTCCGCCCGAGTACAGGCGGTTGCCTTCATCGATGACATCGGAGAACGAGCGCGTCACGCGCGGCGGCATCGGCCCGTTCTCCACCGACTTCTGGATCGCCTTCGAGAGCTGGTATGCCTCGAGCGTGCGCGCGGCGCGCACCTGCATGCTCGCCGGATCCTTGGACTCGAGAATGATCTCGAGCGAGTTCACACCGGGGAAGTGATTGTTGATGTCGCGAACCGCGGTGTTGAACTCCGAGTCCGGCCACAGGAGATTGGAGCCCTCCACCGGGTTGCCGATATCGATGCGAATGCCGAACACGATCGCGAAGGCCGTCAGCGCCGACATCACCGCCAGCGTCACCTTGGCCCGCCCACCGAACGTGATGCCGGCGATGCTGCGCAGCAGATTCTTCTGGAGCTTGTGGATGCCCCTCTCGCGGTCGCCGCCGACGATCGCGTCGATGTTGTGCGGCGCCGGCAGATACGACAGCAGGACCGCGATCAGCATCACGCCGGTCGGAATCAGGTAGACCGCCCACATGCCGCAGAACAGCGCGAAGCGTTGCATCGCCGGAATCGGCGTCACGCCGATCACGAAGATCGCGATCACGTCGGTCATGATGCCGAGGATGCTCGGCGCCATCATCACGCCCAGCGTCGCCTCGCAGGCCTTCAACGGGTCGCGAAGATGCGCGTATACCTCGTAGTAACGCTCGGTGTACTGGATGCAGTGCGAGAACGATCGCGCGACGAGCAGCAGCGGCACGACCATCAGCAGCGGTTCGATCGGCGAGCGCAGCCAGCCGACCATGCCGAAGCCCCAGATCGCTGCGACGAAGCTGCAGACGATCGGCACGACGATGCCGGTAACATTGCGCATGTAGAACGCCAGAGCGCCAACCAGCAGCACCAGCGTCACGCCGAAGATGGCATAGGTCTGGTTCTGCAGCTTGTATACCCAGCCGGTCAGGATCGGCTGGCCGACCACGCGCACGATGTGGTGGGCATCGGCCGCCGCCGCGGTCAGCTGGTTGAGCGATGCGAACACCTTGCCGTAGTCGAGCTGATCCTCGCGGAACGACACGCGCAGCAGCGTCGCGCTCTGATCGGCCGACACGAGATAGGTACGCGCCGTCGGCGAACGCTCGACCTTGCCTTCGAGTTCGGCGAGGTCCTTCGGGTCGGTCGGCACTTCGTTGCCCATCAGCGGCTGCATCTGGATGCCGTCCGCCGTCGCCTCCGCGTACGTCGCCTTCTCGGTGGTGATCGACAGAATGCGATCGTGATCGACACCTGGAATCAGGTCCACGTCGCGGGTCAGCTTCCAGATTTTCTGGAGCGTCTCGGCGTTGTAGATCTTCTGGCCGTCGGTCCGCTTCAGCATGATCGTGACGGTCAGCGGATCACCGAAGTTCGGGTGATCGTGATAAGCCTGTACATACGGGTCGTCGGTCGGCAGCAGATCCGCGAAGATCGTGCGGATGTCCAGCCTGGTCATGCCGACGGCGAAGAATGCCGTCAGCGCAATGAAGGCGATGCCGACCGAGCGGCGATGCGCGATCGTCCATCTCGCAAGACGGTTACGAAGATTATCCATTGACCACATTCCTTGGCGAATACCGTCGCCGGCAGGAGACGAGAGAAGTTCCCGCTTCGCGCGGCACGAGTTGGTTGTCTACTTGTGTTTATTCTGGGTGCGGCGCCCGGCGTTACTTGGCGCCGTGTGCAAACCGCTTGGCGTGCGGTGCAAAAGAGCGCACTGCCTACCTGCTACGAGGAGAGACCCTGGCCCCAGCATGTCGGGCGCTTTCACGAAGCGCTTCATGGGCGAGCTCCTTCATTGCAGATGGTCGCCCTCAATCTTGGTCGAATCGTGACCATGCGTCCTCCTCGCTCTTGATCATTTTTTTTGAACAGATGCCATCTTCGACAGGCGACCTGATCAATTTCTCTGCGCCCCATATATGCAGCAGCCATGCCATCGGGCGTACATGACACAGCATCCGCAGTGCAGCATTCACGGAAGTTATTGAGACACCGCGTTTTATGGTCTACTCAAGAAGCTCCCCTTCGTTGCCGGAAGATTCATGCTGTCCTCCCAGGCCTCATCTAATCATTAAAAAAAATACGGACAAATCCCCAAGATTTCATGATTTCGGTGTTGGGGTTCCGCCTTGGGCAACGACAAGAAAAGCTCACTCGGCGCGGCAAACCGATACGCCCGCGCCGTGATCGTAGATCGCTTCGGCGAAACAGCCATCGCCCAGCGGAGCGGCAGCCGTCAGACCACCGGTTAAGACGATCTGGCCGGCATGTAAACCCTCGCCACGCTTCTCGAGCTGCGCACAGAGCCAGGCTACTCCCAGCAAGGGGTGCCCTCCCGCCGCAGCGCCGGTCGCCGTACCAAGCAAGCGTCCGTCCATCGCGAAGCGGACCCTGACACGCTCGCACTCGCGTGGCGCCACGCCCAGATCCGGTCCCAGCACGACGCCCGCGGCCGACGATCCGTCAGCGGTATTTTGTTCAAGGCTGAAACGATAGTCGCGCCAGACGGAGTCGACGATTTCCAGGCATGCATGGACTCCGGCGACTGCATCTGCGATTTCAGGCAGCATCAGACGGCTGCCGGCGATGTCCGCCCCAAGGATCACCGCGATTTCCGGTTCCACGCGTGGCTGCGTGTATCCTCGCACCGTAGCACCGGAATCGACGATCATGTCCGCATAAAGCGGCCCGAAGTTGGGGGCGTCGATCCCCATCTGCCGTCGCATCGCCAACGAGGTGTAGCCGAGCTTGTACCCCGCGATCCTACGTCCTGACGACAGATTCAAGGCCGTCAGTTCGGCCTGCACAAGGTACGCTTCGTTCAGCGTCAGCTGTGGTCCCTCGGCGGCCCCTTCCATGGTCCGGCGCTCCCGGCGCGCGGCGAACAACTGGCGAGCCAAAGCGGACGGGAAGACATTCTGACAACGACTCAATGCTTGGCTCAGCTTTTGCGCTGTCGGTTCCTAAGCTCTCTGCCGACGGTGACAAACGGGCTACGTGGGCATGTATTCGAAGCGCGCCAAGTCATCCGCGGCTCGATCCCAAGGCTGAGCGCTGGCACAGTAGATGTGTGCGGAGGGTTTGACCCAGCTCGGATCGTCCAGACTCACGGCGCGCACGAAGCGCACGTCCGGGAAGCCGTCGGCTTCCGAGAACAGTGGTGCGCCACAGTTGGTGCAGAAGTAGCGCCGCACATACTGGCCGCTGTCGCCGCGGTATGCATACGATCTCGGCGTGCCGCGCAACAGATTGAAGTCGGCGGCCGCGATACCCATCAACGTCGCCGCTCCGCTCCCGCTCGAACGCTGGCAGTCCCGGCAATGGCAGTGAACGGTGAAGATCGGCTCGCCATCATATTGGTAGCGGACCTCGCCGCAAGCGCATCCGCCTTCGTGGTTCGGTCTTCCGGATTCCTTGGCAGTCATTGGATATTCCTGTCGTCGACTGATCGCAGCAGGTGCGCTCAGAAAAAGCGATCGTAGTGAATCTGGGCGAATGGAACGCGATGCTGGACCATGAGTAAATCCTGCAGCGCCTGCGTCATCGGTGGCGGACCGGCGAAATAGAACTCGAACTCCGACAGGCGCTCGCCCAGTTCGCCGAGAACGCGATCGTGCACAAAGCCGGTCGCCCCGCGCCAGGTGCTTCCTTCGATCTGCTCCGGCATCGACACAACCGGGTGGTAGCGGATACTCCGCGCATAGTCGGGGAGCGATTGCAATATCGTCTCTCCGCAGATGTCCTTCGGTGTGCGGCCACCGTAGAAGAAGTGCAGCTCGCGGCCTTCCTTCAGCATCCCGGCAGCAGAAGCGCCCCTCGCGATCGATATCATCGGCGCCAACCCCGAACCGCCGGCAATGCATGCGATGGGCCGCGGACTTTCCTGCCGCAGCCAGGCAAGTCCGTAAGGGCCATCGATGCCGATCTCCGCGCCAGGTTTCAGCCGCCGGAACAGATGCCCGGTCGCCCGGCCATTGGGCACCAGCCGGATCTGGAAATGCCAGTCACCTTGGGTGTTGGCGAGGTTGGACATCGAATAGGCGCGTGGCGTGGCGATACCGGGGATTTCCAGCATCGCGTACTGCCCCGGCAGAAAATCCGCTTGGGTGTCGGTACGGAAATGGAATTCACGGATATCCGGTGTTATGTCGACCGTTTCGATCAGATGCGCGGTTTGGCGGACGGGACGCACGCGCGGACGATACTCGTCTGCGGGCCTCACCCGGATATTGAGCGCTCCGACCGCCCGGCATTGGCATGCGAGGAGTCGCTGCTTGCGACGATCACGGTCGGTAAGCCCAGGCGCCTCGGGCCACAGGTTATCCACCTCCCCCGCCACGAGTTCGAACTTGCAGCTGCCACACCCGCCGGAGTTGCACTCATACGGAAAGCCGATGCCGGCGCGCAGCGCCGCACGCAGGATGGTATCGCCCTCCTGCTGCGCGAAAGCGGCGCCGGCCGGACCTTCGATCGTAATGTCGTACTGCTTCATCTCGCGTTCGCTTCCGCTGCTCAAAGCCCGGGCAGCGAGCCGCGGAACGCGCGCACAGCCTGCCTGGCGGTGTCCGCCGCATCCGGAACGTCGGGCAGGGCGGCGCCGAAGGCATCGATGGCGCGGTCGGCCAGCGGCTCCCACTTGGCGATCCAGCCTTTGATCACGTCGGCATTGCCCGGCTCGGCGGTCGCCAACTTCACCAGTGCCGAAGACCAGCGGCGATGACGGGCGCTGTCGATCAGCTCGGCGTCGATCACCAGGCCAAGCAGAGTATCGCCGTTCTGACGCGCCGCCTCGCCGAACTTGCGCAGGACGACTTCTTCGATCGCCGGCTTGGCCACCAGGTCGAGGGCAACGAAAGCTTCGCCCCAGTCATAGGCGATCAGGACTTTCTCCATCAACTCGCGGAAACCTTGCCACGCGGCATCCTCTTCCCAGTATCGACGTTCGTCGCGGGCGAAGCCCTTGTCCGGGAAGGTCAGCGACAGCTCCTTCGCACGGTAAGCCGTATGGCTGAGCCAGCGCAGCGAATCCGCCCCCTGGAAAGCGGCGCAGATCGAGATCGTGCTGGCCGGTGCCATCTGGGCGAGATAGGCCGAACCGATCTGCAGCGTATGGAACAGGTAGCGGGCCGGCGTGTAGAGGCGGGCCAGCGTACCGGCCCAGTTCGCGCTCAGACCCTTGTCGTGCTCGCGCTCGTTGAACTGATCGAACAAGCCCGTCACGTAGGTTTCGGCGCCGTCCTGCATGATGTTGTAGGTCCGGTAGATCAGCTCATCCGGATCGCGGAAGGCGTTCCAGTCCGGATGCTTGAGCGGACTGGCATTGCGTTTTTCCTTGTACCAGCGGTTCATAAAAACGTCGGGATCCAGCTCGAAAGGATCTGCGCCCGGACGCGTGCTGATGTGCAGGTTGGTGGAGACGATTTCGTATTCGCTGGGCTTACGCCGACGCGCGGCGAGATGGCTCCATGTCTTCAGCGGTTTCAGGACTTCGGTATTGCTCATGATTTTCTCCTGGTGCGCCCCGAGCAGCTCAGAGGTGCTTTGTGTAATAGAAGCGGACGTGGTCGGCGTTGGTTTCGATACGCCCCGCAAAGGAAGCCATGTCTACTTCGAGCTGGTTGATCCTGAACGGCTTGCCGAGCATCTCCTCGATTGTCTCCTGACGGAGGATCATCTCGTCCTCAGTCTGGATCCGGACGTAGGCGACCTTGTCCTCGACCAGAATCTTCTTGCCGGGATTGTCGACCTCGGCAGCTTCGAACACCGCCTTGGCCAGAGCGCCTTGGCGCATGATCGGACCCACCATGTTGTTGACGTTTAGCTGGCTCATTTTCGCTCCCCTCTCTATTGGTTGTTTCCGCCGTGGTGGCAAATCCGCGTTGCGGACGTTCGTCCAGTACTACGTATGGGCAAACAAAGCCTGGACGCCCTCGGTATCCACGAGGACCTCATCGCCCTCGACCTTGATCGGGTATTTGGCGAGGCGGCAATCGGCTGGATTGATGCCCGCGCCGGTGCCGGAGTCAAACGTCCATTGGTGAGCGCGACAGATGATCATCTTGCCGTCGAACTTGCCCTCCACTAAAGGGATGTCTTGATGCGGGCACACGGCCTGAAACGCGACGATCTCGCCATCGGTCGGCCAGACCACCAGGATTTCGAGGCCATCGACCTCGAAAGACGCCATCTCGCCTTCCCAGAGATCTTCCAGCTTGCAAAGCTTCACGAACGCCATTGGGACATTTCCAGAATGAGGCTTAACGGGCAGCCGCCGGGGCTTCCCAGATCACTTCAATGCATTCCATGGGCTGCAGGCCGGATTCACTGACCTTCATGGTTCTCGGCAGCGGCTCCTTCGTGCCCTGGCGGCGTACGCGGAGGCCATAGCCGGGGCGATCAGCGACGCGCCGGTTCACCGAGTGATGCGCCGCCGCCGAAGCGACTTCATCCATCGTGTTTTCAGTGTCCACCGCAACGAGCTGAAGGACGAAATCGCCCTCAAAATTCGACGTCAACGGAAAAAGTGCCACGGTCAAGTCTCCTCTCGATTCGTTCTATAGTCCCGGAGCCCCAAATCAGCGGCCCCGGGCTTCACAGCTTCAGATTTCAGCTGGCCTTCTTCAGACGCTCACCATGCGCCGCATGCGCCCACGCATAGTTGTGCGCGTCGTCGCCGATCTCGCCGGGCGCGAGGCCCATGTATTTCAACGCGCCGCCGAGATCCATTGGCTGAATTTGACCGGCCAGGAATCGGTCGACGATGGACAGATGCCCTTCGTAGCGCGACGGTTCCTGCTCGAACACCCATTTGCAGGGTTCCGAGCAGAAGTGATAGAGGCGGCCATTGTGCATGTGCGGCATGTCGCGGACGCGCCAGGCGGGGCCCGGCGTGGCATTGACCGGCAGCTGGCACATATTGCATACAACCGGCAGCGTCTCCGGATAGGTATGCGCCATATCGCCTTTGACGATGTTCTCGGTGATGACGTCCCAGACCGTGCCGAAAGTCGCGTTCCAGCCCGGATACTTCTCTTCCAGCCAGGCCCGCTCCTCGGGCGACGCGCCGGCGGCAGGATTCCACCAGACCGTAGGACGCCAGAACCAGACACCGATATGCATGCCGTGGTGCTGCCATTCGATCTCGTCGAGCAGCTGATCCCAGTACCAAGGCCTCTCGAGACCCACGTCGATCAGCGCGCGCTCGAACTGGGTGACGATCCATTCGTGCATGAACTCCTTGAATGACAACTTGCGGTCTTCGAGCGGCGTGTAGTAGTCCATGATCGGGCCCGTGAGCACCGAGAACAGCTTCCAGCTGCGCCACAGGGCGATGTCGACCAGCTTCTGCGCCTCGGCCTTCTTGCCGTTGGCGACGAGGATCGGAATCAACGGCCCGCCGATCTGGGCGTGACGCGATTCGTCGGTTTGAATGCTTGAGATCAGGCTCGAGAACGTCCAGTCGCCAGCCTCGGCGGCGTCGGCCGCAAGCCCGAGGAACTGCATGTTGGTAAAGCCGGTTTCGAACGCGAACGTCAGCATCAGACCGATTTCCGTCGCGTTACGCGCGGCGAAGATGTCGTCGAACATATGGCGAGCAGCGATCGCGGCCCACTCGTTGGTATCCATTGCCTTGTGTGCCCAATCGAACTGGCGATCCTTGGACACATGTTCGTGCGGGAAAAACAGCTGAATCTGGCCATGGCGAATCTCGTCCATCATGCCGAGCGTCGCCATGTTGCGCTGGCCCGGTGCCTTGCCGAAGCGCGCCATGCGGGCTTCCGACTGCGACGCGTGGTATTCCTCGCGCGCGATGGCGCCGTAGTGCGCCTTCAGCACGCTGATCCAGCCGGGGTCCGCTGTCTCGTAGATCCTGGAGCGCTCCAGCGCGGCCTTGACCGAGTAGGCGCCTGCGTCCTTTTCGCGCTGCACCTTCACGTATTCGGGATAGGACTGTTTGAAAGGCTCGTCATACGACTCCCACTTTTCCAGCGGAATGCCCATCGTTCCCGAAAGCTCAGGCGGAAACAGCTCGTCCTCCTGAACATACTTCGGGGTCCAGTTCGTGGTGCGCGCAATGTCGTACCAATCCATTCTTTCCAGTGTTGCCATGACGTTTCCTCCTCATTGATCGCTGGCTCGGTTAAGCCAACGCGGACAGTGCAAATCCGGACGCCGTAACCGCCCTTAACTCACCGGCCCAAATCCTTGGCCGTCTTCCCAGCGATTCCCCAGTTGGTCTTGGGGACATCGTGTATCCACACGCGGACATTCTCTTTCGGTGCGCCGGTGCTTTCGGACAAAGCCTGCGTCACCGTTTCGATCACGGCGCGTTTCTGCTCCTCGCTACGACCTTCGATCAGGTAAATCTGCGCAAAAGGCATGTTTCGGTCCTCGTTCGTTCAGCCGACGCGATCGTCGGCCATCGGCAATCAGGCGGCATTCGCCGTCTTCAGCAGTCCCCGCTCGCGCGCCATCGTGATCGCCGTGTCCTCGATCATGTCTTCCTGGCCGCCGACCATCTTCTGGCGGCCGAGCTCGAGCAGGATCTCGCGCGCCGGCACGCCGTACTTCTGCTCGGCGCGCCTGGCGAACAGCAGGAAGCTCGAATAGACGCCGGCATAGCCGAGCGTCAGCGAGTTGCGGTCGATGCGCACCGGGAAATCCAGGATCGGCGTGACGAGGTCTTCGGCGACATCGCTGACCTTGAACACGTCGACGCCGGTCTCGATGCCCATGCGCTTGCACACCGCGACGAACACTTCCATCGGCGTGTTGCCGGCGCCGGCGCCCATGCCGCCGCAGGCGCAGTCGATGCG
>NZ_KI440839.1:191910-234686 GCF_000474945.1 Solimonas soli DSM 21787 | reverse complement strand
CTCGTTGCGCCCTTCACGGGCGCGTGGATCGAAACGCCAGTTACTGATGGAGATTCGAAAATGCGTAACAGTCGCGCCCTTCACGGGCGCGTGGATCGAAACAAAGTGTCCCCTTGTGCCATACAGCGCGCGGCAAGTCGCGCCCTTCACGGGCGCGTGGATCGAAACCTCAAGGACCTGTGATGAAGAACGCCAACAACGCGTCGCGCCCTTCACTGGCGCGTGGATCGAAACATCACATGGCAAACACTCTCACCAGTCTCATCCCCGTCGCGCCCTTTACGGGCGCGTGGATCGAAACACGGGCCTTACCGGTAGTCGCGGTGACCGCGTGCTGGTCGCGCCCTTCACGGGCGCGTGGATCGAAACTCGAAGTCATCGAGAAACACGAAGTCATGACGCCATGCCGCGCTCTCGCGGGCGGCATGGCGCCCGATTGCGGCAATCCGCAGTTGTTCATCGAGAAAAAGCTTCCCATAGTGAAACGAGAGGGGCGCCGCCGCTCGCGTATAGCCACTGCATTGGAAAACGCGCGCGGCGGGCGGAATCTATATGCGGCGTATATGCGCAGCGTCAGCCCGGGGCCTCGAATTCCTACGGCCGGCGGCGTTCCAATATGCCCGCCGCAGCAAGCGGCTTCGCGGGAGGCACGGTACATGGGCGATCTTCTCTATCTGGGTCTGGGTGTGGCCGGCTTCGCGCTGATGCTGCTTTACGTGCGCGCCTGCCAGAAGCTCTAGGAGTGGCTGCCATGACTGAACGTCCTTCACGACCGCGCGGCATGCCGGCGGTTTTCCGCAACCCGTCCGTGCTTGCGCTCATCACGGTGGCCGCCGTTGCCGTGCTCGGCGTGCTGCAGCAACTTTAGGAGCCGACATGCTCGACTACGTTCTCGGCGGCGCCGTTGCCGCTTTCCTTTTCGCGTATCTCGTTTACGTGCTCGCACGTCCCGAGAAGTTCTGAGCGCCATCCCGGGAGTGAAGCGATGACCGTCAACGGTTGGTTACAAATCGTTCTCTATTGCGTGCTGCTGCTGCTCTCGGTGCGGCCGCTCGGCGGCTTCATGCACCGCCTGTTCGCCGGCGAGCGCGTGTTCCTGACGCCGCTGCTCGGGCCGGTCGAGCGCGGCTTCTACAAGCTGGCAGGGGTCGACCAGAGGAGCGAGCAGAACTGGCTGCAGTACGCGGTCGCGATGCTGCTGTTCAACATGCTCGGCTTCGCGCTGCTGTATCTGATCCTGCGCACCCAGGTCTGGTTGCCGCTGAACCCGCAGCAGTTGCCGAATCTCTCCGCCGATCTCGCCTTCAACACGGCGATGAGCTTCACCACCAACACGAACTGGCAGGCATACGGTGGCGAGGCGACGATGAGCTATTTCTCGCAGATGGTCGGCCTCGCCGTGCAGAATTTCCTGTCGGCGGCCACCGGTATCGCGCTGGCGCTGGCGCTGATCCGCGGTTTCGCGCGCAAGACGGCGGGCGAGATCGGCAACGCCTGGGTTGATATCACGCGGGCGACGCTGTATCTGCTGCTGCCGATCTGTCTGTTCTATGCCGTGTTCCTGATCTGGCAGGGCGTGCCGCAGAATTTCTCGGCGTACACCGAAGCGACGACGCTGGAAGGCGCCAAGCAAGTCATCGCGCAGGGGCCGATCGCCTCGCAGGAAGCGATCAAGATGCTCGGCACCAACGGCGGTGGCTTCGTCAACGCCAATTCGGCGCATCCGTTCGAGAATCCGACGGCGCTCAGCAATTTCTTCGAGATGCTGTCGATCTTCCTGATCGGCGCCGCGCTGACCGACGTGTTCGGTCGCGCGGTCGGCAACCGCTGGCAGGGCCACGCCATTCTCGGCGCGATGATGGTGCTGTTCGTCGCCGGCGTGGCGCTGGCGTACTGGGCGGAAGCGAGCGCGCCGAACGCGCTCGCGCATATCGACGGCGTGCAGGCCGCCGGCAACCTCGAAGGCAAGGAAACGCGGTTCGGCGTCGCCAGTTCGGCGTTGTTCGCGGTCATCACCACGGCGGCGTCGTGCGGCGCGGTCAACGCGATGCACGACAGCTTCACCGCGCTCGGTGGTGCGATCCCGATGCTCAACATCATGCTCGGCGAGGTCGTCATCGGCGGCGTCGGCGCCGGTTTCTACGGCATGATGCTCTACGCGCTGATCGCGATCTTCATGGCCGGCCTCATGGTCGGCCGCACGCCCGAATATGTCGGCAAGAAGATCGAGGCGCGCGAGGTCAAGCTGGCTTCGCTCGCGGTGCTCGCCGCGCCGCTCGCCATTCTCGGCTTCACGGCGCTCGCCTGCGTGCTGCCGGATGGCCTCAAGGGCCTCGCCAACGCCGGTCCGCACGGCTTCTCGGAGATGCTCTACGCCTACAGCTCGGCGGCCGGCAACAACGGCAGTGCCTTCGCGGGCCTTTCGGCGAACTCGGTCTTTTACAACGTCACGCTCGGCCTCGCCATGCTGATCGGCCGCTTCGCGATCATCGTGCCGATGCTGGCCATTGCCGGCAGCCTCGCGGCGAAGAAGCAGGTGCCGGCGTCGGCGGGCACGCTGCCGACCGATGGCGGCCTGTTCGTCGCGCTGGTGGTCGCCGTCGTGCTCGTCTTCGGCGGCCTCACCTTCCTTCCCTCGCTTGTGCTGGGTCCGATCGCGGAGCACTACGCGATGCTGGCCGGCACGAGCTTCTAGCGCGCCCCGGGAACGTTCCATGAAACCTGCTCAAACCTCCTTCGACCGCCGGCTCTGGCTCGGCGCCCTGCGCGATGCTTTCGTCAAGCTCGATCCGCGCAGCCTGATCCACAATCCGGTGATGTTCACGACCGCGCTGGTCGCCGCCGCCGCGACCGTGCTGTTCGTGCGTGACCTGACGTCCGGCGCCGGCCATCTGTTGTTCTCCGGCCAGGTCATCATCTGGCTGTGGTTCACGGTGCTGTTCGCCAACTTCGCCGAAGCGCTCGCCGAAGGCCGCGGCAAGGCACAGGCCGAGGCCCTGCGCCAAACGCGCACGCAGACGCGTGCACGCCGCCTCGGCAAAGCCGGAGGCGCGGCGGACGTCACCTGGGTCCCGGCGACGGAACTGCGCACCGGCGACGTGGTGCTCGTCGAGGCCGGCGAATTCATTCCGGGTGACGGCGAGGTGATCGAGGGCGTCGCGACGGTCGACGAATCGGCCATCACCGGCGAGTCGGCCCCTGTCGTGCGCGAGTCGGGTGGTGATCGGTCCGCCGTCACCGGCGGCACGCGCGTGCTCTCCGACTCGATCAAGATCCGCATCACCGCCGCCGCGGGATCGAGTTTCCTCGATCGCATGATCGCGCTGGTCGAAGGCGCGGCGCGGCAGAAGACGCCGAACGAACTGGCGCTCAACGTGTTGCTCGCCGGCATGACGCTGATCTTTATTCTTGCCTGCGCCAGCATTCCCAGCTTCGCCGCCTACGCCGGCGGCAAGGTGAGCACGATCGTGCTGATCGCGCTGTTCGTGACGCTGATTCCGACCACGATCGGCGCGCTGCTGTCGGCGATCGGCATCGCCGGCATGAACCGCCTGGTGCGCTTCAATGTGCTGGCGATGTCGGGCCGCGCGGTCGAGGCGGCCGGCGACGTCGATACGCTGCTGCTCGACAAGACCGGCACGATCACGCTCGGCAACCGCCAGGCGGCGGATTTCCTGCCGGCGCCGGGCGTCGATGCGCGCGAGCTCGCCGAGGCGGCGCAGCTCGCCAGCCTCGCCGACGAAACGCCCGAGGGTCGCTCGATCGTCGTGCTCGCCAAGGAGCGTTATGGCCTGCGTCCGCGGGACGTCGCCTCGCTGCACGCGCGCTTCGTGCCGTTCTCGGCACAGACACGGATGTCCGGCGTCGATCTCGACGGCTCCGAAATCCGCAAGGGCGCGGTTGACGCGATCGTCGATTACGCGAAGGCGCACGGCCACGGCCAGCCGGTTCCGGGCGCGGTGCTCGAGGACGTCGAGCGCGTCGCCAAGGGCGGCGGCACGCCGCTGATCGTGGCGCGCGACGGCCGCGTGCTCGGTGTCGTCCATCTCAAGGATATCGTCAAGAACGGCATCAAGACGCGCTTCGCCGAATTGCGTTCGATGGGCATCAAGACGGTGATGATCACCGGCGACAATCCGCTGACCGCGGCGGCGATCGCCGCCGAAGCCGGCGTCGACGATTTTCTCGCGCAGGCCAAGCCGGAGGACAAGCTGGCGCTGATCCGCAAGGAGCAGGCGCAGGGCAAGCTGGTGGCGATGTGCGGCGACGGCACCAACGATGCGCCGGCGCTGGCCCAGGCCGACGTCGGCGTGGCGATGCAGACCGGCACGCAGGCGGCGCGCGAGGCCGGCAACATGGTCGATCTCGACTCCGATCCGACCAAGCTGATCGAGATCGTCGCCATCGGCAAGCAGCTGCTCATCACGCGCGGCGCGCTGACCACGTTCTCGGTGTCGAACGACGTCGCCAAGTATTTCGCGATCCTGCCGGCGATGTTCGCGACGATCTATCCGCCGCTCGCCGCGCTCAACGTCATGCATCTCGGCTCGCCGCAGTCGGCGATTCTCTCGGCGACCATCTTCAACGCCGTCATCATCCTGCTGCTGGTGCCGCTGGCGCTGCGCGGCGTGAAGTACCGGCCGGCGCCAGCGGCGACGCTGCTGGCGCGCAATCTGGCGATCTACGGCCTCGGCGGTCTGGTCGCGCCGTTCGTCGGCATCAAGCTCATCGACTTCGCGATCAACGCGGTCGGACTCGTCTGAGGAGAACCCCATGCTCACCCACCTGCGACCCGCGCTCGTCATGCTCGTGCTGTTCACGCTGCTGACCGGCGTCGCGTATCCGCTTGCCGTCACCGGCATCGGCCAGCTGCTGTTGCCGCGGCAGGCGAACGGCTCGCTGCTCGAGCGCGACGGCAAGGTCATCGGCTCGGCCCTGCTCGGGCAGGGCTTCGCCGGCGAGGGCTACTTCCACGGCCGGCCATCGGCGGCCGGTACCGCCGGCTACGACGCCAGCGCATCGAGCGGCTCGAATCTCGGGCCGTCGAGCAAGGCGCTGCAGGATCGCATCGCCGGCGACCTTGCCAGGCTGCGCGCCGAGAACCCCGGCGTGCCGGTGCCCGCCGATCTGGTCACCGCCTCGGGCAGCGGCCTGGACCCGGACATCTCGCCGGCGGGCGCGCTGTTCCAGGTGCCGCGCGTGGCCAAGGCGCGCGGCATCGACGAGAGCGCGGTGCGGCAGCTCGTCGAAGCGCAGCTGAAGACGCGCCAGCTCGGGTTCCTGGGGGAGCCGACGGTCAACGTGCTCGCGCTGAACCTGGCGCTGGATGCGATGCCGCGCTAGCAGCCACGCGCGCCTGCCGCAGCGCCCGCCACGGCGCGGCGCGGGCTTTGCCCGTCGGCCTGACCGCGCGCCGCCAGGCGGCGCCGTCGGAACGGCGCATGCTGTTGTTCGATCGGGTGCGGCGCCATACTGCGCCGGTATGAGCAAGGCCAGATTCTCCCTGCCGCGGGGCGTGCCGTGAACGACGCCGCCGGCGCGAATTCATCGCGGCCATCCCCCGATGCGCTGCTCGAGCAGCTGCGGCACGAAGGCCGCGGCCGGCTGAAGATCTTCCTCGGCGCCGCGCCGGGCGTCGGCAAGACCTACGAGATGCTGCAGTCGGCGCAGCGCCAGCGCGCGGCGGGTGTCGATGTCGTCGCCGCCGTCGTCGAGACGCACGGCCGCAGCGAGACCGAGGCCCTGCTGGACGGCCTCGAAGTCCTGCCGCGGCGTCGCGAGGCGTACCGCAACCGCGAACTCGAGGAGATGGATCTCGACGCGCTCCTGGCGCGGCGTCCGCAGCTCGCGCTGGTCGACGAGCTGGCGCACAGCAACGCGCCCGGTTCGCGCCATCCGAAGCGCTGGCAGGACGTGATCGAGCTGCTCGATGCCGGCATCGACGTCTACACGACGCTCAACATCCAGCATGTCGAGAGCCTCAACGACGTCGTTGCCAGCATCACGCACGTGCGCGTGCGCGAGACGGTGCCCGATTCGGTGCTCGAGGCGGCGAACGACATCGAAGTGGTCGACATCACGCCGGCCGATCTCATGCAGCGCCTGCGCGAGGGCAAGGTCTATCGCGGCGAGGCCGGCGAGCGCGCGCTGCAGCATTACTTCACGGGCTCGAACCTCACCGCGCTGCGCGAGCTGGCGCTGCGCCGCACGGCGGAGAGCGTCGACGAGCAGCTGCAGCAGCAGCGTCGGGCACGCGGCGTCGGCGATGTCTGGGCGGCCGGCGAGCGCGTGCTGGTGTGCATCAACGAGTCGCCGGCCGGCGAGTCGCTGGTGCGCCATGCCAAGCGCGTCGCCGATCGCTTCGACGCGTCGTGGACGGCGCTGTATCTCGAAACCGCGCGCAGCCTGGAGCTCGACGATGCGCAGCGCTCACAGATCGCCGCGACCCTGCGGCTGGCCGAGCAGCTCGGCGCGGACACGCAGACGCTGCCCGGCGGCATGGACATCGCCGAGACCGTGCTGCGCCTGGCGCGCGAGCGCAACGTCACGCAGCTGATCGTCGGCAAGTCGCACCGCTCGCGCTGGTTCGAATGGCGGCACGGCTCGGTGGTGCGCGAGCTGGTGCGCAAGGCCGACGGCATCACCGTGCAGGTCATCGTCGAGGCGCCGCCGGAGCGCATGGCGAAGCGGCGCCGCGAGGCGAGCGCGCTGGAGCAGCGCCGCTGGTCCTGGGGCGCCGGCATCGACCACGCCCACGCGGTGCTCTACGCGGCGCTCGCGGCGCTCGTCGCGCTGGCGGTGGATCGCTGGCTCACGGTGCCGAACGTATCGATGGTGTTCCTGCCGGCGGTGATCATCGCCGCGACGCGCGCCGGCCTGGCGCCGGGCCTGGTCTGCGCGCTGGTCTGCGCGGCGCTCTACAACTTCCTGTTCTTGCCGCCGCTGTACACCTTCACCATCGGCGATCCGGCCAACGTCATCGCCCTGGTCGCTTTCCTGGCGACGGCGGCGTTCACCAGCCGCCTGTCGTCGCGCGCGCGCGATCAGGCGCGTCTCGCCAGCGACCAGGCCATGCTCAACGGCGAGCTGCTGCAGTTCAGCCGGCAGATCGCCGGTCTGCGGCGGCTCGACGAGCTGATGGGCGTCGCCGCCAAGCGCATCGGCCAGATGCTCACCGCCGACGTCGTGCTGCTGTCGGCGGATCCCGACGGCCTGCACATTCGCGGCGCCTCGTCGTCGAACATCGTGCTCGAGGAAGCCGATCTGGCGGCCGCCAACTGGTGCCGCGACAAGGCCCAGGTCGCCGGCCGCGGCTCCGACACATTGCCCGGCGCGCAGTGGCTGTTCGTGCCGGCGCTGTCCGAGCAGTCGGCGGCCGGCGTGATCGGCATTCGCACCAAGGACGGCCGCCGCCTCGGCGCCGGCGAGCGGCGCCTGCTCGACGCGCTCGCCGATCTCGTCGCCATCGGCACCGAGCGCATCCGCCTCGCCAAGGATGTCGACCAGGCGAAGATGCGCGTCGAGACCGAGAAGATGCGCGCCGCGCTGCTGACCTCGGTTTCGCACGATCTGCGCACGCCGCTGGCCAGCATCCTCGGCAGCATCACCAGCCTGCGCGCCTACGGCGAGAGCTACGCGCCGGCGGCGCGCGACGAACTGCTGGCGACGGCGCAGGACGAAACCGAACGCCTCAGCCGCTTCGTCGGCAATCTGCTCGACATGACGCGCATCGACGCCGGTGCGCTGGAAGTGCGCAGCGAAAGCTGCGAGCTGCGCGACGTACTGGGCGGCGCCCTGCGGCGCATGGAGAAGTCGCTGGCGCGGCACGTCGTGAAACTGAACCTGCCGACCGGCCTGCCGTTCCTGCGCGCCGATCCGGTGCTGCTCGAACAGGTGTTCGTCAATCTGCTCGACAACGCCGCGAAGTACGCGCCGGAGGGCAGCGAGATCGACGTCAGCGCCCGCCTGCACCGCTACGCGCTGACGCTGACGGTAGCGGACCGCGGGCCCGGCGTGCCGCCGGACGAGCAGGAGCGCATCTTCGACGTGTTCTACCGCATCAAGCAGGCCGACCGGCAGCGTGCCGGCACCGGCCTCGGCCTGACCATCTGCCGCGCCTTCGTGCAGGCCATGGGCGGCCGCATTCGCGTGCGCAACCGGGACGACGGACCGGGCGCGCAGTTCGAGGTCGAGTTCCCGGCGAGCCAGCTCGTCACGGTCGCGGTGGGCAGCTCGTGACGTCGAACGCCGTGCGCATCCTCGTCGTCGACGACGAGAAACCGATCCGTCGCCTGCTGCGCACGACCCTGCAGGCGCACGACTACGACGTGTTCGAAGCGGCGACCGCGGCCGAGGCGATCGCCAGCGTGCATCGCGACAAGCCTTCGCTCGTCGTGCTCGATCTCGGCCTGCCGGATCGCGACGGCATCGAGGTGCTGCGCGAGATCCGCGCCGGCTCGGCGCTGCCGGTACTGATCCTGTCGAGCCGCGATTTCGAGGCAGCGAAGGTGCAGGCGCTCGACGAAGGCGCCGACGACTACGTCAGCAAGCCCTTCGGCACGGAGGAGCTGATGGCGCGCATCCGCGCCGCGCTGCGCCATCGCCTGCAGCAGCAGGGCGCGCGGCCGCTCTATCGCAGCGGCGCGCTGACCATCGATCTCGTGCATCGCCGCGTGTCGCTGGCGGGCGAGGAGGTCAAGCTCTCGCCCAAGGAGTACGCACTGCTCGAACAGCTGGTGCTGCATGCCGGCAAAGTGCTGACGCATCGCGCGCTGATGGCCGCGGTCTGGCCCGGCGAGGCGGAGATCGACGTGCAGTACCTGCGCATCTACGTGCGCCAGCTGCGCCAGAAGCTCGAGCGCGACGGCCAGCATCCGGAGCTGATCCAGACCGAGGCCGGCGTCGGCTACCGGCTGCGCGCGCCGGATTGAGCGTTTCAGAGCGCTTGCAGCTGCTCGGCGAAGCGCCTGCCGTTGGCGACATAGCCCTGCGCCTGGATCTTGAGGATCTGCACTTCCTGATCGCTCAGCGTGCGCACGACCTTGGCCGGCGCACCGACGATCAGCGCGTTGTCCGGGAACTCCTTGCCTTCGGTGACCAGCGAATTGGCGCCGACGATGCAGTTGCTGCCGATCCTCGCGCGGTTGAGCACCGTCGAGCCGATGCCGATCAGCGTGCGCTCGCCGATCGTGCAGCCGTGCAGCATCACCATGTGGCCGATCGTGCAGTCGCGGCCGATCGTCAGCTTCAGGCCCGGATCGGTGTGCAGCACCGAGCCTTCCTGGATGTTGGTGTTCTCGCCGATGACGATGTCGTCGTTGTCGCCGCGGATGACGACGTTGAACCAGATGCTCACGCCCGGCGCGGCGCGCACCGAACCGATCACCGTGGCGTTCGGCGCGATCCAGTGCTGGCCTTCGAAATGCGGGACGCGGTCGCCGAGGCGGTAGAGCATGGCGCTTCTCCAAGTGGATGGAGCCGCGATTGTCGGCGAAGTGCGCGGCGCGCGCAGCGCGTCAGGCCTCCGGTTCGGAAACGCGCTTGTCGCGCAGGGTCTGCTTGGCGCGCTCGAGACGCTTGACCAGCGCCGGGCCGAGTTCGAGCGCGACGCCGACCGCGAGCACGTCGACGATCGCCAGGTGCGCGATGCGCGAGATCATCGGCGTGTAGACATCGGGGTCTTCCGGCACGTCGACGGCGAGCGTGACGCTGGCCAGGCGCGCCAGCGGCGAGGCGCTGGCGGTGATGGCGATCACGCCGGCGCCGGCTTCGCGGGCGATCTCGGCGGCGGCGAGCATGTCGGTGGTGCGGCCGGTCGCCGAGATGGCGACGACGACATCGCCGCGGCCGAGCACGGTCGCCGCCATCAGCATCGCGTGCGCGTCGACATAGGCGGCCGCCGGCACGCCGTAGCGGAAGAACTTGTGCTGGCCGTCGAGCGCGACGATGCCGGAATTGCCGATGCCGTGGAAATCGATGCGCCGCGCCTTGGCGAGCAGATGCACCGCCTGCGCGAGCCGCGTCGCGTCGAGGTGGTTGCGCACGTCGAGCAGCGCGCCGATGGTGCGATCGAAGACCTTGGGGCCGACCATTTCGAGCGCGTCGTCGGGGCCGACATCCTGGTGCACGAACGGTACGCCCGAGGCGAGGCTCTGCGCGAGGCGCAGCTTGAATTCGCGGTAGCCGGAAAAGCCGAGCGCGGTCGCGAAGCGCGCGACCGTCGGCTGGCTGACGCCGGCACGCTCGGCGAGCTCGGCGATCGACAGCTGCAGCACGTCGTTCGGCTGTGCGAGCACGAAGTCGGCGACCGCGCGTTCGGACTTGCGCAACGCGTCGAGCCCGGTGGCGATGCGCGCCAGCAGTGAGCTGGGCGGCGCGGCGCGGCCGCGGTTCATTGGCTGTAGAACAGCTGCAGGGGCACGGCGTCCTGCTGCACGAAAGCGGCGATCGGCAGCTGCTCCGGCGAGGCGGTCGCCGCGGCTTCCAGCACCGCGCGCTTGCGCTCGCCGTGGATGGCGAGGATCAGCGTGCGCGAGTCGAGCAGGGCGCGGCGCGTCAGCGTCAGCCGCGCGTGCGGCGCGGCCGGCGGTCGCGTGACGACGACGCGATGGGTCTGGGCGCGATCGAGTCCGGCGTCGGTGCCCGGCGCGCCGGGAAACAGCGAGGCGGTATGACCATCGTCGCCCATGCCGAGCACGACGACGTCGAACGGCGTCGGCAGCGCGGCGATGCGCGCGGCGGCATCGCTGGCCGCCTCCTCGATGTCGCCGGCCTCGACGTACAGCGGCACGAACTGCGCCGCCGCCGCGGCGTTCTGCAACAGGTGTTCGGCGAGCAGGCGCGCGTTGCTGTCGGCATGGGTCCGCGGCACGGCGCGCTCGTCGACGAGACTGATGATGACGCGCGACCAGTCCAGCTCACGGCGCGACAGCGCCGCGAAGAAGGCAATCGGGCTGCGTCCGCCGGACACCAGCAGCGTCGCGCGCGCGCGTTCGCGCAGCGCGGCGCGCAGGGTTTCGGCGACGAAGTCGGCGAGCGCGAGCGCCGATGCGGCCGCGTCGGCGGCCAGATGCTGGACGATCCGCGACGGCAGCGCGAGTGGTGCCGGTGCGGGCATCGCTCAGCTTTCCTCGTGCCAGGCGTGGCCGTCGCGTGCGATCAGCGCACTCGCCGCGGTCGGGCCCCAGGTGCCGGCGGGGTAGGAGCGCGGCGGCTGGCCGCTCTTGTCCCAGGCCTTCATGATCGGCTCGACCCATTGCCAGGCGGCATCCTGCTCGTCGCGGCGCATGAACAGCGTCAGATTGCCTTCGATCGCATCGACGATCAGGCGCTCGTAGGCGTCCCACTGCCGCGAGTGATAGGTCTCGGTCAGTGCGACGTCGAGCGAGATCGGCCGGATGTCCATGCTCTGGCCCGGCACCTTGGCCATCAGATCGAGGCGCAGGCCCTCGTCGGGCTGCAGGCTGATGACGAGACGGTTGATCGGCTCGCCGCCGGTCGCGCGCAGGATCGGATGCGGCACGCCGCGGAAGTTGACGACGATCTCGGCGAGGCGCTGCTGCATGCGCTTGCCGGTGCGCAGGTAGAACGGCACGCCGGCCCAGCGCCAGTTGTCGAGCTCGGCCTTGATCGCCACGAAGGTTTCGGTGCGGCTCTGCGCCGGGATGCCCTGCTCCTCGAGATAGCCCGGCACCGGCTTGTTGCCGATCGCGCCGGCGCGGTACTGGCCACGCACCGTGCGCTGCGCGGCCTCGTCGGCGCTGAACGGACGCAGCGAGTGCAGCACCTTGAGCTTCTCGTCGCGCACGCGGTCGGCATCGATGCTCGCCGGCGGTTCCATGGCGACGATGCAGAGCAGCTGCAGAAGATGGTTCTGCACCATGTCGCGCAGCGCGCCGGTCGAATCGTAGAACTCGCCGCGACCCTCGACGCCGACCGTCTCGGCGATGGTGATCTGCACGTCGCGGACCCAGGCGCGGTTCCATTGCGGCTCGAACAGCGCGTTGCCGAAGCGCAGCGCGATCAGGTTCTGCACCGCTTCCTTGCCGAGGTAGTGGTCGATGCGGAAGATCTGTCGCTCCTCGAACACGCGGCCGACGTGATCGTTGATCTCGCGCGCCGAAGCGAGGTCGCGGCCGAGCGGCTTTTCGAGCACGACGCGGCTCAGCGGCGTGACGAGCCCGGCGGCGCCGAGGTTCTCGACGATGCCGGTGAACAGGCTCGGCGCCGTGGCGAGATAGAAGACGCGGGTGCGCGTGGCGCCGTCCTTGAGCTTGTCGGCCAGCGCCAGGTAGTCGGCCGCCGCCGTCGCGTCGAGCCGCACGTGATCGAGACAGCCGGCGAACGCGGTCCAGGCGCTGTCGATGAAATCCTTGGCGGCGACGTACTTGCGGCAGTGCTCGTGCGCGAGCGCGATGTACTCCTCGCGGGTCATCGCCTGGCGGCCGATGCCGATGATGCGCCAGCCGGCGGTGTCGCTGGTGTCGCGGTGGCGGTAGTAGAGCGCCGGCAGCAGCTTGCGCATCGCCAGATCGCCGCTGCCGCCGAACAGGATGAAATCGAAAGTATCGGTTGCTGCCATTGCACGTTCCGCTTCGCGCCGCGAAGCGGCTCCTTTCGGGCTATGGACTCGTTGGCCTGCCAAATCTTGTATGAATACTACAAGATTTCCGGCCGCCTGCCTATGCGGCTTCCGTCATGGACCTCATCCGCGAGCCTGAGTTCTGAAGGCTCGTGGCGGCAAGGAACCGATGGCGGCAAGCCATTGTCCAGATGGAGCCGGGCACGGACGGCTGGCCGGGCTGCCGCATATCTTGTAGTATTAATACATGGACGCTGAATCGCCGCGAGGAACCGACATGCGCCTTCATCCGCTCGTTCACGAAGTCACCGAACGCATCCGCGCGCGCAGCAGGCCGTCGCGCGAGCGCTATCTGCGGCACGTCGCGGCGGCGCGCACGCGCGGCACGGTGCGCGCCCAGGTGTCGTGTACCAACCTTGCGCACGCGTTCGCGGCGGCGCCGGATGCCGACAAGGATGCGCTGCGCGGCCCGGCCTGGCCGAACCTCGCCATCGTCTCCGCGTACAACGACATGCTGTCGGCGCACCAGCCTTACGAGCGTTTCCCGGCGTTGATCAAGGACGCGGCGCGCCGGGCCGGCGCGGTCGCGCAGTTCGCCGGCGGCGTGCCGGCGATGTGCGACGGCGTCACGCAGGGTCAGACCGGCATGGAGCTGTCGCTGTTCTCGCGCGACGTGATCGCCATGGCGACGGCGGTGGCGCTGTCGCACAACGTGTTCGACGCGGTGCTGTGCCTCGGCATCTGCGACAAGATCGTGCCGGGCCTGCTGATCGGCGCGCTGCAGTTCGGGCACCTGCCGGCGATCTTCGTGCCGGGCGGGCCGATGACCAGCGGCATCTCCAATGCCGACAAGGCGAAGACGCGCCAGCTGTATGCGCAGGGCAAGGTCGGCCGCGAGGCGCTGCTCGAATCGGAGATGAAGTCCTACCACGGTCCGGGCACCTGCACGTTCTACGGCACCGCCAACAGCAACCAGATGCTGATGGAGATCATGGGCCTGCATCTGCCGGGCGCCGCCTTCGTCAACCCCAACACGCCGCTGCGCGACGCGCTCACGCGCGCCGCCGCGCAGCGCGCCGCGAAGATCACGTCGCTCGGCGACGGCGGCCAGTACACGCCGATCGCCGAGATCGTCGACGAGCGGGCGATCGTCAACGCCGTGGTCGGCCTTCTGGCGACCGGCGGCTCGACCAACCACACGATCCATCTCATCGCCATCGCGCAGGCGGCGGGCATGCTCATCGACTGGGGCGATTTCGACGCGCTGTCCGGCATCGTGCCGCTGCTGGCGCGCATCTATCCGAACGGCGGCGCCGACGTGAATCACTTCCACGCCGCGGGCGGCATGGGCTTCCTGGTGCGCGAGCTGCTCGACGCCGGCCTGCTGCACGAGGATGTGAAGACCGTCGCCGGCCCGGGCCTGCGGCGCTACACCGAGGAGCCGTTCCTCGATGGCGAAACGCTCGCGTGGCGCGCCGCGCCGGCCGCGAGCCTCGACGCCAACGTGCTGCGCGGCGCCGCCGCGCCGTTCAGCGCCGACGGCGGCCTGAAGCTGCTGACCGGCAATCTCGGCCGCGCCGTGATCAAGGTCTCGGCGGTGAAGCCGGAGCACCGCATCGTCGAGGCGCCGGCCGTCGTGTTCGACAGCCAGGACGCGATGATGGAGGCCTTCAAGCGTGGCGAGCTGCATCGCGACTTCGTCGCCGTGATCCGCTACCAGGGGCCGCGCGCGAACGGCATGCCGGAGCTGCACAAGCTGACGCCGGCGCTGGGCAGCCTGCAGGACGAGGGCTTTCACGTCGCGCTCGTCACCGACGGCCGCATGTCGGGCGCGTCGGGCAAGGTGCCGGCGGCGATTCACGTCACGCCGGAATGCCTGAGCGACGGCCCGCTGGCGCGCGTGCGCAGCGGCGATCCGATCCGTCTCGACGCCGAGGCCGGTGTGCTGGAGGTGAAAGTCGATGCCGCCGAGCTCGCGCGGCGCGCGATCGCGCATCCCGATCTCGACGCGAATGGCTGGGGCGTCGGCCGCGAGCTGTTCGCCAATGCGCGCGCGCTGGCCGCGGGCGCCGAGCAGGGCGCACAGATATTCGGCGGTACGTTCAACGCGGCGATCGGCGCCACGGTCTGAAGATTTTTGCCAGGAGAGTGCGATGAGCCGCAGCTACCCGACGATCCGCGAAGTGATGACGGCCGCGCCGGTGATGCCGGTGATCGTCATCGATCGCGTCGACGATGCGGTGCCATTGGCGCGCGCGCTGGTCGCCGGCGGCGTGCGCGTGCTGGAAGTCACCCTGCGCACGCCGGCCGCCGCCGACGCGATCCGCGCCATGGTCGAGGCCGTGCCGGAGGCGATCGTCGGCGCCGGCACCATCCTCAACGAGGACGATCTGCGGCGCGCGCAGGCGGCCGGCGCCGCGTTCGGCGTCAGCCCGGGCGCGACGCCGAAGCTGCTCGCCGCGGCACGCGCGTCCGGCATGCCGTTCCTGCCGGGCGTGATGACGCCGTCGGATATCGTCGCCGCGCTCGATGCGGGCTTCACGGCGCTGAAGTTCTTCCCGGCGGTGCCGGCCGGCGGCGTCGACATGCTCAAGGCTTTCGCCGGACCGTTCCCGCAGCTGCGCTTCTGCCCGACCGGCGGCATCAGTCCGGCGACCGCGGCGGATTTCCTCGCGCTGCCGAACGTCGATTGCATCGGCGGCTCCTGGCTGGCGCCGAAGAAGCTGATCGAGGCCGGCGACTGGGCCGCCATCAGCGCGCTGGCGCGCCAGGTCGGTTCACTGCGGCCGGCGCGCTGAAGCGCGGTGTTCAGGCCGTCGCGGCGGCCGGCAGCAGCAGCGCGGCGAGCTGTTCGGTGGAGATCGCCGGATAGAACAGGAAGCCCTGCGCGTAGTCGACGCCGAGCGCCTTGAGCATCATCAGCTTGCGCGGATCGTCGACGAATTCGGCAACGGTTTTCTTGCCGGCGGCATGCGCCACCTGGCGAATGGCGCGGACGATCTCCTGCGAAAGCGGATCGTCGGCGACTTGGCGGATGAAGCGGCCGTCGATCTTCACCTCGCTGACCGGCAGCGAGTGCAGATAGCCGAACGAGCAGAGGCCGGAGCCGAAATCGTCGAGGCTGAACGAGCAGCCGATCGTGCGGAAGTCCTGGATGATGTCGGCGGCGACGTCGAGCTGTTCGATGGCCGCCGTCTCGGTGATCTCGAAGCCGAGCTTGCCCGAGGGCGGATGCACCGCGCGCACGTCGCTGAACAAGCGCTGCATGAAACGCGCGTCGGCCACCGAACGTGCCGAGAGGTTGATCGTCAGCCCGTCGAGTCGCGCGACCAGATCCGGATGCTCGTCGATCCAGGCCAGCACGGTCTGCGCGGTGAAGGCGTCGAGCTCCGGCGTCAGGCCGAAGTATTCGAGGGTCTCGATGGTGCCGGCCGGCAAGGGCTTGAAGCGGCCGTTCTCCTCCATGCGCAGCAGGAACTCGGCCTTGGCGAGGCGCGGATTGCTGCCGCGGATGTCCATCACCGGCTGCGGGTGCAGGGTCAGGCGCATCTCGCTGCGCAAGCGCCGGAAGTT
This sequence comes from Solimonas soli DSM 21787, assembly GCF_000474945.1. Classification (GTDB taxonomy): domain Bacteria; phylum Pseudomonadota; class Gammaproteobacteria; order Nevskiales; family Nevskiaceae; genus Solimonas; species Solimonas soli. The sequence goes on along the minus strand of NZ_KI440839.1, from coordinate 218,533 downwards.
GAGGACCGCCGCGGGGTCGCGGTGGGTGCCGCTCTGTTCAGGCGCGGTCGCGCCGCCGCGCACGATCTGGTTGATGCCGCGGCGCTTGGCTTCGAGGCAGGCGTCGGCCGCCTGCATGAGCCGCTGCCGCCAGTCGCCGCGCGCCGCGCCGGTCGAAATCAGGCCGATCGACACGCTCAGCTCGCCTTCGCCGAGCAGGGACGGGAAGCGGATCGCGCACAGACGGTCGCGCAGCGCATGGCACTCGTCCATCGCCATCTGGCCGTGATCGATCGCCTTGGCGGCGACGAATTCATTGCTCCACAGCCGGGTGGCGAGGCCGTGCGGGCCGGCCCAGTCGGCCATCACCGCCAGCGTGCCGGCGATGACCTGGTCGCCCGTGCCGGGCGAGGCCCACTGATTGATGCTGCGCATGTGCCGGATGTCGACGTGGACCAGCATGGCGCCCGGATACGGGTTCCATTCGTCGAGTTGGCGGCAGAAGCGCCCGAAATTGGACTGAGGCATGGCAGGAAGTCGGCGGTTCGTGGCTTGTAGCGGCCGCGTGCCGCCTTTCCTGAAGCCCTGATGGCGGGCGCCGGCGGACGTTCGTCGGCGGCGCAAAAGAAAAGCCCCGCCGGAGCGGGGCTTTGGCAATGACACGCCGGCCGTCGTCAGTTGACGACGTGCAGCTCGACGCGGCGGTTGTTCTCGCGACCTTCCTCGGTCTCGTTGCTGTCGATCGGCCGCGTCTCGCCGTAGCCCACCGGCGTCATGCGCTTGGCGGCGACGCCGTGGTCGGTGAGGTACTTCTTGACCGCGATGGCGCGCCGCTCCGAGAGGCCGAGGTTGTACGAATCCGAACCGATGTTGTCGGTGTGGCCTTCGACTTCGACGTTGACGTTCGGGTAGGCCTGCAGCGTCGTGGCGACGTGGTTGAGGATGTGCTGGGCTTCCGGCGTCAGGCGGTCGGAGTCGAACTCGAACTTCACACCCTTGAGGATGAAGTTCTTGTCGATCGCGCAGCCGTTGGCGTCGACCTGCTCGCCCGGACGCGGCTTGCGGCAGTCGCCGACCAGCGCGCAGCCGTTCGGCAGCACCTTGGCGCCCGGCGGCGAGTGCGGGCACTCGTCGAGGTAGTCGGGGATGCCGTCGCCGTCGGAGTCGAGCGGGCAGCCATCCGGGCCCACGGCGACGCCCTTCGGCGTGTTCGCGCAGCGATCGAGATCGTCCGGAATGCCGTCGCCGTCGGAATCGTTCGACGAGCAGCCGTCGGCATTGACCTTGGTGCCGGGCGGCGTGTTCGGGCACTTGTCGAGGTAATCGGGCACGCCGTCGCCGTCGGAATCGAGCGGGCAACCGTTGGCGTCGACCTGCACGCCCTTCGGCGTGTTCGGGCAGCGGTCACGCACGTCCGGCACGCCGTCGGCGTCGGAGTCCAGCTCGCAGCCGTCGGGGCCGACCTGGGTGCCCTTCGGCGTGTTCGGGCACTTGTCGAGGTAATCGGGCACGCCGTCACCGTCGAGGTCGGTCGGGCAGCCATCCGAATAGACCGTCACGCCCTTCGGGGTGCCGGGGCACTTGTCGCGCGAGTTCGGCACGCCGTCGCCGTCGTCGTCGTTCGGGTCGGCGCCGAACTTCCAGCGCAGGCCCAGGCCGGCGGTCCACAGGTAGAAGGTGTCGTCCTGGACGGCGCCCTTGCTGCTGATGAAATCGAGGTTGTAGCGGCCCTCGAGGCGCAGATCGAGGTTCTGCGACAGATTGAAGAACGTGCCGAGACCGACGCCGACGCCGGCGCCGCCGATGTTCTCCTGCAGGAACTTGATGTAATGCCCGTTGACGTTGCCGAGCAGGTACGGGCGGATCGTCGCTTTCTCGCTGGCCAGGTACTGCACCAGATTGAAGCCGAGCACGCTGCGCTTGTAGTCGTTCTTCGAGATCAGGTCGGCGACGTCCAGGCTGCTGTAGCCGCCTTCGATTTCGACGCCGAGCCACGGCGCGATCGAACGGCCGACGGCGATCGAGCCCATCGGCCCGGTATCACTGTCCGCGAAGACAAGGCCAACACTGGGCGACACGTACCAGCGCCCGTCGTAATCCACATCTGCCGCCGCGCTGCCAGCCCACAAGGCCCCGGCCAGCAAGAGCCACCCGAACTTCCGCATTAGCTTGTCTCCCATCCCTAGAACGCGCCTCAACCGACCCTGCCGGCGAACTCGGCCGGATTGGATCCCGTACTGAAGATCGCATCGCGACCAAGCGCACGTCATCCCTCGAACGTGGCCCTTCTCTCTCGTGAGGCTTTCTAGATTATGATTGCGCAAAGGGAAGCCGTAAACAACTGATATTTCGGTCTGGTGTCTCACAACGGGCCGCAGCTTGTAGGGAAGAGGGAGCTTGGAATGAAGGCAGTTCGCTTTTTGGCGGCGCTTTTCGCGCTGGCGCTCGTCGGTTGCGGTGACGGCAGCATCAAGAGTCCGGATGCGCCATCCGTGGTGCAGACCCTGACGATCTCGCCTTCGACCGCAAGCGTGGCGCTCGGACGGACGCAGGCATTCACCGTCACCGGCACCTGTGCCATCGCCGAGCAGGCGCCGACCGCTTGCTCGCCGAAGGTGGAGTGGCACGTCAGCAACTCTGCCATCGCTACCATCGATGCGAGTGGCGTGCTGACCACCCTGGCGCAAGGCACCGTGACGGTCACCGCGACCGCGGACGACGTCACGAGCAACACGGCCACGGTCACGGTCGGTGCGCCGGTGCTGGAATCCCTGGCGGTGTTCACGCTGGTCAACGGGCAGCCGACGACATCGAGTTCGGCCACGGTCGCGCTCGGTTCGACGCAGGCCTACAAGGTCTTCGGCCGCTACAGCAATTCGACGGATCCCGAGGAAATCGACGTCGCCTCGACGCCGATCACCTGGGCATCCGGTGACGCCGCGATCGCCACCGTGTCGCCGACGACGGGCGTGGTGACCAACGCGACGCCGGTCGCCGTGGGGACGACGACGATCATTGCCAGCACGACGAACAGCGAAGGCACCGCGCTCAGCGCGAACGGCACCATCGTCGTGACGAATGCGGCGCTGGTTTCGGTCGCGCGCATCGAGCCGAGCACGGCGTCGGTGGCGATCGGCAACACGCAGACCTTCCACGTCTACGGCGCTTACGCCGATGGCAGCGAGGCGGAGATTCCCGCCACGAATTTCGACTGGACCAGTTCCGATCCGACGCGGGCAACGGTCGATGCCAACGGCGTTGCCACCGGCGTCGCGGTCGGCTCGGTGACGATCAAGGCGACCCTCAAGGCCGCGGTGCCGTCGAGCGGCAGCACGCGTTCGGCGAGCGCCTCGCTGGGCGTGACGAACGCAGCCTGCGTCACCGCGCTGCTCGCTTCGCAGGGCGCAACGACGGCCGTCGCGGCGGACAGCATTCTCGGTGCGCTCGGCTGCCTCGGCTGCATCGTCGATGACGAAAACAAAGTGATCGACGCCGATCCGACCAACTACGCGAACATGGTCGTGCCGGTCGGCCTGCTGGGCGGCAATGTGTCGCTGACCGTCAGTGCCGCGGGCGGCACGGTGTTCGACGCTTCGACGGACGCGCCGCATACCGCCGGCTTCGTGATCGGCCGCAAGGCAAACCAGCTGCTGTCGGCCGAATTGCTGTCGCAAATCGAGGTGAGCACGCTGCTCGACGGCGTGGTCCAGGAAAGCGGCACGGCGCAGTCGAACTTCCTGCGGCTGACGCTGCTCGGCCTGCTCGGAGACAACCAGCAGGCGCTGGTGTCGGTCGATGCGACGAAGAACTTCGACGCCATCCGCCTCACCTACAACTCCGGCGTGCTGTCGGCCCTGACCACGACGCAGATCTACTCGGCCTGCTCGACGGCCGTGGCGCCGGCCGAGTGAGCCCATAGCCGGGTGTTCACGAAAAAGCCCCGCATGTCGCGGGGCTTTTTCATTTCGGCGGAGGCTCAGCCGACGCGCTGGCGCACGACGAGGTTGTCGCGATGCACGAGCTCGGGCTCGCCGAGTTGGCCGAGGCGCTGCGCGATCTCCTCGCCCTTGGCGCCGAGAATCTTCGCCGCGTCGTCGGCGTCGTAATTGCTGAGCCCGCGCGCGATCTCCTCGCCGGCGGCATCGACGAGCGCGACCAGATCGCCGCGCGCGAAGCGGCCTTCGATCTTCCTGACCCCGACCGGCAGCAGGCTGCGGCCCTGCTCGCGCAGCACGCGCACGGCGCCGTCGTCGAGCCACAGCTTGCCGCGCACCTGCAGCTGGCCCGCAATCCAGCGCTTGCGCGCGGTCATCACGCCCTGCGCCGGCGTCAGCAGCGTGCCGATCGCCGCGCCGCTCGCGATCTGCCGCAAGGCGTCCGGCTTGCGGCCATGGGCGATCACCGTCGCCGCGCCCGAGCGCGCCGCCGTGTACGCGGCATTGAGCTTGGTGCGCATGCCGCCGCGGCCGAGCGCGCCCTTGCTGTCGCCGGCCATGCCGGCGAGCTTGGCGTCGGTGAGCGAGGCTTCGCTGACCAGCTTGGCGCCCGGGTCGATGCGCGGATCGGCCTCGAACAGGCCTTCCTGGTCGGTCAGCAGCACCAGCAGGTCGGCTTCGACCAGATTCACCGTCAGGGCGCCGAGCGTGTCGTTGTCGCCGAGGCGGATCTCGTCGGTCGCCACCGTGTCGTTCTCGTTGACGACCGGCACGACGCCGAGTTCGAGCAGGGTGTTGAGCGTGCCGCGCGCATTGAGATAACGGCCGCGATCGGCGACGTCCTCGTGCGTCAGCAGAATCTGCGCGGCCTTGATGCCGTGCGTGTTGAACTCGGCCTCGTAGGCGCGCACCAGGCCCATCTGGCCGACGGCGGCGGTCGCCTGCAATTCGTGAAGATCGCTCGGCCGCTTCTTCATGCCGAGGCGCGCCATGCCTTCGGCGACGGCGCCGGACGACACCAGCACGATCTGCTTGCCGGCCGCGCGCAGGGCGGCGATCTGTGCGCACCAGTCGCGAATCGCCTCGTGATCGAGGCCCTGGCCCTTGGCGGTGACCAGCGAGCTGCCGACCTTGACGACCCAGCGGCGTGTCTCGGGAAGCTTGTGGCGTGCGGCGCCGCTGGCGCTGGAGGCGGGGGCCGTCATCGGAGGGGCCGTCATCGGATCGTGGAGCGGTATCAGTCGAGCGGGCGTTTGGTCGCGGTCGAGCGGCGCGTGCGGGTGCTGCGCGTGGTCGTGCGGCCGAGATCCTTGTTCGGCACCGCCTCGTCCCGGGCGCGAGGCACGGCGCCGCGATTGCGTTTCGGCGCCGGCGCCGCTTCGACCGGCGCTTCTTCGGCGCTGATCACAACGGATGTCGCCGGAACATGCGCCTCGACCCACTGCATCGCCGCCTCGACGAGTTCATCGCAGCCGGCGTGCGAGGCGGCCGAGATCGCGAACCAGCGGCCCTTCCAGCGCAGCTTCTTGAGCGCGGCCTTGACCAGCTTCTGCCACTCGTCCTCGGGCATCACGTCGATCTTGTTGAAGACCAGCCACTGTTCGCGCTGCGCGAGTTCGTCGCTGAACGCCTTCAGCTCGGCATTGATGGTGCGGATGTTCTTGACGATGTCGGAGCCGTCCGGCGGCAGCACGTCGACCAGATGCAGCATCAGGCGCGTGCGCTGCAGATGCCTGAGGAAGCGGATGCCGAGGCCGGCGCCTTCGGCGGCGCCCTCGATCAGGCCGGGAATGTCGACCATCACGAACGAGCGGCCCGGACCGGCGGCGACGACGCCGGGCTGCGGATACAGCGTGGTGAACGGATAGTCGGCGATCTTCGGACGCGCGGCCGACACCGAGGCGAGCAGCGTCGACTTGCCGGCGTTCGGCATGCCGAGCAGGCCGACGTCGGCCATCAGCGACAGTTCGAGGCGCAGTTCGCGCACGTCGCCCGGCGAACCCTTGGTCGCCTTGTACGGCGTGCGGTTGACCGAGGATTTGAAATGCGGATTGCCGAGCCCGCGGTGGCCGCCCTGGGCGACCTTCACGCGCTGGCCGTCGCGCGTCAGCTCGCCGATCAGTTCTTCGGTGCCGTCGTCGAAGATGCGCGTCCCGAGCGGCACACGAATGTCGAGATCGGCGCCGGCGGCGCCGGTGCAGTTCGAGCCCTGGCCGTTGATGCCCGGCTGCGCCTTGAACAGGCGCGTATAGCGGAAGTCGGCGAGCGTATTGAGATTGGCGTCGGCCACCGCCCAGACGCTGCCGCCGTCGCCGCCGTCGCCGCCGTCGGGCCCGCCGAAGGGCATGTACTTGAGGCGCAGGAAGCTGATGCAGCCATTGCCGCCCTTGCCGCCTTCGACGCGGATCCTGGCTTCATCTACGAACTTCATGGCCGAGTGCTTGTTTTGATAGCCGGGGCCAAGGATGGCCCCGGCTTGTACAGGATGTACAGATCAACGACACACAAAAAAGCCCCGTTTCCGGGGCTCTTCTGCGCTTGTCTCGCGACGTTCAGGCCGGAACGATGTCGACGTGGAGCTTGCCCGCCGGACCGCGCGGACGGAACTGCACCTTGCCGTCGACCAGCGCGAAGATCGTGTGATCCTTGCCGAGCCCGGCGCCGACGCCGGCGTGATACTGCGTGCCGCGCTGGCGGATGATGATGTTGCCGGCGATGACCGCTTCGCCGCCGAACTTCTTGACGCCAAGGCGCTTGGCTTCGGAGTCGCGGCCGTTGCGGGTAGAACCGCCTGCCTTTTTGTGTGCCATGTCTGTTGCTCCTGAATCTTGAAGGTTGGGGCGGCCGGCTTAGGCGCCGACGATCTCGGTGCCAATCTCCACGATCCGCACTTCCGTGAAGTTCTGGCGATGGCCCTGTTCCTTGTGATAGTGCTTGCGGCGGCGGTGCTTGACGATGCGGATCTTGTCGCCGCGACCGTGCGCGAGCACCTCGGCCTTCACGGCGCTGCCGGCAACGGTCGGCGCGCCGACCTTGACCTGCTCGCCCACGCCCACCATCAGCACTTCATCGAACGACACGACGCTGCCGACTTCGGCGGTCAGTGTCTCGATCTTCAGCGTATCGCCCTGGGCGACCTTGTACTGCTTGCCACCCGTCTTGATCACGGCGTACATCGTTGACTCCAGATAAGTAGTGAAACGATCTAGTTCTGATTGTAAGCCGCGCGATCAGCCGCCGGCCCGAATGAAGCGCGCAATTGTAGGGAGCCCCCTTGGCCGCGTCAACAGACTTTCAGCGCGGCCGCGACCCGGCGCGGCCGCGCCAGATGCCCGGCGAGAAATCCCTAAGTCGTTGACGGCCAAGCGCAACTCCGCCTAGCATCGCGCCGCCCCTATGGACCTCAAGACCATCCTAGCGCCCATTGCCGACGACATGCGGCAGGTGGACGAGACGATACACGCACGACTTCGCTCGGAAGTCGCCCTCATCAACGAAATCGGTCGCTACATCACTTCGGCGGGCGGCAAGCGCCTGCGCCCGGCGCTGGTGCTGATGGCGGCGCGCGCGCTCGGCTGCCGCACCGAAGAGCCGGTGCTGCATGCGGCGATGATCGAATTCATCCACACCTCGACGCTGCTGCATGACGATGTCGTCGACGAGTCCGGCCTGCGCCGCGGCCGCAAGACCGCCAACGCGGTCTGGGGCAATGCCGGCGCCGTATTGTCGGGCGATTTCCTCTACTCGCGTGCCTTCCAGATGATGGTCGAGTCGCGCCGCATGCAGGTCATGGATGTCATGGCCAATGCCACCAATGCCATCGCCGAGGGCGAAGTCCTGCAGTTGCTCAATTGCGGCGATCCCGATACCGACGAGGCGCGCTACATGCGTGTCATCGAGCTGAAGACGGCGCGCCTGTTCGAGGCTGGCTGCCGGCTCGGCGCCATCGCCGCCGAGCAGGATGAATCCGTGCAGCAGCGCCTGCACGATTACGGACATCATCTCGGCCTGGCCTTTCAGCTGGTCGACGATGTGCTGGACTACGTCGCCGATGCCGCGGTCAGCGGCAAGAACGTCGGCACCGATCTCGCCGAAGGCAAGCCGACCTTGCCCCTGATCCATGCCATGAAGCACGGCAGCGCCGAACAGAGCGGACTGATCCGCGACGCGGTCACCCACGGCCGTGTCGACCAGCTCGCCGACGTGCTGAAAGCAGTTGAATCCACGGGGGCGATTCCTTACACTCGCGCCCTCGCTGAAAGGCACAGCCTCAAGGCGATCGAATCGCTCGGTGATCTTCCCGACTCACCATACAAGGAAGCGATGATCGAGCTGGCCCGATTCAACACCAATCGCGCAGCCTGATTTCCCAGACGGGGCGTAGCTCAGCTTGGTAGAGCGCTTGCTTCGGGAGCAAGAGGTCGCAGGTTCGAATCCTGTCGCCCCGACCAGCATGAAAAGCCGCTGATCCGTCAGCGGCTTTTTTGTTTTCTGCGCGGCGCGTCACTGCATCCGCGAAGAAGTGCGCTCCGTCTCAATGCCATGGCGGGCCGAGGGCATCCGCGGCGGCGCGGGCGCGCGCGGAAGAAATCCTCGGCGGGAATAAGAAAGGCGCGGGAAGGAGCTCTTTCCGCGCCTGCACTTGTTCCGTGGCGGCGACTTCAGCGTTCGAGCATCTCGCGCTTGCCCGGCTTGCCGTCCCATTCCTTGGCGTCGGCTGCCATGTCCTTCTTTTCGGTGATCACCGGCCATTGCTTGGCCAGCTCGGCGTTCAGCGCCTTGAAGTCGGCCTGTTCGGCCGGCAGATCGTCCTCGGCGAAGATCGCATTGGCCGGGCATTCCGGCTCGCACAGCGTGCAGTCGATGCATTCTTCCGGATCGATCACGAGAAAGTTCGGGCCCTCATGGAAGCAATCGACCGGGCAGACTTCCACGCAGTCGGTGTACTTGCACTTGATGCAGTTCTCGGTAACGACAAAGGTCATGAGGCGCTCGCAGCTTGATGCGGTCTGGTTCTACGGGGCGCGTAGTTTAAACCATTGCGTCGCGGTGACGATCGGCAGAACGGAGGAGGCCTGTGCCTCAGGCGGGATCGGCTTGATCGCGTCCGGTCTCGGCGCGTTCCGGCGGTGGCGGGCGGTGCGCGAGGTCGAGGCTGTGCGTGGCGTAGTGGCCGGCGCGGCGGTCGGCGAAGAACTGCTTGAGGCTGTGGCGGATGGTCGGGAAGGCGATGTCGTCCCAGGGGACCTCGCTCTCCTGCATGAGCCGCACCTCGGAGCTTTCGAACGTCGGACCGTAGTGCTCCTTGCGCAGGCGACCGCGATGGATCATGTAGACCTGGCTGACGTAAGGCACGTTGATCACCATCAGCAGCGCGTCGACCTCGACATCGGCCTGCGCCTCTTCGAGCGCCTCGCGCGCCGCGCCTTGCGCGCTGGTCTCGCCAAGTTCCATGAAGCCGGCGGGGAAGGTCCACAGGCCGAGGCGCGGTTCGATGTTGCGCTTGCACATCAGCACGCGGCCGTCGGCGGCTTCCGGAATGACGCCGACGATGAGCTTCGGATTCAGGTACTGGACGTGCCCGCAACTGGGACACACGTGGCGCGGCAGGTGATCGCCGTCCGGCACACGGAACTCGACGGCGTGGCCGCAGGCGTTGCAGAAGCGGGTATCGGCGTACATGGGTGGTAGGCGACGAGCGAGCCGGCACTATAGAGCCTGAGCGCCGCTTCGTGCGGTGTGCGGCGCTCGCGGCGAGCATAAATCGCCGGTAGCGACAGTGACCGCAGCGCCCGGGGCGGTGGGCGCCGCTTACTAGATTTGAGGGGGGAAATCGGGGAACATTTCGGGCGCAATCGAATGAACGGCCCATGATGGGCCCATGACAATTAATCTAGGGAGAAGGGGAGCATGAAAATGCATAGCGCCTACGCGCCTCTCGGTCTGTTGCTGCTGGCCGCCGGTTTCGCTGTCCCGGCGCAGGCCCAGGATGCCGCCACCGATCCGGCCGCCACCGAGTCCACGACGACGCCCGATGCGGCGAGCGGCGAATCGACCCAGAACGACACCGCGGATGCCGCCACGCCGGCCGACAGCGGTACCGACCAGGCCGCGGACAGCAGTGCCGCGGGCCCCGACAGCACCGGGACCGAGGCAGCGGGCGGCGAGACCGCGCCGGCCGACGGCAGCGCCGATGCCGGCAGCAGCGACACCGCAGCGAGCGACGAGAGCCGCAGCGGTTCCGCGTCGCGCGAGCCCTTCTACGTCTACGGCGGCGTCGACTACGCCTTCCTGAGCACCTCGCTGTCGAAGGACAGCCTCAAGCAGGCACTGGGCGGCGACGAGTTCGACTCGGACTTCTACCGCCTGCGCGTCGGCACGCGCCTGTTTCCGTCGATCGGCATCGAAGCGCAGTTCGGCGTGAAGAACGAGGACGGCAATGCTTCGGACAAGGTCGAGACCAACCAGATGTATGGTCTCTATGTGGTGCCGACGGGCAATCTGTTCCGCTTCCTCGAAGTGTCGGCGCCGATCGGCTACTCGCATCTGCGCCTCGAGAACAATAATGGCAGCGTGAAGTTCGACTCGCTCAGCTTCGGCCTCAATGTCGAGTTCCCGGTGTACGTCAACCCGGAAAGCCGGTTCCCCGACGTGCGCATCGGCGGCGGCGGCGTGGTCTATTACGCCGAGCGCGAAGCGCGCACCTACAGCTACCACGCCGGCGTGCGCCTGGACTTCAAGCTCTGAAATGGCGCTGTGGAAGCAGCACGAAAAGGCGGCCGCTGGCCGCCTTTTCCGTTTCGGGCCGGCGCGCATTTACGTTTTGAAACAAAGTTTGCCGACTGCGTGACGGCGCATGGGGGCGGCCCTGCGTACCATGAGTTTCGAGCCGGTCCCCCTGAAATCGGCTCGATTCCGCCAAGTCACCCCTGAAGACGCGGCGGTTCCCCCGAGCCCCGGTCCCTGCCGGGGCTCGCCTATTTGCGCGCCGGGAAAGCCTGGCGCGGATGCGGGGCCGCTATACAGCGCCGGCACGTAAATGCGAAAATCGCACGACGCCCTGCCCGGGTGGTGGAATCGGTAGACACAGCAGACTCAAACCAACCAATGAGCCCTGCGGGGGAAACCCTGCAGGTGAAGCCCGTCAAACTCGGTGAAGGCTCTGGGATTACCCGTGCTAATGCCGAGCCAAGCCCGCGCGAACCGCGTCGGGAAGGTGTAGAGAGCAGACGGCGGGCACCTACAGCCCTGTTGGGCCACGGTGAAGGCGTGCTCCAGACCACGAACGTTCGTCGGCGGCGAAAGCCGAAGTGGTACGAAAATCTGCCGCTCGCAAGAGCATGACGGTTCGAGTCCGTCCCTGGGCACCATCCATCAACGTTGATTGCACGCGCGTCGACTGACCGCGTGAAATCGCCGACGCTATAAATGCCGAACACATGTTCAGCGGCGCGATCAGGCGCGGCGGAGGCGAGGATGGCGGAGCACCGGGAGGTTGCGGTGACGACGGGCGCCGGTCGCGGCATCGCTCGCGGGCTGATCGTCTTCACCTCGGCTTCCGGCGCCGTCCACGATGTCTACGGACCGGCCTGCGGCGCGCACAAGGCCGGCATCGACAAGCTCGCCGCCGACAGGGCTGCGATCTCGGCGAGCACGGCGTTTTGCAGGGCGCAATCGCAAAACGCCATTCTGGCGTGGTTCATTCAGGGCTTTCTATCGTGGCGTCTCAGTCCATCGAACGAGGAAGCCACCATGCAGATCGGAAGCCTGTCCCTCGGCGACGCGCCACAAGCGATCGAGCTGTTGAAGGCCGATCATCGCGAAGTCGAAGCGCTGTTCAAGCAGTTCGAGAACACCACGGACGATCGAGAGAAGGTCGCCCTGGCCAGCGCGATCTGCCACGCGCTGACCGTTCATGCCGAAATCGAAGAGCAGATTTTCTATCCCGAGTCGCGCCGCGTGCTGGGCAAGGGCGATCAGGATCAGGTCGACGAGGCCGTCGTCGAGCACGCCAGCCTCAAGCAGCTGATGGCGGATCTCGACGGCATGAAGGCCGGCGACGACCTGTTCGAGGCGCGTGTCACCGTGCTCAAGGAATACGTGCAGCATCACGTCAAGGAAGAGGAGAACGAGTTCTTCCCGAAAGTCGCCCGTGCCGGGCTCGATCAGAAGAAGGTGTGCGAACGGCTGCAGGCCATGAAGGATCAGCTGATCGACGCCAACCCGCCGATGCTCGTCGGCGACACCGTCAGCTTCCCGGTCCTGTCGAGCGGCGCCGTTTCCAAGAAGCCGCGCACGCTCGCCGCGGCGCGCGCTGCCTGAGCTTTGCGGCTGCCGCGCATCGCGGCGCCGCGGAACGACGCTGAAACGGCCGCACCTCGCACGCGAGGCCGCCGATCGAGCTGGTTTTCTGTTTCTGCCGGGGCGGCGCTGCGTGTGATGCAGCCGGGTTCGCCGATCATCAACATCGGCTCGGTCCGGGCCGGCGCGCCGGCATGGGCGGCGCCCGCTGCGGCGCGGTGAAGGCCGGACTCATCGGTCCCGCGCAGTCGATCGCGGCGGACCACGGCGCGCGCGGCAGTCGCGCAATCTCGTCGCGCCGGGCGTAGTGCGCACCGACATGCCCCGGGGTTTCCGGGACACCGAAGGCTCCGCGTCGCGCCGATGGGCGCCGGCGCTGCCCGTACAATCGGCGGACCTCGCCCCGATCCGCCGCCGATGAACCGCTCGCCGCTGACCTATCTCTTCCTGATCGCCAACATGGCGATCTTCGCGCTCGAGCTCGCGATCGGCGACCCCATCATCGAGCGCTACGCGCTGTGGCCGCTCGGCGCCGGCTTCGCGCCCTGGCAGATTCTCAGCAGCGCTTTCCTGCACGGCAGCCTGATGCACCTGGGCGCCAATATGCTCGGTCTGTTCGTGTTCGGACGCGACGTCGAGCGCGCGCTCGGTTCACTGCGCTTCGCGCTGCTGTACGGCTTGAGCATCGTCACGGCGGCCGCGGCGCAGCTGTTCGTCGCCACCTGGTTCAGCGCGCCGCAGCCGACGGTGGGCGCGTCCGGCGCCCTGTTCGGCGTGATGGTGGCGTTCGCCATGCTGTTTCCGCGTCGCGTCATCGTGCTGCTGTTCCCGCCGATTCCGCTGCCGGCGCCGCTGTTCGTCGTGCTCTACGCGGCCTTCGAGCTGTATTCCGGCGTCACCGGCTCGATGTCCGGCGTCGCGCACTTCGCGCACCTCGGCGGCCTGGTCGGCGGCTTTGCGCTGATGAAGCTGTGGAGAGTGCGGCCGTCGCGGCGCTGAGCTTCAGTCCGCGCTGCGCAGGTCCGCGAGCATGCGCTCGATGCCGGCGAGCACGGCCTGCGCTTGGTCGAGCTCGAGCAGCAGCTGCTGGCGTTCCGGCGTGATCGGCAGCAGCTCGGCGAAGCGGTAGCCCACCCAGGCCGCGTCGTCGAGGCGCTGCGGCGCCGGGAAATGTTCGCCGCCGAGTTCGGCGATCAGCTTGCGCAGCAGCTCGCCGAGCCAGGCCTGTTCCCTCGGCAGCGGCGTCGGATCAGGCGGTTCGATGAGTTCCACGGTACCGATGATGAGGCCGTCGTCCTGCGTGCGGCGCTCGCGCAGGCGAAAGCGTGTCTGCCCTTGCGTGACCAGCGAGAACAGGCCGGGCGACGGTACCTGCCACTCGACGATGTGCGCGGTGCAGCCGGTCTCGTACGGAATCGCCGGCCGGCCGACCTCGTAGCCGCCGCGGATCAGCGCGACGCCGAACGGCGTCCCGTCGCGCAGGCAGGCCTTGGTCATGTCGACGTAGCGCGGCTCGAAGATGCGCAGCGGTAGCCGGCCGCCGGGAAACAGCACCGTGCCAAGCGGGAAGATCGGGATTTCCAGGGTCGTGGCCATCGCGGCACCCACGCTCATGCAGACGGCGATGGTACTCCGGCGCGTCGCCGGCGCGGCAGGGTTTCCGTGATGCGGCAGGTTTGCGCTTCAAGATGCCATGGAAGGGACGCCGTGAATCCGCTGCCGATCGCCGGCCGCGAATTCTGGCTGTGCCGCACGTTCCCGGCGTGTGCCGGCATGCGGCCGGTGGCGACGGTGTGACCGCCGTGCGGCCGGCGTTGAGCACGCGCGACGGCGGCGGGTAGAATCCGGCGGCCGACGCGCGGTGGTGCGCCGGCCGCCATACGACGACAAGTAGAGGAAATCCGGCGGAACGCGGGCCCGGCGCCCCTTCCGAACGCATCACCCGATCGCATCGCCATCCCGCACGCCGCGCCAGCGTGGCGTCTCCATTCGCAGATCCGCACCGTCGGGCGCACGCGCGCCGTCGGCCGGCTCCCCATTCCAGGCACCGCTGCATGTCCATTCAAGAATCGATTCAGACCCAGATCGCCCGCACGATCGCCGCCGAGATCGCCGCGCAGCCGCGCCAGGTCGTCGCCGCCGTCGAGCTGCTCGACGAGGGCGCGACCGTGCCGTTCATCGCGCGCTACCGCAAGGAAGCGACCGGCGGCCTCGACGACACGCAGCTGCGCCTGCTCGAGGAGCGCCTGGTCTACCTGCGCGAACTCGAGGCGCGCCGGCAGACCGTGCTCGACTCGATCCGCGCGCAGGGCAAGCTGAGCGAGGAACTGCAAAGCAAGATCGCCGCCGTCACCACCAAGGCGGATCTCGAGGATCTCTATCTGCCGTACAAGCCGAAGCGCCGCACGCGCGCCGAGATCGCGCGCGAGAAGGGCCTCGGCCCGCTCGCCGATGCGCTGTTCGACGATCGCAAGCTGGTGCCGAACGACGCGGCGTCCGCCTACATCGGCGAGAGCGTGCCCGACGTGAAAGCCGCGCTCGAAGGCGCGCGCGACATCCTCATGGAGCGATTCGCGGAAAACGCCGAGCTGCTCGGCCGCCTGCGCGCCTACATGAAGGAGCACGCGGTGCTGCGCGCGCAGGTCGTCGACGGCAAGCAGGAGGCCGGCGCCAAGTTCTCCGACTACTTCGATCACCGCGAACGCTGGGCGACCGTGCCGAGCCACCGCGCGCTGGCCATGCTGCGCGGACGCAACGAGGAAGTGCTGATGCTCGAGCTCGAACTCGACGCCGATCATGTCGGCGCGCTGAAGCCGGCCGAGCAGATGATCGCCGATGCCTGCGCGATTCCGGCCAACGGCAGCGACGCCGACGCCTGGCTGCTCGAAGTGGCGCGCTGGACCTGGCGCGTCAAGCTCGCGTTCTCGCTGTCGCTCGATCTGATGATGGAAATGCGCGAGCGCGCCGAAGAGGAGGCGATCCGCGTGTTCGGCCGCAATCTCAAGGACCTGCTGCTCGCCGCGCCGGCCGGTTCGCGGCCGACGATGGGGCTCGATCCGGGTATCCGCACCGGCGTCAAGGTCGCCGTCATCGATGGCACCGGCAAGCTGGTCGATACCGCGACCGTCTATCCCTTCCAGCCGAAGAACGACGTGCGCGGCGCGCAGGCCGAGCTGGCGAAGCTCATCGCCCGCCACAAGGTCGAGCTGATCGCGATCGGCAACGGCACCGCCTCGCGCGAGACCGACAAGCTGGTCGCCGATCTGCTGGCCGCGCTGTCGGCGCCGAAGCCGACCAAGCTCGTCGTCAGCGAGGCCGGCGCGTCGGTGTATTCCGCCTCGGCGGCGGCGGCGGCCGAATTTCCCGATCTCGACGTCTCGCTGCGCGGCGCGGTGTCGATCGCGCGCCGCCTGCAGGATCCGCTCGCCGAGCTGGTGAAGATCGAGCCGAAGGCGATCGGCGTCGGCCAGTACCAGCACGACGTCGACCAGCACCGCCTCGCCAAGACGCTCGATGCCGTGGTCGAGGACGCGGTGAATGCGGTCGGCGTCGATCTCAACACCGCCTCGGCCTCGCTGCTGGCGCGCGTGTCGGGCCTCGGCAGCTCGCTCGCCGAGGCGATCGTCGTGCATCGCAACCAGATCGGCCCGTTCAAGACCCGCAAGGAATTGCTCGAAGTGGCGCGCCTCGGCCCGAAGACCTTCGAGCAGTGCGCGGGCTTCCTGCGCATCCGCGACGGCGCCGAGCCGCTCGACGCGTCGGCCGTGCATCCGGAAGCTTACGAGGTCGCTTCGAGGATCGTCGCCGCCTGCGGCCGCGACGTGCGATCGCTGATGGGCGACAGCAAGGCGCTCAAGGCGCTCGATCCGCGCGTGTTCGCCGACGAGCGCTTCGGCCTGCCGACGGTGCGCGACATCATCAATGAGCTCGACAAGCCGGGCCGCGATCCGCGTCCGGAATTCAAGACCGCGACCTTCAGCGACGAGGTGCACGAGATCAAGGATCTCAAGCCCGGCATGGTGCTCGAGGGCACGGTGACCAACGTCGCCGCCTTCGGCGCCTTCGTCGACATCGGCGTCCACCAGGACGGCCTCGTGCACGTCTCGCAGCTCGCCGACCGCTTCGTCAAGGATCCGCACGAGGTCGTCAAGGCCGGCGACGTCGTCAAGGTGCGCGTCGTCGACGTCGACGCGGCGCGCAAGCGCATCGCCCTGTCGATGAAGAAGGACGACGGCAGCGCGCAGCGCGCGCCCGGCCCGCGCCGGGACGCGCCGCGCGGCCTCAAGCAGGGGCAGGGCGATGGGCGCAACGCGCGCGGCCAGCGTCCGCCGCAGCAGCCAGCGAAGCCGCAGCAGGGCTCGCTCGGCGCGGCGCTGCTCGAGGCGATGAAGCGCAAGTAAGCCCGGTCCGCTCAGGAAAAAGCCCGGCCGACGCGCTCGACGGCCTGTTCACGGCCACGCGGACGACGGTGGCGAATGCGCTCGCCGAAGCAGCTCGGCTGCGAGTTCGAAGAGGGGCCGCTCGGCCGCTCCGTCCGCACCGATGCGTTGCAGAAGACGACGGTGCCGGGCGTGCTGGCCTGCGGCGACGCCGCGCGTGCGGCGGGCAAGGTCGCGCTGTCCGTCCCTGACGGCGCGCAGGCCGGCGCGGCGGCGCATCAATCGCGGATGTTCGGCCGGTGAGGCCGGAGCCGGCCGTCGCCGGCGCCTCAGTCGCGCTGGAACACCACCGGCTTGCCGCCGTAGACGCGCTTGCACATCCAGGCCGATAGCGCGGAGTCGAGGTAGGTGGCGTGGCCGGGGAACCAGTCGACCAGCGCGCGGCCGAGCGAGCGTGCCGCCGCGAAGGCGCGCGGGCCGGGCGAGCCGGCGAGCAGCTCGCGCACCTCGTGCACGGATTTCATCACCGCGGCGTGCTCGTCGATGTGGCAGTCGGCGGCCGGAAAGCCGGTCGTCTGCATCCACTCCTTCTCCTCGCCGAAGTGCGCGTCGGCGTGGGCGATGAAGTCGTCGAGCCGCGCCAGCAGCGCGTCGTCGCCGGCGGTCAGCAGCGCATCGACCTTCTCGACGAAGTCGCGATGCGTGTCGTCCATGCGCTCGTAGCCGAGCTTGTAGCGGTCGGTCCAGGTGAAGACGGGTGCGGCGGACATCGTCGGGTATCCAGCGGGCGAGCGCTCAGGCGGACGTCGATTCTAGCGCGGCATGCTCCGGCCGCTCAGTATTTCCACTCCAGCCCGAAGCCCGCCAGCACCGCGAAGCCGGGGCCCGGCTCGTAGTAGCGGCCGTTGCCGTCGTTGACGATGACCGAGCCGATGTAGTCGCGATCGAGCAGGTTGTCGAGATTGACGAAGGTGCGCAGACGCACGGTCGGCAGGTCGAACACGTAGCCGCCGTCGAGGCCGACGATCGCATAGGACGGCGCCGCCTCGCTGTTGACGTCGTTGACGGCGACGCGGCTCAGGTAGCGCACGTCGACGCCGGCGTGCCAGCCCGCGTCGCGGCCCCAGGCGAGGCGGCCGTAGAGATTCGATTCGGCGATGCCGGGAATGCGCGCGCCGGCCGGCACGGTCGCGTTGAGCGCGGTGCACGGCGTGCCGGTGCAGGTCTGGTAGTCCTCGCGCACGCGCGCGTCGAGCAGGGTGTAGGCGAGATCGAACTGCCAGTCGCCGGCGAAGCGGCCGCCGAACTGCGCTTCGGCGCCCTGGCGGCGCGTGCGGCCGGCGTTGCCGTAGACGGTGCGGCCGCCGCTGTTGCTGAGCACGACGAGCTCGTTCCGGGTTTCGGCGTCGAACACGGCGAGCTGCGCGTGCATGCCGGCGCCAAACCTGAACTTGGCACCGAGCTCGGCGTTGTCGCTGCGCGAGGCCTTGAGGTCGAAGTTCAGGCCGGCCTGCGCAATGGTCTGCGAGGGATCGTTCGGGTCCGGCACTTGCGTGATCGGCCGGTAGGCGAGTTCGGCGAAGGTCGGCGTCTCGAAGCCGCGGCCGTAGGAGCCGTACAGGCGCATTGCCTCGCTGGCGCGGAACATCAGGCCGGCGACCGGCGAGACCGCCGAGTAGTCCTTGCCGCCGCCGTCGTCCGGATTCCTGGCGGTGACGTAGTGGTCGTCGGAGGCGAAGACGATGCGGCTGTTGCGCACGCCCGCCGTCAGGTTCCAGCGTTCGGCGAAGCGCCAGTCGGCCTGCAGGTACTGATCGAAGGCCCAGACCGTGTCGATCTCGTCGCGCCGCAGCGCGCCCTTCACGCCCACCTCGCTGCCGACGAAATTCTCGTAGCCCTGGCGGTGCTGGCGCAGGTCGTCGTAGGCGAGCCCGGCGACGAGCTTCCAGGGCCGCTCGTCGCTGCCGCCGCGGTAGTGCCAGCGCGCCTCGGCGCCGCCGTAATCGGTGCCGAGATCGACGACGCCGCCGGAATGCAGGTAGGCGCCCGGTCCGTTGGTCTGCGTGGCGATCGGGATCGCCAGGAACTGCTCGATGCTGCGATGCCCGTAGTAGGCGAGCAGCTCGCTGCGCTGGCGCTCGCTGTAGCGGTGCTCCCAGATCGCGCCGCCCTGCGTCTGGCTGGCGCTCTTGCGCGTGTCGTACTGCGTGGCCTGCGGCGCGGCGGCGTCCGGCTTGGCCTCGAACTGCGCGCGCGTGAGGCCGAGCGGATCGAGCGCCTCGGGCGAATCGAAGACGTTCAGCACCAGCGTCAGCGTGTCGGCGGCGCCGAGATGCAGATCGCTTCTGCCGTTGAAGGAGCGGCGCTCGGCGGCGCTGTGATCGCGGAAGCCCTCGCTCTGGAAATTCGAGAAGGCGACGTTGTAGCCGGCGTCGCGCCCGGCGATGCCGAGCGTGCCGCGGGCGCCGACGTTCTCGCGATAGGTGTCGAAGCTGCCGCCGGCAAAGCCGCCGTAGACGGTCGGCGCGCCGCCGGTCGCGGTGAACAGCTGGATCACGCCGCCCGAGGAATTGCCGTACAGCGCCGAGAACGGGCCGCGCAGCACCTCGACGCGGCCGGCGCTGGCGAGATTGAAATGCGAAATCTGGCCCTGGCCGTCCGGCTGCGAGGCGGGAATGCCGTCGACGTAGAGCCGCAGGCCGCGGATGCCGAAGGCCGAGCGCGTGCCGAAGCCGCGGATCGACAGCTGCGTGTCCTGCGCGTAGTTCTGGCGGTCGCGCGCCAGCAGGCCGGCGACGTCGGCAAGGCCTTCCGACAGATTCACGGCGAGCGTGTCGTCGTGGAAGCGCTCGCCGCCGATGACGTCGATCGACGCGGGCACGTCGAACGCCGCCTGCGGCGTGCGCGTGGCGGTGACGACGACGGTGCTGCCCTCGCCCGGTTCGGCGATCGGCTCGGCGGCCGCGCCCAGCGCCCACACGGCGAGGGCCAGCGGGCCGCAGCGGGACAGGAACATGGAATCTCCTCGATTGTCGATCGGCGCTGCCATCGCGCCGTTGGCCGCGCGCACCGCAAACCATATGCCAAGGCGCGCGGCCCGTCGTAGCGAAGGCGGACGACGGTCGTGCCGCGATCGCGGCGCGACATTGTGCCGAAGACGGGACAGTGCTGTCGCACTTTGCGACCGCTGTCGCTGACACGGCCCTTGCCCCCGCAGGCAGCGCGGCGGTGGTACCGGCTTTGCTCGGCGCCGCTGCGCGAAAACCTCGCGACACGCGGGAGCACCCCCATGAGAATCGTACTGCTCGGCGCGCCGGGTTCCGGCAAGGGCACGCAGGGCGAAATGCTGTCGGCGCACTACGGCATTCCGCGCCTGTCGACCGGCGACGCGCCGCTGCGCGCCGCGGCTTCGCCGGCATCGTTCGGCACCATCGCGCGGCCCGACGAGGTGTGCATCGTCGCGCAACTGCCGAAGACACGGTCCGGCCAGATCATGCGCCGCCTGCTGCGCACGATCGGCCGCGGTGAAGCCGCGACACAGGACTCATCACGCTGGAGAACCCGGCCATCATCGAGCAACTGCGCGGCGCCCGAGATCGCCACGGCAGCGGACGAGTGACACGTGGCGCCCCGCCGCCCGCTCGCGGGCAGGGTCGAGCGCGCGCGTCTCGCAGTGTCTCTTGCCCCACGCGCCGCGGCCCCACCTCACCCAACCCTCTCCGCCCCTCGGGGCGGAGAGGGCTCTCGCGATGGACGGGCATCGGGAACGAATGAATGCTCGCTTTCAATTCCCCGCCGCCCGCTCGCGGGGGGAGGGGCTGAGGGAGGCGGGTCTGCGCGTCTCGCAGTGTCTCTTGCCCCACGCGCCGCGGCCCCACCTCACCCAACCCTCTCCGCCCCTCGGGGCGGAGAGGGCTCTCGCGATGGATGGGCATCGGGGAACGAACGAATGCTCGCCTTCAATTCCCCTCCGCCCGCTCGCGGGGGGAGGGCTGGGGGAGGTGGGTCTGCGCGTCTCGCAGCGCAGCTCGCTTCATGCGCCGCGGCCCCACCTCACCCAACCCTCTCCGCTCCTCGGGGAAGAGAGGCTCTCGCGATGGACGGGCATCGGGGAACGAACGAATGCTCGCCTTCAATTCCCCTCCGCCCGCTCGCGGGGGGAGGGGCTGGGGGAGGTGGGTGCGCGCGTCTCGCAGCGCAGCTCGCTTCATGCGCCGCGGCCCCACCTCACCCAACCCTCTCCGCTCCTCGGGGAAGAGAGGCTCTCGCGATGGACGGGCATCGGGGAACGAACGAATGCTCGCCTTCAATTCCCCTCCGCCCGCTCGCGGGGGGAGGGGCTGGGGGAGGTGGGTGCCGGCGGCAGGCGCTGCCGATCGCCCGCGCGCCGATGCCGTCGCTCGATCCGGCGCGGCCAATATCGAGGAGCTGAAGACAGATGAGTGAACGACCGAGACGCTATGCCGCCAGCGGCGGCGACGCCTATGCCGGCGCGCCGCTGACCAAGATCGGCGACACGCCGTTGCGGCCGGGCGCTTTCGAGCGCTATCTGCGCTTCGCGCATTCGCAGCTGCTCGCGCTCGCCGAGAGCGACGTGCAGGCGATCCACCGCAAGCGCCGCGATGGCCGGCGCGCCGCGGCGCGTTCAAGAAGCACCGGGCAGGGCCGCTAAGGGAGACATCGGAGCCGTCCACCGCCATTCGCAGGAGCCCACCGTGTCGCACGCCGCCGTCCGCCAGTACCAGGATGCCTCGATGAGCGCGGTGGTCGCCGACCTGCCGCCGGCGCGCCTGACCGGCATGCTGTTCGAGGGCGCGCTGGCGCGCCTGGCCGCGGCGCGCGGCGCCATCGAGCGCGGCGATCTCGCCGCCAAGCTGCCGGCGGTCAGCGGCGCGCTGGCCATCATCGAGCACCTGCGCGCCTGCCTCGACCACCAGGCCGGCGGCGCGCTGGCGCGCCAGCTCGACGCCCTCTACGACTACGCCCTGCGCCGGCTCGTGCACGCCAACGCCGGCAACGACGCGGCGGCGCTCGACGAGGTCATCGCCGTGCTGCGCCCGCTGCGCGAGGCCTGGGACGCGATCGGCGCCCGCGCCTGAGATGACGGCGGCACTGGCCTATCGTGAAACCCTGCCGCTGGCCTGGCGTCCGGCGATCGCCGACACGCTGCCGGCCGCGGTCGTCGAGCAGGACCTGCGGGTGCTGGCGGCGATCGCCGCGCTCGCCGAACGCACGCGCGTCGAGCCCGACGCGCCGGGCGCCGCCGAGTTCGAGCGCCTGCATCACAAGGTGGACCTGATGATCGAGCTGCTCGGCGCGCTGCTGCGTTCGATGCAGGGCCTGCCCGACGCGGTGCCGCTGCAGCTGAGCGGCGGCGGCCTGCGCTGGACGCCGGACGGCGCGGTGCCGCCGCCGGGCACGCTGGTCGACGTCAGTGTTTATCTGCATCCCGCCGCGCCGGCGCCGCTGCGCTGGCTCGGCGACATGGTCGCCGGCGAGGCCGGCGCCGCCGAGCTGCGCTGGCGGCCGATGCCCGAGGCGCTGCTGTCGGCGCTCGAGCAGTATGTGTTCATCCGGCACCGTCGGTCTGTCGCCGGCGCACGTTCGCCAGTTCATCGCGGCGAGGCGTAAATCGATTCCTACAATCCCTGACAGGTCGATACACACACCTCACCTGGGGGTTGCTGCAAATGCGAATGGTCCTGGCGGAGCCGCACACGCTGATCCGTGCCGGCCTGCGCAAATTGCTGGAGGAAGGTACCGGCACCGAGGTCGTCGCCGAAGCGGGCGATGGCCAGGAGCTGCTCGAACTCGCCGGACGCCTGCGGCCCGACGTCGTGATGACGGAACTGAACCTGCCGCAGATCTCCGGCCTCGAAGCGCTGGCGCAGATCCGCCGCCACTATCCGGAGATCGCCGTCATCATCCTCGCCGCGCCGAGCGACGGCCATCATGTGCGCAGCGCGCTGAAGAACGGCGCCGCCGGCTTCATCGCCAAGGACGCCGAACCGATGGAACTCGGCCTCGCGCTGCGCGCCGTCGAGCGCCGGCAGATCTATCTGAGCCCCGCCATTTCGCACAAGGCCATCGAGCGCCGCGCCGACGAGCGCGCCGAGGACGCCGCGGTGCTCACGCCGCGCCAGCGCCAGGTGCTGCAGCTGATCGGCCGCGGCAAGTCGACCAAGGAAATCGCCGCGCTGATGGGCATCAGCGTGAAGACGGTGGAGACGCATCGCGCGCGGCTCATGCAGTCGCTCGGCCTGTACGGCACCAATGCGCTGATGCGTCACGCGATCCGCGCGGGGCTCGACTACAGCACCGCGTGACGCCGTGCCCGGGGCGCGGCGGAATGCCGTCGCGCGTCGGGGAAACCCCGATCGGTGGTCGGGAATAATTTTCTTATCGGCATGGCAGAAGTCTCACACAGTACTCATGCCGAGAGCGCTCACAGATCGTGAGCCCGGGGGGGACTCGATGAGCAAGATGAACATGCAAGCACGCGTCAGCCAGCAGATCGCGATGACGCCGCAACTGCTGCAGTCGATCCGGCTGCTGCAGCTTTCCACGCTCGAACTGGAACAGGAGCTGCGCCAGGCGCTGGCCCAGAACGTCATGCTCGAGGGCGAGGACGACGTCGACGAAAGCGTCGCCTGCGACGACGCCGCCGCGCGCGACGAGCGCCAGGACGTCGAAGTCAGCGGCTGCGACGCCGCGGCGACGGGCCGCGTCGAAGCGGACTTCGACTGGTCGAGCCGCGAATCCTGGAGCGGCGGCGAGCCGCGCGACGACGAGGACGGCGAACCCTGGCAGGCGCGTCTCGCCGCGCCGGCGCAGACCGATGCGCGTCTCGCCGCACTCGACCAGCTGCAGCTGGTCGTGCGCAGCGAGCGCGAGGCGGCGCTGTGCACGGCGCTGGTCGATGCCGTCGACGACAACGGCTACCTGACGCAGCCGCTCGACGGCATCGCCGCCGAATCGGGCCTGCAGCCGCCGCCCGGGCCGGCCGAAGTCGAGGCCGCGCTGCGCCTGGTGCAGGGCGTCGAGCCGAGCGGCTTCGCGGCGCGTGACCTGCGCGAGTGCCTGCTGCTGCAGCTCGCCGCGCAGCCGGCCGCCACCGCCGGCCGCGAGCTCGCGCAGCGCATCGTCGCCGCGCATCTCGACCAGCTCGGCGCGCACGACCATGCCGGGCTCGGCGAAGCCCTCGGCGTCGACGCGCTGGCGCTGCACGCCGCGCTGGACCTGATCCTCAGCCTCGATCCGAAACCGGCGCGGGCGCTGACGGCGGCGGCCGAGGCGGCGCTGCCGGACCTCATCGTCAGCGGCGCGCCGGGCGCCTGGCGCGTCGAACTCAATGCCGAACGCCTGCCGCGCGTGCGCGTCAACGCCGCCTACGAGCGCATGCTCGGCGCCACCGCGCATCGCGCCATGCGCGAGCAGCTGCAGGAGGCGCGCTGGCTGGTGCGCGGCCTGGAGATGCGCAACGACACGCTGCTGCGCGCCGGCCGCGCGATCTTCGAACGCCAGCAGGCCTTCCTGGAGAAGGGCGAGGAAGGCATGGTCGCCTTGACCTTGCGCGAGATCGCCGACAGCATCGGCATGCACGAGTCGACCGTCTGTCGGGTCAGCAACAACAAATGGGTGGCTACACCGTGGGGCGTGTACGAATTGAAGGCATTCTTCCCCTCACAGATCGCCGGCCGCGGCATTGAAAGCTCCGGCACGGCGGTTCGGGCGATGATCCGCAAGATCATCAATGCCGAGAACCGGCAGGCGCCGCTCAGCGATGGCGACATCGCCGCGCTGCTGGCCCGGCAAGGCGTCGAGGTGGCGCGTCGCACGGTGGCGAAATATCGCGAGGCGATGCGCATACCGGCGGTGAAGGATCGGCTGCCGAAGACGGCGACGCGGCGCCTGCCGATGACAGGCTGAATCGGAAAGGGCAAGAAGCCCGGGGAGGTGTGGTGACGAAGGTACGGACGCTGCTGGTCGACGACAATCGGCCGTTCCTGATTCTGGCGCGGCACCTGCTCACCAGCTTCCCGGAAATCGAGATTGTCGGCGAGGCCTACGACGGTGAGGAAGCCATCCGCGTCGCCGAGAGCCTGCGTCCCGAACTGATCATCATGGATCTGGCGATGCCGCGCATGGGCGGCCTGCAGGCGACGCGCCTGATCAAGGCCCAGGACGCGCCGCCGGTGATCATGATCGCCTCGCACTACGACGACGCCGCGCATCGCGAGTTCGTCGCCCAGGTAGGCGCCGAAGGTTTCATCAACAAGCGCAGTTACGACCGCGACGTGATCGACATGGTGCGGCGGTTGCTGCGGGAGAGGTCGGATGTCTGAATCACGCGTTCTGGTCATCGAACCCGATGTGGCCCGTGGAGAGGCGCTGCGCGCCATTCTCGAATTCATCGACTACCGTGCGACGGTGCTCGCTTCGGCGAGCGAGCTGATGCTCGCCGAGCATCGCCCGCAGGACTGGCTCGCCGTGCTGGTCGGCTGCGCACCGGACGCGAGCCTCGACACGTTCGTTGCCTGGCTGCGCCGCGATCGACGCCATCCGCCGCTGATCGTCCTGCAGCCGCATCACGACACCCTGCTCAACCGCTACGGCCTCGACGCCAGCGCCTGCCTGCCGCTCGACGTGCCGGTGCGCTACGCGCCGCTGTCCGAGCATCTCAAGCGCGCCGGCCTGCTGCAGATGGAACAGGACGTCGGCGCCAAGCGCCACTGCGGCCCGAGCGGCAACTCGGCGGCAATCCGCCGCGTGCGCAAGCTGATCGAGCAGGTCGCCGCGTTCGACACCACCGTGCTGATCACCGGCGAATCGGGCACCGGCAAGGAAGTCGTCGCCCGCGCCATCCACGAGCGCTCGGCGCGTCGCAACCAGCCTTTCGTCGCCGTCAACTGCGGCGCCATTCCGTCGGAGCTGCTCGAAAGCGAGCTGTTCGGTCACGAGAAGGGCGCCTTCACCGGCGCGCTCACCGCGCGCCGCGGGCGTTTCGAGATGGCCGACGGCGGCACGCTGTTCCTCGACGAGATCGGCGACATGCCGCTGTCGATGCAGGTCAAAATCCTGCGCGCGCTGCAGGAGCGCACCTTCGAACGCGTCGGCGCCAACCGCAGCTCGCACTGCGACGTGCGCGTGATCGCCGCGACGCACCGCAATCTCGAGGACGCCATCGTCAAGGGCACGTTCCGCGAGGACCTCTACTACCGCCTCAACGTGTTTCCGATCGAGACGCCGCCGCTGCGCGAGCGCGCCGAGGATCTGCCGCTGCTGATCGACGATCTGCTGCGCACGCTGGAACTGCACGGCCACGGCCGCGTGCAGCTGGCGCCGGATGCAATCAACATGCTGTGCCACTATCACTGGCCGGGCAACGTGCGCGAGCTGTCGAACCTGCTGGAACGCCTCGCGGTGCTGCATCCGCAGGCGACGGTGAATGCGGCCAGCCTGCCGAAGCGCTACTGCATGGAGCCGCCCGCCGACGGCGTCTGCGACTTCGCGTTCGACGATGCGCTGCAGGCGGAGCCGGAAGCCGCCGTGTCCGCGGCCGCCGACCTGCCGCTGATGTCGGCCGCGTCGCTCGCCGAGCTGCCGGCGGAAGGCGTGAATCTCAAGGATCACATCGAGGCGATCGAGCTGTCGCTGATCCGCCAGGCGCTGAGCCACTCGGGCGGTGTCGTGGCGCATGCGGCGAAGCTGCTGAACACGCGGCGCACGACGCTGGTCGAGAAGCTGCGCAAGTACGGGCTGTCGCGCGAAGCGCTGGGCGGCGAGATCGAACTGGCCTCGTAGGCGCTGCATGCCTGACCGAAGCGCGCGATGCGTTCATCGCGCGCTTTTTTGTTGGGCGCTTGATTGGGCTTTTTGATTTCGCCTTGCGGCGACTTACTTCTCTTTGCTTGTGCAAAGAGAAGTAAGCAAGAGAAAGCACACCCTGAGGGCCGCATCCCTCGCTACGCGAGGGAAGCCTGCGCTGCTCACGTGCTCGGGGTCGTCGCCGACAGGCCATCCATGGCC
>NZ_KI440839.1:121856-191900 GCF_000474945.1 Solimonas soli DSM 21787 | reverse complement strand
CCATCAACACGGCGGCGCGGGAGATTGCGGCGGGGAACTCGGACCTGTCGTCGCGGACCGAGCAGCAGGCGGCGAGCCTGGAGGAAACGGCGTCGTCGATGGAAGAGCTGACCTCGACGGTGAAGCAGAACGCCGAGAACGCGCGGCAGGCGAACCAGCTGGCGATCGGCGCCTCGGACGTGGCGGTGAAGGGCGGCGCGGTGGTGGCGGAAGTGGTGACGACGATGGCGTCGATCTCGGAGGCGAGCAAGAAGATCGCCGACATCATCGGCGTGATCGACGGCATCGCCTTCCAGACCAACATTCTCGCCCTGAACGCGGCGGTGGAAGCGGCGCGCGCGGGGGAACAGGGCCGGGGCTTCGCGGTGGTGGCGAGCGAGGTGCGCAACCTGGCGCAGCGCAGCGCCTCGGCGGCCAAGGAGATCAAGGCGTTGATCGTCGATTCGAGCGATCGGGTCGGCACCGGCGCCAAGCTGGTGGAGCAGGCGGGGCGGACGATGGACGAGATCGTCGGCAGCGTGAAGCGGGTGACGGACATCATGGGCGAGATCACGGCGGCGTCGCAGGAGCAGAGCCAGGGCATCGAGCAGGTGAACCAGACGATCACGCAGATGGACGAAGTGACGCAGCAGAACGCGGCGCTGGTGGAGGAAGCCTCGGCCTCGGCGCGTTCTCTGGAGGAACAGGCCTCGGGCCTCGCCGCCTCGGTCGCGCGCTTCAGGCTGACGGGCGCGCCGCGCCCCGCGGCCGGCGACGAAGCGCTCGCGTCGCCGGCCGCGGTCAAGCCCGCGCCGGTCGCGCGTCCGGCGCCCCTCAAGGCGAGGATGAACGGCCACGCCGCGGCGGCCGGCACGGCGCCGTGGTCCGAGTTCTGAGTAACCGCGCGGTGCCACGACGATGACCGCCATGACGGCGACGGCCGGCGAGGAACAGCGCGAATTCGCGTTCAGCGAGCGCGATTTCGAACGGGCGCGGCGCATGATCCGCGCGCGCGCCGGCATCGCCCTCGCCGACAGCAAGCGCGACATGGTCTACAGCCGCCTGTCGCGGCGCCTGCGCGCGCTGCGCCTGGCGTCGTTCGCCGCCTATCTCGATCTGCTCGACGATCCGCATGCCGACGAATGGGAGGCCTTCACCAACGCGCTGACCACGAACCTCACCTCGTTCTTCCGCGAGGCGCATCACTTCGACACGCTCAAGGCCCTGCTCGGCGCGACGCCGCAGCGCCGGCCGCTGCTGCTGTGGTCGGCGGCCGCCTCGACCGGCGAGGAACCGTACTCGATGGCGATCGCCGCCTGCGAGGCTTTCGGCACGCTGACGCCGCCGGTGCGCATCCTCGCCAGCGATCTCGACACGCAGGTGCTGCAGAGCGCCGAGCGCGGCATCTATCCGCTCGAACGCGTCGAGCGGCTCGATCGCGAACGGCTGCGGCGCTTCTTCCGCCGCGGTTCCGGCCCCTACGAGGGCCAGTGCCGGGTGATCGACGAGCTGCGCGCCCTGGTGCACTTCCGGCAGCTGAACCTGCTCGACGCGCGCTGGCCCCTGCGCGGCCCCTACACGGCGATCTTCTGCCGCAACGTGATGATCTACTTCGACAAGCCGACGCAGCGCGACGTGCTGACGCGCCTCGTGCCGCTGCTCGCCGACGACGGCCTGCTGTTCGCGGGCCATTCCGAGAGCTTCTTCCACGCCGCCGATCTCGTGCATTCCTGCGGCCGCACCGTCTACCGGCGGGCCTGAGATGCGCGCCGACACGCCGGCAGGGACTTACTACGATCCGCGCTTCGCCGCGCTCGCGTACAAGGTGCTGCCCGGCGACTACGCGGTCGCCGGCGATGCGCGCATGCTGGTGACACTGCTCGGCTCCTGCGTGTCGGCCTGCCTGCACGATCCGCTGGCGCGGGTCGGCGGCATGAACCACTTCCTGCTGCCGGGCGGCGAGGGCGCCTCCGGCGATTCCGCGCGCTACGGCAGCTATGCCATGGAAGTGCTGATCAACGAACTGCTCAAGCGCGGCGCGACGCGCGCCCGCCTGCAGGCCAAGGTCTTCGGCGGCGGCGCCGTGCTGCCGAGCCTCAGCGGCGTCGGCAGCGTCGGCGAGCGCAACGCGCGCTTCGTGCTCGACTATCTCGAGGCCGAACGCATCGCCGTGCTGGCGCAGGATCTCGGCGACATCGTGCCGCGCCGCGTCCACTACTTTCCGGCGACTGGCCGCGCGCTGGTCAAACGCCTGCCGGCGGCCGAGCGCGCCAGCGTCGCCGCCGACGAAAGCCGTTATCTGAGCCGCCTGCGCGCCAAGCCCGCGGCCGGTTCGGTGGAGCTGTTCTGATGAAGACCGCCCGATGAAGACCCGCGTCCTGATCGTCGACGACTCGGCGCTGGTGCGCAGCCTGATGACCGAGATCCTGTCGGCCGACCCGCAGATCGAGGTGGTCGGTGTCGCCAGCGATCCCTACGTGGCGCGCGACAAGATCAAGCAGCTCAGGCCGGACGTGCTGACGCTCGACGTCGAGATGCCGCGCATGGACGGCCTGACCTTCCTCGACAACCTGATGCGCCTGCATCCGATGCCGGTGCTGATGGTCTCCTCGCTCACCGAGGCCGGCGCCGACGTGACCTTGCAGGCGCTCGAACTCGGCGCCGTCGACTTCGTCACCAAGCCGAAGCTCGACGTGCGCGCCGGCCTCACCGCCTACGCCGAACAGCTGCGCGAAAAAGTTCGCGGCCTGCTGCGCGCGCGGCCGCGCGGCGCGCAGCGGCGCGAGGCCGCCGAGCCGCTGCGCCGGCCGTTCCGCACCACCGATCGCATCATCGCCATCGGCGCCTCGACCGGCGGCACCGAGGCGATCCGCGAGGTGCTCGAACGCATGCCGGCCGACGCGCCGGCGGTCGTCGTCACCCAGCATATCCCCGCCGCGTTCAGCGGCCCGTTCGCGGCGCGTCTCGACCGCACGTCGGCGATGGCGGTGTGCGAGGCACACGACGCGCAGCCGATCGTCGCCGGCCATGTCTACGTGGCGCCCGGCGATCGCCATCTGCTGATCGAACGCGACGGCGCGCGCTACGTCTGCCGGCTGTCCGACGGCCCGCCGCAGAACCGCCACCGGCCCAGCGTCGACGCCATGTTCAACTCGCTGGCCCGCCACGCCGGCAGCAACGTCGCCGCCGCGCTGCTGACCGGCATGGGCGACGACGGCGCGCGCGGCCTGCTGGCCTTGCGCGAGGCCGGCGCCCGCACGCTCGTGCAGGACGAGGCGAGCAGCGTGGTCTGGGGCATGCCGGGCGCGGCGTACAAGCTCGGCGCCGCCGAACGCGTGCTGGCGCTCGACGCGGTGGCCGCGCAGCTGCTGCAGGACGCGGCCGCCTGAGCGCGCGCCCCTCTCATTCGTGGATGAACGGCGCGACGGACGTCGTTAAAGGCTCGTGGCGGCCTGCCGATAAGACCGACAGCCTCATCGCAAATTCTCTGGAGCACCCGATGCGCGTCTTGCCGTGGAAACCGCTGGCGATCCCCGCCGCCCTGACGGCCTTGCACGTCACGGCGCTGCTGTCGGCCGGCGGCGTACTGGTGTGGGGCAGCGGCCTGCTGGCGGCCTTCGCCTGGGCGGCGCTCGCCTTCATGCAGGCGCAGCGCGCGGAGCAGCGCGAACGCGAGCTGGCCCGCCAGCTGCTGCTCAACGAGCGCCGCACGCGCACCCTGGGCGAGTTGCGTGGCGGTCTGCTCAGCGAGGCGCTCGCCGCCGCCGCCGAAGTCGAGCGCGTGCGTGCGCTGATCAACGACGCCGTGCGCCAGCTCGGCGGCGCCTTCAACGACATGGACCGCCAGGCCCATATCCAGGAGCAGGCGGTCGCCAGCATCCTCGCGCAGAGCGGCACCGG
Source organism: Solimonas soli DSM 21787 (assembly GCF_000474945.1). Lineage (GTDB taxonomy): Bacteria > Pseudomonadota > Gammaproteobacteria > Nevskiales > Nevskiaceae > Solimonas > Solimonas soli. Next base: position 188,021 of record NZ_KI440839.1, on the reverse strand, counting down.
CGCCAGCACCGACGTGCGACGCTTCGCCGAAACGGCGGTCGGCCTGATGCGCGGACTCGCCGAATCGCTCGCCGACGTCAGCCGCCAGAGCGTGGCGACGGTCGGCCAGATCGACGAGATGGTCAAGCACCTCGATGCCATCTTCGAGCTGCTCGGCGACGTCAAGACCATCGCCGACCAGACCAATCTGCTGGCGCTCAACGCGGCGATCGAAGCGGCGCGCGCCGGCGAGGCGGGCCGCGGCTTCGCGGTGGTCGCCGAGGAAGTGCGCTCGCTGTCGGAGCGCTCGACCAATTTCAACGAGCAGATCCGCAAGCTGGTGTCCGGATCGAAGGACGCGATCGCCAAGGTGCGCGACACGGTCGGGCACATGGCGACGCGCGACAGCTCGCTGAGCATCGGCGCGCAGGACGAGGTGCGCCAGCTGCTCGGCCAGGTCGACGCGATCAACGACGGGCTCACCAAGAGTCTGCGCACGGTTTCCGAGGCGCGCGCGCAGATCAGCGAGGCCGTCGGCCGCGCCGTGCGCTGCCTGCAGTTCGAGGACATCTCGACGCAGGCGCTGACGGTGGCGCAGCAGCACACCAAGCGCGTCGAGGCGATCGGTTCGGAGCTCGATGCCAGGGAGCAGGCGGGTGACGGGACGAGCGCCAGGGCCGAGGCGCAGGCGGACTGGCGCGAGCCTTTGCACAAGCCGGTGGCGCAGGTATCGATGCAGGCGGGGACGGTCGATCTGTTCTAGGCCTCGTTGCCGCGAGGGCGGAGATTCGGGCGGCCTTGCGATGGCCGCGTCACTCGTCCTGCGACGGCCGCAGCCCGATGAAGTCTTTTGATTTCGCCTTGCGGCGAGTTCCTTTTCTTTGCTTGTGCAAAGAAAAGGAACCAAAAGAAAGCACACCCTGAGGGCCGCATCCCTCGCTACGCGAGGGAAGCCTGCGCTGCTCACGTGCTCGGGGTCGTCGCCGACAGGCCATCCATGGCCTGACGGCGACTTGTCGCGCCGTCCTGGCGCGCCGCCCCACTGCGCGCGCTGCGCTGCTCGGTGCGGCCCTAAGGGGCCCAAGGTCAAAAGCGAAAAGCCAAAGCAACGGCAAAAGCAGACTCCCTCTCCCCGCTTGCGGGGAGAGGGTTGGGGTGAGGGGCGCTGTTGCCGTGGTTTTTGACCTTGGGAACCCTCGCGCAGCGAGGGCGCGAAACCAGAAAACCCCGGAAACCACAGCAGCCCCAACGCCTGCCCGCGACAAACGAAAAGGCCGCATTGCTGCGGCCTTTTTCCTGCAAGGTGACGTGCCCCGATCAGCGCGAGATGTTCATCCCGTAGAAAATCTCGCTGATCTCGTGGTTGACGTTCTCGCGGATCTTCTTCGCCTCGCGCGGCGGCAGCTCCGAGGCGCCTTCGCCGAACAGATACGTGTCGAGGTCGAGTTCCTTCAGGCGCATCTTCGTGTGGAAGATGAATTCCTGATAGACGTTGACGTCGATCATCTGGTAGCGGTTCTTGATGTCGGCCGACAGGAAGTCCTGGATCGACTCCACCGAGTGGTCGATGAAGTGTTTCATGCCGCGCACATTGCGTGTGAAGCCGCGCACGCGGTAATCCATCACCACGATGTCCGACTCGAAGGACTTGATCAGATAGTTCAGGGCCTTCAGCGGCGAAATCTTGCCGCAGGTCGACACGTCGATGTCGGCGCGGAAGGTCGAGATGCCGTTGTCCGGATGCGTTTCCGGATACGTGTGCACGGTGATGTGCGACTTGTCGAGATGGGCGACGACGGAATCTTTCTCGCCTTTCTTCTTGCCCGGCGTCGGCAGGCCGTCGAGATGGCCTTCCGAGATCAGCATCGTCACCGAGGCGCCCTGCGGGTCGTAGTCCTGGCGCGCCACGTTGAGGATGTTGGCGCCGATGATGCGGGCAACCTCGGTGAGGATCGCCGTCAGGCGCTCGGCGTTGTAGGCCTCATCGATGTATTCGATGTATTCCTGCTGATGCTGCTTGCTGCGCGCGTAGCAGATGTCGTAGATGTTGAACGACAGCGACTTGGTCAGGTTGTTGAAACCCAACAGCTTCAGCTTCGGATTATCGGTCCGTTTCGGCTTGGCCTTGGCCAATTTTCAACTCCGGTAGCAAGAACGCCGAACGCGTCCCCAGAGGTTCCTGGCGGCGCGGCCCATTTCGAAAGGCGCGGATTATGCGCCAAAACGATCACCGTTGCGTGACGCTCCGGCGACCGCCCGACGGCCGGTCGCCGCGCGCTTCAGGCCGCTTCGCGGATCTCGTAGCCGTGGCTGATCGCCACGCCGCCGCGCGCCAGCATGATCGACGCCGAGCAGTACTTCTCCGCCGACAGCTCGACGGCGCGCTTCACGTGGTTCTCGGCGAGGTTCTTGCCGGTCACGACGAACTGCATGTGGATGCGGGTGAAGACCTTGGGCTCGGTCTCGGCGCGTTCGGCTTCCAGCTCGACCCAGCAGTCGCTGACCTGCTGGCGGGCTTTCTTGAGAATCAGCGTGACGTCGACGGCCGAGCAGGCGCCGACGCCCATCAGCACCATCTCCATCGGCCGCGGACCGAGATTGCGGCCGCCGATCTCCGGCGGGCCGTCGAGCACGATGGCGTGACCGCTGCCGCTCTCGGCCACGAAGACGGCGTTTTCGGTCCATTTGACACGTGCTTTCAAGGATTTCTCTCCACGGTGGGCGGCGGGGTTGTGCTATTTTCGCAGCAATCGCGCATTCGGCAATCGTTTCAGGGAGCGAGTCGATGTCCATGCTGGCCAAGCCGGTCATCCAGGCCTTCATCCAACAGGCGCACAAGCGCAGCTTTTCGCCGAAGCACACGCTCCTGCATGCCGGTGATCCGCCGCAGTCGCTCTACCTGATTCTCGAAGGCTCGGTCAGCATCCTGCTCGAGGACGCGAACGGCCGCGAGATCGTGCTCGCCTATCTCGGGCCCGGCGATTTCTTCGGCGAGCTGTGCCTGTTCCCCGAACAGCAGGCGCGCACCGCGATCGTCCGCACGCGCACGCCGACCCTGGCCTGCGAGCTGAGCTACCAGGCTTTCCTCACGTTCTACCGGCAGTATCCGGACATCATGTTCGAGATCGCCGGCCAGCTCGCCAGCCGCCTGCGCGACACCACGCGCCGGCTCGCCGACCTGGCGTTCCTCGACGTCGCCGGCCGCATGGCGCGCATCCTGCTCGACCTGTCGAAGAAGCGCGAAGCGCAGGCGCATGCGCGCGGCACGCTGATCCGCACCAGCCGCCAGGAACTGGCGCGCCTGGTCGGCTGCTCGCGCGAGATGGCCGGCCGCGTGCTGAAGAAGCTGGAGGAGGACGGCATCGTGGCGACGCAGGGGCGCAGCATCCTGATCCTCAACGTCTACAAGCCGGTCGCCGCCTGAGCGCCGCGCCGGCGGCGGATGCCCGAGGCCCGTCCCCGCGGCGGGCTTTTTCGTGGCGGCGGCTCAGCCGATCAGGGCGCGCAGCGCCGCCGCCGGGCTGTCCTGCCGCATCAGCGATTCGCCGATCAGGAAATGATGCACGCCGTGCGCGCGCATGCGCGCGACGTCGGCGGGCGTGGCGATGCCGCTCTCGGTGACGACCGGCACGCCGGTCGGTACGCGCGGCAGCAGATCGAGCGTCGTCTCCAGCCGCGTTTCGAAGCTGCGCAGGCTGCGGTTGTTGACGCCGAGTAGCCAGCCGCCGGACAGGCCGAGCCGCAGCACCTGCTCGAGCTCGGCGCCGTCGTGCACCTCGACCAGCACGTCGAGCTGCCAGCGGCGCGCTTCCTCGTGGAGTTCCTTCAGGCGCGCCGGCGCCAGCGCGGCGGCGATCAGCAGGATGGCATCGGCGCCGATCGCGCGCGCTTCGATCACCTGCATCTCGTCGATGATGAAGTCCTTGCGGATCGCCGGCAGCGCACAGGCCGCGCGCGCCTGCAGCAGGAACGCGTTGTGGCCCTGGAAGAACTTTTCGTCGGTCAGCACCGACAGGCAGGCGGCGCCGCCGGCGGCATATTCGCGGGCGATCCACGCCGGATCGAAATCCTCGCGGATCAGGCCCTTGCTCGGCGAGGCGCGCTTGACCTCGGCGATCACGCCGGCGCCGCCGGCCGTCACCTTGTCGCGCAGCGCGCGGATGAAGCCGCGCGGCGCGTCGGCGGCGCGCGCGAGATCTTCCAGCGTGCCGCGCGCGTAGCGCTTGTTGAGCAGGTCGATCTCGAGGCGCTTGCGGGCGAGGATCGTGTCGAGGATGTCGGCCATGAGCAGCGGTCGAGTGGCGGTCAGGCGGCGTTCTTGAGGCGCCGCGTGGTGGCGACGAACTGATCGAGGCAGGCGCGCGCCGAACCGTCGGCGAGCGCGTGCCGCGCCAGCGCGATGCCGTCGGCGATCGAGCCGACGCGCCGCGCCGCGTAGATCGCCGCGCCGGCGTTGAGCGCGACGATGTCGCGCGCGACGCCGGGCTTGTTGCCGAGCGCCTCGAGCACGCGGGCCTTCGATTCCCCGGCATCGGCGACGCGCAGGTTCTGGCTGCCGGCCATGGCGATGCCGAAGTCTTCCGGATGGATTTCGTATTCGCGCACCACGCCGTCGCGCAGCTCGCCGACCAGCGTGCCGGCGCCGAGCGTGATCTCGTCCATGTTGTCCTTGCCCCAGACCACCAGCGCGTTCTGCGCGCCGAGGCGCTGCAGCACGCGCACCTGGATGCCGACGAGGTCCGGATGGAAGACGCCCATCAGGATGTTCGGCGCGCCGGCCGGATTGGTCAGCGGGCCGAGGATGTTGAACATGGTGCGCACGCCCATTTCCTTGCGCACCGCCGCGACGGCCTTCATCGCCGGATGATGGTTCGGCGCGAACATGAAACCGACGCCGCAGTCGGCGATGCTCTGCGCGACCTGCGCCGGCGCCAGATCGATGACGGCGCCGAAGGCTTCGAGCACGTCGGCGCTGCCGGACTTGCTCGACACGCTGCGGTTGCCGTGCTTGGCGATGCGGCAGCCGGCGGCGGCGGCGACGAACATCGCGGCGGTCGAGATGTTGAAGCTGTGCGCGCCGTCGCCGCCGGTGCCGACGATGTCGACGAAGTGCTCGTAGGCCGGCGTCTCGACCTTGTTCGACAGCTCGCGCATGACCTGCGCGGCGGCGGCGATCTCGCCGACCGTTTCCTTCTTGACGCGCAGGCCGGTGAGGATCGCCGCGGTCATCACCGGCGAAACCTCGCCGCGCATGATCTGCCGCATCAGGCCGATCATCTCGTCGTGGAAGATCTCGCGGTGCTCGATCGTGCGCTGCAGCGCTTCCTGGGGCGTGATGTTGCTCATGGACGGGCGGGCCTCAGTAGCGCTCGAGGAAATTCTTCAGCAGCTGGTGACCGTGCTCGGTGAGGATCGATTCCGGGTGGAACTGCACGCCCTCGATCGGCAAGGTCTTGTGGCGCAGGCCCATGATCTCGTCCGGCGTGCCGTCGGCGTGCTGCGTCCAGGCGGTGATCTCGAAGCAGTCCGGCAGCGTGTCCTTCTCGACCACCAGCGAGTGGTAGCGCGTGGCCTGATAAGGCGAGGGCAGGCCGTGAAAGACGCCGTGACCGTTGTGGTGGATGCTGCTCGTCTTGCCGTGCATGACATCGTGCGCGCGCTTGACCACGCCGCCGAAGGCCTGGCCGATCGACTGGTGGCCGAGGCACACGCCGAGGATCGGGAAGCGGCCCTGCAGCGTCTCGATCAATTCGAGGCAGATGCCGGCCTCGTTCGGCGTGCACGGCCCCGGCGAGAGGACGATGTGGCGGGGATTCCTGGCGGCGACCGCGTCGACCGTGATGCGGTCGTTGCGGTGCACCTCCACCTCGACGCCCAGCTCGCCGAAATACTGGACGAGGTTGTAGGTGAACGAATCGTAGTTGTCGATCATCAGCAGCATGGAGCTAACCCTTCTGTGTTTCTGTCGGGCGAGGCGCGGAAGAGAATGCGCGGCCCGAGTGATACCCGGTGGTGTTGACGCTAGGCGTTCGCTTCAGCGTCGCCAGTTCTTCGGGTGCAGGGTCATTGCCGGTGCCGCGGGTGCCTGAGTCGGGGCCGCCACTTTACTGAATCGGACCGCCGCTGTCAGGCCGCGGCGCGACGTTTGGTTATAAGCCTAGGGCGAATCATTCCTTCACAAGGCCGGGGCGCGTTCCTAGATTGCCGGCTTTCCCTCCACAAATCGGGAGCAGAAAGGGATGACTGCCGCCCTCAGGCGACGGCGCGTTCGCGCCGTGGCGATCGCCGCGACCGGCGCCGCGTCGCTGCTGCTGGCCGCCTGCCACGGCGGCGACGCGAGCGGCCTGCCCCTGCGCGTCGAAATCAGCCATCGGGTCGGCACGCAGCCGCTGCAGCTTGGCGAGACCGAATACACGCTGGACGACGGCGACGCCCTGCGCATCGATCGCCTGCGCTACTACCTCAGCAACTTCCGCCTGCGCCGCCATGACCGCAGCTGGTCGGCGGCGGCGCGCAGCGACAGCGACGCGCGCGGCTACGTTCTCGTCGACGAGGCGCAGCCGGCCTCGCGCAGCTTCGAGGTCGCCGGCTTCGCGCCGGGCGAGTACGAGGGCGTCGAGTTTCTGATCGGTGTCGACGCCGCGCGCAACAGCGCCGGCGCGCAGACCGGCGCGCTCGATCCGGCGCTCGGCATGTTCTGGACCTGGAACAGCGGCTACATCTTCCTGAAGCTCGAAGGCCGCTCGCCGCAGGCGACGACACCCGGGCAGCGCGTGAGCTGGCACGTCGGCGGCAGCCCCAACGCGCGCACCGTCTATCTGCCGCTGCCCAGGCCGCTGCGCCTGGCGCCGGACATCGTCAGCACGGTGCACCTGCACGCCGATGTCGCCGCCGCGCTGCTCGCCGGCGAGCCCCTGCGCGTCGCCGGGCACGAGGCGCTGATGGATCCGGCCGGCGGCGCGGCGATCGCCGACCGCTACGCGACAGCCTTCCGCGTCGACCACGTGCACCACGAGCCGCGCCGCTGAAGTCCGCCCATGCCGCGTCGCCCGCCACGCCGCCGGCTGTTCGCCGCGTTCGCGCTGCTGCTCGTCGCCGGCGGCGCGGCCGGCGCGGCCTGCTGGTGGCCGTCGCGCACGCCGCAGCTGCACCGCCCGGCGGGCTGGCCGGCGCCGGTCTACGACATCCAGCGCAACCCGCCGACGGCGGCGGGCTTCGCGCTTGGCCGCAAGCTGTTCTACGACCCGCGGCTGTCGCAGGACGGCAGCATCGCCTGCGCGAGCTGCCATCAGCAGTTCGCCGCCTTCGCGCATTTCGATCATCGCGTCAGCCATGGCCTGCACGGCGCCAACGGCACGCGCAACGCGCCGGGCCTGTTCAACCTGGCCTGGCAGCCGGACTTCATGTGGGACGGCGCCGTCGCCCATCTCGAACTGCAGCCGCTGGCTCCGCTGACCAACCCGGTCGAGATGGGCGAGACGCTGCCGGCCGTGCTCGCGCGGCTGCGCGCCGATCCCGACTACCCGCGGCTGTTCGCGCGGGCCTTCGGACCCGGCGGTGACGAGGGGCCGATCGACAGCCAGCGCTTCCTGCGCGCGCTGACGCAGTTCCTCGTGACGATGATCTCCGACGACTCGCGCTACGACCGCTATCGCGCCGGCCGCGCGACCTTCAGCGACGCCGAGACGCGCGGGCTCGCCGCCTTCCGCACGCACTGCAGCGCGTGCCACGTCGAACCCCTGTTCACCGATTACCGCTATCGGCGCAACGGCTTGCGGGGCGACGACGCGGGCCGCGCGGCGATCAGCGGCAACGCGGCGGACCGTGGCCGCTTCCGCGTGCCGAGCCTGCGCAACGTCGCGCTGACCGCGCCGTACATGCACGACGGCCGCTTCGACACGCTCGAACAAGTGCTCGCGCACTACCGCAGCGGCGTGCCGGACGCGCTGCGCGACGAGCCGCTGCTGCGCGAAGCGACGAGCGTCGGTGCCGCCGAGGCCGAAGACATCATCGCCTTTCTCCAGACTCTCACTGACGAGCGTTTCGTCCATGACCGCCGATTCTCGGAAGCCGCGTCGCGCTGAGCGCGCCGCGTGTCTGGCGCTGCTGCTCGCCGCGCTCGGCGCCGACGGCGTCGCCGCCGCGCACGAGGGCCATGAACACGTCGCGCACGAGATCGCGCCGGCCGCGGCGCCGGCGACGAGCCTGAGCTGGCAGTCGGCGCGCCTCGAGGCGGTCGCCGCGCTCGACGGGCAGGGCCTGGTCGTGTGGATCGACGATTACGCGAGCAACCGTCCGCTGTCCGGCCTCGCCGTGGCGGCACAGGTCGGCGCGGCGACCGTGCAGGCGCAGGAGAGCGAACCGGGCACCTATCGCGTGCCGGCCGACCTGCTCGGCGGCGCGCCGGGCGATGTCGTGCTCGCGCTGAGCGTGCGCGGCGAGGGCTGGGACGAGCGCTTCGCCGGCCGCCTGCCGCGGCCGCCGCCGCGCGCGGCGCAGGAGCATGGGCCGTGGCGCCGCAGGCTGCCGGCCGCGCTCGGCGCGGCCGTGCTGTTCGGCGGCGCGCTGGTGCTGTGGCGCCGCCGCACGCGGCGCGCGCGATGATCGCGCACATCGTCGCCTGGAGCCTGCGCGAGCGCTTCGTGGTGCTCGCCGCCGCGCTGGCGCTGCTGGTGTACGGCCTGCTGCGTCTGCCGCAAATGCCGGTCGACGTGCTGCCCGACCTGACGCGGCCGACGGTGACGGTGCAGGTCGAGGCGCCGCAGCTCGCCGCCGAGGACGTCGAGGCGCTGGTCAGCTATCCGCTCGAAGCGGCGCTGGCCGGGCTGCCGGGCCTGCAGCGCCTGCGCTCGACCTCCACCGCCGGCCTTGCGCTGCTGCAGATCGAATTCGCCTGGGGCAGCGATCTGCTGCGCCAGCGCCAGCTCGTCGCCGAGCGCATCGATGCCGCGCGTGCCAGCCTGCCACCCGGCTTGCAGGCGCGGCTCGGGCCCATCACCTCGCTGATGGGCGAGGTGATGCTGCTCGGCCTGCGCTCGCCGCAGGGCAGCGTGACGCCGGCCGCGCTGCGCGAATGGGCCGACTGGTCGGCGCGGCCGGCGCTGCTGGCGCTGCCCGGCGTCGCGCAGGTGCTGCCCATCGGCGGCGCCTTGCGCCAGTACGAAGTGCGTCCGGATCTGCAGCGCCTGCGCCTCGCCGGCGTGACGCTGGCGCAGATCGAACAGGCGCTGCGTGGCTACGGCGGCAACGCCGGCGGCGGCATCGTCGAGGAAGATGGCGACGAACGCCTGCTGCGCACGATCGGCCGGCCGTTGCAGCTCGACGCGCTGCGCGATCTCGCCGTCGCCTGGCGCGGCGATGCGGCGATCCGTCTCGGCCAGGTCGCCGAGGTCGGCGAAGGGCAGCGCCTGAAGCGCGGCGACGCCGGCGTCGACGGCGAGCCGGCCGTGATCCTCTCCGTGCAGAAGCAGCCGGGTGTCGACAGCCTGCGCCTCGGCGCGGCGATCGAGGCGCGCCTGCGCGAACTGCGCGGCGGCATGCCGGGCGACGCCGTGATCGAGCCGGTGTTCCGTCAGGCCGACTTCATCCGCGCCTCGGTCGGCAACGTGCGCGACGCGCTGCTGCACGGCGCGCTGATCGCCGCCGCGGTGCTGCTGCTGTTCCTCGGCAGCGCGCGCGCGACCGCCGCGGCGGTGGTGGCGATTCCCCTGTCGCTGGTCGCGGCGATCCTGATCCTGCAGGCCTGTGGTCTGAGCATCGACACGATGACGCTCGGCGGGCTGGCGATCGCCATCGGCGAGCTCGTCGACGACGCCGTGGTCGGTGTCGACAACATCGTGCGCCGCCTGCGCGAGCGTGACGCCGGCTCGAGCGCCGCCACGGTGATCGTCGCGGCGGTCAGCGAGGTGCGCGCCGGCATCCTGGTGGCGACGCTCATCGTCGTGCTCGGCATCGCGCCGGTGCTGGCGCTCGGCGGCCTCGCCGGCCGCCTGTTCACGCCGCTGGCCTCCGCCTATGTGGCGGCGATCGCCGCCAGCCTGCTCGTCGCGCTGACCGTGACCCCGGTGCTGTGCGCGCTCGGCCTGCGCGGCGCCGCGGCGCCGCGCGAGCGCGCCTTCGTGCAGGTGCTGCGCGCCCGCTACGAGCGCGGGCTGGCGCAGGCGCTGCGCCGACCGCACTGGCTGCTCGGCGCGACGGCCCTGCTCGTCGCGCTCGCCGTGCTCGGCGCCACGCGCCTGCCGCGCGAACTGCTGCCGCCGTTCGCCGAGCGCACGCTGACCGTCAACCTGCTGCTGCGGCCCGGCGTCGCGCTGTCCGGATCGCAGCGCGTCGCGCTTGCCGCCGAGCGGCGCCTGCTCGCCGTGCCGGGCGTGCGGCGCGCGGCGCACCGCAGCGGTCGCGCCGAAGCCGACGAACACGCCGAGGGCGTGCATTACTCGGAGTTCGAAGTGACGCTGGCCGACGGCGCCCGCGCGGCGGAAGTGCGGCCGCGCGTGGCGGCGGCGCTCGCCGGCCTGCCGGGCAGCTGGTCGATCGGCGCGCCGATCGCGCATCGCCTCGATCATGTGCTGTCCGGCGTGCAGGCGCCGCTCGCGGTGAAGCTGGTCGGCGACGACCTCGACACCCTGCGGCAGCTGGGCGAAACGCTGGCGGCGCGGCTGCGCGACGACCCGCGCATCGCCGGCGCGACGCCCGACGCGCAGCAGCGGGTGCGGCAATGGCAGGCGCGCGTCGATACGCGGCGCGCGGCGTTGTGGGGCCTGTCGCCGCCGCGCGTGCAGGAGCAGATCGGCATCCTCGCCGGCGGCGAGACGCTCGGAGCGGTGATCGACGGCGAGCGGCGCTTCGATCTGGTGCTGCGCCTGCCGGAAGCGCAACGCACGAGCAAGGCGCTGCCGTCGCTGCTGATCGAATCGCCGAACGGCACCGTGCCGCTGGCGGCGATCGCCGACGTCGGCCTGCGCGAGGGCGAGAGCCGCATCGAGCGCGAGGCATTGCGCCGGCGCCTGGTCGTCGCCGTGTTCGCCGCCGGCACGCTCGACGCCGCCGCCGACGCCGTGCGCGACGCGGTCGCCACGCTGCAGTTGCCGGCCGGCTACGAGGCGCGCATCGAGGGCGAGGGCGCCGAGCAGCGCGCCGCACTGTGGCGCCTGCTGGGACTCGGTGCGCTGTCGCTGCTGCTGATGAGCGCCGTGGTCCATGCGCGCTTCCGCGATCGCCGCGCCACGGCGATCGTCATGGGCATCGTGCCGCTGTCGGCGATCGGCGGCATCGCCGCGCTCTGGCTGACGGCGACGCCGCTGAGCGCGGCGAGCGCGATCGGCTTCATCACGCTGTTCGGCATCGCCGCGCGCAACACGCTGCTCAAGCTGGGCCACTGCCTGCGCCTCTCCGCGCAGGCGCCGCTGCCTGCACATCGCGCGCTGGTGCTGCGCGCCTGCAGCGAGCGTCTGCTGCCGGTGCTGATGACGGCGCTGGTCGCGGCGCTGGCGCTGGCGCCGCTGCTGTGGGCGGCGGACGCGCCCGGCAAGGAGATCCTGCATCCGGTCGCGCTGGTGATCTTCGGCGGCCTGATCGGCGGCACGCTGCTCGACAGCTTCGTGACGCCGCTGCTGCTCGACCGTTGGCTGCCCGCAATGCTGACAGCGCGTTCGGAGATTTCCTACGAATTTTAGAAACGCCGGTTCTTATGAAAGAACTCTTCGAAAAACTCCTGAAAAGTTCTAATTGCCTGGGAACCAACATGGCTTTGCGAGTGTATCGTTGCGCGCACTGCCGGGACGGGGAAGCGAAAAAAGATAACCCGGCGGGCCTCGAGACGAGGCGGTGCGGACCCACCCGCATCGGTTAAGCCAACGATCGCTTAGTCAAGGAGTGAAAGATGAGTCTGTTTGGATTATTGCGTCCGCCCGGCTGCGGGGCGCGCCTGCGTCCGCTGGCGCTCGCCGCGGCGTCGGCGGGTCTGGCGGCGGCGTCGCTGCTGTCGGCCCCGGCGGCGACCGCCGGCGTGCCGCTGGTCACCGAAGGCCTGCTCGGCAACGTCGTCAACACCACCACCGGCATCGTGCAGAACACCGCGCAGTCCGTCACCAACGTGCTGAGCACGCGCGACGCCGCGGCGGCGGCGACCGGCGGCAGCGCGCCGCCGGCGATCAACAAGTACACCGGCGCGCAGATTCCGAACGGCACGGTGCTGCTGATCTGGACCGGCGACGGCTGCTCGACGCCGCTGTGCAATCCGAAGACCGCGCAGGATTTCCTCGCCGTGGTCGACGCCGAACCGAACTCGACGACCTACGGCAACGTGATCTGGACCGCCGAGCTGCCGAGCGTGCTGGCCTCGAACGTGGCCGGCAACATCGCCGGTGCGCTGGCCTCGGACGCGCACAACGATCCGCATCACATGCTGTCGTACACCTCGTACATCTCCGACGGCAGCGACGGCCTCAAGGCCGGCCACAAGTACACCTTCGCCGGCGGCGTGATCTCGAAGAACGTGTTCCGTTACGACATCACCAGCGTGCGCGGCGTCGGCAGGGCCGACATCGCGGTGTGCGGCACGCAGCCGCGGCGTTCGTCGCTGACCGACGATTTCGTCGTCATGCCGTCGAACACCGGCGGCCACAAGATCCTCTACACGTACATGAGCAACTACGTGTACGGCCCGGGCGGCACGGTGACGGAAATCGATCCGGACCGCGTCGCGCCGACCGCGCTCGGCGCCTGCCTGCCGTCGGTGCCGTCGGTGACCGGCGCGCTGGAGAATCTCGCGCAGTTCGGCCTGATCGCCAATCTCGGCGTCGGTGCCGACGACAATCCGCTGCTCGGCCACAAGGGCATCACCGAGTACGTCGGCGCGGTGCGCGCGGACCAGCCGCGCAACCCGACCGCGTACACCAGCTCGCCGGACACGCGGCAGACCCGCACCGCCAACCAGGGCCTGTTCTTCCTCGGCAACAAGGACGCCGGCCTCGAATCCGTGCCGCACGGCATGGCCTTGACCTATGACGGCAAGTACCTGGCGACGTCCGACTACGCGGTCGCCGCGTCGATCGGCGCGGCCGCCATCAACGGCGCGCTCGGCGAGCTGTGCGGCAGCCAGGCCAATGGCGGCACCGGCACCGGCATCGGCCCGCTCGGCATCTGCGGGTCGAGCTTCGGTTCGTCGGTGCGCGTCTGGGAGACCAGCGGCAGCTACACGCACGGCAAGACCAAGGACTCGCTCAAGGAAGCCGGCGTCTACCAGGGCAATCCGTACCTGCGCTCGGTCAGCGCCGTGCCGGACGGTCCGCGTCAGGAGCCGATCCTCATCCACGAGGAGAACGAGGGTCTGATGGGCTTCGGCACGCCGCACCAGTCGCATCACTGCGTCGGACAGAAAGGCTGGATCAACAGCGGCGATCCGAGTTTCGACAAGGCGGTCAGCGCCAGCGGCGTCGCCGCCAACGCGGCCAGCACGAAGACGGCCGACAGCTGCAGCGAAGGCAGCGCCGACTACGTGCCGCACAAGGGCGCCTTCGCGGCGAGCATGTGCGGCGGCGTGCTGTACTACAGCCCGGATCTCACGATCAGCGGCGACGAGACCAATGTGTTCGGCGGCAAGGGCCCCTACTGGCGTGCCGTCTACGACGCCGGTCCGTGCACGGGCGTCGGCTACTTCCAGCTGACCGACGATGATCGCTTCCTGATCCTGCCGATCTCGGGCATCGAAAGTCCGAAGTCGATCGACGCCGCCGGCAGCATCGACTTCGATCGCGACTATCCGCGCGAGCACAGCCGCCGCATCCTGACGCTCGACGTTCGTCCGCTGTTCGCCAAGGGCACTGCCGGCACCGTCGCGACGGCGATCGCCTGCGATTTCCCGGAGGCCGATCCGAGCCGCACCGCCAACACCTCGCTCGGCATCAAGGCCAGGCGCGCCGATCTGTCGGGCGGCGTCAGCGCCGCGTTCAACGTGCTCAAGCACAACAACGAGGCGGACGACTGCCCGCGCATCCGTGGCGCGATCGGCCAGTTCGAGACCGGCCCGACCGGCGTCGGCCTGGCGACCACGGCGTCGTCGAACGTCAGCCAGACCGGCGTCGGCTACATCCGTCTCGCCGAAGCGGTGACCGAAGTCCGCGCGCTGACGCCGCAGGGCATCCTGGTGACCGACGCGCACGCGGGTGGCGAACCTTCGGGCACGACGGGCGGCGGTCCGGGCAGCGGCAATCTCAACTCGCTGCAGAACCTCTACACGCACGGCGGTCCGCACTTCACCAACTTCGATCGCGTCGGCTATCAGGCGACGCCGTCGGGCGAGGGTGGCTACAAGGACCTCACGCCGAGCGCGTCGAAGACGCCGCGCGACCAGGTGATCGGCAAGCCGCCGGTGACGGGCAGCGAACGCTTCCTGTTCATCCAGTACTTCGTCGAGCTGAATCACGTGCCGCTGCCGGGCACCGGGTCGGACGGCGACCGCACGGTCTGCCTCGGCAAGGTCGATCGCAACACCGGCGCCACGGTGCTCGACACCTCGTTCACCGACGAGCTGCTCGGCACGCCGTGCCTGGACTTCGACTCGGCGGCGCGCGATGCATGGCTGTGGCCCGGCGCGCGTGGCGCCAAGGGTGGCGCCAAGCCGCACGCGGCGATCTTCGAGCGTGACGGCGCCAACCTGTTCGGTCCGGGCTACTTCCCGGCCGCGCCGGTCAATCCGGACGGCGATCTGTAAGAGCACGCGGTCCCTTGCAGCCCGGCGCTCCTGCCAGCGGTACGGCAGGAGCGCTGCGGCTTTCACGCATTAATGAGCAGCACGCAGAGAAGAGGAATTTACGTGTTCCGATATGCAAAACCCCTGGCCTTCGCCGCCGTGCTCGCGACCGGCGTCGCGGCCGCGGCCGACAAGGCGCGGGACAAGACCCCGGGCGCCGCCGGCGACAACGGCGGTCTCGCCGCCGACCTCTACGTCAACGGCCAGCCGATCAGCGTCAACCACGTCAGCCTGATGGCGGCCGGCATCGGTCAGCAGCAGAAGGATCCGCGCCAGGCCGGCAGCGAGGAGTCGCGCAATGCCGCGCGCGCCGAGCTGATCACCGAGGAAGTGCTGGCGCAGGCGGCGCGCAAGAAGGGCCTCGACAGGAAGCCCGAGATCGCCGACCAGCTGGCCTACCAGCAGCGCCTGATCCTGTCGCGCGCCTATCTCGAGGACTATTTCACCGCGCAGCCGATCAATGACGACACGCTGCGCGCCGCGTACGAATGGAACCGCGCCAACGGCAAGATCCGCGAGTACCACGTGCGCCACATTCTCACCGGCAAGCTCGCCGACGCGCAGGCGGCGCTCGCCGCCCTCGACAAGGGCGAGGATTTCGCCGCCGTCGCCAAGCGCTACACGCTGGATCCCGGCGGCCAGGAGAACGGCGGCGATCTCGGCTGGTTCCGGCCGGACATCTTCGTCGACCATCATTTCAGCGACGCGGTCGAAAGCCTGAAGAAGGGCGAGTACAGCAAGACGCCGGTGCGCAGCCGCTACGGCTGGCACGTCATCAAGCTCGAGGAAGGACCGCGCCCGGTCGCCAAGCCGCAGCCCTACGACGCGCTCGACGACAGCGCACGCGAGGCGCTGCGCCAGCGCACCGCGCAGCTGAAGATCGAGGAACTGACCGCGCAGCTGAGCAAGAACGCCAAGGTCACCGGCCCCGGCGCCGCCGGCAGCGCCACCGCGCGGAGCGGCCAATGAGCGCCGCCCCTTCGATCGTCCGTGCCGCCGCGCCCGCGTTCGTCGCCGCGCTGCTCGCCGCCTGCGCGCAGGCGCCTGTCGCCCCGCACGCCGCGTCGCCGGAGCCGTACACGGCGGAACGCTTTGCACTGTTCGTCAACGACATCCGCCACGGCAAGTGCGAGCAGATCGCGTCCGAGGTGAAGGCCGGGGCGTCGATCGACGGCTTCGACACGCTCGACCAGACGCCGCTGCTCGCCGCCATCGCGCAGAACCAGGTCGCCTGCGTCGCGCGGTTGCTCGACGCCGGCGCCGACGTCAATCTGGCCGATCACGCCGGCTGGTCGCCGCTGATCCACGCCGCCTACTTCGGCAGCGACACGCAGATCATCGAGCTGCTGCTGGCGCGCGGCGCCAACATCAACGCGCAGAACGACCGCGGCCTGACGGCCCTGTATCTGGCCAGCGCCGCCGGCCACGAGCCGCAGGTGCAGCTGTTGCTCGCCAGGGGCGCCGATCCGTCGATCGCCTCGAAGAACGGCTACACGCCCTTGCGCGTCGCACAGGTGCGCGGCCTGAAGAACATCGTCGCCCTGCTCGAAGCCAGGCCGGCCGCGGTGCCCTGAAGCGGCGATGCGCGTCGCGCTTCTCCTCGCGCTCTGTGCCCTGTTGCCGCTCGCCGCGCGCGCGGCGGCGGAGGCGCCATTGCGCGTGCAGCTCGGCAAGCCGCAGCAGCGGCAGCTCGCCATCGTCACCACGCTGCCCGAGCAGGTGGCGGCGCGCACGCTGCCGGCGCGCGTGCTGGTCGATCCGCGACGGCGCTGGCGCGCGATGAGCGATCAGCCCGGCGTGCTCGAGCCGCCGGCCGGCGGCTTTCCGCTGGCCGGCCAGCGTGTCGCCGCCGGACAGGTGCTGGCCTGGCTGCGTCCGGCGATGAGCGCGCCGGAGCGGCGCGATCTGCAGTCGGCGCGGCGCGCCGAGCAGCGCGACTTCGATCTCGCGCAGGTGCAGATTCGCCGTTTCGACATCGACGCCGAGAAGGACATCGACATCAGCCTGCCGACGCCGTCGATCCAGATCGTCGCCGACTATCACGCCGCGCAGCTGCGCGGCGCGGCGCTCGATCGCGCCTTGCAGGACCGCGTGGCGCTGCGCGCGCCGGCGGCCGGCGTGCTGCTCGCCAGCCTCGCGCAGCGCGGACAGCTGGCGGCGCCGGGCGACGCGCTGTTCGAGGGCGCCGCCGCCGAGGCCATCGTCGTCGAGCTGCTGCACGAGGCCGACGCGCCGCTGCGGCTCGACGCGGCGTGCAGCGGCGCGACGCCCTTGCGCCTGATCGGCGACAGCTACGACACGACGCTGCGCGCGGCGCGCGCGGTGTACGCCGCCGACGCGGCGCTCGCCTGGGCGCCGGGCGAGACCGTCGAGCTCCGCGTGCCGTTGGCGCGCCCGGTGCTGCGCATTCCGCGGCGCAGCACGTTCGAGCGCGACGGTCGCACCCGGGTCTGGGTGCATCAGGGCAGCGAGGACTTCGAGGCGCGCGCCGTGCGCACGGCCGCTTTCGACGAGCAGCAGCTCGAAGTGACGGACGGCTTGCGGCCCGGCGATCGCGTGGTCGTCGACGCCGGCGCGCTGCTGCGGCAGGTGCCGCCATGAGCCGCGCCGCGGCGGTCGCGCGCCTGCTGCGCGCCAGCCTGTGGTTGCTGCCCCTGGCCGCCGCCGCGCACGGCGACGACGCGCCGGCGCCTTCCGCATCGCGGCCCGCGGCCTTGAGCCTCGCCAAGCCGCTGCAGCGCGCGCTGGCGATCACGACGGTGCGCGCCACGCCGCTCGACGAGGGCGCGCCGCTGCAGGCGGTCGCCGAGGTGCTGCCGCGCCCCGAGGCCGGCTGGCGCCTGCAGGCGCCGGAAGCCGGCCGCCTGCAGGCCGCGGCCGAGGCCTGGCCCGTGGCCGGGCAGAACGTCGCCGCCGGGCAGTTGCTGGCGCTGCTGCGGCCGGCGCTCAGCGAGCGCGAGCGTGCGCAGCGCCAGGTCGAGATCGCCGGCCTGCGCCAGAAGCTCGGCATCGCGCAGGTCAACGTCGAGCGCCTCGACCTGCAGCAGCGCATGAGCGGCATCGGCGCCGAAGGCAACACCTATCGCGAGCAGGCGCAAGCCGAATACGAGACGCTGCGTCGGCAGATCGAGCTTGGCGAGCAGAGCCTCGATGGCCGCGTCGAGATTCGCGCGGCGGGCGCCGGCCGCCTGCAGCGCGTCGCGGTGGCGGCGGGCGAGGTGGTCGGTCGTGGCCAGACGCTGTTCGAGCTGGCGGTCGCGCGACCGCGCCTCGCCGTGCGTGTCTACGATGCGGCGCTGGCACGCGGTGCCGGCGCCGCGCGCCTGGCGGTGGACGGACAGAGCTACGCGCTGCACGCGGTGGCGCAGGCGCCGGCCTTGCCGGAAGCCGGCTGGACGCTCTGGTTCGATTTCGACGGCGCGGCGCCGGCCCTGACGCCCGGCGCGCTCGTCGACCTGGGCCTGCGCGCGCCGATCGTCGCCGGCGGCGCCGACACCGTGCTGCTGCCGCGCGGCAGCGTGCGCGGCGCCGGCGACGAGGCCTGGATCTGGGTGCATGACGCGCCGGAGCATTTCACGCGACGCGCGGTACGCGTCGTCGCCGCGCAGGGCGAGACGATCGCCGTGCGCGGCGCGCCGGCGGGCGCGCGCGTCGCCTGCGCTGGCGCCGCCTTGCTCGATCAGTACCGCTGAGCGGCGCCGATGGCGGTACGCAGGGACATAAACATAAAGACGGGGTTTTGACGATGCCTGGGGACATGAATCGCTGGCGCCGCTTCGGCGCTTCCTTGCTGCTGGTCTTGCCGAGCGCCTGGGCGCAGAGCGAGGCGCCGAGCGACGCGCCGCCGCCGGCCGACGGCGGACTCGAAACGATCGCCCTGCCGCCCGAGGCGCCGCCGCCGCTCGAGACGCCCGCGCCGGCCGCCGACAGGCGCGCGCTCGAAGAAGTGATCGTCACCGCGCGCAAGCGCAAGGAGCCGGTGCAGGACGTGCCGGTCTCGGTGTCGGCGTTCTCGGGCGATCAGCTCGACGCGCGCGGCCTCGACGATGTGCGCGATCTGCAGCAGGTGGTGCCGGGCCTGACCGTCACCGATCTCGGCGGCTACAACATGATCTATCTGCGCGGCATCGGCACCGACATCTTCATTCCGTCGTCCGAGCCGAGCGTCGCGACCTACATCGACGGCGTGTATTTCCCCTCCGGCCACAGCCTCGCGCAGTCCTTCGGCGCGATCGATCACATCGAAGTGCTGAAGGGCCCGCAGGGCACGCTGTTCGGCCGCAACTCCACCGGCGGCGCCGTGTCGATCTGGAGCAAGACGCCGGGCGCGCAGGCCGAGACCTCGATCCAGACCAGCTATGCGCCACGCTTCGACGACACGCGCACGCGCGTCTACACCAACCTGCCGGTCGCTTCCGGGCTCGCCGCCAGCCTGTCGGCGTACTACAACCGCGCCGACAACGTCTACAAGCTCGACAACGGCACCGGCGATCATCTGCCGCCGGAGATCGGCAAGGGCGCGCGCCTGAAGATCGGCATCGATTTCAGCGACGAAGTATCGCTGCAGCTCGCCGGCTTCGTCGCCCAGCAGCGCGGCACCAGCACGACCGCTTCGGCCAACGTCGAGCCGACCGCGGTGCTCGGCGCGACGTTGCCGGCGGAGACGCGCGAGTACGTCGTCACCGCCAATTCCGAGCCGAAGCTGACGACCGACTCGCGCGCCGCCTACGCGATCCTCAACTGGAACCACCCGGGCGTCGACACCAAGCTGCTCGGCAGCTGGTACTTCGTGCGCGCCTACCACTACGTCTACGACTTCGACGACACGCGCCAGCCGATCGCCACCTACGGCGCCGACGACGAATACCAGCGCTTCTACACCAGCGAGCTGCAGTTCACCTCGAACGAGGACAGCTGGGGTTCGAGCTGGCTGAAGTGGGTCGGCGGCCTGTACTACCTCAGGAGCGAGGGCGGCTATGATCCCGGCTATCTGCGCCTGCTCGATGTCGTGCGCCTGCCGCTCGACAGCATCGTCTCGGCGCTGCCGCCCGCGCTCGGCAATCCGCTCGGCCAGCTGATCGGCAGGCTCGGTCTGCCGCAGTCGCTGACCTTCTACTTCACCGGCCTGCTCGAGACCGAATCGTATTCGGCCTATCTGCAGAGCACGGCGAGCGTCACCGACTGGTTCGACATCACGCTCGGTGGCCGCTGGCAGCGCGAGCAGCGCCGCCTCGCGCAATCCGACGTCGACGTCGGCGTGCACGACGCGCTGCTCGGCTATTCGTTCTCGCCCGAGGAAACCAGCGCGAGCAATTTCTCGCCGAAGGTCTCGCTCGATTTCCGGCCGCTGAAGGATCTGCTGCTGTACGCCTCCTTCCAGCAGGGCTTCAAGAGCGGCACGTACAACATCATCAACATCTTCGTGCAGCCGGAGTACGTGGAGCCGGAGAAGGTCACGGCCTACGAGCTCGGCCTGAAGTCGGAATGGCTGGACCGCACCCTGCGTCTCAACGCCGCGCTGTTCCAGAATGACATCAAGGATCTGCAGACCGGCTTCATGTCGTTCACCTCCGGCGGCGCGATCAACCTGGAAAACGCCGGCAAGGCGCGCATCCGCGGCGCCGAGCTGGAGACGATCTGGCAGCCGCTGCCGTCCTTCGATCCGGGCCTGCTGATCAGCGGCAATGCGAGCTGGTTGAATGCCAAGTATCTGGACTACGAGAATGGCCGCGGCTTCGGCAGTCTCGGCATCGCGTACCGCAGCGACTGCCGCGACGCGCAAGGTGATTACGATCCGACGCTCACGACCTGCCACGACTTCTCCGGCAACCGCATCGTGCGCACCCCGAAGTTCAGCGGCTCGGCGTCGATCAGCCAGAGCTTCGAGGTGCCGGGCGGCCAGTTCGAGATCGCCGGCGACTGGTACTACAATTCGGGCTACTACTACCTCGCGCAGAACACGCCGGATACCTTCGAGGACGCCTACGACATCATCAACGCGCGCATCAGCTACCTGTATCGCCGCTACGGCGCGCGCATCACGCTGTTCGGCGACAATCTCGGCGACGAGCGCTACAACCTCGCGCAGTTCCATACCGACTTCGGCCGGCAGGACTCGCTGGCGCCGCCGCGCACCTGGGGCGTGCGGCTCAATCTGGACTTCTGAGCGCTCCGGTTCGACGATGGTGCGGCGGCAAGATGCCGTCACCGTGAAGGAGAGAGTCGTGATGATGGGAATGACGACGGATTCCGTCATTCACGCGCTGATCGGCGGCGTGCTGATCGGCGCTGCGGTCTCGGTGCTGCTGCTCGGCAGCGGGCGCATCGCCGGCATCAGCGGCCTGTTCGGCTCGCTCGTCACCGGGCGGGCGACGCCGGTCGCGCTGTGGTTCATCGTCGGCCTGCTCGCCGCGCCCTGGCTGGCGAGTTTCGCCGGGTTCTGGACGCGGCCGGATTTTCTGGCCGATCCGGTGTGGCCGAAGCTGGTTTTCGCCGGCCTGCTGGTCGGCATTGGCACGAACATCGGCACCGGCTGCACCAGCGGTCACGGCATCTGCGGTATCGCCAACCTGTCGCCGCGCAGCCTGACGGCGACGCTGATCTTCATGGGCGTCGCCGCGCTGGTCGTCGCGCTCGGCTTCGGCGGTCTGGCATGAGGCTCGTACCGCTGGTCGCCGGCCTGCTGTTCGGTGCCGGCATGCTGGTGTCCGGCATGGCCGATCCGCACAAGGTGCTGGCCTTCCTCGACGTGACCCGCGCCTGGGATCCGTCGCTGGCCTTCGTCATGGCGGCGGCACTGGCGATCGCCTTGCCGGCCTTCGCGTATGCACGGCGCCATCCGCGCACGCTGATCGGCGCGCAGCCGATCGTGCTGCCGCCGCGCTCGCCGCTGACGCCGCAGCTGCTGGTCGGCGCGACCTTGTTCGGCATCGGCTGGGGACTGTCGGGGCTCTGCCCGGGACCGGTACTGGTGGTCGCCAGCGGCGGCAGTCTCGGCGCGATCGTCTTCGTGCTGGCCATGGCGATCGGCATGCGCCTGGCGTCGCGCTGCGCGCCGCGCCGCGCGTCGAAGCGCGCGCCGCAGGCGAGCGACGGCGACGCCGCGTGCGGTTGAGCGACTCGTTCCCTCCGAGATGAAAGGCATGATCTTCCGGCAGCTGTTCGAGCGCGAGTCGAGCACCTACACCTATCTGCTGGCCTCGCGCGCCGGTGGCGAGGCGCTGATCATCGATCCGGTGCTGGAAAAGACCGAGGAGCTGTTGCAGCTGATCGACGAGCTCGGTCTGAGGCTGGTGCTGGCGATCGACACGCACACGCACGCCGATCACGTCACCGCGCTCGGCGCGCTGCGCGACGCGACCGCCTGCGTGACGGCGATGGGCGAGCAGAGCCGCGCCGAATGCGTGACGACGCGTTTTCGCGACGGCGAGCGGATCGCCATCGACGGCCTGCATCTGCGCGCCATCTATACACCGGGCCACACCGACGAATCGTTCAGCCTGCACTACGAAGGCGACGCGGCGAACGCGGCGCGCGTCTTCACCGGCGACGTGCTGCTGATTCGCGGCACCGGCCGCACCGATTTCCAGAATGGCGACCCGAACCGCTCCTACGATTCGATCTTCAACAAGCTGCTGTGCCTGCCGGACGATACCTTCGTCTATCCGGCGCACGATTATCGCGGCCACACGGTGTCGACGATCGCCGAGGAGCGTGCGCACAACCCGCGTCTGCAGGTGAACAGCGCCGACGAGTATGTGGCGATCATGAACAACCTCAGGCTCGCCTCGCCGAAGCTGATGGACATTGCGGTGCCGGCGAACCTGCGCTGCGGCCGCGCCGCCTGACGCGGCCGTGGCGTTCGCCGGTCCTAGGCGGCGCCGCGTCGCTTGGCGGCCCGCTCGCCGGCCGCCGGCAGATAGGCATCGAGCAGCGCGCGGGCGCCGGCCGAGGCCTTGCACAGCGGTGCGCTGTCACAGTCGTCGAAGGTAAGCCGCGTCGCGGCGCTGCCTTCGAGCAGCAGCATCAGGGCATCGCCCAGGGTGTCGGCGTCTTCGGCGCCGGCGGCCGCGGCGAGGGCGCGCAGGCGACGGCGCACTTCCGCCTTGTGCTCCAGGATGATGATGTGACCCGGGTGCATTTCGTCGCGCAGCTCGACCGCGGCGTTGTTGATGGCGCAGCCACAGCTCTCGATCCGGCGCGAGCGCTCGGCATTGGCGGCGAACAGCGCCTCGATCTGCGCGCGCGGGTCGCCGGCGTGCGGCGCCGTGACCGTGTTCCACCACAACCAGTACTCGTCCTCCTGCGCCCGCAGGCATTCAGCGACGAGTTCGTCTTTAGAGGCGAAGCTCCGGTAGAAGCTCATCTTGTTGGTGCCGGCTTCGCTGGCGATCGCATCGACGCCGACGGCGCGGATGCCTTGCCGATAGAACAGCTCGCGCGCCGTTCTGAAGATGCGGTCGCGCACGCGCTCGCCGGCCGGCGCCGCGTCGTGCGGCGGCGGTTTGTGCTGGCTCATGGCGGTGACCTCCTGCCGTGGTGTCCGGCCTGACAGTGCCCGGTGACAGTGCCCGTTGACTTGAGCGTTACCGATCGGTAACTTTATACCATAATGTTACTGACCGGTCACTCGCCGACCCCGATTTTCTTAGCGGGTTCCGCTGATCGGTCCGGGCGTCAAGACGCGAGGGCGGCAGCAGACCCGCAGCCTCGCGCAGCGCCGGGCCACGGAACGGGTACACCGGATGCGGAGAAACTGAAAATGAAATCCGGACAAGAGGAGCAGGATGCAGCTTCGTCACCGGCCGCCGCCGGTCTGCGCCGCGCCTTGCGCGGTACCGCGCTGCTGCTGGTGCTGGCGTGGGCGGCGCCGCACGGCGCGCAGGCGAGCAACGGCGAGATCGAGCCTCCGAACAGCGAACCGCTGAAGGGCGTGGTGCTCGACGAAACCGGCCGCGAACGTGCCGACACCGGCTGGACCTTCTATTTCGACAACGACACGCTGACGCCGACCGAGCGCGACGAGGACTACACCGGCGGCATCGCCGTCACGCTCGCCGGCCGCCGCGCGCAGACGATGTGGCTGTCGCTCGACAAGCCGCTCGGCTGGATCGACAACCTGTTCGTCCCGACCGCCGGCCGTGCCTTCCAGCTGCACAGCATCCAGTTCGGGGCGCTGGCCTTCACGCCGGGCGACATCGCCGACGCCGAGCTGCGCGACGGCGACCGGCCTTACGCGAGCCTCGCCTATGTGGCCAACGGCCGCAGCTACATCACCGGAGACGAAAGCACCGTCTATCACACGAGCTTGTCGGTCGGCGTGCTCGGCACGCATCTGGTGCCCGAGTTTCAGGACCGCTTCCACGAGATGATCGGCGCGCGCAAGCCACGCGGCTGGGATCATCAGATCGCCGACGGCGGCGAGCCGACCTTCCGCTACACGCTGACACGGCAGGACCTGCGCTTCGCCGGTACGACCGGCGGCGGCACGCGCTACGAGGTGAAGAGCGCCGCCGCCGGCAGCGTCGGTTACCTGACCGAAGGCACCGCCGCGCTGTCCTGGCGCTGGGGGCGCATCAACACGCCGTGGTGGGCGGGTCCGCCCGACCGCGTCGAGTACATTGCCGAGCCGGCGCCGTCGACCGGCGGCAGCGTCATGAATCCGGGTTCGCGCGAGTTCTACGTGTGGGGCGGCGTGAAGCTGCACGCGCGCCTCTACAACAGTTTCCTGCAGGGCCAGTTCCGCGACAGCGATCTCGACTACGGCGAGAGCGACGTGCGGCCGCTGATCGGCGAAGGGTGGATCGGCGTCACCGCGCAGCTGTACGAGGAGTACCGGCTGTCGTGGGTGGTGCGCTACCAGACTTCCGAGCTCAAGCGCGAGCCCGGCGATCGCTCGATGCTGTGGGGTGGACTCGTGCTCTCGCACGATCTCTGAGCGCGAAACGCGCCGGAAGCGCCTACGCCGGCCCGGCGTCACGCGGCGCTCGCAGCAGTTGCGGGATCTCCGCCAGTGCGCGTGTCGCGTCATTGAGGTGCGTGCAGCCGTCCGTGCGGCGCAAGGTTCCGAGCAGGTGCGCGCAGCCCGTTCAGCGGTGCGCCGACGACTCGCTGCAGATTGCCGACGGCGCCGGGACATTCGCGATACGGCAGGATGTGCGGCCGGGCGTCGACCGCGATCGGCTCTCGCGTCGCGCATCGGTCGTCGCCTGCAGCGCGCATTCGTGCGCCGCCTCCCGCGCATCGTCGGGCGCGGCGGCGCTGTCCTGGGTCATCGAGTCGACGCGGATAAGATCGTGTTCGATCCACGCGTCGATGCGGCGGTAGCGGCAGTGGTCCATGCCGCGGCCCGGCGGAAGCGCATGCCAGCCGAGCGGATCGTCCAGGTGTACGAGCGAGGGCGCCGATGAGCGTGTATAGGGCGCGCCCGCCGCGGCTTCGCCGGACAGCGCTTCCGCGATGGCGCCGCGCAGACCGTCGATCGACGGACGACCGACGAGATCCTGAAGCGACGCGATCTCGCGATTCGCGCTGATCGAGCGGACCGTGCGCTTGGCGTCGAGCATGACCTGCAGGCGATCTTCGGCGATGACGACCGCACGCCCGTCGTCGAGCGTCAGCGGATCGCCGGCAGCGCCTTCCATGCGCACCGGCCCGTGCCGACCTTGCGGCCAGTGTCGAAGGCATTGCTGACGCCCTGCGCCTGCATCTGCTCGGCAGTGGCGGCGGTGACGGCGATCGGTACGTCCTTCAGCTTTTTTTCGCGATGCTGCGAAGTGACGATGATCGCGGCGATGCCGGCGGACGATTCCGCTGCGTCGCGGCGGCTTCGGCGTGTCGGACGCGGTGTACCGGGCAAGGGCCGGCTGGTCGACGGCAAAGCAGATGAGCGCCGCAGCAGCCAGGCTGCTGCGCTTGGACGCGGGCAGACGCTTCATTCGATCGTCGCGGGAAACAAAAAAGCCGGCTACTGACGCAGCCGGCTTTCGTCTGACGCGCCGCCCTGGGTCAGGCGGCGGCCTTGCTCCGCTTCTTTGCCGCCGTCGCGGTGGGTGGCACATAGGCATCGAGCAGGGTACGCACGGCGTTCAGGGCGTTGCTGAGCGGGCCGCTGCGACCGGCGAAGGTGAGGCGGGTCGTCGTACTGCCTTCGAGCAGCAGCATCAAGGCGTCGCCGAGCGAGTCGGGATCGCTGGCCTTGGCTTCGGCGGCGAGCGCGCGCAGGCGGCGGCGCACCTCGGTCTTGTGGCCGCGGATCACCTGATGACCGGGATGCTCGGCCTCGCGCAGCTCGACGGCGGCGTTGCTGAGCGGGCAGCCGCAGGCATCGTCGCCGCAGGCCTTGTTCATGATCATCTCGAAGATCGCTTCGATCTGGCGGCGCGGATTGCCGGCGTATGGGGCGATCGCCGCGTCCCAGCGCTCCCACGATTCGGCGACCTGCGCCTTGAGGCACTCGGCGACGAGATCGTCCTTGGACGGAAAGCTGCGGTAGAAGCTCATCTTGTTGGTGCCGGCGCCGCAGGCGATGGCGTCGACGCCGACGGCGCGGATGCCCTGCCGATAGAACAGCTCACGGGCCGTCTGGAAGATGCGATCACGGACGCGACCGCCGCCTTCCGGCGCCGCCGACGACCGCGATTTGTCTTCGCTCATAACTTTTTACCTCTTCCGCCTAAAAAACCGCACCGGACTTCTTGACAGAGGATGTTACTGGCCGGTAACGTACATCAAACGTTACTGACCGGTAACGCACGCAGCTTCTCCCGTTTCGACACGGACGTCAACCGGACGGCACGGAAGGCTGCCAGACCCATCCCCGGGGTGCGCCCGCCGGCGCTCCAGCTTGTTGGAGACGTAGCATGAGCTCGCAAGTCCGTCCTTTCATCAGCCGCACCATCAGCAATTCTACGCTGAGCCTGCTGCCGCTGGCGCTGCTGGTATTCGCCGCGATCGGCCTGTCCGGCTGCCAGTCGCAGGCCGACGCCGCGCAGGCACCGGCCGCGCCGGAAGTCACGGTGCGCGCCGCCGTGCAGCAGCAGATCGTCGACTGGGATCAGTACAGCGGCCGCTTCGAGGCCGTGGAGCGCGTCGAGCTGCGGCCGCGCGTGACCGGCTACATCGACCGGGTTGCCTACGACGAAGGCAAGCTCGTCAAGAAGGGCGACCTGCTGTTCAAGATCGACCCGCGCCCGTACCAGGCGCGCCTCGACCAGGCCGAAGCCGAGCTGGCGCGCGCCGTCGCGCAGAGCGAGCTGGCCGCCAGCGAATCGGCACGCGCCGAGAACCTGCTGCAGGCGCATGCCATCTCCAGGGAGGAGTACGACGCGCGCGTCAGCAATCGCGGCCAGATGACCGCCAACCTGCGCGCCGCGCGCGCCGCCGTCGAAGCGGCGCGGCTCGATCTCGAGTTCACGCGTGTCACCGCGCCGATCGCCGGCCGCGTGTCGCGCGCCGCGGTCACCGCCGGCAACTATGTGACGGCCGGGCAGACGGTGCTGACCTCGGTCGTCTCCGTCGATCCGATCTACGTCTACTTCAACGGCGACGAGCAGAGCTACCTGAAGTACGCCGAGCAGGCGAGCCGCGGCGAGCGGCCGAGCGAGCGCGAAGCGGCGCTGCCGGTGTTCGTCGGAC
This sequence comes from Solimonas soli DSM 21787, assembly GCF_000474945.1. GTDB lineage: Bacteria > Pseudomonadota > Gammaproteobacteria > Nevskiales > Nevskiaceae > Solimonas > Solimonas soli. The sequence continues at coordinate 160,654 of NZ_KI440839.1, read as the reverse complement.
TCGCCAACGAGGAGGGTTTCCCGCACGCCGGCAAGATCGATTTCCTCGACAATGCGCTCGACCCGCAGACCGGCACGATCCGCGCCCGCGCCGTGCTGCCGAACCCGGACGGCCGCTTCACGCCGGGCCTGTTCGCCCGCCTGCAGCTGGTCGGCAGCGGCCGCTACGCGGCGACGCTGCTCGACGAGCGCGCCATCGGCACCGACCAGAGCAAGAAGTTCGTCTACGTCGTCGACGGGCAGAACAAGGTCGAGTATCGCGCGGTGACGCTGGGCGGCGTGCATGACGGCCTGCGCGTGATCCGCGACGGCGTGAAGCCGGGTGAGCGCGTGATCGTCGCCGGCCAGCAGCGCGTGCAACCGGGCGCGGCGGTGACGGCGCGCGTCGAAGCCGCGCCGCAGCCGACCGCCGACGCGCGCGACGTCAGGGCGTTCGCCGTCAACTAATTGAGGCGCGTCCGCGAGACGAGCCAAAGGCTCCCATGAAGCTCACCCATTTCTTCATCGAGCGGCCGATCTTCGCCGGCGTGCTCTCTTTCCTGGTCTTCGTTGCCGGGCTGATCGCGGTGTTCCGCCTGCCGATCTCCGAGCTGCCGCAAGTGGTGCCGCCGACCGTCGTCGTCACCGCCAGCTATCCGGGCGCGACGGCGCAGACGCTGTCGGAAACCATCGCCACGCCGCTCGAGCAGGAGATCGTCGGCGTCGAGGACATGCTGTACATGAACTCGCAGGCGCAGCAGGACGGCACGCTGCAGCTGACGGTGACGTTCAAGCTCGGTACCGACATCGATCGTGCCCAGGTGCAGGTGCAGAACCGCGTCTCGCAGGCGCTGCCGCGCCTGCCGGAAGAGGTTCGCAATGCCGGCGTCACCACGCGCAAGAGCTCGCCAAACCTGACGATGGTCGTGCATCTGTTCTCGCCGGACGGCCGCTACGACGGCCTGTACCTGCGCAACTACGCGGTGATCCAGGTGCGCGACCGCCTGGCGCGCCTGCCGGGCGCCGGCGATGTGCGCATCTTCGGCGCCGGCGACTACGCCATGCGCCTGTGGCTCGATCCGCAGAAGCTGGCTTCGTGCGATCTCACCGTCGACGACGTCGTCAAGGCGGTGCGCGAGCAGAACGTGCAGGTCGCGGCCGGCAGCGTCGGCGCGCCGCCGCTCGGCGGCAACCCGGCCTTCCAGCTGACGATCGACGCGCGCGGCCGCCTGCAGGACGAGCGCCAGTTCGGCGACATCGTCATCAAGAGCGGCGCCGACGGCGAGATCACGCGCCTCGCCGATGTCGCGCGCATCGAACTCGGCGCCGGCGAATACGCGCTGCGCTCATTGCTCGACAACCGCTCGGCAGTCGCGCTGCCGGTCTTCCTGCAGCCGGGCGCCAACGCGCTCGAACTCGCCGATGGCGTGCGTGCGACGATGGCCGAGCTGAAGAAGCAGTTCCCGCAGGGCGTCGACTATTCGATCGTCTACGACCCGACGGTGTTCGTGCGCCAGTCGATCCACGCCGTCATCGAAACGCTGCTCGAGGCGCTGCTGCTCGTCGTCATCGTCGTCGTGCTGTTCCTGCAGACCTGGCGCGCGGCGCTGATCCCGATCATCGCCGTGCCGGTCGCCATCATCGGCAGCTTCGCGGCGATGTCGGCCTTCGGCTTCTCGATCAACACGCTGACCCTGTTCGGTCTGGTGCTCGCGGTCGGCATCGTGGTCGACGACGCCATCGTCGTCGTCGAGAACATCGAGCGTGGCATCGCCGAAGGGCTGACGCCGCGCGCCGCCGCGCACCGCTCGATGGACGAAGTGGCCGGACCGATCATCGCCATCTCGCTGGTGCTGTGCGCGGTGTTCGTGCCGCCGGCCTTCGTCGGCGGCTTCAACGGCCAGTTCTACCGGCAGTTCGCGCTGGTGATCGCCTTCGCGTCGATCATCTCGGCCTTCAACTCGCTGACCCTGTCGCCGGCGGTCGCGGCGCTGCTGCTGCGCCGGCATGGCGAGGCGCCGGACCGGCTGCAGCGCATCATCGACGGCAGCTTCGGCTGGCTGTTCCGTCCGTTCAACCGCTTCTTCGACAAGTCGGCGAGCGGCTACCAGCGTGGCGTGCGCAAGGTCCTGCGTTTCGGCACCATCAGCCTCGTCCTCTACGGCGGCCTGTTGCTGCTGACCGGCGTCGGCTTCATGAAGGTGCCGAACGGCTTCATCCCGGCCCAGGACAAGGGGTATCTGGTCACCGTGATCCAGCTGCCGCCGGGCTCGTCGATCGAGCGCACCGAGGCGGTCGTCAAGCGTATCGGCGAGATCGGCCTGACGCAGGCGGGCATCGAGCACGCCGTGCAGTTCCCCGGCCTGTCGATCAACGGCTTCACGCGCTCCTCGGACGCCGCCGTCGTGTTCTTCCCGCTCAAGGACTTCAAGGAGCGCAAGGGCCTGCGCGGTCCGCAGATCGCCGCGCAGCTGAACCAGAAGCTCGGCGCGATCGACGACGCGCTGGTGATCGCCGTGCTGCCGCCGGCCATTCTCGGCCTCGGCACCTCGGGCGGTTTCAAGGCACGCCTGGTCGACCGCAACAACGCCGGTCCGGCGGCGCTGTACGACACGGCGCAGGCCTTCGTCGGCAAGCTGCGGCAGACGCCGGAGCTGGCGCGCGTGTTCTCGACCTACGACATCAACGCGCCGCAGCTGTACGCCGACATCGACCGCGTCAAGGCCAAGCGCCTCGGCATCGACCTCGACGCCGTGTTCCGCACCATGCAGGTCTATCTGGGCTCGTACTACATCAACGACTTCAACCAGTTCGGGCGCACCTTCCGCGTCATCGCGCAGGCCGACGAGCCGTACCGCGTGCGGCCGCAGGACGCACTGCTGCTGAAGACGCGCAACGCCGAGGGCGAGATGGTGCCGCTCGGTTCGATCATGCAGCTGAAGGAAAGCTTCGGTCCGAACATGGCCGAGCGCTACGACGGCTTCCCGAGTGCCGACATCAACGGCGGCCCGGCGCCCGGCTACAGCTCGGGCCAGGCGATGGCGGCGCTGGAGCGCGTCGCGCAGGAAACACTGCCGCCGGGCGTGGGCATCGAATGGACCGAGCTCGCGTTCCAGCAGATCGGCGCGGCGCAGGCGCTCGCCATCGTGCTGCCGCTGGCCGTGCTGTTCGTGTTCCTGGTGCTCGCCGCGCAGTACGAGAGCCTGGTGCTGCCGCTGGCGGTGATCCTGATCGTGCCGATGACGATGCTGTCGGCGCTCGCCGGCGTCTTCCTGATGAAGAGCGAGATCAACATCTTCACGCAGATCGGCCTGTTCGTGCTGGTCGCGCTCGCCGCGAAGAACGCGATCCTCATCGTCGAGTTCGCGCGCGAGCTGGAGGCGCGCGGCATGAGCACGTTCGATGCGGCGCTCGAAGCCTGCCGCCTGCGTCTGCGGCCGATCCTGATGACCTCGTTCGCGTTCATCTTCGGCGTGCTGCCGCTCGCCGCGGCGAGCGGCGCCGGCGCCGAGATGCAGCAGGCGATGGGCATCGCGGTGTTCGCCGGCATGATCGGCGTGACCTTCTTCGGCCTGTTCTTCACGCCGCTGTTCTACGTGGTGCTGGGCAAGCTCGCGCGGCGCCGTGCGCAGCCGGCGCCTGCCACCGTGCCGCCGGCCGTCGAGCCCGCCGCTTCGCACTGAGACAGACATTCAAGGAACGGCAAGCTGATCCACCGCGGCGACGTGCTGCCCTGGTAAGCCCCCGGAGAGTTACGCAAGACGCGGTCGCGGGACCGCACAGGAGTCGACGATGAAGTCCACGGAAAAGATTGCATTGATCACCGACGCGCAGCGCGACGAACGTTTCGCCCAGGCGCGGGCGCTGGCGCGACAGGGCCTGCATGTCGTGGTTGCCGCGCCGGAATGGGCGAAGGCGGTCGATGCCGCCCTGCGCCTGCAGCTCGAAGGCCTGTCGGCGGAGGCGCTGCATCTGGAGCGCCGCGACGCAACGGCGCTGACGGCCGCCAAGCAGCAGATCGTCCGTCGCCACGGCCATCTCGACGTCGTCGTCGACGAAGCGGCCCTCGCCTCGTAGGCGCCGGCACCGCTTCTCCGCCTTTTTGGACACAGGAGCAGAGTCATGAACGAACGCATTTCCCACGTCACCGACGCCAGCTTCGAGCAGGACGTCAGGCAGGCGAGCAACGTGCAGCCGGTGCTCGTCGATTTCTGGGCCGAATGGTGCGGCCCCTGTCGCATGGTGGCACCGGCGCTCGACCAGCTCGCCAGCGAGAACGGCGAACGCCTGAAGATCGTCAAGCTCAACGTCGACGAGAACCCGCAGATTCCGGCTTCGCTCGGTATTCGCGGCATTCCGACCCTGATGCTGTTCAAGGATGGCGAGCTGGCGGCGACCCAGGTCGGCGCGGTGCCGAAGTCGCAGCTCGCCGCCTTCGTCGCGCCGCATATCGAGGCGGCCGCCTGACCGGCGCGGCGCGCGGCCCTGCCGCGCGCCGCATGAGACCGCATCCGGACCACAAATAAGGACATCCCCATGACGACGACGCTTTTTTCCCCCTTGCAGCTCGGCGATCTTCAGCTGCCGAACCGCATCATCATGTCGCCGCTGACACGCACGCGGGCAGAACCCGGTCACGTGCCGGGCGCGCTGATGGCGACGCACTACGCGCAGCGTGCCACGGCCGGCCTGATCATCGCCGAGGCGACGCTGGTCGCGCCCGGCAGCAGTGCCTACATGAACGAGCCAGGCATCTACAGCGAGGCGCAGGTGGCCGGCTGGAAGCGGGTCGTCGACGCCGTGCATCACGCCGGCGGCCGCATCGCCCTGCAGGCCTTCCATCCGGGCCGCGCCAGCCATGCGGCGATGAACGACGGCGTGCAGCCGGTGTCATCGACTGACCGCGCGATCCGCGCCAGTGACGAGGAGCGGGCGGCCGGCAAGGGCTATGACACGCCACGCCGCCTGACGACCGCCGAGGTCGGCCAGGTGATCACGCAGTTCCGCCACGCGTTCGAGAACGCGCGCCGCGCCGGCTTCGATGCCGTCGAGGTGCACGGCGCGCACGGCTATCTGCTCGACCAGTTCCTGCGCGACAGCGTCAACGATCGCGATGATGAATACGGCGGCTCGATCGAGAAGCGCGCGCGCCTGCTGCTCGCCGTGCTCGACGAGGCGATCGCCGTATTCGGCTCCGGCCGCGTCGGCCTGCGCATCTCGCCGCTGGTGGCGTTCAACGACATCAGCGACTCGAACCCGCCCGCACTGCTGCAATACCTCGCGCAGGAGATCGAGCGGCGCGCCGTCGCCTTCCTCGACTTCCGCCACGATCGCCATGACGCGCCCGCGGAAGAGGCGCTCTACGACATCCTGCGCCTGCATTACCGCGGCCTCGTGCTGCGCAATGGCGGCTACGACCGCGACAGCGGCAGCGCCGAACTCGCGCGCGGCCGCGCCGATGCGATCATCTACGGCAAGGCCTTCATCGCCAATCCGGACCTCGTGGAACGGCTGCGCAAGAACGCGCCGCTCGCGCAGGCGGATTTCTCGCTGCTCTACACGCCGGGCCCGCGCGGCTACATCGACTATCCCGCGCTCGAGCCGACGTCTCTCGACGAACCTGCCCTCGCATGAACAGGCATCCTGGCCCTGACGCGCGCCGCGCGTCCAAAGCGCTTCTGACCCTGCTCGCCGGCGCCGCGCTGGCGGCCTGCAGCGCCGGCCCCGACTATCAGGCGCCGCAGCTGCCGGCGGCGCGCGCCGATGCCGGCGTCGACGTCTCCCTCTACGACGCCGGCGAACCGCCGGCGCAGTTCTGGTCGGTGTTCGGCGATGCCGGGCTCGATGCGCTCGAGGCGCGCGCGCTGTCGGCGAATCACGATCTGCGCATCGCGCTCGCCCATCTCAACCAGGCGCGCGCGTTGCGCCGCGAAGTGTTCCTCGATGATCTGCCGACGGTGACGGCCGGGGCCGGCTGGGCGAAGACGCAGCAGAGCGCCGATCAGCTGCCGGGCGAGACGCGCGAGCAGCGTCGCAGCGAGCTGTACGGCGGCGGCTTCGACGCCGCCTGGGAGCTCGATCTGTTCGGCCGCGTGCGCCGCGAGAACGAGGCGAGCCGCGCCAACGAGGAGGCGCTCGCCGCCGACCTGCGCGCCGCGCAGCTCAGCGTCGCCGCCGAAGTCGCGCGCACCTACTTCGAACTGCGCGGCACGCAGGCGCGGCTCGCGGTCGCGCTCGGCAACGCCGACAACCAGCTCGGTACGCTGAACTACACCGAGGCGCGCCTCAACTACGGCCGCGGCACCGAGCTCGACCAGGCGCGCGCCAAGGCGCAGCTGGCGGCGACGCGCGCGCGCATTCCGGATCTGAAGATCGCGCTCGCCAACGCCGAGCATCGCCTCGCCGTGCTCAGCGGTCTGGAACCGACGGCGCTGCATGCCGAGCTGGTCGATGCGGCCGCGCTGCCGGCGCTGCCGCGCCTGGTGCAGATCGGCAAGCCGGAGGATCTGCTGCGCCGGCGTCCCGACGTCGCCAGCGCCGAGCGGCAACTGGCCGCGGCGACCGCCGGCATCGGCATCGCCACCGCCGACTATTTCCCGCGCGTGAGCTTCACCGGCGAAGCGGGTTTCTCGGTCGCGCACCTGAGTTCGGTCGGCGACGGCGGCAGCGACGCCTACAGCTTCGGCCCCAGCATCAGCTGGGCAGCCTTCGATCTCGGCCGCGTCAGGGCGCGCGTCGCGCAGCGCCGCGCCGGCGCCGATGCGGCGCTGGCGCGCTACGAGCAGAGCGTGCTGCAGGCGCTCGAGGAAACCTCGAACACGCTGGTCGCCTACGGCGAAAACCGCCGCAAGCTCGATCTGCTCGACGCCGGCGCGCAGGCCAGCACGCGCGCCGTGCAGCTGGCGCGCGTGCGCTTCGAGGCCGGCGCCGCCGATTTCATCGACGTGCTCGATGCCGAGCGCAGCCAGCTCGAAGCCGAGGACGCGCTGGCGCAGGCACGCACGCGGACGGCGACCTCGCTGGTCGCGCTGTACAAATCGCTCGGCGGCGGCTGGAACGCGACGCCGGCGACGGCGGTCTCACGCAAGGACTGAATGGAGCGCGCACGATGATCGAGCTGCACTACTGGACGACGCCGAACGGCCACAAGATCACCATCTTCCTCGAGGAAGCCGGACTCGAATACCGCGTGGTGCCGGTCAACATCGGCCGCGGCGAGCAGTTCAGGCCGGCGTTCCTGGAGATCGCGCCGAACAACCGCATTCCGGCGATCGTCGATCACGCGCCGGCCGATGGCGGCGAGCCGATCGCCCTGTTCGAGTCGGGCGCGATCCTCACGTACCTCGCCGAGAAGAGCGGCCGCTTTCTGCCGGCCGACACGCGCGGTCGCTTCGAGGCGCTGCAATGGCTGTTCTGGCAGATGGCGGGCCTCGGGCCGATGGCGGGACAGAACCACCATTTCCGCAACTACGCGCCCGAGAAGCTGCCCTACGCGATCGAGCGCTACGTCAAGGAAACCAACCGGCTCTACGGCGTGCTCGACCGGCGCCTCGCCGATCGCGAGTTCGTCGCCGGCGCGTACTCGATCGCCGACATGGCGGCTTATCCGTGGATCGTGCCGCACGAGGGACAGGGCCAGAATCTCGACGATTTTCCCAACCTCAGGCGCTGGTTCGAGACGATCGCCGCGCGTCCGGCCGTGCAGCGTGCCTATGCGCTCGCGGCGACCATCAATCAGCAGCCGACGGTCGACGAGGAGGCGCGGCGCGTGCTGTTCGGCCAGGATGCGGCGCGGATCCGCGCCGCCGGCTGAGCCTCGCGGCGCCGCTCAGGCGCTGTCGCGTTCGCCGAGCAGCTGCTCGATGTAGGCGAGCAGCTCGTTGGCATTGACCGGCTTGGTGAGGTGCGCGCGAAAGCCGGCTTCGAGGCTGGCCGCGCGATCCTTGTCCTGGCCGTAGCCGGACACGGCGATCAGCAGCGGCGCCTCGCGTCCGACATTGATGATGCGCGCCACGTCGAGGCCGCTGAGACCCGGCAGGCCGATGTCGAGCAGCACCACATCCGGCCGCCGGCTGTTGACGGCCGCGAGCGCGGCGTGTCCGTCGTAGGCGGTCGTCGCCTCGTAGCCGAAGGTTTCGAACAGGTAGGCCATGGTGTCGGCGGCGTCGCGGTTGTCGTCGACGATCAGGATGCGCGCCGGTTGCCGCAGCGCGCGCGTCGGTCGCGGCCCGGGCAACGCCGCCGGCGCCGGAATCAGGGGCAGGCGCAGTTCGAACTCGGCGCCTTCGCCGGCGTTGCCGGTGCTGTGCGCCGTCACGTCGCCGCCATGCAGGGCGACCATCTGCTGCACGAGACTGAGGCCGAGGCCGAGCCCGCCCTGCGGCCGCGCCATGTCCTGATCGCCCTGCACGAACAGGTTGAAGATCTTCGGCAGCAGTTCGGGCGCGATGCCGGGGCCGTTGTCGCGCACGAAGATTTCCGCCTTGCCGCCGCGCTTAGACATGGACAGGCCGATGCGGCCGCCCTCCGGCGTGAACTTGATGGCGTTGGCGAGCAGATTGTTGACGATCTGCACGACGCGCGTGCGGTCGCCGAGGATCCACAGCGAGGCGTCGTCGATCTCGGTCTGCAGGCTGTGACGCTTCTCGCGCAGGGCCGGCATCAGCGTGTCGACCACTTCGTGCAGGGCTTCGCTGAGCTGCAAGGGCTTGCGCTCGATGTGGATCTTGCCGCTGGTGATCCGGCCGATGTCGAGAAGGTCGTCGACCATGCGCGTGATGTGCCGGACCTGGCCGCCGATGACCTGGCGCGCGCCGCGCGCCGCCTCCTCGTCGCGATCGGCGCGTTCCATGATATGCAGCGCATTGACGATCGGTGCCAGCGGATTGCGCAGCTCGTGGCCGAGCATGGCGAGGAAGGTCGTGATGCGCCGGCTTTCATCTTCCAGCGTGCTGATGCGCCGCCGATCGGTGAGGTCGCGGGTGATGTTGGCGAAGCCGCGGTGGCGGCCGGAGGGATCGTGCAGCGCGGTGAGCACGATGCTGGCCCAGAAGCGGCTGCCGTCCTTGCGCACGCACCAGCCGATGCGTTCGTGGCGTCCTTCCCGCAGGGCGATGCGCAGCTCGTCGTTGGCGGTGCCGCTGCTGATCAGTTCCGGCGGATGGAACATCGTCGCCGGCTGGCCGATGACTTCGATCGCCTCGTAGCCGGTGTTGTGCTGCGCGCCCGCGTTCCAGCTGGCGATGCGGCCGGCCGGGTCGAGCATGAAGATCGCGTAATCCTTGACGCCGTCGACGATCAGGCGGAAGCGCTCCTCGCTGAGGCGCAGCAGTTCCTCCTGCTGGCGGCGCTCGGTGAGGTCGCGGGTGATTTTCGAGAAGCCGCGGAACTCGCCGTTCTGGTCGACCAGCTTGGTGATGATGACATTGGCCCAGAACAGGGAGCCGTCGGCGCGCACGCGCCAGCCTTCGTCCTCGAAGCGGCCGAGCTCGATGGCGGCGCGCAGTTCCTGCTCGGGCCAGCCTTCGTCGATGCGGCTTTGCGGATAGAACACCGAGAAATGGCGGCCGATGATCTGCTCGGCCTCGTAGCCCTTGAGCTTGCGGGCGCCGGTGTTCCAGGTCAGCACATGGCCGCCCGGATCGAGCATGAAGATCGCGTAGTCCGACACCGCGTCGACGAGCAGGCGATAGTCGGAATCGGATACCGCCCAGGAATCGCGCAGGCGCAAGGGAACGGCGCGTCGCTGGTCTGGCAGTACGTCGGCGATGGCTGAAATCCCGGTCTGCAAGGGCCGTCGAGCAGGAGTGGTCGCGTTAGCGTAGCGACTCGGAAACGCCATGGCGAGGGGCGTTCCCGGGTCGGATGGCGATGAACGAACGACGAAGCGGCGAGGCGCTTATGCGGCAATCGCCAGAGTGGCGGGCGCGAAGCGTTCGAGCAGCAGGTCGGCGCGTTCGCGCAGGCGTTCGCAGCGCGCCAGCAAGGCCGGCTCGGCGTCGGCCGGCGGCGCGGCGAGCGACAGGGGCCGCGCATGCAGATAGCGCTCGAGGTGGCCCTTGAGTTCCAGGCCGCGGGTGACGAACAGACGCGACCGCGGGTCGCTCATCTCGACGATCTCGATCAGATCGAACAGGGCGTCGAGTTCGGCGCGCTGGCCGGCATCGACCGGCGTCTCGAAATGCTGGTTGATGTCGAACAGGTCGATGGCCAGGCGCAGCAGGTCGCGGCGGTGGCCGGCGACCGGCTCGACGGCGAAGGCCTGCAGCAGATCGAGCAGGCGCTTGCGATCATCGAGCGCCGCCGTCACGGCCAGGGGCTCAGCGCGCATGGAGCATCTCCTCCATGGCGTTCAGCAGGCGCTCCTGCGCCGCGACCACGTCGCGGAACTTGGGATTCGTCATTCCCTTGGCGCCGACCCAGTCGAGCCGGTCGCGCTCGCTGAAGATATGGTCGAGATACTCGGAAATCATGCGGCGACGCCGGGCGAACTGTTCAATGGTCATGCCTGATCCTCCTGAGTAGCGATTGCGGATGAGTGCGCTCAGCGCGGCCGTTCCGGCAGCGGGATGCGCGAGGTGATGAACAGAAAGCAGCTGACCAGCAGCAGGCCGATGGCGGCCGTGAGCAGCAGGTCGGCCAGCCAGCGGCGCGTCGGCGATTCGTAGGCCAGCAAGGCCTTGGGGTCCTCGTCCCGCGACACGATGTAGGCCGCCGGCGCCGGTCCGGCGCTGCCGTCCAGGGCCGCGCCGAGGTCGTCGGCCGCCTGCCGCAGCGCGGCGGGGCGCGCGACCGCGCCCGGCGCGTGCGCCAGCGAAATCAGCGTGGCGTTGTCGCACACGGCGACCTCCCCGCGGCTCGCGTTGCTCACCACGCAATGAATGCGTACGTCGGTGACCCGCGCCTGAGTGTCCGCTCCCACCGCGATGTGCGGCACAGCGCTTCCCTTCGCTGCATGCGTGTACGCGGAAGGTGCGACCTCGTAGGCGACCTGCTGGTACACGGGTGTCACATCGATTGCGTCGAGCATGGTGGAAATCCTTTTCCTGTGGTCCAGCTGCGTAACGCTCAGTCGCGAATCACCGACGCCGCATCACTCGATGCGGCGCCGTCCCAGAAGGAACGACACCACCGCGAGGACGATGCCGGCGATCGCCAGGGTCCAGGCGATCTCCTGCGAAATGCCGGCGACGCCGCCGAAACCGAGCAAAGCGGAAACGACGGCAATGACGAGAAAGACGGCAGCCCAATAGAACATGGCGTGCTCCCGGCTCAGCTCTTGACGACGATGGCGTTCTTGACCGACTTCACGCCTACGGTCGAGCTGGCGAGCTGCGCGGCGCGGTCCTTCTCGGCCTGGTTCTTGGCGAAGCCCGACAGCTGGACGACGCCCTGCAGCGTTTCGACGCTGATCGCCATCGCGCTCACCGTGGCGTCTTCGGCGAACTTCGCCTTGACCTTGGTGGTGATGGTCGCGTCGTCGACGTATTCGCCGGCCGTCGACTGGCCGCGGGTCACGGCGCAGCCGCTGCTCGCGAGCAGGGTGCAGGCGACAAAAGCGGAAAGCAGGACACGGTGCAGCAGCTTCTCATCCATGATGGACTCCTCGTTGCGCCAGTAAGGTGGGACACAGGAAAAAGAGCAGGGCATGTGCCACGTCAATGCATTGCCGGGCCGCCCGGGAAAATATCGGCGCTACATGGACTTGCGCTTTCCTCGCGGCACCGGGCTTGCCCGCCGCCGCGGTAACGCGGTAAGAATGGCGTGTAAGAATTTCCGACTCGTCCGGAAAATTACCGAGTGCCGCCATGCCGAAGCCCCCTCCTCCCGGCGCGCTGAGCGTGCTCTGGGTCGATGACGACCAGGACCTGACCACCGGCCTCGCCGACTATCTGTGCGGCGAGGGCTATGCGGTCGACAGCGCGCTGACGCTCGCCGATGCCGCCGCCCGCCTGCGCCAGCGTGCCTACGATCTGGTGCTGGTCGACCTGTCACTGCCGGACGGCAGCGGCATGACGCTGATCCGCGACACGCCGCGCGAGCGCGCGCGCGAGTTCGTCGTGCTGACCGGCCACAGCGACGTGCGCAACGTCCTGCAGGCCCTGCGTCACCAGGTCTTCGACTATCTGACCAAGCCGCTCGATCTCAGCGAGCTGCGCAACACACTGGCGCGCGTGCGCAAGGCGCGCGACAGCAGCCGCGCGTCGCCGGAGCCGACGGCGGCGGCCCCTGCGCCGTCGTCCGGCGAAAGCGCGTCGCCGGCGCCGACCGTCATCGTCGGCCGTTCACCGGCCATGCAACGCGTGCATGCCTTGCTCGACCGCGTCGCCGGCAGCGAAATCACGGTCTTCATCCAGGGCGAGAGCGGCACCGGCAAGGAAGTCGCGGCGCGCTATCTGCACGAACGTTCGGCGCGCGCCGGCGGGCCGTTCGTGGCTCTGAATTGCGCCACGGTCTCGCCGCAGCTGATCGCCAGCGAGCTGTTCGGCCACGAGAAGGGCAGCTTCACCGGCGCGCATCGTCGCCACCACGGCATTTTCGAGCGCGCCGAAGGCGGCACGCTGTTCCTCGACGAGATCGCCGAGATGCCGCTCGATCTGCAGGCCACGCTGCTGCGCGCGCTGGAAACCGGCACCATCATCCGCGTCGGCGGCGACCGCGAAATCGCCGTCAACGTGCGCATCGTCGCCGCGACCAACCGCGATCCCTTGCGCGACGTCGAAGCCGGGCGCTTCCGCCTCGACCTCTACTACCGTCTGCAGGTCTTTCCGATCACCCTGCCGCCGCTGCGCGAGCGCGGCACCGACCTGCTGGCACTGGCCGAGCATTTCATCGCGCAGTTCGGCGGCCGCGGCGCGCAGGCGCAGAGCCTGTCCTCCGACGCCATGGCGGCGATGCTGCGGCACCGCTGGCCCGGCAATGTGCGCGAGCTGCGCAACGTCATCGAGCGCGCCTGCCTGCTCAGCGGCGGCACGATCGAACCCGAACATCTCCTGCTGCCCGACGTGCCGGTGTCGGCTCAGCCGCCTGCCGCGGGCACGGCGCGTGCAGTCGCGATGCCGGCATCGACGGCGTCCGGACGCCTGCGCGATGCCGAACGGGAGCTGATCCTGAGCACCCTGCAGCTGCACGGCGGCAACCGCACGCGGGCCGCGGCGGCGCTCGGCGTCAGCGTCAAGACGCTGTACAACAAGCTGAAGCGCTTCGAGCGCGCAGTGTAGGCGGGATGCGCAAGGAGCCGATGACGATGCGCGCGATGTTGCAGGCCCTGGAGTCTTACGCGGACGACGAGACGGTGCCCGCGCACTGGCGTGCCGCGGCGATGCCCGATGCCGCCTGCCATCTGGTCACGGACGATGGGCTGCTGCCGCTCGACGGCGCCGCCGCGCTGCAGCCCTCGACCGCGCTGCTGGCGCGCATGCGCGGCGCGGCGATCGGCGACACGCTGCTGGCGCGCGGCCATGACGCGACCTGGCGTCTGCGTCGCGTCGCCGCGCCCGCGTCCGTGGCGCTATGGGCCGCGCAGGCGCTCAGCGAGAGCCGCCGCTGCAGTTTCATGCGCTTGCGCCGCCAGCTCGCCGAGCGCCTCGCCTCGCAGCTGCTGCACGAGCTACGCAATCCGATGAACGCCCTGTCGCTGCACGCCGATCTGCTCGGCCGGCTGATCGCCATGCCCGATTCGGTGGAACGCGCGAACGCCAGCGCCCGCGTGATCCGCGAACGCCAGCGCGACCTCGCCGCGCGCCAGGATGCGCTGGTCGCCCTGTGGCTCGCAGCGCCGGGCCCGGGCGGCGAGAGCGACATGGCGGCGATCGTGGCCGCGGCGCTGCGCATGGTGCGCAACTACGGTTCGCTGCACGACATCCGCCTGCATGCCGATGCGCTCGACGCGCTCGAAGGCAGCGGCCCGCCGCGCGTGGCGGCGCACGTCGAGCTGGCCATCATCGCCGCCTTGCTGCTCGCCTGCGATGGCCTGTCCGGGGCGCGGCAGGAACTGCGCGCGGAATGGCTGGCCTCCGCGCCGGCGCCGGTCCTGCGCATTCGCGACGCGCCGCCGGCGGATGCCGAAGCCGGCGGCTTCGAGTGGGGCGGCCGGCCGCCGAGCACTGCCGCGGTCGTCGCCACCCTGGCCTTGCTGCTCGACGAGGAGCCGCTGTCGCTGACCCTGCACGGCGGTGAACTGCGGCTGTGCTTCGGCGCGGCGCCGGCCGCCGCGACGATGCGATCATAGCGGCGGCCCGCGGCCGCATCGCCGCCGCGATCCGGCAGCCCAACCACGGCAGCACAGCGCAAAGGAACCGACGTGAGCGCCACCGCAGAACCGACCCCGCTCGGCCAGGGCTTCTACTGGCAGGACATTCACGCCGGCCAGCGCTTCCGCACCATCCGCCGCACGGTGACCGAAACCGACCTGGTCAACTTCATCTCGGTCACCGGCATGCTCGAGGCGATTTTCATCGACGCCGAATTCGAGGGCGCGGCGATGAGCGGCCGCGCCGTGCCGGCGGCCCTCACGCAGGGCCTCATCGAGGGCCTTCTGTTCCAGACCATGATCCAGGGCACCGGCCTCGCGCTGCTGGAGATGTCGCTGAAGGCGCTCAAGCCGGTGCGGGTCGGCGACACAATCTGGGCGATCGTCACCATCACCGACGTCAAGCCGACGTCGAAGGGCAACCGCGCCGTGGTGACGAGCGAGATCGAGGTGCACAACACGCGCGGCGAGCAGGTGCTCGTCTATACCGCCAAGCGCATGCTGGCCGGACGGCCGTAGCCCGGCGCGCGGTGCCGTCAGCGCCGCGGCCGTTCAGGGCGGTGTCGCGCTGCCGGCGGGAGAGGGGGTGTCGATCGCCGTGGTGATCGCTTGACGGTATCCCGCCGCCTGCAGGGCGGCGGACAGCTCGCGGGCGCGTGCATCGTCGCGACCTTCGACGTAGCCGAGCGCGACATCCGCGCCGCTGCCGGCGAGATGCGCGCGCAGATACGGCACGACCTCGGCGCAGCGCATGGCTTCGATCAGCGCCGCGCCCCGCAGCTCGACGCCGCAGGTCCGCGCGCCGATGAACACCGATGCCGCCACGGGCGCGCCGCGCCAATGCCGGTAAGCCGCCGCGGCCGCCGCGGCGGCGAGCAGGATGGCGATCGCGACGAGTAGCCGTTTGCGCATGGCGACGCGGCGTGCGCGCCGACGCTCAGCCGGACACCGACACGGACGCCGCCGCGCGCAGCATCGCCGCCGCCTTGTTCATCGTCTCGTCCCATTCCGACTGCGGATCGGAATCGGCGACGATGCCGGCACCGGCCTGCACATGAACCTGGCCGTCCTTGATGACGGCGGTGCGGATGGCGATCGCGGTGTCCATGTTGCCGTCCCAGCCGAGATAGCCGACGGCGCCGCCGTAGATGCCGCGCTTGACCGGCTCGAGCTCGTCGATGATTTCCATCGCGCGCACCTTCGGCGCGCCGGACAGCGTGCCGGCCGGGAAGATCGCGGCGAGCGCATCGAGCGCGTCGAGGCCGGGCTTGAGCTGGCCGGTGACGTTGCTGACGATGTGCATCACGTGGCTGTAGCGCTCGATCACCATCTTCTCGGTGAGCCGCACGCTGCCCGTTTGCGAGACGCGGCCGACGTCGTTGCGGCCGAGGTCGATCAGCATCAGGTGCTCGGCAGTCTCCTTCGGGTCGGCGAGCAGCTCGGCGGCGAGCGCGGCGTCTTCCTCGACGTTCCTGCCGCGCTTGCGCGTGCCGGCGATCGGCCGCACGGTGACGAGGCCGTTCTCGACGCGCGCCAGCACTTCCGGCGAGGCGCCGACCACGTGGTGATCGCCGAGGTCCATGCAGTACAGGTAGGGCGAGGGATTGAGGCGGCGGATCGCGCGATACAGCTGCACCGGGTCGGCGCTGAACGGCGCGCTCAGGCGCTGCGACGGCACCACCTGCATGCAGTCGCCGGCGGCGATGTAGTCCTGGATCCTGCGCACCGCCTTCCTGAACGGCTCCTCGCCGAAGCTCGAGGTGAACGGCAGCGCGCCTGCGCCGGCGGCCGGCGCCGGCGGCGGCTGCGCGAGCGGACGCGCGAGCAGCGCCTCGATGTCGTCGAGCCGCTGCGTTGCGCGCGCGACGTCGGCCGCGTCGCCGGGATCGGCGTGCGTGATGATGGTCAAGGTCGCGCGCAGCGTGTCGAACACGACCAGCTCTTCGGCGCGCATCAGCAGGATGTCCGGCACGCCGAGCGGATCGTCCTGGTTGGTGGCCGCCAGCTTCGGCTCGAAGTAGCGCACGCAGTCGTAGCCGAAGTAGCCGACCAGGCCGCCGGAGAAGCGCGGCAGCGCCGCGTCCGGCCGCACGCGGTGGCGGGCAGCGTAGGCGCGGATCCACGGCAGCGGGTCGGCGACCTGTGCGGTCTCGACGGTTTCGCCGTCGCGCGTCACCGTGATGTCATGGCCGACCACGCGCAGCACTTCGCGCGAGGGCAGGCCGATGAACGAGTAGCGGCCCCACTGCTCGCCGCCGACCATCGATTCGAGCAGGAAGGAATACCCCCGGGCGTGGGGCCGGTGTGCGAGCTTGAGATAGGCGCCGACCGGCGTGTCGAGGTCGCCGGGCAGCTCGCGCGTCAGCGCGATGCGGTTGTATTGCGTCATGGTCTTCAGTCCTGGGACAGCGAGCAAACGGAGCAAGGGAAGGGGACGGGCGGCCGGACGGCCGCGGCGCGCATCAGCGCCATCGCCACCATCCGCGCGGGTACGCGGTCCATTGCGGGGACTGAAGCATGGGTCGGTCTCTCACCGGGACAATCGGATCGGGCCGCACTATACGCGAAGCCGACCTGCCGATCACCGGCGGGCCGCTTCACCTGCGCGCAAGGCCGCTCGGCTAGAGTAGGCGCGTTCCTCCACGACCGTGCGCGCCGCGCGCGGCATGCGTTCATCCATGCGCCATGTGCTCCCGCCGTCCAGCAGCGTCGTGCCGCTGCTGTGCACCTTCACCGCGTATCTGATCATCGGCCTGCAGCTCGCCGCGCTGCCGGGCTTCGTGCACTTCCGGCTCGGCTACGGCACGGTGACGGTCGGCGTGGTGATCGGCGCGCAATACCTCGCGACGCTGATCAGCCGCGGCTTCGTCGGCACGCTCGTCGATCGCGACGGCCCGAAGCACGCCGCGCTGCGCGGCCTGCTCGGCGTGAGCGTCAGCGGCGCGCTGCTGACGCTGGCGCCGCTGCTGGTCGCCAGCCCGCCGCTGGCGCTCGCCGCGCTGCTCGCCGCCCGGCTGACGCTGGGCGTCGGCGAGAGCTTCGTCGCCACCGCGGCGATCATGTGGGCGACGCGCCGCGCCGGTCCGCAATCGATGGCGACGGCGATTTCCTGGAATGGCATTTCCACCTACGGCGCGATGGGCATCGGCGCGCCGCTCGGCGTGCTGCTCGACGGCGCTTGCGGACTGCCGGCGGTGGGCGTGGTCTGCATCGCCGTCGCGCTGGCGATGCACGGTCTGGCGAGCCGCAGCGCCGCGGTCGCGGTCGTGCCCGGCCGGCCGCTGCCTTTCGGCCGGCTGCTGTCGCGCATCGCGCCGTTCGGCATGGGGCTCGCCTTCGGCGGTGCCGGCTTCGGCGTGATCGCCAGCTTCATCGTGCTGCATTTCGCGAGCCGTGGCTGGAGCGGTGCGGCGCTGGCCCTGTCGGCGTTCACGGCGGCGATGATCGCCGTGCGCCTGCTGTTCAGCGATGCGATCCGCCGCCGCGGCGGCTATCGCGTCGCGTCGATCTCCTTCGCGGTCGAGACGATCGGGCTCGCGCTCGTCGCGTTCGCCGCTTCGGCCTGGCTGACGACGCTCGGCGCGGCGCTCGCCGGCAGCGGCTTCGCGCTGATTTTTCCGGCGCTGGCGGTCGAGGCGCTGCGCCGCATCCCGGACGAAAATCGCGGCGCCGCGCTGGGCCTCTACACGGTGTTCAGCGACGTGGCGATGAGCCTCGCCGGACCGCTCGGCGGGCTCCTGGTGCTCGCGCAGGACTACCGCCCGGTCTATGTCGCCGCGGCCCTGCTGTGTGCGCTGGCGCTGGCGATGATCATGCGTTTGGCGCGACGGCTGCAGCCGGGCGCGAACCGGTAGGCACCGTCAGGCGCCTCGACCGGCCTTGGCGATCTCCGCCTTCATCAAAGCGATCGTCGCCGCGTAGTCGCTGGCGCCGAAGATCGCGCTGCCGGCGACGAAGGTGTCGGCACCGGCGGCGGCGATCGCCTGGATGTTGTCGGTCTTCACGCCGCCGTCGATCTCCAGGCGGATCTCGCGGCCCGGGTTCTTGGCCACGTAGGCGTCGATCAGCGCGCGCGCCTCGGCGAGCTTGTTCAGCGCGGCCGGGATGAAGCTCTGGCCGCCGAAGCCGGGGTTGACCGACATCAGCAGCACCATGTCGACCTTGTCCATCACGTACTTCAGCGCGTCGAGCGGCGTCGCCGGGTTGAACACGAGGCCGGCCTTGCAGCCGGCGGCCTTGATCGCCTGCAGGCTGCGGTCGACGTGGCGCGTCGCTTCCGGGTGGAAGGTGATGTACGTGGCGCCGGCCTTGGCGAACAGCGCGGCGAGCTCGTCGACCGGCTCGACCATCAGGTGCACGTCGATCGGCGCGCTGATGCCGTACTTGCGCAGCGCTTCGGCGATCATCGGCCCGAAGGTCAGGTTCGGCACGTAATGGTTGTCCATCACGTCGAAGTGGACGATGTCGGCGCCGGCCGCGAGCACGTTCCTGACCTCGTCGCCGAGGCGGGCGAGATCGGCGGACAGGATGCTGGGAGCGATCAGCGGAGCGAGCTTGGCCATGCGGGCGACCGGGCGGCGTTGAGCGGGAGGGGCGCGATTATCGCAGATGGATGGGCCCGGCGCGGCCGGCCGGCTTTACCCCCCAATGCGGCTTCTCCACAATGCGCGCCTCATTGCCAGCCGACGCTCACCCATGTCCGCGCCCCAATCAGCGCCTGTCGCCGCCCTCTACGAATCGACGCTGACCAGCGTGCCGCGCATTCACCGCGGCAAGGTCCGCGACATCTACGCGCTCGGCGACGCGCACATGCTGATCGTCACCTCCGATCGCCTGTCGGCCTTCGACGTGATCCTGCCGCAGCCGATTCCCGGCAAGGGCGCCGTGCTCACCGCCGTCTCCAATTTCTGGATGGCGCGCTTCACGCATCTGCTGCCCAACCACCTCGCGCCGGACGTCGATCTCGCCAAGTACCTGACGCCGGCCGAGCTGGCGCAGGTCGCCGGCCGCAGCAACGTCGTGCGCAAGCTCAAGGCGCTGCCGATCGAGGCCGTCGCGCGCGGCTACATCATCGGCAGCGGCTGGAAGGACTACCAGAAGACCGGCGCCATCTGCGGCATCGCGCTGCCGGCCGGCTTGCAGCTGGCCGACCGGCTGCCGGAGCCGATCTTCACGCCGGCCGACAAGGCGCCGGTCGGCCAGCACGACGAGAACATCGGCTATGCCGATGTCGAAGCGCGCATCGGCAAGGACCTCGCCGCGCAGGTGCGCGACATCACGCTGCGCATCTACCGTGAAGCCTCCGAGTACGCGCGCACGCGCGGCATCATCATCGCCGACACCAAGTTCGAGTTCGGCGTCGACGAGCACGGCACGCTGCACCTGATCGACGAGGCGCTGACGCCGGATTCCTCGCGCTTCTGGCCGGCCGACACCTACAGGCCCGGCATCAGCCCGCCGAGCTTCGACAAGCAGTTCGTGCGCGACTACCTCGAGACGCTGGACTGGGACAAGAAGGCGCCGGGCCCGATGCTGCCGGCCGAGATCATCGAGAAATCGGCGGCGAAGTACCGCGAGGCGCAGCGCCTGCTCATCGGCGCGTAGGCCGGACTCGCGACCTTTCTTCTTCTCCCTCCGCCCGCCGGCGGAGGGGAGGGGTCGGGGAGGTGGGGGTCGGCGTCGGGCGCCGTGCTGCATTGCATCCGGCGCAACGCGCGCCGCACGCCCCACCTCACCCGGCCTCTCCGCCCCAAGGGCGGAGAGGAGCGGATGTTTTTCTTCTCTTCTCCTTCCGCCCGCTGGCGGAGGGGAGGGGTTGGGGTCGGCGTCGGGCGCTGTGCTGCATTGCATCCGGCGCAACGCGCGCCGCACGCCCCACCTCACCCGGCCTCTCCGCCCCAAGGGCGGAGAGGCGCGAGGTGTGCTGCAAGCGCATCGCTCCGGTTTTCCCTTCCAGCTACCTGCGGGAGAGGAGCAGAGGTCTTTCGCGAGCTTTGCTTTTGTTCTCCCCTCCGCCCGCTCGCGGGGGGGAGGGGCCGGGGGAGGTGGGCGTCAGCGTCGGGCGCCTGCACTTTCCGATCGCGACGGCGCCCTGGGGCTTTCCACCGTATCTGCGTGCTGGCGGGGCCCTTACCATAGCCGCATGACCTTCCTCTCCGCCGCCGTGCTGCTGTTCCTCGTCATGGACCCGCTCGGCAACGTGCCGCTGTTCCTGTCGGCGCTCAAGCACGTGCCGATGGCGCGGCAGCGCCAGGTGATCCTGCGCGAGATGCTGTTCGCGCTGGCGATCCTGCTCATCTTCCTGCTCGGCGGCGGCCATCTGCTGCGCCTGCTCGGCCTGTCGCCGCCGGCGCTGACCGTCGCCGGCGGCGTGATCCTGATGCTGATCGCGCTGCGCATGATCTTCCCCTCGCGCGAACACTCGCTCGAGGAGGAGGCGACGATGGCCGAGCCCTTCCTCGTGCCGCTGGCGATTCCCTACGTCGCCGGTCCGTCGGCGCTGGCCACCGTGCTGCTGATGATGAGCCGCGAACCGGAGCGCTGGATGACCTGGATCGGCGCCGTGCTGCTGGCCTGGGGCGGTTGTCTGCCGATCATGCTCGCCAGCACCGGGCTGCGGAACGTGCTCGGCACGCGCGGCCTCACCGCCGTCGAGCGCCTGATGGGCCTGCTGCTGGTGACGATCGCCGTCGAGATGATGATGGGCGGCGTGCTGCAGTTCTGGAACGCGCACAAGCCGTGACGCCGGCGCCGACGCTGCGCGCCGCCACCGAGGCCGATCTCGCGGCGATCTTCGCCATCTACGACGAACAGGTGCTGCACGGCACGGCGACCTTCGACACCGTGCCGAAGAGCGAAGCCGAACGCCTCGACTGGTTTCGCACCAACCCTGGCGGCCGTTATCCGATCGTCGTCGCCGAAGACGAATCCGGTGTCGTCGGCTGGGGCCGGCTCTACCAGTGGTCGCCGCGGCCGGCCTACGACCGCAGCGCCGAAAACGCCGTCTACGTGCGCGCCGACGCGCGCGGCCGCGGCATCGGCCGCGCGCTGCTCGAAGAACTGCTGCGGCTCGCGCCGCAGATCGGCGTGCTGACCCTGATCGCCCGCATCGTCGACGGCAATCCGGCCAGCCTCGCGCTGCACGAGGCGCTCGGCTACGAGCGCATCGGCCTGATGCGGCGCTGCGGCGTGAAGTTCGGCGCCGTGCTCGACGTGTGGATGCTGCAGCGCGTGCTCGACGCGCCGCGCTGAATCAAGCGGCCGCGGCCTGGCGCTCGGCCTGCCGCGCGACGGCCCAGCCGATCAGCGCCGCGGCGAGCAGCACCAGCGCGGCGATCAGGAACGCGGCGCCGGGCGTCGGCAGCGCCGGCGATTCGCCGACCGACTGCGCGTAGACCCAGCCGAAGAACAGCGGCGAGATCACGCCGGCGATGCTGCCGACGCTCATCGTCGCGCCCTGCAGCTGACCCTGCTCGGATTCGGAGACGTGCCGGGTCATGATCGACTGCAGGGTCGGCATCGCCAGGCCCCAGAGCGCGTTGGGCAGCATGGCGGCGACGAACCACGCGCCGCTCGGCGCGAGGCCCATGACGGCGATGCCGAGCGCGCCGCCGAACAGGCCGGCGATCATCGTCGCGCGGTCGCCGAAGCGCTCGACGACACGGCCGACCAGCACGCCCTGCACGAGCATGTCGAGCGCGCCGACACCGGCGAGCAGCACGCCGACCTCCCAGGCGCTCCAGCCGTAGCGGTAGCCGGCGTAGAGCACGAACACCGCCGAGAACACGTGGTGCGCGAAGTACAGCAGGAAGTTGACGACGGCGAGGCCCGACAGCTCGGGATGCGAGCGCAGCAGACGCAGCGCGCCGAAGGGATTGGCGCGCGACCACGAGAAGGCCATGCGCCGTTCGCGCGGCAGCGATTCGGGCAGGATGAAGGCGCCGTAGAGCAAGGCCAGGCCGGACAGCGCCGCCGCCGCCCAGAACGGCGCGCGCGGCGAGATCTCGCCGAG
This sequence comes from Solimonas soli DSM 21787, assembly GCF_000474945.1. Classification (GTDB taxonomy): domain Bacteria; phylum Pseudomonadota; class Gammaproteobacteria; order Nevskiales; family Nevskiaceae; genus Solimonas; species Solimonas soli. The sequence continues at coordinate 138,414 of NZ_KI440839.1, read as the reverse complement.
CACGCCGCCGAACAGCGGGCCGAGCACGAAGCCGCCGCTGAAGGCGGCGCCGATCAGGCCGTAGGCGCGCGCACGGCCTTCCGGCGGCGTGATGTCAGCCATGTAGGCGAACACGGTCGTGAAGCTCGCCGAGGTCACGCCGGCGATGAGGCGGCCGAGCGCCAGCCACCAGAGATTCGGCGCGACCGCCATCAGCAGGTAATCGCAGGCCAGGCCCGCGGCCGACAGCAGGATCACCGGCCGCCGTCCGTAGCGGTCCGACAGCGAGCCGATGATCGGCGAGGCGACGAACTGCATGCCGGCCCACAGCGCGACGAACAGGCCGTTGATCTCGCCGGCACGCGCGTTCGAGCCGCTGAACTGCTCGATCAGCGCCGGCAGCACCGGGATGACGATGCCCATGGCGATGACGTCGATCACCGCCGTAACGAAGATGAAAGCGATGGCGGCGCGACGGCCGCCATAGACAGGCGAAGACACGGAGAGCCTCTCGAAGGTGCGTTGCGGCAAGGCCGGCATGATGCCTGAACCGCGCCGATCGCCGGATGACGGCGCGCGCCGGCCGTTGCGCGGCGCGAGCGTTGCGACAGCCTGTCGGCTCCCACGACCCGTTCTTTCATCCGTTGCTGAACGTTTCCCGGGGCCTCGTGAACGTGGTCGCCGGCCTGCTCCTGCTCGGCCATGCGCCGGTCAGCCCGGGCTTCCATGCCGGCTTCGCCGCCGTCGTGCGCGGCGCCGCGCCGGGCGGCATGCCGATCGCCAACCACTTCCACCGCTGGCGCACGCGCACCGCGGCGGGACGCTGAGAGGCCGCCTCAGACCTGCAGCCGCGCCGAGTCGTCGCCGCGGTCCGGCACGTCGTCGCGCCAGCGCACCGAGCCGGACGGGCGATCGAGCCAGCGCTGCACGCGGATCGGTTCGAGGCCGATGTGCATGGCGTAGGCGCGCTGATGCAGGGCGCTGTCGTCGAGCGTGCGGCGGTTGCGCAGGCGCAGGTAGTCGTCCCAGGTCGCGCAGCGGAAGCGTTCCGACCACTCGTCGGGATTGGCGATGTTGCGCGACAGCGACCAGTCGTAGGCGCCGTTGCGCGTGCGGATGCGCTGGATTTCGCGCATCAGGTGATAGAACTCGCGCGCGCGCTCACTGGCGATGCGGTATTGCAGCTCGATGCTGATCGGCCCGCTGCGGCCGCTGATCGGCAGCTTCACGTCGGGCTCGGCGGGCGTGCGCTCGTCGGCTTCGATCGAGGTGCTGCGATCGTCGATGCGCAGCACCAGGCCGAGCAGCGGCGACAGCAGCAGCGCGCCGGCGGCGATCTCGAACGCGAAGGCCACGCCGTAGCGTTCGGCGAGATGGCCCCAGAGCCAGGAGCCGGCGGCGATGCCGAGGGCGTTGAGCGCGCTCCAGGTGGCGATGGCGCGGCCCATCACCCAGCGCGGCACCGACATCTGCACGGCGATGCTGACCGTCGTCACCAGCACCATCCAGGCCACGCCGGCGAGCAGCAGCGCGACGAGGTCGAGCGCAAGCACGCGGCTGAAGGCGAGCGTCGCCAGCGCCAGCCCCAGGGCCAGACAGCAGGCCGAGACCGTGCGCTCGTTGCCGATCTTCGTGCGCATCGGCTGCAGCACGAAGATGCCCGATACCGCGCCGGCGCCGAAGAAGCCGAGCAGCACGCCGAAGGTGCGCGCGCCGCCGTCGAGCAGATCGCGCGCGATCAGCGGCATCAGGCTGTGCAGCGCGGCGGCCAGCGACGAGGTGAGGAAGGTGCGCAGCACCGCGCGCCGCGCCGGCTGCAGGTGGGCGATGTAGCGCAGGCCCGAGTTCACCGAGCGCAGCAGGCCCTCCGGCGGCAACCGCGAAGTCTCCGGCGCGCGCTTCCAGCGCTGCAGCACCCACAGCATCGGCAGATAGGAGAGCGCATTGGCGGCGAAGGCGACCGCGGCGCCGAGCGTGGCGACGATCACGCCGCCGATCGCCGGGCCGACGCTGCGCGCGAGGTTGTAGCTGATGTTGTTGAGGCCGACGGCCTGCGGGATCTGCTCCTTCGGCACCTGCTCGCCGAGCGAGGCGCCGCGCGCCGGCGCGTACAGGGCGCCGCCGGTGGCGACGAGGAAGCAGAAGCCGAGCAGCGTCCACGGCGCCAGCCAGTCGAGCAGCGAAGCGCAGACCAGGAGGGCGCTGGCGACGAAGGCGAAACCGAGCGCCGCCATCTGCACCTTGCGGCGATCGTAGAGATCGGCGAACGCGCCGGCCGGAATCGCCAGCAGCGCGATCGGCAGGAAGGTCGCGGCCTGCACCAGCGCCACCATGTCGGCGCCGGCGATCTTCGCCATCGTCCACGCTGCCGCCACGCCCTGGATCAGGCTGCCGGTGTTCGACACCGTGCTGCTGATCCAGATGTTGCGGAAGGTCGCGTGCTTCAGCGGCGCGAAGATCGACGGCGCGCTCATGGCGCGCCGCTATCGTCGTCGTCCTCGTCGCTCTCGCCGGCGCCGACGGCGACGTGCGCGAAGGTCGGCAGGCCGCCGCCTTCGCGGCGCCGGATCGCCCAGCACTTGTGTGCCGGCGGCGGACGCCTGAAGTCCTCGTCGAGCGTCTGCGCGGTGATGTCGTGCGCCTCGAACTGGCCGGCGATCAGCGCGTCGAGCTTGAAGCCGTGGCGGTTGGTCGAGAAGTACAGGGTGCCGCCCGGCGCCAGCAGCGCCATCGTCTGGCGGATCAGGCCGGCGTGGTCGCGCTGGATGTCGAGCGTGCCCTCCATCTTCTTCGAGTTCGAGAAGGTCGGCGGATCGAGAAAGATCAGGTCGAACTGCGGCGGCGCCGGCAGCCCGGCGCGCTCGGCCAGCCAGGCGAGGCAGTCGGCGCGCACCAGCGCGTGCCGCGACAGCTTCACGCCCGGCGGCGGCGGGCGCTCGTACTGCTGCGAGTGGAAGTCGTTGAGCAGCAGGTTGCGTTGCGCCCAGTCCAGATACGTGTTCGACATGTCGAGCGACAGCGTGCTCGCCGCGCCGCCGCGCGCGGCGTGCACGCTGGCCGAGGCGGTGTAGCAGAACAGGTTGAGGAAGCGCTTGCCGGCGGCCTCGTTCTGGATGCGCAGGCGCATCGGCCGGTGGTCGAGGAACACGCCGGTGTCGAGGTAATCGTCGAAGTTCACGTACAGCCCGCAATCGTGTTCGACGATGACGTGGAAATTCTCGCCTTCGCTCTGGCGCTGATACTGGCTCGCGCCCTTCTGCGACTGGCGCAGCTTGTAGTGCAGGCGCGCCGGCGGAATCTCCAGCACCGACTGCACGCCGGCCAGCGCGCCGCGCAGGCGTTTCTCGGCGCGCGCCGGATCGACGGTCTTCGGCGCCGCGTATTCCTGCACGTGCGCGTGGCGCTCGCCCTCGGCGGTTTCGTACAGATCGACGGCGACCGCGTACTCGGGCAGATCGGCGTCGTAGACGCGCCAGCAGCTGACGCCGGCGCGCTTGGCCCACTTGCCGAGATGGCGGACGTTCTTGCGCAGGCGATTGGCGAAGTCCTCGGCCGGTTCGGCGACGACGGCCGGCGGCGCGCCGTCGGCATGCGGCGCGGTGCCGCCGGGAATGTCGAACCTCAGCAGCTTGCAGGCAATCGCGCCGTTGTACAGCGAGGAGATCTTGGTCGCGCGCAGGCCGAGGCGCTGCGCGAGATCGTCGCGCGCGGTGAAGAAGCCGAAGCGCCAGCCGGCGAACTGCTGCTGCAGGGTGACGCCGAGCAGCGAGTACAGCTTGACCAGCTCGGCTTCGTGCGCGAGGCGTTCGCCGTAGGGCGGATTGGTGACGACCAGGCCCGGTGTCGTGCCCGGTGCGCGCGCCGCGATCGCGTCGCCGGTCTCGAGCCGCAGCTTGCCGGCGAGCCCGGCGCGCTCGGCGTTGGCTTTGGCGGCGGCGATGGCGCGCGGTTCGAGATCGCGGCCGTAGAAGCGTGGCTGCAGCTGCGCGAGGCCCGCGGCGCGGCGCTGCTGCGCCTCCTCGCGCAGGCGCTGCCACAGCAGCGGCTTGTGATCGAGCCAGGCCTCGAAACCCCAGCGCGCGCGCAGGATGCCGGGCGCGATGTCGGCGGCCATCCAGGCGCCTTCGATCAGCAGCGTGCCGGAACCGCACATCGGGTCGACCAGCGGCGCCTCGGCCTGCGTCATCAGCTCCGGCCAGCCGGCGCGCACGAGGATCGCGCAGGCGAGGTTCTCCTTCAGCGGCGCTTCGACGCCGCGCGCGCGGTAGCCGCGACGGTGCAGGCTTTCGCCGGCGAGGTCGAGGCTCAGCGAACCCTGTTCGCGGTCGAGATGCAGGTGCAGGCGGATGTCGGGATCGTCGGTATCGACGTTCGGGCGCTCAAGACCGGCGGCGCGGAAGCCGTCGACGACGGCGTCCTTGAGCTTGAGGCCGGCGAAGTGCGTGTTGGCGATGCCCGGCGTGCGGCCGGCGACCTCGATCGCGAAGCGGCTGTGCGCGGCGAACAGATCGGGCCAGACGATGTCGCCGGCGGCGTCGTAGATCGATTGCGCGTCCGTCAGCGCGAAGGTCTTCAGCGGCAGCAGCACGCGGCTGGCGAGCCGCGACCACAGGCAGGCGCGGTAGGCGGTTTCGAGCGAGGCCGCGCAGGCGACACCGCCGCGCTTCTCGCGCGCCTCGTGCGCGCCGAGTGCCGTCAGTTCGGCGACGAGCAGCGCCTCGACGCCGCGCGAACAGGTGACGAACAGCGGTAGGGCATCTTGCGGAGGGACGGACATGCGCCATTGTCTCATGTCTCAAACCGCGGCCGCCGGCGCGACGCCGCTATTCGGCGAGCAGGCGCGCGTACAGCGTCAGCATATCGGCGCTGAAGCAGGCGAAGATGACTTCACGCAGCCCGGCCGGCGCCGCGTGCGCGCGCACCTCGCGCACGGCGATCCGCGTCGCCTCTTCCCAGGGATAGCCGTAGACGCCGCAGGAGATCGCCGGGAAGGCGAGCGTCTCGATGCCGTGCGCGGCGGCCAGCGCGAGGCTGCTGCGGTAGCAGCTTGCGAGCAGATCTGCCTCGCCCTGCGCGCCGCCCCGCCAGACCGGCCCGACCGTGTGGATCACGTGCCGCGCCGGCAGGCGATGGCCGCCGGTGATGCGTGCCTCGCCGGTCGGGCAGCCGCCGAGCGTGCGGCATTCGGCGAGCAGGCCGGGACCGGCGACGCGGTGGATGGCACCGTCGACGCCGCCGCCGCCGAGCAGGCTCTCGTTGGCGGCGTTGACGATGGCGTCGAGCGCCAGCGTGGCGATGTCGATCCGCCGCGCGACGAGCTTCGTTCGGTTCGCGTTCATGCCGGCATTGCACGCGCGCCGCGGCGGCGATGCAACTCTCGCGCGTTCGTGCAGTCGCAATGAGGGGCGCCGAGCGCGTCCGCCATTTTTCGCACGACAGGCGCAGCGATGCGCGAGGAGGACCGGATGCCCGAACGCAAGACCATCAGACGCGCGCGTCGCGACCGGCGCGAAGGCAAGGCGCCGACCACGCAGGCCGGCGAATTCGTGCGCGAGGAGATCGACCGTATCCGTGCCGGCGAGCACGGTGCGGCGTCGGCCAGGCAGGCGATCGCCATCGGCCTGTCGAAGGCGCGCCGTGCCGGTGTCGAACTGCCGGCGCCCGGCAAGGGCGTGTCGGCGGAGACGCGGCGCAAGGCCGGGCGCGACCGCGAAGTCGGCCATGGCGCGCCGTCGAAGAGCCGCGGCAGCCGGCGCCGGCGCTCGGCGGCGAGCACGGCGGCCCTGAAGCGCAAGCCGCGTCGCGCCGCCTCGCGCGCGGCGCTGTCGCGCCAGTCGCACGCCGCCGCGGCGCGGCGCGGACCGGCGGCGCGCGCCGCGGCGGCGCGCAAGGCATCGCGGACCAAGGACGCGGCGCGGCGTTCGCGGGCGGCGCGCAAGGCCGCCGCAACCCGGGCGCGGCGCAGGGCTTGAGCATGGCGACGCGAAAGCACGCGGCGCCACGCGGCGGGCATCGCGCCGCGTCGAAGGCGCGCGGCGTCGGGCGCTGGTCGCGGCAGGTGAGCGAGCACAGCGATGCCCTGGACCTGCGCGAGGGCGTGTTCAAGCTCGCCGACCCGAAGGCGATCGCGCGGTCCTTGCGCCGCTCGGCGGAACGCAGCGGGCGGCGCAAGAGTTCGCCCTACCGCTCGGCGATGTCGATGCTGACCTTCTTCATCAACCGTGCCGGCGATCATCTGCGCGGCGCGCAGCGGCGCCGGCTCGAGCAGGCCAAGGACGAACTGCGTCGGCTCTACGGGCGCAAGCCGCGCGCCTGAATCAGCCGAGGTCCTGGCTGCCGAAGCGGTTGCGCAGCCGGTAGCGCTCGATCTGCAGCAGGGCCGCCGACAGCTGGTCGAGCTGGCGCGGCTGCAGTTCGGCGAAGGCCATGCCGAGGCGCACGCCGCCGTCGGGCCCGGTGCGGTGCACGCACAAGGTCGCGCTGACCGGCACGCGATGGGCCGGCAGCTGCAGCTGCAGTTCGAGGCGGTCGCCGGGCAGCAGCGGCCCGGGAGAGCGGCGCAGGCGCGCGCCGACGCCGCCGGTGGAGAGATCGACGATCTCGAACTCGAAGCTGATGTGCGTCGGCGCGCAATCCAGGCGCGCGGTGCTGCGCGGCAGCGCGGCGACGGCCACCGGCAGGCGCCGCGCCGCGCGCCGGTCGCGGCGGCGGATGGCGTCCGGCAGGCTGACCACGAGCGCCGGTTCACCGGCGAAGCTGGTCGTGCCGCTGACGGTGCACGAAAACACCAGTTCGGCGCCGTCGATGCGCGTGTAGACGTGCAGGGCGGTACCGGCCGCCATCTCGCCGTCCGGCAGGGCGTCGAGCAGCAGCTGCTTGTAAGCGCGCTGTATCGCCAGCACGGCGCTGGCATGGCTGCGCGTGTCGCCGCTGCGGCGCACCGTGAGCAGGCTGTGATAGCGGCACAGGCGACGCAGCTCGGCATCGATGTCGCTGCCGCGCAGTTCGCGCAGGCCCTGCATCGCGTCGAGTTCGTCGGGCGCCGGCACGGCCGCGTCAGGCGCTGCCGAAATGACGGGGCGGCAAATCCAGCGGCGCGTAGCCGCTGCGGCCGTACAACTCCGGCGCGCCGGCCGGACGGAAGGCGCGCAGCGTCTGTTTGAGCTGCGCTTCGCGCGTGCTCAGCAGCACGGCATTGTCGAGATTGGCGCGCTGGCACTGCTCGGCGAGCGCCAGCAGTTCCTGCCACAGCGCCGCCAGCGAGGGCAGGCGCAGCTGCGCGAACCAACTATTGAAATCGGGCATGCGGGCGGCGCCGCGCAGCTGCACCAGGGTGGCGCCGAGTTTCTGCAGGAGGCCGGCGGCCTCGGCCTTGCTGCGGGTCAGCGCCTCGAGGCGTTCGACGTCAGTCGCCGTCAGCGCGGCGCGTTCCGCCTGCAGGATGTCGAGCAGCTGCTGCGCGCAGTCGCGCTGCGCCTGCAGATTGCCTTGCAGCTGCGTCGCCAGCGTGCCGCCGGCCGCCGCAGTCATCCGTAGATCTCCGCTTCCGTCTTCACCAGCCGCGCGGCGATCGCCTGCGGATCGATCTTGTAGCTGCCGCTCGCCAGCTCGCGGCTGACGGCATCGACCTTGGCCTGATCGAAGCCGCTCGCGGCGCTCGCCGCGGCGGCCGTCTGCTGCAGCAGCAGGGCATCGTCGGTCAGGCTGAGGGAATCGCCGCGCGGCGCCGTGCCGCCCGAAGCGGGGCTGCCGCCGCCGCTCGCCGGCGTTGCCGGCCGGCTCGGCGGCACATAGGCCGGAGCCACCGGGTTGCCATCGATCTTGCTGGTCATCACACGCGTCCTGCTGGATGGGAGTTCTGAACCACTAGCGGCGGCGGCCGGCAGAACTTTAGGCCCGTCCGCCACGGCGCCGCCGGACGCCGGCGCTTCGACCGTGCCGGGGCCGGTGACGATGGCCGGCACGACGCGCCGCGAGCGCGCATTCTCGACCTGGATGCGCTCGCCGCGCGCGCCGTCGGCCAGGGCCCTGGCTTCGACACGGACCTCGATGCCGGCGGCGCGGCCGATCAGCGTGACGGCGTCGCCGCGGCGCACGCAGCGCCGTGGCGCCAGATCGTCCGGCCCCGGCACCTGGCCGGCGGCCAGTGGCCGGCGGAACTCGGCCTCGGCGTAGGCCTGCGCATCGCTCGACCATCGTTCGAGCCAGCCGAACGGCAGCTGCGCGACGTCGCGGCGCTCGCTGCGCAAGGCGCCGGCGTCGAAGGCCTCGCCGCGGCGCACGGCGCGCGCCAGCACCGGCACCTCGCGCACGTCGCGCACCGCGACCGGCACGTACAGGGTCCAGGCCTGCGGCGCCGCGCAGCGCAGGGTGACGCTGACGCGCGCGCCGCGGCGCTGATCGGCGGTGGCCGCGGGCGGCTGCGCGCAGGCCGGCAGGCGCAGGCGCGGATCGAGCCCTTCGGCGCTGACCTCGGCGCTCGCCGGCAGGTCCTGGCGCACCGCCCGCTCGGCGAGCGCGCGCAGCCGCGCCGGCGGCTCGACGGCGTCCTGGGCGCGCGCGCCGCCGGCGCCGAGCGTCGCGGCGAGCGCGAGGCCGTGCACCATCGGCAGAAGCAGGCGGTTCGACATGAGCGGCCCGAGGCAAGCCCTGTGCCAGCGGCGCGGCTTGCGGCCGGCCTCAAGTCGGCGCGCCAGGCGCCGATAGCAGCTGCGTACAGAGCGCAGCGATGGCCACCGGACTTCTCGAAAGCATAGACCGCAGTACGCAGCTCGCCGGCCACAACCGGCTCGCGCTGCTGCTGTTCCGCCTCGGCACGCGGCGGGTTTTTGGCATCAACGTCTTCAAGGTGCAGGAAGTGATCCGCACGCCGCCGCTGACGCAGATGCCGGGCGCGCATGCGCAGATCTGCGGCGTCGCCGAGCTGCGCGGACGCATCGTGCCGGTCATCGATCTGGCCGCGGCGATCGGCGCCGGCAGCAGCGCGGCGGATGCGCGCGCCGGCCGCGGTCATCTGATCGTCGCCGAATTCAACCGCTCGGTGCAGGCTTTTCACGTCGCGCAGGTCGACCGCATCGCGCATCTCGACGTCGCCGAGCTGCGGCCGCCGGATGAAGGCGCCGACGACCGTGACGGTTATCTGACGGCGACCGTGCCGTACCAGCAGCAAGCGGTCGGCATCATCGACGTCGAGAAGGTGCTCGCCGAGATTCTCGGCGGGCCGCACGCGCTGTCGACGGCGATCAGCGATTCGGCGCAGGAGATGGACGCCGGCGGCCTGAAGGTGCTGGTGGTCGACGATTCGCGCGTCGCGCGCGCGCAGATCGACAAGGTGCTCGGCCAGCTCGGCCTGGAGACGATCGAGGCGACCGACGGCGCCGAGGCGCTGGCGACGCTGCACGCGCTGGCGGCGCAGGGCCCGCTCGGCGCGCAGCTGCTGATGGTGATCTCCGACATCGAGATGCCGACGCTGGACGGCTACCGCCTGACGACGGAAATCCGTCGCGACCCGCAGCTGCGCGATCTCTATGTGCTGCTGCACACCTCGCTGTCGGGCGTGTTCAACAAGGCGATGATCGAAAAAGTCGGTGCCGACCACTTCATCGCCAAGTTCAATGCCGACGATCTCGGCCAGGCCGTGCTCGCGCGGCTGCACGAGGTGATCGCCGCCGCGTAGCGGCGCGGCGCCTCGGCCGGCGCCGGTCGTGCAAATGCATCGCGCTGACGGCGCCCGATCACGCCGCCGGTCATTGCGACACAGGTGGCGTCGCCGTCTGGCACATGGCTTGTATAGGCCGAGCCAGAGGCCGGGAATCGTCCCGGCGCGAGGACCCGAGGCATGGCCATCACCGATGCATCGTTCGGCATCCAGGAACAGGCGCTGCAGCTGCAGCGTCGCCGCCTGGAGCTGATCGCGGCCAACATCGCCAACGCCGACACGCCGGGCTTCCAGGCGCGCGACGTCGATTTCCGCAAGGTGCTGGCCGACGCGCAGAACGCCACGGCCGCCGCCGGCGACGGCAGCCTCGTGCAGAACCTGCCCGGCGCGACGCCGCAGTACCGCGTGCCGCTGCAGCCGGCGGTCGACGGCAACACCGTCGACGTGCAGGTCGAACAGGGCCAGTACGCCGACGCGGCGCTGCGCTACCAGGCCAGCCTCAATTTCCTCGACGGCAAGATCAAGAGCCTGATGACCGCGCTGAGCGGGCAATAGGCAAGGGATAGCGCATGTCCTCGTTCCGCATCTTCGACATCGCCGGCAGCGCCATGAGCGCGCAGTCGGCGCGCCTCAACACGGTCGCCAGCAACCTCGCCAACGCCGACGCCGTCGCCGGCAATCCCGACGAGGTCTACAAGGCGCGCCTGCCGGTGTTCAAGACGCTGGTCGAGCCCGGCAGCCAGGACAGCGCCGGCGTGCAGGTGCTCGGCATCGTCGAGAGCGGCAAGGCGCCGGAGAAGCGCTACGAGCCCGGCCATCCGCTGGCCGACGCCGAGGGCTACGTCTATGCGCCGAACGTCAACGTCGTCGAGGAGATGGTCAACATGATCTCCGCCTCGCGGTCCTATCAATCGAGCGTCGACGTGATGAACACCGCCAAGGAACTGGCGATGCGCACGCTGACGCTGGGCAAGTAAGCAGGCGCGAGAACGCTCATGAGCACCACCAACGGCGTCACCGACAGTAATCCCTACGCGGCGCTCGGCCTCGGCACGTCGTCGACGGCGGGCAGCGGCGGCAACGCGATGGGCCAGGACGCCTTCCTCAAGCTGCTGACCACGCAGCTGCAGAACCAGAATCCGCTGAATCCGGTCGACAACACCGCCTTCCTCGGCCAGCTCGCGCAGATCAGCACGGTGTCCGGCATCGACAAGCTCAACAGCTCGTTCAGCGGACTCGCCAGCTCGCTGTCCAGCTACCAGTCCCTGCAGGCGGCGCAGCTCGTCGGCCACGACGTGCTGGTGCCGAGCAGCGCCGGCTGGCTCGGCAGCGACGGCACGCTCGACGGCGCGGTGAGCACCGGCAGCGGCGGCGACGTGCAGGTCGACGTGCTCGATGCCGGCGGCGCCGTGGTGCGCACGCTCGATCTCGGCACGCAGAGCGCCGGCGTCGTCGATTTCTCCTGGGACGGCAAGAACGGCGCGGGCGAAAGCCTGCCGTCCGGTGCCTACAAGCTGCAGGCGCGGCTCGTGCAGGGCACGAGCGAAACCGCGCTGACCACCTACGCGCGCGGTGCCGTGCAAAGCGTGCAATTCGGATCGAGCGGGCTGACGCTCGACCTGCAGGGCCTCGGGGCCTTTTCGCTCAGCGATGTCATGCAGATTCTCTAAGGGATTCCTCCAATGCCATTCCAGATTGCGCTGTCCGGCCTCAACGCCGCCTCCGCCGACCTCAACGTCACCGCCAACAACATCGCCAACGTCAACACCACCGGCTTCAAGCAGTCGCGCGCCGAGTTCGCCGATCTCTATCCGATTTCCGCCTACGGCCTCGCCGCGACGGCGACCGGCGTCGGCGTGCGCACCGCGCGCGTCGCCCAGCAGCTCGCGCAGGGCTCGATCAACACCACCGGCAACACGCTCGATCTGGCGATCTCCGGCGAAGGCTTCTTCACGCTGTCCGACAACGGCGCGATGGTGTACACCCGCGCCGGCGCCTTCGGCACCGACAAGAGCGGCTACGTGGTCAACGCCGCCGGCCAGCGCCTGCAGGTGTTTCCGCCGACCAGCGGCGGCGGCTTCGACTCCGCGCGCCTCGCCGACCTGCAGCTGTCGACCACCACCAACCCGCCGCAGGCCTCCGCCAGCATCACCGCGAACGTCAACCTGCCGTCGAGCGCCAGCGCGCCGGCGACCACGCCGTTCGATGCGAACGACGCGACCAGCTACAACGACACGCGCTCGGTGCAGGTCTACGACTCGCTCGGCACCGCGCACCAGGCGTCGATGTACTTCGTCAAGGGCGCGGCCGCCAACACCTGGGACGTGCACGTGCAGGTCGACGGCACCGACGTCGGCACCAGCACGATGAGCTATTCCGACAGCGGCACGCTGCTGACGCCGGCGGGCGGCAAGATCACGCTGCCGGCCTACACGCCGGGCACCGGCGCGGCGGCCATGAACCTGACGCTCGACGTCGGTGCCTCGACGCAGTACGGCGACGAGTTCGCCGTCAACTCGCTGAAGCAGGACGGCTACACGACCGGCTCGCTGACGACGATCGAGATCACCGCCGAAGGCGTCGTGCAGGCGCGCTACACCAACGGCCAGGCGACGCCGCTCGGCGAGATCGCCCTGGCGCGCTTCCCGAACCCGCAGGGCCTGCAGCAGCTCGGCGACACCAGCTGGGGCGAGACGTTCGCCGCCGGCCAGCCGATCCGCGGCAGCGGCGATTCGCCGAACTTCGGCGCGATCCAGTCCGGCGCGCTCGAGGGCTCGAACGTCGATCTCTCGGCGCAGCTGGTCAACATGATCACGGCGCAGCGCAACTACCAGGCGAACGCGCAGATGATCTCGACCGCCGACCAGATCACGCAGACCATCATCAACATCCGGTGATTCGTGCCGGTTGATCGGTGATTCGCGCAAGGGCGTCGCCAGTCACGAATCACCGATCACGCATCACGGAGAAGAACATGGACCGCGCCCTCTACGTCGCGATGACCGGCGCCAGCGAAACGCTGCGCCAGCAGGCGATCAACAACCACAACCTCGCCAACGCCTCGACCACCGGCTTTCGCGCGCAACTGCTCGCCAGCGCCGCGCAGGCGGTGCAGGGGCCGGGCCTGCCGACGCGCGTCAACGCGACCGACGGCGTCGAGGGCTGGGACGCGCGCGGCGGCAGCATCCAGCAGACCGGGCGCGATCTCGACGTGGCGTTCACCGAGGACGCCTGGCTCGCCGTGCAGGCGCCGGACGGCGGCGAGGCCTACAGCAAGGCCGGTGATCTGCAGATCGACGCCAACGGCCAGCTGCGCACCGCGTCCGGCCTCGCCGTGCTCGGCGACGGCGGTCCGCTGACGCTGCCGCAGGCCCAGGGCCTGAGCATCGGCGGCGACGGCACCGTCAGCATCCAGCCGCTCGGCAGCGGCAGCGAAACGCTCGCCGCGGTCGCTCGCCTGCGTGTCGTGCGCGCCACGCCGGAGCAGCTGCAGCGCGGCGAGGACGGCCTGATGCGGGCCAGGGCCGGCGTCACGCTCGACGCCGCCAGCGGCAGCGTCGTCACCAGCGGCGCGCTCGAAGGCAGCAACGTCAACCTGCCGGAAGCGATGGTCAACATGATCAGCCTGGCGCGGCAGTTCGAGCTGCAGACCAAGCTGATGAAGACGGCCGAGGACAACGCCGCCGCGTCCTCGACGCTGGCCCGCCTGACCGGCTGACCGCGCCGTTCGCGCGCCGGCATTGCGCCGCGCCGATCGCTGGTCCGGAACTTGTAGAGCTCCCGCAGCAGACGGATTTCCGTCGGGAGCCCAACCATGAACCAGGCCCTGTGGGTCGCCAAGACCGGACTCGATGCGCAGCAGACGCGCATGAGCGTCGTCTCCAACAATCTCGCCAACGTCAACACGACCGGTTTCAAGAAAGGCCGCGCCGCCTTCGAGGATCTGCTCTACCAGACGGTGCGCCAGCCGGGCGCGCAGACCTCGCAGCAGACGCAGTCGCCGACCGGCCTGATGCTCGGCACCGGCGTGCGCGTGGTCGCCACCGACAAGAATTTCACGCAGGGCAATCTGTCGCAGACCGGCAACGCGCTCGACGTCGCCATCAACGGCCGCGGCTTCTTCCAGGTGCAGATGCCGGACGGCACGCTCGCCTACACGCGTGACGGCAGCTTCCAGCTCGACAGCCAGGGCCAGCTCGTCACCGCGGGCGGCTACCCGGTGCAGCCGGGCATCCAGATTCCGACCGGCGCGCAGAGCATCTCGATCAGCACCGATGGCATCGTCTCCGTGCAGGTCGCCGGCAACAGCGCGCCGCAGCAGGTCGGCCAGCTGCTGACCGCCGACTTCATCAATCCCGCCGGCCTGCAGGCGCGCGGCGAGAATCTTTACACCGAAACCGCCGCCAGCGGCTCGCCGCAGACCGGCGCGCCGTCGCAGAGCGGCTTCGGCGCCCTGCAGCAGGGCGCGCTCGAGTCCTCGAACGTCAACGTCGTCGAGGAGCTGGTGAACATGATCGAAACGCAGCGCGCCTACGAAATGAATTCGAAGGCGATCGCCACCAGCGACCAGATGCTGCAGTTCGTCACCCAGAACCTGTGAGCGGCGCCATGCTTCGCTTGGCCAGGCAACGGCCGCCTTCGGCGGCCGACGCAAGTCCCTCGCCCGCGAAGCGGGAGAGCGGTGGGGTGAGGGGAGGCCGCCGCATTGCGCTCCTCGCCTTCACCACCTCGCTCGCCGCATGCGCCATGGCGCCGGCGCGCGACGATTCGCTCGTCGTGCCGCCGGAAGCCGCGGCCACGGTCGCGCCGTCCGGCGACGGCTCGATCTACGCGGCGGGCGCCGGCCTGGCGCTGTTCGAGGATCAGAAGGCGCACCGCGTCGGCGATCTGCTGACGGTGCTGCTGGTCGAGAAGACCAACGCCGAGAAGAAAGCCAACACCAGCACCGCGAAGAAGACCAGCGACGACATCGTCAACCCGACGCTGTTCGGCCGGCCGCTGAGCGTCAAGGGCACCGGCGTGCTCGGCTTCGATCTCGGTTCCGACCAGTCCTTCACCGGCAGCGGCGCGTCGACGCAGTCCAACGCGCTGTCCGGCTCGGTGACGGTGTTCGTCACGCGCGTGCTGCCGAACGGCAATCTCGTCGTGCGCGGCGAGAAGCAGCTGGCGCTGAACCAGGGCAGCGAGCGCGTCGCGCTCGAAGGCATCGTGCGGCCGGTCGACATCGCGACCAACAACACGGTCAGCTCCGACCGCGTCGCCGCCGCCAAGATCAGCTACGCCGGCAGCGGCGCGGTCGCCGACGCCAATGCCATGGGCTGGCTCGCGCGCTTCTTCAACTCCGTGCTGTTCCCGTTCTGATGCGGGAAGGATCCGTCATGCGCCATCTGCTCATGCGCCGCAGGAACCGCCTCCGCCACATCGAGCAGGCGCTGGTCGCGCTGCTCATGCTGGTGCCGGACATGGCGCACGCCGAGCGCGTCAAGGATCTCGCGAGCGTCGAAGGCGTGCGCAGCAATCCGCTGATCGGCTACGGCCTGGTCGTCGGCCTCGACGGCAGCGGCGACCAGACCACGCAGGCGCCGTTCACCACGCAGAGCCTGAAGTCCATGCTCGCGCAGCTCGGCATCACCATGCCGGCCAACGTCAATCCGCAGCTGAAGAACGTCGCCGCCGTCGCCGTCAGCGCCGAGCTGCCGGCCTTCGCCAAGCCCGGCCAGCAGATCGACGTCACCGTGTCCTCGCTCGGCAACGCCGGCTCGCTGCGCGGCGGCGCGCTGTTGATGACGCCGCTGAAGGGCGCCGACGGCCAGACCTATGCGATCGCACAGGGCAACGTCGTGGTCGGCGGCCTCGGCGTTTCCGGCAAGGACGGCTCGCGCGTGTCGATCAACGTGCCGAGCGCCGGCCGCATCCCGAACGGCGCGCAGGTCGAGCGCGTGGTCGCCAGCCGCTTCGCCGCGACGCCGGCGCTGCGCTTCAATCTCAACGCGCCGGACTTCACCACCGCTGCGCACATGGCGCAGAGCATCAACACCACGCTCGGCGGCAGCTTCGCGAAAGCCGAGGACGCGGTGACGGTCAGCGTCGACGCGCCGGCCGACGCCGATCAGCGCGTGACGTTCCTGTCGGTGGTCGAGAACATCGAGGTCGCGCCGGGCGATGCCGCGGCGCGCGTGGTGATCAATTCGCGCACCGGCACCGTGGTGATCGGCAACCGCGTGCGCGTGATGCCGGCCGCGGTCTCGCACGGCTCGCTGGCGGTGACGATTTCCGAGAAGCCGCAGGTCAGCCAGCCGGCGCCGTTCTCGGATGGCCAGACGACGGTGGTGCCGCGCTCGCAGATCGAGGTGACGCAGGAGGGCAGCGGCCGCATGTTCGTGTTCGACGCCGGCGTGAGTCTCGACGATCTGGTGAAAGCGGTGAACCAGGTCGGCGCCGCGCCGGGCGATCTGGTCGCCATCCTCGAGGCGCTGAAGGAAGCGGGTGCGCTGCGCGCGGAGCTGGTGGTGATCTGATGCGCGCCTCGTCTCCTTCCAGGATTCTCCCCGTCTCTCGCCGCGAGGGAAGTTCGGCGAGGGCAATTAGCGGTGCTGTGGCTGCGCGCGCAGCCATTGATCCGGCTTTCCGCTTTCGCGCTGTCGCGCGAGGTACTTTTCTTTGCTTGTGCAAAGAAAAGTACCCAAAAGAAAGCACACCCTGGCTTTCGCGCCCTCCGCTGCGCGGAGGGTGCCCTGTGATGCTCGCCGGGCCGGCCGTCGCTGAAACTCGCGGGCTGCGCCCGCTCAGACAGTCAGCGCCGGACAGCCCCGGCCCGGCTGCGCTTCTCGGCGCTTCGCAAAGGGGCCCAAAGTCAAAAGCCACGGCAACAGCGCCCCTCACCCCAACCCTCTCCCCGCAAGCGGGGAGAGGGAGTCTGTT
>NZ_KI440839.1:79469-121846 GCF_000474945.1 Solimonas soli DSM 21787 | reverse complement strand
GAGCAGCTTGGGGATGAAGCTCAGCGTCATTTCGTTGATCTGCGTCGCCGCCTGCACGATGCCGACCAGCACGCCGACGGCGAGCGCGGCGAGCAGCAGCGGCGAGGCCAGCAGCAGGGTCAGCCACAGGGCTTCGCGCGCCAGCGACAGGACGGTCTCCGGCGTCATCGTCAGGCCGCCGCGTGGAACGAGGCCGCGAGCATGCCCATGACCAGCGACCAGCCGTCGACGAGCACGAACAGCATCAGCTTGAACGGCAGCGACACCAGCATCGGCGACAGCATCATCATGCCCATGCTCATCAGCACGCTCGACACCACGAGGTCGATGACCACGAAGGGGATGAACAGCAGAAAGCCGATCTGGAAGGCCGTGGTCAGCTCGGAGGTGACGAACGACGCGGCCAGCACCGTGAACGGAATGTCGTCCGGCGTCGCGTAGCTCTCGTGTCCGGCGATCTTGCCGAAGGTCATGAGATCGGCGTCGCGCACCTGCGCGAGCATGAAGGCGCGCAAGGGCTTCACGCCGGCGGCGAGCGCCGGCTCGAAGGCCATCTGTCCGTCCATGTACGGCCTGGCGCCGTCGTCGTAGGCCTTCTGCAGCACCGGCGCCATGACGAAGAAGCTGAGCAGCAGCGACAGGCCGACGAGGATCTGGTTGCTCGGCGTCTGGTTGGTGCCGAGCGCCTGCCGCAGCAGGCCGAGCACGACGACGATGCGCGTGAACGCCGTCATGCTCAGCAGCAGCGCCGGCAGCAGCGTCAGCAGCGTCATCAGCAGCAGCACTTCGACGTTGAGGCTGTACTGCGTGGCGCCGCCGGCGGCCGGCGTCGCCGTCACGCTGGGCAGGCCGGCGGCGGCGGCGAGGCCCGGCAGGGCCGGCGCGACCCACAGCGCGGCGCCGAGCAGGCGCTTGAGCCAGCGATGCCGCACGGCGGCGCGCGGACTGCGCTTCATGCCGCGCCCTGCCTGCGCAGCAGCTCGCGCAGCTTGTCGGCGAAGGGAATCACCACCGCATTCGCCGCCGGCGCATCGTCGCCCGACGCGGCGCGCGCGGCGCTGCCGGCATAGCGATGCAGCAGGCTCACGCAGCCCGGCGCAACGCCGACGACCAGGTGCTCGCCGCCGACCCGCAGCACGACGACGCGTTCCTTGCTGCCGATCGACACGCCGCCGAGCAGCTGCAGCTCGCCGCCGCCGCGCGCGGCGCGCAGGCCGCGCAGGCGCCGCGCCAGCCAGCCGAGCGCGAAGATCAGCGCGACGACCAGCGCCAGGCTGCCGAGCGCGCCGGCGACGCTGCCGGCACCGATCGCCGGCGGCGCCGACGGCACGGCGGCGTGGGCCGCAGCGGACGCGGCGGACGCGGCGGACGCGGCGGGCGCGGCGTCGAGCGCGGGACTCAGCTGCATGTCACTTCAGCTTGCGGATGCGTTCGGCCGGGCTGACCACGTCGGTCAGGCGGATGCCGAACTTCTCGTTGACGACCACCACCTCGCCGTGCGCGATCAGCGTGCCATTGGCATAGACGTTGAGCGGCTCGCCGGCGGCGCGTTCGAGCTCGATGACCGAGCCCTGGTTGAGCTGCAGCAGGTTGCGGATCGGCACGCGGGCGCGGCCGACTTCCATCGACAGCGTGACCGGCACGTCGAGGATGACGTCGAGATTGACGTCCATGCCGTTGCCGGTCGGCTTGTCCTCGAGGGTCTGGAAAGTGGCGCGCGTGGCTTCCGGAGCGACGGTGGGAGTGCTCATGCGGGTTCCTGGCTGGTGGCCGGCACGACGGCGCGGCGGATGACTTCGTGGATGCGCAGCGCGTTGTGGCCGTTGGCGATGCCGAAGCTGCCGCGGAACAGCGGCATCTCCTCGACGCAAAGTTCCAGGGTGCGCGGCAAGGTGACGGGAATGACGTCGCCGGCCTTCAGCTGCAGCAGCTGGCGCAGGCTCATGGTCGTGCGCACCAGCTCGCAGCTGACGTCGACCTCGGCGTCGCGGATCTGCGCGCGCAGCGTCGCCGGCCAGCGCTCGTCCTTGTCGCCGCGGTCGGACTGGATGCCGGCGTCGAGCAGATCGCGGATCGGTTCGAGCATCGAATACGGAAAGGTCAGGTGCAGGTGACCGCCGCCGCCTTCGAGATCGATCTTGAACTTGCAGGCGACGATGATCTCGCCCGGCGACACGATGTTGGCGAAATGCGGATTGACCTCGGAATTGAGGTACTCGAAATCGAGGCCCAGCACCGGGCTCCAGGCCTCCTGCTGGTCGGCGAAGACCTGGCGCAGCAGGAGCTGGATCACGCGCATCTCGGTCGGCGTGAACTCGCGGCCCTCGATCTTGGTCGGCAGCCGTCCGTCGCCGCCGAAGAAGTTGTCGACCACGGTGAACACCAGGCGCGGCTCGAACACGCACAGCGCGGTGCCGCGCAGCGGCTTGACGCGGATCAGGTTGAGGCTGGTCGGCACGAACAGCGAGTGCGTGTACTCGGAGAACTTCATGGTCTCGATGCCGACCACCGTCAGCTCCGGCGTGCGCCGCAGCATGTTGAACAACGAGATGCGGAACAGGCGCGCGAAGCGCTCGTTGACCATCTCCAGCGTCGGCATGCGGCCGCGCACGATGCGTTCCTGCGAGGCGAAGTCGTAGGAACGCGCTTCGCCCGGCGCGGCCGGCGGCGGCGCGGTATCGACCTTGCCGGAGTCGACGCCGTGCAGCAGCGCGTCGATTTCGTCCTGCGACAGCAGATCGCCGCTCATTGCGTGACGAAGCTGGTGAAGTAGACGGCTTCGATGGTCGGCTTGCCGGTCTCTTCGGTCATGATTTTCTGCACCTCGGCCAGCACCGACGCCTGCAGCTTCTCCTTGCCCTCGCGCGTGGCGATGTCGGCGGCGCGCTGCTGGGAGAAGATCATCAGCAGCGCGTTGCGGATGCGCGGCTCGTGCAGCTTGATCTCGTCCGCCGCCTGCGCCTCGCGCGCCATCAGCTGCACCTGCGCCTGCAGGAAGCGCGTGTCGTCGCCTTCGAGATTGACGACGAAGGCCGGATCGAGCGGGATGTAGACCGGCGGGCTTTTCTTCTCGACCTTCGCTTCTTCGCTCTTGCCTTCCTGGCCCGCCTCGGCGGCCGGCTTCGGCATCGCATGCTGCATCATCACGAAGCTGATGCCGGCGCTGGCGCCGACCGCGATCACGACGCCGGCGACGATCGGCAGCAGCAGGCTGCGCCTGGCGGCGGCGGCAGGCGGGTTCTCTTCTTCGGTGGCGGCGGCCTTGGCCATGTCGCGTGAGCTCCGGTGTGGTACCGGCGCCGAGCAAGACGTGTTCCAGCGCCGCGCGATGCCGGTGATGCGGCCGACGAGCGTGGCGTGCAAGCCCGCTGCGAACGGGGCCGCGACCGCAGATCGGCGACGGGCGGTCGCGGCGCCGGCGCGCGCGCCGGAAAGCCGTCGGCGTTTTCTGCGCACGCCGCGACGGTTTTCAGACGTAGGCGTCGACCAGCTTCAGGCGGCCGACGCGGCGCGGCGCGGCGCGCGGCTCGCGCGCGTCACGCCAGGCGTCGGACGTGCCGTCGGACTCGGACACGGCGGCGACGCGCGCATCGACCCGCGCGCGCAGCAGCTGCAGGCCTTGCGCGTCCAACAGCGCGCGCAGCTGCGGCACCGCGTTCTGCAGCAGCGCCCGCGTCGCCGGCAGATCCGCGCTGAAGGCGATCTGCGCCTCGTCGCCGCGGATCTGTACCTGCACGCTCATGGCGCCGAGCTCGACGGGATGCAGCTCGATGCGCGCGTGCTGCAGGCCGCCGTCGGTGATCCAGACGATGCGCTCGCCGAGGCCCTCGACGAAATCCGCATGATCGGGCGCCAGCTGCAGCGGCGGCGCCGTGGCCGGCTCCGGAAGCGGCGCCGCCGGCGTGGCGCCGCCGCCTTGCAAGGTCGACGGTGGCGGCAGCGACGGCACTGGCACTGGCACTGGCGCCGCGGCATCGGCGACGACGAGCGGCAAGGCGGCAAAGGACACATCGGCCTCGCGCGCCTCGCCCGGCGCCGATAGCGCGCCGTCCAGCGCCGTCGCCAGGGCGGCGCTCCCGTCCGCCGCGCCGAGCTCGGCGGCGGCGGTCTCCGGCGGCGCCGCGCCGATCGCCGCCGCCTTGCCGGCCCGATGCGTCGCGATGCCCGGCGCTGCCGGCGGCGCGACGGGCACAGTGTCCGGCGTTGCCGGCGGCAACAGGGTCTGGCGCAGGGCGAGCAGCCAGTCGATGACGCGCATGCCATCGGCCGCCGCGGCGCCCGCCGGCGCCGGGTCGGCGGCGGCCGGCGACGCGCTGTCCGCTGCGCCGTCGTCGGTCGCGGCTGCGGTGTCGTCGCTCGACGCCGCGCCGCCGGCGCCGAGCAGCTCGGCGAACGGCATGACGTCCGCGGCCGGCGCCGCCGCGGTTCGCGGCGGCGCGACGGGCGCGGCGGCGGCGGCCGCCGGCGGCACGGCGCTCAATCGCCTTCCGCGGCGCGACGGGCGTGGCGCTGCAGCGCCAGCTCGTCGTGCTGGCGCTGCTCGCGGCGTTCTTCCTCGCGACGCTCGCGCGCCACGTAGCAGCTCATCAGCTGCGCGACGGTGCGCGTCTCGCGCTGCTGCAGCAGCCAGTGCGCGCGGCACTGGTCGACGCCGCGCTGCGCCTGCTCGACGAGCTGCAGCTGGAAGCGCTCGGCCTCGCGCAGGCGTTCGATGAAGGCCTGGCGGTTGCGCAGCAGCTGCGGCGTCGCCGCCGCGTTCTGGCGCTCGTACTCCTCGCGGTAGCGGCACAGCTCGACGTAGCGCGCCTGGCGTTCGCCGAGCAGGCGCTGCGCGTCGATCAGCAGGCGCGCCGCGTCGTCCTCGCGACGATCGGCGAGCTGGCGCAGCGGCTGCAGGCGCTCGGACATGAGGGCATGACCCATGGTTCTTCTCCTCTTCAGCCCAGCAGTTCGGCGAGGCGGCGCCGGCTGTCGTCCAGACGCGCCGCCTCTCGTACCGACTGCTTCAGGAATTCCTCGATGCGCGGCCAGCGTTCGAGCGCGGCATCGACTTTCGCATCGGCGCCGCGCTGATAGGCGCCGATATTGATCAGGTCGCGGTTGCGCTGGTACGCGGCGAACAGCGCGCGCAGGCGGCGCGCCTGCTGCAGCTGCGTGTCGTCGACGATGTCGTGCATGACGCGCGAGATCGAGGCCTCGATGTCGATCGCCGGATACAGGCCGGCGTCGGCGATCGCCCGCGACAGCACGATGTGGCCGTCGAGAATGCCGCGCGCGGCGTCGGCGATCGGGTCCTGCAGATCGTCGCCCTCGGTCAGCACCGTGTAGAAAGCGGTGATCGAGCCCTGCCCTTCGCGGCCGTTGCCGGCGCGCTCGACGAGGCCCGGCAGGCGCGCGAACACCGACGGCGGATAGCCGCGCGTGGTCGGCGGCTCGCCGATCGCCAGACCGATCTCGCGCGCCGCCTGCGCGAAGCGCGTCAGCGAATCCATCAGCAGCAGCACGTGGCGGCCGCGATCGCGGAAATGCTCGGCGATCGCCGTCGCCGTGTAGGCGGCGCGCAGGCGCAGCAGCGGCGAGCGGTCGGCCGGCGTGGCGACCACCACGGCGCGCTGCAGACCCTCGGCGCCGAGGCTCTTGTCGAGGAACTCGCGCACTTCGCGGCCGCGCTCGCCGATCAGGCCGACGACCACGACGTCGGCCTGCGTGAAGCGCGTCATCATGCCGAGCAGCGTCGATTTGCCGACGCCGGTGCCGGCGAACAGGCCGAGGCGCTGGCCGCGGCCCACCGTCAGCAGCGAATTGATCGTGCGCACGCCGACGTCGAGCGGCAGCGTCACCGGCGCGCGCGTCAGCGGATTGATCGGCGTGGCGTCGACGCGCGCATGCGCATCGCCCTGCAGGCGGCCGCGGCCGTCGATTGGCTGGCCCTCGGCGTCGAGCACGCGGCCGAGCAGGGCGTCGCCGGCTTTGATCCCGGCGCCGCCCGCCAGCGGATGCACGCGCGCATTCGGCATCAGGCCGCGCATCTCGGCGGTCGGCATCAGGAAGGTGCGTTCGCCGGCGAAACCGACCACCTCGGCCTCGATGCCGCGCCCGTCGGCGCTGTCGACCTGCACGCGCGCGCCGATCGGCAGGCGGCAGCCGACCGCTTCCAGGGTGAGGCCGACGACGCGCTGCAGACGGCCCTCGGGACGCAGGGTGGCGATGCCGGGGACGGCGCCGCCGTGGCGCAGCAGGCGACCGCTCAGGCGCTGCGCCGAGGCGCGTCGCCACTCGTCGGGCCGGGCGCTCATGGCGTATCGCGCAAAGCGGCGGCGGCCAGCGCGATGCGCGTGTCGAGCCGCGCGTCGAGCCAGGTCGATTCGGTCTGCACGCGGCAATCGCCGCGCGCCAGCGCGGCGTCTTCGACGATGCGGAAATGCTGCGCGTCGGGCGGCGGCAGCAGCTCGCCGCGCGCGAGCTGCGCGTCCTGCGGGTGCAGGTAGAGACGGATGTCGCGCAGATCGGGCGGCAGGGCGGCGAGCGCGGCGCGCGCCAGCGCGACCACGCGCGCCGGCTCGCCGCGCAGTTCGTCGTCGAGCAGGCGCCGCGCGATCGCGCAGGCCAGATCGACCAGCGCGCGCTCGACTTCGTCGTCGAGCTGCGCGAGCGGCCGCGCGATCTGCTCGATCAGGGCACCCAGGCGCGCCGCCTCGCGGCGCATGTCCTCGCGGCCGGCGAGCCGGCCGTCCTCGTATCCGCGACGGCGGCCCTCCTCGTAGGCGGCGGCCTCGATATCCTCCAGCGCCTGCGCGGTCGGCGGCGCGTCGGCCGGCGCATCGAACACCGGCAAGGTCCAGCGCCTGAAGCGCGCCTGCGGATCCTCGAGCAGATCGACAGGCTCGGCGCGCTCGGCGGGCGTCGCCATCAGACCATCGCCTCACCGCCGCCGAGCGCGATCGTGCCGGCGTCGGCGAGACGGCGCGCCACGGCGAGGATTTCCTTCTGCGCTGCTTCGACGTCGGACAGCTTGGCCGGACCCTTCGCTTCCATGTCCTCGACCAGCATCTCGGCGGCGCGCTTCGACATGTTCTTGAGGATCTTTTCCTTGACGCGCGGATCGGCGCCTTTCAGCGCGAGGCCGAGCGTCTCGGTGGAGATTTCACGCAGCAGGGTCTGCGTGCTGCGGTCGTCGACGCCGGCCAGATCATCGAACACGAACATCAGATCCTGGATGCGCTGGCTCAGCTCGGCGTCGGCCTCGCCGATCTTGGCGACGATCGCCTGCTCCATCGACGAGTCCATCAGGTTGAGAATGATCGCCGCGGCCTTGATGCCGCCGACGCTCGACGATTTCAGATTGTTGGTGCCGGAGAACTGCTTCTCCATGATCTCGTCCAGCTCGCGCAGGGCCTGCGGCTGGATGCCGTCGAGCCGCGCGATGCGCATCAGCACGTCGCCGCGCATGCGTTCCGGCAGCAGCTGCACGATCTCCGCCGCCTGGTCGGGATCGAGATAGGCGAGCACGATGGCGACGATCTGCGGATGCTCGTTGCGCACGAGGTCGGCGACCGCGCGCGTCTCCATCCACTTCAGCGCCTCCAGGCCCTTGCTGTTGCGGCCGAGCAGAATGCGGTCGATCAGGCCCGAGGCCTTGTCCTGGCCCAGCGCGTTGACCAGCACGCGGCGCACGTAGTCGTCGGCGCCGACGCCGAGCGAGGTCTGGTCGTCGAGTTCGAGCGCGAAGCGCTCCATGACGTCGGTCGCGTGATCGCGCGTGATGTTCGCCAGCGACGCCATCGCCGCGCCGACCTTCTGCACGTCCTTGGCGCTCATGTGCTTGAGCACCTCGGCCGCCTCGGCTTCGCCGAGCGACATCAGCAGGATCGCGGCGCGCTCGACACCGCTGCTGTTCGCCGCTTCGCCCATCAGCCGTTCTCCTGACCGATCCAGCTCTTCACCACCTGCGCGACGCGCTTCGGATCCTCGGCGGCGGCCTTGCGCGCCAGCTGCAGGCGCTGCTCATACGGCGACGGTGGCGGCGGCTCGCCGCCGAGCGTCAGGCGATCGTCGGCGATCGGGCCCGCCGCGCGCCGGTCCTCGACCGTGCCTTCCAGCGCCGGCGCCTGCGTCGAGGCCGACAGCAGCTGGCGCAGGGCCGGACGCAGGATGAAGACGATCAGCGCGAGCACCAGCAGCACGCCGCCGCCCTGGCGCGCCCAGGACTGCAGCTGCGGCTGCTGCCAGAACGGCAGCGGCTCGACGGCGAGCGTCTCGTTCGGCACGAACGCCGAGTTCTGCACGGCGACCGAATCGCCGCGCGCGGCGTCGAAGCCGACCGCTTCCTTGACCAGCGCCTCCACCTTGCCGAGCTCCTCGGGCGTCAGCGCACGCATGACGGTTTTCTGGTCCCTGCCCTGCCCGTCGGTTTGCGGCACATGGTCGACGAGCACGGCGACCGACAGACGCCGGAGACGACCGACGGACTGCCGCGTGTGGCTGACGGTGCGGTCGAGCTCGTAGTTGCGCGTGGCCTGCCTGCTCTGCGACTGGATGTCGTCGCCCCTGCCGTCCGCGCCCGGCTGGCCGGCGGGCTGCCCCGACAATTGGTTGAGCGGCGGATTAGCGGTCTGCGGCGCCGGCTGGTTGCTGGTCGCGCCGGGAATGCCGGCGGCCGTCTTCGCCGCGCCGCGCTGCACGTCCTCCGACGTCTGTTCGCTGCGCAGCTTGGCCGGATCGGCGCCGTACTGCTCGCGCGCTTCCTCGGTTTCCGAGTAGTCCATGTCGGCAGCGACCTGCGCGTTGATGCGGCCGGCGCCGACCATCGGCGTCAGCAGCTGCTCGATGCGGCGCTGATAGTCGGCCTCGAGGCGGCGCGTGTAGTCGAACTGCTCGGCGGTGCGCGCCAGCGCGCTGTCGGAATCGCTGTTGGTCAGCAGGTGGCCGAACTGGTCGATCACCGTCACCGCCGCCGGCTGCAGGCCGGGCACGCTGGCGGCGACCAGGTGCACGATCGAGGCGACCTGGTCCTGCTCCAGCGTGCGGCCCGCGTACAGCTCGACGAACACCGACGCGCTCGGCGCGTCGCTCTTGCGCGCGAACGCGCTCGGCTTGGGAATCGCCAGATGGATGCGTGCGCCGCGCACCGGCTGCAGGCTGCCGATGGTGCGCGCCAGCTCCGTTTCCAGCGCGTGCTGGTAGCGCGCGTTCTCGACGAACTGGCTGGTGCCGAAGCCCTGGTCCTGCTGCATCAGCTCGAAGCCCTGGCTGTCGCTGCCGCGCGGCAGGCCCTGCGCCGCGAGCTTGAGACGCGCGTCGTAGAGCTGCGCCTGCGGCACGGTGACGGTGCCGCCGTCGAGCTTCATCGGAATGTTGGCGGCGCGCAGCGCATCGGCGAGTTCGGCGGCATCCTTGTCGGACAGGCCAGCGTAGACCGGCACATAGCCCGGCTTCTGCGACCACGACCAGATGCCGATGCCGATCGCCGCCGCGGCGGCGATGCCGAGCAGCACCGCGAGCTGGCGCAGTGCCGGAATGTCCTTGAGTTGCCGGGCCGCCGGCAGGGAGATCGTTGCCATCGCGCGCTAGCTCTCAGAGCGGCATGTTCATGATGTCCTGGTACGCCGCCACCAGGCGGTTGCGCACTTCGGTCATCGCCTTGAATTCGACCTGCGCCTTGGCGCCGGCCAGCATCACCGTCGACAGATCGGCGTTGTTGTCGCCGAGCGCGAACGAGCGCTGCAGCGCCGCCGCATTGTTCTGCGACTGGTTGACTTCGCCGATCGCCGCCTTGAGCACGCCGGCGAATCCGCCCTGCGGCTGCGCCGCCGTCGCGTCGACGCGCGCGGTCGCCGGCGCGAGGCTGGCCTGCGCCTGCAGGGAGCGGATCTGCGCGAGGACGCGGCTGACATCCATCTCGTTCATCGGGTCGTGACGCGGGTGACGGTTCGCAGGCAACGAGGCAACTTCCGTTCCTGCGCACGGCGCCAAACATTCGACACACAGCTTCAATACGCTTGTCGGCGATCAACGGTCGGCGCGTTGTGCTTGCGCTCGGTTTTTTGATCGGGCTTTTTGCTTTCGCCTTGCGGCGACTTACTTCTCTTTGCTTGTGCACCGAAAAGTAGGCGCCTCGAGGCGAAGAGAAGTAGGCAAGAGAAAGCACACCCTGGCTTTCGCGCCCTCGCTGCGCGAGGGTTCCCTGCGGTGCTCGACCGCCGGGCCGTCGCTGAAACTCGCGGGCTGCGCCCGCTCAGACAGTCAGCGCCGGACAACCCCCGGCGGTCTGCGCTCCTCGGCGCTTCGCAAAGGGGCCCAAAGTCAAAAGCCACGGCAACAGCGCCCCTCACCCCAACCCTCTCCCCGCAAGCGGGGAGAGGGAGTCTGTTTTTGCCGTTGCTTTGGCTTTTCGCTTTTGACTTTGGTCCCCTTAGGGCCGCACCGAGCAGCGCAGCGCGCGCAGGGGGTGAGCCGGGGATTTTCGGATGTCCGGTGGACATCCGCCCCGGCGAACGCCCCGCCCCGTGGGCGGGGCCGGATGGCGCGCCAGGACGGCACGCCAAGTCACCGTCAGGCCATGGATGGCCTGTCGGTGACGGCCCCGAGCACGTGAGCAGCACAGGCTTCCCCGCGACAGCGGGGATGCGGCCCTCAGGGTGTGCTTTCTCTTGCTTACTTCTCTTCGCCTCGAGGCGCCTACTTTTCGGTGCACAAGCAAAGAGAAGTAAGTCGCCGCAAGGCGAAATCAGAAAACTCGATCGAGCACCGATCACTGCAAAGCAGGCGATGCGGTCATCGCCGAGCCGGAGCGCCGCATGAGCAGCACGCGGCCCACCGACAGCATCACCGACTTCAGCCAGTTCAATGCCCTGCGCCGCGGCGCGCGCGAGAACGACGACGCCACCGTGCGCAAGGCCGCGCAGCAGTTCGAGGCGCTGTTCACGCAGCAGATGCTGAAGAGCGCGCGCGCCGCCTCGCCCGGCAACGACGTGATGGGCGGCGGGCAGACCGAGTTCTACCAGGACATCTTCGATCAGCAGATGGCCGTGCACCTGTCGTCCGGCAAGGGTCTCGGTCTCGCCGACCTGCTGGTGCGCCAGCTGCGCGGCACGGCCGCCGCCGAGGCGTCGGCCACGGCGGCGACGAACGCGGCGCTGCCGCTCGGCGCGATAGGCACGCCGCCATCCTTGCGTCTCAGCCCGACGCCGGTCGACAGCGGCCACGGCCTGAAGGCGGGCGGCGCGGCGGCGGCCTCGACGGCGGCGGGCGCCGGCGGCGACCAGCGCACGGCTTTCGTGCAGAAGATCCTGCCGCACGCCGAGCGCGCGGCGCGCGAGCTCGGCGTGCCAGCGCGGGTGCTGATCGCCCAGGCGGCGCTGGAAACCAGCTGGGGCCAGCATGCGATCCGCAAGGGCGATGGCGACCCCAGCCTCAACTACTTCGGCATCAAGGCCGACCGTCGCTGGCAGGGCGCCGAGGTGCGCACGACGACCACCGAGTACGTCGGCGGCAGCGCGCGGCGCGAGCGCGCCGATTTCCGCGCCTACGATTCGGCGGCGGCCTCGTTCGACGACTACGTGAACTTCCTGAAATCCAATCCGCGCTATGCCGACGCTCTGAACCACGGCGGCAGCGCGACGCATTTCGTGCAGGGCCTGCAGAAGGCCGGCTACGCGAGCGATCCGGCCTATGCGCAGAAGATCCTGCGCATCGCCGACGGGCCGACCCTGCAGCTCGCGCTCGCCGGCAGGCCGCGCACCGTGACGGCATGAGGAAGAGGTCATGAGCGATCTGCTTTCCACCGGCGTCTCGGCGCTGCTCGCCTACCAGACGGCGCTGAACACCACCAGCCACAACATCGCCAACGCCAACACCGAGGGCTATTCGCGGCAGCGCGTCGATCTGCTGTCGCGGCCCGGTTCGGGCACCGGCAGCGGCTACGTCGGCGCCGGCGTCGACGTGCAGTCGGTGCAGCGCATCACCGACGCGCTGGTCAACGGCCGCCTGCAGTCGAGCAACTCGGCCTATTCGCGCATTTCCGTCTACGCCGACTACGCGGCGCAGATCGACACGCTGTTCTCCGATTCCGGCACCAGCCTGACGACGCCGCTGAAGTCCTTCTTCGATGCCGCCAGCGCGCTCGCTTCGAATCCTTCGTCGACGGCGGCGCGGCAGGCGCTGCTCGGCAGCGCGCAGACCGTCGCCAGCCGCTTCGCGACGCAGCAGTCGCAGCTCGACGCGATGGACTCGCGGATCGACCAGTCGCTCGGCGCGACGGTCGCGGAGATCAACGACTACGGCGCGGCGCTGGCCAAGCTCAACGGCCAGATCGTCGATGCGCAGGCCGCGCTCGGCCAGCCGCCGAACGATCTGCTCGACCAGCGCGACACGCTCGTGCAGAAGATCGCGACGCGCGTCGGCGTGTCGACCACCCTGCAGGACGACGGCAGCCTCAACGTCTACACCGCCAGCGGCCAGGCGCTGGTGCTCGGCCAGCAGGCGACGGCGCTCGGCACGGCGGGCGACGCCTTCAACAGCGGCCGGCTCGATGTCAGCTTCAACGGCCAGCCGATCACCGCGCAGCTCAGCGGCGGCACGCTCGGCGGCCTGCTCGACACGCGGCGCGAGCTGGTCGATCCGGCGCGCGCCGAACTGGGCCGGCTCGCGGCCGGATTCGCCGCCGCGGTGAACGCGCAGAACGCCGCCGGCGTCGACCAGAACGGCCAGCGCGGCGGCGATCTGCTGACGCTGCCGAACGGCAGCGCGCTGGCGGCAAAGGCCAACACCGGCAACGCCGGCATGACGGTCGCGATCGGCGACGCCGGCGCGCTGAGCGGCAGCGATTACGTGCTGAAGTTCGACGGCAGCGCCTGGACCGCGAGCGACGCGCGCAGCGGCGCCGGCGTGGCGCTCTCCGGCACCGGCAGCGCCGCTGATCCGCTGAAGATCGGCGGCGCGGCGATCGTCGTCAGCGGCAGCGCGCAGGCCGGCGACAAGTTTCTCGTGCAGCCGACGGCCGATGTCGCCGGGCGGCTGAAGATGGCGACGCTCGATCCGGCCAGGATCGCCGCCGCCAGCGCGGTGTCGGCCAGCGCGGCGAGCGGCAACGGCGCGACGGTGGGCGCGCTCGCGGTCAGCGACGCCGGCAA
The DNA here is from genome assembly GCF_000474945.1 of Solimonas soli DSM 21787. Lineage (GTDB taxonomy): Bacteria > Pseudomonadota > Gammaproteobacteria > Nevskiales > Nevskiaceae > Solimonas > Solimonas soli. The sequence continues at coordinate 108,716 of NZ_KI440839.1, read as the reverse complement.
CGCCAATCTGACCGATGCGGTGACGATCAGCTTCACCGACGCCGGCACCTACCAGATCAACGGCAGCGGCAGCTATGCGTACAGCGCCGGCAGCGCGATCAGCGTCAACGGCTGGTCGCTGACGCTGTCCGGCGCGCCGGCCGCGGGTGACCGCTTCGCCATCGCCAGGACCGCCGCCGACAGCGGCGACAACCGCAACGCGCAGGCGCTCGCCGCGCTCGGCGGCCAGGCGCTGTTCGGCAGCGACTCGCTGAATGCCGCACAGACCGCGCTGAGCACGCGCGCCGGCACCGCCTCGCAGCAGGCGAGCCTCGCGCTCGACGCGCAGGGCGCGGTGAAGACGCAGGCCGAAGCGGCGCAGCAGTCGGCGTCCGGCGTCAATCTCGACGAGGAGGCCGCCGATCTGGTGCGCTTTCAGCAGGCCTATCAGGCGGCGGCGCAGGTGATCGCGACCGCCAACCAGATCTTCCAGTCGCTGCTGTCGGCGGCGAGAGGCTGATGACGATGCGCATCTCCACCGCGTGGCACTACCAGCAGGGCGTCGCCGAGATGCAGCGCCAGCAGAACAATCTGGCGAAGACGCAGCTGCAGCTCAGCTCCAACCAGAAATGGGCGAGCGCCGCCGACGATCCGGCCGGCTGGGCGACGGCGCAGGGCTACGACGCGCTGCTCGCGCAGAGCGCGCGCTATACCGCCAGCGCGCAGGCCGCGCAGGCCCAGCTGCAGCTCGGAGAGGACAGCGTGGCCAGCGGCGTCGGTCTCCTGCAGCACGTCCGCGAACTGGTCGTGCAGGCCAACACGGCGACGCAGTCGGACGATTCACGCAAGGCGATCGCCCAGGAGCTGAGCGGCATCCGCGACCAGCTGCTCGCGCTCGCCAACACCGGCGACGGCCAGGGCCGCTATCTGTTCGGCGGCGCCGCCAACGCGCAGGCGCCGTTCGCCTGGAACGGCAGCAGCGCCAGCTACAGCGGCGACCAGACGACGCTCACCGCGCAGGTCGGCAGCCAGCGCGCCATCGCCCAGAACGAGCCGGGCAGCGCCGTGTTCATGGGCATCCGCGGCGGCAACGGCGTGTTCGGTGTCACCGCCGGCGCGGCCAATGCCGGCGGCGCGGTGCTCACGCAGGCCACGCTGAGCGACGCTTCGGCCTGGGACGGCGGCAGCTACACCGTGCGTTTCAGCGCCGCCGATGCCTACGAAATCGTCGACGGCAGCGGTGCCGTGCTGCAGAGCGGCAGCTACGCCAGCGGCGGCGCCATCAGCTTCCGCGGCGCGACGCTCAGCTTCAGCGGCACGCCGGCCGCCGGCGACGGCTTCTCGCTGGCGCCGGCGGCGACGCAGGACCTGTTCGCGCTGGTCGACGGTCTGGCGCGGCTGGTCGCGCAGCCGCAGAGCGGCCATCCGGCGCAGGCGGCGCAGATCCAGACCGCGCTGCAGCAGGGCCTCGCCGGCCTGCAGAATGCCGAGGATCGCCTCAGCGAGGTGCGCACCGGCATCGGCCTTCGCCTCGATGCGCTCGACGACGCGCTCGACGTGTCGGCCGCGCAGAGCGAGCACGCCAGCAACGCGGTCGCCGATCTGCGCGACACCGACTACGCCGACGCCATCGCCCGCGTGCAGCTGCAGATGACGACCCTGCAGGCCGCGCAGCAGGTCTACGTCAAGGTGCAGGGCCTGTCGCTGTTCGACTATCTGCGCTGAAGGCGTCGCTCAGCGATCGTGCTTCGATCGCTGGCCGGTGCTGCCGCCGGTATCGCTCCGGCCGCCGGCCCGCATCGCGCGGCCGTGCGCGGCGCGCGCCTTGCGGTTGACCGACGGCTCGTGCTGCGCACCGCTGTCGCGGCGCGCGCGCGGTTTGCCGGGCTGCTTCATGTCGCTCTCCGTGCATGGGTGTGTCATTGCGACCCCGCCGGCGCGCCGGCGTTCACTTCTCGCGCCCACGAAAAAGCCGGCCGCGAGGGCCGGCTTTCGTTACCGTGCGCGACTCAGAAGCGATAGCCGACGAAGGCGCCCGCCGTCCATGGATCGAGCGTGATGTCGATCTTCTGGCCGGTGCTCAGCGACGAGGTGGTCTTCAGGAAGGTCTTGGCGCCCATGACTTCGGCAAACCAGCGATCGTTGAAGTGCCAGACCACGCCGAGCTGCGGCGTCAGCGCGAACTTCGAGTCGATGTCGAGCTTGGTCGGCTCGCCGCCGCCCGGGTTGGTGAGGCCGGTCAGGGTGCCGTTGCCCTTCTCGTCGAAGAAGTAGGCGTAGGTCAGGCCGAGGCCGACGTAGGGCCGCAGCCTGGCGCCGGCGCCGAGGAAGCGGTACTGCGCGAACAGCGTGGCCGGCATCGCCCTGGTTTCGCCGATCTTGCCGACGCCGTCGATGGTGCCGGCGCCCTTGATGTCGTACTTGAAGGGCAGGGCCAGCGGCACTTCCACCGACCAGTGTTCGGTGATCATGTAGACGATGCCGCCGGCGAGTTGCGTGTCGCCCGACGAGGTGTCGATCTTGGTGCCGGGCTGGCTCGGTGCGGACAGGTCGCCGCTGCGCGAGTCCGGCATGATCGACATCACGCCGCCCTTGATCAGCCACGAGCCGGCGCTTTCCTGGGCCTGCGCGCCCATGCTGAAGGCGGCGGACAGCGCGGCCGCGGCCGCGATCTTTGCAATGTTGTTCATCATATTGTCTCCGCGCCTCACAGCCAGCCGGCCTTGGCGAGAACGTCGGTCACCATTTCGGCCAGCAGCTGGTGGCCGTAAGGCGTCGGGTGGAAGGTGTTGGCGAACACGTAGGAGCGCCAGCCGGGCAGGCCCGCATCGAGGATGGTGTCGGTGCAGGTGCTGAGCTCGTCCGGATTCGGCGATTCCATCGCCGTCTGCACGGCGGTGCAGACCGGCGTCGTGACGTTGCTCAGCGCGTACTGCGCCGGGTCGGCCATCTCGTTGTTGAAGTGCGTGTAGAAATCGACGATGGCGATGCGCGAGTCGTCGCCGAGCTTGGCGACCAGCTCGTCGTTGAACACCGTCAGCCAGCCCTGCGCCAGCGTGCCGATCGTCGCGAGCGTCGCCGTGGCGTCCTCTTCCGACATGCCGCCCGCGATCAGCTGCTGCTTGAGGCCGATCTGGAACTTCGGCGTCTTGGTGACGTCCAGCGTGTTCTGCACCACGACGTGCGTGGCGCCGGCGGCGAGCACCGTGCCCTGCACGGTGGCCGCCAGCGTGTCGGCGAGCACCGTCATGTAGATGCCGCCCGCGGTCGGCAAGTCGCCGCTGCCGAGCGCGGTCTGCGCCTGCGTGCGCACCGCGTCGTACTGGCTGCCGGCCGGGATCACGCTGAGCACGCGCTTGGCGAAGTGCTGCTGGTAGGCGGTGCTGCCCTGCTGCGCGTAGAGCAGGTAGGTAAGCATCGCCGCGACATCGTTGGCGCCGGCGTCGCCGCCGACCAGCACGAGGTCGTCCGCGCCGAAGCCGTCATTGGCCGCCGCGTGCGTGGCGGCATCGCCGAGCTGCTTGAGGATCGAGATCGGCGAGGCGTTGTTGACGCTGTCATTGGCCGGATCGGCCGCCGGCACGAAGTTCTGGATCACCGCGCCGCCGATCGCGTAATTGGTGCAGCCCGCGCCGGTGTTGTCGGCGAAGGTGGTGGCCGAGGTCGCGAGGTAGGCCGGGCACAGATCGTCGACGTCGTAGGTCGCCGCGACGCGCTCGCTCCACACGCGGTAGGTCTGGCCTTCCGACGGCTGGACCGTGAACTTGTAGCCGAAGGTGCCGCTGTCGGTAAGACTCGCGCCGAAGGCGGTGACGGAGGTGAACGAGGCTTTGGTGGCGCCGCTGTTGCCGCCGCCGCCGCCGCACGCGGCGAGGGCCGACAAGGCGAGCGCAATGAGACATCTCCTCACGGTGTTGCTCCTGATCGTTGTGATGGGAAGGCGTTCGCCCTGGCGGGCGGATGGGCGGCAGACTAGGCGATTCCCTACACGACGATGAGGCGATTCCCGACAATCGGGCCCCATTCTGGGAGGAACGGACGCGCCTGGCTCCCCAATGTGAGGCAGCACACGAGGTGCCTGGCACCGTCGCGGTGCGGCGACCGCCGGGCAATGCCGTTCGTCCATGGGCCGCGGCCGTCCATCGCCGATCGGCGAAGTCGCTCAAGTTTGTGCGGCGTGGCCCGATAAGGAATCAGCAACGGCAATCCGCTCACGGATCTGCTGAGGCAGGACCGAAAGCCGTTGTGGCCGTCGGCCCGGATTTCCAACCTTCCTCATCAGGAGTGCATTCATGCAAGGCATTAATACCAACGTGATGTCGCTGAACGCGCAGCGCAATCTGCAGTCGTCGCAGTCGTCACTTTCGACCTCGATCCAGCGCCTGTCCTCGGGCCTGCGCATCAACAGCGCCAAGGACGATGCCGCCGGCCTGGCGATCTCCAGCCGCTTCTCGAGCCAGATCACCGGCCTCAACCAGGCGCAGCGCAACGCCAACGACGGCATCTCGCTGGCGCAGACCGCCGACGGCGCGCTGAGCTCGATCTCCGATTCGCTGCAGCGCGTCCGCGAACTGGCCGTGCAGTCGGCCAACGCCACCAACTCGTCGACCGACCGCGCCGCGCTGCAAGCCGAAGCCACGCAGCTGCTCAGCGAAATCGACCGCGTCGCCGACCAGACGCAGTTCAACGGCGTCAAGCTGCTCGACGGCAGCTTCACCTCGGCGGTGTTCCAGGTCGGCGCCAACGCCGGCGAGACGATCACCGTGTCCTCGTTCGGCGACGCCAACGTCGCCGCGCTGAGCTCGGTGACGGCCGCCACCGGCCAGTCGAGCGCGGTGTCGGGCATCACGGCGCTCGGCGCGGTCGGCGCCGGTGCGCTGGTGATCAATGGCGTCGACGTCGGCGCCGGCATCACCGCCGCCGGTTCGGCGCAGCAGCGCGTCGGCCAGGTCGTCGATGCGATCAACAACTACGCCTCGCAGACCGGCGTCAACGCCGCCTTCGACAGCTCGACCGGCAAGATCGTGCTCAGCTCGGATGCGACGATCGCCGTCACCGGCACCGACGACGGCACCGCCACCGGCTTCAACGTCGCCGGCGGCGACGGCTCGGCGACCGCGACGACCACGACCGGCCTCACCGGCCTCAGCCTGAACTCGTACGCCGGCGCTTCGCTCGCCATCAAGCAGGTCGACAGCGCGCTCGCGCAGATCAACTCGACGCGCGCCAGCATCGGTGCGGTGCAGAACCGCTTCGAGTCGGTGGTCAGCAACCTGGCGACGACCTCGGAGAACCTCTCCGCCGCGCGTTCGCGCATCCAGGACGCCGACTTCGCGGTCGAAACGGCGAACATGACGCGCGCGCAGATCCTGCAGCAGGCCGGCACGGCGATGCTGGCCCAGGCCAACTCGGCGCCGCAGAACGTGCTCAGCCTGCTCAAGGGCTGAATGCGGGTCGAAGACGGGGTGCGGCGGCGCGAAGAAGCGCGCCGCCGCACCCGGGCTTCGCGAAAGGATTCGCAAGGCGGTCAGCGCCGATGGACGCCGCCGGAGGCGGAGGACGACGGACCTGACCAGAGGTTTCGGCGATGAGCGATGCAATCAAGGCAATCGAGCCGGCGGCCGCACCGAAAGGTGCGGCCCGCTTCGGCGTTTCCGACGGGAAAGGCGACGGCCGCGCGGCGGCGGCCGCAGGTTCGGCCGGCGTCGCCGGCGACGGCGAGGCCGATCTGGCGGCACTGCAGCAGGCCTTCGCGGAGCTATCCCAGCAGCTCGCCAGGAACGATGTCGATCTGACCTATCGCGTCGACGGCGATCTGCATCGCGTGATCGTCGAAGTCGTCGATCGCCGCGACGGCACCGTGCTGCGACAGATTCCCGGCGAGGAGGCCTTGCGCCTGGCCCGGATGATGCGGGACGGCCACGGCGGGCTGCTGCAGGTTCAGGCATGAGGACGGAAAAATGGCGTCGGTGAGCTCCACGGGTACTCTCACGTCGGCGGGCGTCGGCTCCGGGCTCGACATCGAATCGCTGATCAGCAAGCTGGTGTCGGCCGAGAAGACGCCGACCGAAACGCGCCTGACGACCAAGCAGACGACGATCAACACGCAGCTGTCGGCGGTCGCCACTTTCAAGTCGGTGCTCGGCAATCTGCAGGGCAAGCTCGACGCGCTGAAGTCCGACGGCACGCTGGCGACGCTGACGGCGAACTCGTCCGACACCAATGTGTTCACCGCCTCGACGACCAGCAGCGCGACGCGCGGCAGCTATTCCGTCGAGGTGGTGGCGCTGGCGCAGTCGCACAAGCTCGCGTCGACGGCATACGTCGGCGGCGCCGGCAGCGCGCTCGGCAGCGGCGACATGACGATCACGGTCGGCGGCAAGTCGTTCAAGGTCACGCTCGGCAGCACCGCCAACACGCTCGCCGATCTCAAGAACGCCATCAACGACGCCGCCGACAACAGCGGCGTCACGGCGACGCTGATCAGCGAAAGCGGCGGCGCGCGGCTGATGCTGACGGCCAACGAAACCGGCGCCGACAACGCCATCACCGTCAGCTCGTCGCTGACCAGCTTCACCGAGAAGCAGCCGGCCGCCGACGCGCACATCCGCGTCGACGGCTACGATGTCTACTCCGATTCGAACAGCGTCGACGACGCCATCGACGGCGTGACGCTCAATCTGCTCAAGGCCCAGGCCGGCACGACCGACACGCTGAACGTCGCGCTCGACACCACCTCGGCGTCGTCGGCGATCCAGGCCTTCGTCAACGCCTACAACAGCGCGATGACGGCGATGACCTCGCTGACCAAGTACGACGCCGCGAGCAAAACCGCGGCGACGCTCAACGGCGACCCGATGGTGCGTGGCGCGATGACCACGCTGCGCGGCATCCTCGGCACGACGGTCGACGGTGCCGGCAGCTACAGCTATCTGTCGCAGATCGGCATCACGGCGAACAGCGATGGCACGCTGACGCTCGACAGCAGCAAGCTGAAGTCGGCGCTGCAGACCGACAGTGCCTCGGTGCAGAAGCTGTTCGGCGGCAGCGCCGGCTACGCGACCCGGCTCGACGCGGCGATCGAGAAGATCGTCGGCGACGATGGCCAGATCGACGCCCGCGACGACGCCCTGCAGGCGCAGCTCGACACGATCAGCGACCAGCTCGACGCGCTCGACACGCGCATGGCCAAGGTCGAGGCCCGTTACCGCGCGCAGTACACCGCGCTCGACACGCTGATGGCCTCGATGCAGACCACCAGCACCTATCTCACGCAGCAGCTCAGCGCACTCGCCAAGCTCGGCGGCAGCTCGTCGGGTTCGTGAGCCTCGGCGCGCCGCGTGCCGGCGCAGGGCGCGATCCGTGCGGTGCGATGCGCGTTCGAAGCGGTCGGCGACGGCGAGATCGTGGCAGGGCCGCGGCGCGGCCGTGGCCGCATGATTCAGGAAGCGTGGGCGGTGAGCACCGACTGCGCGAACGGCAGGGTCAGGCGCCGCTTCTCGCGCAGCGAGGCGCGATCGAGCGCATCGAGCGCCTCGACCAGCGCGCCGGTGCTGCGCGCCTGGCTGTGCAGCAGCCAGCGCGTCACCTCGTCGGGCAGCGCCAGTCCGCGCGCTTGGGCGCGATCCTTCAGCAGCGCGCCGCGTTCGGCGTCGCTGAGCGGCAGCAGGCCGAGCACGACGCAGGCGGCGAGCCGCGTGCGCAGATCCGGCAGGGCGACGGCGAGGTGCTCCGGCGGCGCCGCGGCGCTGAACAGGAATGCCTGGCCGGCGGCGCGGCGACGGTCGATCAGGCGCAGCAGCGCCAGCGCCCAGGCGCGGTCGGCGACCACGGTGTCGAGGTCGTCCAGGGCCAGCAGCGCCGGCGCGTCGAAGCCGTCGAGCGCCTCGGGGCCGTAGGCGGCAATCTCGCGCAGCGGCAGATAGGCGCCGGCGTGCGCGCGGCAGGCGGCCTGCAGCAGATGCGTGCGGCCGGACTGCGGCGGGCCGTAGAGCAGGATCGGATGCCGCAGTTCGCGCAGCGCCGCCACCGTCTCGGCGTTGCCGCCGGGCCAATAGCTGGCGAAGCTCGCCGTGTCGCGCAATTGCACGGCGAGCGCGAGCTGGCGGCCCTTCATGCGTCGGGCGGGGTTTCGTCCGGCGGCGGCGCGCCGCGCAGGTACAGCGGGCTCAGCAGCCACTGTTCCTTGGCGTGACGCAGCAGCACGGCGAGCACGGCCGACACCGGCAGCGCGACGAGCACGCCGATGAAGCCGAACAGCTGGCCGCCCGCCATCACCGCGAAGATCACCGCGACCGGGTGCATGCCGATCTTGTCGCCGACCAGGATCGGCGTGAGAAAGGCGCTTTCGGCGACCTGGCCGATGCCGAACACCACGCAGACCCAGACCAGCGGCAGCCATTCGTGCGTCTGCACGAGCATGGCGATCAGCGCCGCGCCGAAGCCGACCGCGAAGCCGAGATACGGCACGAAGCTGAGCAGGCCGGCGATCACGCCGATGATGAGCCCGAGGTCGACGCCGATCAGCGTCAGGCCGATCGAGTAGATCGCCGCCAGCGCCGCCATCACCAGCAGCTGGCCGCGGATGAAGGAGCCCAGCACGCCGTCGGCCTCGCGCGCCAGGCGCGTGGTCTGCGGCAGCAGGCGCGGCGGAATGAGGGCGCGGATCCAGGCGACGAGGCGATCCCAGTCGCGCATCAGGTAGAAGCTGACGATCGGGATCATCAGCAGGTTGGCGCCCATGGTGATGAAGGCCTTGCCCGATTCGGACACGCGCAGCCACAGGGTCTTGACGATGTCGCCGGTCTCCGACCAGTGCTCGCTGACGATCTGCTGCAGCGCGCCGGCGTCGAGGCGCGTGCCGACGTGGATGCCGAGCTTCGGCAGGCCGGTTTCGAGAATCCAGTTGATCCACGCCGGGATGTTGTGGATCAGCGTCACCGCCTGCTGGTAGAGCATCGGCGCCAGCAGCACGAACAGCAGCAGGAAGGCGAGCACGATGGCGGTGAAGACGATGCTCACCGATGCCGTGCGCGACAGGCCGAGGCGTTCGAGGCGGTCGGCGGTCGGATCGCCGAGATAGGCGATGCCGGCGCCGATCACGAAGGGCGCGAGGATCGGCGTCAGGAACCACAGCAGCGCGAGCCCGGCGGCGGCGCCCAGATACCAGGGCCAGTGACGCTTGACCGAGGATTCGGTCTCGTCGAGCGCATTCATCGGGCGAGGCGCAGGTTCAGCGTGCCGGCGGCGAGCGGCGCCGCGCCGTCGGCGACCAGCACCCGGCCGCCCGCCAGCGCCGCGGCCAGACGCGCGCTGCCGCCTTCGGCGCGCACGCCCAGCTGCAGGCGATCGGCCTCGGCGCCCTGCACGGCGACGGCCTTGACGCCGGGCACGGCGCGCAGCGTGCTCAGCACGCGCGCGTAGTCGGCGCTGCCGCGCAGGCCGCTGACGCTCAGCTTCAGTTCTTCGGCCGGCGCCGAGGCATAACCCCAGACCGGCAGGCCGAGCGCGCGCAGCTGGGCGTCGACCGCGGTCTTGTCGAAACGCGCGACCAGCTGCAGCGCGCCGCCCGGTTCCTGGGTGAACCCGTACTGCTGGACGTATTGCGCGGCGCGGCCGAGCACCGGCGCGGCGCTGCCGAGCGCGTCCACGCCGCTGACCCGGCCGACCACCTGGGCGAGCGCCTCGCGCAGGCCCTGGTCGCGGCTCGCCGCGCTCTGGTCGGCGACGCCGACGCGGCCTTCGTAGGGATTGCCGCCGTCGTTCTGTGCCGCGGCGGGCAGGGCGACGAGGCTCGCGTACAGGACGGCGAGGACCAGCAGGGCGGAGGAGAGCGGGCGCATGGACAAATTATCGGGGCCGTACCGCTAAAATAACAGCATCGCGCCGGCGTTCCGCCGGCGTCTTCCTTTCCGGTGGTCCAGGCACAAGCAAATGAAGAAGAACAGCGGGCTCAGTTACCGCGACGCCGGCGTCGACATCGACGCCGGTGACGCCCTCGTCGACGACATCAAGAAGATCGTCAAGTCGACGCGGCGGCCCGAGGTGCTGGCCGGCGTCGGCGGCTTCGGCGCGCTGGTCGGCCTGCCGAAGAAGTACAAAAAGCCGGTGCTGGTGTCCGGCACCGACGGCGTCGGCACCAAGCTGCGCCTCGGCATCGACAGCGGCCGTGTGCAGGGCCTCGGCCAGGATCTGGTCGGCATGTGCGTCAACGACGTGCTGGTGTCCGGCGCCGAGCCGCTGTTCTTCCTTGACTACTACGCGACCGGCAAGCTCGACCAGAAAATCGCGGCGCAGGTCATCAAGGGCATCGCCCAGGGCTGCAAGCTGGCCGGCTGCGCGCTGGTCGGCGGCGAGACCGCCGAGATGCCGGGCATGTACCACGGCGGCGATTTCGACCTGGCCGGCTTCTGCGTCGCCGTCGCCGAGCAGAGCAAGATCATCGACGGCAGCAAGATCAAGCCCGGCGACGTGCTGATCGGCCTGCCGTCGTCGGGCCCGCACTCGAACGGCTACTCGCTGATCCGCAAGATCCTCGAAGTCAGCAAGACCGACATCGGCGCGCCGTTCGGCAAGGGCTCGCTGGCCGATGCGCTGCTCGAGCCGACCACGATCTACGTCAAGCCGGTGCTCAAGCTGCTCGAGCAGGGCGTCGCCGTGCGCGGCATGTCGCACATCACCGGCGGCGGCATCGTCGGCAACCTGCCGCGCTGCTTCGCCAAGGGCATTGCCGCGGTGGTCGACACCGCGAGCTGGAAGCGGCCGGCGATCTTCGACTGGCTGCAGGACAAGGGCGGCGTCGAGCAGGACGAGATGTGGCGCGTCTTCAACTGCGGTGTCGGCTTCATCCTCGTCGTGCCGCGCCTGCAGGCCGACCGGGCGCTCGCCAGCCTCAAGAAGTCGGGCGCCAGGCCGTTCCTCATGGGCGAGATCGTCAAGGGCAAGCAGGACGTGCGCTTTGCCTGAAGCGAAGGCGCGCATCGCCGTCCTGATCTCCGGCGAAGGCCGCAACCTGCAGGCGCTCATCGACGCCTGCGCCGACGGCCGCATCAAAGGCGAGATCGTCGTCGTGCTCAGCAACCGCGCCGAGGCCGGTGGCATCGCGCGCGCGCAGCGCGCCGGCATCGCCGTCGAAGTGCTGTCGCACCGCGACTACGCCAGCCGCGAGGACTTCGATGCGGCGATGGTCGCGCGGCTCGCCGCGCGGCGGCCGGACATCGTCGTGCTCGCCGGCTTCATGCGCATCCTCACGCCGCTGTTCATCGCCGCCTTCGCCGGCCGCGTGCTCAACATCCATCCTTCGCTGCTGCCGCGCCATCCGGGCCTGCGCACGCACGAGGCGGTGCTCGCGCACGGCGACGCCGCGCACGGCGCGACCGTGCACTTCGTCACCGAACAGCTCGACGGCGGCGCCGCCATCATTCAGGGGCAATTCATGGTGCGGCCGCACGATACCGCGCAGATGCTGGCCGCCCGCGTGATGTCCGAGATCGAGCTGAAGATCTACCCGCAGGCGGTGGCATGGATGGCGCGCGGCGAGCTTGCATTGAACGGCGATGGCGTCATCCTGCGGGGGCGGAGACTGGCCGGACCCGTCGGCCTGGAAGCGCTCGAGGAGGGTTTTCGATGAAGATGCCGATGCCGTCGCGCCTGCGCGCAGGCGGCCCGTTCGCGGTGCTTCTGGCGATGCAGATGCTGAGCGGCTTGGCTTTCGCCGGCGATCCGCCGGCATCGGCGAGCGTCGCCTCTAACCCGCCCGCCGCGACGCTCGCCCTGCCCGAGGGCTTCTGGGCGGCGCGCTCCGACCGCTACAGCGTGGCCTGGGGCAGCGTGTCGCTCGGCGAAGGCACCATCAGCCTGAAGCCGACCGGCAGCGGCTGCTACGACTACCGGTCGACGACCGACCCGATCGCGCTCGTGCGCTGGACCTACGGCTCGCCGAGCGAAGCCAGCCGCTTCTGCGTGAGCGGCGGCCTCGTGCACCCGCAGCGCTTCCAGTACAGCAACGACAGGCGCAGCGACGACAACTTCTCGCTCGACTTCGACGCCGGCACGCAGCGCGTGAAGAAGATCAAGGGCGGCGTCGTCACCGAGATCAACGCGCCCGATCCGAGCTACGACCGTTTCTCGATCCGCGAAGCGGTGCGCCTGTGGGCCGCCGAGAACGCCGACCGCATCGGCGCCGAGCAGGATTTCGCCTTCATCGACGACAAGGACGTGCGCACCTACCGCTTCCGCATCGAGGCGCGCGAAACCGTGCAGGTGCCGGCCGGCAAGTTCGAGACGCTGCGCGTCGCGCGCATCGACCATCCGAAGAAGTCCTACCGCTACTGGCTGGCGCCGTCGCGCGACTACGTGCCGGTGAAGATCCAGCACATCAACAAGGGCAAGACCGAGCTGAGCATGGAACTGCTCGGCGCCGGCTGAGCGCCGCTTTGCCCGCTTCAGCCCTGCCTGGCACGCCTCAGGCCGCCGCGCCGTCGAGCACGCCTTCGGCGCGCAGCTTGTCGAGATGGCTTTCGATGTTCATGCGCGCCAGACCCAGCAGGCGCGGATCGACGTCGGCGTAGATCAGCCTGAGCATCGCGTCGAGGTCGCGGCCTTCGCGCCACAGGCTCAGCACCTGCTGTTCGCGCAGGCGGCGGTGCTTGAGCGTCTCCTCGAGGCGGTAGACGGTGCCGAGCGCGGTGCCGTGCGAGGGCACGATCGCGCGCGGCGCGAGCGCGATCAGGCGCTCGAGCGTCGCGAAGTACTTGCGCATGTCGCCCTCGGGCTTGGCGATGACCACGGTGCCGATGCCCTGGATCAGATCACCGACGATGCACCAGGCGCGGTTGTCCGGCATCAGCGCGAGCTGGCCCTCGTCGTGCCCCGGCACCTCGAGCACCCGCACCGGGTGGTTCTGCCAGCGGCACAGCACGTCGCCCTCGCGATAGTGATGCACGGCGAGATCGTGGAAATAGTCGCGGCCCTTCTTCTCGTGCAGGCGCTGCTGCGTGTCCGCCGACATGCCGATCGGCACGCCGAAGCGCCGCGCGATGTCCGGCGCGCGCTCGTGGTGATCCGGGTGATGGTGGGTGAGGAACACTTCGTGGATGCCGAAGCGCTCGACGAGGCGGCACAGTTTCTCACTCTCCTCGTCGCTGGCCGGCGAGGGATCGACGAGCACGCGGTGCGACTGCGAATCGCCGAGCAGGAAGCAGTTGGTGTGCTCGGCCGGCGGCAGCGTGTGCGAGCGCACCAGGATGTTGCGCACGCCGTGGATCTGCTCGATCAGCGGCAGATCGAAATCGACGCGCGTGCGAAAGTCGAGGCCGGGAATCTCGGTGACGCCGATGTCGGCGGCCAGCGCCTCGACCACGGCGCGCGTCGGCGGCGCCATCAGCACCTCGCCCGCCTGGTAGCGCGCCAGCCATTCGGCCGGCTTCGCCCAGCCGGCATGCCCGATCTCGTTGAGATCCACCGCGATCCGCGGCTTGTACGGCAGGGCGACGAGGAAGAAATGCGTGTTGAAGCGCACCGCCATGTTCGGCGGCGTCAGGGCAATGCCGAGAGGGCGCAGGGCGATCGCCTCGTACCGCGCGAGATCGACGCCGAGTTCTTCCTGCAGCTCGCGCATCAGGGCGCGCAGCAGGCGCGGCTCGAAATCGGCGCAGAAGGCGGGCAGGGCGGCACCTTCGCTGTCGGCGGCGTCGACCTTGCCGCCGGGAAAGGCGTGGTAGCCGGGAAAGGCCTTTAGAAACGGCTGGCGGTACACCATCAGTAACTCGTCGCCGCAGACGAGGGCGATGGTGACGGCGTCGACGATCTTGCTCATGACGGTCCAGGCGACAATGGACTGGCATTATCGCCGCAGCCAGGGGTACGGCAAAATCGCCGCGCGGACGGTTTCGGCAACGACGAGGAGCGGCAACCATGGCGGGACGCTGGCGGAACTGGATGGCGCTGCTGGCCACGCTCGGGCTCGGCTCCTGCTTCTCGCCGGGCCGCACCGAGGCGGTGATGCCGACGGCGACGGTCGCCGCGCCGCGGCCGGCGCGCGCGCTGGTCGTGGTGCTGCCGGGCCGCGCCGACGATCTCGCCGGCCTGCGCGCCTCCGGCATCGTCGAGGCGCTGCAGGGCGCGCGGCCGGACGCCGACGTGCTGCTCGCCGGCGCGACGCTGCCGTACTACCTCGAGGGCCGGCTCATCGAGCGCCTGCACGCGATCATCGCGCCGGCCCGCGAGCGCTACCGCGAGATCTGGCTGATCGGCGCGTCAATGGGCGGCATGGGCGTGCTGCTCTACGAGCATGACCATCCGCGCGAACTCGACGGCCTCGTGCTGTTCGCGCCGTACATGGGCGGCGGCAAGCTGATCCAGGAAGTGCGCGCGGCCGGCGGCCCGGCGCAGTGGGAGCCGGGTCCGCGCCCGGCGACGCTCGCCGACGGCAATCCGATGCGCGAGGAGTGGCGCGTGGTGCGCGACTGGGCGCAGCGCCCGCAGGACACGCGGCGCGTCTGGCTGGTCTGCGGCGACGACGACGGCTTCGTCGAGGCGGCACGCATGATCGCGCCGCTCCTGCCGGCGGGGCACTATCTCGAACGCGACGGCGGCCACAAGTGGACGGTGTGGAGCGCCGCGGCCGGTGAAGTCTTTGCGCGGAGCGCGCCATGAACGAACGTACACCCGACCAGGTCGCCGCCGAAGCGGCGCGCGAACTGCAGGCCGCGGTGGCGCCGGCGGCGCGGCGGCGGCTCGGCGCGCTGCGCCAGCTGGCGCCCTTCATCGCGCCGTATCGCGGCCGGCTGCTGCTCGCCTTGGCGCTGCTGCTGCTCAGCTCCGCCGCCTTCCTCGGCGTGCCGCTGGCGTTTCGCGGCCTGATCGATCACGGCTTCGTCGGCGGCGGCGGGATCGGCGCGCATTTCCTCGGCCTGTTCGCGATCGCGCTGGTCTGGGGCGCCGCTTCGGCCGGGCGCTTCTACCAGGTCAGCTGGATCGGCGAGCGCGTCACCGCCGATCTGCGCAGCGCCGTGTACCGCAGCATGCTGTCGCAGTCGCCGCAGTACTTCGAGACGACGCAGACCGGCGAGGTGCTGTCGCGCCTGACCGGCGACACCACGCTGGTGCAGACCGTGGTCGGCTCCTCGCTGTCGATGGGCCTGCGCAGCTTCTTCCAGTTCGCCGGCGGCCTGGTGATGATGCTGGTGGTCAGCCCCAAGCTGTTCTCGGTGACGCTGGTGCTGCTGCTGGTCGTGGTCGTGCCGCTGATCTGGACCGGCCGCCGTCTGCGCCGGCTGTCGCGCGAGTCGCAGGATCGCATCGCCGACAGCTCGGCGGTCGCCGGCGAAGTGCTCAACGCGATCCCGACCGTGCAGGCCTACACCAACGAGCCCTTCGAGCAGCGCCGCTTCGACCGCGCCGTCGAGAACAGCTTCGCGACCGCGATCCGCCGCACGCGGGTCCGCGCGCTGCTGACCGGCGGCATGATCGGCGGCGTATTCGGCGGGATCGTCTTCGTGCTTTGGCTCGGCGCGCAGGCCGTGGTCGGCGGCGCGATGAGCGGCGGCGCGCTGGCCTCCTTCGTCATGTACGCCGGCATCACCGCCGGCGGCGTCGGCGTGCTCGCCGAGGTCTGGGGCGACGTGATGCGCGCGGCCGGCGCCACCGAGCGCCTCATGGAACTGCTGTCGGCGCAGCCGACGATCGCCGCGCCGGCGGCGCCGCAGGTGCTGCCGGCATCGCAACAGGCGCGCGTGCGCTTCGAGCACGTGGCGTTCCGCTATCCGTCGCGGCCGCAGACGCCGGCGCTCGAGGACTTCGATCTCGACATCCGCGAAGGCGAGACCGTCGCCCTGGTCGGCCCGAGCGGCGCCGGCAAGACCACGGCCTTCCAGCTGCTGCAGCGCTTCTACGACGTAGTCTCGGGGCGCATTCTGTTCAACGGCATCGACCTTCGCGACCTCGACCCGCGCGCCCTGCGCGCGCAGATCGGCCTGGTGCCGCAGGAACCCGTGGTGTTCTCGGCCGACGCCTTCGAGAACATCCGCTACGGACGGCCGGACGCCGGCGACGAGGCGGTGATCGCCGCCGCGCGCGCCGCGCTCGCCGACGAGTTCATCGTGCGCCTGCCGGACGGCTACAAGACGTTTCTCGGCGAGCGCGGCCTGCGCCTGTCCGGCGGCCAGCGCCAGCGCATCGCCATCGCCCGCGCCATCCTCAAGAATCCGCCGCTGCTGCTGCTCGACGAGGCGACCAGCGCGCTCGACGCCGAGAGCGAGGCGCTGGTGCAGCGCGGCCTCGAAGCGGCGATGCAGGGCCGCACCACGCTGATCATCGCGCACCGCCTGGCCACGGTGCAGCGCGCCGACCGCCTCGTCGTGCTCGAGCACGGCCGCATCGTCGAAATCGGCTCGCCGGCCGAGCTGGCCAGGAGCGGCGGCCTCTACGCGCGGCTGGCCAGCCTGCAGCTGGTCGCGTGAAAGCACCGGCGGTTAACCGCAGATTTCACAGATTGCACAGCTTGAAAATCTGAACGTTGCTTTGCTGTTCATTTGTGAAATCTGTGTAATCTGTGGTTGCTGTAATGACTTTCTCAGCCACGCTCACTCCTCGGGAAACATGAACCGCCTACAGGCCGTCCACGCGCTGGGCCAGTCGCTCTGGCTCGACTACATCCGCCGCGATCTGCTCGCCGGCGGCGGCCTGCGGCGCCTGATCGAGCAGGACGCGATCACCGGCCTGACCTCCAATCCGGCGATTTTCGAGAAGGCGATCGGCGGCAGCAGCGACTACGACGCGGCGCTGCGCGCGCTGGTGGAATCCGGCGTGCAGGAGCCGGCCGAGCTGTTCGAGCGCCTGGCGATCGAGGACATCCGTCTCGCCGCCGACGAGTTCCGCAAGGTCTACGACCAGACGCGCGCCGCCGACGGCTACGTCAGCCTCGAAGTCTCGCCGCGCCTGGCGCACGACGCCGACGGCACGATCGCCCAGGCGCGGCGTCTGTGGCAGGCGGTCGGCCGCGACAATCTGATGATCAAGGTGCCCGGCACGCCGGCCGGCGTGGCGGCGATCCGCACGCTGATCGGCGAGGGCATCAACGTCAACGTGACCCTGCTGTTCTCGCGCGAGGCCTACCGCGCGGTCGCCGAGGCCTACATCGACGGCATCGAGCAGTGGACGCAGCGCGGCGAAGGCAACCGCGTCGCCAGCGTCGCCAGCTTCTTCGTCAGCCGCATCGACGCCGCGCTCGACGCCGAGATCGAACGGCGCATCGCCGCCGGCGAGGGCGACGCCGCGCGTCTGCGCGCGCTGCTCGGCAAGATCGCGATCGCCAACGCGCGGCTCGCCTACCAGGACTACAAGGCGCTGTACGCGACGCCGCGCTGGCAGAAGCTCGCGCAGCAGCATCGCGCGCGGCCGCAGCGCTTGCTGTGGGCGAGCACCGGCACCAAGAATCCGCAGTACCGCGACACCCTGTACGTCGAGGAGCTGATCGGCCTCGATACCGTCGACACCGTGCCGCCGGCGACGCTCGATGCATTCCGCGACCACGGCGAGGCGCGCTCGCTACTCGAACACGCGCTCGGCGACGCGCAGAAAGTGTTCGACGAGATCGCCGCGCTGAATCTGCCGTTCGCGGCGAGCGTCGAGCGCCTCGTCGCCGAAGGCGTGCAGCTGTTCGTCGACGCCGACGACAAGCTGCTCGCCGCCGTCGCCAAGAAGCGCGACGCGATCGCCGCCTGAGGCGGACCGCCTCGCCGCCAAGCCCCGCCCGCACACGGGGCTTTTTCATGTCCGCAGCTGAGCGCGGCGTGAACGCGCGCCGGCCGCGAAAGTTCAGTCGAAATTCAGAGCGGCGCCGCAAGATGGTCGGCGTCCGGAACGTCCCGGTATGGAGACGACGCCCCGCACGGCGCGTCGCAGACAAGGAGAAGTCCATGAAGATGAAAGCCATCCTCGTAGCCGCCGCCGTCGGCCTCGGCGCCGCGCCGCTGTTGAGCCACGCCGACGCGCAGACGACGAAGAGCGAGGCGAGCCAGTACGTGTCGGATTCGGCGATCACCGCCAAGGTGAAGTCGGCGCTGCTCGCCGAAAAAGGCCTGAAGTCGACCGACATCAGCGTCGAGACGCAGAACGGCGTCGTGCAGCTGTCCGGCTTCGTGGTTTCGTCGGCCCAGATCGATCAGGCCGTCGACGTCGCCAAGCACGTCAAGGGCGTCAAGGACGTCAAGAACGATCTGCGCCTGAAGAGCGCGACCGAATAAGGCGGTCGCCTCGCAACGAAACAAGCCCCGCCGCGTCCGCGGCGGGGCTTGTTCATGGTGCGCCATTACTCCTGGCCGAGGCTGCGCTTGAAGCGTTCCAGCATGCGCCGGCCCTTCTTGCTCGGCCGTCCGCCGTCGATCACGGGCGCGGCCGCCTGGCGCGCGAGGCGCCCGGCCTCGCGGCGGGCGATGCTCTGCGGCAACTCGTGATAGAGCTTCTGCGCTTCCGGCGCGCCGCCGCGCACGGTCGACAGCGCGTCGACGACGATCTCGTGCTCCTCGCCGCCGCGTCGCACCGTCAGCTGCATGCCGACACGCACGTCCCTGGCGACCTTGCAGCGTTCGCCTTCGTGGCGCACGTGACCGGCCTCGATCGCCTGCTTGGCCAGGCTGCGCGTGCGGAAGAAACGCGCGGCCCACAGCCATTGGTCGAGACGTACCGCGTCGCTCATCGTGCCGTGGAAAACGCGCCCGGCGGACCGTTCAGCGGTGCAGGCCGCACTCGGTCTTCGGCTTGCCGACCCAGCGGCCGCTGCGGCCCTGGCCCGGCACCGTGCAGTGCACGCAGCCGATCGACTGGTAACCCTTGGCGACCAGCGGGTGGAACGGCAGATCGTGCTCGCGGATGTAGGCGTCGCGCGCCTCGTGCGTGACGTCGATCATCGGATTGAACTTCACGATGCCGTTGCGGACCTCGAAGATGTCGAGCTGCGCGCGGTGCTCGGTGTCGCTGCGCATCAGGCTCGAGACCCAGATCTGGTAGTTCGGCTTGATTGCGTCGAGCGGCTCGACCTTGTTGATCGCGCAGCAGAAATCCGGATCGCGCTCGTAGGTCTTGTCGTCGATCGTGAACTGGTGCTTCCAGTCCTCGGCGCGCACGCTGAACACGTCGAGCTTGAACAGTCCGACGAGGTAGTCGCGATAGCTCAGCGTTTCCGGAAAGTGATAGCCGGTGTCGATGAACGCGAATTTCTGGCGCGGCTCGATGCTGGAGATCAGGTGCAGGAAGTAGGCCGAGGTCGCCGCGAACGAGGAGGTGACGAGCACCTTGTCGACGTCGAACTCGCGATACAGCTGGCGGATGCGCCGTTCGAAGTCGAGCGGCGCATAGCGCGCATTGAGCTCGGCAATCGCGTCCGCGCTCAGGCCGGCGCTGTTCGCGCTCGGGGCGGCGGGGGCTATGGCTTCGGCAATCGACACGGCACGTCCTGCGGTGCGCCCGATGGCGCGGGGCGCGATTTTAAGGGATTACCCGCGGATGTGCGCATGACCGGGCAAAAGCGTCTCAGCTCATGACTGCCAGCACTAGGCAGACTACGGCGATGTCCATGGCTACGCCCCGCAGGCCTCGCTGCCGGGCATCGTCGAGGAGATCAACACGCTGCTGCAGCGTCCGGCGCCGGCGGACGCCGCGCCGTGACGAGGCGGCGTGCGATCATAGGCGGATGACGACGAGCCTCTACGAACGCCTCGGCGGCGACGAGGCGGTGCTGCGCCGCCTGGTCGATGCCTTCTACGACCGCATGGACCGCGACGCCGTCTACGCCGGCATCCGCGCCCTGCATCCACCGTCGCTCGACGGTTCGCGCGACAAGCTGTTCTGGTACCTCTGCGGCTGGACCGGCGGCGAACCGCATTACGTCTCGCGCTTCGGCCATCCGCGCCTGCGCGCGCGGCATCTGCCGTTCGCGATCGCCACGCGCGAGCGCGACCAGTGGCTCGACTGCATGGCCGCCGCGCTGCTCGAAGCCGGCATCGCGCCGGCCCTGGGCGAGGAGCTCATGCGGGCGCTGGCGCCGCTCGCCGACTGGATGCGCAACCGCGCCGAGTGACGCGCCTGCCGGCGGCCGATGCCAAAAGCCGTCGCCACGCTCTAGACTGCGCTACCGGGACAGCAGGGAGGCGGAACCGGAATCCGGCGGAACACCCGATGCGCGCGAGCTCACTCGTCGTCTGCGAACACTGCGATGCCGTTCACGAACGGCGCCGGCTGGCGCCGCGCGAGCGGGCGCTGTGCGTGCGCTGCGGCGCCGAGCTGTACCGCGCCGGCGGCGTCGATCTCTACACGATGCTGGCACTGACGCTGGCCAGCCTGATCGTCTTCGTCATCGCCAACGTCTATCCGATCATCACGCTGGAGCTGCAGGGCGTCGCCAACCGCAGCACGCTGTGGGGCGCGATCCACGCCACCTGGGAAACCGGCGTCGGGCCGGTCGCCGTGCTCGCCGCGCTGACCGTGTTCTTCTTTCCGCTCGCGCAGATCCTCATGTTCGGCTACGTGCTGTTCGAGCTCCTGCGCGGGCGCGCGCCGCGCGGCTTCGTCGACATCATGCACGCCCTGCGCCTGATGCGGCCGTGGAGCATGGTCGAGGTCTTCATGCTCGGCACCCTGGTGTCGGTGGTGAAGATCGCCGGCCTCGCGCAGGTGACGCCGGAGATCGGCATCTTCGCCTTCGGCGTGCTGACGATCCTGCTGACCACGATCAACTCGTTCGACCTGCGCCTGCTGTGGGACGCGCACGAGCGTGTCGCCGCCGACGGCGCCGCGGCCGGGCTCGTCGCATGAAGGTCCGCACCGCGACCGCGATGGGCCTGCTGCCCTGCGAAGCCTGCGGCCTGGTCTGCCGCGCGCCGCCGCCGGGCGCGCCGGCGCTGTGCTGCCCGCGCTGCGAGGCGCCGCTGCACCGGCGCAAGCCGGACAGCTATCGCCGCAGCTGGGCCTTCCTCCTCGCCTCGATGCTGCTCTACATCCCGGCCAACGCGCTGCCGATCATGCAGACCTCGACGCTGGTCTACGACGAGAACAACACCATCCTCGGCGGCGTGCGCGTGCTCTGGGTCGGCGGCTCCTGGGACCTGGCCATCATCGTCTTCGTCGCCAGCATCTGCGTGCCGCTGCTGAAGATGGTCGCGCTGACCGTGCTGCTGCTGAGCGCGCGCCGCCATTCCAAGTGGCGGCAGGTCGAGCGCGCGCGGCTCTACCGGCTCGTCGAGTTCGTCGGCCAGTGGTCGATGCTCGACGTGTTCGTGGTCGCGCTGCTGGTGGCGCTCGTCAACTTCCAGTCGGTCGCCGAAGTGCGCGCCGGCCCCGGCCTGATCGCCTTCGGCGCCGTCGTGGTGCTGACGATGCTGGCGTCGATGAGCTTCGATCCGCGTCTGATCTGGGACGAACCCGAGCGACAAGACTCACCATGAGCGAGAACGAACCCGCCACTCCGCCCGATTCACCGTCCGACCTGCCGGCGCCGGCGGTCCTGCATCGCCGCCGCTGGAGCCTGTCGCTGATCTGGCTGGTGCCGGCGGTCGCGGCGCTGGCCGGCATCGTGCTGCTGCTGCGCGCCTGGCTGGCCTCGGGGCCGATCATCACGATCCGCTTCGCGACCGCCGAGGGCATCGAGGCCGGCAAGACCGAGGTTCGCTACAAGGAGGTGGTGGTCGGCCAGGTCAAGCGCATCCGCCTGTCCGACGATCGCCAGCACGTGCTGGTCAAGGTCGAGCTCAGCAACGACGCCGCCAGCATCGCCGTCGAGGACAGCAAGTTCTGGGTGGTGCGGCCGCGCGTCGGTCTGGGCGGCGTGTCCGGCCTGACCACGCTGCTGTCCGGCGCCTACATCGGCGTCGACGTCGGCACCTCGCAGGAGGAGCGCACCGAGTTCGACGGCCTCGAAGTGCCGCCGGCGGTGACCAACGACCAGAAGGGCCGGCGCTACGTGCTCGAAGCCGGCGATCTCGGCTCGCTCGACATCGGCTCGCCGGTGTACTTCCGCCGCACCCAGGTCGGCCGCGTGGTCGGCCACCAGCTGCGCGACGATGGCCGCGGCGTGCTGCTGACGGTGTTCGTCGACGCGCCGTATGACCGCTTCGTCACGCGCAACACGCGCTTCTGGAACGCCAGCGGCGTCGACGTCAGCGTCGGCGCGTCCGGCTTCAAGCTCGACACCGAATCGATCGCCGCGGTGATCGCCGGCGGCATCGCCTTCGAGGCGCCGCCGCTCGAGGACGCCGGCCGCGTGGTCGCCGAGAACGAGCACTTCGCGCTGTTCGACGATCGCAGCTCGGCGCTGGCGCCGCCGGACGGCATCGCCATGGACGTGCGCATGCGCTTCAACCAGTCGATGCGCGGGCTCACGGTCGGCGCGCCGGTCGATTTCCGCGGCGTCAACATCGGCAGCGTGACGGCGGCCGCGCTCGACTATGATCGCGACGCGCGCAAGCTGTTCGCCGTGGTCGACGCGCGCCTCTATCCGGAGCGGCTTGGCCGCCTGTTCCAGCGCCAGATCCGCCAGTCGGGCGACGAGGGCCGCGCCGGCCGCGAATTCTTCACGCGCATGATCGGCTACGGCCTGCGCGCGCAGCTGCGTCCCGGCAATCTGCTGACCGGCCAGCTCTACGTCTCGCTCGACTTCGACAAGAAGGCCGCGCCGTTCAAGGTCGATGCCGCGCAGACGCCGTTCGAGCTGCCGACGGTGACCGGCGGCCTGGAAGAGATCCAGCAGCAGATCGCCAGCATCGTCAACAAGCTCGACGAGATTCCGTTCGGCGAGATCGGCCGCAATCTCAATGGCACGCTGCAGAGCGCCGACAGCCTGCTCAAGCAGCTCGACGGCCAGCTCGCGCCGCAGGCGGTCGGCCTGCTCAAGGACGCCCGCCAGGCGGTCGACGCCGCCAACCAGAACTTCATCGCCAACGAATCGCCGCTGCAGCGCAATACGCAGGCGACGCTGGATTCGATGGAACGCATGGCGCGCTCGATGCGCGAGCTGGCCGACTACCTGAAGCGCCATCCCGAATCGCTGCTGTTCGGCACGCCCGGCAACGCGCCGCCACGTGACGACGGCGGCACCGCGGACCCGGGCAAAGAGGAGAAGAAGTGATGAGGCCGATGATCCGCGCCGCCGCCTTCGCGCTCGCCGCCGTCCTGCTCGCCGCCTGCAGCGGCGAAGCGGTGCGCTACTACACGCTGCTGCGGCCTTCGGCGACGCCGATCGTCGCCGGCCAGGCCGCCTTCGCGCTCGACGTGCAGCCGGTGCGCGTGCCGGCGACCGTCAACGTGCCGGAGCTGGTGCTGCGCCAGAGCGGCGGCGAGGTGGCGGTGGTCGAGACGCGCATGTGGGCGGCGCCGCTGCCGGACGAGGTGCGCGGCGCGCTCGCCGCCGAGCTCACCGATCGTCTCGGCGTGCCGGACGTCTCGATGGTCTCGCCGCCGCCCGGCCTGCCCGTGTATCGCGTGCTGGTCGACCTGCAGCGCTTCGACGCCCGGCTAGGCAGCGGCGTGCGCATCGACGCGGTGTGGACGGTGCTCGACACGGCGGCCGGCGTGAAGGCGCGGCGCACCTGCGTGAGCAGCGTGACGACGCCGGTGGCGCCCGGCTACGACGCCCTGATCGGCGGCGCGCAGGACGGCCTCGCCAGGCTCGCCGCCGACATCGCCACGCTGGTCGGCAGCCTGCGGCAGGCGGGCGACGCGGCGCGCTGCCCGGGCTGAGCGCCGCGTTCAGTCCGGCGCGCTGCCGCGGTAGAACGCGCGCTTCCAGTCGCGATGCCGCCGGTTGGCACGGCGCAGCAGGGGCAGGAAACGCGCGACGCCGAGAAACAGGCGGTTCAGCGCGTGCCAGGGCTGGCGCAGCGGGCGCGGGAAGTCGATGAACAGCACCACGCGCCAGCCGTCGGTGCCGTTCCACACCTCGTGATTGAAGCTGTCGTCGAAGATCAGCGTCTCGCCCTCGCGCCAGTGGCAGATCCGGTTGCCGACGCGAATGGCGACGCGCGTCGCCGGCTCCGGCACGATCAGGCCGAGATGGCAGCGCAGGATGCCGTTGTAGGCACCGCGGTGCGGCGGAATCTTCTTGCCCGGCGCGAGGATCGAGAAGAAGGCGGTGAGCACGCCGGGAATCCGCCGCAGCAGGGCCATCGTTTCCGGACAGCGCAGCTGGTTCTCGGCAAGGTCCATGCCGGCGCCGATCAGCCAGTAAGTCTTCCACTGATCGTCGTTGCTGATGGTGCGCACCTCGTCGAGGATCTGGTGAAAGGCCGGCAGGTTGTCGCGCTGCGTGAGCACTTGCTCGAGCTCGCTGCGCACCAGGCGCCAGTGCGCTTCCAGGTTCTCCGTCCAGGCGAAGTCGCGGCTGGCGTAGACCGGCGCATCGGGCAGGCGCGACACGCGCGCGACGAAGTTCTCGAGCGCCGTCTGCAGCACGATGCCGAGACGCGCGGCGAGGCCGCGATCACTGCCGAGCGTATGCGCCCGGCTGTTGAGATCGGCGGAAGGAGTGCCCAGAGTCGCCTGCGTGCTGTCGTTCATCGCGCGTGCCATGTTCGGTCGTTCGGCGGCGTCACTGCGGCGCCGGGCGGCATGGTGCGGCAGCGCGCGAACAAATGGGAAGAGCTTGCGCGCAGAAGCTAGCGGGCGGGCGTGAACCCGCCCTGAACTGCCGGAGATACCTCAGTGCCCCTCGGCGTTCGGCAGCAACGCGGCGCCGCGCAGCGGGCGGCCACGCCAGAGCGGTACGAGCACGTAGTGCCACAGCGCCAGCGCGAGGCCGATGCTGGCCGCCGCGCGCACGGCGGGCTGCGCGGCGGCGTAGGCCGGGACACGGACGAAATCGGCGACGGCGCAGGCGCCGAGCAGCGCGACGATCGCCAGGTGGCCGGGCAGGCGCAGACCCCAGCGCCAGCGCCGCATCGCGTGCAGGGCGAGCCAGGCCGCGAGCAGGCCCACGGCGGCACCGGCCAGGATATCGACCGGCCAGTGCGCGCCGACCGCGACGCGGCTCGCGGCGATCAGCGCGGCGACGCCGAGCGCAAGGGCGCGCGCAAAGCGCTCGCGCCATTCGCAGGCGAGTGCGGCAGCGGCGACGAAGGCCGTCACCGAATGGCCGGACGGGAAGCTGTCGCGGCGCCACGGCGGGCCGAGCTGGCGGAAGCTGTCGTGCGCCAGCACCGCCGGCGGACGCAGCTGATCGGCGCAGATCTTGATGCCGTGCGAGAGCAGGGTCGCGATCAGCGCCGCCAGCACGGCGTGCCAGACGGCACGCGGGTGCCGCCAGCTGATCGAAAGGAACACGCTCAGCACGAACAGCGTGTCGCCCGCCTGCGTCAGGGTTTCGACGCTGCGATCGCCGAGCCCGCGCCCGGCGTCGTTGAGCGTGTGGAAGCCGGCGTGATAGCCGCCGCCGAGCAGCAGCACGAGCGCGCCGAGGCTGAGCATCATGGCGGTGCTGAGCAGCCAGCGATGCTGGCCCGGAGCGGCAGGCGGCAGCTGGAGACGCCGGACGAGTGACATGGCGGGGCGAGGTCATGGGAGGCGATGCAGCAAGGCTACGCCGCCCATTTGAAATTCCATTGACAGTGCGTCGCCCGGCAGCGCCTCGCGCAATGCCGGCAGCTTGTCGAGGCGGACGAATACCAGCTGGCCCGGCGCCGGAAGGCCCGGCGGCGTCGGCGCGCCGCGGTAGACGCTGAAGCTTGGCAGGTAGGTGCGGAACATCACCGTCGGCAGGCCGCGCGCGCGCGCGTGCAGCGCCGCGAGCCGCGTCGGCTCCTCGTAGGCGCGCGCAAAGGCGGGGACCGTGAAGCCCCACAGCAGCGTGGCCTGCGTGACGCCGGCCAGCAGCAGCGCCGCCGTCCAGCGGCGCGGCGCGACGGCGAGTGCGTACAGCAGCAGCATCGCCGCCGCCGCCGACAGCGCCGCGTAGGCGCCGTCGAACTGCGTCGCCGCCAGTTCGAGAATGCCGCGCTCGTAGGCGCGCCGCGCGCCGGCCGCGAGCAGCGGCAGGGCCCACGGCAGCGCGGCGAGCGCGATCGCCAGCAGCAGCGCCGGCACGAGCGCGGCGCGGCGCCAGCGGACCGCCTGGTGATGGCGGCCGATCATCACGAACAGCGGCGTGCAGCCGTACAGCAGGTAGTGCGGCAGCTGCGTCTTCGAGAACGAGAACAGCAGCAGCACGAGCAGGAACCAGACCAGCCCGTAGCGATCGAACGCATCGCCGCCGGCAACCCCGGGCGCGAGCGCGGCGCGCAGCGCGCCGCAGAAGGGCAGCACGACGACCGGCAGCGCCGCGAGGTAGAACCACCAGTGGCCGCCGTGATGCTGCAGGGTCTCGGTATAGCGGCCGACGTTGTGATCGAGCAGGAAGTGACGCAGGAAGACGCCGCCGTCCTGGCGGAGCGAGGCAAGCACCCAGGGCGCCACGACGGCGAACATCAGCAGCCAGCCGGACGGATCGAGCACGGCGCGCAGCCACAATCCGAAGCGGCCCTGCCAGGCGAAGAAGATCAGCGAGGCGGCGCCGGGAATCGCCAGCGCGACCGGCCCCTTGGCGAGCAGGCCGAGGCCGATCGCGAGGTACACGCGCAGCAGCGTCGCGCGGCGCTGGCGCTCGTACCAGCGGAAGATGTCGAGGCCGGCCGAGGCGAGCAGCAGGTTCAGCAATGCGTCGGCAGTCGCGGCGTGGCCGATCAGGCTGCTCATCAGGCTGAAGGCGATCGCGCCGGCGGCGACCAGCGCCTCGCCGCGCGCCTGCTCGCGCTCGCGGGCGAAGGCGTAGACCAGCCACATCCACAGCGTCGCGCAGAGCATGGACGGCAGGCGAAACGCCAGCTCGCTGCGGCCGAGCACGCGCACCGACGCGGCCTGCAGCCAGTAGCTCAGCATCGGCTTGTCGTAGCGCGGTTCGCCGTCGAGCGTGGTGCTGACGTAATTGCCGCTGTCGATCATCTCCAGCGTCGCTTCGCTGAAGGCGCCTTCGTCGAGATCGAACAGCGGCGTGTTCCAGGCGCCGAGCCAGAAGCCGATCGCGGCGAAGACGACGAGCCAGGCGCGCTCAGGCATGCGGTTCCCTCCAGGCATCGGACAGGCGATCGAGCGGCGTGTGCCGCTCGGCGGCGGGCGCGTGCAGCACGCGCGTCATGATCTCGGCGACGATGCCGGTGGTGATGAACTGCGCAGCGAACATCAGCAGCAGGATGCTGACGAAGAACAGCGGACGCTGGCCGATGTCCTCGCCGAGCACGAACTTCACGAACGCGAGATGCATCATGCCGAGCGAGCCGATCGCGCCGACCACGAGGCCGATGGCGCCGAAGAAGTGGCCGGGCCGTGCGCGGAAGCGCAGGAAGAAGAACGCCGTCAGCAGATCGAGCAGGACGCGGAAGGTACGTGACAGGCCGTACTTCGACTGGCCGTGCCGGCGCGGATGGTGCGCGACCGGCGTCTCGGCGATGCGCGAGGGCGCCGTCACGGTCGCGATCCAGACCGGCATCAGGCGGTGCATCTCGCCGTACAGGCGCACCTGGCGCACCACGTCGCGCCGCATCAGCTTCAGGCTGCAGCCGTAGTCGTGCAGGCGCACCCCGGTGACGCGCGCGATCAGGCGGTTGGCGATCTTCGACGGCAGCTTGCGCGACAGCCAGTGATCCTTGCGCTCGGCGCGCAGACCGCAGAGCAGGTCGAGATCGCCGGCGACCAGTTCGTCGACCATGCGCGGGATATCGATCGGATCGTTCTGCAGATCGCCGTCGAGCGTGGCGATCAGCTCGCCGCGCGCGTGGTCGATGCCGGCCTGCGTCGCCGCGGTCTGGCCGCTGTTGCGCGCCAGGCGGATGCGCTTGACGTGCGGGCCGTGCGCGGCGATCGCCTCGGCCATGCGCGCGGCGCTGCGGTCGCTGCTGCCGTCGTCGACCAGCAGCAGCTCCCAGCGTCCGCGATAGCCGGCGAGGCCTTCGTGGATGCGCGCCACCAGCGGCAGCACGTTGTCCTCCTCGTTGTAGACCGGCACCACGACCGACAGGCCGGGCGCGGTCCCGCCGCCGGAGCCGTCCGCGGACGCCGCGGTTCCTGTGTCGGACCGATCAGTGGTTCGCAGCATCGCGGCGGCCCTGCATCAGCAGGGGAATTTCCGGCAGTGCCAGCAAGGCGCCGCCGAGCGCGCTGCCGAGCAGCAGCAGGTGCAGGGTGACGGCGGCGGCCAGCGCGCTGCCCGACACGCCGTCGCCGAGGCCGGCCAGCACGCCGGCCTCGAAGGTGCCGGCGCCGGCCGGCGCGTGCAGCGGCAGCAGGGTGCTGGCGTCGCCGCCGATGGCGCCGAGCAGCGCGGCGGCCGGCGCCGCGCCGGCCAGCGCCTGCAAGACCGCCGCGAACACGGCGAGCTTGAGCAGCCAGGCCAGCCAGGTCAGCGCGAGATCGCGGAGCAGTGCCGGCACGCCGGCCGGGATGGCGGCGAGCGCCTCGCCCCAGCGCGGCTGCGCCCGCAGGCGCGCCGCGAGCGGCGCGCGCAGCAGATGGAAGGCCAGCGGCAGCAGGGCGACGCTGACGGCCATCGTCAGCCACGCCGGGCCGAGCCGATGGCGCAGACGCAGGGCCAGCGCGGCGAGCGCCAGGGCGGCGACGCAGTGCAGGTCGAGCACGCGCAGCCAGGCCAGCAAACCGCCGCCGTGCGCCCAGCTCAGCTTGAAGCGCCGGCCGAGCATCCACGGCAAGCTCAGCTCGCCGAGTCGCGCCGGCAGCAGCAGGTTGGCGGCGTTGTGCAGCCAGAGCAGGCGCAGCGTCGAAGCGTAGGCCGCGGCCGGCAGCGCCTCGCGCGCGCCGAGATAAAGGCGCCAGGCACGCAGCGCGTAGCTCGCCAGCATGGCCGCGACGAAGGCGAGCAGCAGCTGCCAGGACAGCGCCGACCAGGCCGCAAACAGCTGCCGCCAGCCGCACAGCCACTCGACGGCGGCGCCGTAGGCCGCCGCGATCGGCAGCAGGAAGACGAGCGGGCGGCGCGTCGGGTACGGGCGGGGCGGGCGCGGATTCACGGGACGCGCAATCTAGGGCCACGTGATGATGCTGACGCGACAGCGTCATGAAAACGCCATGACGGCGCCTTGCGGCGAGCGACGCCCTCCTCATCCAAGCCTCTCCTCGCGCCGGGAGGAGAGGGCTCGAAGCCGCGCCGCACTGTCATCACCGCTTCCCCTCCGCCCGCCTGCGGGGGGAGGGGCCAGGGGAGGTGGGTACCGGATCGGGCACCGCGGCGAGCGATGC
>NZ_KI440839.1:38503-78794 GCF_000474945.1 Solimonas soli DSM 21787 | reverse complement strand
GGAGAGGGCTCGAAGCCGTGCGCCGCACTGTCACACCGCTTCCCCTCCGCCCGCCTGCGGGGGGAGGGGTCGAAGACTGGTGAAGAATCCGGCTTGTTCCGGCGCACGCCGCTGTGGAACGATCGTCCGCTCATTTGCACGGAGGGGCGCGTTCATCCCTCCGGCCGCTTCGGGAGAAGACATGAAGACCCCCGTTACACTGGCGCTGGCCGCCGGCCTTCTGGCGTCCGCCGCGCACGCCGCAACGACCAGCACCATGACCACCGACAATCCGTTCGCCCAGCCCAGCACGCTGCCTTACGCGCTGCCGCCCTTCGACCGCATCCGCGACGCCGACTTCGCCCCGGCGTTCACCGCCGGCATGGCCGAACAGCGTCGCGAGATCGACGCCATCGCCAACAATCCCGAGGCGCCGAGCTTCGCCAACACCATCGTCGCGATGGAGAAGAGCGGCCGCATGCTCGATCGCGTGTCGGTGGTGTTCTCGAACCTGACGTCGTCGAACACCAACGAGACGCTGGAGAAGGTCCAGAGCGAATTCGCGCCGCAGCTGGCCGCGCACCAGGACGCGATCTTCCTCAACCCGCGGCTCTACGCCCGCGTGCAGGCCCTGTACAACACGCGCCGCCTCCTCGATCTCGACGCCGAGTCGCAGCGCCTGCTCGAGCGCTACCACACCAATTTCGTGCGCGCCGGCGCGCAGCTCGGCGAGGAGCAGAAGACCACGCTGCGCAAGCTCAACGAGGAGCTGTCGAAACTCGACACGCAGTTCGAGCAGAACCTGCTCAAGGACAGCAACGCCTCGGCGGTCGTCGTCGACACGCGCGCCGAGCTCGACGGCCTGTCGGACGAGGACATCGCCGCCGCCGCGGAAGCGGCGAAGACGCGCGGGCTCGACGGCAAGTTCGTGATCACGCTGATGAACACCACCGGCCAGCCGCCGCTGACTTATCTCAACAACCGCGCGCTGCGCGAGCGCATCCTCAAGGCCTCGATCAGCCGCGGCAACAACGGCAACGAGTTCGACAACAAGGCCGTCATCGCCCGCATCGTCGCGCTGCGCGCCCAGCGCGCCGCGCTGCTCGGCTATCCGACCCACGCCGCCTACGTGCTCGAGGACGAGACCGCGAAGACGCCGGAGGCCGTCAACCGGATGCTCGGCCAGCTCGCGCCGGCCGCGGTCGGCAACGCGCGGCGCGAGGCGACCGACATGCAGAAGCTGATCGACGCGCAGAAGGGCGGCGCGGAAAACCATTTCAAGCTGGCCGCCTGGGACTGGGCCTATTACGCAGAGAAGGTGCGCAAGGCGCGCTACGACTTCGACGAGTCGCAGATGAAGCCGTATCTGGAACTCGACCACGTGCTGCAGGACGGCGTGTTCTACGCCGCGCACCGGCTCTACGGCCTGACGTTCAAGGAGCGCAAGGATCTGCCGGTCTACCATCCGGACGTGCGCGTGTTCGAGGTCTTCAACGAGGATGGTTCGCCGCTGGGTCTGTTCCTCGCCGACTACTTCAAGCGCGA
The DNA here is from genome assembly GCF_000474945.1 of Solimonas soli DSM 21787. Classification (GTDB taxonomy): domain Bacteria; phylum Pseudomonadota; class Gammaproteobacteria; order Nevskiales; family Nevskiaceae; genus Solimonas; species Solimonas soli. The sequence continues at coordinate 77,270 of NZ_KI440839.1, read as the reverse complement.
CGCGAAGCGCGGCGGCGCCTGGATGAACGAGTTCGTCTCGCAGTCGGCGCTGTTCGGTACCAGGCCCGTCGTCGTCAACAATCTCAACATCCCGAAGCCCTCGCCCGGCCAGCCGGTGCTGCTGACCTTCGACGAGGTGACGACCCTGTTCCACGAATTCGGCCATGCCCTGCACGGCCTGTTCTCCAACGTGCAGTACCCGCTGTTCGCCGGCACCAACGTGCCGCGCGACTTCGTCGAGTACCCCTCGCAGTTCAACGAGATGTGGGCGACGTATCCGGAGGTGCTGCAGCATTACGCGAAGGACTACCGCACCGGCAAGCCGATGCCGCAGGCGCTGGTCGACAAGTTCCTCGCCGCCGAGAAGTTCAACCAGGGCTTCGCGACCACCGAGTATCTCGCCGCCGCGCTGCTCGACCAGCGCTGGTACCAGCTGCCGCTGGCGCAGAGCGAGATCAGGGACGTCAATGCCTTCGAGGCGCAGGCCCTGCACGAGGCCGGCGTCGATCTCGCCGAAGTGCCGCCGCGCTACCGCAGCACCTACTTCGCGCACGTGTTCTCCGGCGGCTACGACGCCGGCTACTACGCGTACATCTGGAGCGAGGTGCTCGACACCAACACCCAGCAGTGGTTCCGCGAGCACGGCCTCAAGCGCGAGAACGGCGAGCGCTTGCGCACCATGCTGCTGTCGAAAGGCGGCAGCGTCGATGCGATGACCCTGTTCCGCGCCTTCATCGGCCACGAGCCGCGCATCGAACCGCTGCTCGAGCACCGCGGGCTGGATGTGAAGGCGGCGCGGTAGCGTCCGGCGCGGCGCGCACTTCGAAGGCCCCGATCCCCCTCCGCCCGCTCGCGGGCGGAGGGGCCGGGGAGGTGGGCGCGTGCACCGCGCGCCGAATCCGCATCGCGCGCGCAGCGCCCTCCTCGCCCGACCCTCTCCTCCCGTGGGAGGAGAGGGCTCGAAGGCGCACGCCGCACTCTCATCACCGATCCCCCTCCGCCCGGCGAGGTGGGCGCCGCTGCAGCACGCCGGGCGGCGCGACAATGGACCGCTCACCCGGGCCGCCCCGCGGGGGCGGCCTTTTTTGTCGCCGGCCGCTTTTGCCGCACAATGCGCGGCGAAATTTTTCGGGAGTGCTCCATGCGGTTCTCGGATTTGCTTGCCGCCATGCGCGGCGAGGGCGGGCAATGGCTGGCGACGATCGGCGAGGACTGGCTGCAGGGTCGCACGGCCTTCGGCGGTCTGCAGGCGGCGATCGCCGCGCGCGCGATGCGCGCGCTGGTGCCGGCGACCACCCCGCTGCGCACGCTGCAGGCGACCTTCATCGCGCCGCTGCCGCCGGGCGAGGCGCGCGTCGTCGCGCGCGTGCTGCGCAGCGGCAGGTCGGCGACGCAGGTCGAGGCCGACGTCTACGCCGGCGAGCAGCTGGCCTGCCGCACGCTCGGCATCTTCGGCCTGCCGCGCGAATCGCAGCTGGCGATCGCGCCGCCGCCGCCGCGCGTGCCGGCCACGGTCGAGCAGGCCCGCGAGCTGCGCTACGTCGAAGGCGTGACACCGGCCTTCACGCAGCACGTCGATTTCCGCTGGGGCAGCGGCGGCTTTCCGTTCCGCGGCGCCACCGAGCCGAAGACGCAGATCTACGTGCGCCTCAAGGACGCGGCGCCAGTCGGCGAGGCCCAGCTGATCGCGCTCGCCGACAGCATTCCGAGCCCGGGCCTGTCGGTGCTGAGCAGCAAGGGCCCGGCCAGTTCGCTGACCTGGATGCTCGAACTGCTGCGGCCCGACTACGACGCGTCGGCCGACGGCTGGTGGCTGATGGACGCCGAGGCCAGCGCCGCGCACAGCGGTTATCTCAGCCAGACGGCGACCTTGTGGAGCCCGGACGGCAAGGCCGTGGCGCTGAGCCGGCAGAGCGTCGTGGTCTTCGCCTGAGCCGCAGCGCGCCGCCGCCTCAGGCGCGCAGCATCGCCAGCGCCGCGTCGAGCGGCACGCCTTTGGAGTAGAGGAAGCCCTGCCCGTAGCGCACGCCGAGCTGGGCGCAGCGCGCCGCCTGCTCGGCGCTCTCGATGCCTTCGGCGACCGTGTACAGGCCGAGATCGGTGGCGAGCTGCGTCATGGCGCGGATGATGGCGGTGGCGCCGGCGTTGCCGGCGATCTCGCGAATGAAGCTGCGGTCGAGCTTGATCGCGTCGATCGGCAGGCGATGCAGGTAGGACAGCGTGCCGTAGCCGGTGCCGAAGTCGTCGATCAGCACCTTGCAGCCGAGCGTGCGGCACTGCTCGAGCAGCGGACGGGCGGCGAGCGGATTGTCGAAAGCCGCCGACTCGGTGATCTCCAGGCACAGGCGCTGCGGCGCCAGGGCGTGCCGCGCCAGCGCTTCGCGGATGTGCGCGAGCAGCGGCTGCGGTTCGTCGAACTGCCGCGGTGAAAGATTGATCGAGCAGAAGGGCTGCACGGCGCCGGTCGCGGCGTCCATGCGCGCCAGCGCCGCGGTCGCCGTGTCGATGATCCAGTGGCCGATGTCGATGATCAGCGGCGAGGCTTCGGCGACGTCGATGAACGCGGCCGGCAGCAGCAGGCCGCGCCGCGGATCGCGCCAGCGGATCAGGGCCTCGAAGCCGGCGACGCGGCCGTTGTCGAGCGCGACGATCGGCTGGTAGTGCAGCTCGAATTCGCCGGCCTGCAGGGCCTGCGACAGCTCGCGCTCGGCGCGCAGCTGCTGCGCCGCCAGCTCGCCGTCGTGCTCGGGGTCGACGAAGGCCGGCGGCGCCTGGGGTTCGGCGCCGCCGCGGCCGGCGAGGCGCAGGGAGTCGCGGCTGCGCGCCATCGTCACGCGCAGCAGGTGGCGCAGCACGGGCGAGGCGCGCGCCAGCTGCGCGGCGAGCGCCTCGTGCGTGATGACCAGCAGCTCGGCGTCGTCGAGCGCCCGGGCGCTCGCCGTGCGCGTGTGATCGCCGGCCAGCGCCATCTCGCCGAACAGCTCGTTGCTGCCGAGCCTGGCGATCGCCTGCGTGCCGCCGGCGCGTTCGAGGTAGATCTCGACGACGCCGGATTCGACCAGGTAGGCGACCTCGCCGGGATCGCCGGCGCGAAACAACACTTCACCGGCGGACAGATGGCGACGGTGTTGCATGGCGACGACTCCCTGCAGTCGATGGCCGAGACGATATCAGCGCATGCGGCAACGTCGCCATCGGCAAGGTTCAAAGGCCGGTGGAGGTGGGGCGCATCTGGCTGTAGTCGTTAACGGCATCGAGGCAGCCGCGCTTGAATGCGTCCGGATAGGAAGGGCTCTCGCATTGCTTCGGATCGCTCAGCGTGCCGCGCAGCGCCCACTGGTAGCCGTCCTCGTGGGTCGTGCACAGGCCGCTGCACGGCGGCGGAGGCGGCACGGCCGGGGCGCCCGCGCAGCCGGCCAGCAGCGCGACGAATGCCGCGGCGGCGAGCGGGAGCAGCCGGAGAATCGCAATCGTGGAATTCATGAGGGGAGGCGGGAGCCGACGCAAACCAGCCGGCATTATGGCGTCTCGGGCGTCGAAAGTTCAGTCGATGTTCAGTGCCTCGTCGCCAAGGTGGGTCACGGCATCAACGCCGTGGTACGCAAGGAGGCGACCATGAATCGCGACACACTCAAAGGCCAGTGGAAGCAGGTGAAGGGCCGCGCCAAGGAAACCTGGGGCAAGCTGACCGACGACGATCTGCTGCGCGTCGAAGGCAATGCCGAACGCCTCGCCGGTCTCGTGCAGGAGCGCTACGGCGTGACGCGCGACGAAGCCGGCAAGCAGATCGACCGCTTCCTCGAGGGGATCGACGACAAGCCCGACGCTCGCCACTGAAGCGGGCGGAGCGGCGTCGCAGGCGGCACCCCCGCCCCGCGGGCGCTGATGCGACGCCGCTTCCCGTCATCGTTCCGGCCGCAAGCGGCCGAAGGAGCTGACCATGCTGCACTACGCCATCGTGTTCTTCGTCATCGCGCTGATCGCCGCGTTCTTCGGATTTTCCGGCATCGCCGCCGGCGCGGTGTCGATCGGCAAGATCCTGTTCTTCGTGTTCCTGGTGCTGGCGGTCGTGTCGTTGCTGCTGGGCCGCCGTCCGGTACCCTGAGTTTGTCCACCCAGGCACGAGAAGCCGGCCGCGCGCCGGCTTTTCTTTTGGCGGCGTCCGGCGGGATGTCGCGCGGCCCGATGCCTAGGGTTGCTCGCGCAGGCCGAACGGCATCTGCAGGCCGGCGCCGGCCAGCACCGAGCCGCGCCGGTCGTCGTCGCGATCCTCGCGCGGGAAGCTGTAGCCGAGCACCCATTCGGCATAGAGGCGGCCCTTGAACAGCGGATGGCGGAACGTGGTCTGCGCGCCGTACTCGTGCAGCGGCACGTCGTCGCCGGTCTCGCCGCGCACGAACAGCTCGTAGGCGAAGCCGCTCTTGATGCGCCGCATGGCCTGGTACAGCGTCCAGGTGACGCGCCAGTCGACGCCCTGCGTCGACTGCGAGCGCGTCCCGACATTGCCCCAGCGGAACAGCAGGTCGTCGGTCAGCACATGGCTGTAGTCGGCGCCGAGCGTGATGCCGAGATGATCGCTGGTGGTCCAGAACGGCGTCGCGCGCAGCAAGACCAGATCATTGTCGTCCGAGTAGGCGTTGTAGCGGGCGCGCGCCTGCACGAACGCTTCCGGGCTGGCGAGGCCGCGCACGCCGGCGCGCAGGTCGGTGCGAAAGACGTTGTTGCTCGGCAAGGCATAGCCGAGACCCGCGAACACCTTGTCGTGGTCCTCGACCTGCGGAAAGTTGTTGCGCAGCGTCGTGTTGTCGAGACGGTCGCGGATGAAATCCTCTTCGTCGTCGCGGCCGATGAACGCCGACAGGTGCTGGTTGATGTTCGGCAGGTCGACGCGCGCATCGAAGCGCAGGCGCACCTTGTTGCCGTAGAACTGCGACCAGTTCTCGGCGAGCTCGATGTTGCCGTAGACCTTGCGCGATTCGCCGACGTAGTAGTAGTCGCCGAACAGGCCGTCGAACCACATCGAACTGGCGCAGACCATCTCCTCGACGCGACGGCGCGTCATGTCGATCGCCTGCTCGTTCGGCGGCACGGCCTGGTCGCAGAGGCGCGATGGCGTGATCGGCCTGTCGTAGCGATCGGTGGCGTTCTTCGGCACCACGGCGCCCGGCGAGGTCAGGCCGCTGGCGTCGGTGGTGAAGACCTGCTCCGTCGCCGCCGGCGTGTCGGCCTTGTCGGGCAGGCCGGCGGGCGGCGAGGGCTTTTCCTGCACGTCCGGGGCGGGCGCCGCTGCGTGCGTCTGCACCGGCGGCGCATCGCTGCCCGATGGCGCCGGCACGTCGGTGGCGGGCGGCTCGTAGCCGCTGGCCTGCGGCAGCGCGGCGGAGTCGCGCGGCACCGCGTCGGGTCCGTGGCGAGGCGCCGCCGCGCAGGCCGCGAGCAGCGCCGCCAGCGTGCAGGCGCCGGCGCGGCGGCCGAGGCCGGACGGCGCGGCGCGGCGCGAGGACGCGCGAGGGTCCCGGGCGGGTTTCATACGACGCTTCGACTCCCTGAATGCGGCGACGGTGGCGACGACGATGGCGAGCGCGCCATGTACCGTCCCTGAATCGTCCGCTCCGCGGCATCATATGCCGACATGTCCGCCGCGCCGCGCAAGATCCTGCATATCGACATGGACGCGTTCTACGCGTCGGTCGAACAGCGTGACGATGCCACGCTGCGCGGCCGCCCGGTGGTGGTGGCATGGCGCGGCGCGCGCTCGGTGGTCTGCGCGGCCTCTTACGAAGCGCGCGCGTTCGGCGTGCGTTCAGCGATGCCGGCGGTGCGCGCCGAGCGCCTGTGCCCCGGCGCGGTGTTCGTGCCGCCGGACTTCACGCGCTACCGCGCGGTGTCGCGCGCGGTGCGCGAGATCATGCTGGCGCATACCGATCTGGTCGAGCCGCTGTCGCTCGACGAGGCCTATCTCGACGTCAGTGTCAACAAGCAGGGCCTCGCCTCGGCGACCGAAGTCGCGCAGCGCATCCGCGCCGAAATCCGCGAGCGCCTGCAGCTCACCGCCTCGGCCGGTGTGGCGCCGAACAAGTTCCTCGCCAAGATCGCCTCGGACTGGAAGAAGCCCGACGGCCTGTTCGTGATCCGCCCGAAGGACGTGCTCGATTTCCTCGCGCCCCTGCCGGTCGCGCGCCTGCCCGGCGTCGGCAAGGTGATGGATGAGCGCCTCGCCGAGCTCGGCGTGCGCACGGTCGGCGAATTGCGCGGGCGCGCGCTGCCCGAACTCGAACAGCGCTTCGGCCGCTACGGCCGGCGCCTCGCCGAACTGGCGCACGGCATCGACGAACATCCGGTGCAGCCGGACCGGCCGACGCAATCGGTGTCGGCCGAGGACACCTTCGAGAGCGATCTGCCGATCGGCGCCATCGAGCCGCACATCCGCCGCCTCGCCGAGAAGACCTGGGCGGCGGCGCGCAAGACCGAGCGCGTGCCGCGCACCGTGGTGCTGAAACTGAAGACGCGCGACTTCCGCATCCTCACGCGCAGCCTGACGCCGCCGCAGCCGCCGGCTTCGGCCGGAGCGCTGATCGCCTGTGCGCTGCAGCTGCGCGATCGCGTCGCCGCCGATGCCGTCGGCGTGCCGGCCGACACCCTGTATCGACTGGTCGGCGTCGGCCTCGCCAACTTCCACGAAGCGGACGACCCGCTGCCGCAGGCCGATCTGTTCGCGGCCGCGTCCTGAGGCCTTCGCTTAGCTTCTGATGGTCCGCTTTCTGCTTCAATAGCCAGGCGCGCATTGGCACGCACGGCATTCCCAGGACTCATGAAACCCGAACACCAGACTCCGGTCATCGGCCTCGCGCTCGGCAGCGGCTCTTCGCGCGGCTGGGCGCACATCGGCATCATTCTCGAACTCGAGGAAATGGGCATCCGCCCGCAGGTGGTCGCCGGCACCTCGGTCGGCGCGCTGGTCGGCGGCGTCTACGTGTCGGGCCAGCTCAACGAATTCGCCGAGTGGGTGTGCAAGCTCACCGTGCGCGACGTGGTCGGCCTGATGGATTTCACCTTCAGCGGCGGCTTCGTCAAGGGCGAGCGCCTGTTCGGCTTCTTCAACGAGCATCACAAGAACCCCAACATCGAGGAACTGCAGCAGCGCTTCGTGTCGGTGGCCACCGAGATGAAGACCGGGCGCGAGGTCTGGATCACCAAGGGGCCGGTATGGACCGCGGCGCGCGCGTCCTGCGCGATCCCGGGGCTGTTCACGCCGGTCAAGCACGACGACAAGTGGATGCTCGATGGCGGCCTCGTCAATCCGGTGCCGGTGTCGGCCTGCCGCGCGCTCGGCGCCGACGTGGTCATCGCCGTCAATCTCAACGCGCAGCTGATCGGCGCGCACCTGTCGACCGCCAGCCGCGTCGAGGCGGAACGCGAAGCCGGCCAGGAAGAGAAGCGCGACGAGAAGAACCGCAGCTTCTGGCAGAAGGTCATCAACTACCTGCAGTCCAGTACCGGCGAAGTCCCGAGCTTCTTCGACGCCGTGGCGTCCAGCATCAACATCATGCAGGACCGCCTGACGCGCTCGCGCATGGCCGGCGATCCGCCGGAGGTCACGCTGGTGCCGCGCCTCGACGACTTCGCGCTGATGGATTTCCACCGCGCGAAAGAGGCGATCAACGAAGGCCGTCGCCTGGTGCGCGCGCACGAAGCCGAAATCCGCGCCTGGACCGGCGTCGGCAGCACCCAGAGCGCACCGGCCGTCGAAGCCGCGCAGCGGCAGGCCCTGCAGGCGGACGCGAAACCGGCGCCGGCGGCTTGAGGCTGCCTTACGGCGCGCCCAGTAGCGACATCATCTCGAACAGCGAGACGATGCGGTAGCCGGGCGGATCGCTGAAGCGCGAGGCGGGTTGCGCGGCGGTGCTGATCGACTTGAGCACGCCGGCGCCGTCGCCCACGCCGGTGAAGCTGCCGGCGTAGCGCAGCGGCAGGCCGGGCAGGCGCGCGGCGGGCACCCAGGGGCCGCCGGTCTGGCGCAGCAGGGTCATCGCCTGCTGCAGCGTCTGCGCGTCGTGCGCGCTCAGGCCGAGGTCGGCGTAGGTCGCCATGCACAGCGTGCGGCGGTCGCCGTTGTCCGCCTGCTGCGCATAGACCTCGCAGGGAATGCCGGCGATGCGCTCGCGCGCGCCGGTCTTCGCGTAGGGCACGTTCTCGTCGCGTCTGGCCTGGCGCAGCGCGGCTTCCGCCTGCGCGCGCTGCGCGGGATCGAGATTCTCGAGCGCGAGCTGCACGAGCGGCTGCGTGGCCGGATCGGCGGCGCTGCTGATGCCATTGATGAGCTGCTGCATCTGTTCAACCGTCGCCGTGGTCTGCGCTTTCGCCTGTGGATTGATCTGCGTCAGCGTGCGCGTCTTCAGATCGACGACCACGTAGCTGTTGCCCGGCGCGTAGGCGACGTCGACGCGCAGCTTGTCGCCGGCGACGAACAGGCGGCCGTGCGGCGCGCCGCTGGCGGCGTCGACGTAATCGAGGGCGGCGTCGGCCCATGCGGGCAGGGCCGCCAGTGCGCTGCAGCCGCCGCACAACAGTGCGGCGGCGAGGAATCGGGACGTGCTCATCGCGCGCAGTGTGCCGCGGCCGGCCGCACGGCCGCTGAACGCGCGACGGCTCAGATCTTCGCGCGCGTGGCGATGCGCACCATCAGCCGGGCGACGACGGCGAGCACGACGAGGCCGACGAACTGGCCGAACTGGAACTGCGCCGGCAGCGCCAGCACGTCGGCGCGGCCGGAGACGACGATGGGAATCGCGATGATGATGCCGGTCAGCGCTTCGCCGGTGATCAGGCCGGCCGAGAACAAGGTGCCCGGACGATGGATGCGGTCGCGGCGCTCCTCGTCGCGCGGATCGAGCTTATGCTTGCGCTCGACGAGATGCGCGAGCACGCCGCCGAGGAAGATCGGCACCATCAGTTCGAGCGGCAGGTAGATGCCGATCGCCGCGCCGAGCACCGGCACGCGGAACGTGGCGCCGCGCGCCTTGAGGACTTCGTCGAGGGCGATGACCAGCGCGCCGATCACGGCGCCGATCGCGATCATGGTCCACGGCAGCTGGCCGCCGAACAGGCCCTTGGCGACCGAGGCCATCAGCGTCGCCTGCGGCGCGGCCAGCGAGTTCGGGTGCTCCGGCGTCGGCGCGCCGATGCCGTAGGCGGCGGCGAGCAGGTTCAGCACCGGCGCCATGACCAGCGCGCAGGAGAAGGCGCCGATGCCGATCATCAGCTGCTGCTTCCACGGCGTCGCGCCGACGATGTAGCCGGCCTTCAGGTCCTGCAGGTTGTCGCCGCCGACGGCGGCGGCGCAGCAGACGACGGCGCCGATCATGATCGCGGCGACGGCGCCGATCGGCGACGTGCGGCCGAGCAGCAGCATCAGCACCAGCGAGGCGAACAGGATGGTGGCGATGGTGATGCCGGACACCGGGTTGTTCGACGAGCCGACGAGGCCGGCGAGATAGCCCGACACCGAGACGAACAGGAAGCCGGCGACGATCATGATGATCGTCATCGGCACGCTCACTGCCCAGTTGTGCACGATGGCCTGGTAGAGGCCGGCGAGCGGCAGCACGAACAGCACCAGGGCGATCAGCATCCACTTCATCGGCAGATCGCGCTCGGTGTCGGCGACGATCGCGCCGGTGCCCTTGCGCGCCGCGGCGAGGCCGGACTTGATGCCGGAGACCAGCGACTTGCGCAGCGAGAACAGCGTCCAGATGCCGCCGATCAGCATGGTGCCGACGCCGAGGTAGCGGATCTTCGCCGACCAGATCGCGTAGCCGAGCGTCTCCGCGTCCATGTCGGCGACGCGCGCGGCGAGCGCCGGATCGGAATGCAGGAAGAAGGCGTGGTAGATCGGGATGGCGATGTTCCAGGACAGCACCGAGCCGGAGACCACGACGATGCCGACGTTGAGGCCGACGATGTAGCCGACGCCGAGCAGGGCCGGCGACAGATTGGTCGCCATGAACGCGAAGTAGCGGCCGATGAAGGTGGCGCCGATCGCCGCATCGGGAATCAGGCGCAGGCCGCTCGCCGCGGCGAGCTTGATGACGGCGCCGATGCCGCCGGCCAGCGCCAGGATCTTCACGCCGGGGCCCGCCCCGGCAGTGCCGTGGCTCTCGCCGGCCTTCAGCACTTCGGCCGCCGCCTTGCCTTCGGGGAAGGCGAGCGGCTCGTCGACGATCATCGAGCGCCGCAGCGGCACCGAGAACAGCACGCCGAGCAGACCGCCGAGGCCGGCGATGGCGAGCACCCAGGAATACTTGAAGTCCTGCCACCAGCCGAGGATGACGAGGGCGGGAATCGTGAAGATCACGCCGGCGGCGATGGAAGAACCCGCGGACGCTCCGGTCTGCACGATGTTGTTCTCGAGGATGGTGCCGCCGCCGAGCACGCGCAGCACCGCCATCGACACCACCGCCGCGGGAATCGCCGTGGCGATCGTCAGGCCGGCGAACAGGCCGAGATAGGCGTTGGCGGCGGCGAGGATCATCGCCAGGATCACGGACAGGATGATCGCGCGCAGCGTGAGCTGCGGGACGGCCGGCGCGGATGCGCTCATCGTTTTCACTCCCGAAAAGACGTTCTTAGCATGCGGTGACGGCGCGGCGGCCGCAGATGGGCCGATTGTGGCATGGCCCCGGCGTGCGCAGCGCATCGCGTCCGCGGCCTGAGGAATTTCCCGACGCCGCGTCGCGCGCACGAAAAAGCCGGGCAGGGCCCGGCTCGTGGTGCGGCGCTTCGCGTCTCAGGACTTCGACGTGCAGTCGAAGATGGCGATCGACTTGCCGTCGGTCTGGCTCACGTTCTGCAGCTTGGCGGTCTTGCCGATGCTCTGGCAATAGGCCATCGCGCGGTTGGTGACCTTGGGCAGATCGTCGCCGTCGTCGAAGCTGTACGAAATGCCTTCCGGCGTCGGATTGAGCTTCTGCGGCGCGCTGCTGCAGGCGGCGAGCAGGCCGAGCGCAGCGGCGGTGAGCGCGACGGCGGGTGAACGGTGCAGGGCCTTCATGGCGTTTCTTCCTCCGTGATGAAACCGCCGTCATCACAGACGCCGGGCACTGAATTCGCCCTGAACCTCCGCTTCAGCCGCCCGTCATGTTGATCTCGTCGACCTGGCCGTTGAGCGTCCAGTAGTCGTACAGCACGCCGATCAGGAACAGGCCGCCGGTGCACAGATAGATCAGGCCGGTGATCCACTTGCCGAGATAGAAGCGGTGGATGCCGAGCCAGCCGAGGAAGGTCAGCAGAATCCAGGCGACCGAGTAATCCTTGGCGCCGCTGCGGTAGCGGATGTCGGCCGCGCGGTCCATGCCGGGAATCAGGAACAGGTCGACGATCCAGCCGATCAGGAACAGGCCGGCGGTGAAGAACCAGATCGTGCCGCTGATCTGCCGCCCGTAGTAGAAGCGGTGCGCGCCCATGAAACCGAAAATCCACAGCAGATAGCCGAGCAGCAGGTTGTGGCTCTTGTTCTCGCTCATCATGGCTCCTTGCGTTGCGAGGGCGCCGGACAATCGACGATCTCCGCGCCCTGGTCGAAGACGATCTTCCAGACGCCGGGCGCTTCGCGGCGCCAGATCGAGCTGAAGCCGGAGATGCGCTGGCCCGCCGGATCATGCACCGGGCCGCGACTCAAGGCGAGCGTGCCGGAGGCGAGCACTTCGACCTGCTGCGGCTGCCACGAGAACGGCGCCGCCTTGCCGTCGAAGAAGGCCTTCCAGGCGGCGGCCACTTCCGGCTTGCCGCGCAGCGGGCGCGGGCCGCCGACGAAGACCGCATCGTCGGCGAGAAAGCGCTGGAAGGCGGCGAAGTCGCGATCGGCCATGCTCCGCGCGAAGGCGCGCTCGGTCGCCGCGACTTCGGCGCGCAGCGCGTCGGCATCGTCCTCGGCGCGTGCGGGCCACGGCGACAGCAGCAGGAGCGTCAGGGCCGGCGCGAGCAGATGCGCGCGGAAACCTGCGACGAAGCGCGAGTGCGGATGCATGACAGTCCCCCGAAATGCGAACGGCGCCGTCGGGCGCCGTGTCGTCTCATCGATGCGCCGCAGTGTAGCGCCGCCCTCGGCGATGCGACAGCCGCGCGGGCCGTGCCTCAGCGAGGCAGATAGCGCACGCCGCTGGCCCGCTCCGACCAGGCCCACAGGCGCTCGCCGAGCGCGGGGTCGCGGGCGGCGTCGCTGGCCTCGACACGGCGCGGCGCGCCGCGCAGTTCCTTGAAGCCGGCCGGGCCGATGTAGTCGCCGCCGCGCGCCTCGGGCGCGGTCGCCGCGTACAGCGCCGGCAGCGCGCCGATCGCCGGCGCCTGCGCGAACAGCCGGGTCGCCAGGCGCATGAAGAAGCCGCCGGCGTCGTCGTTGGTCGCGCTGTAGCCGGGGTGCGCGGCAACGGCGATGACGGACGAGCCGGCGCGACGCAGGCGGCGGTCGAGTTCGAAGGTGAAGGCCAGCGCCGCCAGCTTGCTGGCGCCGTAGGCGTCCATCTCGCGGTAGGCGCGCCGCTCGTAGGCGGCGTCGTCGAGATCGAGGCCCGCGGTCATGCGGTGCGCGAGGCTGCCGGTGTTGACGACGCGCGCGGCCGGCGCGCGCTGCAGCGTTTCGAGCAGCAGGCCGGTCAGCGCGAACGGCGCGACATGATTGGTGCCCAGATGCGTCTCAAAGCCGTCGCGCGTGCGGCCTTGCGGCACCATGATCGCGGCGGCGTTGTGGCAGAGGATGTCGAGCCGCGGCCAGCGTGCCGCGACCTCGGCGGCGAAAGCGCGCACCGACGACAGATCGGCGAGATCGACCGGCAGCGCGACGAGATCGGCGCGCGGCTGCGCGGTGCGGATCGCGGCGATCGTCGCGTCCATGCGCGCGAGGTCGCGGCAGCCGGCGATGACGGTGGCGCCGGCGGCGGCGAGCGCGGTGGCGATCTCGCGGCCGAGGCCGCGATTGGCGCCGGTGACGAGCGCGGTCCGGCCGGCCAGCGAGGGAATGTCGGAGCGGCACCAGGAAGCCATGGGACGGGGCGAGACGTCGGCGGCGCGGTCGTGCGCCTGCCGCATCGTGCGCGGCGCGCCGTCAGCGCGCCTACCACGAATGGACGGCCGCCGCGCAGATCCCGTGTTGCATTCCGGCTGCGCCGCGACGCTCGTGACGAATGGATCGGCGGTGCCGCGGATCAGGCCGCGGCGGCCAGGCGCAGGTGCGCCTCGATGGCGCCGGCGTGCGGCGAGGGCGGCGCCGGGCGGGCGCTTTGCAGCGCGAGCGCCAGGCGCTGATAGACGCGCGCGTAGACCTGCAGCTCGGCGGGCCGCGCCGCAGCCGGCGTGCGCGCGATCAGCGCACGCTGGCGATCGAGATAGCGCAGCACGCGCTGTCGGCAGCTGGCGGATGCGGCGGCCAGCGTCGCCAGCGCCGGCACCAGCGGGATCGTGCGGTAGCCGCCGAGCGGCGGCTGGCCGGCGAGCTCGCGGCGCAGCTCGGCGCGCAGCGCCTCGCCCCACAGCGCGCGGTCGCGCGCCGTCTCCTCGCGATAGCGCGCGAGCGCCCGCCGGTCGCCGTCGTCGACCAGGGCGCCGCCGATCAGCATCGCGCGCGAGCCGGGCGTGGCCTGCGTGGTGATGCAGCCGGCCATCGCATACGGCGCCTGCCGGCGCCGCGCTTCGAGCAGCGCGGCCTGGCCGGCGTCGGGCCGCGTCGGATCGAGCGGCACGGCCTGGCACATGGCCGGCCGCCGCGTGTGGATGCCGCAGCGGCGGTCGGCGTCGAGCGCCGGGCAGCCGGCATCGCCCCGTTCGAGCCCCTGCGTGCGCAGGGCGAGCGTGTCGCCGCCGCCGTGAATGGCGATGCAGCCGACGAAGCTGTCCTCGTGCTCGAACAGCTCGGGCAGGCTCATGGCGGGCGGCGAATCGCAGCAGGCGCCGCAGGCGCTGCAGCGGAAATGGATGTCGCGCGCGGCGCTCATCCGCGCACGACGGTGCGGAAGCCGACGTGCTGCGACGCGAGGTCGGCCTCCTGCGCCTCGCGCGCGGCGGCGCGGTAGCGCACGCAGAAACTCTGCGAGCAGAGGAAGGAGCCGCCCTTGATGACGTAGGTCGGCGCGCCGCCGGCGTGCGCGGCGCTGACCACGGCGATGTCGCCGTTGGCATGCGACTGGTGCGCGCCGACGTAGCGATCCCGCGTCCACTCCCAGGCATTGCCGATGGTGTCGTAGAGCGCGTAGCCGTTGGCCGCGAAGCAGCCGACCGGCGCGAGCTCCGCGAAGCCGTCCTCCTGCGCGTTCTGGGTCGGGAACAGGCCCTGCCAGTAGTTGGCGAGCGGATGGCCGTCGCGGTCGCGCGGCTCCTCGCCGAGCGCGGCGTCGCTGCGCCCGGCCTTGGCCGCGTATTCCCATTCGGCTTCGGTCGGCAGCTCGCGGCCGAGCCAGTGCGCGTAGGCCTGCGCGTCGGCGAGCGTCACCAGCGTCACCGGATGGTTGTCGCGGCCCCGCAGATCGCTCTGCGATCCCTGCGGATGTTTCCAGCTCGCGCCTTCGACGAAGTTCCACCAGGCGTAGGGGCGCGCGTTCAGCTCGTCGGCGTTCGGGCGATGGAAGACGGCGGCGCCGCCCTGGCGCTCGGCCTCGGTGACGTAGCCGCTGGCGGCGACGAAGGCGGCGAACTGCGCGTTGGTCACTTCGGTGCGGTCGATCCAGAAATCGCCGACGCGCACCTTCGCGTCCGCGGGCCGCTCGTCGGCATAGCCGCGTCGCGAGCCGAGCTCGAAACGTCCGCCGCGCAGGTGTGCCATGCCGGCGTGCGGATCGTCGCGCCAGCGCGGCGGCAGGCCGCTGTACGCGGCACAGGCCGCGCGCGTGCCGAGCGCCGCGGCGGGCGGCGCGGGCGGCGGCGGCGCGCTGCAGGCCGCGAGCTGCCATGCCGCGAGCATGCCCGCGAGTGCGGAAACGGTGATGCGCGGACCGATCATCGGGCGGATTCAGGCGGGCTACGAAGCGTGGAGCATGCCGCGCGTGCGGGCGCGACGCGCGGCGACGACATCCATCTTAGTAGTAACCCTTCGGCTGCAGCGGCTCGACGCCGCCGACGCTGCTCATGTAAGCGCTCCACTGCGTGACCAGCTGTTCGACGACATCGGGGTGCTGCGCCGCCACGTCCTCGACTTCGCCGCGGTCGCGGCGGATGTCGTACAGCTGCCAGTGCCCGTCGGCGGGGCCGACCGGCGGCTCGGTCCAGCGCGCCTTCCAGTTGCCGTCCGGGCTCAGCACGTAGGCGCGGCCGTAGGCTTCGTCGCCGAAGCCATCGCTGTGCACGGCCTGCGCGGTCTTGCCCTCGAGCACCGGCAGCAGCGACTTGCCGGTCACCGGATACACGTTGCGGCCGTTGTAGACGACCTTGCCCTTGTTGGCGTCGACGCCGCTGTCCGGATCGATCGCCGCCGGCGCCGGCGTGGTCGGCGGCTGCACGCCGGCGATGGCGAGGAAGGTCGCGGTGTTGTCGGTGACGTGCGTGAACTCGTCGTAGGCGGCGGCGCTCTTGCCCTGCCCGGGCAGGCGCACGATCGCCGGCACGCCGACGCCGCCTTCGCCGGAGTAGCCCTTGGTCAGCGACAGCGGCGTCGCGCTCACCTCGGCCCAGCGCAGGCCGTACTTGAGATTCTTCGCGCTGGTCTGGCCGTTGTCGGTGCCGAGCGTTTCGTAGACCGGCGAGCTCGCGTTGGCCTCGTCGGTCGTCTTCGGGTCGGCGCCCGAATCGATCGGCCAGCCTTCGGCGCCGTTGTCCGACTGGAACATGATGAAGGTGTTGTCGTACTCGCCGATGTCCTTCAGGTGCTGGATCAGCAGGCCGATGTTGTAGTCGAGGTTGTTGACCATGCCGGCGTAGATTTCCATGTAGCGCGCCTGCGCCTTGCGCTCCAGCGGCGTCAGGTCGTTCCACTCCTTGTCGACGTAGCCCTGGTGATGGTCGACGTAGCCGTCGGCCGGGCCGTGCACGGCGCTGATGTACTTCGCCGCCGGCGTGCCGTTGTTGGCGCTGGCCGGCGCGCGCGTCGTCGTACCGGGCAGGCCGGGGAAGGGATTGAAGCTCGCCGGAATGATGCCGAGCTCGATCTGCCGCTCGATGCGTGCCGCGCGGATCGCGCCGTAGCCGACGTCGTAGCGGCCCTTGTACTTGCTGAGCCAGGGTTCCGGCACCTGCAGCGGCCAGTGCGGCGAGGTGTAGGCGGCGTAGGCGAAGAACGGCTTGCCGTCGCCGTGGCCGGCGTCGATGTAGGAGATCAGCTTCTGCGTGTAGAAGTCGGTCGAGTAGAACACCGCCGGCGTGCCGCCGGCGCCGCCGGGCTGGCCCGGCTGGCCGGGCTGCACGTAGGCGCCGTCCTCGGTGTAGTTCTTCGAGCCGGCCAGCTCGTGCGCGAAGTGATTGCTCGCCGCGCCGCCGAGCAGCGCGTAGCTGTGCTCGAAGCCCCACTGGTCCGGCGTCTCGCCGCTGCCGGCGTCGCTGCCCGGGATGCCGGAACCGAGATGCCACTTGCCGGCCATGTAGGTGTGATAGCCGGCGTCCTTGAGCAGCTGCGCGACCGACAGCGAGCGGTCGTTGAGATAGCCCTCGTAGCCCGGCAGGCCGGCGCGCTCGTCGTTTGGCCGGCCCATGGTGCCTTCGCCGACGAGATGATGATCGGTGCCGGAGATCAGCATCGCGCGGGTGATCGCGCAGACCGTGCCGGCGTGGTGATTGAGCAGCAGGCGGCCGCTGGCGGCGAGCGCGTCGAGGTTCGGCGTGTCGATCTCGCCGCCGAAGGCGTGGATGTCCGAGTAGCCGAGGTCGTCGGCCATGATGTAGAGGATGTTCGGGTGCCCGCCGGCGTCGTCGTGATGATCGCCGCCGCAGGCCGACAGGCTGGCGACGATCGCGGTGGCGATCAGCGTGCGGCGCAAGCCGCGCGATTCCTTGATGCCGCGTGCCCGCGCACCGTTCATGCGAACCTCCCCTTGGTGAAGGGGCGCAGTCTAGGAACGGCACCGTCGTGCCGGCCAGTAACGATTGGCTCGATGCTTATACGCGAACCTGGCGCGGCGCTTCAGGCCGCGGCGTCCACCGCGCAGTTGCGGCCGCGGGTCTTGGCACGGTACAGCGCCGCGTCGGTCTGCATCAGCCAGGCGCGCACGTCGTGCATGGTCGACGACAGCTCGGCGACGCCGATGCTCACCGTGCACGAGCCGCGCAGCTGCGCGTCGAAGCTGGTCTCGATGATGCGCTCGCGGATGCGTTCGGCGATGCGGTGCGCGGCGTCGCGTCGCGTCGCCGGCAGCACGATCGCGAACTCGTCGCCGCCGTAGCGGCCGGCGATGTCGGTGCTGCGCAGCTCGCGGCGGATGATCGCCGCGATGCCGCGGATCACGCTGTCGCCGACCGGATGTCCGTAGCGATCATTGATGCTCTTGAACAGGTCGATGTCGATCAGCAGCATGGTCGCCGCCGGTCCGCCGCGACGGAAGCTTTCGAGCATGCCGAGCGCCGCTTCCTCCCAGTGCCCGCGGCTCGCCAGGCCGGTCAGCGCGTCGACGCTGCTCAGCTCGGCGAGCTGACGGTTCTGGCGGCGCACCTTGCGCACCAGCGCGTAGGTCGCGGTGCTGACCGCGAGCGGATAGGCGATCAGCAGCGGCAGGCAGGCGACGATGACCGGCGTCGGCGTCGGCCATTCGACGACGAAGCCGGTGACCAGCCCGCCCAGCGCGGCGCAGCTCAGCTGCGCGGTCGCGGTACGCGCCAGCAGGCGCCAGCCACCGGCGGCGAGCTTGTCCATCGACAGCATCGTCGCCAGCAGCACCGACGGCAGCAGCATGAAATGCATGAGCGCGATCCAGATGCCGCCGAGCGCCGAATCGATCAGCAGATTGCGCATCTCGGCGGCCTGCGGGCGCCCGTCGTGCAGCGACCAGCGCAGCGCCACGTGCGGCCACACCAGGGCGTGCAGCAGCATGCCGAACCAGGCCAGCGGCGGCGCCTGCACGGCGGCGAAGGTCGCGGCCACGGCGCAGGCCCCGGCGCCGAGACCGAGGACGCGCAGACGGTAGACGCGCCGCACGAAGCGCTCGTCTTCGGTGTTTGCCCTGCTCGCCATGCGTTCCCGGATTCGCCCGTGCGCAGTGTGCCAGCACGGCCCCCGCCGCGCACGGGCCGCGCGCCGCGCACGACGAGTCTCTTTGCGCGAGTTCAGTACCGATTCAGTGCACCGGCTGCACTTTTCGCTGGCGGCGCCGGTTCCTCGGCGTAGTGAATAAATCGTGAATCCACGGAGGGATGTCGACATGAAATACAAGAAACTGCTGCTGCCGGCGCTGGCGATGGGCGCCGTGGTCGCGATGCCGATGCCGGCGCTGGCGGACGATCTGCCGCATCGGGAGCCGGGCTTCTTCATCGGCGGCGGCGCCATCTACACGCGCGTCAAGAACGAGTTCTACGAATCGGATGACTTTCCGAACCAGCCGGACGACTTCGATGACGACCACGTGTCGTGGAAGGCGCTGGCCGGCTTCCGCTTCAATCCGGTGCTGTCGATCGAAGGCCAGTACGTCGACTTCGGCGATGCCGAGAACAACAGCGCGCGCGCCGAAGCCGACGGCTGGACGGCGGCCCTGGTCGCCGACATCCCGCTGCGCTACGTGCAGCCCTACGCCAAGGCCGGCGCGCTGTTCTGGAACGAGGACGCCCATATACGCGGAACCAACTTGAAGGCCAGCGACGACGGCACCGATTTCTTCTGGGGCCTCGGCGTGCGCGTTCCGCTCGGCGAAGGCGTCGACCTGCGTGCCGAGTACGAGCGCTACGATCTCGACGGCGACAACGTCGACACCAAGATCGATGCCGCCTCGCTGAACCTGCAGTTCAATTTCGGCGGTTGACGGCAGGCGGCGGCCGGCACGCGCGATGCCGGCCGCCAGCGCTTGCGTCTCAGCGCGCCGCCGGCGCGTCGGGCCCGCGCTGCGGCACGCGGACCAGTTGCGCGACGTCGTAGCCGAGCTCGGCGATGCGCCGCCGCGCCGCCGCGAAATCGGCGTCGGACACGCTCGGCGTGCGGGCCATGTACCAGACGTAGTCGCGCTTGCTGCGCGCGACGATCACCTGCGCGTAGTCGGCGGCCAGCCAGGCGATCCGGTATTCGGCCTTGAACGGCCAGACGAACTGCACCGCCCATTCGGCATTGCTGACGTGGTCGACGACGGTGGCCGTCGAGCTCAGGGTCTTCAGCGGCGCGTCGAAGCGCTTCCGGCGGTAGCTGAAGGTGGCCGGGATCGAGCCGTCGGGCGCCAGCTCGTAGTGTTCGATGGCGTTGACGGTGTCCTTCTCGATCCAGGTCGGAATGCTGGCGATCACGTACCAGCTGCCGGCGTAGCGCGACAGATCGACGTGCGCGACGCTCGGCAGCGGCGGCGGCGAGGCCGCGCATCCGGCGACCAGGGCGGAAAGCATCAACAGCAGCGGTTTGTGGGGCATGCAGGCTCCGGCTCGACGATGGCTGGGAATGAAGCGCATGCCCGGAATACGCGGCGGCCGCCGGTCCGGATTCAGCGCCGCGCCGGACGGCTGCGTCCGACGGCGGGCCGCCGATATACTGGAAACGACGAAAGCCGGAGCCCGATGTGCAAGCCCCCGCCATCCCCGAGGACGAAATCGAGCGCCTCGCGCAGCTGCGCGCGCTGCGCATCCTCGATTCACCGATCGAGGCGCGTTTCGAACGCATCACCCGGCTCGCCCGCCGCACCTTCGACGTGCCGATCTCGGCGATCTCGCTGCTCGACAGCGACCGCCAGTGGTTCAAGTCGGTGGCCGGGCTGACGATCTGCGAGACCTCGCGCGAAGTCTCCTTCTGCGGCCACGCCCTGCACAGCGACGAGGTGATGGTGGTGGACGACGCCGGCCACGATCCGCGCTTCGCCGACAACCCGCTGGTCACCGGCGATCCGCGCATCCGCTTCTACGCCGGCTGCCCGGTGCGCGGCCCCGCCGGCGCGCGGCTGGGCACGCTGTGTCTGATCGATCGCAAGCCGCGGCAGATGAGCGGCGGGGATCGCGAAGCGCTGGCCGATTTCGCGAAGATGGTCGAGGCCGAATTCCGCCTCAACCTCGTCTGCGGCGCGCAGGACGAGCTGCTCGCCGAACTCGACCGTATGCGCCTGCGCGCTTCAATCGACCCGCTCACGCGCCTGTGGAACCGCGGCGCGATGAACGAGATCCTGCGCCGCGAGCTGGCCGCCGCGCGCGGCGACGGCAAGGGCACCGGCCTCGTGCTGGTCGACCTCGATCACTTCAAGCAGATCAACGATAGCCACGGCCATGCCGTCGGCGACGAGGTGCTGCGCGAGGCGGCGGCGCGCATGCTCGCGGCGATCCGCGCACGCGATTCGCTCGGCCGTTATGGCGGCGAGGAATTCCTGGCGATCGTGCCGGAGGCGACGCCCGAAGACGCGCGCACGGTCGCCGAACGCCTGCGGGCGGCGCTCGCCGGTGAACCGCTGCCGACCCTGAGCGGACCGATCGGCGTCACCGCGAGCCTCGGCGTGCGCTGGGTCGAGGCGCGGGACCGGCGCGCCGCCGACGAGTTGCTGCGGCCGGCGGACGCGGCGCTGTACCGCGCCAAGCGCGGCGGCCGCAATCGCGTCGAGATCGGCGACGCTCAGGACGCCGGGTCGACATCCTCGTAGGCGTCCCAGCGGAAACGCGGCGTGCAGATCGCGAGGAAGATCAGGTCTTGCTCGCCGTCGTTGCGGATGCGCTGGCGGTGGCCGGCCGGGATCAGCACGACGTCGTCACGCGCGACGCGCAGCGCCGGCAGGCCTTCGACCTCGACGGTGCCGTGGCCGCTGACGATGACGTAGCGCTCGGCGATGTCGCGCAGGCGGTGCCAGCGCGTCGTCACGCCGGGCGCGACGCGCGCCCTGGCGATCGACACGGCCTCGTCGCCGTCGTGATTGGACAGCTCGGTGATGTAGCAGCGCTCGGCGGTCAGCCGCTCGGCCTGCGCGTCGCCGCGCCGCACCGCCGGCTGCGGGCCGGCGCCGGTCACGATGCGTCGCGCGGCACCTGGCGCGCCGCCCACATGTTGTCGACCAGATTCGGATAGCGGCGGCCGGCGGCCTCGGCGCGCGCGCGCGCGGCGGCACGCTGGCGTTCGCTGAGCGGCGTCGATTTGCGGCCCGGTGACGGTTTGCGCCAGGGTGGTGTGCTGTTTCGCGGCATCGGTTCTCCGGCTTCGCTGCGCTTGCGCGGCGCGCGATGGCATCATCGCCGCCATGCTGCCTCGTTCCTCCACCGCCCGCCAGCGCATGCCGCGGACGCATGCATGAGCCTGCTGCTCGGCTTGATCACCGGCCTCGTGCTCGGCCTGACCGGCGCCGGCGGCTCGGCGCTGGCCGTGCCGCTGCTGATGTGGGGGCTCGGCTGGAGCCTGCCGCAGGCCGCGCCGGTGGCCCTGGTCGCGGTCTGCGCCTCGGCGCTGTTCGGCACCGTCGTCGCCTGGGACGTCGCCTACATCCGCTACCGCGCCGCGCTGCTGATGGCGCTCGCCAGTCTCGTCACCGCGCCGCTCGGCCTGTGGCTCGCCACGCGCCTGCCGCATGCCGTGCTCGCCGGTCTGTTCGGCGCGGTGCTGGCGATCGTCGCGCTGCGCAACTGGCGCCTGGCGCGCCGCGCGCCGCGCGAGGCCGCGATCGTGCGCGCCACGGTGGCGGGCGACGAGGGCGCGGCGGCGGGGCCCGTCTGCCGGCTCGATGCGCGCGGACGCCTGATCTGGAACTGGCCCTGCGCCACGTTGATCGCCGCGACCGGCGCGGCCACCGGCTTCCTGTCCGGCCTGCTCGGCGTGGGCGGCGGCTTCGTGATCGTGCCGTCGCTGCGCGCCGGCAGCGAACTGTCCATGCATTCGGCGATCGCCACCTCGCTGCTCGCCATCGCCCTGATCAGCGCGGTGACGGTGCTGATGAGTCTGCTGCAGGGCCACGCGCTGCCGTGGGCGATCGCGCTGCCGTTCGTGCTCGGTGCCCTCGGCGGCATGTACGGCGGCCGGCGCCTCGCGCCGCGCATCGCCGGCGCGCGGCTGCAGGAAGCTTTCGCGCTGCTGATGCTGCTCGTCGCCGGCGGTCTCGTGGCGCAGGTGACGGGCTGGCCGTGACCGACGATGCGCTACGATGCGGCGCCGACAAGAACGAAGGAGAGGCGGGACGATGATCGGTTACACGCTGTTCGGTACCAATGACCTGGCGCGCGCGACGCGCTTCTACGACGGCATCCTCGGCGAGCTGGGCGCCCGGCGCGGCATGCAGACCGAGCGCTTCATCACCTGGAACATCGCGCCCGACAAGCCGGGCTTCGGCGTCTGCAAGCCCTACGACGGCAAGACCGCCAGTGTCGGCAACGGCACCATGATCGGCCTCGCCGTCGACCGGCCGGAGACCGTCGACCGGCTGTATCGCAAGGTGCTCGAACTCGGCGGCAGCGACGAAGGCGCGCCCGGCGATCGCGGCGGTGGCTTTTACGCCGCGTACTTCCGCGACCCGGACGGCAACAAGCTCAACTTCTTCTGCATCAAGCGTTGAGCGCGCCGCCCGCTCAGCCGGGCAGCGCGTATGGACCGCCGCGCTCCAGCGCGCGGCGATACGCCGGCCGCGCGCGGATGCGCTCGACGAAGGCGGCGATGCGCGGATAGTGGCCGCCGCCGCGCGCGCCGGCCGCTTCGCAGGGAAAGCTCATCTGCACGTCGGCGGCGCTGAAGGCGTCGCCGGCGAACCAGGCGCTCCTGCCGAGCTCGGCGTCGACGTAGGCGAGATGCGTCTTCAGGTTCGGCTCGACGAAGCCCTGCAGCACGCCGTCGCCGATCCTGCGCGCCAGCGGCCGCACCAGCGCCGGCGCGCGCGGCGCGATCTGGCTGAGCACGAGCTTCATCACCAGCAGCGGCATCAGCGAGCCTTCCGCGTAGTGCAGCCAGTAGCGGTAGCGCAGTCGCTCCGGCGTGCCCGCCGCCGGCTGCAGGCGGCCCTCGCCGTAGCGTTCGAGCAGGTATTCGATGATGGCGCCGGTTTCGGCGATCGTGAGTTCGCCGTCGCTGATCACCGGCGACTTGCCGAGCGGGTGCACGGCGCGCAGCTCCGGCGGCGCCAGCATGGTCTTGCGGTTGCGCTCGTAGCGCTTGACCTCATACGGCAGGCCGAGCTCCTCGAGCAGCCACAGCACGCGCTGCGAGCGCGAGTTGTTGAGGTGATGGACGACGATCATGCGGACGGAATCCAGTTCCAGAAATCGGGCTGCGTGTTGAGCCAGTCGTGCGCCGCCTTCTTCGCCTGATGGTCCATTTCGTCGATGCTGAACAGCGGGCCCCAGTCGCGTTCGTCGGTCTCGATGCTGAAGCCCGCGCGCTGCGCCTCGCCCTTGAGGAACTGCAGGTAGGCGCCGATCTGGCCGTCGTAGGCGATCGCCGCTTCGGGCCTGTCGTGCTCGATCTTCAGCGCCGTGCGGCGGTGGGTCGGAAGGTGGATCGTGATGATGGCGCGCGGCATCGCAGTCTCCTTCGCAGCGGCCGCGGGATTGCGGCCGGCGCTGCGCGCAGTGTCGGGGCAGGGCGCGGACGCCGCAAGCGCGCCGCCGGCAGCGGCCTCAGTCGCCGAAGTACAGGTGCGGATCGATCTGCGCGTGCGGTGGCATCTGCAGGTAGAAACCGTCGGCGGCGAGGCGCTCGATGACTTTCGCGGCATCGGCGCGCGCCAGCTTGCGCTGCGGCGTCAGCTCGAGCTTCATCACCTCGATCAGGCGGCCGGTGCGCTGGCGCAAGGCCTCGGGCAGGCTGTCGGGCGCCACATCGCTGCGCAGATACAGATACATCTCGGCCTGCCGCGTGCAGCGGTAGACGAGGCAGGACATGCGGGTTTCGCTCACGGTCGGCAGGCGTTCATGAAGCCGCGGGCAGGATGCGGCGAAGGTCGCGATCAGCGCGCGCTGACTCTATCATCGCGCAAAACACGGCGCAGCTGCGCAACAAGGACTGGCGTGAGCGACAGGGACGAAAAAGACAAGACGCCGCCGCGGCGCATCACCACCGGCGTGCCGGGCCTCGACACCGTACTCTCCGGCGGTCTGCTGCCGGGCGCGGTCTACATCGTGCAGGGCTCGCCCGGTGCCGGCAAAACCATACTCGCCAACCAGATCTGCTTCCATCGCGTCACGCAGGGCGAGAAGGCCCTGTACGTGACCCTGCTGGCCGAGTCGCACGCGCGGCTGATCCAGAACCTCGAGCGCATGAGCTTCTACGACGAGCGCCGGCTGCCGTCGTCGATCTTCTATGTCAGCGGCTACGACGATCTGGAGAGCGGCGGCCTCGAGGGCATCCTGCGCCTGCTCAATCACGAGAGCCAGCGCCGCGGCACGTCGCTGATCGTCGTCGACGGCCTGTTCGTGCTCGAGGAAAGCGTGCAGTCGGAACGCGAGTTCCGCAAGTTCGTGAACTATCTGTCGACGCTCGCGAGCCTCCTTACGGCGACGATCCTGCTGCTGACCAACAGCCGGCGCACGCAGGCGAGTCCCGAGTACACGATGGTCGACGGCTGGATCGAAGTGGCCACGGCCACGCACGGCCATCTCGGCAGCCGCTACGTGCAGGTGCACAAGTTCCGCGGCTCGGACTTCGTCGCCGGCCTGCACACCACCGTCATCAGCGACGACGGCATGCGCGTGCTGCCGCGGCTCGAAGCGACGACCGGCCTCGAAGGCCAGGGCGCCGCCGAAGTGGCGCGCGTGCCGAGCGGCGTGCCGGCGCTCGACGGCCTGATCGGCGGCGGCGTTCCGCAAGGCTCCACCACCCTCGTGCTCGGCCCTACCGGCGTCGGCAAGACGACGCTCGGCCTGCACTTCATCGCGCAATGCAGCGAGCAGGCGCCGGGCCTGATCTTCGGCTTCTACGAGAACGCCTCGCGCCTCGCGCTCAAGGCACGCATGCTCGGCATCGATCTCGAGGGACTGGTCCGCCGCGGCGCCGTCGAGGTGGTCTGGCAGCCGGCTTCGGAGCCCTCGCTCGACGGACTCGGCTACCGCCTGATCGAGGCGGTGCGGCGGCGCGGTGCCAAGCGCGTGCTCGTCGACGGCCTGCGCGGCTTCGAGCGCGCCCAGTTCTACGACGAACGCAGTTCGCCCTTCCTCGCCGCGCTCACCCATGTCCTGCGCGCCGAAGGCGTGACCTCGCTGTACACCTCGGAGGTGCCGCAGATCATCGGCGAGCGTTCCGAAATCTCCTTCGGCCCGATTTCGGCGGTGGCCGAGAACATCCTGCTGATGCGCTACGTCGAGCTGGATTCGGCGCTGCACCGCCTGCTGTCGGTGCTCAAGGTGCGCGACAGCGATTTCGATTCGGCCGTGCGTCGCTTCGTGATCGACGCCAGGGGCATCCGCATCGGCGACGTCTTCCGCGATACCGAAGGGCTGTTGACCGGCCACGCTCACCGGCCACCGGCGGATGCCTGATGAGCACGCGGCCGCCACACATCCTGCTGGTGGAGGATGAGCCCGGCACCCTGATGACGACGGCGATACTGCTCGAGATGTCCGGCTACCGGGTCTCGAAGGCGCCGAACGGGCGGCGCGGCCTGGAGCTGTTCGTCGCCGAGGCGCCCGATCTGGTCGTCACCGACTACATGATGCCGCACATGGACGGCCTGCAGCTGATCGAAGCCATCCGCGCCGCCGGCGAACGCGCCTCGACGCCGATCCTGCTGATGAGCTCGGGACTGCCGCCCGAAGTCTCGCCGACGCTCGCCGACGCCTTCATCCGCAAGCCGTTCGAGTACACCGAGTTCGAGCGCGCCGTGGTCCGCCTGCTCAAGGCGCGCTAGCGTCGGGCAGGCGCAGCACGTAGAGCGCGTTGCCCGGTCCGGCCTGGAAGCGTCCGGGGCTGCCGAAGGTGTCGTAGCCGGAGTTCAGCAGCAGGCTGTCGTCGCCGACCACGGCGCCGACCGAATCGATCGTGCCGCCTTGCCCGGCGTTGCCGTCGACGCCGGTGACCGGCCCAGGACGGTCAGCAGCGACAGGCGGACGGCGCGCATTTTCGACTCTCCCTGTTCGAATCCGCCGCCCACCATAACCGCCGCGCCGCTGCGGCCGCGGCCCTTCGTCGGGCGGCGCATGGTGACGGGGTTTCACCACAAGCACGCGCGCCGATTTCGCACGGCGGCACGCGGCCGTGCCCGCGTGATTTGCGCCGTCTTGACAGCCGGCGGACGCGAACCGACGCTGCGCGCGAGGAGAACGACGATCGATGAGCATCCTGCAGATGCCGCGCGCGCGGCCGCGCGTGATGCTGTTCGACTGGCACGCGACGCTGGTCGATACCATGGATGCCATGTACTACGCGCTCGACGACGTGCTGCCGCGGCTCGGACCGCTGGGCCTGATCGACAGGCTGGTGCCGCGCGGCCAGTCGAAGACGCTGGAGGACGCCAAGCTGGTCAAGTACGTGCGCGAGCACGCCAGCCTGCATCCCAAGCTCCGCGCCGAGCGCAAGCTGTCGCGCACCGACATCTTCGAGGTGCTGTTCGGCAGCGACCAGGAGGCCAAGCGCATCGCGCACGAGGCCTTCGACCAGAGTTACGCGAAGCACTTCGGCGCGGTGAAGCCGATGGAAGCAGACGCCCGCGAGCGCCTGCTCGAACTGCGCGCGCTCGGCATCCGCATCGGCGTGCTGTCGAACCGCGCGCGGCGCTTCATGGCGCACGAGATCTACACGGTCGACGGCGAAGGCTGGCATGAACTGTTCGATACCATGGTCTGCGGCGATGACGTCTGGCGCCGCAAGCCGCATCCCGACCTCGTGCTGAAAGCGCTCGCCGATCTCGGCGCGCCGGCCGATCTGTCCTGCTGGTACGTCGGCGACAGCACCACCGACATCGTCGCCGCCAAGGCGGCGGACGTGACGGCGGTGTTCTACAACGGCGCCGGCTGGGACCGGCACTGGATCGACCGGATCTTTCCCGGCACCGTGCGCCATCCGCACGTGCCCGACGGCATCGTGCGCGACCTCGGCGAGCTGGTGGCGCTGGCGCGCCAGCTGATCAGCGTGACGACGGCGGCCTGAGCGCCGCCGTCGGCGTCATCGAGGCGGCCACGACGAACTTGAAGGAAACCCTGCCCGGCCAAACAGGCGCACCCGCCGCGAAAGGTGCGGGCCGCGTCAATAACGGGCCCTAGAAGCCGGCCAGCTCCTCGCTGTACAGCCACAGGCGCTGCGCCAGCTCGACGCTGCGGCTCGCCGCGCTGCCGGGCCGCACGCGGCGCCGGACGAAGTATTCGCCGCTGACGTTCTTCAGCTCCGGCGCGGTGGCGAGCCAGATCGCCGTGTCGGCGCCCTGCGCCGGCGTCAGCATGGCGGCGACGATCAGCTTGCGCACCGGCGCCGGCAGTTCGTCGTAGATGCCGGTGGCGACCGTGCCCGGATGGAAGGCGTTGACAGTGACGCCGCTGCCGGCGAGGCGACGCGCCAGCTCGCGGGTGAACAGCAGGTTGGCGAGCTTGGCCTGTCCGTAGGCACTGAGGCCGATCCAGTGCCGCGACGGATCGCGGAAGCTGGCTTCGTCGATCTTGCCGAGCGCGTGAATGGCCGAGCTGGTGACGACGACGCGGCCCTGCGCTGCCGCCTTGACCGCGTCGAGCAGCTTCTGCGTGAGGCGGAAGTGGCCGAGATGCATGATGCCGAACATCGCCTCGAAGCCGCTTTGCAAGGTGCGCAGCTTCAGCGTGTAGAGGCCGGCGTTGAGGATCAGCACGTCGAGCGTGGGCATGCGCGCGAGCACGTCCGCCGCGCAGCGGTCGATGTCGGCGAAATCGCCGAGATCGAGCGCCAGCGCCTCGATCTGCGCATTCGCCTGCGTCGCCTTGATGCGCGCGACCGCGGCCTGCGATCTGGCGAGATCGCGCGAGGCGATGATCACGCGGTCGCCGCGCGCGGCGAGGGCCAGCGCCATCTCGTAGCCGATGCCGTTGTTGCCGCCGGTGATGAAGACATTCCGTGTCATGCGCGTCACTCCGTGAAACCCGCCTGCAGGACGCCGGCGCGCGTCAGGGCGTCGATCGCCGCGCCGTCGTGGCCGGGTACCAGCCGCAGGCCGGGCGCAGTCTCGCGCAGCGCATGCAGGGTCTGCAATTCGGCGGACACGGCGCGGCGGTCCTCGTCGATGATCCAGTCGGTGACCCAGCGCGGTCGCTCGCGCAGTTGCACGATGTTGCGCATCTGCCAGGCGACGTCGCCGAGGAACAGCAGCTCGCGATGGTCGGCGAGCTGCACGTAGACCATCTGGCTGCCCGGTGTGTGGCCGGGCGCGGCGACCAGCACGACGCCCGGCGCGACGGCGGTGTAGCGGTCGTAATGCAGCGGCGCGTAGTCCTTCAGCGCGTCGGCCGGCAGGCCGGCGGCGGCGAGCGCCTTCGCATCGGCGATCTGCGTGTCGGTGAGTTTCACGTTCGGCAGGATCGTCGCCAGCTGCGCATGCCGGGCGAGGCCGCCGAGATGATCGGGATGCTCGTGCGTGATGACGATCAGCGCGGCCTTGCCCAGCGCCCGCTCGACGCGCGCGTAGGCGGCATCGTCGAAGAACGGCACCATGAAGTCGGGCTTGGCGAGGCTGCGGTCGAAGGCCGAGTCGATCATCACCGTCTTGCCGGCGTAGACCAGCTGGTAGGCGTAGATCGGAATGTCGACCGTCCGCCAGCTGCCGCCGGCCATCACCATCGCTTCCGGAAAGACGTAGGCCGAGACCTTCTCGTAACGCGCTGCCGCCGGCTTGTCGCCGGGCAGGGCGTCGGCGAGCGTGCGGATTTGCGCCAGATCGAACTCGTAGGACGCGTCGGCCGGCGGCCGCGCGTCGACCGCGTACCACCAGTACACTCCACCGATCAGCAGGAGGACCAGCAGTCCTCCGACAAGCTTGCGCATGCGATGCCCCCGTCCATGGAAATCCCCGCGCGCAGTGTAGCGGCGGCGGCGACGGCCGTCGCCGCGGCGCCGCATCGTTCACAATGGCGCATGAAAATTCCGAAGGGCTTGCAGCCGCTGATCGACGACGGCCTGGTCGACGAGGTCATCCGGCCGCTCAAGAGCGGCAAGGAGGCGGCGGTCTATCTGGTTGCCTGCGGCGGCGAGATCCGCTGCGCGAAGGTCTACAAGGACGCCGAGCAGCGCGGCTTCCACAAGCTCGCCGAATACCAGGAAGGCCGCAAGGCGCGCGGCAGCCGCGACGCGCGCGCCATGGGCCGGCGCAGCCGTCACGGCCGCCGCGAACAGGAGACGGCGTGGAAGAACGCCGAGGTCGACGCGCTGTACCGCCTCAGCGCCGCCGGCGTGCGCGTGCCGCGGCCGCATCTCTACCATGAGGGCGTGCTGGTGATGGAGCGCATCGTCGACGCCGACGGCAATGTCGCGCCGCGGCTCAACGACGTCGTGCCCGAGCCGGAGGCGGCACGCGCCTGGCACACCTTCCTGATCGGGCAGATCGTGCGCATGCTCTGCGCGGGCCTCATCCACGGCGATCTTTCCGAGTTCAACGTGCTGCTCGGCGCCGCCGGCCCGGTCATCATCGACCTGCCGCAGGCGGTCGACGCGGCCGGCAACAACAATGCCTTCCGCATGCTGGCGCGCGATGTCGGCAACGTCACCGCGTACTGCGGCCGCTACGCGCCCGAGCTGCTCGACACCGAGTACGCGCACGAAATCTGGAAGCTGTACGAGAACTCGGAGCTGCGCCCCGACAGCCCGCTGACCGGGCGCTTCGAGCACGACACGCGCCGCGCCGACGTCGGCGGCGTGCTGCTGCAGATCGACGAAGCGCGCCGCGAGGCCGAGCGGCGCCAGCGCGGCCGCGACGAGGCCGAGGCGGCGGCGCAGCCGGAATAGTTGGCCGCGGTGGCATTGCGCGGGGAATTGCCGGCGCGCGGCGCGGTCCCAGCAGCATGGACAGCGATCGCGATGATCGCCGGCCGCCGATCCGCGCGGCGGCCGGCTGGGACGAACTGCTGCTGATCTGCCGTAAATGCGTCAAGCGCCAGGCCCGTGCCGGCAGCGGCCGGCCGCTGCGCAAGGAACTCAAGCGGCGCCTGAAGGCGCAGGCCGGCGGCCCGCGGGTGCGCGTGGTCGACTGCGGCTGTCTCGACCTGTGCCCGAAGCACGGCATCACCGTGGCGCGCGGCGGCGAACTGGCGACGGACAAGCCGCTGCGCGTGCTGCGCAACGGCGACGACCTCGAACGCGTCATCGACTGGCTGCGCACGCCTCCGGACGCCGCGCGCTGAAGCGGTCGCTCAGCCGGCGCGGTGCTCGACGATCGTCGTCACATACTGACGATCGGCGAGATCGACGAGATCGAGATAGAGCTGGCGCTCGGTGACGGTGATCGCGAGGCTGGCGCGGCGTTCGAGGCGCGGCGCGACCTCGGCGATGAATGCCCTGCCGAGTTCGTAGACCGGGATCTCGTCGCCGCGATGGATCTTGCGGCCGGCGTACTGCGCCAGCAGCGGCGCCGGATCGCGGTGCGTGTAGACGGCGGCGCGGCCGGCGAGCTTGCTGCCGCGGTGCAGGCGCTCGGCGTCCGGCGCGCCGATCTCGATCCACGCCGTGATGCGGCCGGTCAGGTCGCGCACCAGCACCGCCGGCTCGTCGACCGCGGCGACGCCTTCGGTCAGCGCGATGCCGTCCTGGTATTCCAGGCAGTAGGCGAGCAGGCGCGCCAGCATGAACTCGGCGGTCTCGGAGGGCTGGCGCGCGACGCGCAGCTCGAAGTTCTCGTAGACGCCGCGATCCATGTCGGCGAGCTGGATCGTGAAGACGTGGATCGTCGCAGTGAGGGCCATCGGCGTCGGCGCGGGGCAGGGCCGCGCAGCTTACGCCAGTGCCGCCTCGCTGCGCTGCAGGGTGAGCTGGCAGCTCTGGCGCCGCGCAGGCGCATCGTGCGGCCACTGCCGAGCCACAGCGCGCAGCAGGCGGCCGAGCCGAGTATCGTGGCGCGCCCGTCGCCTGATCCGTTCGCGGGATGGCCGCCGCTCAGCGCCGCGGCGGCAGCGGCAGCAGCGCCGAGACCTTGCGCATGTGCTCCGCGTAGGCCGGGCGGCGTTCGAGACTGCGCCGGTCCATGAACGGGATGCTGACGAACACGAACATCGCCGTCATGGTCAGCGCGCCCCAGATCGTCCACCAGCCCTGCTGCGGCGCGGCGGCGAGGCCGAACAGCAGCAGGCCCCACCAGAAGCTCACCTCGCCGAAATAATTCGGGTGCCGCGACCAGGCCCACAGGCCGCTGGCGATGAACTGGCCGGGCTGCCTGCGGGCGATGAAGGCGCGCAGCTGCAGATCGGCAAGCGTCTCGATGACGATCGCGGCGGCGGTGACGACGAGCGCGAGCACGTCGAGGGCGCCGAACGGCGCGCCGCCGTGGACCATCACCGCGTAGACCGGCAGGCAGCCGAGGAAGACCTGCAGGGTCGGGAACAGGTGGATGCCGAAGAAGTCGGCAAGCGCCGCGTGGCGGCCGGCGCGCTCGCGCACCAGCGGGTAGCGCCAGTCCTCGTGCCGCAGGCCCTGCCAGTGCGTCGCCCAGTTCGCCGTCAGGCGGATGCCCCACAGCCAGACCAGCACGACGACGAGCACGGCGCGCGTCATGTCGATGCCGGCCGCGCGATGACCCAGCCACCACAGCGCGAGCAGCGGCGGGATCACGCTCCAGTAGGCATCGTAGAAGCTCGAGTTGCGGTAGCGCCGGCTGAAGACAAAGACGACGACCGTCGCCACGACGTCCGCGAGCAGCGCATCCCAGGGTGCCGGCAGCGCGGTGCCGAGCAGGATGGCGGCGGCCGCCGCCACGGCCGCGACATAGGCGATGGCGATGAGCGCCAGCGCCGTGTGCTTGGATTTCATGTTTTCCCCGAATCAAGGCCGGCGCTCTGCGGCGCCGTGCCGCGACGATAGCAGGACCGGCCGCGCCACGGGGCGGGCCCGCCGGCGGCGGGGCTACCCGGAAAACTACCCGTTCGTGTAGCGTGGGCCTGTAGGCCGGCGCTTCGTTTCTCCCTCACCAAAAGCACGTGACGAGGACCGGCGCCGCCGGCCGATCGATCCGACGAGAGGGGAGAAACCCATGTTGCCCGCCGGCGCGCGCGCCGCCATCGATCCGCCCGCCGCTTCCGCGCCGGTCCACGGCTGCTGCTGACCCCGCCCTTCCGCCCCGCGCCGACACGCCGGCGTGCGCAACAGGCGGTTCAGCAATTCGTCGCGCTGGATCGCGCCCGGGTAGGACGGCGGCGCGAAAAACTCGTGCGTGAACACTTCTCCGGAATGTGCGTTGGCATCCATGTCTCTGCGCTCCTCCGCCGAAGATCTTTGTCTTCGACTATAGCGTCGCGAGCGCCTGCCGAACTGGCTGGAGGACGCCGCAGCGTCGCCGGCCACTGCCGCCGCGGGCTCAGGTTATGAGCCCGCGAGCCCGTAACGTGTGCCGCGGCTGATCCCTCAGCCGTCCGTGGCATCTCACCTGAACTGGCCCGCCGAGCGCGGGCCTTTTTTATGGGCGGGGCGGCGCTTCTGCGAGAATACGCGGCCGTTTCGCCCGCTCCCGCCATGCGCCGCACCGATTTCTCGTACGAACTGCCCGAAGCGCTGATCGCCCAGCATCCCACCGCCGCGCGCTCGGCGAGCCGCCTGCTGCACGTCGGCCGCCAACTCGCCGACCGCATGATCGTCGATCTGCCCGCGCTGCTGGCGCCCGGCGATCTCGTCGTGTTCAACGACACGCGCGTGATCCCGGCGCGGGTGTTCGGCCGCAAGCCGACCGGCGGCCACGTCGAGATCTTCGTCGAGCGCGTGCTCGATGCGCACGAATTCCTCGCCCAGCTCGGCGTCAGCAAGAAGCCGAAGGCGGGCGGCGTGATCGAGGTCGGCGACGATCGCCTGACGGTACTCGGCCGCGACGACGACCTGTTCCATCTGCGTTACGACGGCGCCGACGGCGTGATGGCCTTTCTCGAACGCGCCGGCCGCCTGCCGCTGCCGCCGTACATTGCGCACGATCCGGACGCCGTCGACGCCGAGCGCTACCAGACCGTGTTCGCGCGCGAGCCCGGCGCGGTCGCGGCGCCGACCGCCGGCCTGCATTTCGACGCGGCCCTGCTGCAGGCGCTCGCCGCCAGCGGCGTGGAGACGGCGACGCTGACCCTGCACGTCGGCGCCGGCACCTTCCAGCCGGTGCGCGTCGACGATCTCGCCGAACATCGCATGCACAGCGAGCGCTACGCGATCGACGCCGCGCTGTGCGCGAAGCTCGAAGCGACGCGCGCGCGGGCGGGGCGCGTGGTGGCGATCGGCACGACGGTGACGCGTGCCCTGGAATCGGCCGCCGCCGCGCAGGATCGCGTGCGCACGCTGGGGCCGCAGAGCGGCGAGACGCGCCTGTTCATCACGCCGGGCTACCGCTTCCGCGTGATCGATCTGCTGCTCACCAATTTTCATCTGCCGGAAAGCACGCTGCTGATGCTGGTCTGCGCCTTCGGCGGCTACGACCGCATGATGGCCGCCTACCGCCACGCGGTCGCGCAGCGCTACCGCTTCTTCAGCTACGGCGACGCGATGCTGATCGAGCCGGCGCCGGAGGCGTTCAGCGCACGCTGACGCGGAAATCGGCGCTGCGGCCGGGCGGCGGGCCGCTCTCGAACGGCCGACGGTATTCGAAGTGCAGCGTCACGTTGCCGGTGCGCTCGGCGCGGAAGCTCCAGATCTCGTGGCCGCCGGCGCCGACCAGACCGGCGGCGTGCGGATCGGGCCGGTACTCGGCGTCGCCTTCGCTGCGCAGCGGCGCATCGGCCGGCAGCGCCAGCTGCCAGCGGTAGCCCGTGGTCGGATTGCTGTCGAGTTCGACGCGCAGCCGCTGGCCGGCGTGCAGCATCACGGTGCTGCCGGCGTCCGCGGCGGTGACGGCGACGGGCTCCGTGTTGCCGCGACAGGCCGCGAGACAGAGCAGGGCGGCGACGCCGAGCGCGCGCTTCATCGCAGCGCCTCGGCGCCGCCGCCGCGCCGGGCGAGCGCGCGCAGCGGCCAGACCAGCAGGTTGAACAGGCCGCAGACGAGCAGGGCGCCGATCAGGCCGCAGAGCAGCGCGTCGAGCGTCAGCGGCAGGCCCGGCGTGAAAGCGGCCCAGGTGCCGGCGGCGATCTCGCGATCCAGATGCCGCGCCAGATACCAGAGCTTCTCCGGCAGCGAGCCGTGTTCGAGGATGGCGAGGCCGGCGCGCATCGCGGTCTCGCGTTCGCGGTCGGCGGCGAGCTTGCTGCCGATGTCATGGATGCCGGCGGAAGGCGCGCTGCGCAGGTCGGCGATCAGGCGCTCGAGATCGCCGCCGTAGTGCGCGTCGGCATTGCGCTGGTACTCGGCCATGCTGTCGGCGAGCGCCTGGTGATAGCCGCCGTAGCGCTGCGTGTAGTGGTCGACGAACTGCGGCAGCTGCAGCGCGGCGATGAATCCGGCGACGAACAGCAGGCGGTCGACGAGGCCGGTCAGCATTCTCATGCGCGCGTCCCTGCGGCGGGCGGAAACGCACCGTAGAACGCCGCTGCCATGCTGTCAAAGCGCGCGAGCGCGGCGCCGGCATGGGACAATGCTTGCTGACTTTCCTGCATCGTCGTCCTCGTGAAGTTCGAACTCCTCCAGCAATCCGGCGGCGCGCGCCGCGGCCGCCTGACCTTCGCCCGCGGCGGCGTCGACACGCCGATCTTCATGCCGGTCGGCACCTACGGCACGGTCAAGAGCGTCACGCCCGAGGAGCTGCGCGAGGTCGGCAGCAAGATCATCCTCGGCAACACCTTCCACCTGATGCTGCGGCCCGGCGAGGCGCTGATCCAGCAGCAGTTCGGCAGCCTGCACGGCTTCATGCGCTGGAACGGGCCGATCCTCACCGACTCCGGCGGCTTTCAGGTCTGGTCCTTGTCCGGCCTGCGCAAGATCAGCGAGGAGGGGGTGAAGTTCGCATCGCCGATCAACGGCGATCGCATCTTCCTGTCGCCCGAGCGTTCGATCGAGGTCCAGCACGGCCTGGGTTCCGACATCATCATGCAGTTCGATGAATGCACGCCGTATCCGGCCACCGAGCCGCAGGCGCGCAAATCGATGGAACTGTCGGCGCGCTGGGCGGCGCGCTGCAAGACGCAGCACCTCGCGCTGTCGGCGACGCGCGCGCAGCTGCCGGTGCTGCGGCGCTTCGCCGCGGGCGATCCGCCGCTGCTCGGCTCGGGCGCGCTGTTCGGCATCGTGCAGGGCGGCATGCACGTCGAGCTGCGGCGCGAGTCCCTGCAGCGCCTGCGCGAGATCGGCTTCGACGGCTACGCGATCGGCGGCCTGTCGGTCGGCGAACCTGAGGACGAGCGTCTCAAGGTGCTCGACGCGATCGGCGGCGAACTGCCCGCCGACCGGCCGCACTACCTGATGGGCGTCGGCACGCCGCGCGACCTCGTGCAGGGCGTGGCGCGCGGCATCGACATGTTCGACTGCGTGATGCCGACGCGCAACGCGCGCAACGGCCATCTGTTCACCAGCGAAGGCGTCGTCAAGATCCGCAACGCGCAGTATCGCGACGATCCGCGTCCGCTCGACCCGGCCTGCGACTGCTACACCTGCCGGAACTACTCGCGCGCCTATCTGCATCACCTCGACCGCTGCGACGAGATGCTCGGCCCACGCCTCAACACGATTCACAACCTGCACTACTACCTGAAGCTGATGCGGCGCATCCGCGCCGCGATCGAGGAAGACCGTTACGCGGTTTTCGCCGCCGATTTTCTCGCCTCGCCGGAGGGCGCCCCGGCGAAATCCAAGCTGGCCACCGGCGCCGGCACAGCGACTCAGGCGTAAACGCCGCGCACCGCGGCGCCTTCCTCCCATGGAGAGGAGAGGGCTCGAAACCGCACGCCGCACTTTCATCACTGTCCCCCTCCGCCCGCCCGCGGGGGGAGGGGCCAGGGAGGTGGGCGCCTGCACCGCGCACCGAACCCGCAGCGCGCGCCGCGGCACCCTCCTCACCCAACCCTCTCCTCCCCGAGGGAGGAGAGGGCTCGAAGCTGTGCGCCGCACTTTCACCTCCGATTCCCCTCCGCCCGCGCGCGGGGGGAGGGGCCAGGGGAGGTGGGCGCCTGCATCGCGCACTGAACCCGCAGCGCGCGCCGCAGCGCCCTCCTCACCCAAGCCTCTCCTCCCCGTGGGAGGAGAGGGCTCGAAGAAACGCGCCGCCCTTTCACTCCGATTCCCCTCCGCCCGCCCGCGGGGGGAGGGGCCAGGGGAGGTGGGCGCCCGCGTCGCGCACCGAACCCGCAGCGCCCGCCGCGGCACCCTCCTCACCCAAGCCTCTCCTCCCAGTGGGAGGAGAGGGTTCGAAGGCGACGCGCTTTGCGCGCCCGCCATGCCCGATCCGCGTGCGGCATTGCATCGCCATCGTCGCTCGGCGACGATGCCCGCGCCGACAGACGGGAGTTTCGGGATGAAATGGCGTGATGCGCGACGCAGCGACAACGTGGTCGGAGCCGGCGGTCGTGGCGGGGTGAAGCTGGGGCTCGGCGGCATCGCCGTGGTCGTCGTGCTCGGCCTGCTGCTCGGCAAGAATCCGATCGAGATGCTCGGCCTCGTCTCGCAGATCGAGCAGGGCGCGCCGTCCGGGCAGACACAGGCGGTGCCCGAGAACGAGACCACCGATTTCGTGCGCGCCATCCTCGGCGAGACGGAAGACGTCTGGGGCGACATCTTCCAGCGCGCCGGCCAGCAGTATCCGCCGCCGAAACTGGTGCTGTTCTCCGGCGCCGTGCAGACCGCCTGCGGCGGTGCCAGCGCCGCCTCGGGGCCGTTCTACTGCCCGGGCGATCGCATGGTCTATCTCGACACCAGCTTCTTCGAGGAGATGAAGGCGCGCCTCGGCGGCGGCGGCGATTTCGCCTACGCCTACGTCATCGCCCACGAAGTCGGCCACCACGTGCAGAACGTGACCGGCGTGTTCGAGAAGGCGCAGGAAGCCCGCCAGCGTGGCGTGCCGATGGAAGGCGCGGACGGCCTGTCCGTGCGCCAGGAACTGCAGGCCGATTGCTTCGCCGGTGTATGGGCCAACCACGCGCAGGCGCGGCACCAGTGGCTGGAGGCGGGCGATGTCGAGGCGGCCCTGAACACCGCGACGGCGATCGGCGACGACCGCCTGCAGAAGCAGGCGCAGGGCGAAGTCGTGCCGGACTCGTTCACGCACGGCACCTCGGCGCAGCGCGTGCGCTGGTTCAAGACCGGCTTTGCCTCGGGACAGGTGGCGAGCTGCGATACCTTCGCGACGGATCGGCTCTGAGCGGCGCTCGAGGCGAGGCGCAGCCGCGCGCTATCCGTTCATGCCGGTTGCCATCGCGGGCGCCGGGCCGCAGGGCCCGCGAGCGCAACGGCACCGCGGCGGCGATTCACGCGGAACGGCGTGACACTCAGAGCAGCGCCGCGATGTCCGCCTCGATCTTCTCCGGCGTGTCCATCGAGCCGTAGCGCTTCACGACCTTGCCGCTCTTGTCGACGAGGAACTTGGTGAAGTTCCACTTGATGCCTTCGGTGCCGAGCACGCCCGGCGCCTCGCGCTTGAGGAACTGGTAGAGCGGGTGCGTGTTGGCGCCGTTGACGTCGATCTTCGCGAACATCGGGAAGTCGACCTCGTAGGTCAGCGAGCAGAAGTTCTTGATCTCGTTTTCGTCGCCCGGTTCCTGATGGCCGAACTGATCGCAGGGGAAGCCGAGCACCACGAAATTCTTGTCCTTGTACTTGCGCCACAGCGCTTCGAGGCCCTTGTACTGCGGCGTGAAGCCGCACTTGCTGGCGACGTTGACGATCAGCAGCACCTTGCCCTGGTAGGCGTCGAGCTTCTGCGTCGTACCGTCGATGGTCTTGGCTTCGAAGTCGTATGCGGTGGTCATCGTTCGTTTCCGGAGTTGCAGGGCCCGCAGCGTAGCAGGATGGCTCGCGCCGGTGCCGATGCGGCGGCGAGGGATCGCGGTAGCGGCGCAGGGTTTCGAGCCTTCTCCTCCCGTCGGGAGAAGAGGGTTGGGTGAGGAGGGTGCCGCGGCGCGCGCTGCGGGTGCGGTGCGCGATGCAGGCGCCCACCTCCCCTGACCCCTCCCCCCGCGAGCGGGCGGAGGGGAATCGGAGTGAAAGGGCGGCGCACAGCTTCGAGCCCTCTCCTCCCGCGGGGAGGAGAGGGTTGGGTGAGGAGGGCGTTGCGGCGCGCGCTGCGGGTTCGGTGCGCGATGCGGGTGCCCACCTCCCCTGGCCCCTCCCCCCGCGAGCGGGCGGAGGGGAATCGGTGTTGAGAGTGCGGCGCACAGCTTCGAGCCCTCTTCTCCCACGGGGAGGAGAGGGTTGGGTGAGGAGGGTGCTGCGGCGCGCGCTGCGGGTTCGGTGCGCGATGCAGGCGCCCACCTCCCCTGACCCCTCCCCCCGCGAGCGGGCGGAGGGGAATCGGTGTTGAGAGCGCGGCGCGTGCCCTCGAGCCCTCTCCTCCCACCGGGAGGAGAGGGTTGGGTGAGGAGGGTGGTGCGGCGCGCGGTGCGGGTTCGGTGCGCGATGCGGGTGCCCACCTCCCCTGACCCCTCCCCCCGCGAGAGGGCGGAGGGGAATCGGAGTGAAAGGGCGGCGCACAGCTTCGAGCCCTCTCCTCCCTCGGGGAGGAGAGGGTTGGGTGAG
>NZ_KI440839.1:0-38047 GCF_000474945.1 Solimonas soli DSM 21787 | reverse complement strand
CCCACCTCCCCTGGCCCCTCCCCCCGCGAGCGGGCGGAGGGGAATCGGTGTTGAGAGCGCGGCGTGCGGTTTCGAGCCCTCTCCTCCCGTCGGGAGGAGAGGGTCGGGTGAGGAGGGCGTTGCGGCGCGCGATGCGGGTTCGGCGCGCGACGCGGGCGCCCACCTCCCCTTGGCCCCTCCCCCCGCGGGCGGGCGGAGGGGGACGGTGATGAAAGTGCGGCGCGTTTCTTCGAGCCCTCTCCTCCCGCGGGGAGGAGGGCTCGCCGTCGACTCAGAACGCCGTGACGTCGGCCGCCATCGCTTCGGCGGCGCTCTCGCGCACGTTGGCGAGCAGGCTCGGCACCTGCGACAGCAGGCGCGTCGCGAAGAACCGGGCGGTGGCGCGCTTGTTCGCGGCGAACGTCGCGTCGCCGGCGGATTCGGCGGCGCGCACCATGCGCAGCCAGTTCCAGCCGAGATAGGTCAGCGCGAACGCGCGCAGGAAATCGACGCAGCCGAAGGCGGCATCGTCCGGCGTCAGCTTGTACGAGTTCTGCACCCAGGTCGTCGTCGCTTCGAGCTCGGCGAGCGCCCTGCCCAGCGGTCCGGCGATGAACTCCGGCGCGTGCTCGAGATCGGCGCGCACCGCGGCGAAGAAGCGCTTCGGCAGGCGGCCGCCGTGCAGCATCAGCTTGCGACGCACGAGGTCCATGGCCTGGATGCCATTGGTGCCCTCGTAGAGGCAGAGGATTTTCGAGTCGCGCACGATCTGCTCGATGCCGTGCTCGCGGATGAAGCCGTGGCCGCCGTAGACCTGCACGGCCATCGAGCCGAGTTCGACGGCCGAGTCGGTGAGGAAGGCCTTGACCAGCGGCGTGTTCAGCTCGACCCAGTCCTGCGCTTCTTCGCGGGCCGCGGCGTCGGCGGCGTGATGCGAGGCGTCGACGTGCATCGCCGTCTCATAGGCGAGCACGCGCGCGCCTTCGGTGATCGCCTTCATCTGCAGCAGCATGCGGCGCACGTCCGGATGATGGGCGATGACCTCGCCGCCGTTGAAGGCCTTGCCCTGCTTGCGTTCGAGCGCGTAGCGGACGGCGTTCTGCGTGGCGAGTTCGCACTGGCCGAGACCCTGGTAGCCGACCATGATGCGCGCGAGGTTCATCATCACGAACATGTTCTGGATGCCGGTGTTCGGCGCGCCGACCATCCAGCCGCGGGCGTTCTCGAACGACATCGTGCAGGTGCAGGAGCCGTGGATGCCCATCTTGTGTTCGATCGACACGCACTTGACCGGGTTGCGCGCGCCGAGCGTGCCGTCGGCGTTGACCAGGAACTTCGGCACGACGAAGGTCGACAGGCCCTTGATGCCGGGCGGCGAGTCCGGCAGGCGGGCGAGGACGAAGTGGACGATGTTGTCCACCATGCCGTGCTCGCCGGAGGTGATGAAGATCTTGCTGCCTTCGAGCAGATACGAGCCGTCGGCCTGCGGCGTGGCCCTGGTCTTGACGGCGGCGAGGTCCGAGCCGGCCTGCGGCTCGGTCATGCACATGGTGCCCGACCATTCGCCGGTCGCCAGCTTCGGCAGGTAGGTCTGCTTCTGCTCGTCGCTGCCATTGGCGGCGATCGCCTCGAAGCAGCCCTGCGTGAGGCCCGGGTACAGGGCGAACGCCACGTTCGCCGAGCACAGCAGCTCTTCGATGACCTTGCCGAGCGTGTAGGGCAGGCCGGCGCCGCCGTACTCCTGCTTCTGCATGATGCCGATCCAGCCGGCCTCGGCGTAGGCCTTCCAGAATTCGGCGAAGCCGTCCGGTACCTTGACGGTGTGGTCGCCGTTGTAGACGCAGCCCTGCGCGTCCGACTTGGCATTGAGCGGTGCCAGTTCCTTCTCGATCAGCTTGGCCGCTTCGTCGATCAGACCGCTCAGCGTCTCCGGCGTCGCTTCCTCGTAGCCGGGCAGCTGCGCCAGGCGGCCGACGCGAAGCACCTGGTTCAGAACGAAATTGATTTCCTTGAGGGGCGCCTGATAGCTCGCCATGATCGTGGTCCGGGGGGCTGAATTCGGGGCGCAAAGGCTAGCACGCGTGCCGCGCGGCGGGACTGGCTGAAAAGCTCATGGCGCTTGCCATTTTTTGCGAGTCGGCGGCGGGCGCCGACCCACGCGCGGATGAGCCGCCGATGCTTCGGGTAAACTTCGCGCGCTCCGCACACCGTCCTCGTCTTCATGAAGGTTCTGCTCACCGGCGCGGCCGGTTTCGTCGGCTTCTACTGCGCCCGGGCGCTGCTCGAACGCGGCGAGACGGTGGTCGGCTTCGACAATCTCAACGACTACTACGATCCGGCGCTCAAGCAGGCGCGCCTCGAACAGCTGCGGCCCTGCGCGAACTTCCGCTTCGTGCACGCCGATCTGGCCGACAAGGCGGCCGTCCTCGGCACCTTCGCAGCGGAAAAGCCGGACGTCGTGCTGCATCTGGCCGCGCAGGCCGGCGTGCGCTACTCGCTGCAGAACCCGCAGGCTTACGTCGACAGCAATCTGAGCGGTTTCATGAACGTGCTCGAGGCCTGCCGCGCGCAGCCGGTACGGCATCTGGTGTTTGCCTCGTCGTCCTCGGTGTACGGCGCCAACACCAAGGTGCCGTTCGCGGTCAGCGATACGACCGACCACCCGGTCAGCCTCTACGCCGCGACCAAGAAAGCCAACGAAGCGCTCGCGCACGCCTACAGCGATCTGTTCGACATTCCGGCCACCGGCCTGCGCTTCTTCACGGTGTATGGCCCCTGGGGCCGGCCGGACATGGCGTACTTCTCGTTCACGCGCGCGCTTTTCGAGGGCAAGCCGATCGAGGTCTACAACCATGGCGACATGGAGCGCGACTTCACCTACATCGACGACATCACCTCGGCCGTCGTGCGGCTGCTCGACCACGTGCCGCAGCGCGATCCGAGCTGGACCGGCAATCCGCCGGTGGCCGGGCGCAGCCGCGCGCCGTACCGGCTCTACAACATCGGCAATCATTCGCCGGTCCGGCTGCTGCACTTCATCGAAGTGCTCGAGCGGCTGACCGGGCGGCCGGCGCAGAAGGTGTTCAAGCCGATGGCGCCGGGCGACGTGCAGCGCACCTATGCCGACGTCAGCGACCTGAGACGCGATGTCGGCTTCGAGCCGGCGACGCCGATCGAGGACGGTCTGGCCAGCTTCGTGCGATGGTACCGGCAGTACTACAAGGTTTGAATCGCGGTTCCCGTCTCGGCATCCATATACCTGATAACCGGCTCAGAAGAATGAAAGTCACCGTTTTTGGCTCGGGCTACGTCGGCCTCGTCACCGCCGCCTGTCTCGCCGATGTCGGCAACCACGTGGTCTGCATCGATGTCGATCCGGCCAAGATCGCCACCCTGAAAGCCGGCCATTGCCCGTTCTACGAACCGGGCATCGAGGCGCTGCTGGTGCGCAACGCCAAGGCCGGCCGGCTCGAGTTCACGACCGATGCGAAGCACGGTGTCGACCACGGCGAGATCGTCTTCATCGCCGTCGGTACGCCGCCGCAGGAAGACGGCTCGGCCGACCTGCAATACGTGCTCGCCGTGGCGCGCACCATCGGCCAGCACATATCGGAGTACCGCGTCGTCTGCACCAAGTCGACCGTGCCGGTCGGCACCTCGGCCAAGGTGCGCAACGCGCTCGCCGCCGAACTCAGGAAGCGCGGCGCCGACTTGCCGTTCGATGTCGTCTCGAATCCGGAATTCCTCAAGGAGGGCGCCGCCGTCGAGGACTTCATGCGCCCGGACCGCATCGTCATCGGCACCGACAGCCCGCGCTCGCTGGAGCTGATGCGCGCGCTCTACGCGCCGTTCAACCGCAACCACGACCGCGTGATGGCCATGGACGTCGAGTCGGCGGAACTCACCAAGTACGCCGCCAACGCCATGCTGGCGACGCGCATCAGCTTCATGAACGAACTGGCCCTGCTCGCCGAGAAGGTCGGCGCCGATATCGAAAGCGTGCGCCGCGGCATCGGCTCGGACCCGCGCATCGGCTTCCACTTCCTGTACTCGGGTGCCGGTTACGGTGGCTCCTGCTTCCCCAAGGACGTCAAGGCGCTGATGCGCACCGGCGCCGAGCTGGGCCAGACCCTGCAGGTGCTCAAGGCCGTCGAGCTGGCCAACGACGCCCAGAAGCACGTGCTGTTCGACCGCATCGAGCAGTATCTCGGCAGCCTGCGCGGCAAGACCATCGCCATCTGGGGCCTGGCCTTCAAGCCCAACACCGACGACATGCGCGAGGCGCCGAGCCGCGTGCTGATCGAGGCGATCTGGGCCGCCGGCGGCAAGGTGCGCGCCTACGATCCGGTCGCCATGGACAATACCCGCGCGATCTACGGCGAGCGCCCCGACCTCGCGCTCGTCGGCTCGCCGGAAGAGGCCTGCGAAGGCGCCGACGTGCTGGCGATCGTCACCGAATGGGCCGTGTTCCGCAGCCCGGACTTCGCAGTGCTCAAGACGCTGCTGCGCACCCCGGCCATCTTCGACGGCCGCAACCTCTACGACCCGGCGGTGCCGGCCGCCGCCGGCTTCTACTACAAGTCGATCGGCCGCCGCACCGTGCCGGCCACCTGAGCCGCACCGCCGAACCGCCTCCTCACCCGACCCTCTCCTCCCGCCGGAAGGAGAGGGCTCGAACGCCGCGCCGCGCCGAGCTTCGAACACGGGGTTCCCTCCGCCCGCGGCGCGGGGGGGGGGAGGGGCCAGGGGAGGTGGGTGCCCGATCGAGCATCGCGGCGAGGTGGCCTCCTCCTCACCCAACCCTCTCCTCCAAAGGAGGAGAGGGCTCGAACGCCGCACCGCGCCGAGCTTCGAGCACGGGGTTCCCCTCCGCCCGCCTGCGGGGTCAGGGGAGGTGGGTGCCAGCGTCCTCCGCCAAGGCCAGCTCGATGGCCTCCATGACGCCATCCAGGTTCTCCATCACCTCGTTGTTCCAGAAGCGGATGACCCGATAGCCGCGGTCGCGCAGCGCCGCCGTTCGCCGGGCGTCCGCGTCGCCGTGCAGGGCGTGCTGTCCGCCGTCGATCTCGATCACGAGACGATGCGCGGGGATGGCGAAGTCGGCGATACAGGTGCCGATCGGATGCTGGCGGCGGATCTTGCACTGCGGACCGTAGCGCTGCCGCAGCGCGAACCACAGACGCTGCTCGGCAGACGTGGCGTTCCGCCGGAGTTCCCGGGCGCGACGGGTGCGGGTCCTGATGGTCATCGCCTTCATTGTTGGATGTTCGCGGCGGCGGCGGTGTGCAGCGCTTCACGACGCGGGGCGCTTTCCAGAGCCGATCCCCCTCCGCCCGCTTGCGGGGGAGGGGTTAGGGGAGGTGGGCGTTGCGTCGTGCGCCTTGCGCTGCATCACGCGCCGCATCCGCCTCCTCACCCAACCCTCTCCTCCAGAGGAGGAGAGGGTTCAGAGTGCTCGAAGCGCCTCGCTCATATCTCTCGATCCCCCTCCGCCCGCTTGCGGGGGGAGGGGCCAGGGGAGGTGGGCGTTGCGTCGTGCGCCTTGCACTGCATCACGCGCCGCATCCGCCTCCTCGTCCAACCCTCTCCTCCAGAGGAGGAGAGGGCTCAGAGTGCTCGAAGCGCCTCGCTCATCTCTCTCGATCCCCCTCCGCCCGCTTGCGGGGGGAGGGGTTAGGGGAGGTGGGCGTTGCGTCGCGCGCCGTGGCGTGATCGTTCCATCCGCCGCCCCTCATCCACCTTCCCAACGCGCGCGCCGGAGGCTCGAAGCGCGGCGCGATCCGGCAAGGGCAACCGGCCCCTACATGCGGCATAATCCCGCGCTCTTTCGAGCGCCATTGGAGTTTTTCGTGTTGGATTTCCTGATCAGCCCCGCTTTCGCGCAGCAGGCCGGTGCCGCTTCTCCGCAGAGCCTGCTCGGCGCTTTCTGGCCGCTGCTGGTGATGATTCCGCTGTTCTATTTCCTGCTGATCCGCCCGCAGAGCAAGCGCAACAAAGAACTGCGCGACATGCTCGCCAAGATCGCCAAGGGCGACGAAGTGGTGACCTCCGGCGGCCTGGCCGGCAAGGTCGTCGGCCTCGGCGAGACCTTCGTGACGGTCGAGATCGCCGACAACGTGCAG
This sequence comes from Solimonas soli DSM 21787, assembly GCF_000474945.1. Lineage (GTDB taxonomy): Bacteria > Pseudomonadota > Gammaproteobacteria > Nevskiales > Nevskiaceae > Solimonas > Solimonas soli. The sequence goes on along the minus strand of NZ_KI440839.1, from coordinate 31,946 downwards.
GCGAAGATCCAGAAGTCCGCCATCACCAGCGTCCTGCCCAAGGGCACGCTGAAGGCGCAGTAAGTTCATGACGCCGCGCCGGCCGTCGACGGCCGGCCGCGGCGCAAGACCCGAACGACGATGAAACCCTACTCGACCTGGAAGTACGTGCTGCTGGTGGTGGCGCTGCTGTTTGGCCTAGTCTACGCCGCGCCCAATCTGTATGGCGACGATCCGTCGGTGCAGATCTCGCTCGCCAGCGGCGATCCGCTGCCGGCCGAACTGGGCGACACCGTCGCCGCCGATCTCAAGGACGGCCAGCTCGTGCCGCGCGCCAGCGGCATCGAGAACGGGCAGTGGGTGGTGCGCTTCGACGCCGCCGAGCAGCAGCTCCGCGCGGCGGACCTGCTCAAGGAGAAGCTCGGCGACCGTTACGTCGTCGCGCTGAATCTGGCCTCGAAGACGCCGGGCTGGCTGCGCGCGCTCGGCGCCAAGCCGATGAACCTCGGCCTCGACCTGCGCGGTGGCGTGCACTTCCTGCTCGAAGTGGACATCAACGAGGTCCGCAAGAAGGCGGTCGACCGCATCGTCACCGAAGTGCCGGCGCTGCTGCGCAAGGAAGACATCCGCTACACCGGCCGCCGGCAGACCGACAGCGCGGCGATCCTCGAATTCGCCGACGGCGAGCGCCGCGACGCCGCGCAGCGCCTGATCACCAAGAACTTCGCCGAGTACCAGGTGACGTCGCCGGCCGACAACCCGCTGGCCCTGCAGATTTCGCTGTCGGAGAAGGAAGCCAAGCGCATCGTCGACTTCGCCGTGCAGCAGAACCTGACCACGCTGCGCAACCGCGTCAACCAGCTCGGCGTTGCCGAACCGCTGGTGCAGCGTCAGGGCGCGAACCGCATCGTCGTCGAACTGCCGGGCATCCAGGACACCACGCGCGTCAAGGAAATCCTCGGCGCGACGGCGACGCTGGAGTACCGCGCGGTGGCCGAAGGCGATGCGCAGACGGCGGCGGCGACCGGCGTGATCCCGGCCGGCACCGAGCTGTTCTATACGCGCGACACGCACATCCCGTATCTGCTCAAGCGCGAGATCATCGCCGGCGGCGACAATCTCGTCGACGCGGCCTCGACGGTCGATCAGGACGGCGGCCCGGCGGTCAGCGTGACGCTCGACGCCACCGGCGCCAAGAACATGTTCGCGTTCACCGAAAAGAACGTCGGCAAGCCGATGGCGGTGCTGTTCAAGGAGCGCGAGGTCGTCACCACGCACAACGCCAAGGGCGAGGCGATCCGCGAGCACCGCGAGGTGGAGGAGATCATTTCCGTCGCCAGCATTCGCGGTGTGTTCGGCAAGCGTTTCCAGACGACGGGCCTGGGCAGCAAGGAGGCGCACAACCTCGCGCTGCTGCTGAAGGCCGGCGCGCTGGCGGCGCCGGTCGACATCGTCGAGGAGCGCACCGTCGGCCCGAGCCTCGGCGCCGACAACATCCGCAAGGGCTTCACCGCGGCAGCGCTGGGCCTCGCCCTGGTCGCGGTGTTCATGGTGTTCTACTACCGCGTGTTCGGCTTCTTCGCGGTCGGCGCGCTGCTGCTCAACCTGGTGCTGCTGGTCGCCGTGCTGTCGATCCTGCAGGCCACCCTGACGATGCCCGGCATCGCCGGCGTGGTGCTGCACATGGGTATCGCGGTCGACGCCAACGTGCTGATCTACGAGCGTATCCGCGAGGAGTTGCGCAACGGCAGCAAGCCGCATCATGCGATCGAGGCCGGCTACGAGCGCGCCTTCCTGACCATCGCCGACGCCAACGTCACCGTGCTGATCGGCACCGTGGTGCTGTTCGCGCTCGGCGCCGGGCCGGTGAAGGGCTTCGCCATCACGCTGTTCATCGGCATCATCACCTCGCAGTTCACCGCCATCGTCGGCTCGCGTGCCCTCGCGCAGCTGTGTTTCGCCAAGCGTCCGCTCAAGGACGTCCCGATCTGGTGAGCGCGATGCTGGCCCCGCCCCTCCTCACCCAACCCTCTCCTCCGGCGGAGGAGAGGGCTCAAGCGCCCGCCAGGGGAGGTGGGTGCCCGATCGAGCCTCAGCGCGACGCACGCCTCCTCACCCAACCCTCTCCTCCAGCGGAGCAGAGAGCTCAAGCGCCCGCGATTCCCCTCCGCCCGCGCGCGGGGGGAGGGGTCAGGGGAGGTGGGCGCCCGATCGAGCCTCAGCGCGACGTGCCCCTCCTCACCGAACCCTCTCCTCCGTCGGAGCAGAGAGCTCAAGCGCCCGCGATTCCCCTCCGCCCGCGTGCGGGAGGAGGGGGCAGGGGAGGTGGGAGCCCGATCGAGCCTCACCGCGACGCACGCCTCCTCACCCAACCCTCTCCTCCGGCGGAGGAGAGGGCTCAAGCGCCCGCCAGGGGAGGTGGGCGCCCGATCGAGCCTCGCCGCGAACGTGCCCATCAGACTCACCCCATCCTCTCCGCCGCAGGGCGGGGAAGGCTCAGATCAGAAGAGACAGCGTGCCTCGCACCAGCGCGCTAACCGGCCAGGCCTTCCAATGAAATTCTTTGCCCGCGTTCCCAGCATCAACTTCATGGCCCAGCGCAAGGTGGGTCTGGTGATTTCCACCGTCCTGACTGCTGCCGCCATCCTGCTCGTCGCCTTCCGCGGCCTGAACTTCGGCATCGACTTCACCGGCGGCGTGCTCGTCGAGGTGGCGTATCCGAAGAGCGTGGAACTGGACACCGTCCGCCACGATCTCGGCGAGGCCGGCTACGAGCGTGCCGTCGTGCAGTACTTCGGCGCCGCTTCCTCGGTGCTGATCCGCCTGCCGCCCAACCGCACCGAAAGCTCGGCGCAGGTCAGCACGCACGTGCTCGAGGCCCTGCATGCGGAGGATAACGGCATCACCCTGCGCCGCATCGAGTTCGTCGGCCCGCAGATCGGCGACGAGCTGTTCGAGAAGGGCGGCCTTGCCCTGCTGTTCGCCTTCATGGGCATCGCCGCGTACATCATGTTCCGCTTCGAGTGGAAATTCTCGGTCGGCGCCATCGCCGCGCTGATCCACGACGCCGTCATGGTGCTGGGCTTTCTGTCGATCTTCCAGGTCGAGTTCGACATCACCACGCTGGCCGCCATCCTGGCCCTGATCGGCTACTCGAACAACGAGACCATCGTCATCTTCGACCGCATCCGCGAAAACCTCATCGCGGAGCGGCGCAGCGACATCCTGGACGTGGTCAACCTGTCCGTGAACCAGACCATCCTACGCTCCGTGATCACCCACTTGACCACGCTGCTGGTCTTGACCGCCCTGCTCATCTTCGGCGGCCCGACGGTCCACAGCTTCGCCGTTGCACTGATCGTGGGCGTGATCGTGGCGACGTACTCGTCCATCTACGTCTCCACCAATCTCGCCGTCGCGCTCGGCATCTCCCGAGAGGATCTGGTCCCCGCCAAAGACAAGGAAATCGACGAGCTGCCCTGAGCCGGTGCCCCCCTAAACAAGGGGCATGAGGCGGTGTGAGGCCGGTGTCACACTCGCGGCCCGTCTCGCGTGGCATGCTTAATGCTGCTTTGCACCATGGACGATTCGAGGTTACATTCTGACGCTCGAATCTGGTGCGCTGCAGTTACAGGGGGATAGGGCAGGAGGCTCTATCCAGGGATTCCAGAAAAAGCGCTGCGGTCAGTGGCGACCGTAACGAAGATGAGGGGTTATCGCATGGAAGGTGGACCGGCGCCCGGCCCGCTCCAGGCTCGCGAGTTGGACTTCGAGACGCGGTTTCGCGTCGAGGTCCCGGTTGGACGGCTGGAACAAGCAGATCGTCACGTTCGCGTTGATGACAGTGGCGCGGACGCGTCTGCAGCGGTGCGGGCTCGCGTCAATGGCCTCTACCCCCGACTCGGCAAGCGGGCATTCGACCTTCTGTTTTCCGCCGCTTTCCTGCTCTTTCCGGGAGTCTGGCTGTTCCTCCTGATCGGTCTGGCGATTCGCATCGATTCACGTGGCCCCGTGTTTTTTCGTCAGAAGCGAGTGGGCGTGGACGGGCGGGCCTTTACCTGCCTGAAATTCCGGACAATGACCTACGATCCCGAGGCGCGCTTCGTTCAGGCCAAGAAGAACGATTGCCGGGTGACCAGAGTTGGCGCTTTTCTCCGGCGCTCCAATCTCGATGAGCTCCCCCAGTTCATCAACGTGCTATGGGGCGACATGTCGGTCATAGGGCCGCGGCCTCACGTACCGGAGCTCGATACGGTGTTCAAGGACGTGGTCCCGGGATATGGTTTGCGCAACATGGTGAAGCCCGGCGTCTCGGGGCTGGCGCAAATTTCGGGCTGCCGGGGAGAGACGCGCAGCGTGCGCGAAATGACGCATCGTATTCGCTTCGACCTTTTCTATTGCCGCAACGTCAGCTTGGCAATGGATTTCAAGCTCGTCTGGCTGACCGTCCTGTGCGCGCTTCGGGGTGACGAGAAAGCTTATTAAAGAGGGCATTCGAAGCGGTATGGGCGGCATCTCGGAGGCCTCGCCCGGATGGCAGGAATAGTTGACCATCGCTTCGTCAGGCGTGCAGAGTTGTAAGAAAACCCAGTTTCACGGAGATCATATGCAGCTGCTCCTGCGGCGCGCGGCGTTTATTGGTGCCTGCCTGCTCGGAATCCTGTTGTCCGGCTGCGCGGGTATGTCCGCGCCATACAATTCCGGTTCGCTCGAGCGCAACAAGGAGCCGGAGGTCCTGACGCTGACTCCGGATCTTCTGCTGAACATGAAAACGCAGGCTGACGCGGCCGCGAATGCGCCGGCCACGCTGCCGAGCAGTGATCGTTCGACCTATCGGTACCGGATTCAGCCGAACGACATTTTGAAGATCTCCGTGCCGTCCGTCGTCATTTTCAATTCGCCCGGCGATGCGCGTATCGTCAACGGCAATACCGACGATGGCTTCACGGTCTACGACGACGGCACGGTCTATCTGCCGTTTGGTGGATATGTTCCAGTGGCGGGCGCAACTCCGGCCGAAGCTCAGGCGCGGGTCATCAAGGCGCTCTCGACGTACTTGAAAACCGGACAGGTCGTCGTTGCAGTCGCCGACTTCCGCAGTCAGCGCGTGATGGTGACGGGCCAGGTGCAGAAGCCGGGCTATCAGCCGATCACCGACGTTCCGCTGACCTTGATCGCGGCGATCTCTGCTTCAGGAGGGATCCTCCAGTTACGAGGCCAGCAGGATCCGCGGGCGATCACGACGGCCGCGGCGCAGATTCAGACGAGCACCGCCGAATATCCCGATCTGAAACACGTCCTCTTGAAGCGCGGCGACGTCCAATACGTCGTCGACGTTGAAAAGATGCTGAAGACGGGCGATGTGCGCGAAGACTTCATTCTGCAGGACGGCGACGTGGTGATCGTTCCGCCGCTCAAGCATGACGTGCTCTTCGTGCTCGGTGAAGTCATACGGCCGGCGTTGGTGGAAGTCAGTCACGGCGACGCGAATCTCGCCAAAGTCCTTGTTGCGGCCGGAGGTATCAATCAATTGTCGGCCAACGCGCGTCGTATCTACATTATCCGTGGCGACTTCGAGGATCCGAAGATTTACCAGTTGGACTCGCGTCATCCGGACGCGCTGCTGTTGGCACAAAAATTCGAGTTGCAGGGCAACGACATCGTTTATGTGGCGGAGGCGCCGATCGGCCGCTGGAACCGTGCGCTGTCGCAAATCCTGCCGACCCTGCAGGGCCTGCTCAGCACGGCCGTCATTGTGAATACCGTCGACAATCTCGGCGGGAACTAGGCAAAGGGGATACGCAAATCGCGCATCGACGTAGCGCTACGAGCCAACGGAAATCGGATACCCGAGAGATGCGCATTTTGATTCATGCCGGCAACTTCTTCCCCGAGAAGACCGGCATCGGAAAATACACGGGAGAGATGGCGGCGTGGCTGGCCGCGCGTGGTCATGACGTGCAGGTGATTACGGGCTTTCCGTATTACCCGGAATGGAAACTGGCAACCGGCTATCGACTGGGTTATCACCAGGAGAATTGGCGTGGCGTAACCGTGAGCCGCGTGCCGCACTACATCCCCAAGGATGGGCGCGTCACGTCGCTGCGGCGCATCCTCGTCGACCTGAGTCTGGTTGCGGCGAGCAGCGCATCATGGCTGCGCGTGCTGTTCGGCCGTCAGAAGCCTGACGTGATCATTGCCGTCTGCCCACCACTCTTTTCCGGCGTCTGGCCGAGGCTGATCAGTCGTCTGCGCTGTGTTCCGTGGGTCTATCACATCCAGGATTTCCAGGTCGATGCCGCGCTCGGCCTGGGGATGCTTAAAGGCGGGGTAATTGGAAAACTGCTGCTGAAGATGGAGACCGGCCTGCTCCGTTCGGCCACCAGGGTGTCGTCGATCACCCCGGCCATGTGTCGCCGCGCCGTTGCCAAGGGCGCCGACGAGAAGCATGTGATTGAGCTGGCTAACTGGAGCGATGTGCGCGGGATTCGACCGAGCCCGAGCGACAACACCTTCCGTCGCGAACTGGGTGTCGGGCCAGAGCAGACGCTGGTCATGTATGCCGGTGCGATGGGCCGCAAGCAGGGACTGCCGCTGGTGCTGGATGTCGCGGAGCAATTGCTCGATGACCCACGCTTCAAGTTCGCCATGGTGGGCTCAGGCTCCGACGCAGAGGAATTGCGCGATCAGGCACGGCAGCGCGGTTTGCATAACATGCATTTCCTGCCGCTGCAGCCATTGGAGCGACTCAATGAGATGCTGGCTTCTGCGGATATTCACCTGGTGATCCAGCGCGCCCATGCGGCGGATCTGGTCATGCCGTCCAAGCTGACCAACATTCTCGCTGCCGGGCGTCCGGCACTGGTCACCGCCGAACCGGGAACGGCGCTGTTCGAAGCGGTTCAGGACGCCCGGACGGGTCTGGTGGTGCCGCCCGAAGATCGCGATTCTCTGATAGCGGCGCTGAAAAAAATGGCGGAAAATTCCGAACTTCGCCAGCAGCTTGCAAAAAATGCGCGCCTGTACGCGGAGACCCGCCTCGATCAGGATGCGATTCTCGGCCGTTTCGAAAGAGAACTGGCTCATTTGATCCGAGGAGCTGCAGCAGCGACTCCGGCGCCCGCATCGCAAGTCAGGATGCAGGGAAACAACAAAGGCCCTGCCGGCCGATAACGAATGCGTTTTATCGTGAACGATCAGAATCAAACTCCGAACCTCACCGGCCCGCTGACAAGGGACGACGAAGAAATCAACCTTCGCGAGCTGCTCGATATTGTGTGGAGCGGCAAATGGATCGTGCTCGCGATCACGGTGGCCACTACGCTGCTAAGCGTGATCTATGCGCTCACGGCCCAGCCCATTTACCAGGCCGATGGGCTCGTGCAGGTCGAGAAGGAAAAGAGCGCTTTGGGCTCGTCGGTGGACCAGCTTTCATCTCTGATCGGATCTCCGCCCACCGAGGCTCCGGCCGAGATTGCGCTGATCAAGAGCAATATGGTGCTGGGCTCGGTAATCGACAATCTCAAGCTCTACATCCGCGTCGAGCCGAACTATTTTCCCGTTATCGGCAAGGCGATCGTGCGGCGCCGTACGGGCCTGTCGGCACCCGCACCCGCGCCCCTGGGACTGCGGCGCTTTGCCTGGGGCGGAGAGCGCGTGCGGATCACCGCGCTGGACTTCCCGGAAAACTGGTACGACCTGGGCTTTACGCTGACCGTGGGACAGGACGGCGACTATGCTTTGAACAACGGGGACGGCGAGCTTGTGCTGCAGGGCAAGGCCGGCATCCGCGCGAGTGTGGAAACCCCGGATGGTCCGGTCTCGATCTTCGTGCAGGAGCTGAACGCCCGTCCGGGCACCCGTTTCACGGTGACACGTGTTGCTCTGCAGACGCTCCTGGGGGATCTCAATGAGAGACTGACGGTAAACGAGCAACCCCGCGACTCCGGCATGCTCAATCTGCAGTTCGAAGACAATGATCGGCACTTTTCGGCGCAATTCGTCAATGCCGTTGAGGATGCCTATCTGAGCCAGAACGTCGAGCGACGCTCGGCTCAGGCAGCGCAATCGCTGGACTTCCTGAAAAAGCAATTGCCGGATCTGCGAGCCAAGGTCGATGAAGCACAGGCCAAGCTCAATACCTACAAGCTGAAGAAGGGGTCGGTGGACGTGCAGCAGGAGACGCAAATCGTCCTGCAACAGTCTGTCGAGCTCGAAACGCAGCGTCTGGACCTCATGCAGAAGCGTGATGCGGCATTGCTGCGATATACGGCGCAGCACCCTGTCGTGACTTCGTTGAATCAGCAGATCGCCGGCGTGGAGCGCGAGCAGGAGTCCCTGAAAAAAAGGGTGGCCACGCTTCCAGAGACACAGCAAGAAGTACTGAGCCTGATGCGCGATCTTGATGTGAACACGCAGCTTTATACGGCATTGCTGAATTCTGCGCAGGAACTCCAGGTCACCAAAGCCGGTACCGTGGGCAATGTTCGCATCGTGGATCGTGCTCTGATGCCTTTGAGTCCGGCAAAGCCAAAAAAGAAGCTCATAGCCGTGTTTGGTCTTATATGCGGCGCTTTCATCGGCACGATGACGGTATTCGCCATGCGAGCGCTGTTGCGCGGTGTGGACCGTCCGGAAGAACTGGAGCGCGTACTGGGCCTGCCAACCTACGCCTCGATCCCATACTCGCCCGTACAGCGGCGATTAATGCGGCGCATTAAGCAGAAGGCAGCTGAAGGCCAGATTCTCGCTGCCCTGGATGGTACCGAACTCGCGATCGAGGCGTTGCGCAGCCTGCGCACGTCGTTGCACTTCGCGATGCTGGAGGCCCCGAACAACATCATCATGCTGACCGGTCCGATCGCAGGGCTGGGAAAGAGCTTCGTATCAATCAATCTCGGCGCGGTGCTGGCGCTCTCAGGGAAGCGCACGATCGTGCTCGACGCCGATCTCCGCCGCGGCCATTTGTACAAGTATGCCAATACGGAGCAAAAGCCGGGGATTAGCGAGTACATCACAGGCACGGCGGAGCAGGTAGCGATCATCAGAAAAACCGCAGTCCAGAATCTGGATTTCATCGCTGGCGGTACGCGCCCGCCGAACCCTTCCGAAATCCTCATGCACGATCGCTTCGCGCAGCTGATGCGTGACCTCTCCGCGAAATACGACTATGTACTCGTCGATACGCCTCCAGTATTGCCGGTGACGGACGCCGCGATCATAGGCCGCCTTGCCGGTACGACGATGGTGGTGCTCAAGTCTGCAGAACATCCGATGCGCGCCATCGAAGAGACCGTGCGGCGTTTGCGACAGGCTGGCGTCAAGGTCCGCGGGATGATCTTCAATCAAGTCGGCGCTCGCGTCGGCAGCTACGGCTATGGCGCATATGGGTATGCATACGGTTACTCGAGTTATGGCTATAAGTCGAAGCCGGACTCCACTTAAGGCTCCGAGCTATTCATTAACGTTTTTTGCCGACGATAATTTCCCATGCTGCAAGGGAAGGGATTTATTATCGACCCTGAGTTGCCGTATTTTCCGAATTGGCAAAAAGCATCTGATTAGATATACAGCCCGGCAAGATCCACGTGTCGACTCTGCTAAGTCACCGTTGTCAGGCTCGTTCTCCAACCGTCGCTGGTGCAAAACCTCAGCTTCTTTGGGGCGCTTTATCCGTGTGCCAATTCAATGGGACGATGTTTGGCTCGTTTTCACGGATATGGAGTCTATGAAGATGCATAAGATTACTCCTCCGATGGATACAAAGGGCCAATGATCGTGGCAACGGCCGATTCATAGGCCGACAATTTGCATGCTTGGAAAAGGACGCCATCCTGCGCTTACTTCAGATGTCCATGCAACGCATATTCGCCAAGCTCTCAAATCGGCCCTCAGCACAAAAAATGCTGTCGAATGCGGCTTGGATGATGGGCGAGCAGATGATCCGCCTTACGGCAGCGCTGCTGATCGGTGTGTGGATGGCCCGATACCTTGGCCCCGCAGACTTCGGTCGACTTAATTCTGCAATCGCCTATGCCGGCATCTTCGCGATCTTCGCCAAGTTAGGACTGGATCGGATCTTCGTGCGCGAGCTGGTGGAGCACGCCAAAGACGAATTATATGCAAGCCGCTTTCTCGCCGTTATGTGGACGATGCGACTTACTGGCGCTGTGGTGGCTTACTCGGCCGCAGTAGGTGTGCAGTGGATTAGCGGATGGGGCGACGGATGGATTGTCGCTATCGTCAGCTCTCAGATTCTCTTCAGCGTGACCGATAGCATCGATTTGTTATTTCAATCACGGGTTAATTCTAAGCCGGTCGTAATGGCGCGCAGCCTAGCCTTTTTCGCGACGTCGGGTGTGAAGCTCGTGTTGCTCTATTTCCAAGCACCCTTGTCCTCCTTCGTGTGGGTCATGCTGCTGGACTTCGCGGCCTCCAGTCTGGCGCTCGTTCTTATTTATCACAGGCATCATCTGATCAAGATGCGCCTGGCCTTCGAAGCGAGCACTAGCGCACGGCTACTTCAGGAGTCGTGGCCCGAAATTTTCGCTGGCTTCAGTGGCCTACTGCTCATGCGACTCGATCAGGTCATGCTGCGCGAGCTTGATGGCCCAGAAGCGGCCGGCATCTTCGCCGTAGCGGCGCGATTATCGGAGGCTTGGTACTTTGTGCCCATGGCACTGATTTCATCATCATTTCCCGCTATTGTCCGCATCAAGACTGAGCGCCCCGCAGATTACATGCGCGAACTGCAGAAGTTGATGACGATGCTGGTCGGGCTCGCTTATCTGGTTATTGCCATCGTGCAATTCCTCGCCGCCCCTGCAATCAAGTTTTTGTATGGCGCCAGCTATGCGGAGTCAGCCACCATTCTCGTCATTCAGATCTGGTGTGGCCTATTCATGTCTCTGGGCTTGGGTTCAGGCTCATGGATTATGGCGGAACGAAAGGTCCGGCTGAATCTCTTCCGCAATCTTATAGGTGCGTCAGTCAACGTGGTGCTCAATCTCATCCTGATCCCACGGTACGGTGCTGTTGGCGCTGCTGTTGCCACCCTGACTTCGCTATCCGTTGCGTACTTGGTGTTCGACTTCGTATGTAGGCCCATGCGTCCAATGGCGAAGATCAAGCTAAGATCCCTAATTCTCCTGAGGCACTGATATGGACCGGAATCTATCGGTCAGGCTGGATTTTTTACGATGGATTGCCGCGATGATGGTGTTTCTCGCGCACTATGGACATTTTGCATTTCCGACGGTCCCGCAGCATCGCTTCGCCCCATTTGGATTTCTGGGAGTTGCAATATTCTTCGTGCTGAGCGGTTATCTCATTGCTTTCGTTTCCGAGCATAAGCACGAAACATTTCGAGACTACTTTATTGCGAGAATAGTGCGACTTTACTCGGTCTATGTTCCGGCCATTGCGTTAACTTTTATTTTAGATTTCTCTGGCCGTCAAGTCGATGTATCGAAATACCTCGAATATGTGGACCCGTTCTCCGCACGCGCATTGGTTGACTTTATTTTTGTCAGCAGTTTTCTACATGAAAACAGTTTCGCAAGCATACGCTGGCTCAGCAACGGCCCGATGTGGACGCTGGCATACGAGTTTTGGTACTACATAATCTATGGCGTGCATACCTACTTCCGGGGTAGGCAACGCATCCTACTTCTTGGGATTTCGCTGCTTATCTCTGGATGGAAAATTATTTTGCTGTTTCCTATATGGCTTGCTGGAGTCTACCTATACAGAAGGCAAGCATCGGTTCGGAGGTCTTTGCAAAACGAGCGGTACTTGATACTGGTCGCCTCAATTCTGCTTCTTATTGCAATCGTGATGCCCCCGTCATTTAGAGCGTTCATTGATATCTGGGGTATGGGTTATCAGTTCCTTCCGGCAGGGCAACATTGTTGGTTCCTCTTCTACTATGCATGCGTTCCCTCGATCGTCGGAATTGTATGCTGGTGCATGTTGGATAAAAGCGACTCGCTCCTGCGTTTCAGGCATATTATTCAATATTTTGCCGGATCAAGCTTCTCGCTGTATTTGTTTCATGTTCCTATCATCGTTCTTTTCTCAGCGTTTGGATTATTTTCTATAAATTTGGCAGTCACTGCTATCAGTGCCGTTGCCATCTTCGCTTTTACCCTTCTATTGGCTCTGGTCACCGAGCATAGAAAGGCTTTTTGGCGCATGCTTTTTGAAAAACTACTGCCTCAGGTTTCCTATGCCAAACCGTGAATATGATTTCGAAGCCGATGGCTTCATAGTGCTACGCAAGGTGTTCGACGAGAACACACTTGCGGCGATGCGCAAGCTGCTCACAGAGATTGTGAAGTACGCTGAAATCGGCCTTGAAGACCCGTTCGCCAGATACTACCTTCGGCATCGTGCTGATCAAGGCGTGCTCTACGATCTCTTCCAGCGACATCCCGAAATCCAAGCGCTGGCACGTAATCCGGATATTCTCGAAGCTCTTACGACTGTGCTCGGTCCAGATATCCTGCTGTACGAGAACAGCATGGTGTATAAGCCAAAGGGCAAAAAAAACGGCGTACCTTTTCACCAAGATTTTATTTCGCGACCCGACGAACCGCTTAAGTTCATTGCCTGGATGGCGATCGACCCAGTCACAGAAACCGGCGGTGCGCTGAAGATTATTCCAGGCACGCATAAGGGCGGTTTCCTAAAGTGGCACCGCGTGAAGGGCGAAACACATCATGATCGCGCGGACGTCAGCCACCTAGATACCGACAAAGCCAAGTTCATTACGCTCGATCCGGGCGATGTGCTTATCTTTAACCAACTTGTCGTGCATGGCAGTGACGAAGCCCATACGGAGTCATTGCGTCTGGTGTATCGAGCGTCATACCAAAGTTTTGACGAAATCTATGTGCCCCGCGGCGCGCCGATTGTCGTCCGCGGCGGCCATCCCTCTGCCTTGCAGCGGCGCTTTTCGCGGCCCTACGAACCACCACGCAAAAAGAATATTGCGCGTCGTATCGTTAACCGAATCGGCCGCTCGCTCGTAGACTTTTAGGTCGATCATATGTCCTTTGCCTTGTCCAGCCGACTGCAGCAACTATCGCTTCTCGTCAAACAGCGGCCTTTGGCACTCGAGAAGCCGATCGTCATCCAATTTCCGGTGATCGACATCTGCAACTCTCAGTGCCAGATGTGCCGCATTTGGGAGAACAAAAAATCCGAAGACATTACTCCGGATCAACTCCGGATAGGGCTGCGCAATCCGCTTTACTCTGAAGTGGCCACTGTCGGACTTAATGGCGGTGAACCCACGCTGCGCAAGGACTTGGCTGCACTAGTGCAAGTGTTGTTCGATGAGCTACCTAAGCTCAAGTCTATTGCGTTGATCACTAATGCGTACCGTTACAGGGAAGTGATACAACGCATTGGAGAAGTGGGGAGCATTGCGCATCGTTACGGTGCTCGGCTCGATGTTATGGTTTCGCTCGATGGTTTTGGCGAAATGCATGATCGCGTGCGTGGAAAGCCTGGCAATTTTGCGCGCGCCCAACACGTTATCGATTTTTGCAAGCATTCACCGGAAGTCGATGCATTACGCATCGGTTGCACCATCATCAAGGAGAACGTCTATGGACTTGCTGACTTGTTCGACTACTGCCACGAGCAGAACCTCTATGTAAAGTATCGGCTCGGGATTCCGCACAAGCGGCTCTATACAGAAAATCTCCGTGACCCCTATGCGCTGACTAACTTTGAACGGTTCCACATCGCCGAGTTCCTTCATGGCCTCATTGAACACTACGAGCCTGGCGATGCACAGAAGTTTTTCTACCGCTCATTGATCGGCCAACTTGTTAATGGTGCATCGCGCCGCGCCGGCTGCGACTGGCAACATCGGGGCGCAACCATTACCGCTCATGGTGAGCTGCTGTACTGTGCTGTGCAGAGCAAGACACTCGGCACTATTCACAAAGACGACAGCCAAGCAGTCTTCTTCAGTGAGCAACCACACCTGCAGGACATCATCACCAACAAGTGCGATGACTGCGCCCATGACTATGTTGGCATTCCACCGCGTGACGAGCTGGCGCGGCGAGCCGCGGGCAAGGCGCTCGCTAAATTTAAGAGCCTCGGTATTCCTGGGACGAGTAAAGCTCTTTCTTTGGCAAAATCAATGGTGGCACGTCGGCGCTACGACCGCCGCATCTCGCAACTCACAGGTATTCGTAAATCGGATTCGCCTGCCTACAATCTCCACCGTGATGTAGGAGAGGCCAAGCGTTATCTCATCTGTGGTTGGTATGGCACTGAGACGCTCGGAGACAAAGCGATACTGGCCGGACTTATTCGGGCACTGCGGCGAAAGCTCGGATCGGTGCAGTTCGCAGTGGTGTCCTTATATCCCTATATCAGCCAAATTACGCGTGACCAGATGGAGGAGTTGACCGGCTCCGAGATCGTGACCGTTGAACAGGCACTGACCAACATCGATCACTTTGCTGGGTTGTTCTTTGGAGGTGGGCCGTTAATGGCGATCGACGAGATCGCCGACATGCGTGTGCTGTTCGAGCGTGCGGTCGCGTCTGGCGTGCCCACAGCGACGCTGGGCTGCGGCCTTGGCCCCTTCGGTGGAACGTACCGCAATCGCGACATTGCGCGCCTGCTCAATCAGGCCAGTCTCCGCATTTATCGCGACCCGCGGTCGAAAGAATCTGCGCACGAAATTGGCGTTGTGGTTAGCGACGCGACAGATCACGTTGCGGAGGATCCAGCATTCACTTGGCTGGCCGCCATTCGCGAGCAGGTACAACCAGCTGAACGACCAGTCGGGCGCCAACTTATACTCGGCCTGCGTGATTTTCCCGCGCAGCAATACGGTGCACACCTTTCCGGAAAAGTTGTAGCTGACGCCAATCGCCGCTTTGAAGGCGCCATCCTGGACGCGCTAGAGCGCTTATTGGCCACACACAACGATCTCACCGTAGTGCCCTTGCCGATGTGCACGAATCACTTCGGTAGTGACGATCGCTGGTATTACCGCAGATTGTTACGCCAGCGTCCGCATCTGCGATCCCGGATGGATTTATCCCTGCTTGGCCCTGAACTTACTCCGCTGGACTATGCGCGCGTCTTCGCAGGTGCAGACGCAGTTCTGGCCATGCGCTATCACTCGTTGGTGTTCGCGCTTGGACTACAAGTGCCGGCCGTCGCCATCGACTACACATTGGGCAAGGGCAAAGTGCAGGCACTCGCAGCAAGTGCCGACGTTGCATTTCGCTCTTTTCTCGACGTATCGGCGGATTTTCTTGTTGACGCCTTGGGGCCGCTACTTGCGGCACGACAGCGACGCGCCGCACCGGATTTAAAGTTGGAATCGGTGCTTGACACGAATATCGCATCCTTGCTGCCTGTTTCCGCTGAAACTCTTGTATGAAGGTGCTGCATGTCAGCCACTTCGACGTCCAGGGTGGCGCTGCGCGGGCAGCGCATCGATTGCATGCAGGTCTGAGAAAGATTGGCATCGATAGCCAGATGCTGGTGGTCCGCAAGCGATCACAAGACGAGCACGTTCATGCACCGTTGCACGGGATACGCAAGCTCCCTAGCCGGGCGTATGGCTGGGTGGAAGATCGATTGAGTGCGCTACAGAAGGATGGCAATCGAATTCGCCATTCGCTCAATCTCGCGCCCAGCGGACTGGGATTCTGGGCCAATCGCGCCAAGCCAGATATTGTGAATCTGCACTGGATTGGCTTGGGAACGTTGTCGATCGGCGAGATCGCTCAACTACGTGCGCCGGTCGCTTGGACGCTCCATGATATGTGGGCATTTACCGGTGCGGCGCATTACGAAGAAGACGCATTGGGAGCGCGCTGGGAATCCGGCTATTTCGCAAGCAATCGCCCACCGACTTTGCGGGGTATTGACTGGGATGCAAAGATTTACGCGCTTAAGCAGCGGCGCTGGCAGAACAAGACTCTTCATCTGATCTGCCCAAGCCGCTGGTTGCAAGAATGCGCGAATCGGAGTGCATTGATGGCCCATCAGCCGAGCCATACGATTGCTAATGCTATCGATCTGGATCTTTACCGGCCTACAGCTCGTGCCGAGGCGTGCCGACAGCTTGGCCTAGAACCGGGCGGCCCACTGCTGCTGTTCGGCGCTACATCTAGCACCGACGATCCGCGCAAAGGTTACAAGTATCTGCGCGCGGCTCTCTCAGCACGAGCGGAAGATCTTAAAGTGCGCGGGGCGCGGTTGCTGGTATTTGGCAATGCGGCGCGGGATAACGAGCAACTAGGCGGTTTGCCCACCCACTACTTAGGCAACGTGAGCGAAGAGCAGACGCTGGCACTAGCTTATTCTGCTGCAAATGTTTTCGTTGCCCCTTCAATGCAAGACAACCTGCCCAATACCATGGTTGAGGCTTTAGCCTGCGGTACGCCTTGCGCCGCTTTTGACATTGGCGGCTTCAAGGACTTGATCCGGAACGGCTACAACGGCTATCGCGCACAGCCCTTCGACGCGAGTGACTTGGCTGCAGGAATCGTGTCGCTACTGGATGCAGATTGCGACTCGTTGCGCCGTCAAAGCCGAGAAACTGCCGAACGGCAGTTAAGAGATATCGACGTGGCAATGGCGTACTGCCGAATTTACGAAGCCATGCTGAGAGCAAGAACGTCCTCATGATCAACGTCCAGCGCTGTTTTCGCATATTAGTGGCTATGCTGGCAGCGCTATTGTCGTTCGACGTCGCAGCGGTGCAGCCTCAACGCGATAGATCCAGCGCTATTGCCTTTAAAAGCAGCGAAAAGGACAACATTTTCACAGCTGAACGATCCAGCGTCGAAATAACCCCTGCGATAGCTGGTGCCAAGGTGTTGGCGTTAACGGTGAAAGACGAATATGGCAAAACTGTTAACTTGGCTCTGCCGGCGTTACCCGCGCCCAACGTGATTCTGAACTTGCCTCAGCGCGGTTATTATGCAATCGACGCTCAGGTCACAGGGCAAGCAGGATCTTGGAGCACCACAGCGGCTGTAATTGGGCAGGCAGCTTCTGCGGATCCTCATTCTCCATTTGGAATCTGGACCGTGCATGGAGATCCCAAACAGGCTTTGAAAGCGGGTTCCACATGGGCACGGCAAATATGGAACCTGCGTGACTATAGACTCGACAAGGATGGAAGGATAATCAGTCAGCGCCGCAAGCGTGGCGATTATCAAGGTATGAAGCTCATTGGCACATTAGCGTATGGGCTACCAGATTGGCTTACATCTGACCCGAGCACGACTAGAACAAAGAAGCTGGCGGCGCCCAAAGACTGGGACAAGTTCAAGGAACTAGTGGCGATGTTCGCAAACGACATCGAACCATTTGCGCCGTATTTCGAGATATATAACGAGCCCGAATACGCTTGGCAAGGCAATGAAGCCGATCTCGTGAAAATGCTCATCACGATTGCGGACATCATCAGGACTGCCCGGCCATCGACTAAGATTATTGGCCCAACCTTCGCCAATCTGGATGTCGACCGCCTGCGGCGCTATCAGCGACTTGGCTTTTTCGACCATATAGACGGACTTTCCATTCATCCTTACGTTGAGGGGACGGCGCCGGAAGGAAAATTTATACAGAAGATCCGCGAGATCAAAGCGTTTCTTGTCGAGACGGGCCATGCAGAGATGCCGATCTATATGAGTGAATGGGGATGGACGACTGCGGCGGGCGGCTGGCAACCGCCGGTAAGCGAACTTGTGCAAGCACAATATTTGACCCGTTCGCTGGCGTTGATGCGTGCCGAAAAGATCGACGCTCTCCTTTACTTCTGCCTTCGCTTTAATTCGCAGCAAGCGGGCGTGCGCGAATTTTCCGTCGTCCATGCTGATGGAACCCCCAAGCCAGCCTATGCTGCGTTCGCCAACGTGGTCCGCTGGCTCTCGCCAGCGATTGACAGCAGACGATTGGACACCGGTTCGACAACGGAGATGGTGGTCTATCGCACCCCGGATCATAGTGTTCTTACCGCCTGGGCACCTGCCGGCGCACCCACGCCGAAATTGCCGGAGTCGCTGGGTAATTGGGAAGACATGATGGGCCGTCCGCTTTCGGGTGCGCTACCGCAGCTGAGCGGGAGCCCAATATTTGCGCGTATTGCCGACCCAGGATTTTTCGACGTACATGTCGAATCTGCATTATCCGCTCGCGCTGGTGATACGTTGAAGATAGACGGCCTCACCGCCGCGCCGACTCCGCTAAAGATCACCGCTGACGGCCAGCTGAAAATCCCAGCTAACACGATAAGTGGAATTTATTTCATAGCATGCCAATTTCAAAGCAATTGGATCCTCAAGCCATTGAGCGTGAAAAACAAGCCATGATGGGGCCACGCATCACCACGATAGTGGCTGTGTTCAACGGGGCCAACACCATAGAGCGCTGCCTTAAGAGCTTCGTCGAGCAAACATATAACAACAAAGAATTGATTATTATGGATGGCGGCTCTACTGACGGTACAGCCGATATTCTCACGCAATGGGCGGCTCATATCGGTTATTGGGAGTCGGCGAAGGATCGGGGCATCGCGCATGCTTGGAATAAAGCGATCGACAAAGCATCCGGTGATTGGTTTCTTTTCATTGGGGCCGACGATGTCCTTGCATCTCCCGACGTGATGGCACATGCCAGCGCAGAACTACAGCAGGGGTGGGACGTGATTTACGGCCAACTCAAGTTCGACGGTGGACCTCACGACGGGCAAGTGATCGGAGAAGTTTTCAATCCGTCAAAATTACGCCGCCGGATGTGCATTCCCCATCCAGCGGCGTTTCATGCGCGCGAGCTATTTTGCCGCTTTGGACAGTATGACGAAACATACAAAATCGCCCTCGACTATGAGCTTCTTCTTCGCAAATCCGATCTGCGTGCGCGGCATTTTCGGGGCGTGGTTACAGTAATGGCGGGTACCGGGGTCAGCTCGCGTCAGCTTGTACGTTCACTCGGAGAGGCACGCCGTGCACAGCGCACACATCTGTCAGATCCTGCATGGCGTCGAGAGCTTTGGTACTGGCTTTATCGCGCGCGCAGCGCTATCCGATGATGAACTTTATCATGAACGTTTTCAATCTGATTGCAGAAGACGTAAAGCGTAATCACGGCAACATAAAGTTGCCACTGATTGTCTTTTATCGACTGGCTCACGCGGCGTCCGTTCATAGGAAACACTTTTGGGTGCACTCACTGTGGGCGCTTCCAGTATTGGTTATTTATCGATTATTAACTGAATATTGGTTCGGATTCGAGTTGCCCGCAGCGACGACAATTGGAAAAGGTCTTATCGTGGATCATGCCTACGCAATTGTTGTGAATAAAAACACCGTAATCGGTGATTATTGCCGCCTTCGTCATTGCATCACGATTGGTTGCAAGCTGGACCAATATGGGCGCCAACAAAAATCTCCCAGAATCGGAAATTATGTGGAAATTGGCGCTAACGCCGCAATCATCGGTGACATTGAGATTGGGGATCATTCGGTGATCGGAGCTGGCGCAGTCGTAATTAAGGATGTGCCCCCGTATCACATGGCAGTCGGCAATCCCGCACGTACTATTCCGCTAAAATTGGAATCCTGCAGTCCACCATGCGAGTAACTCATGTCAATGTTAGGCTCGCCGAAGGTGGCGCCGCTCAAGTAGGTCTCGATTTGCACCGTCGCTTAATGCAAGCGGGCGATAAAAGCGAATTCTTCTATGGATACGGCCCGGGTGCCGGAAGATCGCCGGAAGAGGCCCATATCCCCGGAGCGCGGCAACTCGGCAGCAAAATTGGAGCGATGACCAATTTTATCGCCCACCGAATTGCTGGAGTAGAGGTTTTGCCTCCCTACGGAGATAGAGCAGTTTCATTTGAGGCAGCCATCAAGCATTCTGATGTAATCCATTTACACGCCACGCACAGCTACTATTTACCCCTCGGCTGGTTGAGCAAGCAATTACGTGTCTCACAGAAACCAATCGTCTGGACGGCGCATGACTTTTGGTTGCTTACAGGTAGGTGTGCTTTTATCGAAAACTGTATGCGGTGGACCGTTGGGTGCGGAAAATGCCCGACACAGAAAAATTATCCGCCAGCCATGATCGATGTGTCGGCCTCGATGAGAAGGTACAAGCAAAAAACACTAGCACCGCTAATCCCAATGATGACTATCGTAGCACCGACTCCGTTTGTAGCTGACATGTTCAAAACTGTTTTCCCCACGGAGCAAGTAAAGGTGATTTCTAATGGCCTTGACTTTGATTTTGAGCAAAGTGTCCGGAGAATTAATTGGGAAACTAATAAGCAGCGCGATAATACGCGGGTTCATATTATCGTTATAGCCAAGGACTTATCAGATCCCACGAAAACCGATCATGAACTAATCAATAAGCTATTGGGGGGCGGTAATGTTATTCTTCATACCGTTGGACAAAATTCTCCTTTTTTCAATCCCAACGTCATTAATCACGGCACTCTGACGGATAGACAGACTCTGGCTGAAATCCTATTTTCTTGTGATTACCTTATATTTAGTTCAAAAAAAGATACATTTGGTCTGGTGATGGCAGAAGCAATGGCGTGTGGTGTTACTGTTTTGGCGGTTGATAGTCCAGCTGCTCGAGCTGTATTAGGTGGTGTAGATTCGCATCCACTGGCGGACCTAAATTCATTTCTGGAGCGTGTTAAAAGCCGGCCTTCCATTTTCAATAGGAAAATGCTAAGTGAAAAGGCACTGAGGCGTTTTAGTGGCGGGGTCATGATGACCATGTACAAGCAGGCGTATGGTGAGGCAATCGGGCGCGGTCGTGCGTAAGAAACCGTACACATTTCTTTTGCTGGCTTTGCTAGCGATCCCCTTACTTAATAGCACGCTACTATTCTCCTCCGTCGTATCTGTAAGAATCCCAGCTTATTTAACTTCCGTAGGATTTGTAATTCTTAGTCTCGTCACCAAGGGAAAAAGTGCTCGCTTCGCTCAGTGGCCGGCCGCACTTAGTATTCTTTTTTTAATTGGCTCCTTTGTATCATTTTTTACCGCCGACGCGGCTTTGGTGGCCACCAACATTCGCCAGTCCCTTTTTTATGGCGTACTATTTTTTTGCGGACTTGTTGGGTATGCATTTTACACGGAATCAATGCGGCGTCGTGTTGATCCGGTTTTTTTGATGATTAATATTCATTCCGGATTATTCATTTATGGCATCTATACATATTTCGCGCAGGTTTACGACCTGCCAGAATTTTTTTCGTTCCTTCGTAGTCCTCCAGACACATCAGCCACACGAATCACCGTCTTTTCCGGTTGGGCTAGCGCAAATCGCGCGTATTCTGTGTGGTACGAACCTTCTTATAGCGGTATTGTGATTGCCGCAACGTTGCCATTGCTTTTTCTTAGCAATGACAAGAAATTTAAAATTTTATTCCTATTCTTTGGCGCAATATTTTCTTATTTCACTTACTCCAGAACGAGTTGGTTGATATTTGGCTTAGCAATTTTGGGTTATTATCCAGTTAAGATGCTTTCCAGAGTCCGAAGTCTCATTCCCGGAATATTAATTCTTCTGGGAATAATAGTTATCACAATTGCTGCCAATGCCATAAACCCCGAATCTATTGGAAGTGATATTTCTGTTCGAACAAGATTCAATACAACAACAGCAGGGCTGGAAGAATATAAAGAAAGTCCCATATTTGGCTTGGGAACACCAACACTTTCATCCGGAATACATGCCGGCGACGCTACGGTACATATTCATAACTCTTTCGTCGGGATGATGCATTGGCACGGAATTATTGGCCTGCTCATTATGATGTTGCCGTTTTCAATTCTAATATGGAAAATGAAATTATTAGGCGCCGAGGCTAGAAGCAAAAAATCTGCAGCTTGGTCGTTCTGTATATTATGCAGTGTTGCGATGTCATTAGGCGGATTTCTGGTTGCTTTATCGACATTCTGGTTCTTTTGGGGCTTTTTCTGCTGTGTTCTCGATAATGATCGGCAGACTCAAAACGAATCGCCCCTTAAATTTAAGAATAAGCGGGGGATAATTGGTTTTTCATGAATATGTCGAAACATATAATTAGCGTGATCACAGTATCCTTCAATGATAGGAAGGGATTGATCGATGTCCACGATTGCCTTCGGCGGCAAACGTTCAATAACTACGAGTGGATTGTTATTGATGGCGCTTCTACTGATGGCTCGGTTGAATATCTTCGTAGCGTAACTATATCTAATTTTTCATGGCTTAGTGAAAAAGATGAAGGAATATATGATGCTATGAACAAGGGCGCAGCCCTTGCGAACGGTGAATACCTCGTCTTTCTCAATGCTGGCGATGTGTTGCCTTCAATTAACACTCTCCGAACTGTTGCGGAAATTTTGTTGGCTGAAGCGCCGGACGTCTTATTCGGTGCTGCCGAATTAATTCTTCCCAGCGGTCGTTCGATAACTCGGTTAGCGCGGTCTTCGAACAGCTATATCTGGCATGGCGTGCCCGCTAATCAGCAAGCTACTTATTATCGTACTAAACTTGTTAAAGATGAACCATACGATCTGCGCTATCGAATTTGTGGGGATTATTATCTGGCCGCTCAGCTTGTCAAACGAAGAAGCCACGAGAGCTATACAAACATGCCACTCGTTAAATTTCGAGTAGGGGACACTTCTTACCGCAACCCTAGGCGCCTATTCATGGAGCCATATGCAATTCAGCGTGATGTCCTTGGCCTCCCTTTCTGGATACGCGCCAGGAGTTTCTTTAAACGCGGCATATCCACGGTGGGCCTGCGCATATTATCTAGCTTTCGATAACTTTAGCCTTATAAGAATGACGCAAGTAAGACTTTCAGATTTTGATGCATCGCCATTCGATCGCGGCGCGCCGCTTATGCTCGAAGCTATCTGGTATATTACAAAACGAGTTTTCTTTTTAACATCAATTCCATGGCCTAGTAAGATAAAATGTTCTTTACTTCGCCTATTTGGTGCGCGGATTGGTAGCGGATGCGTCATAAAGCCGCGAGTCAATATTCACATGCCATGGAAGCTTTTCGTTGGTGACGACGTCTGGATTGGCGAGGAAGTATTTCTTTTGAACTTGGATAGGATTTCTATTGGTGCCAACTGCTGTATATCTCAACGAGCATTCCTATGTACTGGAAATCATAATTACCGCATTGTAACTATGCCGTATAGAAATGAGCCTATCCTCGTTGAGGACGGGGCGTGGATCGGAGCGGCGACGTTTATTGGCCCAGGGGTAACCGTGGGTCGCGAGGCAGTTATTAGCGCCGGATCCGTTTTGACTCAGGACGCATCCGCCGGCATGGTTTATGCCGGGAACCCTTGCGGCATCGTCAAAACACGTTGGAAGAGCTAGTAAAATTGTATCTAACCAAGAGTAAGCGGGGTGAGTACGAGTCAGTTATTCGACTATTAGCGGTGCCAAAAGTCGAGGTGCCTTTTGAAAAGACTAAAGATCGGTTTATTGATTCATCGAGCTAGAAAGTTGATTGCGGTATTGCGAAATAGAACGTTCCGTGTAGTTTTATTTCGGCATGGGGTCGCCGCAGCAACCGAGCATTGCCAATGTCTTGCCGCTCTTGATTGCTCGTTAGTGATTGATATAGGCGCCAATCGTGGGCAGTTTTCTCTTGTGGCTCGCTGGTTATTTCCAGGCGCGAGAATTATATCTTTTGAACCTCTGCCGCATCCTGCCTCGATCTATGAGGCGATCTTTGCCGCAGATAAATCGGCGATATTGCATCGCTTCGCTATTGGACCGGAACGAGGAGGCACTTCCTTTCATGTTTCGGGGCGAGATGACTCTTCCTCCCTTCTCCCCATCGCACCCCGCCAAAACGAACTCTTTCCGGGTACACATGAAGTTCATACGATTACGGTGCAGGTGGCACCGTTATCGATGTTTCTGACGCCGTCGGAGATAAGCCGCAATGCCTTACTCAAACTGGATGTCCAAGGCTTTGAATTGCAAGCTTTGATGGCTTGCGCGGATCTTTTGCCTAAATTTAAATATATTTATGCTGAATGCTCATTCGTGGAGCTTTATACGGATCAAGCACTGGCGTCATCGGTGATTCGTTGGCTTGACGAAAGAGGATTTTTGTTTGTTGGCATTCAAAATATCTCTTATGATTCCGCAGGCCATTCTGTGCAAGCCGATTTCCTATTTAGAAACCGTTTTCTATCCGTTTAAGTTAATCTCGATTCCAATGGGATCGAATTTTCGATATCAAGG
This sequence comes from Solimonas soli DSM 21787, assembly GCF_000474945.1. Classification (GTDB taxonomy): domain Bacteria; phylum Pseudomonadota; class Gammaproteobacteria; order Nevskiales; family Nevskiaceae; genus Solimonas; species Solimonas soli. Next base: position 7,685 of record NZ_KI440839.1, on the reverse strand, counting down.
CCAGAAAATGTAGTCGATCTGGGGCAGCTTCAAAGTCAAGAAGCGTTTCGCTAATGCCGGCTAGCTGTTCGAAATTGAGCTGCGAGCGTCATTAATATCTCTCTGCCCTGGGGGGCGCATTCTGGCCGGCCTTCCGGTGCGTTTTTACTAACCGCCTTGAAATAGGGATCTGGGTTTAATTGGAGAGGATGCCGTGACGGCTAGGTTCGTGCCAAACTATCATTAAGTTTTTTTAAGAGTATCTCTGCATATATCTGGCTCAAGTATAATTTTCTTTTCCTATTTGTTTGAGAAGGGAAGCTAGCCACTTCGCCTCTGTTGGGGGGTATCAGAGAAAGACGGCGCTTAGTAGTGTTAGAGCGCCGCTGAAGGATGAAGATTGCGTCGAGGGCAGGTGTGGATGATGAGATGCTCGCAGTGTGGGTGATTCGATGCTTGCCGTTAATGTTGAGCTACCGATAGGCATTCGATGCATTTTTAGATGGCTCAGAATTGCCGGCATGCCCTTGGGGTCGATTTCCGTTTCTTTCCGCCGTGCCTCCAAGGCCTTGGTAGCTTTCACGAGCTGCTTGGTATCGGTTGGGCGCTGGAGTAGATAGACAGTCTCCTGCAGGACCTCATACTCTTCAAACGAGAGCATTGCGACAGTCTCTGCTCACGCTTGCGCGTAACGATGACGGGAGTCCGATCCTGACGGGCTTAGTCCATGGTTGCGGCGGGGTTCTCGCGCGCGGCGATGTAGCTGATTGCATTCATGCCATACCGTCTGTAAGCAGAAGCAGGGGGCAGCTTTCAAGGACGGAGACCCTCTCCCAGGAGAGGGAAATGGCGAGCAGGCCTGACGTGAGCGGCATCCTAGGTAGGGATATTGCATTCGTCTAAAATCGGTTGCCGAGCTTATGAGCCGGTGCGGTCTGCCGGACATCGGTATTTGTTTTTCGTTTTTTGAAAGGAGATTTCTGAGTGAAGCGTGCTTTGATTACGGGTGTGACCGGCCAAGATGGCTCGTATCTCGCCGAACTGTTGCTGTCGAAGGGCTACGAAGTGCATGGCATCAAGCGCCGCGCCTCGCTGTTCAATACCAACCGAGTCGATCACCTGTATCAAGACCCGCATGAGACCGGTCGCAAGTTCGTGCTGCATTACGGTGATTTGACCGACTCCACCAACCTGATTCGCCTAGTCCAGCAGATTCAGCCGGACGAGGTCTACAACCTTGGCGCACAGTCGCATGTGGCGGTGAGTTTCGAGGCGCCGGAGTACACGGCGGACACCGACGCGCTCGGCGCCCTGCGCTTGCTGGAGGCGATCCGCATTGCTGGGCTAGACAAGAAAACCAAGTTCTATCAGGCCTCCACCTCTGAACTTTACGGCCTAGTCCAGGAGATTCCGCAGAAGGAAACCACGCCGTTCTATCCGCGCTCGCCCTATGCGGTGGCCAAAATGTACGCCTACTGGATCACGGTGAATTACCGCGAGAGCTACGGCATGTATGCCTGCAATGGCATCCTGTTCAACCACGAGTCGCCGCTGCGCGGCGAGACCTTCGTGACGCGTAAGATCACGCGCGCAATCTCGCGTATCGCACTTGGCCTGCAGGACTGCCTTTACTTAGGCAACTTGGATTCGTTGCGCGACTGGGGTCACGCTAAAGACTACGTGGAGATGCAGTGGATGATGCTGCAGCAGGAGGTTGCGGAAGACTTCGTGATCGCGACCGGCGTGCAGTATTCGGTGCGCCAGTTCGTGGACCGCGCGGCCTCGGAATTGGGTATTGCGCTGGAGTGGAAGGGCAGCGGCGTGGACGAGGTGGGTATTGTGACGGCGGTCACGAATCCGGAGGTGAAGCTGAAGCCGGGAACGAAGATCGTTGCGGTGGATCCGCGCTACTTCCGCCCTGCCGAGGTAGAAACGCTATTGGGCGATCCGACCAAGGCCAAGCAGAAACTGGGCTGGGTGCCGAAGATCACGTTCGAGGAACTGGTCAGCGAGATGGTCCGCGAGGATCTGAAGAGCGCCAAGCGGGACAGCATGGTGAAGCTGGCGGGATTTCAGGCATTTGATTTTCACGAGTGAGGCCGACCCATTTCACCAGTGCGCGCGCGCCTTCCGCAGGAGGGTAAGAGCCGTCGCCACTCCTGGTAGAAGGCGGCGCGTAGTGCCAGGAGACTCTTTCGGGGAGAGGTCTTACCGGAAGTAGGCCTTGGTGTTTTGATGCACTGCCGGGTTGTTCAAGACTCCGGTGGGTGTATAGCGGCGTAGGTCGCCGTGCTGGTCTGGCGGCCCTAGTGCTTTCAGGTTCCGCACTCTGAGTCCAAACGCGGCGCCATTTAGTGCGCCGTGATGCAAGGCTCGCCTGCAGTGTTATCGTCGTGGAGATGCTCGCATACGCCTTTTCCAATCAATGTTAGTTGTTGTGCATTGCTTCAAAAGATCATGGAGTGGATGATGGATTTCGCGGCAAAGATTTATGTAGCTGGGCATCGTGGCTTGGCAGGTGGCGCTATCGTGCGGTCTCTGCAGCGGAAGAGCTTCAATAATCTGTTACTGCGCACGCATGCTGAGGTCGATCTCACCAGCCAAGGCGCCGTAGACGCGTTCTTCGCGGCCGAGAAACCGGACTATGTGTTCTTGGCAGCGGCCAAAGTCGGCGGTATCCATGCCAACAACGCGTATCCCGCGGAGTTCATCCGCGACAACCTTGCCATCCAGACCAACGTCATCCATTCGGCCTGGAAGCATGGCGCGAAGAAGCTGCTGTTCCTGGGCTCTTCATGCATCTATCCCAAGCTCGCGCCGCAGCCGATGCCGGAGAGCTGCCTGTTGACGGGGCCGCTGGAACCGACGAACGAGTGGTACGCGGTCGCCAAGATCGCCGGCATCAAGATGTGCCAGGCATATCGCCGGCAATATGGCTTCGACGCGATTTCGGCCATGCCGACCAATCTCTATGGGCCGGGCGACAACTTCCATCTCGAGAACTCGCACGTGATGCCGGCGCTCATTCGCAAGTTCCACGAAGCGAAGGAACGGGGCGACAGCGAGGTGGTGATGTGGGGCACGGGAACGCCGCGCCGCGAGTTCCTGCACGTGGATGATCTCGGCGATGCGCTCGTGTTCCTGATGGAGAACTATTCGGACGAGGAGTTCGTGAATGTAGGTGTCGGTGATGACGTGACGATCCGCGAGTTGGCCGAGCTGATTCGTGACGTGGTCGGCTTCGAAGGCGCGATTACGCAGGATCTGAGCAAGCCGGACGGAACGCCGCGCAAGCTGATGGACGTGAGCCGTCTGACGTCACTCGGCTGGAAAGCGCGCATCGGTCTGCGGGACGGCGTGCGGGAGACCTATCGTTGGTTCATCGAGAATCAGGAGCGGTTCCGCCGCTGAGTGCGCCCGGTCAGCGAAAGTACGCCTTCGTGTTTTCGTGAACCAGAGGATGGTCTAACAGTTCCGCCGGCGTGAGGCCCATCCATTCGCGATGCTGCGCATCGGCCGGCTGAAGCGGCAGTGTTGATACACGCAGCGCGTGCGCCAGCACCACGTAATGCGTCGTGATGCCGGCTATCTCTGCAAAGTTGTTCGTATAAAGGTGCTCGAAGGCCCCCACGAAGCGCGCTTCGCCGCGTTGCAGCGTCAATCCGATCTCCGTTTTGGCGATCCGCTGAAACGCGCCATCCAGAGTCTCGTCTTTGCGAATCACGCCGCCGGGAACGAACCACGTGCCGCGCGCCGGCTCGTTGTTGCGCCAGCCAAGCAGGACACGATCTTCGGCATCCTGAATGATGAGATCAATGGAGACGAGCGGCGTGTGCTCGACAATCTTCAGCCACTCTGGTCGCGGCAGCAGTGTTCTGCTCGACGCATCCAGGCTCATCGTCCGTAAATGTCCTCGAAGCGCACGATGTCGTCTTCGCCCACGTAGCTGCCCGTCTGCACCTCGATGATCTCCAGCGGAATTTTTCCGGGATTGTCGAGCCGGTGCTTGTTGCCGAGCGGGATGTAGGTGGACTGGTCCTCGCCGAGCAGGAAGACTTTGTCATTGCAAGTGACCTGCGCGGTGCCGGACACCACGATCCAGTGCTCGGCGCGGTGATGATGCATCTGCAGGGACAGCTTGGCGCCCGGCTTGACCATGATGCGCTTGACCTGGAAGCGGCCGGCGAGGGCGATGGTTTCGTACCAGCCCCAGGGGCGGTAGACGCGCGGATGGGCCTGCGCTTCGCCACGACCTGACTCTTTCAGTTTCTGGACGATCTTCTTGACGTCCTGCGTGCGGTCGCGCGGGGCGATCAGGACGGCGTCCGCGGTCTCCACGACCACGTGGTCCTTGACGCCCACCAGGCTCACCAGCCGCGAATGCGCGCTGACGAGGTTGTTGTGCGCGTCCTCCAGCAGCACGTCGCCGCGCACGACATTGCCGCGGCCATCGGTGGGCGGCAGGGTGGCGAGATATTCCCAGCTGCCGACGTCGTCCCAGCCGGCGTCGAGCGGCACGAGCGCGGCGCGCGCGGTCTTTTCCATGACCGCGTAGTCGATGGAATCGCTGCGGCAGTTCTGGAAACTATCCGCGTGCAGGCGCACGAAGTCGAGATCGTGCTTGCCTTGCGTGTACGCCAGCTCGGCGTGCTCGGCAATGCCGGGCTCGAACTGCGCCAGTTCCCGCAGGAAGGTATCGGCGCGGAACAGGAACAGGCCACCGTTCCACAGGTAGCAGCCTTCGGCGAGGTACTTCTGCGCGGTGTCGAGATTGGGCTTCTCGACGAATTGCGCCACCTGGTGCACGCCGTTGCCCAGCGCATCGCCGCGCCGCAGATAGCCATAGCCGGTTTCGGCGCGCGTGGGCACGATGCCGAAGGTCACGATGCTGCCCAGGCTCGCTGCGCTCGATGCCGTCACCACGCTCTGCACGAAAGCCTCCACGTCGCGAACGGCGTGATCGGCGGCCATCAGGAAGACCAGCGTGTCTTCGCCGTACCTGGCCTTGGCGAACTGGGCGGCGACGGCGGCGGCCGGCGCCGTGTTGCGGCCCGCCGGCTCGAGGATGATGGTGGCGTCCTTGATGCCGATCTGCCGCAGCTGCTCGGCGGCGATGAAACGGTGCTGATCGCCGCAGATCACCAGCGGCGGCAGCGCGCCGGGAATGCGCGCGGCGCGCAGCGCGGTGTTCTGCAGCAGCGACTTGTCGTCGATCAGGTTCAGGAACTGCTTCGGGTACTGCTCCCGCGATTGCGGCCACAGGCGCGTGCCCGAGCCACCCGCCAGCAACACCGGCAGGATCTTCGCCGTGGTGTTCATCATGTTCATTGAAATCCCCATTTAACCATCGTTCCGCCAAGCGCCCCAAATTAGCGGAACCCGCGCCTGACGTTTGTGCGTCAGTCGGCGTGGCGGCCCGCAGGGCTTCAGTTTACGCGTGCGCCATTCCCTGCGCGGCGCCGCCAAGCCGGTCGATGGCCTGCAGCAATTCCTCGGTACGGCGTTTCATCAAGCCAACATCGTGCCGGGATTCCACGTTCAACCTCAGCACCGGCTCGGTGTTCGAGCCGCGCAGGTTGAAGCGCCAGTCCGGGAATTCGATGCTCAAGCCGTCCGTCGTGTCGACCGTGCCGCCGCTCTCGTACTGGCCGCGAATTGCCGCGATCACGGTCTTGACATCGGGCACGACGCGGTTGATCTCGCCGCTCGCCGGATACAGGCGCATGCGCTCGCCGACCAGCGCGGACAGCGGCTTGCCGGTTTCGGCCACCAGCTTGGCGACGAGAATCCACGGCAGCATGCCGCTGTCGCAATAGGCGAAATCGCGGAAGTAGTGATGCGCGCTCATCTCGCCGCCGTAGACCGCATCCTCGCGCCGCATGCGCTCCTTGATGAAGGCATGGCCGGTCTTCGACTGCACGGCCACGCCGCCCGCCTTGCCGACCACGTCGACCGTATTCCAGGTCAGGCGAGGGTCGTGCACGATCTTCTGGCCGGGATGCTCGCGCAACAAGGCCTCGGCCAGCAGGCCGACGATGTAGTAACCCTCGATGAAACCGCCGTTCTCGTCGAACAGGAAGCAGCGGTCGAAGTCGCCGTCCCAGGCCACGCCGAAATCGGCGCCGTGGCGCCGCACCGCCTCGGCCGTGGCGCCGCGATTTTCCGGCAGCAGGGGGTTGGGAATGCCGTTCGGGAAGCTGCCGTCCGGCTCGAAGTGGATCCTGATCAGCTCGAAGGGGAGGTGGGGTGCCAGTGCCTCCACCAGCGGGCCGGCGGCGCCGTTGCCCGGATTGACGACGATCTTCAGGCGCTTGCCGCCCGGCGCCGGCGTATGGCGGCACAGGAACTGGACCAGGCCTTCGCGAAAGCTTGCCGCGCGCATCGGTGCCGGGCCCTGCGGCGCCGTGGCCGTCGAGGCCGCCGTCAGCTCGCGCAGATCGTGCAGGCCCGAATCGCCCGACACCGGGATCGCGCCGCCGAGCACGAGCTTCATGCCGTTGTAATCGATGGGATTGTGGCTGGCCGTGACCTCGATGGCTCCGTCGATGCCCGCCTGCTGCGCCGCCCAGTAGACCTCTTCGGTGCCGCACAGACCGAGATCGAGCACCTCGACGCCGCGCGCGGCAAGCCCGTGCGCCAGTGCGTTGAGCAGCGACGCACTGGAGTGGCGGATGTCGCGGCCGAGCGCCACGCGCCGAGACTGGAAGCGCTGCGCGAACGCGAGCCCGAGGCGGTAGGCAATGTCTTCGTTCAGCTCGTCCGGAACACGGCCACGGATGTCGTAGGCCTTGAAGCAGCTGAGAGGCAGGGGCATGTTTCTGGAAGGGGAAGGGGCGAGTGCGGCGGGAATACTAAACGCTCGGCGGTCTGAATCCCATGCGTTTGTGCCGCTGCAAGGTGAATGTGTTCGCGCTTGGTGACAGTTCGTCGAGCGGCGGCCGATGGCCGTGGCCTTCGCCGGTTATTTTTTCAGCGCCGATATTCCGCTGATTCAATTATCGACCGATTATGTCTGACGCGGGCATTGCATTAAAAGTGAGGAGCCGGATCGGCATATTGCCTTGCCCAATGTTATTTCGATGCTGCGCGATTGAAACTCGCAAATTCCGGTTTAGAATCCGCTCCCGCGAGCCGGCCGCATAATCCGGCGTCATTCAGCATTTAAAACGAGAAAAGCATGGCCACCTATAGCGAACTATTGAAGCAGATCGAAGCATTGACGCGGCAGGCCGAAGACCTGCGGCACGCGGAAATCGAGAAGGTGATCGCCGAAATCCGCGAAAAGATGGAAAAGTACGGCCTCACCGTCGCCGATCTCGGCCTTGAAAAATCGCCGAAGCGCGGCGCAAAGAAGGCCGCCAAGGTCGCCGCGAAATATCGCAATCCGGCAACCGGCGAAACCTGGAGCGGCCGCGGCCGCACGCCGAAATGGCTGGCCGACGCGGAAGCGAAGGGACAGAAGCGGGAAAGTTTTGCCGTCTAGCACACGAGAATGCCCGCGCCGGTAATAGTTGAGAAGCGCCCACCTCCCCTGGCCCCTCCGCCCGCGAGCGGGCAGAGGGGGACGCCGGAACGACAGCACCGCGCGCGTATCGAGCCCTCTCCTACCGGCGGGAGGAGAGGGTTGGGTGAGGAGGGCGGTGCGGCGCGCGATGCGGGTTCAGTGCGCGATGCAGGCGCCCACCTCCCCTGGCCCCTCCCCCCGC
>NZ_AXDW01000011.1 GCF_000474945.1 Solimonas soli DSM 21787 | reverse complement strand
GCCATGGTTTGTCGCAGCTTCGAATGCGCTCGATGAACGCGCATTGCCCTGGGCGGGACCTGCGAATTTCGATGTTCTGGTGCGCCCGGCAGGATTCGAACCTGCGACCTACGGTTTCGGAAACCGGCACTCTATCCAGCTGAGCTACGGGCGCGTGGAGGGCGGATTCTAAAGCACGGCGCCCGGCGAAGCCACGGAACGAACAAAAAAGGGCCGCCGGACCGGGCTTGTCCGGCGCGGCGCACGCCACCCCGCCTCCAGAGCCTGGTGTTCTGCGCCGCCGCGCTCAAGCTTTGTAGGCCGGCACCTGGAAGCTGCGGCGCATCATCGCCTCGAGCTGGGTATCGGACAGCAGGCGCTTCATCATGCCCATCGGCTTCACGTCCTTGCCGAGATACTCCATCGGCTTCCACTTCTTCTTGTCGAGGATGACCAGCGTGCCGGCCAGTGCCTGCTCGGGCGTGGCGCCGCTCTTTTCCAGCATGTCGGGCAGCACTCGCGTCATCACGCGCTTCAGGTACGGCTCGTAGACCTGGCGCACCGCTTCCGGCTGCTCGTTCCAGCTGCGCTCGGTGTTGGCGTGCGAGTTCGCCGACATCGCTGTCAGCACGCCGCCGGGAATGATCGAGGTGACCTGAATGCCGAACGGCGCGAGCTCGTGGCGCAGGGTCAGCGTCATGCCGTGGATGGCATGCTTGGTCATGTTGTAGGCGCCGGCGCCGACCGGGTTGGCGAGGATGGCGCCGGAGCTGTAGTTGGCGATGCGCGAACCGGGCGCGCTGCGGCGGATCAGCGGCAGGAAGGCCTGGATCACGCGCAGCTGGCCGAACAGATTGATGTTGAACAGGCGCTGCACCGCCGCGAAATCGGCCGCTTCCAGCACGCCGGTGCCGATGTTGGCGACACCGGCGACATTCATCAGCAGATCGAGCCCGCCGCCGCCCAGCGCGTCGGTCACGAATCCGGCGCTCGCCTTCACCGATTCGTCCTTCGACACGTCCTGCTCGACGACGACGACGTTGCCGCCGGTGACGAGATCCGTGGGCGCGCCGGGCAGCACGCCGGCGAACACGCGCCAGCCGCGCGCCGCCAGTGCCTTCGTCAGCAGATTCGCCTGTCCGACATTCGCGCCGGTGATGAACGCCGTCTGCATTTTCCGATCCTCAAAAACACGGGGCGGCAAAGCCGCCCCGTTTGACAGTCACTCGCAGAGTTCTTAATGGCCGCCGCGCGCCGCCGCTTCCGGGCTGAACATCGCCGGCGTCAGCGGCTTGTTGGTGCGCCACCAGCCATCGCCGCGCTCGTTGACCATGTAGCCGGCCTCGTAGGCCTTCGCCGTCAGGTCGTGATAGACCGAGGTGCCGCGGTGGAAGGTCTGCGATTCCTGCGAGAAGAAGTAGTTGACGAAGGCCACGCGCCACAGCTGGCCGCGCGCGTCGTAGTTGTCGGCCCACAGCGCCATCCAGGTGTCCTCGTCGACGTACAGGCGTCGCTTGCTGTAGATGTGGCGCACGCCCTGCTTGAGCGAGCCTTCGAGTATCCACACGCGGTGCAGCTCGTAGCGCTCGTAGTCCGGGTTGATGGTGTTCGGCTTGATGATGTCCGTGTACTTGAGCGCCGGATCATTGATCTTGAAGTTGTGGTACGGCACGTAGATTTCCTGCTTGCCGACCAGCTTCCAGGTGTAGCGCTCCGGCGAGCCGTTGAATACGTAGTCGTCGTCGACCGTGCGCAGTCCGGCCGGCGGCACCGGGTAGTCGAAGCCGACTTCCGGCGCCTGGCGCACGCGGCGGATGCCGGGCTGGTACTGCCAGGACTGCGTCGAATCGTTCTTGAAGTTGTTCGGCTGGATGCCGACGGCGACAAAGCCCTTGTCGCGTTCCGGCAGCAGGTAGCCGGTGTAGAAGTAGGCGTTGATCTTGTCGGTGAACGAGCCGCGCTTCTTCGGGTCGTTGCCCGGGTTCAGCGTCATGAACTTGTTGCGGCCCCAGGCGATGCTGCCGTTCGAATAGACGTCGGCGATGTCGCAGACCGCCTGCTCGGTCCAGGCGCGATGCGGGTTGATGACGTTCCAGATCGCTTCGAGGCCGCTCTTCGGGAAGGGGAACGGAATCGCGCCGCTGATGCCGGTGATGCCGAGACCGTCATCGACGACTTCCGAGGTCGTCGCGTTCTTCTTGACCGTGTCGCAGACCCAGGCCGGCACGCCGAAGTCGCGGTGGCTCGGATACACGTTCATGCGGTACGAATCGGGGAACTGCTTGAGCAGCGCCTTCTGGCCTTCGGTCAGCTTGGCTTCGTACTGCGCCATGTTCTTCGCGGTGACCGTGAACAGCGGCTTCTCGTCGGCATAAGGTCCGGGTTCGTAGCCGAACGGCTTCTTCATGCCCGGCCAGCTGTCGAGGTACTTGCCGGTGTATTCGGCGACGCCGCCCGGCGAGCCGGCCTTCTCGGCGCCGATGCACGTCAGCTTCGGACCGTCGAGCTCCGCCGCTTTCGCGGCATCGACCTTCGCGTAAGCCTGCGGCGCGGCAAAGCCGATCGCGCTGACGGCGAAGCAGGACGCCAGAACCGTTTTGACCTTCATGTTCTCTCCTCGTCGTTGGAATCGCCGGAGACGATCCCATCAAAGCGCGCGCAGGACATTCGCTGCGCCGCGTGAGCGGCCTGTCGCCATCGTCGCGTGAAGCCGATCGTGTGCGGGCCGGAGCGCGGTGCGCGCCACGCGCACATCGCCGTGGAGCTATCGTAGTTGCGAATCGGCGCGGTGCCTCGTCCGAAACGAGTATCCGCGCCGCGGCCTGCGTTCAGAGATAGTCGTTCAGCAGGCTGGCGGCGACGCGCGTCTCGTCGGCGAAGCGCGTCTCCATGTCGGCGAGCGCCATCTTCTCGATCTGGCCGCCGAGCAGCGGCACGCTCGATTTGATCGTCCAGTCGTAGACCACGCGCGTGTGCTTGCCGTCGGCGACGATCTGCGCCGTGCACGCGCAGTCGATCGGCATCATGCCGGCATCGACCTTGACGCTGCCGCGCCGCTCGGCGAGATGCCAGAGCTCCTCGTTGACGACCGTCGCCTCGGCCTTCTTGCCGCCCGGCATCTGCACCGGCACCTTGCGCTCGACGCGGATGCGGAAGGTGTTGGCATCGGCCTCCTGCGCCAGGACCTTGTACGGCAGGCCGAGCGCATCGAGCTTCTTCACGTGGAAGGCCTTGTCGCCGAACATGCGGACGACCACGTCCGGTGGCGCGGCAAAGCGCGCCTGCATCTGATGCTTCATGGCCTTCTCCCCCTCGTTGTTCCCGGCTTCAACCGGCGTAGATCTCGAACGATTCCTTCGGTGAACCGCATTCCGGACAGACCCAGCCGTCCGGCAGCTCGCTGAACCGGGTGCCCGGCGCGATGCCGTGTTCGGGCATGCCGAGCGCCTCGTCGTAGATGTAGCCGCAGATCACGCAGATCCATTTGTCCATGGCGTCGTCTCCCGGGCCGCGCGTCAGCGCTCGCGCCGCCGCGTATGCAAGGTCCTGGCGAGGTTCTCGCGCTTCTCGCGCGCGGCGGCGTAGCCGGACAGCATCGTGCGCAGGGCGACGCGCCAGTCGACCAGCATCGCCGTCTCGCCGAGATTGCCCAGCAGCGCGCGCGCGTGCGGCAGCTCGCCCTCGTCGCGCTCGTCGAAGGTGCGGTCGATCAGCTGATGCCAGGGCTCCTGGTTCTGGATGCTGGCCTTGAGGCCGGCGGCGCCGAGCGCGGCGCCGAGCGTGACCATGCCGATCCAGTGGAACAGCGCCGCGCTTTCCTCGGCGCGGAAGCCGTGCGCCGCCATCGCCTCGATGAACTGTTCGAGGATGTCGAGCTCGGCGTGCGGCCCGAGGCGGCCCTTGAGCAGCTCGGCGATCAGCAGCGGCTCGGCGGTCAGCACCTCGAACAGGCCCTCGGCGTAGCGCTCGGCGAGCGCCGTCCAGTGCTCATGCGCGCCGTCCGGCAGGCGGCGCGCGAGCATGATCTGGAAAGTCGCCAGGCGCAGCAGCTCGTCGCGGTTGTGGACGTGCCGGTACAGCGTCGCCTGCGCGACGCCGAGCCGGTCGGCGATCTGCTTGAAGGTGACGGTGTCGAGGCCGATCTCGATCGCCGCCGCGATGATCGCCTGCACGGTGACGGCCGGCGGCCGTCCGACGCGCGCCACGGCCGGCGCCGGCGCGCTCGCCGCCCCGGCCACCACCCCCTGAGGCTGCCTCTCCGACACTCCCCGTCCAGTCCTGCGCATGATGGCGCTGTGCTCCATGCCGCCGAGTTTCAATAACGCATGCCCGGAATTCTTCGTCCGCCCGGACGACGGGGCAAGTCGGCGCCCGCCGCGCCCGCGGTCTCAGCCGGCCCAGACCGGCACGCCGGCGCGCCAGGTCATGCGCACGCGCGCCGCGCCGAGCCGCGTGCGCAGCGCCGCCCACGGCGTGGCCAGCAGGCAGAGATCGGCCGGCGCGCCGACCGCGAGCGGCGGCGCCGGCCGCGTCGGCGTGCGCAGCGCGCCGGTGAACAGGGCGTGCGCGGCCTCCGGCGTCAGCGTCTCGTCCGCGCCGAGCAGCGCGCCGCGCGGCGTGCGGCGCTCGCAGGCGGCCTGCATGGCGCGCCAGGGATCGGCGTCGCCGAACGGCGCGTCGGTGCTGCCGGCCAGCGCCACGCCGGCCGCCTGCAGGCCGCGCAAGCGGTACAGCCAGGCACGATCCTGCGGCTCGACCTCGGCGAGATACGCATCGCCGCGCTCGGCGACGAAGTTCGGCTGCGTCACCACCCACAGGCGGCGACGCGCCAGCTCGGCGGCGAGTTCCGGCGGCGCGACCGCGGCGTGCTCGATGCGGTCGCCGCCGCGCGTGCCGGTCTCGGCCAGCGCGCCGAGCACGTAGACCAGTTCGGTGCGCGTCACGCAGTGGAAGGCGACATTGCGGCCGTGCGCGTGACTGCGGCGGATCGCCGCGCACAGCGCCTCGAAATCCGGCAGCGCGTGCTCGTGCAGATGGAACTTGTGCGCGCCACGCGCCACGCCGGGCCGGTCGGCCTCGGCGTCGAGCCGCGCATCGCCCATCACGCACAGCGCCTGCAGCAGTTCGCCGCGCGCCTGCAGCGCCGCGAAATGCGCGAGATCGTCGGGGCCGTTGGTGTGTGTGGTGTCGGTCAGGCCGACCACGCCGCGCGCCGCCAGCGCGTGGCTCAGCGCCTGCAGCGCGGGCCGCGCGCGCGGCAGGCGCGTGCGCAGCCAGTCGTCGGCGTCGTAGAGGCGTCCCGTCAGCCGGCCGTCGACGCGCTCGAAGGGATCGTCGCCGTCGTCGCGCGCGCCGAGCGCGGCGAGCGCCGCCGAGTTGAAAATCCACAGCCGGCCGCTGCGCTGCTGGATGCGCAGCGGCCGCGACGCGACGACACGATCGAGCCGCGCGCGATCGAGCGGCCCGGCCACCGTTTCGTGATAGCCGACGCCGCGCAGCCAGCCCTCGCCCTGCGCGGCCGCCGCGCGCAGCGCCGCGACCAGGGCCGCCTCGTCCTGCACCTGCGGCGGGCCGCAGGCGACCGAGGCGCGCGCCGCGGCGAGCGCCTGCAGATGGATGTGGTGATCGCGCAGCGCCGGCAGCAGGGCGCCGCCGTCGGCGTCGATCACCGTCTCGTCGCCCTGCGCATGCAGGCGCGCGCCGATCGCGGCGATGCGGCCGTCGGCGATGCGCAGATCGACGACTGGTCCGAAGTGCAGCTCGGCGCGGCGAATCAGCATGCGATGCCCCAGCCTTGCAGCACGCGCGTCGTATCGGCGCCGAGCGCCGCCGCCGTGCCGCGCGCGGCGCGCGCGGGCGGCAGGCCTGCTTCGAGGCCGGCGACGCACGCGGTCCACTCGCGCTGCCGCGCGCGCAGGGCCTCGTCGTCGCGTGGCCGGTCGAACTGCGCGACGTGGCGCGCAACATCGCGCAGCGCCAGCGCGAGCAGGCGCCCGCCGCCGGCGCGATGGCTGGCCCAGGCGGCGAGCGCGGCGTGCAGGCCGGTCAGCGGGTCGGCGATCGCATCGCCGACGAAGACGCGCGCGCCGCTGGCGCGGTACAGGATTTCCGACAGGCCGGCGGCGACGCCGGCGTCGTCGCCGTAGGCGATCCACTGCGCCTGCGGCTCGGCGCGGCCGTAGCCGGTGAGGCTGACCCAGGTCAGCCCGGCGTTCTCGCGCAGCAGCGCCTCGGCCTCGATGCCCATCTGCCGCAGCGCGCGCGGCCGCGAGGCCTCGATGACGATATCGGCGCGCAGCAGCAGCTCGCGCAGCTGTGCGCGGCCGCGCGGCGTGTGCAGCTCGAGCGCGACGCTGCGCTTGCCGGCGTTGAGCAGATCGAAGAACGCCGCCGGCCCCTGGCGCGCGCCGTCGGGACGCGTCGTGCTCTCGCACTTGATCACCTCGGCGCCGCAGCGCTGCAGCAGCTGCGTGCACAGCGGGCCGGCCCACAGCGAGGACAGATCGACGACGCGCGGCGGCCGCGCGGGTTTCATCGCGAAATGCGCGTCGCCGCGCGGCAGCTCGAACCAGGCCGTGCGCTCGTGCGGCGCGTCCACGCCCGGCGCGACGGCCAGACCGAGCAGCCGGCCGCGCGCGACGAGTTCGTCGCGATGGCGCGTGCGCACGAGCCGCGCGACGCGATCCCAATCCGCCGCGTCGTCCTCCAGCCAGGCCGGCAGCAGCGACCAGTCATCGTCGCGCGCCAGGCTCAGGGCGAATGCGCCGTCGGCGGCATCGAGCAGGCGACAGGCGCCGCCGGCGGATCGCGCGCCCTGACGGCGCAGCCCCGTCAGCGCCGCGCGCTCGCCGAGCAGGCGGGCTCCGCGCAGATCGGCGAAGTCGGCCTGCGGCGCCAGCGTGGCGAGCGCGGCGAGCGCGCCGTCGGCGAGCGTGGCGAGCGGCACGGGACACATCAAGGGCGGTCCGTCGGCCTGACCGCTGAGCGCCATCAGGCCGCTCGCCGCGCAGGCGAGCGCCGGATGCTCGTCCGGCACCGGCGCCGGCGCCGATGCGGCGACGCCCAGACTCGCGAGCAGCGCATCGCGATAGGCGGCGCCCGGCGCCGCGGCATCGCGCGGCGCGCTCATCGTGCGCTCAACCGCCGCCGGCGTTGGTCTGACGATGAATCCACAGTTCCTCGGCACGCTGCTTGACGCCCGCCGTCATGCCGGCGAAGCCGTTTTCGAGCGCGCGACGGAACAGCGCCAGCACGACGACGCTGAGCCAGCCCTGCAGCTGGAAGTGCGAGCGATAGCGGCTGCGCGCGCCGTCGACCGGCGTGATCTCGTGCGAGCGCCGCGACGACAGCGCGCCGCCCGGCACCGGCTTCATGCTGTACGCGAAGCCCTTGCCCGCCGTGTATTCCTTCATCCACTCGCGCTGCGCCTGCGGCCGCGCGGTGAGCCTGACCTTCATGTCGATCGGGTCGCCCGGACGCAGGGTCGAGCGGCATTCGACGCAGAACGGATTCCACTCCGGATACTTCGCCAGATCGCTGATCACTTCCCAGACGACGTCGGCGGGGGCGTTGATGTCGACCGTCTTGTCGATGATGAACGGCATGGCGCGGCTCCGTGGCGGTCGCGGAAGATTAAACGCTGCGGCGGACGATGCGCAGTCTCCGCCCTCGCCCGCAAGCGGCAAGGACGGCGCTCAGCCGGCGAATTCCTGGCGGATCACGCGGCGCAGCACCTTGCCGGTCTCGTTGTACGGCAGCGCGTCCTTGAAGACGATGGCCTGCGGCACGCGCGAGGAGCGCAGCCGGCCCTTGACCAGCTCCTGCAGCTCGGCGGCGTCGACGGCGGCGCCGTCCTTGAGCACGATGGCCGCGGCGACGGCCTCGCCCCACTGCTCGTCGGGCATCGCCACGCAGGCGCAGTCGGCGACCGCCGGGTGCGAGAGCAGCACGTCCTCGATCTCGCCCGGCGAGATGTTCTCGCCGCCGCGCACGATGACGTCGTCGGCGCGGCCGTCGAGGAAGAGGTAGCCCTCGGCGTCGAGATAGCCGCGGTCCTTGGTCGGGAACCAGCCGTCGGCATCGAGCTGGCTGCCGAGCGAGAGGTATTCGCCGGACACCTGCGGGCCGCGCACGTAGACCATGCCGGCCTCCTCGGGCCCGAGCACCTTGCCGTCGTCGTCGCGAATCTCGATCTCGACCGCCGCCGGCCGGCCGACCGAGGCCAGGCGGCGGCGCACCAGCGGATCGTCGCTGGCGGCGGCGGCGCGGTGATCGTCCGGGCCGAGCACGGCGATCGTCGAGCTGGTCTCGGTGAGGCCGTAGGCGTTGGTGAAGTCGACGCCCGGGAACAGCTGCATGGCCTTGGCGATCGTCGACAGCGGCATCTTGCCGCCGCCGTAGGCCAGCGCGCGCAGCGCCGGCAGGTCCGGCGCGGCGCCGTGCTCGACGAGGTGATCGACGATGCGGCCGAGCATGGTCGGCACGAGAAAGGCGTTGCTGACCTTCTCCCGGCGCATCGCCTCGAGCCAGGCGCGCGGTTCGAAGTTCGGCAGCAGCACCATGCGCCGGCAGGCATAGGTCGAGCTGAGCACCGCCGAGATGCCGGCGATGTGATACGGCGGCACGGTGACGACGATCGCGTCGTCCTCGTCGGCCGCGCCGAACTCGACGGTGCCGACGATGTAGCTCATCAGGTTTTCGTGGCGCAGGATCGCCGCCTTCGGCTTGCCGGTCGTGCCGCTGGTGAAGAGCTGCACGGCGATCGCGCGCGGGTCCTCGGCCGGCTGCGGCGGCGCGCCGTCGAGCGGCGGCAGTGCGAGGAATTCGCCGCGATCGAGAATCCCCAGGTCGGCGCGTGGCACGAGCAGCTTGCGGTAGTCGTCGATCGTGATCAGCAGCGCCGGCGCGATGCGCTCGACCAGCTCGTTCAACTCCGGCGCCGTCAGGCGGTAGTTGAGCGGCACGTAGGGCACGCCGGCGTAGGCCGCGGCGAACACGGCGATCGGCGTCGCCGGGCTGGCGACGTCGAGCAACGCGACGCAGCGCGCGCCGGAGGCCTGGATGCGCGCCGCCGCGCGCAGCGCCGCTTCGCGCAGTGCGGCGTAGGTGTAGCGCTCGTCGCCGACGACCAGCGCCACGCGTTCGCCGAACGCTTCGGCGGCCATGTCGAGAATGGTGGAGATGTTCATGGTGCTCGGGCGGTTGCGATCGGCTGGCGGGTCGGCGTTCCAGGTGCCCTGCATTCTCCCCGACCTCGCGGCTGCCCGGCGCGGGGCGCCGGTCGGGATGAGGGCGGATCAAGCGGCATTGCGGAAACGATCAAGAAGCGTCGGCGCCGCAGGCTCGCCGCTCGCCGCCCCGCGCCACGCGGACGCTCAGTCCGACGACGGCAGCTGCTTGGCCTGCTTCACTTCGAGCGGCGTCGTGCCGAGGCTCAGGCCGCCCTTGCCGCCCTTGGTGCAGAGCAGCTCAAGCGATTCGTCGGCGTTGACATAGCGCTTGCCGATCAGCGTCGGCCCGCCAAAGGCGGCATCCGGTTCGCCGCCCGCGCTGTCGGTCGGCGCCACCATCGGCGCGCCACCGCAACGCAGATCGTGCTCGCCGGCCGGCGCCTTGACGACCATCACCTGCGTTTCGCAAACCGCGCTCTTGAAGCGCGAACCGGGCTTCAATGCCGTCGCCATGCTGTCCTTCTCCTCGACGTGGGTGCGTGAACTGTAAGGAAGCCGCCGCCTTCCGACCCCGTCCACTTGTGGGAGGTGAGTCCGACTCGGGGCGCGCGGCGGCGCACGCCCCGCCGGGAGATCCTCATTGCCTGCGGCCGGCGCCGGCGTTCGCCGTCGCCGCGAACCGCTTCCCGGACCTTTCGCATGCCGCGCCGACGCAGGCCCCGCCGTACACGCCGAGCCCTCGATGTCGAGGACAGGCGATGGTGAAGGAACCGCGGTGCAGGGCCTGGTGATTCGGGTCGCCGCGATACGGCGCTTGTCGCCATGGGAGTGCCAGTCCGGACCGAACCGGCACCGAGTGATCTCGACGCCATCGCCGACTATACCGCCCTGGAAAATCCGGAAGCCGCCAAAGAACTGGTGCGGCGCGTTTTTCAGCACGTCGGTCAGCTGGCGGCTCATCCCGGAGCGGATCGAAGCCGCAGGAACTCAAGGGCTGGCGCTACCGGCGAATCGTCGAGGCGCCCTGCCGGATTTTCTATCGTCGGGATGACGATCGCATTTACATCCTGTACGTCATGCGCGGCGAGCGCCTGCTGCGGACAAAGCTGCTGTCCGCACGCAGCAAGAAGACAACCGCAAGGCGGCGCTCGACGTCAGCGAGTTCAGCGACGAGCTGCTGACCGCGCGCGGGACGGCGCGCGTACAGCGCGACTTCAGCTGGGCACCGGACAATCGCGCAACGAACGGCGGATCTGCCGCCCACGTGGAGGGATTCACATGCGACGCAATATCGAAGCGACGGCCGGTCTTCTGCTGCTGGCGGCGCTGTGCGCGGCCGCGGGACTGGCGCAGGCGGCCGAGGCCAATCCGGCCGACATGAAGCAGGCCGACAAATTCCTGGCGCAGTTGCCGAAAACCTGCGGCGCCAGCAGCAAGTCGGTCGCCGACGACGGTTCCGTCAACATCCGCATCAAGTGCGACGGCAACGGCAAGAAGATGGACGGCCTGGTCGCGATCAAGGACGGCATCGTCACCAAGGTCGAATAGCGGCGGCCAATCGCGCGGCCCGGCGCCGCGATGCGGCGCCTTCAGGCGCGCAGGGCCGCCTGCCACGCGCCGACGCGCCGGAACAGCTGCGCGCGCGCCGGAAACAGGAAATGACTGTGCCCGGTCTCCGGCAGCACGAGCAGCGTGATGTCGGACGAACCGCTGAACGCCGCCGGCACCTGATGCGCGGGGCCGACCATGTCGCGGGCGCCGACGCCGAGAAACACCGGCACCGCGATGCTCGCCGCTTCCGGCGCGACGTTGCCGGGCACGATCGACAGCGTCGCGGGAATGGGCAGCAGGCAGTCGGTCGCGGCCTTGAGCGCGGCCACGCCGGCCGGCTCGGCTTTGCTGCTGCCGAACAGCTCGCTGTTGCCGGCGCGCGCGGCGTGAATCACGGGATAGGCCTGGCCGCCGTACATCTTCCGGGCGATGTCGAGCAGCAGCGGCCGTGCGGCGAGCGGATCGCCGATGTCCTTGAGCGGCGGCGGCGCGTACTCCGGCAGGCCACGCGTCGAGAAGCCGAGCAGCACGACGGCCGCGTGCGGCGCATGCGCGTGCTGCTGCAGGATCGTCATCATTGCGCCCATCGAATGGCCGACGCCGATGCTGGCGAGGTCCGGCAGCGCGCCGAGCCGCGGATGCGCGCTGCCGTCGCGCAGCTTCGCCATCAGCGTTTCATGGACGTGGCGATGGATCGCGGTCAGCGTGTCCGGCGTGCACAGCCAGCCGTCGTCCGGCTTGCTGCTGTCGCCGAGGCCGAGGTAATCGACGGCGGCGACGACGAAGCCCTGCGCGGCCATCGCGCGCGCGAAGCTGAAGCTCGTGTCGGGCGGACCGCCGCCTTCCGCCGGCGGCAGCAGATCGCCCCCGCCCGCCTTGGCGGGCGGGATCAAGTCAAAGTAGCGGCGATTCATGTTGCCGCCCGGCAGACACCACAGCAGCGCGCGCGGCGGCACGTCCGGCGGCGGCGCGAACAGATCGACGGCGATCCGCGGCGCGCGCTCGCCGGGCAGGCTCGCGCCGGCGTCGAGCCGCAGCGTCAGCGGCGCGGCCACGCCTTCGGCCTCGCTCGTCATGCGCTTCGCGCGGGCCTCAGGCGCGCGCGAGCACGGCGCCGGCCATGCCCGACGAGACGAGCACGTGCTCGACGGTCTTCTTCGTCACCTGGTTGTGCGAGGTGCCGCGAATCTGCCGCACGCCCTCGATCATGCTGTTCATGCCGTGGATGTAGGCCTCGCCGCTGAGGCCGCCGTTGGTGTTGGTCGGCAGCGGTCCGTCGAGCGCCATGCCGCCGGATTTGACGAAATCCTTGCCCTCGCCCGGCTTGCAGAAGCCGAAGGCTTCGAGCTGCAGCAGCACGTGCGGGGTGAAGGCGTCGTAGATCGCCGCCATCTGCATGTCGGAGGGCGCCAGGCCGGTCATCGCCCACAGGCGTTTGGCGACGCCCTGCGCCTCCGGCATCACCGTGAGATCGTCGTGGTAGTAATTGGAGATCACTTCCACGTTGTACGGAATCGACTGCGTGGCGCCGAGGATGTGCACTGGCTTCTGCTGCAGATCGCGCGCACGGTCGAGGCTGGTGACGAGGATCGCCACGCCGCCGTCGCTCTCCTGGCAGCAGTCGAGCAGGCGCAGCCAGGGCTCCTGGATCCACTTCGAGCTCTGATGATCCTCGAGCGTGATCGGCTTGCCGTAGAACCACGCCGCCGGATTGTTCGCCGCGTAGGCGCGCTGCTGCACGCTGATGTAGCCGAGATCGCGGTTCGTCACGCCGTACTTCTGCATGTAGCGCGCCGCCTGCAGCGCGCCCCAGCTCGCCGGCGTCATCGCGCCGTAGGGCACGCACCACAGCAGCGAGCCGGTACCGTTGCCCGACTGGTACTGCATCTGCTGGCCCTGCGGATTCTGGCCGAAGCGGTACTGGCTGCGTTCGTTCATCGCGCGCCAGATCAGCACGTTGTTGCACAGGCCGGCGTTGACCGCGGCCATCGCCTGGTAGATCGTCGCCGCCGCCGCCGCGCCGCCGCCCGGGATGCGCGTGGTGTACGCCAGATCCTTCACGCCGAGGCAGCGCGCGAGATTGATCTCGTCGCTGTTGTCGATGGTGAAGGTGATCATGCCGTCGATGTCGTGCGGGTTGACCCCGGCGTCGCGGCAGGCCGCCAGCGCGCACTCGGCGGCGAGCTGCAGCTCGCTGCGGCCCGAGGCCTTGGAGAACTCGGTCTGGCCGATGCCGGCGATCGCCGCTTCCGTGAATTTTCTTGCCATGTCTGCGTTCTCGTTCTTCTTATTTTCCGGCCGGCTTGAAGACGGGGACCTTGTGGTTGTTCATGGTCGCCTCGAACGTCACCACGACCGGCATGTCCGGGCGGATTTCGTCGTGCGCGCAGTCGACGACGTTGGAGACGAAGCGGATGCCTTCCTCGAGCTGGATCACCGCGACGATCGGCGCCTCCTTGAAGCCGAACGGCGCCGGATGGCGCGGAATCGTCCAGCCATGCACGGTGCCGCGACCCGACAGCGGCACGATCTGCCGGTTCAGGCTGAAGCACTGCGGACACATCGGCCGCGGCGGGAAGGTGAACAGCCCGCAGTCGCCGCACTTCTGGCCGACGAACTGCTCCTGATCGGCCGCGTCCCAGAAGAACTTCGCGTCGAGCGTGACGATCGGCGGAATGCGTGTGGGCTTGGGCGCGGCGGGTGCCGCCGGCGCGCTGTCGGTCGGAGTGCTCATCGTGTGTCCTGAACCTGGGATCTGGATTTCGGGTCGCCGCACGTGACGCGGGCGACGATGCTGGATCGACGATAGCCGGCGCAACGCCGGTGCGGCCTGATACAAACGGGTGATACAAAGGATGACGCCTCGTCGCCGTTCGACTTGTCGACCCCGGCAGCGTATCCTCGCCGCCCTTCCCCAGCCTTCGGCGTGAGTCCACGCCGCCAGCGGAGATCGTCCGCCGGCCTCCCCGACCGCTCGCGCCTCGCGCCTTCGATCCCGGACCTGCGCAGGCCGGCAGCTCGCCGGCGCCTTTCGCCGTTGCGTGCAGCGGCGCCCTCCACCGCATCGGAGCGACAACGATGGCCAAGACCAATTACGGATTCGAGAAACGCCAGCGCGAGCTGGCCAAGAAAAAGAAGAAGGACGAGAAGGAGCAGCGCAAGGCCGCTGCGCGCTCGGTCGGCACGCCGCCGGAGGGCGGGACTTTGCAGTGAGCTGTGCCGTCGCAGCCCGCTCCCACTCGCCGTTCCGCTGGAGAATGATCCATGGCCAAGGCCCGTTACTACATTCGCGTGATTCATAAAGGCCGCGAGAAGGACTACTTCGATTTCTGGCGCCGCGATCTGCGCCAGAACACCGCCGGTGAAGCGCTGACCGCCGAGCTGGTCGGCTTCGACGTCGCGCAGGCCGGCGCCAGCGTCGAGGAAGCGATCGCCGCCGTGCGCCGCAAGCACGCCGGCCTGCAGATCGACACGCAGAGCACGCGCGTCGACGAAGCCATCGTCGACTGATCAGCCGGCGATTGCGGCCGCTTCGCCGGCGAGCAGGAAGGCCAGCGCCTCGGCCGCCGGCTGCGCGACTTTCAGCTGCAGCAGATCGTCGGCGCGCGTGCGGCCGAGATTGACCGCGGCGAGCGGCTTGCCGGCCCGGGCCGCCGCCTGCGCGAAGCGGTAGCCGGACCACACCATCAGCGAGGACCCGACGACGAGCATCGCGTCGGCCGCCCGCAGCGCGGCCATCGCCGCGTCGACACGCTCGCGCGGCACGCTCTCGCCGAAGAACACCACGTCCGGCTTCAGCAGGCCGCCACAGGCCGGGCACGGCGGCACCGCGAAGGAAGAGAAATCGGCGTGCTCGAGATCGGCGTCGCCGTCCGGCGCGATGCCGGCGTCGAGGGTCGCCCACGCCGGATTGCGCTGCAGCAGGAGCTGCTGGAACTCCGCGCGCGGCCAGCGCCGCCCGCAGGACATGCAGCGCACGAGATCGAGCCGGCCGTGCAGATCGACGACCCGTTCACTGCCCGCCTGCTGGTGCAGGCGGTCGACGTTCTGCGTCAGCAGCAGCTCGACGCCGCCGCGGCTCTCCAGCGCCGCCAGCGCGCGGTGCGCGCTGTTCGGCTGCGAGCGTCCGAACAGGCGCCAGCCGACGACACTGCGCGCCCAGTAGCGCTGCCGGGTCGCGGGCTCGCCCATGAAGGCCTGATAGGTCACCGGCGGAGCGCGTTTCCAGGCGCCGTCGGCATCGCGATAGTCGGGAATGCCGGAGTCGGTGCTGACGCCGGCGCCGCTCAGGACGAACAGGCGCGGATGCCGGTCGATGAAGTCGCGCAGGGCGATGTCGCTCATGCCGCGAGTATGCCGGAGCAGGCCGGCAGTGGCTTGCGCGACAGGGCAAGGGCTCCGCTATGATCGCTCGCTCCCCGGGCTCATCGAGCGATGGGCTCTTGTACGGCGCAGGAGATGCGCGCTGCCATGCGGCGGAATGCCCGATGGCGGTGCCGCGGCGCGGTGCCGGGGAAAAACCCAAGCAAGGACGCCGCATGCCGAAACCGCCAGCCGACCCCGTCTCGGTTCACGACACCCGTTCGCGCCTGCCGATGGCGCCGCCGGTGCTGATCGGCTTCGCGGCGGCCATCCTCGTCGTCTGCCTCATCACCGCCGTTTCGTACCGGTCGCTGCGCGAGCGCGACGAAACCTCGGCGCGCGTGCAGCACACCCTGCAGCTGCTGCAGCAGCTGCAGGACGTGCTGTCCGTCGTCAAGGATGCCGAGACCGGCCAGCGCGGTTTCCTGCTGACCGGAGACGAGCAGTACGCCGAACCGTACATCGCCGCGCAGGCCACGCTGCCGTCGGCGCTGTCGGCCTTGCGCGCCACCGTCCGCGGCGATGCCGAGCGGATGCGGCAGCTCGACACGCTCGAATCGCTGATCGGCCAGAAGATGGACGAGCTCGGCCAGACCGTCGCGCAGAAGCGCGACGGCGACAGCGCCCTCGCCACCGCCACCGTGCGCAGCGACCGCGGCCGCGCGCTGATGGCGCGCATCCGCACGCTGGTCGCCACCATCGACGCGGACGAGCGCGCCGCGCTGCGCGAGCGCCAGCAGGCGTGGCAGGATGCCGCGCGCTTCTCGGTGCTGTTCACCTGGGGCAGCGCGGGCCTGCTGCTGACCCTGATCCTGGCCGGCGCGGCGATGACCGTGCGCGACTACCGCGCGCGGCAGACGCAGACCTGGCTGCGCAGCGGGCAGCTGGCGCTGGCGGCGCGGCTGCAGGGCGAACAGCGGCTCGAGGTGCTCGGCGCCAATCTGCTGGCGTTCCTCGCCGACTATCTCGGCGCGCGCGTCGGCGCTGTCTACGTCGCCGAGGGCCGCACGCACTTTCAGCGCGTCGCCGGCTATGCGCTGGCGCCCGACGCGCCCGGCGGCACGCTGCGCCCCGGCGATGGCCTGCTCGGCGAGGTGGCGCGCGAGCGGCGCACGCTGCAGGTGCGCGAGGTGCCGGCCGGCTATCTCGCCGTGCATTCGGCATTGGGACAGGGCCGGCCGGGCGAACTGCTGATCGCGCCGGCGATCGTCGACGAGCAGGTGCAGGCGGTCATCGAACTCGGTTTTTTCCGCCGTACCGACGCCAGCGATCGCGAACTGCTCGACCGCGTGTCGGAGACGCTCGGCGTCGCCGTGCGCGCGGCGCGCGACCGCACGCGCCTCGAGGAACTGCTCGAGGAAACGCAGCGCCAGGCCGAGGAGCTGCAGGCGCAGCAGGAGGAGCTGCGCGTCAGCAACGAGGAGCTGGAGGAACAGGGTCGCGTCCTCAAGGAATCGCAGGCGCGTCTCGAAGCGCAGCAGACGGAGCTCGAACAGAGCAATGCGCAGCTCGAATCGCAGACCCACGTGCTGGAGACGCAGCGCGACGATCTGGCGAAGGCGCAGGCCCTGCTGCTCGACAAGGCCGCCGACCTCGAACGCGCCAACCAGTACAAGAGCGAGTTCCTCGCCAACATGAGCCACGAGCTGCGCACGCCGCTCAACTCGACGCTGATCCTCGCCAAGCTGCTCGCCGACAACAAGGACGGCAATCTGTCCGAGCAGCAGGTGCAGTTTGCGCGCACCATCTTCTCGGCGGGCAACGATCTGTTGGCCCTGATCAACGACATCCTCGATCTCGCCAAGATCGAGTCCGGCAAGGTCGAACTGAGTCCGGAGACGGTGAGCGTCGCGCGCCTGACCGACGATCTGCGCGCGATCTTCGCGCCGATCGCCGAGCAGAAGGGCCTGCTGCTCTCCATCAGGATCGACGACGACGTGCCGGCGGCCTTCGAAACCGACATGCAGCGCGTCACGCAGATCCTGCGCAACCTGCTGTCGAACGCGGTGAAGTTCACCGCGCACGGCGAGGTCGGGCTGCGCGTGCAGGCGGCGCCGGACGGCCTGTCGTTCGCCGTGCACGATACCGGCATCGGCATCGCCGCGAGCCAGCAAGGCCTGATCTTCGAGGCCTTCCGCCAGGCCGACGGCAGCACGCACCGCAAGTACGGCGGCACCGGGCTCGGCCTGTCGATCTCGCGCGATCTGGCGCGCCTGCTCGGCGGCGACATCGGCGTGCGCAGCGCGCCGGGCGCCGGCAGCACCTTCACGCTGACGCTGCCGCTGCGCTACCCGGCGCAGGCCGGCGGCGCGCCGCCGGAAGCCGCCGCGCCGGCGCCGCGCACCGAAGCCGAGACGCCGTCGCTGCCCATCGCGCCGCCGCCGCCGACGGCTGCCGTCGACGACGACCGCGCGCGGCTGAATCCGGATGCGCGCCTCGTGCTGATCGTCGAGGACGATCTGCGTTTCGCGGCGATCCTGCGCGATCTCGCGCACGAGCTCGGCTTCCAGGCCGTGGTCACGCACAGCGCCGGCGATGGCCTGGCGGCGGCGCAGCACTGGCGGCCGAGCGCCATCGTGCTCGACATGAACCTGCCCGACTACTCCGGCCTCGGCGTGCTCGACCAGCTCAAGCGCAACGCGCAGACCCGGCACATCCCGGTGCACGTGGTCTCGGTGGCCGACTACGCGCAGGAGGCGCTCGAGCGCGGCGCCGTCGGCTACGCGCTGAAGCCGGTCAAGCGCGAGGAGCTGATCGACGCCTTCCGCAAGCTGGAAGAGCGCCTCGCGCAGACCCTGCATCGCGTGCTGGTGGTCGAGGACGACGCGCGGCAGCGCGACAGCATCGAGCGCCTGCTCGGCGGCGGCGACATCGAGATCGTCTCCGTCGCCAACGGCGCCGACGCCCTGCAGGCCCTGCGCGCGACCACCTTCGACTGCATGGTGATGGACCTCTCGCTGCCCGACTTCAGCGGCTACGAGCTGCTGGAGCGCATGTCGCAGCAGGACGGCGTCGCCTTCCCGCCGGTCATCGTCTACACCGGGCGTTCGCTGACGCACGAGGAAGAGCAGCGCCTGCGCCGCTATTCGAAGTCCATCATCATCAAGGACGCGCGCTCGCCGGAACGCCTGCTCGACGAGGTGACGCTGTTCATCCACCAGGTCGAGGCCCGGCTGCCGCCGGAGCGCCAGCGCATGCTCAAGGCGGTGCGCGACCGTGACACCGCGCTCGACGGCCGCCGCGTGCTGATCGTCGAGGACGACGTGCGCAACGTCTTCGCGCTGTCGAGCCTGCTCGAACCCAAGGGCGTGAAGGTGGAGATCGCGCGCAACGGCCGCGAGGCGGTCGAGGCGCTCGACCGCAGCCAGGCGAATCCGCAGGAGGCGATCGATCTGGTGCTGATGGACATCATGATGCCGGAGATGGACGGCTACACGGCGATGCGCGAGATCCGCCGCCGCCCGCATTTCCGCCGCCTGCCGATCATCGCGCTGACCGCCAAGGCGATGAAGGACGATCAGGAGAAATGCCTGTCCGCCGGCGCCAGCGATTACATCGCCAAGCCGCTCGACGTCGAGCAGCTGCTGTCGCTGATCCGCGTATGGATGCCGAAGTGAACCGCGCCGCGGCGGAAACGCCGCCCGAGCCGCCGCTCGATCCGGTCTTCGAGATCGAGATGCAGCTGCTGCTCGACGCGATCTACCTGAAGTACCACTACGACTTCCGCGCCTACGCCGGCGCCTCCCTGCGCCGCCGCCTGCGCACCGCGCTCGAACGCTTCGCCTGCCGCACGCTGTCGCAGCTGCAGGACCGCCTGCTGCACCAGCCGGAGCTGTTCCCGCCGCTGCTCGATTACCTCACCGTGCAGGTCAGCGACCTGTTCCGCGATCCCGCCTACTTCCGCGCCCTGCGCGAGCGCGTGGTGCCGCATCTGCGGACCTATCCGTCGCTGAAGGTGTGGATCGCCGGCTGCAGCAGCGGCGAGGAGGTCTATTCGCTCGCCATCCTGCTGCGCGAGGAAGGCCTGCTCGAACGCACGCTGATCTACGCCACCGACATCAATCCGCAGGCGCTGCAGCGCGCCGAGGCCGGCGTCTACGAGATGGACCGCGTGCCGGGTTTCACCGAGAACCATCGCCTGTCCGGCGCCCCCGGCTCGCTGTCCGATTACTACACGGCGGCCTACGGTCGCGCCCTGTTCGACCGCTCGCTGAAGAAGCACATCGTGTTCTGCGACCACAGCCTCGCCACCGACAGCGTGTTCGCCGAGGTGCAGCTGGTGTCGTGCCGCAACGTGCTGATCTACTTCAACCGCGAGCTTCAGGACCGCGCCCTGGGCCTGTTCCGCGAGGCGCTGTGCCGGCGCGGCTTCCTCGGCATCGGCTCGCGCGAATCGCTGCGCTTCTCGGCGCACGCCGAGGCCTTCGAGGAAGTCGCGCGCGAGGATCGCGTGTTCCGCAAGCGGGAGGGCGCATGAACGACGTTGCATTTGCGCAGCGGCGCATCGACGCCGTCGTCATCGGCGCCTCGGCCGGCGGCATCGAGGCGCTCGGCCTGCTGCTGCCGGCGCTACCGGCGCAGCTGCGCGCGCCGGTGCTGATCGTGCAGCACATCCCGCGCGATCGGCCGAGCCTGCTGGTCGACATCTTCGCGCCGCGCTGCGCGCGGCCGGTGCGCGAGGCCGACGACAAGGAGCCGGTCGCGCCCGGCACGGTGTACTTCGCGCCGCCCGACTATCACTTGCTGGTCGATCGCGGCCCGCAGCTCGCGCTGTCGGCCGACGAACTGGTGCACTTCTCGCGCCCCTCGATCGACGTGCTGTTCGAATCGGCCGCCGATGCCTACGGCGCGCATCTGCTCGGCATCATCCTCAGCGGCGCCAACGACGACGGCGCCGCCGGCCTCGCCGCCGTGCATCGCGCCGGCGGCATGGCCGTGGTCCAGGACCCGCGCGGCGCGCAGGCCGAGACCATGCCGGCCGCCGCCCTGCAGCGCACCGCCGCCGCCCTCGTCATGTCGCTCGAAGCGATTCGCGATCTGCTGCACGCCCTGGAACGTGACCATGCCGCTTGAAAACCCGCCCCCGCCGACGCGCATCAAATGCCTGCTGGTCGACGACGTCGACGCCAACCTGCTCGCGCTCGCGGCGCTGCTGCGCAGCGACGACGTCGAACTGCTCACCGCGCGTTCCGGTGTCGAGGCGCTGGAACTGCTGCTCGCGCACGACATCGCGCTGGCCCTGCTCGACGTGCAGATGCCGGAGATGGACGGTTTCCAGCTCGCCGAGCTGATGCGCGGCAGCGAACGCACGCGGCACGTGCCGATCATCTTCATCACCGCCGGCGGCCGCGACGAGCGCCGCGTGTTCAAGGGCTACGAGAGCGGCGGCGTCGACTTCCTGCACAAGCCGATCAACCCGGTGATCCTGCGCAACAAGGCGGACGTGTTCTTCCGCCTGTACCGCCAGCAGCAGCAGCTCGCATACGAGCTGCGCGAACGCACCGAGGCCCTGCACCTGGCCGAGATGTTCATGGCCGTGCTCGGCCACGATCTGCGCAATCCGCTGTCGGCGGTGATGCTGATGGCGTCGGCGATCGAGGGGGCGACGCCGGAGCGCGTCGCCGCGCTCACCTCGCGCATCATCTCCAGCTCGCAGCGCATGGCGCGCATGATCGACGACCTGCTCGACGTGGTGCGCGCGCGTCTCGCCGGCGGCATCGCCATCCGCCGCGAAGCGGCCGATCTCGGCGTGCTGGTGCGCCGCGTCGTGCACGAGCACCGCGCCGCGCATCCGCAGCGCCGCATCACCATCACCGAGGATGGCGACCTCGGCGGCGAATGGGATGCCGACCGTCTCGCGCAGGTCGCCTCGAACCTGATCGGCAACGCGCTCAAGCACGGCGATGCGGCCGGCGCCGTGGAAATCCATCTCGACGGCCGCGCGCCCGGCGCGGCGACATTCAGCGTGCGCAACGGCGGCCGCATTCCGCCGGAGCTGCTGCCGATGCTGTTCGATCCCTTCCGCGGCCGCAGCCAGAACGAGGGCCGCCGCGATGGACTCGGCCTGGGCCTGTACATCGTCAAGCAGATCGTCGACGCGCACGGCGGCGAGGTCGAGGTGGAATCGGCCGGCGCGCAGACCTGCTTCGTGGTGCGCCTGCCGCGCGGCGCGGCCGCGGACGAGGACGCGGCGCGCGAGACGCAGCGGTTTCAGGGGCCGCCGAACAGCCGCGCGTCGATGCGCGAATAGAGAATGCCGTCCGGACCGGACGGATACTCGATCCAGGCGGCGCTCCAGGTCGCGGCGAAGTCGCCGGCGGCGTCCATCGCCACGTCGGAGAACCGGAAGCTGCCGAGCGGCGCAGGCGTCGTCACTTGATGAAGCGGCCCTGCGCCCGGGCGACGACGAAATCGCCGACGACGCCGTGCTGGCGCGGCATGACGCCGAGGCGCAGCCCGGCCGCTACGACGCGCTTTACCTGCCGCATAGCGCACGCGCATCGCCTTCAGCGTACCGCCGGACCGGCATTGGCGGGCGGCCGCGGAAAAAGGCGAAGGCTGAAGCGAAGGGCCGTCGGCGCCCGTGCCGCCGCGGCGCCGCGCATGTCGCGCGCGCGACGCGGCCTCTTGCCGTCGCGGCAAGGAGGCCCGCCCGATCGTCGCGCTACTGCTTGGCTTCCTTCTCCAGCATGCTCGCCATGCCCGGCTTCGGCGCCTGCGGCTGCGTCGTCGCCGGACGCGGCGGCATGCGCGGCATGCCGACGAAGCCGATCGCGAACTGCTCTTCCATGGTCTTGATCTGCTCCTCGCTGTAGCCCATGCCGGCGAGGATTTCCTGGGTGTGCTCGCCGACCAGCAGCGGGCGACCCTGGATCACGCCCGGCGTGTCGGACAGCGAGAACAGCAGGCCGATCTGGTCGAGCTTGCCGACCACCGGATGCGGATAGCTGACCACCATCTTCGCCTTCTGGAATTCCGGCACGTCGTGCAGCTTGCGCGAGAATTCCGCATCGACGATCTCGACCGGCACGCCGGCCTTGTCGAGCGCGGCGAAGGCCTCCTGCGCGGTCTGCGCCTTGATCCGGGCGGCGATGGTCTTGGCGAGCGCGGCGTCGTCGGCGGCCGCGTCGGCGGCGATGCCGCAGGTTTCCAGCAGCGCGGCGCGCTGCGGGCCGCGCGTGGCGGCGACGCAGATCCAGCCGTCGGCCGCTTCGTACAGGCGATGCGTCGCCGAGTAGCCGAGCTGCAGCGCGCCGATGCGCGGCCGCGCGAAGCCTTCGCCGTTCGGCCTGGCGACCGCGTAGCTGGTGTTGAGCAGCGCGGCGTTGATGATCGAGGTGTCGACGAACTGGCCTTCGCCGGTGCGGTCGCGGTGGTAGATCGCGTTGCAGATGGCGATCGCCGAGAGGAAGCCGTTGCCGGTATCGCCGAAGCTGGTGAAGCTCCACAGCGGACGACCCTTCACGCCGCCCTCGTCGCGCGCCATGCCGCCGTCCTCGAACTGGATGCCGGACAGGCAGGCGCCGGTCTGGTCGTTGCCCGGCAGGCCGGCGCGCGCGCCGCGCTCGAAGCCGCGCGTGTGGCAGTAGATGAGCTTCGGGTTGATCTGCTTCAGCGATTCGTAATCGATCTTCAGGCGCTCGGCGGCGTCGTAGCGCATGTTGTGCTGCACGACGTCGGCCTGCTTGACCAGATCGAGCAGGATCTTCATCGCGCGCGGATCTTTCAGGTTCAGGGTGATCGACTTCTTGCCGCGGTTCGCCATGTAGGCGATGTGCACGCGGTGCCAGAACAGATCGAAGAGGCCGTTGACCTTGATGACGGTCGCACCGAGATCGCTGAGCAGCTGCGTGCCGAACGGACCGGCGATCGCCAGGCCGAGGTCGAGGACAACGATACCCGCCAAAGGTGCGGCCGCCGCAGGCGGCCGGCCACCGTCCCTCGCCCGCGCAGCGGGAGAGGGGGGGACCGTCTGCGCAGCAGACGGTGGGGTGAGGGCAGCGGCCTTCGCTTCCTTGATGATCCTCGCCGCTTCCGCCTTCACCTCATCGGTGTTGGCGCCCGGCGCGACGGCCGGCGCGCCGGGCCGGCCTTGCGTGAGGCTCATGTTGTAGGCATTGCCGACGGTGCGGATCGTGCCGAGCGTGGCGTCCGTCGTCTCGGTGACGCAGCCGTCTTCGAGGAAGGCCGGATCGGCGAGCGATTCCTCGATGCTGCGCACCGGCTGCATCGTCATCTCGGCGGTCGCGGCGGCTTCGATCCAGTCCTTGACCGGAAACTTGGCGACGGCCTCGGCGAGGATCGGCTGGTAGTGCGACATCACCAGGATTTCTTCGGGGCCCGTGCCGAAGCGGTCCGGGTCGTTCTGCACGGTGAGGTCCGGCGAGGCGTTGAGCGTGTCGCCCTGCGCGGCCTGCAGGATGAAGCGCGGGTTCGGCACCCAGTTGTGCAGCCAGTGCCCGTCCTTGGCCTGGAAGTGCCCCTTCGGCGACTTGCTGCCGAGAATCCAGGTGTCGAAGCCGGGCGCGTCGATCTTCTCGGCGCGCTGCCAGACACCGGCGGCGCCGGCCAGCGCGCCCTGCAGCAGCGAGGTCTCGACCCACTGTCCGCGGCCGGTGATCTCGCGCGCGCGCAGCGCCGCGGCGATGCCGAGCGAGGCGTTGAAGAAGGCGCCGAGGCTCGGCCACTGCGAGGCGACGAACAGCGGGCCCGGACGCGGCGCGCCCTGCACCCAGTCCTGCGGAATCTCCAGATCCGGGAACGGGTCGGGCTCGCCGTTCATGTGGTTCAGCGCGCCTTCCGGCCAGCCGCGCTGCTCGAACATCAGGCCGGTGCGCGCCTGCACCAGCGCGTCGATCGCCGGGCGGTCGCTCAGCGGATTGTCGCGGCCGTAGCCGGTGATCGAGCAGACGATCAGGCGCGGGTTGAGCGCGGACAGCGTCGCGTAATCGAGGCCGAGCTTCGCGGCTTCGCCGGGCGCGTAGGACTCGACGAGGATGTCGGCGGTTTTCACCAGCGCCAGCAGCACGTCCTTGTCCTCGGCCTTGCCCAGATCGAGGAAGGCGCTCCTCTTGCCGCGCTGCCAGACCGTGTAGCCGAGCTGCTGCGGGCCGGGCTCGAAGCGCGCCGGATCGCCGCCGGGCGGCTCGATCTTGATGACGTCGGCGCCATTGTCACCGAGCAGCATCGCCGTCATCGGCCCGGCCACGCCGGACGTCAGATCGAGCACTCTCAGATTCGCGAGAACACCGGCTTTCGTTGCAGCCATCTTGATCGCCTTCGATTTGCCGAAAGATTGAGACGGTCCGAGCTTACCCGCCGCCTGCGCAAAAGCGTCGTTCACTTGGACGAGGCATGCACGAGCCTGTCATCGACGCGTCAGCCGGACCTACATGCCCCGACTCCCTCTCCCCTCGAACGAGGGGAGACCTCGGTCCCCGAAAGGGGAGGGTTGGGGTGAGGGGTTACGAAATCGAGCGATGCGGCCAGCAAGCGCCCCTCACCCAACCCTCTCCCCGCAAGCGGGGAGAGGGCGTCAAGCGGAATCACCCCAGCCCGAACGTCCTCAGCGCATTGCCCGACGTGATCTTCACGCGGTCCGCCTTCGGAATGCCGGCTTCCTTGAACTGGCTGACCACCTGCTTGCGCGAGTTCGGCCAGCAGGTCGCCGGATGCGGGAAGTCGGTCGACCAGTACAGGCAGTCGGCGCCGAAGTAGCGGTAGCAGTCGGCGAGGCCGCGCGGCTCGTACATGAAAGTGGCGCCGCACTGCGCACGGAAGGTTTCGGACGGCGGCCGCTTCACGCCGGGGAATTCGTAGTGCTGGTGCATGCGCGGGTCGAGCAGCGATTCGAAGAACCACGGCAGCCAGCCGAGGCCCGGCTCGACGAACAGCACCTTCATCTTCGGATACTTTTCCAGCGTGCCGGTGAGAATCCACATGCAGATCGACTCGGCCAGCGGCGCCCAGGCCAGGCCGGTGAAGATGCCCTTCTGCGGCGTCGGATCGCGGCGGAACACGTCCCACAGCTGCGTGCGCACGTCGAGATGGTTGAGGATGGTCAGGCCGGTGTCCTGGATCGCCGACCACAGCGGCGCGTAGCGCGCGTCGTAGACATCCGGCAGGCCGAAGTCCGACGGGAATGGCGTGATCTGCACGCAGCGCGCCTTGCGGTCGCGCGCCAGGCGCTCGACTTCCTTGACCGCGAAGTCGACGTCGTACAGCGGCAGCTGGTAGGCCGTCATCAGGCGCACCGGATCGACGGCGGCGAAATCCGCCATCGCGTCGTTGTAGCCGCGGAACACCTCCTTCCAGTCGTCGCCCATCAGCGTCGGATTGGCGATCTTCGCGCCGGCCAGCTCCGGGAAGATCACCTCCGCGAACACGCCGTCGCGATCCATGGCCTTGAGCTTGCCGTGCGGCTCGAAGTGCCCCGGGTCCCTGGCCGCGTCCGGATCGACGAAGTCCTCCAGCTCCAGCTGCTTCTGGCCGCCGCGCAGCACCTTGGCCGCGTACTCCTCGGCCTTCTTGTTGGCCTCGTCCCAGACCGCGTGCAGCTCCTTGCGCAGCCGCGCCTTCACCCAGTCGTCGCTGAAGTGGACATGCGAGTCCACCGAAACCAGTTTCTCCGTCGCCAGTTCGCTCATCGTGCGTCTCCTCGTTGCTCGCGGCCTGTTGCCGGCTCGCTGAAATGAAAGCGGTCCGGCACCGCGCCGGCATCGGCGACGAGTCTAGGCAGGGCGCGGCAGGCAACCCCATAGCAAAAAGTGACAAGTGCGGAGGAACCGGCGCCGGACCGGCGCCTCAACGCATGATCGCCGCGTGCGCCAGTTCTCAGGATCGTGGGGAATCCGGTTGTGCGACATGGCATGTGGAATGGCGCCTATCCGCCGATCGGCCAGAGCTGGCGGCGGAACTGGTCGCGCATCACGCCGTTCTTTGACTATCTGCCGGAGATTCGCAAGTGATCTGCACTACCAACGCGATCGAATCGGTCAACATGAGCTTGCGCAAGCCGAGCAAGAACCGCGGATCTTTCCCCGCGACGAAGCGCTGATCAAGCTCTTCTCCCTGGCCCTGCGAAACATTCGCCAACGATGGACCATGCCGATCCGCGATTGGAAGGCTGCACAAATCCGATTTGCTATCCAGTTCGAGGAGCGGATGCCGATCCGTTGACCCATCGCCGTCCACACAAAAGTCCGGACACGCTCGCACACCGGATGGTGCCGAGCATGAGCCGCCGAGGAAACTGCCACGACAATGCGGTCGCCGAGAGCTTTTTCAGTGCGCTGAAGAAGGAGAGGATCAAGCGGCGGATTTATCCAACGCGACAAGCTGCCGCATCGGATCTGTTCGATTACATCGAGATGTTTTTTACAACCCGGTGCGGCGGCATGGTTCCGCTGGCGATCTATCACCCGTAGAGTTTGAACGGCGCTACGCGCTGAACGGCTCTTGAGTGGCTACGAAAATCTGGTCGGTCCAGAGCTCACTCGCTCCCGCAGCCTGCGGATGCTGTAGTGAACCCCGGTCAAACATAACGCCCATGTCTGACGTAGTCGCAGGCGCGCTCGACGAGGAGATGTTGACGACGCGGCCCCGATTGGCGGCCTTCATGTCCGGCAACACGACCTGGGTGACGATGAAGGCGCCGATGCCGTTGACGTTCATCATCTTCTCCCAGTCGGCCTCGGCCTGTTCCTCGGACGGAATGAAGTTGGAGAGGCCGGCGTTGTTGACGACGATGGTCACCGGGCCGAAGGCTTGGCGCCGCGCTTGACGGCGGCGGTGACCTGCGCGGTCGGCGATGCTGGCGTTCAGCGCCAGCGCCTTGCCGCCGGCCGCTTCGCGGAAAATAAGGAGCCATTCAACCCGGCACCGACTCCTGTCCGTGCAGCGTCTTACGGTGCATGAGGCGACCACTGTCCAGCGGGTAATCCTCGGTGCGGTGCATGGTGCCGGTGTTGTCCCCGGAAGTCGACGAGCCGCATCCTGCCGCTGGTGATGTTGACGCCGCGGGAGGGCGATTCCGGTGTTCAAGGAATCGGACGCGACGGGCTTCGGCAGAGCTGACGCCCGCCGCGTCGCGATGCCGAAGCGCTGCGGCGCGTGGGGCCGAAGGCGACGAGCGATCGCGCCTGGCGGCCGCAGCGTCCGTCGTGCGGCGTCGTGGCGTGCACGGCGCGCGGATTTCGCTACGACAGGCGCATGCGCTCCGGCGCGCGCAGCGCCGGTTCGGCGCCGCGGCGCACGTCGAGGGGCGACAGCCCGGCCCAGGCCCTCAGCGCGCGCGTCAGGCCGTTCGGCTCGGCGAAGCCGGCGCGCAGCGAGACTTCGCCGATCGGCAGCTCGCCGTCGCCGAGCCATTTCAGCGCCAGCTCGCGGCGCACTTCTTCCTTGACCAGACGGTAGCTGCTGCACTCCGCCTGCAGGCGGCGACGCAGCGTCTGGCTGCTGAGATGCAGTTCGCCGGCGGCCTCCTCGATCGACGGCAGGTGCTGCTGCGTTTCGAGCTGCGCCTTCAGCCGCGCTTTCAGCTGCGACTTGAACGACAGGTGTCCGCCGTACAGCGCCGAGCGGTCGATGTCGCGCGGCGAGAGGAAGCCGTTGAGATCGGCGCGGCTGCGCACGACCGGCCGCTGCAGATAGCGGGCCGGCAGCAGCAGGCGCGGCTGCGCCTGCGAGAAACGGCAGAGGCCGCCGAGCATTTCCGAGTATTCCTCGGGCCGGCCGGCGCGCGGGTGGGCGAAGTCGGCGGCGACGACGGGAATCTCCTCGCCGATCAGCCAGCCGGACAGATGCGCCCACAGCATGAACCACCACTCGTTGAGGAAGCCCTGCGGGTCGTAGCGCGGCTGCGCGATGTGCATCTCGATCGCCGCGAGTTCGCCGTGCAGCCGCAGCTCGAAACGCAGGTCGCCGGTCTGGCTGGCGTAGAAGGCGAAGGCGCGGCGCAGGGCCTCGCCGAGCACGCCGCCGGTGACCGTGCCCTCGCACATCATCTCGAAGGAGCCGAGCGGGCACGGCGAGCGGGTGAAGCCGCAGAACTCGTCCGCCATCAGCAGCTTCAGCTTGCGCGACACGCGCAGGAAGGTCGGCGCGTCGATGCGCTCGCGCGCGTCGTGCAGCAGCGCCGGCGCGATGGGAATGGCCTCGCAGATGCGCGCCTCGTCGTAGCCGCGCGCCGCCGCGTTGCGGATCAGCGTGCGGGCGTAGCGGTCGATCAGGCCGGGCGTTGACATGCGGATAGCCGGTACAGAGCGCGCATCGAGCCTAGGCGCGCGCTTCGCCTCCTCGCCTGCTGCAAATGGACGAGGGTCGGCCGGGACCGCGATTCAGGCCCGGAGCCCGCCCAGCATGCCGAGCAGCGCCAGCTTGATGCGCTGCAGATGGCGCTCGACGTGGCGCACCTTGCGCTCGAAGACGTGCTCGATCGACAGGCCGGTCAGGAAGCAGTGCACGAAGGTCATGGCCTCGCGCAGCTGCGCGTCGTCGAGCTTCGAGTCGCTGAAGATCTCGCGCATCAGCTTCTGGTGCGCGCGGATGTGGCGCTCCTCGGCGCTGCTCGGCGCCGAGCGCTGGAAGCCGCGCATCGCCAGCAGGATTTCGAGCGCGACGAGATAGACGTCGTCCTGATAGTGCCGCCACATCAGCTCGACGAAGCGGCCGACGCGCGCCGCCATGTCGCCGCTGCGCAGGATCGGGTCCGCCATGCGCTCCGAGAAGCGCTGGTGGGAGATTTCGAGGATCGCGTCGAGGATGTCTTCCTTGGCGCCGAAGTGATGCTGCGCGGCGCCCCAGGTCATGCCGGCGCGCTCGGCGATGCGGCTCGCCGTGGCATTGGCGAAGCCGCCTTCCTTGATCAGCGCGATGACGGCGCTGATGATCTTCTCGCGCGCCAGCCGGGTCTTCTGCGCCTGCCGGCCGGGCGCCGTGGCGGCGGTCTTGTTCGCGGTCTTTTTCTGCGCACGCGGTCGCGTGCCGGCGGTCGGCCTGGGCATCGTCAGTTCGTCGGCGGGTTCGGGGGCGTTTCGGGGCGCGCATTGTCCAACAGATCGGCGCAGGCGTGCTCCGCGGCAAGGAAGCCGAAGGTCATGGCCGGCCCGAGCGTGGCGCCGGCGCCGGGGTAATGGCGGCCGGTCACCGAGGCGGCGAGATTGCCGACCGCGTAGAAGCCGGCGATCGGCGCGCCGTCCGCGCGCAGCACCCGGCCGTGCTCGTCGGTCGCCAGCCCGCCCTTGGTGCCGATGTCGCCCGGATGGATTTCCAGCGCGTGGAACGGCGCCTCGGCCAGCGGCGCGAGGCAGGGATTCGGCCGGACGCGCACGTCGCCGTAGAGCAGATCGTAGGGATTCTCGCCGCGCCCGTAGTCCTCGTCCTTGCCGTTCGCGGCGAACACGTTGAAGCGCGCGACGCTCGCCTCGAGCCCGGCGGCGTCGATGCCGAGCTTCGCGGCCAGCGCGCGCAGGTTCGGCGCCGTCGTCAGCAGCGCGCGGCGGATGTGCCGCGGCTGCAGCCAGTTCAGATGCATGCCGCCGGGCAGCAGCGGTCCGAAGGGGTATGCGCGGGCGTAGCGCGCGTCGAACACCAGATAGGCCGGCAGATTGCCGTCGGCGTACATCGCCTGCACCGCCGTCGTGTAGGCGACCGATTCGTTGAAGAAGCGCGCGCCGCGCCGGTTGACGACGATCGCGCCCGGCATCGAGCGCTCGGTGAACAGCATGCGCGCGCGGTCTTCGCCGGCGATGTGCATCGTCGGCCCCCACCAGGCCTCGTCGAGCAGGCGTGTCGCCGCGCCGAGGCGCTGGCCTTCGACGAGCAGGTCGCCGGTGTTCGACGGGCTCGCCGCCGACCAGCGCGCCTGCGTCGGCTTCGGCAGGTAGCGCTCGCGCAGCTGCTGGTTATGCTCGAAGCCGCCGCTGCCGGCGATCACGCCGCGCCGCGCGCGGATGCGCAGCGGTTTTCCTTCGCGCTGCACTTCGGCGCCGACGACGGCGCCGGCCTCGTCGACGACCAGCCGCCGCAGCGGCGTGTTCAGCCGGATCGGCACGCCGCGGTCGAGCAGCGAACGGCGCAGCCGGCCGATCAGCGCATTGCCCATGGTCAGCCGCCGCGAGCGCGTCGAGCGCAGACGCCAGGGCAGATCGAGGAAGTAGGCGAGCGTCAGCTTGAGCAGCAGCTTGAACCAGCCGGGCGACTTGCTGAGCAGGACCGCGCCTTCGCTGTTGCTGTAGCCGATCATGCCGAGCACGCGCGTCTGCCGGTGCGGCGCCTGCATGTCGCGGAAGTCGTCGCCGAGCGCGCGGGCGTCGTAGGGCAGCGGATCGATCGAGCGCGCGCCGGGGCGCGAACCGGCGAGATGCTGGTAGTAGTCGGCGTAGCAGGCCATCGCCTGATAGGCGACGTGGCTGTGCTCGCAGAGCCAGCGCAGCATGCGCTTGCCGTGGGTGACGAAGGCGCGCACGTTGGCGGCCGGCGCGTCGTCGCCGACCAGCTGCGTCATGTAGTGCAGCGCGTCGGCCTCGCTGTCGTCGATGCCGCAGCCGGCCATCAGGTGATTGCCGGGTATCCACAGGCCGCCGCCCGAGGTCGCCGAAGTGCCGCCGTAGACCGCGGCCTTCTCGACGATCAGCACGCGCGCGCCGGCGTGCGCGGCGCGCAGCGCGGCGGTCATCGCGCCGGCACCGGAGCCGACGACGAGGACGTCGACTTCGTGATCGAAGGGCTGGTTCGGCGCCGCATGCGTCATGCTTGCCACCTCAAAATTTCCCAAAAGAAGATTCCCTCTCCCCCATCGCGATGCGATGGGGGAGAGGGTGAGGGTGAGGGGGTGCCTGCTCGCCGCGCATCTCGATCTGATAGCCCTCTCCGGCCAGCCGGCCTGCATGCCGGCTGGCGTTCGCAGGCTCGCAGCTGTGCTGCTCGAAAGCCCTGCTCACCCCCAGCCCTCTCCCCTCTGCTGAGGGGAGAGGGAGTCAACTTCTTTGCGCGCTTCACGGTTCACTTCCCATCCAGCGTGAACGCGACGACCGCATCACCGACCGCGTCACCCAGCGCGCCGTGACCGCCGGCGGCGATGACCACGTACTGCGGACCACTGGCCCTGGTGCGATAGCTGATCGGCACCGCGTGGCCGGCGTAGGGCAGCTCGTAGCGCCAGAGTTCCCGGCCGTCGTCGGCATCGAAGGCGCGCAGGTACTGGTCCATGGTCGCGGCGATGAACACGAGCCCGCCCGCCGTCTGCATCGAGCCGCCGGAGTTCGGCGTGCCGGTTCTGAAGCGATCGCCGAACGGCGCCATCCTGTTCAGGGTGCCGAGTTCGCGCCGCCAGGCGATGTCGCCGCTGTCGAGATCGATCGCGACGAGTTCGCCCCAGGGCGGCGGCACGCAAGGGGTCTTCAACGGCGACAGGAACGGTTCGCGCACCACGACGTAGGGCGTGCCGGCCTGCGGATTGACGCCGACCAGATCGCTGCCGCCGGTCGCGCCCTGGTAGTCGGCGCGCGCAATCACGCGCAGCACGAAGGGCGCGCGCTGCAGGTTGACGACCATGCGCCGCTTCACCGGATCGACCGACACCGAGCCCCAGTTGATGCCGCCGCCGAGGCCCGGATATTCGAGCGTGCCCTTCAGCGACGGCGGCGTGAACGCGCCGCGGTAGTCGAGCGCGTCGAACGCGGCCTGGCACTTGCCCTTGTCCCAGAACGTCAGGCCGAACAGCTCGTCACGCTTCAAGCTCAGCGGATGCAGCGGCGCCGGCCTGGTCGGAAACGGCTGTGTCGGCGAGGCGCGCTCGCCGGGCAGCGTCGATGCCGGCACGGCGCGCTCCTCGACCGGGAACAAGGGCTTGCCGGTTTCGCGGTCGAGCAGGAACACGAAGCCGAGCTTGGTCGCCGCGATCAGCGCCGGCTGGCCGACCTGCGTGCTGTACGCGACCGGCTGCGCGGCGACGTCGTAGTCCCAGAGATCGTGATGCACGGTCTGGAAATGCCACACCGGCTTGCCGCTGCGCGAATCGAGCGCGACCACCGACTCGCCGTAGTGATCGAGATCGCGGCGCTCGCTGCCGCCGTAATGATCGGGCGCGGCGCTGCCGGTCGGCGCGAAGATCAGGTGCCGCTCGGGATCGGCCGACATCAGCGCCCAGACGTTCGGCGTGCCCGGCGTCAGCGTCGCGCCCTTGGCGATTTCATCTGCCGTCACCGCATGCAGGTCCGGCGGCACCGAATCCCAGACCCAGCGCAGCGCGCCCGTGCGCGCATCCCAGGCGCGCAGGCCGCCGCCCGGCGCGTCGGTGCGCTGGCCGTCCTTGACGAAGGCGCCGGTGACGATCAGGTCATCGATCGGCAGCGGTGCCGAGGTCGGGTAGTACTCGGCTTCGCGCACCGTGCCGAGCCCGGCCAGCAGGTTGACGGCGCCGTTCCGGCCGAACGCGCTGCAGGGCCTGCCGGTTTTCGCGTCGACGGCGATCAGGCGCGCGTCGAGCGTGGTCTCGAAGATGCGCTGTGCGCAGGCCGCCTTGGCGTCGGCCTGCGCGTCGACCCAGTAGGCGACACCACGGCAGACCGGCGCATAGACGCCCTTGAGCCAGACCTTCGGATCGTGCGTCCAGCGCTCGCCGCCGGTCTCGGCGTCGAGCGCGACGATGCGGTTGTACGGCGTGCAGAAGTACAGCGTGCCGTCGATCATCAGCGGCGTCGCTTCGAAGGCGGTCGCGCCGTGCGTGGCGTCGCCCTTCGAGAAATCGCCGTGGTGATAGGTCCACTTCGGCCGCAGGCGCGCGACGTTGCCCTTGTCGATCTGCGTCAGCGGCGAATAGCGCTGGGCGCCCGGCGTGTTGCCGATCTCGCGCCACTGCGCGCCGTCGTCGGCGTGCGCGACCGCGGCGACGCCGGCCAGCGCGAGCACGGCGAACACGCGCCTCATGGCGCCGCCTCGCCGAGAAACACGCGGGCGATGCGCTCGCGCAGCGCGTGCGTCATCGGCAGCTCGACGCCGAGCGCATCGGCGCTGCGCAGCGCCGCATCGAGATCCTTCCGGCCGAGCGCGGCGAACGGCCCGAAGGCCTTGCGCATGAACTCGACGCCCTGCGGCGCGAGCTTCTGCCGGTGGCTCAGAAAGGCTTCCATCTGCGGCGTGACCACGCCGTTGGCGCGGCCGACCTCGATCAGCAGTGCGGCGTCGAGACCGCCGGCCTGCGCCAGGCGCACGCCCTCGTCGATCGCCGCGAAGGCGGCGTAGGTCATCAGGTTGTTGCAGAGCTTCAGGGCGATGCCGCAGCCGGGCGCGCCCGCTTCGACGATCCTGCTCGACCAGCACGACAGCACCGGCCGCAGCCGTTCGACCAGCGCCGCGTCGCCGCCGACCATCGCGCACAGGGTGCCGGCCTCGGCGCCGCTGGCGCCGCCGGTGATCGGCGCATCGACAATGTGCAGCCCGCG
Source organism: Solimonas soli DSM 21787 (assembly GCF_000474945.1). Lineage (GTDB taxonomy): Bacteria > Pseudomonadota > Gammaproteobacteria > Nevskiales > Nevskiaceae > Solimonas > Solimonas soli. Next base: position 209,749 of record NZ_AXDW01000011.1, on the reverse strand, counting down.
CGCCTGCGCATCGGCCGCCCAGCGCAGCAGTGCGGCCTGGGTGACGGTGCTGTGCACGGCGACGATGGCATCCGCCGGCAGCTGCTCCAGCAAACCGTCGGGGCCATACAGCAGGCCTTCGACATCCTTGTCGTCGCGCACGCAGAGGCCGACGATGCGGCACTGCGCCGCGAGCACGCGCGGCGATGCCGGCGTCGCACCAAGGGCTGCGAGTTCGTCTAGCGGTGCCTGCGCGACATCGTGCACGAGCAGCGGCTCGCCGAGCTTCAGCTGATGCTTCGCCATCGGCTTGCCGATATTGCCGAGGCCGATGAATCCGATTGCCACGTGTCTCTCCCCTTCCCTGTCTTTACTCCCTCTTCCCATCGCATCGCGATGGGGAGAGGGTTGGGATGAGGGGCGCTTTTGCGTCGAGCGTCACCCGATCGGCACCCCTCACCCTAACCCTCTCCCCTCACGAGGGGAGAGGGAATCCCTTTTATTGCTTGGTTTCGCCTTCCCACTCGTTCTCCAGCAGCTTCGGCATCGGCATGTTCGGCCGCACTTCCATGAACTCGACGGCGACGCCGGGCGGCAGCTCGAAGCAGGCGGCGATCGCTTCGCCGATCGCCTCCGGCTGCGCGGCGCCGTCGAACTTCGGGCCTTTCTCCAGCCAGGCCGCCATCGCGCCGGGCAGCACGGCCGGATCGAAGTTGGCGATGCTGCCGGTCGCCACTGCGCCGGGGCTGAACAGCGTGACCATGATGCCGTCGCCCTTCACTTCGCTGCGCAGCTCGGCGGTGAAGTGATCGACGGCGGCCTTGGCTGACGAGTACATCGCCATGTGCGCGAACTCGTTCTCGTGCCGCACGCTGGCCGACGACAGATTGACGATGCGTCCGCCGCCGGTCTTGCGCAGCTGCGGAATCGCCAGCTGGCAGGCGAACAGGGTGCTGAAGAAATTCAGATCGAAGATGCGTCGCGCCTCGTCTTCCGGCACGTCCTCGATGCGCCGTGCGAACGGGAAGCCGACGTTGTTGACGAGGCCGTCGATGCGGCCCCACTGGGCGACGACCTGGTCGAAGGCCGCCGCGAGCGCGGTGCGGTCGCTGACGTCGGCGGCGATGCCCAGCGCGCGCTCGCCGCCGATCGCCGCGACCGCGTCGTTCAAGGCGTCCCGGTTGCGCGCCAGCAGCGCGACCCGCGCACCGCGCGCCGCCAGCACCTGCGCAGTCGCCAGGCCGATGCCCTTCGAAGCGCCGGTGATGACGATGACCTGATCCTTGACGCGCCAGTTGATGCCCGTCTGCATGCTCGTCTCCTCAGGCGCGCATCAGCTGGCCGCCGTCGACGTTCATGATCAGGCCGGTGACCCAGCCCGCATCGTCGGACAGCAGGAAGGCCAGCGGCTTGCACAGATCGTCCGGCGTGCCGAGCCGCGCCAGCGGCATCTGCACGACCATCGCGTCGATGTACGGCTGCGGCACCTTGTCGCGCAGGGCCTGCGTGTCGGTCGGGCCCGGCGCGATGGCGTTGACGCGAATACCCTTGGGCCCGAGTTCGCGCGCCAGCACGCAGGTGATGCCGTTGAGCGCGAGCTTGGTGATCGAGTAGTAGTCGATGTTCATCCACGCCGCCGTCGACGATTGATTGACGATGGCGGCGCCGGGCTGCATGTGCGGCGCGACGGCGCGCGTCATCACCACCGCGCCGAGCATGTTCACGCTGATCAGCTTGTTCAGGTAGGCGAGATCGACCGTCATCAGCGGATTGAAGTCGAGCTTGCCGAACATCGCCGCGTTGTTGACGAGATAGTCGATGCCGCCGAACTTCGCGAGCGTCGCCTCGGCGAGCGCCTGCGCCGATGCCTCGCTCGACACATCGACCTTGATGAACAGCGCCCTGCCGCCGGCCTGCTCGATCTCGTGCGCGACGCGCCGGCCCTGCGTGTCGTTGATGTCGGCGACGACGACGCTGGCGCCGAGTTGGGCGAGCCCCTTCGCATAGCCCTCGCCGATGCCCTGACCGGCGCCGGTGACGATCGCGATCTTGTTGCTGAAGTGCATGCGGATTGTCCTTGTTGCCTAGCCGGCATTGCCGTCCGCCGGGAGTTCGACCTCGATGCCGTCCAGCGCTTCGGTGACGAGCACCTGGCAGCCGAGGCGGCTGTTCGGGCGCCGCTGGTTGACGGCCTCCAGCATCAGCTTCTCGCCGTCGGCGGGCGGCGGAATGCGCGTCTGCCAGGCATCCGGGATGTAGCAATGGCAGGTCGCGCAGGAGCAGATGCCGCCGCACATGCCGATGACGCCCGGCACCATGTTCAGCGTCGCGCCTTCCATGAGATTGCTGTTCGGCTCGGCCTCGACCGTGTGGCGTGTGCCGTCGTGTTCGATGTAGGTGATCGCAACCATGTGTCGAAAGTTCGCGTTTCAGACGGTCATTCCCGCCTGCGCGGCAATGACGACCCATGAAAAGTTTGCGCGGCGACTCATGCCTCAGGCCGGAACCGCGACCGTCTTGGTCTGCAGGTATTCCTCGAAACCCTGCTCGCCCATCTCGCGGCCGATGCCGCTCTGCTTGTAGCCGCCGAACGGTGCGTCGGGCGCGAAGAAGTTGGCGCCGTTGATGTTCAGCGTGCCGGTGCGCAGGCGGCGCGCGATGCGCAGCGCGCGCTGCGCATCGGCGGAGAACACCGAGCCGGACAGGCCGTAGATGGAATCGTTGGCGATGCGCACGGCGTCATCGTCGTCCTCGTAAGGAATGGCGACGAGCACCGGCCCGAAGATTTCCTCCTGGGCGATGCGCATGTCGTTGCGCACGTCGGCGAACAAGGTCGGCTCGACCCAGAAGCCCTTGTGCAGATGCGCGGGCCGGCCGCCGCCACAGACCAGGCGCGCGCCTTCGCGCTTGCCGGTCTCGATGTAGTCGAGCACACGCTGCCGCTGCCGGGCACTGACCAGCGGTCCCATGATCTGCTGCGGCGCGTACTGATCGCCCGGCCGCACGCAGGCGAACATCGCTTTCAGCGTTTCGATACCTTCGGCGTAGCGCGACTCCGGCAGCAGGATGCGCGTGGTGATCGCGCAGCCCTGGCCGGCGTGGTAGCAGACGCCGAGGCCGGACAGCAGCGCGGTGGAAAAATCGGCATCGTCGAGAATGAGGTTCGCCGACTTGCCACCGAGTTCGAGAAAGACCTTTTTCACCGTCGCCGCGGCCTTGTCCATGATGCGGCGGCCGGTCGGCGTCGAGCCGGTGAACGAGATCATGTCGATGCGCGGATCGCCGCTCAGCTTCTCGCCGATCGCCGCCGGATCGGAGGCCGTCAGCACATTGAACACACCAGCCGGCATGTCGGTGTGCTCGGCGACCAGCTTGCCGAGGATCGTCGCCGTCCACGGCGTTTCCGGCGCCGACTTCAGCACCACCGTGCAGCCGGCGGCGAGCGCCGGCGCGATCTTGGCCATGTTGATCTGGAACGGGAAGTTCCACGGCGAGATGGCCGCGACCACGCCGGCCGCCTCGCGCCAGATCAGGCGGCGGCTGGGCACGCCCATGGTGTTGCTGACCGGCAGTTCGCCGGCCCACTCGTAGCGCTCCATCAGCTCGATCACGTAATCGAGGATGCCGATCGGGCCATCGCCCTGCGGGCCGTTCTCGGTGATCGCCCGCGGCGCGCCGGTTTCGGCGACGACCTGCGCACGCAGCTGCGGCGCGTTCGCGCGCAGGGCGTCGCGCAGCTGCATCAGGCAACGCTTGCGAAAGCCGCGATTCGTCGACCAGTCGGTCCTGTCGAAGGCGCGACGCGCGGCGGCGATGGCGAGCTCGGCATCCTCGACGCCGGCGTCGGCGACCTCGCCGACGACGTCCTCGGTGGCCGGATTGATGTTCGCGTAGCCTTGCCCCGATTGCGCGGCGACCAGCCGGCCGTCGATCAGCAAGCGCGATTCGCCGGCGGCGATGACGGGTGCGGCCTGGGCAGCATTCATGGGGCGGACTCCGGCTTCGAGGGCTCAGCCGGCGCGCGGCCGCAGCACATGCACGCGCAGCATCAGCAGGCCGAAGATGACCAGCCACATACCGTTGAAGATGACGACGGGAACGATCTGCGCGCCGGTGTCGCGATAGGTGCGCAGCTCCCAGATCAGATAGAAGCCGATCGCGTAGCTCATCATGCCGGCCATGAAGGTCGCGAGGCCGCGATACCACGCGCGGTCCTGGCGCTTGCCGAGAAACACGATCACCGACAGCACGTAGAACCACGAGAAGAAGAACATGTCGAGTTCGTTGACCAGCCGCAGCCAGACCGGCGCGTCGCGGTAGATCGGCTCGACCTGCACGTAGCCGAGCCAGGCGCGGCCGATCGCCGTCGCGCCGCAGGGGCCGTCCGGGCCCAGTGTCAGGCCATCCCAGCCGCAGCCGAACACGAACAGCGGCGCGTAGACCAGCGACATGAAGCTGGTGAACAGGAACAGCACGATCAGCAATCGGTCCAGCCAGCGCGCCGCCATGCAGCCGTCTCCTCTCGTCGTGGGGCCGGCGCGCTGCGGATGGCGCCCGGCTCGCCGCTAGATTCGGGCCGCGCGGCATCCGCATTCATCCTCCGTTTGGAGGACGAGTTTGAAACCATGCGATCGCAATGTTTTACGCGAAATCGGGCGGCCATGCGGGCCGCCGCACAGCGACGGAGACGAACATGGAAGGCAATCGGCACGGCGGCGACCTCAACTACGCCGCGGACACCCTGAAGCGCTCGTCGGCCTCGACGGTGCAGCGCAATCTGCAGACGATCCCGCGCCTCGGCGACGGCTCGCCACGTTACGCGCGCGGCTGGCACATGGTCGGCTGGAGCGACGAGTTTCCGGCAAACGAGGTGGTGCCGCGCGATTACTTCGGCATGCGCCTCGCGTTCTACCGCGGCGCAGACGGCACGGTGCGCTGCCTCGATGCCTTCTGCCCGCATCTCGGCGCGGACCTGTCGGCCGGCAAGGTGATCGGCAACGAGCTGCAGTGCCCGTTCCACAACTGGCAGTACGACGGCGCCGGTCAGTGCGTGAAGATTCCGTACTGCGACAAGATTCCGGCCCGGGCGAAGACACGCTCCTTCGAGACGCGAGAGATGAACGACACGGTGCTGATCTGGTTCGATCCGGAGTTCGGTGCGCCGGATTACGAGATTCCGCCGCTCGCCGACTATTCGCCGGCCGACGCCGCCGATTCGAAGGGCTGGACCCGCGGCTGGCGGCGCTTCCGCATCACCATCAGGACGCATCCGCGCGAGGTGATCGAGAACACCGTCGACAAAGGCCATCTGCTGCCGATCCACGGCTACGACGTCGACCAGTGGCTGCCGGTGTGGAACGGCCACATGACCGGCGAGCTGATGTGGGGCACGCACACGCGCCTCGCCGCCGACGTGCAGGACGACAAGCTCTACGTGCGCTCGATCAGCCACGGGCCTTCGTACCAGTACACCTGGCAGACGCAGGATTCGAAGCAGTTCGACTCGGCGATCCTCACCGCCTGGTGCCCGATCGACGAGAACACGCTGGAGTACTGGTTCGGCGTCATCGTCAAGGCCAATGCCGCCGAATTCCCGCCGGAGGCGCTGGAGATGGCGGCGCAGGGTTACTGCGAAGCCTCGTACCAGGCCTTCATGGAGGACGTCTACATCTGGGAGCGCAAGCTGTATCGTCCCGAGCCGACGCTGTGCGCCAACGACGGGCCGATCGCCAAGCTGCGGCGCTGGTACATGCAGTTCTACACCGATAGGGCGAAGCTGCCGAAGCCCTGGCACAACCACAATCACGAGTGGACGGTACATGACCTGCGCGACCGCCAGGCCGAGGTCATCGCCGCCCAGGAGGCCGAACCAGCTTCGGCCTGAACCCAGCTCAGGGAGCAAGGTGTATGGCGAAGTGGGAATGCACGATTTGCGGAATGATCTACGACGAGGAAAAGGGCGATCCGGACCATGGCATCGCGCCGGGCACGCGCTTCGAGGACATTCCCGACGACTGGGTCTGCCCGGACTGCGGCGCGGCGAAGGACACCTTCGAGAAGATGGGGTAGCGCTACGCGAACACGATCGCGCGCATAAAAAGTGAACTCCTCTCCCCCGGATACGGGGGAGAGGCTGGGTGAGGGGGTGCACGATCGAGCGACGCGGCGAGCAGCTCCCCTCACCCCACCCTCTCCCCGCATGCGGGGAGAGGGAGAAATGGCAAGAGGAGAGACGATGAGCGATCACGACGGCAAGGACACCTTCGAGAAGATGGGGTAGCGCTGCGCGAACACGATCGCGCGCATAAAAAGTGAACTCCTCTCCCCCGGATACGGGGGAGAGGCTGGGTGAGGGGGTGCACGATCGAGCGGCGCGGCGAGCAGCTCCCCTCACCCACCCTCACCCCGCATGCGGGGTGAGGGAGAAATACAAAGAGGAGACCCGATGAGCGATCACGACAGCGACGCGTCCGCCGACGGCTCGCGTCGCGCCTTCCTGCGCCGGCTCGCGCTGGCCTCGGCCGGTGCCGCCGGCGCGGCGGCGAGCTTCGACCTGTCGGCGGCGACGCCGGCCGCGCGCCGCGAGGTGCGCCACTGGGACGCGACGAGCGAGGTGCTGATCATCGGCTCCGGCGCCGGCGGCATCGCCGCGGCGATCGAGGCGCGGCGTGCCGGCGCGCAGGCGCTGGTGCTCGAAAAATTCCAGGTGCCCGGTGGCTCGTCGAGCCTGTCCGGCGGCGTCTGCTACTGCGGCGGCGGCACGGCGCTGCAGAAGGCACTCGGCTTCGAGGACACGGTCGAGGCGATGTACGACTACATCGTTGCCGCCAGCGGCCTGCACGCATCAATCGACAAGGCGCAGGTCTATTGCGAAAACAGCGTCGCGCACTTCGACTGGCTGGTCGCCAACGGCGTGAAGTACGCGCAGAAGTTCTCCGACGAGAAGGAAATCTCGATCCCCGACGGCTCGCTGTATTTCTCCGGCAGCGAGCGTGTATGGCCGTACCGCGACGCCATCAGGCCGGCGCCGCGCGGCCACGTGCCGCCCTCGCCGCACCTGATCGGCGGCCGCGATCTGATGGCGGCGCTGACCGCCTCGGCGCTGAAGCTCGGCGCGACCCTGAAAACGCGCATGTCGGCCGAGCGTCTCGTCGTCGAGAGCGACGGCAGCGTCTCCGGCGCCATCGTCACCGACGAAGCGGCAAACAGGAAGGTCGCGATCCGCGCGAAAAAAGGCGTGGTGCTCGCCGCCGGCGGTTTCATCCACAACCGCGCGATGCTCGAACGCTACGCGCCCGAACTCGCGCAATGCTCGGCGCCCTGGGGCCGCGCCGGCGATCTCGGCATCGGCATCCAGATGGGCATGGCGGCCGGCGGCGCGGTGCTGCGCATGAACCAGGGCTTCGTGATCATTCCGATCTATCCGCCCGAGAGCATCGTCAAGGGCATCATCGTCAACGCGCGCGGCCAGCGCTTCGTGCCGGAGGACGGCTACTACGGCCTGCTCGGCCACGAGATCGCCTTCCATCAGGACGGCAAGGCCTTCCTGATCGCCGATGCCGACATCGCCTTCGCCTGGGACGACTTCCGCCTGCCGGTCGCGGCCAAGGCCGCGACCATCGCCGAACTCGAAAGCGCCTTGCAGATGCCGGACGGCGCACTGACGCAGAGCGTCGACTACTACAACGCGCACGCGAAGAGCGGCGACGATCCGCTGCTGCACAAGGCGAAGAAGTTCAACGCGCCGTTGCTCAAGGCGCCGTTCACCGCCTACGACCTGCGCCTGCCGAACGTGTTCGCGCCGGTGCACACCTTCGGCGGCCTGCAGACCAATATCGACGCGCAGGTCATCAACGCCTGGGGCGAGCCGATCCCCGGCCTCTACGCCGCCGGCCGCACCTCGGCCGGCCTGCCGGTCGCGCCGTACATCGGCAGCGGCATCTCGGTCGGCGACGCCAGCTACTTCGGCCGCCGCGGCGGTCATCACGCCGCGACGCGCAAGGCCTGAGGGAGAGGACGATGAAGCGGATCCGATTCGCGATCTTCGGTGCGCTGCTGATGATGGCGCCGCTCCTGCACGCGCAGACCGCCGCCCCGCAACCGGCTGCGGCGGCGTCTACGCAAACCGCCCTCGTCGGCGACGCCGCGCGCGGCCGCAAGGTCTTCTTCCAGTGCCGCACCTGCCACTATCCCGAGAAGGCCTACGGCAACCACAATGGCCCGAACCTCTACGGCATCTTCGGCCGCAAGGCCGGCACGCGCGAAGGCTATGCGTACTACTCGGAGACGATGAAGAAGGCCGGCTTCGTGTGGACGCCGCAGCTGCTCGACTTCTGGCTCGCCAATCCGAAAATCTTCCTGCCCGACAGCGCGATGGTGGTGTTCGAAACGACGCCACAGGATCGCGCCGACCTCATCGCGTATCTGCAGCAGTTTCACGATTGAGGCGTGCCGCATCGCACACTTTGAATCCAAGGCACGATGCTAGATTGCGCTCCGGGAATGTCCGTATCTTTCGGGGGAAAGCAATGCGCGTGATGTCATGGCCGGCCATCGCCGGCGGGCTGCTGTCGGGCGGCATCGGACTGGCTTTGGCGACGGACAGCATCGGCGAGCGTTACGCGCCCGTGCTGGTCAGCGATCCAGCGGCCGCTGCGCAAGACCTGGGCTATGGACTCGCGGTCGATGCGCGCGGCAATTTCGTCGCGGCGTGGACCGAACAGGGAGAACGCAATGGCGGCACCTGGTTTGACGTGCTGATCCGCCGCGTTTCATTCGATGGCACGCCGCTGGCCGCAGCCGCTCCGATCGACGATGCCACGGGCGTGCAGCGCCTGTACCCCGCCATCGCTTCCGATGCCGAAGGAAATTTCGTCGTCGCCTGGGGCGAAGCTGCATCGGCCGATCTGCAGAACCTGACGATCCACGCGCGCCGCTTCGCCGCCGACGGATCACCGCTCGGCGCGGCTACGCTCATCAGCACCGTCGACACGCAGGCGGACGGCGGGCCGCAGATCGCGGCCAACGCCGCGGGCGACCATGTGATCGCCTGGTTCCGCAAGGGCACGCCGACCGTCGCGGTGGCACGCGTCTTTTCCGCGACGGGCGCAGCAGTGGGCCCGGAGTTCGCCCTGCCCGTGCTCGACGGCACCAACCCGCGCCTCGACGGCATCGCCCTGAGCGACGACCGCCGCGTCATCGTCGCGGCGGCGCTCGGCGTGCAGTCCGGCGGCGACGATTTGCGCTTGCAATGCTTCAGCGACCAAGGCTCGCCGGTCGCCGGCGCGATGACCGTCATCGCCGCGAGCCCCGATGTCATTCCCGACGGCAACCACGGCGCCCTGGCCGCGACGCCGGACGGACGTATCTTCGTGTCCTGGCCGCAGACACGCGTCGACAACATGCAAGGCAAGGTGTTCTCCGAATTGCAGTTGCAGGCCGTCGCCGCCGATTGCATGACGCCCGGCTGGCACGCCACGCCCTTGTCCTTGCCCGGCAGTGAAGGCAGCGTGTCCGCCGCAGCGCTCGTGACCCGTCGCGATGGCGGCGAACTGATGCTCGGCTGGGCATTCGAGGGCGCGCAGGCTGCCGCCTTCGCGCGTCACTACGGCAGCGACGGCAGCGTGCTGTCGGACGCCATTCCGGTGGTCGGCAACATGACCTCGGTGTCGGCACCGCAGCTAGCCATGCGCAGGCATGGCTTCAGCGCCGTCTGGAGCCAGGCCAGCACCGCGAGCCTCGCGACGTACACCGACGTCTATGCGCGCGGCTTCTTCACGGCCAGCGCGCCGGATCCGTATCTGAGTGCGCCAACGATCGACTTCGGCAATCAATCCGTCGGCGTGGCGAGCATGGCGCAGGCGGTCAGCGTCACCAACGACGGCAATACGCCGCTCGTCATCGCTTCCGTCACGGCTTCCGGTGATTTCGCCGTGAGCGCGAACGGTTGTTCGACCGCGGTCGCGCCGCAAGCCAGTTGCACGATCGCCGTCATCTTCACGCCCGGCGCTGCGGGCGCACGCGCCGGCGATCTCGAGATTGTCAGCAACGCCGACGATAGCCCGGCCAGCGTGACATTGACCGGCACCGGCGTTGCCGGCGGCACGGGCGGCGGCACGACCGGCGGAGATACCACTGGCGGCGGTACGGGCGGCGATAGCGGCGACGGCAATGAGGGCGAAAACGGCGGTGCAATGCCGTGGCCGCTGCTGGCCGGCCTGCTCGCCGCGGCAGCATTGCGCCGTCGCCGCGGCGCCTCCCGGCTCTAGTCCCGATCCGGCGCGCCGAGCGGGAAGTACGGCCGGAACGGCCGCGCCTCGTCGACGCAGCGTGCGAACGAGGGCCGGGCGAGCAGGCGCCTGCGGTAGGCGATCACGTTGGCGAACTTCGCGTCGATCGCGTGCGTCCAGTCGGCATAGAACAGCGATGGCGCGGCGGCGCAGTCGGCGAGGCTGAAGCGGTCGCCGGCCGCCCAGGTGCGCGTGGCCATCACGCCGTCGAGCCAGGCGTACGAGGTTTCCAGCATGCGGCGCGCCTCGTCGACGCCGTATGGATCGCGATGCGCTTCGGGCCGCAGCGCGTTGAAGACGATCCGCCCCTGCGGCGTCATCACGTAGTTGTCGAAAAAGCGATCCATGAAGCGCACTTCGAGCGCGGCGCGCGGATCGTCCGGGATCAGCGGCGCCGGTCCCGGATGGAAGCGCTGCAGATGCTCGATGATGATCGTCGCCTCGCGGATCACCTGCTCGCCGTCGACCAGCACCGGGAAGCGCTTCATCGGCCACAGCGCGGCGAGTTCGGCATCGATTTCCGGCGTGCCGACCTGGCGATACTCGAACGGGGTGCCGTTCTCGTAGAGCGCGATCAGCGCCTTCTGGCAGTAGGACGAGAACGGGTGCGCATAGAGTTTCAGTGACATCAGTCTTTCCTTTTCAGCTTTCGTAGGCGCGCTGCAGCGCGGCGACATCGAGTTTCTTCATCGGCATGAGCGCGGCCATCACGTGTTCGGCGCGCACCGGGTCGCCGGTGAGCCATTTCAGCATGATCGACGGCACGACCTGCCAGGACACGCCGTAGCGGTCCTTCAGCCAGCCGCAGGGCTGCTCGCTGCCGCCGGCGGTGAGCGCGCTCCAGTAATAGTCGATCTCGGCCTGCGTCTCGCACTCGATCTGGAACGAGACCGCCTCGCTGAAACGGAACTGCGGACCGCCGTTGAGCGCGGTGAAATGCAGGCCGTCGAGCTCGAACTCCACGGTCAGCACCGAGCCGGCGGCGTGCCCGTGGATGTCCCTGCCGGCCTCGCCGTAATACAGGGTCGCGGCGATCCGCGACCGGGGAAAGATGCCGGTGTAGAAGGTCGCGGCCTCCTCGGCCTGGCCGTCGAACCACAGGCAGGGTGCGATGCGGCATTGCAGGGTCATCGTCGTCTCTCCTGAACCCGGCGAACCGGCCGGCGCGGGCGTGGCGGCGCCCCATTCCCTGACACGTCGAACGAGAGTGCCGAAAATCGACAGGCCGGCCGACGTCCCCGCGCGCCGCTCAGAAGGCACCGATCACGTCGCCGAGCCGGCGGGTCTGCCAGACGTTGAGCATCCTGTTCGTCATGTGCGGCTGGATGCGCGCTTCTCGTGCCGGCTGAACCGCGGATCGCGGCTGCTCTCCCCGGCATCGATGTCGGCGATATCGCGTTCGACGGCGAGCGGCGCGCCAGAAAGCCGGGGCCGTCGGCGCACAGCGTCCGCCGGAATCGGCGGGCCGAAGATCTCGCCGGGCGCCGGGTGTCGGCAACCGCCTGTTCGTGCCTCGCCGGCATCGCGCGCCCTCTTCGCATGCCGGTACCGTGCCTGCGCTGCGACGCGGCGAATCTGCAGCACGATTCATCGTCCGGCTTGAGCGCCCATGGCCGATTTAGCGATGCTTCGGCCGGTTCCCGCGCGCGCCGTCGCTCAGGCGATCGGCCCGACGATCCAGGTGAAGAGGTCGAGCAGCAGCAGCACGATCATGCTCACTGCGGACGCCTCGATCGCCGCGCGCGACACCGTCCACGGCTGCGCGGCGTCCTCGTCGAGCCGGTAGACATTGGGGAAGCTGACGATGAAATACAGCGCGTAGCACAGCGAGCCGATCGACAGCATGCGCGGAATGTCGACATACCAGACGTTGGCGCGCGACATCTGCGACGAGGCGACATAGAAATAGGTTTCGGCCCAGGCAAAGAAGTACGCGACGGCGGCGACGGTGATGATCCATAGAAGGCCACGCAGCAGTGGCGCCGCGCTCAGGCTCATGGTGCGCACGCGGCGCATCACGACGACGGCGATGCTGTGGTAGACGACGAAGAAAGCCACCGCGTTGAAATACATGCCCGGCGGCACCTTGCGAGAGGTGGCGAGCGCGGTCGCCTCGTCCGGGCCGAGCAGGGCCGAATCGAAGTACCAGCTGACGTGCGGAAAGCGGTAGCGGATGCCGAGCACGTCGAAGAAGTACTCGGTGTGGAAGTACGTGGCGAAGAACACGTACACGAACATGTAGACGTTGAGCTTGAACCAGTAGCTGCGCAGTACCGGCACGCCGCTGTTGCGGCGCAGCCACCAGGGCAGCAGCACGCAGTACGGAATCCACATCAGCACGTTCTGCGCGAGGTTCCAGAAATTGCCGGTGTCGAGCAGGCCGTGGGCGAGGATGACGTAGTTGTAGAGGCCGAACAGCGGCACGAAGGCGAGGAAGAACTTCTCGCCCCAGGCCTTGTCGGGATTCTTCGAGAACCAGTAGCCGGGCAGACTCATCGCCGCATCTCCGCGTGTCGTTTCACGCATGCTCGCGTGCGCCACGCGGCGCCAGCGGCCCCTATTCGGAGGAGACGCGCGCGGCTTACGGGCCCGCGCCGGCCTTGAGCTTCGAGGCGATGCCGAACAGCAGCGAGCCGCGCGGATAGCCGACGTACTGCGTCAGGAACGGCACCAGGGCATCGAGCTGCGCGGGCGTCAGCTCGCCGCGCTTGAACGCGGCGCGCAGCTGGATTTCCAGCGTCGTCGCATCGCCGAGCGCGGTGATCGCGCCGATCAGCAGCAGCCGGCGCTCGCGAATCGACAGCGTCTCGTCGGCCCACAGCGTGCCGAACAGCGTCTCGAGCATGTAGTCGATGAACGGGTCGGCGCCGCCCGGCGGCAGCTGCGCGTCGCCGGCGTAGACCTCCTTGAACAGCTCGATGCCGCGCTCGCGATCGTATTTCTTCACGCCTTCTCCGGATCCGCCCGCCGCGCCGCATCGCGACAAAACCATTCAACTGCAATGCGGCGCGCCATCCATACCCAGTTTGAGGGAGGATCGGCGCCGGCGCGCGGGCCTACCTTCGGCCGTCGCCTACGATATGGAACGCGGGGAGAACCGATGGCATCTCGCGACAGCAAACGCCGCGGCCGCGGCCCGACCGCGATCGCCGCGGCCGTGCTCTGCGGCGCGGGCCTTCCGGCGGCGCAGGCCGATTCCTACGACGTGTTCGGCGCGGAACTGGAAACGCAATTCTCCGCGACCTACTCGGCGGCGTGGCGGCTGCAGGCTCCGGACAAGCGCCTCATCGATGCGCCGGGCGCCGCCACCATTCCGGTGCCGGACTACTTCAAGGTGCCGGAATCCGCCAACTACGACGACGGCGACCGCAATTTCGACAAGGGCGCGCTGGTCAACAACCGCATGACGCTGCTCGGCGAGCTGCTGCTGCGCAAGAACGAGTACGGCATCCAGCTGCGCGGCGACGCGTTCTACGACGACGTCTACCAGCATCGCAACGACAACCGCTCGCCGCAGACGGTCAGCAAGACGGACGGCGACTACGACGAATTCAGTGGTGCCGCGCGCTATTACGACGGCGCGCGCGCGCGCCTGCTCGACGCCTATGCGTTCGGCTCCTGGTATCTGACCGACACCATGGTGCTGAACCTGCGCGTCGGCCAGCACGTCGCCGCCTGGGGCGAGAGCCTGTTCTTCGACGGCATCGCGCTCGCCCAGGGCCCGGCCGACGCCACCAAGGCCAACGTGCCCGGCGCCGACGTGAAGAGCCTGCTGCTGCCGGTCAACCAAGTGTCGATGCAGCTGTCGCTCAACGACGAGTGGACGCTGCTGGGCCAGTACAAGCTTGCCTTCAAGCCGACGGAACTCAATCCGGTCGGCGAGTACTTCTCGGTGACCGACGTCGTCGGCCCCGGCGCCGAATTCATCTACGGCCTCGAGAATCCGCTCTACCTGCCGAACTACAGCGATTTCAATCTCGCTTCCGACGATGCCGTCGAGCTGGTCGATCTCGCGCTGTCGGCGCTGGCGCCGAACGCGCCGACCGGCACCGTCACGCAGGCGCTCGGCCGCCTGCTCAACGCGCTCGATCCGTATCTGCCCGACGTGCCGCTGCCGGTCGGACAGATCGGCCAGCCCGGCACGCCGAAGTACATCAACGTGCAGCGCATCAAGGACACGCGGCCGAGCTGGGGCGGCCAGTACGGCGTCGGCCTCAAGTACCAGATCACGCCGGTGACCAACATCGGCCTGTACTGGCTGCGCTACCACAGCACCACGCCGGCGCCGGTGCAGAACTACGGCTACGCGGCGCTGATCGGCGGCGTCAACGGCATCCCGCCGCTCGTCACCACGCAGATCCTCGATCTGCAGGTGCCGGTGACGTACAGCGTGCATTACTTCGACGGCATCCACCTCGGCGGCCTGAGCTTCTCGACCACGCTCGGCGGCGTGAACGTCGCCGGCGAGGCGATCTACCGCGACGGCGCCGACGTGCTGGTCGACGTCGACGGCGGACTGCTCGGCCCGGTGCCGACGCCGGTGCGTTCGAAGATCTGGCAGGGCCTGCTGTCGGGGCTCTATTCCTTCGGCCCGGGCCTGTTCTGGGATTCGCTGTCGCTGGTCGGCGAGACCGGCTTCATCCACGTCGCCGACAACGACGCCGGCTGCGGCCCGACCAGCTGCACGAAGCAGCTCACCTATTCGCGCGACGCCTCCGCCGTCTCGACGCTGGCGATCGTCGACAAGAAGAACGTCTTCTCCGGCTGGGACCTGTCGATGCCGGTCAGCTACGCGATGATGATCGACGGCCAGAGCTCGCTGCTGTCCGGCTTCGGCGCGCTGATGGGCCCGCACGACAAGCGCTTCGGCGTCGGCGCCTACTTCACCTACCTGCAGCAGTTCACCGTTGGCCTGCAGTACAGCGGCTTCTTCGGCAAGCCGGACCTGCGCGCCAATCCGTATGCCGACCGCGACAACATCGGCGTGACCTTGAAATACAACTTCTGATTCTGAAGCGGGAACGCGGCCGGCGGCGGCGCCGGACCGCGAAGACGCAATCCCGGTCAGGCGCCGCAGCGAGGCTTGCGGCACAGGCCTCCACACGGACCGCCGCAAGAACGCGCCGCATCCGGATGCTTACGCCGCGCGCTTCGCCGGCGTGCTGGCCTACATCGACGCGCATCTCGATGCGGCACAGCCAGATGACGCGCAGGATCGCCAGCTCGCGCTCGCGCACCGGGAGCGTGCCCTGGCACAGCACGGTGCCCCTGCGCGACGGCATGGCGCAGCGCGGAATGTGCGTACAATGGCCGAGCCGTGCTCCTGCGGTGGCCTTCATGGATGCTCCGCATGGCCCACGTCACCGCGCAGGATTGCCTGCTCCACGTTCCCGACAGCTTCGCCTTGACGCTGATCGCCGCCAAACGCGCGCGCCAGCTGGCGCGCGGCGCCCAAGCGACGCTGCCCTGGGGCGATCACAAGTCGACGGTGATGGCCCTGCAGGAAATCGCCGCCGGCCTCGTCACCGCCGCGATCCTCAGCGAACCGGATCTGCCCGCGCCGCAGCCGGGCGCGATCGAGTTCGAGCCGCTGGTGCTGTAAGCCGCAGGCCGGACCTGCGTGTACGCGCACCCGCTGACGCGGCGCTGCGATGTCGAGGCCGTGACCGCGTGCGCCGATTCGACAAGCGGGGCCAATGCGGGTATGGTCGAATGGCAAGTATCAAGCAGTGTACTCAGCTAGTTCGTTTCGCCCCGAGCTTTTCGCGATACGGAATTCCCAGATGCGTTCCTTGACCGTTTGCGCCTCGGCGGGCGGTTTGCCCGTTCTTCTCAAAGGAATGCATCCATGAGCAACACCTCCAGCGGTACCGTCAAGTGGTTCAACGACGCCAAGGGCTTCGGCTTCATCACGCCGCTGAACGGCGGTGAAGACCTGTTCGCGCACTTCAAGGAAATCGAGGGCGGCGGCTTCAAGTCGCTCACCGAAGGCCAGCGCGTCGAGTACGTCGAAGCGCGCGGCCCGAAGGGCATGCAGGCGACCAAGATCCGCCCGATCGGCTGATCGGCAGCCAAGCTGTCGCGTCAGCAACCGCGGCGGTCACGACCACCGCGGTTTTTTTGGCGTTTTTTTTGCCGCATGCGGCAACGCCACCCGCTCATGAGCCGAAGCTTCGGCTGCCTGCCGTATGGCGGCATGGCCGAGGCTGCTCTCTCCAGCCAGGAATTCCCATGAAACCCAGATTCCCTCGCAAGTCCACGCAAGACGCGGCGCCGCCGAAAGTGCGCCGCGCGCCCGGCTCGCCGACCAAGAGCCAGCTGCAGGCCATCGCCGTGGCCGAAGCGCGCAACCGCGCCGCGAAGTGGAAGACGCTGATTCCGGTCGCCAACGCGCTGTGGACGAAGATCCACGCCGCCGATCTCGCGCGCACCAACGGCGACATTCACATGCTCTCCGGCATGGTGCAGATGCACTACCAGGCCAGCCGGCAGGACGTCGATCGTCAGGTGAAAGCGTTCTTCGATCAGCACATGCCGTCCGAGCCGCTGGTCGCCCGGCCGGCGACGATCGCGACGCCCGTCGCCGCCGCGCCGGAAAGCGTCATCGCGCCGGCGTCGGTGCTGTCCGCCTGAGTGCAGCCGCGCGATCGGGCCGGCGCCGCTGCGCCGCCCGAGCGCGTGATGCGGCAGACACGGCCGGCGCACGCCGGCCGTGTGTCGGCAGCCTAGGCCGTCAGCGACCGCTCGAGCAGCACGAGCAGACGGCTCCAGGCCTTTTCCGCCTGATCGTGGTCGTAGACGGCGGAGTCGGGCGGACACCAGCCGTGCTTGGTGCCCGCATACACCTCGATCTCCGCCGGCAGCTTCGCCTGCGCGAACGCTTTGCGCAGCACTTCCTTGGCCTCGGGCTCCCTGGCATCATCGTTCTCGGCGATGGCGATGAGGAACTGCGCCTTCATCTGCGGGATCAGCAGATGCGGGCTGTCCGGCTTGTCGGTGGCGAGTCCGCCGCCGTGGAAAGTGGCGCCGGCACCGATGCGCGCCGGCACCGCGGCGGCCGTCTGAAACACCAGCGGGCCGCCCATGCAGTAGCCGGTCGTGCCGATCTTGCGCTTCCGGTCGACCGCCGCCTGCTGGTCGAGAAACGCGACGAAAGCCCTGGCGTCGGCGGTCGTGGTGTCCGGGCTCAGGGTGTCGCGCAGGGCCATCAGCGCATTGCGCGTCGCCGGATCGTTGAAGTCCGGATGCTCGGGCGCGGTCGGCGCTTTCTGCGTGCGGTAGAAGGGATTGACGACCAGCACGGCGTAGCCGGATGCCGCGAGGCGCGTCGCCATGTCCTTGAAGGCCGGCCGCAGGCCGAAGATGTCGGGCCAGATCAGCACGCCCGGATGCTTGCCCTTGGCCGGATGCACGAAGTACGCATCGGCGCTGCCGGCCGGCGTCTTGATCTCCAGGTCCTGGCCCTGGGTCTGCGCGGCCTGCGCCACGCCGGGCAGCGCCATGGCCAGGCCGGCGCCGAGCGTCGTGAGTCCGAAGCCGCGCCGCGTCAGTCCCGTCCTGCGCCGCGCAAAATATTCGAGGTCATCGTGTTCGCACATCGTTCGCTCCGCGCTGAATGACGCCGAGCATGATCAGGCATCGGCGTCGATTTTTCACGCGCCGCGCCAAGGTCTGCTGCCGCGCCATCGCGCATCGCGTGCATGCGGCCGAACGACGACACGTCCCCGTGCCGGACCCGGCGCGGCAAGCGGCACGCCCGCCGCGGGCACCTCCGAGCAAGGGGCAATTCAGTGAGCGCCGCTAAGGTGAGACGGAACGACCACCCACGTCCATCACGCAGGAGGCCATCATGTCGCTCATCGACAAAGCCGTCGCCGCCCTTACCCCGCCGGAATCGGAACGCGAGCGGCGCAGGGCGCGCCGCGAGGCGCAGGACATCGCCGCGGCCGGCAGCTGGTTCGCCATGATTCTCGACCATCACGAACAGATCGAGGCGGCGTTCGACGCGCTCGAGAAGGCCGGCAGCGCGGCGCAGCGGCGCGCCGCGCAGAAGTGGCTGGCGATCATCCTGACCGGCCACTCGATCGCCGAAGAGGCGGTCATCTATCCGGCCATGGCCTCGCACAGCGAAAAGGCCGGCGCCGAGATGGCGTACCAGGAGCAGAGCGCGGCCAAGGGCGAAGTCGCGGCGCTCGAGGAACTCGACCCGCTGAGCGAGGACTACCGCGACAAGCTGGCGCACATCCGCGGCGCCGTCGCCCATCACATGTATGAAGAGGAAAGCCGCCGCTTCCCGAAACTGCAGGAACGCGCGGACGCCGCGACCCGCGCGCGCCTGCGCCGGCGTTACGAGGAGGAGTTCAAGCGCTACGTCGGTGGCGACACGCAAGCCGGCGTGATGAAGGCGGCGCAGGAGGCGCGCTCGCACTGAACGCGGGCGCGCGGCAGCGGCAGAGTGCGCCGCGCGCCCGGCGCGGGCCGCCGGGGCGCGCGGCTTGCCGCCTCAGCGCTTGAAGACGCCGACGACGCGCACCACCTTGTCGATCAGGCTGACCATGCCGTCCGGCACCGGCTTGCCCTCGAGCAGCTGCGTCAGCTGCTTCTTGTACTTGTCGGTGAGCGGCGGGAACAGGGTGCGCGGATCGACGACCTTGGGTCCTTCCTCGAACACGGTGCGCGCGTTCGAGCACTCGGCGAAGGTGTTGAAGCCGACCAGGCGGCCGATGCCGCTGTGGTTGACGCCGCCGAACGGCAGGTACGGGTTGGTGCCGGACTGCACGACGTTGTGGTTCAGCACCATGCTGCCGGACGTCGTGTTCTTCAGGAAATATTCCCAGACCTCGCGGTCCCTGGCGAACACGTAGGACGCCAGCGGCTTGTCGTGCTTGCGGATGTAGTCGACGACGTCCTCGCGCTTCCGCCACGGCATGACGACGATCACCGGCCCGAAGATCTCTTCCTGCATGATCTTCATGTCCGGCGTCGTGTGCGTGATGACGGTGGGCGCGATGTAACGCTCCTCCGCCTTGTACTCGCCGCCCATGACGATCTTCGCGCCCTTGGCGCGCGCGTCCTCGATCAGCGCCTTGATGCGCTCGAAGTGGCGGGCGTTGATGACGCGCGGATATTCCGGATTCTTGTCGAAGCCTTCGCCGCGCGGGTCGTACATCGCGGTGATTTCCTTGACCAGGGCGTCGACGTAGCGCTGGAACACCGCTTCGTGCGCGAACACGTAGTCCGGCGCGATGCAGGCCTGGCCGGCGTTGCACATGCGGCCCCAGGACGTCTTCAGCGCGGCATCCTCGACATCGGCGCTGGCGTCGACGATGGACGGATTCTTGCCGCCCATTTCCAGCGTCACCGAGGCGAAATGCTCGGCGGCGGCGCGCATGATGATGCGGCCGACGGTGTTGTTGCCGATGTAGAAGATGTGGTTGAACGGGCAGGCGAGCAGGCCGGTGGCCGCCTCGACGCCGCCTTCGACGACGGTGACCTCGCCATCCGGGAACGCTTCGCGGACGATGTCCGCCATCACCTTCGACGACGGCGCCGCCAGTTCCGACGGCTTGACGATGACGGCGTTGCCGGCGGCCAGCGCGCCGAGCACCGGCAGGAAGCCGATCACGTATGGCGCGTTCCAGCTCGGCAGCACCAGCACCATGCCCTTGGCTTCGTAGTGCAGATAGCACTTCTTGCCGAGCGTCATCAGCGACGGCGGTGCCGGCTTGTCGCTCATCCAGTCGGCCAGATGCTTGGCGATGTGCTCGGCCTCCATCTTCAGCATGACGAGCTCGCCGTCGACGTCCGGAGGCGTCAGGCCGCGCTCTTTCTTGACCGCCTCGTAGATGCGCGGCCGCGCGTCCAGCGTCGCCTTCATCAGGCGGCGGATGCGTTCGACGCGCTGCGCCGCGCTGCTCTGCGCGAGCTGCGGGACGAGGCCGGCCACGCGATCGAAGGTGGCGCGAATCTCGTTGTTGACCGGCAGATTGACGACCGTGCTCATCGCTCCTTGCTCCTCATGAGGCATCCCGCATGTTGGTCCTTCGCGGCGCCCCTCACCTCGTCCGGATGGCGGGGGTGGCGGCCCGCTCAGTGGCCGGATCGCGCCGCCGCCTCCGGAGTGAACTGCGAGGCCGACATCGGCTTGTTGATCTGCCACCACTGCTTGCTCTCGTTGACGAGATAGCCGGCCTCGTAGGTACCGGCGCTGAGGTCGTGGTAGATCGACACGCCGCGATGCCAGGCCTTGCCTTCCTGCGAGTAGTGATAGGTGATCAGCGGCACGCGCCACAGCTGGCCGCGCGCGTCGTAGTTGTCGGCCGTCAGCGCCAGCCAGCTGTCTTCGTCGACGTACAGGCGGCGCTTGCTGTAGATGTGGCGCACGCCTTCCTTGAGCGTGCCCTCGACGATCCATACGCGGTGCAGTTCGTAACGCAGGTAGTCCGGATTGACGGTGTCCGGCTTGATCAGGTCCTTGTACTGGATCGCCGGGTCGTTGATGCGGAAGTTGGCGTAGGGCACGTACATCTCCTTCTTGCCGACCAGCTTCCAGGTGTAGCGCTCCGGCGAGCCGTTGAAGCCGTAGTCGTCGTCGACGGTGCGGAAGCCCGCCGGCGGCACCGGGTAGTCGAAGCCGACTTCCGGCGCCTGGCGCACGCGGCGCGTGCCCGGCAGGTACTGCCAGGACTGGGTCGAGGCATTGGTGTAGTTGTTCGGCTGGAAACCGACGGCGACGAAGCCGCGATCGCGCTCCGGCAGCATGTAGCCGGTGTAGAACTGCGCGGTCATGCGCTCCGCGTACGATTTCTCCTTGCTCGGATCGTTGTTGTGCACCAGCACCATGAACTTCTGCCGGCCCCAGGCAACGTTGCCGCCGGCGTAGACGTCGGCGATGTCGCAGATCGCCTGTTCGGTATAGACGCGGCCGGCGTTGCCGACGTTCCAGATCGCCTCGAGGCCGCTCTTCGGAATCGGGAACGGAATCGCGCCGGCGGTGCCGGACAGGCCCTTGCCGTCGTCGATCACCTCCGCCGTCGTCGCGTTCTTCCTGGTGCGCCGGCAGGTCTCGTCGGAATCGGCGAAGTCGCGATGGCTCGGATAGACGTTCATCCGGTAGGCGTCCGGATATTTCTTGAACAGCGCCTTCTGGCCGTCGGTCAGCCTGTCCGCGTACTGCGCCATGTTCTGCGCGGTGATCGTGAACAGCGGCTTCTCGCTCGCATAGGGCCCGGGCACGTAACCGCCCGGCGCCTCGAGCCCCGGCCAGCTGCCCTTGAACTTGCCGGTGTACGCGGCGACGCCGGCCGGCGTGCCGGCGCGCTCGGCACCGATGCAGCTCAGCTTCGGCCCGTCGAGCTGCGCGGCTTCCTCGGCGCTGACCTTGGCCTGGGCAGCGCCGGCCGCCAGGGCGAGCCCCGCCGTCACCACCATCGCTCTTACCGCGCGCATCGGGTCCATCGCGTCCTCCTCGGTCTGTGGACGCCGACCGGCCTGACCGTCCGCCGGCCCGCTGTCCGGGGTTTGCAGATCCGACCGTCCGCCTGCGCCGCGAATCGCGCCATGGACTGTCGCCGCCGCCGAATGCCGATTACAATGCGATCGCAATGTTTTTTTGCGAGTGCCCGCATCGCTCGGCAAGTGATGGTCGGCATTCGGCGGAGCGCCGCGCATCCCCCAAATCAGTGAGGTTTGCGCATGGCGAACGAGAAGCCGCGCGACGGCGTTCCAGGGAGGAAGAAGACGATGTCCGGCAAGGTCCGCTACCTGAACCCTTCGGCGCGCGTCGCGTCGCGTCCGCCGCCGCTGGCGCCGCTGCAGCTGCTCGCCGGTCTCGAGGACGACGAACTCAACGGCCTGCTCGATGCGATCTACGAGGGTCCGGCCGAGCGCCCGGCGTGGGACGGCGCGCTGCGCCTGCTCAAGCAGCGGCTCGATGCCTCGCACGTCGCGCTCATCGTGCGGTCGCCGTCGGCGGATCGCTTCGGCACGATGTCGCACATCGGCTACGAGGACGATCATGCGATGGAGTCGTACACCAAGCATCTGTTCGCCTTCGATCCCTTCGTCAATCTCGACGAGGGCGAAGTGGTGACGCCGGAGGAGCTGATCGGCGAGGCGTGGCTGGACAACGCCATCTATCGCGACTACCTGAAGCCGCTCGACGTGCGCTACGTGATCGGCGCCGACCTGCGCTCCGCCGAAGGCGTCGAGTGCCAGGTGCGCGTCGCGCGGCCGCATGCGGCGCCGCCGTTCGGCGATCGCGAGCGTGCCCTGCTGCGCTTCATCCTGCCGCATCTGAAGCGCGCGATCCGCCAGCAGGTGCGCGTCGACTCCCTGGAATCGGAGCGCAGCCTGTTCGCCGGCGCGGTGAACCGGCTGGCGCTCGGCGTCATCAGCCTGTCGGCGAGCGGCGCCCTCCTCGACATGAACGACGAGGCGCGCCGCATCCTCGCCGAGCGCGACGGCATCGCGCTCGGCATGAACGGCGGCCTGATCACCGACAGCGCGCAGGAGAAGCGCGAGCTGCAGCGGCTGATCGAGCTGGCGATCCGCAAGGCCGGCGGCAAGGGACTGCCCGGCGTCGCCGAGGCGATGCCGATCACGCGGCCTTCGGGGCGCAGCCGCCTCGGCGTGCTGATCAAGGCCCTGCCGCCCGGCAGCTGGCCGGAGCACGAGCGCAGCCCGGCCGCCGTCCTCTATCTGCGCGATCCGGAAGCGAGCACGCCGCAGACCGCGCAGGAGATCGCGCGGCGCCTGCTCGGCCTGACCCGCGTCGAGACGCGCCTGGCGATGTACCTGACCGACGGCCACTCGCTGGACGAGACGGCGGACCTGATGAACATCCGCCGCAACACCGCGCGCACGCATCTGCGCTCGATCTTCAGCAAGACCGGCGTGACCCGGCAGACGACGCTGGTGCGCCTGATGCTGAAGAGCGTCTTCACGCTGGGCTGAGCCGCGGCGTGAAGCGCGCCGGCACGTGCGTGAAGCCGCGCACGTTCGGATTGTGCGCGCGCCGCAGGCCGGACTCGTCGATCTCGTAGTCGGGGATCGCGGCGAGAATTTCCTCGAACACCACGCGCGCCTCGAGGCGCGCCAGCGCCGAGCCGAGACAGGCGTGGATGCCGAGACCGAAGGCCAGGTGATCGCGTGCCCCGCGGCGCACGTCGTAGCGATCCGGGTCCGGATACCTGTCGGGATCGCGGTTGGCGGAAATGATGCAGAGGCCGACGCGCGCGCCCCGCGGGATCGTCTTGCCGCGCAGCGTCACGTCGCGGCCGGCGCGCCGCACGATGATCTGCGAGGAGCCGTCGAAGCGCAGCGTTTCCTCGACCGCGCCGGCGATCAGCGACGGATCGTCGCGCAGCAGCCGGCGCTGATGCGGATGCTGCCAGAGGCGGTAGGCCATGTTGCCGATCAGCTTGGTCGTCGTCTCGTTGCCGGCGATCGCCAGCAGGATCAGCGTGCCGACGACCTGGGCGTGCGACATCGTGCCGGCCCGCTCGGCGTCCAGCATGATGCCGAGCAGGCCATGCCGGGGCGGCGCCGCGGCCTGCCGCGCCGAGTGTGCCTCGAAATACTGCGCCATGTTGATGAAGCCGCCGATGTTGCGTTCCGACAGGGCGTGCTGCTTGTCCTCGCGCGCGATCAGATCGTCGGCCCAGCCGCGCACGCGGTCCTGGTCCTCGACCGGCACGGCGGTCAGCGTCGAGATGACGTCCATCGGCAGGAAGCAGCCGAGATCGGCGACGAAGTCGAAGCGACCGCGCGCCAGCACCGGCGCCAGCAGCGCGCGCGTGCGCTCGCGGATGTACTGCTCGAGCGCCCTGACCGCGACCGGCGTCATCAGCGGCATGAACAGATTGCGGATCCGCGTGTGCGCCGGCGGATCGCTGAAGATGAACATCGGGTACGGCAGCTGCTCGGTCGAGCCCCTTTCGAGCGAGGTGGCGCCGGTGTTGACGAAGCTCCTGAAATCGCGGAACGCGGCGAACACGTCGTCCCACCTGGTGAGGAACCAGAGATCCAGCTCCTCGTTGTAATGCACCGGATCGCGCTCGCGCAGCGCCGCGTAGGTCGGATACGGATCCCAGTGGAACTGATGTTCGTAGGGGTCGAGTCGCAGGGCCTGCATCGCATTCTCCTCGCGCGCCGCTTCGATCGGCGACGCACGGCGAGCATCGGCGATGGCGCGCGCCGCGTTCATCCCTCAAACGGCGCATAAATGCGCGGTCGCGGCGCGGCGGTGCTAGGCCGCGCGCGGCGGCGCCACACCCGGCACGCGCCGCCCCTTGACCCTGACCTTGAAGCTCATCGACGGCCCGGGCGTCGGCGCGGTCTTGGTCTTGAGCACGTAGTCCGGCGACGGCAGCTCGAGATCGAAGTTGTAGAAGACCTCGGCCATGGTCATCGCCAGCAGCACTTCGGCGAGGCTCTTGCCGAGGCAGGTGTGCGGACCACGGCCGTACGGCGAATAGGCACCGACCTGCATGTGCTCGGCGCGCGCCTTGCCGTAGCGGTCGATGTCGAACTTGTCGGCGTCGGCGTAGAACTCGCTCTGGAAATGCGGCACCGCGGTGCCGAGATAGATCATCTCGCCCTCGCGGATCAGGTGGCCGCCGAACATGAAGTCCTTGTTCGCCGTGCGGATCTGCGCGACGGCGATCGGATAGAGGCGCATGGTCTCCATGATCGCGCCGTTGAGCGCCGGCAGTTCCTTCATGAACTCGTCTTCGTTGACCGGCCGGCCCTTGGCGTACAGCGCGTCGACCTCGGCGTGGATGCGCGCCAGCACCTCGGGATGCTTGAGCACGGTGTAGACGATCGCCGAGGTGGTGTTGGCGACGGTGTCGAGGCCGGCGACGTAGGGGCCGGTCATCAGCATCACCAGGTCGCCGGCCGGGATCAGCTCCGGATCGCGCTGGTGCGCCTCCATCACGTCGTCGATCAGCGTCTTGAATTCCTCGGCGACCGCCCCGCCGCGCGCGACGCGGTCCTGGTACTGCTGGATCATCTTGCGGCCGAGCTCGAACATGCGTGCCTTGGCGCGCTTGTACTTCGGCATCTTCATGAGGAACTTCGGGCGCTGGCGCGTGACCAGCACGTTGAGGATGTAGAGGATCGTGGTGCGGATGTCCTGCACGTACTCGCGCGGCGTCTGCCCGGTCAGCACCATGCCGAGCTGCTCGACGACGAGGTACTGCATGGCCTGCACGACCGGCACCTTGCTGCCGACCTTCCAGTCGCGCAGCAGCGCGGTGCGGGTGATGTCGAGCACTTCCTGGTAGCGGCCCTTGATCGATTCCTTGGAGAAGCCGCGCTTCATCACCGCGCGCAGCTGCTTGTGCAGCTCGCCGTCGACCGCGGTCAGCATTTTCGAGGCGCCGAACTCCTGGACCAGCGGCTCCCAGGCTTCCTTGGAGCGCAGCGATTCCTTGCCCTCGCGCGTGCCCATGAAGTTGGCGGCTTCGGCGCCGGCGATCACCGTCAGCTCGTTGCCGAACACGCGGACCTTGAAGACCTGGCCGTACTCGCGATAGCAGCGCGCGAAGAAGCGCGCCGGATCGGCCGCCATCTCCAGCGTGCTGCCCAGCAGCGGCAGGCCGCGCACCACCGGCGGCGGCGTGTGTCTGGGGAGAGTCGGTTCTGCGCTGCCCATGATGCGGCTCCTCGAACTTGAAGGCCGGCGATCGTGCGCGCCGGCCATGCTGGAAATGTGGCGCCGCTCAGGCTGCCCTGCGCTGCGCGACCGCATTGGTCTTGACGATCAGGCGATTGATGCGGCGCGCGTTGTGGTGGTTGTAGTCGTACTCGACGTGGCCGTCGCCATCCAGCAGCCCGGCCTGCGGGAAGCGCCGCATCAGCTCCTGCAGCATCAGGCCGCCCTGCACGCGCACCAGATACGTGCCGATGCAGAAGTGCGCGCCGGCGCCGAACACCAGGTTGCCGTCGAGCTTGCGCGTGATGTCGAGCCGGTGCGGGCTCTCCCACTTCGCCGGATCGATCCAGGCGGTGGTGATGTTGATCAGCACCGACTCGCCCTTCCTGAACTTCTGGCCGCGCCACTCGAGGTCTTCGCTGACGAAGCGGAACTGCGGTGTCTTGCCGAAGGAACCGACGCGCAGCAGCTCGATGATGGCGTTCTCCATCAGCTCGGGCCTTTCGCGCAGCAGGGCGTACTGGTCGGGATGGCTGAGCAGGCCCTTGATCGCGTAGGTGTGCAGATCGGTCGCGGTGTCGGAGCCGGCAACGATCACCGCCTGGATCACCGAGACGATCTGGTAATCGGTGAGCCGGTCGCCGTTGTCGGACGCGGCGACCAGGCTGCCGATGAAATCGTCGCCCGGGTGCGGCGCGGCGCGCCGTTCCTTGATGATGTCGAGGAAATACCGGAAGCCGGCCAGCGAATCCTGCATCGCCTTGTCGCGTTCCTTCGGCGGCAGGTTGATGCGCGTCGCCTTGACGACGTTGACCGCGAAGTCGTGGAAGAACGATTCCATATTGGTCGGCACGCCGACCATGCGCGCGATCGAACGCACCGGCAGCTTCTCGGCGATCATGGTGAACGCATCGAACTGTTCCGGCGTGCCGATCTCGTCGAAGCAGGTCGTGATCAGGTCGCGGATCTTGGCGTCGATCTTGCCCATCACCGGCTTGGAGAACGCCGGCATCGTCAGCTTGCGCAGGCGCAGGTGCTCGGTCGGGCTCACCGCGAACAGGCCGGCGTCCATGGCCCGCTCGAAGTGGTTCTGCTGCTCGAACGGCTTGGCCGGCGGCGCGTACTGCCAGTGCTTGTAGTTCGTCGAGAAGCGGTTGTCCTTCATCATGTCGAGCAGCGGCTCGTGGCCGCTGACGACCCACATCTGCAGCTCCTTGTGCCAGGCCACCGGGTAGTCGCGGATCAGCGTCTCCCAGGTCGCCCACGGCGAGCGGATGAAGTCCTTCGAATACGGGTTGAAGATCTTCGCGTCGATTTCGACGCGGCCCGGTTCGGTGCTGGCGCTCATGGCGGATCCTCCTCCTCGCGGGCCCTCGTCGCGGCCCTGGCTGCACGTCCTGCAGCGTGTCCGTCGAGTTTTGCAACTCGATTCTCGAAATTCATCGTCCGCGTGGAGTAGGAAGGCGCGGCGCCCGATTGCGGCGGCCCGGCGCATGCTTCGGCGGCGCACGGACCGCGTCCGAGCCGGCGCCTATGGTTCGCGCCTGTCCAGCCGGAGCGGAGATGGCCGTGTCGATGCCGCGCGTCGCGTTGCCGGGTGCGATCACGCGACGGGTACCGGCCGGCGCGCAACGGCGAATGGCACTTCAACAAGGATGGCAGCTGCGTCGCCAGGCCGGCGCAGAGCTTCGACGCGAGCGCCGGCTGGACCTTCCTCGCCGTCAGCTTCACGCACGGCGGCGCCACCGATCTGTACGCCTGGCAGGCCGGCGCCGGTTCGGGCGGCGCGATGCGTGCTTTCGCGCTGCTGACGCTGTTCGTCGCCGCCCCGCGCCGGTCGCGGCGCGCGGACCGCCGCCTCAGGCCTCGCTGAGGCGCCGCGCGCCCAGCGCCGCCGCCGCGCGATCGCGGAACAGCCAGGCGCCGAGCGCCGGCAGCAGGCAGATCGCGCCGAGCATGTTGACGAGGAACATGAAGCTCAGCAGCAGGCCCATGTCGGCCTGGAACTTGAGCGCCGACATCGTCCAGGTGCCGACGCCGATCGCCATGGTGATCGCCGTGAACACGGCGGCGACGCCGCGCGCGAGCATGGCCTCGCGGAAGGCGTCGGCGAACGACAGGCCCTTGGCGAGATCGTGCTGGATGCGCTCGAACAGGTAGATGCCGTAGTCGACGCCGACGCCGACGCCGAGCGCGACGACCGGCAGGGTGGCGACTTTCAGGCCGATGCCGAGCGAGGCCATCAGCGCGTTGCAGAAGATCGACACCATGGTCAGCGGCACCAGCACGCAGAGCGTCGCGCGCCAGGAGCGGAAGGTGATGAGGCAGAGCAGCGCCAGGGCGCCGAAGATGGCCAGCAGCATCTTCGCTTCCGCCGCTTCGACGGCCTCGTTGGTCGCCGCCATCACGCCGACGTTGCCGCTGGCCAGGCGCATCTTGACGCCGTCGACCGGATTGTCCTCGATGAAGCGCTTGGCCTCGTGCAGGGCATGCGCGATGTTGGCGCCCTCGTGGTCCTTCATGAACACGAGGATCTGGATCGCCTTGCAGCCGTCGGTGTTGAGGCCGAGATTCGGATCGAAGGCGCGCGAGCCGGTCGACAGGCCGACCTGCGAACGCGGCAGGGCGCGCCAGCGCGGATTGCCCTCGTTGAACGCCGAGATCACCAGCTTGCCGATGCCGCCGACGCCGGTCACCGAGCGCACGCCGTCGACGCCGCGCATGAACAGCTCGAAGCGGTCGATGAGGTTGACGACCGGATAGTGCAGGCAGGAATCGCCCTCGAAGTCCTTGGCCTCGACGATCACGCTGAGCACGTCGGTGCCGATGTTGTACGAATCGGCGATCGCGCGGTTGTCGTGGTTGTAGCGCGAATCCTGGCGCAGCTCCGGCGCGCCGGTGCCGGAATCGCCGATCACCATGCTGCGCGAAACCTGCGTGGTCACCGCCAGCAGGGCGAGGCAGATGGCGAACACGGCCAGCGCGGGCTTCGGCTCGGCGCACTTGGCCATCTGCTTCCAGATCGCCATCTGCCTCGGGCCGGGCGGCTTCAGCGAATGCACGCGGCTGCGCTCTTCGAGGCGGATGTGCGTGAGGATGATCGGCAGGATCATCTTGTTGGTGATGATCATCAGCAGCACGCCGAGGCAGGCGGTGATGCCCAGCTCGTGCACGATCGGGATGTCGATCAGCATGATCACCGCGAAGCCGAGCGCGTTGGTGAGCAGGGCGACGGCGCCGGGAATGAACAGCTTGCGGAACGCCGCGCGCGAAGCCTCGACCGGCGTGCAGCCGGCCACCACTTCGTGCCGCCAGGCGTTGGTCATCTGCACGGCGTGGCTGACGCCGATCGAGAAGATCAGGAACGGCACGAGGATCGACATCGGATCGATGCCGAAGCCGATCAGCGGCAGGATGCCGATCAGCCACAGCACCGGCAGCATGGCGACGACGATGGCGGCGAGCGTCAGGCGCACCGAGCGCGAGTAGAAAAACAGCAAGGCCAGCGTGATGAGGAAGGCGAGCGCGAAGAAGGCGAACACGCCGACCAGGCCGCCGATGACGTCGGCGAGCAGCTGTGCGAAGCCGATGATGTTGACCTCTAGGTTCGGGTCGTAGTCGGGGTTCTTGACCTTCTCGACCGTCAGCTCGCTGCCCTTGAACGGCACCGCTTCGCCGCCGCCGTGCGGCACGCCGAAGAAAGTCTGCGAGCCGAGCAGCCAGCCATAGTCGACGTAACCCTCGTCGATGACGTCGCCGGCCTTGAAGCCGTCGCGGTCGACCTTGAGCCTGTAGACGTACTTGGTCTGGCTCTCGAAGCGGCCGCGGATGTCGCCGAGCTTGTTCATCACCTGGCGGTAGAAGATCTCCGCCTTGGCCGGATTGCCGGTGTCGGCTTCCTGCAGGTCGGCGCGGATCAGCGCCGCCTGGTAGTCGTTGGCGACCAGCAGGCCGACCTGGCCGGACAGCGAGACGTTGTGGCGCACGCGCGCAAGCTGCTCCGGCGTCGCCGAGAAGCGTGCCGGCACCACCGGCTCGCCCTTGAAGCCGTCCTCGGTGATTTCGATGTAGTAGGTGTTCGGCGTGAAGATCGACGAGACGTGCGTGCGGTCGATGCCGGGGATCAGGAAGACGTCGTCGGTCGCCTTGCGCATCGCCTCCATGAATTCGGCGTTGTAGATGTCGCCCTCGCCCTTCCAGCGCAGGTTCACGAGCAGGTTGTTGGCGCCCGAGAAGTTCTTCATGTAATCCATCATCGTGCGCATGTACTCATGCTTGATGGGGATCATCTTGAGGAAGCCGGGGTCGAGCTGGACGCGCGTCGCGCTCCAGCCGAAGAAGATCGTCAGGGCGAGGAAGACGACCGACAGCAGATGACGCCAGCCGAGCAGGAAGTCGGAGATGCCGTCGACACCGCGATGCAGTGCGCCCTTCATGGCCGTGCTCCGGCGGCGCCGGCGCCGAGTTGCACGAACTGGATGCCGCCGTCACCGGCGGTCAGCGCGCTGCCCGCGCTCAGCGGCAGCACGGCGGCGAGGTCGTGCGGCTCGCTGGACGAGGCCTGCGTGAAGCTGCGGCCATCGTCCTGCGAGGTGAGGATCACGTGACCGGCGCCGGCCAGCACGACTTCGCCGCGCGCGCTGACGTTGCCGGAGAACAGCGAGCTTTCGACCGGCGTCCTGACCTTCTGCCAGGTCTTGCCGTCGTCCTCGCTGCGGAACACGTTGCCGCGCATGCCGAAGGCGAGCAGGGCCTTCGACGGCAGCACGATGGCGCCGAAGAACGAGCCCTCGTAGACCGGCGGCAGCTTCTTCCAGGTGGCGCCTTCGTCCGTCGAGCGCGCCATCAGGCCGCGCTCGCCGACGACGATCAGCGAGCGGTCGCCGGCGCGCACCATGGCGTAGAGATGAGGGTCGGCGATCGCCTCGGCGGCGAGGCGCGTCCAGGTCCGGCCGGCATCGCCGGAGGTCAGCATCAGGCCGAAGCCGCCGACCGCGTACAGGCGCCCGTCGAAGGGACCGGCGATGCCGAGCAGCGGGTCGGGTTGCAGCGGCGGCGGTGTCCAGGCCGCCGCGCCGGTCATGCCGGCGAACGGATCGGCCGACGCCTCGGCGCCTTCCGGCGGCGGCTCGGCGCTGAAGCCGGCATCGGCCGGCGGCCCGGCGCCACCGGCCGCCTCGGCGCCGTCCTTCGGCGATTCGATGAAGAAGGTTTCCTGCCAGGTCTCGCCGGCGTTGGTGCTGCGCAGGATCCAGCCATCGTGACCGACGGCAATCACCGTCTTGTCGTCGATGAACTTCACCTGCGTCAGCGTCGAACCGCGCTGCGGCTCGACCTTGGCCTCGTGCCAGGGCCCGCGCGCATCGTCGGCGATCAGCACGCGGCCCTGCTCGCCGACGGCGACGAAGCGCGAACCGCTGCGCGCGAGGCCGTTGACGAGCAGACCGTCCGGATGCACGGCGGTCGGCGCGAACGGCGGCGCCGGGCGTGGCGAGAACGCGTAAGCCGCGGCGAGCGCGACGATCAGCGTGAATACCAGCGCCGGCCAGCTGCCGGTCGATGACGCGGTGGCGCTGCGGCTGCGAACCGCGGAAGCTGCCGTTGCGTTCATGGTTGTCTCCTCCTTGCTGCTCTCGTGCACTTCGCCCTCGTGTGCCGCCCGTGGCGTCCATCGTTTTGCGGCTTTGCCGCCGCCGTGACCGTGGCCGGACCGCCATGGCAATCCGGCGTCAGGGCCGCGCACTCAAGCCGGAATCTCGAACAGGCCGGCCGCGCCCATGCCGCCGCCGATGCACATCGTCGTCACCACGTAGCGCACGCCGCGCCGCCGTCCCTCGATGAGCGCGTGCATCACCATGCGCGCGCCGCTCATGCCGAAGGGATGGCCGATCGCGATCGCGCCGCCGTCGACGTTGAGCCGGTCGTTGTCGATGCCGAGCTGGTCGCGGCAGTAGATCACCTGGCAGGCGAACGCCTCGTTCAGTTCCCACAGGCCGATATCGGACACCTTGAGGCCGTGCCGCGCGAGCAGCTTCGGCACCGCGGCCACCGGGCCGATGCCCATCTCGTCCGGCTTGCAGCCGGCGACCGCGAAGCCGCGATAGATGCCGAGCGGCGCCAGGCCGCGCCGCCGCGCCTGCTCGCCCGACATCAGCAGCGTCGCGGCGGCGCCGTCGGACAGCTGCGAGGCGTTGCCGGCGGTGATGTGCGCGCCCTGCTTCACCCACTGGCCGTCCTTCCACACCGGCTTGAGCGCGGCGAGGCTCTCCAGCGTGGTCTCGGCGCGGTTGCCTTCGTCGCGATCGAGCGTGACGCGCTGCTGGCCGCTCGGGTTGCCTTCCTTGTCGAACAGCTGCTTGTCGACCGTCAGCGCGACGATCTCGTCCTTGAACCTGCCGGCCTGCTGCGCGGCGGCGGTGCGCTGCTGGCTCTGCAGCGCGTATTCGTCCTGCTGCGCGCGCGAAATGCCGTAGCGCTCGGCGACGATCTCCGCGGTCTCGATCATCGGGATGTAGGCCGTCGGCTCCGCCGCGACCACCGCTTTCGACACGAAGCGGTAGCTGTTCTTGTGCTTGTTCTGCACCAGCGAGATCGATTCGAGACCGCCGGCGATGACGATGTCCTGCTCGCCCGCCATGATGTTCTTCGCGGCGATGGCGATGGTCTGCAGGCCGGACGAGCACTGGCGATCCAGCGTCATGCCCGGCACGGTGTCCGGCAGGCCGCCGGTGTAGGCGCAGAGGCGGCCGAGGTTGTAGGCCTGCGTGCCCTGCTGCGCGGCGCAGCCGAGCAGCACGTCATCGACGTCCTTCGGATCGACGCCGGCGCGTTCGACCACGGCCTTGACGACGTGGCCGCCGAGCACCGGCGCCTCGGTGTCGTTGAATGCGCCGCGATAGGCCTTGCCGATGCCGGTGCGGGCGACGGAAACGATCACTGCGGTTTGGGTCATGGCGCTTGTTCTGAAAGTCGAGACGGGGATGCCGAGTGCTGCGGCAGGGACGTCTAGAAGTAGTAACGGCTGATGGTGTCGGCGATGCACGCCGGCTTGGCTTCGCCGTCGATCTCGACGGTGACGCGGATCACCGCCTGCACGGCGCCGTCCTTGCTGCGTTCGGCGGCGATGAGTTCGCCCTTGCCGCGAATGCGGCTGTTGACCTTCACCGGCGCCGGAAAACGCACTTTCTCGCAGCCGTAGTTGACGCCCATCTTCATGCGCACGTCGACGATCTCGGGCAGGAAGCGCGACGCCAGCGACAGGGTCAGATAGCCGTGCGCGATGGTCGCGCCGAACGGACCGGACCCGGCCTGCTCGGCGTCGACGTGAATCCACTGGTGATCGTCCGTCGCGTCGGCGAACTGGTTGATGCGCCGCTGCGTGATCGTCACCCAGTCGCTGGTGCCCAGCGTTTGGCCGACGGCGGCGAGCACGGCGTCGGCGGAATCGAACACGGGTTTCATGGCTTTCAGGCCCTCTGGCTCGATGCGGAAATCGTTTCGCCGACGAGATACGAGGCGTAGTCCGACGCCAGGAACACCATCACGTTGGCGATCTCCCAGGCCTCGGCGCCGCGGCCGAAGGCCTCGCGGCTCGCCAGCTCGTTGAGCAGCTCCTCCGGCGCGCTCTTGCGCAGGTGATCGTGAAAGACGATCGACGGCGACACGGCGTTGATGCGGATGCCGAACTCGGCGGCCTCGAGCGCGCTGCAGCGCGTCAGCGCCATGACGCCGGCCTTGGCGGCCGCGTAGTGCGCCTGCTCCTTCTGCGCGCGCCAGCCGAGCACCGAGGCGTTGTTGACGATCGCCCCGCGGCGGCGCGGCTGCATCTTGCGCAGCATCGCCCGCGTCATGCGGAACGTACCCGTCAGCGTCACATCGAGCACCTTGTGCCACTCCTCGTCCGTCATGTCGACGACGCGCTTGCTGCCGCCGAGACCGGCGTTGTTGATCAGCACGTCGACGCCGCCGAGCTTCGCTTCGGCCTCGTCGACCAGCGCCTGCACGTCGTCCTCGACGGCGACGTTGGCCAGCCGGCCGTGGACCTCGCAGCCCGCATGCTCCTGCTTCAGGGCCGCCACCGCCTCGTCCAGACGGCGGGGGTGGATGTCGGAGATGAACAATGCCCGCGCGCCTTCCTCGGCGCAGCGCGTGGCGGCCGCGAAGCCGATGCCGCCGCCGGCGGCCGCGGTGATCAGCACGCTGCGGCCCTTCAGCAGGCCGTGCGCGGGGACATAGGGAATGGGCGGAACCGTGATCATCTCTTTCCTCAGGCAGCCGGACGCGGCTCGCGCGGCAGGCCGAGGCCGCGCTCCGCGATCAGGTTCAGCTGGATTTCGTTGGTGCCGGCATAGATCGTGTCGGCGCGCGAGAAGAAGAACAGCTGCTGCAGCGGCCGGATCGCCGGATCGTCGCTGACCACGTCGGCGGCGAAGCCGAGCACGTCGGCGCCGAGCTTGCCGAGCTCGCGATGCCAGTTCGACCAGTAGTACTTGTAGATCAGCGCCTCGCGGCGCAGGCCGAGCTGCGCGCCGTCGGCGAGCATGCGCATGGCGTTGTGGCGCATCACGCGCAGCCCGGCCCAGGCCTGCGCGAGCCGCTGGCGGATCTGCGCATCGCGATCGCGGCCCAGGCGCTTCGCCGCGTCGACCACCAGCGCGAACTCGTGCGCGAAGTGCATCTGCTGGCCGAGCGTCGACACGCCGCGCTCGACGTCGAGCAGGCCCATCGCCACCTTCCACCCCTCGCCCGGCGCGCCGACGACGTGGCCGGCCTCGGCAATCGCGTTGTCGAAGAACACTTCGTTGAACTCGGCGCCGCCGCCCATCTGCACGATCGGCCGGATCGTGATGCCGGGCTGCGCGAGCGGCATCAGCAGGAAGACGAGCCCCTTGTTGCCGCGGCTGCCCGGCTCGCAGCGCGCGAGCACGAAGATCCAGTCCGACTCGTGCGCCAGCGAGGTCCAGATCTTCTGGCCCGACACGCGCCACGATCCGTCCGCCTGGCGCTCGGCGCGCGTCGCTACGGCCGCGAGGTCGGAGCCGGCGTTCGGCTCCGAGTAGCCCTGCGCCCAGTACTCCTCGCCGGCGACGATCTTCGGCAGGAAGCGCTGCTTCTGCTCGGCCGTGCCGAACTGGATCAGCGTCGGACCGATCAGCCCTTCGCCGATGTGTCCCATGCGGCCCGGCCCGCCGGCGCGTGCGTACTCCTCGTGGAAGATCACCTGTTGCGCGATCGGGAGGCCGCGGCCGCCCGCCTCGCGCGGCCAGCCCACGCAGGTCCAGCCGCCGCGCGCCAGCTCGCGCTCCCATTCCTTGCGCAGGGCCGGATCGGCCTCCTCGTCGCCGGGCCCGCCGCGATGGCGGAGCGCCGCGAAGCGGCCGCTCAGGTGTTCGCGCATCCACGCCGCGACTTCGGCGCGGAAGCGCGCATCGTCGCTGTGCGGCGCCGCATCGTGCGCGGCCGCCGGCCACGGCGGACGATCGACACAGGCGACGGCGATCGCCTCGCGCAGATCGTCGGCGCGGCCGAGCCAGTGCGACGAGGCCTGGGCGCGCTTGAAATACAGCTGCACGTCGTACTCGGCGGTGAAGCCGACGCCGCCGTGCAGCTGGATCGCCTCCTGGGCGCAGGCGAAGACCGTATCGGCGGCGAGCTGCCGTGTCGCCGCGCATTCGACGCCGAGCGTGGCGGTGTCGGCGGCGCCGGCCGCCAGGGCGGCGGTGCCCGCGACCGCCGAGCGCAGCGCCTCCACCTTCACCATCATCTCGGCGCAGCGATGCTTGACCGCCTGGAACGAACCGATCGCGCGGCCGAACTGCTTGCGCTGCGCCACGTATGCGACCGTCAGGTCGAGGCACTGCTGCGCGATCCCGAGGCCCTCGGCGGCGAGATAGAGCCGCGCCAGCGCGAGCGCCCGCGCATAGCCAGGGTCACGGCCCGGGCCGTCGATGCGTTGCGCCGCGACGCCGTCGAGCTGCAGCGATGCGAAGCGCCGCGTCTCGTCCCAGGTCCGCAGCGGCGTGGCGCGCAGGCCGTTCGCCTCGCGCGGCACGGCGTACAGGCCGGGCTCTTCGGCCTCGCCGCCGTCGTCCAGCGCGAACAGCAGCAGCGTGTCGGCGCTCGCACCGTCGACGACGGCGGCGACCGTACCGGAGAGCCGCCAGCCATGGTCATCGCGACGCGCGCGCAGCGAATGCGCCGTCGCCCGCCACTCGCCATCCGGCATCGCCACGCCGCAGCGCAGCTGTCCGCCGGCGATCGCGCCGAGCAGCTCGGCGCGCGGCGCTTCGTCCGCGCATTCGGCAATCAGGGTCGCGGCCAGCGCCACCGTCGCGAAGTAGGGCGAGCAGAACAGGCGCCTGCCCATCGCCTCGAGCACCGTCGCCATCTCGACCGGCCCGAGGCCGAGTCCGCCATACGCCTCCGCGATCGGCATCGCGCACCAGCCGAGTTCGCCCGCGAGGCGCTGCCACGGTTCGGCGGCGTAGCCATGCAGCTCCGCCATGTGGCGGCGCACGGCGGCGCTGTCGCTGACATCAGCGAGAAAACTCTCGGCGGCGTCGCGGATCAGCAGCTGGTCGTCGCTGAGCGTGAGGTTCATCTTGTTTTTGCGGATGATTCAGACCCCGCATTATTCAGAAGAACCGTCCTCCCACTCTTCACCCGTTGGGACGATCGGCGCCCGCCTCAATTGACGTGCAGCGCCTCCAGCTTGGCCAGCTTGGCTGCGTAAATGTCGTGATCGTGCACGTTGGTGGCCAGCGTCGACGCTTGCGCAAGGTACTTGCGCGCTTCCTGATCACGACCGAGCCGCGCATTGGCGACAGCGATCGCGTAATGCACCTCGGGACTGTACGGCTGCCTCGCCAGCTCGCGCCGGTAGAGGATCAGCGCCGAGCCCGGATCGCCCGCGGCCATCGCCGCGTAGCCGGCATCGAGGAATTCGAACGGCCTGATCGGCTGCACGCTTGCGAGGCGCCGCTCGAAAGACGCCGCCTCGTCGCTTCGCGCCTCGCCGGTCAGCAAGCCGATCATGTTCGACAGCAGCTGCGCGTTATCCGGTTCCATCTGCAGCGCCAGCGTGAAGCTGCGCTCGGCCAATGCCGCATCGCCGTGGCGGCGATAAATGACCCCGAGCGTGTTGTAGGCCGCGACGAAGGACGGGTCCTTGTGCAGCGCGGCGCGGGCCCACCAGTACGCGCCGTCCACGTCGCCCGTCACCATGGTTTCCACGGCGCGGTTGTTCATATACATGGCGACCACCGACGCTTCGTCGATTTCGACGGTCTCCTGCCCGCGCAGCTCGCTGGGCGGAAGGAAGTCGATGACGATGCCCGGGTCGAACGCTCTCGGCTTTCCGGCGACCTGCCCCGGCTCCAGCGCAATGTTGACGTGACCGTTGAGCAACACGAGACGCCCGGTGCGGCTCCAGCTCTGCTCGTTGCGCACGTACTGGTAGCGCACCGGAATGCCGAGCTCACGCGCCAGCGCCGACGTCAGGATGACCAGCGACAGGCAGTTGCCCGAGCGCGCCGCGAAGGTTTCCGCCGCCGTGCGCGTCGTCGAGGCGTCGTAATCGATGCGCAGGCTCGTGCGCATCGCCTCGTACAGTCCGCGCGAGTCGCCGCGCGTGCGGATGAACTTCGGCACCTCGCCGTTGATGAACGCCTGCATCGCCGGGCTGGCGGCGAACAGATCCAGCTGCTGGATCGCGGGCGGCGGCGCGCCGAAACCCTCATCGGCGAAAAGATCGCCGGGAAGCTCGCGGGTCGGCGCCGCACTGCAGGCCGCCAGCAGCAAGGAGACGATCGCCAGTCCTCTCATGATCCACCCCCGCGGCCTGTGCCGGCCGCTGCGCACCGGCTCTACTGTACGCGCGTCGCGGACCGGCGGCATACGGTGGCATGACCGTTCGGCGGCCGCCTTCACACCGTCAGGACAGGCTCCGGTCCGTCGCCGAGCCAGGCCGTGAGCGCGGCGCGTTCGGCGGCGTCGAGCGCGACGGCCTGGTGACGCTCGCGGTCCCAGCGCACGATCACGTTGAGCGCGCTCGCCACGCAGCCGTCGCCGTCGAAAATGCCGACGCCGATGCGGAACGAGCTGCGGCCGATCGCCAGCACGCGCACGCCGACGCGCACATCGGCCGGATAGCCCAGCTCGCGCCGGTAGTCCATTTCGAAGCGCGCGATGACCGTCTGGCGGCGCGCGTCGAGCTCGAACATGCCGAGCGAGCGCAGGAAGCTCGCGCGGCCGGTCTCGACGTAGACGACGTAGGCGATGTTGTTGACGTGGCCGAGCAGGTCCAGGTCGTTGAAGCGCACGCGCTCGCCGACCCAGAAGCGGTAGTCGGCGACGCGCGTGCCGTCGGCCGCGCTCATCGGCGCGAAGCCGCGCTCGCCGCCGGCGCGCGCCGGCACGGAATCCCGGCGGCGCTCATGCGCCGTACACCTTCTGCGCAGGCGGCGATTCGGCGATCAGGGCGGCGACGACGTCGGTCAGCTCGGCCGGCTGCCAGCGCGCCTTCTTGTCGCGGACGGGGCCAGTCTTCCAGCCGCTGGCGATCGAAACCTTGCCGCCCTCGACCTCGAAGACCTTGCCGCTGACCTGGGCCGACAGCGGGCTGCACAGCCAGACGACCAGCGGCGCGACGTTGGCCGGATCGTAGTGGTCGAAGCTGCCGTCCTCGGGCTTCTTCATCATGGCGCCGAACGGCCCCTCGGTCATGCCGGTGCGCGCGGCCGGCACCAGCGCATTGGCGGTGATGCCGTAGCGCGCCAGCTCCGCCGCCTGCACCAGCGTCAGCGAGGCGATGCCGCCTTTCGCCGCCGCGTAGTTGCTCTGGCCGATCGAGCCCTGCAGGCCGGCGCCGGAGCTGGTGTTGACGATGCGCGCATCGACCTTCTGCCCGGCCTTGCTCTGCTCGCGCCAGCGCTGCACGAGACGGCTGGCGATGCAGAAATGACCCTTGAGATGCACCTTGATGACCAGGTCCCAGTCGTCTTCGCTCAGCGAGGCGAACATGCGGTCGCGGACGATGCCGGCATTGTTGACGACGCCGTGCACGTCGCCGAAGGCCTCGATACCGGCGGCGATGATTGCGTCGGCGCCGCTCATCGAGGTGATGTCGGCACAGGCCGCCACCGCCTTGCCACCGGCTGCGGCGATCTCGGCGACGACGGCGTCGGCCATCTCCTGCCTGATGTCGTTGACGACGACGTTCGCCCCTTCGGCGGCGAGCGCGAGGGCGTATTGCCGGCCAAGGCCGGAACCCGAGCCGGTGACGATGATGGTGCGGTGGTCGCAGATGCCCATGTGAGTGCTTCCGGTTAGTTCTATGCGAGCGCGCTCAATGCGACGCTCTGCTGTTGCCGTTGATGTTCGGGTCCCCTTGGGCCGCACCGAGCAGCGCAGCGCGCGCAGGGAATGGCGTGCCAGGACGGCACGCCAAGGCACCGTCACGACAGGGATGTCGTGTCGGTGCCGGTCCCGAGCACGTGAGCAGCGCAGGGAACCCCGCGCAGCGGGGTGCGGCCCTAGGGGTGTGCTTTCTTTTGCTTACTTTTCTTTGCACAAGCAAAGAAAAGTGAGTCGCCTTCAAGGCGAAACAAAAGGCCGGATTTGTCGACGACGCTTGCAGCACGAGTAGCCGGCGCTAAAGCGCCGCCCTCACCCTAACCCTCTCCCGCAAGCGGGAGAGGGAATGAAGTTTGAGTTCGCACATCGTTCAACATCAGTGATCGCGTTCAGAGCCGCTCGATGATCGTCACGTTGGCGACGCCGCCGCCCTCACACATCGTCTGCAGGCCGTAGCGCTTGTGGGTGCGCTCGAGTTCGTGCAGCAGCGTCGTCATCAGCTTGACGCCGGTCGCGCCCAGCGGATGGGCCAGCGCGATCGCGCCGCCGTTGACGTTGGTCTTCTCGCGCGGATAGCCGACGTCCTTGAACCAGGCCAGCACGACCGGCGCGAAGGCCTCGTTGATTTCGACGAGGTCGATGTCGTCGAGCTTCATGCCGGCCTTCTTCAGCGCGCGCTGCGTCGCCGGAATCGGCGCGGTCAGCATGTAGATCGGATCGTCGCTGTACACGCTCATGTGCACGATGCGCGCGCGCGGCGTCAGGCCGTACTGCTTCAGCGCCTTCTCGGAGACGATCAGCATGGCCGAGGCGGCGTCGCCGGTCTGGCTCGACACGCCGGCGGTGATCGTGCCGCCGGGTGCCAGTGGTTCGAGCTTGGCCATCTGTTCGAGCGAGGTGTCGCGCACCGTCTCGTCCATCCTCAGGCCTTCGGTCGCGATGATCTCGCGGTCGAAGCGGCCTTCCTGCTGCGCGACGCGCGCGCGGCGGTGCGACTCGAGCGCGAACTGCTCCATGTCCTCGCGCGAGATCTTCCACTTGTCGGCGATCATCTGCGCGCCGACGAACTGCGACACCGGCTGGTCGCCGAAACGCGCGACCCAGCCCTTGGAACCCGAGAACGGATCCTTGAAGCCGAGCGGCTGCGCGGCGATCATCGCCGACGAAATCGGAATCTGCGTCATCGTCTGCACGCCGCCGGCGACGACCACGTCCTGCGTGCCGCTCATCACCGCCTGCGCGGCGAAGTGCACGGCCTGCTGCGACGAGCCGCACTGGCGGTCGATGGTGACACCCGGCACGTGCAGCGGCAGGCCGGCGGCCAGCCACGAGGTGCGCGCGATGTTGCCGGCCAGCGGGCCGATCGCATCGAGGCAGCCGAAGATCACGTCGTCGTAGGCCTCCGCCGGGATCTTGTTGCGCTCGACCAGCGTCTTCAGCGCGTGCGCGCCGAGATCGGCGCCGTGCATGTGCGCGAGGCTGCCCTTGCGCTTGCCGGTGGGCGTGCGCAGCGTGTCGACGATATAGGCTTCAGCCATGGTGTGACTCCGGGTTCATGTTCGGAAAAGTGGTGCTCGGGCCGATGGCTGCGGCGCCGGCGAGGATATCGGCGGCGACCCGCGCCTTGTGGAACTTGGCGTCGCCCCAGCTCGCATCGAGGGCCCAGGCGCGCTTCATGTACATCTGCAGATCGGCTTCCCAGGTGTAGCCCATGGCGCCGTGCGCCTGGATGCTCCTGCGGCCGGCGAGCCGTGCGGCTTCGCCGGCGGCGAGCTTGGCGTGCGAGACGTACAGCGCGCGGCGCGGATCGTCTTCGGCGACCGCCTGCGCGGCGCGGTGAATGACCGGCTCGGCGAACTCGATCTTGACGGCGACGTCGGCGAGATGGTGCTTGACGGCCTGGAACGAGCCGACCGGCTTGCCGAACTGCTTGCGCTGCGCGGCGTGGTCGACGCCGAGATCGAGCATGCGCTGCGCCAGGCCGAGCAGTTGCGCGGCGGCGGCGAGCGCGGCGCGATCGGCGAGGTCCTTCCACAGCTGCCGGCCCTGTTTCGCGGGGCAGATGCGCGTCGCCGGCGACGGCGTCCAGTCGACCTTGTACAGGCGCCGCGACAGGTCGATGCTCGGATTGAACGACGCCGTGATCTGGCCGGGCTTCAGCGCGTGAATCTCGTCGTCGTGCCAGAGCAGCAGCAGATCGGCATTGGCCGCGTCGGCGACGAACGGATTGAGCGGATGGCCGACGGCGATGCGCGCCTTGCCGGCGGCGATGCGCGGCAGCCAGTCGCGCTTGAGGTTGATGTCGGCCGGCAGATGCGTGAGCAGATAGACCGCCAGATAGGCGGCATCGGTCAGCGAATCGGGAATCGCGAAATAGCCGAGTTCCTGCTGCACCAGCACCCAGTCCAGATCGCCGAGATTGATGCCGCCGAATTCTTCCGGCACCGACAGCGCGGTGAGGCCCTGGTCGGCGAGCTTGGCGCGCAACTCGGCGGAGCGGCCGCTCTTGGTCGTCTCCCAGATCTCGCGCAGCATTTCCGGCGCCGCTTCCACCATCAGGAACTTGTGGATCGCGTCGCGGAACGCGAGCTGCTGGTCTTCGAAGGTGAAATCCATCTCTTTCCCCGTGATTGGTGATGCGTGATTGGCGATTGGCAAATGAAGATTCGTCGGTGCGTCACGCGCTTCTACGAATCACAAGTCACCAGTCGCTGATCACGGACGACGCGCATCAGCGCGGCAGCCCCAACATGCGCTCGGCGATGATGTTTCTCTGGATCTCGTTGGTGCCGGCGTAGATCGGCCCGGCCTGCGCGAACAGGAAGCCGTCGAGCCAGGCCGCGTGCTCGTGCCCGAACGGCCCGCCGTCCGGCGCTTCCGGCATCAGCTCGCCGTAGGGGCCGAGAATGCGCATCGCCGTTTCGTGCATCAAGAGATCGAGCTCGGACCAGAAGATCTTGTTGGTGCTGGCCTCGGCGCCGATCTTCGCGCCCTTGCCCAGGCGGCTGGCCGTGCGGTAGGTGGCCAGCGTGTAGGCCTCGGCGTCCATCCAGCTCTTCATCACCGCGTCGCGGATGCCCGGATCGGCATCGGCGGATTCGCGGTGCCGCAGGTACAGATCGACGAGCTTGCGCGCGGTCTGCTGGAAGCGCGCCGGCGAGCGCAGCATCAGGCCGCGTTCGAAACCGGCCGTCGCCATCGCCACGTTCCAGCCGGCGCCTTCGTCGCCGAGGCGGTTCTCGACCGGCACGCGCACATCGTCGAAGAAAATCTCGGCGAAGCCCGGCAGGCCGTTGAGCTGCTTGATCGGGCGGATGGTGATGCCCGGCAGATCGAGCGGCAGCAGGATGAAGGTCAGGCCGTGATGCCGGCTCGACGCCGGATCGGTGCGGAACATGCCGAACAGCCAGTCGGCCCACACCGCGCGCGTCGACCAGGTCTTCTGGCCGTTGATGACGTAATGGTCGCCGTCGCGCACCGCCCTGCTGCGGATCGCCGCCATGTCGGAACCGGCGCCCGGCTCGGACCAGCCCTGCGCCCAGATGTCCTGGCCGGAGGCCATGCGCGGCAGGAAGCGCGCCTTCTGTTCGTCGCTGCCGTATTCCATCAGCGTCGGCGCGAGCAGGAACACGCCGTTCTGGTTGACGCGCAGCGGCGCGCCGGCGCGCCAGTATTCCTCTTCGAAGATCAGCCACTCGATCAGGTCGCAGCCGCGGCCGCCATACTCCTTCGGCCACGTCACCGCGCTCCAGCGCCCCTCGAACAGGGTCGCTTCCCAGCGGCGATGCGCCTCGAAGCCTTCTTCGGTGTCGAAGCTCGGCAGCGGCGCCTTCGGCACATGGGCAGCGAGCCAGTCGCGAATCTCTTCGCGGAACTGCTTCTGCCGCTCGGTGTAGATCAGTCTCATGAGTTTTTGAAGTTGGCTTCGCGCTTCTCGACGAACGCGCGGCGTGT
Source organism: Solimonas soli DSM 21787 (assembly GCF_000474945.1). Taxonomy (GTDB): domain Bacteria; phylum Pseudomonadota; class Gammaproteobacteria; order Nevskiales; family Nevskiaceae; genus Solimonas; species Solimonas soli. Next base: position 166,516 of record NZ_AXDW01000011.1, on the reverse strand, counting down.
TTCCGCGGAATCCTTTTCGCTGTAGGCCTGCAGCGTGAAGCCCTGCTCCCAGCGGTACTTGTCTTCGAGGTTGCCGTCCTCGATGCCGTTCAGCGATTCCTTGGCGAGGCGGATCATCGCCGTCGACTTGGCGGCGATCTTGCGCGCGATCGTCAAAGCGGCTTCGCGCAGCTCGGCGCGCGGCACGACGCGCTCGATCGCGCCGAGGCGATGCGCCTCGGCCGCCGTGATCGGCTCGCCGGTGAAATACATCATGCGCACCTTCTGCACCGGCAACAGGCGCTGCAGATGCGCGCCGCCGCCCATCGCGCCGCGATCGACTTCCGGCACGCCGAAGGTGGCGTCGGCGGCGGCGACGACGATGTCGGCGGCGCCGGTCAGACCGATGCCGCCGCCGAGCACGAAGCCGTGCACGGCGACGATGACCGGCAGCGGATTGCGGTGCACGGCGCGGAACGAGCGGTAGTTGCCGGCGTTGACCGAGACGATGCGTTCGGGATGCGCGTCGAGTTCCTTGATGTCGACGCCGGCACAGAAGCCGCGGCCCTCGGCGCGCAGCACGATGACGCGCGCGTCCGGATCGACGCCGAGGCGCTCGATCTCGTCGGCGAGCGCGTGCCAGCCGGCGTCGTCGAGCGCATTGACCGGCGGGCGGTTGATGACGAGCTCGGCGATGCCGTCGGCGATCGTCGTCTGGAATCCGTGGCTCATATCGTTTCTCTCGTTCCGTCTTCGGCGCTGCGCGCCGCCCTGTCCCTAACCCTCTCCCGCCAGCGGCAGAGGCAACGAGTCGGCGCGCCCTTGCTCCCCTCTGGCGCTCGCGGCAGAGGGCGCGGGGGAGAGGGCGCCGAGCGCAGCGAGGCGTTGTTCGGCTTCGCTGATGATGCTGCCGATCAGCTCCGCGACCGCCGGCAATGAATCGATCACGGCGGCGACCTGACCGCTCGGCAGCACGCCTTCATCCGGACGGCCTTCGACCATCGCGCGCTGGATCAGCACCGGCGCATTGGCGGCCATCATCGTCTGGATGGCGCTGTCGCCTTCGCGCAGCGCGCCGACGAAAGTCTTCGCCATGTGTGCGAGCGACATGCCGGTGTGCGCGCGCCAGCGCCAGGCGCTCGCCAGCGCGACGCACAGGCGGTGCAGCAGGCCGCCGCTTTCGAGGCGCAGGAGGAAGGGGTTGTCGATCATGCGCTGCGGCATGCCGTCGACGGCGGTCGACGCACGAATCTGTGCCGGCTCCTTGACCGCGATGTACTTCTCCAGCGTCGCGCGCGGCACCGGCGACTCGGCCGTCATCAGGAAGCGCGTGCCCATGGCGATGCCGGCGGCGCCATAGGCGAGCGCGCCGGCGAGGCCGCGGCCGCTGTGGAAGCCGCCGGCGGCGACCACCGGCACCTTCACCGCGTCCAGCACCTGCGGCAGCAGCAAGGTCGTCGGCACCGAGCCGGTATGGCCACCGCCTTCGCCGCCCTGCACGGTGATGATGTCGGCGCCGAGTTCGACGGCCTTGATCGCATGCTTCAGCGCGCCGACCGTCGGCATGCACAGCACGCCGGCGTCCTTGAAACGCTGGATGGTCCTGGCATCCGGGCCGCGGCCATACGACACCGCGCGCACACGATCGGCGTTGTCGAGCACCAGCTCGATGACCTCGCGCGCGTTCGGCTGGAACATGTGGAAGTTGACGCCGAACCTGCCGCTGCACGCCGCGCGCACCGCGGCGATCTCGCGGCGCAGCGTGTCGGTCGACATCGTCGCCGCGGCGACAAAGCCGAAGCCGCCGGCATTGGTCGTCGCCACGACGAGCTTGGCGTCGGCAACCCAGCCCATCGCCGTCTGCACGATCGGGTAGCGGCAACCGAGCATCTGCGTCAGCGGTGTCTGCAGGGCGGGATTCATCTGTCGGAACCGGTCGGCAGGCGGCGCATCAGCGTTTCACGATCACCGACGAGCCGTGGCCGAACAGGCCCTGGTTCGCGGTGATGCCGACCTTGGCATCGGCGACCTGGCGCGCGCCGGCCTGGCCGCGCAGCTGCCAGGTCAGCTCGCAGACCTGCGCGAGCGCCTGCGCCGGCACCGCTTCGCCGAAGCAGGCCAGGCCACCGGAAGGATTGACCGGGATGCGGCCGCCGATCCGCGTCTCGCCGGCGCGCAGCAAGTGCGCCGCCTCGCCGCGTGCGCAGAGTTGCAGGTCTTCCATCCAGTCGAGCTCGAGCGCGGTCGACAGGTCGTAGACCTCGGCGACGCTGACGTCCTCGGGCCCGATGCCGGCCTGCTCGTAGGCCTTCCTCGGCAGCGCGGCGCGGAAGCTCTGCGCCGGCGCGGCGATCGCCGAATCGGTCGCGATGTCCGGCATCTCGACCAGCGCCGAGGCGAAGCTCGGCGTCACCGTCGACACCGCCGCGACGCGCGGCGCATTGGCCTTGCCGATCCTCGATGCATACGCGAGGCTGGAAACGATCAGCGCCGCGGCGCCGTCCGAGGTCGCGCAGATGTCCATCAGGCGCAGCGGATCGGCGACGATCGGCGAAGCGGCGACTTCATCGGCCTTGAAGGCCTTGCGGTAGCGCGCGTTCGGATTGCTCAGGCCGTGCTCGGCGTTCTTCACTTTCACCGCCGCGAAATCGGCGAGCGTGTCGCCGTACATCGCCATGCGCCGGCGCGCGTACAGCGCGAAGTAGGTCGGATTGGTGATGCCGATGCGAAAGCGCACCCAGTCCGGATCGTCCGGCCGGTCGCCGGGCTGCGGCTTGAGGAAGCCCTTCGGTGTGGTGTCGGAACCGATCACCAGCGCGACCTCGCACTCGCCGGCGAGAATCTTGGCGCGCGCCGCGGCCAGCGCCTGCGAGCCCGAGGCGCAGGCGGCATACGAGGTGTTGACCTGCGCGCCCTGCCAGCCGAGCGCCTGCGCGAAGGTCGCGCCGGCGACCTGGCCGGGATAACCGTTGCGGATCGTCGCCGCGCCGGACACGAACTGCACGTCGCGCCACGGCACGCCGGCGTCGGCGAGGGCGGCGCGCGCCGCGACGACGCCGTATTCGACGAAATTCCTGCCCCACTTGCCCCACGGGTGCATGCCCGCACCCAGGATGGCGATATCACGCGTTGTGCTCATGCACCCGTCCTCACCCCAGCGCCCGCCCGGCGGGCGGCCCTCCCCTCTCCCGCAAGCGGGCGAGGGGCAGAAGCGCGGCCTGCGGCCGCATCTGTATCCCGGTGCATGCCGACGCCGACAATGGCGATGTCCTGGCTCATGCCTGCGCTCCGGCGGGTGCCCACATCCAGGTCAGCTTGCCGTCGGCGAGCGCGCCGAGCTTCAGCTCCATCGTCATGCCGACCTTCAGCTGCTCGACACCGACGCCGGCGACCACCGCACCGAGCACGATCATCTTTTCCTTGTCGAGCTCGACCGCGGCGATCGCGAACGGCCTGAAGGCGTCCTTGTCGACCTGCGCATACGGCTCCGGCGGCTGGTAGGCGGCGTTGCTGTACGACCACAGTGCGCCGCTGCGCGACAGCGGCGTCTCCTCGAAGCGCTCGCCGTCGCAGTCCGGATTGCGGCAGTAGCCGCTCTTCAGCTTCGGAAAGTAGACCGTGCCGCAGGCAACGCAGCGGTTGCCGAGCAGCTGCGGACGCTCGGCGTCGAGCGTGAACCAGCCTTCGAGGAAGGGCTGCGCGTTGCAACCGGCGACGGTGTCGTTCACGCGGCTTTCCTCACGCCGGATGGATTGTCCTTGAGCTGCTTGCTGCGCAGGTCCTTCGGATCGAGCTTGCGGATCAGCGCGAGCTGTTCGGCCGTCGGATACGCGGTCTCGCCCAAGTCTTCGATCTTCAGCAGCGGGAAGCCGGTCGCGGCCTGCACCTGCGCGAAGCTCACGCCCGGGTGCAGGCTGATGACGCGGATCGCATGCTCGCTGTCTTCGCTGCGGCCGCCGAAATCCATCACGCACAGATCGGTGACGATGCGCGCGATGCGCAGGTAGTCCTTCTTCACGCCGGCCGGCCAGCGCTCCTTGCGATAGCCGACCGAGCAGACGACGTCGACTTCCTTGTCGACGAACACGCGCGGGCCATGGTTCGGCACGAAGAAGGAATTGACGTGATTGATGCTGTTGCCGGGAAAGCCGCGCAGGCCGAGCAGCTGGCGCTTGGGCCTGGCGAAATCGCCGATGCAGGAAATGTTCGCCTGTCCCCAGCGATCGACCTGCACCGGGCCGACCAGCGCATGACGGCGGCCGCCCCAGAGGTTGTCGAACACGCGCGAGTACGGCATCCAGCCGGCATAGGCGCGGCCCTCGTGGTTCTTCGCGCCGATCGTCACCGGCTCTTCGGTGAGGCAGGCCTCGCCGTCGGTGATCATCAGCTCGGGGCTGTGCGTCAGCTTGGCGAGGCCCTGCGCGAGGCGCGGGATGATGCCGATGCCGGTCGCCAGAACCTCGCCCTCGTCGCGCCACACCTCGGCGCAGGCGCAGATCAGCAGTTCGGCGAGCGTGAAGTTCGCGGCATTGCTTGTTTGGCTCATGATCAGAACACCTGCCGCGGCAGTTGGGTGATGGCATCGACGCCGCCGACGGCCTGCTGGTACGCCGCTTCGTCGCCGGCGAGGAATTCGCTGGCGTACTGCGCCCAGCCACCGTCCTGCTCGGCCGAATCGCAGTAGCGCTTCAGATGCGCCGCATCCCAGCCGTAGCCGCCGCACTGCGTCGACACGTTGGACGTCGAAACATTGGATGTGGGATGGGCGCCACCGCGCGCCGCGACCACGCCGCTGACGAGGTTGCGCTCGAAGGGATTGAACCTGGCGTCGGTCTCGTCGCTGGCGATGCGCTCGACGACTTCCTCGCTGCTGACGTAGCAGCGCTCGGCGGCGCGCGCGAACCATTCGTCGAAGAACGGATCGGGCGCATAGAGGCGCGTGTTGCCGAGCTTGTCGGCCTTGTGCACGTGCAGCAGCGCGACATCGAGCTTGATCGCCGGCATCGCCAGCAACACTTCGCCGTCCGCATACGGCGAGGTCACCGTGCGGAACTGCGGATTGATCTTGCCCGGCTGGTCGGTGGCGAGGCCGATGCGCGTCGGCAGGAACGGCAGGCGCATCGCCGCCGCGCGCAGGCCCCAATGCAGCTGGCCCTCGTCGAGTTCCATCGCCTCGATCTGGCCGGCCTCGCGCGCCTTGCGGAAGTACGGTTCGAGCGGAATGAAATCGAGCGAGACGAAGCCGTAGATCAGCTTCCTGACCTTGCCGGCCGCGCACAGCATGCCCATGTCGGTGCCGCCGTAGCCGACGACGGTCAGATCCTTGAGCGGCGAACGCAGGATCTCGCGGACGATGGCCATCGGCTTGCGGCGCGGGCCCCAGCCGCCGATGCCGATCGTCATGCCGTCGCGCAGCGTCGCGACGACGTCGGCCGCCGTCATTTGCTTGTTCAGCATGAAAAAGCTCTCAACCACAGATTCCACAGATGACACTCATTGACAGCGTCATGTCGGCCTCCGCTCCGTCCTTCTGTGAAATCTGTGAGATCTGTGGTTAAAGCGCTTTTCATTGAAACCCCACCGAGAAATCGTGACCCCAGATCGAAACCTGCTGCGTCTGCGTGGTCTGCCAGACGCCGGGCTCGACGCTGATGCCGCCGTAGCCGTACTCGATCGCGAAATTGGACGGCGTCAGCATGTAGAACGAGGTCATGCGGTCGTTCTCGTGCTCGCCGAGCGTGGCCATCAGCTTCACGCCCTCGCGCTTCATGCGGTCGTAGGCGAGGCCGACGTCGGTCAGCGTGTTGGTCTCCACCATCACGTGCACGCAGCCGGCCGGGTTCGGCATCTCGGCGAGCGCCACGCTGTGGTGGCGGCCGGCGCTGGCGTGCAGGAAGTAGATGCGCATGTTCGGCGCCTCGGGCGCCGGCTTGAAATTGAAGATGTCGGACAGGCCGAAACCCAGCGTTTCGTGAAAGAGCTGCAGCGTCGGCTCGAACGGGATCGCCGGCAGCACCGTGTGGCCCATGCCCTGCGCGCCGGTCTTGAAGCCCTGCACGCCGATCGGCGACACGAACGGCGTCCGGCCGCCGGCATAGCCGCAGACCAGCTCGTGCAGATTGCCGGCCGGATCGCTGAACGTGGCGATCGCCTCGGCCTTGCGCGCCGCGGCCAGCGCGGCTGCGCCGGCGCTCACGGCCACGCCGGCCTTCTGCAGCGCGGCGACGGTCGCGTCGAAGGCGGCGCGATCCGCCAGCTGCCAGCCGGAGGCGACGTAGCGGTCGGCGGCGCCGCGCACGACGGCGATGCGGAAATCGCGCCCGTCCATCTTCAGGCCGAGGCCGTCGGCGGTCGGCACCGCTTGCATGCCGAGCACGCGTTCGCCGAAGTGCTGCCACTTCGCGATGTCGGTCGTCTCGGCGACGATGTAGGCCAGCGCCTCGATCTTGAGCATGGGGGAGTCCGCCGTCTTGTCGGGAGTTTTGTGGACGACGAAATTATCGAGAGCGCCGGACGCCGGAGCTTCACCCGATTAGACGAGTCAAACCTGCGTTTCCAAAGCCGATTTCCGACACGGCGTGCTCGTCTCATCGGACGAAGCTCGACCCGCGGCGATCGAAATAATGCAGGTGATCCACTGCGCGCCGCGCTTCGCCGAATATCCATCATGCCTACGCCCGCCTCCGCGACCGCTGCCGACGGCAGCCTGCCGATCGATGCGCCGCTCGTCGTCGATTCCGACGGTGCCGTCGACTGGCGGTGGCGCTGCGATGTGCTCGTGGTCGGCTACGGCGCGGCCGGCGCCAGCGCGGCGATCGCCGCACAGGAGGCCGGCGCCAGGACCCTGATCGCGGAACGCTTCGACGGCGGCGGCGCGACCGCGAAGAGCGGCGGCATCGTTTACGCCGGCGGCGGCACGGCGCAGCAGCGGCGCGCCGGCTACGCCGACACGCCCGAGGCGATGTTCCGCTACCTGCAACTGGAATGTGGTTCGCACGGCGACGACAACGCGGTCGCCGACGGCACGCTGCGCCGCTTCTGCGAGGACAGCGTCGGTCTCGTGGCCTGGCTCGAATCGATCGGCGTGCGCTTCGATTCCGACCCGCAGTACGAGAAGACGCAGCCGAAGACCTCGTATCCGAAGGACGGCATCTACCTCTATTACTCGGGCAACGAGGCGGTGAAGGAATACGCCGCGGTGGCCGAGCCGGCGCCGCGCGGGCACCGCGTGCGCGGCAGCTTCCTGTCCGGCCGCACGCTGTTCGAGGCCCTGCGCGCGCGTGTCGACGCGCTCGGTATCCGCACCTTGCGCCAGAGCGGCGTGCGGCGTCTGGTCGTCGACCGCCGGAACCAGGTGCTCGGCGCCGAGCTGTGGCAGCTGCCGGCGGATTCGCCGGCGGCGCGGCGCCACGCACGGCTGATGCGCCGCGCCGAGGCGCTGCACAACATCGCGCCGCGCTGGGCCGACCGCCTGCGCGCGCGGGCGCTGCAGATCGAAACCGCGCAGGGCGACAGGGCCCTGGTGCGCGCGCAGCGCGGCGTCGTGCTCAGCACCGGCGGCTTCATCTTCAACCGCGCGATGGTCGCGCAGCATGCGCCGAAATACACGATGACCATGCGCCTCGGCGCGACCGGCTGCGACGGCAGCGGCATCCGTCTGGGCCAGTCGGTCGGCGCCAGCGTGGCGCGGCTCGACAAGGTCTCGGCCTGGCGCTTCATCAATCCGCCGAGCGTCTGGCCGCAGGGCATCGCCGTCGACGCCGGCGGCGAGCGCTTCTGCAACGAGCAGGTCTACGGCGCCAAGCTCGGCGTGCAGATGTGCGAACAGCACGGCGGCCGCGCCTGGCTGATCATCGACAAGGCGCTGCGCCGCAAGGCGATACGCGAGGCGCTGTTCGGCGGCCTGTGGGCCTTCCAGAGCATGCCGGCGCTGTTCCTCATGCTGTTCGCGCCGCGCGCCCGCTCGCCCGAAGCGCTGGCCGCGAAGATCGGCATGCCGCCGGCGGCGCTGCGGCAGAGCGTCGAGCGCTACAACGACGGCGCGCGGCGCAAACAGGACGCGCTCGGCAAGAGCGCCGCCTATCTCGCCGAGCTGGCGCAGGCGCCGTACTACGCACTGGATCTCTCGGCCGACAGCAAGACCTTTCCCTGCCCGGCGATCACGCTCGGCGGCCTGCGCGTCAACGAGGCGAGCGGCGCCGTGCTCGATGCGCAGGGCCTCGACATCGGCGGCCTCTATGCGGCCGGGCGCAGCGCGGTCGGCATCGCTTCGAACAGCTACGTCAGCGGCCTGTCGCTGGCCGACTGCCTGTGGTCGGGCCGGCGCGCCGGGCGCGCCGCCGCCGGACTCGCCGGTTTGCAGGCGGCGGCCTGAGCCGCGCCCGCGCAACATTCACCGCCAATCATCAGCGCAACACGAGGAGCAGCAGCATGGGTCGTCTGTCAGGCAAGGTCGCGATCATCACCGGCGCGGCGAGCGGCGTCGGCAAGGAAGACGCGCTGCTGATGGCGCGCGAGGGCGCGCAGGTCGTGCTCACCGATCTCAACGAGGAGGCCGGCCGCGAGGTGGCGAAGACCATCGGCGACGCCGCGCTGTTCGTGCGCCACGATATCGCCTGCGAGGACGACTGGAAGAACGTCGTCAAGGCCACGCAGGACAAGTTCGGCGGCGTCGACGTGCTGGTCAACAACGCGGCGATCCTCGCCTACGGCACCATCGAGTCGACGACGCTGGAGCTGTGGCAGAAGATCCAGCGCATCAATTCGGACGGCTACTTCCTCGGCTGCCGCTACGGCCTCGAAGCGATGAAGGCGCGACCGAGCGGCTCGATCATCAACATGTCGTCGATCGCCGGCATCGGCGGCCAGTCCTCGTTCTGCGCGTACAGCGCCTCGAAGGCCGCCGTCGCCGGCCTGACGCGCAGCGTCGCCGCGCACTGCCGCGCGCAGCTCTACAGGATCCGCTGCAACTCGATCCACCCGGACGGCATCGCCACGCCGATGGTCTTCAACCTCAACCGCGACAACAAGGCCGGTAGCGGCTACGTCCGCGAGAAGGATCCCAAGCAGCTGCAGGCGCGCTTCGCGCAGCCGCAGGACATCGCCAACGTCGTGCTGTTCCTCGCCAGCGACGAGTCGAAGTTCATCAACGGCGCGGAGCTGCGCGTCGACAACGGTTATCTCATGTGGGCTGATTGAGCAGATGCTCGCCGCAGCACGCAAAGAAATACCGCCTCTCCCCCGTCGCATCGCGATGCGGGAGAGGGTTGGGGTGAGGAGGCGCTTCGCGGCGCGCTCCGTCGCTCGATTGAGCTCCCCCCTCACCCTCACCCTCTCCCCCCGCATGCGGGTGGAGAGGGGATTTTTTTGTGTGTGCCCTTCATGATCGAAACCGCCCCGCAAGCCTTCGCCGCCGCCGTCGCGACCTTCCGTGATCGCGTCGCGGTGGTCGCCGAGAGCGGTGCGCAGCTGAGCTACGGCGAGCTCGACGCGCGCCGGCGGCGGGCGGCGGCGGCGCTGATGGCGGCGGGCGTGCAGCGTGGCGACCGCGTGGCGATCTGGTGCCCGAACAACGTCGAATGGATCATCGCCGGCCTGGCGATCCATGGCGTCGGCGCGGCACTGGTGCCGCTCAACACGCGCATGCGCGGCGCCGAGGCGGCTTACATCCTGCAGAAGAGCGGCGCGAAGCTGCTGTTCTCGGTCGGCCGCTTCCTCAACCAGCACTATCCCTCTCTGCTGGGCGAGCAGCGGCCGGCGACCCTGCAGACGATCGTCGTCATCGACAACGCCGAGCCCGGCGATCTCGACTGGAACGCCTTCATCGCAAGCGGCGCGTCGGTCGGCGATGCGGAGGTCGATGCCCGTACCGCGAGCGTCACGCCCGGCGACACGCTCGACATCCTGTTCACGTCGGGCACCACCGGCCTGCCGAAAGGCGTCGTCACCACGCATGCGCAGAACCTGCGCACGATCCGCGAATGGTCGGCGTGCATGCAGCTGAATCCGGACGATCGCTATCTGATCGTCAATCCGTTTTTCCATTCGTTCGGCTACAAGGTCGGCTGGCTCGCCGGCCTGATCGCCGGCCTCACCGTGCTGCCGCATGCGGTGTTCGACGCGCGCGCGATCTTCAAGCGCATCGCCGCCGAGAAGATCTCCGTGCTGCCCGGCCCGCCGACGCTGCTGGTCAGCCTGCTCAACGAACCCGAGCGCGCGAGCACCGACATGAGCTCGCTGCGCGCGACCATCACCGGCGCCGCGGCGATCGCGCCGAGCCTGATCGAGCGCACGCGCGCCGAACTCGGCTTCAAGATCGTGCTGACGGCGTATGGCCTGACCGAGACCTGCGGCGTCGTCAGCCTCTGCCAGGCCGACGACGATGCCGAGACCATCGCGCTGACGTCCGGCCGCGCGATGAACGGCATCGAGCTGCGCTGCGTCGACAGCAGCGGCAAGACCTGCGCGCCGGGCGAACCGGGCGAGATCGTGGTGCGCGGCTACAACGTCATGCAGGGTTATCTCGACGATGCGCAGGCGACGGCGGAAGCGATCGACGCCGATGGCTGGCTGCACACCGGCGACGTCGGCAACCTCGATGCGCGCGGCTATCTGCGCATCACCGACCGCCTGAAGGATATGTACATCAGCGGCGGCTTCAACTGCTATCCGGCCGAGATCGAGCGCATGCTCGCCGCGCATCCGGCGGTGGCGCAGAGCGCGATCATCGGCATTCCCGACGAGCGCCTCGGCGAGGTCGGCAAGGCCTACGTCGTGCTGCGGCCCGGCCAGACGCTCGACGAGAAGTCGCTGATCGCCTGGTGCCGCGAGCAGATGGCCAACTACAAGGTGCCGCGGCAGGTCGCCTTCGTCGATGCGCTGCCGGTCAACGCCGGCGGCAAGGTGATGAAGTTCCAGCTGCGCGAGCTGCACAGGCAGGCGCAGGCGGCCTGACATTCCGATTCGAGGAGACTTCCAGATGGACAAGAACCTGAAGGGTGTGGTGGCCGTGGTCACCGGGTCGTCGCGCGGCGCCGGCAAGGGCATCGCGCTGGCGCTCGGCGCCGAGGGCGCGACGGTCTACGTCACCGGCCGCTCGCTGAAGGAAGGCGATGCGCAGCTGCCGGGCACGATCAGCGCCACGGCCGACGAGGTGACGAAGGCGGGCGGGCGCGGCATCGCTGTCGCCGTCGACCACGCGAAGGACGGCGACGTGAAGGCGCTGTTCGAGCGCGTGCAGCAGGAGCAGGGCCGGCTCGACATCCTCGTCAACAATGCCACCTTCCTGCATGAGCAGCTGATCGACAAGGGCGGCTTCTGGACCAAGCCGCTGGAACTGGTCGACATCCTCGATGTCGGCCTGCGCTCGGCCTATGTCGCGAGCTGGTATGCGGCGCCGCTGATGGTCGCGCAGAAGAACGGCCTGATCGCCTTCACCTCCTCGTTCGGTTCGAGCTGCTACATGCACGGACCGGCCTACGGCGCGCAGAAATCCGGCGTCGACAAGTTCGCCAAGGACATGGGCGTCGATCTCAGGCCGCACAACGTGGCGGCGGCGTCGATCTGGATGGGCATGCTGCGCACCGACCGCACCCGGCGCGTGATGGACGCCGAGCCGCAGAAGTACGCCGGCTTCTGGGAGATCGCCGAGACGCCGGAATTCACCGGCCATGTCATCAGCGCGCTGTACCGCGACCCGAAGCGCGCCGAGAAGTCCGGCCAGGTGCTGATCGGGGCCGAGCTGGCGCTCGAATACGGCCTCACCGACGAGGGCCGTCAGCCGCCTTCGCATCGCGCCATGCTCGGCGGCCCGCAGCAGGCCCATCCGGCGATCGTCGAGTGAATTTCCTGCAGCCCGTGGCGGCTTGCGCCTACCGCTGCGCTTCCACGCCCGTTCATGGCGCTGCGTACCCTGCCGGCTCACATCCGTGATGCGAGCAGGAGAAGGGACATGATGAAGACCACCGCCGTTTCCGCGCTGGCCGCAGCGCTGCTGGGCCTCGGCAGCGTCGCGGCCGCGGCGCAGACCACGCCGGCCGAAGAGCAGGACCAGCGTCAGGAGAATCGCCAGCAGCGCCAGGACGCGCGGCAAGAGAACCGCAACAAGCGCCAGGACACCCGCCAGGAGAACAGCAACAACCGTCAGGACACCCGCCAGGAAAATCGCGCGGACCGCCACGGCACCATGAAGGAGAACAGCGCCAGCCGGCAGGAGACGCGGCAGAAGGCGCGCGCCGAGCGCCAGAAGACCCGCGAAGAGAACCGCGAGAACCGTCAGCCGGCGCAGTGAGGCCGCGGCATCACGCCGCCGCATGAAAAAAAGGGCCGCAGTCGCGGCCCTTTTTCTTGCGCGACGGCCGGGCGGACGATCAGGCGGCGATCGCCAGCGTGTCGGCGCGCAGCGGACGGCGGCGAATGAAGCTGTGCACGTCCATCGATTCCTCCAGCAGGCCGCCGCTGGCCTCGGCGAAGTGACGGCCGCTGCCGTGCTCGAGATGTTCGGCGAGCGCTTCCGCCGACTGCCAGCTGGAATACAGGAACCACAGCGCCGGGTCGTCGCTGGACTGGTGAATCGTGAATTCGATGCAGCCGGGCTCGCCGGCCGCTTCGACGGCGAGTTCGGCGATCCGTGCCGCCAGCGGCCCGGTGCAGTCGGGCTTGGCGAGAACGAAGGCAAGATGGGTCAGGCTCATGAGGATCTCCATCGTGGTGCAGGCCCGCAAGGCAGGCCGAGGGCGGCAAGGTAGTGCCCGCCGCATGCGGCCGCGGTGCAGCCGGCGATCGCATGCGTCAGGAAGGAACGAGGGGACGCTGCCAGTATCGCGGCTGCGCGGGGCGCTGCGAATACCCGGGGCCGCCGCGTCCTTGCCTAATCCTGCGGCCTGCTCAGGATGACGGTTTGGCGACCAGGCGGAATTCGACGGCGAGTTCGTCCTGCACCGACAGCGCGCCGCCGAGGATCGAGAACGGCTGCACGCCGTAGTCGCTCTGGCGCAGCGCCAGCGCGCCGGACGCCCGCAGGCCGGCCGCGTCACGCTCGACGCGCAGCGCCACGCGCTGCTCGCGCGTCACGCCGTGCAGGGTGACGGCGATGCGCGCGACGGCCAGCGGCCAGTCGCCGGCGACCTCGATCGAGTTGATGACCACGTCCGGATACTGCGCCGCATCGAGACTCTTCAGCATGTTGCGCTGCGTGCCCTCGATGTCGGCCGCGGAACGCAGGCTGGCGAAGCTGCCGCCGGTCTGCGCGCGCAGGGCCGCATCGTCGATCTGCAGCTGGTCGAGCCGCAGGCGCAGCGTGAACTGCGCACCGCGCAGCGCTTCGCCCGGCAGCAGCAGCTCGCCTTCCAGCTGCGGCGCGGCGAGCACGTGGTTGTGGCCGTACTTCGCCGCCGCGCCGCCGCGGAACGCGTAGATCGTCAGCCGCGAGGCGGCGGCATCGAGCCGGTAGCGCACACCTTCGCCGGCCAGCGGCGCGCGGTACTGCGCGAGCGCGGCGTCGGACATCGCCTCCGCCGTCGGCCGCGGCGCCGGCGCCTGGCAGGCGGCAAGCAGCAGCACGAGCGCCAGCGCGAGCCGTTTCAGCATGCACGCATCACCAGCACGGCCCATGGCATCAGCGCGAGGGGCGGAACACGTAGAGCGCGGCGCACAGCGCGGCGCCGACCGCGTACAGCAGCCAGGTGCGCTCGAAGAAGTACGGGAACACCATCAGCGCGATGCCGATCGCGATCGGCTCCCAGACCATCCACTGGCGACCGTAACGCACCGCCGCCAGGCCGACGAGGCTGAAGAAGATCATCGCGAACAGCGCGGCAGGCGTCGGCATCGGCGATCACGGCTGCGCGCCGCGCCAGCGTTCCGCCGGCGCGCGCAGATAGCAACGGACGACATGGCCCCAGGGCAGCACGATCGGCACGAGCGCGACGCCGATCAGGCAGGCAAACAGCGTTTCGGAGGCGTACTCGTCCAGGCCCGGCCCGAGCCACATCGGGATCGCCGACGCACAGACCCAGATGAGCTTCCACAACAACTCGAACAGCAGCAGCGGCAGCATCTTCAGCGGGTAGCGCAGCCCGAGCAGCGAGAGCACCGCCAGCGCGCCGAGCAGCGCGCGGATCACCGATTTCGGCCCGGCGGCGGGATCGGCGGGAAACAGGATGTACGGCCACACCGTCGTCGCCAGGCCGGCGGCGATGAGCAGGTACATGGCGCGCAGCAGATAAAGTCGCAGCAGAGACACTTCGGTCACGTGGATTCCTTTGTCGCGTTGCCCGCAAGCGCGCCCCGCGGTCCTCTGGCCCTGCGGCAGCAGGCTCCGGCCGAGGGTGGCCGGCCAGGACGGCGCATCATCGCACGGAGGCCGCGGCCACGGGCGGCGCGCCAAAGAAAATGCCCGCCGGGCGGCGGGCATCGAAGTTGGCGCTGGCCGGGCTTACCAGCGCACGATGCCGGTGATGCCGAAGGTCCGCGGATCGACGAAGTTTGCGACGGTCAGGCTGCCGAAACCGGGGCCGAAGTCGATGAAGTTGTTGGCCGTGTCCTCGTCGGTGACGTTGCGGCACCACAAGGCGAGCTCGCCGGTCGCCGTGCCGCCGAGCTTCACGTTGGTGAGCGCCAGGCGCAGGTTGAGGATGCCGTAGGCGTCGACCTTGCTGTCGTCGGCGACCTGCGCCGGATCTACCGGATGCAGCTGGTAGGCATAGGTGAAGAAGGAGGCGGTGTAGGCGTAATCGGCGACGCCGCGCAACTCGCCCCAGCCGAGCTGCGCGAGGCGCGCGTCGAGGAAGAGGTTGAGCGTGTTCTTCGGCGCATGCACGAAAGCGCGGTTGTCGGCGACGTCGTTGCCGTTCTCGTCGAAGAACTCGTCGTACTTCGGATGCAGATAGGCGTAATTGAAGCCGAGCCGCGTGCCCGGCGTCAGCACGAACTGGCCTTCGATCTCGGCGCCGTAAATGGTCGCCTCGCCGGCGTTGCGGACGATGGTGCCGGCCGCGCCGGTGCCGGTGAAGATCGATTCCTGCAGATCCTTGGCCTTGTTGTAGAACAGCGCCGTGTTGAGGAAGCCGCGCCCGTCGAACAGCGTGGTCTTGGCGCCGAGTTCGAGGGAACGCTGCTTCTCCGGCTTGAAGGCGCGATCGGTCTCGGCCGCGTTCGACGCCGGCGTGCCGGCCGGATCGCTGAACTCGCCGTTGAAGCCACCGCTCTTGAACCCTTCTGCGTAGCGCAGGTAGGTGTTGAAATCCGGCGTGAACTGCCAGGCCACCGAGGCCATCGGCGTGGTGGCGCCGAAGGTCTTCGACGGGGCCACCGTGTCGGGCGTCATCAGGTAGTTGAACACCGCGGGATCGGCGTTCGTGCAGGCCGGGTAGAAGAACGAGTTGCAGCCGAAGGTGCGCGTCAGGTCCTTCTTCTCGTTGGTGTACCGCACGCCAGCCGTGAGCGTCAGCGGATCGATCGGCTTGTAGTCGACCTGACCGTAGCCCGAGTACGCGTGCGTCTTGGTGCTGTAGCGCGAGTCGTAGCGCACACCGCCGGCGAAGAATTCCTGCGGGTTGTTGGTCTTGCCGTCGTCGCCAAAATAGTAGAAGCCGGCGACCCAGTTGACGCGATCGGCATGGCCGAGCCACTGCAGGTCCTGCGAGAACTGGTGGTAGTCGGTGAAGCGCTGCGTGAACGCGACATCGAGCGGCGAGCCGTCGAGATCGAGCGAATCGTCCCAGTCGAGCATGCGGTAGCCGGTGATCGACTTCAGCGTGTTCACGTCGTCGAGATTCCAGCTCAGCGTGAACGAATGACCCATGACGCGCGACTTCTCGAACATCGGCGCGTCGACGTCGGCGTGCTTCAGGCGATCGTGCGAGGCGTAGTCGGGCAGCGTCGGAAAGCCGAGGAAGGCGAACGTCGCCGGATCGGCTTTGTAGAGCTGATCCCAGTTCGGCGTCTGGTCGACGATGCTGCGATCGAAGCGGTATTCGCCGAGCAGGCCCGGCGCGAAATCGAAATCGGCGGCAAGGCGGATGCCGTTGTTGTCGCGGTCGTTGAGCTCGCCGACCGAGCTGGTGCGCGTGGTGTGCACCCAGCCGTCGCGCTGCTCCTGGCGCGCCGCGAGCGACAGGCTGACGATGCCCATCTTCGGCAGATCGAGCGAGACCTTCTCGCTCACGGCGTCGTAGTTGCCGATCTCGATGCTCGCCGAGCCGCCGAACAGGCCGCTCGGCTTCTTCGTGATCAGGTTGATGGCGCCGGCCAGCGTGTTGCGGCCGTACAGCGTGCCCTGCGGGCCGCGCAGCACTTCGACGCGCTCGAGATCGACGACGTCGAAGATGCCGCCCTGCGCCTTGCCGATGTAGACGCCGTCGACGTACACGCCGACCGCCGGATCCCAGTAGATCGCCGGATTGATCTGCGACAGGCCGCGAATGGTGATCTGCGAAATCGTCGAGTTCGACGGGGTCTTGCTGATCTGCAGGCCGGGCGCCAGCGCCGACAGGTCGCTGACGTTCTGGATGCCGCGACTGCCGATCTGCTCCGCGCCCATCGCCGTCACGGCGAGCGGCACTTCCTGCAGTTTCTCCTCGCGGCGCTGCGCGGTGACGACGACTTCGGCGATGCGGCCATCGTCGTCGCCGGCGCGCGCGGCCGGCGGCGCGGCGGGGGATGCCGGGGCCGGCGCATCCTGTGCGCGCAGGGCGGGAGTGACGAGCAGCGGCAGCAACGCCGCCATAGCGCCGAGACGGCGCTTGCGATCGATACGGACCATGACTCTCCTCATTGCGTGTGCGGGCGCCGGCTCCGTCGTCGGCGCCGCCGCATGCCGTTCTTTGCGGCAGCTGGCTTTTCTATAGTCCTCCGTCGATGCGGCGTGGCCCTCATCCGGAAGGACGAGAGTTGCGCAGCCGATCGCTCGTTCGGATGAGGCCGCCGGCGGCGGCGCGATGCAAGGATGCGCTGCGTCCGGCTTCGCTTGCGTTCGCCGCCGCAGGCATATCAGGACCATCACCGGGAGATCGGCATGTCACGGCTGAAGAACAAGGTCGCCATCGTCACCGGCGGCGCACGCGGCATGGGCGCGGCCACCGCGCGGCTGTTCGTCGCCGAAGGCGCCAGGGTGCTGATCAGCGACGTGCTCGAGGACGACGGCGCGAAGCTCGCCGCCGAGCTCGGCGACGCGGCGCGCTTCGTGCGGCACGACGTCAGCGACGAGAACGCCTGGCACGCCACCCTGGCGCAGGCGGTCGACGCCTTCGGCGGCGTCGACGTGCTGGTCAACAACGCCGGCGTGCTGATGTTCAAGACGCTGGCCGAGACCAGCAAGGCCGAATTCGAGCGCGTCATCGACATCAATCTGGTCGGCTGCTTCCTCGGCGTGAAGATCGTCGGCCAGCACATGCTCGGACGCCGCCACGGCAGCATCGTCAACGTCTCGTCGGTCGACGGCATGAAGGGCGCGAACGGGCTCGGCGCCTACGCCGCGAGCAAATGGGGCATCCGCGGCCTGACGCGGGTCGCGGCGATGGAATACGGCCACAAGGGCGTGCGCGTGAACTCGATCCATCCGGGCGGCATCGATACCGCCATGGGCAATCCTTACGCCGAAGCGCGCGCCGAGCTCAACAAGCGCTACGCGATGGTGCCGCTGCAGCGCGTCGGCGAGCCGGAGGAAGTCGCGCGCACCTCGCTGTTCCTGGCCAGCGACGAATCGTCGTACCTGTGCGGCGCCGAGATCGCCATCGACGGCGGCATGCTCACCGGCCAGTACTACGTCGGCTTTCCCGGCGCGCCGGGCATCTGAGGTGGCCGCCGCGAAGACGACGCGCGTCAGCCCCACGGCCTACGCGACCGGCTACTTCTGGTATCGCCACGGGCTGTCGCACGCGGCCCTGGCGACGCCGCAGGGCCGCCGCATCGACGGCGTGTTCCGCGCCTTCGCCGGCGCCACCCGAAAACTGTCCGGCTTTTCGCTCGACGCGCTGATGCTGGCGCGGCACAAGGGCATCGACGCGCGGCTGCGCGAGGCGATCGACCGCGGCAAGGTCGCGCAGGTCATCGAGATCGCCGCCGGCCTCTCGCCGCGCGGCTGGTCGTTCACGCAGCGCTACGGCCGGCGCCTGCGCTACCTCGAGACGGATCTGCCGGCGATGGCGGCGACCAAGCGTGCCCTGCTCGAGCGCGCCGGTTCGCTGTCGGACCGCCACCGCGTCGTCGAACTCGACGCGCTCGCCGACCACGGCCCCGACAGCCTCGAAGCGATCGCCGCCACGCTCGATCCGAAGCTCGGCACGGCGATCGTCACCGAGGGCCTCATGAACTATCTCGATCCGCCGAGCGCGCGCGCCGTCTGGCAGCGCATCGCCGCGACGCTCGCGCGCTTTCCGCACGGCGTCTATCTCAGCGACGTCTATTTCCAGGAGCGCGCCCGCCACCCGGCGGTGCTCGCCTTCGGCGCCCTGCTCAGCGTGTTCGTCAAGGGCCGCATGTACATTCACTTCGACACGCCGGCCGACGTGCCGCGCGTCATGAAGGCTGCCGGCTTCGCGCGCGCCCGTGCCATCAAGTGCGAGTCGATCGCGCCGGCGCGCGAGTACGCGAAGATCCGCGGCGGCGACGCGGTGCGCGTGCTCGAAGCCTGGACGTGACGGGCCCGGGCGGCGGACCGCGTCGCGGCGAGGTGATGCGCGCCGCCTAGCCGAGGAACGCCTGGCCGCCGTCGGCGGCGATGCTCTGGCCGTTGATGTAGGCGCAGTCGTCCGAGCACAGCGTGGCGACGAAGCGGCCGATGTCGCGCTCGCAGGCGCCGACGCGCTGCATCGGCACGGTGGCGATGAAGGCCGCCGCTTCCTGCGGGCGTTCGCGCGTCCACCAGGCCATGGCCGGCGAATCGGCGAGCGGCAGGATGATGTTGGTGCGGATGCCGTCCTTCGCCCACTCGCAGGCGGCGGCGCGCGACAGCTGGCGGATCGCTTCCTTGACCGCGCCGTAGGCGCCGTAGCCGCTGGCGTCCCAGCGCATCGCCGCCGGCGAGGCCAGGTTGATGATGCTGCCGCCGCGCTGCCTCAGATGCGGATAGGCGAGCTTCATCAGGCGGAATGTCGCCAGCGGGCCGGATTCCCAGCCGGCGGCGAACGCCGCCTCGCTGAGCTGCTCGAGCGTGCCGAGCGGTACTTCCTGGGCGTTGTTGACGAGAATCTGCAGGCCGCCGAGTTCGCGCACGACGCGCGCCACGCAGGCTTCGAGCGAGGCGGCATCTTTGACGTCGCACTCGACGGCCAGGGCCTGGCCGCCGCGCCGTTCGATCTCGGCGACGGTCGCCGCGCACTTGGCCAGCGTGCGGCCGGCGACGGCGACGCGCGCGCCGTCCGCCGCCAGCGCGCACGCGATGCCCTGCCCCACGCCCTGGCCGGCGCCGGTGACGAGCGCGACCTTGCCCTCTAGTCTCATGACGCCGCTCCTCCACGTCTCGTTGTCGTGGCGGCAGCATCGGCGCCGGCCGCGCGCGCCGCATGATCCGTGCGCAGTAGTCCGCGCCGGACTCAGCCGCGTTCGGCGATGAACAGCACCGACGCCGGCCGCGCGGTGTGCGGATGCAGGGGTTCGCGCATCTCGCGCAGGCGCAGGCCATGCGCTTCGAACAGCGCGATCCAGCTCGCCAGCGTGCGGAAATACCAGGGCGCCGGCGCGCTGAAGCCCTCGCCGCAGCCGGCCCAGGAGCCCTCGCGCCAGCCGTCGGCGTAAGGCACCTCGCCGCAAGCGACGTGCGGATGCAGGGTCTGCATGATGCAGGCGCCGCCGGCGGCGAGCAGCGCCGGCAGCGCGGCGAACAGGGCCGATACCGAGGTGTCGCCGAGCAGCGCGAAATTGCAGGACACCACGTCGAAGCGCTGCTTCAATGCGCCGGCCGCGAGGGCCTCGTAGGAGGCGACGTGGAACTCGCCGTCGCCGGCGCGGCGCGCCGCTGCGATCAGCGCGGCGACGCGATCGGTGCCGACGCGAAGCGGCACGCGCCCGGCGAGCGCGCGCAAGAGCCAGCCCTCGCCGCAGCCGACGTCGAGCAGCGAGCGCGGCCGGCGTTGCAGGATGGCGTCGACGATCGCCGCGTCGGTGACCAGACGCCGGCTGTCGATTCGCTGCGCGCGCACCGCCGTCGTCCACGGCCCGGCGTTGCGCTGCCAGGTCTCGGCGATGCGCCGCTCGGCGTCTTCGGATCGCTCGGCCATGGCCGGCTTACGGCGCCGCGAACACCTTGCGCAGCAGCTCGCTGCCGCGCGCGGCCGGGTTCTGGCGGATGTTCGCTTCCTCGATCGCGATCTTCGCGAACAGGGCGTCGAGCGCCTGGTCGGTGACGTAGCCGTCGAGATCGGGAATCGACTTGCCGGCGGGCTGCAGCCAGGACCCGATCTGCCCCGCCAGCTTCTTGTAGCTCTGCGCGACGCCGACGCCGGCGGTGGCGCCCTGCACGATCGGCAGCATGCGCTCGCGCAGCGTCGCGCCCGACACGCGACGGAAGTACTGCGTCGCCGCATCCGGCGGACCGGCGAGGATCGCGCGCGCGTCCTTGATGCTCATCTGCCGCACGGCGTCGCCGAGCACGATCGCCACCTGCGGCACGGCGCTCTCGGCGGCGCGGTTGAGCGCGAGCTGGAAGTTGTCGAGCTTGTTGCCCTGGCCGAACTGGCGCAGCGTCTTCTCGGCGCCGGCCAGCGGGTCCGGCAGGGGAATGCGCACGTCCGGATCCTTCCAGAAACCGTCGGGCCGGCCGAGCTCGTTGACGGCGCGCGTCACGCCCTGGGCCAGTGCCTCGCGCAGGCCGGCGACGATCTGGCTGTCGTCGAGCCCGGCCGCGGCACCGGCCGGCGACGACGGCGCCGCGAGCGGCCACGCTCCGCCGGCACAGGCGACGCACAAACATCCGCATGACAGCAGCAGCGGCCAGCACAGGTGACGCACGACGGAACGCACGGGGGAAGGCTCCGGTCAGCGACGACGACGACCGGAGTCTAGCGCGGCGGACGCGACGCGCGCGTGGCGGTCTCAGGCGGCGGCCTGGACCCTGGCCGAGGACGATGCCGTCTGCGCGATGTCGCGCGCCGCGATGTAGCCGAAGGTCATCGCCGGCCCGAGCGTCGAGCCGGCGCCGGCGTAGGTCGGGCCCATCACCGCCGCCGAGGTGTTGCCGGTCGCGTAGAGCCCTTCGATCGCGCTGCCGTCCTCGCGCAGCACGCGGGCGCGCGCGTCGACGACCAGGCCGCCCTTGGTGCCGATCTCGCCCGGCCACAGCGGCACCGCGTAGAACGGCGGCTTGAGGATCGGCCCGAGGCAGGGGTTCGGCTTGACGCCGGGATCGCTGTAGTAGCGGTCGATCGCCGTCTCGCCCTTGTGGAACTCCGGATCGACGCCGCTGCGGGCGTACTCGTTCATCTTCGCGACCGTCGTCTGCAGGCCGCCGACGTCGACACCGATCTTCCGCGCGAGCGCCTCGATCGTCTCGGCCTTGTAGTAGACCTTGTCGAGCCAGTCCTTCGGCAGCTTCGAATCCGGCTCGATCTGGCCGGGCAGGAAGATGCCCATCGGATACTTGTAGCGGAAGGTCGCGTCGAACACGAGCCAGCACGGCACGCAGCCGTTGCCCTTGGCGTGATCGGCGTACATCGCGTCGCGGAAGTCCGGATACGCGGCGGCTTCGTTGACGAAGCGCTTGCCCTTGGCGTTGACCGCCACGCAACCCGGCATGCCGCGCTCGATGAACAGGGTGATCTGCTGCGCCGCGCCGGGCTTGCTGACGGTCGGCGAGCCCCAGACCTTGTCCATGTGCGCGAGCGCGGCGCCGAGCTTCCGGCCGGCCTGGATGCCATCGCCGTGATTGATCGGCGGCGCCGCGGTCCAGTCGGTCGTCGTCGGCTTGGCGAGATACTGCTCGCGCATCGCCTGGTTCGACTCGAAGCCGCCGCAGGCCAGGATCACGCCGCGCCGCGCCCGGTAGCGCAGCGTGCGGCCGTTCTGCCTGACGACCACGCCGGTGACGCGGCCGCCCCCCGAAGACGGTTCCTCGATCAGCGATTCCAGGCCGGTCTCGAGCTGCAGCGGCACGTCGTTCCGCAGCATCGCGTAGCGCAGCGCCGCGACCATGCCCTGGCCGAGCACCTGGCGGCGGTCGCGATGCGTCTTCAGGCGCCAGCGGAAGTCGAGCCAGTACTTGAAGACCAGCTTGAGGGTCAGGGCGATCCAGCCGGGGCTGCGCGAGAACAGCGTGTGCGCCTCGATCTGGTCCATGGCGATGCGGCCCATCAGCAGCGTGCCCTTGAACGACTCGCGCTGCTTGTCGAATTCCTTGCCGAGCAAGGCGCCGTCGAAGGCGTCCGGCTGCATCGAGCGCCAGCCTTCCTTGCCGCCCGGCTGGTTCGGATAGTAGTCCGGGTACTTCGGCACGTTGTGGTAGTGCACGTCGAACTTCTGCGCGAGGAAACGGACCATCTCCGGACCGTTCTTCAGGTAGGCCTCGATGCGCTCCTGCGGCACGCTGTCGCCGATCACCGTCTTCAGATAGGTCAGCGCTTCTTCATACGAATCGCTGCCGCCGGTCCTGGCGATGTCGTCGTTGCAGGGAATCCAGATGCCGCCGCCAGACACCGCGCTGGTGCCGCCGTACTTGTCGGACTTCTCGATGACGACGGACGACAGGCCCTGCGCCTTCGCGCACAGCGCCGCCGTCATGCCGCCGCCGCCGGAGCCGACGACGATGACGTCGTATTCCTGATCCCAGCCGCCCGCTTCGTTCATGCCCATGTCACCCGCCCATCACCAATGATCGAATTTGAAAGTCCGGGCCATGGAAGGCCCGGGCGTGAACAGGGACGTTCAGACCAACGTTCTCAAATAAACACGTCGGTGTTGTCGCGGCCGAGCATGACGGCGCCGTAGTTGCGGCCGAACTGGTCGGGGTTGTTCGCGTAGTGGCCGCGCGCGGCGTAGATGTCGAGCAGGTAACGGTGCAGCGGGAAGTCGGTGAAGATGCCGCGACCGCCGCAGGCCGAGAACAGCTGGTAGGCATGCCGGGCGCAGCGCTCGACGACCTGCGAGGCCTGGTAGCGGAAATGCACGCGCTGCGCGATGTCGTCGAGCGGCTCGCCGGCGCGCACCTTGCCCATCAGCACGTCGAAGTTGCGGCGCAGGACCAGCTTCATCTCGTCGATCGCCACGGCGGCCTCGGCGGCGGCCAGCTGCGCCGGCGGCTGCTCGGCGGTCTTGTTGCCCATGTCGCCGACGCGCACCTTGGCGAAATCGACGAAGGTGTTCAGCGCGCCCTGCAGGCCGCCGATCGCCGCCGACGACACCGCGCGCACGAAGATCTGCCCGAACGGCAGCTTGTACAGATCGGCGGTGAAGGTGTGGCGGCCCGGGTTGGTGCCCATGAAACCGTCCATGCCCTTGTGCGTGCGGTACTCCGGCACGAACACGTCCTTGACGACGATGTCCTTGGAGCCGGTGCCCTTGAGGCCCATGACGTGCCAGGTGTCGACGATCTCGAAATCCGACTTCGGCAGCAGGAAGGTGCGGTATTCGGGCGGCTGGCCTTCGTTGAAGATCAGGCCGCCGAGGAAGATCCAGTCGCAGTGATCGCAGCCGCTGGAGAAACCCCAGCGGCCGGAGAAGCGGAAGCCGCCTTCGACCGGCTTGACCTGGCCTTTCGGCATGTAGGTCGAGGCGATGCGCACATTCGTGTCGTCCTTCCACACGTCTGCCGCGGCCTTCGGATCGAACAGGGCGATCTGCCAGTTGTGCACGCCGATGACGCCGTAGATCCAGGCCGTCGACATGCAGCCCTCGGCCAGCGTCATGACGATGTCGTAGAAGACCTGCGGGTCCATCTCGTAGCCGCCGTACAGCTTCGGCTGCAGCACGCGGAAGAAGCCGGCCTCCTCCATCTCGCGCACGCTCTCGACCGGCACCATGCGCGCCTGTTCGGCCTGCTGCGCGCGGCCGACGAGCACCGGCACCATGTCGCGCGCGCGCTGCACCAGCACGTCGGGGGAGATGGGAACTGTCTTTGCGGCTTGGCTGGGCACGGCGAATCTCCTGTGGCGGCGCGGTCACGCGGGCGCATTGCGCGCTTCGATGGCGCCTGCCTTTTTCACAGAAATCGGCTGCGCAAGCCTCGTCCGAATTGGGGAGCAGCGGCGGACGAGCGCGGCTCACTGCGCGCGCACATCGACGATCACCTCCTGCGCGCCGTCGGCGTTCTCCAGCTCCAGCGTCGTCGCGTTGGCGGCCGAGACGACGCGCGCGCCGCTCACCGTGACCGCATAGCCGCTCGGGTAATGCAGCGCGACCGGCACGAAGATCCGCGTCGGCCCGCGCGCCTCGCGCGGCGCGTAGCGGTAGTGGAAGGCGCCGCTGTCCGGATCGAAGGACAGTTCTTCGGGAATGCCGGCGGTCGCCTGCGGGAAGGTGCGCACCAGCACGCGCAGCTTGTCGGTCTTGGCGGTCGAGAGATCGGCGTCGTCGGCGAACAGGCCCTGCGCGCCGCTTTCCTGGGAGGTCGTGGTCGGATCGGCCCAGTTCTTGTACTGCCAGTACTGCCAGCCGATCAGCCGCGCGTCGGCGGCGGCGGTGGTCTGGCGCAGGATGGCGAGATCGTCGCTGGCGCCGAACTCGGTGAGCAGTTCGACGGCATTCATGCGCTGCGCCTGATCGCGGGCCTCGTCGAGCGACATGGCGTTGAAAATGTCGCAGGTCGCCGACACCGGCAGCGCGTCGAGCAGGCCGAGCTGCACGGCCTGGGTCAGCGCCGCCAGCGGACAGTAGTCGTGGAAGGAATAACCGAGCTGCGTCTCGCCGGCGACCGGCGTGAAACCCTTCGGCGTGCCGATGCTGCTGCCTTGCGGCTCGGACTCGAACCACACCATGTTGTGCGGATCGACGGCGCGGATGCCGGCGAGCGCGTATTCGTAGAAAGGCTGCAGCTCGTTCGCGTCGTGCGCCGGGCAGCCGAGCAGCGGAATCAGGCAGAGCGGATATTCGAGCCCGGCCCAGGGTTCGTTGAACAGGTTGTAGCCCATCGAGTACGGCTGATCCTTCCAGCGCCGCGCCACCGCGACCCAGGCGTCGCGAAAGCCGTCGCGCACGCTGCCGCTGTCGGCCCACAGCCTGTCGTAGGCCTGCGACAGCTGCGGCGTGAAGTAGTTGAAAGGAAAGCCGAGGGTCGGTGCGCCGAGCGTGGTCGTCAGATTGCCGACGAGTTGCTCGACCGCCCAGTCCGGCACGCCCTCGCCCTGGTAGATCGGCCCGAGCATGTCCTGGTGGAAATCGAACAGCATCCAGATGCGCCGGGCGGCGAGCAGGCCGATCACGCGGTCCCAGGCGTCCAGATAGCCGCGATCGACGACGCCCGGCGCCGCGGGGGTGACGCCGACCCAGAGCACGCCGATGCGCGCGCTGTTGAAGCCGTGCGCGGCGAGCCAGTCGGCGTCGGCGCCGGCGAAGCCCGCCGCCGTGTCCGGCGGCACGTAGGGTGCGTTCTTCCAGACCAGATTGACGCCGTGCAGCAGCACCACGCGGTCCTGCGCGTCGACCAGCCAGCGGCCTTCGCGGCGCAGCTGCGGGGCGTCGCCGCCGGCCGGCGCGCTGCTCGCGCCGCAGGCGGCGAGCAGCGTGCACAGGACGGCCAGCGCCGCCGGGCGCAGGCGCATCCGCGGGACCTGGCGCATCGTCTCTCCCCGTTTTCCGGCACCGTCGCGGGCCGTGTTTTGTCTAGCTGAAACCTAGGTTCGACAGCGCGCTGTCACTTCATTCAAACGGGTGATGTGACCACCCGGGGCGCTGCCCACACTGGCCGCAGGATCGCAGCCTTGCGGTCACCCGATTTCTCGACCTTCGATGTGGGAGCGCCGGCGCATGGCCAGCTCGAAAGACTACAACCTCGGTGAATTCACCTTTCCGCGCGGCTGGTTCATGGTCGCCGAATCGGCGAAGGTCACCGACAAGCCGCAGGGCGTGCGCTTCTTCGGTCAGGAGTTCGCGCTCTACCGCGGCAAGGACAGCGGCAAGGTCGTGCTGCTCGATGCCTACTGCCCGCACATGGGCACGCACCTGGCGCGCAACAGCACTTCCTACGTGGCGCAGGACGGCGCCGTAGAAGGCGATTCGATTCGCTGCCCGTACCACGCCTGGCGCTTCGGCCCGGACGGCAAGTGCAACCAGATTCCGTATTCCAGCGGACCGATTCCGCCGGCCGCGAAAGTGCGCTCCTGGCCGGTCGTCGAGAGCATGGGCGCGGTCTTCGTCTGGCACGATGCCGAGGGTGGCGCACCCGAATGGGACGCGCCGTTCCTGCAGGAGTGGAACGATCCGGCATGGACGCACTGGACCTTCGACGATCTCGGCCGCGTCGACGTGCATCCGCAGGAGATCGTCGACAACATCACCGACGCCGCGCACTTCGGCCCGGTGCACGGTTCGCGCACCCAGTTCTTCGAGAACGAATTCCGCGGCCATCTGGCGATCCAGCGCATGGGCGGCGGCCATCGCACGCTGATCGCCGAAGGCGGACCGATGCTGGTCACCGAGGCGGTCTATCACGGCCCCAGCATTCTCATCACGCGCATGAGCGGCCTGTACGACTCTTACATCTTCATCGCGCACACGCCGGTCGACGACGGCAGCGCCTATGTCTGGCACGCGCTGCTGGTGCGTACCTCCGACGGCAGCCCGGCGACGGCGCAGGACAACATCGCCGCGCGCCAGTACCAGGACGTAGCGCTCGCCGCCTTCGCGCAGGACTTCGAGGTGTGGAAGCACAAGCGGCCCTGCCTGCAGGGCCTGTTCGTGCAGGGCGACGGCGCCTTCCTCAAGCAGCGCGTCTGGTACAAGCAGTTCTACAACCCGCGCGCCAGGAAGCAGGAATACCTCAAGCAGGTCGAAGGCATCCACGTGCCGCGCGGCATGGAAGCGGCGCCGGAGGAGATGCGCGAGCAGAGCGAGGCCAGCCTGCCGATGGTGGCCAACGGCTAGCGCCCGCCGGGGCGGGCGCGGCCGGCGCACCCAGGGTTTAGCCGGGCCTTAGCCGGGCCGGAAGGTGTAGTCGGCGACGTCGCGCAGCTCGTCTTCCAGTGAGATGCCGATGCCGGTCGACAGCGCGCCGAGCGAGCTGATGGCGTTCAGCACCGAATCCTGGCGCTGCGAGCTGCGCAGGCGCTGGCGGAAGGCCTTGTTGAGGACTTCGAGATCGGCGTAGTGCGCCTTCAGTTCCGACAGATCGCCGATCGCCGCCGAGGTTTCCCGCGCATCGAGCCACTGGCGGATCATGTAAGCGCCGACCACGCGCAGCATGCTTTCCTCGATGCTCGCGAACGGCAGGTGCGTGCGCGCCAGGCCGCGCATGCGGCCGAGGATCGGGCAGGCGCTGCTGGCCATGATGAGGCCGACCAGCGAACTCAGCGCATGCTGCGCCTGGCAGTTCGCCGTCACTTCGCGCTCGGCCATGCGCACGGTGACGCGCGCTTCCTGGTGCGAAATGATCTGCGCGAAGCTGTCGATGGTCGGCACCAGATCGGCGGCCGCCGGGCAGTGGCGCGCTTCGGCGCCGAGCGGGCAGTGCGGACATTTCGAGCGCTCCAGCAAGGCCCAGTCCGGCAGGGCCGCCGCCGCGGACGCTGCGCCGCCGGCCGCGCGGTCGACATCCACCGCAACGCTGGCCTGCCGGCCGTCGCCGAAATCGAAAAGATAGGTGATGCGCACGTGCTCCCCCGCGCCGGCCGAGCCGCGATTCTGACATCGCCCGTGTCGCCCGGTCAGCCGCGCGAATGGGGCGCGCGGCGACGCCGGCCGCGCGCTATTGCATCGCCTGCCTGAAGGCCGCCGGCATGTTGAAGTCGTAGGAGCGCTTCTCGATGCGCTCGCGGATGCGCCAGCCCGCCGCGGTGCGCACGTAGCGGTCGAGATACCAGAGGCCGAGGAACATGGTGTCGCCCTCGCCCGGCGCGCCGTCGGCCTTCGGCAGCACCATGGGATTGAAGCAGGCGACCTTGCCGCTCGCGCGATCGCCGTCGATCTCGAACAGGAAGTTGCCGTTGAAGTGCATGCAGGCCGGGAACACGCCGAGCGCCTGCGGCAGCCAGGCGCGGATCTGCGCATAGCCGCCGTCGATGCCGCCCATCGCGCGGTAGTCGATGTAGGCATCCGGCGTGAAGATGTCGTCGAGCCGTTCGAAGGCGCGTTCGTCGATCGCGTAGGCGTAGCGCACGACGAGCCGCTCGAGTTCGAGGCGGTCGGCGAGTTCGCGCAGCGCGGCGTCGCCGCCTTCACTTCGCACCGATCACCTCCATGTCGCCCGGCGCCCAGTAGGCGCGCATCGAGGAGAACTTGCCGGCGTCGTCGAAGGTCATCACGTCGATCACGCGGATCAGGGCCTGGCCTTCGGGCATCTTCAGCTCGACGTCGAAGGCCATCGCCGCGGCATTGCCGTGCGAACCGCGGATCGGCGCGGCCAGCTTGAGCTTGGCGCCGGTGGCGATCGACATCTGGTAGAACCTGGCGATCTCGGCCCTGCCCTGCTTCGGCTTGCTGCCGACCGGGTCCTCGACGATCGCGTCGTCGGCATAGAGAGCGACGACGGCGCCGGCATCGGCACGGTTGAAGCCATCGATATAGGCCTGCATCGCCTCTTTCATGATCTGTTCGCTTGGCACGCCGACTCCCCAGCCACTTTGAATGTCCGCGCATCCTGTCCGGCCGGCCGGCCGGTCGAAATCATCCGACCGGACTACGCGCGATGGACGAGTGAATTAGTAAAAAGGACTCATAAGGTCGCCATTGTCCGGCGGGCGCTTGACGCCCCCTCCAGACAGGCATATTGATGGCGGGCCGGCCGTTTCGAGAATTCACTCTCAAAATCCCGCAGAGGACGAGAGATGCAGCGGCCCTATCAACGGAGGAGGAAGACCATGGCCGTATCAGCCGAACAGATGTCCGGCGTCCGCAACGTCGCCGTCAGCAAGCGCGCCAGCATCGGCATCGCCGGCAAGCGCCAGAGCGAGACGCCGCCGCTCGACCAGATCGATCAGCTGCTCGGCGCCATCTACGACGGCCCGACCGAATCGCCGCCCTGGCAGACCGCCATGGCCCGGCTGCGCGACATGCTCGGCGCCGCGCACGTCACCTTGATGCTGCGTCCGCCGTCGTCCGACAGCACCGGCGTGATGATCAACACCGGGCCGACCACCACGCAGGGCATCCAGTCCTACGAGACGCATTTCTTCGCCGCCGATCCGTTCGTGCGCCTGGCCGAGGGCGATGTGTTCTCGGCCGAAGAGCTGATCGGTCCGCAATGGATGCAGAGCCAGTACTTCCGCGAGTTCCTCGAACCGATCGGCGTGCGCCATCTGCTCGGCGCCGATATCTACACCAAGGACGGCATCGAGTGCCGCTTCCGCATCACGCGCGGGCCCGCGGCGGCGCCGTTCTCGGCGGAGGACAAGTCGCTGGTGCGCCTGCTGCTGCCGCACCTCAAGCGCGCGATCCAGCTGCACGCGCGCCTCGACTTCCTCGAATGCGAGCGCGCGCTGTTCGCCGGCGCCGTCAACCGCATGCTGCTCGGCATGGTCAGCTTCGACCAGAACGGCAACATCGTCGAGACCAATCAGGAAGCGCGCCGCATCCTCGCCGAGAAGGACGGCATCTGGCTGTCCGGCAACAATCTCTGTATCGAGAGCAGCCAGGAGAGCCGCGAGCTGCAGCGCATGCTGCGCGCCGCGCTGGCCGGCACCGGCGAGGCCGAAGGCCCGGGCGTGGTCGAGGCGATGGCCGTCACGCGCCCGTCCGGTCGCGCCAAGCTGGGCATTCTCGTGCGCGCGATTCCGCTCGGCCAATGGTCGGAAAGCCGCCAGCGGCCGGCCGTCGCCGTGTTCCTGCGCGACCCGGAAGCCAATGCCGCGCAACCTTCGCAGGAACTCGTGCGTCGCCTGTTCGGCCTCACGCGCATGGAAGCGCAGCTCGCGCTGCTGCTGACCGAGGGCTACACGCTCGACGAGGCGGCGGAGAAGATGAACGTGCGTCGCAACACCGCGCGAACGCATCTGCGTTCGATCTTCTGCAAGACCGGCGTGACGCGGCAGACCATGCTCGTGCGCCTGCTGCTCAACAGCGTGCTGAATCTCGGCTAGGGCCTGTTAACGCTAATGGCGTCGCTGTGGCCGAGTCCGTTTTGCCGCAGCGCAAGGAATGAGGAGAGACATGTACTTGATGTACATGAGCGACGAGAGACGCCGCGATGCGGCAAAACGGGCCGGCCCCCTCGGGGTGCCGTCTGGCAAGCGACGCGATTAGTGTTAACAGGCCCTAGCGCATCGCCCGACATCGGGCTGCGCGGGCTGACGACTTTGTATTACAAAGTGTATCGGTACGCGGTGATCATCCGGTGCACGGCCAGCCGATAGAGTGCCGGTCGGGAGGAACGCGGCAGACCAGGGAGGGTCGGCGCCGCCGGGCGACACAGCGTTCCCCCTCCGCCAGGGAAGGGCGTTGGCCGGCAGGGCGCGGTAGTGCGCGCCGTGCCAGCCAAGTGCGACGACGGTCAGGATGACTGTCGTCGCGCCAGGGACGGCGCCGGCCGCGGCCGGTCTTCGTCGTCGTTGCGCATGTCAGCGGATCATCGGCCGGAGCGCTTCGCGCCAAGGCCTGCCCCTTTGATCGGCGCAATGGCGCGGCGCGGCAGCCTCGCAGGATCAATTTTTTCCCGCCATGGCGGCCGGCCCCGCATCACGCGCAAAGCTTGGCGACCGCGGCCCGGCGTTCCTTGATCTTCCGCGTCAGCGCGCCGCGTTGCTCGCAACGCGGATCAAGCGATCGAATACGCTGACGCGGGCCGGGTTCGCAGCGGTCCGCTACTCGTCCTCGCCCATGCCGAGTTCCTTGATCTTCCGCGTCAGCGTATTGCGGCCCCAGCCGAGACGCTTCGCCGCCTCCTGACGCTGCCCCTTGGTCGCGGCAAGCGCGACTTCGATCATCGTGCGTTCGAACAAGGGCACGGCGGTGCTGAGCAGATCGCTGTGGCCGGAAGCCAGTTCCTTCTGCGCCCAGTCATGCAGGCGCTCGTTCCAGCCGCCCGGCGCGGCGATCGGCGCCGCGGCGGCGGCCTCGGGAACCGCGATGGTCACGGCCGGCGCGCTCGGCGCCGCGGTCAGCGGCGGCGTGCTCGCACCCTGCAGCAGCTCGGGCGGCAAGTCCTGGACGTGCACGTCCTGCCCGGGCGCCATCACGGTCAGCCAGCGGCAGATGTTCTCGAGCTGGCGCACATTGCCCGGCCAGCCGAAGAGCTTCAGCCGCTGCAGCACGTCGGCGCGCAGGCGCTTCGGTTCGGTCTTCAGTTCCTCGGCGGCGCGAATGAGGAAGGAACGCGCCAGCTGCGGAATGTCTTCCGGACGCTCGCGCAGCGGCGGGATGCGGATGCGGATGACGTTGAGGCGGTGATAGAGGTCTTCGCGGAAGCGCCCCTCGCGGACCAGCGAGTCGAGGTCCTGGTGGGTCGCGGCGATCACGCGCACGTCGACCTTGACCGGCGCGACGCCGCCGACGCGGTAGAACTCGCCGGTCGACAGCACGCGCAGCAGGCGTGTCTGCAGGTCGGCCGGCATGTCGCCGATTTCGTCGAGGAACAGCGTGCCGCCGTCGGCCTGCTCGAAGCGGCCCTTGCGCTGCGTCGCGGCGCCGGTGAACGAGCCGCGCTCGTGGCCGAAGAATTCGGATTCGAGCAGATCCTTGGGAATCGCCGCGGTATTGATGGCGATGAAGGGCTTGCTGGCGCGCGGGCTGTTGGTGTGCAGGGCGCGCGCCACGAGTTCCTTGCCGGTACCGGATTCGCCGGTGATCAGCACGGTGATGTGTGATTGCGACAGGCGGCCGATGGCGCGGAACACGTCCTGCATGGCCGGCGCTTCGCCGATCATCGTCGCCGGCGGCTCGGCCGGAAGCTCCTCGGCGACCTCGCGGTTGCGCGCCGCGCGGCGCACCAGATCGGCGACGCCGTCGACATCGAAGGGCTTCGGCAGATACTCGAAGGCACCGCCCTTGTAGGAGGCGACCGCGGCGTCGAGATCCGAATGCGCGGTCATGATGATGACCGGCAGCTCGGGGTGCGCGGCGTGCACGCGCCCCATCAGCGTCAGGCCGTCGACGCCCGGCATGCGGATGTCGGAAATCAACACGTCCGGCGCGCCGTCGGCGAGCGCGTCGAGCAGCTCGGCGGCGCCCGGGAAGCTCGTCACCTGCATGCCGGCGCGGCTCAGCGATTTTTCAATGACCCAGCGGATCGACTCATCGTCATCGACGATCCAGACGTTGAGGGCGTTCATGCGGTTTCAATCGGCAGGTAGATGGAGAACACGGTGCAACCGGGCCGCGAGCGGCATTCGATCAACCCACCGTGGCTGTGTACGAGGTATTGCGAGAGCGGCAGCCCGAGACCGGTGCCTTCGGCGCGCGTGGTGACCATGGGATAGAAGATCTTCTCCATCATGTCGCGCGGCACGCCGGGGCCGTTGTCCTCGATGTCGATCTGCACGACGAGCTTGTGCCGCACCGCGGCGATGGTCAGCTGGCGGCGCGTGCGCGTGCGCAGCGTGATCAGGCCGCTGTTGCCGACCGCCTGCAGGGCGTTGCGCAGGATGTTGAGCACGGCCTGGATGATCTGCTCGCGATCGACCACCACTTCCGGGATGCTGGGATCGTAGTCGCGCAGCACGGCCACCTCGGCCGGCGCTTCCGCCTGCACGAGGCGGCGCACGTGCTCGAGCAGCTCGTGAATGTTGAGCAGCACCTTCTGCGGCGCGCGATTCGGTCCGAGCATGCGGTTCACGAGATTCTGCAGGCGATCGACCTCGCGGATGATCACGCGCGTGTACTCGCGATGCTGCGAATCGGGGAACTCGTGTTCCAGCAGCTGCGCGGCGCCACGAATGCCGCCGAGCGGATTCTTGATCTCGTGCGCGAGGCCACGGATCAGCTCGCGGCTGGCATCGAACTGCGACTGGAACAACTCGTCGCGCGAAATGCGCAGATGGCGGTCGACCGGCAGCATCTCCAGCAGCAGGCCCGGTTTCTTGCCGACCACGAAAGGCGTCGCGGTGAGATCGACGGTCACCGCCGGACTGCCGTTGCGCGCCAGCCGCGTCTCGCGCTCGATGAAGCCGGTCGAACGGTCGAGCGCGTCCTGCAGGCGTCCCTGGTGCGGTCCGAAGTGCGGCATCGCTTCGGCCAACGGCGCGCCGAGCGCCAATCGGCGCGAGACTTCGAACAGTCCCTCGGCAGCTGAGTTGATCATCGACACGCGCAAGCCTTCATCGAGGGCGACCACGGCGGTGGTCAATCCATCAATGACGTCCTCCGCCGTAACGCGACTGCGAACACCCAATTTCATCAGGCAAGCGACAGCAAGATGCAGGCCATGGCCGGACCGGCCGAATCGGCCCATCCGTCGGCACGGGATGCACCAGTATAGGGCTCTAGCCTTTTATTGGTGCGCCGGCCGCCAGCTTGAGCGGCGCGACGCGAAAGCGGCTCGCTTCCGAGCGTGCGAGTTCGCGACCGTGATCGTCGAGCAGGATGATCTGCAGCTCGTGCGTGCCGGCCGGCAGAGGCTGCAGCGGGATGCTCAGGGCGTCCACCGGCGCGGCCGTGACGGAACGCCCATCCACTTGATAGACAAGCCGAAATCCGCTCACCAGCGCAGGCATCACGCTGGCCGCGGCGACCAGCGGGGCGGCCTTCGCCGGCAGGCGCTGGTCCGGTGTCGGCGACTCCACGCGCACCGCGAAACGCGCCGCCTGACGCAGGGCTTCGGGCGAGTAGAACACCGTCCGCTTGCCGGCGCCGGCGCCCGGGCTCACGCCCGATAACGGGGCAAGCCGGATCGGCCTGGCATGCTTGTCCGGCGCGCGGTCTGTGTAGTGGACCACGCCTTCGGCGTCGACGTAGCGGTACACGGCCTCGTCCGCCGCGGCGGCCGCGACGAACCCCAATAGCAGACTGGCCAGCATCCCCCTCATGCGTGGCAGCCTAGCCGAAGGCGCGCAAAAGAAAAGCCCCCGCCGGATGGCGAGGGCTTTTGAACCGATCAACGACAGAATGCAGCTCATCACACCCTTCACATCGCTTGCGATGTGAAGAAAAAACATGCCCTGTCGTTATTCGCGCTGACGCTTCGCGTCAGAGCGAATAATACATGTCGAACTCGATCGGGTGCGTCGTCATGCGGAAGCGCGTGACTTCCTGCATCTTTAGCTCGATGTAGGCGTCGATCAGGTCATCGGTGAAGACGCCGCCGCGGGTCAGGAACTCGCGGTTCTTGTCGAGGTTCTCGAGCGCCATGTCGAGGCTGTGGCAGACGCGCGGAATCTTCGCGTCCTCTTCCGGCGGCAGGTGATACAGATCCTTGTCCGCGGCTTCGCCCGGGTGGATCTTGTTCTGGATGCCGTCGAGGCCGGCCATCATCATCGCCGCGAACGCGAAGTATGGGTTCGAGGTCGAGTCCG
Source organism: Solimonas soli DSM 21787 (assembly GCF_000474945.1). GTDB lineage: Bacteria > Pseudomonadota > Gammaproteobacteria > Nevskiales > Nevskiaceae > Solimonas > Solimonas soli. The sequence continues at coordinate 132,017 of NZ_AXDW01000011.1, read as the reverse complement.
GGAAGCGGACTTCGATGCGGCGGCCCTTCGGGTTGGCCACATACGGGATGCGGATCGAGGCCGAACGGTTGCGCGCCGAGTAGGCGAGCATGACCGGCGCTTCGAAGCCCGGCACCAGGCGCTTGTAGCTGTTGGTGCCCGGATTGGTGAAGGCGTTGATGGTCTTGGCGTGCTTGAGGATGCCGCCGATGTAGTACAGGGCGAGCTCGGAGAGGCCGCCGTACTTGTCGCCGGAGAACAGGTTCTTGCCGTCCTTGGCCAGCGACTGGTGGACGTGCATGCCCGAACCGTTGTCGCCGACGATCGGCTTCGGCATGAAGGTCGCCGTCTTGCCGAACTGGTGGGCAACGTTCTGCACCACGTACTTCAGCTTGAGGACTTCGTCGGCCTTCTTCACCAGCGTGCCGAACTTGACGCCGATTTCGCACTGGCCGGCGGTGGCGACTTCGTGGTGATGCACTTCGGTCGGCATGCCGACGGCTTCGAGCGTCGAGCACATCGCCGAACGGATGTCCTGCAGGCCGTCGACCGGCGGCACCGGGAAGTAGCCGCCCTTGATGCCCGGACGGTGGCCGGTGTTGCCTTCGGCGTAGTCCTTGCCCGAGTTCCAGGCGGCGTGCACCGAGTCGATCTCGACGAAGCTGCCCTTCATGCCGGCGTCCCAGCGGACGCTGTCGAAGATGAAGAATTCGTTTTCCGGACCGAAGAAGGCGGTGTCCGCGATGCCGGTCGACTTCAGGTAGGCCTCGGCGCGCTTGGCGAGCGAGCGCGGATCGCGCGAATAGCCCTGGCCGGTGGCCGGCTCGATGATGTCGCAGGACAGTACCAGCGTCGGGTCTTCAAAGAACGGATCGACGAACGCGGTCGAGGCGTCCGGCATCAGAATCATGTCGGACTCGTTGATGCCCTTCCAGCCGGCGATCGACGAACCGTCGAACATCTTGCCATCGGTGAACAGCTCTTCCTCGATGGTGTGCGACGGCACGGTGACGTGCTGTTCCTTACCGCGGGTGTCGCAGAAGCGGAAATCAACGTACTTGATTTCCTTCTCTTTAATGGTCTTCAGAACGTCAGCGCCCGACATGGGTCCAGTCTCCTTAGGGAATCAACGAATTCAATGCCGCCGGGGTCTCGGCCACCGGCGCGCGCCAAAGTGCAGCATGAAACATGCCAGTGGACGCAATGCGGGAGCTAAAACGGGGCGCGCTATCGTAACCGCTTTCCGCGGCGCACCGACAGCCCGCTGGCGGCTCAGCGCGGCTTGGCGAGCACGGCCTCGACGGCGCTCTCGTAGGCCGGCCCGAGTTCGTCGCGCTTGTCGACCGTCATGCCGAGATCGCGCAGGCGGCCGTCCTCGAGGCTGTACACCCAGGCGTGCAGGCACAGCTCCTGGCCGCGCGCCCAGGCGTCCTCGGCGATCGTCGTCTGGCCGACGTGCAGGACCTGGGCGAGGACATTGAGCTCGCAGAGGCGGTCATGCCGGGTCGCGTCCTCGGGAATCGCGTAGAGCCGCGACGCGTGGCGGTCGGCGACGTCGCGGACGTGGCGCAGCCAGTTGTCGGCCAGGCCGACGCGCGTCTGGCGCAGCGCGGCACCGACGCCGCCGCAGCCGTAGTGGCCGACGACCATGATGTGCTTCACCTTCAGCACATCGACAGCGTACTGCATCACCGTCAGGCAGTTGAAGTCGGTGGGCACGACGACGTTGGCGACGTTGCGATGGACGAACACCTCGCCCGGCGGCAGGCCGAGAATCTCGTTGGCCGGTACGCGCGAGTCGGCGCAGCCGATCCAGAAATAATCCGGGCGCTGCTGCGCGACGAGGCGCTTGAAGTAATCGGGGTCCTCGGCAACCTTGTCGCGGGCCCAGGTTTCGTTGTTGCGGAAGAGTGGCGTGAGCGATCGCATGGCGGCGCGAATATACCCGGCCGCACGGCAAATGAGGAGCCGCGGCGGCGACGGGGCGGCGCGCATTGACCCGTCGCGGACGCAGATGCGACCGTAAGCGCCTCCGCATTCGCCCGACGACCATGCGCCGGTTTGCCCTGCCTTATCTGCTGATCCTGCTGCTTTCGTTCGCCGTCATCGCCACGCTCGTGGCGCTCGGCGCCCGGCACTATCCGGCGCTCGCCGCCGCCGTGCCGACGACGGCGCCGGTGCTGTCGGGCACCACGCCGCTGGCGCGGCTGCTGCTGCAGATCGTCGTCATCCTGGTGGCGGCGCGCGGGCTCGGCCGCCTGTTCCGCCGCCTGGGCCAGCCGCCGGTGATCGGCGAGATCGTCGCCGGCCTGGCGCTCGGCCCCTCGCTGCTCGGCGGCCTGTGGCCGGCCGCGTCGGCGCAGCTGTTTGCGCCGGCTTCGCTCGGACCGCTGGGTCTGCTGAGCCAGCTCGGCGTGCTGGTCTTCATGTTTCTCGTCGGCCTCGATCTCGACCCGGGCACGATCCGCCACAAGGCGCGCACCGCGATCGTCGTCAGCCACACCAGCATCTTCGTGCCGTTCGCGCTCGGCGTCGGCCTGGTGCTGGTCGCCTACCCGCAGCTCGGTGCGCCCGGCGCGCCCTTCGCGTCGCTGGCGCTGTTCATGGGCATCGCCATGAGCGTCACCGCGTTTCCGGTGCTGGCGCGCATCCTCGAGGATCGCGGCCTGCTGCAGACCGTGATCGGCCGCGACGCGATCGCCTGCGCGGCGATCGACGACGTCAGCGCCTGGTGCCTGCTGGCGCTGGTGGTCGCGCTCGCCAAGGGCGACGGCCTCGCCGGCGTGGCGCTGACCGTGGCGCTGACGGCGCTGTTCGTCGCCGCCATGCTGCTGCTCGTCAAACCGCTGCTCGCGCGCTGGGCGGCACAGCGCCAGTCGCGCGGCGCGGATGCGCTGCAGATCAGCGTGGTGCTCGTGGCGCTGCTGCTCGCGGCGACCATCACCGAAGTCATCGGCATCCATGCGCTGTTCGGCGCCTTCGTCGCCGGCCTGGTGATGCCGGCCGCCGGTGCCTTCCGCGGCCACGTGCGCGAACGCCTGCACGCCTTCGCCACCATCGTCCTGCTGCCGCTGTTCTTCGCGCTGTCCGGCCTGCGCACGCAGCTCGGCTTGATCGACGGCGCCGGCGACTGGGCGCTGTGCGGCGCGATCGTCGCGCTCGCCGTCGCCGGCAAGCTCGGCGGCAGTTACGTCGCCGCGCGCCTCACCGGCGCCGGCCGCGAGGAGGCGTTCACGATCGGCGCGCTGATGAACACGCGCGGCCTGATGGAACTGATCGTGCTCAACCTCGGCTACGACCTCGGCATCCTGTCGCCGCGCGTGTTCAGCATGATGGTGGTCATGGCGCTGGTGACGACGCTGATGACCGGCCCGCTGCTGACGCTCGCCCAGCACCGCGCCGGGGCGCTCGCGCGGCCGGCCTGAAGGCGACCGTGTGCGCAGGGGCGCTTGATATACTCGCCGCCTTTCGTTCCGCTCCGCCTTCGCCGCCATGACGTTCCAGGACCTGATTCTCACGCTGCAGAAATTCTGGGCCGCGCAAGGCTGCGTGATCGTGCAGCCGATGGACATGGAAATGGGCGCCGGCACCTTCCACTGGTCGACCTTCCTGCGCGCCGTCGGCCCGGAGCCCTGGAACACCGCCTACGTGCAGCCCTCGCGGCGGCCGACCGACGGCCGCTACGGCGAGAACCCGAACCGCCTGCAGCACTACTACCAGTTCCAGGTGCTGATGAAGCCGAGCCCGGCCGACATCCAGCAGCTGTACCTGGACTCGCTGAAGCTGCTCGGCTTCGATCCGCTCACGCACGACATCCGCTTCGTCGAGGACAACTGGGAGTCGCCGACGCTCGGCGCCTGGGGCCTGGGCTGGGAAGTCTGGCTGAACGGCATGGAGGTCACCCAGTTCACCTACTTCCAGCAAGTCGGCGGTCTCGAGTGCCGGCCGGTCGCCGGCGAGATCACCTACGGCCTCGAACGCCTGGCGATGTACATCCAGAAAGTCGAGTCGGTCTACGACCTGGTGTGGGCGCGCGATCCGCTGAGCGGGCGCGTCGTCACCTACGGCGACGTCTACCACCAGAACGAAGTCGAGCAGAGCACCTACAACTTCGAGTACGCCGACACCGCGGCGCTGTTCGAGCGCTTCAACACCTCCGAGGCGGAGTGCCAGAAGCTGCTCGCGCTGGAGACGCCGCTGCCGCTGCCGGCCTACGAGCGCATGGTCGCCTGCTCGCACGCCTTCAACCTGCTCGATGCGCGCGGCGCGATCTCGGTGACCGAGCGCCAGGCCTACATCCTGCGCGTGCGCACCCTGGCGCGCGCCTGCGCCGAGGCGTATTACGCCGCCCGTGAAAAGCTTGGCTTCCCGATGCTCGCCGCGGCGAAACAAGCTGCCTGATTCCGGCCCCTGCGCCGCGCGCGCGTCGACCGACGGAGGCGCGGCGGCCGGCTGAAAAATCGCCAACCGGCTAGAATGCGCGCCCTTCGCTGTCCTCGCATTCCGCAGTCATGGCCCGTCCCGCTTCCGCCAGCCGCCGCAAAGGCGCCGCCAGCAAACCCACCGCGCCGAAAGTCGGCTTCGTCTCGCTCGGCTGTCCGAAAGCGCTGGTCGATTCCGAACGCATCCTCACGCAGCTGCGCGCCGAGGGCTACGAAACAACGCCGACCTACGACGCCGCCGACGTGGTCGTCGTCAACACCTGCGGCTTCATCGACGACGCGGTGGCCGAATCGCTGGACGCGATCGGCGAGGCGCTGGCGGAAAACGGCAAGGTCGTCGTCACCGGCTGCCTGGGCGCCGGCCCGAAGAGCCAGATCGTCCGCGACAAGTTTCCCGACCTGCTGTCGATCAGCGGCCCGCAGGACTACGTCTCGGTGATGAACGCGGTGCACGCCGCGGTGCCGCCGGCGCACGATCCGTTCTTCGATCTCTTGCCGCCGCAGGGCATCAAGCTGACGCCGAAGCACTACGCGTATCTGAAGATTTCCGAAGGCTGCAATCACAAGTGCAGCTTCTGCATCATCCCCTCGATGCGCGGCAGGCTCGCGTCGCGGCCGGTCGGCGAGGTGCTGCTCGAAGCCGAGAAGCTGGTGAAGTCCGGCGTGCAGGAACTGCTGGTGATCTCGCAGGACACCTCGGCCTACGGTGCGGACCTCAAGTACGCCAGCGGCCAGTGGCGCGACAAGGCCTACGAAACGCGCATGCTCGGCCTCTGCAAGGGCCTGTCCGAGCTGGGCGCCTGGGTGCGCCTGCACTACGTCTATCCGTATCCGCACGTCGACCACATCATGCCGCTGATGGCCGAACGCAGGGTGCTGCCGTATCTCGACGTGCCGTTCCAGCACGCTTCGCCGAAAGTGCTGAAGGCGATGAAGCGCCCGGCCGCCGCCGAGGACACGCTGGAACGCATCCGCGCCTGGCGCAGGATCTGCCCGGACCTGACCATCCGCAGCACCTTCATCGTCGGCTTTCCCGGCGAAACCGAGCAGGACTTCGAGCTCTTGCTCGACTGGCTCGACGAAGCGCAACTCGATCGCGTCGGCTGCTTCCGCTACTCGCCGGTCGACGGCGCGACCGCCAACGCCCTGCCCGGCCCGGTGCCGGACGCGGTCAAGGAAGAACGCTATCACCGCTTCATGGAAAAACAGCAGGCGATCAGCGCGGCCAGGCTGCAGCAGAAGATCGGCCAGACCATCGAAGTGCTGGTCGACGAAATCCACGACGACGCGGCGAGCGTCGGCCGCTCCTGGGCCGATGCGCCGGAGATCGACGGCAAGGTCTACATCAAGGGCCTCGGCACGGGCGGCAAGCTCAAGGCGATGCCCGGCCAGCGCATCAAGGTCAAGGTCGTCGACGCCGACGACTACGACCTGTTCGCGACGCTCGCCTGAGCGCGACGCGCCTCAGGGATGCCGCGTCTCGGCCGGCTCTTCCACCACGCTGTACCGAGACGTAATCGCCGATCTGCTCGATGTGGCCGCGCCCGAACGGCTGCACGCCGCAGTGCCGGCAGAACGGGCGATGCGTGCTGCGGTTCGCGCCGAACGGGTAGACGCTCAGCGCGTCCTCGCCGGCCCGCAGGCGGAAGGCATCCGGCTTGATGATTTCAGCCGAGCGCCCAGTTCCACAGCGGCACGGTGACGAACGCCAGCAGCGTGCCGGCACCGAGCAAGGTATTGGCGACCGGCGGGTCGAGATTGTGCTGGTCGGCGAGGATGGTCGCCGACACCATCGGCGCCATCGCCGCCTGCAGCACGGCGATGGTCAGCGGCAGGCCGTGGACGCCGCACAGCAGGCCGAGGCCGAGCACGAGCGCCGGAATCAGCGCGAGCTTGTAGAGCAGGCCGATGCCGACCGCACCGAGCCGGTCGCGGCCGAGATGCAGGCGGAAGCGCAGGCCGACGACGAACAGGGCGAGCGGCGTCAGCGTCTGTGCGATGCGCGTCAGGACGGCATCGACGATCTCCGGCCAGCCACCGAACGCGCCGACGACGATGCCGGTGACGAGCGCGACGAAGGCCGGGAAGAAGGCGACGCGACGCACGATCTGCACGGGCTTCGGCGTCTGCCCGGAATACAGCGAGGCGACCAGAATGCCGCCGACCGCGAGGGCGATGAAGCAGCCGGCCTGGTCGGCGACGACGCCGAGCGCGAGGCCTTCGCGGCCACGCAGCGCTTCCAGCAAGGGATAGCCGATGAACGAGGTGTTGCCGAGCCCGGCGACCAGCGTCAGCCCGCCGATGCGCGCGCGCGACCAGCCGAAGCGACGGCCGAGCGTCGCGAACAGCAGCCAGGCGAGGCCGAACACCAGCCACTGCGACAGCACGAGATACAGCATGTGCAGATCGAAGTGCAGGCGCGGAATCAGTTCGAGCACCATCGCCGGCAGCGCCACGTTGATCAGCCACCAGTTGAGGCCGGGCGCCAGACCGATCGGCGGGCGCGCGTAGCGCGCGACGGCGGCGCCGAGCAGCAGGCAGACGATGAGCAGCACGAGCGCGGTCATCACCGGATTTTATCCAGACAGCCCGCGTTCAGCGCTGGCCGCAGCGCCGCGCCGGCGCTGAACTTTCGCGTGGCGCCGGAGCCTAAAACTCAGGTGCTGCATCGAGGGATCCGGCGTAGCGGGGTCCAAGGCGGTTCATAGCCGATGCGCACCCGGGGAAGGCGCGCAAGGCAGGGCGCCTTCCCCTCTTCTGCCGCATGCACGCATCAAGGAGGAAGCGATGGCGACCAAACCCGCGAAGAGCGACCGCGAAGTCGATCGCGCGCTCGAGAACACCTTTCCGGCCAGCGACGCGCCGGCCTGGGGCGGCGGCGACGAGGAACGCCGGCGGCGCGATGCCGCGGCGACCGAGAAGGCAAAAGCCAAGGTCGGCGCGAAAGCGTCGGCGAAGCGCGCGCTTGAAAAGAGCGGCGGCCTGAGGGGCAAGACCTTCGCGATCCTCGCCACCCACGGCTTCGAGCAGTCCGAGCTGATGGAGCCGAAACGCGCCCTGCAGGAAGCCGGCGCGACGATCGAAATCGTGTCGCTCCGGAAAGGCCGCATCCGCGGCTGGCGCAGCAAGGACTGGGGCGACGAGATCGACGTCGATCTCGACCTCAACGCCGCCAACGAAGGCCGCTACGACGGCCTCGTGCTGCCGGGCGGCACGCTCAATGCGGACACGCTGCGCACCGAGCCGCGCGCCATCAATTTCGTGAAGAGCTTCTTCGCGGCCGGCAAGCCGGTCGCGGCAATCTGCCACGCGCCCTGGCTGCTGGTCGAGGCGCAGGTCGTCGCCGGCCACAAGCTCACCTCGTGGCCGTCGCTGAAGACGGACGTGCGCAACGCCGGCGGCGAGTGGGTCGACGAGACCGTGGTGATCGACGATCAGCTCGTCACCAGCCGCAAGCCGGACGACATTCCGGCCTTCAACGAAGCGATGATCGGCCTGTTCGCCAAGAACCAGCGCCGCGCCGCCGCGCGCACGACGCTGGCGCCGGGCGACGTCAGCTAGACCGCGACCGGGTGCCGCCGGCAATAGCGGCCGAACGCCGCGATGCCGAGGTAGCAGATCGCCGGTACCCCGAGCGCGAGACGCAGCGAGGCGGCGTCGGCCACCGCGCCGGTCAGCAGCGGCACGATCGCGCCGCCGACGATCGCCATGCAGATCAGGCCCGAGCCCTCGGCGGCGCGCTCGCCGAGGCCCTCCGAGGCGAGCGCGAAGATGGTCGGGAACATGATCGAGTTGCACAGGCCGACAGCGATCAGCGCCAGGCCGGAAAGCGTGCCCGTGCTGAGGCCGGACAGCAGCAGCAGGCTGATCGCGCCGCCGGCGGCGAGCGCGAGCACGGCGCCGGGCGCGAAGCGGCGCAGCAGTGCGGCGCCGATGAAACGTCCGACCATGGCGCCGCCCCAGTAGAAGGCCACGCGCTCGCCGGCCGCCTGCGAAGCGAGTGCCAGCGTGTCCTCCCGCATCAGATAGCTGACCATCACGCTGCCGATCGCCACTTCGGCCCCGACATAGAGAAAGATGCCGAGCGTGCCGAAGGCGAAGCGGGGGCGTCGGAACAGATCGAGCGACTGCCGCAACGAGACGCTCGCGCCGCGACGCTCGACCAGACGATGACGGCCGCGCCAGACCAGCGCCGCGATGATCAGCAGCGCGAGCGCGAGTCCGAAGTAGGTGCGATCGACGACATGGATTTCCTGGCGGCGAAACGCCGCCAGCGCCTCGCCGCTCAGCGTCGACACGTCCACTTGCGCGAGCGAGCCGAGAATCAGCAGCGCGCCGACATACGGAAATACCGTCGTGCCGAGCGAGTTGAAGGCTTGCGCGAAGGTCAGCCGGCTATGCGCGGTGCGCGGATCGCCGAGCAGGCTGATCAGCGGATTGGCGACCACCTGCACGATGGTGATGCCGGACGCGAGCACGAACAGCGCCAGCAGGAAGGTCGCGAACACGCCGGCGAACGAGGCCGGGATGAACAGCAGGCAACCGGCGGCCATGGTCAACAGGCCGATCACCGCGCTGCGCATGTAGCCGACGCGCTGCACCAGGCGGCCGGCCGGTGCCGAAACCAGAAAGTAAGCCAGGAAGAAGGCCGACTGCACGAGCATCACTTCCGCATAGCTCAGCGCGAAGAAACTCTTGAGCTTCGGGATCAGCACGTCGTTGAGGCTGGTGATGCCGCCGAAGATGAAGAACAGCGCGAAAACGAAGATGCGCAGATCGCGGTTCGACGAGGCATCGCCGCCCGGCGCCGGCGGCGTGGCGGTCGTGTTGAGGTTCATCAGCCGGTTTCTCCTCTGGCTTCGCACCCCGACGCACGGGCCCGGACCGTCATCGGCGCGTCATCGCCGGAGGCAGGAGCCTTGTCGAAGATTCGCAAGGCCGCGCTACTCGACGGTCACCGACTTCGCGAGGTTTCTCGGCTGATCGACATCGGTGCCGCGCAGCACCGCGACATGATAGGCGAGCAATTGCAGCGGCACGGTGTAGACGAGCGGCGCCTGCAGGGCTTCGATGTGATCGGGCATGGTCATCACTTCGACGCCGTCGGCGGGCTCGATGCCGCTGTCCGGGTCGGCGAAGACGAACAGGCGGCCGCCGCGGGCGCGGACTTCCTGCAGGTTGGACTTGAGCTTCTCGAGCAGCGCATTGTTGGGCGCGACGGCGACGACCGGCATGTCGGCATCGACGAGCGCCAGCGGGCCGTGCTTGAGCTCGCCGGCGGCGTAGGCCTCGGCGTGGATGTACGAGATCTCCTTGAGCTTGAGCGCGCCTTCCATGGCCACCGGATAGCTGGGGCCGCGGCCGAGGAAAAGCGCGTGATGCTTGTCGGCGAACTGCTGCGCCCAGGCCTTGATCTGCACGTCGAGCTTGAGCGTGTGCTCGACCAGTTCCGGCACCTGCGCCATCTGCCGCGCATAGAGCGCGATGGTGCGCCGGTCGAAGCCTTTGCGCTGGGCGATGGCGAGGCCGAGCATGCCGAGCGCGGCGAGCTGCGTGGTGAAGGCCTTGGTCGAAGCGACGCCGACTTCCGGGCCGGCGCGCGTCATCAGCACCAGATCGGCTTCGCGCACCAGCGAGGATTCCGGCACGTTGCAGATGGCGCAGGTGGCGATGTAGCCGAGCTTCTTGGCCTCGCGCAGGGCGGCGAGCGTGTCGGCGGTTTCGCCGGACTGCGAGATGGCGAGGAACAGCGTGCCGGCCATGACCACCGGATCGCGGTAGCGATATTCGCTGGCGACCTCGACCGTGCACGGGATGCGCGCGCCCTGTTCGAGGTAATAGCGTGCGACGAGGCCGGCGTGGTAGCTGGTGCCGCAGGCGACGATGTGCACGCTCTGCACCTGCGGCAGGATCTGCGCGGCACGCGGGCCGAGCGCGGCTTCCAGCACGTGATCGCCGAGGAGGCGTTCCGACAGCGTGTCGGCGAGCGCGCGCGGCTGCTCGTAGATTTCCTTGAGCATGTAGTGCGCATACTCGCCGCGCTCGACGGCATCGGCCGACAGCGTCGACTCGTGCACGGCGCGTTCGACGACGCGGCCGGCGCCATCGTAGATCGTCACGCCGTCGCGGCGGATGTCGGCGACGTCGCCTTCCTCGAGAAACTGGAAGCGCCGCGTCGCCGGCAGCAGGGCCTGCACGTCGGACGCGACGAAGTTCTCACCGTGGGTGCCGAGGCCGATCACCAGCGGGCTGGCGATGCGCGCCACGCAGATGCGGTCCGGATGCAGGGCGTCGAAGACGACGATGGCGTAGGCGCCCTTGAGGCGGCGCACGGCCTGCCGCACGGCCGCGGTCAGGTCGAGGCCCTGGCGCACCTGGTCGTGGATGAGATGGGCGATGACTTCGGTGTCGGTCTCCGAAACGAACACATAGCCCTTGCCGCTCAGCTCGCTCTTGAGTTCGACGTAGTTCTCGATGATGCCATTGTGGATCAGCGCGATGCGCCCGCCGGAGACGTGCGGATGCGCATTGGCCTCGGTGACGCCGCCGTGCGTGGCCCAGCGCGAATGGGCGATGCCGAGCGGGCCGTGCGCGGGCGAGGCGCGCAGCTTGTCCTGCAGGCGCACGACCTTGCCGACCGCGCGCTGCAGCTGCAGCCTGCCCTGCACGTCGACGATCGCCACGCCGGTCGAGTCGTAGCCGCGGTATTCGAGGCGGCGCAGGCCTTCGATCAGGATGGAGCTGACATCACGCGCCGCGATGGCGCCGACGATTCCGCACATGTACGGGTCCGGGAAGCGGGATATGAACGGCGATTCTACCGGGACTGGCCGTATCGCCGCGCCGGACGTGCTTAGTGAGCGCTATCCAGCGCCTCGGCGTTCGTGTCAAAGTGCCGACAGGCAAAAAAGCGGCATCGACCGCGAGGCGGACGGCAGATCCGCCCTTGCCCGGATCCATGCATGGAGGAGATGCGATGAACGCGACGAGGACGCAGGCCGTCACCGGCGCATTGGGCGCCGACACGCAGCACAAGACCGCCGACACGGTGTTCCGCGCGATCGGCGTGGCCCTGCAGATCGCCGCCACCCTGGCCATCGCCCGCACCCTGTCGCGGTTCGACACCGGCCTGTTCTTCGAGGGCTTCGTCGTCACTCTCGCCGGCGCCGCGTTCATGCGCGCCAAGTTCGACGTCTACATGGGCCGCTACATCGTCGCCAATCTCGGTGAACGGACCGGCATCGCCAATGCCGACATGCTGCGCACGCTGAGCGTCCGCTTCATGAAGCGCTGCTGCCTGATCTGCGCGCTGCTGCTGGTCGTCGCCGCCGACCTCGACGTGATGTCGCAGAATCTGCATCCCTATCTGCAGACCTTCATTCCCTTCGTGCTGGCGTTGCCGCTGGCGGGCTACGCGCAGATGATCGGCGGCGCCCTGCGCGCGGCGAACCGCTATCTGATGAGCCTCATCTGCAGCGCCTACGCGATGAACGCCGCCATCCTCATCGCCGTGGCGCTGGCGCCGCCGAATCCGCCGCTGGCGCTGTTCTCGTGGATCTTCTTCGGCGGCAGCCTGCTCGGCGCGCTGGTCGCGCACCGCTTCGCGCGGCTGGTGTTCGGCGCGCCGAGCGCACCGGCGCCGCAGGACGAGGCACAGCGCGCGGCATGGACGACGATCGACAACGAGATCAACAGCGGCGCCAGCGTCGGCTTCTCCAACGCGACGATGCTGTGGGGCCCGCTGTGCCTGCTCGTCGTGCTGGCGCCGGCCACGCAGATGGCACTGTTCGCGATCAGCACGCGCACCGCGCAGATCATCCTCTACCTGATTCCGGTCATCGCGCTGATCGTCGCGCCGCGCCTGCTGCGCCAGCGCCAGCAGTACAGCGGCGAGCTGCGGCGCGCCGAGCTGTGGCTGGCCATGAGCGGCCTCACGCTGGTGGCGGGCATCATGGCCGCGGCGCTGATCGCGAGTTCCGCCTGGACGCTGGATCAGTACGGACCGGCGTACCGCGACGCCATCGCGGTCTACATCGCGCTGATCGTCTCCGAGACGCTGGCGACGATCGGCCGCCCGCTGGTCCGCTTCCACGCCGCCAACTGGAACGCCGGCGACGCCCGCCACATCCTCAGTGCCGCCGCGCTCGTCGCCGTGGTGGCGACGCTGGCGCTGGTGCCGTGGTTCGATGCCTTCGGCGCGGCGATCGGCCTCGCCGCCGGCCATGCGACCGCCGTCGCGCTCGGTCTGTGGTCGGCGATGCGCCGGCCGCCGCAGCCGCCGCAAGCCGCCGGCGCATACTGATCGCGCAACGCGGGGGCGGGCGGCTGGAGTGCGCGGCTTCCGGCGCTTATCGTATGAGCGCCGGCCGTCGCGTCGCGGCCGCACCGGGAGACGTCGCATGCTGCTGTGGATGCTGATCGCCGCGACCGGGCTCGCGTGGCTGGCCACGCTCGTCCTGCTGCTGCGCATGCAGCGGCGTGTGCGCGCGCTGCACGCGCGCGCCAGCCTCGCCGCGGCCTTGCCGCCGGACGGCAGCGCGCGGCCGCTGATCACGGTCGAGATTCTCAATCCCTTCGAACTCGCCACCCAGCGCGTCGCGGTCGCCGCCATCGGCGCGCGGCTCGCCCCGCGCGTGATCGAACGCATCGTCTACCAGCAGACCAGCAGCATCCTGCGCACGGAAATCGCCAAGCACGGCGTCGAGGCGCGCGTGCGCATCTGCCATGTGGATTGAACTGGCGCTGCTCGCCTTGCTCGGCACCGCCGGCGCAGGCGCGGCGCTCGCCTGGCGCGTCGGGCGCCAGCTCGCCGCGCTCGAACTGGCGATCACCGCCGCCGAGGCGCGCGGTCGCGAGCAGGAGGCGCGGCTCACCGCCCTGGTCGACTGGCGCGACGGACAGGAACTGGTCGAGCACGCCGCCGACACCGGCGTGTCGATGGTCAAGGCCGTGCACATGGGCATCGCCGACATCCCGTTCTCGATCCTCGAAGCCATTCCGCCGACCGCGGTGCCGACGCGGGTGGTGCGGCAGGTGCACGACGCGATCAGCGAGGGCATCTACGCCGCCCTGAGCGGGCTCAACAAGGCGGTCGGCCGCGAGCTGCGCAAGGGCATCGGCAGCAAGCCCGCCGCGCCGATCGACGCCGCGCCGGCGCGCGACGCCTTGCAGGAACCGCGCGACGAGTGAGGCGGCGCGCCGCCGTCGGCGCCTACTTCGGCTGCTTCTTCGGCCGCTGCCAGCCGGCCAGGGTTTTCTGCTCGCGCGCCCGCGCGATCGTCAGGCCGCCGGCCGGCACGTCGCGCGTGATCGTCGAACCGGCGCCGATCGTCGCGCCGTCGTGCACCGTGACCGGCGCCACCAGCTGGGTGTCCGAGCCGACGAAGACGTCGTCGCCGATCGTGGTGACGTGCTTGCTGGCGCCGTCGTAGTTGCAGGTGATGACGCCGGCGCCGATGTTGGTGCGCGCACCGACGCGGGCATCGCCGACGTAAGCGAGATGATTGGCCTTGGTACCGGCACCGAGCGCGGCATTCTTCACTTCGACGAAGTTGCCGACGTGACTGCCGGCGGCGAGCCGCGTCGTCGGCCGCACGCGCGCGAACGGGCCGATCACGCAGTCGTGCTCGGCGGTGCAGCCGTCGAGCACCGAATGCGCGTGCACGACGCTGCCGGCGCCGAGCGTGACGTTGCGCAGCACACAGTGCGGGCCGATCTTCACGTCGTCGCCAAGCGTCACCTCGCCTTCGAACACGCAGCCGACGTCGATCGTCACGTCGCGTCCGCAGCGCAGCGCGCCGCGCAGGTCGAAGCGCGCCGGGTCGAGCAGCGCGACGCCGGCCTGCAGCAGCGCCGCGGCCTGGCGCTGCTGCAGCACGCGCTCTAGGCGCGCGAGCTGGGCGCGGTCATTGGCGCCCTCGACCTCGGCGGCATGCGCGGCCACGGTCGCCACCTTCAGGCCGCCCTTCGCCGCCATGGCCACGATGTCGGTCAGGTAGTACTCGCCCTTGGCGTTGCCGTTCTTCACTTTCGCCAGCCAGCCGCGCAGCCTTTTCGCCGGCACGGCGAGCAGCCCGGTGTTGATCTCGCGGATCGCCCGCTGGCGCGGCGTCGCGTCCTTCTCTTCGACGATGCCGGTCACGCGCCGGCCGCGATCGCGCAGGATGCGGCCGTAGCCGAACGGATCGGCGAGTTCGACGGTCGCCACCGCCAGCGTCCTCGCGCCGGCCGTGACCAGCTCGCGCAGCGTGGCGACGGAAACCAGCGGCACGTCGCCGTACAGCACGAGCACCTGCGCGCCGTCCGGAATCTGCGGCATGGCCTGCTGCACGGCGTGCGCGGTGCCTTTCTGCTCGCGCTGCTCGGCCCAGCGCAGCGCGCCCTCGCCGTAATGCGCGGCCGCCCAGTCACGCACCTGCGCGGCGCCGTGGCCGACGACGACGTGAATGCCGGCCGCGCCGAGTTCGCGCGCGCGGTCGACGACGTGGCCGAGCATGGCCTTGCCGCCGAGCTCGTGCAGGACCTTCGGCTTGGCGCTCTTCATGCGCGTGCCCTGGCCCGCGGCGAGAATGATGGCGTGCAACGGTGCGGATTTCGCTTTCATATCGAAAGTGTAGAGCGACCCGGCCCTAGGCGGAACGCAGGGCGGCGATCACGCCCAGCAGCGTCGCGCCCGTCAGCGCGGCGACGTAGACAGCGACGATGATCGCCGTCCGCGCGGCGGTCGGCACGAGCCCGCCGCCGTAGACGCGGCGCAGGGCGAAGAACAGGTAGCCGACGATCACGACGTTGATCAGGTCGTTGATGACGTCGTGCGCCGGCTGCGGCCACGGCACGAGACCCGGCAGCAGGGCGAGGAAGGCGAAGCCATGGAAGTGCAGCGCGAACAGCAGATGCTCGCCGTAGTAGCGCCCGCGCACCAGCAGATGGAGCAGCAAGGCGAACAGCGGCACGAGCACGAACAGCACGCGCGGCGCGTTGCGGATCATGCCGTCGCGCAGCACGCGCTGCTGTCGCTGCGGCGGCAGGCGCGCGAAGGCTGCGACGCGACCGTCGAGCGCCGCGATGCCGCTGTCGGCGGCGATCGTCGAGCGCGCTTCGGCTTTCGTCTCGATCTCCAGGGTCCAGCCGATGCGCACGTCGATGCCGGGCACCGCGCTGAGCAGCAGAAAGAACAGCACGCTCACGGCGACGTAGAGATTGAGCGGCTTCAGATAGCGCTCGCGGCGGCCGTCGAGGTAGTCGACGGTGAGCTGCCCGGGGCTCAGCAGGGCCCGCAGGGTCAGCGGCAGCCGTGCCTGCAGCGCCAGCGACTTGTCGGCGAAGTCGCGGAGGAACTGGCGGGCGCTCGGAATGGCGATGCGCGCCGGCTGCCCGCAGTGCGGACAGTAACGGTCGCCGAGCGGCGTTCCGCAATTGCGGCAGCTGTCCTGATCTGATGTCGTCATCTCGCGCCCCCGCCCCAGCGATGCGCCGATCATAGTGCGGCGCGGCGACGGCGAACCGGGCCGCAACGAAAAAGGGCGCCGTGCGGCGCCCTTTCGCAAACCACCCGCATTCCGCTTCAGTGATGATGCGGCGCGTTGAGCTTGCGCACGAACTCGAGGCGGGCAGCGGCTTCGACCAGTTCCATCTGCGCCTTGGCGAGATCGGTCTTGGTCTTGGCGCCGGCCAGCTTTTCCTCGGCCTCCTGCTTGGCCTTCAGCGCCGCCGCCTCGTCGATGTCCTTGCCGTGCAACGCCGCGTCGGCGAGCACGGTGACGAGATAGGGCTGCACCTCGAGGATGCCGCCGCTGACGAAGAACGGCAATTCCTGGCCGTCCGGCGTCTTCACGCGCAGCGTGCCCGGCTTGAGGCGGGTCAGCAGCGGCGCGTGACGCGGCGCGATGCCGACCTCACCCATTTCCGCCGGCGCGAACACCATCTGCGCCTCGCCCGAGTGGATGTGGCCTTCGGCGGAAACGATGTCGACGTGAAGTTGTGGCATTTACGGTCTCCCGGCCTGACGGCCGATCAGAGCTTGTTCGCCTTCTCGACGGCTTCGTCGATCGTGCCGACCATGTAGAACGCCTGCTCCGGCAGGTGATCGTACTGGCCGTCGACGATGCCGCGGAAGCCGCGGATGGTTTCCTTCAGCGACACGTACTTGCCCGGCGAGCCGGTGAAGATTTCGGCGACGTGGAACGGCTGCGACAGGAAGCGCTGGATCTTGCGCGCGCGCGACACGACCTGCTTGTCTTCTTCGCTCAGCTCGTCCATGCCGAGGATGGCGATGATGTCCTTCAGTTCCTTGTAGCGCTGCAGCACGCCCTGCACGTCGCGGGCGGTGTTGTAGTGCTCGGCGCCGATCACGTTCGGGTCGAGCTGGCGCGAGGTCGAATCGAGCGGGTCGACGGCCGGGTAGATGCCGAGCGAGGCGATGTCACGCGACAGCACGACGGTCGAGTCGAGATGCGCGAAGGTCGTCGCCGGCGACGGGTCGGTCAAGTCGTCGGCCGGCACGTAGACGGCCTGGATCGAGGTGATCGAGCCCTTCTTGGTCGAGGTGATGCGCTCCTGCAGCACGCCCATTTCCTCGGCGAGCGTCGGCTGGTAACCCACTGCCGACGGCATGCGGCCGAGCAGCGCCGACACCTCGGTGCCGGCCAGCGTGTAGCGGTAGATGTTGTCGACGAAGAACAGGATGTCGCGGCCCTCGTCGCGGAAGTACTCGGCCATGGTCAGGCCGGTCAGGGCGACGCGCAGACGGTTGCCCGGCGGCTCGTTCATCTGCCCGTACACCATGGCCACCTTGGAGTTGCCGAGGTTCTTCTCGTCGACCACGCCCGACTCCATCATCTCGTGATAGAAGTCGTTGCCCTCGCGCGTGCGCTCGCCGACGCCGGCGAACACCGACAGACCGGAATGCGCCTTGGCGATGTTGTTGATGAGCTCCATCATGTTGACGGTCTTGCCGACGCCGGCGCCGCCGAACAGGCCGACCTTGCCGCCCTTGGCGAACGGACAGAGCAGGTCGATGACCTTGATGCCGGTTTCCAGCAGCTCCGTCGAACCGGCCTGGTCTTCGTAGGTCGGCGCCGCGCGGTGGATCGCCCAGTGCTCGGAGGCGTCGACCGGGCCGACTTCGTCGATCGGCTCGCCGAGCACGTTCATGATGCGGCCGAGCGTGGCCGGGCCGACCGGCACCGAGATTGCCTTGCCGGTGTTGCGCACTTCGAGGCCGCGCTTGAGGCCGTCGGTCGAACCGAGCGCGATCGTGCGCACGACGCCGTCGCCGAGCTGCTGCTGCACTTCGAGCGTCAGCTCGGTGCCGTCGATCTTGAGGGCGTCGTAAATCGCCGGAATCGCATCGCGCGGGAACTCCACGTCGATGACCGCGCCGATGACCTGAACAATCTTGCCGTTACTCATCTGCCATTCCTCAAAACTTTAAACCACAGATTTCACAGATTTCACAGATTTCACATTGCTAAGAACCACAAAGATGGATTCGTTCATCTGTGTGTGATCTGTGAAATCTGTGGTTATTTAGTCTTTCAAACCGCCGCCGCGCCGCCGACGATTTCCGCCAGTTCCTTGGTGATGCTGGCCTGGCGCGCCTTGTTGTACTGCAGCTGCAGCGAGTTGATGATCTTGCCGGCGTTGTCGCTCGCCGCCTTCATCGCCACCATGCGCGCCGACTGCTCGGACGCCGCGTTCTCGATGACCGCCTGGTAGATCTGCGATTCGACATAGCGCGTCAGCACCGTATCGAGCAGCTCGGCCGCGTCCGGCTCGTAGATGTAGTCCCAGTGCTCGAGCAGGCCTTCCGACTTCACCGGCTGCACCGGCAGCAGCTGCACCGCGTCGGCGCGCTGCGTCATCGTGTTGACGAACTGGTTGGCAACCAGGTACACGCGATCGACCTGGCCGTCGCGGTAGGCATCGGACAGCACCTTGATCACGCCCATCAGCTGTTCGAGCTGCGGGCGGTCGCCGAGCTGCGAGGCGGTCGCCAGCACCTTGCCGCCGACGCGCTTGAAGAAGGCGATGGCCTTGTTGCCGATCAGCACGAGATCGGTCTCGACGCCCTTGGCCTGCCACTCGCGGATGGTCCGCACCGTGGCGCGGAAGGCGTTCATGTTGAGACCGCCGCACAGGCCACGGTCGGTCGACACGACGAGGATCGCGACGCGCTTGACCCCGCGCTCGACCATGAACGGATGCTTCACTTCGAGCTTCGCTTGCGCCAGATGACCGAGCGTGCGACGCAGACGCTCCGCGTACGGACGGGCGGCCGCCATGCGATCCTGCGCCTTGCGCATTTTCGACATGGCGACTTTTTCCATCGCGCGCGTGATCTTCTGCGTGTTCTTGACGCTCTTGATCTTGGTGCGGATTTCCTTGGCGCCGGCCATCGCTACACTCCTGCCTCGCTGTGCAGCGCGAGCGTGTCGCGACGCTCGCGCTGTCTCGCTACGCCAGATCCCCGCTGCGCGGGGCCCCTCCACGCTGCTCGCATCTCTAGATCGCCGACTGCTTGACGTAGGTTTCGAGCGCCGACTTCAGACCCGCTTCGAGCGTGTCGTTCCAGTCGCCGGTGTCGAGCTTCGCGAGCAGGTCCTTCTGGCTGCTGGCGAGGAACTGATGCAGACCTTCCTCCCAGACCAGCACCTTGTTGACCGGCACCTTGTCGATGAAGCCCTTCTCGACCGCATACAGCGAGGCGGCCATCAGGCCGACCGACAGCGGCGCGTACTGCTTCTGCTTCATCAGCTCGGTGACGCGCTGGCCGCGCTCGAGCTGCGCGCGCGTCGCCGCGTCGAGGTCGGAGGCGAACTGCGCGAAGGCCGCCAGCTCGCGGTACTGCGCGAGATTGGTACGGATGCCGCCCGAAAGCTTCTTGATGACCTTGGTCTGCGCCGCGCCGCCGACGCGCGACACCGAGATGCCGGCGTTCATGGCCGGACGGATGCCGGCGTTGAACATGTCGGTTTCAAGGAAGATCTGGCCGTCGGTGATCGAGATGACGTTGGTCGGCACGAAGGCCGACACGTCGCCGGCCTGCGTCTCGATGATCGGCAGCGCCGTCAGCGAACCCGTCTTGCCCTTGACCGCGCCATTCGTCATCTTCTCGACGTAGGCCTCGTTGACGCGCGCGGCGCGCTCGAGCAGGCGCGAGTGCAAATAGAACACGTCGCCGGGGAACGCTTCGCGGCCCGGCGGGCGGCGCAGCAGCAGCGAAACCTGACGATAGGCGACGGCCTGCTTGGAGAGGTCGTCGTAGATGATCAGCGCGTCTTCGCCCTTGTCGCGGAAGTACTCGCCCATCGAGCAGCCCGAGTACGGCGCGATGAACTGCAGCGCGGCCGATTCCGAGGCCGAGGCGGCGACGACCGTCGTGTACGCCATCGCGCCGTTCTCTTCGAGCTTGCGCACGACGTTGGCGATCGACGAAGCCTTCTGGCCGATCGCCACGTAGATGCACTTCACGCCCGAGGTCTTCTGGTTGATGATCGCGTCGATCGCCAGCGCCGTCTTGCCGGTCTGGCGGTCGCCGATGATCAGCTCGCGCTGGCCGCGGCCGATCGGCACCATCGCGTCGACGGCCTTGTAGCCGGTCTGCACCGGCTGGCTCACCGACTTGCGGGCGATGACGCCCGGCGCGATCTTCTCGATCGGGCTCGTGCCCTGCGCGGCGATCGGTCCCTTGCCGTCGATCGGGCGGCCCAGCGCGTCCACCACGCGGCCGAGCAGCGCCTCGCCGACCGGCACTTCGAGAATGCGGCCGGTGGTCTTGACGGTCTCGCCTTCCTTCAGGTGCTTGTAGTCACCGAGGACGACGGCGCCGACGGAATCGCGCTCGAGGTTGAGCGCCATGCCGAAGGTCGCGGTTCCGTTCGGCGCGGGCGGGAACTCGAGCATTTCGCCCTGCAGCGCGTCGGACAGGCCGTGCACGCGGACGATGCCGTCCTGCAGCGAGACGATCTGCCCCACGTTGCGCGCCTCGGAGGACGCATCGAAGTTCTTGATGCGCGCCTTGATGAGGTCGCTGATTTCGGAAGGATTGAGTTGCATAGGAACCGATTCCTGAAAATAGTCGGCGCTTTAGCGCGCCCGTCTCACTGCACTACGGCGGTCTTCAGCCGTTCCAGCTCACCCGTCACCGAACCATCGATCACCAGGTCGCCGGCGCGGATCACCGCACCGCCGATCAGCGCCGGATCGGTCTTCCAGCTGATCACGACGTCGCGCGCCAGCTTCCGCCTCACCGCCGTCGCCAGCTTGTCCTGCTGTGCCGGCTCGACCGGCGCCGCCGAGGTGATTTCGACCTCGACGCGACGCTCGGCCTCGGCGCGCAGCGCTTCGTACTGCTCGGCGATCGCGGCGATCGCCGGCAGGCGGCCGTTCTCGACCAGCAGGCGGACCAGCGATACGGCCTCGTTCGGCACCTTGCCGGACAGGGCCTGCGCCAGCGCCGCGGCCAGATCCGTGCGCGACAGCGCCGGATTCGTCGCCAGCGCCGCGACCCTGGCATCGCCGAACAGGGCCGCGATGGCCTGCAGCGCATCGCTCCAGGCCTTGTAGCCGCCGCTGTCGCGCGCCAGTTCGAAAACCGCCTTCGCGTACGGGTGCGCCGTCGTGCTGTAGTCCGCCATGACCTTGCGCCTTAGATCTTCGCCGCGAGCTCGTTCAACACGTCGGCGTGCGCCTTGGTGTCGATCTCGCGCTTGAGGATCTTCGCCGCGCCGGCCACCGCCAGCTCGCCGACCTGCTTGCGCAGTTCTTCGCGGGCATGGGCGACTTCACGCTGCACTTCCTCGTGCGCCCGGGCGACGATGCGTTCGGCTTCCGCCTGCGCCGTGCCCTTGGCCTGCTCGACCAGCTGCGCGGCCTGCTTGTTGGCGGCGGCGAGGATGTCCTGCGCCTGCACGCGGGCTTCCTTCAGCGCTTCCTCGCTCTTCAGCGACGCGTCCTGCAGCGAGCGCGCACCCTTCTCGGCGGCCGCGAGGCCCTCGGCGATCTTGGTACGACGCTCCTCGAGCGCCTTCGTGATGGGCGGCCAGATGTACTTCATCGTGATGAACACGAACAAGAAGAACACGATCATCTGGCCGACGATCGACGGGATGCTTGCCTGCATGGGCTAAGCTCCTGTGAGTGGAGACGGGGGAACGAGGCTTAGTGCTGGATCGCGGCGAGCAGCGGGTTCGCGAACATCAGCAGCAGGCCCATGGCGACGCCGATGATCGCGACCGCGTCGAGCAGGCCGGCGATGATGAACATCTTGGTCTGCAGCATGTTCGCCATTTCCGGCTGGCGCGCGGCGCCTTCGAGGAACTTGCCGCCGAGCAGGCCGAAGCCGATGGCCGTGCCGAGCGCGGCGAGACCGAAGATGATGCCGATGGTCAGGGCCGTGCTGGCCTGGATCTGGGCGATGAGCTCCATGGTGTACTCCTAACTCCGTCGTGTTGCGTGGTGGAAAACGTTCTAGTTACTGCGGTGCCGCCGATCGAAACTTCAGTGATGCTCGTGCGCCATGCTCAGATACACGATGGTCAGCGTCATGAAGATGAACGCCTGCAGCGTGATCACGAGGATATGGAACAGCGCCCAGCCGAGACCCGGGACCACCTGCGCCCACCAGGGCAGCAGCGCGATCAGGATGAAGATCAGCTCGCCGGCGTAGAGGTTGCCGAACAGTCGCAGCGCCAGCGACAGCGGGCGCGCCAGCGTTTCGACGAAATTGAGGATGACGTTGAACGGCAGCAGCCAGGGGCCGAACGGATGCGTCAGGAATTCCTTGAAGTAACCGCCGACGCCCTTGCCCTTGAAGCTGTAGACGAAGATCAGAAGGAACACCGAGATAGACAGCGCGAAGGTCGCGCTCATGTCGGCCGACGGCACGACGCGGATGTAGGCGTGCGCCGGATCATGGCCGGCGGCAGCATGGCCGGCGGCCCACAGCTTCGGAATCAGGTCGACCGGCAGCAGGTCCATGGCGTTCCACAGGAACACCCAGACGAAGATGGTCAGGGCCAGCGGCGCGACAAAGGTGCGCACGCCGTGGAACGAGTCCTTGACCGAGTTGTCGACGAAATCAATAAGGACTTCGACGAAGTTCTGCAGCTTGCCCGGCACGCCCGAGGTCGCGCGCACGGCGGCGATGCGGAACAGCGTCAGGAACGCGATGCCGAGTAGCGTCGAGATGATGAGCGTGTCCAGATGCCAGTCCGACAGCGAAATGAAGCCGCTGTCAGAACCACTCGACCAGTGGCGCAAGTGGTGAGTAACGTACTCGGCAGGAGAGTGACCCGCTTCAGCCATCGCTCGAATTCCAAAGAAGCGCAAACCAGTAGACCGGCAGTGTCAGCGCGAACGTGAGCACGACCGGGACAAACACATCGGCCAACAACCGGACCGCTACCGCGAACAAAACCGCGGCGAGGACAATTTTCCTCACCTCGGCCTTGTAAAAATTCATCACCGCATGCTGGGCATCCTGCCCGGACGCCGAAAACGTTTTGAGCCCGGCGTAGAAGGTCAGCAAAGCGCCGATCCCGCCACCCGCCAGAGCTGCCAGCCCTTCCCGTCCTCCTCCGAGCAGGCCCCAGAGGACGGCGCAAAAGACTGCGATCATCGCCTGATAGCGTGCAATGCGCGTCGCAATCTTCATTTCTTGCTGCGAGCCAGCTTGGTGCGTCGCACCAATCAATCGCAGAGAGTATAGCGGCTGATGAATTCGCCGGGCAAGGGAGTCATAGCTTTTATTGACGTGACCGATGGGTCACATGACGAGTGTGTCAGCCTTGATACAACGCGGCTTTCGGCGCCGACCGTTCTGGGGATGAACCGTCACTGCCGATGCCGCCGCGCGCCGCGAATGATCACGCGATGCAGGGCGCGTCCGGCACTGAAAGAGTGCGTTCGCCGCCGCGCGTTCGGCCCGGCTTTTTCAAGCGAGCCTGGCGAGCAGCCGCTGCAGTTCGTCGGCGCTCTTGAAGCTCACGGTCAGGCGGCCACGGCCGGCGTCATTCTGCTGCAGCCGCACCGGCAGGCCGATCTTCTGCGCGATCTCCTGCTCCAGCGCCGGCGCGCGTGCCTTCGCCGGACGCACGCGGGCGCTGCCGTCGGCATGCACGAGCGCTTCGACCTGCCGCACCGACATCTGCTTTTCGACGGCGAGCTTGGCCAGCGCGGACTGCCGCGCGCCCTCGACGCCGAGCAGCACCTTGGCGTGCCCGAAGCTGAGATGGCCGTTGCGCACCAGCTGCTGCACGTCCTCGTTCAGCTCGATGAGGCGCAGCAGATTGCTGACGTGCGCGCGCGAGCGGCCCACCGCCGTCGCCGCCGCCTCGTGCGTGAGGCCGCAGTCGCGGATCAGCTTTTGCAGCGCTTCGGCTTCTTCCAGCGCATTGAGATCGGCGCGCTGGATGTTCTCGACCAGCGCGACCGCCATCGCACCCTGCTCGTCGAGCGTCTTGACGATCGCCGGCACGGTCTTGAGGCCGGCCTGCCTGGCGGCGCGCCAGCGACGCTCGCCGGCGACGATTTCGTAGCGATCGCCACCGACCGCGCGCACGACGATCGGCTGCACCACGCCCTGCGCGCGGATCGATTCGGCGAGCGCATCGAGCGCGGCGGCGTCGAACTGGCGGCGCGGCTGGTGCCGGCCCGGCTGCAGCACGTCGACCGCGAGTTCGCGCAGCTGATCGCCGGCCTCCTCGTCGACCGTGTTGGCGACGCTGCTCAGCAGCACGTCGAGGCCGCGACCGAGCCCCCTCTTCTTTGCACTCACTGCATGTTCTCCGCGGCCGGCAGCCCTGCGCGACCCTTCAACGATGACCAATCCGCCAATACTTGCACGAAAGTGCGGGCGAAGGTGTGCACGTCGCCTGGCCAGCGCGCCGAAACGTAGACGCCGTCGCGCACGACGAAGGCCGCTGTGGCGTCGTCCGGGCTGTCACGGAACAGGCCGCTGGTCTTGCGCCAGCGCTGCGGGGCGTCGGCGGCGACGTCGAGAAAGTGCGCGGGGTCGGCGAGCGCGCGCGTCACTTCCTGCTGCACGCCGCGATGGCCCGGCGCCTCGCCCGCCTGTTCGCGGTAGGTGCGGTAGTAGTCCGCGTCCCAGAAACGCGCGCCGTAGCGCGTCAGATCCCAGGCGCGCTTCTCGAAAGCCCAGGTCAGGGCCGTGGTGCGGCGGCCGTGCAGCACCGAACGACCCGTGCGCGCCGAGGTGCTGCGCGCCGCGAGGACGACGCCGTGGCAGATCGCGGCGACCGGCTTGCCGGCGTCGAAGCAGTCGGCGACGACGGTCTGCAGCAGCACGTTCTCCAGATATTCACGCATGCCGCGCGCATGTCCCCCGGGCAGCAGCACGGCATCAAAGTCGGCGGCGGCGAGCGACTCGTAGCGGAGCGGCGCCCGGAAGGCGGCATCGCCGACCAGCGCCGCGTGCGCGCGCCGCGCCGGCCGCTGCGCGCGCAGGGCGAGGCCGAGCAGGCGCAGCCGGCGCAGGCCGGGCACGAAGCCCCAGGGATCGAGGCCGACGCCGCCGAGCATGACCGGATCGGCCTGCGCCGGCGCGCCGTCCGGCGTCGCGAAGCGCACCTCGTGGCCGGCCGCGCGCAGCACCTGCCAGCTGATGGCGACCTCGCTCGGATCGTAGTCGCGCCGCGGCAGCGGCAGCAGCACGCGCATCGTCGACGCGCGCGTCAGGCCGGCAGGCGCAGCTGGCCGCCGTCATGGCGCCGCAGCACTTCGCCGGCCAGCGCGAGATAGGCCTTGGCGCCCGACGACGCCGCGTCGTACAGCATCACCGGCAGGCCGTGGCTCGGCGCCTCGGCGAGACGCACGTTGCGCGGCACCAGGGTGCGATAGACCTTGTCGCCGAAGTGCTGGGTGAGCTGGCCGGAAACGTCGTTGGCGAGGTTGTTGCGCGGATCGAACATCGTGCGCAGCAGGCCCTCGATCTCGAGCTTCGGATTGATCACGCGCTTGATCTTCTGCACGGTGTCCATCAGCGCCGATAGGCCTTCGAGCGCGTAGTACTCGCACTGCATCGGGATCAGCACGCCGTCGGCGGCGACCAGCGCGTTGACGGTCAGCTTCGACAGCGCCGGCGGGCAGTCGAGAATCACGTAGTCGAAGTCCTCGGCGACCTCGGCGAGCGCCGACTTCAGCGCGAAATCGCCGACCGCGACATCGCGCAGCTTGATCTCGGCCTCGGTCATGTCGCTGTTGGCGGGCAACAGCGAGAGGCCGAGATCGGGCAGCGGCACGATCGCCTCGCGGATCTTGACCTGCTCGAGCAGCACGTCGCGCGTGCTGTGGCGCAGCCTGCTCTTGTCGACGCCGACGCCCATGGTCGCGTTGCCCTGCGCGTCGAGATCGACGAGCAGCACGCGGCGCTTGGTCGCCGCCAGCGAGGCGGCAAGGTTGATCGACGTCGTCGTCTTGCCGACGCCGCCTTTCTGATTGGCGATGGCGATGATGTGACTCATGACTTCAAGCTGGCGATGACGGCGTGGCGTTCCTCCGCCAGGCCGGGCACGCGCAGACGCTGTTTCTCCCGGATGTCGACGGTGACCGGCACGGCCGCCAGTTCGGCGGCGTCTAGTTTGCCCTTCATGGCGATCCAAACACCACCCGCGGCCAGCAGGGGCGCCGTCGCGGCGACGAAATCGGCCAGCGCGGCGAAGGCGCGGCTGACGATGCCGGCGTAGGGCGCGTCCGGCCGCCAGTCCTCGACGCGGCTCTCGGCGACCTCGACGTTCGCCAGATGCAGCGTGCGCACCACGTGTCGCATGAAGCGCGCCTTCTTGCCGTTGCTGTCGAGCACGGTGACGCGCAGACGCGGCTCGGCGATCGCCAGCACGATGCCCGGCAGGCCGGCGCCGGCGCCGACGTCGAGCAGGCGCGCATCGGGAAAGCCCGGCACGGCGGTCAGCGTCGGCAGCAAGGCCAGCGAGTCGAGCAGATGCTTGGTGACCATCTCGCTCGGCGTGCGGATCGCGGTCAGGTTGTACGCCGTGTTCCAGCGCGCCATCTCGTCGAGGTAGCGCAGCAGCTGCGCGCGCGCCGCGGGCGGCGGATCGAGCCGCAGCGCGGCGAGGCCGTTGTCGAGATGCGCGGCCAGCGGGTGCGTGCTCATCGCGCGGCTCCGCGGGCGCGGCCTTTGCGCGGCAGGACGTAGGGCAGGCGAAGGCGCATGCGGCGCGTCGATCGGCATCCGGGAGGGCTGCGCAGTATACCGGGCGCCGCTCCCCGCAGCCCGCACGCGCCTCAGCGCTTGCTCAACGAACCGAGGATGCCGCGCAGCAGCTGGCGGCCGACTTCGCGGCCGACCGTCGAGGCGATGCTGCGCGTGGCGCTCTTGACCGCGGCCTCCATCACCGTGTCGCCGCGCCGCGCCGGCGTCTTCGGCGGTTTCGGCGCGGGGCTGGTCGGCGGCGGCGCCTTGCCGCGGTCCCACCAGCCGGTGTCGTTCGAAGACGGTGGCGGCGCGGCGGCCGGCGCGGTCGCCGCGGTGCGCGCCGTCAGCTTCTCGTACGCCGACTCGCGATCGACCATCTGTTCGTAGCGACCGGCGAGCGGGCTGCGCGAGACGATGGTCTTGCGCTCGTCCGCCGTCAGCGGGCCGATGCGCGAGCGCGGCGGCGCGATCAGCGTCTTCTCGACGACCGTCGGCACGCCCTTGTCGTCGAGCGTCGACACCAGCGCCTCGCCGACGCCGAGCGCCTGGATCACCTCGGCGACCTTGAGCTTCGGATTGGCGCGGAAGGTCTCGGCGGCGGCCTTGACGGCTTTCTGGTCGCGCGGCGTGAAGGCGCGCAGCGCGTGCTGGATGCGATTGCCGAGCTGGCCGAGCACCGCGTCCGGCAGGTCGAGCGGGTTCTGCGTGACGAAGTAGACGCCGACGCCCTTGGAGCGGATCAGGCGCACGACCTGCTCGACCTTGTCGACCAGCGCCTTCGGCGCGTCCTTGAACAGCAGATGCGCCTCGTCGAAGAAGAACACCAGCTTGGGTTTGTCGGCGTCGCCGGCCTCCGGCAGGCGCTCGAACAACTCCGACAGCAGCCACAGCAGGAAA
Source organism: Solimonas soli DSM 21787 (assembly GCF_000474945.1). Classification (GTDB taxonomy): domain Bacteria; phylum Pseudomonadota; class Gammaproteobacteria; order Nevskiales; family Nevskiaceae; genus Solimonas; species Solimonas soli. The sequence goes on along the minus strand of NZ_AXDW01000011.1, from coordinate 104,525 downwards.
GTCGCGTACAGGCGCGGCTTCTGGTACAGCACCTCGGCGGCGAGCACGTTGACGATGCCGCGGCCGCTCAGGTCACAGCGCATGAAGTCATTGAGATCGAGCGCCGGCTCGCCGAAGAAATGGTCGGCGCCGTCGGCTTCGAGCTGCAGCAGCGCGCGCTGGATCGCGCCCACCGAGCTGGCGCTGACTAGGCCGTAGTCGGCGCCGAGCGACTTGGCGTTCGCGCCGGCGTATTGCAGCAGCGCGCGCAGGTCCTTGAAGTCGAGCAGCAGCAGGCCCTGGTCGTCGGCGTACTTGAAGACCAGCGCCAGCACCGCTTCCTGCACGTCGGACAGATCGAGCAGGCGGCCGAGCAGCACCGGCCCCATGTCGGACACCGTGGCACGCACCGGATGGCCGCTGCTGCCGAACACATCCCAGAACACCACCGGACAGGCGGCGGGCGCCCAGGCCTCGACGCCGACCGCGGCGGCCCGCTCGGCGAGCTTGGGCTTGGCCTCGCCGGCGGCGGCGATGCCCGACAGATCGCCCTTCACGTCGGCCGCGAACACCGGCACGCCGAGCTGCGAGAAGCCTTCGGCGAGCAGTTGCAGGGTGACCGTCTTGCCGGTGCCGGTCGCGCCGGCGACGAGGCCGTGCCGGTTCGCGTACTGCGCGAGCAGGCGCTGCGGCGTGTCCTCGCCCTTGCCGATCAGGATCGCTGCGCTCATGGTGCCCCCAGGTGATTCGAAGAATGCCGCGTATCTTCAACGAGGCCGGTGACGGCAACAATGCGTGCCGTCATCGGCGCGGGCGCGGCGCCGCTCAGGCGACGCGTGCGAGCAGCCCCGACTGCTCGATCGCCGATGCCGCCTCGGCGGCGAACTGCCCGGCGAGATATTCCTTGCTGAAGTCGTCGGTGAGGATGACGTCGTAGCGCACCGCGTCGTACTGCCGGGCGAGCGCGACCTCGTCGGCGCTCAGCAGCTGCCGCCTGAGCGCGTCATCGAGGCGCTCGGCGACGGTGTCGCCCTGGATCTCGCCCTTGTTGGCGAGCTTGAAGTACTTCAGGTACGCCGCCTCGCACTTGAGGCCGACCTTCCAGGCGTGCTCCATGCGGCCGATCGGATCGTGCTCGCCGCCGTTCTTGAACACCAGCCAGGACAGGCGCTCGCGCACGTCGCTCGGCTCGAGGATCAGGTCGGCGACGCGCGCGTTGACGCGGTCCGAGACCGGCTGGAAATGATTGCCGAGCGGGAACACCACGAGGCGCAGCAGCCAGCGACCCCAGGCGACGGGGAAGTTGCGGATGAAGCCTTCGAAGGCGTGGCCGATCTCGTACAGGCAGTGGTCGAGCGCCCAGCGCGCGTGCGCGCCTTCGGCGTCGCTCTTGCTGCCTTCGAGATAGAACTTCAGCACGCAGGACGCGATGTAGAGCTGCGACAGCACGTCGCCGAGGCGCGCCGACAGGCGCTCCATGAACTTCAGCTTGCCGCCGACCGTGCCCATGGTGAGGTCGGAGGTGAAGGCCAGCGCCGCCGACATGCGTTCGAGCTTGCGGAAATACGGCGCAAACTCGCCGTCGACCGGCGCGCCGGTCAGGCGCGAACCGGACAGCGCCAGCGTGAAGGCGCGCACCGCGCGGTTGATGGCGAAGCCGATGTGGCCGAACAGCAGCTTGTCGAACTTCACCAGGTCATTGCTGCGCGCCGCTTCCATTTCCGGAAACACGTACTGATGGCAGCGGATCGCGCCCTGGCCGTAGATCATCAGATTGCGCGTCAGGATGTTGGCGCCTTCGACGGTGATCGCCACCGGCGTCGCCTTGTAGCCGGTCGCCATGAAGTTGCGCGGGCCCTGCTGGATGCCCTTGCCGCCGAGCACGTCCATGCCGTCGTTGATGATCTTCCGCATCAGCTCGGTCATGTGGTACTTGGCCATCGCCGTCGCCACGCTCGGCGCACAGTGATCGACCGCCGAGGCGGTCAGCACGCGCATCGCCTCCAGCGTGTAGGCGAAGCCGGCGATGCGCCCGGTCGCTTCCTGCACGCCTTCGAACTTGCCGACCGCGACCTTGAACTGGCGACGGAAGCGGCCGTACACGCCGGTCATGCGATAGCCGATCTGCCCCGCCGCGGCGGACAGCGCCGGCAGCGAAATGCCGCGGCCCGAGGACAGGCACTCGCTGAGCATGCGCCAGCCCTTGCCGGCCATCCGCGGCCCGCCGATGATCGCGTCGAGCGGCACGAACACGTCGCGGCCGACGATGGTGCCGTTCATGAACGCCGCGCCCGGATAGTGGCGACGGCCGATGTGCACGTCCGGATGCGAGGCCGGCACCAGCGCGCAGGTGATGCCGTAGTCAATCTTGTTCTTGTCGCCGAGCAGGCCGTCCGGATCGCGCAGCTTGAAGGCGAGGCCGATGACCGTCGCCACCGGCGCCAGCGTGATGTAGCGCTTCGAGAACGTCAGGCGGATGCCGAGCGTGCGCTGGCCTTCGTATTCGCCGTAGCCGACGTAGCCGACGTCCGGCATCGCCGTCGCATCCGAGCCGACTTCGGGCCCGGTGAGGCCGAAGCAGGGAATCTCGCTGCCGTTGACGAGGCCCGGCAGCCACTTCTTCTTCTGTTCGTCGGTGCCGTAGTGCATCAGCAGTTCGCCGGGGCCGAGCGAGTTCGGCACCATGACCGTCACCGCGAGCGTGATCGACTTCGTCGCGAGCTTGGTGACGACCGCCGACTGCGCGTTCGCCGAGAAGCCGAGGCCGCCGTATTCCTTCTTGATCAGCATCGAGAAAAACTTCTTCTCGCGGATGTAGTCCCAGGCCGCCTTCGGCAGATCCTTGGCTTCGTACTCGATCTTCCAGTCGTCGCACAGCTTGCACAGCGCCTCGCACTCGTTGTCGAGGAAGGACTGTTCCTCGGCGGTCAAGCGCGTGTACTGGAAGCTGAGCAGCTTCTGCCAGTCGGGCCGGCCGCGGAACATCTCGGCCTCCCACCAGACGTCGCCGGATTCGAGAACCTCGCGCTCGGTCGACGACATCTCCGGCTGCACCTTCTTGAAGATCGCGAAGATCCAGCCGCTGAGCACGGCGCGGCGCAGCGGCAGCACGTTGAGCAGCAGCGCGGCAACGACGAAGACGATGCCGGTCATCAGCACGGCGGTCGCGCCGATGCTGCCGGCCAGGCCGAGCGCGGCAATCAGCACCGCCGCGCCGATCGTCCACAGCAGCAGCGGCGCGCCGACGAAGGCGAGAATCCAGGCGGTGAGCAGGGCCAGCACGATGATGAGCGTCGTCATATACCTCTCCTAGGTGCTTACGGCGCTGGCGGGCTGCCCTCGCCATCTTCCGTCGGCGCTTCGCGCGGGATCAGGACCTTGATCATCAGCTTGACGTATTCGCTGAACTCGGCGCCCGACGGCATCAGCTCGGGCGTATCGCGCCCGATCTGCAGATTACCCATGAACGTTGCATACGCGAAGCGCGCCCAGTGCGCCGCCGCGGTTTCGGAAAAGCCGAGCGCGCGGTAGCAGTCGAACAGATACTGCATGCGCCGCTCCGACACGCGGCGCACGAAGCTCTGCACCATCGGCTTGTCCTCGGCGGCGGCGATCGCCAGATACAGGCGGCCGGCACGGTAGCTTGCGTTGGCCGCCTTGAACAGCTTGACGATGCGCTGGTACGGATCGGGCTCGGGGCCGATGCGCGCGACGATGTCGTCGGTCTCCGCCTTCTCCCAGCGTTCGAGCGCGGCGCGCAGCAGCGCGTCGCGATTCTCGAAGTGCCAGTAGAACGAGCCCTTGGTGACGCCGAGCCGCCGCGCCAGCGGTTCGACGCCGACCGCGTCGAGGCCGCTGGTGGCGATCACGTCGAGCGCCGCCTCGGCCCAGGCATCGGCGGTCAGGCTTTGTTTCTCGGCGGAAGCGGAGGGCGGCATGCGGGGCAGGAAAGGAAAGTGGTCGGTGCAGTCTATCCATACGGATGCGTATGGAGCAAGCCGCTGCCGCGTTCTAAGCTGAACGCCCGCCTGCACCCGGAGATCCATCGCATGAAACTGCAAGGCTCCTGCCACTGTGGCGCCGTGCGCTTCGCCGTCGAGGCGCAAAGCCCGGTTCCCTATCTGCATTGCCACTGCTCGATCTGCCGCAAGACCGCCGGCGGCGGCGGTTACGCGATCAATCTCGGCGCCGATGCGCGCACCCTGAAAGTCCGCGGCCGCCGGCACCTGCGCGTCTACCACGCCAGGCTGCGCGAAGCCGGCCGCCGCACGCGGCGTTCGCCGGCCGAACGCCATTTCTGCGGCGAATGCGGCAGCGCGCTGTGGCTCTGGGACCCGCGCTGGCCGGAGCTCGTGCATCCGCACGCCTCGGCGATCGACACGCCGCTGCCGCGTCCGCCGCAGATTGTCGAGGCGGCGCTCGCCTATGCGGCGAACTGGGTCGAGATCGCCGACGACGCGCGCCACCTGCGCTGCCGGACCTGGCCCGCGGAGTCGCTCGCCGACTGGCATCGCCGGCACGGTCTCGTCGGCGGCCGGCGCCAGCGCACGTCGGCCGCGCGCCGCGCGCGCCTGAACGCGCCTATTGCGTGAACTGCAGCAGGAAGGCCAGCTTGTCGGTTTCTTCCTCGATCAGCTTGGCGACCGGCTTGCCGGCGCCGTGGCCGGCATTGCTGTCGATGCGGATCAGCACCGGCTTGCCGTCGGCGACGCCGTCCTTCGCGGTCGCCGCCTGCAGCGCCGCGGCGTACTTGAAGGAGTGGCCGGGCACGACGCGATCGTCGTGATCGCCGGTCGTGATCAGCACCGCCGGATACTTCACGCCGCTCTTCACATTGTGATACGGCGAATAGGCGTAGAGCGTGCGGAAGCCGGCCGGCGTGTCGGACGTGCCGTAGTCGCCGGCCCAGGCCCAGCCGATCGTGAACTTGTGATAGCGCAGCATGTCCATCACGCCGACGGTCGGGAACGCCGCGGCGAACAGTTCCGGATGCTGGTTGACGGTGGCGCCGACCAGCAGACCGCCGTTGGAACGGCCGCCGATCGCCAGATGCGCCGGACTCGTCCACTGCTGGGCGATCAGGTATTGCGCCGCCGCCGCGAAGTCGTCGAACACGTTCTGCTTGCGCTCGAGGATGCCGGCCTCGTGCCAGGCCTTGCCGTACTCGCCGCCGCCGCGCAGGTTGGCGAGCGCGTAGACGCCGCCGCGCTCCATGAAGACGAGATTCGGCACCGAGAATTCCGGCGTCTTGGAAATCTCGAAACCGCCGTAGCCGAACAGCAGCGTCGGATTGCGGCCGTCGCGCTTGATGCCCTTCTTGTAGCTGATGAACAGCGGAATGCGCGTGCCGTCCTTCGACTTGTAGAAGACCTGCTCGGTGACGTAATCGGCCGGGTTGAAGTTCAGCTTGATCGCCTGGAAGACCCGGCCCTCATTCTTGGCGAGGTCGTAGACGTAATTGGTCTGCGGCTGGTTGAACGAGGTGTAGGCGTAGAACAGCAAGGGATCGCCGGCCTTGCCGGACAGCTGGATGCCGCCGAGCGCGAGGTCGGGCACGCTGCCGAGGCCGGGCAGCGCGATCTCGCCCTCGGCCTTGCCGTCGATCGCGTAGCGCAGCAGGCGCGAGGTCGCGTCGTGCATGGCCAGGGCGACGATGCCGTCGCCGGCGAACAGCGCCGCCTGCAGCGTATCGGCACTTTCGGGAACGATCGTCTTCCAATCCGCCGGCGCCGGCCGCGCGACATCGATGGCGACGACGCGGCCACGCGCCGCGCCGCTGCTGGTGCGGAAATACAGCGTGCCGCCGCGGTTGCCGAGCAGGCTGTATTCGGCCTCGAAGTTGTCGACCAGCTTGACGAAGGGCGCGTCGAACTTCGGCGCCGCACCCTTGCCGAGATCCTTGACCCAGACCGCGTTCTCGTTGCCCGAGCCCTGCGAGATGGAAACCACCAGCCAGCGGCCGTCGTCGGTGACCTGCGCGCCCCAGCCCCACTGCGGCTGCGCCGCGTTGTCGGCGATCAGCGCATCGTCGGCCTGCGGCGTGCCGAGGCGGTGGTAATAGAGTCTCTGGTCGGCGAGCTCGTCGAAGGTGCCCGGCTTGGCGCCGGCCGGCGGCGCCGGATAGCGCGCGTAGAAGAAGCCGGCGTTGTCGTTCGTCCAGGCGATGCCGGAGAACTTGATGCGCGTCAGCACATCGCCCGTGTCCTGCGCGCTCGCCACCTCGCGCACGCGGAATTCGTTCCAGTCGGAGCCGGCCGCGGCGGTCGCGTAGGCGAGGAAGCGACCGTCGGGCGAGGGCTCGTACTGGGTCAGCGCCACGGTACCGTCGGCGGAAAGCTTGTTCGGATCGAGCAGCAGGCGCGGCTTGCCGTCGCCCTCGTCGACGTACAGCACCGACTGGTTCTGCAGGCCGTCGTTGCGGCCGTAGAACAGCTTGCCGGCCTTCTTCTGCGGCAGATCGTAGCGCTCGTAGTTCCACAAGGCGGCGATGCGCTCGCGCAAGGCGTCGCGCCGCGGCAGGGCGGCGAGATACGGCAGGCTCAGCGCATTCTCGGCGGCGACCCAGCTGCGCGTCGCCGGCGAGTCGACGTCCTCCAGCCAGCGGTACGGATCGGCGACCTTGGTGCCGAAATAATCGTCGACCACGTCGCCGCGCGGTGCCGGCGGATAGCGCAGGGCGTCGGCATGTGCCGCGACGCTCGCGAATGCGCAAATCGCCGCCGTGCTCCATACGCGCATGCCGATCTTCACTGCTGTCTCCCTGCGGTCGATGGTTCCGGACCCGTCGCATGGTACGGCGTCGAAGCGGCTGTCGATACGGGATTTTCCCCGCGTGCCGCGACGCGCGCGCGGGCGCGCCACACGCAATGTGCAGACCCGTCACGCGCGCGCAAAGTTCAGGCTGGGTTCATGGCTTCGAACCAAGATGCGCCGGACGTTAAGGGAGCAACGCAACATCGCGCGCGTCGGCTTTCACGGACATGGCGGTGTTGAGTGGCTTTCTTCGTTCTTCTGACCTGAGGAAAGCAACAATGAAAATGAAGCACAAGGTTCTGGCGGCGGCACTCATCGCCGGCGCGGCGCAGACGGTCTACGCCGACGCCGATTCGACCACGCCGTACATGGGCATCCAGGGCAGCTACGAGTTCCCGGACGCCGTGCGCAACAACGACGACGGCCTCGGCGGCAACCTGCTGTTCGGTTTCCCGACCGGCGAATACTTCGCACCGGAAATCAACCTGTCCGGCGTGCGCGCCGACCGCAAAGGCGCCTCCGGCGCCGACAAGCGCTGGGATCTCGGCCTCGATTTCGCGATCTATCCGTGGAAGCGCTCGTCGTGGTTCTCGCCGTTCCTGCTGCTCGGCGGCGGTGGCCAGCACGTCGACCGCGCCGCCAACGACGGCACCTACGGCTTCGCCAATGCCGGCGGCGGCTTCCTCATCAACGTCAACGAGGCGCGCACCGTGGCGATCCGCGTCGACGCCAAGCGCTACTGGGTGTTCGATGACGACGCGGATGCGATCCACGACCATCTGAACGAGACCCGCATCAACGCCGGCGTGCAGTTCGTGCTCGGCAAGAAGACCGAGAAGCCGGTCGCCGCGCCGCCGCCGCCGCCGGCCGATACCGACGGCGACGGCGTGCCCGACAATCTCGACATGTGCCCCGGCACGCCGGCCGGCACCCAGGTCGATGCGCGCGGTTGCCCGCTGCCGCCGCCTCCGCCGCCGAAGGATTCCGACGGCGACGGCGTCTACGACAATCTCGACGCCTGCCCGAACACGCCGGTCGGCATGAAGGTCGATGCGCGCGGCTGCGCGATCAAGGAAGCCAAGATCGTGCTGCACGACATCAACTTCGAGTTCGATTCGGCGCGCCTGACGGCGGCGTCGAAGGCCGAGCTCGACAAGATCGTGCAGGGCCTCAGGGGCCAGCCGAGCATGGGCCTGATCATCGAGGGCCACACCGACGCGACCGGCTCCGAGGCCTACAACCTGAAGCTGTCGAAGCAGCGTGCCGCGGCAGCCAAGGACTACCTGGTCTCGCAGGGCATCGAGTCCTCGCGCCTCAGCTCGGAGGGCTACGGCGAAAGCAAGCCGGTCGCCTCGAACAAGACCAAGGAAGGCCGCGCCGAGAACCGCCGCGTCGAATTCAAGGTGACCAAGGAGTGAAGCCGTCGGCCTGAAGGCCGCGCCGCCGGCACGGCACGGCCCGCGGCATCGAGCCCCGGCGCGCGAGCGTCGGGGCTTTTTCGTGCGCCTCAGATGGCGAACAGCTTCTCGCGCTGGCCCTGCAGCTGCTGCATGGCGTGCTGGTAGCCGCGCTCGACGATCTCGTCCATGCGCTTCCAGTCGAACATGCCGATGCGCGTGACCGGCATGCGCAGATAGACGTCGGCGGACGCCGCGCGCTGCGCGACGCCGCTCTCGCTGGTCAGGGTCGCCGTGCGGAACAGGATCGACAGCAGGCGCGGCGCTTCCTCGCCGCGCAGGCGGAACACCGCCTCGGGATCCGGCCCGGCGACGCCCTGCGCGGCGATGCCGCCTTCGGTGCTGACGTCGGAGGCGATCACCGGACCGCGCTCGAGGCCGCGCATGACATCGGTCGGCAGGCTGTTGATCACGGCGCCGTCGGCATACAGCTCGCCGTTGTAGGCGACCGGCGGCGCCACGCCGGGCACCGCCATGCTGGTCGCGATCCACAGATACAACGGGCCGCGGTCGCGCACCGCCGCCGCGCCGCGCGTGAGATTGGTCGCCACGCAGAAGTACGGCAGGCGCAGCTCCTCGATCATCTGCTCGCCGAAGATCTCGTGCAGGTGCCGCGCGAACTTGCGGCCGCGGATCAGCGAGATGGTCGGCAGCACGTAGTCGTTGAGATAGTTGTGCGTGACGAAGGTGTCGCGCGCGATCATGCGGATGTCGTCGACGCTGCGGCCGCAGGCGAGCAGGCCGGCGAGGAAGGCGCCCATGCTCGAACCGCCGGTGACGTCGACCGGAATGCCGAGCTCCTGCAGCGCGCGGAACAGGCCCAGATGCGCGAAGCCGCGCGCGCCGCCGCCGCCGAGCACGAGGCCGACGCCGCGGCCCGAGAGCTGGCGCGCGAGCCGCGCGAAATCGGTCTCGCGGTCGAGGCGCAGGTAGTAGTGCGCGCCGGCGCCACAGCGCGAGCGCCAGTCGAGCACGGTCGGCGCCGGCGCGCCGTCGGGCCGGATCATCAGGAGATCCACCGGCGCGCGCGACTGGCTGTCGCGCAGCAGGTCGAGCATGGCTTCGTCGGCTAGCACGCGGCCGGCCTCGCTGACGACCAGCACGCGATCGGCCTGCGCGATGCAGCGCCGCGCCCAGGCATCGGCGCGTTCGGCGAGATAGACGATCTGCGTGTCCTGGACTTCGAGCGCGTTGAGATATTCGGTCAGGCGCCGCTCGGCCTCGGCGTCGTCGTGCTCGCGCAGCGCGCTGCAGGCACCGTCGAGCTCGGCGTCGACGGTGGCGGCACAGACCAGGCGGGCACCGGCGCCGAGATGGCGGCACAGACGCTCGGCAATCTGCCGCGCCGGCATGTCCGGCGTCGCCGGCACCACGGCGATGGTGCCGCGCTGCCGCACGGCGGCGAGCGCCTGCCGGCCGGCGTTCTGGCGCAGGCGCTGCACGATGAGGCGCGTCAGGCGCAGCATGCTTTCCGGGAACTGGCCCATGGTGTGCAGCAGCGCCGCGGTCGGCAGTTCGACCAGCACGCTGTCGCGGATCGCGTAGACATCGGCGGTGTGCGGCTCGCCGAGCACCGCGCTGATCTCGCCGCTCGGCCACAGGCGCGGAATGGTGCCGGCGATGCGGCCGTCGGCGAGCATCGCGCGCAGGCGGCCGGTGGCGACGATGTAGACATGGTCCGGCATCGAACCGCGCGCCACGACCTGGGCGCCGCTGCGCACGTCGATCAGGCGTGCGTGCGCGGCCAGCGCCTCGATCGCCGCCTCGGCGATGTCGGCGAACAGGGGCGACTGGCGCAGGATGTCGCGGGCTTCCATGGGCGCGCAGTCTAGCGTCCCCGCCCGGCGCAACGAAAAAAGGCGGCCGAATGGCCGCCTTTCGCCGACCCGCGAGAGATTCAGCTCTTGCCGGCTTCGCCCTGCCAGCCGCAGGCGAGTCCCTCGTTGTGCTGCTTGAGATAGCCCATCAGCGGCTGGAAGTATTCGATGATCGCCGCGGCGTCCATCTCGCGCTTGCCGGTCAGCTTCTCCAGCGTGTCCTGCCAGGGCTGCGAGGCGCCGGCCTTGAGCATTTCCATGTACTTCTGGCCGGCCGCCTTGTTGCCGTAGATGTCGCATGCATAGAGCGGGCCGGTGAAGCCGGCGGCGTCGCACAGCGCCTTCTGGAACTGGAACTGCAGGACGAAGGCGAGGAAGTAGCGCGTGTACGGCGTGTTGCCGGGAATGTGGTACTTGGCGCCCGGGTCGAAGTCGTCCTCGCTGCGCGCCAGCGGCGGGCTGACGCCCTGGTAGGCGGCGCGCAGTTTCCACCAGCCCTCGTTGTAGTGCTCCGGCGTGATGTCGCCGGCGAACACCTTCCAGCGCCACTGGTCGACCAGCTTGCCCCAGGGCAGGAAGGTGATCTTGTCGAGCGCCAGCTTCATCTGCGCGTTGATCAGCGCGCGCTCGTCGCCCGCCTTCGCGCCGGCGGCCTGCGCCGGCACCAGGCCGATCTTCGCCAGATGCGCCGGCGTCAGCGACAGGGTGATGGTGTCGCCGATCGCCTCGTGGAAACCGTCGTGCGCGGCGTTCTGGAAAATCGGCGCGAGCGGGTTGTACATGAGGTCGTAGTAGATGTGCCCCATCTCGTGATGGATGGTGATGAGGTCGTCTTCCTTCGGCTCGATGCACATCTTGATGCGCACGTCGCCCTGCATGTTCATGTCCCAGGCGCTGGCGTGGCAGACCACGTCGCGGTCGCGCGGGCGCAGCAGCATCGACTTCTCGTAGAACGAGGCCGGCAGCGGCGGGAAGCCGATCGAGGTGTAGAAGTCCTCGGCGATCCTGGTCGTGTCGACGGCGAACTGCGCGTCGGCCTTGTGTTCGAGGTCGGCGAGGTCCAGCGCGGTCGGCTTGCCTTTGAACTCGCCGAGCAGCTTGCGGTAATCGGCGTCGCGGCGCGCCTTCAGGGCGGCGCTGACGTCGAGCGAGCCGACCCCCTTGTAGGGCTCCACCAGCGGATAGATGTTGCTCCACTGCTGCGCCCACATGTTGCCGAGCAGGTGCGCCGGAATCAGGCCGTCCTTCGGCACCACCGCGTCGCCGTACTTCTCGTTGAGCCTGGCGCGCACGTCGCAGTGCAGGGCGTCGTACAGCGGCTGCAGCTGCGACCACAGCTTCTCGACCGTCCGCTCGAACTCGGCCGGACTCATGTCGTAGCCGGCACGCCACATCTCGCCGAGATCGGCGAAGCCCAGCTCGCGGGCGCCTTCGTTGGACAGCTCGACGAACTTCGCGTAGTCCTGCCTGATCGGCCTCGCCGTCGCATGCCAGCCGGCCCAGGCGGCGGCGCGTTCCTGCGGCGACCGCTCGGGATCGTCGATGATCTTTTCGATCTGGTTCAGGTTCAGGCACTCGCCGCCCGGCGTCGGGCACCACTTGCCGGCGCCGTAATTGGCGTCCATGCGCGCCAGCACACGGGTCAGCTCGGCGCGCTTGGCGACGTCGTTCGGCGCCGGATTGGACGTCGACAGCTTGAGCAGCAGCAGGCCGCGCGCGGTGTCCTTGCCCAGCTCGAGGCCGTTGAAGCGCTTGGACTCGTCGAGCTTGCCGGTGAGATAGGCGAGCCACTCGTCGTTGGCCTGCGACGACAGCATCTGCGTGTCGTCGTTGATGAAGGTCTGCTGCGTCCACTGCGCGCTGTTCAGGTACGGCAGCAGGCGGCGGTAATCGTCGTTGACGCCGGCCATGAACGCGTCGGCCTGCGCCGGCGTCGCGCCGCCGTCCTTCGGCGCCGGGCTTGCGTCCTTCTTGCCGCAGCCGGCGAGCAGCACGGCGACCGCGAGCGGGATCAGCAGTTTGCGCATGTTCAGAGTCCTTCCTCCGGAGCGGCCGCGTCGCGCAGCCGGGTCAGCTTGTGGATCGGCCGGGCGAGCACCAGCATCAGCACGCCGGCGCCGAGGCCGAGCAGCGCAACGTTCCAGAACTGGCCGGGCATGTCGCGGATGTCGCTGCCGCCGACGTGGCCGCCGATCAGGCCGGCGGCGAGATTGCCGACCGCCAGGCCGAGGAACCAGGTGCCCATCAGCTGGCCGACATAGCGCGGCGGCGCCAGGCGCGTGACGTTTGACATGCCGACCGGCGCCAGGCACAGCTCGCCGGTCGTGTGCAGCAGATAGGTCAGCAGCAGCCAGCCCGGCGCGACCTTGGCGCCGCTGCCCATGCACAGCTTGGCGGCGAACATGACGACGACGAAGCCGAGGCCCATCTGCACGAGGCCGAGACCGAACTTGGCCGGCGCCGCGGGATCGAGATTGCGCTTGCCGAGCCAGACCCACAGCGCCGCGAAGAACGGCGCGAACAGGATGATGTAGACCGGATTGGCCGCCTGATACCAGGACGCCGGATGCTCGCCATTCGGGAACCACGCGCCGAGGAACGCGCGGTTGGTGTAGTCCTGCGCGAACAGGTTCAGCGAGGTCGCGGCCTGCTCGAAGCCGGCCCAGAATGTCGCCGAGCTGAGAAAGAGGATGCCGATCACGGCGACGCGGCCGCGCTCGGCGCGCGTCAGGTCGGCGAACAGCAGCATGTAGCCGAAGAAGCCGATGCCGACCGCCGCCATCACCACGCCGGCCATCTTGGCCAGATCGCTCGGCCGCACCGGCACGAGGCCGCTGGCGAGCAGCGCCGCGATCGCGGCCAGCACCGCCACGGCGATGCCGAGCGTGCGCCAGCCGCTGCGCTGCTGCGCCGGCGTCGTCGCCGGCGCGAGTCCGCCGCTGCCGAGATGACGTTCGGTGAGCTTGAACTGGATGACGCCACCGAGCATGAACAGGCCGGCGGTGCCGAAGCCGAGGCGCCAGGACCAGTTCTCGCCGACCGTGCCGACCACGAACGGCGCGATCGCCGCGCCGAGGTTGATGCCCATGTAGAAGATCGAGAAGCCGGCGTCGCGACGCGCGTCGTTGTTGCCGTCGTAGAGCGTGCCGACCAGCGCCGAGACGTTCGGCTTCAACAGGCCGACGCCGATGACGATGATGGCGAGGCCGAGGAAGAACAGGCCGGCCGGTCCGGGAATCGCCAGCGTGAAGTTGCCGGCGGAAATGAAGATGCCGCCCCAGAACACCGCACGGCGGCTGCCGATCAGGCGGTCGGCGATCCAGCCGCCGGGCAGCGAGAACAGATAGACGGCGCCGGTGTAGAGGCCGTAGATCGCACCGGCCTCCTCGCGCGTCAGGCCGAGGCCCGGGTTGACCTCGGTGGCCGCCGCGGCGAGGAAGAAGACGAGGATCGCGCGCATCCCGTAATAGGTGAAGCGCTCCCACATCTCGGTGAAGAACAGCGTCGCCAGTCCTCGCGGATGGCCGGCCCAGGTCTTTTCGGTCATATCCCCGCACCCAAGAAATACGCGCCGGAGCGGAACGCCCGCGGCGCGCGAATGACACAGCTGCCGGCACTATGCCTGCCGCCTGCCGAAGGGTCATCCGGTAAATCCACTAGGTGTGCGCGGACGACCGCAGCAGCCACCACAGTCCGGCCAGCAACAACAGGGCCAGCAGCGCGGCCGCCAGGGCCGGTCCGTAACGCCGGCGGCGCGGCGGCGGCGCGACGCCGAGACGATCGTCGAGATGGCGGTCGAGCAGGCGCAGGTTGCGCTCGTTGGACTTGAAGGCGAAGTCGGCGACATCGCCGACCACCGGCAGCACGCCGAGCAGCAGATCGAGGACGATGTTGCCGAGCATGCGGCCGATGACGCCGCGCGGCGCGCGCAGCTGCAGCGCCTCGACCACGAAATAGGCGCCGAGCAGCGCGCCGGCGAGATCGCCGATGCCGGGAATGAGGCCGATCAGCGCTTCCAGGCCGATGCGCCAGGAGGTGCCCGGCACCGCCAAGCCGCTGTCGAGCAGGCGCGCGACACGACGCAGGCGGCTGCGCGTGGCCTGCAGGCCGGCCCCGTTCCGCTCTATCCTCTGCGTCCCATCCTCGTGCAGGGCGGCACCCGGCGGTTTGCGGACTGTCATCTGGCTTCCGGTAAACTTTTTGCGTTCATGGCGGGGACCGCCCACGCGTCGCACGCCTTTGGGGCGGAAAGCGCAGCGTCGCGCACCCGCAAGCCATTATCAGGTCGTTGGGAGTCGCATGCGCGCTCTGCTGAACCGCATTCTGTACAGCCTCGTGTGGTGGATGTTCCGCCCGTTCTACGGCGTGGTCCGCTACAAGACGGCGCCGCTGCCGCTGCGCGACGGCCTCAAGATCGACCCCAACAAGCCGGTCGTCTACATCCTCGCGCAGCGCTCCTGGGTCGACGCCTTCGTGCTCGAACGCATCTGCCGCGAGCACGAGCTGCCGCGCCCGAACCGCACCGGCTCCAATTTCCCGACCGTCGAGCGCGCCGCCGTCGTCTACATGGACGCGCTGCTCGAGACGCGCCTGCACCCGACCGAGCTGTCGCGCCTGATCGAAACCGGCATCGCCACGCGGAGCTTCGAGGCGCAGCTGGTGCCGGTGTCGATCTTCTGGGGCCGCGATCCCGGCAAGGAAACCAGCCTGTGGAAGCTGCTGTTCGCCGACAGCGTGCAGGCCGGCCGCGTGCGCAAGTTCTTCATCATGCTGTTCAACGGACGCAACGTGCTCGCCCATTTCGGCCTGCCGTTCTCGTTCCGCGAATACGTGGACCGCGGTCCCGACGCCTCGACCTCGATCCGCAAGCTGACGCGCGTCCTGCACTTCCACTTCCTGCGCGCCCGCACGGCGGCGCTGGGTCCGAACCTGCTGCGCCGCGGCGTCGTGGTCGATGGCCTGCTCGGCTCGGCCGAGGTGCAGCGCGCCATCGAGCATGCCGCCGGCCGCAACGGCATGACCCTCGACAAGGCGCGCGCCTACGCGCGCAAGTGCGCCGAGGAAATCGCCGCCGACTATTCGAGTTCGAGCATCAACTTCCTCGAGCGCTTCCTCACCTACGTGGTCTTCAAGCGCGTGTTCGCCGGCATCGACGTGCAGGGCCTCGAGCGCATGCGCGAGCTGGCGCAGCAGTACGAGCTGGTCTACATGCCCTCGCACCGCTCGCACGCCGACTACCTGCTGGTGTCGTACTCGCTGTACCGCGCCGGCGTGGTGCCGCCGCACATCGCCGCCGGCGTCAATCTCAACTTCTGGCCGGTCGGCGGCCTGCTGCGCCGCTGCGGCGCCTTCTACCTGCGTCGCAGCTTCTCGGGCGACGCGATCTACACCGCCGTGTTCCGCGCCTACGTCGATTCGCTGATCAAGCGCGGCTACGCGATCGAGTTCTTCCCGGAAGGGGGGCGCAGCCGCACCGGCCGCCTGCTGGCGCCGAAGACCGGCCTGCTGTCGATGGTCGTCGAGGCCGGCTTGCGCCAGGACACGCGGCGCGTGGCGATGGTGCCGGTGTACATCGGCTATGACCGCGTCTGGGAAGTCGGCAGCTACACCAAGGAGCTGCGCGGCGGCGCCAAGGCCAAGGAATCGGCGGAAGGCTTGCTCAAGGCCGGCAAGATCCTCGGCAAGTCCTATGGCAAGGCCTACATCAACTTCGGCGAGCCGATCATCCTGCAGGACTACGCGACGCAGCGCATGCCGGGCTGGCGCGAGGCGATGGCGGCGAGCGACGAGGCGCTGCCGGGCAACTTCAAGGAATTCGTGGCGGAACTGGCGACCGAGAACAGCCGCCGCATCAATGCCGCGGCCGTCGCCAATCCGGCGAGCCTGGCGGCGATCGCCCTGCTCGCCTCGCCGCAGCGCGTCGTCGCGCACGAGGAATTCATCGAGCAGATCGGCTATCTGATCTGGCTGCTCAAGGGCCAGCCCTACGGCGAGCATCTCTACATCCCGGAGAACTCGCCGAAGGCGGTGGTCGACTGGAGCGGACCGATCGGCCAGATCGCCCGCGTGCCGCACCCCTGGGGCGAGCTGCACGGCGTCACCGCGCGCGACGCCGTGGCGCTGACCTACAACCGCAACAACATCCAGCATCTGTTCGCGATCCCCTCGCTGATCGCCAACCTGTTCCGCACCCGCCTGCTGCTGTCCGACGAAGCGGTGGTGATGGGCGTGCGCGCGCTGTACCCCTTCCTGCGCAACGAGTTCTTCCTGCGCTGGGACGCCGGCGAGGTCGAGGGCATCGCCAAGTCCTGGATCAACGTGATGCTCGGGCTCGGCCTGCTGAGCCGCGAGAACGACCGCCTGCGCCGGCCGGACGCCAACCAGCCGGCCTACTCGACGCTCGCCATGCTCGGCCGCGTGCTCGGCGAGACGCACGAACGCTATTGCATGACGGCGCTGCTGCTGGCCGACGAACGCCGCTCGCCGACGCCGCTCAAGCGCGAGCGCTTCGAGGAGGACTGCCGCCTGCTCGCCGAGCGCATGGCCATCCTCACCGGCCGCGACGCGCCGGAGTTCTTCGACAAGGCGCTGTTCAAGGGCTACCTCAACACGCTGATCGAGATCGGCCTGGTCAGCGTCGCCGCCGACAAGACCCTGCTCGTCGACGCGCGCATCGACCGCATCGCCGAACGCTCGCTCGAGCTGCTGTCCGACGACGCGCGGCAGATGCTGCTGCAGCTGCTCGCGCGGCGCCGCCGCGCCGAAAAAGCCGCGGCGATCGAGGCCGTCGCGCAGGGCGCCGAGCCGCCCGCGACGCGCGCCGGGACAGGCGAGGAAAAGCCGCTATAATCCGCCGCGACCGGCGCGCCTCGCGCCTTTTTTGCATCTGGCCCTCCCATCTGGCCCCCTCCCAATCCGGACCTACCCATGAAGAATTCTTTACGCCTGCTGGCCATCAGCCTCGCCGCCGCTGCGATCGTCGCCGGCTGCGCCAAGAAGGACGACAAGGCCGGCAGCAACGCCGCGCTCGAAACCGACGCGCAGAAGTTCAGCTACGCCATCGGCGTCGACCTCGGCAAGTCGCTGCAGCCGGTCAAGGACGATGTCGATCTCGCGGCGATGAAGGCCGGCCTCGATGACGCCTTCGCCGGCAACGCGCCGAAGATGGACGACGCCGCGCGCGAGGAGATCAAGAACACCGTCGCCAAGAAGATGCAGGAGCGCCAGATCAAGCAGCGCGAAGAGCAGGCGGCGAAGAACAAGGAGGAAGGCGCCAAGTTCCTCGAGGAGAACGGCAAGCGCGAAGGCGTGAAGACCACCGCCTCGGGCCTGCAGTACGAAGTCCTCACCGAGGGCAAGGGCGAGCATCCGAAGGCCAGCGACACGGTGACCGTGCACTACAAGGGCACGCTGATCAACGGCGAGGAGTTCGACAGCTCGTACTCGCGCGGCCAGCCGGTGAGCTTCCCGCTCGCCAACGTGATCCCGGGCTGGACGGAAGGCGTGCAGCTGATGACGCCGGGCAGCAAGTACAAGTTCTACATCCCGTCCGATCTCGCCTACGGCGAGCGCGGCGCCGGCGTGAAGATCGGCCCGAACCAGGTGCTGATCTTCGAGGTCGAGCTGCTGTCGATCGGCGAGCCGAAGGAAGACAAGTCTTCCAAGTAAGCCGGGCCCCGTCGCAGGAAAACGCCGCCTTCGGGCGGCGTTTTCGTTTGTGCCTGGGGCAGGCTCCGGCGGCTGCGTTGCCTGCTTCGTCCCGCGCTCGTTTCGCCTTTCGGGCGAAGCAAAAGTCGGATCGGGCCGAGTACGCCGCGCCTGCAGGCTCAGCGAGCGCGCCGCCCCGCCAGGACCTTGCGCAGCCGCAGGCCATCGCCGCCGTCGTCGTAATAGCCCGGCAGGCGCTGCCGCTCGGCGTAGCCGAGACTGGCGTACAGCGCGCGTGCCGCGGCGTTGTCCTCGCGCACTTCCAGGGAGACCGCCGCGCAGCCGGCTGCGCGCGCGCCGCGCTCGGCGACCTGCACCAGGCGACGACCCAGTCCCAGGCCCCGGGCGATCGGATCGACGACCACCGAATAGATGCGTGCGATGGTGCTGCCACGGCGCGTCAGCAGGATCAGCGCGCCGACGACGTGGGTGCGCGCCGCCGTGATTTCCACGACCCAGACCCGGGCGCTGGCGACGCGCAGGAAGCGCTGCACCGAAGCGCGCGACATGCGGTCGCCGGGGAAATGCCGCTCGAGCTCCAGGATGGCGTCGACGTCGCCGGTCCGTGCGCGGCGCAGTCGCGGACTCACCGCGCCTGCTCTCGCGTGCGCTGCTCGAGGCGCTTGATGAAGTACTCCATCACCTTGCGGTACAGCGTGTCCTTGAGCACGAGATCCTCGACGCCGTGATCGACGTTCGGATTGTCGTTGACCTCGATGACCTTGACCACCTTGCCGAACTGCTTGAGATCGACGCCATACAGGCCGCTGCCGACCGCGCGCGCCGCCTGCACGGCGACGTTCAGCACCGCCGCCGGCACGTCCTTGACGTCCAGCGTCTCGTGGCCGCCTTCGACGATCGCGCCGTTGCCGGCGCGCTTGACGACCTGCCAGTGATCCTTGGCCATGTAGTAGCGGCAGGCGTAGAGCGGTACGCCGTCGAGCACGCCGACGCGCCAGTCGTAGTCGGTCGGCTCGTAGGACTGCGCGATGATGAGATCCGAGCGCTCCAGCATGTCGGCCGCCTCTCGGCGGAACTCCGCCTCGGTCTCGACCTTGATCACGCCCTTGGAGAACTGCGAGTCCGGCTGCTTGAGCACGCAGGGAAAGCCCAGCTCGCGGCCGGCCTGCTTGACGTTGCGCGAGTGCAGCAGCACGGTCTTCGGCTGCGGGATGCGGTGCCGCTCCATCAGCTGCGCGAGGAACACCTTGTTGGCGGCGCGCAGGATCGACAGCGGATCGTCGACCACGACCAGGCCCTCGCGCGCGGCGCGGCGCGCGAAACGATAGGTGTGGTGATTGACCGCCGTGGTCTCGCGGATGAACAGCGCGTCGAACTCGGCGACGTGGCCATAGTCCGATTTGTCGATGAACTCGACTTCGAAGCCGAGATCCTCGGCGGCGCGCTCGAACATCCTCAGCGCGCGCGCGTTGGACGGCGGCTCCTGCTCATCCTCGTTGACGAGGATGGCGAGATCGTAGCGCGACGAATCGCGGCGCACGCTCGGCGCGCGGCGCCGCGCGAAATAATCCTGCGCCGCCTCGTAGAGGAATTCGTGGTGCGCGGCCGGCACTTCGCCGAGGGCGATCGGGCCGAAGGTATCGACGCGCCACTCGTCGCCGCGATAGCTGAACTTGGCCTGCAGCAGCGGCGCCGGAAACTGGTTGAACAGGGCGCGCGCCAGGCGCTCGTGGCGCTTGGCCATCGAGCGTCCGAAGTAGACGTTCATCACGTACTCGGCCGAGCCGATGCGCGCCAGCGACTGCTGGATCAGCTCCTCGACCTCGTCGTTGAGGATGCGCGGCGATTCGGCGAGCTTGAGATCCTGGATCGTGGTGATCTCGGGCAGCGGCTTGTGGTCGCGCGCGCCGGCCAGCAGCGAGACGTAGTAGCCGGTCGTCTGGTAGCCGAAGGAACGGCAGAGGTTGTAGATGCGCACCTTGCGCGCGCGCGTCAGGTCCTCGTGCGTGAGGTAGTCCCAGGCGGTGACGACCTCGATGCCGGGAATGCTGACCGGCCAGTCCGAGCGCTGATCGACGACGACGATGCCGCTCATGGCAGCGCGGACGAGAGGTGTTGGCGGCCGCCTTCGGGCGGCGGTTCGGAGGACGCTTCGGGCATGCGGCCGGTCTTGTCGGTGGGGTAAAAACCGCGCGCGCATGCTAGCACGCGGCCTGCCGGAACCGATGCCGCTTTGCTACGCTCGCGCGCGCCGGGAGCCTGGGCTCCGAGAAAGGGGTGGACGATGCGGTCGTGGCGGAGCTGGGTCGCTGGCGCTTTGCTGCCGTTGTCGCTGCCGGCCGCGGCCGGCGACGACCTGCAGTTCAACCGGGTCGAGGCGCCGGTCGCGGTCACGCGCGGCGCGGTATCGACGCCGCCGGGCGTGCGCGGCGCGCTGCTCGCCGGCGACCAGCTGCGCACCGGGCCCGGCGGCCGCGTCAGCGTGGCGCTCGCCGACGGCGGCGCCTTCACGCTGGCCGGCGACAGCGGCGTGCGCATCGTCGCCACCGCGCCGCCCGATCCGCCGGGCCGCACCGTGCTGCTGGAAATGACGCTCGAACGCGGCGCCGTGCACGTCGACGCGCGCAAGCTCGAACAGAAGGCGCCGGCCGACGTTCGCCTGACGCTGTCGCGGATCAAGGTGCGCCTCTACGGCACCGACGCCTGGGCCGAGTCGTCGGCGGCCGGCGACGAGCTGTGCCTGGTGTCCGGCGCCGCCGAGATCGACACGCCGGCCGGGCATCGCCGCCTCGACGAGCCCGGCGAATGCCTGCGCGCCACCGCGCGTGGCGTCGAGCGCGTGGCCGCGCAGGAGGTCGGCCCGCTGGCGCCGCGCCTGGCGCTGACCACCTTCGACGACGACTACGCGACGCGCTACTTGGCGCAGCAGGTGCGGGCCGAGGGCCGGGCGCGGCCGCGTCTCGCGGAACTGGCGTCGCCGGCCGGCGACGGCGCCGCGGCGGCCCTGATCTCGCCGCCGCCGGCCGTGCCCGCCGCGCCGGCACCGGCCGCGGCAACGCCGGCACCGCCCGTGCCGGCACCGCCCGCCCGCCCCGCCGCCGCGGCCGCGCCGGGCCCGCGCGAATGGCGGCTGGTGCTGGCCGGAGCCGGCTCGCGCGCGCAGGCGGAAGCGCGGGCCAGGCAGCTGCGCGCGCGCGGCTGGAACATCGACATCGTCGAAGTGCCGGCCGGCGCCGGCGCCCGCTACCGCCTGCTCGCCGGGCACTATGCGACGCGCGCCGAGGCCTCGGTCGCGCAGGCGAAGACGCACAAGCTCGCCGACCTCCGGGACGCCTGGATCATCGAGCTGCCGCGCGCGCGGCGCTGAGCCGCGCCTACCAGGCGCGCTGGTATTGCGGCGGCGGCTCGGGCTTGAGGCCGAGCTCGAGCGCGGCGCGCCGCGGCCAGTACGGATCGCGCAGCATCTCGCGCGCCAGCAGCGTCACGTCGGCCTCGCCGTTGCGGACGATGGCGTCGGCCTGGCGCGGTTCGGTGATCATACCGACCGCGCCGGTGGCGACGCCGCAGCGGCGGCGGATCTCGGCGGCGAACGGCACCTGGTAGCCTGGCCCGACCGGCACTTTCGCCTTGGCCAGCGTGCCGCCGCTCGACACGTCGATCAGGTCGACGCCGTCGTCCTTGATCGCCTCGACCAGCGCGCAGGACTGCTGCAGATCCCAGCCCGCGCCGTCACGCTGCGCATCCGCCCAGTCGGTCGCCGAGATGCGCAGCCACAGCGGCAGGCGCTCCGGCCACACCACGCGCACCGCGGCGAGCACGCGGCGCAGCAGGCGGATGCGGTTGTCGAAACTGCCGCCGTAGGCGTCGCCGCGACGGTTCGCCAGCGGCGAAAGGAACTCGTGCAGCAGATAGCCGTGCGCGGCGTGGATTTCCAGCAGCTCGAAGCCGGCGTCGAGCGCGCGCCGCGCCGCCGCGGCGAAGGCCTGCACCAGCGCGTCGATCTGCTCGATGTCGAGCGCCTCCGGCACGATGCTGTGCTCGTCGAAGGCCAGCGCCGACGGCGCCACGATCGGCCGCCAGCCGCCCTGCTCGGGCGCCAGCGCGCGGCCGCCGTTCCACGGCGTGGCGCAGCTCGCCTTGCGGCCGGCGTGCGCGAGCTGGATGCCGGCGACGGCGCCGGCCTCGCGGACGAATTGCGCGATCGGCGCCCAGGCCTCGGTCTGCGCGTCGTTCCACAGGCCGGTGTCGCCCGGCGAGATGCGGCCGCGCGCTTCGACGGCGGTGGCCTCGGCGATCACCGCCGCGGCGCCGCCGACGGCACGCGCGCCGAGATGCACGAGATGCCACTGGTTGGGCACGCCGTCGCTGGCCGAGTACTGGCACATCGGCGAGACGACGATACGGTTCTTCAGCGTCAGCTCACGCTGCGGCAGCGGCGACAACAGGCTCATGACGACTCCGTTGCAATGGCCCGCGCATCGTACCGTCGCCGGCGGCCGATGCACCACCTGCGGCGGCGCGCATCTTGCGACCCGTGTCGTGAGGCCGCCGATTTGCATCCGGACCGGCAAGCTTCCTATGGTCCGTCTTTCCGCCGCAAGGAACCGCCGCTCATGCGCCTGCCCCGTCTCAGCCTCGCCTGGCAAATCCTCATCGCGCTCGTGCTCGGCGTGATCGCCGGCAGCGCGCTGCACGGCATGGGCGCCGACGGCGGTACGCGCGACTGGCTGATCACCAACATCCTGACGCCCGCCGGGCAGATCTTCATCCGCCTGATCAAGATGATCGTCGTGCCGATCGTCATCTCCTCGCTGATCGTCGGCATCGCCGGCGTCGGCGACGCCAGGAAACTCGGCCGCATCGGCCTGAAGACCATCGTCTACTTCGAGATCATCACCACCGTCGCCATCGTCATCGGCCTGTTCTTCGCCGACACCTTCCAGCCCGGCGCCGGCATCGACATGCGGCAGCTCACGACCAGCGACATCTCGCAGTACCAGCGCACCACCGAAGCGGTGCAGCAGGGGCCGCACAGCCTGGTGGCGACCATCCTCGGCCTGATTCCGGCGAACGTCTTCGAGGCCATCGTCAGGGGCGAAATGCTGCCGATCATCTTCTTCTCGGTGATCTTCGGCCTGGCCCTGTCGACCTTGCCGGCGGCGCATCGCGACCCGCTGGTGCAGACCTTCCGCAGCATCTCGGAGACGATGTTCAAGGTCACGCACATGGTCATGCGCTACGCGCCGGTCGGCGTGTTCGCGCTGATCGCGGTGACGGTCGCGACCTTCGGCTTCGCCTCGCTGCTGCCGCTCGCCAAGCTGGTCGTGCTGGTCTACGCGGCGGTGCTGTTCTTCGCGCTGGTCGTGCTCGGCGCCGTCGCGCGCCTGTTCGGCTTCCGCATCCTGCGCCTGATCCGCCTGCTCAAGGACGAGCTGATCCTCGCCTACTCGACCGCGAGTTCCGAGACCGTGCTGCCGCGCATCATGGAGAAGATGCACGCCTACGGCGCGCCGCAGCCGATCGCCAGCTTCGTGATCCCGACCGGGTACTCCTTCAACCTCGACGGTTCGACGCTGTACCAGAGCATCGCCGCGCTGTTCCTCGCGCAGCTCTACGGCATCGACCTGACGCTGATGCAGCAGCTGCTGCTGGTGCTGACCCTGATGGTGACCTCCAAGGGCATCGCCGGCGTGCCGGGCGTGTCCTTCGTCGTGCTGCTGGCGACGCTCGGCAGCGTCGGCATCCCGCTCGAGGGCCTCGCCTTCATCGCCGGCATCGACCGCATCCTCGACATGGCGCGCACCGCGCTCAACGTCGTCGGCAACTCGCTGGCGACGCTGGTGATTGCGAAATGGGAAGGCCAGTACGACGCCGCGCAGGGCGCGCGCTACGAACACGAAGTGCTCGGCGGCGCGCCTGCGCCCTAGCCCTTCGTCAGTCGCCCGCGAACTCGTCGAAGGTAGCGTGGCTGCTCGCGTGCAGCTGTGCGTAGAGACCGCCGCGTGCGAGCAACTCGTCGTGCGTGCCCTGCTCGGCGATGCGGCCGTGCTGCAGCACGACGATGCGGTCGGCGTCGCGGATCGTCGCGAGGCGGTGCGCGATGACGAGACTCGTGCGGCCCTTGAGCAGCACCTTGAGCGCCTTCTGGATCTTGAGCTCGGTGAAGCTGTCGATGTTCGCGGTCGCCTCGTCGAGGATCAGGATGCGCGGCTGCGCGAGCAGCGTGCGCGCGAAGCTGATGAGCTGGCGCTGGCCGATCGAGAGGTTGCGCGCGCGCTGGCCGAGCTCGGTCTCGTAGCCTTCGGGCAGGCGCTCGATGAACGCGTGCGCGTGCACGGCCCTGGCCGCGGCGATGACGTCCTCGCGCGTCGCGCCGGCGACGCCGTAGCGGATGTTGTCGAGGATGCTGCCCGTGAACAGGAACGGCTCCTGCAGCACGAGGCCGACGTTGCGCCCGAGCGTGTCGAGCTTGAGATCGCGCACATCAACGCCGCCGACCAGCACCTGCCCCGACCAGACGTCGTAGAAGCGGTGCACGAGCGCGGTGATGCTGGTCTTGCCCGAGCCGGTCGGGCCCACGAGCGCGACGGTCTGGCCCGGCTCGACGCGCAGGCTGATGTCGTGCAGTACCGGCAGCTTCGGCCGGTAGCCGAAGGTCACGTTGCGCAGCTCGATCGCCGGCACGCCGTCGTCGAGCTCGCGCGCGTCGGGCTTGTCCTGGATCTGCACCGGCAGGTCGAGCACCTCGAAGATGCGTGCCGCCGCAGCCATCGCGCGCTGCGAAACCGTGTACTGCATCGACAGCGTGCGGATCGGATCGAAGAAGCGCTGCACGTAGAAGATGTAAGCGACCATCACGCCGACGCCGAGCGTGCCCTTGAGTACCGCGCTGCCGCCGGCGACGACGATGACGGCCATCGCCACGCCGGTCAGCGCGTCGACGGTCGGCACCATCAGCTGCGAGGCGCGCGAGGAGCCGACCTGCGCGTCGAGGTTCTCCTTCGCGCGCTGCTCGTAGGCGACGAGGTTGAGCGCCTCGCGGCGGTGCTCCTGCACGGTGCGGATGCCGTTGATGTTCTCGGCGAGCGCGGCGTTGACGCTCGACGAGGCATCGCGCGCGCGGCGGAAGATGCCGCGCGCCCACGGAATCCACCATGCCCGGATCAGCACGAGCACCGGCAGCACGGCGAGCGTCAGCAGGCCGAGCTCGAGATTCATCCACAGCAGCACGCCGACGATGCCGACCAGCAGGAAGAAGTCGCCGATCGCCGAGACCGAGGTCTCGAGGAATTCCTGCAGCGAGTTGACGTCGCCCTGCAGGCGCGCCATGAGGCGGCCGACGTGCGTCTGCTCGAGCATGCCGAGCGAGACGTCCTGCAGGTGCGCGTACATCGCGCGGCGCAGGTCGAAGATCACGCGCTGCGCGAGCCGCGCGGCGATCCATTCCTGATAGAAGTTGAGCACGCCGTTGGCGACGATCAGCGCGCCGAACGCGAGCAGCACGGTATCGAGCGAGAAGTGCGTCGCGCCGACCGCGCTGTCGACCGCGTAGCGCACCGTCACCGGGATCGCGACCTGCACGGCCGTGAACGCCGCGACCGCGACGATCGCCCAGATGAAGCTCGCGCGGTACGGCCGGATCAGCGCGACGAGGCGGCGCACGACCTTGCCGTCGAGGCGCCGCGCGAAGATCTCCTCGCCGCGCTCGGTGCCCTCGACCGTCGAACCGCCCATCGCGTTGCGGTCGGCATTCATGCCGCCGCCACCGCCGCCCGGCCTCATGCGCGCTTCTCCATTTCGGCGGGTAGTTCACCGGCGGCCAGTTCGACGGCAGCCGGCGCGCGCGCTGCCGCGGCACGGTTCTGCAGCGCCCACAGCTCGGCGTAGTGGCCGCCGAGCGCGACGAGCTGCGCGTGCGTGCCGCGCTCGACGACGGCGCCGTCGTCGAGCACGAGGATCTCGTCGGCGTGCTTCAGCGAGCTCAGGCGGTGCGCGATGATGATCGTCGCGCGATGCGGCGCGGCGCGCATCAATGCGCGGCGCAGCTGCGCCTCGGTGCCGGCGTCGATCGCCGAACTCGAATCGTCGAGCACGAGGATCGCCGGATCGTCGAGCAGACCGCGCGCGATCGACAGGCGCTGGCGCTGGCCGCCCGAGAGCGCGACGCCGCGCTCGCCGACGTGCGCGCCGTAGCCCTTCGGCAGCGCCGCGAGATGCGAGTGGATCTGCGCCGTCGAGGCGACCGCCTGCACGCGCAGCTCGTTGGCCTGCGGATCGGCGTAGGCGATATTGTCGCGCGCCGAGGTATCGAACAGGAAGACCTCCTGCTGCACGAGGCTCACGGCGCGGCGCAGCGAGGCCAGCGTCACGTCGCGGATGTCCTGGCCGTCGATCGTGATGCGGCCCGTGCTGACGTCGTAGAAGCGCGGAATGAGGTTCGCGAGCACCGACTTGCCGCTGCCCGGCGGGCCGACGATGCCGAGCGTGCGGCCCGGCGCGAGCTCGAAGCTCACGTCGCGCAGCGCCGGCCGCGCGCCGGGCTCGTGCGCGAAGCCGACGTGCTCGAAGCGCAGCACGCCGTCGCCGATCCGCAGCTCGCGCGCGCCCGGCGCGTCGCGCACCGCGGGCTCGGCGTCGAGCACCTCGAACAGCCGCGCGCCCGAGGACGTCGCGCGCGCGCTCGAGTTGACGATCATGCCGACCTGGCGCACGGGCTGCTGCAGGATCGTCATGAACGCGAGGAACTCGGTCAGCGTGCCGACCGTCAGCGTGCCGGCGCCGACGCGATGGCCGCCGACGTAGAGCACGAGGCCCATGGCGATGTAGTACGCGAAGTTCATGAGGCTCATCGAGCCCATGCGCACCGTGATGCGGCGATTCGCGAGCGCCAGCGCGGCCTCGGACTGCACATCGAATTTCTGCATCTCGAAGTCGTTGGCCGCGAACGAGCGCACCAAGCGCATGCCCTGCAGGTTTTCCTCCATCGTGCGCGTGAGATCGCTCATCAGCGCCTGCAGCTTCTGCCAGGTCACGCGCAGCAGCGCGCCCATGTTGCTCGCGCGCCAGACGACGAAGGGCACGAACGACAGCGCGAGCGCCGCGAGCGGCGCGTCGGTGCTGAACAGGCGCCACGCGCCGACGCCGACGAGCAGCACGAGCATGACGACGCGCAGCGCGCCCATTTCGATGAACGCGCGCACGCCTTCGAGATCGAGCATGCCGCGCGCGATCAGCTCGCCCGAATGCACGCGGTCGTGGTAGTCGAAGCTCAGGCGCTGCAGCTTCTCGAAGAACGCGAGGCGCAGGTCATAGCCGACGCGCTGCGCGATGTACTCGCCGAGGAAGCCCTGCGTGCCGGTCAGCAGGCCGCGGATCGTGTTGGCGCCGATCACCAGCAGCGCCGTCCACCACAAGGCGTGGCGCGCGGCGTCGGCGTGCGCGGCGCCGCCGGCGAGCAGCGTGTGCGCCTGATCGACGGCGTGGCCGAGCAGGCGCGGCGTGACGAGGCTGAAGATCGCCGCGCCGAAAGTGCTCGCGACGGCGAGCGCGCAGAGCCAGCGGTAGCGCAGCGAGAGGCGCAGCAGGCGGCCGAGCACGCGCGGCATCGCGCGGAGGTCGATCCGCTCCGGCGCGGCCGGATCGGAAGGCGAAACGGTATTCATCGGTTCAGTGGGGTGCAGCGTAGCGCACTCAATGGCGCAGCTCGCCGAGGACTTTTTCCTTGAGCGCCGCGAACGCCGCGTGGCCGCGCGAGCGCGGCCGCGGCAGGCGCACGTCGACGATCGTGCGGACGCGGCCCGGGCGCGGATCGAGCACGACGATGCGGTCGGCGAGATAGACGGCTTCCTCGACGTCGTGCGTGACCATGACCGTGGTGATCGACTCCTGGCGCCAGATGCGCAGCAGTTCTTCCTGCAAGTAGGTGCGCGTCAGCGAGTCGAGCGCGCCGAGCGGCTCGTCGAGCAGCAGGATCTGCGGCTTGGCGACGAGGCCGCGCGCGATCGCCGCGCGTTGCGCCATGCCGCCCGAGAGCTGCGCCGGATAGGCCTTCTCGAAGCCCTCGAGGCCGACCAGCGCGATGTGCTCGCGCACGAGCTCCCGCTTCTGCGCGGCGCTCAGCGTCTTCACCGCGTCGAGGCCGAGCAGCACGTTCTGCTCGACGTCGAGCCACGGCAGCAGGCGGTGCTCCTGGAAGACGATGCCGCGCTCGAGGCCCGGGCCCGTGACCGGCGTGTCGCCGAGCAGCACGGCGCCGCCGTCGGGCGTCTCGAGCCCGGCGATGAGACGCAGGATCGTCGACTTGCCGCAGCCCGAAGCGCCGACGACGCAGACGAACTCGTTGTCGGCGACTTCGAGCTCGATGTCGTGCAGCACCTCGAGCGGCTTGCCGTCGACCGTGAAGTGCTTGGAGACCTTGCGCAGCGCGAGCGTCGCGCGCGCGCGCGCGGCGGGCGGCGCCGGCGCGGCGCGTGGCGCGTCGGCGAACGTTCTCTCCCTCACCCCACCATCCGCTCCGCGGATGGTCCCCACCTCTCCCGCTACGCGGGCGAGGGACGTCGGCAGACCGAGGGCCGGTTCTTGATTGGGCAGCTTGAGCGAAGCCTGGCTCATGACGGGAACCTCAGGTGAATGCGAAACGGCCTTCGGAGACGATCGCGTCGAGCGGCAGCCGGCCGTTCGGCTTCTCGAGCGCGCGCAGGTCCTCGGGCAGCATCTCGACGTCGCCGACGCGGCCGACGGCGATGAAGACTTCGAGCGCGTAGACCTCGGGAATCTGCAGCGCCGTGCGCGTGCGCGCGAGGTCGAAGCCGCCCATCGCGCGCGTGCCCCAGCCGAGCAGGTGCGCCTGATGCGCGAAGTTCGACCACGCCGCGCCGGCGTCGAACGAGTGCGAGCGCGCCGGCTTTGGTCCTTCGGGCGTCTCGCGTTCCTGGCGCGAGACGAGCAGCACGAGCGCCGCCGCGCGGCTCGCCCAGATGCGGTTGCGCTCGTTGAGGAAGCCGAGGAACAGCGGCCAGTCGACGTGGTCGCGCTTGATGTAGACGAAGCGCCAGGGCTGACCATTGCCGCCCGACGGCGCCCAGCGCGCCGCCTCGAACAGCGTGTACAGCGTGGCGTCCGCGATCGCCTCGCCGGTGAACGCGCGCGCCGACCAGCGCGTGTGGAACAGCGGTTCGATCTCGTGTTGCGGCTCACGGACAGCGGCGCTCATGGGCGGTGGCTCCTGTGGATCATGCGAGGCGTTGGTTTCATTCGGCGACGGCCGGCAGCGCCGGTTCGCGCCCGCGGCGCACGGCCGGCGCGAGCAGCGCGAGCAGCACGCCGCCGAACGCGGCCGCCGCGCCGATCACCAGCGGCAGGCCGACGAGGTGCGCGGCGAGGCCGGCGACGAACGCGCCGAGCGAGGGCCCGGCGCGGAACAGCAGGCCGTACAGCGCGAGGCTGCGGCCGCGATACTCGGGCGAGGCGACGAACTGCACGAGCGATTGCAGGCCGATGTTGCTGATGACGTGCGCGGCGCCGGCGGCGAGCATGAACGCCACGGCGGCCTGCACGAACGGCGTCGCGCAGAACAGGATCAGCGCGACCGACAGCGCCGCGGTGCTGACGAGCGCGGTGCCGAACAGCTGGTCGGGCGAGCGCTGGCGCAGCATCCACAGCGAGCCGAACAGCGCGCCGATGCCCTGCGCGGTCATCAGCAGCGACAGCGTCTGCGCACCGCCCTTGAACACCGCGCCCGCGAACGCCGGCAGCAGCTCGCCGAACGGGCGCATGAGCAGCGAGAACACGGCGACGAGCAGGAACAGCGTCTTCATCTCCGGCGTGCGCAGCACGTAGCGGAAGCCGTCGAGCGCGTTGGCGAGCAGCGGCCCGCGCGTCGCCGTCGGCGCGCGATCGATCAGCGGCCGCAGATGCGCGGAGACGAGGATCATGCCGAAGTACGAGACGGCGTTGAGCGCGAACACGAAACCGGCGCTGCCATACGCGAGGATCAGGCCGGCGATCGCCGGGCCGATGCTGCGCGCGAGGTTGAAGGCGATCGAGCTGCTCGCGATCGCCTGCGACAGACGCTCGCGGCCGCCGAGCATGCCGGTCACGGTCATGCGCACGGGCTGGCCGACGCCCTGCAGCGTCGATTCGACGAGCGCGAACGCGATCAGCGCCCAGATCGACAGCAAGCCCGAGAACGCACAGGCGCCGAGCAGCGCGGCCTGCGTCATCAGCAGCCACTGCGTGCGCTGCAGGACGAAATACGGATTGTGGCGGTCGACGATCGCGCCCGACAGCGGCGCGACCCAGAGCAGCGCGATGACGTCGGTCATCGCCACCGCGCCGATCCACGCCGGCGAATGCGTGAGCTGCCACGCGAGCCAGCCGATCGCGGTCTTCTGCGCCCAGGTGCCGATCGACGACACGCCCTGGCCGACGCTGAAGACGACGAAGCGCGGCACGCCGCCGCGCTGCGTCGCCGCATTGTCCAGTGCTTCGCTCAAGACGCCACCGCGAGCGCGCCGACCGTGCGCGCCGTGACCGCCAGCGTGCGCACCACTGCTTCGGTGCGCGGCGCGGCCGACGGCAATTGCGCGACGAAGCGGCCGACGGCCTCGTCGAGACGCTCCTGCAGTTCGTCGCCGATCGCGAGCTCGCCGGGCGCCGCCCAGGCGAGCTCGCTTTCGACCGCGTAGACGCCGTCGAGCACGTGCCGCGCCTTGAGCGCGCTGAGCACGGGCCGCAGCGCGTAGTCGATCGCCAGCATGTGCGCGAGGCTGCCGCCGCTCGCGATCGGCAGCACGAGCGAGCGCGACAGGCCCTTCTGCGGCAGCAGATCGAGCAGCAGCTTGAGCGCGCCGCTGTACGCGGCTTTGTAGACCGGCGTGGCGATGATGAGTCCGTCGGCGCGCGCGACGTCTTCCTGCAGGCGCCGCACGAGCGCGTGGCGGAAGTCGGCGTAGACCAGCGCCTCGGGCGGGAAATCGGACGGATGGTAGGAGACGACCTCGCTGCCCTGCTCGCGCACGGCATGGATGACGCGCTCGAGCAGAGCGGCGGAGCGCGCGTTCGCGTGCGGGCTGCCCGACAGGGTGACGACGAAGCTCATCGGCGTTCCATCTCTTCGGTGATGCGTTGAGGAAACCCCGCCGCCCGGACGGCGACGGGGCCGTGCTGCTTCAGATGACGATCTCGCGCGCGATCGGCTTGCGCTCGCGGATATCGACGAGGCCGCGCTCGCGCGCGGTGTCGAGCGCCGCGTAGATCGCCGCGTTGGCGCCGCTCGTGTCGCGCGCGCCGAGCGGACCCGAGCCCGTGCGCTCGACCTGCTCGCCGTAGCTGTACGCGCCCGGCGCGAAACGGTCGAAGCCGACGCCGCGCCGGAAATCGCCGAGCACCTCGAGCTTGAGCACGTGCTCGTGCGTGACCGGCTGCGGCGTGCGCAGCGGACCGACGTAGAGCGCGTCGGCCGGGCAGTGCGCCTCGCAGAGGTAGCAGGTGCTGCATTCCTCCTGACGCGCGATGACCGGAAAGCCCTTGGCGCCGATGTCGAAGACGTTCGACGGGCAGAGCTCCTCGCACTTGCCGCATTGCGTGCAGCGATCCTCGAAAACCAGTTCGATCATGACGCCTTCGCCTGCAGCTGCGTGTTGCCGGACACCGGCTTGCGCTTGACCCAGATCTGGTCGACGCCGCCGGTGATGACGTGGCTGAGCTCGGACTCGACGATGACCGGATAGTCCGAGCGGCGCAGCAGGCCGCGGCTTTCCTTGCGCTCGAGCGAGCTCGTGAAGATCAGGCGAGCGGTCTGGATCAGCGAGGCCGCTTCGCGCGCGCGCACCACGGCGCGTGCGTAGTCGGCGCCGTGCAGGCGCGGATCGGCCGCCAGACCGGCGCGGATCTGCGCCCAGAGGCCGTGCGCCTTGGCGAGCGAGAGCTCCATCGTCGCGGCGTCCTTGCGGTAGAACTTGGCGACCGGCAGCACTTCTTCCTGGATGCTGGCGATGATCGCGTGCGGATCGAGGTTCGCGTCGCGGCCGCCGGTCGGGCGCAGGCCGGCGCCGCCGAGCGCGACGAGCTTGCGCGTCGCGGCCTTGGCGCCGAAGCGGCGCGCGAACAGCGTCGCCGAATGGCCGGCCCACGAACCCGTGGCGAGCGCCCAGGCCGTCGCCGGACCGGCGCCCGACTGGTTCGCGCCGACCAGCTTCTCGCGCGAGGTCGTGTCACCGGCCGCGAACAGGCCCGGCACCGTCGTCGCCGCGCCGTCGCCGACCTCGATGCCGCCGGCCGCGCGGATCGTGCCTTCGAGCAGGTGCTCGCACTCGTAGTTCTCGCTGAACGGATCTATGCGCAGATGGCGTTTGAAATACTGGAAGGTCATCGGCTGCGAGGCCTGGATCTTGCGGCGGCCCTCCTCGTCGTACTTGTCGAGCTTGACCCAGAGCTTGCCGGTCTCGATCTCGGCGATCGTCGAGCCCTTGCCGCGGCCGACGACCTGGCCATTGGCGTCGGTCATCGTCGCCGAGTTGTAGACGGCGGTCTTCGAGCAGGCGCTGCCCTTCGGCACGATCGCCCACTGCGAGCTGAACTCCATGCCCGAGAAGTGCGCGCCGGCCTCGGCCGCGAGCAGGTAGCCGTCGCCGGTATTGGTGTGGCCGCCCTGGATGCCCGAGCGGAAACCCGTGCCGCCGGTCGCGAGCACGACGGCGCCCGCGCGCACGATGTAGCTCACGCCCTTGCGGCGGTTCCAGCCCGTCGCGCCGGCGACGACGCCGTCCGACATCAGCAGCTCGAGCGCCGGGCTGTGGTCGAGGATCGTGACGTTCTCGTACTTCTCGAGCTGCGTGCGTAGGAAGTACACGGCGTCGGCCGCGCGCATGCCGCCCCAGCGCTCCTTGTTGCCGTCTTCGGTCTTCGGGAAGGCGTAGCCCCAGCGCGACATGAGGTCCTGGTTGATGAAGCTCTGGTCGTAGACCTTCTCGATCCAGGCCTCGTCGGCGAGGCCGAAGGCGATCGGCAGGCGCGCCTTGATCATGCCCTCGCGGTGCTGCGGATCGTCGGGCTTGATGTAGTAGCCGCCCGTGCCGGACGGCGACTGCGCGCCCGAGGTGCCGAAGTAGCCCTTGTCGGCGAGCACGACCTTGCTGCCGGCGCGCGCCGCGGCGAGCGCCGCCCAGGCGCCCGAGGGACCGCCGCCGACCACGAGCACGTCGGCCACGTACTGCTCGTCGAAGGTATCGAGGGTGACTTGATGCGGAAGCTGGACGACGTTGGAACTGCTCATGTGCGGACTCCTGGAATTTGCAGGCTTTCTCGGACGTTGCGGGTGTCTTGCGACGGGCTCTTCGTGACTCGGACCGTGCTGCCAAGCAGCCGCCGTGCCATTCCCGGCGGCCGCAACGAAAAGACTTTTTTCATTTTTATATCAATCACTTGCGATGACTTCCATTTTGCTCTTCGAATATGCCGGCCGGCCTTGCTGAGCGGATCGCAACAGCCGTGCGGCGGATTGCTGCGTTCAGACCATCAGCGCTTGGCGACCTGCAGCAAGGCGCCGCTCTTCGGCCAGTAGTCGGCGAGCTGCAGCTGCTGCAGGGCCGCCTGCTGGTATTGCGGCGCGAACCAGCTGCGCACGGTCGCCTCGTCCGGCGCCTTGCGGATCAGCTGGTGCGAAACGGCGAACTTGACGATCTCTACATAGGCAGCGACCGAGCTTTCGTCGAGCAGCGGATTGAAGCGCTCGCGCAGCGAGCCCTCGTAGTCTTCCTTGACGTACTGGTAGCCGATGCTGCGCGCCGCGAGAAATTGCAGCAGCGCCTCGCGGTGCGACTCCTCGGACGCCCAGTGCGAAACGTCGGTCAGCACCTTGACGACGCGGGCGACGGTATCCGGATATTTCGACGCGAACGCATCGGCGACGAGCACGCCGCTCTGGCTCGGCGCCTGCTGGAAGTCGCGCGTGCCGCCGACCAGCCGCAGCTGCTGGCGATCACGCAGGATCAGCAGATTGACGCCGCCGAACACCGCATCGACGGCGCCGGCGTTGAGCGCGACGACGGCCTCGTTGCCCTGCAGGTTGGTGATCTTGAAATCGTCGTCGCGCAGGCCGTTCGACTCGATCAGCAGCACCAGCGTTTGATGCGGATTGGTGCCCTTCTGCACGGCGATGCGCTTGCCTTTCAGATCGGCGAGCGTGCGGTATGGCGAATCGGCGCGCACGCCGAGATAGTAGTTGCCGGTGCCGCTCGAGCGCCGCGTGGCAACGATGTGCGCCGGGATGCGGTTGGCGAGGCCGATGACGTTGGGCACGCCGCCGTACGTGCCGAAATCGATCGCGCCCTGCGCGAGCGCTTCGTTCTGCGCCGGCCCGGTGCCGGAGAAGAACACCTCCTCGATCTTCGGTCCGTTCGGCCCGAACTCCTTCTCGAACAGATGCAGATACTCGGCGAGCGCTACGAGCCCGGTGCCCTGCGGCTTGCCGCCTTCGCTCTTGACGTTGGAGCCGCCCACTTCGCCGAAGCGGATGGTTTGCGGCTGCGGTTCAGCCTGCACGGCCAGCGGCAGCAGCAGGGCGGCGGCGGCGACGAGGAACGGGCGGATGAGATTGCGCATGATGTGGACCCTGGGGAAAGTGGAATCAGCCGGCGCTCTGCCAGCGGAACAGCCGGCGCTGGCCGCGGCGCAGCAGGCGGTTCATCGCGATGCCGATCAGCGAGATCAGCGTGACGCCGAGCAGCACGACATCGGTGCGGAACTGTTCCTGCGCGGCGATGACGACCGAGCCGATGCCGCCGGAAATCACGCCGATGACGTACTCGGCGCCGATCGCCGCGAACCACGCGAAGATCAGCGAGAGCTGCAGGCCGGTGACGATGCTCGGCAAGGCCGCCGGCAGGTAGATGCGCGTCAGCCGCCGCCAGCGCGACAGGCCGACGACGCGGCCGACTTCGATGAACTGATGCGGCGCGTGCCGCGTGCCCTCGTAGGCGCCCATGACCATCGGCTTGGCGGCGGCGATGGCGATGAACACGAGCTTGCACAGATCGCCGGTGCCGAACCACGCCGTCAGCAGCGGCACCCAGGCGAGGATCGCCACCTGGCGGAAGCCGTGGAAGCTCGGGCCGATGATGCGCTCGGCATGCTTCGACAGTCCCATCGCCGCGCCGAGCACGAGGCCGACGACGATGCCGGCCGAAGCACCGACCAGCAGGCGGCCGAACGTCGACAGCACGCCGCCGACAAGGCTCGCGCGAACGTCGTGGTCGAGCAGCGCGTCGAGCAGCTGCCCGAACGGCACCAGAACCAACGGGCTGACCCAGTGCTCGCGCGTCGCCAGCCACCACAGGAACAGCAGCGCGGCGGGCAGCGCGCAGCCCTGCCACTGCATCTTTGCCGGCGCACCGGCCGCGCTCGCGCTGCCGCGGCGCGTGCCGGGCTGCACCAGCGCTTCGAGTCCGCGCATCAGCAGATCGAGCGTGAACCCCGTCGCGCCGATGACGGCGATGCAGACGAGCACGATGTCGAGCTGGAAGATCTGCCGGCTCCAGGTCATCAGGTAGCCGATGCCGTCGGCCGAGGCCAGCAGTTCGACCGACACCAGCGCGACCCAGACGTGCGCGACGCCCTGGCGCAGGCCGGTGAACACCGCCGGCAGCGCCCCCGGCAGCACGACGCGGCGCAGATAGGTGCCGCGCCGCAGGCGCAGCGCCTGCGCGAGTTCGATGTGCGCGTGCGGAATCGCGCGTATGCCCTCGGACACGACCAGCGTCAGCGGGATCACGCAGGCCTTGGCCATGATGAACAGCTTGAGGCTGTCGTCGATGCCGAGCAGCATCATGAACAGGGGGATCAGCACGATCGACGGAATCTGCGCCAGCGTGCGGAAGCTCGGCCCCAGCCAGCGCTCGGCGCGCTTTGAGGCGCCGAGCGCGACGCCGAGCGTGAGGCCGAGGGCGATGCCGACGGTGGCACCCTTGACGACGCGCCACAGGCTGACGCCGAGCTGCGCCGCCAGCTCGCCGTCGGCGAGCAGGCTGAGGAAAGCCTCGAACACCGTCTGCGGGCCCGGCAGAATGTTGGCCGGCAGCCACGCGTGCGCACTCGCCCGCCACCACAGCAGCAGCACGCAGAGCGGCAGCGACAGATACTGCGCCGCCGCGGCCAGACGTCGCGGCAGCGCGGCGACGAAGGCCTGCGCATGGACGCGGCGTGGCGGCGCGCCGACGGTGCCGCCAACCGTGCCGGCGACGGAAAGCGCGGCCTGGATTTGCTTGGCCATCGTCACGTCTCCGCTAGAACTTCGCGCTCAGGTTCACGCCGACGAAGCGGCGATCGGCCCAGCGGTAGGTCACGCCGGACGTCGACGAGAAGCCCGAGGAATCGACCGCGTAGACCTTGTCGAGCAGGTTCTTGGCGAGCAGGCTGATGTCGTATTTCTCGTCGATCGTGCCGATGCCGATGGTGGCGTCGATCAGCTGCCGCGAGCTCTGCCAGCCGTACTCGTCGAGGCTGAGGCTGGCGTTCTGGCGACTGGCGTAGGCGTCGTTGACACCGGCGTGCACGATCGCCTTGCCGGCGACCGCGCTCTGGTAATCGATGCCGAGGCTCGCCGACCACTTCGGCGCGGCCGGCAGCGTCTTGCCCGAATAATCGCAGGTCGCCGGCACGGTCGCGGCGATGTCGGTGTTGCACGGCGAGTTGTCGAAGCTCGCGTACTCGGCGAGGTTGTAGGCACCGCCGAGACGCACCGTGAGGTAGCGCACCGGCGCCCACTGGCCGTCGAGCTCGACGCCGGTCAAGGTCACGCGCTTGGCGTTGCCCAGCGTCTGGCGCGTTCCGCTGCTCGACGTCGCGTCGGGGATGACGAGCGTCGTCTGGAAGTCGTGGATCTCGGTGCGGTAGAGATTCAGGTCGAACAGCACCCGGCGATCGAACAGCGTGCTCTTGATGCCGAGCTCGCCGTCGTAGGCGACTTCCGGCTTGACGATGTCCTCGGAACCGTCGTTGCTATTCCAGCTCACCGCTCCCGACTTCACGCCGCGCGCGATCGACAGATAGAGCAGAGTGTTTTCCGTTAGCTTGTAGCTCGGCGACAGCAGCGCCGACGTCGACGAGCTGCTGTCCGTTTCGGAGCGCTGCGGACCGTATTTCACCGAGCTGCCGGCCTGCCCCGTGCGGATCGCCTGCGCCGCGGCGAGTTGCGCGGCGCTGGCGCCGTTCGCGGCGGCCACCGCCGTCAGGTCGGCGCCCGGCTTCAGCGTTACGAACTCCCATGTGTTCGACTTCTTTTCCCAGGTCTCGCGCACGCCGGCGGTCAGCGTCGCGCGCTCGGTGAGATGCCAGTTCGCCTGGCCAAAAATCGCGTAGCTGTCCGTCACCGGGCGGCGCAGATTGTTGACGCCCCAGTTGTCGAGCGACAGGCGCAGCAGCTCGCGGCCGGCGGCGTCGGCGTTGAGCGTCGCGTACTGCGGATTGGTCGCGTAGAACGCGCCGGCGTCCTCGCCGAGATAGGTGCGCGACTCGTAGTTGTAGCGGTTGTGCAGAAGATAGGTGCCGATCTGATAGTCGACGCTATCGCCGATCGTCGACGACAGGCGCAGTTCCTCCGACTTCGCCTGCTGGTCGGTGCGGGCGCCGCCGCCGCGGCGGATGTCGAACGGGGTCAGGTCGAAATCGTTGTCGGCGACGAACAGATTGTCGACGTAAGCGGTGATCGACGTCAGTTCGGTGTGCTCACCGATCTTCCAGGTGATTTCCGCGGACGCCGAGTTCTGCTCATCGATCGACGGCGTCACGTAGTCGACGTCGATCTTGAACTTCTCGAACAGCGGCGTGTAGCCGCCGCCGAACCAGTCGCGCGCGAGGCGGCTCGTGAACGTCGCGCCGCTGCGCGCGGTGCCGTCGAGATAGGTCGTCGGGTCGGCGACGACCGGGCTGGCGTTGATGTTCTCGCGCGCGCGGCTGCGCGCGACGATGACGCGCGCCGTCAGATCGTCGGTCGGCGTCAGCAGGAATTGCAGGCGTCCGCCGGCGCGATTGCGGTCGTACCAGGTCGAGCGGTTCTCGTTGACGTTTTCGATGCTGCCTTCGCCGGTGTCGACGAAGAACGACGCGCGGTACGCCAGCAGGCCGTCGACGACGGCGCCGGTGCCGAAGCCGCGGATCTTGCCGTTCTTGCGGCTGCCGTAAGTGAAGTCGAGGCCGTAGTCCGACGCGAAGCTCGGCAGGCGGCTGCGGATGTTGAGCACGCCCAGCGTGGTGTTCTTGCCGAGCAGCGTGCCCTGCGGGCCGCGATCGACCTCGATCGATTCGAGATCGGCATAGTCGGTCCACGACGAGCCGACGTACGGCTGGAACACGTCGTCGACGATGACGCCGATCGGCGATTCGAATTCCTCGCCGGTGACGTTCTTGCCGACGCCGCGGATCGAGATGCTCGAGCGCCGCGAATTCAGCTCGGCCGCCTGCACATTGGTCGCGCGCCGCGCGAAGTCGCCGAGATTGACGGCGAAGTCGCGTTCGAGCTCCTTGCCGGAGATCGCCGAGATCGGCACCGGCACGTCCTGCTGCTGTTCGGCGCGGTTGCGCGTGCGCACGAGGACGGTTTCGATCTGCGCAGCGTCGGCGGCGGCGATCGCCGCCGCATCCGGCGCATCGGCGGCAGTGGCATCGTCGGCGGTGGCCGCGCCCGCTTCAGCGGCCGCCTCGGCATTGCTCGCGACGAGGGCCTCGCTGCCCGGCGCGCCGGGCTCCGGCTGCCCGGCCCCGATCGCGGACAGGGGCAGCATGGACGTCAGCAGCAGCGCAGCCTGCACGGCCTGCCGCGTGCGTCCGGGGCGTGAATCGGAAACCGCCAAACCGCTTGCATCGAACTGCTGATCACTGGACCCCACTGAAATGCTCCCAGGCATGAACATGAAGGAGCCAGCCAAATTGCAATCGATATGCCACGGGAGCCGTTTTTTTCGGAACAAGCAAATATCTATTTATATGGCTCACATCCTTATGTTTCGTATGAGTTTAGTTCGCGATTCACCTTGGGGAATAAGGTCATCCCCAGGAGAATCTCGAAATTTTTAATTTCAGGCGGAGATGGAGATGTGGAGAATGCAGCATCCTGCGCGCGAGCTGCTACATCCCAATCAGCCCGCATTCCCGTCAGTCCGAAGCGGCGAGCTGGCGAGACGCTGCGGCCGGCAATCGGCGCGCGTGCACGCAAAGAGGCCCGCACTCGGGCGGGCAATATGGAGAAGCGGGTTCGCCGGCGCAGCCAGCGCAGCCGATTCAGGCCGCGCGTGCGGTGCGTTCGCGCAGGATGGCCTGCAGCGGCTCGGTCGCGATCCACGCGCGCAGGTCGAAGTCGCCCGGCAGGAAGCCGTGCAGATAGAGGAAGCGCTGGTAGGCCGCGAGCGCGGTGATCGCCTGCTCGTCGAGGTTGGTGTGCTGGTGGCGGTGCAGGTCGTCGCCATACGCCGCTCTGACCCAGCGCTCGTCGGCGTGCGTCTCGCGTGCGACATAGGCGAGCGTCTCGGCGGGATGCGCCTCGGCCCATTCACCGGCGTCGACGACACGGCGCAGGAAGCGCTCGACGATATCGGGCCGCGCGTCGAGCAGGTGCTGGTCGACGGTCAGCGGTCGCGGCGCGCCGTGATTCGCACGCACGAACGGATCGGGATGCGCGCGGATGTCGAGCAGCACGGTCGCGCCGAGCTCGGCGACGAGCTGCGCGCCCTGCGGGCCCTTGACGTACACGGCGTCGGCGCGACATTCGCGCAGCGCGTTGGCGAGCAGCGGGTGGCGGTTGTTGAGAATGCGGTGCGTGGGCCGCGCGAGCTGCGGGCGGTCGAGCACGATGTCGAGCCAGGCGACGTCGGCCTGCGTGAGGCCGGCGATCTCGAGCGCGACGAGCGAGCCGCGCAGCGCGGCGGCACGCTCGTGGTCGACTTCGAGGCCGCGGCGGCGCGGCAGCGCGAGGCGTCGCCCCTTGAGATCGCGCAGCTTGCGGATGCCGCTGTGCGGCAGCGCGATGATGGCCTGGAATTCGTCGATCCAGTTGAGACCGATGACGCGCGTGCGTCGTCCTTCGGCGCGTGCCCACATCGCCGGCGCGCTGCCGCCCTGGCGGAACGAATGCTCGAGCGAATGATCGTAGTGCGAGCGATGCAGGCCGTCGTCGCGGCCCTCGCGCAGCGTATAGACGCCGATGCCGTCGCCACGGAACTCGTCGAGGAACCAGCCGAGCTGCGAGGCGAGGCCGAGCGGCGTCGGCACGGGCGCGCTCGTGTACCAGATCTTGTCGATCGACGCTGGCACGGTGTCATCCTGACTCATCGCTTTGCCAACCGCGGTTGTTTGGGAAGGAGGTGGCCGTTCAGTTCAGGACAGCGCACCCGTGGCGCGCACGCCGCCGACGTTGCTCCGCCCGCGTTCGCTGAGATAGCCGTGCTTGCGCAGCAACGTGCGCAACACATTGCGCGACAGGCCGAGCAGCGCCGCGGCGCGCACCTGGTTGTAATTGCTGTAACGGAACGCCTCGTCGACGATGAGTTTCTCGTATTCGTCGAACAGGTTGTCGCCGCCTTCGTCGAACAATTCCTGCAACGCGTCCTGGACGCGCTCGCGTGGCGTCGCCGTGCTGCGCGCACCGGCGACGGGCAGCGGTCGCGCGGCCTCGCTCGTGAGTTTGAGGTGCTCGGGACCGATCTCGTGGTCGGACGCGACGAGCAGCGCGAAATGCACGACGTTCTCGAGCTCGCGGATATTGCCGGGCCAGCTGTAGCTTTCGAGCGCGCGCAGCGCGGCATGGCCGAACACCTGCGGCGGCAGGCCGAGGCGCTCGCGGTAATGATTCAGGAAATGCTGCGCGAGCGGCAGAATGTCGCCGCGCCGCTCGCGCAGCGGCGGCAGCGTGAGCTGCGCGATGTTGAGGCGATAGTAGAGGTCGAGACGGAAACGGCCCGCGCGCACGGCCTCGCCGAGATCGATGTTGGTCGCGGCGACGAGGCGGATGTCGACGGGAATCGGCTTGCGCGAACCGATGCGCACGACTTCACGCTCCTGCAGCACGCGCAGCAGCTTGACCTGCAGCGACAGCGGCAGGTCGCCGATCTCGTCGAGGAACAGCGTGCCGCCGTTGGCGGCCTCGAACCAGCCTTCTCGGCGGCCTGTCGCGCCCGTGAACGCGCCCGACTCGTGACCGAACAGCTCGCTCTCGGCGAGGTTCTCGCTGATCGCGCCGCAGTTGACCGCGACGAACGGACCGTTGCGGCCGCTGAGCTGGTGGATGTGGCGCGCGAGCAGTTCCTTGCCCGTGCCCGTCTCGCCGATGATGAGCACCGGCGCCTCGCTCGGCGCGACGCGCTCGAGGTAGCGCAGCAGGCCGCGCGACACGGGGTCCGCGAAGACGAGCGCCTTCGCGCGGATCGTCACGGCTTGCGCGTTGCTGCCTTCGAGTGAAAGCAGCGTGGGACGGTGGCCCGATGCATCCGTCATGTCGGGACCTCTGGCTGACCTAAGGCTGGCTGATGGTGAATCGACTCTAAACACCGGCGCTTAGACAAAGGAAATAAGTCCGGACGCTATTCTTAGTCCGTTTTCCCTTCGGAATCTGCGTTCGCAGCAGATTGTCGGCGCGCTGTTGCGTAGCCAACAGCATTGTTGCCCTCAGCCGCCGGACGGCAGCGTGCGCACAAACAAAAAGGGCGTGCCGGAGCACGCCCTTTTCATCAATCGGCGCGCTCGGCGCGCTTGCGCTCGTGTTCCTTGAGGAACTTCTTGCGGCGAGCCGGAGAAAGCGGAATGCCTTGAATGGCATTCCGTCCGGCGAGCGCCCGGCCATGGATGGCCGGGCCGTGGTCAGATCGAGCGTTGAAGTCGCGCCAAGGATGGCATTCGTCAGTCCGCGCGATCCGCACGCTTGCGCTCGTGCTCCTTGAGGAACTTCTTGCGTACACGAATCGACGTCGGCGTCAGCTCGACCAGCTCGTCGTCGTTGATGAATTCCAGCGCCTGCTCGAGCGAGAAGCGCACCGGCGGCGTGAGGATGACGTTCTCGTCCGAGCCCGAGGCGCGCATGTTGGTCAGCTTCTTCTCGCGCAGCACGTTGACGACGAGGTCGTTGTCGCGGGCGTGGATGCCGACGATCTGGCCCTCGTAGACCTCGTCGCCCGGCGAGGAGATCATCTTGCCGCGCTCCTGCAGGTTGAACAGCGCGTAGGCCGGCACCTTGCCCTGGTCGTTGGAGATCATCACGCCGTTGTGGCGCTGGCCGATGTCGGTCGACTCGGTCTTCGGGCCGAAGTGGTCGAAGTTGTGGAACAAGAGGCCGGTGCCCGAGGTCATCGTCATGAACTGCGTCTGGAAGCCGATCAGGCCGCGCGACGGCACGATGTATTCGAGACGCACGCGGCCCTTGCCGTCCGGCACCATGTTCTGCATCTTGCCGCCGCGTTCGGCGAGGCCCTGGATGACGCCGCCCTGATTGGCTTCCTCGACGTCGGCGACCAGCGTTTCATAGGGCTCGCACAGCTCGCCGTCGATTTCCTTGACGATGACCTGCGGCCGCGCGACGGCGATTTCATAGCCTTCGCGGCGCATGTTCTCGAGCAGGATGCCGAGGTGCAGCAGGCCGCGGCCGGAGACGCGGAACTGGTCCGGCGATTCGCCCGGCTCGACGCGCAGCGCGACATTGGTGCGCAGCTCGCGCTGCAGGCGGTCACCGATCTGGCGCGAGGTGACGAACTTGCCTTCCTTGCCCGCGAACGGCGACTTGTTGACCTCGAAGATCATGCTCATGGTCGGTTCGTCGACCTGCAGCGTCGGCAGCTGCTCCGGATGCTTCGGGTCGCAGACCGTTTCCGAGATGCCGAGTTCCTCGATGCCGGTGATGGCGATGATGTCGCCGGCCTGCGCTTCCGGCACCTCGACCTTGTCGAGGCCCATGAAGCCGAGCACCTGCAGCACGCGGCCGTTGCGCACGCTGCCGTCGCGGCCGACCACGGCGACCGGCGTGTTGGTCTTGATCTTGCCGCGCTTGATGCGGCCGGTGCCGATGATGCCGACGTAGGTCGAATGCGCCAGCGAGGTGATCTGCATCTGGAACGGACCGTCGACATCGACCTGCGGCGCCGGCACCTTGTCGACGATGGTCTCGAACAGCGGCGTCATGTCGCCTTCGCGAATGTCGGCCGAATGGCCGGCGTAGCCGTTGAGGCCGGAGGCGTAGATGAACGGGAAGTCGAGCTGCTCGTCGGTCGCGCCGAGACGGTCGAACAGGTCGAAGACCTGGTCGACGACCCAGTCCGGCCGCGCGCCCGGACGGTCGATCTTGTTGAGCACGACGATCGGCTTGAGGCCCATGTTGAAGGCCTTACTTGTGACGAAGCGGGTCTGCGGCATCGGGCCGTCGACCGAATCGACCAGCAGCAGCACGCAGTCGACCATCGACAGCACGCGCTCGACCTCGCCGCCGAAGTCGGCGTGTCCGGGCGTGTCGACGATGTTGATGCGGTATTCGATGCCGGTGCGCTTGTCGGTCCAGCGGATCGCCGTGTTCTTGGCGAGGATGGTGATGCCGCGCTCACGCTCCAGATCGTTGGAGTCCATGATGCGTTCGCCGAGCTGCTCGCGCGCGTCGAGGGTATGCGACTGGCGCAGCAGCTTGTCGACCAGCGTGGTCTTGCCGTGGTCGACGTGGGCGATGATGGCGATGTTGCGAAGATTCTGAATCACGGGGCACCGAACCGGAACGACTTCCGAAATGAGGGGTTTCTGCTTCCGGCCCGACGCGGCACCGGCGTCCCGCAGCCGCAAACGCCGTCGGGACCTGAAAAAGGGCGTGAATTGTACGCGGCGGCCGATGACAGCGATAGGGCAAGTTTTGAGCACGATGCTAGAATCCGCCGCTTCGCCCCAAGACCGACCGTCGATGAGCGCATTGCGTGGCCTCTGGCGCCTGATACTCGGCAAGAAGCTCGATCCCTTCGATCCGAGGACCCGCCAGCACATCGTGCTGATCGCCCTGCTGGCGTGGATCGGCCTCGGCGCGGACGGCCTCTCCTCCTCCTGCTACGGCCCGGAGGAGGCCTTCCTCGCGCTCGGCGAGCACCGCCACATCGCGCTCTACCTGGCCGGCGCCACGGCGCTGACCGTGTTCATCATCTCGCTGGCCTACAACCAGGTCATCGAGCTGTTCCCGTCCGGCGGCGGCGGCTACAAGGCGGCCACGCAGCTGATCGGCAAGCACGCCGGCCTGGTCTCCGGCTCGGCGCTGATCGTCGACTATGTGCTGACCATCGCCATCTCGGTCGCCAGCGGCAGCGACGCGCTGTTCAGCCTGCTGTCGCCCGGCGCCCAGACCTACAAGCTCGGCGCCGAGATCGGCGTCATCGTCCTGCTGATCGTGCTCAATCTGCGCGGCATGAAGGAATCGATCGCCATCCTCGCGCCGATCTTCCTCGGCTTCTTCGTCACCCACGCCTTCCTGATCG
The DNA here is from genome assembly GCF_000474945.1 of Solimonas soli DSM 21787. GTDB lineage: Bacteria > Pseudomonadota > Gammaproteobacteria > Nevskiales > Nevskiaceae > Solimonas > Solimonas soli. Next base: position 60,374 of record NZ_AXDW01000011.1, on the reverse strand, counting down.
TCTACGGCATCAGCTACCACGCCGAAGGCCTCGACGACATGGTCGCGGCGACCTGGAACGAAACGCTGCAGCTCAGCCGCGAATCGGGCTGGATGTTCGCGGTCGCCCTGTTCCTGCGCGCCTACTCGGTCGGCGCCGGCACCTATACCGGCATCGAGGCGGTGTCGAACAACATCAACATGCTGGCCGAACCGCGCGTGCGCACCGGCCACTGGACGATGTTCTACATGGCGCTGTCGCTGGCCTTCACCGCCGGCGGCATCATCCTGCTCTACCTGCTGTGGGACGCGCAGCACGTGCCGGGCCAGACGCTCAACGCCGTGACCTTCCGCGCCATCCTCGACAGCCTGCCCTGGGACACGCACACCTCCGGCCTCGTGCTCGGCGTGGTGCTGGCGCTCGAAGCGGGCCTGCTGCTGGTCGCCGCCAACACCGGCTTCCTCGGCGGCCCGTCGGTGCTCGCCAGCATGGCGGCCGATCACTGGGTACCGCGCCAGTTCCGCCAGCTGTCGAGCCGCATGGTCACGCAGAACGGCGTGCTGGTGATGGGCATCGCCGCGCTGGTGATCCTGCTGCTGACGCGCGGCCAGGTCGGACTGCTGGTGGTGCTGTACAGCATCAACGTGTTCCTGACCTTCTCGCTGTCGCTGTTCGGCCTGTGCCGCTACTGGTGGGAACAGCGTCTGTATCGCCTCGACTGGAAGGGCAAGTTCGCGATGGCGTCGCTCGGCTTCATCGTCTGCGCCGCGATCCTGCTGGTCATCCTCGCCGAGAAGCTCATGCTCGGCGGCTGGGTGACGGTGCTGATCACCAGCAGCGTGGTCGGCTTCTGCCTGCTGATCCACCGCCACTACGAGTACATCCGCCAGCTGATGCTGCGCGTCGACCAGGCCTACGCCGTCAAGCCGGACTGGGACGAGGACGCGCCGCCGCTGAAACCGGACGGCGGCGGCGAGACCGCCGTGATCCTGGTCGGCAACAGCCGCGGCGCCGGCATGCACGCGCTGCGCTGGGTGCTCGACACCTTCCCGGGGCGCTTCCGCAACTTCGCCTTCGTGTCGGTCGGCGAGGTCGACAAGGAAGCCTTCAACAGCGAGCGCACGCTCAAGAGCCTGCGTGCGCGCATCGACAATTCGCTGAACTACTTCACCAGCTACTGCGCCAGCCGCGGCCTGGCCTCGAAGACCTATCAGGCCTACGGCGGCGATCCGCTCGGCGAGCTGATGGCGCTGCTGCCGCAGGTCTTCGCGGACTTTCCGAAAGCCACCGTGTTCGCCAGCAAGCTGGTGTTCGGCAACGAAAACCTGCTGACGCGCTGGCTGCACAACCAGATGCCGCTGGCGGTCCAGCAGCGCCTCGAGGCCGGCGGCCGCGAGATGCACATCGTGCCGCTGCCGATCCCCGAGCCGGCCGCGCCGCCGCCGCGCGTCAGTATCCGCTGAGGCGGCCATCGACGACGCCGGCGTCAGGATTCGGCGCTGATCGGGCGATTTGCCGCCGTTCGGCGTCGCGCGCGGCGCGCGGCGCGGTGCAGAGGCTACGCTGCGGCGATGTACAAGCTGCCTCTCCAGCGCTACCGCCGTCTGCGGCACCTGCTGCCGTTCGACCTGCTCGCCGACAAGCTCTACGGCGTGCTGGTGTTCGCGTGCACGGCGCCGCTGCTGGTGCTGAGCGGCGTCACCATCTTTGCCGACCGGCCCTGGCCGATGCATCTGCTGCTCGGCGTCGTCGGCCTGGCCAGCGTGGCGACCCTGCTGCTGGCGATCTGGCTGACGCATGCCATCGTCGCGCCGGTCTCGCTGGCACGGCGCGCGCTGCACGCCTATCACCGCGAGCATCGCGTGCTGGCCCTGCCCGACGATCTCGACGGCGAGGCCGGCGGCCTGCTCAGCGACGTGCGCGCGACGCTGGAGATCTGCGAACGCCAGCGCCTGGTGTTCGCCGAACAGGCCGACTGGGCCTTCCGCGGCAAGCGCTCGCCGCTGCTCGCCAGCAATGGCACGCCGCGCCACGTGCCGCCCGCGGCCGCGATCGAATCGCCGCCGACGCTGTTCTAGAACCGACGGCGCGTGGCCCGCGCGGCGCGGCGGCGCGGCGGCGGCCAGCTCGCTTATGCTGTGGCTCCCCCTCTTCGTGAGCGCTTCATGAGCGACGTCGTCATCGACATCCTGCAGGGCCGGGTCCGCGATCTCGGCGGCGGCGAGATGGTGCGGCGCGTGCTGCCGATCGGCCATCGCCTGATGGTCGGCCCCTGGGTGTTCTTCGACCACATGGGGCCCTGGAACATGACGCCCGGGCGCGGCGTCGACGTGCGCCCGCACCCGCACATCGGCCTGTCGACCGTCACCTATCTGTTCGAGGGCCGCATCGATCACCGCGATTCGCTGGGCAGCGTGCAGACCATCGTGCCCGGCGACGTCAACTGGATGACCGCCGGCCGCGGCATCGTGCATTCCGAGCGCAGCCCGCCCGACGAGCGCGCGAAAGGCGTGCGCGTGCACGGCATCCAGTCCTGGATCGCCCTGCCGGCGGACGAGGAGGAGTGCGCGCCCGCCTTCACGCACTACGCCGCCGACCGGCTGCCGCGCGCGGCTCGCGACGGCGCGCGGATCTGCGTGATCGCCGGCGAGGCCTACGGCCTGCGCTCGCCGGTCGTCACGCATTCACCGACCTTCTACGTCGAGGCGAAGCTCGCCGCCGGCGCGCGCCTGAAGATGCCGGCCGGCTACGGCGAACGCGCGCTCTACGTCGTCGACGGCAGCGTCGCGCTCGGTGCGCAGCGTTTCGCCGAGGGCACGATGCCGGTGTTCGCCGCCGGTGCCGAGATCGAAGTGCTGGCCGAGAGCGAGGCGCACCTGATGCTGCTCGGCGGCGAGCCGCTCGGCGCGCGCACGGTCTGGTGGAACTTCGTGTCGAGCCGTCCCGAGCGCATCGAGCAGGCCAAGGCCGACTGGAAAGCGCAGCGCTTCAAGAAAGTCCCGGGCGAGAGCGAATTCATTCCGCTGCCGGAAACCCGCTGATCGTCATCCCGCACAGGAGCGCCGCATGATCGTCGTCACCAGTGAAAACATCGCCGGTCATCGCGTCGTGCAGACGCTGGGCCAGGCCTTCGGCGTCGTCGTGCGCAGCCGCGGCATCGGCGGCAACCTGATGGCCGGCCTGCGCTCGCTGGTCGGCGGCGAAATCCACGAGTACACGGCGATGCTCGAAGAAGCGCGGCGCCACGCCGTCGACCGGCTCGTGAAGAACGCCGACGCCATGGGTGCGAACGCCATCGTCATGATGCGCTTCGATTCCTCGGAGATCGCGCAGACCATGAGCGAGATCGTCGCCTATGGCACCGCCGTGGTCGTCGAGCGGGTGTGAGCGCGCGATGCTGCGGCAGGTCCTGATCGCGATCGGCGTGCTGCTGCTCATCGGCGCCGGCGTCGCCGCCGCCTGCGGCGTCTACGCGATCGTGCCGCACCTGCTGGTCGGCGCCTTGGTCTTCGGTGCCGGCGTCGCCTGGGAGCGCTGGCGCTACGGCGCGCTGCGCACGCAGCGCCCGGAACCGCACTGGCAGGCGACCGGCGAGCGCTTCATCGATCCCGAGACGCAGGCGCTGGTCGAAGTCTGGTACGACCCGCGGCGCGGCGAGCGCCACTACCTGCGCCTGCCGCCGCGCGAGTGACGCGAGACGACGGCATCCTGATCTTCCTGCAGAGCACCGTAGCGAGCGATGTTGTGCAACACGTCCTGCAAAACGCCGATAGCTATCTGGTCCAAGCCGTGTTGCGCTGCACTGGAATTGCGCTGAACTCAGAGCGCAAGAACGCGCGCGAACAATCCGCCGTCTCGCAACGCTCCGAGGCCTATCAGACGGAACAACCGGTGGTCATTGGCTACCGAGTACTACGCATCGCGCAGAAGCGCTGAATCGGTACCTATGAAGATCACGCGCTTCCAGACGATTCGCGACTACCGCATATTCCGCAATTTTTTGTGGCCTGCGACGGGACTGCCAGACTTCGCACGCTTCAATCTGATCTACGGCTGGAATGGGGCCGGAAAAACGACGCTGTCGACGTCTTCCTGCACATGCAGCAACGGGAGCGCATCATCGGTAATCCTGTAAGGATTCCCCGGTCAATCGTTGTTTCGGGAACCGCTCATCGGCTCTAAGATACCGTTGAGGGGCATTTCGTGCTTTTGTCACATATTGATCGCTGCCTCCTCGATAAGGTCGGCCCCGAGACTGTGGATTCTGTACGGGGGCGGCATGCGAGCGGCCAAGCTTCGATTCAGTGGGGTTCTATCTCTTGGGCTGCTGGCAACGGCGGCACATGCTGCTCCAGCGGCTGTATGCGCTCACCCACAGCTGTGTAGCCTTCTCGTCGACGGCGCTTATGGGAACTACGTCATCGGCACGTTGATTTACGTTGGCAACAGCGCTGCAGTGCGCTCCCTAGTTGCCAGCGCGAAAGCGCGCGGTCTGTGGAAGCACTTGCCGACAGACGCCGAGCAATACGTTCGCAGGGTGAAGCCTGTAGCGATACAGCATGAGGAAGACGGCAAGCTCGTTACCTCCACTGTGTTCATGGAAGTGGCTGAGTTCGAAGCGGCACCACTTCGTATCGGAGACCTCGTCCGTTATACACCGCACGACGGATCGGTCGACCCGCCGCCGAATGACCCACAAGCCGCCGCTCTGTTCCATGGCTTGACTGGCTGTGTCGCGACGCTTTGCGCGCGCGACGATCAGCGCTGCATGTCGCAGTACCGAAGCGGACTCTTCGCCAAAAAGACTGGAATTCAAATCGACTACCGGACCCTGAAGCCGAAATCGTCGGGGCTTTCGATTGATCCGGTATCACTGATCCCGAAGCAGTAACCCATCTCGAAATCGTCGCCATGCGCTGGGGAGTGTCATGACTTTGATGAATCGCGTTCTGCCTGTTTTGCTGTTTGCAGTCATCTTGTCAGCACAGGCGGGCCCTACAAGTTCGGTTGATCCGCATGCAGGTGGATCAAGCTCAAGCACCGACGGAGGTGACGGCGGCAGCAGCGGCGCATCAAGCGGCGGCTGCGGCAGCTCGGGTGGGCCTTCCGGCAACGATGACAAGGGCTGTGGCATGGCGCGGGGCATGCCGGTCTATGCATTCAATTCGATGCTGGCCAGTCTCAGGATCACCGACACCCCGGTCGGGTATCAGCCACCCGTAGGCCCGCCGGTCTTTACCACGCTGACCTACCACCAGAAAGAGTCGGATCAGCCTTCAACGTTCAATTTCTACAACTTGAGCCAGAAGTGGACGATCAACTGGCTCACCTACATTCAGGACGATCCTGCGACCGCGGGCGCCAATGTCCTCCGCTATCAGGCGGGTGGCGGTGGCACTACCTACTCCGGCTACTCGTCGTCGACCGGTGCATTTACTCCCGAAAGAGAGAAAGCCGCGGTGCTGGTGCGCACCTCTGCAAGCCCCATAACGTACGAGCTTCGCTTGGCAGACGGCAGCAAGAGCGTCTTCAGCGCATCGAACGGTGCGACGAGCTATCCGCGCAGGATTTTCCTGAAGACGATGACGGATGCTCAAGGCAACAGCCTGACGCTCAACTACGACAGCCAGATGCGTCTCACCAGTATCGTCGATACGATCGGCCAGAGCACGACCTTCTCCTATACGAACAGCAATCCCCTGCTCGTCACGAAGATCACAGATCCCTTCGGCCGCAGCGCAACCATCGGGTACGACGCCAGTGGCCGCTTATCGTCGATCACCGATGTGATCGGGATGAACTCTACGTTCGGGTACGACAGCGGCACCTTCATCCAGTCGATGACGACGCCCTACGGAACCACCACGTTCCTGCAGCAGCAGGTCAGCACAACGCAGTACTGGATTCAGGCGACCGATCCGACCGGCCACACGGAAAGAACCGAGTTCCGTCATACGGCGCCCGGCATTTCTTACAGCGATCCGACCGCACCGTCCGGCATGGGGATCACGAATGCCTATCTCAACTACCGGAACTCGTTCTATTGGGACAAGGAGGTCTTTGCGAGCGCGTGCACCGGCACCGGCACGGCCACCACATGCGACTACACCAAGGCCCGCATCAAGCACTTCATGCATCTCTCAACAGCCACGAGCACGACGAGTGGCGTTCTCGAAAGCATCAAGTACCCGATGGAATCACGTATCTGGTATCGCTACCCCGGGCAGACGGACCCTTTGTACACCGGCTCTCTGGATCGTCCGACCCAGGTTGGGCGGGTCACCGACGCGGGGGCGACCAAGGTCACAAAGTACACGTACAACGCTCAGGGCATGGTGCTGACGGAGATCGACCCCGTCGGACGCGAGAGTCACTACACGTACGCTAGCAATGGGATTGATTTGCTGACCATCACTCAGAAGAACGGCAGTACCTATGACACGGTTGCGCAGTACACCTACAACTCGCAGCACCGGCCGCTGACCTATGTCGACGCGGCGGGGCACACGACTTCCTATCAGTACAACAGCCGCGGCCAGATAACCGTTATCACCGGTGGGCCCAAGGATACGATCGAGTATCACTACAACCCCAACGGCTATCTCCTTTATGTCAGTAACGCCATTGGCAACGATATCCTGAGGTTCACCTACGATGCATACGGCCGCATCGCAACCTCGGCGAAGTACGGCTTTACCACTACGCTTGCATACGACGCTCTCGATCGTGTCATCAGTGAGACCTTCCCCGATGGGACCTCTCGCGTCTACACGTGGGATCGATTGGACCTGAAGAAGCACCGCGATCGTGAGCTGAAGCTGACGACATACAGCTACGATGCGCTGCGGAATCTCGTTTCCGTTACCGATCCGATGAACCAGATCGAGTCGTATACCTACTACGCCAACGGCAATCTGCGTACGCAGACCGACAAGAATGGCAACGTCACAACGTGGGATCGGGACCTCGAGGGCCGGCCGACGAAGAAGACGTTCGCGAACAGTTCATATACAAGTTACATCTACGACGGCATTGATCGCCTGTGGAAGGTGACCGATGCTTTGGGCCAGACCAAGACGTATTCCTACGCGCTCGACAATCGGCAGACGGCGATCAGCTACTCCGGGGCCGTCAACGCGACCGCGGGCGTGTCTTACACCTACGATCCGTACTATCCGCAGCTGGTGTCGATGACGGACGGCATCGGAACCTCCGAATTCTCGTACGCCCCGGTGGGTTCGCCAGGTGCGTTGAAGCTGGATTCCGCCTCGGGTCCGTTCGGGCTCAACGACAGCGTGGCATACGGCTACGACACGTACGGTCGCTTAACGTCGATCACGACGAATCAAGTTCAAACCTTCGACTACGACGGCATCGGCCGGCCTATTGGCGATCAGAATCCGCTGGGCTTTTTCCAGAATTCCTACGACGGTGACTCTGACCAGTTGTTGTATCGACTGCTACCGATAGGTGGCGGTGGTCACTACGTCGCTTATACCTACGACGGCGATACCGGCGACCGACAGCTTCAAACGCTCAGCTATCGCGGCAATCTTGCCTTGCTTGCCTCGCGCAAGTTTACCCTGACGCACTCTGCTGAACATCGGCTACTAACGAAGGCTGATTACAATAAGACCACGGGCCTGACTCGCAATGAGAGCTATACATACGACGACAATGGTCGCTTGACATTCCAGGACACCGCCTCGTCGACCGCGCTCGATGATTCATATACCTACGACGCAGCCAACAACTTAACGTCCTACACGAGCAGTAGCGTGACGGTCTCGACCACCGTGAATAATTTGAACCAACTCGCGACAGTCAACAGCAGCACGTGGACGTACGATGCGAATGGCAATCTGCTGAACGATGGAGCGTTCACCTACCTTTGGGATGCGGAAGACCGCCTGATCTCGGCCACTAACATTTCGAACGGTCACGTCACCGGGTTCAAGTACGACGGCCTCGGCCGTCGTCTCGTGGTGTCGGAGAAGAACAGTGGCCGCACCGCGACGGAAACCCGGTACACCTGGTGCGGTCAGCGTATCTGCCAAGCGTCGAATCAGAGCAACGTAGTCATCGCGAACTACTTCGACCAAGGCGAGCTGCATGGCGCGACGAAGCTCTACTACATCAAGGACACCATCGGCTCGGTTGTTGGCGTCATGGATATAACGGGATCGCTGCTCGGCGGCGCCTTGTATGAGGCCTATGGAAACCTGAAGATCGGCACGGGAACGACCACGGACTTCCGCTTCGCTGGCATGTTGTTCAACGAGGCAACAGGTCTCTACCTGGCCAACTACCGGGTTTACAAGCCTAGCGTGGGCCGTTGGATCAGTCGCGACCCAATTGAGGAGATAGCGGGCCCCAATCTTTATGCCTATGTCGGGGGGAATCCGATTAACTATATCGATCCCTATGGCTTGTATTGCCTTTCTGCCGATACGATTGCTGCGATCGAGGGATCGTTGGGTGGGTTACTTACGGGGGTAATCTACGGCGGTGTCAACGGCGGTCTCGCGGGAGCAGCGGTTGGTGGCCTGACTGGACTGGCAACGGGCTTGATCGCTACTTCCTTCGCCGTAACTCTCGGTAACAATGTTGGCAGTGCCGGAGTTGGTGCGGGACTTACGTCAGCAGTTGGCGGAGAGAGTCCGAGAGGAGTTGCTGGCGGCGTTGCTGGTGCAGTAGCCAGCGTCGCAATTGCTAATGGTGCGCAAGCACTCTTCGGAAGCAGCCTGGGCGCGGCCCCCGGCGCGGGTGCAATCGGAGGACTCGTTGGTGGTGCGGTTGCCGGCGATCCCCGTCTGGCCGTAGCGGGCGCAATTGGGGGTGGTGTCGCTGGTGCCTTGGGCGACGCGCTTCGTGGTGGCAATGACTGCGGGTGCGGCAAATGATCGGCGCATCGTCCCACCGACTGCAGCACCTTGGGTTGTTCGCTCTTATTCTTGGTGTGGTGCTTCTCTCCATGGGAGCGGATCGCCGATTTGTTCTCTTTGCTTTGCTCGCATCAGTTCTAATGTCGTCTCGATATGCGTGGATCCAAGTCCGTTTGCATGGAAAAGGCAGAGCCTGGGCTCTGCTGCGAGCTACATCGGTTCCTGTCCTCGTATGCCTGACAGCGATAGCGATCGTTGTTTGGAGATTTGAGTCGCTGGTTGCGATGCATGGATTATGACTTGCGGCTATCAGCTACGGCTGATGGCGGCATCAATGACTACAACTATGTCGGTAGTGTCGGAATAGTCGGCGGTGGCTGCAATCCGATTTCGTGTGTAGACCTCACTGGACTGGCCTGCTTTAACGCAGATCAATTCGCCAGCGACATCGAACAGAACAGGTTTGATCTTGGCGCCACAGCAGGAACCCTGGGCGCGACGCTGGGAGTCGGCACAATGCCGAAGATGCCGGGGGAGCTGCGGGGACTTGGCGTACCAAGAAGCCAACTGAATCCATTCACGAGCCAGTTGAGCCGATGGGCCGGCAGAACGGACATACGCGCGTTGAGGGACCTTGGGCGGACAGCCGGCGGTATCGCCGCAGGCACTGTCGCTACAGGCGCGACGATTTCCGAGGGCTTCTACGATTGGGGGGTCATCGGCAAGGCCGCTTGGGAAAGTCTGAATAACCTCTGATTCTGGCGCACCCGAAGCGACCTTACTTCTACTTTTCGCCTGTCGCGATTTTCTGTGACTACGTCAAATCAGCGAGGATCTTTCAGCAGCGAGCCGGCGCAACCTCCTGCCAACAACCCGAACAGCACCGCGCTGCACAGCCGGGCATGGCTACGGATGTTCCGCGCGCCGGCCTTCCATACGGCGCCTTGCGCTTTCGCCAGTGCGCTCATGCGAGCCTGAGCTGCGCCGCCGCGCGGCGCGCCTTGTCGCGCGCCATGTCGACCGAGTCGGCGAGCGCGAGCGTCACCGCCATGCGCCGCTTGCCGACGATCTCGGGCTTGCCGAACAGGCGCAGCTGGGTGTCGGGCTCGGCGAGCGCGGCGTCGGCGCCGGTGTATCGCGGGGCTTTGCGGTCGCCCTCGAACAGCACCGCGCAGGACGCGGCCGGGCCGCGCGTGCGGATGTTCGGGATCGGCAGGCCGAGGATGGCGCGCGCGTGCAGCGCGAACTCGGAGAGATCCTGCGAGATCAGCGTGACGAGGCCGGTGTCGTGCGGACGCGGCGAGACTTCCGAGAAATAGACCTTGACGCCGCCGTCCATGGCGAGACTTCCGCTATCTGATTGAGCCCCTGCCCGGCCATCCCTGGCCGGGCGTTCGCGCCCACCGGAGATGCCATCCGAGGCATCTCCGATGCGTAGGCGCTCACCCACGATGAACAGCTCGACGCCGAACAGGCCGCGGCCGTCCGGATGGCAGAGCGCGCCGACCACCTTCTCGGCGATCTGCTGCGACTGGCGCAGCACGGCCTCGTCCATCGGCTGCGGCTGCCAGGATTCGCGGTAGTCGCCGTCGATCTGCAGGTGGCCGATCGGCGGGCAGAAACTGATGCCGCCGGCGTGCTTCACCGTCAGCAGGGTGATCTCGTAGTCGAAGGGCACGAAGCCTTCGACGATGACGCGGCCCTGGCCGGCGCGGCCGCCGGCCTGCGCGTAATCCCAGGCTTTCCGGATATCCGCCTCGCGCTTGACGACCGACTGGCCCTTGCCCGAGGACGACATCACCGGCTTGACGACGCAGGGCATGCCGAGCGCGGCGACGGCGGCCGCGTATTCCTCGTACGAGCCGGCGAAGCGGTACGGCGAGGTCGGCAGGCCGAGTTCCTCGGCGGCGAGGCGGCGGATGCCTTCGCGGTCCATCGTCAGCCAGGTCGCGCGCGCGGTCGGGATCACGCGAAAGCCCTCGGCTTCGAGCGACTGCAGGGTCGGCGTGTGGATCGCCTCGATCTCCGGCACGACGAGGTCCGGCTGCTCCAGCTCGATGACGCGCCGCACCTCGGCGCCGTCGAGCATGTTGATGACGTGGCTGCGGTGCGCGACCTGCATGGCCGGCGCGTTGGCATAGCGGTCGACGGCGATGGTCTCGACGCCGTAGCGCTGCAGCTCGATCACCACTTCCTTGCCGAGCTCGCCGGCGCCGAGCATCAGCACCTTGGTGGCGTGCTCGCTCAGCGGCGTTCCGAAAACCGTCATGTCGTTCTCCACGGAAAGGGTTGTGGCGCGCCGCAGGCGCGCGAAGCGGCGTTATTGTATTCGCAGGAGGATGCCCACCCATGACCAGGCCCATGCCCCGTCGAACCAAGATCGTCGCCACGCTCGGCCCCGCCACCGACGATCCGGGAATCCTGCGCCGGCTGCTCGCCGCCGGCGTCGACGTCGTGCGCCTGAACTTCTCGCACGGCACGGCCGACGACCAGCGTCGCCGCGCCGAGCAGGTGCGCAGGACAGCGCAGGAGCTCGGGCTCGACGTCGGCATCCTCGCCGACCTGCAGGGTCCGAAGATCCGCATCGAGTCGTTCGCCGCCGGCCCGGTCGAGCTGCAGGAAGGCCAGAGCTTCACGCTCGACACCGCGCTCGGCGCGCAGGCCGGCGACGCGACGGTGGTCGGCTGCGCCTATCGCGAGTTGCCGGACGACGTGGCCGCCGGCGACGTGCTGCTGCTCAACGACGGCGCGATCAGCATGCGCGTCGACGCGGTGCGCGGCACGCGCGTGATCTGCACGGTGCTGGTCGGCGGCCTGCTGTCGAACCGCAAGGGCATCAACAAGCAGGGCGGCGGGCTGTCGGCGGCGGCGCTGACCGACAAGGACAAGGAGGACTTGCGTACGGCGGTCGCGCTCGACGTCGACTTCATCGCCGTGTCCTTCCCGCGCGCGGCAAGCGACATGCTCCAGGCACGCGAGCTGGTGCAGGCGGCCGGCGGCAGCTGCAGCCTGGTCGCCAAGATCGAGCGCGCCGAGGCGCTCGGCGTGCTGCGCGAGATCATCGCCGCCAGCGACGTGGTGATGGTCGCGCGCGGCGATCTCGGCGTGGAGATCGGCGATGCGGAGCTGCCCGGCTGGCAGAAGCGCATCATCGCCGAGGCGCTCGAGCAGAACAAAATGGTGATCACCGCGACGCAGATGATGGAGTCGATGATCACGAGCCCGGTGCCGACGCGCGCCGAGGTGCTCGACGTCGCCAACGCCGTGATCGACGGCAGCGACGCGGTGATGCTGTCGGCCGAGACGGCGACCGGCAAGTATCCGGTCAAGGTCGTCGAGGCGATGGCGCGCGTCTGCATCGGCGCCGAAACCGTGCCGACCACGACGGCGCGGCGCTCGCTGTCCTTCGACACGCACTTCGAGCGCACCGACGAGGCGATCGCCATGGCGACCAGCTGGACGGCGCGGCACATGCACGCGCGCGCCATCGTGGCGATGACCGAGTCCGGCAACACGGCCTTGATGATGTCGCGCAGCGAGGCGCAGATCCCGATCTATGCGCTGACGCCGCACGAGCGCACGCGGCGGCGCATGGCGCTGTGCCGCGGCGTCTACCCGATCGCCTTCCTGCCGAGCGACGACGACGCGCCGGGCCTCGCCAAGACCCTGGAGGCGATCGAGATCCTCAAGTATCGCGGCGCCGTCGCCGACGGCGACCGCGTGCTCGTCACCAAGGGCGACGGCGTCAGCTCGGGCGGCACCAACACCATGAAGATCATGCACGTCGGCGAGCGTTGAGCTTCCCAACGGCCGTGGCGCGGCGCACGATGGCGCTCCGCGCGGCGCGGAATCGGAGCATGCGATGAGCGAGCAGCGTCCCCTCACGATCATCGGCCACCGCGGCGCGCGCGGCCACGCGCCCGAGAACACGCTGCTGGCGCTCGACACCGGCATCCGCCTCGGCGCGCCGTGGCTGGAATTCGACGTGCAGTACGTCGCCGGCGAGTGCTGGCTGATGCACGACCTGACGGTCGATCGCACGACCGACGGCCACGGTCCGCTGGCGAAGCTGAGCGCCGCGCAGATCCGCGCGCTCGACGCCGGCGGCGGCCAGAACGTGCCGACGCTCGCCGACGCGCTCGACCTCATCGAGAACCGTGCCGCCGTCAACATCGAGCTGAAGACCTGGGACGGCTGCGCGCAGGCGGTGGCGAAGATCCTGCGCGACTACATCGCCGACGGCTGGCCGGCCGAGCGCTTCCTGGTCTCGTCCTTCCATCATCCGGAGCTGTGGGAGTTCCGCGAGCTGCTGCCCGAGGTGCCGGTCGGCGCCCTGGTCTGCGGCGTGCCGCTCGACTGGGCCGGACCGGCGACCGAGCTCGGCGCGGCGGTGCTGTCGGTATCGAGCGAGTTCGTCGACGCGCGGCTGGTCGAAGACGCGCACCGGCGCGACCTGCAGCTGTGGGTCTACACCGTCAACGACGTCGACGAGATGCGCGCGCTGCGCGCGCTCGGCGTCGACGGCTTCTTCACCGACTATCCGGACCGCGCGCTGCGCTGAACGTCGGCGAGGTGCGTCGGACCCGGCCGCGCAATATCATGCCGGCCAAGACGATTCCCCCCACGCCGCAGCGTCGCGGCGGTCCCGCAACGAAGGAGTCGAGTATGCGTGTCACCGGAGGTTTTTCGCATCTGCGCTGGTCGTGGATGGCCCTGGCCGTATTGCCGCTCGGCGCGCATGCCGCCGATGGCTGGTATCTCGGGCTCGAAGGCGGCGCGAACTGGCTGGAGAGCGAGGACTATCGCGTCTATGACTATTCCGCTCCGCTCAGCAACGTGCCGGACGGCACGCGCATCGCGCGGGCCAAGCTCGACACCGGCTGGCTCGGCGGTCTGGCGGTCGGCTTCGCGTATCCCAACGGCCTGCGCAGCGAGATCGAGCTCGCCTACCGCAACAACGACTTCAAGAGCCTGTATCGCGACAGACTCGGCCCGCTCAGCAGCGGCGGCACGACCTCCGACGTCGACGGCGGCAACCAGCTGGCCACGGCGATGCTCAACGTCTGGTACGACTTCTTCCGCTCCGGCAGCCTGCATCCGTACATCGGCGCCGGCGCCGGTGCCGGCCGCCTCGAGATCAACAGCGGGCGCTGGGGCAACACCCCGCTGCGCGACCGCTTCGACACGCGGTTCGCCTGGCAGCTCGGCGCCGGCCTCGCCTACGAGCTGAGCCCGCACTGGACGGCCTCGCTCGACTACCGCTATCTGCGCCTCGCCAGCGACGCGTCCTTCGATCTGCTCGAGAACGCGCCGAACACGCGCGTGGAGACCGACTACAAGGCACAGTCGGCGATGCTGACCCTGCGCTACGCCTTCGGCTCGCCGGCGCCGGCGCCGCTCGCGCCGGTCGCCGAAGCGCCGGTCGAGGTCGTGCCGGTCGAGCCGCCGCCGGCACCGCCGCCGCCCTCGCCGGTCTGCAAGCAGTTCGCGCCCGGCGAGACCTTGAATCTCGACGGCTGCAAGGCCGGCGACAAGCTGGTGCTGCACGGCGTGAACTTCGAGTTCGACAAGGCCAGCCTCACGGTCAATGCCAAGACCCTGCTCGATCAGGTCGTCAGCGAACTGAGCCGCCACCCGGACATCAAGGTGGAGATCGACGGTCATACCGATTCGAAGGGCGCCGACGCCTACAACCTGAAGCTCTCGCAGCGCCGCGCCGACGCGGTCAAGGCCTATCTCGTCGCGCACGGCATCGCCGCCGAGCGCATGACGACGCAGGGTTACGGCGAAACGATGCCGATCGGCGACAACAGCACGGAGGACGGCCGCGAGGAAAATCGTCGCGTCGAGCTGAAGATCACCGAAGGCGGCGAGGCGGCCGCCGCGGCGAGCGACACTGCGGAACCGCTGACCCTGACCGAGGTGCCGGACACGACGCCGGCCGAACCGGTCGACCCGCTGGCCGCGCCGCAGCAGTAACGCCGCTCGCCCGGGGCCACAGCGAAAAGCCCGCCGTCGTCGACGGCGGGCTTTTCGTTTTGCCGCGGGTCGGCGCCTTACGCGCCCATCAACTGCCGCACTGCCGGTTCCATGGCGCGCAGGCCGGCGGCGCGGCCGATGGCCAGCGCCTCGTCGACGCTCTTGGCCTCGAGCCAGAACGCCTTGAGCGCGAACAGCGCGCCGACGCGGTTGCTGCTCGCGCAGTGCACGAGCGTGGCGCCCTGCGCCGCGGCCAGCGCGTCGGCCAGCTTGCGCGCGTTGTCGGCATTGAGATCGCCGGCGCCGGCGACCGGGATGTTGACGTACTGCAAGCCGAGCTCCCGCACCAGCGCCGGCTCGTCGTAGGCCGCCGGCTCGCTGTGCGGGCAGAGGTTGATGACGGTGCCGACACCGCGCTGCTTGGCGAGCGCGAACTGCTCGGCGCTTGGCCGGCCGGCGGTCGAGATCTGCGGAAAGGGCTGGCCGGCATTCGGCAGTTCGGGCAACAGCATGGCGGGCTCCATCGTGCGAAGAGCCGCCAGCTTAACGCCGCGCCGGCGCGCGAGCACCGTCGCGTTCAGCCGTAGGCCGGCGCGCGCCTGGCGCGCCGGCCAGCGGGTGCCGCAAGGGCCCGAAGCCGAGCACCGGCGTCAGCAGCAGATACGGCCACACGGTGCGGCCGCTGCGGCGCGCGTCGCCGATCATCCAGATCATCGCCAGCAGGCGCCAGCGGGCGGGCGAT
This sequence comes from Solimonas soli DSM 21787, assembly GCF_000474945.1. Taxonomy (GTDB): domain Bacteria; phylum Pseudomonadota; class Gammaproteobacteria; order Nevskiales; family Nevskiaceae; genus Solimonas; species Solimonas soli. The sequence goes on along the minus strand of NZ_AXDW01000011.1, from coordinate 44,789 downwards.
GCGAGATCGGCGAACGCCTGCGGCTCGCCGCCGGCCTTGCGGGCCCTCGACCTGATGCTGCGCCGCCACGAGCCGTGTCCGGCGGGGGTCGTCGACCGCGCCTGGAATCTGCTGCGCGCCAACCGCGTCGCCCTGCCGCTGCTCGGCGCGCCCGGTGCCGACGAGACGATGTGGCGCGCGGTCGGCGGCGAAGGGCCGCGCAAGCTGCTCGAGCTGATCCTGCACGAACGGGGTCTGCGCACGCGCATCGCCAGCATCGAGGCATCGCGCCGCCGCTGCTGGCGCGCCGCGCGCGAGGCGCTGGAGCATCCGGCGGTCGCCGCGCAGCTCGACGAGCTGCCGCGCCATGCCGGCCGGCCCCGGCACTGGCGGCAGCTCGACCCGCGCCAGCCGGCCCTGCCGGTGCCGGCGACCGAGTTCGTCGTCGGCGCGCAGCGCGTGCGCCTGTTGGCGATGCTCAGCACCTTCCGCACGCCGCTCGAGTCAGCGCCGACGGGCGGCGCGTCGAAAAGCTTCTTCCCCGCCGGGGCGGCGCGCGACGCGCTGCTGCGCGCGCTGACGGCGGACCGGCGCTGGGCGCGCCGGCCGCCGCGCGCGTCAGGGCGCGGCGGGACCGGCGCCCGGCTGCGCCGCCGTGCTCTCGTTCCAGCCGCCGCCGAGCGCCTTGTACAGCGTCACCAGGTTCTGCAGGCGCGCCAGCTTGATCGAGACGTAGCCCTGCTGCGCCGCGTACAGCGAGCGCTGCGCGTCGAGCGTCGTCAGGTAGCTGTCGACGCCGGCGCGGAAGCGCAGCTCGGCGAGCCTGTAGCTCTCGCCGCTCGCTTCGAGAAGGGTCTGCTGCGCGGCGAGCTGCGCATCCAGCGTGGCGCGCGAGCCGAGCGCGTCGGCGACTTCGCGGAAGGCGTTCTGGATCGTGCGCTCGTACTGAGCGACGTAGATGTTCTTCTGCACCGTGGCGAGATCGAGGCCGGCGCGGTTGGCGCCGCCGCTGAAGATCGGCACGGTGATGGTCGGCGCGAAGCTCCAGGCGTCGCTGCCGGCGTCGAACAGGCCCCTGAACTCGCTGCTCGCGGTGCCGTAGCTGCCGGTCAGCGTGATGCGCGGGAAGAAGGCGGCGCGCGCCGCGCCGATGTTGGCGTTGGCGGCGCGCAGATCGTGTTCGGCGGCCAGCACGTCCGGGCGGCGCGCGAGAACTTCCGAGGGCAGGCCGGCGGGCAGTTCGGTGAGCAGCTCCTGCGTATCGAGGTCGCGGCCTTGCGGCAGGTCGGCGGGCAGGGCCGGCACGCCGAGCAGCAGCACGAGCGCGTTGCGGTCGAGCGTCGCCTGGCGCTGGTACTGCGCGAGATTGGCGCGCGCCGTCTCCAGCGCGGTCTGCGCCTGGCGCAGATCGAGCGCGCCGACGGCGCCGGCGTCGAACGATTTCTGCGTCAGCGCGAAGGACTGCTGCTGGCTGTCGAAGGTGTCCTGCGTCACGCGCAGCAGTTCCTGGTCGGCCAGCCAGCTCAGATAGGCGTTGGCGACTTCGGCGACCAGGGTGATCTGCGCGCTGCGCCGCGTCTCCTCGTAGCCGAGATAGGTCTCGAGCGCTTCGCGCTTGAGGCTGCGCACGCGGCCGAACAGGTCGAGCTCGTAGGACGTGAAGCCGACGCCGACGCTGTAGTTGTGCGAGACGTTGTGATCCGGATTGCTGGTCAGATCGTCCGGCGTGCGCTGGCCGCTGCCGGTGCCGGTGCCGGCGATCGCCGGCAGCAGCTCGGCGCGCTGGATGCGGTACTGGGCGCGCGCCGCCTCGACGTTGAGCATCGACACGCGCAGGTCGCGATTGTTGGCGAGCGCGATCTCGACCAGCTTCTGCAGGCGCGGATCGGCGAAGAAGTCGCGCCAGCCGAGATCGGCGGCAGCCGGCGTCGACGCGGCGCCGGTGCCGGCATCGGGATATGCCGCGGCGACCGGCGCGGCGGGGCGCTGGTAGCGCGGCTCCAGGGTGCAGGCCGAGGCCAGCAGCGCGGCGGCGAGCGCCGTCATCGTGAAGCGCAGGTTCATCTCAGTGCTCCCCGCCGGCCGTGCCGTGTGCCGGCGTGCCGCCGTCGAGCCGCGCCCGGTCGCGCTCGACGAGCTTGCGCACCCAGACGAAGAACACCGGCACGAAGAAGATGGCCAGCACCGTCGCGGCGACCATGCCGCCGATGACGCCGGTGCCGATCGCGTTCTGGCCGCCGGAACCGGCGCCGGTCGAGATCGCCAGCGGCAGCACGCCGAGGATGAAGGCCAGCGAGGTCATCAGGATCGGCCGCAGGCGCTGGTGCGCGGCATGCACGGTCGCCTCGACGAGACCCATGCCGCCGTCGTAGTTGGCCTTGGCGAACTCGACGATGAGGATCGCGTTCTTCGCCGACAGGCCGATGGTGGTGAGCAGGCCGACCTGGAAGTAGACGTCGTTGCCGAGGCCGCGCAGCAAGGTCGCGAGCACCGCGCCGAGCACGCCGAGCGGCACGACGAGCATCACCGAGAGCGGAATCGACCAGCTCTCGTACAGCGCCGCGAGGCAGAGGAAGACCACGAGCATCGAGATCGCGTACAGCGCCGGCGCCTGGCCGCCGGACAGGCGTTCCTCGTACGACAGCCCGGTCCATTCGTGGCCGATGCCCTGGGGCAGCTGGGCGAGGATCGACTCGATTTCCCGCATCGCGTCGCCGGTGCTGTAGCCGGCTGCCGGCTCGCCGAGGATTTCCATGGAGGAAATGCCGTTGTAGCGCTCCAGCTTCGGCGGACCGTAGATCCAGTGGCCGCTTGCGAACGCCGAGAACGGCACCATCTGGTGCACGGCGTTGCGCACATACCATTGCCCGAAATCCTCGGGGCGCATGCGCGATGCCGCATCGCCCTGGACGTAGACGCGCTTGACGCGGCCACGGTCGATGAACTGGTTGACGTACGACGAGCCCCAGGCCGACGACAGCGTGTCGTTGATGTCGTTGACCGTGAGCCCGAAGGCGCTGGCCCGCTCCCAGTCGATGTCGACCTTGTACTGCGGCTCGTCGGCCAGGCCGTTGGCGCGGATCGAGGTCAGCACCTTGCTCTGCTTGGCGAGCTGGATGAAGCGGCCGCGCGCCTCGATGAGCTGTTCGTGTCCCAGCGCGGCGCGGTCCTGCAGGGCGATGTCGAAGCCAATGGCGTTGCCGAGCTCGGTCACCGCGGGCGGAACCACGGCGAAGATCTCCGCGTCCTTGTACTGCAGGAACTTCGCCTTGGTGCGCGCCGCGAGGGCCGGCACGCGATTCTGCTTGCCCGAGCGCTCGCTCCAGTCCTTGAGCTTGACGAAGGCCATGCCGGAGTTCTGGCCGCGACCGCTGAAGCTGAAGCCGCGGATCGTGAACACCGAGGTGACGACGTCCTTTTCGTCGTTGAGCAGATAGTCGCGGATCAGCGCCAGCGTGCGGTCGGTGCGTTCGCTGGTCGCGCCCGGCGGCGCCGTGACCTGGATGAACATCAGGCCCTGGTCCTCGTTCGGCAGGAAGGCGCTCGGGATGCGCGTGAACAGCAGGCCCATGACGGCGACGATGGCGACGTAGGCCAGCATGTAGCGCGAGCTGCGGCCGACGATGCCGCGCACGCCGGCCTCGTAGCGGCGGTTGCCGGCGTTGAAGACGCGGTTGAACCAGCCGAAGAAGCCGGTCTTGCGCTCGTGGTGGCCCTGCTCGACCGGCTTGAGGAGCGTCGCGCACAGCGCCGGCGTGAAGATCAGCGCGACGAGCACCGACAGCGCCATCGCCGAGACGATGGTGATCGAGAACTGCCGGTAGATGACGCCGGTCGAGCCGCCGAAGAAGGCCATCGGCAGGAACACCGCCGACAGCACCAGCGCGATGCCGACCAGCGCGCCGGTGATCTGCGTCATCGACTTGCGCGTCGCCTCCTTCGGCGACAGGCCCTCCTCGGCCATCACGCGCTCGACGTTCTCGACCACGACGATGGCGTCGTCGACGAGCAGGCCGATCGCCAGCACCATGCCGAACATGGTCAGCGTGTTGATGCTGTAGCCGGCCGCGGCGAGCACCCCGAACGTGCCGAGCAGCACGACCGGCACGGCGATGGTCGGGATCAGCGTCGCGCGCAGGTTCTGCAGGAACAGGTACATGACGAGGAAGACCAGCACCACCGCCTCGAACAGCGTCTTGACGACCTCCTCGATCGACAGGCGCACGAACGGCGTGGTGTCGTATGGATAGACCACGTCGAGCCCCTGCGGGAACTGCGCGCGCAGGTTCTCGACCGTCGCGCGCACGGCGTCGGCGGTGTCGAGCGCGTTGGCGCCGCTGGCGAGCTTGATGGCGATGCCCGATGCCGGCTTGCCGTTGTACAGCACGTCGAAAGCCTCGGTCTCGCCGCCGAGCACGACGCGCGCCACGTCGCGCAGGCGCACCTGCGAGCCGTCGGTGTTGACGCGCAGCAGGATGTTCTCGAAGTCCTCGACGGTCTGTAGGCGCGTCGGGCCGATGACCGTGGCATTGAGCTGCTGTCCGGGCGTCGCCGGCAGGGCGCCGAGCTCGCCGGACGAGATCTGCACGTTCTGCGTGCTGATCGCGCTCTTCACGTCGACCGGCGTCAGCGCATAGCTGTTGAGCCTGGCCGGGTCGAGCCAGATGCGCATCGCATACGAGGAGCCGAACACCTGGTAGTCGCCGACGCCCGGCGTGCGGCTGATCGGATCCTGTACGTTGGAGACGATGAAGTCGGAGATGTCGTTGCGGCTCATGCGGCCGTCGGTCGACACGAAGCCGACGACCATCAGGAAGTTCTTGGTCGCCTTGGCGACGCGGATGCCCTGCTGCTGCACCTCGGTCGGCAGCTGCGGCATGGCCAGCGACAGCTTGTTCTGCACCTGCACCTGCGCGGTGTCCGGGTCCGTGCCCTGCTCGAACGTCAGCGTGATCGTCATGCTGCCGTCCTTGTTGCTCTCGGACGAGAAGTACAGCAGGTGGTCGAGGCCGGACAGCTGCTGCTCGATGACCTGCGTCACCGTGTTCTGCACGGTCTCGGCCGAGGCGCCCGGATAGCTGACGCTGATCGAGATCGACGGCGGCGCGATCGCCGGGTACTGCGCGACCGGCAGCGAACGGATCGACAGCAGGCCGGCCAGCATGATGACGATGGCGACCACCCACGAGAAGATCGGGCGGTCGATGAAGAAATTGACCATTAGCGTGTCCCCCGCGCCGCGGGACAAATGTCCCTCGCCCGCGTGGCGGGAGAGGGCGAGCCGGGGATTTCAGGGACCGCCGGCGGCAGTCCCTGACCGGAGAGCGCTTGGGTTTGGGGCCCCAAGCCGGAAAGGGGCAGGCGCTGCACGAGCGTCACGCCTTGCCCGCCGCCGCCGCCGCAGGCGCCGGCGTCGTGGGTGCGTCACCCTGTTCGACCGCCTTCACCGTCGCGCCGGGCTTCACCTTCTGCAGGCCTTCGACGATCACGCGCTCGCCGGCCTTGACGCCGCCGGTGACCAGCCACTGGTCGCCGATCGTGCGCTCGGCCTGCAGCACGCGCGGCTCGACCTTGTTTCCGGCGTCGACCACCAGTGCCGTCGCCTCGCCGCGCTGATCGCGCGTCACCGCCTGCTGCGGCACCAGCAGGGCGTTCTCGTCGACGCCTTCCTGGATCCGCTGGTGCACGAACATGCCGGGCAGCAGCAGCTCGTCCGGATTCGGGAACACTGCGCGCAGCGTCACCGAGCCGCTGGTCGGATCGACCGCGACCTCCGAGAACTGCAGCTTGCCGGCGTGCGCGTAGGCGCTGCCGTCCTCGAGCGTGAGCTTCACCTCGGCCTGCTGCTCGCCGACCTTCTTCAGCTGGCCGGAGGCGAATTCGCGGCGCAGGCGCAGCAGCATCGTGCTCGGCTGGGTGGCGTCGACGTAGATCGGATCGAGTTGCTGGATGGTCGCCAGCGCCGTCGTCTGGCCGGCGGTGACCAGCGCGCCCTCGGTGACGGAGGAGCGGCCGATGCGTCCGGAGATCGGCGCCAGTACCCGGGTGTAGACGAGGTTGATGCGCGCCTGCTCGGCGGCCGCCTCGGCCTTCAGATGGGTGGCGACCGCGTTGTCGTAGTCCTGCTTGCTGATGGCGTTGGCGGAGACCAGCTGCTCGTAGCGTTCGGCCTGCGCCTTGGCGGCGACCGCGTCGGCCCTGGCGCTGGCATACGCCGCTTCGTAAGTCGCCGGATCGATCTGGTAGAGCGGCTGGCCCGCCTTCACCACCGAGCCCTCGGTGAACAGGCGCTTGAGAATGACGCCGGCCACCTGCGGCCGGACGTCGGCGACGCGATAGGCCATGGTGCGGCCCGGCAGCTCGGTATCGAGCGTCGTCGGCTGCGCCTTGAGCGTGACGACCGTCACCTCGGGCGGCGGCGGCGCGGCGGGCTCGGGCTTCTTGCCGCAGGCCGCCAGCAGGGCCATGAGCGCGCCGGCCAGGACGGGCAGGCTGCAAATCGCGATTCTTGACGACGTTTTATTGGGGGACATGGCCTTGGCAAGTGCGGACAGGGCACAACGGACGGGGCGTCGGAGCGCGCACCACGCACGCGATCGCACTTCACCGGCGCATGAACCGCGGCCAGTGTGCGAGGCGTGCCCCTTCAAATGCAAATCAGAATGAGCGCTCATTCTAGTTTATGATGCGACGCAACACAACCGACATTGCGCGATCGGCAGGAGTTCCGATGAGCCGTGAAACCGAAAAAGAGGCCGCCGCGCACCGCAACGAGCGGCGCCGCCTGCAGATCCTCGATGCCGCCACCGAGTGTTTCCGGCGCCGTGGCTTCCACGCCGCCAGCATGGCGGAAATCTCGAAGTCCGCCGGCATGAGCGTCGGCCACATCTATCACTACTTCGAGAACAAGGAGGCGATCATCGCCGCCCTGGTCGAGTCCAAGGCACGGGAACTGGCCGACAAGATGGATGCCATGCGCCAGGAGCAGGACCTGCTCACGGCGATGATCGACAAGGTCGACGAGGGCCTGGCGAAGAACAGCGATCAGGCGCTCGCGGCACTGAAGATCGAGGTGCTCGCCGAGGCCACGCGCAACGCGCGCACCCTCGACACGCTGCGCGCCTCCGACCGCCTCGCGCTCGACAAGATGCGCGAGAACGTCGCCGCCGTGAATCCGGCGCTGGGCGCTTCACCGAAAACCGTCGACGGCCGCGCCAATGTCGTGGCGGCGCTGTTCGACGGCATCGCCATCCGCACCCTGCTCAATCCGGATTTCGACCGCGAGGCCGTGCTCGACGCCCTGCGCCTGGCGATCCGCAGCCTGCTGCACGCGGCGCCGACGCCTTAGGCCTGTTATTGAGGCGGCCATCATGAACTTGAAAAGGTTGAAGGCTCGGCCGAACGCCTGCGGACTTTGTCGAACGCGCGGTCGCCGCCTCAATAACCACAGGGCACGGATTTTGTTATTGATCCGGCCACGCCGGCCGTGGCGCAGATCCGATTCAAGTTCATTGTGGTCGGATCAATAACGCGGCGGCGGTGCGCCGACGAAGGCCGCGCCGGTCGGCAGCGGCCCGCCACGGCGCACGCGCAGCGACTCCGGCACTTCGAGCACGAAGGTGGCGACGACGCCGAGCGCGGTCAGCGCCAGGGCGATGGCATCGCCGTGGTAGCGCACGCGCAGCAGCGCGAGGGCCAGCGCCACGAACAGCAGGCTGGCGGCGAAGCCGCCGTTGGCCATGGCCAGGAACTGGCGGCGGTCGTTGCGACCGACATCGAACTTGAACAGGAATACGGCGAGCGGCGTCGGCGGATACTCGACGCGCGCGCGCGCCGCCAGCGCGCCGAGCAGATGGCCCCACTCGTGGACGAGAAATCCGGCGAGGGGAATCAGCAGGCCGGTGGCGATCGCCGCCGGCCAGGTCCAGGCCGATGCCGCGTCCTGCAGCGCGCGGCCGAGCCGCCATGCGAACAGCGCCAGCGCGATCAGCGCGAGGTCGCGGACGATCAGCGCCGGCGGCGGAGCTTTCACCGCGTTCTCACGGCGACGGCAGCTTCTTGCCGTGCTTCGCCAGATAGTGCGCCGTGATGTTCGGCGGCTCGGTGAACGGCGTGACGATCTCGAACACGCGCTCGTAGGTCGCGCGCTTGATCTTCCACCGGCCGTCCTGCTTGACGTAGGTGTCGCGGTAGAACGCGCTGCCGTCGGTGTAGATCTTGTTGCGCAGGTCGCAGAACCAGTCCTTCAGATACCAGACGCCGGTCGCCTCGGTCGGCGAAACGAAATCGATCTCCGGATGGTTGACGTGATGCAGGGCGATCGCCTCGGCATGGAAGGCATGGCCGAGCGCCTCGAGGATCTTGTCGCGACCCTGCGCCTCGAACACGTAAGAGCCGCCGACGTAGCGCACGCTCGCGTCCTCGGTGAAGAGCTCCTTCAGCTCCGCCAGATTCGCCGTGTCGATGCAGCGGCAGTAGGCGTACTTGAGGCGCTTGATCAGTTCCAGGTCTTCGAGCGGCAGGGACATCGTCTCTCCTCGCGTGTGCGGCGCTGCCGGCGACTGTCGCGCGAAGCCGCGCGCGCGGCCTCATGCGTCCGGATGAAGTGTCGCCCTGGCCTTGAGCGGCCCTAGACGCCGAACCCGCCCGAGACGTTGATCTGCTGGCCGGTGACGTAGTTCGCCGTCGCCAGATACACCGCCGCGTTGCCGATGTCCTCGGGCTGGCCCCAGCGCTTCAGGCACAGCAGCTTGTGCGTCTCGTCGATCCACTTCTGGTCGAACACGCCGCGCTTGGTCAGCTCGAGGAACATGCCGGCCTCGATGACGCCGACCAGCACCGAGTTGGCGCGGATGTTGTGCGTGCCCTCTTCCTTGGCGATGCCCTTGATGAAGGCCTCGTTCGCCGCCTTCGGCACCACCGACAGGCCGTCGCGCTGCGGGAACCAGACGTGGCCGGCCGAGCCGAGATGCACGTACGAGCCGCCGCCAGCCTCGCGCATCGCCGGCAGCGTCGCCTGCACGGCGTGATAGAAGCCGTGCACCTCGATGTCGATCGAACGCTTCCACAGCGCCTCGTCGGCCTGGCTCAGCAGCACCTGCTCGACGACCGGGCCGGCAGCCCAGACCACGGTGTGAATGCGGCCGTGCGCCTTCAGCACCTCGGCCACCGTGGCCCGGAGCTGCGCCGCCACGGTGACGTCGGTGCGATGCGTCGTCGCCTTGCGGCCGTGCGCGCCGATCCCGGCGGCGACACGTTCGGCGACCTCCTGCTTGGCGCGATAGGCGATCGCCACGTCGCTGCCGGCCGCCGCGAACGTCCGCGCCACGCCCTGGCCGATGCCGCCGCTGCCGCCGAACACCAGGACCGCGCCCTCGGGGAAGGTCGCCATGCCGCACTCCTCGTCATTCCGGAAATGCCGGCGATCATGCGCAGCGGCGCGCGTCGCAGTCCTCCTCCATAGTGATGACCAGCATGTCCGCAAGCGGACGAGGCTGCGCACCCGCCCGCGCGCGATGCTGGCGGCGATCATCACCTGCGAGGAGAGCGGCATGGACGAATTGCGCGAAAAGGTCGCCATCATCACCGGCGCGGCGTCCGGCATCGGCCGCGCCGGTGCGCTGCGCTTCGCCGAGGAAGGCGCGCGGCTCGTGCTTGCCGACCTCGACGCCGAAGCCGGCGAAGCCCTGGCCGCCGGACTGCGCGCGGCGGGCCGGGCGGCGATCTTCCAACGCACCGACGTCGCGCAGGCAGCGCAGTGCGAGGCGCTGGTCGCGGCCGCGGTCGCGCACTACGGCCGGCTCGATTGCGCCTTCAACAATGCCGGCATCTCCGACGGGCCGGTTCCGCCGGGCACGGCCGACTATCCGCTCGAACTCTGGGATCGCATGATCGCCGTCAATCTGTCCGGCGTCTTCTACTGCCTGCGCTACCAGCTGCGCGCGATGCTGAAGACCGGCGGCGGCAGCATCGTCAACACGGCGTCGATCGCCGGGCAGGTCGGCCTCGCCGGCATTCCGGGTTATGTCGCCGCCAAGCACGGCGTGGTCGGCCTGACCAGGACCGTCGCCGTCGAATACGGCGCACGGAACATCCGCTGCAATGCCGTCGCGCCGGGCTTCATCGAAACGCCGATGACGAAATCGGTGTTCGAGCTGCAGCAGTTCCGCGAGATGGCGGCCGTCACCGTGCCGGCGGCGCGCATCGGCCGCGCCGCGGAGATCGCCGACGTCGCCGTCTGGGCCTGCTCGGATCGCGCCAGCTACGTCAACGGCGCGGTGCTCGCCGCCGACGGCGGTTATCTCGCGCGCTGATCCGGCATCGGCGCGCCGGCGCCAGCCGCTGGCGGCCGGTGTGCGGGGCAGGCAAGATCGGGCCGATCGAACGACGCCGAGTGCCTTGCCGATGACACGCCATGTGGACCCGCTGCTCGACGAATTGCTGGCACCGTGGCGCGAGCTGATCGGTGCCGACTTCGACGGCTACCGCCATCACTGCCAGCGCATGCTGACGTTCTGCCAGGCGCTGCACGACTGCAGTGAACTCGACCGGCAGAAGCTGGCGATCGCCGCCTGCTTTCACGACATCGGCCTGTGGACGGCGAACACGCTCGACTATCTGCCGCCGTCGATTGCGGCGGCACTCGCCTGTCTGCGCCAACGCGGCGACGAGCAATGGCGCGAGGAGATCGCGCTGATGATCGGCGAGCACCACAAGCTGCGTCCGGTGCGCGATGCGCGCTATCCGCTCGTCGAAGTGTTCCGCCGCGCCGATCTCGTCGACTTCTCGCTCGGCCTCCGCCGCTGCGGGCTCGATGCTCGTCTCATCAAGGACGTCAGAGCCGAGCTGCCGAACGCCGGTTTTCATCGCATGCTGCTGCGGCGCGCCGGCGCCTGGCTGATCCGCCATCCGCTGCGGCCGGCGCCGATGATGAAGTGGTAGCGCGGCCGGTCGGCGGCCGCGCGAATCTCAATCGAGCTTCAGCGCCTCGGCGATCGACCGCCACGATGCCAGCTTGAAGTTCTGTGTCTCCGGCGCGTTGTCGCCGTCCTGGGCGACGAACAGCCCGCCCGGGAAATCCGGCCCGAAGTCGCCGAGCATCAGCTCGATGCCATCGGTGCCGCTGGTGCCGTCCACCCCGGCCGTATTGGCGACGAGGCGGAAGCGCCCGGCATACGTTCCGTCTTCGAGGCGATAGATCGCGTAGGCCTTGTCGCCCTGGCTCGACACCAGCAGATAGCCGCCGCGCGCGCCCTGCGGGGCCAGCGCGACGCCTTCGACGTCGACGACCAGTTGCCGGCCATCGGCTTTCGCGAACAGCACCGGCGTCGCCGCGCCCGAGGGATCGGCGGCGAAACGCCAGACGCCGACGTCCTCCTCGCCGACATAGAGCTGCGCCGTGCGCGCATCGACGACGCAGCCTTCCGATTGCGTCGCCAGCTTGAGCTGGCGCACCGGCCTGGCGAGCGGCGTCGCGCCGGCGAGATCGAGCTGCAGCTGATGAATCGTGCCGTCCTTGGCGACGACAAACGCGAACGTGGCGCGATCGGCCGCGCGCTGCCACAGGCAGATGCCGTAAGCCTCGCCGGCGCCGGCCGGCAACCGCGCGAGCGCCGCGAGCCGGCCCTCGGTGGTCAGCGTGTACAGCGCCAGCGCCGCATGGCGCTCGTCGCTGCGGTCGCTGGCGGCGACCAGCACCGCGGGATGACCAGCGACCTTCACATCGGCCAGCAGGTCGACGTTGTTGACGCGGCCGGCCGGCGTGAACGACCGCGTCCGGCCATCGAGACCGTAGACGTAGAGGCCGGCCTTCTTGTCGGTCGAGACGATCAGGCTCCTCGCCGGATCGCCCGGATGCCGCCAGATCGCCGGATCGTCGGCAGCATCGTCACGTGTGCGCACGGCGGTCGTCTCGCGCACGACCGGCACCGACGCGGTCGGCAGGGCATCGACGATCGGCTGCGACGTACCGGCGCAGGCGGCAAGCAGGAACAAGGAAGACAGCGCGGCGAAATGTCTCATGGGCGCACTTTACGTTCAGAACGCGACGCGCAGCGTCAGTTCGTACAGGGGGCCGGAGTGCTCGCTCTCGTGTTCGATCTCGTCGACGACGCCATCGCGACGGTTGTCGAGCACGTCCTGCACGCTGTCGCCGTCGTACTTGTGGAACAGTTCGTCCTTGTGTGCATCGAGCAGGTTCATCGCCGCGATGCGCACGACGACGCGCTTGCCGAAGCGCTTTTCGATGAACGCTTCGAGGTCAGCTTCGTAAGCGACTTTCACCGTCTCGTCGAAGTTCGATTCGCAGCCGGCGTCACGATCGTAATAGCTCGCGCCGAAACTCATATCCCAGGCGCGCACGGTCTGGATGAAGCCGATGTTGTAGACCCCGTGCGGCTGGTTGGTGAAGCGACGGCTCTGGCCGGTGTAGGGATCGCGCACGCTGCTGTTCATCCAGCTGTAGTTGAAGAACAGGCCGGTGTCGGGCATCTGCAGCACCGCGAGCGGCGCCGAGAAATCGACTTCGACACCCCAGGTATTGCCCTCGTCGTCGAGATTGCGCGGTTCGTAGACCTTGCCTTCGCCCGACTCCGAGGCCGTGCCGGTGTTGACCGTCTCGATCAGGTCGCTGATGCGACGATAGAACGCGTCGACGCCGAACACGCCGAGCCTGCCGAGACGGCGTTCGTAACCGACGTCGAGGCCCCAGGCCGTCTCGTTCTTCAGATGCGGATTGCCCTGCAGATCGTCGCCGTCGGTCGGCTCTTCCTTTGCAGTGAACGGCGCCAGCAGGTCGTAGTCCGGACGGCGCACGGTGCGCGCCAGCGACGCGCGCAGCTGATCGACAGCGCTCATCGCGTAGGTCAGATGCAGCGACGGATTCCAGTCGGTGTCCTTGTGGTTGACACTGCCGTCGTCGCTGTCGACATCGCGCTTCGTCGTTTCGGCGCGCAGGCCAAGGTCGAGCGTCAGCGCCGAGGTCGGCGCATACGTGGCGCGCAGATACGGATCGATGCGCGTTTCCTTGATCGTGTAGATCGCGCCGGGCGCCGGGTCCGGGTCACCGACCGAGCCGTCATCCTCGATGTCGTACTCGACTTCGGCGCCATCGCGCTTCTTGCTCAGCAAATCGAGACCGCCTTTCAGCTTCCACGCGTCCAGAGGCAGGCTGTAAGCGATACCGCCACTGTATTCGTCATCGGTGATCCTGGTCTTGATGTGCTCATCGAGCGCCAGTCCGTCGAACGTGGCGCCCTTGTCGGTCTCCGCGGTCGAGTCCTCGCGAAAGCCGGTCCAGCCCACATTGGCCGACAGCTTGCCGGCGCCGGCTTCGAAATCGCCGCTCAGGTCGACGTCGTAGGTCTGCTGCGAGATGCGCTCGCGTTGCACTTCGATTTCCTTGAGCGCGTCGAAAGCGCCGCTGCCGGAATCGACATAGGTCTTCGACGTTTCGTCCTCGTCGCGATCGGTGTCGACCACCAGGCCTGACAGCGTGAAGCTGCCGCCGCCGAAGCGATGCGTCAGCTCGCCGTTCGCCGAGACGTCGACGCCGTCGCGCGTGTCGTCCTGCTTCTCGATGTTGTCGAGCACGCCGTCGCCGTCGTAGCGCCAGCTGGACTTCTGCTTCGGATTGCGGCGGCCCTGATCGTTGAGGCCGGCCCAGTAGCTCGTCGACTCGCTGCTGCCCGCATACGCCAGGGCCGCCGCCGGCCGCAGCTTGCCGTCTTCGTTGAGCAGCGCACCGCCCTTGATGAAGCCGCCTTCGAGATCGGCGCCTTCCTTGAGCACGATGTTCAAGGTGCCGCCGATGCCATCGCCCGGCTGGTCGGCGCCTGGCGAACGCACGATCTCGATGCGCTCGACCAGCTCGGCCGGAATGCGGTCGACGAAGAAGCTGCGGTCGCTCTCGCCACCCGGCGCGCGGCGGCCGTTGATGAGGATCTGCGTGTAGCCCGGCGGCAGGCCGCGCATCGACACGCCATCGAATTCGAGCACGTCGGACGTGAACGTCACGCCCGGCACGCGCTTGAGCATCTCGCCGACCGACACCGGCTCGAAGCGCTGGAAGTATTCGAGGTCGTACGACAGCACCGGATTCGCATCTTCTGTGCGATTGCGGAATTTCAGATCGCCGGTGACGAGCACTTCGGCGACCGATTCCGGCGCCGACGCGACGACGGTCGCCGCTTCCGGTTCCTGCGCATGCGCAAACGACGCAGCGGCCAGCGCAAGCGGCGCCATCGCGGCGCGCCAGATCTTTGCTTCGGTCACGTTCATATCCCTGGGTCGGCGCGCGCTGTCGGCACGCGATCGGGGCATGCTAGGTAACTGAAATCACGGGAAAATGACTGACGTCCGGCTGTCGATGCGCTGCCGCGTCAATGACCGCTGCGCCCGCCGGGCACGCGCCCGATCCATGCACCGGCCATGATCGCGTGGCCGATCGGCATCAAGCGTGCGACGGGAAAGCATCCTTCGTCAGGGAGCGCCGCCGATGTCGATCCTGCGTTATCTCGCCACCCTGCGCCCGCCGATGCTGGTGCTGGGCTGCTATCTGCTGTGGTATCTGGTGACGGTGCTGCATCACTTCGATCCGTCGCCACGGCTATGGCTGAACGCGCTCGGCATCAGCGTGCTGATCGGCAGCGCACTGGTGCTCAGTGTCGGCGGCGCGGCGCTGCGCGTCGCCGGGCCGTGGGCGGTCGCGCGGCTCTATCTGATGCCGTTCTGCGTGTCGAGCTTCTCGTCGCTGATCAAGGACCGCGGCTTCATGCTGGTGCTGTCGCCGGATGCACACGAGCGGCTGCAGGCACTGGCGGCCTGCGCAGCGCTGCTGGCGGTCGCCGCTGTCGCGCGCCTGACCGTGCGCGAGCCCGCGCCGTAGACCGCCGGCGCGCAAGAGGGACGACCTGCGCCGTCCCTCTTTCTCGTCGCGATGACTTCAGTGCCCGTGCCGCGACGCCGCGTCCGGCGAGAACATCTCCGGCGTCAGGCCGCCCTGATTGAGCACCCACCACTGCTTGCTCTCGTTGACGAGACGATCGACGTAGTACGCATTGGCGGTAAGATCGTGATAGATCGCGACGCCGGCCTGGAAACCTTCGATCGACGGCGCGTAGAAGTAGTTGACCATGCTCGCGCGCCACAGCTGGCCGCGACCGTCGTAGTTGTCGGCCCACAGCGCGTGCCAGCTGTCTTCGTCGACGTAGAACTGGCGGCGCGCGTACATGTGGCGAAAGCCTTTCTTGACCGTCGCTTCGATCAGCCACACGCGGTGCAGCTCGTAGCGCATGTATTGCGGGTTGACGCTGCTCTCGGTCAGCAGCTCGGCGTATTTCAGCGCCGGATCGTTCAAGCGGAACGCGTCGTACGGCACGTAGATTTCCTTCTTGCCGAGCAGCTTCCAGTCGTAGCGCTCGGGCGAGCCGTTGAACAGGCGATCGTCGTCGACGGTGCGGAAGCCGCCGGCGCCCTGCGGCGTGTCGAAGCCGAACTCCGGCGCCTGCCGCACGCGCCGCGTGCCGGGGCTGTAGAACCAGGCCTGACGGTCGATGCTGTTGTCGTTCGGCGTCCAGCCGAGCGTGATCGCGCCCTTCTCGCGTTCCGGCTGCAGCGTTTCCGAATAGAAGTACGAGTTGACCGTGTCCTGGTTGCTGCCGCGATGCCTGGGATCGTTCCACAGCGACAGGATCTTGTAGCGCACGCGGCCGGTCGCGCGGTTGCCGCCGGCATAGACGACGGCCTGATCGAGGATGCCTTCCTCGGTCCAGGCGCGATGCGGGTTCTGCATATTGGTCTGCGCTTCGAGACCGTCCCTGGGGAACGGAAACGGAATCGCGCCGGTCGTGCCGCTCGCGCCGAGACCGTCGTGCTGCAGCTCGGCGCCCGTCGCGTTCTTCTTCACCGCGTCGCAGACCCAGTCCGCATAGCGGAAGTCGCGGTGGCTGGCGTAGACCGGCATCTTGAACGCCTGCGGATAGCGCTTGAGCAGCGCCTTCTGGCCTTCGGTCAGCTTGTCGGCGTACTGCGCGGCGTTGTCGGCGGTGATCGTGAACAGCGGTTTCTCGTCGGCATACGGGCCGGCGTCGTAGCCGCTCTGCTTCGCGCCGGGCCACGCCGCGCCCAGCCACTTGCCGCCATACGCGGGAATGCTGCCGTCGGCATTGCCGGCGCGCTCGGCGCCCATGCAGTTGAGCTTGTCGCCGCCGAGTTGCGCGGCCTGCTCGGCGCCGACCTTGGCATAAGCGCCCGGCGCCGCGACCAGCGTCAGCGCGGCGACGACGCCGGCTGTCAGAGTCTTCTTCATCATCGAAATTCTCCAGGGGATCAGAAGCTGTACTTGGCGTTGATCGCCACGTAGTCGCGATCCGCGTATGGCCGCTGGTTCGCGCTGGCCGAGCCGAGGAAGGCGTTGTAGCTGAGGCCGATCGCGAGGTTCTGCAGGTAGGTGAAGTCGGTGCCGATGCTGGCGCGCATGTCGCCGTCGCCGTAGAGGCTGCCGAACGCACCGGCGAGCGCCGGCGTGCCGTGCAGCACCGAGACGTTCACCGGCACCGCCAGATCCCACTGCGGGAACACATTGCGATAGTTGAACGTGGCCTGCGCGGCGACGGCCCAGGCATCGCGGTCATTGCTGAGCTGGCTGCTGCCGCCGATCGCATCGACGCTGTCCACGTGCAGATAGCCGACTTCGCCGGCGAGATTGATCTGCTGCGAGATCGGGTTCGGGCTCAAGGTCCAGATCGTCGAGACCTGCGCCTGCGTCAGCTTGCCCCGGGTCGCGGTCGGGCCGAGCACGCTATCGACCAGCAGCGTCGCGCCATCGCGATGGCTGACTTCACCGGCGACGTTCGCCGCGCCGAGACGCGTCGAGAAACTGCCCGCGGCCATGTCGATGCCGCCGAAGTATTTGACGTTGTACGACACCGGCGCATACGTGCCCGGCGCGACTTCGGCAACGTTGAGCAGGACCGCAGGATTGGTGTCGGCGTAGCGCAGCCAGTACAGGCCGACGTTGGTCGCGCCGCTCAGCTGGTACTTGAGGCTGAAGCCGTACTGGCCGCTGTCGCCGGGCTCGATGTCGGCGCCGCGCGGAATGTCGTAGCCGTAGGCGATGTGCAGCCGCCGCGCGCCGGGGCCGATGATGTCGCTGGTCGAGAAGTACGCGCCGGCCGGCTCGAGTTCGCTGGCGCGATATTCGAAGTGGTAGTACGCGCCGAGGCTCAGGTCTTCGGTCAGCTGCAGCTGCGCGAACGCCTGATTGACCGGCAGCAGGATGTTCTTGATCTCGACGCCCGGCACATTGGCCTTGGTCGCGTCGGCCGGGCCTTGCGCCGCCGACACGCCGGAGAAGAACAGGCTCTCGCCCCAGGCGACGACCTGGCGGCCGAGGCGCAGATTGACGCCGACGCCGCCCAGCGACCAGTCGCTGTACGCATACGCGTCGAGCAGACGCGCGCGCTGGCCATCGTACTTGCGCGCCTGCGAGGTGAACTCGTCGTGGTCTCCGCTCTTGTTGACGGTCGCCGGCGAGTCGTTGTCGTTGCTGCGGTGATAGACGTCGTCGTAGAACGCATCGCCGCGCAGCACGACGCCGTAGTTGCGCCAGTCGAAGAACAGCTCGCCGAGCGCGCTGAGGCGATCGTTGATCAGGCTGCCGGACTTGAAGTTGCGGTCGCCGTCGTCGCCGTTGGCGGTGGTCGGGATGCCGGTCGCCGGATCGATGGGCCCATCGATCAGCGCGCCGTCGCGGCCTTCGGCGCGCATCGCCAGCGCATAGCCCAGCGTCAGCGTGTACTGCACGTGCGCATCGTCGGAAACGTCGAACGAGCCGGCGTTCGCGGCGCCGGCGTAGGCCGACAGCGCCAGCGCAGCACCGGGCCAGATCGCGGCGTGCGCCCTCGCGCGCCGTATGTGTCTTGTCATGGTTCACTCCTCCTGCCTCTGATGGGCGCATCGAGAGTAGGAGCGCGGCGCGCGGCGCTTCGTCGTCCGATCGATCTCGTCCGAATGCAGATACGCGCGGCCCATGTCTGCAGGCGGACGAGGACGGCGGCGCAGCGGGCCGCGCAAGCTCGGCCCATCACCATTACTGGCACCGTCGCCGTCCGCTTCGATGGAACTGCACAGCCTGCTGCTGCCCGTCCCCGCGCTGGGTCCCGCGCTCGCGCTGCTGCGCGAGGCGCTGGGCCTCGAGCCGGCGCTGCGCGACGGCGAACGCTACGCGGCGCTGCCGGCGCAGGCGCTGCGCATCGCACTGGGCGCTGGCGACGAATCGATCAGCGACACGCCGGCACTGGTCGTGCGCGTCGCCGATCTCGACACGGCGCTTGCGAAGCTGCTGGCGCACGGCGCCGAACTGCGCCACCCGGCCGCAGCCGGTCCGCACGAACGCCGCGCCGTGGTCGACGCTGCCGGCATCGCGATCGTCATCAGTCAGAAAACCGCGGCGCCATGAGCACGCCGCCGAGGAGAACCGTCATGGGCCATCACGATCCGGGCCTTGGTCTGCCGTTCGACGCGCGCGAGTTCCGCAACGCGCTCGGCAGTTTCACCACCGGCGTCACCATCATCACCACGCGCGACGCCGACGGCACGCCGGCCGGCATCACCGCCAACAGCTTCAATTCGGTCTCGCTCGATCCGCCGATGGTGCTCTGGAGTCTGGCCAGGCGTGCGCGCAGCCTGCCGGCGTTCGCCGGTGCGCGGCACTGGGCCGTGCACATCCTCTCGGCGCAGCAGGAAGCATTGTCGAACCGTTTCGCCAAGAGCGGCCACGACAAGTTCGCCGGGCTGGAGCTCGACGAAGGCCACGGCGGTGTGCCGCTGTTGCGCGGCTGCACGACGCGCCTGCAATGCCGCAGCGCCTTCCGGTACGAAGGCGGCGATCACCTGATCTTCGTCGGCGAGGTGCTCGCCTTCGATCGCAGCGAGCTGCCGCCGCTGGTGTTCCAGGCCGGCCGTTACGCGTTCGCCGCGCGTCGCGCCGGCAGCGTGCGTCCCGCAAGCGAAACCGCCACGGCCGACGTGCCGGCCGCGAGCTGGCGCGAGGACCATCTCGGCTATCTGCTCGGCCGCGCCTGGTTCCAGTTCTACGCCCGCATCCGCCGCCAGCTCGCCGACGCGCGGCTCGGCGACGCCGACTACTTCGCGCTGACGACGCTGGCACTGCAGGACGGCGCGACGCTCGCCGGTCTCAACGAGGTGTTCGCGTACTCCGGCGTCGCCGCGACCGAACAGCGGATGCAGGCGCTCGCCGCGCGCGGCCTGCTCGACGCCCAGGGCGATGCCGACGCACCGCGCTATCACCTGACCGCGCATGGCCGTGCGCTGACGCAGCAACTGATCGCCGCGACCGCGGCGATCGAAGCCGAGGCCCTGCAGGCCTGCGGCGCGCCGGAAGCCGAAGCGCTGCGCCATTCGCTGCGCCACCTGATCCGCAACACCGATCCCGGCCTGCCCGATCCCTGGCAGCCGCTGGAACCCGCGCCACCCTGAGAGCAAGCGCATGAGCACTGTGAAGATCGCCGGCGGCGTCGCCGTCATCACCGGCGCCGCGAGCGGCATCGGCCTGGGCCTCGCGCGCCACGCCCTGCGGCTCGGCATGCGTGTGGTCGCCGCCGACATCGCCGCCGCGAAGCTCGATGCGCTGGTCGCCGAGCTGGGCCCGCTCGGCGAGATCAGCGCCGTCGTCACCGATGTCAGCGACGCGGCGTCGGTCGCCGCCCTGGCCGATGCGGCCTGGCAGCGACACGGCGGCGTCGACCTGCTGTTCAACAACGCCGGCGTGATGGCGACCGGCTGGGCGTGGCAGATCGACGCGGCACGCTGGCAGCGCACGCTGGACATCAACATCGGCGGCGTCGTCAACGGCGTCCGCGCCTTCGTGCCGCGGCTGCTCGAAGCGAACCGGCCGGCGCACATCATCAACACGGCGTCGGTCGGCGGCTTCCTCGCGAGCCCGCTGATGGCGCCATACGTGGCGAGCAAGTTCGCGGTCGTCGGCCTGAGCGAAGCGCTGCACGCGGAAATGCAGATGCGGCAGGCGCCGCTCGGCGTCTCGCTGCTCGCGCCGGGCCCCGTCGTCACCGCCATCTTCGACGACCCGTTCGGCGGCCTCGTCGATGCCGCGAGCGAGCGCTTCGTCGCGCAGATGCGCGCGCTGACCGCGCAGCACGGCATCGGCCCCGAGACCTTCGCCGCGCGCGTGTTCGCCGGCATCCACGAGCGCCGCTTCTGGATCGTCCCGCAGCCGGAAGCGCTCGACGCCGCCTTGCGCGCGAAGACGGACGGCATTCTCGCGCGTCGCGATCCCGCGCCGCCGACGTGCTGAGGCATGATCATGCAACGCACATCGCGTGATATTCTCGCGCCATGGAGTCCAAGACCGCGCGCCTGACCATCCTCGTCGATCCGGCCAAGAAGAAGGCCTTCGAGACGCTCTGCGCGCAGCAGGACCTGACGCCGTCGCAGGTGATCCGCCAATTGATGCGCGATTACCTCGCCGCGCACGGCGTTAGCTATGCGACGCAGCCGAAGAAGGCGGCGGCCAGGAAGCGCTGAGCGCTCAGGCCGGCGCGCCCGCCGGCGCGCAGGCCGCGAGCGCCGCGTCGAAATCGCGGAAGTAGCGGATCGGCTGCTCGTCGCGTTTCACCAGGCCGGCGCGCACCAGCTTGCGCAACACGCGGGCATTGGCCTCGCAGAGCACGGTGCGCACCTTGCGCCGGTCGAGGTTGTGCATCGCCTCCTCGAGCGCCTGGATGCCGGTGATGTCCATGAACGGCACGCGGCGCAGGCGGATGACGATGCAGCGCGGGTCGGTATGGGTCTGCTGCAGGGCGCGCTCCAGGCTTTCGACGGCACCGAAAAAGAACGGCCCCTCGATCGAGTAGACGATGACGTCCGGCGGCAGCGCGGCGGCGGCGCCGAGTTCGCCGCGCAGCTGCCCCTCGTCGAGCCGCAGCACCTCGACCGACGACGCCATGCGGCGCAGGAACTGCAGCATCGCCAGCACCACGCCGATGTTGACCGCCATCACCAGATCGGTGAACACGGTCAGCGCGAAGGTGATGAGCAGGATCGCCACGTCGGCCGCCGGCGCGGTGCGCGCCATGCGCACGAAGTGCTTCGCCTCGCTCATGTTCCAGGCGACGACGAAGAGGATCGCCGCCAGCGCGCAGAGCGGAATCCTCGCGGCGAGCGGCGCCAGCAGCAGCAGGATCAGCACCAGCGTCAGGCCGTGCACGACGCCGGCGAGCGGGCCGGTGGCACCGTTGCGGATATTGGTCGCGGTGCGGGCGATGGCGCCGGTCGCGGCGAAGCCGCCGAACAAGGGCGCCAGCAGGTTGGCGATGCCCTGGCCGATCAGCTCCTGGTTGGAATCGTGGCGCGTGCCGGCCATGCCGTCGGCGACGACCGCGGACAGCAGCGATTCGATCGCGCCGAGCATGGCGATGGTGAACGCCGCCGGCACCAGCGTCAGGATGTGGCCGATGCCGAGATCGGGCAGCGCGAACGCCGGCAGGCCGCGCGGAATGCCGCCGAAGGCGCTGGCGATGGTCGCCACGCCGTCGAACCGGAACAGCGACTGCAGGACGGTGGCAACGATCATCGCCACCATCGGGCCCGGCACGCGCGCCATGCCCGGCAGCTTCGGCGCGTAGATCACCAGCAGCAGCGAGAGCACGGCAAGCGCGGTGGTCGCCGTGTGCAGCTGCGGCAAGGTCTGCAGAAGATGCCAGAGCTTCTCGTGGAAATGCGTACCGCCGCTCGCCGGCAGGCCGAAGAAATCCTTCCACTGGCCGACCCAGATGATGACGCCGATGCCGGCGGTGAAGCCGGTGATGACCGGATCGGGAATGAATCGGATGACGCTGCCGAGTTGCGCCGCGCCGAGCGCGATGAGGATCAGCCCGGCCATCATCGTCGCGGTCATCAGGCCGCCGACGCCGTACTGCGCGGTGACGCCGGCGAGGATGACGATGAAGGCGCCGGTCGGCCCGGCGATCTGCAGGCGGCTGCCGCCGAACAGCGAGACGGCGATGCCGGCGACGATCGAGGTGTAGATGCCCTGTTCGGGCTTGGCGCCGCTGGCGATGGCGAAGGCCATGGCCAGCGGCAAGGCGACGATGCCGACGATGACGCCGGCGACGAGATTCGGAACCCAGTGCGCGCGGCGGAACAGCCCGGCGCGCGCCGCTTCGACGGCCGCGATCATGGCGGCCCTCCGCATGCATTTGATGATAATGACATGATCATACCAGCAACATGCCGCCGGAGGCCGTGCGCCGGCGAACGGTCAGTCCGGCGGGACGAACAGCAGGCCCGGCGGCCGGCCCGGCAGCGTGAAGCCGCCGGCGCCGCGCAGGCCGAGCTTCTCGAGGACGCGGATCGAGGCGGCATTGCCCGGCGAGACGATGGCGACGATGCGGCCGATGCCGAGCACGTCGCGGCCGTGGCGCAGCACGGCGGCGGCCGCCTCGCTGGCGTAGCCCTGGCCCGCGAAGGCCGGCAGGAAGGCGTAGCCGATGTCGGGCGCATCGAGCGCGTCGCGCTGGAGCAGGCCGCACATGCCGATCAGCGCGCCGCCCGCCTTCAGCTCGACGCCGTCGAGGCCATGGCCGTATCGCGCGTGGCTCGCATACGGACCGGCCTGCAGGTAGCGCAGCGCATCGTCGACGTTGCGCACCTGGCGGTCGCCGATGTGCCGCAGGAAGCCCGGCGTGTTCAGCAGTTCGACGATGAAGGGCGCATCGTCGTCGCGCAGGCGGCGGATGCGCAGGCGGGCGCTTTCGGCGATCGGCATGGCGGCATCAGGGCTGCGGCTTGCTCAGCGCTTCCAGCTTGCTCCTGTCGAAGTATTTGCCTGCCTCGGCGAGGCCCTTGACCACGTTCGGATCGCTGAACAGCTCGCGCATGGCCACCTGGCCGAGAACGCCGAAGCTGTGCTCGATCGTGCTCGGTCCTTCGTACTTCAGCGCCTGCTGCGTCTGCGTGCGGCAGGTCTCGGTCATCAGCCGCTGGAACAGGCTGGCGCCGTTGCGACTCAGCGCATCGCGTTCCTGCTCGGTGATCCTGACCATCGGCGCGACCGCCGGATGCAGGGCCGAGACCGCGAAGATCCATTTGACGAGAGCGGTCTTGTCGTCGCTGGTCGTCGAACTGACGAGGCACTTGGCCATGTCGTCGCCGTAGGGTCCGGCGCTGGCCGGCGTGGACAGTGCCGCGGCGATGGCCGCGGCGACGGTGGCAATACGGAAACGGATGCGCATGACAAGCCCCGGAGCGATGAGCGCTGAGCATGCCGCCAATGTGCGACGGCGCCTAGGTGTGAAGTTCGCCACGTTGTTCAGCGGAATGCGGCTGACGGGTGGCTCATGTGCCGTCTCCGGCCGGTTCACGACGCGCCGCGGCGAGGCCGGCCTGGCGCCCGAAGAATGTCGCATCGGCGAGCGACAGGCCGGAACTGTAGCCGGCGCCCCAGCGCGGCAGACCGCTGCTGGTGCGTCCGGCGGCGTAGAGGCCGGCGACCGGCTCGCGGCTCGCCGTCAGCACCTCGCCGCGCACGCTGGTGTCGAGACCGCCGAGCGTGAACGTGAAGTAGGTGCAGAAGTCGATGCGGCAGTCGAGCGCCACGAAGGGTGGCTGCGTCAGCGGCTTGAGCCATTTCGGCTGCTTGCGGAACAGCGGGTCGCGGCCTTCGGCGGCGTGGCGGTTGTAGAGCGCGACGGTCGCCGTCAGCGAACCGGCCGGCAGTTCCAGTTCGGCTTCGAGTTCCTCCCAGCTCTCGGCCGCGGCGCCGATCCTGAGCTTGGCGAACTCGCTGAACTCCGGCTCCTTGAAGATCCCGCCGTCGGCGAGCAGCCAGAAGCGCGTGCCGCGCTGCTGCAGGATCATTTGCGCGGTGCGGCCGTGGTAGCCGTCCTCGTTGATGAAGCGCTGGCCCTGCTCGTTGATCATGATGCCCTTGATCAGCGATTCCGGCGGATACCAGGGCAAGGTCACGAAGCCTTCGTTCATGTGGATGGCGTGGCCGCCGACGCTCTGGCCGAGCAGGATGCCGGAGCCGTCGTCGACGGTGCCGATCGGCGTGTTGGCGCGCAGCATGTGCGGCGCGTGCTGCTGCAGCATGGCCTTGTTCATGATGAAGCCGCCGGCGCAGAGGATCACGCCGCGGCGTGCGCGCACGTAGCGGTCCACGCCGCCCTCGCGCACGACGAGGCCCCGCACGCGATTGGCGTCGTCGGCGATCAGCGCCACGGCGCGCGTGTCGAAGCGCAGCTCGACGCCGAGCGCCTGCACGCGCCTGGCCAGCGCGTCCATCAGGAACTTGCCGCCGCCAAGCCCCATCCATTGCGGCGTGTGGCCGCGCGGGCAGGGCCTGGCACTCTCGCAGAACGGCCAGGCTTCCTCGCTGCCGCTCCACAGCAGGCAGTCGTCGGTGAAGGGCTCGACGATGCGCTGCGGCACGAAGGAATTCTTGTAGACCACGCCCTGCGCGACCAGCCACTCGTAATGCGCGAGACTCTGCTCGGCATAGAGCCGGCACTTGGCGGCGTCGGCGTCCGGGCCGCCGGCCATCAGCAGGTATTGATAGAAGTCCTCGGTCTCGTCGCTGAAGCCGGCGCTGCGCTGGATCGGCGTGCCGCCGCTGCCGCCGAGATAGATCTCGCCGCCCGACAGCGCCGAGGTGCCGCCGTGTCCGGACGCAGCCTCGAACAGCGTCACCCGCGCACCGGCGCCCGCCGCCTCGATCGCCGCGCTCGCGCCGGCGGCGCCGAAGCCGACGATCGCGATCTCGGTGTCGAGGTCCCAGCGCGGCACATCGCGGACGCGACAAGGGCGGTGACGCGAATGGCTGGCGAGTGGCTCGCTCATCGGGGCTCCTCCTGCGGTGTGGCCGCAGACTAGGGCCGGACGCGCGGCCCCGTATCGCGCAAGCGGATGAGAAAGCGCTAGCCGGCCTGCAGCGGATACAGCAGGTGATGCGACAGATCGCCGAGCAGGTCGACGCGCATGCGCCGCTCAGGGAAATGCCCGCCCTGCGCGTCGCGCGCGAAGCTGTCCTCGCGGCGGCCGGCGATCACGGCCTGCAGCGGCAGGCGTTCGGCGGCCTGGAACACCGTGTGGCGCGACCACCGCGCGCCGTGCCGGCGGCGGCGTCGACCTCGATGCGCCCATTGCCGACCAGGTGCCGCGTGCGCGGCCTGCCGTCCGCGCAGCGCCGCGCACTGGCTTCGTAGAGCGAGCGCACCGCGTCGGCGCCGGCGAAGCGCCGGCCGTCGCTGGCGACGATGCCGCCGCGCGCGAACAGACGACCGATGCCGGCGAAATCGCCGTCGTCCATGTATCCGGCGTGGCGGTACAGCAGAGGCTCGATCGCACGATGGTCGTCCACGCCGCTCTCCTGGTCGCCGTGACGGCGCGCGCGACGCTCCGCTACATTCGGCACAGCGTTGATCGGAGCGTCCCATGAACCTGCTGCTGGCCGGCCTGCACACCTTGATCGGCCTCATCGTCATCGTCAATCCGCTGCTCGGCGTGTCGGCGATCGCGACCCTCACGTCGGGCGACAGCCCGGCGCATCGCGCACTGACGGCGCGCTACGCGGCGATGACGATCGCCATCGTGCTGATCGCCGCCGCCCTCGCCGGCGAATTCCTGCTCGGCCTGTTCGGCATCAGCATTCCGGAGTTCAAGGTCGGCGGCGGCATCCTGATCCTGCTCATGGCGATCGCCATGCTCAACGCCACGCCCGGCAACACGCGGCAGACGCCCGAGGAACAGAGCGAGGCGCAGGACAAGCGCCAGATCGGCGTGGTGCCGCTCGGCATTCCCCTGCTCGCCGGCCCCGGCGCGATCTCCGCCGCGATCATCTACGCACAGAAATCCGGCGGCCCGATCGGCATGGCGATCCTCATCGTCGACATCCTGCTGGTCGCCGCCATCGCCTGGCTGGCGATGCGCTCCAGCGACGTCCTTTCGCGCCTCATCGGCCAGACCGGCATCAACATCGCGACCCGCATCATGGGCCTGATCCTGTCGGCGATCGCGATCGGCTTCATCGCGCAGGGGCTGCTGGTGCTGTTTCCGGTGCTGGCGGGGCCGGCGGCGGGGTAAGCCATCTCCATGCTTCCGACCTACGAGCTCCCACAAAGCAAGCAAGCGTAGAGCGGGCGGGCTTCATCTGCCCACACAGTGATCGCCTCTCCCGCGTGGGCACGCTGCGCTTTGCCCACCCTGCACGATCATCTGATTTACGCCGCCTGCTTGGCGCCCTGCTTGCGGAAGTGCGGGATCACGTGCGTGCCGATGTTCTTCAGCGTTTCGAGCTGCGCCCATTGCGGGACGCTGCCCATCTGGCAGATGAAGAGGATTTCGTCGGCGCCGGCGTCGATCAGGCGCTGCACGTAGCCGATGCAATCGTCGACCGTGCCATAGGCGTGGTTCGGGTTGAGCAGCATCATGGTCGGATCGGAGAAATCGACTTCGACCTTCTCGGACGCGAAGCTGGTCCTGATCACGTCCTTGCCGCTCGCGTCGTGCGCGGTGATGTCGTCGCTCCACTGCGCCGGGTCCGGGCGTGGCGCGCCGGTGTACCAGTGCGCGAGCGATTCCATGAAATAGCGCTGGCCCTTGATGCCGATCCTGCGCGCCTGCCGGCCGTCCTCGAGGACGATCGTCGGGCATAGCGCGGCGAGATGCTGGTTCGGGCGGAAGCCGACCTGATCCTCGGCCCTGCGCTGATTCCAGGCCGTCCGATAGACCTGGTTCTTCTTCGCCACGTCGTCGGGGCCGCCGAAGCCGAGCACCAGCGCGCCCATGCCGCGGCCGCCGGCGCGCGCCAGCGTGTCGCTGTTGGTGCAGGCGAGGTACATCGGCGGATGCGGGTCCTGGTAGGGCTTGGGGTGAATCGGCCGCCTGGGAATCTTCACGTAGACGCCGTCGTGCTCGATCTCGTCCTGCGTCATGATTTTCGGGATCAGGTACATCGCCTCGTCGATCTGCGGGTTCAGCGTCGCCAGGTCGTAGCCGAAGGTGCCGGACTCCTGCTGCGTGCCGCCCTTGCCGACGCCGAAGTGCAGGCGGCCGTGACTCAAGAGATCCAGCGTGGCGATGCGCTCGGCGACCTTCACCGGGTGATTCATCGCCGGCGGCAGGCACACGACGCCGTGGCCGAGATGGATGCGGCTGGTCTTGCCGGCGAGAAAGGCGAGCACCGTTTCCGGCGCGCTCATGTGCGAGTAGTTGGTCAGCGCCGTGTGCTCGACGCACCAGATCACGTCGAAACCCATCTGCTCGGCGAGCAGGGCCTGTTCGACGGTCTCGTCGAAGATGCGACGGTCGCCGGCGCGCGTGGCGTCGATCGTCTGCGCTTCGTAGATCAGTGAAAACTTCATAGCGGGTCTCCTCCTCGAATGACCCGCAGTGTGGGCAGCGCCGGCACCGCCATCTTCGTCCGCCGCCATATCTGCATCCGGACGAGACGCGCCCGCCGCGCGCGCGTCGACAATCGCCGCACCTTCGTCACCGAGCGCTGCCATGTCGACCGCCGCCAACGATGCTTTGCCGCCCGCCGCCGCGCTCGATGCGCAGATCGCCGGCCTGCTCGCGGCGATGGCGCACGTACCGCAGCCCGACTACACGACGCTGACCGCGGCGCAGCTGCGCGCGGCGATGGCGGCGAATCCGTCGCCGTTCGCGCCCGGCGACGAGGTGGCGGCGATCAGCGACCGCACCCTGTACGGCCCGAACGGCGATCTGCGGATCCGCCTGTACCGCCCGCACGGCGATGCCGCGGCCTTGCCGATGACCCTGTATTTCCACGGTGGCGGCTTCGTCGCCTGTGGCCTCGATACGCACGACAACATCTGCCGCACGCTCGCCGCGCGCGCCGGCTCGCTGGTCGTGTCGGTCGATTACGCGCTGGCGCCGGAAGCGCCGTTCCCGGCCGCCGTCGAGGATGCGCAGTTTGCGCTCGACTGGCTCGACGCGAACGCCGCGAGCGTCGGTGCCGATGCCACGCGCCTCGCCGTCGCCGGCGACAGCGCCGGCGGCAACCTCGCCGCCGTGCTCGCGCAGCTGGCGCGCCGCAACGGCCCGCAATTGCGGCATCAGCTTCTGCTGTATCCGGTCACCGACTGCGCAGGCGAAAGCGAAACCTATGCCGCGTTCGGGCGCGGCTACTTCCTGAGCGCCGACGCGATGCGCTGGTACCGCCGCCAGTACGTCGCCGATGCGAAGACCGCGCTCGACCCGCGCGCGTCGCCGCTGCGCGCTGCGACCGTCGCCGGCGTCGCGCCGGCGACGATCGTCACCGCCGAGTTCGATCCGCTGCGCGGCGAAGGCGAGGCTTACGCGCGCAAGCTCGAAGGCGACGGCGTCGCCGTCGCCTGCCGCTGCTGGCCGGGCCAGGTGCACGGTTTCGCGAGCATGCTCGGCGTCATCGACGCGGCGGACGCGGCGCTGACGTTCGCCGCCGGGCAGTTGCGCATCGCCTTGCGGTAGCCGCGCCGCGCCATGGCGCGCGCCGGCCGCGTGCGGGCACCGGATCTGATCCGCCGGCATCGCCGCGCGCGGCCAACCGGGCCGCCGCCGCGATGCATACGCCGTCCGCAACTCTGTCATCGTCGCGGCGTAGTATCCGCGCCGGTACCTCATCGGGCGAATCTCATGATGCTGCTGACGGAAGCGGAAAAGGAGCTGCTCGCGGATCTCGAGAAGGTTCAATCGTCGGGCCGGCTCGCGGCCAGTGCGGCAAGAGGCCTGGTGGCTCGCGGCCTGATTGAAGGCCAGGGCGGACGGCGGTGTCCGGCCGAAGCCGGGGTTGCGCTGCCGACGGAGCTGCGCGTGCGGAAAAGCGCGACGTGCACGGGCTCGCCGCCGAGGGAGTCGCGGCCGGGGCGACGGCGTCCGGCGGGCGATCGGCATCCGCCCAGCGCCGCATGATGTCGTCGACGATGACATCGGGCAAAGGCAGGTAGTCCAGCTTCAGCGCGGCCGGCTGGCCGTTGCGCAGGGCCCAGGCGAAGAAGCGGTAGACCTCGCGCCTGCGCTCGCCGGCGGCGGAGGCGGCGGGCAGCAGCACGAAGCTCGCGGCCGTGATCGGCCAGCTGTTCTCGCCGGGCGGGTTGCTCAGCCGCGTATTCCAGTCCTCGCCGGCGTTTCCGGCTTCGTGCGATGCCGCCTGCGACGCCTCCAGGGCGGCGCGGAAGCCGTCGAGGCCCGGCCGCACGAAGCGGCCGGCGAGGTTCTGTACGGCGGCCATCGACAGCCGATGCTCGCGGGCATAGGCGTACTCGACGTAGCCGATCGCCATGCGCGTGCGCTGCACCGACGATGCGACGCCTTCGTTGCCTGTCGCCGCCACACCGACCGGCCAGTCCGGCGTTGCCGTCACCGCGACGGTCCAGTCCGCGCTCGCGCTGGCCAGAAACCGGCCCCACAGGAAGCTCGACCCGGAAGCGTCCGCGCGATGCACGACGGTGATCGCCGAATTCGGCAGGTGCAGCCGCGGATTCAGTTCGGTGATGGCCGGCGCATTCCACTTGCGGATGCGGCCCCGGTAGATATCGGCCAGCACCGCGCCGCTCAGGCGCAGCTCGCCCGAGCCGATGCCCGCGATGTTGAAGATCGGCACGATGCCGCCGATGACGGCCGGAAACTGCTGCAGCGCGTTTCGTTGCAGGTCCTGCGGCGACAGCGGCATGTCCGAGGCGCCGAAATCGACGAGACCGCGCTCGACGCGCTCGATGCCCGCACCCGAACCGACGGGGTCGTAGTCGACGTCGATGCCGGTCTGCGCGCGGTATTGCGCGGCCCACCGCGCGTAGAGCGGATAAGGAAACGTCGCGCCGGCGCCGTGCAGCGCGCCGGCGAAGCCCGGCGCCATCCCGCAACACAGGAGCACCGCCAGGATTCTCCGCATGCGCAATCTCGTCTGTCGAAGCCGTCAATCTCCGCACGCCGCATGACAGGCGCATGAAGCGCCGCCGCCGTCACGACCGGGCCATATTGGTACGCAAAGCTTCGCCGCATGCGAAGGAGCCTGCCGCGGAAAATCGGCCTGGCACGGATGGCAGGCGTCTGCCTCGGCGCCGCCGTCGCCCTCGTGCGTCCGCTGCCGGCCCTGGCGGCGCATCCGCTGCAGACCGAGGACACCGGCACGCAGGGCGTCAGCAACGTCGAGGTCGAGAACGGTCTGCTGCTGAGCCGCGGCGGCGGCGTTCGCAGCTTCATCTACCAGCCGCAGCTGTCGTATGGCCTGCTGACGACGTTCGATGTGCTCGTCCAGCCGTCCTGGGTGCGGGCCAGCGGCCCCGTGCAGAACACGACGCAAGGCCCGGGCGACAGCAATCTCGACGTCAAATGGCGTTTCTACGGCCGCGCGCCGTGGTCGCTGGGCCTGCGCGCCGGGCTCGAGCTGGCGACCGCGCAAGCGGGGCTGGGCCTGCCGCGCGGCACGCTGTCCGCGCACGAACTGCTGGTCGCCACCTGCGACGTCGCCCCGTTCGCCGTGCACGCGAACCTGGGGCTTACGCAGAACCCCGACGACGCCGGCCTGCGCAGGCAGGTCGTGCACATGTCCTCGGCGCTGATGTGGACCGTCAACGAGAGCCTGATCGCCAGCGCCGAGGCGGACGCCGGATCGAACACCGATCGCAGCGACGATCGCCGGCCGGTGAGCGCCCTGGTCGGCCTGATCTGGACGGTGATGCCGGGCCTCGATGCCGACGTCGGCTACCAGACCGATCTTCACGGCCCGGCGCTGCGGCAGTGGCTGGCCGGGCTGACCTACCGCTTCTCGGTTTGAGCCTCGCGACAGCGGCAGCGGCCTGGCGGTCAAGGCCCGCACCGATCCGGTCCTCGCCCGTGCGAAGGCGGCGGTACAGACCGCCCGCCGGCCCGATCCGGCGGCACCGGCCGGCACCACCATCCGGCCGCTTATCTCCATTCGGACGAGGAACCCCGCCCGGCAGCCGCTATGCTCGGGCCGGCGGGCGCTCCCCCCCGATACGAGCGCCCATGCGGCACCGGCCGAAGAGCCGGTGCGAGGAGAGAACGATGTTGCAGACGGCAGAAGCAGTGATTCCCGACGCGGCGCGGCGCGACGCGATGCGCGGTGTGTCCGCGACGCAGGCCGGCGAACTGCTGGAGTTCGAGCGCCTGAACCGCGTGTTCACGGCGATCTACGACGGCGCCAGCGAGAATCCGCCGATGCGCTCGTCGCTGCAGGTGCTGCGCGACGTCTTCGCCGCCAAGCACACGACGCTGATCCTGCGTCCGGCGACGGTGCAGAGCGCCGGCGCGATCATCAACACCGACACCGTCAACCTCGAAGCGTCGGAGTCTTACCGCACGCACTTCCATGCGCTCGATCCGTTCGTCGACCTGCCGGACGGCGAAGTCGTCACGCCCGAGGAGCTGATGGGGCCGCGCTGGCGCAAGTCGACGTTCTACCGGCAGTTCATGGAGCCGGTCGAAGTCGGTCATCTGATCGGCGCCGACCTGCATCTGGCCAGCGGCATCGAATGCCGCTTCCGCATCTCGCGCGACACGCACGCCGAGCCGTTCTCGGAGAACGACAAGGGCGTCGCGCGCGCCGTGCTGCCGCACCTCAAGCGCGCGATCCAGCTGCACGCGCGGCTCGACGATCTCGAAAGCGAGCGCCAGCTGTTCGCCGGCACCCTGAACCGCATGCAGCTCGGCACGATCAGCGTCGCGCGCGACGGCACCGTCATCGATCTCAACCCCGAGGCGCAGCGCATCGTCGCCGAGAAGGACGGCCTGCTGCTCAGCGGCCGCCACCTCGGCGCCGACAGCACGACCGAGCGCCGCGAACTGCAGCGCGTGCTGCGCCTCGCGCTCGACGGCAAGGGCGCGGCGCAGGGCCCGTCGGTGATCGACGCGCTGCCGATCTCGCGGCCGTCCGGCCGCGGCAAGCTGTGCCTCGTCGTGCGCGCCGTGCCGCACGGCGTCAGCCCGGCGTCGCAGCAGCGCGCCGCGGCGGTGATCTTCGTCCGCGATCCGGAAGCGACGCGCATGCAGGGCGCCAACGAGGTCGTGCGCCGCCTGTTCAATTTCACGCGCATGGAAGCGGCGCTGGCGCTGCACCTCGCCGACGGCCTGACGCTGGACGAAGCCGCCGAACAGCTCGGCGTGCGCCGCAACACGGCGCGCACCTACCTGCGCTTCATCTTCTGCAAGACCGGCGTGACGCGGCAGACGACGCTGGTGCGCATGCTGCTGAACAACATCGTGTCGCTGGCCTGATGCCGTCATCCCCTCTCCCCGCACGCGGGGGAGAGTTAGGGCGAGAGGTGCTTTCCTGCTTCGTCACCCGATCAGGCACCCCCTCGCCCCGATCCTCTCCCCCGACGCACTGCGTCGGGGGAGAGGGAGTTTTCTGCTCGGTGTCCCCGAACGCTTCCGTCGCTAATCCAGATACGCCGGCGGTTTCGGCAGCGCCGCGAAATCGCCCGGATCGTGCTGGATGATCAGCCGTGCGCGCAGGTTCTGCAGCAGATGCGCAACACGGTCGAACGACGCCAGCGTTTCGGCGCGGCTGAAGTTGATCGGCGGCACGCGCGACTGCTCGTAGTTGGCGCGGCTGTGGTAGAGATCGCCCGACAGGATCACCGCGCCGCCCTTCGCCAGCTTCAGCAGCAGCACGCTGTGCCCGGCCGTGTGGCCGGGCGCGCGCAGGATGCGCACGCTGCCGTCGCCGAACACGTCGTGATCGAGATCGAAAGTCTCGACCCTGGCCTGCCGGTACGCACTGAACAGCGCCGGATCGACGCCGATCGGCGCCGGCGTCGCCAGCCCGGCATCGAGTTCCGCCTTCGCGAGCAGCCAGGTCGACTTCACGAACAGATTGGCGTTGCCGGTGTGATCGGCATGCAGATGCGAGAACGCCACGTAACGAACCTTGTCCGGCTTCACGCCGAGCGCCGCGAGCTGCGCAAGGAGTGGCGTCTCCACCGACTCGCGGATGCCGAACGCGTTGACGACGCCACCGGGATGCGCCGCGAGACGATCGCCGAGGCCGGTGTCCCATAGCAGGTCGCCCTGCGGATGACGGATCAGGAAACACGGCACCGCCATCTCGCCGGGCCTGCCGTCGCTGCTGCCGCCGTCGTCGAACATGCCCATGTCGGGCAGCGACAGATGGCCGCAGTCGAGCGTGTACAGGCGCAAGGACGGCGCCGCGGCCGGCGCGGCCGAAACCGCCGCCGCGGCCATGGTGAACAGCACGACAGCAAGGGCGCGCGGGAACAAACGAGCGAGCATCGGTGACTCCGGATCGAATGGCGGCGCCCATGCTAGATTGCGGCCGCATTTGCACAAGTACGCACAATTTCTGTCCGTAGTATCCATCCGGATACCCACTTCGCATCGCGAGCCCGCCGATGAAGTCCGCACCCGCGCATCAACGCTGCGCCGTCGAAGCCGCGCTCGACGCGATCGGCGGCAAGTGGAAAGGTCTGATCCTCTATCACCTGACGCGCAGCGGCACGCTGCGCTTCAACGAACTGAAGCGCCTGCTGCCCGGCGTCACGCAGCGCATGCTGACCAAGCAGTTGCGCGAGCTGGAAGCCGAAGCCCTCGTCCTGCGCACCGTCTACGCCGAGGTGCCGCCGCGCGTTGAATACCGGCTCAGCGCCGAAGGCCTCGAACTGCGGCCGGTGATCGAAGCGCTGCGCGAATGGGGCGTGCGCCGCGAAAACAGCCGTGGCGCCGGCACGGCGCACGCGCACGCCTGCTGAGCCGACGCCAGGACGACGGCAGAACACGAAGCGGCGCGATGTAGGACCGGCGGCCACGCCGGTCGCCGCCACGGCGCAGGTGCGGCGGCGTTCATGCCATGCCGGCCGCGACCGCTCCAGCGGCAGCCGTGCGCGTGGCAGATGCGCAGCTCGGCGCCGCTCCGGCGCCGGGCGATCCGTCAGGTCCGGGCATGCGCGGGCGCCGCGCCGCGGCGCTCGTACCAGGGCTTGCTGCGCTTGACCATGGCGACGACCGACAGCATCACCGGCACCTCGATCAGCACGCCGACGACGGTCGCCAGCGCGGCGCCCGACTCGATGCCGAACAGGCTGACCGCCACCGCGACCGCCAGCTCGAAGAAATTGCTCGCGCCGATCAGCGCCGACGGCGCCGCGACGCAGTGCTGCTCGCCGCTCCAGCGGTTCAGCAGGTAGGCGAGCCCGGCGTTGAAATACACTTGCACGAGGATCGGTACGGCGAGCAGGGCGATCACCAGCGGCTGCGCCATGATCTGCCTGCCCTGAAAACCGAACAGCAGCACGAGCGTCAGCAGCAGCGCGACGAGCGACACCGGCTTGAGCGTCGCGAGCAGCGCATCGAGCCGCCCGCGCGCAAGCGCCCGGCGCCGTATCAGCTGCGCCGCGCAGACCGGCACGACGATGTACAGCGCCACCGACAGCAGCAGCGTCTGCCAGGGCACCGTGATCGCCGACAGGCCGAGCAGCAGCGCGACGATCGGCGCGAAGGCGAAGACCATGACGAGATCGTTGGCCGCGACCTGGCTCAGCGTGAAATGCGGCTCGCCGTCGACGAGCTGGCTCCAGACGAAGACCATGGCCGTGCACGGCGCCGCCGCCAGCAGGATCAGGCCGGCGATGTACGAGTCGATCTGCGCCGCCGGCAGCCACGGCCGGAACCACAGGCCGACGAACAGCCAGCCGAGCAGCGCCATCGAGAACGGCTTCACCGCCCAGTTGACGAACAGCGTCACGCCGATGCCGCGCCAGTGACGGCCGACGCCGCCCAGCGCGCCGAAGTCGACGCGCAGCAGCATCGGCACGATCATCAGCCAGATGAGCAGCGCCACCGGCAGGTTGACGCTCGCCAGCTGCGCCGCGGCGAGCGACGCGAACGCGCCGGGCAGCAGCGTGCCGAGCGCGACGCCGGCGACGATGCAGACGAACACCCAGACGGTCAGCCAGCGCTCGAATCCGCCGAGCGCCGCGCTCGCGTCGCCGCCACTCGCGCCTTTCGATGGCCTGCTCATCGCGAGCCGATCTCCTGCACGCGGCCCTGCAGCGCCATGCGGTCCAGCGTCGCCAGCGGCAGGCTGGCCAGCAGCTCGATGCGCCGGCGCAGTACCTGCATCGTTTCGGCGAACGCCTTGCGGATGTCTTCGTCGCTGCCGGTGACGGCGGCGGGATCCGGCATGCCCCAGTGCGCGCTCATCGGCTGACCGGGCCAGTACGGGCACGGCTCGCCCGCCGCCGAATCGCAGACCGTGATGATGAAGTCCATCTTCGGCGCGCCCGGCGCGGCGAACTCGTCCCAGCTCTTGCTGCGCAGGCCGTCGGTGGCGATGCCGGTTCGCGCGAGCAGCGCGAGCGCGTGCGGGTTCACCTCGCCGCGCGGCCGGCTGCCGGCGCTGTAGCCGGTGAAGCGCGCGCGGCTGACCGCGAGATGATTCACCAGGGCTTCGGCGAGAATCGAGCGTGCCGAGTTGCCGGTGCAGAGGAACAGGATGTTGTAGTGCGGGTTCGGCATGAGATTCTTGCTCATGAAGGCGGAAGAAGCGGGGCACAGCGAGGCGAACTGCGGCATCGCCGCAATCGCCGGCGGCGCGGCCTCGCGCGGCAGGCGCGTATAGCCGCGGGCCGCGAAGAAAGCGTCGGCGGTCGTCGTCAGCAGGTAGAGCGTGCGCGCGCCGCGACCTCGCGCGAGCCGTTCGGCCGTCGCCGTCAGACGCTCGCCCCAGCCGCGCCCTCGCCAGTCCTCGGCGACTGCCAGCGAACGCAGCAGCGCGCGTTCGCCGCGCACCTCGAGACCGACAGAGGCGGCGATGCACTCGCCGTCGTGCACCACGAGGAAGTCGCTCAGGCCCTCCGGCCGCAGATCGTCAGCCGGCAGGCCGCAGGCGGCGAGCAGCCGACACAGCGGCGAATGGTCTTCCGGCGTGGCCGCGCCGATGCGCGGCTCAGTCACAGCACACCTTGGCCTTGCCGGCCGGCGTGCCGCTGCCGGCGCAGCAGTGATCGCTCAGATAGCCGAGCAGCGCGTTCATCGCCTTGAAGTCCGGTGCGTAATAAATGAAACGCCCTTCCTGGCGCGACTTCAGCAGGCCGGCATTGCTCAGCTCCTTGAGGTGGAAGGACAGCGCGCTCGGCGCGATGCCGAGCCGCTCGGCGATCTCGCCGGCCGGCATGCCGTCCGGGCCTTTTTCGACGAGCAGGCGGAACACCGACAGACGCGAGGCCTGGGCGAGCGCGGCGAGCCTGGCGACGGCGGCGTCTATTTTCATAGTTCAAATAATATTGAACTATCTACATCGAATGCAAGCCGGCGCGACGGCGCCCGTGCTGTCGTCAGGGCGCGGCGCCGCTACTCGTCGATCGGCGGCAGCAGCGGCGGCAGCAGCGGCTGACGGACGCCGACGCGGGCGACGTAGGCTTGCCACTCCGCGACCAGCTCGGCGAGCTTGTCCGGATGGGCGGCGGCGAGATCGTTGGTTTCGCCGCGATCGACGCTCATGTCATAGAGCTGCCAGTCGTGATCGAGATTGGCGGCGGCCGACGGCAGCAGGTAATTGACGATGCGCGTCGCCTTCCAGTTGCCCTTGCGCACGTAGCGGATGTCGTTGACCTCGTCGGCGATGACTTCATCCTGCCCGTGAACCTCGCCGCGTGAGCCGTCGAGCACCGGCTTCAGCGACGCGCCTTCGAGCGCGGCGACGGTGCGGCCCTGATACTGCGTGCCGGTGTCGGCGACGCCGCTGACGTCGAGGATCGTCGGCACGATGTCGCGCAGCGTGCCGAGCGCGGCGCTGCTCGCGGCGCCGCGAGTCTGTTTCGGCAGGCGCACGATCGCCGGCACACTGATGCCGCCTTCGGCGGTGAAGCTCTTGAACAGGCGCAGCGGTACAGCGCCGGCTTCGGCCCAGCGCGTGCTGCGGAACAGGAACGAGCTGCGCCTGCCGTAGTTGTCGTAGCCGTTGTCGATGTCGGTGTTGCCGGTGCTGTCGACGTATGGAATGAAGCCGTAGCCCATGCCGTCCGGGCCGTTGTCGGAAACGAAGACGATCATGGTGTTGTCGTACTCGCCGATCTCCTTCAGGTAGGCGACGAGCTTGCCGACGTTGTCGTCGAGGTTGGTCAGCATGCCGGCGAACACTTCCATGATGCGCGCCTCGCTCTTCTTGTCGTCGGCGCTCAGCGAATCCCAGCTCTGGTTGGTCAGCGGACCGGGCTGGCCGAAGCGCACCATCGTCGCCTCGTCACCGGGATTGTCCTTGAAGTCGGCCGGAATCAGGCCGAGATCCTTCTGCTTCTGCAGGCGCGCGCCGCGGATGGCGTCGTAGCCGCCGTCGTACTGGCCCTTGTACAGATCGAGATACGCATCCGGCGCCTGCAACGGAAAGTGCGTGGCCTGAAACGCGAGGTAGGCGAAGAACGGCTTGCCGTCGCCCTTGTTGCTGCCGATGTATTGCTTCAGCTTGCTCGTGAAGTAATCACTGGAGAAGAAATCGTCCGGCAGCGTCGTCACCTCGACACCATTCTCGAAGTACGGCTTCGATGCCGACAGCTTTTCGCTGCCGACCGGCCAGAAATTGTTGGCGAAGGCCGCGCTGTCGTCGAGCGAGAACGATTGCTCGAAGCCCTGCGCCATAGCTCCGCCACCGCCGAGATGCCACTTGCCGGCCATGTAGGTGTGATAGCCGGCGTCGAGCAGGCGTTGTGCGACGGTCAGCGCCGCATCGCCCAGCGCCGCCGTGTATCGGCCGAGATAGAAGATCGTGCTTTCCGGCAGCGTATCGACGCCGACCAGATGATGGTCGGCGCCGGTCAGCAGCTCCGCGCGCGAGGTCGCGCACAGCGGCGTCGCGTGCATGTTCGACATTACGCGGCCTTCGGACACCAGCGCGTCGAGATTCGGCGTGGCGATCTCGCTGCCGAAGGCGCTGAGATCGGAAAAGCCGACATCGTCGGCGAGGATGACGATGACGTTCGGCTTGTGCCTGGCGCTCGCCGAGCCCGAGACGCCGCTGCTCGATCCGCAGGCTGCGAGCGTCAGCGCCGCCACCATCAGCGCCAGCTTCAGCCTGCGTGTGCCACGCCCCTGAATGTCCTGTCGTGCTGCCTGCTGCATCGGTGCTCCCCGTTTTCGTTCGATGCCGGCCTTGCGGCCGGTAATGCGTGAATCCCCGCCACGACTGTACGACCGCCGCCGCGCCGCTCGAAAGGGGCGCGGCGGCAGCGAGCGGGCAAAGCGGCCAGCCCTGGCCGCTCAGTCGTCGATCGGCGTGAGGATCGGCGGGAACGACGGCTGCGCGACACCGACGCGCGTGACGTAGTCGCGCCACTCGGCCTTGAGATCGTCGACGACGTCCGGGTGATCGGCGGAAACATCCGTCGTCTCGCCGCGATCGCTGGCCATGTCGTAGAGCTGCCAGTCGTGGTTCAGCAGCAACGCCGCCGGCGGCACGAGGTAATTGACGATGCGCGTCATCTTCCAGTCGCCCTTGCGCACGACGCGGATATCGTCGACCTCGTCGGCGAGCACGGTATTGGCGTCGCGCACCTCGCCGCGTTCGCCGCGCAGCACCGGCAGCAGCGAATAGCCTTCAAGCGTCGCGATGCTGCGGCCCCGATACGTCGCGCCCGGCTCGGCGACGCCGGCGGCGGCGAGCACGGTCGGCACCACGTCGCGTATCGACGTGAGCACGGTGCTGCTGCTGCCGCGCGCCGAGTCTTTGGGCAGGCGCACGATCGCCGGCACGCTGATGCCGCCTTCGGCCGTGAACGACTTGAACAGGCGCAGCGGCACACTGCCGACTTCGGCCCAGCGCGTGCTGCGGTAGATGTACGAACCCGGACGGCCGTAGTTGTCGTATGAATTGTCGATGTCGCTCTGCGACGCACCGTCGGCCGTCGGCGGCGTGCCGATGCCGTCGGCGCCGTTGTCGGACATGAAGACGATGATGGTGTTGTCGTACCGCCCGGTCGATTTCAGGTAGGCGATGAGCTTGCCGACGTTGTCGTCGAGGTTGGTCAGCATGCCGGCGAACACTTCCATGATGCGCGCCTCGCTGCGCTGCTCGGACGCCGACAGCGCGCTCCATGCCGGATTGCTGGTCACGCCGGGGCTGCCGAAGCGCAGCATCACCGCCTCGTCGCCGGGGTTCTCCTTGAAGTCGGCCGGGAACAGGCCGAGATCCTTCTGCTTCTGCAGGCGCGCGCTGCGGATGGCGTCGTAGCCGCCGTCGTACTGGCCCTTGTACAGATCGAGATACGCATCCGGCGCCTGCAACGGCCAGTGCGTCGCCTGGAACGCGAGATAGGCGAAGAACGGCTTGCCGTCGCCGCGGTGCGAGCCGATGTAGTCGATCAGCTTGCTGGTGAAGTAATCGCTGGAGAAGAAGTCCGCCGGCACCGTCGCCAGCTGGCCGTCTTCGTAATACGACTCCGAGGCCGAGCTCGAATTGCCGGCTCCCGGCGCGAAGTTGCCGGCCGAGCCCTTGTCGTAGTCGAGCGAGAACGAGCGTTCGAAGCCGAAGTTCACCGGGCCGCCGCCGCTGACATGCCACTTGCCGGCCATGTAGGTGTGATAGCCGGCGTCGTGCAGCAGGTTCGCCAGCGTTGGCGCGTTGTCGTTGAGCACGCCCTGATAGTTGTCGGCGCTCGCCGGATAGAACTGGCTGAGGTCCGGCATCGTGCCGACGCCGACCAGATGATGATCGACGCCGGTCAGCAGCTCGGCGCGCGAGGTCGCGCACAGCGGCGTCGAATGCAGATTGCTGAGCAGGTGGCCGTCCTTGGCGAGCTGATCGAGATTCGGCGTGCGGATCTCGCTGCCGAACGCGCCAAGATCGGCGAAGCCGAGATCGTCGGCGAGGATGATCACCACATTGGGATGGCGCGCGCTGCCATCCGGCGTCGATGAGCGACCGCAGGCGGCGAGCAGCGCAACAGAGAGCAGGGCGATGAGGCTCGCGCGCGAAGACGGGAAGGACGTCACGACAGGGGCTCCACGGCCGGCGGCACCCAGCTGCCATCGATGATTCCATCGCCGGGTCCGTAGCTGCGGATGATCAGATAGAACGGGGACTGGCCGACCGGCAGCCAGTTGACGAAGGCCTTCGCATCGGTCGGCGCGTCGGCCTGGATCGTGATGTCGAGCGAGCCGTCGTCGTTGTACTGCAGGCTGTCATTGCTGCCGCGCTTGTAGCGGCCGAGCAGGTTGTTGAAGAACAGATGCGTCGAGGCGTCGTATGCCGTCACCGACCAGAAGAAGCGTGCCGGCGGCAGTGCGTTGGCGGCGAAGTGCAGCGTGTAGCGCGCGCCGCCGTCGAGCGTCGCGTTCTTCGCATCGACCGAAGCCAGTGCGTACCACGCTTCGCTGCGCGTGTTCATGTAGAGCAGGCCGTAGGCGACCGCGGCGCGCGCGAGGTAGCCGGTGCCGAAGCTGCCGCTGTCGCTGAGCACCGACGGATCGACCGACGACCAGCCGTTGCGCACGATCGCGCTGCTCAGGCTCGCCGACTGCACGGCGGCCGCGCCGTCGGCGAGGCCCCGCGTGATCGCGTCCTGAATCTCCTGCGTGAAATCGCTGGCGGTGAACGTCTGCCCGGCGCCGACGTGGATGCGCGCGAGGCGCCTGGCGAGCGCCGGGTCGCTATCCTCCGGCGGCTGCAGGCCGAAGGCGATGTTGGCGTACTGCAGGAAGCCAAGCCCCTGCGCGCTGTCGGCGTCGTAGGCCAGCAGCTCGGGCACGCTGCCGGACGGCGCGCTGCCGCCGCTGTAGTCGCTCAGCGTCTGGATCTTGAAACCCTGCTGCACGAGCGCGGCGTTGAGCTGGTCGGCGGCGTTGTAGACCTCGACGCGGCCGAGGATCGTCACCAGCTGGCTGCCGGAATGAATCACGCCGGTGAAGCCCGAGGTGTCGGTCGGCGCGCTGTTGTCCGGACCGAGCACCAGATAGTGGCCGCCGGCATTCGCGTTGGTCAGCGTGCTGATGTACGGCAGCACATCGGTGTTCTGGTCGAGCAGCTGCAGCGAGTAGTAGCGATCCGCGTCGCTGACCGCGCCGGCGCTGACGACGACCGGCTGCTGCCGCAGATCGAGCACGCCCGCCGAATAGAGCGTGTCCTGATTCGGCGACGGCACGCCGGCCGCGTTCGCCGTGTAGTAGTTGAACAGCAGCGGCAGGCTGAACAGCTTGTTCGGACCCTGATAGCTGATGCTGCTCTTGTCGAACGCGCGCGGGCTCTGCCTGGCGTAGTTGGCGACCGGCGCGTAAGCGACGATGTACGCCTCCTTGGCCAGCGCACGCGCCTCGCCTGCCGTCAGTGCGCCATCACCGGGCGCGTTGCTGCTGCCGCAGGCCGCGAGCACGACGAACGCCGCTGTCGCACCGGCCTTGAAGAACGCCAGGAATTGCTGCCGCATGACATCGAGCCCGCCCCACCGGGGTCACTGGAGGGCGCTGATTCTCGTGGAGGCTCTGGCGGCTTTGTGCCTTTATTCGCGCGCCTGCACGAATCTTCGATGCTTATTCCTGCGCGTGCTAGGCGGGCGCGGCAGCCAATCGCCGATCAGTCGTGCGCATGTGCGCTCGCGCTGTGCGTGGCGATGCGACGGCGCAGCAGCGCCGGATCGGAATACAGGCGCTCGAACGGCGCGTTGAAACGGATCGGGCAATCGAAATAGCGCTGGTATTCGGCGACGCAGGGCGGGCTGCGCGTAGCGCAGTTCGAGGCGCTGCGGCCGGTGGTCGGCACCGGCCAGCGCGCGCGTGACGACCCGTGCGCTGGCGAACAGCTTCTCGCGGAGGAAGCGTTGCAGGGCGGGCTCGGCAAAGCGCTCGATGCCTTCGAGGATCAGCGAGCCACCGCTGGCGTAGCAGCGCACGTCGGTCAGCGCGCCGGCCGCCGGATAGTACTTTTCGCCAACGGCCTGCGAGGTCGCGAGGTCCGGCGCCGCCATCGGCGAGAAACCGAGCATGCCGGGCGCGGGCATGGTCAGCCGCGCGCCGGCTTCGATGCCGAGCGGCGCGTCGGGAAATTCGCGGACCGCGCCGTGCGGATGTTGGCGACGCGATA
Organism: Solimonas soli DSM 21787; assembly: GCF_000474945.1. Lineage (GTDB taxonomy): Bacteria > Pseudomonadota > Gammaproteobacteria > Nevskiales > Nevskiaceae > Solimonas > Solimonas soli. The sequence goes on along the minus strand of NZ_AXDW01000011.1, from coordinate 2,731 downwards.
CGCCGGCTTGCTGCCGGGCTGACCGCGCCACGCCGCCGCGCTCAGCCCTTGTTGACGCTGGCGGCGTCGAGGAACGCCGGCCGCTCGCCGCCGCCGTGCAGCACCAGGTTGCTGCCCGACACATAGGCGGCACCGTCCGAGGCGAGCCACACGCAGGCATCGCCGATGTCCCCGGATGTCGCCATGCGCCGCATCGGGATGGTCTTCTCGACGGCCTTGATGCCGGCCGCGTCGCCGTAGTGCAGCTCGGCCTGCTCGGTCAGCACCGGCCCGGGGCTGACGGCGACCACGCGCACCTTCGGCGCCCATTCGACGGCCAGCGACTGCACGAGGCTGAGCACCGCCGCCTTCGCCGCGCCGTAGGCCGCCGTGCCCGGCGACGGACGCAGCGCGCTGACGCTGCCGATGAAGATGATCGTGCCCCTGCCCTGCGCCTGCATCAGCGCGTTGGCCTTCTGCGCGAGATGCAGCGGCGCCAGCAGGTTCAGCTGGAAGATCTTCTCGTGCAGGCGCGGCGAGGCCTTGTCGGCCATCGCGAACGGCGCGCCGCCGGCATTGTTGACGAGCACGTCGAGCCGCCCGTGACGCCCGGCGATCTGCGCGAACAGCGCCTCGACCGCCGCGCCGTCGCGCAGGTCGCCGGCGATGAACTCGGCCCGGCGGCCGCCGGCCTCCGGCAGGGTGGCCGGCGCCTCGCGGCTGCTGACGATCACCTGGTCGCCCAGGGCGAGAAAGCGCTCGCTGATGCCGCGGCCGACGCCCTTGGCGCCGCCGGTGACGAGAATCACGCGGGGACCCGCGGGGGGATTCGTGGAAGGATGCGTGGGCATGGGCGGATATCTCGGCCGGTCTTGGCCTGCGCGAGGACATTAAGTCATCGCATGCGCAGGCCACTCACTCAAAAGGACGAAGAGCACGGACCGCCTGCTGCGGGACCATGCCCGCCTCACATGCCGCGCAGGCAGAACGATGAACGCCCCCGCAGAGAACACGCCGAGCAAGCCGGTCCCGGAAGGGAAATACGCGCAGCTGCCGAACGGCTACCGCATCCACTATCTCGACGAAGGCAGCGGCCCCGTCGTGGTATTCCTGCACGGCTCCGGGTCCGGCGCCTGCGGCTACAGCAACTTCAAGGGCAATTATCCGGCGCTGGTGCGGGCCGGCTACCGCGTGATCCTGCCCGACCTGATCGGCTATGGCTATTCGGACAAGCCGGCCGACGTCGAATATCCGTTGTCGTTCTTCATCGACTGCGTGAAGCAGACGCTCGACCGGATCGGCGTCTCGCGCTACACGCTGGTCGGCAATTCGCTCGGCGGCGCGATCGCCCTCGATTATGCGCTGCAGCATGCGCAGAACGTCGAGAAGCTGGTGCTGATGGCGCCGGGCGGGCTCGAAGACCAGCCGGACTACTTCAAGATGCCGGCGATGGCCTTCATGAAGGAAGTCTTCATGTCGCCGCAGCCGGTGACCAAGGAACGCCTGCGCTACTTCATGGAGAACGCGCTGGTGCACGACAAGTCGGTGGTCGACGACGAACTCGTCGACGAGCGCCACGCGCTGATGCTGATGCAGAACCCGCAGGTGGTGAAGACCATGCAGGTGCCGAACCTGACGGCGCGCCTGCCGGAGATCCGCTGCCCGGCGCTCGCCTTCTGGGGCATCAACGAAAAGATGATGCCGGAGACCGGCATCCTGAAGCTCGCCAGGGGCATGCCGAACCTGCGCCTGGTGACGGTGCCGAACTGCGGCCACTGGGTGATGGTCGAGCATCGCGATTTCTTCAATCGCGCCCTCATCGATTTCCTGAAGAACGGCTGAGCATGGCCCTACCGCAGACCACCGTCGTCACGCTCGGCGACGAGCTGTACGCCGCCCTGCGCGAGCGGCGCACCGTGGCGCCGTTGTCCGAGCGCGTGCCCGGCATCGACATCGACGATGCCTACAACATCTCGCTGCATTTCCTGCACCGCCGCACGGCGAACGGCGAGGCGCTGATCGGCAAGAAGATCGGCGTCACCAGCAAGGCCGTGCAGGACATGCTCGGCGTGCACCAGCCGGACTTCGGTTTCCTGACCGACCGCATGCAGGTGAAGAACGGCGCGCGCGTCAGCATCAAGGGCAGCGGCCTGATCCAGCCGCGTGCCGAAGGCGAGATCGCCTTCGTGCTGAAGAAGGATCTGAAGGGCCCGAACGTCAGCGAGGATCAGGTGCTCGACGCGACGGACTACGTCTGTCCCTGCTTCGAGATCGTCGACTCGCGCATCACCGACTGGAAGATCCGCATCCAGGACACCGTCGCCGACAACGCTTCCTGCGGCATCTTCGTGCTCGGCGAGGCGCGCGCCGATCCGCGCAAGCTGGACCTCGCGGCGGTGTCGATGCAGATCCGCAAGAACCGCGGCAAGGCCGCCGAAGGCCTCGGCTCGGCGGTGCAGGGCCATCCGGCGACGGCCGTCGCCTGGCTCGCCAGCACGCTTTCGCGCTACGGCATCCCGTTCCTGAAAGGCGAGATCATCCTTTCGGGTTCGCTGGCGCCGCTCCTGCCGGCCGTGGCCGGCGATCAATTCGATATGAGCCTGACCGGCATCGGCGGCGCGTCGATCTCGTTCACGGAATAGGACCGCATCATGCAGAAGATCAAATGCGCCATCATCGGGCCCGGCAACATCGGCACCGACCTGCTCTACAAGCTGCGGCGCTCGAAGGTGCTGGAGCCGGTGTGGATGGT
>NZ_AXDW01000010.1 GCF_000474945.1 Solimonas soli DSM 21787 | reverse complement strand
TGCTCTGCGCGGTGATCGCGTGCGCCGGCGGCGGCGTCGCAATGTTGATCTCCGGCGGCGGCACGAACGGCGGCGGTGGCTCCTCGAGCTTCGGCGGCGGCGGCGGCGGTGGCTCGTCCGGCGGCTTCACTTCTTCGATGATCTTCGTTTCGATGGGCGCCGGCAGAATCTCGATCGCCTTGCGCGCCAGTCCGGACACCAGCGCCCAGATCAGCAGAGCGTGGAAAATCACCACGCCCGCAAGACCGATCATCCGGCGACTGTTGTCTGGCTGCGCTTGTCCCAGCTGCATGGCTTGAGGCTCCCGCCTTACTCTGTGATCGGCGATTCCGGCGCCGGCTCGGCGGGCGGCGCGCGCTCTGCCTCAGCTGGCACCATCGGCGCTATATCCGCCGGTGCTTGCTGCGTCGTATCGACCGGGGCAATCGGCGCAGCCGCGGCGTCCCCAGCCGGGGCATCGACACTGACAATACGAAGCTCGACGCGCCGGTTCAGCTCACGCCCCTCGTCCGTGTCGTTATCGGCGATCGGCTGTGATTCGCCATAGCCCTTCGCGCTCATGCGATCGCTGGCGACACCGCGCTGCTCCAAGTAGTGGACGACCGCCTGCGCGCGACGTTCGGACAGCTGCTGGTTGTACTCGTCGCGCCCCTTCGAGTCAGTGTGACCGGCGACCTCGACGTGGATGCTCGGCGCCGCGGCAAGCGCGTCGGCGACACCATCCAGGATCGTCTCGGCATTGACCGTCAGCGTCGCCTTGTCGAACTCAAAGTTGACGCCACGCAGCACCACGCTGTCACCGACCGCGCAGCCCGACAGGTCGATGCGCTGGCCTGCTTCCGGCGGCTTGCACGGCGGCGGCGCCAGCGGACACCCGACGTCGTTGACCTGCGTGCCGGCTGGCGTGTTCGGGCATTGGTCCCTGTCGTCCGGTACACCATCGCCGTCGCTGTCGACGGGCGCGACGGGCGGCACCACCGCGGCCGGTGCCGCGGCCGGCGCCGGAGCGGGCGCATTCAGCTTCAGTGGCAACTGCAGGCCGATGTTGACCATCACGTCCTTGAACGTGCTCGGTGCGTCGATGTCTTCCTTGAAGTCGCTCTCGCGTTCGAGGAAGCGATCACCGAGCTGGTACAGCGCTTCGGCGCGAATGGCGAAGTCGTAGCGGCCGACATGCAAGGGCAGCATGTAGCCAAGGCCCGCCATCACGTCGACGGTGAAGAAGTCATCGTTCGGCGTCGCTTCCAGAATCGGCGCGATGTGACTGTGCGGATAATCCACGAATCGCGTCATGCCGCCGCCGATCACGCCATACAGGTACGGCAGCGAATCGAACGGGAACAGCAATGCCTTGATCTTGAAGCTCTGGCGCTGAACACCGGAACTCGTGGTATAGGTCAGGCCGGTTTCCAGCGCGTAGTTGTGCTCCTCGTCGCGGTAGCCGAGCAGCAGCGAGCCCCCGAAGTTGTTCGACAGCACCGGGTCCTGCAGCGACTTCAGGTACGTGCCCATCACGCTCACATAACCGCCGTCGAGCAACGGCGAAAGGATCGGTTTGGCGTTTTCCTCGGCCGGCGGCGCGGCCAGCGGGATCGTCGATATGGTGGCGTCATCCGGCACCGGTGCAGCCTCCGCCGGCGTCACCGGCGTATCGGCGGGCGGCGTTGCCATCACCGGGAAGGCATCCGCAGCGGCGGCGGCACCCGCATCGCCGGTGGCGGCCACCGCATCCGCCTGCGGCTGGCCCGCAGCCGCATCGTCATACTGCGCCTGCGCCACGGCCGGCAGCGCGAATCCCGCAGCTGCTGCCATGCACAGCGACACCTGAAAAACAGTCTTCATGAAATTCTCCCCTTGCTGATGTCGGCTGATCCGCCCCCGATATAACGACCCGACTCCCGATTGGCGTGTCGTGTTCATCAGAAGGTCCAGTCCAGACGAAGCGAGAACGTGCGAGCCGGACCGAGCGTCGCGTTCGCACCCCAGTCGAGCAGCAGTTCACCAGCGGTGTAGAACTTGTTGGTCAGGTTGTCACCCGCAATCGTGGCACGCAGCTTCCACGGCTCGTACAGATAGCTGATATGCGCACCGAGCAATGCATACCGCGGCTGCGAATACAGCGGATTCTCCGACGCTTCGTAGAAGAAACCATCGTTGTAGTAGCCACTGACCGTCGCCTCGAACGGACCGCCCGGGACCTGCCAGGTCTTCGACAGCGCCGCCGAAGCGGTGTACTTCGGCACGCGCGTGATGCGATTGCCGGTGTAGTCCTGACCGCCCGGGATGAAGAGACCAGTGCCCATCTGGTGGCCCTGGGCATTGGTGTACTTCGTGTAGATCGCGTCGATGTACGCGCCGTTCAGCGTCAGCACCAGATCGTCGAAGGTCTGCGGAAACAGTTGCGACGTGATGTCGAACTCGATGCCCTGAGAGCGCGCACTGCCCGCCGTCGAAATCGACAGCGCACCGCCGTTGATCAGCGAGATGGCCTGCGTCTGCAGATTGTCGATGTCATAACGCCAGACGGCCGTCGTGAAGCGTGTCGTGTTGTCGAACAGCGTCGTCTTCAGGCCGACTTCGTAGGCGGTCATGTACTCCGCCGGCGCGTAGGCGGGGCGCAGGTAGAAAGCGAAACCATTGTACGAGTGCGCCTTCAAGGCTTGCTGGTAGGAGGCGTACAGCAGCGTGCCGTCGTCGAACATGTAATCCAATGCGACCTTCGGCTTCCAGCCTTCAGTCACGTCCGACAGCGGCAGCGCCCGGCCCTTGTCGTCGGTATCGGACGCGTCACGCGCCGAAGTCCAGTTGAAGACCACCGGATCAGCGATGCCGGCCACGGTAATGGCGGTGTTCGACTCCAGAATGCCGCGGCGCTCATGCTGGAAGCGCTCGCCGAGCGTCAGGGACAGTTGATCCGTCAGTTTGACGACCGCCTGCAGGTAATACGACCACGATTCGGTGCGCACCATGCCGATGTTCGACAGATTGTAGGCCGGCAGCGCGTTGTTGGTGACCAAATCCAGGACATTGCTGATCAGGCCCTGATTGAGCAGGGTCTTGACGATATCTAGCTGCGTGAGCTGTATGCCCGCAGCCTGGAGATTGTTCAGCGGCAGACCGCCGACCGTCACCGTCACCGGATCGAAGCCCTGCGTGTTGTGGAAATAGAAGAAGCCGGTGGTCAGCGTCAGCCAATCGGAGAACGGGGTACCCGAGTTCGACAGGAACTGGATTTCGCCTTCCTGCACCTTCGCGGTATGACGACGAACGTGGAACGAAGCGCCCGGAAACTCCGTGGCGTCATAGTCGTAGTTATATGGATTGCTCATGTACTGATCGCTGCCGATCAGCTTGGTGTCGAACCACGGCGTGTTCCAGATCAGCGTGGTGTTGGCAACGAAGGTCTGCAGATCGCCGTACAGCGGGATATCGTCATGGACTTCGTAGCGGTGAGCATCCGCCACGACGTCGCGGCCGCCGAGCAGTTGCGAATACGCCAGGTCGGTCACATTTCCGAGCAGGGTACGGCTCACCGGCGCCGCGATCGTCGATGTGCCGTCGCGCTTCGAGCCCTGGACTGTCAGGCGCCAGTCGATGTCTTCGGTCGGCAACCAGCGCAGCTTGACGCGTGCGCTCGCCTCCTTGTTCGGCGGAATGTCGTGATCCGCAATGGTGCTGTCGTCCGTCCACATGGTGTTGTCGGTGCTGAAATATGCCGACACGTTGGCAGCCAAGGTTGTGGTCAACGGAAGATTCGCGAAAATGCGCGCCTTGTTGAGCATGAAATCCTTGCCCTCGCTGTTGGTGTACGACAGCGTGATTTCTTTGCCGTTGAAGTCTGGCTCCTTGACGATGACGTTGATGGCACCACCGTTGGCGTTGCGGCCGAACAGCGTGCCTTGCGGACCTTTGAGGATTTCCACGCGCTCGATGCCGCCGAGGTCCTGCGCAACGGCAGGCGAGAACGGGTAATAGACGCCGTCGATGTAGGTGGCGACGCTCGGATCCGAAGTCAGCCACGCCTCCGAACCGATGCCGCGGATGTAGACACTCGTGAAGTCGCCGGCCTGTTTGCCGAGGTCAAGGCCCGGCGTGACCTTCATGAGGTCGGTGGTGCTCAGCACGCCGCGCGCTTCGAGCGCACCCGGTGAGAAAGCCTGCACGGACAGCGGCACGGACATCAGCTTTTCTTCGCGCTTCTGCGCGGTCACGATCACTTCTTCGACCATGCGCGAGCCGCCGCTGCGCGCCTCACCGGCGGTTGGCGCGGCTTCGGCTTCCGGTACGGCCGAGGTCGCGATTCCACCATCCGCTGGCATGGCTGCATCGCCTTGCGGGGCGGCAAGATCGGCCGGCTCTGCCGTATCCTGCGCCTCCATCTGCGCGCGAGCTTGCACGCCCGTGAGCGCGAGTCCGACCGTCAGGGCCAGTCCCATAGCGTTCTTCATCTTCGTAACTCCTCCTCAGCATCCGTTCTATTGCCGACCGGCTATTCCGTCCGGCAACCCCAACCTGAAACGACTCCCACTTGCCGAAAGACAGTGGCATGCATACCGAAGTAGCCCGGCGAAAATCCTGAAAGCTTTATGTGAAGAAGATCGGCAGATGCACCCCGGATTCGAAGACATATCGCACCGAAGCGACACGTGACGGTTCCGTGTTTCCATTACGGGGTGACGCCATTTGAATCTCCTCCGACGGCTCGTCGATGCGGCCGACTTTCATATCTGTACTGTCCCGGGGTGCTGCGTCGCGCAACGCCGAATCGCCGGCCCCCGCGAAACGGCATTTGCAATCATACCGTGCATCTACTGTATCATGTCGTTGCGACACTATCCTAGCGAGACACAGATGAAAGTCAATACGAGAGGAGAGATTGTCCTTACGCAGATGGAGATTTCCCCGTTCTGCGACAAGGTGCGCAGGGTTCTCCACTACAAGGGGCTCAACTATTCAACTCGCGAAGTCAAAGTCGCCGAGATCAGCTTTCTCAAGCGCCACGCCCCGACGGGGAAAGTGCCCATTCTTGATTATGGAGAGCGGCGCATCTGGGATTCGACGGATATCTGCCTCGCGCTCGAGGACCTGCACCCGATGCCGGCACTGATTCCTTCGGACAAGCGAGCACGCGCCGACGTCATGCTGATCGAGGACTGGGCAGATGAGACACTCTACTTCTTCGAGATGACGATGCGCTTCGCCTGGCCGGATGATCGCGCCAGATGGAGCCTTGAGCTAGCGAAGCGCGACCTTCCTGCCGTGCGCATGCTCGCCCCTTTCCTCGTCCCGCGGCTCACGAGGAAGATCGTTGATTTCCAAGGGCTCGGGCGCAAAAGCCGAGCGCACGTGCTGCGCGATCTCAACCGGCTGCTCGACTCGCTGACTGTTCGCGTTGCCGACACCGGCTACTGCGTCGGCCACACCATCACGCTGGCGGATATATCGGTGGCCGCACAGATTCATTGCATCAACGGATCAACAGAGGGCGCGGCCGCGATCAATGCGCGGCCCGATCTCGCTGCATGGAAGAAAAGAATCGACGACGCAACGATGCCGCAAGCGCGGCATGCCCCCCACGATACAGTTGTCGATCCACGGTGAAACAGACTGCATGGAGGAGAAATCATGAACGACGCACTCAATGCCGGCAGCGTTGAGAGCGCGACGCAGACCGACGCGTTGCGACAGTTGCTGAACGTACAGCGTGCGGCATTCGCCGCCGAGTTGCCGGTGACCGCGAAAATCCGCCTCAATCGACTCGATCGTTTGAAGGACATGCTGATTCGCGGCCGCAATGCCCTATGCGACGCGATGCAGGACGACTTTGGCCTGCGCTCAAAACATGTTTCGCTACTGACCGACATTGTTTGCTCGGTGCGCAACGTTCGCCACGCCGCAGACAACGTCGAGCGCTGGATGAAGCGCAGTCGCCGTCCACTTGAATTCCCGCTGCGCCTGCTAGGCGCGGCCGCCTGGGTCGACTATCAGCCCAAAGGCGTCGTTGGCATCGTCTCGCCATGGAATTTCCCGGTTTACCTCACCCTTACACCACTGAGTGGCGTGCTCGCAGCCGGCAACCGCGCATTGATCAAGCCAAGCGAACTGACGCCCGCCACCTCTGCTTGCATGGCAACGCTGATCAAGGAATCTTTTGATCCGGCGGAAGTTACCGTGGTTCTCGGCGACGCGAGCGTCGGCGCCGCATTCACCGCCCTTCCCTTCGACCATCTAGTGTTCACCGGTGGCGGCACGGTCGGCCGTCACGTCATGCGCTCAGCGTCCGAGAATCTGGTTCCCGTCACGCTGGAGCTGGGCGGAAAGTCGCCAGTAATCGTTTCGCGCTCGGCCGATGTCGAGCAAGCCGCTGAACGCATCGTGCTTGGCAAGCTGCTCAATGCCGGACAGATCTGCCTCGCGCCAGACTACGTTCTCGTAGCGCGCGAGCATGAAGAATCACTTGTTAGTGCGATGCAGCAGCAGGCCCGGCGTTTCTATCCGACGTATGCCGGTAACGATCAGTATGTGGCAATCATCAATGATCGTCATCAGGCGCGTCTGCAATCCTACCTCGACGACGCACGTGCACGCGGCGCAACGCTGATTTCATGCACGTCGCCAGGTGAGCCGGCGCTCAGCAATACCGGCCATCGCATCATGCCGTTGACGATCATTCGTGGCGCGCCGCCAGAAAGCCTGGTGATGCGCAACGAGATTTTCGGGCCGCTACTGCCGATCGTTCCGTTCGATCGAATCGAGGATGCGATCCTCTACATAAACGAGCGAGATCGTCCGCTCGGCCTCTACTATTTCGGCATCGACGATCGCGACCAGCGTGAAGTACTGGCCCGCACCATTGCCGGCGGTGTGACACTGAATGACGTCATTTCCCACGTCATGCAGGAGGATCTCCCGCTCGGCGGCATCGGCGGGTCTGGTATCGGCCGCTATCACGGGCACGACGGCTTCCTTGAATTCAGCCATGCCAAAGCGGTTTACCGACAGGCACGCATCGACGTAGCCGCATTGCTTGGCTCGAAACCACCATATGGGAGAAAGCTCGAAAAGTACATCGAAAATGAACTGCGCACCCGCCGCGCAAATGCCGCCGGAACGCGGTAAGTGATGCGCCGCCTAAGCTCGTTTTAGGAAGACCATCTGTATCCAACAGAGAAAACGGAGGAATACATGCATCTCGCATATCTTGATCAAATGAAGAACGTCAACCTCAACCAGGCGCGGCGGAGTTTCCTAAAAGCCGGCGCTGCCATCACAGTCGGCGGCCTCTCGCCGTCGCTCGCCTTCGGCTTGCAGAAAGCTGATGCGACAAATGGCTTCCGAGGACGGGGCCGTATGGGCATGTCGACCGGCGAGGACTGGATCGACACGTTCTTCACCGGCGGCGCAGACGTCATCATCAACTACTACGCCGACGATTTTGTCTTCGAGGATTTGACATTCTTCCAGTGCATCGACAACAAAGAAGATCTCTATCGTGCCTTTCTACCGTTCAACGATGCGGGCCCAAACTCGCCGCTCGGCGTCCACAATTTCGACATCATTCGCTATGATGGCGGGCTCGCCGGTGACCGCACCGCGTTGGTACGCAACAGGAAGCCGGAAAACTACACCGACGAGGAATGGGCCATTTGGAGCAAAGACACCAAGGCCGGCGCCGATTACGACTACGACGAATGGGCGCACATGGCCTGGGTCTGGCGTGCCAAGCACAACATGGATGAGTTCCTCGGCCTTAAAGGCGCCAAGGGCAAGACAACTCACGTGCGCGGAACGACGTTCCATTGCTACAAGAATCGCAAGATCGTCCGCGAGTTCACTCAGTGGAACTTTCGCGAGGTGGCGATCCAGCTTGGAGCGTTTCCGGCGCCCGACAAGTTTTGGTTGAAGAAGTAAAGAAGCAACGTAAAGACGAAGGGCGCCTGCGTGGCGCCCTTCTTATTTGTCGCTTTCACAGCTCCAGCTATTCGCTAGACATCCACCTGTATAACGCACTAGTTCACCGCTCTTGCCTGACCTTCCCAGAACGGCTTGCGCAGCTCGGCCTTTAACACCTTGCCCGCGCCGGACGTGGGTAGAGTCTCACGAAGCTCGTAGCTGCGCGGCACCTTGTAGGCCGCGATGCGGGCACGACAATGCGCCTGCAACGCCTCCAGCGTCAATGGATCACTGCCGGGCTTGAGTACTACTGCCGCGTGTACCGCCTCCCCCCATTCCTGATGCGGAATTCCGAACACGGCACATGTCAGAACGGCTGGGTGGCTCGCGATCGCGTTCTCGACCTCGGCGGAATAGACGTTCTCACCGCCGGTGATAATCATGTCTTTCAAGCGATCGACGATGAAGAGGTAACCTTCTTCGTCCAGATACCCCATATCACCCGAGTGCATCCACCCACCCCGCAGCGCAGCGGCGGTCGCCTCCGGCTTATTAAGGTACCCGCGCATCATGTTCGGGCCACGTAGTATGATCTCGCCAACGGTGCCCGCCGGAAGTTCTCGATCCTCAGCGTCGACGATGCGCACCTGAACATGATAGGCCGCGCGACCGGCAGACCGAACTCGACCGCTATTTCGGGCACTCCGCAAATGCTGAGCCGGCGGCAGCACCGTCATGGCTGCCGCCATCTCAGTCATGCCGTAGACCTGCGTGAATTCGGCACCGGGCAGCGCAGCCATCGCACGATCGAGAAGCGCCTCAGATACGGGTGCCGCGCCATACATCACCCGACGCACAGACTGAACATTGGCCGACTTAATCGCCGGGCTGTCTACCAACGCCTGCAACATCGTCGGCACCAGCAGCAAATCACTGATCTTAAGCGCCTCGATTGCCGGCAGAACCAGCTCCGGCCTGAAAACCGGCATGGCGACATGCCGCCCACCCCGCAGAAGCAGCCCAGCGAGAAGCATCATGTCGCCGAGGTGGAACATCGGCGCAGCATGCAGACCGATCGCTTCCTCAGGAAACGAACCTTCAGCCATCAAAGCAAGAGCGGAGCTGCATACGTTCAAGTGAGTCAGCAGCACGCCCTTCGGGGCACCCGTGGTCCCGCCGGTATAGAAGACGCCGAATAGCTCATCTCCTCCCACATCGGCATCTGCGATTTCGGGACTGCTTTTAATGATAGATTCAAGATCGAGCATGCCACCCGGACAGGCGCCATCGCCGATAAACAACAAGTGGTCAAGGCTCGGTACTTCGCTACTAATCGCGTCGGCATTCGGCGCAAACTGATCATCAAGAAACAGAACCCTCGCCTTTGAATCGTTTAGCGAGTAGACGATCTCTGGAACACTCCAGCGGAAGTTCACTGGGTTCGCGACCGCGCCAATCCATGAAGATGCAAGGAAGAATTCGATGTAGCGATCGGAATTTAACGCAATGATCGCAAGGACATCGCCTCTCCTTACGCCGAGAGAAATCAAGGCGCCGGCTATGCGGGAAACACGGCTCCTCAGCTCGCGAAATGTGTGCGCACGTGCGCCGCATACCGTAGCGACGGCATCCGGCGTTAACTGCATCGAGCGATGTAGTCCTTGCGTAAATTGCATGAGCTCTCCTCTCGCGACCGTGTGGACCTAACGGTTGGCGACGCGAAGTCGCTTGGGCCCGCGCAGGTAGAACGAATCGTTCCACTGCAGCGATTCCAGATCAGCGCTGAGCTGCGGCATACGTTTAAGGAGAATGCCGAGCGCGACCGTCACTTCATGGCGCCCCAACGCCTGACCAACGCAGAAATGAATGCCATGGCCGAACGCCATGTGCTGCGCCGTGTCCGTACGCGTGATATCAAAGCTATTAGCGTTTTGGAAGATCGATTCGTCGCGGTTGGCGCTCGCGTAGATCGGCATGATGATCGTGTCCTTGGGCAGGCTGGTCCCGTTGATCAACACGTCTTCGGTGGCCCGACGAAAGAGCATTTGGATAGGAGAAATGAAGCGCAGGACTTCCTCGACCAGATTCGGCAGAAGCTCGGGCCGCTCCAAGGCGAGCTGGCGCTGGTCCGGGAACTTCGTCAGCAGCAGAAGCGCGTTGCCGAGCGTGCTCGTTGTCGTCTCATTTCCCGCGATCAGTAGCAGAACACACATCGCCATGACCTCATCTGGCGAGAGAACCGCGCCTTCCTCCTGCTTAACTAGAGCGGAGATGATATCGGGGCCAGGATTGCGCCGCGCGGCAGCAATGCGCTCGATGAAGTACTCGCGGAACTCCTGTGCGTCACGATGTATGGCATCACGCTCCTCTTGAGTAATGGTCTTGTCCGATCCGACCGTTACCTGATTAGACCATCGCCGGAATGTCGGACCCATGCTGGCATCGATACCCATCACATCAGCGATAACGGTAACCGGCAGCGGTGAAGCAAATGCGTCCATGAGATCAAAGCCGTCGCGTGCGTCGACTTCGTCAAGAAGTTTATTGATCATCCGTTCGATGGACGCCGCGATCGAGTCGACGAACTTCTTCGAAAATGCCGTCGCGACCAGTTTTCTCAGCCGAGTGTGCTGCGGCGGATCCGACGATAGAAGGTACGGTGCACCTGGCGCCGGATTGAACTCGCCGAAGGCGATCTGGATTAGGGGATCGGATGAGAACAATTGGTGATTCTTCAGGACATGCTTCACGTCCTCGTACCTGGACACCGCCCAGGTATTCACCGATGGACAGTAGGCCACCGGCGTCGTTGCGCGGAGCTCTTGGTAAAACGGATACGGATCTTCCCGGACTTCCGGTGCCAACGGATCGAACTTCATAGTCTTCTCGTACAAGGAATATCGGCCGTCGGCGCGATTTATCGCCGATGGGCTTTGCCTCCTCAGTGGCGCGCAGCTTTCTATTTCCGCATGGCTCCGGCCCGAGGTGGACCGCAGTCATCGCCGAACCGCGCTATCCATTGATTATGTCGCTTCGACACAGTGTAGTGATACTACTGTTTAGGGTCAACGCTGATTCTTGTTACACTGGCGGGTAGGATGGTTGGCGCTATCGCCGGCCGACAGGGGTCCAACTAAAAGGCCGGAAGAAAGAAATGGCGACACGGCGTACTGCCAAGCCAGCGGATGCCGCAGATCAGGCTCGGCATCAGCTTTACGCGGAATTTCTCGAGTTTTTCTACCAAGTCCATTACCGCCTCGGTATGACGCTCGAAGAAGGAATGTGCGACGGCGTCGTGTCTCGCACCCAAGCAGCCGTACTCTGGCTGGTCGCCTCGGAAATTGGCGAGGGAGGCCTGATCCGGCGAAAGGACGTCGAGCGCCGGCTGCGCGACTGGTTCGAAATTAGCAACTCGAATGTCTCGAAGATTCTGCGCGATCTCTCCAAGGCACCCCGCAAGTTCATCGTACAGGAAGAAAGCCCCAGCTCGGGTCGCGAGAAAGTGATCGCTCTCACCGCCGACGGCCGCGCGTTCGTGCAGTCGATGAAGAGGCGTGGCATCCAGTACTTTGAGACCGCCCTCGCCCACATGTCGGTGGAGCGCATGGCCGCCGGCCGCGGGTTCTTCGAAGAACTCTTCAGCCAGCCCGTACCACAAGTCAACACTGCGAAGGATCGGACCACGATGCGCCGCAGCGGGTCGGCGATTCGCCGCCGCTAGCGGAGGCGGACTTTAGGTATAGCGCAAGCCCGGGTTGACCGGACGTCCCGTCGAAACGGCAGAAGCCCGAAGGCGGTGGTGCGGACGCCGGATGGTGTCATTGGGCCGTCTCAAGTGAGCGACCGTCTTGGTTTGCTGGCTTCTGAAAGCCGCGATGGAGGCGTCTCGCGCCGCAACGACGTCGAAATGCGATTGCGCCGCTGGTTTGAACCCAGCAGTTCCAAGTCTCGAAGATCCTTCGCGATCTGACCAAGCCGCCGCAAAAGGCATGTCGGAAGCAGACCGGGTCCAAGGTGTCGTTTCCGCCGCGGCAAGCCCGACCTTCAGCCCGGCCGCCGGAACGTATAACGGTACGCAAACCGTCACCTTGATCTCCAGCACGTCCGGGGCGACATCCAGCCTCACTCAGACCGCCGGTAGATATGCCGGCTCACAGTCCGTCACCCTCGGTGACAGTACGCCGGGCGCGACGGCTCCGCCAAATCATGGCGATGCGGCGGGCCAGCACCGTGTTGCCGTCAGCGCATGAATAGGGCGATCAGGATGATGATCGGGATTGGCACGCCGAGGAAATACAGGATGATCGAACGCATGGGATCCTCCTTGTCGGTTCTCGTCACTCGATACGGTGACGGCCGCCGAACAGCGCCGCGCCGCTGGCCACGAAGGCCCCGCAGAGCAGCGCCACCAGCAGCCACAGGGTCGTGAATGCCGAGGCCTTGCGCGCGCGGTCGGTCGCCGCCTTCACGCTGCCCTGCACGTCGCCGCCGACCGCCTGCAACTGCGCGAACGCCTGCTTCACGCGCGTCTCGCCTTCGGCCTGCGATATGCCGTTGCGCTGCGCCACGAGTCCGCCGAGATAGCGCGTCTCCTCGTCGCTCAGCTGGCCGCTCTGCATCGCGCGCGCCAGCACGGCGCCGACCTTGGCGACGAGGTCGCTCGATGGAGCTTCGTCCTCGGCAGCATTCGCGCTGCTGCGCTCGTCGCCGAGCAGCGTGGCGGCGACGAAGCTCAGCGATTCGCTGCCGCCCGCGCCGACCGCTCTGGGCCCCGCCGTGGCGCCGACCGTCGCCGCCCCGGCGATGAAGCCGCCGGTCGCGGTGGCGAGTCCGTTCGAGCCGCCGACCGCGGAGAGAAGCGAGGCGCCGGTCAGCGTCACCATCGCCAGCGTCGCCACCGCCCAGGAGAGGAAGCCGTGCGCGGTGTCGCGGAAGTGCACCTCATCGGCAGCGAGACCGTCCCACTTCGAGCGCAGGCGGCCGGCGATGTAGCCGCCGGCGGCCGAGGCGATCAACTGCGTAATACCGATCCAGGCGACGGTCGACCAGCCCAGCGCGCCGAAGCCGATGCCGCCGTTCTCGCGCGGCTCGAGCACGGAGAGGCCGAGACCGGCGCCCAGCAGGAACAGCAGCAGCGTCGCGCCGCCGGCCGCCGCCGCGCCGGCGAAGATGGCGCTCCACGAGACGGCGCTGTCGCCGGCCGCGAGCGGTGGCGCGGCGACGCCGCGCAGAAGGTCCTGTTCGATGGCCATCGCGATCTCCTTTCCCTCGCGGCATGCGCCACAAAAAGCGGTCGGAGGAAGCCTGGTGAGCGGCGCATGGAGCGAAGCCCCTGCAGGTCCGCAATCCCTGCGGACATCGCCGTTCACGATTCTTCCTTGAATCTGAAGGCGGCGCGCCGTCGCACGATATCGCGCCGGCGGCCGTCTGGCTCGACCACCTTGGTCCGCGCGGGCTGAACCCGCTCTGAACTTCGCTTCGCAACAAAAAGCCCGCCGCGACGCGGCGGGGCCTCCTCACGACCGCTCAGCGAGCTTGCGCTTGAGCTTTTCCAGCTCGAAGGACGCCTGCTGCGGGCCCTGCTCCGGCACGATCTCGCCGTCGCGCGCCGTCACTTCGGCGAAGCGCGCCGCCAGCTCGTCGGCATCGCCGGCGACGATGCCGCGCGTCATCGTGATGTGCGCCACCTCGAAGGCGCCGGCACCGGCGCAGAGGATGGTGCGCGTCGGCGCGTCGTCGGACACCAGGACCAGCAGGCCCTGGCTGACCAGCTCCGGATGCAGCTGCTGCAGCTGCTCCGGCGCCAGGATGTCCTCGGTCATGCGCGTCGCGGCGGTCGGCGCCAGCGCGTTGACGCGGATGTTGTTCTTGGCGCCCTCGAGTCCCAGCGTCTGCATGAGGCCGACCAGTGCCAGCTTGGCGGCGCCGTAGTTGGACTGGCCGAAGTTGCCGTAGAGGCCGGTCGACGAAGTGGTCATGACGATGCGGCCGTAGTTCTGCCGGCGCATCAGCTCCCACACTGCCTTCGTGCAATTGACGGCGCCCATCAGATGCACGTCGACCACGAAGCGGAAGTCGTCGAGCGTCATCTTCGCGAAGGTCTTGTCGCGCAGCACGCCGGCATTGTTGACGAGGATGTCGACGCGGCCCCACTGCTCGACGGCCTGCTTGACCATCGCCTCGACCGCCGGTGCATCGGTCACCGACGCGCCGTTGGCGATCGCCTCGCCGCCCGCCGCACGGATTTCCGCGACGACCGCCTCGGCCGCCGCCGACGAACCGCCGGTACCGTCGCGCGCGCCGCCGAGATCGTTGATGACGAGTTTCGCGCCGCGCGCCGCCAGCGCCAGCGCGTGCTGGCGACCGAGCCCGTTGCCGGCGCCGGTGACGATGGCGACGCGATCCGTGAACGAAATCATGCGATGTTGCTTCCCGAGGTCGACCTGATCGCGCGGATTATCGCGTCGGCGGCCGCATCGCGCTTACTGCGGAAAGACGATCATGCGCCGGCGCGGCGCGCGGCCGCGGCTCAGGCCAGCGTCGCCTCGAGCGTGATGTCGGCGCGCAGAACTTTCGACACCGGACAGCCGGCCTTGGCCTTGGCGGCGATCGACTGGAAGGTGGCGTCGTCGGTGCCCGGAATCTTCGCCTTGAGCACCAGCCGGATCGTCGGGATCGAGAAGCCGCCCTCGCCCTGCTCGAGCGTGACGAAGGCCCTGGTCTCCAGCTTCTCGGCCTTGAGGCCGGCCTCGCCGAGCATCAGCGACAGCGCCATCGTGAAGCAGCCGGCGTGCGCGGCGCCGATCAGTTCCTCAGGATTGGTGCCGGCCACACCCTCGAAGCGGCTGGCGTAGCCGTATGGATGTTCCTTGAGCGCGCCGCTCTGCGTCGAGATGGCGCCGCGCCCGTCCTTGAGGCCACCCCTCCAGACGGCCGAACCCGAGCGTTCGATCTTCATGTGCATCTCCTTCAACCAGAATCTCGCATAGCGAGGCGAATGTCCCTCGCCCACGCCGTGGGAGAGGGGTGAGGGCAGCCATGCCGCGCCGGCATCCACCATCCGCGCTGCCACCGTCGGTCGGGATCATGCACCGCCTCGCGGACCGGCGCGTGACGGCGCAGCCGCCTGCAAGGACGGTGCCCGCTACTGGTAGCCGCGCGCCTGCAGCGAAAACAGGTGCGCGTAGATGCCGTTCACCTTCATCAAGGCCGCGTGGTCGCCGCGCTCGACGATGTGGCCGTTGTCGATGACGACGATCTGGTCGGCCATGCGCACGGTCGAGAAGCGATGCGAGATGAGGATGGCGATGCGGTCGCGCATCAGGGCGCGGAAGTGCGCGAAGATTTCCGCCTCGGCGCCGGCATCCATCGCCGAGGTCGGCTCGTCGAGCACCAGCACGTCGGCCTCGCTGCGCATGAAGGCGCGCGACAGGGCGATCTTCTGCCACTGCCCGCCCGACAACTCGCGACCTTCGCGGAACCATTTGCCGAGCTGGGTGTGGAATTTCTGCGGCAGCGTCTCCACGAACGGCGTCGCCATGCCCTTGTCCGCCGCCTCGCGCCAGCGCGCCTCGTCGTCGAAGTGGCGCACGTCACCGACGCCGATGTTCTCGCCGACGGTGAACTGGTAGCGCGCGAAGTCCTGGAAGATCACGCCGATGCGCGCGCGCAGCGCGTCCTCGTTCCAGTCCCGGAGGTCGAGTCCGTCGAGCAGGATGCGGCCGCGCGTCGGCACGTAGAGCCGCGTCAGCAGCTTGATCAGGGTGGTCTTGCCGGCGCCGTTCTCGCCGACCAGGGCCAGCGATTCGCCGGGCCTGATGTGCAGATCGATGTCGTGCAGCGCCGGCTCGTCGGCGCCGGGATAGGTGAAGTAAACGTGCTCGAAGCGAATGCCGTCGCGCGGGTCCGGGCCCTTCAACGCATCGCCGGCCGGCGGCGTGACCGGCGTTTCGAGATATTCGTAGAGCGTCGACAGATAGAGATTGTCCTCGTACATGCCGCTGACCGCCGAGAGGATCGCGGTGACGGCACCCTGGCCGTTGCGGAACAGGGCGAGGTACATGGTCATCTGGCCGAGCGTGATGCGCGCCATCACCGTGGCGATCGCCACCCAGGCGTAGGCGCCGTAGTAGGCGCAGACGCCGATCAGGCCGAGCGCGAAACCCCAGCCGTCGCGGCGCACGGCGAGATCGCGTTCCTCGCCGTAGAGCTTGTCGTAGATGCCCTTGTAGCGGCCGAGCAGCAGCGGCCCGAGGCCGAACAGCTTGACCTCCTTGGCGTGGTCCTCGCGCGCGATGACGGTCTCGAGATAGTTCTGCATGCGCGTCGCCGGCGAGCGCCAGCGGAACAGCTGGAAGGCCTGGCCCGAATACTTGGCCTCGGCGATGAACGAGGGCACGCCGGCGATCAGCAGGATGCTCACCGCCCATGGCGAGAACTGCCAGAGCAGCGCGCCGTAGGAGAGCAGCGAGATCGCGTTCTGGGCGAGGCTCGAGGTCTTGATGATCAGCGCCAGCGGCCGCACCGAGGCCTCGCGGCGCGCGCGGTTGAGCTTGTCGTAGAACTCGGAATCCTCGAAGTGCGTCAGCGTCAGCGTCAGCGCCTTCTCGAGGATCATCACGTTGACGCGCTGGCCGAGCTGGATGCGCAGCAGCGCCTGGCACAGCGACAGCATGCGCGTCGTGCCGCCGGCCGCGGCGACCACCACGCCCTCGAGCGCGACCCATTCGAGGACCTCGCGATAGTCCCGCCAGCCGCCCGCGTGCGCGGCGCCCTGCGCCAGCGCGATCGCCGCGACCACGGCGTCGACGATGCGCGCGCCGACGTAGGCGATCGCCGCCGGCAGCACGCCGGCGGCGATCGTCAGCAGCACGAGGAACAGCAGCAGCAGCGGGCTCGTCGACCAGACCAGCCGCAGCGCGCGGCCGCTGTAGCGGAAGACGCGGAAGAAGCCGGCGACGCCACCGTCGGGACGCGGCGGCTCCGGCAGGGGTGGCGGGCGGCCGTTCATGCGTGATCGGGAAAGCGGAATGGGTTCATGCGCGCCGCGACTTTAGCAAGCCGGACCGAACGACTGCACGGCGGCCCGGCGTAGAATGCGCCGACCCGAAAACCCGGCCTGCCGCCCGCGCCGATGACCGACAGCACCGAAACGACGCCGCATCATCGTCACCTCGAACATGCGCGCGCGCAGGTCATCGAGCTGCTGTCGCGGCAGGCGATCGAAGTCGAGCTGTTGTCGCGCTCGGAGAACCGCAAGCAGGACGTCGTCGCGCAGCTGGTCGCGCGCCAGCACCAGGCGGCGCTGTCGCAGCGCCTGGCGCACTTCCACCCGGCCGACATCGCTTTCGTGCTGGAAAGCCTGGAGCCGGCGGCGCGCGAAATGGCCTGGGCGCTGGTACGCCCGGAGCGCCGCGGCGCCGTGCTGCTCGAAGCCTCCGACATGGTGCGCCGCTCGCTGGTCGAGCACATGGCGCCGGAGGAAATCTCGGCGGTGGTGCGCACGCTGGATTCCGACGACATCGCCGACCTGGTCAGCTCGCTGCCCGACGAGCAGCGCGCCGAAGTGCTCGAACACGTCGACCGCGCCGACCAGATCGAGGTGCGCTCGGTCCTCAGCTTCCCCGACGACAGCGTCGGCGCGATGATGGATCTCGACTACATCGCCGTGCGCGAGGACACGACGCTGGAAGCCGTGCACCGCCTGCTGCGCCGCAAGAAGCCGCTGCCGCCGCACACCAACGAAATCATCGTCGTCGACCGCAACCACACGCTGCGCGGCGTGCTGCCGCTCGACAAGCTGCTGCTGGAGGAGCCTGAGGACGAGGTCAGCAAGGTCATGCTGCCGCAGCCGACCTACTTCTACACCGACGACCGCGACCGCGACGCGGTCGACGCCTTCGAGAAGTACGACCTCATCTCGGCGCCGGTCGTGAACCTGCACAAGCAGGTCGTCGGCCGCCTGACCGTCGATGCCGTGATCGACGAGATCAACGAGCGCGCGCAGAACGAAAGCCTGCGCCAAGTCGGCCTGCCGCACGGCGAGGATCTCTACGAACCGGTGCTGAAGAGCGGCCGCAACCGCTGGCCCTGGCTCGGCCTCAATCTCGTCACCTCGTTCGCCTCCTCGCGCGTGATCGGCAACTTCGAGAACGTGATCGTGCAGTTCGCGGCGCTGGCGACCCTGATCCCGATCATCGCCTCGCTCGGCGGCAATACCGGCACGCAGACTATGGAGCTGGTGATCCGCGCCATGGCGCTCGACCAGCTCGGCTCGGCGCGCCTGCGCCGCACCTTCCTCAAGGAATTCCTCATCGCCCTGCTCAACGGCAGCCTGTGGGGCGCGGCGCTCGGCACCGTGACCTTCCTGATCTACGGCAAGTGGCAGCTGTCGCTGGTCATCTACGGCGCCATGATCCTGGAACTGATCGTCGCCGCCTTCGCCGGCGTGGCCATTCCGGTCGCGCTCAAGCGCCTGGGCCGCGATCCGATCATGGGCTCCAGCGTGCTGCTGACGGCGACCACCGACACCATGGGCTTCTTCATTTTCCTCGGACTCGCCTCGATCTTCCTGATGTCCTGATCGCCGCCGGCGCGCTCGCCCTCGCGGCGCGCCGGCGAGCGGCGACGAACTGACACATCGGCCGGCTATAAGCTGCCGGCGATAAGCTTAGAAACGTCTCGTCGCGGCGAGCCTGCCGACTGGCAGGGTCCGCCGCGCTGGCCCAGAATGCGCGCCCCATGAGCATCCCGAATTTCGCCCGACCGTTGATCGACGCCGGCCGCCTGTTCCACCAGCGCGGCTGGGTGCCGGCGACCGGCGGCAATTTCTCGGCGCGGCTGTCCGCCGAGCGCATGCTGATCACCGCCAGCGGCTGCCACAAGGGCGAGCTGACGGAGAACGATTTCCTCGAAGCCGGCTTCGACGGCGTGCCGGTCGGCAGCACGCGCAAGGCCTCGTATGAAACCCTGCTGCACTGCCAGCTGTACCGCCACGACCCGCGGATCGGCGCGGTGCTGCACACGCACTCGATCGCCAACACCGTGCTGTCGCGGCGCCTCGCGGCGATCCGCCTCGCCGGCTACGAGCTGCTGAAGCTGCTGCCCGGCATCACCACGCACGAGGCCGCGGTCGAGGTGCCGGTGTTCGCCAACGATCAGGACATCCCGCGCCTTGCGGCGACCGTGGACGCCCATATGAAGGAACATCCGCGGACCCCCGCCTACGTCATCGCCGGCCATGGCCTGTACGCCTGGGGCGCGGACGTGGCGCAGGCGCGCTGGCGCGTCGAGGCCCTGGAATTCATGTTCGAGTGCGAGCTGCACTCGTCGCCCGTTTGAGAAGGAGGCACGCCATGACCACGCTCGTCGTCTATTCGGATCGCGAACCGGGCCAGCCGCTCGGCACGTATACCGGCTTCGAGGAAATCCGCGATCAGCTGGCCGCGATCGGTGTCGAGTTCGAGCGCTGGGAAGCGTCGCGGCCGCTGACGCGCAACGCCGGCCAGGACGAGGTCATCGCCGCGTACCGCAAGGAAATCGACATCCTCAACAGGAAGTACGGCTTCGTCAGCATCGATGTCGTCAGCATGCAGCCGGACAACCCGGCCGCCGAAACCGCGCGCGGCAAGTTCCTCTCCGAACACACGCACGACGATTTCGAGACGCGCTTCTTCGTCGACGGCGCCGGCGCCTTCTACATCCGCGCCAACGGCAAGGTCTACCTGACCGTGTGCACGAAGGGCGATCTCATCAACCTGCCCGCCAATGTCACGCACTGGTTCGACATGGGTCCGAAGCCGGACTTCAAGGCGATCCGCTTCTTCCGCATTCCGGAAGGCTGGGTCGGCCACTTCACCGGCGACACCATCGCCGAGCGCTTTCCGAAGTTCGAGCAGGCGGCCTGAGCCTCGCGCATGATCAAGGCCATCGTCACCGACATCGAGGGGTGAGCCGGGCATCGACGAATGTCCGGCGGACATTCGTCCCGGCGAACGCCAGGCCAGGGATGGCCTGGCCGGACACCGCGCCAGGGACGGCTCAGGAATGAAAATGATCAAAGCCATCGTCACCGATATCGAGGGCACCACCTCCTCGATCGATTTCGTCCACGAGACGCTGTTTCCGTACGCGAAGCAGCGCCTGCGTGCCTTCCTGCGCGAGCAGGCCGGTGACGACCGCGTCCAGCACCTGCTCGACGACGTCGAACAGATCGTCGGCCGCGACCTGTCGATCGACGAAGCCGCCGACGTGCTCGATCAATGGATCGCCGAGGACCGCAAGCTGACGCCGCTGAAGACCCTGCAGGGCCTGATCTGGAAAGTCGGCTACGAGAACGGCGAGCTGCAGGGCCACGTCTACGCCGACACGCCGGAATACCTGAAGCGCTGGCACGCCGCGGGCAAGGCGCTCTACGTCTATTCCTCCGGCTCCGTCGAGGCGCAGCGCCTGATCTTCGGCCACACCGCCTACGGCGATCTGACGCCGCTGTTCTCCGGCTACTTCGACACGCGCATCGGCGCCAAGCGCGAGGCCGCGTCGTATCGCGCGATCCTGCGCGAGATCGGTCTCGCCGGTCGCGAGGTGCTGTTCCTCTCCGATGTCGGTGCCGAGCTCGACGCCGCGCGCGAGGCCGGCCTCGCCACCTGCCAGCTGCTTCGCGATGCGAAGGCGCAGCCTGCGCCCGCGCATCCGCAGGCGCGCGACTTCGCCGACGTGAAGTTCTGAAGCCTGCGCCATCGCGGCGCGCGGGCTGACCATCTTCAGCCCTCGTTCATCGGCGGACATCGCGCGGGCGGGCGAGGCGAACTTCGCGCGCCCAAGCGGGGTCGCTTTAGGCATGGACGCGAAACCTGCCCTGCGCGCGAGCCTGCGCCGCGCACCCGAAGCCGCGCCCGCGCGGTGCTCCCCGGCCCCACGCTTCGGTGCGGCGGCCAACGATGCGCGCAGCGGCGGCGCGCCCGCCGCCGTGCCGCAAGGCCGCATTGATGCCCTCGACGGCCTGCGCGCGGTGTCGATCGGCATCGTGCTGTTCGGCCACGGCGCACACACGGCGAATGCGCCGGCGCTGATCCGCCCGCTCGGCGAAATGGGCATCGTCGGCGTCGAGCTGTTCTTCACGATCAGCGGCTTCATCATCACCTGGCTGCTGCTGCGCGAGCGCGAGCGCAGCGGCCGCGTCGATCTGCGCGCCTTCTGGCTGCGACGCGCGCTGCGCATCGTGCCGCCGTTCGCCGCCGCCGCGCTCGGCATCGCGATCGCCGCCGCGGCCGGACTCGTGACGTGGTCGTGGCCTTCATTCTTCGGCGCCCTGACGCTGACCAAGAACACCACGCTCCTGCCGGGCGACTGGTTCTTCGGCCATATCTGGAGTCTGTCGCTCGAAGAGCAGTTCTATCTCCTGTGGCCGCTGGTCTTCGCGCTCGCCCTCTCGCCCGCGCGGGTGACGACCCTGCTCGCCGTGCTGGTGCTCGGCAGCGTGCTGCTCACGCCCTTGACGGTCGGCTACCTGAAGCCCCTGCAGAACGTCCTGCCGTACCTGCCGCATCTGGCCGCCGGCTGCTTGCTGGCGATGGCGCTGCACGCGCCGCGGCGCCCGGCCTGGCTCGCGGCCTGGATTCGCGTGCCGCGCCGCGGACTCGTGCTCGGCGGCCTCGTCGTCACCGCGCTCGTCGTCGCCTGGCTGCGCGGTCGCGATCTCGACGATCATCTCAGCTGGCTGCCGCTCTACGCACTGCTGATCCCGGTCACGTCCCTGCTCGTCGTTGCCGAGATCGCGCTGCCCGACGGCTGCCTGCGTCGCGCGCTCGCCGTGCCGCCGCTGCTGTGGCTGGGCCGCATTTCATACAGCCTCTACCTCTGGCAGCAGCTGTTCCTCGGTCCGGCCGACGCGTATCGCGCCGCGTCGGCCCTGCACAGCTGGCCGTACAACCTCGTCGCGGCGGTCGCCTGCGGCGCGTTCGGCTACTACTGCGTCGAGAAGCCGGCGGCGCGCCTCAGGCGCCGGCTGCAAGGCGCGACCGGCGATGCCGGCGGCAGCGCCAGGGCTGAGCCGACACGTTTCGGGCATGACTCGAGGTCACGCGCGGCGTCGGCGAATGCCCGGCCCGGGAGCCTTTCGCGCCGCTGAGGCATGACTCGATGTCATGGCGAAGTGGACGAAATGCCGGGCCGGGGCCAGATCAAGAGGGAGGTCGCGCCATGGACGGCTACGCCGCGCCGCGATGCCAGCACCAGTGCCAAGGCTCGTACCGATATCCCTCGGCATTGCCGCGCGGATATGACAGGCGGAAGCCGTAACGCGAGGCCCGCGCGGCGAGCCAGGCGAAGGCCGGCGTCGCTTCAAACGCTGCATCGAGCGCCGGCGTGATCGCATCGCCGATGTCGACCGCGCGGCCGCTGTGGTGCTCGCTGTAACCGGGCGGTGCATTGACGCGCAGCACATCGGCGATCGCCTGGCCCTTGGCGAGCTTGTTGCGAATCAGCGCGGCCTGAAACTCCACGCTGCGGAAGGCGGAGATCAGATGCAGCGCGACGCCGTCGGCGGCAGCGGCATCGCGCATCGCCAGCCAGGCGCGCGCCGCAGCCGGCAGCAGCAGCTTGTCGCGGCCGTCGCTGCCGAGACCGACGGCTTGCAGGCGCCGCGCCTCGGCGTGCGGCCGCAGGCGGCGTTCGGCGAGCATCGCGGCCGTGATACCCAGCCCGGCGTGCAGGGCGGCGAGGCGCGCATCGTCCATCAGCGCGCGTCCAGGCCGAGCTTCTGCGGCCAGCCGTAGGCGCGATCGCCGAATACCAGGAAGGTCGGATTGAGCAGCGAGTCCTTCTCGTTGTAGCGCAGCGGCGTCAGTTCCGGCGTGCGCAGCACGAGGCCGCCGGCCTGCTCGACGATGCACTGGCCGGCGGCGGTGTCCCATTCCGAGGTCGGCCCGGTACGCGGATACAGATCGGCCGAGCCTTCGGCGATCTGGCAGAACTTCAGCGACGAGCCGCGGCTGACGGCCTCGTGCTGCGGCGCGCGCGCCAGGAAGGCCTCGAGCGCCGCATCGCGATGCGATTTGCTGACGGCGAAAATCGGCCGCGGCGGCACGGCCCGCGTGCGGATCGGCGCGCGCGCGCCCCGGCCGTACCAGCGCAGCGCACCGATGCCTTCGGCGGCGGCGTAGCTGACGTCGAGCGCCGGCGCGTGGATCACCCCGAGCTTCGGCGCGCCGTCGTCGATCAGCGCGATGTTGACGGTGAACTGATCGTTGCGCTTGACGAATTCCTTGGTGCCGTCGAGCGGATCGACCAGCCAGTAGCGCATCCACTGCCGTCGCGTCGCGTAGGGAATGTCGGCGTCCTCCTCGGAGAGGACCGGCAGCGCCGGCGTCAGCGCCGTCAGGCCGGCGACGATGTGGCGGTGCGCGGCGAGATCGGCCTGCGTGAGCGGCGAGTGGTCTTGCTTGGCGGTGACGGCGAAATCGCTGCGGTACACGGCCATGATCCGCTCGCCGGCTTCGATGGCGAGCCGGGCGACGGCATCGAGCCATTCATCGAGAGCTGCGGGGACGGAACGCATGGTGCCCGTATCATAAGGGCATGACCGGACTCAATGATCATCTCGCCAATGTTCATCTCGTCGACTGGCATCGCGTCGACTGGGTGCTGCTCGACATGGACGGCACCGTGCTCGACCTCGCCTTCGACAATTATTTCTGGCGCGAACTGGTGCCGGCACGCTACGCCGAGAAGAACGGCCTCGAAGTCGATGCCGCGCGGCGCGAACTCGAGCCACGCTTCAGCGCCGTGCAGCACACCCTGCCCTGGTACTGCACCGATCACTGGACGCGCGAGACCGGCATCAACATGGCCGAACTCAAGCGCGAGATCCGCACCCTGATCCGGCCGATTCCCGGCGTCGAGGAATTCCTGCGGATGGTGCAGCGCAGCGGCCGCCATCTGTGGATCGCCACCAACGCGCACCGCGACAGCTGGTCGCTGAAGCTCGAGCACACCGGCCTCGGCCGCTATTTTGAGCACGTGATCAGCTCGCACGACTTCGGCTATCCGAAGGAAGACCGTCGCTTCTGGGAAGCATTGCGCGAGGCCTATCCGTTCGAGCCCGGGCGCACGCTGTTCGCCGACGACAGCATGCCGGTGCTGTCGTCGGCGCAGGCCTATGGCATCGGCCAGGTGATCGGCATCCGCAAGCCGGACAGCGGCCTGCCGGCGCGGCCGATTCCGTCCATGCGTTCGGTGGAAACGCTCGCCGAACTCGCCGTCACGCTCGCCGACGAGCGCCGCGCGCCGCGCTGAGCGCGCCAAGCAAAAGAGGCCCCGCGGGGCCTCTGCGCTGCCGCGTGTTCGCGGAATCAGGACGAGCTGCGCGCGCGCGCGCGGCGGCTCGGCGACTTGCTCGACGCCGTGGTCTTGGTGGCGACCGAACTGCCGCGGCCTTCCACCCAGTTGCGCACGCGCTGCGCGTCGGCGAAGCGCGTGTAGGTGCCGTCGGAATCGAGCAGCACCATGACCAGCGGACGGCCTTTCACGGTCGCCTGCATGACGAGGCAGCGGCCGGCCTCGTTGGTGAAACCGGTCTTCTGCAGGCCGATGCGCCAGTCGTTCCTCGCCCGCACGAGGCGGTTGCTGCTGACGAAATGCAGGGTGCGCCGGCCGGGCTTGACGGTGTGCTCGACCTCGGTCGAGAACTCGCGGATCAGCGGCACCTTGTAGGCGGCCTCGACCAGCTTGACCAGATCGTGCGCGGTCGAGACATTGCCGCTCGACAGGCCGTTGCTGTCGACGTAATGCGTGTGCGTCATGCCGAGCTGCTGGGCCTTGGCGTTCATCGCGCGGATGAAGGCCGCGCGGCCGCCGGGATAGGCGCGACCGAGCGCCGAAGCGGCACGGTTCTCCGACGACATCAGCGCCAGCAGCAGCAGCTCCTGGCGGGTGAACTTGAGCCCGGGCGACAGCCGCGAGTACGAGTGCTTCTCGAGATCGATGTCGTCGCGCGTGATCTCGATGATCTCGTCGAGCGGCAGCTTGGCTTCGCTCACCACCAGCGCCGTCATGAGCTTGGTCAGCGAGGCGATCGGCTGCGCGGTGTCGGCGTTCTGCTCGGCGAGCACTTCCTGCGTGTTCTGGTCGACGACCAGCACCACGCTGGACTTGAGCTTCAGCCCCTTCGGCAGGCTGAGCTTTCTCTTCTCGGGTTTCTTCTCGATCTGCTCGGTGATCGAATCGACGACATCCTCGTCCGGCGTTTCGGCGTTGGCCGGCGCCTGCACGGCGGCCGCCTCACGCGCGGCCTGCGCGCCGGCCGGCAGCGCGGACAGGGCCGCGAGCTGCATCGCCGCCGGTTCGCCCTGCTCGTCGGCGGCGGTCGCCGCCGAGGCGCCCGCACCGGACGTGGTCGCGACCTGCGTCAGCGGAATGCGCAGCGCCGCGCCAGTGGCGTCGGCCGTCGTGGCCGTCGCGGCGGCGCTCGTTCGCATCGCGGCGGTTTCATTGGCCGAAGCATCGTCGCGCAGCAGCCAGATCGAGCCGAACGCGGTGAGCGCCACCAGGCCGAGCAGGGCTTGCAGGCGACGCGGTCGTGCGCGCGGCCTGGTCACTTCGTAGTCGACGCCGGTCAAGGCTCGGTAGGGGCCGCGGTTCATCTCAGGTTTCTCTCCTAAGTGCCGGAATATATCAATATTTCCCAACAAGGCAATGGCGGCCGTCGGGCCCGCGGCGGCGTTCGCGGCCGGACCCTGGGCAACTCAGCGCCGCCGGTGCGCCGGACGACGTCCACGTCCGCCGCTCGGACCGCCGTGATGACGGCGCGGTTCGGGCTTCGGCGCGACGAAGTCGGTGGCGATCAGGGCATGGCCGTCGGCCATCACCGGCAGGCGGTTGCCGATGTACTTCTCGATCTCCGGCAGCGAGTAGACCCAGGTCTCGCAGCACAGCGACACCGCGTCACCCGAGGCGCCGGCGCGCGCCGTGCGGCCGATGCGGTGCACATAGTCTTCCGGGTCCTGCGGCAGATCGTAGTTGACGACCAGATCGACGCCCGGAATGTGCAGGCCGCGCGCGGCGACGTCGGTGGCGACCAGCACCGGCAGCTTGCCCGCCTTGAAATCCTCGAGCAGGCGCAGGCGCGTGCCCTGCGAAACGTCGCCGGACAGCACGCGCGCGTCGAAGCCGTTGAGCTTGAGTCCGCTCTCGACGAATTCGGCACCGCGCTTGGTGTTGAGGAAAACCAGCGTGCGGAAGGCGTTGCGGCTGCGCAGCAGGCCGACCAGGAACGGCAGCTTCTCGTCGTTGGCGACGTGCACCAGCTCCTGGCGCACGCGCTCGGCGGTGACCTGATCGGGCTCGATCTCGATCTTCTGCGGATTGTTCATGTGCTCGAAGGCCAGTTCGAGCACGCGGTGCGACAGCGTCGCCGAGAACAGGTAGTTCTTGCGCTGCGCGGCCGGCGGCATCTTGCGGATGAGGTAGCGGATGTCGGCGATGAAGCCGAGATCGAACATGCGGTCGGCTTCGTCGAGCACCAGCACCTCGATCTGCTTGAGGTGATAGGTGCCCTGCTTGAAGTAGTCGATCAGGCGGCCCGGCGTGCCGATCAGGATGTCGACGCCGCCCTCGATGCTCTGGCGCTGCAGCTCGTAGCCGGCGCCGCCGTAGCAGACCGTCATGCGCAGGCCGGTCTGGCTGCCGAGGCCGAGCGCGTCGTTGTGGATCTGCACGGCCAGCTCGCGCGTCGGCGCGAGGATGAAGGCGCGCGGCTGGTTCGGATCGTCACCCTCGGCGCGCGGATGCGTGAGCAGGTGATTCATCGCCGCCAGCAGGAAGGCGGCCGATTTGCCGGTGCCGGTCTGCGCCTGCCCGGCGAGATCCTCGCCGGCGAGCGCCTTGGGCAGCGCCTGCGCCTGGATCGGCGTGCAATGGGTATAGCCGAGCTGCGCCAGGCTCGCCTGCAGCGTCGGATGCAGGGGCAGGTCGGCGAAGCGCGTGCTGGAAAGGTGGTCAGGTTGCATTCAAGTTCGCATCAAAGGTCTTGCCGGCAGGCGGATCGGCTCTTGCAAGGCGCGGAGGTTTCAGATCAAATAACGCTCAATCAATGACCCTGCAGCGATTTGAAACGCTTGCTGCATCCGGTCCGCGCTATTTCCCCGTCGTACAAAGATTAATCATAGCGATCTGCCGCCGGTTTTGCGCGGCTCGATCCGCAGGAACCGACCCCACTTCCGGAGCGTGCGGGCGTTTTCCCGCAGCCCCTTCCATTGCCGAGGCCCATCCATGAGTGAACACATTTCCGCCGTGACCGACGCCAGCTTCGAGCAGGACGTCAAGCTCGCCAGCCAGACGCAGCCGGTGCTCGTCGATTTCTGGGCGGAATGGTGCGGTCCCTGCCGCATGATCGCGCCGATCCTCGATCAGGTCGCCGCCGAGAACATCGGCAAGCTCAAGGTCGTCAAGCTCAATGTCGACGAAAACCCGCAGACGCCGGCCTCGCTGGGCATCCGCGGCATCCCGACGCTGATCCTGTTCAAGAACGGCGCGCCGGCCGCGACGCAGGTCGGCGCCGTACACAAGGCTCAGCTCACCGCCTTCGTCGCTCCCCACATTACCGTCGCCTGATCCAGCAAACCCCTTATGAAGCATCGTCGCCGTTTCCAGCGTGGCCAGAACCGCCAGGGCAACCAGGGCGGAAATCACAACGGCAACCAGAACGGGAATCAGGGTTTCCCTGAAGACATCCAGCCGGATGACGTCGAGGGCGGCGACGAAGGGCTTGCCTTGTCGCTGAGCGCCGAGGCGCACGCCGACCAGCCGCGCATGCCGGCGCCGCAGATGTCGGACGACGACGGCGAAGGCGGCGCCGCCCAGCTCAATGGCGCGCCGCAGACGCCGCCGGAACCGCCGAAGGTCATCCGCGTTCCGGACCTCAAGCGCATGACGGCGTCCGAGCTGCTGGAACTGGCCGAGGCGCAGGGCCTGGAGAACATCGCCCGCGTCAAGAAGCAGGACCTGATCTTCCAGCTGCTGCGCCATTCGGCGAAGCGCGGCGATCACATCTACACCGAGGGCGTGCTGGAGATCATGCAGGACGGCTACGGCTTCCTGCGCGGCCCGGACAGCTCCTATCTGGCCGGCCCGGACGACGTCTACATCTCGCCGAGCCAGATCCGCCGCTTCTCGCTGCGCACCGGCGACTCGATCGCCGGCCGCGTGCGCTCGCCGAAGGACAACGAGCGCTACTTCGCGCTGCTCAAGGTCGACACGATCAACTTCGAGCCGCCGGAAGTTTCCAAGCGCAAGGTCTCGTTCGAGAACCTGACGCCGCTGTTCGCCGACAAGCAGTACAAGATGGAGCGCGGCAATGGCACCACCGAAGACATCACCGCGCGCATCATCGACCTCGTCGCGCCGTTCGGCAAAGGCCAGCGCGGCCTGATCGTCTCGCCGCCGAAGGCCGGCAAGACGATCATGATGCAGAACATCGCGCAGTCGCTGGCGGCCAACTATCCGGACGTGTACCTGATCGTGCTGCTGATCGACGAGCGTCCGGAAGAAGTCACCGACATGCAGCGCACGGTGCGCGGCGAAGTCGTGGCCTCGACCTTCGACGAGCCGGCCTCGCGTCACGTGCAGGTCGCCGAAATGGTGATCGAGAAGGCCAAGCGCCTGGTCGAGCACAAGCGCGACGTGGTCATCCTGCTCGATTCGATCACGCGTCTGGCGCGCGCCTACAACACCGTCGCGCCGTCGTCCGGCAAGGTCCTGACCGGCGGCGTCGATGCCAATGCCCTGCAGAAGCCGAAGCGCTTCTTCGGTGCCGCGCGCAACATCGAGGAAGGCGGCTCGCTGACCATCCTCGCCTCGGCGCTGGTCGACACCGGCTCGAAGATGGACGAAGTCATCTACGAGGAATTCAAGGGCACCGGCAACATGGAACTGCATCTCGAGCGCCGCATCGCCGAGAAGCGCGTGTTCCCGGCCATCAACATCAACCGCTCCGGCACCCGCAAGGAAGAGTTGATGATGGACCCGACCGATCTCAACAAGGTCTGGATCCTGCGCAAGCTGCTGCATGACATGGACGAAATCGCCGCCATGGAGCTGCTGATCGACCGCATGCGCCAGTCGAAGACCAATGCCGCGTTCTTCGATTCGATGAAGCGCAATTGAGGCACCCGGCCGCGCGCCGCGGCGGCGCGCGCGGCGCCGACCCGCGAACGGCGACGGTGCCGTATCGCCTGAGCAAAACGGACGGTCCGCCGTCCGTTTTGCGTTGCCGGACGCGCGGCGCCGCCGACGGGCGGACTCCCCGCCGGCGGTGTCCGGAGCGTGGCCGCATTGACGCCCGCCACGGGCGGCCCCTACATTGCAGTGATCATCCACTGCCCCGTACGACGCATTCCGGCTGATCGAACGCATGGCTATCGGTACCGCTCCTCCCGCGAATCCCGTCTTCCTCGGCGGACTGGCGCGCCGGCTCGTCGCCGACAAGCTGATCAGCGACGAGCAGGCGCGTGACGCGCAGCAGCGCGCACTGAAGAACGGCGTGCCCTTCGTCTCGGCGCTGGTCGAAAGCAAGATGCTGTCGGCGCAGAAGATCGCCGAGGCCGCGAGCCTCGAGTTCGGTGCGCCGCTGGTCGACATCGCCGCGCTCGACATCGACCCGGCGGTCGCCCGCGAAGTCAGCGACAAGGTCCTGCGCAAGGTGCACGCGCTGCCGCTGTTCAAGCGCGGCAAGAAGACCTTCGTCGCCGTCTCCGATCCGACCAATCTGCAGGCCCTCGACGAGATCAAGTTCGCCACCGGCAACATGACCGAGGCGGTGCTGGTCGAGGAGGACAAGCTCGTCCGCGCCATCGACGCGGCGATCCAGGCCACCGAAGCGCAGAAGATGGATCTCGGCGACGCCGATCTCGAGAATCTCGAGGTCGAGGGCGGCGAAGCCGATACCGGCCTCGACGTCACCAAGGCCGACGCCGAAGACGCGCCGATCGTCCGCTACGTCAACAAGATCCTGGTCGACGCCATCAACCAGGGCGCCTCGGACGTCCATTTCGAGCCGTACGAGAAATCCTTCCGCATCCGCTACCGCAAGGACGGCGAGCTGAAGACCGTCGCCACGCCGCCGACGGCGATGGCCGGGCGCCTCGCCGCGCGCGTCAAGGTCATGTCGCGCCTCGACCTCGCCGAGCGCCGCGTGCCGCAGGACGGCCGCATCAAGCTGTACATCTCGAAGACCAAGGCGATCGATTTCCGCGTCAGCACCTGTCCGACGCTGTTCGGCGAAAAGATCTGCTGCCGCATCCTCGATCCCTCGCAGGCGCAGCTCGGCATCGACGCGCTCGGCTACGAGCCCGACCAGAAGGAAGGCTATCTCAAGGCGCTGCAGCAGCCGCAGGGCATGATCCTCGTCACCGGACCGACCGGCTCGGGCAAGACCGTGTCGCTCTACACCGGCCTCAACATCCTCAACACCGACGACATCAATATCTCGACGGCCGAGGACCCGGCGGAAATCAATCTGCCCGGCATCAACCAGGTCAACGTCAATCCGCGCGTCGGCCTCACTTTCGCGGCGGCGCTGAAGGCCTTCCTGCGTCAGGACCCGGACGTCATCATGGTCGGCGAAATCCGCGACCTGGAAACCGCCGAGATCGCCATCAAGGCCGCGCAGACAGGCCATCTCGTGCTGTCGACGCTGCACACCAACGACGCGCCGCAAACCGTGGTGCGCCTGATGAACATGGGCGTGCCGGCCTACAACATCGCCTCGACGCTGTCGCTGATCATCGCCCAGCGCCTGGCGCGCAAGCTGTGTCCGAGCTGCAAGCGCCGCGCCGAAATCCCGCGCGCCGAACTGCTGCGCCAGGGCTTCAGCGAAGCCGAGGTCGACAGCCCGGATTTCGAGATCTACGAAGCGGTGGGCTGCGACCAGTGCGACGGCGGCTACAAGGGCCGTACCGGCATCTATCAGGTGATGCCGTTCTCGCCGGCGATGGGCCAGATCATCATGGAGGGCGGCAGCGCGATCGAGCTCGCGCGGCAGGCCGCACAGGAGGGCGTCGCCGATCTGCGCGCCTCGGCCCTGCGCAAGGTGCGCAACGGCGTGATCGACCTGCTTCAGGCCAATGCCTGTACGGTCGGCGACTGAACGGGGCGGGACGCCGCGGCAGGGCGGCACATGAAAAACGGGTCTAGGGGACGCAACAGATGGCCAACGCGCCGGCAGTGAAGGAACATCAGTTTCGCTGGGAGGGCACCGATCGCAAGGGCAACCGCATCAAGGGCGAGCGCGTCGGCCCGAGCGAGCACTTCATTCGCCTGCAGCTGCGCCGCGACGGCATCAATCCCATCTTCGTGCGCAAGCAGTCGGCGCTGTTCGCCAAGCGCAAGCGCAAGATCACCAGCGCCGAGATCGCCATCTTCATGCGCCAGATGGCGACGATGATGGCGGCGGGCGTGCCGCTGGTGCAGTCGCTCGAGATCGTCGGCCGCGGCCACGACAATCCGAGCCTCGGCGAGATGATCATGGCGATCAAGCTGAACATCGAGGGCGGCTCCTCGTTTTCCGAGAGCCTCGGCAAGTTCCCGCTCCATTTCGATGATCTCGTCGTCAATCTGGTCGAGGCCGGCGAGAAGTCCGGCACGCTGGAAGCTCTGCTCGACAAGATCGCCACGTACAAGGAAAAGACCGAGGCGATCAAGAAGAAGGTCAAGAAGGCGCTGACCTACCCGACGGCCGTCATCGTCGTCGCCTTCATCGTCACCGGCATCCTGCTGTATTTCGTCGTGCCGCAGTTCCAGGACCTGTTCCAGGGCTTCGGCGCCGACCTGCCGGCCTTCACCCTGATGGTGATCGGCCTGTCGAAGTTCGTGCAGTCGTTCTGGTGGATGATCGCGCTGATCATCGGCGGCAGCGTCTTCGGCCTGACGTTCGCCCACAAGCGATCGCGGGCGTTCCGGCGCTTCCTCGATCGCGTGCTGCTGAAGGTGCCGGTGATCGGCGACATTCTCTACAAGTCCGCGGTGGCGCGCTTCGCGCGCACGCTGTCGACCATGTTCGCCGCCGGCGTGCCGCTGGTCGAGGCGATGGAATCGGTCGGCAAGGCGGCCGGCAACATCATCTTCACCGAAGCCATCCTCAAGATGCGCGACGAGGTCGCGACCGGCCAGCAGCTCAATTTCACCATGCAGCAGGCGAACCTGTTCCCGAACATGGCGACGCAGATGGTGCAGATCGGCGAAGAGTCGGGCGCGCTCGATTCGATGTGCGCCAAGGTCGCCGACTTCTACGAGGCCGAAGTCGATGCGCTCGTCGATGCGCTGTCGAGCCTGCTGGAACCGATGATCATGGCGGTGCTCGGGGTCGTGGTCGGCGGCCTCGTCGTTGCCATGTACCTGCCGATCTTCAAGCTCGGCCAGGCGATCTAGCCGGAAGCCGCCATGACCCTGCTCGAAGGGCTGCGCAGCAGTCCGGTCCTGCTCGTCGCCTGCGCGACGATCCTCGGCCTGCTGATCGGCAGCTTCCTCAATGTCGTCATCCTGCGCCTGCCGCGCATGATGGAACAGGCCTGGAAGCGCGAGGCGCGCGAGGCGCTGGAGCTGCCGCCGCTCGACGAAGCGCGCGTCACGCTCGCCCATCCGCCGTCGTGCTGCCCGCAGTGCGGGGCGCCGATCAAGCCCTGGCACAACGTGCCGGTGCTGAGCTGGCTCGCGCTGCGCGGCCGCTGTGCCAGTTGCGGCACGCGCATTTCCCTGCAGTATCCGCTCGTCGAGCTGGCGGCCGGCCTGCTCGCCGCGGCCTGCGCCTGGCGCTTCGGCTACGGACCGCAGCTCGCCGCGGCGCTGCTGCTCAGCTGGACGCTGCTCGCGCTCGCGGTGATCGACCTGCGCACGCAGCTGCTGCCGGATGATCTGACGCTGCCGCTGCTGTGGCTGGGCCTGCTGCTCGCGTTCGTGCCGGTGTTCGCCGACCTGCGCGCCGCCGTCGCCGGCGCCATGGCGGGCTATCTCGCGCTGTGGTCGATCTACTGGCTGTTCAAGCTGACGACCGGCAAGGAAGGCATGGGCTATGGCGACTTCAAGCTGCTCGGCGCGCTCGGCGCCTGGCTCGGCTGGCAGGCCTTGCCGGCGATCGTGCTGCTGTCGTCGGTGGTCGGCGCCGCGGTCGGCGTCGCGCTGATCGTCGCGCGCCGCCATGGCCGCGAGGTGCCGATTCCCTTCGGTCCCTATCTGGCGGCGGCGGGCTGGCTGGTGCTGATGTTCGGCGATGCGCTCAACCATCTCTACCTGCGGGCGGTGATGGCATGACGCTGACCATCGGCCTGACCGGCGGCATCGCCAGCGGCAAGTCGCTGGTGCAGTCGCAGTTCGAGGCACTCGGCGTGCCGGTGCTCGACGCCGACCGCGTCGCGCGCGACGTGGTCGCGCCCGGCTCGCCCGGCCTCGCCGCGATCGCCGCGCAGTTCGGCGCGGACTTCATCGCCGCCGACGGCGGGCTCGACCGCCGCCGCATGCGCGAGCACGTCTTCGCCGACGCCGCGGCGCGGCAGCGGCTCGAAGCGATCACGCATCCACTGATTCGCGAACGGATGCGGGCCTGGCGCGCGACGCAGCGCGGCCCGTACTGCATGCTCAGCGTGGCGATCCTGCTCGAAGCGAAGATGCAGGACATGGTCGACCGCGTGCTGCTGGTCGATGCGCCGGTCGAGCTGCAGCTGGCGCGGCTCGTCGAGCGCGACCGCATTGCCGAGTCGCTGGCGCGGCAGATGCTCGCGGCACAGCTGAGCCGCGAGGCGCGCCTCGGCGCCGCGCACGACGTGCTGTTCAACGCCGGCGAGCCGGCGGCCGTGAGGCAAGCGGTCGCCAGCCTGCATCGCTATTACCTGCAACTCGCCGAACGCGGCGACTTCAAGGCCCCCGGCCTGCGTTTGCCGGCTATTGAGAACTCGTTCACAATCAAAATTTAGCCGTCATACCTTGAAGTGAGCGAACGGGACGTCGCGGATCTGGTGTTCGAGCAGCCGCTCAACGAGCGGGTGCGCACCTTTCTGCGCCTCGAGCTGCTGTTCGCGCAGTATCGCCACCATCGCAAGGACGGCGCCGTGCACGGCGTGCGCTCGACCTTGCACGCGCTGCTCGATCTGCTGGTCGTCATCTCGCGCTCCGACCTGAAGAACGACATCCTCAAGGAACTGACCGATCAGTATCACCATCTCACGCGCCTCGCGGCGAAACCGAGCGTCGACCAGGAACGCCTGCGCGGCGTGCTGGCCGAGATCACCGCGGCGCTCAACGAACTGCAGCAGCTCGCCACGCAGTTCGCCAATTCGCTGCTGCGCGGCAGCGACTTTCTCACCAGCATCCTCAACCGCTCGACGATTCCCGGCGGCACCTGCGGCTTCGACCTGCCGCACTACCACTGGTGGCTGTCGCAGCCGCGCGCGCACATCGAGCGCGATCTCGACGCCTGGTTCGCCGACCTGCGCCCCTTCGAGCGCGCCATCCTGCTGTACCTGAAGCTGCTGCGCAGCAGCGTGCAGCCCGAGGCGGTCTCGGCCGGCAACGGCATTTATCTGCACACGCCGACCGGCCCCTGCGTGCTGGTGCGCGTGCTGGTGCCGGCGGCCGCCGGCGTCTATCCGGAGATCAGCGCCGGCCGCCACCGCTTCACGGTGCGCTTCATGGGCCTGCGCGACATCAGCAGTCGCGCCCAGCAGGCGCAGAGCGACATTGCCTTCCAGCTGCAGTGCTGCAATCTGTGAGCACGCCGGCACCCGAAAACGGCGGTCGTCCCTATCGCATCGGCTCCTGCCCGCAATGCGGCGTGTCGGTGCGCCTCGACGACAGCAATCCCTGGCGTCCCTTCTGCTCGGAGCGCTGCAAGCTGCTCGATCTCGGCGAATGGTTCGGCGGCCGTTTCGGCATTCCGAGCGACGACCAGACGCCGCCCGGCGATCCCGACAAGCCGTAGCGTTGACAGGCTTTAGGACCAGT
Organism: Solimonas soli DSM 21787; assembly: GCF_000474945.1. Classification (GTDB taxonomy): domain Bacteria; phylum Pseudomonadota; class Gammaproteobacteria; order Nevskiales; family Nevskiaceae; genus Solimonas; species Solimonas soli. Next base: position 228,820 of record NZ_AXDW01000010.1, on the reverse strand, counting down.
AGGCGCTGATGGCGGCGATGCCCTGCGCATACCGCTGCTGCACGGCGTGCAGATCGTCCGGCCCCATCCCGCCGAGCCAGTACACCGGCAGGTTGGCGCGCTGCGTCCAGTGCGCCGCCTGTGCCTCACCGAGGCCCGCCGCGCCCGCATGGCTGGCGGTCGGCCGCACCGCGCCGAGCACCGCCGCGTCGAAGCCCAGCGCGGCGGCACGCCGCAACTCATCCGGCGTGTGCGCCGACGCCAGACACAAGGCCGGGCCGGCCGGCCGGGCCGGCAGGGTGGCGAGCACTGTCGTCGTCGCGTGCCAGCCCGACGCGCCGATCCGCGCGGCCATCTCCGGTTCGCGATCGACGATGACGCGCAGACCCAGCGGCCGCGCCGCGGCAATCACCGCGGCGGCGAGCGCGCGATAGTCCCCGTCGCGCAGTGCCGGCAGGCGCAGGCGCAGCAGCGCGCCGTGCGGCAGGCGCGGCAGGCGCGCGAGCAGCGCGTCGGCATCGATGTCCGGCGGCGTGAACACGTAGTGCGCCGGCAGGCGCAGCGCGGCGACGATCGGCCCATCGGCGGCGAGGATCGGATAATCCTTGATCCGCGCCGGCGCGACCCAGGCCAACGCCTGCCGCTCGCGACCCTGCGCTTCGCCGCCCCAGGCGGTGATGCGCCAGCAATCGAGTTCGACCGTGCGATCGCTGTAGTCGTGCACGACCTTGATCAGCGGCCGCGCCTCGCGCACGGTGACGCCGAGTTCCTCGTGCAGCTCGCGCAGCAGCGCCGCGCGCGGCGATTCGCCGGCCTCGATCTTGCCGCCGGGAAATTCCCACTGCCCGGCGGCGATCTTGCCCTCGGGCCGCTGCGCGATCAGCACCTCGCCGGCCGCATTGACGAGGCAGCCGGCGGCGACGGCGATGCGCGGTCGCATCAGGTGCGGTATTCCGCGTTGATTTTCACGTACTCGTAGCTGAAGTCGCAGGTCCACAGCCGGGCCTGCGCGTCGCCGCGGCCCAGCGTCACGCGGATCGTGAATTCCGGCCTGGCGACGATCGCCGCGCCGCGCTCCTCGCGGTAGCCGGGATGCGGCTCGCCGCCTTCGAGCAGGATCACGTCATCGAGCGCGACGCCGACCTTGCCGGGGTCGAGGCCGGCGACGCCGGCCTTGCCGATCGCCATGACGATGCGCCCCCAGTTGGCGTCGCCGGCGAACATCGCCGTCTTCACCAGCGGCGAGTTGGCGATCGCGTAACCGACCTGACGCGCCTCGGCGACGTCGCGCGCGCCGCCGACGTCGATGGTGATGAAGCGCGTCGCCCCCTCGCCGTCGCGCACCACGGCCTGCGCCAGCAGCAGGCAAACCTCGCGGATCGCGGCGGACACCGCGCCGTAATCGACATCGTCCACATCGATGTCGCGCGTGCCGGCCTGTGCCGTCGCGCAAAGCACGCAGGAATCGTTGGTCGAGGTGTCGCTGTCGACGGTCACGCAATTGAACGACACGTCGACCGCCGCGCGCAGCGCCGCATCGGTCGCAGCCGGCGTCAGGCATGCGTCGGTGGCGACGAAGGCCAGCATGGTCGCCATGTGCGGCTCGATCATGCCGACGCCCTTGGCGATGCCGGTGACGGTGATCTCGCCTTGCGAAGTCTGCACGCGCCGGCTCGCGCCCTTCGCCACGGTGTCCGTGGTCATGATGGTGCGCGCCGCGAGATTCCAGTGGCCGGCGTCGCGCGCCGCCGCGGCTTTCGGCACCGCCGCCAGCAGGCGATCCATCGGCAGTCGCTGGCCGATCACGCCGGTCGAGAACGGCAGGACCTGGGCCGCCGCGCAGCCGAGCGCGGCGGCGACCGCCTGCGTCGTCGCGCGCGCGTCATCGAGCCCTCCGCTGCCGGTCGCCGCGTTGGCGTTGCCGGCGTTGACGACCAGGGCGCGAATCGCCGACGAGGCCTGCAGATATTCGCGGCACAGCTGCACCGGCGCGGCCGCGAAGGCGTTCTGCGTGAACACGCCGGCAACGCGGCTGCCTTCGGCAAGCTCGACGATCAGCAGATCGTTGCGCCCCGGTTTCTTGATCGCCGCCTCGGCGACGCCGAGACGCACGCCGGCGACCGGCAACAGATTCTTTGGTTCGGACAGATGGACGGCCATGACGATTCCAATGACAGCCAAAAGAAAAGCGCCCGTTACCCAGGCGCCTCGCCATTTTGCGGTGATCCGGCTGTTCAAGCCAGCGGCTTCAAAAGCTCCACACTCGCAGCAAACGCGAGGCGCTGCGCAGTCGTCGTTGTGAGCAGGGCCGAGGTCGCGTTCGCCGCGCACAGCTGTGCTGCAGCACAGCGAGCACGGCGGGCGCGAGATCGGCCCGCGCAGCAGACGAATGCGCAGCGCTAGACGAGAGCGCCGTGGCAGTGCTTGTACTTCTTGCCGCTGCCGCAAGGGCAAGGATCGTTGCGGCCGACCTTCGGCATCTCGCGCACCATCGTCGCCGGGCGCTCGACGGCGACCGGCGCCGGCTCGAAGCGGCGCGGCGCGACGGCCGGCCCCGGGGCGGGCGCCGCTTCGGTCGGCGCATTGTCGACGGCGGTCGGCGCGGCGTCGTGCTGCAGCTGCATGCGCTTTTCGAGCAGCTCGGCCTGGCGCCGGCGCTGTTCCTCGACGGCCTGAACCTCGGCCTCGGTCTGGATGCGCACGCGCGACAGCATGGTGATCACTTCGTGCTTGTAGCGCGCCAGCATGTCGTTGAACATGCCGAAGGCCTCGCGCTTGTACTCCTGCTTCGGGTCCTTCTGCGCGTAGCCGCGCAGATGGATGCCCTGGCGCAGGTAGTCGACCGCGGCCAAGTGCTCGCGCCAGAGATTGTCGAGCGTCTGCAGCATCGCCGCCTTCTCGAAGTGCTCCAGCACCGGCGCGCCGACCTGCGCCTTCTTCGCTTCATAGGCGCCGCGAACCTGATCGAGCAGGCGCGCGCGCAGGCTCTTCTCGTTGAGATCGCGTTCCTCGTCCAGCCACTTCTTGATCGGCAGGTCGAGCGCGAAGTCGCGGCGGAAGGCTTCCTGCAGGCCCTCGACGTCCCACTGGTCTTCGATCGATTGCGGCGGGATGTGCGCGTCGATCACGGCGCTGACGACGTCCGGACGGATGGTGTCGACCATGTCGGTGACGCGCTCGGCCGCCATGATCTGGTCGCGCAGTTCGTATACGGCCTTGCGCTGGTCGTTGGCGACGTTGTCGTATTCGAGCAGCTGCTTGCGGATGTCGAAGTTGTGCGCCTCGACCTTGCGCTGCGCGGTCTCGATCGCGCGCGTCACCCAGCGATGCTCGATCGCCTCGCCTTCCTGCATGCCGAGGCCCTGCAGCATGGCGCGCATGCGCGGCGGCGTGAAGATGCGCATCAGGGTGTCGTCGAGCGACAGGTAGAAGCGCGAAGCGCCGGGATCGCCCTGACGGCCGGAACGGCCGCGCAGCTGGTTGTCGATGCGCCGCGATTCGTGGCGTTCGGAGCCAATGACGTAGAGGCCGCCGGCCTGCAGCACCTGCTCGTGGCGCTGCTTCCACGCCGCCTTGGCGGCTTCGCGCGCGGCGGCGTCGTCCTCCGGCAGCTGCGCGATCTCGGCATCGAGATTGCCGCCGAGCACGATGTCGGTACCGCGGCCCGCCATGTTCGTCGCGATCGTCACCGCGCCCGGACGGCCGGCCTGCGCGACGATCTCCGCCTCGCGCTCGTGCTGCTTGGCGTTCAGCACCTCGTGCGCGATGCCTTCCTTCTTCAGCAGGCCCGACAGCAGCTCGGAGGTCTCGATGCTCGCGGTACCGACCAGCACCGGCTGCTGCTTGGCATGCGCCTGCTTGATCTCGGCGATCACCGCCTTGAACTTGTCCTGCGCGTTCATGAACACCAGGTCGCCCTGGTCCTTGCGCAGCATCGGCCGATTGGTCGGGATCACCACCACTTCGAGGCCGTAGATGCTCTGGAACTCGAAGGCCTCGGTGTCGGCCGTGCCGGTCATGCCGGACAGCTTGCCGTACAGGCGGAAGTAATTCTGGAAGGTGATGCTGGCGAGCGTCTGGTTTTCCTGCTGGATCTTGACGCTTTCCTTCGCCTCGATGGCCTGATGCAGGCCGTCGGACCAGCGGCGGCCCGGCATCATGCGGCCGGTGAATTCGTCGATGATGACGATCTGGCCGCCGCGCACGATGTACTCGACGTCGCGCTTGTACAGATGGTGGGCGCGCAGCAGGGCGTTGAGGTGATGCAGCAGGACGATGTTCGAGGCGTCGTACAGCGAGTCCTCGGCATCGAGCAGCTGCGCCGCGCGCATCAGGTCCTCGACCTTCTCGTGGCCTTCCTCGGTGAGATGCACCTGCTTGGATTTCTCGTCGACCGAGAAATCGCCCGGGCCATCCTCTTCCTTCTGCGCGACCAGCTTCGGGATCAGCGCGTTGATCTTGCGGTACAGCTCCGGATCGTCATCGGTCGGGCCGCTGATGATCAGCGGCGTGCGGGCCTCGTCGATCAGGATCGAGTCGACTTCGTCGACGATCGCGTAGTGGTGGCCGCGCTGCACCTTATCGGCGAGCGAGAAGGCCATGTTGTCGCGCAGATAGTCGAAGCCGAGTTCGTTGTTGGTCGCGTAGGTGATGTCGCAGGCGTAGGCCTCGCGCTTCTCCTCCGTGGTCTGGCCGGAAACGATGACCCCGACCGACAGGCCGAGGAAGCGGAAGATGCGCCCCATCCACTCCGAGTCACGACGCGCCAGATAGTCGTTGACGGTGACCACGTGCACGCCCTTGCCGGGCAGCGCATTGAGATAGGCCGGCAGGGTCGCGACCAGCGTCTTGCCTTCGCCGGTGCGCATTTCGGCGATCTTGCCTTCGTGCAGGATCGCGCCGCCGATGAGCTGCACGTCGAAGTGGCGCATGCCCATCACGCGCTTGCCGGCTTCACGGACCACGGCGAAGGCGTCGGCGCGGATCTGCTCGAGCGTTTCACCCTTGGCGAGCCGCTCGCGCAGCACGACGGTCTGTTGCGCCAGCTCGGCATCGCCGAGCGCCGCGTACTTCGCTTCGAGCGCGCCGACGGCTGCCACCAGCGGGTCGAGCTTCTTCAGGATGCGCTGATTACGGCTTCCGAAGACCCGGGCCAAAACATTGTTGAACATAAGCTCGTGACAGGGCGGTAGGCCGACGCGCGTGGCGCCCGGCCAAAAGAGAATGACGCTTATTTGGGCGCGTATTATGCCTTGCTTGGGGCGGGCCGCAGCGATTCAAGCCGCGCGGCCGCCGCAGGCTCAGCGCGCGGCCTGGATGAAGGCCTGGGGGTCGACCTGAGTCCCGTTGTACAGCACTTCGAAGTGCACATGCGGACCGGTCGAGCGGCCGGTCGAGCCGATGCGGGCGATGGCCTGCCCGCGCGAAATCTTGTCGCCCATGTGCACGAGCACCGCGCTGTTGTGCCCGTAGCGGGTCGCGTAGCCATTGCCGTGGTTGATCTCGACGAGATTGCCGTAGCCCTCGCGCGGTCCGGCGTAGGTGACGATGCCGGCACCGACGGCCTGCACGCTGGCGCCCATGCGGCCGGCGAAATCGATGCCGGCGTGCCGCGCCATGCGGCCGGTGAACGGATCGGTGCGGGTACCGAACAGTGAGCTGATGAATCCCGCCTGGATGGGCCAGCCCGAGGGCCGTACCTCGCGCTGCAGGCGGCTCGCCACCAGCAAGTCCTCGAGCACGCGGAACTGGCGCTCGCGGTCGCTCAGCTGCCGCTCGTAATTGGCCAGCGAGCGCAGCACCGGGTCGTCCGGCGCGTCCTCGCTGGCGTCCTCGGGGCCGCCGATCGCCGGCGGCAGGCTGAAATTGAACTCGCCTTCGTCGAGCCCGGCGATCTCGGTGAGCCGCTGGCCGGCGGCGTCGAGACGCAACACGTGCGCCTGCAATTCGGCGAGCCGGCGCGACAGCGCCGCGGAGTTCTCCTCGGCTTCGGCCCGGGCCACCGACAGCGCCTGCCGCTGCTGCCCGACTTCGGCCGCCCAGGCGGCGACCAGCCGCGGCGGCAGCACGCTCGAACCTCCGCGCGTCCAGTATCCGACGGCAAAGCTCGCGCCCAGCAGCAGCAGGCCGGCGAGCGCGAACGGCAGCCAGCCAAAGACGTGACGCACGTCAAGGCGCAGACGCCAGGTCCGTCCACGCTGGTGGCTGACTACAATAATATCCATCGTCCCTTGCCCGAGTCCCTGGTGCGCGATCCGCTATCCGTAAAGCAGCTGATGCATCGGTTGCCGCAAAACAGCAGCGGCACGCCGTGGCTCGCACGCCTGCAATGCCTCACCGATATCAACCGCGCCTTGCCTCTCTGGTGCGACGAGCCTTGGATCCAACAGATCCGCGTCGCGAACATTCGCGAGCAGACCGTGGTGATCTTTTCGGCTTCCGCGTCAGCCCTCGTGCCCTTGCGTCACCGCAGCGGCTCATTGTTGGAATGGCTGAACGACCGTTTCCGGCTTTCCTGTACCCGGCTCGAAGCCAAGGTACGCCCCCCGATCACGGTCTAGCCCCGAGTGTAGGGGCCGCACCACAACAGAGCAAGCCGGCCACTCGGCCGGATTGACGAGCAAGAATTGGGCCGCCGCCCCCGCGACTTCAGGCGGCGGTCGCCAGGCTGCCGCGGACGTAGGCGATCGGCGCCCTGGCCGCCTGGTCCTCGAAGGTCACGATCTCGTATGAGGACGGATCGTCGAGTACGGCGCGCACGAGCTTGTTGTTGAGGGCGTGGCCGGACTTGTAGGCGGTATAGGCGCCGATCACCGGGTGGCCGAGCAGATAGAGGTCGCCGACCGCGTCGAGAATCTTGTGGCGCACGAATTCGTCGTCGTAGCGCAGGCCATCATGGTTGACGACGCGGAAGTCGTCGAGCGCGACGACATTGTCGAGGCTGGCGCCGAGGCCGAGGTTGTTGGCGCGCAGGGTATCGAGTTCGCGCAGGAACCCGAACGTGCGCGCGCGCGACACTTCCTTGACGTAGTTCGCCGTCGAGAATTCGATGACGGCGGTCTGCCCCGACGACTTGAACACCGGATGCTTGAAGTCGATGTTGAAGGCGAGGCGGAAGCCTTCATAGGGCTCGAAGCGCGCCCACTTGTCGCCGTCCTGCACCTGCACCGGCTGGCGGATGCGCAGGAAGCGCTTCGGCGCGTCCTGTTCGTGGATGCCGGCCGACTGCACGAGGAACACGAACGGACCGGAGCTGCCGTCCATGATCGGGATTTCCGGCGCCGACAGCTCGACCACGCAGTTGTCGATGCCGAGGCCGGCGAGCGCCGACATCAGATGCTCGACGGTCATGATCTTCACGCCGGCGTCGTTGACCAGCGTGCTGCACATGACGGCCTCGCGCAGCATGTGCGCGTCGCAGGGAATCTCGACCGGCGGATCGAGATCGGTGCGGCGATAGACGATGCCGGTATCCGGGCCGGCGGGCAGCAGTGACATGTACACCTTGCGACCCGAGTGCAGGCCGATGCCGCTCGCGCGTACCGCCTGCTTCAGCGTGCGTTGACGAACCATGTCACCTTCTGTCCGGCAAAAAAAGGAAAGGCGCGGCGCCAAGCAGCGCCGCGCCAAGGACACGGAATTGTAACAGCAGTTTCGCAGCGGGTCAGTCCGACGCCAGGGCGCCGGTGGCGGCCGCCGCCCCGGACGGTGGACGGCGGCAGCGAACGGATTTCAGTCCGCCTGATTCCGCAGGAAAGCCGGAATGTTGATGATGTCCTCGTCGAGCCCGAGCGGGAACGCGCTGCCGCCGGTCGCCGCGACCTTGCGCTGCTGCTGGCGATGCACGGCCGGAATCTCGAGGTTCGGCGAACCCATGTGCGGCATCGGCTGGCCATAGGCCGGCTGCGTCTGCGCGTACAGCGCCGGCTCGGCCGGACGGATGAACTGCGCGACGCGCGGATTGCCCGGCATGGCGGCCGGCGCGCTGAGCGTCGGCGCCGCCACCGCCTTGCTGCCGGTGAGGCCCGTGGCGACGACCGTCACGCGCAGCTCGCCGTTGAGGTTCGGATTGATCGACATGCCGACCTTGGCATCGGCCTCGTCGGACGCGATCTCGCTGACGCGCGCGCTGATGTACTCGTACTCTTCGAGCGAGAGGCTCTCGTCGCAGGTGACGTTGACCAGCAGGCCGTGCGCGCCGTGCAGCTCGATGTCGTCGAGCAGCGGGCTCGACAGCGCCATCTCGACGGCGCGCTGCGCGCGATCCTCGCCGGTCGCCATGCCGATGCCCATCATCGACATGCCGCGGTTCGACATCACCGTCTTGACGTCGGCGAAGTCGACGTTGATCAGGCCCGGACGGGTGATCAGGTCGGAGATGCCCTGCACTGCGTTCTGCAGCACGTCGTTGGCGGCCTTGAAGCAGTTCAGCAGCGTCACCTTCTTGCCGAGCACGAGCGACAGCTTTTCGTTCGGAATGAGGATCAGCGAATCGGTGAACTGGCGCAGTTCGTCGATGCCGCGCTGCGCCACGGCCATGCGCTTCTTGCCTTCGTGCGCGAACGGCTTGGTGACGACCGCGACGGTGAGGATGTTCAGCTCCTTGGCGATCTGCGCGATGACCGGCGCCGCGCCCGTGCCGGTGCCGCCGCCCATGCCGGCGGTGACGAACAGCAGGTCCGTGCCTTCGATCATTTCGCGGATGCGGTCGCGATCCTCTTCCGCCGCCTGCCGGCCGACGTTCGGATCGGAGCCGGCGCCGAGGCCGCGCGTGATCTCCGCGCCGATCTGCAGCTGATTGGTCGGCACGCAGCGCTCAAGGTGATCGCGATCCGTGTTGGCGCTGATGAAGTCGACCCCTTCGATCGACGCCTGCGCCATCTGGTTGACGGTGTTGCAACCACCGCCACCGACGCCGATGACGCGGATGACCGCGCGTCGCCGCTGGCCATCCATCAGTTCGAAAATTTCCCGTGTCTGTCCGCCCATCTTTGTGCTCCTGACGCCTCAGAGGCGCTCGTCCGTGTTCATCCAAACGCGCGCCTGCCGCCACGCGCTCACTTCACGAAGTCCTGCAGACTCGGCCCGCGGATGTCCGTTTTTCTTTGTAAACATTTCCGCGAAATTAAAATAATGAATCACTGTGCCAATGTCAATGACAAGACTTCAGAAAACGTAAAAATTTCACTACCAGCCCGACCTCTTCGCCGCTCAGAAACTGCCCTTGATCCATTCGTTGACGCGCGCCAGCCAGTGGCCGACGCCCTGCGTCGGCACCGCGGCGACCTGCGGCGCGTTCTGGCGCCCGTACATGAGCAGGCCGACCGCCGTCGCGCAGGCCGGGTTGCGCACCACGTCCTTGATGCCCTGCACCTCGTGCGGCAGGCCGAGCCGCACCGGCAGCTCGAATACCTCCTCGGCGAGCTCGACGACGCCCGGCATCTGCACCGCGCCGCCGGTCAGCACCACGCCGCCGGCGACCAGCTCGTACCAGTCCGAGCGGTGCAGCTCCTTGCGGATGAAGCGGAACAGTTCCTCGTAGCGCGGCTTGATGACCTCGGCCAGCGTCAGGCGCGACAGGCGCCGCGACGGCGCGTCGCCGACGCCTTTCACCTCGATCTCCTCGTGCGCGGCGGCGAACTGCGGCAGCGCCACGCCGTAGTGCACCTTCAGTTCTTCGGCGTACGGCGCCGGCGTGCGGAAGGCGACGCTGATGTCGTTGGTGACCTGGTTGCCGGCGATCGGCAGCACGGCGGTATGGCGGATCGTGCCGCCGCGGAACACGGCGATGTCCGAGGTGCCGCCGCCGATGTCGACCATGCAGACCCCGAGATCGCGCTCGTCCGGCAGCAGCGTCGCGTAGCTCGACGCGAGGTGCTGCAGGATCAGCTTGTCGACCTTGAGGCCGCAGCTCTCGACGCACTTGTAGATGTTCTGCGCCGCCGAGATCGAGCCGGTGACGATGTGCACCTTGGCCTCGAGCCGCACGCCGTGCATGCCGACCGGATCGTGGATGCCCTCGCGGCCATCGACGACGAACTCCTGCGGGATCACGTGCAGGATCTTCTGGTCGGCCGGAATCGCGATCGCGCGCGCCGCGTCCATGACGTTGTCGACGTCGCGCTCCGACACGCTGCCGGCCCGCACCGGCGCGACGCCCGCCGAGTTCAGGCTGCGGATGTGCGTGCCGGAGATGCCGACGAACACCGACTGCGCGCGACAGTTCGCCATGTGCTCGGCGTTCTCGACGGCGCGCTTGATCGCCTGCGTCGTGTGCTCGATGTTGACGACATCGCCGCGGTTCATGCCGCGCGACGGCGCCTCGCCGTAGCCGACGATTTCGATGTGACCTTCCGGCATCTGCTGGCCGACCACGGCCACGCATTTCGCGGTGCCGATGTCGATGCCGACCAGCAGGTTGCGCTCTTCGCGGCGTGCCATTCAGTGGCCCTCCCTCGGTTCGCTCTTCGATTCAGGTTTCGGCGACGTGCGCCAACCGACGGAAAATCCGTTCGTGTAGCGCAGGTCGATGTATTGCACGTCGGCCATGCGGTCCTTCAGCGCGTGCTCGGCCGGGCCGAGCAGCACCTCGAGCTTGTCCTGCGGATCCTCGCGACCGAAGCGCAGCTCGACGCCGTTCGCGGTGTGCGCGTTCCATTCGCCGCGCGCGTCCTGCGTGAGGCCCTGCAGCGGGAACGAGGACTGGATCAGCCGCGCGCTGAGGGCGCGGAACATGTCGGCGACCAGCGCCTCGTGTCCGGCGGTGCCGGCGAGCTGCGGCAGGCCTTCGGGAATCTCGGCCGCCGGCGGCGTGAAGGCGCGCGCCTCGGTATCGAGCAAGGCGTCGTCGCCCCAGCGTGCGAACGGCACGCGCTCCCAGGCGCGCACGCGCACGGTCGCCGGCCACACGCGCTCGACGCTGGCGCGCGAGGTCCACGGCAAGGCCTCGACCGCGGCGCGCACGGCGCCGAGGTCGAGCTCGCCGAAACGGCGATCGACCAGCGGCCGCACGGCGGCGTCGACATCGGCGAGCTTGAGGCGCGTGAAGCGGCCCTCGACCTGGATGCGCGCGACCGGCTCGCGGCTGCCGAATTCGAGTGCGCCCCAGCCGGCGGCGAGCACCGCCGCGAAGGCGGCGATGCCGATCGCCAGCAGCAGGTGCCGGCGCAGCGGCGTGGAATCGAAGTCGAGCAGGTCGTCGGCCGTCATGTGGGAGCTGCCTGTGCCATGGGCATCGCTGTGGCCGAGGCCGTTTTGGCCCAGCGCCAGAAACGAGGAGCGCCGCGCACTCGAACGCGCGCAAGCGACGAGTGACGCCGCGATGGGCCAAAACGGTCCGGCCCCTTTGGGATGCCGTTTTTTGGCAAGCCGCCATGCCGCGCTGCGGGCCGTTTCTCGGGAATCACCCAAGTGCGGGTCCCGCGCCTTGCCTGGCGACTTGCCAAACGGCAGCACAGCGATGTCCATGGCATAGGCAGCTCCCAGCGCGGTCATCCGCCGCCCTCCGCCGCACCGCTGAGGGTGTCTTCGAGAATCGCCCAGCACAGCGAGGCGTAGTCGATGCCGCGCGCCTTGGCCGCCATCGGCACGAGGCTGTGCGAGGTCATGCCCGGCACGAGGTTCGCTTCGATCAGCCACGGACGGTCGTCGCCATCGAGCATGAAGTCGACACGGCCCCAGGCGCGCGCGCCCAGAATCTCGAAAGCGCGCAGGCAGATCGCCTGGATCTCGCGCTCGAGCGTGGCGTCGAGGCCGCTCGGGCAGTGGTAGCGCGTGTTGTCGGAGAGATACTTGGCCTGGTAGTCGTAGAACTCGCCGTCCGGCTCGATGCGGATCGTCGGCAGGGCTTCGCCGTTGAGGATCGCGCAGGTGAATTCGTGGCCGTGCCGGCCGCCGCCGATGAAGCGCTCGGCCATGACGACACGCTGCCGGTCGCCGCGCGCCAGCTGCCAGGCCGGGTACAGCTGATCGGCCGACTTCACTTTGCTGACGCCGACGCTGGAGCCTTCTTCCGACGGCTTGATCATCAGCGGCAAGCCGAAGCGGCGCGCCGCCTCGTCGAGATCGCGTTCGCTCTCGATCCACAGCCAGTCCGGCGTCGGCAGCCCTTCGGCCTTCCACAGACGCTTGGTGCGCAGCTTGTCCATCGCCAGCGCCGAGGCGAGCACGCCGCTGCCGGTGTACGGAATGCCCTGCAGCTCGAGCGCCGCCTGCACCGTGCCGTCTTCGCCGCCGGTGCCGTGCAGGATGTTGAAGACGCGGTCATAGCCTTCGTGCTTGAGGTTCAGCACGCGCTCGGGCGTCGCGTCGATCAGCGTCGCATCGACGCCCTTGTCGAGCAGCGCCTTGTGGATGCCTTCGCCGCTCCACAGCGCGACCTGACGCTCGCTGCTCCAGCCGCCCGCCAGCACGGCGACCCGGCCGAAATCCTTGGGATCGTTGGTCTTCCTAGCCACGCGCGGCGCCTCCCGCAGCCTGGCGCAGCCATCCCTGGCGCGACGGCAGCTCCCCATTGACCCCCGGCCCGGCCATCCCTGGCCGGGCGTTCGCGTCCGCGCGAAGTGCCACCGGCACTTCGCAAGCGCGGCCGCTCACCCAGCCGCCCGCCAGCACGGCGACCCGGCCGAAATCCTTGGGATCGTTGGTCTTCCTAGCCACGCGCGGCGCCTCCCGCAGCCTGGCGCAGCCATCCCTGGCGCGACGGCAGCTCCCCATTGATCCCCGGCCCGGCCATCCCTGGCCGGGCACGCGCTGGGAAGTGATGCCATTCATGGCATCACTCCTTTTTCCAGCGCGTCTCCGACGACGCGCACTTCCGGTTCGAGCCGGACGCCGGTCTTCGCAAAAACAGTGTCCTGGATGTGCGCGATCAGCTGTTCGACGTCGGCGGCGCGCGCGGTCTCGTCGGTGACGATGAAATTCGCGTGCAAGGTCGACACTTCGGCACCGCCGAGGCGATGGCCCTTGAGGCCGCAGCTCTCTATCAGGCGCGCGGCGTGATCGCCGGGTGGATTGCGGAAGGTGCTGCCGGCGGTCGGACGGCCGACCGGCTGCGTCGCCTTGCGCCGCGCCAGCCAGGCCTTCATGTCGGCCTCGGCCTTGCCGTCGGCGTCGGCCTCGAAGACGAAACGCGCGGCGACGAAGCCGACCATGTCGGCCGGCATTTCGACATGGCGGTAGGCATGGCGGAACGCGCTTTTCGGCAGCCAGGCCGTGCTGCCGTCGCGACGCATGATCTCGACTTCGCTGACGACGTCCCAGGTCTCGCCGCCGTGCGCACCGGCGTTCATCGCCAGCGCGCCGCCGACCGTGCCGGGAATGCCGGCGAAGAAGCCGGCGCCGGCAAGTTTCCTGCCGACGGCGAACTTGGCGAGCCGCGCGCAGTGCACGCCGGCCTCGGCGGTGATCGTCGCGCCGTCGGCGGCCAGCGCGTCGAGCGCGCCGTGCAGGCCGATCACCGTGCCGCGCAGGCCGCCGTCGCGCACCAGCAGATTGCTGCCAAGACCGATCCACAGGATCGGCTCCTGCGCCGGCAGGCTGCGCACGAAGGCCGACAAGGCTGCGCGCGACGCCGGCTCGAAGTAGCGGTCGGCCGGACCGCCGACGCGCCACGAGGTGTGCCGCGCCATCGGTTCATTGCGCAGTTCGACGTTCTGCGCGGCGCTCGTCACGGCGGCGGTCATGGCCGGCCTCCGGCGCCGTACTGCTGCACCAGCTGCGCCGGCAGGCCGCCGATGTCGCCGGCGCCCATGGTCAGCAGCAGATCGCCGTCGCGCAGCACGCGCATCAGCGCCTCCGGCAGCTCGGCGACGCCGCTCACGAACACCGGTTCGACCTTGCCGCGCGCGCGGATCGCGCGCGCCAGCGCACGACCGTCGGCGCCTTCGATCGGCGCCTCGCCGGCGGCATAGACCTCGGCGAGCAGCAGCGCGTCGGCCTGCGAGAGAATCGCCGCGAAGTCCTCGAACAGATCGCGCGTGCGCGAATAGCGGTGCGGCTGGAAGGCGACGACCAGGCGCCGCTGCGGGTGCGCGGCGCGCATCGCCTGGAAGGTCGCGGCGATCTCGCGCGGATGATGCCCGTAGTCGTCGACCAGCAGGGCGCGGCCGCCGTCGGCGAGCTTCAGCTCGCCGTGCGGTTCGCAGCGCCGGCCGACGCCGCCGAAGTGCGACAGCGCGCGCCGCGTCGCCTCGACCGACACGCCGAGTTCACGGCCGATGGCGATCGCGATCAGCGCGTTCTGCACGTTGTGCTGGCCCGGCAGGTTCAGATGGAATTCCTCGCGCCCGCCGTCGGGGAAGACGACCGTGAAATGCGCGCCGCTGCCCTCCGGCCGCACGTCGAACGCACGCAGGTCGGCGTCGTCGCGAAAGCCGTAGGTCAGCACCGGACGGCCGATGTCGTTGAGGATCTCGCGCACCACCGGATCGTCGATGCAGACGATCGCCAGGCCATAGAACGGCAGGCGATGCAGGAACTCGACGAAGGTGGCGCGCAGCTTCCTGAAGTCGTGCGCGTAGGTTTCGAGATGATCGGCGTCGATGTTCGTCACTGTCGCGATCATCGGCGACAGGTGCAGGAACGAGGCGTCGCTCTCGTCGGCCTCGGCGACGAGGTAATGGCCGAGGCCGAGCCGCGCGTTGGTATCGGCGGACTTCAGCTTGCCGCCGATCACGTAGGTCGGATCGAGCCCGCCTTCGGCGAGCACGCTGGCGACGAGGCTGGTCGTCGTCGTCTTGCCGTGCGTGCCGGCGATGGCGATGCCGTAGCGGAAGCGCATCAGCTCGGCGAGCATCTCGGCGCGGCGCACGACCGGAATGCGCTGCGCGTGCGCGTAGACGACTTCCGGATTGTCGGCCTTGACCGCCGTCGACACGACGATCGCGTCGGCGCCGTGCGCGTTCTCGGCCCTATGGCCGAGATGGATGGTCGCGCCGAGCTCGCGCAGGCGCCGCGTCGCGGCGCTGTCCTTGAGATCGGTGCCGCTGACCTGGTAGCCGAGATTGATCAGCACCTCGGCGATGCCGGCCATGCCGGAACCGCCGATGCCGAGCATGTGAATGCGGCGCACGCGGCGCATCGGCGCCATCATCAGGTTCTGCAGCACGGCGCTCATGGCTCGACCCCGGCGGCGGCGACACAGGCGTCGGCGATGACCCGCGCCGCACCGCTCCAGGAACGGCTACGCGCCGCTTCCGCCATCGCCGTCAGCCTGGCGCGGTCGGCGAGCAGTGTGCGCAGCGTGGCCGCGAGCACCTGCGGCGTCATCGCCGACTCCGGCAGCAGCACGGCGGCGCCGGCCTGCACGAGATACGCTGCGTTCTTGGTCTGATGGTCGTCGACCGCCGCCGGAAACGGCACCAGCACCGTCGCGTTGCCGGCGGCGCTCACCTCGGCGATGGTCGACGCGCCGGCGCGGCAGACGACCAGATCGGCCCAGGCGAAGGCCGCCGGCATGTCGTCGATGAACGGTGTGATTTCGGCCTCGACCCGCGCAGCGCGATACGCCGCCAGCGCGGCGTCGAGCGTGCGGCCGCCCTGATGGCGCACCTGCGGCCGCTCCTGCGGCGCCAGCAGTGCGAGCGCCTTCGGCACGTTCTCGTTCAGGGCGCGCGCGCCCTGCGAGCCGCCGATCACCAGCAGGCGCGGAGCGCCGCCGTGCGCGAGACGCCGGGCCGGCGGCGGCAGTTCGGCGAAACCGCCGCGCACCGGGTTGCCGACCGTGCGGCCGTTCGCAAAGGTGTCCGGAAACGCCTGCAGCGCGATGCGCGCGAGCTTGGCGAGCACGCGGTTGGTGAAGCCGGCGGCCGCATTCTGTTCGTGGATCACCAGCGGCAGACCGCCCAGCCAGGCGGCGAGGCCGCCCGGACCGGCCGCGAAGCCGCCCATGCCGAGCACCGCGTGCGGACGCTCGCGCCTGAGGATCGCGCGTGCATCGAGCACGGCGCGCGCGATCAGCAGCGGCGCCTGCAGCAGCTTGGCAATGCCCTTGCCGCGCAGGCCCGAGACGCGGATGAAATCGATGTTGAAGCCGCTCTGCGGCACGACGCGCGCCTCGAAACTCTGCGGCGCGCCCATCCAGCGCACTTCGTGGCCGCGGGCGCGCAGTTCCTGCGCCACCGCGAGCGCCGGATAGACGTGGCCGCCGGTGCCGCCGGCCATCACCATGAACTTGAGACTCATGGCTGGCGATCCTCCGCCGACGTGACGCCGAAGGCGGCCGCGCGATTCTCGTAGTCGACGCGCAGGATCAGGCCGAGCAGCGCGCAGACCGTCAGCAGCGAGGAGCCGCCGTAGCTGAGCAGCGGCAGGGTCAGGCCCTTGGTCGGCAGCAGGCCCATGTTGACCGCCATGTTGATCAGCGCCTGCAGGCCGAGCCAGCCGGTCAGGCCGTAGCACAGATAGGCCTGGAAACGGCGGCCGTCGAGCTCGGCGCGACGCGCGATCGCGAAGCCGCGCCAGACGACGATGCCGAACAGCGTGAGCAGCAGGCTGATGCCGAGCAGGCCGAACTCCTCGGCGAAGATCGCGAAGATGAAATCGGTGTGCATCTCCGGCAGGTACAGCAGCTTCTGCACGCTGTTGCCGAGGCCGACGCCGGTCCATTCGCCGCGGCCGACGGCGATCAGCGACTGCGCGAGCTGCCAGCCGGCATTCTCGACGTCGGCCCAGGGGTTCATGAAGTTGAGCAGGCGCTTGACGCGATACGGCGCGGCAATGGCGATCAGCACCAGGCCGCTGACCGCGAAGCCGAGGAAGGCGAGGTAATACAGAACGCGCGCGCCGCCGAGGAACAGCATGAGGAAGACGACGCCCATGAGGATCGCGGTGGCGCCGAAATCCGGTTCCATCATCAGCAGGAAGGTCGGGATCAGCACCGCGATCAGCGGCATCGCCAGCCCCTTGAAGCCGGCCTGCAGCGAGGCCTGCCGGCGTGTGATGTAGCTGGCGACATAGAGGATCAGGGCGAGGCGCGCCGGCTCCGAGGCCTGCAGGCGGAACAGGCCGAGGTCGATCCAGCGCCGTGCGCCGTTGACCTTGACGCCGACACCCGGCACCAGCACGAGCACCAGCAGGCCGATCGCGAACAGATACAGCCAGGTGCTGCTGCGCGCCCACTGCTGCATCGGCACGCAGTACAGCGTGAAGCCGATGCCGCCGCCCAGGGCAAGGAACACCAGCTGGCGCAGGAAGAAGTAATACGGCTCGCCGGTCAGCTTCTCGGCCTGCGCGACCGACGCCGAGGCGACCATGATCAGGCCCCAGATCAGCAAGGTCGCGATCGCGCCGCACAGCCAGGCGTCTAGCCCGTAGCGCGCCTGCGGAACACCCCAGCTGGCGGCGGCCGTGCTCATGCCGGCACCTCCGCCAGTCCGCGCACCGCGGCGCGGAACTGCTCGCCGCGATCGACGTAGCTCTTGAACTGATCGAAGCTCGCGCAGGCCGGCGACAGCAGCACGCGATCGCCCGTCTGCGCCAGCGTTTGCGCGCGGCGCAGCGCGCCGTGCAGGTCGGACTCGCGCCAGATCGGCAGCGCGCCGAACACGTCGCGCTCGATCAGCGCGGCATCTTCGCCGTACAGCACGGCGGCACGCCCCTTGCGCGCCAGCGCCTCGCGCAGTTCGACGAAGGACTGGCCCTTGCCCTGCCCGCCGCCGAGCCAGACGATCGGTGCCGGCAGCCCGTTCAAGGCCGCCAGCGTCGAGCCGACGTTGGTGCCTTTCGAGTCGTTGAAGTAGTCGACGCCGTTCACGCTGGCGACGAACTCGCAGCGGTGCGGCAGGCCGGCGAAGCTGCGCAGCGCCGCGACGCTGGCCGCGCGCGGAATGCCGGCGGCATCGGCGAGCGCCAGCGCGGCGAGCGCGTTGGCGGCGTTGTGCAGGCCGAAGATCTTCAGCGCCGACAGCGGCAGCACCGCTTCGGCGCCGCGCGCCAGCGTCGTGCCGGCGGCGCTCTCGAGCAGCCCGTAGTCGGCGCCGCGCGGCGCGTCGAGGCCGAAGCTCGTCGCGCCCGGCGGCGCGAGCCCCATCACCGCCGCATCGTCGCGATTGACGATCGCCGTGCGCGCGCCGCTGAAGATGCGGGCCTTGACGCGGCCGTAGTGCTCCATCGTGCCGTGACGGTCGAGATGGTCCTGCGACAGATTGAGGATCGTCGCGGCGATGCACTTCAGCGTGTGCGTGGTCTCCAGCTGGAAGCTGGACAGCTCGAGCACGTACAGCTCGGCGTCGTCGCGCAGCAGGTCGAGCGCCGGCGTGCCGAGATTGCCGCCGACACCGACGCGCAGCCCGGCCGCCTTCGCCATCTCGCCGACCAGCGTGGTCACCGTGCTCTTGCCGTTGCTGCCGGTGATGCCGACGACCGGCGCGTTCGCGGCGCGCGCGAACAGCTCGATGTCGCCGACGATCTCGACGCCGGCGGCGACAAGCGCCTGCACGAACGGCTCGTCGAGTGCCACGCCCGGCGAGACGACCGCCATCGCGTACTGCGCGAGCGGCGCCGGCGCGCCGAACGCGCCGAGATGGAATTCGGCGGCGGGATAACGCGCTCGCAGCTCGTCGATGCCTTTCGGCGCGGCGCGCGAATCGGTGACGACGAGCGTCGCGCCTTCGCGCGCCAGATACTGCAGCGCCGACACGCCGGACACGCCGAGGCCGACCACGAGCACGCGCTGCCCGTCGTACCGATTCCCCATGCCTGATGTCCGCGGCGCGGCGTTCATCTCAGCGCACCTTCAGTGACGCCAGACCGATCAGCACGAGAATCAGCGTGATGATCCAGAAACGCACGATGATCTTCGGCTCCGGCCAGCCCTTGAGCTCGTAGTGGTGATGCAGCGGCGCCATGCGGAAGATGCGCTTGCCGCCGCTGTACTTGAAGTAGCCGACCTGCAGCGCGACCGATACGGTCTCGGCGACGAAGATGCCGCCCATGATCGCCAGCACGATTTCCTGGCGCACCAGCACGGCGACCACGCCGAGCGCCGCGCCGAGCGCCAGCGCGCCGACGTCACCCATGAAAACCTGCGCCGGATAGGCGTTGAACCAGAGAAAGCCGAGGCCGGCGCCGGCGATCGCCGTGCAGAAGATCGCCAGCTCGCCGGCGCCGCTGATGAACGGAATGCCGAGATAGGTCGCGAACTTCGCGTTGCCGCTCGCGTAGGCGAAGATGGCGAGCGCCGAGGCGACCAGCACCGTCGGCATGATGGCGAGGCCGTCGAGGCCGTCGGTGAGGTTGACCGCGTTGCTCGAACCGACGACGACCAGGTACGTCCAGGGAATGAAGAAGATGCCGAGCGAGATCGACACGTTCTTGATGAACGGAAAGATCAGCGTGGTTTCGGCCGGCGACTTCGCCGTCCACCAGATCAGCGTCGCCACGCCGAAGCCGACCAGCGACAGCCAGAAGTACTTCTTGCGCGCCGGCAGGCCCTTCGGATCCTTGTACTTGATCTTGATGTAGTCGTCGGCGAAGCCGACCGCGCCGAAGGCCAGCGTGACGATCAGCGCGAACCACACGAAGCGGCTGCGCAGATCGGCCCACAGCAGCGTCGACACGGCGATCGCGCCGAGGATCAGCACGCCGCCCATGGTCGGCGTGCCGGTCTTCTTCAGGTGCGTCTGCGGCCCGTCGCTGCGCACCGGCTGGCCGAACTTGAAGCGATACAGGCGCTCGATGAGCCAGGGCCCGAAGGAGAAGCAGAACATCAGCGCGGTCAGCACGCCGAGCACGCTGCGCAGCGTCAGGTAGGTGAAGGCGTTGAAGCCGCTGACGTACTGCTTGAGGAATTCCGCGAGATGGTAGAGCACTAGTGAGTTCCCCCCGTCACGGCTTCGCCGGTGAGCGCGGCGACGACGCGTTCCATGCGCGCCGAGCGCGACCCCTTCACCAGCAGCGTGATGGTCTTGTCGAGTTGCGGCGCGAGCGCGGCCGCGAGTTGTTCGGTGTCGTCGTAGCGTTCGCCGCCGCTGCCGAAGGCGCGCGCCGCTTCGGCGGCGAGCGGCCCGACGGCAAACAGCCGCTCGATGCCGAGCTGGCGCGCGGCGGCGCCGGCCTCGGCGTGCAGCCGCGCGGTGTCCGCCCCGAGTTCGGCCATGTTGCCGAGCACCAGCCAGCGCCGGCCCGGCAGTTCGGCCAGCAACTCGAGGCCGGCGCGCAGCGAAGTCGGATTGGCGTTGTAGCTGTCGTCGAGCACGCGCGCGCCCTGCGCCGTGGTCTTCCAGCTGAGGCGGCCGGCGGCGCCCTCCATCTGCGCGAGGCCGATGGCGATCTGCGCCGGCTCGAGCCCCAGAGCGATGCCGCAGGCCGCGGCGGCGAGCGCGTTCATCACGTTGTGACGGCCCGGAATCGGCAACAGCACCTCGGCGCGGCCTTGCGGCGCGGCCAGGGTGAAGCGCGTGCCGGCGCCGGCCTGCGGCTCGACGTGCAGCGCGCGCACATCGACCCCGTCGCGCAGCCCGAAGCTGAGCACCGCGGCCCTGCCGGCGAGCTGCTGCCACAAGGGGAAGTACACGTCCTCGGCGTTGATCACGGCGACGCCCCGCTCGCCGAGACCGGCGAACAGCTCGCCCTTGCCGAGCGCCACGCCCTCGCGCGAGCCGAAACCCTCGAGATGCGCGTCGCCGGCCTGGGTGACGACGCCGACATTCGGCCGCGCGATCGAGGTCAGCAGGGCGATCTCGCCGCGATGGCTGGCGCCCATCTCGATCACCGCCGTGCGATGTTCGCCGCGCAGCTTCAGCAGGGTCAGCGGCACGCCGATGTGATTGTTGAGATTGCCCTCGGTGGCGAGCACCGCGCCGCGCGTGCGGAAGATCGCCGCCAGCATCTGCTTGGTCGTGGTCTTGCCGTTGCTGCCGGTGACGGCGACGACCGGGATGTCGAAGCGCTGCCGCCACAGCCGCGCCAGCTGCTGCAGGCCGGCCAGCGTGTCGCCGACCTTGAGCTGCGGGATGTCGGCATCGACGAACTCGGAGACCAGCGCGGCGACCGCGCCGGCGGCGCGGGCCTGCGCGACGAAGGCATGGCCGTCGAAGCGCTCGCCCTTCAGCGCGACGAACAGCGCGCCGTCGAGCTGCGCGCGGCTGTCGGTCGACACCCGCGCGAAGCGCCGATCGCCGCCGCGCAGCTCGGCGTCGAGCAGGGTCGCCAGCTCGGACAGCGCGAACATCACGAGCGCGCCTCCGAAGGTGCGACGCAGAATGAAAGTACAGCGCGGTCGGCGCGTTGCGCGCATTCCCGGCCTGCGCCCCGGACCACTGGCGTGGTCGCTCGCCGGCATGGACGGCCAAGCCCTGGCCGTCCAGGAAAGCCCGGCTCGCCCCACGCTCGCGCCGCGCGCTCACGGCACCGTGTCATGCGCGCACCTCGGCACCGACGAGATCGGCCACGAAGGCGCGATCGCTGAACGCACGCACCTCGCTGCCGTAGATCTGGTAGTCCTCGTGACCTTTGCCGGCGACGACCACGACATCGTCCGCCGCCGCCTCGGCAACCGCCGCGCGGATCGCCGCGGCGCGGTCATGGATGACCCGCGGCGCCTCGACCGGCTTCGCGGTGAGGCCGATGCCGGCGAGGATCTCGGCAACGATCGCCTGCGGCGATTCGCTGCGCGGATTGTCGTCGGTGACGATCACCCGGTCGGCCAGTTCGGTCGCCGCGGCGCCCATCAAGGGCCGCTTGCCGCGGTCGCGATCGCCGCCGCAGCCGAACACGACATGCAGCCGGCCCGGCGTGTGCGCACGCGCCGCCGCCAGCACCTGGCGCAGCGCTTCCGGCGTGTGCGCGTAGTCGACGACGACCAGCGGCCTCGCGCGCGGCCCACGGAATCCTTCGATGCGGCCCGGCACGGTGTGCGCCTGCGCGAGCGCGGCAACGGCATCGGCGAGCGGCAGCTCGTGCGCGAGCAGCGCGCCGAGCGCGGCGAGCAGGTTGTGCACGTTGAAGCGACCGAGCAGGCCGCTCTTCAGCGACGCGCGGCCCAGATGGCTGTCGATCGTGAAGGCGAGGCCGGCGACGCTCAGCTGCAGATCGCGCGCGATGAGGTAGGCGCCGCGCGGCGCGGCGCCTTCGATGCCGTAGCGAATGACCTGCAGACGCGGCTCGAGCGCATCGGCCCAGGCGGCGCCATGCGCGTCGTCGCGGTTCAGCACCGCGCTCGCCAGTTCCTCGCGCTCGAACAGGCGGCGCTTGGCGGCGGCGTAACGCTCGACCGTGCCGTGGTAATCGAGATGGTCGCGCGTGATGTTGGTCAGCACCGC
Organism: Solimonas soli DSM 21787; assembly: GCF_000474945.1. Classification (GTDB taxonomy): domain Bacteria; phylum Pseudomonadota; class Gammaproteobacteria; order Nevskiales; family Nevskiaceae; genus Solimonas; species Solimonas soli. The sequence goes on along the minus strand of NZ_AXDW01000010.1, from coordinate 206,582 downwards.
GGTGCGGAAATGCACGCCGGCGACGCGGCCCTGATCGAGCGCGTGCGACGACACCTCCATCGCGCAGGCGCGCACGCCTTCGCCGCGCAGGCGCGCCAGCCACTGCTGCAGGGTGACCGGGTCCGGCGTCGTGTGCGTGTTCTTGTCGAGCTGGCCGACGCGGCCGATGCCGATCGTGCCGATGTAGGCGCAGGGATGCCGCAGCGCATCCAGGGCTTGGGCGATCAGGTACGCCGTCGAGGTCTTGCCATCGGTGCCGGTGACACCGACGCAGTACAGATGCTCGGACGGGCGGCCGTGGAAGCGCGCGGCGATCTCGCCGGCGCGGCGCGCGAGATCCGGCACGGCGATCTGCGGAATGCCGATGTCCGGCTCGCCGAAGCCGCTCGCCGGCTCCCAGGCGACGGCCGCCGCGCCGCGCCGCAGCGCCTGTTCGAGGTGCGCCAGGCCGTGCGTGCCGCCGGTGCCCTTGCAGGCGAGGAACAGATCGCCGGCGCCGATGCGGCGCGAATCGATCTCGACGCCGGTGACGTCGAAATCCGGCGCCGGCACGCCGTAGCCGGCGAGCAGGGTCTTCAGCGAACGTGGCGCGCCGCTCACAGGTGCGGCTCCGCGACTTTCACCAGCGCCGCGTGCTGGGTCGGCGCCGCCGGGCCCGGGGCGGGCAGCGCGACCGTCGTGCGTGACGCGGTCGGCGGCGCGAGATCGGGCGTGCCGGTGCCGTCCGGCGAGATCTGCAGCAGGCGCGCGGCGCCCTGCATCGCGCTCGCGAACACCGGCGCGGCGACCAGGCCGCCGTAGTAGGCACCTTCGCCCGGCTCGTCGATGACGACCAGGCCGACCAGCCGCGGCCGCTCGGCCGGCACCATGCCGACGAACAGGGCCTGATGGCGGTTCGGATCGTAGACGCCGGTATCGGACAGCTTGCGCGCGGTGCCGGTCTTGCCGGCGACCTTGTAGCCCTGGATCGCCGCGCGCGTCGCGCTGCCACCCGGCGCGACGACCGTCTCCAGCATGCGCCGTACTTCGCGCGCGGTGTTGGCCGAGATCGCGCGCTGCGGCGGCACCGGGCGCGCGTTCTTGATCAGCCGCAGCTGCGGCATCAGGCCGTCGTTGGCCAGCGCCGCGTAGGCGCGCACGAGATGCAGCGCCGTCACCGACCAGCCGTAGCCGTAGGACGCCGTCGCCGTGGCGATCTGGCCCCACTCGTTGTAGTGACGCAGCACCGACGAGGCTTCACCGGGAAAGCCGGTGTAGATCGGCTCGGCGATGCCGAAGCGCTGGAAGCCCGTCCACACCGCTTCCGGCCCGAGCGTGAGGCCGATCTTGGCGGCACCGACGTTGCTCGACTTGGCGAGGATCTTGGCGAGATCCATCACGCCGCCCGGATGCACGTCGCGCACGGTCAGCGCACCGACTTTCAAGGTGCCGGCGCCCGTGTCGACCACGCTGGTCGGCTGGAACAGGCCGAGTTCGAGCGCCTCCGAGATCAGCAGCGGCTTGGCCGTTGACCCCGGTTCGAAGGAATCGACGATGGCGCGGTTGCGCGTGCCCGGCGGCTTGCGCTCGCCCGGATTGTTCGGATTGAAGCCGGGCTGCGAAGCGACCGCGAGGATGTCGCCGGTCGCGCTGTCGGCGATGACGATGGTGCCGCCCTTGGCCTTGTGCTCGAGCACCGCGTTCTTCAGCTCGCGGTAGGCGAGATACTGGATGCGCAGGTCGATGGTCAGCTGCACGTCCTCGCCGGACTGCGCTTCCGTGTATTCGAGATTGTCCTCGACGATGTGACCGGCGCGGTCGCGGATCACGCGGCGCGACCCCTGCCTGCCGGCGAGGATCGACTCCTGCGCCTTCTCCATGCCTTCGAGTCCGGCACCGTCGCGGCCGCAGAAGCCGACGAGCTGGCCGGCGACTTCGCCGGCCGGGTAATAGCGTGCGTACGAAGGGTCGGAAAACACGCCCGGCGCGCCGAGCGCGAGCACGCGCTTGGCTTCGCCCGGCGACAGCGGATCGCTGATGTAGACGAACTTGCGCTCGGCGCGCGCCTCGAGGAACTTGCGGAATTCGGCGGGCTTGCGGCCGAGCAGCCTGGCCACCGCATCGACATGCTGCGGCGAATCGAGCAGCGCCTGCGGCACGGCCCACAGCGATTCGACCGGCGCCGAAAGGGCCAGCGGCTCACCGCGCCGGTCGACGATGGCGCCGCGGTGCGCGGGAATCGTCATCGTGCGGATCGAGCGCTTGTCGCCTTCGCGCGCGAGGAAGTCCTGATCGATGACCTGCAGCTGGAACGCACGGCCGAACACCACACCGGCGCCGAGCGCCAGCGCGCCGAGCACGAAGCCGCGGCGCCAGCCGGCGACCGGCTCGGCGGCCGGCGCGGCGACGCGCCGCCCGCCGGCAGGTCCGGCGTCGCGCGCGCTCACGGCTTGTCCTCGACGATCACGTAGTCGCGCGGCTCGGTCATGCCCAGCTGCTCGCGGGCGATGTGCTCGACGCGGTTGTTGCTGGCGAGCGTCGCTTCTTCAAGCTGCAGCTGCGCCCATTCCATGTCGAGACGATCGCGTTCCGTGCGCAGGCCCTCCAGCTCGGTGACGAGCTGACGGTTCTCGTGCTTGGTGCTGACCACGGCGAGCGCCGAGACGACGATCGCCACGACCAGCGCCAGCGGAATCATGAGCAGGCCGCGCTTCACGTCGACGCGACCGGCATGGCGGGGCCCAGGGCGCGGCACGAAGACCGCGACACCGGGGGCCAGCGACGCCACCGAAGAGCACCGCGCCGCGCCACGCGCGTCGTAGGCGTCATGGCAGGCGCTCCGCGATGCGCAGCACGGCGCTGCGCGCACGCGGGTTGTCTTCGGCCTCGGCCGCCGACGGAAACTGCTTGCCGTGCAGCTTCAGCGTCGGCGCATCCTTGCGCGCTTCATCGCGCAGATAACGCTTGACGATGCGGTCTTCGAGCGAGTGGAAGCTGATGACGACGAGGCGCCCGCCGGGCGCCAGCACGTCGACCGCCTGGCGCAGGCCTTCGCTCAGCACTTCGAGCTCGCGATTGATGTGGATTCGGATCGCCTGGAAGCTGCGCGTCGCCGGATGGATGTGCTTCGAGCGCGGACCCGGCACGGAGGCGATCAGGGCGGCGAGCTGCGCCGTCTTCATCAGCGGCGCCGCGCCGCGCGTCTCGACGATGCGACGCGCGATACGCCGGCTGTTGCGTTCCTCGCCGTACTGCCAGAGCACGTCGGCGATCTCTTCTTCCTTCGCCCGCGCCAGCCACGCCGCCGCCGAGTCGCCGGCCTGCGGATTCATGCGCATGTCGAGCGGGCCGTCCTTGCCGAACGAAAACCCGCGCGCCGCATCGTCGAGCTGCGGCGACGAGACCCCGAGGTCCATCAGCACACCGTCGACGCGGCCGGCGATGCCGGCCTGCGCCGCGACGCGCGCGAGTTCCGCGAAGTTGTGGTGATGGATCGTGAGGCGCGCATCGCCGGCATGGCGTTCGCGCGCATGCGCGACGGCCTGCGGATCCTGATCGAAGGCATGCAGGCGTCCCTGCGCGGACAACCGCCCGAGAATCGCCGCACTGTGGCCGCCGCGACCGAAGGTGGCGTCCACGTAAATACCGCCGTCGCGGACCGCAAGGCCGGCGACGGCTTCTTCGAGCATCACCGGACGATGCAGGTTCATGGCGGCGTCAGGCCCGCTCCGGTCGATGGAAGGGCCGAGGTCGAAAGGCATGGCCGGCGCTCACCGCTTCAGCGTCCGGAACGCATCGTGCGCGCTGTCGCCGAACAGCGCGGAGCCGCCGCCGAAGCGCGCCTCGTATTCGTCCGATGCCCACAGGTCGAAGCGGCGGATCTGGCCCATGAGCACGGCTGGCCCGTCGAGCTTGATGATCTTGCGCAAATGCGGGGGCACAAGGATGCGGCCCTGCTTGTCCATCTCGACATCGACGGCGAAGCCGATGGTGATGGCCTTGGCCTGCTCGGCATGCACGCGATCGGCCATGTTTTCGATGTCGTCGGCGAGGCGCACGAATTCCGGCATCGGATAGATCACGAGGCAGGCGGGTTCCGGACCCCGGGTGATCACGAGCTGTCCGCCGCACCGTTCGAGCAGGTGCTGACGAAAGCGGGCCGGCACGGCCAGCCGCCCTTTCTCGTCGATCGACAGATGATGTGACCCGGAAAACAACATGCGCGCCGCGGGGCGTCCCCCACTTTCTCCCACTTTCCACCACTTTCCGACGACTATATCCCACCACACCCCCGTGCGCAAGCGAGGTTTGGGCGAAAAATCACGTTGAAACAGCAGCTTAGAGTAAACAAGCCGACCCAATGAACAATCTGCTTTGTAAACATCTTCTTAGCAGAACAAGTTCATGTTAAAGACGGCATAGAGGCGCGATGCAGCGTGGTTTTTGTTCAGGAACGCTTCAGGCAGACCGGCACGACGGCTCGCTTCGTTTTTTCGAGCTCAAAAATATATTTCTGTTATATAGTTTTACTTATTATCACACTTCGAGCGCCCTACGGCAGCGCAGGAAGAACGTCTGCTCGTTCTGAAGTGGTGCGAAAAAATCGGAGTCGGCCTGTAAGCCGGGTTCTGTGCGGACGCTTGCGCGTTCCGGCAATCATTCCTCTAGGCGACGCATCGCTGCGCCGCTCGAGCAACCTACCCGGAAGGCACGTGGGCCACGTGTCCGACGTTGCCGCCGGTCCTTCCCTATTTGGTCTTGCTCCAGGTGGGGTTTGCCGTGCCGGTCCGTTGCCGGACTCGCGGTGCGCTCTTACCGCACCGTTTCACCCTTGCCACGCCCTTCACGCGGCCTTGCGGCTTGTAGGAGGCACTTCGCCGCCCCGCGGGCGACAGGTGCTCCCACTGCATGAAGGCGTTCGGCGGTTTGCTCTCTGTTGCACTTTCCGTCGGCTCGCGCCGCCCAGGCGTTACCTGGCACCTTGCCCTGTGGAGCCCGGACTTTCCTCCCCCGCTTGCGCGGCAGCGATTGCCCGGCCGACTCCGGCCCGCATTATCGGCTCTTTTGCCGGCCGCCGCTGCTAGAGTCAGCGTCCCGCCTTCTCCGTCCAAGCCCATGCCTGCGCACGAACTCCGCTTCAATGAAACGATCGCCGCGCCCGTCACCGCGGTTTTCGAATTTCTCTCCATACACGAGAACTTCGCCGCGCTGTTCGGCAGCCGTTGCCTGCGAATCCGCGCCGGCGACGATCCGTCCGAACCGAATGGTCTGGGCTCGATTCGCCGCATCGGCCCGGGCTCGCTGTCCTTCGACGAGAAGATCGTCGGCTTCGAGCGTCCGACGCGCCTCGCATACACGATCGTGCGCGGCGGCCCGCTGAAGAATCATCTCGGCACGATTCACCTCAAGGAAACCGGCCGGGGCACCGAGCTCGACTACCTGATCCGCTTCGATGGCAAGTTCCCGGGCGCCGCGGCGCTCGTGCAACGCGCCCTCGGGCTCGCGTGGCGGCGCAGTGCGCGCAAGGCGTTCGCGCGGATCGAATGCTGAAACGCAATGTCATGCGCGTCGTCTCGCATACCTGCTCGAACACCGAGATCGTCTGCGCGCTCGGCCTGCAAGACGCGCTCGTCGCGGTCGACAGCGATTCGGATTTTCCGCCCGGTGTCGTCGGTCGCCTGCCGCAGCTCGGCCGCGATCTGCAGCTGGACGTCGACGCCGCCCTCGCCCTGCGTCCGGATCTCGTGCTCAGCTCGCTGACCGTGCCGGGACACGAACGCATCGTCGCGGCATTTGAAGCGTCCGGCGTGCCGCTGGTCGTCTGCAATCCGCAGAATCTCGACGATGTGTTCGATGACATCCGCCGCATCGCCGCCGCACTCGGCGTCGCCGCGCGAGGCGAGCAGCTGGTTGGCGACATGCAGGCGCAGATGCCGGTATGTACGCCACGCGAGGATGCGCCGCGCGTGCTCGTCGAGTGGTGGCCGAAACCCGTCATCGGCGCCGCGCGGCGCTCATGGGTGCACGATCTGATCGAACGTGCCGGCGGCCGCAACGCGCTCGCGGAGTGCGACACGCAAACGCACACGCTGGTCGCCGATCAGGCGCCCGACACCGGCATCGACGTGCTGGCCATGAGCTGGTGCGGCGTGAAGGTCGACAAGTATCGCGCCGACGTGGTGCTGAAGCGCGAAGGCTGGCAGGCCGTCAACGCGATCCGTGAGCGCCGCATCGTCGCCATCAGCGAGGAATTTCTCGGCCGCCCGGGGCCGCGGCTCGTCGAGGGCTATCGGCAGCTGCGTATGGCGATCGAAGGCAGAAGCTTTGCCTCACATGATTCGAGTCGTGGGCAGCCGGATGACTAAAGTCCCTGCCTTGCGCACCAAATACCCGCCGGATCGAGTTGGTACGCCTTGTTCATCGATGGCAGCAGATTTTCCGGAGCGGATGACTCGAGGAGGCCACGACCGATGCGACCGCCAAACTCAAACTCCGCAAGAGCATGCGTATAGGCTTTTCCCCCCAAGAACGGCTGGCTGCTGCTTGGTCCCAAGCTCCGTCCACTTAACCGGAAGCCCCTTCCATCTTCGTCGAAGAAACGGGCGTCGCAAGCCGCGGGCGTGAACCAGTCGTCCCGCATCGTCATGTTGATGTCGAAGTCGTTGGTCAGCATGCGGAGCTTCCCATCGAATGCGACGTAACCTGCCATGAAACGGCCAACGTCGGTGAGCAGCGGCAAGGCCATGAAAAAGCATTCTGGATCGACTATCGCCAGAATCCACCGCGATCCAGGCACGTGCGTCTTTCTCGCACCCCAGGAATGATCCATGAAGCCATCGCCATTGATGCTGAACTCCACTCCCTTGTACATAGCTTTGCCAGTGGCACGGCCGATGCAGTTGTAGTGCCCGGCAGCGACCGTCGCGCCACCGACGTTGAAGCCCATTTGTATCGGAATCGTGAAGGCTTCCCATATGACGTCCAGTTCGAACTCGGGCTGGACGACTTGGATACGGTACTTCTTGTATGGTTCGAGCGTCGCGAACGTGACATCCGAGAGTGCGCAGTCGTTGACGTCTCCTTCAGGGAGCTTCAGTCCTTCGATGAAACGCTTGTCCACCATCTTCCCGTTGATCTGTGTCCAAGTGTAAAGATGAGCAGATTGGTGGACGGGATGTATGCCGATCCGGTACTGCCCGCCAATACCAGAGCGTGGATCTGAAAAGTTGAACAGCGCGCTTTCCTGAAACCATTCCCCCCCGTCGGGCGGGTGATTGCCATGATGCTCCATGCCGATTGCGGGGGGCTGGCTTCTGGTGATGTCGAGTGCCATGTCGATTGTCCTGCCTGATTCGTGATTGATGGGAAATACAAGTCAGTCCGCCGTATAGACCGGCAATCCGTTCTCCACCCCAGGGGCTTCGGTTATCCGGTTCGCACGGATATGACTCCGTTCGCCGCGATGTGTGGCTGTTTATCGCAAGGGAGGAATACTTGCGCCGACATCGGCGCCGTTCCGCTCCTGAAGCGCCAAGCCCAAGAGGCCCACCACGATGTCGGCCATTTCGAGGTCTCGGTCTGGATTGCGAACCTGGATCATGCGGGCCGCGATCGAAGTACGGATCAGGACGGCGACACGGAAGTACGCTACTTTGCCGGCATCGAACGGACGGCCCGAATAAATCGAGTATTCGTCATACCAGTCGCCTAAATCCGCATCCTGACGAAGAACTTTCTTGCGAAACCAGAGCCATGCCAGATCGTCCGCGGGATCGCCGAGATGGGCCATCTCCCAATCGATAAACCCCGTCACCCCACCATTCTCGTGCATGAAGTTGCCAGGACCGGCGTCACCGTGCAGCAGAGAAGGAGACTCCAGATTTTGCGGGACGTTGTCCTTCATCCATACGAAGGCAGCTTCGATCGTGGCATCCCTTGGACAGAAGCGCTCATATATCTGGCAAAAATCTTCCATGTCACTCAATATCGCCTGCCGGGAATCCGGAGCCCCCGAAAACGGCAGCGGGAACGCAGATACACTGGCAGCGTGCAGAGCGGAAAGATTCTTCAGGTAGCTCGCGCGCACCGAACGCTCCTCTGCCGCGTCGCGAAAATGCGACGCGGCACTGCCGCGGAGGCGTTCCATGAGGAAGCAGGATTCATCGTCCGATACCGCCAGAATTCGCGGGACAGGAACCCCGGCACGCGCGGCTGTGCGCATGACTTCGGCCTCGCGGCGCAAGCCGAACGGCGTGTCGTAGAACGGCCCGCGCCCACTTTCCTGCTTGATCAGCGCGTCCAACGCAGTGCCGTCGCGCAGTGTACCGGTAACCAACAGGATCGCCCGCGACATGCCCGGCTCGGCCAGCGGCACGATACTGATATTCGTTGCGCCCGTCACTTCGGCGACCCAGTTTGCAGCGCTGTTGTTGTCTGTCGATGACACGTTTCTTCCTTAGTGTTTCGCTTGATCTTCATGCGCCGCCGCTGGGCGGCTCCGCGCTCCCACAGACATGACATCCTTCAAACTCGCGAGTCAGCAGGTGGATACAGAAGGAAATGATCAGTACGGAATTTATGGCCGTCATGATTCCACTCGCCTGTACAGCGACTGGATTGGATGCATAGCTGCTGTTGGCAACCAGGTAAAAAGGAAATCCAGAGCCAATGTGTCCCATATATGCAGCTATGGGAGACATGGGCAGGAAGCAGAGCTGACGCCAGCCCACAAGAATTGACCTTGCCATGAGTAAAACGGTCGCCGCGAAAAAGACGCAGCTGACGTTCATCAAGACCCAGCATATTGGCAACGACCCCTTGAAGAACCAAAGTGATTGCGTACCAAAATAAATCCATAGTCCAGATTGGACGACCGGAATTTCCATCGCGAAGGCACCGATCGCGACGAAACCAGCGGCCGTCCATAGTCGACGACGAGTCAGGACATTGATTGACGCTGCGTGTAGTGCCGCCAGATAAGCGATGCCGAAATAGAAAGAGTAGACAAAAGCAAGATAGACCGGGATTGAGGTGCCATAGGAATTGTATAGCTCTGTCTGCCCGACACGGGGATGCCATACGTGACCCAGATGTGCCACAGTGGCTTCGACAACGACCGTCACCAGCCCTGCCGGTAGAACCAGCAAGGGAAGGCACGACCGCATACGCTTGGCGAGAATAGCTCCGTAGATCAGACATCCGGCATTCATCAGCGCGCTGAACACGATGAACGCCAGCTCAAAATCAGGGACCAGAGCGCCAAAAGGAGCTACTTGATCTGATGACATCTTGTTCTCCTGGAGACTTTTCAGCGGCCAGTTCTACGAGACTGTTGCGTGCCCATCTGGCAGGTATTCCTCAAACGTCTATTCTCAGGAATCAATGCCCCAGGTCCGGATATGAAAACAGAATGCTCAGTAATGTCGCCGTAAGCACGATCCAGGCGCAGCCGATGCCCTTGATGATCGCCGGCGCGTTGCGAACTTCCATGAATTCCCACATGAGCAGAGCGCTTTTCGCAAAACCGATCAAGATGAGCGAAATCCCTATAACGAATCGGTCTTCGACTCCCACGAAGCCCAGGCTCGTCGAGAAAAAGCCCGCAGTGATGAGAATGAACCAGGCGATCAGCATCCCTTTTGTAAACATGGCCGTTAGTTATCGGAGCAGATAAAAGAGGGTGAAAAGAATGATCCAGAGCAAGTCGACCAAATGCCAAAATAGCGCGGCGATCTCCGTGATCTTCAAGGCCGCTCCGCGCTGCAGCGCGCGATACACGGAAATCAGCAGCGCCAAACCTATCAAGACGTGGGCAAGATGGATTCCGGTAAAAACGTAATACGTCATGAAGAAGGGATTGGCGTTCAGAGTTATGCCCCGCTCGATCTTCGATCCCCATTCGAAGTACTTGACTGCGACGAAAAGCAGACCCAGGCCGATCGTGACAAGCACCAGACGCGACGCCCGCCTTTCCTCGCCGTTCTTCACCGCATGTACGGCGCCTGCGGCTGTCAACGAGCTCGTGATCAGGATCACGGTGTTCAGTAGCCCGACGAGCTGGTTCTGCAACAGGATCGATTCGGAATACGAGGAAGGATCGAATATCCGGTACACAAGCGCCACAGAGAAAAAAACCGTGAACGCCATCAACTCGGCGAATACGACGAACCAGATTCCGGATTCTCCGGGAATTCGAACGGCATTGTTTCTCGCTGCATCCACATCTTTCTCCTGTTCGGTTGCGCTGTTGCGCGATTTCGGGGGAAAGCATTGATCCCGCTCGATGCTCAGTAATCCCAGTGCAGCGTCACACCGTAGGACGAAAGGCGGGCGGGAAATGCGTCCGCGCCAAAATCGTTGATGAAGATTCCGTTCATGTAGCGCTCGTTGAGAATGTTTCGACCGAATCCCGTAATGCGGACATTCCAGGGTTGGTACAGGTAGCTGATCGTGAAGCCGAGCGTGTCATAAGCAGCCACATGCGACGTTGCCGTGTTCTGCGCGTGGAAATAAAAGCCGCTGTTGTAGTACCAATCGATACCGAACTCGAGCGATCCGCTGGACAATTGAATGGTCTGGTTCAATCCCGCGTTCGCGGTGAACGTGGGGGTCTGGACGACACGGTTTCCGGTCAAGTCGTAGTCGTTGGAATACAGGCCGGTGGTCGGCGAAAAGCCCGAGGCGTTCGGATAGCTCTCGTACTTCGAATTCAGGTAGCACATGCTCAATGTCAGGACCAGGCCGTCGTTCGTCAGTGCTGGCAGGATCGAGGACACCATGCTCAGATCCGCGCCGACGGTGCGCAGCTCGGGGACATTCTCGAAATGGACGGCCCCACCGGATTGCAGCGAGACCACCTGGGATTGCGCGTTCGTTTCGCGGTAGTGAAAGACGGCGCCATCGACGCTGGCAAGGCCATCGAAAAGAACCGTCTTGAGGCCCAGCTCGTAAGCCGCGATCTTGCTGCCCAGCGCGAGGGATGGACTATTCAGCAGGCTGACGACGTTGAAGGTATCGCCGATGGAAGCCGTCTGATAGCTGAGATACAGAAGCGGATCGCGTCCGAGCCAGCCATCGCCGGGACGAAAATCGAGTGTGATCTTGGGATCGAAGCGGTAAGTCTTGCTGCGATACTCGGCATCGTCGGTCTTGTTCAGGACGATACCCCGGTACGGTGACGCATCGCAGCCGCTGTAGTTGAGCAGAGTCACGAGGGTTTCGTCGCTCAAGTAGGCACCCTGATACGCGTAGTCGATGCACTTCTTGTCCTCGGTGTAGCGACCGCCCAGCGTCAACGAGCCCCAGTCGTAAGGCTTGAAGGTCACTTGGCCATAACCTGCGATCGATCTGGCCTTCAGCGCACCGCCCAGCGCTAGCTGCACGCCCGGGGGAAGTAGGCCGCCCACGCCGGGAATCTGAATGAGCTGTTTGTAGAAATCGGAGAGGCCGGGCACGGCGATGCCTGCGATTCGGCCCTCGTTCAGATTGGTCGCGAGCGCGGAGATGACCGCGTGCTCGAGGCCCGACTGTTGCTCGTAGGCGTAGATGCCCGCGATGTACTGCAACCAGTCAGGCGCGCTGTCGTTCGATAGGAAGCGCAGTTCGGCCGAACGGCCGCTCGAAAAGATCGGCCCGTCATTGTGCATGTAGTATTCCGCGATCGGTATCGGCGAGGCATCGAAGTCGTAGCGGACCATGGACTTGATCTTCTGGTCGCTGCCCAGAAACTGTATGTCCGTCCAGTCGGTGTGCAAGGTGAGGTCGCCAAAGTAAGTCCTGCCCTTGCTCCAGCTGGCTGGAGATGTATCGACTTGTCCCTTTCCGTACGGATCCTGTGCTTTGATCGCCGCCCCCAGCAGCGGGGAGGGCGCGAAGTTGACCGCAAACGTCCTTTGCGGATCATTCGAATAGAAATTGGAAGCGTTGAGCCTGAGCTTGAACCAGTCGGTCGGATTCCAGAGCGTCTTGATCCGAAAGGAATCGGCACGGCCTGCCTCCAGCGGATGGCGAGTGTTGACGGGGCCGACCCAGTCTTCGAAGTTGGGGTCGTTCTGCCGATAGAGCCCGGACACGCTGACGGCGAGCGAATCCATGACAGGGATGCTCACGTAGCCCGACGCGTCCAGAGCGTAACGGCCGGGGTCGATTCCGACGAAGCTCTCGTAGCTCACATCTGCAGAAGCCTTGACGGACTCCAGAGAGGGATCCAGCGTCGTGACGGCGATGACGCCACCCAAGGCGTTGCGTCCGAACAGCGTTCCTTGTGGTCCTTTGTCTATCTCGACCTTCTCGACCATGCCGAAGTTCTCGAACTGCGTCGTGGCGGCTGGGAAGTAAACGCCGTCGATGTAAGTCACCACGACCGGATCGGCCAGAAGAAAGGCGTCCGTGCCTACGCCGCGGATATACGCAGAAGCGAAGCTGACGGCGCCGCTGAAAGTCAGTCCCGGCGTGATTTTCGGCAAGTCCTGCTGGGTCGACACGCCTTTGGCGCTGAGGAAATCCGCGCTGAAGGCCGCGATGGAGATGGGCACATCCTTGAGGCGCTCTTCCCGCTTCTGCGCCGTGACAATGATCTCTTCGATCAGACGACTTTGTCCATTATTCCCTCGAGAGGCTTCTGTCGCGGATCCGTCGTCTTCCGATGAGGGCACCGGTATCGTGGGCAGCGGCCCAGCACCGGCCGCCTCGCTGCCGTCTTCCGCGCCGCGATCCTCGGCCACCTGCATCGTGCCTGCGTTCATCGGAGGAAATTGTTCCTGCTCCGGAACGGGCGCCTCGGAAGCAGGCCCGTTCTCCGCGCGAGCCGTCCAGGCGCCGACGCTCCATATACATACCGCGGACATTGCGATTTTCTTGATCCAAATACGCATTTTTCTCCTCCCATATCGCAACAACGTAATTCTTTTACTTTATGTTTTGGGGAACTGATCAAAACCTTGGTCTACGAGTTCCCGGTTCAATCCGACCCCTCTGTTTCGCGATCTGATGCATGAAGGAAAGCAGGGTCATGACGATCGTCGAGAACACGACGACGGGCACCCAGAACGCGAATACGCTGTGCCAGGCAAATGGTCCGTTTTGGAAGAAATACGGAAGCCAGCCCGGTGCGAACATGAAGCTAGCCCAGAGCGAGAAATAGCCCAACCACCGGGGGAATATGGCGTTCTCCTCGTGCTGGCGAAGAATGGCCACACCTAGAGGGATGTACTGCATCAGCGCTGGCGGCACTGGCGTGATGAACAGAATCCAGCTGACATCGTTCGCGAAGTGCAGAAGTTTAGGATCGATGTCAGGTCGGTAAGCCAAGGCACCCCAGATCATTGGCGGCAGCACAAAAAAGAAGGCAAGCCAGATGCTGCCGATCATCTGACAAGTGCTGAGGAAATGAGCATCGTCGCTCTCGATTCGGCGAATGAGCGCGGATAGCGAAACGCCCCATGCCATGTAGAGAAAGGCGGATGACTGAACCAAGATCATTCCAACCTTGATCGAACTGGCGTTCTTGATGAATAACTGGCTCAGCTCAGCAGGGCCGAGTTGCGGATTCAGTGGCGGAAAGAAGCCTGAGATCAGGACAAATCCGCTCCCGCACACGACCAGATACAGAATCCCGCACCAAATGCCCCATTGATGGCTTCGGTCCACTCGCTCCTCCGGTTTCCATGGATAGTGATCGGCACAGGCAACCGCTGAGACGCTGACGCAGCCTGAATCCGGGCACGGCCTTTTTGTTGTCGGGATGATCTATGTGAGATAACCTCATATTCAACTCGTATATTCCTTGTATGTCCCTCACATGAAAGTCAAAGAAGAAATGCGGCAGCCGGAGAAAGCACGCGAATCGGAGGTCGTTTCGAGTCAGAAGCGTGCTGCAAGGAAGTTCGGCCGGAGGCGCACGCCGAGGTACGAGGGCGCGCAGATCACAGTCGGCAACATCATGCAGGCCACGCGTGAGTTAGTGGATACGGAAAAATGGCACGAGCTCAGTACGGAGAAGATTGCCGCGAGAGCAGGGGTGAGCATCGGATCGCTCTACCAATATTTCCCGAACAAGGAAGCCATCGTGCTGGCCCTGTACGAAGATGCGTCTGCACGCGCTGCCCATACCGTTCGAGCAGTGTTGTATGACGTCATCAGCATGACGCCCGACCGTGCGCTCAAGATCATCGTTCGGTCTCTCGTCGAGTTGTACGAAAAAGACCGGAAAGTCTTGCTGGGACTGCCGCTTCACTACCCGGAGCTATCACTGCCCGCGATGCCGTTGTCATTGGACAACATGATCCGCAACAGCACCCGAGCTTATATGCGCTTGCACATGCCAAAGTGCTCTCCCAAGCACCTAGATACGCGGGTTTTCGTCATGGAAAATGCGGTCGTGCACACCGTGCAGAATTATGTTGCACACTTGCCTGAGAACGTTTCCCGTCACCAATTGATCGAAGAGTTGAGTGAAATCGTCGCAGCGCATTTACAACGGCCGAAAAAAGCTAAAACTCGGTCATCACGCCGACGCAATTCCAGAAAATTGCGATGAGGGGAAAGTAGGAGTGAGGTAGAAGTGGTCCCGCTTCGTCGGACAGCTTTCCCGGTTTTATAAGTGATGTTCTGCCGGGTTAAGCCGCGAGCCGTGATGGCAGCGCGGCGAAGTACACGGTGTCGGGGGTCTGGACGTCAAGCGACGAGTGCGGACGCCGGGTGTTGTAGAACGTGATGTAGCGAGTCAGCTGCTGCCGCGCCTCGGACACGGACTCGTAGGCGTGCAGGTAGACCTCCTAGTACTTGACTGTCTTCCACAGCCGCGCGACGAAGACGTTGTCGCGCCAGCAGCCCTTGCCGTCCATGCTGATCCGGATGCCATGGCCCTGGAGCAGGCTGACGAACTCGAAGCCGGTGAACTGGCTGCCCTGATCCGTATTGAAAATCTCCGGCGTGCCGTGGCGGGCCAGTGCCTCCTCGACGGCTTCGATGCAGAAGTCCGTCATCAGACTGTTCGACAGCCGGAACGACAGGATGCGGCGCGTGGCCCAGTCGAGCACGGCGGCGAGGTAGACGAAGCCCCGCTTCATGGGCAAGTACGTGATGTCCATCGCCCAGACCTGATGGGTCGATCGAGGGTCGAGGGTCAGCCCGCGCAGCAGCTACGGGAACACCGGATGCTGCGGGTGGCGTTTGCTGGTGTTCTTCCTGCGGTAGATCGCCTCGATACCCATCAGCCGCATCAGGCGCCGGACGCGCTTGCCGCAGATCCGGTGTTCCTCCAGACGCAGGCAGTCGCGCAGCTGCCGGCTGCCCAGGAAGGGATATTCCAGATGCAGCGCGTCGATCCGGCGCATCAGCGTCAGATCGGCTTCGGGCAATCCAGGCTGCCGGCGATGCACCGTCGATCGTGAGAGTTCCAGAATCCGGCACTGCTGCGTCACCGGCAGCGCCGCTGTCCGGTCGATCATCGCTTGGCGCTCGGGCCGTGGACTCGATCGAGCGCGCGTTCTAAAACATCGTTTTCCATCGTCAGCTGTCCGATCTTGGCCTGCAGGTCCATCACGCTTGGTCCGAACTGCTCGGCCAGCTGCGCCAGGGTCTTCTCGCCCTTGACTGCAGCCACTGCCACTTTGGCCTTGAACGCCGGGGTGTGATTCCTTCTGGGCCTTCTCATCTGCTCTTCCTTGGGCGCCACCGGCGCCGTCCGATTAGAGCAGAACATCACTTATCCGGCTGTCCGATTTGGCGGGGCCACTTTTGGTCACTCCGAAGCAGGGTGGTAAGGCGGGGGAAAAGAGCCTGTTTCAACCCCGATCGCGCGCGCTCAGTGCGTGGGCCTGCAGGCCTTCGGCGTCGGCGATGCGGCCGGCGATCTGCGCGAGCGGCCTGGCGCCATCCGTCGTGCATTCGATCAGGCTGCTGCGCTTCTGGAATTCGTAGACGCCGAGCGGATTGGAGAAGCGCGCGGCGCGCGAGGTCGGCAGCACGTGGTTCGGGCCGGCGCAGTAGTCACCGAAGGCTTCGGGCGTGTGGCGGCCGACGAAGATCGCGCCGGCGTGGCGGATCTGCGGAATCAGGGCGCGCGGCGCTTCGACGGCGAGTTCGAGATGCTCGGGCGCGATGCGGTTCGACAGCGCGCAGGCTTCGGCTAGATCACGCACCAGAATCAGTGCGCCGCGCTCGCCGATCGAGGTGCGCACGATCTTCTCGCGCGGCAGCGTCGTCACGCGCTCGGCCATCGCCGCGGCGACGCGATCGAGGAACGCCGCGTCCGGCGAGATCAGGATGGCTTCCGAATCCTCGCCATGCTCGGCCTGCGAGAACAGGTCCATCGCCATCCAGCGCGGATCGGAGCCGCCGTCGCTGATGACGACGATTTCGCTCGGTCCGGCGATCGAATCGATGCCGACGCGGCCGAACACTGCGCGCTTCGCCGCGGCGACGTAGGCGTTGCCGGGACCGACGATCTTGTCGACAGGCGGAATGGTGGCGGTGCCGTAGGCGAGCGCGGCGACGGCCTGCGCGCCGCCGATCGTGAAGATGCGATCGACACCGGCGAGATGCGCGGCGGCGAGCACGACCGCATTGAGTTCGCCGGCTGGCGCCGGAACCGCCATGATGATCTCGTCGACGCCGGCGACCTTGGCCGGAATCGCGTTCATCAGTACCGACGAGGGATACGCCGCCTTGCCGCCCGGCACGTAGATGCCGACGCGTTCGAGCGCGCGCACTTCCTGGCCGAGCGTGTTGCCAAACTCGTCGGTAAAGGCGAACGGCGCCAGTTTCTGGCGTTCGGCGTAGGCGCGGATGCGTGTGGCGGCCGCTTCGAGCGCGGCGCGCAGATCGGCGGGCTGCGCCTCCCAGGCGGCGGCCCATTGCACCTTCGGCACTTCGAATGCGGCCGCGCTGTTCAGCGTGCGGCGATCGAAGCGGTTCGTCAGTTCGAGCAGCGCGGTATCGCCGCGTGCGCGGATGTCGGCGACGATGCCGTCGACGACGCGGGTGACGTCCGCGCTCGTTTCCGGCGCACGGTCGAGCAGCGCGGTCAGCTGCGCATCGAAGTCGGCGCGGCGCGTGTCGAGGCGGCGGACGTCCATGATCGTCACGCCGCCTTCCTGCTCTGCCCAGCCCGGCGGATCTGCGCGAGCAGCGCACTGATCGCGGCGTTCTTGGTTTTCATCGCCGCCTTGTTGACGACGAGGCGCGAGCTGACCTGGCAGATGATTTCGGTTTCGTCGAGGCCGTTCGCGCGCAAGGTGCCGCCGGTGGCGACCAGATCGACGATCACGTCGGCAAGGCCGACCAGCGGCGCCAGTTCCATCGAGCCGTAGAGCTTGATGATTTCCACCTGCTCGCCCTTGTCGGCGAAATGGCGGCGGGTGATTTCCGGATACTTGGTGGCGACGCGCAGGCGGCGGCGCGGATCGCGCGGCGGCGCGTCCTTCCTGGCCGCGACCGAGAGACGGCACTTGGCGATGTCGAGGTCGAGCGGCTCGTACAACTCGCGGCTGCCGTTCTCCATCAGCACGTCCTTGCCGACGATGCCGAGGTCGGCGGCACCGTGCTCGACGTAAGTCGGCACATCGGCCGGCCGGATGATCAGCAGCGACACGCCGGGCGTGCGCGAAGGCACGCGCAGCAGGCGATCGATGTCGCCGGCCGGGTCGAGGCCGATGCGGGCCAGCAGCGGCAGGCTTTCTTCGAGGATGCGGCCCTTGGACAGGGCCAGCGTCAGCGCGGTCATCGCCGGATCTCGTGCAGTAAAACGCGAAAGGGGCGGCATTGTAGCCGCCCGGCGCTGACGCGTCCGCTGCGGCGGCGCTAAGCGGCCTTCGGATCGCGCAGGTAGACGCTGCGCTGCCGGCCGTCCGCCGACTTGCGCTCGTCGATCTCGAAGCGGCCGGTCGCGACGACCAGTTCGCTGAGCTTCTTGTAACCGTAATTGCGCGAGTCGAAATCGGCCTTGCGCTTGGAAATGAGCTGGCCGACGGCACCGAGCGGCGCCCAGCCGTCGTCGTCGGCGGCATCCTCAATCGCCTGTTCGAGCAGTTCGTGCAGTTCGGCGTCGGTCTTCGGATCGCTCTTCTCGGCGCGCGGCTCGGCGGCGCGTTCGGCGTCGGCGCCGACGTTCGGCGAGGAGCGCTCCACCTCGACCAGGGCCGGCAGCGGGGCCGGTGCCCTGGCAGACTTTTTCGGCGCGCTTTTCTCGGCCCCCTTGTCGAGCGTCTTGTCCGCGCGGGGCTCGGCCGGCCTGGCGCTCTTGGCCTTCGCCGGTTCGCGCAGCACGTCGAGATAGATGAACTTGTCGCAGGCGGCGCGCAGCGACACCGGCGTCTTGCGCTCGCCGAAGCCGTAGACCGTGAGGCCCGCCTCGCGCAGGCGCGAAGCAAGGCCGGTGAAATCGCTGTCGCTAGACACGAGGCAGAAGCCGTCGAAGCGATCCGAGTACAGCAGGTCCATCGCGTCGATGATCATGCGGCTGTCGGTCGCGTTCTTGCCGGTCGTGTAGCTGAACTGCTGGATCGGCTGGATCGCCAGATCGACAAGCACCTTCTTCCAGCCTTTCAGGTTGTCCGTCGTCCAGTCGCCATAGACGCGCTTGACGTTGGCCACGCCGTACTTGGCGATCTCGGCGAGCAGCGCCGTGGCGATCGAGGGCTGCGTGTTGTCGGCGTCGATCAGGACCGCGAGCTTCTTGGTGGGTTCGGCCATGGCGGTCTCCGTGACGGCGCTCAGATCAGCTTGGCGACGCGCTTGATCTTCGCGCCCAGTGCCGTGAACTTGCCTTCGATGTCCTCGTAGCCGCGATCCATGTGGTAGATGCGGTCGATGAAGGTTTCGCCGTCGGCGGCGAGCGCGGCGATGACGAGCGAGGCCGAGGCGCGCAGATCGGTGGCCATGATCGGCGCCGCCTGCAGGCGTTCCCTGCCGTGCACCACGGCGGTGTTGCCCTCGATGCGGATGTCGGCGCCGAGGCGCAGCAGTTCCTGCGCGTGCATGAAGCGGTTCTCGAAGATGGTTTCCTTGATCAGGCCGACGCCCTCGGCGAGGCAGTTCATCGCCATCATCTGCGCCTGCATGTCGGTCGGGAAACCCGGATGCGGCATGGTGTGGATGTTGACCGCCAGCGGCCGCTTGCCCTGCATGTCGACTTCGATGAAATCCGGGCCGGTCGAGATCTTGCCGCCGGCCTGCTGCAGCTTGACCAGCACGGCGTCGAGCATCGAAGGATCGGTCTTGTTGACGCGCACGCGGCCACGTGTTGCCGCACCGGCGACGAGGTAGCTGCCGGTCTCGATGCGGTCAGGCAGCACCTGGTGCTTGGCGGCGCGCAGGGCCTTGACGCCGCGCACGCGGATCGTCGTCGTGCCCTCGCCTTCGAGCTGCGCGCCCATCGCCCGCAGGCAGCGCGCCAGGTCGACGACTTCCGGCTCGCGCGCGGCGTTCTCGAGCACGGTTTCGCCGTCGGCGAGCGTCGCCGCCATCATCAGGTTCTCGGTGCCGGTCACCGTCACCGTGTCGAAAACGATGCGCGCGCCCTTGAGCCGGCCGCCGGCCGGCGCCTGGGCATGCACGAAGCCGCCTTCGAGCCTGATCTCGGCGCCCATCGCTTCGAGACCCATCAGGTGCAGATCGACCGGCCGCGCACCGATCGCGCAACCGCCCGGCAAGGAAACGTGCGCCTCGCCGCGCGCCGCGACCAGCGGACCGAGCACGAGGATCGACGCACGCATGGTCTTGACCAGCTCGTAGGGCGCGACGCAGGTGCTGATCGGCCTGGCGTCGATCAGCATCTCGTGCGGCGTCGGCTGCTCGGCCGTACAGCCCATCTGCAGCAGCAGCTTGCGCGTGGTGTTGACGTCCCACAGCTTCGGCACGTTGGTCACGTGCAGCGGCTCGTCCGACAGCAGCGCCGCGCAGAGAATCGGCAGGGCGGCGTTCTTGGCGCCGGAGGCGTCGATCTCGCCGTTCAGGGGGCCGTTGCTGGCGATGATGAATTTGTCCATCAGGGCGCGCGCGTCGTCAGCTTGAGGGCATGAATGTCGCGGCCCATGCGCTCGCCGAGCGTCGCGTAGACCATGCGGTGCTGGGCGAGCGGCGGCTTGCCGGCGAATTCGCTGCTGATGACGGTGGCCTCGAAATGCTGGCCGTCGTCGCCGAGCACGGTGACCTGGGCGCCGGGCAGGCCGGCCTCGATGAGTTGTTTGATCTGGTCTTTGTTCATGGTGAAGAACTCCGGAGTTCAGCGCTTCAGCTTGTAGCCGGTCACCAGCATCCACAGGCATACCGCCGAGGCGGCGGCGAAGAAGCCGAACGCCCAGAGCACGCTGTAGACGATCGGCACGTCGGCGTGGCCGAAGAAGCCGTAGCGGAAGCCGTCGATCATGTAGAAGAAGGGATTGAGATGGCTGGCCTTGAACCACAGCGGCGGCAGCGCGTGCACCGAGTAGAACACGCCGGACAGGAAGGACAGCGGCGTGATGAAGAAATTGGTGAACGCGGCGACGTGATCGAACTTCTCGGCGACGATGCCGGCGATCAGGCCCAGCACCGCGAGGCTGCCGGCCGAGAGAAGGAACATCGCCAGCAGCGCCAGCGGCGCGTGCACCGGCAGCTGCACGAACGGCATCGTCACCAGCAGCATCGCCAGCGCGACCAGCGCGCAACGCACGATCGCCGCCGCCACGTAGGCGCCGAACCACTCGAACGGGCCGATCGGCGCCATCTGCAGGAAGACGATGTTGCCCATCATCTTCGACTGCATGAGGCTCGACGAGGTGTTGGCGAAGGCGTTCTGGATCACCGTCATCATGATCAGGCCCGGCACCAGGAACTCGGTGTAGCCGACGCCCGGATAGACCGGCGCGCGGCCCTTCATCGCCTGCGCGAAGACCAGCAGATACAGCAGGGCGGTGATCACCGGCGCGGTGACGGTCTGGCCGAGCACCGACCAGAAGCGCATCACTTCCTTCTTGAGCAGGGTGTAGAAGCCGAGCTGGTCGGGCGTCATTTCGCCGCTCCCGCCGTCGCGCCGCCGGCCTTCGCCGGATGGCCGGTCAGCTCGATGAAGATGTCCTCGAGATCCGGCTCGCGCGTGTGCACGTCCTCGATGGCGATGCCGGCCGTGCGCAGCGCGTCGAACACGCCGCCGATCGGATTGCGACTGGTCTCCAGCTTGAGCTCCAGGGTGCCGTCGGATTCGCCGGTGATCAGCGGGCGCAGCGCCTCCGGCAGCTGCGCGGCGCCGGCCAGCTTGATGCGCAGGAAGCGGTACGGGTGGCGCGCCAGCAGCTGCCGCGTCGGCTCGATCACCGCGACGCTGCCGCGATCGAGGATGGCGATGCGCGAGCACAGCTCCTGCGCCTCCTCCAGATAGTGCGTGGTCAGCACCACGGTCGTGCCCTGGCGGTGCAGGTCGCTCATGAAGGCCCAGGTCATGCGCCGCAACTCGACGTCGACGCCGGCGGTCGGCTCGTCGAGGATGACGACCGGCGGCTTGTGCACCAGCGCCTGGGCGATCAGCACGCGGCGCTTCATGCCGCCGGACAGCGCGCGCATCGAGCTGCCGGCCTTGGCGGTGAGATCGAGGCGCTCCAGCATCTCGTCGATCCACGGCCACACTTCCTTGCCGCAGCCGTAGTAGCCGGCCTGGATGCGCAGCATGTCGCGCACCTTGAAGAACGGATCGAACACCAGTTCCTGCGGCACCACGCCGAGCAGGCGGCGCGCGGCGCGGTAGTCGCGCACGGTATCGTGACCGAGCACCGCGACGCTGCCTTCGCTGGCCTGCACGAGACCGGCGATGATGCTGATCAGCGTCGACTTGCCGGCGCCGTTGGGGCCGAGCAGCGCGAAGAATTCGCCGCGCTGGATGTCGAAGCTGACGCCGCGCAGCGCCTCGAGCGCGCCGTAGCGTTTGCGGATGCCGCGAATCGAGAGGGCGCTGGGCGCCGCGGTGGTGGAAGCGGATGGGGAGGACATGGCAGGCCGGCATTATAGGCGTGCGTCGTCCCGCCACGTCCGCCGGACCGGCCGCGACCGGCGCTTTTCCGGCCGCGTTTGCCGCCAGAATACCGGCATGAGCACTCCTTCCCTGCCCGGTGACTCGACGGCCATTGTCTGGTTCCGCCGCGACCTGCGGCTGACCGACAACCCGGCCCTGCACCTCGCGCTGCAGCGCCACGAGCGCGTCGTGCCGCTGTTCATCGCCGATTTCGAAGCCGAAAGGCCGTGGGCGCCCGGCGCCGCCAGCCGCTGGTGGCTGCACCACAGCCTCGCCCGCCTCGGCGGCGACTTCGAGGAGCGCGGCGTGCCGCTCCTGATCCGCCGCGGCGACAGCCTGCAGGCGCTGCGCGCGCTCATCGGCGAAACCGGCGCCGAGGCGGTCTACTGGAACCGGCTCTACGAACCGGCCCTGGTCGCCCGCGACCGCCGCATCAAGGCGGCGCTGCGCGAGGCCGGCATCGCCGCGCACAGCCAGCGCGCCGCGCTGTGGCACGAGCCGTCGACGCTGCGCACCGCGGCGGGCGAACCGTATCGCGTCTTCACGCCGTTCTGGCGCCGCCTCGCCGCCGAGCTGCCGGACCTGCGGATCGAAGCCGCGCCGGTGCGCCTCAAGGGCCCGCGCCGGCAGCCCGCCAGCGACACGCTCGAATCGCTGCAACTGCTGCCGAAGCTGAAATGGGATGCCGGCTTCTATGCACACTGGCGGCCCGGCGAGGCCGGTGCGCTGCATGCGCTCGACGCCTTCGTGCGCGGCTCGCTCGGCCATTACGCGGCCGGCCGCAACCATCCGGCGCGCGAGGACGGCACGCGCCTGTCGCCGCATCTGCACTTCGGCGAGCTGTCGCCGCAGCAGCTGCGCGCCGCCGTGCTGCGCCGTGCGCAAGGCACCGCGACACTGGAGGCCGACGCCGAGGAACTGCTGCGCGAGCTTGGCTGGCGCGAGTTCGCGCATCACCTGCTGTTCCATTTCCCGCACACGCCGGACGCGCCGCTGCAGGACAGGTTCGCGAAGATGCCCTGGCGCAAGCCGCGGGACTACGCGGCCGACCTCGAAGCCTGGCAACGCGGCCGCACCGGCATGCCGATCGTCGATGCCGGCATGCGCGAACTCTGGCAGACCGGCTGGATGCACAACCGCGTGCGCATGATCGTCGCCTCGTTCCTCACCAAGAACCTGCTGATCCCCTGGCAGGAAGGTACGCGCTGGTTCTGGGACACCCTGCTCGACGCCGACCTCGCCAACAACACGCTCGGCTGGCAGTGGACCGCCGGCTGCGGCGCCGACGCGGCGCCCTACTTCCGCATCTTCAACCCGCTGCTGCAGGCGCAGAAGTTCGACGCCGACGCGGCCTACATCAAGCGCTGGCTGCCCGAGCTGGCAACGCTCCCGCCGGAGGCCGCGCACGCGCCGTGGCTGGCGCGCGCCGGCGAGCTTGAAAAAGCCGGTCTGCGCCTCAAGGTCGATTATCCGGAGCCGATCGTCGCACTCGGCGCCTCGCGCAAGCGGGCGCTCGAGGCTTACGAAACGATACGTTCGGCCTGAGAGCCGGCACCTGCCGGCCGCGCCGTGGCCGGTATACTGGCCGCCCTTTTTTCGAACCGGAGCCCCATGGGGACCGTCACCGGCATGGAATCCGCGAAGCTGCAGGCGATGGGCCGGCGCGCGCTGGAGATCGAGCGCGACGCGCTCAGCGCGCTGCTGCCGCGCATCGACGAACGCTTCGCGCGCGCCTGCGCGCTGATGCTGGCCTGCACCGGCCGCGTCGTCGTCACCGGCATGGGCAAGTCGGGGCACGTCGGCAGCAAGATCGCGGCGACGCTGGCCTCGACCGGCACGCCGTCCTTCTTCGTGCATCCGGGCGAGGCCAGCCATGGCGACCTCGGCATGATCACGCGCCAGGACGTCGTCATCGCCATCTCGAATTCCGGCGAGACCGTCGAGATCGTCACGCTGATCCCGCTGTTCAAGCGCATGTCGGCGCCGCTGATCGCGATGACCGGCAAGCCGGCGTCGACGCTCGCCACCGCCGCCGACGTCCATCTCGACGTCTCGGTGGCGATGGAAGCGTGCCCGCTGAACCTCGCGCCGACCGCGAGCACGACGGCGACCCTGGCGATGGGCGACGCGCTCGCCGTCGCGCTGCTCGAAGCGCGCGGCTTCACGCCCGAGGACTTCGCCATGTCGCACCCGGGCGGCTCGCTCGGCCGCAAGCTGCTGCTGAAGGTCTCCGACGTCATGCACGGCGGCGAGCGCCTGCCGCGCGTCTCGCCGGACACCAGGCTCAGCGATGCGCTGCTCGAAATGTCGCGCAAGGGCTTCGGCCTGACGGCGATCGTCGATGCCGACAACAAGGTGCTCGGCGTGTTCACCGACGGCGATCTGCGCCGCGTGCTCGATCAGGGCATCGACGTGCGCCAGGCGCGCGTCGACGAGGTGATGACGCGCGGCGGCAAGACCGTGCGCGCCGACCAGCTCGCCGCCGAGGCCGTGGCGCTGATGGAGAAACACAAGATCACCGCGCTGCTGATCGAGGACGAGGCCGGCCATCTGACCGGCGTCCTGCACATGCACGACCTGCTGCGCGCGGGAGTCGTCTAGTGGCGCTGCTCGACACCACCGAGCTGGTTTGGCGCGCGCGCGACATCCGTTGCCTGTTCCTCGACATCGACGGCGTGCTGACCGACGGCAAGCTCTACATCGGCCCGAACGGCGAGGAAGCCAAGACCAACTACGTGCGCGACGGGCTCGGCATCAAGATGATGCTGAAGGCCGGCCTGCACGTCGCCGTGATCAGCGGCCGCCCGTCGGAGGCGATGCGCCAGCGCCTGAGCTGGCTCGGCGTGAAGCACATCGCGCTCGACACCGAAGACAAGGCGCCCGCCTATCTGCGCATCCGCGACGAGCTGGGCCTGACCGACGCGCAGTGCGCGCACATGGGCGACGACGTGCCGGACCTGCCGCTGATGACGCGCGTGTCGCTGGCACTGTCGGTCGCCGACGCGCATCCGAAGGCGCTGGCCGCCGCCCACTGGGTGTCGCGCTACGGCGGCGGCCACGGCGCGGTGCGCGAGGCGATCGACCTGATCCTCGACGCGCAGGGCCTCGGAGTCGCCTGACGTGAAAACCCGTTTGCGCGCCTGGCTGCCGTTCCTGATCCTGATCGCCGCCGCGGCGTGGATCGTCAACAGCAGCATGCACCGCGACCGCAGGCTGGCGTCGAACGGCGCATCGGGCGACGACCGCGTGCCGCTCTACGTCGCCGAGCGGGCGGTCTGGACGCGCTACGGCGCCGACGGCCAGCCGCTGGTGGAGGCCACGGCGCAACACATCGACTACTTCGAGGATCGCTCGATGGTACTGAGCACCGTGGCGCTCGACCGGCTCGGCGGCGCGCAGGGCAGCTGGCACGTCGAGGCGCCGCGTGGCATCGTGCCGGCCAACGAGAATCGCATGCGCCTGGAGCCGGACGTCAGCGTCAAGGGCGCAATCAAGGGCAACCTGCCGACGGCGATCGCCGCCAGCGAAGTCTGGGTCGACTGGGACCAGAAGCTGATCAGCTCGGATCGCCCGGTGCGCGCCGAGGCGCCGGGACGCTCGGCGACGGCGCAGGGCTGGCAGGCCGATTTCAACGCGACGCACGTGCAGATGTCCGGCAAGGTGGAGATGCAATACGATGCGCCACACCGTTAAGGTCCTCAGCGCCGCGCTGCTGATTGCAGCCGCCGGCGCGCACGCGCAGAGCGGCAGCGAGGGCGACAGCAGGAAATCGTCGGCGCGCGAATCGCTCGACGAGTTGCGCCCCACGGGCCCGGTCACCGTCAAGGCCGATCGCGTCGAGTGGGTGCAGAACAACATGATGAAGTACAGCGGCAGCGTGTCGATGACATCGAACACGCTGACCGTGCTCGGCGACAGCATGGATGTCAGGCAGGCGGCCGACGGCCAGTTCGAGGCCTGGGTGCACGGCGCGCCGGCCAAGCTCGACCACGCCGCCGATCCGGACGCCAGCGGCAATGCCGCGCAGCCGGTGCATGCCGAGGCGCGCGAGATCCATTACGACTCGCGCAGCGGCACCGTCGACATGACCGGCAATGCGCACCTCAAGCGCGGCGACGACGTCGTCGACGGCAATACCATCGGCTACGTGGTGCCCGAGCGCCGCATCCGCGCCGCCGGCGGCGGCAACAACGGCCAGGTCACGATCACCTTCCAGCCGCCACCGCCGAAGAAGGACGCCGCCGACGGCAAGAAGGACGGCGCGCCGTGAGCGCCTCGACGCTGTCCGCGTTCGCGCTGGTCAAGCGCTTCAAGAAGCGCACCGTGGTGCGCGACGTGTCGCTGACCGTGTCGAGCGGCGAGATCGTCGGCCTGCTCGGCCCGAACGGCGCCGGCAAAACCACCTCGTTCTACATGATCGTCGGCCTGGTGCCCGCCGACGGCGGCCGCATCGAACTCGACGGCCGCGACATCACCGGCCTCCCCATGCATGGCCGCGCTCGCCTCGGCCTCGGCTATCTGCCGCAGGAAGCCAGCGTGTTCCGCAAGCTGTCGGTGAAGGACAACATCCTGGCGATCCTCGAATTGCGCAAGGATCTCGATGCCGCGCAGCGCGAACCCGAGCTCGAACGCCTGCTCGGCGAGCTGCACATCACGCACATCCGCGACGCCGAAGGCCAGGCGCTGTCCGGCGGCGAGCGCCGCCGCGTCGAGATCGCCCGCGCGCTGGCTGCGAATCCGCGCTTCATCCTGCTCGACGAGCCCTTCGCCGGCGTCGACCCGATCGCGGTCGGCGACATCCAGCAGATCGTCCATCACCTCAAGGAACGCGGCATCGGCGTGCTGATCACCGATCACAACGTGCGCGAAACGCTGTCGCTCTGCGAGCGCGCCTACATCCTCGCCGAGGGCCAGGTCATCGCCGAAGGTTCGCCCGACACGCTGCTGGCCAACGAAACGGTGCGTCGCGTTTACCTCGGCGAGCAGTTCCGGCTGTGACAATCGCAGCGCGGCGCGCAAGCGGTGCGCGCCAGACAGCACCGATTCATCGCCGGTGGCCATAACTGGGGCCTGTGACCTCCACGCGGAGCCCGGCGTGAAAATCTTCCGCTGCGACCACTGCGGCCAACTGATCTTCTTCGAGAACTCCGTCTGCACCCGCTGCGGACGCACGCTCGCGTTCCTGCCGGACCGGCGCCGCATGGCGGCGCTCGAGCCGCTCGACGAGCTGCGCTGGCGCGTCGTCACGCGTGGCGGCCGCGGCGCGCCGTATCGCCTGTGCCGCAACTACCGCACCGCCAACGTCTGCAACTGGGCGATCCCGGCGCACGAGGCGCATGAGCTCTGCCCCTCCTGCCGGCTGACGCGCACGCTGCCGGATCTGTCGGTCGACGGCCACGCGCAGGCCTGGTACCGGCTCGAGGTCGCCAAGCGGCGGCTCCTGTACAGCCTCATCGAACTGCGCCTGCCGATTCACAGCCGCGACGAGGACCCGCAGCGCGGCCTCGCCTTCGACTTCCTCGCCGACGCGCCGAGCGGCGAGGGCGCGGTGATGACCGGCCACGCCGGCGGCGTCATCACCATCAGCGTCGCCGAGGCCGACGATGCCGAGCGCGAGAAGCGCCGCGTCGCGCTGCACGAGCCCTACCGCACCCTGCTCGGCCATTTCCGGCACGAGAGTGGCCACTACTACTGGGAGCGCCTGATCGCCGGCTCGGCGCGCCTCGACGCCTTCCGCGAGCGCTTCGGCGACGAGCGCGCCGACTACGCGCAGGCCCTGCAGCAGCATTACGACCGCGCCGACGACGGCGGCTGGCGCGATGCCTATGTCAGCCAGTACGCCGGCAGCCATCCCTGGGAGGACTGGGCCGAGACCTGGGCGCATTACCTGCACATCAGCGACACGCTGCAGACGGCGGCGGCCTGCGGCCTGTCGCTGCGCGATGCGCCCCTGCCCGGCGCCGCCGATCTGACGCGGCCGCTGCGCGGTTCCTTCGACGCGCTGATCGAGCGCTGGCTGCCGCTCACCTTCGCGATGAACAACCTCAACCGCGGCCTCGGTCTCGCCGACGCCTATCCCTTCGTGCTGTCGCCGACGGCGATCGCCAAGCTACGCTTCGTGCACGACACGATCCAGGGCGCGGGGAGCACACCATGAGCAAGTTCTGGCAGATCGACTGGCACGCCCTGTTCGTGCCGAGCGGCTCGCTCGCCGAAGTCGTGCTGCGCGGCACGCTGATCTACCTGTTCCTGTTCTTCCTCATGCGCGTGCTGCGCCGCGAAGCCGGGCAGTTCAACATCGCCGACCTGCTGGTCGTGGTCATCATCGCCGACGCCGCGCAGAACGGCATGGCCGGCACCTACACCTCGATCACCGAGGGCGTGGTGCTGATCGGCACCATCGTGCTCTGGGACTTCGCGCTCGACTGGGCCAGCTACCGCTACGAACCGATCCGCCGCCTCATGCTGCCGGCGCCGGTGACCCTGATCCGTGACGGCCGCATCGCATGGCGCGCCATGCGCCGCGAGCTGATCACCGAGACCGAGTTGATGGGCCGCCTGCACCAGGACGGCCTGCAGCATGTCGAGGACGTCTACCGCTGCTTCGTCGAGGCCGACGGCAAGCTCAGCGTGATCAGCTTCGAGCAGGCGAAGCAGAACGCGGAGCGCGAGAAGGCACGCGAACGGCGCCGGCGTTGAGCGGCGCGGCGGCGCACGTCTGCCCCTTGCGCCGCTTCGCCGAGGCTGGCGCCATGCGGCGCCCGGGCCGTCCCGGCGTTTACGGGCGCAGCGCCTTGCGCATCAGCGCACGCTCGAGCCGCCCGGCGAGGGGCCCGCGCGCAGCGCGGGATCGACGACCCGGCGAGTCGGCTCCCGGGCTTCGCCCGCTGCTCAGCGCTGGTCGCGCTTGGCGCCAGTGCGCAGGCGCAGGCCGTTGAGGCGGATGAAGCCCTCCGCGTCCTTCTGGTTGTAGGCGCCGCGGTCGTCCTCGAAGGTCGACAGGGTGGCGTCGAACAGCGAGTCCCCGGAGCGGCGGCCGGCGTTGTAGACGCTGCCCTTGTAGAGCTTGAGGCGCACCTCGCCGTTGACGCGCGTCTGCGTGTCGTCGATCAGGGCCTGCAGCGCGCGACGCTCGGGGCTCCACCAATAGCCGTTGTAGATCAGGCTGGCGTACTTGGGCATCAGCTCGTCCTTGAGGTGCGCCTGCTCGCGGTCGAGCGTCAGCGACTCGATCGCGCGGTGCGCCTTGAGCAGGATGGTGCCGCCCGGCGTTTCGTAGCAGCCGCGGCTCTTGATGCCGACGTAGCGGTTCTCGACCAGATCGAGACGGCCGATGCCGTGCTCGCTGCCGAGCTTGTTGAGGCGATCGAGAATCTCGAACGGCGTGCCGCGCACGCCGTCGATGGCGACGGCATCGCCCTTCTCGAATTCCAGGGTGATCTCCTGCGCGACGTTTGGCGCGTCCTCGGGGTTCTTCGTCCAGCGCCAGATGTCGTCCGGCGGGCACCACCACGGGTCCTCGAGGCCACCGCCTTCATAGCTGATGTGCAGGGCGTTGGCGTCCATCGAGTACGGCGAGCCGCCGCCCTTCTTCTTGGCGATCGGGATGCCGTGCTTCTCGGCGTAGGCGAGCAGCGATTCGCGCGAGTTGAGGTCCCACTCGCGCCACGGCGCGATGATCTTCACCGCCGGCCACAGCGCGTAGGCGCCGAGCTCGAAGCGCACCTGGTCGTTGCCCTTGCCGGTGGCGCCGTGGCTGATCGAGTCGCAGCCGGTCTGCCGCGCGATCTCGACGAGGCGCTTGGCGATCAGCGGCCGCGCGATCGAGGTGCCGAGCAGGTATTCGCCCTCGTAGACGGCGTTGGCGCGGAACATCGGGAAGACGAAGTCGCGCACGAACTCCTCGCGCAGATCGTCGATGAAGATTTCCTTGACGCCGAGCGCCTCCGCCTTCGGGCGCACGTGATCGAGTTCCTCGCCCTGGCCGATGTCGGCGGTGAAGGTCACGACCTCGGCGTCGTAGGTGTCCTGCAGCCACTTGAGGATCACGGAGGTATCGAGGCCGCCGGAATAGGCGAGCGCGATCTTGCGGCGCGAGGCACTTTGCTTGCTCATGTTCGTCAGACTACGGAGACAGGGAGGTGAGCCGGTCCGGCGGCACGGGTCGGCAGCCGTCTTGGGCGCGCGATTATAGGGGCTTCGTCATGGCAGCGCGGCGGTGCGACCCGCGACGGCGGGACCGTTGCGCGGCGCGGCGCCGCAAAGCGGCCAGCCAAAGCCGGTATCATGCACGGCCCAGCCGTCCCGTCCGCCACGCCACGAAGGAGAGTCCGATGAGCGCCGTCAAGCCGATCCCGGATGATTTCCGCGCGGCCACGCCCTATTTGACGGTGCGTGGCGCGGCGCAGGCGCTCGCCTTCTACAAGGCGGCCTTCGGCGCCGTCGAAACGCTGCGCATCGAGGCCGGCGGCCAGGTCGGCCACGCCGAGTTCCGCATCGGCGAAGCGCCGATCATGCTCGCCGACGAATATCCGGACATGGACATCAAGAGTCCGCCGGCCTACGGCGGCTCGCCGGTGACCATCCATCTGTATGTCGCCGACGTCGACGCCTTCGCGGCGCGCGCGGTCCAGGCCGGCCTGCGCGTCGTGCGTCCGGTCGAGGACCAGTTCTACGGCGACCGCGGCGGCAAGTTCGTCGATCCCTTCGGCCACGTCTGGTGGCTGGCGACGCGCAAGGAGAACCTCGGCAACGAGGAGATCCGGCAACGCGCGAAGGCCGCGTTCGGCGGCTGAGCATTTTCTTCGAGTACCCGCACGATGGTCGCCAGCAGCGAAGCGCTCGCCGAGAAATCCGGCGAGAAGCCCGACGAGAAGCCCGAAGCGAAGAAGCACAAGGTCGGGCACCGCTTCCGCGGTTTCCTGCCGGTCGTGGTCGACGTCGAGACCGGTGGCTTCAACGCGCAGACCGACGCCCTGCTGGAGATCGCGGCGGTGATCCTCGGCGTCGACGAGCACGGCAACCTGGTGCGGCGCGAGACCTGCTTCGCGCACGTCACGCCGTTCCCCGGCGCCAACATCGAGAAGGCGGCGCTGGAGATCACCGGCATCCGCATCGACAGCCCGCTGCGCCTGGCGCTGGCCGAGAAGGAAGCGCTCGATCACGTGTTCCGCCCGGTGCGCCGCGCCGTATCGGAGAACGGCTGCACGCGCGCCATCCTGGTCGGCCACAACGCGCACTTCGATCTCGGCTTCATCAACGCCGCGGTCGCGCGCACCGGCTACAAGCGCAACCCCTTCCACCCGTTCAGCGTGTTCGACACGGCGACGCTGGCCGGCGCCGCGCTCGGCCAGACCGTGCTGGCACGCGCCCTGCACGCGACGCAACTGGGCTACGATGCCGAATCCGCGCATTCGGCGATCTACGACGCGGAAAAGACCGCGGATCTGTTCTGCCTGCTCGTCAATCGCATGCGCCCGCTGTTCGAACAGCACACGGCGGCCGCGAGCGGCGCGGCGGCGCAGGATCCCTCAGCTCTGGAAAACGACGGAACGTGATGGTACGCAAGGCTTTGCTCGGCATGCTGCTGGTCCTGACGACGGCCGGCCACGGTGCATTGGCATTCGACTTCAACGACGTCGCGCGGCGTGCCAAGGAGCTCGCCGGCAAGCCGTTCGACCGGCCCGACACGCAGCTGCCCAAGACGCTGACCGATCTCAACTACGACCAGTACCAGCAGATCCGCTACCGCCCGGAGAAGGCGCTGTGGCGCGGCAACAAGCTGCCGTTCGAGGTGCAGTTCTACCACCCGGGCCTGTACTTCAATCAGATCGTCAAGATGAATCTGGTCACGGCCGACGGCGTGCGCAAGATCCCGTTCCAGCCCGACAACTTCGACTACGGCCGCAACGCCATCGACCCGAAGAGCCTCGGCGATCTCGGCTTCGCCGGCTTCCGCGTGCATTACCCGCTCAACGACAAGCGCGTCAAGGACGAGCTGATCGCCTTCCAGGGCGCGAGCTACTTCCGCGCGCTCGGCAAGAACCAGGTCTATGGCGAATCGGCGCGCGGCCTGGCGATCGATACCGGCGAGCTCTCCGGCGAGGAGTTCCCGGTGTTCCGCGAATTCTGGATCGAGTGGCCGCGGCTCGAAGACCAGGAAATGACGATTTACGCGCTGCTCGATTCGCGCCGCGTCACCGGCGCCTATCGCTTCAAGGTGCGCCCCGGCGATTCGACGGCCACCGAGATCAAGTCGCGCCTGTACTTCCGCGACGGCATCGGCAAGCTCGGCATCGCGCCGCTGACCAGCATGTTCCTCTACGCCTCGCACCAGCCGGCGACGCTCGAGGACTACCGCCCGGAGGTGCACGATTCCGAGGGCCTCTCCGTGCAGACCGACGGTGAGTGGATCTGGCGGCCGCTGGTCAATCCCAAGCGCCTGCTGATCACGTCGTTCGGCACCACCAACCCGCGCGGTTTCGGCCTGATGCAGCGCGACCGCGATTTCGCGCACTACGAAGATCTCGACACGCGCTACGACCGCAAGCCCAGCGTCTGGGTCGTGCCCAAGGGCGACTGGGGCCGCGGCCGCGTCGAGCTGGTGCAGATCCCGACACGCGACGCCACCAACGACAACGTCGTCGCCTACTGGGTGCCCGAGCAGAGCCCGCAGGCCGGCAGCACGATGGACCTCGAGTACACGCTGTTCTGGCAGGCCAACAACGAGACCAGGCCGCCGCTGGCCTGGATCGCCCAGACCCGGCGCGGCCGCGGCTGGGGCAAGGATCCGGACAACACCTACCGCTACATCGTCGACTTCCAGGGCGGCCCGCTGGATTTCCTCAAGCCGGACCAGAAGCCCGTCGCCGGCCTGTGGATCAACGACAACGGCGAAATCCTCGACCGCCAGATCGTCAAGAACGACGTCACCGGCGGCTGGCGCGTGAGCATGCGCGTGCGCCGCACGGATGATTCCAGGCCGATGGAGATGCGCGCGGTGCTGCGCAACGGCGACGACAACATCTCCGAGACCTGGGCCTACATCGTGCCACCCGAACCGCGCTGAGGCGCGGCGGTTCATCGCGCCTTCAGTCGGTCGCATCCGACCTCCGGCGGGACTCGGCAGCGGCGCGCCGAGTCTTTACACTGCGGGCCTCGACGTCGCGCCGCTCGCAGCGGCGCGCGTCTCGGCTCCCCGCCGGGTCTCCGGCGTCCGCCGGACTCGCCCACCGACGTTTCAGCCGCTTCTTTCGAGATATCGTGAACCAGCTTGCCGGCCAGGTTTCCGGGCCGCCGCCCGGACCGCTCGTGGACTTGCCGTCGACCGCCGCCGCGCGCGTGCGCGACTATCTCGACGCCCTGCCGGACGCCGCGCGGCGCCACGCCGAAGTCGCGCTCGCCGCACAGCTGGCGCAGGAGCCGGACGCCTCGGCGGACGCCCAGTTCGCGACGATCCAGGCCACGCTCGCCGACAGCGGCGACGCCGATCTTGATCTCGCCACGCTGCACGCCAGCCGCGCGCGCCTGCTCGCCAGCCTGCAGCCGGCGCTGCCCGGCGATGCCCATGTCGAAGACGTGCTGCAGCCCGCCGATTTCCGCGCGCGCCTGGCGACCACGCCGCCGCTGGTGCGCGCCTCGATGTCGCCGACGCCCTGGGACCACAACCCGGCGCGACGCCTGTGGCGCTGGCTCGCGCGCCGCGCGCAGGGCGACGGCGCCGCGCTCGCGCCGCGCGGCGGCCCGGTGCCGCTGCCGCTGAAGAGCAAGACGCTCGGCCCGGCGCAGACGGGCTGGCGCTGGGCCGGCACGCTGCGCCGCCTGCTGCTGATCGCGCTGATCCTCTCGCAGACCATCGGCGCGACCTACCTGATGTCCGCCGTCCTGCCGTACAAGGGGCGTCACTGGCTGGAACTGACCAGCCTGTGCCTCTACGCGGTGCTGTTCGCCTGGATCTCGGCCGGCTTCTGGACGGCGCTGTTCGGCTTCTTCGTGCTGCTCACCGGCCGCGACAAGTATTCGATCTCGGCGACCGCCGCGCCGGACACGCCGCTCGCGCCGGGCCGCAACACGGCGATCCTCGTGCCGATCTGCAACGAGGACGTCGCCCGCGTGTTCGCCGGCCTGCGCGCGACCTACGACTCGGTGGCGCGCGCCGGCCTGCGCGACGCCTTCGACTTCTACGTGCTGTCCGACAGCGGCAAGGCCGATGCGCGCGCCGCCGAGGCCGCCGCCTGGCTGCACCTGTGCCGCGCCGTCGACGGCTTCGGCCGCATCTTCTACCGGCGCCGCCAGCATCGCATCAAGAAGAAGTCGGGCAATGTCGCCGACTGGTGCCGGCGCTGGGGCAGCAAGTACCAGTACATGGTGATCCTCGACGCCGACAGCGTGATGTCGGGCGAATGCCTGAAGCGCCTGGTGCAGCTGATGGAGGCCAATCCCGGCGCCGGCATCATCCAGACCGCGCCCAAGGCCGCCGGCCGCGAGACGCTGTACTCGCGCATCCAGCAGTTCGCGACGCGCGTCTACGGCCCGCTGTTCACCGCCGGCCTGCACTTCTGGCAGCTCGGCGAGAGCCACTACTGGGGCCACAACGCCATCATCCGCGTCGCGCCGTTCATGCAGCACTGCGCGCTCGGCCGCCTGCCGGGACGCGGCGGCCTGTCCGGCGAGATTCTCAGCCACGACTTCGTCGAAGCCGCGCTGATGCGCCGCGCCGGCTGGAGCGTGTGGATCGCCTACGATCTGCCCGGCAGCTACGAGGAAATGCCACCGACCCTGCTCGACGAGCTGAAGCGCGACCAGCGCTGGTGCCAGGGCAATCTGCAGAACTTCAAGCTGTTCTTCACGCAGGGCCTGCATCCCGCGCATCGCGCGGTGTTCATGACCGGCGTGATGGCGTACCTGTCGGCGCCGCTGTGGTTCATCTATCTGGCGCTGTCGACGGCGCTGCTGTTCGTCTTCATGAAGACGGAACCCACCTACTTCACGCAGCCCTACCAGCTCTTCCCGACCTGGCCGGAATGGCATCCGGAATGGGCGATCCGCCTGTTCGCCGGCACCATGACGCTGCTGTTCCTGCCGAAGATCCTCTCCGCCGTGCTGCTGATCCTGCGCCACAAGGTCGCGCGGCCCTACGGCGGCCGCCTGCGCCTGCTGATGAGCCTGTTCGCCGAGATGCTGTTCTCGGCGCTGCTCGCGCCGATCCGCATGCTGTTCCACACCCAGTACGTGGTCTCGGCGCTGCTCGGCATCGCGGTGCAATGGAAGTCGCCGCCGCGCGAGGACGCCGCGACGCCGTGGAGCCAGGCCGCGCTGCGCCACGGCGGCGGCACTTTGCTAGGCCTCGCCTGGCTCGGCCTCGTCTACTGGCTGAATCCGAGCTTCCTGTGGTGGCTGCTGCCGGTCGCCGGCAGCCTCGTGGTGGCGATCCCGCTGTCGGTCTGGAGCTCGCGCGCCACCTTGGGCCGCTGGGCGCGCCAACAGCGCCTGTTCCTGATCCCCGAGGAATCGATCACGCCGCGCGAGCTGCGCTGGCTCAAGGCCGGCGTGCGCCGCGCGCCCGACTATCCGGACTTCGTGCGCGCCGCGCGCGAGCCGGCCGCGAACGCCCTGCTGGCGCTGATCGGCCGCCGTCGCGAGAAACTCGGCAAGCGCGCCCAGCGCCAGCTGCTCAACCTCGCCGACGCCAGCGCCCGCCGCGATCCGGCGACGCTCAAGGACCCCGAGCGCAACGCCCTGCTGCTCGATGCCGCCGCGCTGGCACGCCTGCATCGGCGGCTGTGGACGGCGGACGATGTGCACGCGGGCTGGTTCGGCAAATCGTCGTCATAGGGCCGCCGGCCTCGCGCTTTGCCGGGCTGACCGGCGTCATCGTTCAGTCATGACAGCGTCACATCGCTTCAAAGACCGCTTCATAGAGTGCGCGCCATCCGCAAAGGAGCGACGCACATGTCGACACGTATTGATGGTGACTTGCCGCGCAAGCCGCGCTTCGAAGTGCGCTTCGCGGAGACGCCGGCAGAGATTCTCGAAACCCAGAAGCTGCGCTACCGCATCTTCGCCGGCGAGCTGGGCGCCCAGATCGCCGGCGGCGCCGAGGGCGGCAGCGAGGGTATCGACCACGACCAGTACGATCCGTTCTGCCGTCATCTGACGGTGCGCAACGCCGACACCGGCCGCATCGTCGCCTGCACGCGCATCCTGACCAGCGAGCGCGCCCCGGCGGCCGGCGGCTTCTATTCGGCGAGCGAGTTCGACCTGGCGATGCTGGATTCCCTGCCGGGCCGCGTGATGGAAATCGGCCGCACCTGCGTGGCCGCCGAGTACCGCAGCGGCGCGGTGATCGCGACGCTCTGGCAGGGCATCGCCAGCACCATCGTCAACGAGGGCTACGACTACCTGTTCGGCTGCGCGTCGATCGGCCTCGAGGACGGCGGCGCCACGGCGCATGCGATCCTCGAGCAGATCCGCGAGCAGTACATGGCACCGGCCTGGCAGCACGTGCGGCCGTACATTCCGCTGCCGGCCGCCGATCGCCGCGCGACCGAGAAGCCGAAGATGCCGCCGCTGCTGAAGGCCTACCTCAGCCTCGGCGCCAAGGCCTGCGGCGAGGCGTACTGGGACCGCGACTTCAACTGCGCCGACGTCTTCATGCTGCTCAACGTCAGCGATCTCAATCCGCGCTACGCCCGCCACTTCCTCGGCCAGGCGCAGGCCGCCGGCGGCGCCGAGGCGGGCGCCGGACACGCCTGATGTCGAGTCCCCTGGCCGCGTCGCTGCGCACGCTCTGGCGCAGCGCCTGCGTGATCGCGCTGCTGCTCGTCGGCCTGCTGATGGCGCTGCTGGTCGCGTTCGATTTCAGCGGCCGGCTCGATCGCCTGCGCATGGCCGGCTGGTGGCATCGCCGCCTGCTCGGCATCCTGGGACTGCGCGTCACGGTGCATGGCAAGCCGCTCAGCGGCGCGCACCTGACCGTCGCCAATCACGTGTCCTGGCTCGACATCCCGCTGATGGGCTCGGTCGAGCCGCTGCGCTTCGTCGCCAAGGCGGAAATCCGCCACTGGCCGATCGCCGGCCAGCTGGCGACGGCCTGCGGCAGCCTCTACATCCGCCGCGGCAAGGGCGGCGCGCGGCCGATGCTCGACCGCATCGCCGTCTGCCTGCGCCAGGGCGGCGCCGTCGTGCTGTTTCCGGAAGGCACGACCACCGACGGCCGGCAGGTGCTGCCCTTTCATGCACGCCTGTTCGGTGCGGCGATCGAGGCACATTGTCCGATCCAGCCGGTCGCGCTGCGCTACCACCCGGGCGCCGGCGGCCGCGACGTGGCGCCCTTCATCGGCGACGACGATCTGCTCCGCCACGTGCTGCGCGTGCTGCGCGAACCGGGTCTGCGTGTCGACGTCTTCTACTGCACGCCGCTGGCGACTGGCGGCGCCGACCGCGCCGCGCTCTCCGTGCAGGCTCAGGCGGCGGTCGAACGGGCATTGGGGCTGCCCGTAGCGCCGGCTGCGCAGACGCCGCCGCTGGCGGCGCTCGCGGCCTGATCGCCCGCCGCAACACCTCGCCCGCCGACAGCGGCGGCGGCGCGCGAGGGCGTACAATGCGCGCCTGTTTCACGCGGAGCTGTCCTTGAGCGCCCCATCCCCCGAACTTTCAGGCCCCGATACCGCGCCGCCGAGCGAGCGTGCGATGACCAAGCCCAAGCCGATCGTCCAGGGCGAAAAACTGCGCGGCGCCGACAAGATGGCACGCATCCCGGTCAAGATCGAGGCGACCACCGCGCCGCTGCGTAAGCCGAACTGGATCCGCGCCAAGAGCCAGGGCACTCCGGAAGTGGCGCGCCTCAAGGAAGTGCTGCGCACGGCCAAGCTGCACACGGTCTGCGAGGAAGCCTCCTGCCCGAACCTCGGCGAGTGCTTCGGCAAGGGCACGGCAACGTTCATGATCATGGGCGACATCTGCACGCGGCGCTGCCCGTTCTGCGACGTCGCGCACGGCCGCCCGAATCCGCTCGATGCGGAGGAACCGAAGCACCTCGCCGAGACGATTCGCGACATGCGCCTGCGCTACGTCGTCATCACCTCGGTCGATCGCGACGATCTCGCCGACGGCGGCGCCGGCCACTTCGCGGCCTGCATCGCCGAATCGCGCAGGCTGTCGCCGGCGCTGACGATCGAAGTGCTGGTGCCGGATTTCCGCGGCCGCATGGACCCGGCGCTGACGATCTTCAGGGACAACCCGCCGGACGTCTTCAACCACAATCTGGAAACGGTGCCGCGCCTCTACAAGCAGGCGCGGCCGGGCTCGGATTACGACTGGTCGCTCGACCTGCTCGAACGCTTCAAGGGCCTGCACCCGAATGTGCCGACCAAGTCCGGCCTGATGCTCGGCCTCGGCGAGACGATCGAGGAAATCGAGCAGGTGATGCGCGATCTGCGCGCGCACCGGGTCGACATGCTGACGCTCGGCCAGTACCTGCAGCCATCGAAGAACCATCTGCCGGTCGCGCGCTACGTGACGCCGGAGGAATTCGAGCGCCTGCGCAGCGTCGGCGAGGCCATGGGTTTCTCGCACGTCGCCAGCGGCCCGATGGTGCGTTCGAGCTACCACGCCGACCTGCAGGCGGAACACGTGCTGCATCACCCGGCCGCCTGAATGCGCCGCCTGCCTCTCGAACTCGGTGTGGCCTGCCTGCTTGCCGCCGCGACGCCGGCACGCGCGGCCGATCTGCAGGCTTGTGCCGGAATCGATGAAGCGTCCGCTCGCCTCGCCTGCTATGACCAGCTCGCCGGCCGGCATACGGCCGCCGCAGCGACGCCAGCGCCGGCCCCGACGCCGGCAAGCACGCCGCCGCCGGCGCAGTTCGGAGCCGAGCAGTTGCGCAGCACGCAGGCCGACCGGACGCAGGAGCCGACGACGATGCAGGCGCACATCGTCGGCACCTTCGAGGGCTGGGAGCCGAAGAGCCGGTTCAAGCTCGACAACGGCCAGGTCTGGGTCGTCGTCGACGACCACAGTGCCTACGTCGCCGCCACCCGCGATCCGCCGGTAACGATCGAGAAAGGCCTGTTCGGGGCCTACTACCTCAGCGTCGACGGGCTCAACAGCAAGGCCAGAGTCAAGCGCGTGCAGTAAGCGATCGCGCCGCAAAAGCCCGCCACGAGGCGGGCTTTTGCGTTTGCGTCGAGCCTCAGGCGGCGAGCCGCTTCAGCAGCTTGCCGTGGATGCCGCCGAAGTCGCCGTTGCTCATCACTAGCACGCGATCGCCGCTGCGCGCTTCCGCCGCGATCGCCGCGATCAGCGCCTCGAGGTCGGCGGCCACGCGCAGCCGCGAACCGACGCCGGCGAGCGCGCCCTTGGCGTCCCATTTGAGATCGGGCCGCGCGTAGACGAAGCAGAGATCGGCGTCGCGCAGGCTGAGCGCGAGCTCGTCGGCGTGCGTGCCGAGGCGCATGGTGTTGGAACGCGGCTCGAGCACCGCGAGCACGCGACCACCGTGCGTCTGGCGACGCAGCGCGGCGATCGTCACCTCGATCGCCGTCGGGTGATGCGCGAAGTCGTCGTAGACCGTCACGCCGCGCGCTTCGCCGACCACTTCGAGGCGGCGCTTGACGCTCGTGAACTGCTGCAAGCCCTCGATCAGCGTCGCCACCGGCACGCCGACGTGTTCGGCCGCCGCGAACGCGGCAAGCGTGTTGGCGACGTTGTGCAGGCCCGGCAGCGGCGTCGCCACGCAGCCCTGTTCGAGACCGCCGGCGACCAGTTCGAAGCCGCCCGGCGTCGTGCATTCGCCGCCGTAGCCGCCCCACCATTCGTGCTCGCGCGAGCCGTCGGTGCTGAAGCGCACGACCTCGCTCCAGCAGCCCTGCGCGAGCACGCGCGCCAGCGCTTCGCTGTCGCCGTTGACGACCAGCCGGCCGGAACCCGGCACGGTGCGCACGAGATGATGGAACTGCCGCTCGATCGCGGCGAGGTCGGGGAAGATGTCGGCGTGGTCGTATTCGAGGTTGTTGAGGATCGCCGTGCGCGGCCGGTAGTGCACGAACTTGCTGCGCTTGTCGAAGAAGGCGGTGTCGTACTCGTCGGCCTCGATGACGAAGTATTTCGACGCGCCGAGGCGCGCCGAGATGCCGAAGTTCTGCGGCACGCCGCCGACCAGGAAGCCCGGCGCGAGGCCGGCGTGTTCGAGCAGCCAGGCAAGCAGGGACGTCGTCGTGGTCTTGCCGTGCGTGCCGGCGACGGCGAGCACATGGCGATCGCGCAGCACATTCTCGGCGAGCCATTGCGGACCCGAGGTGTACGGCAGCCCTTCATCGAGCACGTATTCCATCGCCGCATTGCCGCGCGTGACGACATTGCCGACCACGACCATGTCCGGCGCCGGCTGCAGATGCTTCGGCTCGTAGCCCTGCATGACGGTGATGCCGAGCGCCTCGAGCTGCGTCGACATCGGCGGCCAGGCGTTCGCATCGGAGCCGGTGACCGTGTGTCCCGCCTCGCGCGCGATCGCCGCGATGCCGGCCATGAAAGTGCCGCAGATGCCGAGAATATGGATGTGCATGGACCGTCAGCCCGCCGGCGTGCCGACGACCAGACTGGCGACCACGCTGACGAACAGCTGCAGCGCCAGCGACAGGCCGAAGGCGATCAGGATGCCGGCACCGAAGGAGACGTTGACGGCATGGCGGAAGATCGACGCATTGACCAGCAGGTTCCACAGCGACAGCGCGAACATCACGAACACGGCGGCGAGCGGCAGCGGCGTCGTCATCTGCTCCGGATGCTCGAACAGCTCGGGATGACTGGCCAGTTCGTGCAGGGCCGGCGCCGCTTTCACCGCGAACGGCACGATCAGGAAGGTCAGCACGGCATTGCTCGCCAGCAAGGCCGCGAAGGTCTGGTGAAAGCGCGCGTCGAGCTGGCGCATGCGCAGGACCAGGCGCGTGACCATGCCGAGCGCGGCGACGGTGGCGAGCGCGACCGCGATGGCGCCGCCGACCGGCACCGACGGCATCGCCTGCAGGCCGATCGCCAGCGCCAGCAGCAGCGCGAGCGGCGCCGTCAGCCTGGGGTCATACGGAAAGTCCTGCGGGCCGGCACGGAACAGCAGGATGCGCAGTGTGGCGTTGACGATGGCGGCGAGCATGAGTGGTCGGCGAGTGACGAAGGCACGTATTCTAGAGGCTGTTCACTGCCGCACGATGGACGCTGCGCCGATCGGCGGCCCGCCACGACAACAACGACATGACCGAGCTGATCCAGACCCCCGAATCGCTGGCCCCGCATCTGGCGCGCTGGCGCGAACGCCGCTGGCTGACCGTCGACACCGAATTCGTGCGTGTCGACACCTACTACCCCCGGCTCTGCCTG
The DNA here is from genome assembly GCF_000474945.1 of Solimonas soli DSM 21787. GTDB lineage: Bacteria > Pseudomonadota > Gammaproteobacteria > Nevskiales > Nevskiaceae > Solimonas > Solimonas soli. The sequence goes on along the minus strand of NZ_AXDW01000010.1, from coordinate 165,247 downwards.
ATCCAGATCGGCGACGGCGACGAAGCGGTCTGCATCGACACGCTGGCGCTCGCCGACCTGAATCCGCTGCTGGACCTGCTCTATGCGCCGGATTCGATCAAGGTCTTCCACGCCGTTTCGCAGGATCTCGAAATCCTCGTGCGCCTGCGCGGCGCCTGCCCGCAGCCGCTGTTCGACACGCAGATCGCCGCGACCCTGCTCGGCGTCGGCGACCAGATCGGCTACGCCGGACTGATCGAAAAGCGGCTCGGCATCACGCTCGACAAGAGCCTCTCGCGCACCGACTGGGCACGCCGCCCGCTGACCGAAGCGGAGCTGGCCTACGCGGCGGCCGACGTCTCGCACCTCGCCACCGTGTTCGTCGCCCTGCAGGACGAGCTCGCTGCGCGCGGCCGCCTTGCCTGGCTCGCCGAAGATTGCGCGCGCCTGGCGCGCGCCGCGCAGTACGTGACGCGCCCGGAGGACGCCTGGGAGCGCCTGCGCGGTCTCGCCCGCATGACGGCCGCCGAGCAGACCGTCGCCGCCGCGCTCGCCGCCTGGCGCGAGCGCGAGGCGCAGGCGCGCGACCGCCCGCGCAAGTGGATCATCGACGACGACGCCATCTACCGCATCGCCGAACGCCAGCCGACCGGCGCGGCGCAACTCGAAGGCCTCGGCGTGCTGCCGCCGAAGACGCTCGAACGCCACGGCGCCACGCTGCTCGGCATCGTCGGCGAAGCGCTGGCGCAATCGCCGCGCAAGCTGGCCACGGACGACGAATTGAGCGCCGAGCAGAAAGCACGCCTGCGCGAGCTGCAGGCCACGGTGCAGGCGCGCGCCGCCGAGCTGCAGCTGCCGGCCGGTTATCTCGCGCCGCGCGCCGATCTGATCGAACTCCTGCGCCGCGGCCGCGCCGCGCAGGTTCCGGTGCTGCAGGGCTGGCGCCTGGAACAGTGCGGCGCGGCATTGCTGCAGCGCTTCTTCTGAGCCGGCGCCGATCGGCGCGCGAAGAACCGCGGCGTGCGCAAACGAAAAAGGCCCGCATCGCGCGGGCCTTTTCGTCATGCCGATCGCCTACTTCAGCACGCCGAGAATGCGCTGGAAGATGTCGTCGAGGCTGCCGACGCCCTGCACCGTGACCAGCTTGCCCTGCTTCGCGTAGTAGTCGAGCAGCGGGTGGGTCTCGTCGTTGTAGACCTTGATGCGGTGGCGGATCACGTCCTCCTTGTCGTCGGCGCGGCCTTCCTTCTGGGCGCGGTCGAGCAGGCGCTTGATGATCTCTTCGTCGTTCACCGCCAAATGAACAGCCTTGTCGATTGCCGGCTGGCCGAGGCGCCGGAGCATGCCGTCGAGCACTTCGGCCTGCGCGGTGTTGCGCGGAAAGCCGTCGAGGATCGCACCCTTCTGCGCGTCCGCCTGGGCGAGACGCTCTTCGACGATGCCGATGACGATCTCGTTGGCGACCAGCTGGCCGGCGTCCATTGCCGCCTTGGCCTTCTTGCCGAGCTCGGTGCCGGCGGCGACGGCGGCGCGCAGCGCGTCTCCGGTGGAAATCTTGGGAATGCCGAAATGCGCAACCAGCTTTTCACCCTGCGTGCCCTTGCCCGAGCCGGGTGCGCCCAGCAATACGATTCTCATCTTTGGAGTGACCTGTGAATGCTTGAGACGCGCAGCTGCCGCCTCCGGGCGCCGCGCGGCCAGCAAAAGTAACCGCTGGGTCCCGACCCGTCAAACCTTGCAAATGTCGAAATTTCCATTTGCTAGAATCCGGCGTCCGACTCTGCAGACGCCGCTTCGGCGCCGCGCTCGGCTCCATCCTCCCCACATTCAGCAGACCAGGAATGCGACCATGGGTTTTGAAACACTGGGTCCGGGCAGCAAGGCTCCGGAAGAGTTTTATGTCGTCATCGAGATTCCGGCCTACGGTCCGCCGGTCAAGTACGAAGTCGACAAGGAAACCGGCCTGCTGATGGTCGATCGCTTCATGAACGTGGCGATGAGCTATCCCGCCAACTACGGCTACGTGCCGAAGACGCTGTCGGGCGACGGCGATCCGGTCGACGTGCTCGTCATCACCCCGCACCCCGTCGTCGCCGGCTCGGTCATCAAGTGCCGCGCCGTCGCCGTGCTCGACACCGAGGACGAGAAAGGCACCGACGCCAAGCTGCTCGCCGTGCCGGTCGACAAGGTGTCGAACAATGCCTACGACAACCTGCGTGATCTCGCCGACGTGCCGGCGCGCGTGAAGAACGAGATCGAGCACTTCTACGGCAGCTACAAGGCGCTCGAGAAGGGCAAGTGGGTCAAGCTCGCCGGCTGGCGCGATGCCGCGGCGGCGAAGCAGGAAATCGCCAACGGCATCAAGGCGTACAAGTAGGCGAAGGCGGTTCGTCGTGCGAAAGGCGGCCCTCGCGGCCGCCTTTTTCTTTGCGCGCCGCAAACCTTCGCAGGCATGCTTGCGTCCAAGCATCGAAGGCCGCCGCCGAACGGCCGCAATGACGGAATGCTGCGATGGACACCGCGACCCTGATCGATGATGGTCCCGACGCCAGCGAGCGCGAGCGCACGACGCTGATCGTCGCCTACGTGCTGCAGGCGATCTCGCCGTTCACCTGTTTCCTGGCGACGATCATCAGTCTCGTCATCAGCTACATCAAGGTTTCGGAGACGCGCAACGCCTACATCCGCAGCCATCACCGCTACCTGATCCGCACCTTCTGGTGGACGCTGCTGTGGGGCCTCGTCTTCGGCGCGCTGTGCTGGGTCCTGATCGGCATCCCGCTGCTGCTCGGCCTCTACGTGTGGTGGATCTACCGGCTCGTGAAGGGCTTCATCGCCTACGCCGAGCGCCGCGCCATGCCGGCCTGATCAGGCGGCACCGGCGGCTTCCCCGGCTTCCGGCCACAGCCAGGCGGCGCCGCGCACGCCGGTCGCATCGCCGTATTGGGCGGCGACGAGCCGCGTGCGCACTTCGTCGGAGAACACCCAGGGCTTCCACTGCTCGGGCACGTTGCGGTACAGGCGCCGCAGGCGCGACAGGCCGCCGCCGAGCACGATCACCTGCGGATCGAGCACGTTGATGATCGAGGCCAGGGCACGCGCCAGACGCTGCTCGTAGCGCTGCAGCGTGGCCTCCGCCGCCGCGTCGCCGTCCTCGGCGGCGAACACGATCTGCTCGCCGCGCCAGCTGCCGCCGTGCAGGCGCCTGTGCTCGGCGGCGAGGCCGGTGCCCGACAGCCAGGTCTCGATGCAGCCGCTGCGCCCGCAATAGCAGGCCGGACCCGGCAGCTCGCCGGGCTGCGGCCAGGGCAAGGGATTGTGTCCCCACTCGCCGGCGATGGCGTTCGCGCCGCGCAGCAGCTGGCCGCGCACGACGATGCCGCCGCCGACGCCGGTGCCGAGAATGACGCCGAACACTGTCTCGGCGCCGTCCGCCGCGCCGCCGTGCGCTTCCGACAGCGCCATGCAGTCGGCGTCGTTGGCGATGCGCACGCGCGGCCCGAGCCGCGTCTCGAGATCGGCCAGCAAAGGCTGGCCGTTGAGGCAGGTCGAATTGCAGTTCTTCATGCGGCCGGTGAGCGTCGAGATCGCGCCCGGCGTGCCGACGCCGATCGGCAGATTCGACGCACCGGCCGCGGCTTCGAGGCGCAGCGCCAGATGTGCAATGACGTCGACCGTCGCCGCATAGTCGCCGGCCGGCGTGGCGACGCGCTGCTGCGCGACGATCTGCGCGTGGGCGCCCATGACCACGCCCGCGATCTTGGTGCCGCCGAGGTCGATGCCGATTCTCATGCGCCGATTCTACGGAAAACGCCGGCGCCGACGGCCGCGGCGCCGGCGCGGCGCATCAGCCGCCCGGCGAACCCGGGCCGGAAATCCTCGCGCTCGCGCATGACGGGGCCCTCGGACGATCAGCGTCGCCCGTGCAACCCTCTCCAGCCCTGCCTCGTGCCGGGAATCGGCGGTCGACTGCAAGCTCGGCATCGGCGCCGGCACAGACAGCGACCGTCGGCACGACGCCCGATGCGAGGAGATGACGATAGTGATGCGCCCGCCATGCGGACCGCCGCCGACGCCACCGGCCGGCGCCCCTGCGGACTCGCCGGCGCTCGTGAACCGCCGGCGCGCGGACTGATGTCGTTCTACGCGACATCCGCCTCGTGCACCTCGGCGCCGGGGGTCGTCAGCCGACGCTGTTCGCGCTGCGCGGCCTGCTGATGCCCGGCGAGGTGTCGTGGCGGCTTCGCCGCGCGCTGCGCATCGCGCCGCCGATCGTCGACACCGCGCTGCTCGCCAGCGCGCTCACCCTGGTCGTCCTGCTGCGCCTGCATCCCTTGGTGCAGGCCTGGCCGACGGTGAAGGTGCTGGCGGTGCTGCTGTACATCGTGCTCGGCAGCGTCGCGCTGAAGTCGGATGCACGTGGCGCGTGCGCGCGCTGGCCTGTGTCGCGGCGCTCGCGACGGCGGCGTTCATCGTCACGGTCGCGCGCGCGCATCGGCCCCGGGGACTGTTCGCGTCGCTGCTCGGCTGATCGCGCCGGCATAATGCGCGCTCCCGACTCCGACGCCATGCCGTGTCCGCCCAGCCCCTGCCCGTCCCGCCTTCGTCCGCCGCGCCCGACGTCGTGCGCTGCGCGACGCTCGGCGATGCCGGCCTGCGCGCCCTGCTCGAACCGCTGGGCCTGCGCATCGCGCCGGTCGCCGACGGCGAGACGATTCCCGGCAGCTACTGGGGCGAGTGCGAGGCCGGCCTGATCGGCGACACGCTCTATCTGCGCGGCGACACGCCGGTGCACTCGGCCTTGCACGAGGCGAGCCACTGGCTGTGCGCCGACGAGGCGCGCCGCGCCACGCTGCACACCAATGCCGGCGGCGACGACGTCGAGGAGCATGCCGTCTGCTATCTCGAATGCCTGCTCGCCGCGCGCCTGCCCGGCTACTCGCAGGCGCGCTGCTTCGCCGACATGGATGCCTGGGGTTATCACTTCGTGCTCGGCTCGGCGCGCGCCTGGTTCGAGCGCGATGCCGAGGACGCCATCGCCTGGCTCGACGCGCGACGGCCGGCGGGCTATTCGCGGCCCTGAAACGGGCCGCGTCAGCATCGGTTCAGCGCGCTCGGCAAGCCTATGGTCCTTGCCTCACCGGATCAGGGACGATGGACAAGGCCAGGGACGCCGCTCCCGTCATCAAGCTGCTGACGCTGAACACGCACAAGGGCTTCAATTCCTTCAACCGCCGCTTCGTGCTGCACGAGCTGCGCGAAGCGGTGCGCGGCGTCGCCGCCGACATCGTGTTCCTGCAGGAGGTGCTCGGCGAGCACAGCGCGCATGCCGTGCGCCACGCCACCTGGCCGGCGATGCCGCAGTACGAGTTCCTCGCCGATTCCATCTGGCGCGATTTCGCCTACGGCCGCAATGCGGTCTACACCGAGGGCCACCACGGCAACGCCGTGCTGTCGAAATTCCCGATCGTGCGCTTCGAGAATCACGACGTGTCGGTGGGCCGCCACGAACAGCGCGGCCTGCTGCACTGCGTGCTGCGCGTGCCGAACCAGATTCTCGACGTGCATGCCATCTGCGTGCACCTCGGCTTGCGCGAACGGCATCGCCGCGAGCAGCTGCAGCAGCTGTGCCGGCTGATCTCGCGCGAGGTGCCGGACGACGCGCCGCTGTTCGTCGCCGGCGACTTCAACGACTGGTGGCTGCGCGCCAACCGCCGCCTGCAGAGCTGCGGCCTGCGCGAGGCCTTCGTCGAGACGCGCGGCCGCCTGGCGCGCTCGTTCCCGGCGCGCTGGCCGCTGCTGAAGCTGGATCGCATCTACTTCCGCAACGCGACGGTGACCCGGCCGCAGGTGCTCGCCGCGCCGCCCTGGTCGCGGCTGTCGGATCACGCCGCGCTCGCCGTCGAGCTGCACCTGCCGGAGACGCGCCGATGATCGGCCAGTGGCACGAGGGACATCGCGTCGAGCTGCTCGAGAACGGCGAGGAATACTATCCGCGCCTGTTCGAGGCGATCGCCGCCGCACAGCACGAGGTGCTGCTGGAAACCTTCATCCTCTTCGACGATCCGGTCGGCCGGCAGTTCCACGCCGCCGTGCTCGCCGCCGCGCAGCGCGGCGCCCAGGTGCAGATCACCATCGACGGCTACGGCTCGGCCTGGCTGCCGGAGGCCTACACTGCGCCGCTGATCGCGGCCGGCGTGCGCATCCATGTCTACGATCCGGTCAAGACGGTGCTCGGCCGGCGCACGCGCATGTTCCGCCGCCTGCATCGCAAGCTGGCGGTGATCGACCGGCGCATCGCCTTCTGCGGCGGCATCAATCTCTCGCACGACCACGTGCGCGACTACGGCGCGCAGTCGAAGCAGGATTACGCGCTGCAGATCGAAGGGCCGGTGGTCGACGAGATCCGTCGCCTGATGCTGGAGACGACCACGCCGCCGGTGCGCCGGCAATGGCGCTGGCGGCGCCGCCGGCAGGCCGGCGCCGCCAGCGAGCCGCCGCGCCAGGCCGGCGACGCGCTCGCCGCGCTGGTGGTGCGCGACAACGCCAGGCATCGCGCCGACATCGAGCGCATCTATCGTGTCGGCGTGCGTGCGGCACGGCACGAAATCATCATCGCCAACGCCTATTTCTTTCCCGGCTACCGCCTGCTGCGCGACCTGCGCCGCGCGGCGCGGCGCGGCGTCAGGGTGCGCCTGATCCTGCAGGGCAACCCGGACATGCGCTGGGTGCAGTGGGCCGCCAACACCTTGCACGACTACCTGCTGCGCGGCGGCGTGCACATCTACGAATACTGCGAGCGACCGATGCACGCCAAGGTCGCGGTGATCGACGGCGACTGGGCGACCGTCGGCTCGAGCAATCTCGATCCGCTGAGCCTGTTCCTCAACCTCGAGGCCAACCTCGTGGTGCGCAGCCGCCCGCTCGCCGACGCGCTGCGCGCCAGCCTCGAGCGCCTGATGCAGCACCATTGCAGGCGCATCCTCCCGGAAGATGCGCGGCGCCGCACGCTGCTGCGCCAGCTGCTGAGCTACGTCGCCTATCACGCCACGCGCCGCCTGCCCGCCTTCGCCGGCTGGCTGCCGGCGCACGCGCCGAAGCACACGACCCTGCCGGCGCCGGGCACGACGGCCGCCACCGAGCCGCCGGCAGCGCCCACCGGGGATTGACCCCCGTTGTCGGTCGGTCGCGCTGCGCTAGAATCGGCCTTCATGCGCCGTTTCGCCGCTCGTCATCTGCTGCTCGCCCTGGCCCTCGCGCTGGGTCAGTGGCTGGTGCTCGCGCATGCCTTCGAGCATCCGGCCGTGCAGGGCGACGCCCTCTGCAAGATCTGCGCGCACGCGCAGGGCCTGGATGGCGCCGCGCTGACGCCGATCGTCCAGCCGCCGGTTCCCGCCGCCCGCATCGAGGCTCCGGCCGTCGTCGCCGTGCAGCCGGCACGCGCCGCCGCGCGGCGCGCCTACGACATCCGCGGTCCTCCGGCACAGGCCGTCCCCGCTGCCTGATTGCGTCGGTGCGCCTCGCGCGCCGCTTCCTGCCGTTTTCGAGGGTTTTTCATGCTGACCGATTTCCTGCGCAGGCGCCGCGCGCGTCGCGATTCGCCGTTGCCGCGCGCCGCAAGCCGCGCCACCGCTTTCCATCTCCAGCCGCTGGCGCTCGCCGCCATCGCCTTCCCCGCCGCCGCGCTCGCCGACCCGGCGCCCGGTGCTGCCGGCAGCGCCGGCGATCCGGTCGCCGAAGTGATCGTCACCGCCAATCCGCTCGGCCGCACGGCCGACGATCTCGTGCAGCCGGCCGCCGTGATCAGCGGTGAAGACCTCGACCGCGTACGCCGCGGCACGCTCGGCGAAACCCTGCAGAGCCAGCCCGGCGTTTCCACCACGGACTTCGGCGCCGGCGCCGGCCGCCCGGTGATCCGCGGCCTCGCCGGTCCGCGCGTCGAGATGCTGGAGAACGGCCTGTCGGCGATGGACGTCTCCGATCTCTCGCCCGACCACAACGTCACCATCGCGCCGGCACAAGCGCGGCAGATCGAGGTGCTGAAGGGCCCGGCGACGCTGCTCTACGGCAACAGCGCCGCCGGCGGCGTCGTCAACGTCGACAACGGCCGCCTGCCGACGCGGGTGGAAGACGGCCTGCACGGCGCCGTCGATACCTACTACGGCACGAACGGCGACGAGGGCTCGTTCAGCGGCGAGCTGAACTACGGCAGCGGCCCGCACATGCTGCATGCCGACTACGGCTTTCGCGAAGCCGAGGACTACAGCATCCCCGGCTGGTCGAACGTCGATGGCAGCGGCTTCCACGACACCATGAACAACAGCCAGCTGCGCGCGCAGTCGGGCGGCGCCTCGTACTCCTACATCGACGGCAACGGCGACGTGTTCGGCTTCGGCGCCAACCGTTTCACGACGAACTACGGTCTGCCGATCGAGGAAAGCGCGTTCATCCTCATGCACCAGACGCGCCTCGACACGCAGATCATCCTCAACAAGCCGTTCGACGGCGTCGACTCGCTGAAATTCCGCGGCGGCACCTCGAACTACGATCACACCGAGTTCGAGGCCAAGGGCGAGCCGGGCACGATCTTCCACAACCAGCAGTACCAGGGCCGCATCGAGGCCGTGCACGCGCCGCTGCTCGGCTTCCGCGGCGTGTTCGGCGCGCAGTTCAACTGGCGCGACTTCTCGGCGGTCGGCGAGGAAGCCTACGTGCCGCCGGTCTACAGCCGCCAGGCCGGCCTGTTCTTCATCGAGGAAAAACCGTTCGATCTGGGGCCGTACAGCCGCGGCAAGCTCGAATTCGGCGCGCGCGCCGAGCGCGACACCAACACGCCGCAGCAGGGCGAGGCCGGCCGCCCGGCGGTCGCCGAGCGCGACTACACGCCGTTCTCCGCCTCGCTCGGCTCCAGCTTCAACGTCGGCGCCGATTCGCACCTCAAGCTCTACGCCACGCATGCCGAGCGCTCGCCGGTGCCGGAGGAGCTGTACGCCTTCGGCCCGCACGGCGCGACCGAGACCTTCGAGCGCGGCAACATCGACGCGAAGAAGGAGAGCTCGAACAACATCGAGCTCGGCTTCGATCATCACCAGCAGCGCTGGACCTTCAACGCCAGCGTCTACTACAACCAGATCCACCACTTCCTGTATCTGTCGGAAGTCGATGCAGGCCTCAACGCCGACGGCAGCGGCACGCCGGACGCCGACGGCGTCGCCGACCGCGTCGACGAGGACGGCACCTTCAACCCGGACGGCGACGTGCTGCTGGTCGACTACCGTCAGGCCAACGCCAAGCTGTACGGCTTCGAAACCGAGCTGCACTACGCCGTATTGCAGGACGGCCCGGTCAAGCTCAACACGCGCCTGTTCGCCGACTACGTGCGCGCCAAGCTCGACAACGGCGACAACCTGCCGCGCATTCCGCCGATACGCGTCGGCCTCGGCATCGACGGCCGCTGGCAGCGCTTCGACGGCAGCGTCGACTACACGCGCGCCGGCCGCCAGGACGACACCGCGCCGCTGGAGACGCGGACCGCCGGCTACAACCTGCTCGACGCCGACTTCAGCTACAAGTTCTACGTCGCTGACGACGGCGATCACGCCGCTTCGGTCTATCTGCGCGGCAGCAATCTGCTCGACGACGACATCCGCCGCTCGACCTCGTTCATCAAGGACGCGGTGCCGGTACCGGGCCGTTCGGTCTACGTGGGCCTGAGGATGTCGCTGTGAGTGCGGCGGCGACGACCGCCGCGCAAGCGCCGGTCGTGCGTCCGGCGCGCCGCCGCCTGCGCGCGGCCGGCGATCTGTGCGGACTGCTGCTCGGCGGCCTCGCCCTGCTGCATGCCACGCACGCCAAGGCGGCGAAGACGCCGTCGGCGGCGGAGCTGCAGATCCACGATCAGGCGCTGGCCATGCTCGGCACCGGGTACGGCTTCGGGCGCGACGACGACGAGGCGGTCGACTGCTCGGCGCTGATGCGGCGCATCTTCGCCAGCGCCGGCATCGCGCTGCCGCGCACCACGCATCAGCTGCTGCACACCGGCGTGCCGGTGCCGCGCACGCAGCCGCGCGCCGGCGATCTGCTGATCTATCGCTGGCAGCGGCACCAGCTGCATGTCGCGCTGATGCTCGACCGCCAGCACATCGTGCATGCCTCGCCGAGCGCCGGCGAAGTCGTCGTCACGCCGCTCGACGCTGCCTGGCAGCGGCGTCTGGTCACGGTGCGCCGCGTGCTGAAGTCCTGAAGGTCCGCGGCGCCGCACGCCGGTCGGCCGTGCGGCGCCGCCCATCGCGGCCACGGCCGCCAACGCGGCGGAAGCGGGCAGGCTCGCGCCATCCCCCTGCCGATCTCCGCCGATGGACCGACTGCTGATGTTCCTGTCGCTGGCCCTGCTCGGCATCGGCACCGCCGGCGCCGCGCCGGAGCTGCGGCTCAGCACGACGCTCGCGGCCGCGCCGCTCGCGCCGGCCGGGCGCGCCAGCCTGCCGCCGGCGCTGCGCCTGCGGCTGGCGGACGACGTCCGCACCGGCATCGGCGCGCTGCTGCTCGATAAGGCGCTGTCCATGCTCGGCACCGAATACGCACTCGGGCGCAACGACGGCGACGCCGTCGACTGCTCCGGCCTCGTGCAGCAAGTGTTCCGCAGCGCCGGTCTCGATCTGCCGCGCACCGCCGACGAACTGCTGAAGACCGGCGTCGCCGTGCCGCGCGCCCAGCTGCGTCCGGGCGACCTGCTCATCTACCGCTGGAAGCCGCGCCAGCTGCACGTCGCCGTCTATGTCGACGACGGCTACATCGTGCACGCCTCGCCGAGCGCCGGCCGCGTCGTCGTCACCGAACTCAGCGGGCGCTGGCGACGGAAACTGGTGGCGGTTCGCCGCCTGCTCTGATCGCATCGCATCAGAACAAAAAAGGCGCCATCGGCGCCCTCTTCGTTGCCCGCGGCGATCGCTTTCAGCGCGACTTCGCCTGGTTCGCCACCGCTTCGGCCGCCTTCTTCGCCGCCTCGGCGTCGCCGAGATAGCGATAGGACTTCACCGTGAGATTCTCGTGCAGCTCGAACAGCAGCGGGATGCCGGTCGGGATGTTGAGCTCGAGGATGGCCTCGTCGGAGACGTTGTTGAGGTACTTGTACAGGGCGCGCAGCGAGTTGCCGTGCGCGGTGACGAGCACCGTCTGGCCGGCCTTGAGCTGCGGGGCGATGGCATCGTGCCAGTACGGCAGCACGCGCTCGAGCGTGGTCTTCAGCGATTCGGTGGCCGGCAGGGCGTGCTCGTCGAGTCTGGCGTAGCGGCGGTCGTACTTCGGGTGGCCGCCGTCGTGCGCGTCCATCGGCGGCGGCGGGATGTCGTAGCTGCGGCGCCAGATCTTGACCTGCGCCTCGCCGTGCTTGGCGGCGGTCTCGGCCTTGTCGAGACCCTGCAGGGCGCCGTAGTGACGCTCGTTGAGGCGCCAGGTCTTGGCCACCGGAATCCACATCTGGTCCATCTCGTCGAGCGCGGTGTACAGCGTGCGGATCGCGCGCTTGAGCACCGAGGTGTGGGCGATGTCGAACATCAGCCCTTCCTCGCGCATCAGCTTGCCGGCGGCGGCGGCTTCCTTGCGGCCCGCCTCGGTGATGTCGACGTCGACCCAGCCGGTGAAGCGGTTGTCGAGGTTCCACTGGCTCTGGCCGTGGCGCAGCAGGACGAGTTTGCGGGTCATTGAAGTTCCGGTGCGGGATCGAGGTGCGTAATCGGATTTCCATTTTATGACGGCGCACAGGCGCTGACGAAGCGTCGCGCGCGCCGCGCGTCGTTCAGCGCCCGCCCAGATAGCGGTCCTTGAGGCGCACGTAGTGCGCGGCCGAGTAGCGCAGGTGCTCGCGCTCCTGGGCGCTCAGCTCGCGCGCCGGCTGCGCCGGCGAGCCGCGGTACAGCCAGCCGCTTTTCAGAACCTTGCCGGGCGGCACCATGCTGCCGGCGGCGAGCAGCACGTCGGCCTCGACGATCGCGCGGTCCATGACGATGGCGCCCATGCCGATCAGGCAGCGGTCGCCGATCGTGCAGGCATGCAGGATCACGCCGTGGCCGACGGTGACGTCCTCGCCGATCGCCAGCATCACGCCGCCGGGCGAGTACGGGCCGTCGTGCGTGACGTGCAGCACCGTGTTGTCCTGGATGTTGCTGCGCCGGCCGACGACGATGCGGTTGACGTCGCCGCGCGCGGCGACGAAGGGCCAGACCGAGACGTCGTCGCCGAGCGCGACGTCGCCGATCACCGCGGCCTGCTCGTCGACATAGACCCGCGCGCCGAGTCGCGGCGCGACGCCCTCGAAGCTGCGGATCATGCGCCGATCACTGCACCGGCACCGGCGGCGCCGATTCGATGGAGTCGGTGAACACGGTGCCGTCGTCGCGCGGCGCCTCGGGCGCCAGCCTGGTGGCGTTGATGGCGCTGGCGCGCGGCGTCGGCTGGCCGCTCGACCTGCGCCTGATGAAGTCCTCGACCTGATCGAGCACGTCGGCGCGGCCGCGCAGCATCGAGGCGAACGAGCTGATGATCAGATCGTGCGACATCTTCGGGTAGATCAGCGTCTCGACCGGGCCGCCGGCCTTGGTCACCGACTCGGCCAGCGTGCGCGTGTTGGAGACGGCGACGATGGCGTCGTCCTCGCCGTGCACGAGGAACAGCGGCGGATTGCTGCCGTCGACGAAGAAGATCGGCTGCGTGTACGGGAAGCGGTCGACCGGGCCGAACAGGTCGCGCAGATCCGGCGCGGTGATCGGCATGAAGTTGTAGAGGCCGGCAAGGCCGATCATGCCGCGCAGCCAGCTGCGCGAGCCGCCGACGCCCTTCAGGTATTCCTCGTTGAGCACCAGCATGGCGGCGATGTGCGCGCCGGAGTTGTGGCCCATCACGAACAGCTTGTCGCTCTTGCCGCCGTAGTGCGCGGCATTGACGTGCGCCCATTTCACCGCCTTGGCGGCGTCGTTGACGAAGTCCGGGAAACGCACGCGCGGATAGAGGCGCACGTTGGGGATCACGGTGACGAAGCCGCGCGAGGCCAGCGCCTGGCCGACGAACTTGTATTCGCTCTTGTCGCCGGCCCGCCAGCGCTTGCCGTAGAAGAACACCACGACCGGCGCGTTCTGCGCGTTGTCCGGCATGTAGACGTCGAGCGTCAGGCGGTTGGCGGCGTCGTAGGGCACGTCGCTGGTCAGCGTGTAGCCGCGGCTGGTCGTGAGGTCGTTGAGCACCTGCTGGCCGGTACAGCCGGAGAGGCTGGCGAGGACGCCGATGCCGGTCAGCAGCAGAACGAGAATTCGCATCATGGTTCAGTACGTTAGAGCGGCTTTTTGCTATGGTAACGCGCCACTGCGATTTCTCGCATCCTGCGCTGGCTTTCCTCGGGGGGAAACATGCTGACTGCGTTCATCTGGCTCGCCGCCGGTCTGGCCCTGATCGCCTATGGCATCAATGTCTACAACGGCCTGGTCAACCTGCGCCACGGCGTGAGCAAGGCCTGGAGCAACATCGACGTGCTGCTCAAGCAGCGCCACGACGAGCTGCCGAAGCTGGTCGAGACCTGCCGGCAGTACATGCAGTTCGAGAAATCGGCGCTGGAGCAGATCATGGCGGCGCGCGCCGGCTCGCAGCAGGCGCGCGAGGCCGGCGACGTGAAAGGCGTCGGCGCGGCGGAGAGCCTGCTGCGCGGCAGCCTCGGCTCGGTGGTCGCGACCGTGGAAGCCTATCCCGAGCTGAAGGCCAACCAGTCCATCCAGCAGCTGCTCGGCCGCATCACCGGCCTCGAGAACGCGATCGCCGATCGCCGCGAGCTGTACAACGAGACCGTGAACCTCAACAACGTGCGCATCGAGCAGTTCCCGGATGTGCTGGTCGCCCGCCTGTTCGCCTTCAGGCCGGCTGAACTGCTGCGCTTCAGCGCCGCCGAAACCAGTGATGTGGACGTGCACGCGCTGTTCCGCCGCTGAATCGCGGTCGACGCTGACATGGCGCTCGTCGACGCCGCGCGCGCGCTCGCCCATGGCGATCCGTTGCCGTTCTGGCTGTTCAGCGCCCTGCTGGCACTGGCATCGGCCGGCGCCTTCGTGCTCGGCTTCCGCCGCCTGCGCCGTGCGCGGCTGATCGAGGACACGCCGACCTCGCGCATCCGCTCGGCGGCGCAGGGCCACGTCGAGCTGAACGGCTTCGCGCGCCTCTTGCCGGGACCGGAAATCTTCTCGCCGCTGTCGCGCGCGCGCTGCGTCTGGTGGCGCTACAAGGTCGAGCAGCTGCGCCACTACTACGACGGAGACCGGCGCCGCAGCGAGTGGCAAGTCATCGAGGAGGCAGTGTCCGACGAGCTGTTCCTGCTCGCCGACGCCGACGGCGAATGCATCGTCGATCCGCACGGCGTGCAGGCCTATCCGAGCCTCGCGCGCCGCTGGCGCGGCCGCGGTCCGCGACCGGCGCAGGTGCCGCCGAGGACGCCGTGGTTCAGCGCCGGCGAATACCGCTACAGCGAACAGCTCATCCACATCGGCGATCCGCTCTACGCCTACGGCTGGTTCCGCACGCAGTCGGCCGTGCAGAGCTACGACGAGGCGACCGACGTGCGCGAGCTGCTGCGCGAGTGGAAAAGCGATCGGCGCGAACTGCTGCGCCGCTTCGACACCAACCGCGACGGCCAGATCGACGTCGCCGAATGGGACGCCGCGCGCCGCGCCGCGCAGGCGCAGGTGCGCGCCGAACACGTCGAGCAGAGCCTGAATCCCGATCTGCACGTGCTCGGCCGGCCGCCGCACGGCGGCGAATTCATCGTTTCCACGCTTTCCGAGGCCGGCCTGGCCCGGCATCTGCGCCGCCAGGCCTGGGCCCTGCTCGCCGCGGCGCTGGCCGGCGGCATGGCCTTCAGCTGGCTGGTGAGCCTGCGCGGCGCCTGAGCGGCACTCCGGCCGGCTGTGGATAAAGGCCAAAAAACCGCCAGATTCCGGACGGTTCCCCCGAAATCCGGAATTGCTGAACGATCGGTCCTCGAAAAGCGCGGCCGCCATCCCCAGAATAGCGACCCCTCCGCTGTAAACGATCCGCCATGTCCAATCCCCTGCTTCGTGACGCCCTGACGCAGCCCCTGCCGGCTTTCGACGCCATCCGCCCCGAGCATGCCGAGCCCGCGCTCGACGAGGTGCTGGCCAAGAACCGCGCCGAACTCGACAAGCTGCTGGCGCGCGGCGCGGCACCGACCTGGGACACGCTGATCGAGCCGCTCGAGGACATGAGCGATCACATCCAGCGCGCCTGGGGCCCGGTCTCGCACCTGTTCAGCGTCACCTCCACCGCCGAGTGGCGCCGCGCCTACAACGCCTGCCTGCCGAAGCTCACCGAGTACGGGGTGGAGCTGTCGCAGTCCGAGCCGCTGTTCCGCGCCTACGAGGCGCTCGCCGCGTCCGACGAGTACAAGGGCTACGACGCCGTGCGGCGCAAGGTGATCGCCGACGCGCTGCGCGACTTCCGCCTGTCCGGCATCGCCCTGCCGGAGGCGCAGAAGGCACGCTACAAGGAGATCTCGCTGCGCCTGTCCGATCTGCAGACGAAGTTCGAAGAAAACCTGATGGACGCCATCCAGGCCTGGGGCAAGCACGTCGAGGACGAAAGCCTGCTCGCCGGCATGACCGACAACGCCCGGCAGGCGGCACGCGCGCGCGCCGAAGCCAAGGGCCTGAGCGGTTTCTGGCTGACCCTGGATTTTCCGAGCTACGACGCCGTCATCAGCCACGCCGACCACCGCGAGCTGCGCCGCGAGCTCTACGAGGCCTTCGCGACGCGCGCCTCCGACCGCGGCCCGCAGGCCGGCCAGTTCGACAACGGTCCGCTGATGGAGGAAATCCTCGCCCTGCGGCACGAAATGGCGCAGCTGCTCGGCTACCGGAACTACGCCGAACTGTCGCTGGCGACCAAGATGGCGGAGTCGCCGGACGAGGTCGAGCAGTTCCTCGTCGATCTGGCGCAGCGCGCCAAGCCGCGCGCGCAGCGCGATCTCGACGAGCTGCGCGCCTTCGCGCGCGAACGCGACGGCGTCGAGGACTTCTCGCCCTGGGACGCCGCCTACTACGCCGAGAAGCTCAAGGAGCGCAAGCTCGGCCTGTCCGACGAGGAACTGCGTCCGTACTTCGCCTTCGATCAGGTCGTGCGCGGCATGTTCGACGTCGTGCAGCGCCTGTACGGCGTGACGATCGACAAGGTCGACGGCATCGAGGTCTGGCATCCGGATGTCAGCACCTACGTGCTGAAGGACGGCGATGGCGTGCCCTTCGGCCTGTTCTATCTGGACCCGTTCGCGCGCGCCGAGAAGCGCTCCGGCGCGTGGATGGACGAGTGCATCAACCGCCGCCGCACCGCGCACGGCGTGCAGCAGCCGGTCGCCTACCTGACCTGCAACTTCACGCCGCCGCTGCCGGGCCAGCCGGCGCTGCTCACGCACGACGAAGTCGTCACCCTGTTCCACGAGTTCGGCCACGGCCTGCATCACCTGCTGACGCGCGTCGAGGAAGCCTCGGTCGCCGGCATCCATGGCGTGGCCTGGGACGCCGTCGAACTGCCGAGCCAGTTCATGGAGAACTGGTGCTATGACCCGATGACGCTGAAGAACTTCGCGCGTCACTGGCAGACCGGCGCGGCGATGCCCGAGGAACTGCTGAGCAAGCTGCGCCAGTCGCGCAGCTTCCATGCCGGCCTGGCCACGGTGCGGCAGCTCGAGTTCGCGCTGTTCGATCTGCGCCTGCATCGCGATTTCGATCCGGCGCAGACATCCGAGCACGGTGCCCGCGTCCTGCAATTGCTCGAGAAGGTGCGCGACGAGGTGGCGGTGATGAAGCCGCCGGCCTTCAACCGCATGCCGTGGAGCTTCAGCCACATCTTCGCCGGCGGCTACGCGGCCGGCTACTACAGCTACAAGTGGGCCGAGGTGCTGTCGGCCGATGCCTTCGCCGCCTTCGAGGAAAACCAGTTCGCGCCGGAGATCGGCCAGCGCTTCCGCGACACCATCCTCGCGCAGGGCGGCTCGAAGGAGGCGATGGATCTGTTCGTCGAATTCCGCGGCCGCAAGCCGAGCATCGACGCGCTGCTGCGCCACAACGGTCTCGCCGAGGAAAGCCCGGCCGCGTAACGGCGCGGATCGCAGCGGTACCGCGGCGTTCGTCGCGACGAACGCCGCACCGGCGTGATCTCAAGGGCGCGCCGGCAGGTTCGTCGAATGCACGCAGGTCGAGGCGAGTCCGCGGTCGAGGTCGCGGCACACGCCGTCGAGCGGCGGCGTCGCGATCCCGACCAGCGCGGCCAGGGTCGGCGCGATGTCGACCGTCTCGATCGGCAGCGACTGCTCGAAACCGTGCGCGCCGGGCCACCAGAACAGAATCGGCACGCGGCGATCGTAGTTCCACGGCGAGCCGTGACCGGCGATCGTGTCACCGGCCTTGCTCGGCATGCCGAACGAGCGGTACGGCTGCCAGGCGACGAGCAGATCGCCGGAACGCTGCGCGTCGGTGCTCTCGGCGAAGCGTTCGAGCAGCGTCAGCTCGTCGGCCGGCCTGTCGCGCGGCGGCCGCGCGGCGAGCGCCTCCCGCTTGCCGTAGACCGCGAAGACATCCGGATTCTTGCGCAGCGCCTCGCGCGCCGCGGCGACGATCGCCGCGCGCTGCTTCGCATCGGCGCGCGCGGCGACGTAGAGCTGCTGCGCGTCACCGAACAGCGGCTCGAAGTCGAGCTTGAGCTGCGCGCGCAGCGTGCGGTTCAGCGCGGGCACGAGCTTGTCGTCATCGATACGGACGGCGGCGACGCCGCGCGTGGCGACGCGTTCCGCCGCGTCGAGCGCGCCATGGTCGGCGCTGAGCACGACGAGGTACGGAATCTTCCTCGCGTCGAGCCGCGCGAGGAACGCCCCGAGATCGCGATCGAGATGCGCGAGCTGATCGCACATCTCCGGGCCCTGGTTGCCGTAGCGGTGGCCGATCTTGTCGGTCGCGCTGAGGCTGATCGCCAGCAGGTCGACGGCGCCGCGCGCGCCGAGCTCGAACTGGTCGACCAGCCGCGCCGCCAGCTCGAGCGTGATCGCATCGAGGATCGGCGAGGCGGCCATCCACTTCTGGAAGTTCCGGTCCTCGCGCAGCGGCTTGCCGGCATCGAGGGTCAGCGGCGGCGGCACGCGGTGGTCCAGCGTCAGATCGCCGTAGCGGCGTGTGCCCTGCAGCGCGGCGCAGCGCGCGCCGAGCGGCTGCCATTGCGGCGGGGCCTTGGCCCAGCGCCTCGCCAGTTCGTCGTTGAAGGCGGCCACCGGCGCGAGGCGCCGTTCGGCGCTCTGGCCGGGCGCGACGTAGGTGTTGAAGCCCAACTCGTCGTCCCACCAGTAGACCGCGGTCGGATCGTGGCCGGCCATCATGATCGCCGCGCGGTCCTTGCCGGACACCGCGATCGTGCGCGAGGCGGCGTCGGCGGCGTGCAGCCACTCGCCGAGCGTGGACACTCGCAGATTCGCCGGCCCGCGGCCCTGCGCGCGGCCCGGCACCGTCGTCGTGTCGTCCTGCACGCAATAGACCTTGCCGCCGTCCGCCGCCCACCAGTCGTTGGCGACGATGCCGGTCGCCGAAGGATGGCGGCCGCTGAGCAGCGTCGAATGACCGGGGCAGGTCTCGGTCGCCGCATGGCTCTGGTAGCCGTTGGCGAACACCACGCCCTCGTCCGCCAGCCGCGCCAGGCCGCCGCTGAAACTTCCGCGGTACTGCTCGAAGAGGCTCGCCGAGAGCTGGTCGACCGCGATCGCGACGATGAGCTTGGGCGGCGCCGCGGCGGCGTGCGCGCTTGCGCAGCACAGCGCGGCCAGCAGCGCCGGCACGAATGTCTTCAGGCGGACCATGGCGTTCTCTCGAAAACCGCAAAGCGTGCCGGCCTTCCATGACGAAACCGCGACAGCGCCGGCGGTGCGGCCAGCGTAGCGTGATGCGGCGCTCTCAGCCGCGGGCACCGCGGCGCGACGCCGCGCCGGCGGCGGCCGCCGTCCGACGCGGCAAGGCCGCGCGGTCGCCGAGCAGCGTCGCGGCGAAATCGAGATTGGCGTCGATCCAGCGCGACCAGGTCCAATCCGCGCCGGGGAACACGGCATCGCGTGGCAGCGGGATCGCCGTCGTGGTCAGCCAGCGCAAGGCGGCATCCAGTTCGTCGCGATCGCGCACGACGCGGCCGCGCGTGTCGCCCGCGAGCAGCTCCTGCGCCCAGCCGCTGCCGCGCGCGATCACCGGCACGCCGGCGGCGAGCGCATCGAACAGCGGCCAGGGGCCGGAGTCGGCGGGATCGGTCAGCACCAGCGCGTCGACGGCGGCGAGCCAGTCCGCGCAGCGCGCGATCACCGCATCGCGCAGCGGCACCAGCTCGCAGGCGATGCCGCACGCGCGCAGGCGCTGTGCGCAGGCTTCGAGACCGCTGCCGTGCAGGCGCAGGCGCAGCGGCAGGCGCGCGCTTTCGAGCGCGGCACAGAGATCGGCGAACCCGGAATCCGCTTCGGGCCGCGGACCGCGGCCCGCCCAGCCGAGCACCAGCGGGCCGGCGCCGCGCGCTTCACGTGCACGCGGCTCGCCGACGCGGCCGACCGCCTGCAGCAGCCAGCGCCGGCCCTGCGCCTCGAAGCCGGCCGCTTCGAGAATCGCCCGCTGCGCCGGATGCGTGAGCGCAATGCCGGCGCAACGACGGACGGCGGCGCGCGGCGCGCCGGCGGCGTAGTGCCCGGCGCCGGCGAAATCGTGGATCTGCACGATGCTGCGTGCGAAGTCGGGGCTCAGCGCCGCCTCGCGCGCGCGGATGAACAGCCAGCCGTCGGCCTCGCGCAGCGGCCGCTCGCTGGCGACCACGCGGCAGCGCGCGTGTCCGGCTTCGCGATACGCCCGCTTCCAGGCCTCGAACAGCCAGCCGCGGTTCTCGGCGACGACGTTCAGCAGCGGCCGCGTGTCGCGACGAATCGGCACGGCGCCGGCCGCGCGCGGCGGGGCATGCGTTTCGCGCTTCGCCCACGCCGATTCCAGCAAGGCCTGAACCCGATCCGCATCGCCCGCGTCGGCGAGCGTCCACTGATGGTCGATCAGATAGGCCGCGTAGGCGCGGCGGCAGGCGCGCAGCTGCGCGTCGTCGTGATGCCTCGCGAGTTCGCTCCAGTCGGGCGGCAGCTGCGTGAGAAACGGTTGGGCGCCGCGTCCGTCGTCGGGCCACAGGTTGCGGCCGAGCACGATCGCCGGCACGTCCCAGACCAGCGCGTCATGCGCGGTATTGCTGTTGATGGTGACGACGCCGCGGCACCCGGGCGCGCGCAGCATGGCGTGGATGTCGCCGCGCGACTGCGGCCAGAGGCGATCCTGACCGCGGCGCAGCTTCAGCTTCAGATGCCGGTTGCCGCGCCGCGCATCGGCCGGGTGCTGCTTGAACACCATCGGCCACGGCGGATTGGCCGTGGACAGCCGATCGACCAGTGCCTGCATGGTGCGCAGCTGCGCCGGTGCGTGATGGACGAGATTGGTATCGAACTCCATCTGCAAGGGCACCAGCAGGAAATCGCCGGGCTGCGGCGACGGCGCCGAGGCCTTGGCGCGAATCGCCGCGAACTGCGCGTCGAGCGTCGCATCGCGCGCGGCATCGAGCGCCTGTCCGTTCCAGCGGAACGGCGCCAGATGCGAGCCGGCATTGATGCCGCGCGGACTGATCTGATAATCCGAACGCGGCAGCCAACCGTGCTCGCAATACAGCACGGGGCCGCGTCCGCGATGGCCGCGACCGTTCCAGACGATGCTGAGCGTTTGCGCATCGTTGCTCGCGGAACGCGGATCGCGGCTGACGCGATGGCCGAGTCGCGCGGCCGTGGCCGCGAGCGCTTCCATGAGATCGCCGAGCGGACCCGGCGAGCGTTTTTCGATGGCGATTTTCATGGCGGGCCTTTGCGGCGGTGATGAAACGGCGGGCGGTGACGGTGCGCATCGCGGCGCCGGCGCGGTCCACAGCCCGTCGCCCTGCAAGCGCATGCGCGGCAGCGATTGCAGGCGGCTGACGGAACTCAGGTTGACGAGCTCGACGCCGCGCGCCGCGAGCGCGTTCGCCAGCCGTCCGTATTGCGCGTCGATCAGCGCGAGCTGGCGCGCCAGCGCGTGGCGCCCGGTGCTGCCGAAGAAATGATGGTCGGTGAAGTCGACGCCGATCAGGCCGATACGCCGCGCCCCCATCAGCGTCGCGAGGCAGACGCCGACGTAGGGCGAATTCTGCGTGTAGTGCAAGGTGCCGTCGTCGCGCGGCTCGGTGCCGCCGTAACGGCCGAGCCTGAAGCGCACGACGGGCGGCTGCACCGCACCAGGCTCCAGCTGCGTGAACAACGCCCGCGCGCGGCTCTGCTCGATGGCACGCCAGCGTTCCGGCTTGAACTGGCTGCGCGGATTGATGACCACAAGATAATCCGGATCGAGCAGGCGGCCGATGTCGTTGACGCCGATGACGACAGGACGCGCGACGTCGAGCAACTCGCGCGCGGAAGCGCCGCAGCCGCAGACGATGACGCTTTCGCCGGCGTGGCGGCCGGTGTACGGCTCAAGCGCCGTCTTCATGCGACATTCCGAACCGCGAGGCGGCCGCGACATCGGGAGCTTCGCCATGTTCGGCCACCGCGAGCAGCGCAGCGGCGAAGCCCTCGACGGCATCCATGCCCGCCGCCACCATGTTGCGGACCAGCGCTTCGCTCAGCTCGGCCTCGCTGAAATCGAGACCTGCGCGGTAGTGCACGGCGCCACTGTCGAAGTCCATGACGAAGGCACCTTCGATCAGCCGCCAGTTGGCGCGCAGGATGAGCTCGGCCACCGCAGCACGGCGCGCGCGCGCGACGACCCCGCTGAAGATCAGACTGAGCATGAAGCGCTGCGCTTCGCCGTAGATCTGCGCGACCATCTCCTCCACCGGGCCGTCGACCTTCACATGCAGCGCGACGGACGCGCCGATGCGCTGTTCCACCGCCTGCCATTGCATCGTGCGCAGAAAGCCGCGCAGCGTCGCCAGGGCGCGAAGGCTGTTTTCCGTTTGCTCGCTCATACGCTCACTTGATTGTCCGCCGTCCCGAATCGCTTACAGACCATACTGGTCGTACATCTGCTTGGCATGCGCATCGGCTGCCGCCTGCGTCCAGCCGGGCGGCGGATCGCGCGCCGCGCCGATCGAGCGGTTCTCGGAGGCGTCGCCGGGCCACAGGTTCTCCAGCTCGTTGAAGAAGTTCTTGTGGCGCTTCTCCGCAGCTGCCTGGATGTGCTCATTCTTCGGCGGCTCGGCCGCGACCGGCGTGCCCTTGGACACCAGGCGCTTCTTGCCCTCGCTCCACTTCATCGGATTGAGCACGCTTTCGTAGTGCTTGGCCATTTCGTCGGAGGAGACGATATGGCGACGATCGACGTTTTCGGCCAGGACCCCGGCGACGTGCGAACCCGGGTAGCGCGTGCGGAACCGGACTTTCAGGCTGCGCCGGAATTCCGGCCGCGCGATCTTGATGCTGCACCGGCCGTCCTCGTCCAGCGGCACGGTCTGCGGCCGGCCGACCTCGTCGGGACTCGCGGCGGCGACAAAGTGGAACGTCTCCTTCTGCTTGTCCTTGGCGTCGACCACCATGTCGAGCTTGCTGAGCTTGTAGCGGCTTTTGATGCCGCCGAGCTTTCCGCGGATTTTCGACTCGTCGAAATCCTTCTTCGGCACCAGTCGCTCGCTCTCCGCGATCGCGGCGCGCTTGTCCTGCGTCTTCTGCTGCTCGGTGCGCGTATCCGGCTTGCCGTCCTTGCCCTTCTTGAACAGGCTCGCGAACAGTGCCTTGGCCTTGCCGATGATGAAGTTGATCGCCGTGTCGAGCGCCTGGTCGACCTTGGCGCGCAGCTTCTCGATGATGCCGCGCACCTTGTCGGCGACCTTGCCGAGCCCGGCGAAGCCGGCGAGGAAGCTGATCGCCAGCGACAGCAGGCCGCCGAGGATGCTCTCGACCCTGGCGGCGGCGGCGCCGATGTTGCCGGCGGCGATGGCGACGATGGAATTCAGGAAAGCGGTGACGACCTGGATGATCTTGGCGATCTTCTCGACGAAGACCATCACCATGTCGTAGATCGAGATGATCGCCGAGATGAAGCCGGCGCCGGGGATGAACATGGCGACGAGCTTGGGCACCGCCTTGGTGACGACGGCATTGGTGATGAACGAGGTGATGCCGTCGACGATGCTGTCCTTGAGCCCGGTGAGCTTGTCCTGGATCACTTTCCAGGCCGCCGCCGGGCCACCGTCCTTGAGCGCGACGATGACGTCGAACGCGCCTTCGAGCGCGGTCATGATCAGCTCGCCGCCGGAGCCGAGCGCCTTGACGATCTTGCCGCGGATCTGCGCCCAGCTGATGCCGAACACGCTGAGCGCCAGCTTGCCGAACTCGATCAGCGTCAGCGCCTTCGGGATGTAAACGCCGGGCAGCGAGCCGGTCAGCCAGTCGAGCAGGCCCTTCTTCAGATGCTCGAGGAAATTGCCGGCGAAGTTCTGGAAGCCGAGCTTGGCGGCCTTGGCGAGATTGCCGACGAAGGGCAGCGGATTCTTGAGGATGCTCTTCAGTGCGGCGCCGGTGCGCTGCACGTAAGCCCAGGCGCCGGGGCTCACCACGTCGAAGACGATCTGCAGCAGTTTCAGGCCGGCGTCGATCGCCCAGCTGATGAAATTGCCGACGAAGCTGCCGAACACGCCGCGGATCTTGTTGAACGCGCCGCTCAGCAGCACCACGTCTTCGAGCGTCAGCGCATTGAAGAGATTCAGCGCCAGCGCCGGGATCTGCTGCACGAAACCCTTCAGCGTGTTCACCGTGCCCTTGAACCAGGCGACGATGCGCGGAATGGCCCGGGCCTCCTGCACGCGCGCCCAGATCTCGCCCTGCCCGGCCAGTTCCATGAGCCCGCCGATCAGCGCGGTGAAGTCCGGCTCGGCCTTGTCGCCGGTGATCGGGTCTTCGCCGAGCACCGCCTTCAGCAGCGGGTACGCGCGCGTGCCTTCGGCGAGCTTGCCGAGCGGGCGCAGGATCGCTTCCTTGATCAGATCGAGGATGCCGGAAGCCAGGCCCCTGACGAAGGCGATGATGCGGTCGATCGGCTCGGTGAAGATGCGCTTGGCGCGCTCCCAGACATCGCCGAGATGCAGGATGTCCTCGGGGCTCAGAGAGGCGATGAACTCGTCGACCGCGGCCTTGATCGAACTGCCGACCATGCCCAGCGACTCGATCTGCTGCTGCGCGAAGCCGGCGATCTTGTCGAAGATGCCGTAGTTGGCGAGCGCCTGCGAAATCAGGCTGGCGCCCGGGATGAATTCGAGGATCGCGCGGAAGATGTTCGCCGCGCTGCGGTCCACCCCGCTCATGTTCACCGGATTCACGCCGAGCACGATCGTGAACATGCGGAAGCCGGGAATCAGATTGGCCTTGTCGGCGATGTAGTTGAGCGGGTTCGGCAGGTCCGGCAGCGCGTCCGAAATGGCGCTGCCGATGGCGCCGAGCAGATTGCGGAAGATGCCGCCGCGCGGCGTGCGCTGCGTCACCGCCGGCGCGTCGAGCGCCTTGCGCTGCAGGGCCGCGCCCTGCTGCACGGTGTGCGTCAGCTCGTGCGCGATCAGCTCCTTGCCGGCCCTGGTCTGCGGCTGGAACTGGTTCTTGCCGAAGAAGATGTGGCTGCCGCTGGTGAAGGCCTGCGCGCTCAGCACGGCGCTGAGCTTCGCCGCGCGCTCGTCGGTGTGCACGCGCACGCCGGAGAAGTCGGCGCCGAAACGCGGCTCCATGAAGCGGCGCAGCGAGGGCGTGAGCATGGCGCCGGCGCCATGGCCGCGGATCGCGCCCGGCGTCGGCGCGCGCGACGCCGCCGGCGCGCTGCGCAGGGCCTTGCGATGCACGCCGGGCGCCGCCCGCGAGATCATCGCCGTGGCCGGCGCCGGCAGGCTGACGACGCGCCGCGCGACCGCATCGGCCTCGCGCTCGGCGGGATCGTCGGGCGAGGAGACTTTCGATGAAGCCTGGATCGAGCGCGACAGCATCGGGCTCGAACGCGGGGTCAGCGGCGACGCCGGGCGTAGCGCGACGGATGGACTGGAGGCTGCTTGCGCCAGTCGACGGCTGGTGCTGGACGCCGACACGCGCCGCTCGGCAGCGGACGGCGCCGCTGCCGACGGACTGCGCTGTCGCGCCGGCATGGCCATCGTCAAGCCGGGACGGCGGCGGCGGCGAAGCCGCCGCCGTGAGACTGGAGCGGTTTGGCGCGCGGGTTCATTGCAGCCTGAACAGCGTCGGATATTTTCGCGTCAGATCGAGCAGTCGGTCGATCACCGAATCCGAGACACCGGCATCACGCATGTATTGCCTGAAGCGCTTCTCGGCGGCCTTGCCCGCGCCCCAGTTGCGACGCCCCTCGGCCGCAGCCATCAGACCGCGCGCGTCGACGATGCGCTGACCGGCTGTGCTGCCGAGCTTCAGGCCGGTCGCCGGATCGACACTTTTTTCGATGATCGAACGGCCGGACTGGCTGAAGTCGACGACGAGCATCGTCGCCGCGAGCGGCGGCTTGGCCGAAGTCCAGGGCCCGTGCGTCTTGCTCGTCTTGGCGCCGTTGGCGGGGTTGTATCGGCCTTCGGTCACCTCCATCGTCTTCGCGAAGTACTTGATGTTGGGATTGGCCGGATCATCCTTCTGATAGGTGACCTTGGTTTCGTACCAGCGGATGCGCTCGTCGGGATCGCTGGCAGACGCCGGGGCCGGACCCTTGATCGCCTTTTCGGTCGCCAGTTCAAGCGCCGTCATGTTGCCGTTGGCGCTCTTGTCGCCGGCGGCGAAATTCCAGTCGGCGTTCGGCCCCATCATGCGCCAGCTCACCATGTGCATCTTCACCCACTGCATCGAGGTCGCGTTCAGCGCCGTCATGTAAGTGTCGGCCAGGATCGGCGCGCTGGTCGCCTTGCTCGGCTCCGTATTGCCGGCGCGCCTGGTCAGCGGCATCGCGGTGGCGGTCTTGGCCAATCCGCCGCTCATCTTGTAAGTGATCGTGGTGAGCGGCAGCGGTCCGCCGAAAACCGAAGGCAGCAGGGTCGCCAGCTGCGCGAGCCTGGCGCGAATCTGCGCGCGGATGCCGTCGGTCTCCGGCGATGAGCCCTGGCTCGCGGTGTGCGCCTTGATCAGCTTCTCGAGGTCGTCGACCACCTTCAGACAGGCGACGGTCGTGGCATTGCCGGGCCGCTTGGCGAGCAGTTCGCGGACGCTCTGCGGCCGCGCGCTGGCCATCTTGATGTCGGGCTTGCTCGGTTCGCCCTGAACCGACAGCTCGTGCTGCTCGTCATCGATGGTGAAGCCCTTGCGTTCCCGCCACCAGTCGGCGACGCGCTGCACACCGGCCTTGACCCCGCCGGCGACGCTCTTGATCACCGACTTGGCCTTCTCCGCCACCCATTTCGCGACCTTGGCCAGCGCCGCATCGACCTTGTCGCGGATCTTCTGGATCGCGGCGCGGATCTTGGCGGTGATGGCGTTGAGGCGCAGCAGCGAGGCGAGAAAGTTGATGACCAGCACCAGGCCGCGCGCGAGGCCGTCCTCCATCGCCTGCGCGGCGGCGCCGATATTGCCGGCGGCGATCTCGCCGATCGCGCCGAGGAAGCGGCCGATCATCTGCGCGATGTCCTTCGCCTTCTGGATGAAGAAGACGATGGTGTCGTAGATGCCGATGACGGCCTTGATGATGCCGGCGCCGGGCACGAACAAGGCGCCGATCCACTTGATCGCTTCCTCGATCACCTTCTGCTTGATGAAGTCCTTGACCGCATCGACGAAGGCGTCGCGCATCACGCCGGCCATGTCCTTGAGCTGCTCCCAGGCCGCCATCGGCCCTTCGGTGATCAGCGTCTTCACCAGCGTGAAGGTCTTCTCCAGGCCGGCGACCACCGGCTCGCCCATGACCGCGACCATGTGCCGACGGATGTTGGCGTAGGAGATGCCGAGCATCTGCAGCGCGAGGCCGGCGACGCCGCGGGCGTCCCAGGTCGTCGGCAAGGTCACGCCCTGCAGCGAGCCGGTCAGCCACTCGAACAGGGCGTCCTTCAAATGCTTGAGGAAGTTCTTGCCGAAGTTCTGGAAGCCGGTGATCGCCGCGTTCATCAGGTTCTTCACGAACACGATGGGCTTGGTGAAGATCGCCTTCAGCACCGCCGCACCCTTGCTGATGATCGACTCGATCTCCGCCAGCGAGTAGCCGAACTTGCTCAGCGCCCAGGTGAAGAACTTCTTCGCCGCCCACAGCAGCAGCTTGCCGAGCTTGGCGAGCGCACCGGACATGGCCTCCTTCATCTTCTCGATCTTGTCGTCGATCGCCTTGATCGCCGCCTGCTGCCTGTCGGCCAGCCTCTGCTGCAGCTCTTCTTCCTTCCTGCGGATGAAGCCGTCCATCTCGTCGAGCTGGCGGCCGACGTCGCTCGCGGTCTTCTGGCCGATGGCCTTGAGCGCCGGGCCGAGTTTGTCGACGTAGTCCTTGATCTCCTGGCGCGCGCGCGCGAGCTGGTCCTTGCAGTCCTGGATCGCGCGCTTGTTGTCGGCGCCGATGTCGGCGACCAGCTTGTCGATCGTCGCCACGAACTTCGCGCGGTTGCGATCGAAGATCGCCTTGACGCCCGGCAGGTCTTCCATGCCGAGCAGCCAATCCTTGGCCTTGCGCGCCCAGCCGAACACGCCGGAGTAGCGGTCGCGCTTGAAGTCGTCGAGCTCCTTCTTGACGTCGTCCTCGAAGGCCCTGGTGGCGGCGGTGTTGCCGTCGTCGAAGCGCTTCATCGACTGCGTTTCCAGATCGGCGAGCTGCTTCCTGACCTTGTCCTGCACGGTCCTGTGAATGCCATTGATCCTGGCCGCCACCTCGTCGCGCTTCTTTTCGAGATCGCTCTTCGCCTTCTTCTGCTTCTGCGCGCTGCCGGTGAGGCCATTCTTGCGTTTGGCGACCAGCGCGCCGCGCTGCTGCTTCTCCTCGTTCTTCAGCTCCTGATCGACTTTCGCCGTCTGCTGTCGCGAGAACTGCTGGATCGCCGCCGGCTCGGTCCTGGCCCTGGCCTCCATGCCCTTCTTCTCGGTCTTCGCAGCCGCGAGATCGCCGCTGTCGACCATGTCGAGCTGTTCCTGGGTGACGCCTTCTTCCTTGAGCTTGCCGTCGGCCTCGCGCGTGAAGTTGCTGACGTCGGTGTGTTCGGGCGCGATCGGCGCGACGGCGCCGGCACCGAGATCGAGGTTCGCGGTCGCCGGCGCGACTTCCGGCGGCGGCAGCGCTTCCGGCGTCTGCTCGGGCGGCGCCGGCGGCGGCGTGCGCTCCATGTCGGCAAAGGTGCCGATCACCGCATTCTTGTCGCCCTGCACCACCTTCAGCACATCGGCGCCGATATGCTGGCCTTTCATGTCGCGCTTGAAGTGGTCGACGTCCTCGATCGTCTTCGGCACGTTGTCGGCGAGCGACTGCTGCAGCTTCTGCTTGCCGGCGTTGGGATCGACCGGCGGCGCCGGACGCGCCTCGATCATGCCGACCTGCCCGGCATTGCTGCGCGACTGGTTCTCGCTGGCCGGATTGACGACCGCCTTCTCGGCCTGCCGGCGCTTGGTCGCGGCGTCGTCGTGCGTCTGCTCGTGGCGGCTCAGCGTGCGCAGCAGGCCGACGCCCTTCACCAGCACCGGCGCCGCCTTGGCCAGCAGATACTTCGCGACCTTGCCGCCGACGGCCTTGAGCCGGGCGACGACCGGCGCGGTGCGAATCGCCGGCATCGCACCGCCACCCGCGCCTTTCTTCGTCGGGGCTTTCGGCTCGGCCTTGCCCTTCTCGCGCTTGTCGGCCGCCTTGCGCACCTCCGGCACCGGCTTCGGCGCCGGGCCTTTGCCGAGCTTCTGCTGCGCGGCCCTCGCCTCGGCTTCGAGCATCGCCGTTTCCTGCGCGGTCATGCCTTTCGGCAGTTCGACGAGGCGACCATCGCTCATGCGATACAGCGGCTTGCCCGACAGGATGCTGCTGACCCGCGCGTCGCGCATCGCGCCGCCGGCTGCCGCGCCGCGTGAATTGGCCGCCGGCGTGCCGCGCGCCGGCGTTTCCGCCGTGGTCGATGCTCGTGTGGCGCTGGCGGCGGGCATGGCTCGGGCGCGCCTGGCGGCTTGCCGTTTCAGCGCACGCCCGCCAGCTTCAGCGGGCAGCTGGCGCCGGTCTTGCGGTATTCGCGCTGGAAGGCGCGCAGCAGATGCCGCGTCTCCGGTTCGCCGCCTTCTTCGAGCGCGAGCAGCGTCGTGTGCAGCGCGACGTTGCGCAGCGAGCCGCCGCTGAGCTGGCAGCGGTAGGCGGCCTCGCGCAGGAAGCCGTCGTCGATGCCGTGCGCCGGCAGGTGCCGCTGCAGGATGTCGTAGCGCAGGCTCTGGTCCGGCAGGCGGAACGAGACCACGGTGTCCATGCGCCGCGCGAAGGCCTTGTCGAGGCGGTCGGCGGCGTTGGTGGTGATGAGCAGGATGCCGGTGTACGACTCGATGCGCTGCAGCAGGAAATTGGTTTCGAGATTGGCGTAGCGATCGTTGGCATTGTTCACGTCGGTGCGCTGCGCGAGCAGCGAGTCGCCTTCGTCGAGCAGCAGCACCACGTCGAGTTCCTCGGCGAGCGCGAAGACCTGCGCGAGATTCTTCTCGGTCTCGCCGAGATACTTGTTGACGGTGGAGGCGAGATCGAGACGGTACAGGTCCTTGTCGAGGCTCGCCGCGAGCAGCTGCGCCGCCAGCGTCTTGCCGGTGCCGCTGGAACCGGAGAACAGCGCGCGCACGCCGGCGTTGGCGACGGCGTGGCCGCTGCCGAGCCCGGCGAGCGTTTCGCGATGCGCGCAGCGCATCTGCAGCAGGCGCATTTCGTCGAGCGTCTCGCCGTCACAGACCAGATCGGCGAGCGTGCCGCGCCGTTCGAGACGCATCGCCAGCGTTTCCAGGCGGCCGGCGTGCAGGCTGCGCGCGGCACGGCGCAGATCGTCGAGCGAGACGCGCTCGCGCTGTTCGAGCCGCGCGTAGCTGCGCGCCGCCTCGGCGGCGCGGCGCGCGTGGCCGCTGGTGATGCGCAGCGCGGCGGCGAAGGATTCCGCGTCGTCGGCCTGCTGCGGCAGGGCGGCGCGGAAGTGCTCGATGCGCTGCGCGAGACCCGGCATCGGCAGCTGCACGTCGAGCAGCTCGCGGCCGAGCGCACGCACGCCGCCCTGCGGGCCGAGCGCGACGGCGACCGGCCCGACGTAGGGCGCCAAATCCGGCAGGCGCATCGCCTCGCCCGGCAGCAGGCGCGCCTCGAAGGCCGGCATCGCGTCGAGCGCGATCGCCAGCGCGCCGTAGCCGCGTTCCTCGTCGCCGGCCGCCGGCGGCGGCAGCAGCAGCAGATTCTTGTGCAGCGCGCGGGCGACGCCGCCGATCAGCGTCTTGCGGCCGTTGTGTTCGGGGCCGCGCACCAGCAGGCAGCGACTGCTGCCGGCACCGAGTGCCTGCGGCAGTTCGAGCAGCGTGGCGGCGAGCTCGTCCGGTGCCAGATAGCGCGCGAGCGGCAGACAGCGTTCACGCGCGACGAAGCGCGCACCGCGCAGAAGATCGTGCGTGCCGCGCATCGCGTCCCACAGCGCCACCGGCACGGCGAGCGGCCATTCCATGCGCGGCGCCTCGGGCGCGAGATTCTGCAGCAGGCCCATGGCGATGAGCCGCTGCACGCCGCCGCGCACCGCCTCGACGTGATCGCTGCCGTCGCCGCAGAGGCGCCACCAGGCCATCAGCAGGCCCGGCGTCGGCCGCCGCGCGCCGCTGCGGTCGGAATCGAACAGCTCGCCGAAGCGCGCGTCCTCTTCGTTGAGCCCGGCCGTCAGCAGCAGGCCGAGCTCCAGTTCGGAGAGGCCGCCCTGCTCGCGCAGCGCGCGCAGCGGCAGGAAGTCCGCCGCGTCCGCTTCCCACTCGCGCAGGCGTCGCGCCCAGTCGAGTGCCGGCGTCGCCGTGGCGCCGACATGGCATTCGATCTCCATCTGGTAGTCGGCGAGAAACGGGTAGCGCGCCGCCGCGGCCTGCGCGTCGCCCGGCGCATACGACTCGATGAGCTGCGCGACGGCGCCGATGTAGCAAAGACGGAAATGCTCGGCGGCGGTCTTGCGGCTTGCGCTGGTGGATTCCATGACGATGACCCTCGACGCTCACAGATATTCGAAGTGGATGGCGAGGCCCGCCGCCGGCATCCAGCCGATGTCGCGATCGAGACCGGCGTAGCGGATCGCCAGCGGCAAGGCCGCGAGCGAGAAGTGCAGGCGCAGCTCGGTGGCGCTCAGCTCGACGCGCGCGGACTGGCGCACGAGCTGCGTGCGCACTTCGGCCGGCGTGCGCACGCCGAGCGCGCGCGCCAGACGCGCGAGCAGATAGCGCGAGAGCTGCATCAGCCAGCGGCGGCGCGCCGCCTGCGGAGTATCGACAGTCGCGGCCTCGAGCGGGCCATCGCGCAGGCAGAATCCGCCGGCGTCTGCCTGCAGCCGCCGGCCACGGCGGCGCGGCGGCGGATCGCGCGTCACATCGGGAAACGCGCGCAGCCATCCGTCGGGCACCTGCCACGGCGGCGGCGTGAAGCCATCGCCGAGATCGCGCGCGGCTTCGCAGCCGGCGAGTTCGAGCAGCAACGGCCACAGCGGATCGGCCTGCAAAGCTTCCACACCGAACCAGCGGCGCGCCAGCAGCGCGAGCAGCGCCCAGGGTGAGAGCGCGAGGCTGTCGTGCCGCGGCTGCGTGAAATCGCCGTACAGATCGAGCGCCTGCAGCACATTGAGCAGATACAGCAGGCCGCCGAATTCGCTGACGCAACGGCGCAGCGACGAAGGCAGGGCCGGCGCGACGGCCGGCACGGATGCGCGACGTTCGGCGACGCTGGAAACGAAGGCCGGCCCGACGCCGGGCGGCGGCGCGGCCTCGGCGACTGTTGTCGTCAACGGCGGCATTGCCGCGGCCGACACCATCGGCGCCGGCCCTGCGCCGACCGCGGCAACAGATGAAAGCGCCAATGGCGGCACGCCTCGTGGTCCCGCGCCGATCGCCGGCGCGCGTGACGACGCGACAGCGACCGGCAGCGCTTCGGCTGCGGACACCGACGCCGGCCGATCCCCGGCAGGCCCGGCGATGGTGCTTGCGACGTCGCGCAGCGATGGCGGCGCCCCAATGTCGGCAAGCGAGGGCGCCGCGGACCCTGGCGGCGCGGGCGACGCGCGCGACATGCCGCCCGGCATGGCATCGCGCGTCGCTTCAGGGTGCGCCGCGCGCAGATCGTCCTTCGCCGCCGCGGCCAGCTGCCACAGCGTCCAGCGCAGCAGCGCCTGCGGCTCGCGACCCTCCGGCAGCGGCGGCTCCGCGCGACGCCTCGATGACGCCTGCGGCGATGCTGCATCGGCGGGCGATGGCGAATCGTCCGTCGCGGTGTCTGCCCCATGCACCTGCGCACCGCCCGATGGCTCGCATGCCGGCTCGCTCACGCCGTACGCGCGCGCCACAGCCGTGCCGATCGTCTGCGCCTCCGCCGGCAGCAGACGGCGCAGCAGCGCCTGCGCCTGCGCGCGCATTTCGAGCAGGCGCAGCGCCGCCGGCACGGCGCGCGGCGCCTGCAGCCAGGCGCGTGCAACGCCGCGCAGATCGCACGGCGCGCCGCCCAGCCACAGCGGCCACCACCAGCGTTCGCCGAACCGCTGGCCAAGGCCATCCAGCGCCAGACAGGCGAGCAGTTCCGCTTCGTCGGCGAAGGCGACGGCCTTGCAGCCGGCGCCGACCGGCTCGCGCGCCGGCCAGGCCGCGCCGCGCGCGGCCTCATCGACGCGCTGCCGCACCTGCTGTGTCCAGACCGGCGACCGCGGCGGCGTCACGCGCAGTTCCTGCAGGATCAGAATCGCGCTGCGCGGCAGCGACGGCGGATGCAGCTCGCCCGCCTCCAGCTGCGCACGGCAGCGCCGACTCCCGTCGGCGCTGCCGTGCACGCGCAACCGGCGGATGCGATCACGCTGGGCGCTGTGCATCGCGGCTCTCGCGCGGCGCGCGCTTACGGCTTCTTGCGCAGCAGCAGGATCAGCAGCACGAGCAGGATCAGCAGCAGCCAGACCCACCAGGGCAGCTTGTCGAACGGCGGCGGCAGCGGGCTGTCCTTCTCGCGCGCGACGATGCGCGTGACGACGTTCTTCGAGCCGCCTTCCGGCACCGAGAGCTTGTAGTAGTTCGGCGCGATTTCCGTCGCGTTCTGCAGCGTGGTGTCCCAGCCGGTCAGCGCGCCGTCGTGATGCACGTAGTAGCCGAAGGACGACTGCGGCACCAGCACGTGACGCACCTGGCCGCCGATCGTCACCGTCTTGCCGCTGTCGCGGAAGGCGTGCACGACGTAGGTCGGGAACTGCTGGTTGAGCACCTCGAAGTTGCCGTCGAGCGGCGGATGCGGCCGTGTCTCGTCCGAGGGCGTGTCGCTCCGGCCCGGCTTCGGTTCGGTCGGCGAAGCGACGGCGCCCGGCGCTTTGTCCGACGCCACGTGCGCGACGCCGAGCGGCTGGCGGGGGCCGCCGTCGCTGCTCAGGTTGGAGTTGCCATGGCCGCTTTCGCCGCCCTCGCCTTCGCCGTCGCCGCCGTGCTGCAGGATCTCGTCGACCTTCTTGTAATCGACGAGCGCGAGCGGCGCCTGCGGCTCCTTGACGCTCTTCGGCATCTGCAGCTTCTGCACGTAGAGATAGACGTCGCGCTGCGGTTCACCGCCCGGCGCGATGCCGGCGACGCTGATCTCGGCCTCGCGCTCGAAGGTCGAGGCTTCGACGAAATCCATGTTGCGGTAGACGCTCGACGGATTGAAGCTCAGACCGGCGCCGCTCAGCTCGACGAGCATGCACTGGTGCGTGCGCCGCGTCGGCGCCGGATTCGGGCAAGCGCCGCCGCCGGTGAATTCGCATTTCTCGGCCGCAGTCAGCGTCCACGGGAAGCTCAGCGCCGTGTTGTTCGCCGGGATCGCGCTGTAGACCGCCTTGCTGCCGTTCGCAATGAGGCCGGCGTTGCTCACCGGCGCGCTGTTGATCTGCTTCCACAGCGAGTTGAGCGGATCGGTGACGTCGTTCCAGTCCGGCTGCGAACCCCAGTTGGCGATGCGGAAGGTTCCGCTGATCGCACCCGCGGCGACGGCGGCGCCGGAATCGTTCTGCGGCAGCGCGAAGAAGGTGTTGGCGCTGGTGAGGTTGATTTCGTTCGGCTGCGGATTCGTCGTGCCGACGTCGTTGACGGCAACGCTGATGCCCTTCACGCAACCGGGTGAGCCCGGCGACAGGGCGATGTTGAAGTCGGTCCAGCTCGCGTAGTTGGGCGCCACGTTGAGGTCGTCGAGCGGCACCGCGTTATCGAAGCGGTAGAAGACGAAGTTGCCGCCGACGCTGTCGGCCACCTCCAGTTCAAAAGCCAGCTTGAACGCCGCGGGCAGGTTCAGGCCCTGCGCCGGATCGGCGTTGATCGGCACGCGCATGTTGATGGCCCATTGCTGATTGGCCTTGTCGAGCCAGACGCGCGTGTTCGGCTTCAGCCAGGCCGGAGCCGTGACGTTGGTCCAGGCGCCGCCCTGGATGTCGCGCACCTGATAGCCCGGCGGCTCCGCGGCGGTCTCGTCGGCCGCGGCGCTGGTGAACGGCACGATCTCGAACAGCCGCACGTCCGCCTCCGCGCCGGGGCTGAAGCCGACGCGCACCAGATCGAGATTGGGATCGAGCGTCGGATCGACCTTGACATACCAGGACAGATACAGCGCCGCATCCGCGCCGCCGGTGCGCAGCATCTTGAAGACCGCGGTCTGCGAGGCGCCGCTGCCGAAACCGCGCAGCAGCGAGCCCTGCCAGCGCGGATCGTCGAGGCGCGGCCAGTAGTTCGGCTCGCCGGCGGCGGCATTGCTGAAGTTGGGTGCGCCGCTGAGCGCCGGCACGCCCCAGGCCTGCGGCACGCACTGCGCATCGGCCTGCGCGGCACCGCTGGCGATCAGCGCAAAGCCGGCCGCCAGCGCAGGCAGCAGGCTGCGCCCGTGCCGCAGCGCGGCGGTCCTGTACGTCGTCAATCGAAGCAATGGCAATGCGGTCATGAGAAGTCTCCCTTGAAGTCGCGCGGTCCTTCAGGAACGCACGGTGTTGAGTGCTTTGGCGTAGTAGCTGCTGTTGCCCTGGCGCTGCAGGCGGATCTCGATCTGCGCCGGCGTGCTCGCGCCCGCGGTGGCGGCGACGCTGTAGCGCAGCAGCCGCGCCGTCGAGCCGCCGGACACGTCGGCGGCGGTGATGACGAAGCTGTCGGTCGTGCCGCTGTCGAGATTGATCGTCCAGCCGGTGGCGCCGCCCAGCACCGCGCGCGTGACGTTGTAGGTGCCCGGCACGGTGAGCGTGGTGTTGAGCACCAGCAGCCGGCTCTGGCCGCCCGGTACCGTCAACGTGTTGCCGCTCAGCGCGCCCATCGAGTACGCGGGCACCGTGTCCATGGTGATGGTCGCGTCGGGCGGCGGCGTCGGCGTGCCGACGACGAACTGGTTGATGCCGCTCGAACCGCTGATGTTGGCGGAGCCGGCGTTGAGCGTGACGCCGAAGCTGGTGCCGTTGCTGCCGGCCGGCACGCTGGGAATGCGCACCTGCACGTCCATCTGCTGGCCCGGCTGCAGATTGATCTGCGCCGGATTGAGCACGTTGCCCTGCGCGTCGCAGATCTGCAGTTGCGAATTCCAGGCCGCGGCGTTGCTGGCGACGTTGACCTGCGCCGTCAGCGCCCAGGTCGCGGCGTTGTTGGTGCCGGAGGTCACGCGGTAGAGGAATGTCACCGGCTGGCCGGCCAGCACGGTCTGCGGCGTGACGCTCTGCCAGCCGATGGTGATGTTGCCCTGCAGCGGATTGAGCCTGGGCCGCAGCACGATCTGCCGCGTCACCTGCTGCGCCTGGTTCATCACCACCAGATCGACATTGGTGCCGGATTCGAGCACGCCGGCCACCGTCGGAATCACCAGTTCGAGTTTCGAGTCGGTGGAGTTCGAGGTGAGCGTGAACGCCTGCTGCGCGTTGAAGAACACGCGCGCGGCGCCGGCGGCGAACTGGAAGTTGCGGCCGACGATCTGCAGCGTGTCGCCGATGCGGTACGGGCCCGGCGGCAGCAACTGGTCGACCGCCAGCGCGGTGCCGCCGCCGCCCGTTTCGAGCGCATCGAGACGCACGAGGGCGTCGTTGAGCGAATCGATCAGCAGGTTCCAGTCGGCGGCGCTGATGATGTCGCCGGGGCTGACGTGGCTCAGGGGATTGGTCATGGCCTCAGATCCTCAGTTCAGAAAGCGTCGGGCTCGGCGAAATTGCTGAAGTCGAAGCGCGCCATATCGAAGCGCGCCAGCACCAGGTCCGGCACCAGGCCGCTGGCGAAGACCAGCAGCGGCTGCACGAGGCGCCCCTGGCTCATCGCCTGCACGGTCTGCCAGGGGCGATAGACCCAGACGAATTCCTGTGCGTCGACATCGGTCGGCGCATACGTGAGCGCCTGCTCGCGCAAGGCGCCGAGCATGCGGGCGTCGATGAAGGGCGTGGTCTGGCCGCTGCCGGGCAGCGGGCGGCGGGGAATGCCGTCGAAGAAGGCGGCGTCGCCGAAGCCGCGCAGCGCGCCGTTCTGCAGCGGCACGAGCCCGAATGGCGGCAGGTACTGGATGGCGTCGCGCACGTGCAGCGACGCCGGCGTGGCGCTCGCAGCGAGCAGTTCGCCGAGCTGCATCTGGAACTGCGCGCACATCGCCTCGGCTTCGATCAGCCGCCGCGCGCGCGCGGAGAACGCGAAAGCGCTCAGCGCGTCGGGGCCGAGCAGGCGGCGGCGCACGGCCCAGGCATCGATGAACTGCAGGCCGGCGGCGGTCCAGTAGAGCAGCGCCAGCGGCACGTCGTAGTCGCCGAGCGCGCCGCCCTCGGCGCGCAGCGTGTCGATCAGCCCGTAGCCCGCCGGATCGTCGCGCCAGGGATCGGCGAGCGCCTGCGCGCGCGCCTCGATGCCGAAGCAGCGATAGGCGAGGCGGTTGCGGAAGCGCGGCGAAGCCGGATCGAGATCGGCGTAGCGCTCCGGCTTGATCGCCAGCAGGCGGAACTGCAGGGCCTCGACGGTCGCGTCGTTGTTGCAGCGCACGTTGCCGGGATCGAGGCCGTTGCTTTGCGCGCGGCCTTCGCTGGTCTGTGCCGGCGCCAGCGTCAGCAGATAGACGCCGGCGCCGGCCACGTAGGTGCCGCCGCCGATCGGCAGGCAGGCCGCGAACACGCAGCCGCCGTCGCTCGCGGCATCGAGCTTGCGCGTCAGCGCCACGCGCGTGTCGCCGGCGAGATTCAGCGTCTGCCCGTAGCGATTCAGCGCGAGGCCGGCCTTGACCTTGAGCACCGGCGCCTGCGCCGTGCTGGTGTCGATGTCGACACTGACGTCGAGACCGCTCGCCACGCCATCGCCGAGGGCGCGCCCGAGGCGCCGCTCGGCTTCGCGCCGCGCCTCCTGCTCGCGCGTCAGATCGCGCCCGGCGAGCAATCGTCCGTTGAAGAAGTTGACGGAACGGATGCCGCCGTCGGTGAGCGGTTCCTGCAACTGGAAGAAGTCGTTCATGAGGCCGCTCCTCGCGCGCATGGCGGCGAAACGTGGGACCGGCGCGGGCGCAGGCGCGCCGCAAGCCGCCGCGCGCCAAGGGACAGGACGGGCCGCGCGCCGCTGCCGGCGCCGCGCCCGGAATCGCCGCGCCGCGCACCTGCGGGACTCGCGTCCCGGCGGCGCGCGGCCCGCCCTGCAAACGCTTGCCGCGCGTGCTCAGCCACGGCCGATCACCCGCCAGATCGCGACGCCGTCGGACACCAGCGTCAGCGCGTTGCCGGCCGGCACGCTCAGCGTCGGCCCGCCGTCGATGCTGTCGGTGCCGCTCGGCTGCAGCGCGGTCGCCGCGCCGAGACTGCGCACGATGTAGACGCGCCCGGCGTGCTGCGCGGCGGCCGGCAAGGTCAGCGTCGGCGCGCCGCTGCACAGCAGGCAGTGCTGCGTGGCGTCGAGCGCGAGATTGCTGTTGACGGCGGTGACGGCGATCGTCGCACCGCCGGGCGGCGGCAGCGGCGCCGGAGCCGGCGCGGCGACGCCGGCCAGCAGCCACTCCTGCAACAGGCGCTGCGACACCAGCAGCGGCGCGGCGCCGCCGTCGATGCTTACCTCGCCTGCGCTGTCGACCAGCCAGACACCGCCGGAAAAGACGACCGGCACCTCGACGCGCGCGAGCAGCACGCAGTCGTCGCTGGCGCTCGGCGTGCAGGCGCAGCAGCAGGTCTGCCACAGCGGCCGCAAGCTGGTGACCCAGAAGCGCATGGCGATGCCCAGCAGCTCCGGCAACTGCGCGGGCGTCACGCTGAGGGCCGGCGAGCCGAACAGGTAATCGCTCAGCGGCGGTGGCGGCGAGGACGGCGAGCCGAGCGGCGGCGAAGCGTTCAGCGCATCGATCCACGGCTGCGCGGCGTCGCGCAGCGCGGCAAGCAGCGCCGCTTCGTCGAGCACCGCCGGCGGACTGGCGTCGACCACGCTGATCGCGCGCAGCCAGCGCACGAAATCGCGGATCGCGTCTTCCTCGCGCTGCGCCGGCGCGGCGCTGCGCAGT
This sequence comes from Solimonas soli DSM 21787, assembly GCF_000474945.1. GTDB lineage: Bacteria > Pseudomonadota > Gammaproteobacteria > Nevskiales > Nevskiaceae > Solimonas > Solimonas soli. Next base: position 126,560 of record NZ_AXDW01000010.1, on the reverse strand, counting down.
TCGAGGCGGTAGTCGTCGGCGACGCGCGACGGCGCCATCAGCTCGTCCTCGCTGCGACAGGGCTCGCCGGGAATCGGCACGGCGTCGGTCAGGCAGTCGGCGTAGCAGAGCGTCAGGTAGAGCGAGACGCTCGGCGGCGGCGGCGAGCCGGCGAGTGCGTCGATCTGCGTGGCGTTGTCGGCCTTGGCGAGCCAGCGGTTGAGCAGCGCGCACTGCTCGCTCGGCACGCAGATCAGCTGGCCGCTCGGCGCCAGCGCGCTGCCCGGCGCGACGCGCAGGCGCGGGCCGTCCGGCGTGTCGTCGACCGTGATCGCCAGGCCGGACAGCCGTCCGTAGCCGATCGCCTCGCGCGCCAGCCAGCGGCCGCGGCCGGCGTGGTAGGCGAATTCCTGGCGCAGGTCGTCGACGCCGAGCACCATGCCCTTGGCAAAGTTGACGTGCTTGTTCGGCAGCGGCGCGGTGCTGCCGAGCGCGGCGGCCGGTTCATTGCAGCATCCCATGACGGTCTCCAGTTCCTTTAACGTGAATGTCGCGCAGCGACGCCGCTGTCCCTCGCCCGCGCAGCGGCAGAGGCGTTGGCCCGGCCGAGGCTTGGCCCATGCCGAGCCGAAGCAAGCCGACGCCGGACCGCTCGCGCAGCGAGCGGCAGGATGAGGGCGGCCATGCCAAGCACGACATTCATCATCCGGGGCGCGATTTCTGGCATGGCGGTTCGGTCGTAGATCAAGGCTCAGCAGTCGAGCCGCAGGCGATCGCCGTCGCGCAGCGGCGCCGGCCCGGCGACGAAGCTCGCGCCGACGTAGCCGCGGCCGAGCACGGTGGACGGAATCAATTCAGGCGCGCGGCTGCCCTGGCCGAGCGTGGTGTCGAGGCCGAGGCGCGCTTCGCCGATGCGGAACATCGCCCAGTAGAAGCGCAGCTCGAAAATGGTGTGCGCCGGCTTCTCCAGCTCGACGATGCGCCGCGCCAGGCGCAGGCGCTCCTGCGCCTGGCCGTCGTCCTCGACGCTGCGCAGCGGCAGCAGCACGGCGAAGCGGTGCGCGCGCCGCTGCATCGCCATCACCTCGCCCTCGAACTGCAGCCAGTCGTTCTGCGCCGCGGCGCTGTAGGGCAGCGCGTCGGGCAGCGGCGCTTCCGCGAAGTCGAGCCAGTGCGTCTCGCAGGCGGCATTGAGGCGGCCGATGCGGCGATAGCGGCGCGCGAGGAAATCCTGCCAGCGCGCGCGCGGCTGCAGCGCCGGCGGCGCCGCCGTGGCATCGAGATAGGCGAGCCAGTCGGCGGCGATCGTCGCCTGGCCGGGACGGTCGCTCGGCAGGCGGATCGCGTCGAAGCTCGCATAGCTCTGCGCGTGCGCGGCCGACAGCGCGGCGACGCTGCCGTAGCGCAGCAGCAGGAAGCGTTGCCAGCCCGCGCGCTCGGCGGCCCCGAGCGCCGGCACGAAGCCGAGCGCGCCCTGCGTGAACGCATTCCACTGCGTGGCCAGCGCGGCGTCGGCCGGCGCCGCGAGATCGAAGGCGACGAGTGTTTCGCTGGCGCCCGGCGTCAGGCCGCGCGCCGTGGCCCAGCGCTGCACGAGGCCGGCGTTGCCTTCGTTCGGCGTCCAGCGCTGCGTGGTGTCGATCCGCGGCAGCACGTCGCGGCTGCCGGCATCGCCGAGCACGCGCGCATCGAAGCGCCGCGTCAGGTATTGCTCGACGATGCGGATGCCGCTCGCGTCGGGCGGCGCGTCGACGCCGGCGAACAGGCGCTCGTCGACGCAGGCGTCGAAGGCCAGCGACAGCGCCGTGTGCAGGCCGTACAGCGTGCCGCGATAGCTGAAGAATTCGTAGGCGTGGCGCAGGAACAGGCGGCGGCGCGCGTCGTCCCAGGCCGGATCGAGCGCGACGTCGAACCAGCTCGCCAGCCAGTCGAGCGCCTCGCCCGGCGCGCTGCGCGGATCGAGCAGGGCCTGCAGCGTGGCGATGCGATCCTCGATGCCGCTCAGCGTGCCCTCGAAGTTGCCGAGGAAGCGCTCGATGAAGCTGGCCGCCGCCGGCTCCTCGCGCCACACCGGCGGCAGGAAGCGCTGCGCGTAGGAAAAGCGCGGATACCAGGCGCGCAGCGCGCGCAGGCGCGGCGTCGCGCGGCCGCTGCCGCTGAGGCGGATGCGCAGCTGCAGATAGCGGCCGCGCGCCTGCTGGAACAGCAGTTCCCAGCTGCCGCTGCCGACCGCGTCGGCGAGTTGCAGCTCGCTCTTCAGCCACGGCAGCTCGCTGGCCTGGCTGCGCCGGTACGGCGCCGGCTCGGCCTGCCAGGGCGCCGGCACTTCCGGCCAGCTCGCGAACAGGCTCAGCGTCTCGTCGGCGGCGCGGCTCCAGATCTCGACGCCGCAGTCCGGCGGAATCACCGCGTCGAGCAAGAGGCGGTCCCAGGTGCAGGCGATCTCGCCGCTGTCGAAGCAGGGCGTGATGAACTCGGCGGTCTCGGCGTAGCGCGCGCGTGCCTGCGCGACCAGCGGCACCCAGCGCTCGCCGCTGTCGTACCAGGCGACGTTGCCGACGCGCTGCAGCGCGCGGCCGCGCCAGCGCCGCATGGGGATGAAGTCCGGCCGGCGCTGCAGGGCGAAGCTGTCGCCATCGTCGATCGCGTAGGCGATCGCCTGGTTGCCGTCGCGCGTGCCGAGCAGCAGCAGTTCGACGGCGGGCTCGGCCGCCGACAGCGCGGCGAACGCGAAGTCCTGCGCGAGAAAGGGCCGCGCCGGTGACGCAGCGTCGTCGCTCCACTGCAGCCAGTCGCTGGCCTGCAGGCTGGCGACGCCGTCGCGGCGCCGGTAGCGCAACACGCGCGAGCGGCCCTGCGCGGTGTCGACATCGAGCAGCAGCACGCTGTCCTCGTGCAGCGGCTCGATGGCGACGAGATCATGCGGCGCATCGCCGAGCAGCGCGCCGAGCCCGGCCGCCGACAGATCGATGCCGCCCGGCACGCGCCGCGCGGCGTGCACGCGCGGCGCGCCGTCGAGGCCCTGGAAATCGTCGACGACTTCCGGCTCGAGCTCGATGCTGTCCTGCGCGCTGCTGACCAGGCTCATGCGCGCGTCGAATTCCCAGAGGCGGAGATTCGTGCGGTCGAGCAGCCAGACGCCGCCGCCGCAGCGCGGGCACAGCTCCCAGGCGGCGAAGTCCGGCAGCGGCCACAGCAGCTCCTGCGCCGGGCCGCCGGCGAGCAGGTCGAACGAGGACAGGCCGGCGCGCGTCGGCGCCGCCGGCGCCGCCGCGTCGCGCCAGGCGACGACGAGGTAGTGGTCGCTGGTCACGGCCAGCGCCAGGTATTCGCGCGGCGGCGTGCCGCTGCCGCCCGCGCCGAGCTCGGCGAAGTCGTCGCGCGCCGGCGTCGGCGCCGCGCCGGTCTCGAACACGCCGAGCTTGCCGCTGCCGGACGAGCGCACGTACAGCGTGCGGCGGTCGTCGCCGATCACGTAGAGATTGCCGAAGCGGTCGCTCGCCGCGCCGCGGCGCTGTTCGGCATCGACCGGCAGATCGGCCGGTGCCGCGACCCAGGTCTCGAGTTCCCGGCGCAGGCGCAGGGTCTGCTCGCCGTCGTCGTACTCGAGATCGGGCGCGGGCGTCGCCAGCCAGGCCGCGGCCAGCGTCTTCGGCACCACGCCGGCGTAGACCGCGCAGCGCGACCAGTCGGACTCGCCGAGCAAGAGATGGAAGCGCGCGCCGTTGACGTTCATCGCGCCGCCTCGCGTGCCGCGTTCTGCTTCCGCCCGATCGCGCGGCACCGCTCATCGTGCGAGCGCGGGTTTCGGCCTGCGGGCCGAGATACTTTTCTTTGCTTGTGCAAAGAAAAGTATCCAAAAGAAAGCACACCCTGGGGCGACGTCGGCGCTGCGCGCCGATGCCCTGCGATGCTCGCCGGCACGGGGGACGCGACCCAACTCGTCGGCTTCGCCTCCTCAGACACGGGTCGCTCTGAAGCCCCCGCGCCGGCTGCGCTTCTCGGCGCCGCCCAAGGGGACCGTAAAAGCGGAACGGCAAAGCCACGGCACGGCGGCTGCGCCGCCGCTGAAGCCGTGCACCGTGAACGGCGATCGGCGGGGCTGTGCACCCTCACCCGCCCTGCGTGCTTTTGTTCCAGGCGCATCAGCAGTTCTCCGGCGTGACCGGCACCGGCAGGCGCGGCCGGCCGCTGCTGGCGCTGGCGGCGCTGGCGTCGCCGCGCAGCGCCTCGATCGACAGAGGATCGCCGGCGACCACCGAGATGCCGAGCACGCGCGGCAGTTCGAGGCCGACCATGTCGATGCTCGCGCTCGCCGCGCCGCCGCCGCTCGCCAGCAGCAGATCGACGACGGCGGCGACGCCGGCGACGCGCGCGACTTCCGCCATCAGCACGCGCTGCGTGACGGCGGTGCGCAGCGGCCAGCCCTGCGCGGCGCTCGCCTGCTGCGGCGCGAACAGGCGCAGCGTGGTGTCGGCGTCGGCCTCGCGCACCGGGCGCAGGAACTCGCGCAGGCGCGCCTTCACGGCGTCGACGGTCTCGGCGACCGACACGCCGGCGACGGCGTCGATGCCGACCGAGATCCACAGCGGCTTGTAGACCGGCCCGCGCACGACCAGCTCAGTGGTCACCAGGCGGCGCGCGTCGAGATGGCGGCACAGCGCGTCGAGGAACAGGCGATCCGGCTGCGGCGCATCCGGCTGGCGCGGATCGACGCGCGGAATCGCCATCACCGTGACCACGCCGGGCGCCGAGCCCGGCTCGCCCGGCACCAGATCCGGATGGAAGGCCGGCAGCACGTCGATGCGGCCGAGATCGACGCCCGGCGCGCGCCGCGCGATCGGCTCGAAATCGTCGGCGCTGACGAGGCGGTCGCGATGCTGCAGCCAGCGGCGGATCTGCTTCTCGCCGTCGGCCACGCTCTGCGCGTCGGCACCGCCCCAGGTACGCACCGGGTTCGTCACCGAGAATCCGCTGGGCAGCGCCGGGGCGCCGGCGATCGACGCGGCACCGACATTGCCGGCGGCGCCGGCGCAGCACTCGTAGCTCGCCAGCAGCGGCGCGCCGTCGGGCAGGCGCCGGCCGCGCAAGCCGTCGCCGAAGGTCAGCAAGCCGGCCTCGTGGTCGGCGATGAAGACCTCGCTCGGCGCCGGCGGCGGTTGCGGCGCGCCGGGCGGCAGGCGCACGGCGGCGAGCGGCACTTCGGCGCCGGCGGCGGCGAGATCGTCGATCTCCTGCCAGACGTGCGTGGTGCCGTTCTCGACGCTGAGCACGCTGACCGAACCGGGCAGCACCGGCGCGCGCGCGAGGCGGCGCTGCTGGTCGGGCGTGCCGTTGCCGGCGGCGAGGCGTTCGCCGGCGACGCGCTCGCGCTGCACGACCGGCGCGGCGTTGATGCCGGCCCACAGCAGGCGCGCCTTCGCGGCGCCGCCGGCCTTGATGCGCAGCCAGGTGACGACGCGGCCGGCGACGCTGGCGTCGGTCAGCGCCGGCGGCAGATCGCCGACGCCGGCTTCGAGCGGATCGAGATCGTTCCACAGCTGCAGATCGCCGGCCGCCGGCAGCGTGAGCTGCACGACGCCGGGCGCGGCGAGCAGATCGACGTCGGTGCGCGGCTCGAGCACGCGGTACGACGGCGCCGGGCGGTTCTGCGCATCGAGCGGCAGGCCGCCGTCGGCGGGAATCTTCGGCAGCGCGAACTCGAGCAGGCCGCGCGCCGCGCTGTCGCTGCGCCCGCCCGGCGTCAGATCGGCGCGCTCGGCGTCGAGCGCCGGCACGATGCCGAGCGTCAGCGTGCGCGCGGCGAGCGCCGCGCGGGCGTCGTCGAGGCTGTCGCCCTTGCGCGCGAGCAGCGCGATCCACAGCGTGCCGTCGACGGTGTCGGCGTTGAGATCGAGCTGCGGCACCAGCTTGCCGTCGAAGGCGACCGACTCGTACAGATCGAAGTCGCCCGGCAGGTCCTGGCTGTACGAGGCGTACAGCAGATTGGTGTAGTCGAGCAGCGCGCCGGCGGCCGCGACCTGGCGCTTGAAGTAGGCGCGCGCCTCGACCGGCAGCACGTCGAGGCCCAGCTCGACGCGGAACGGCAGGCTGCCGGCGCGCACCTCGAGACCGGCCGGCACCGTGACCGCCGCGCAATCGCCGCGCTCGTTGCTGATCGTCACCAGGCCGCGCGCCGCCTCCGCCGGGCGCAGGCCGAGGCCGAGCAGCTGCAGGAACTTGCGGCGGTTGCGCTCGGGAATCTGGTTGGCGCGATAGAGCAGGCTTTCGGTCAGGAACGAGAACAGCTCGACCAGCGTGACGCCGGGATCGCTCTTGTTGAAGTTGGTCCATTCCGGCGTGTGCACCGGCACGCGCGCCAGCGTCTCGTCGACGAGCTGCTGGTAGCGGCGATCATCCAGCGACGGCAGTTCGATCGGCATGGTCAGCGGCCCGTGCTAATGCTCAGACTGATGCGCTCGCGCCCCTGCGTGGCGACGAGGCGGTAGACGATGGTGGCGACCGCCGATTCGCTCTGCTGCGGATCGGCGCTGACGTCGACCGACTCGACGGCGATGCGGCGTTCCCAGCGCGCCAGCGATTCGCGGATGCGCTCCTCGATCAGCAGGCGCGTCGCCGGCGTGTTCGGCTCGAACAGGAAGCGGCCGAGGCCGGCGCCGAAGGTCGGCAGGCCGATGCGCTCGCCGGGCTCGGTCTTGAGGATCACCGCGATCGACTCGCGCACGTTGTCCTCGCCTTGCGACCAGGCGATGCGGCCGTCGGCGCCGACGCGCAGCGGGAACGACAGGCTCTGGCCGAAGATGCTCGCGCCCATCACTTCTTCCCCTTGAGGCCCGGGACCGGAAAACAGAAGATGAAGAACGGCAGCCAGCGGAAGATGAAGTCGAGCAGGCTGACGATGATCATCAGCAGGAGCAGCGCGCAGATGGTGATGATCGGAATCGACAGCGAGCAGATCATGCCGATGTTGAGGCTGCCGTTGTTGCAGGCGCCGCCGTCGCCGAGGTCGAGATCCTTGTGCAGCGGCCACGGCAGCACCGAACGCACGAGGTCGCCGAGGCCGAGGCCCTTGGCGCGCTGGATCTGCCCGCAGAGCACGTCGGAGATCACGAACGCGGTGTTCTTGTTGAACTTGCGCAGGCCGGCCGGCGTGGTGTCGAGCGGCAGCGTGATGCGGATCGGCCGCGCCGGCGCGTCGCTGTCGAAGAAGTTGGCGAGCTGGAAGCGCTGCGTCGGCGCCGACAGCGTCGGCGGATGCAGCGGCCCGCAGTCGCGGTTGCGATGCACGCAGCGGATCACGAAGTCGTTCTGGTTGCCGCTCGCGGCGTTGGCGGCGTAGGCGTCGCGCAGCTGCAGCGCCAGCGGCGGCGCCGGCGCCTCGCTCTCGACCTGCGCGACCAGGCAGCGCGCGACCATCGCGCTGAGACTGTCGAGACGGTCGGCGGCCTGGCGCGCCTCGGCGTCGGCCGCCGACTCGCTGCCGCCGATCGGACCCGAAGGCACTTCATCGGCGTCCGCCGCGCTCGGCGCGGCGAAGGTCGTCACCGCGCCGGACAGCGCGCGGCCGGTGTCGAGGCCGGCGAGCAGGAAATGGAAATCCGGCCACTCGCCGCCGTTGTAGCTGCTCTCGCCGTACAGGCGCTGCGCGCCTTCGAGCGCGTCGCGGAAATCGACGATGCGCTTCAGCGCCTCGCGCAGGTTCGCCTTGCTGCTTTTCAGCTCGGCGTTGTCGGACGGCCGGCGCAGGGCGTTCTGCAGCGCGAGCGGCATCGCGCCGGCGCCGAGCGCGTCGTACAAGGTTTTGCGCGACGCGCTCAGCGCGCCGGCATTGCCGCTCTGCACGGCCTGCCAGACGTCGGCGAGATGCATGGCGAGATAGTCGGCGAAATCGAGCAGGATCAGCCACGACGGCATCTGCCACTGCAGGTTCAGCGCGTACACGCGGCCGCGTTTCTGCGCGTCGGTCTCGCCGCTGCCGTCGAGGCCGTCGGGCTTGGCTTCGGCCATCGAGCCCCTGGCCTTCACCGCCGCGCGCACGATGTTCTTCCAGGGCTCGGCGACTTCCATCAGGAACTGCGTCTTGCGCGCCGTGATGCCGCTGGCCGGGGCGGCGGCGCCCGGCGCCCGCAGATCGGCGCGCTGCGCGTCGAGCATCGAGGTCGGCAGGCCGCGCACGACGCTGGCGCCCATGTACTCCTCGCGCCGCGCCACCGGCACGAAACCGCTCCACAGCGTGCGCGCATGGTCCTGCGCGTCGCGGAAATTCAGCGGGAACAGCGGCAGCAGCTCCTCGCCGGCGAGCAGCGCCGCCTCGGCGCCCGTTGCCGCACGCTGCCAGCGTCCGGCCTGCGCATCCTTGAGGTAGGCGAACTCGCGCAGCGGCGAAGCCGGATCGTTCGGCGATTCCGGCAGCAGGCGGCGGATCACGAAGCCGAGTTCCTCCGTGCCGCGCGTCACCGCGCGCTCCGGCAGGCCGGACACGCCGCAGACCAGGCTCGCGCTGACGAGGTAGTAGCGCTGGTGCGCCGGCTGATAGAGCTTCAGCGGCAGCACGCGCGTCTGCATCTTCTCGACGACCGTCGCACTGGCCGCGACCGGTGCGATCGCCGTCCGGCTCTGCGCCTGCAGCTTCAGCTTCGCCAGGCCGCGCAGGCGGCGCGGCACGGCGACGCGCTCGACGAGATCGGGCGCGTCCGCCATCGGCTTGCGCCAGGTCTCGGGGCGCGCGAGCAGGCTGCCCAGCTGCTGCGGATCGCGCGCCAGCAGGCCGAGGATCTGCTCCATGAAGTCGTCGCTGGCGAAGCGCAGCAGCGCCGGACGGCGCTGATCGTCGGCGCTCGCGGCGTCGGCGCCGCTGCCGAAGCGCGCCCATAGCGGCGCCGGCGTCTGCCATTGCAGAGGATGCGCGCTCACCAGATGTTCCCCGCGCCGGGCGTGTAGCTGGCGCTGATGACGCTGTTGCTGATGACGGTGTCGGCCTGCACGACGCCGGAGAATTTCGACATCGCCGCGTCGACCGTGACCATGCCCGCCGACACCGCGACCTGCGCGGCGTTGACCGTGACCTTGGCGGCGGCGGTGATGGTGACGCCGGCCGGTTCGAGCTTGATCGAGTTGCCGTTGCTGTCGCTGATCTCGATCGTGCCGGGGCCGTCCCGGAGCCGCACGGTCTGGCCGGCCGGCGTTTCCAGCTTCAGCGATTCCTGGCCGTCCTGATCGTCGAGCGTGATCTGCACGCCGTTGCGCGAGCGCAGCACCTTCCTGAAATTGCGCCCGGCGCCGTCCATCGACGCCGGCGGCGCGTCGACGCCGTTCCACAAGGCGCCGATCACGTAGGGCCGGCGCGGATCGCCGTGCTCGAAGACGACCAGCACTTCATCGTCGACGTCGGGCACCAGCCACAGGCCGCGCTGGTGGCCGGCCATCGGCGCGGCCAGGCGCGCCCAGGCCTCGTAGCGGCCGCCGCCCGCGTCCGGGCTCCAGGGCAGCGCGATCTTCACGCGGCCCTGCCCGTCCGGGTCCTTGATGTCGACGACCTGCGCCGGCACCGCGCCGTACCAGCGCCCGCCCCAGCCGCCGGCGCCGCGCTCCGTGAGCTGCTGCGCGAACGGCATCAGGTCACCGGCGCTCATGCGCTCGCTCCGGCGCGGCCGATGTCGGCGCGGTTGCATTCGAACTCGCTGCGCAGGCCCTTCTGCAGATCGAAGCGATGCGTCACGCGCGTCACGCCGTAGCGGCCCTCGAACAGCGGACCGATGCCGCTGATCTTCAGGCGCGCGCCGACGCGCAGCTGCGCGCTGGTCTCGGCGACGCCGCGGCCGACCACGAAGCGCCGCGCGCGCAGGCGCAGCGCGCTTTGCGCCTGCGCCTGCGCCTGCGCGGCATCGCCGGGCGCGGCGTGGGCGAGCGTTTCGACGCGCGCGCCGAACGCCGCCTCGAGGATTTCCATGCCGCTCTGGCCGCCGTCGCTGTCGGCGCTGATCGCGCTGCGCTCGGCGCGGTACTGCGCGAGGCGCTTGGCGCCGACGTCCCAGCCACTGGCGACCAGCGCCGTGCACTGCTGCGCGAGATCGGCGCTGACCTCGAAGCTGCGCAGGTGACCGGCCCAGTTCAGCTCGAGCTCGCCGCCGCGCTGCGTCGCGCCGCGCGCCTTGAGCTTGCCGGCCTCGATCCAGATCTGCCCGTCGATGCGGCGCAGCAGCTCGCGCAGGAAGGCGAGATCGCTCTGGTTGAGCTGCGCGAGCAGCGGATACGTCGGCCCGTCGAGCGTGACGTCCGGCTGCAGGCCATGATCGTTGCCGACCGCGCGCACGACGTCGGCGATCGAGCTGGACGCGAAACTGCGCGTGCGCCGCGTCATGCGCAGATCCTGCAGGCGATCCTCGACGAGCACGCCGATCTGCGGCGGCGCGCCTTCCGGAAAGCTGGCGCGCAGCGCGCCGATGCGGCCCTCGAACAGGGTGTCGTCACCGAGCTTGATGGCCAGCGTCTTGCCGAATTCGAGGCGGTCGCGGCCGAAGTGCTGGAAGCCGCTGCGCTCGGCGCCGCCCCAGTTGCCGAACTGCGCGGCGCAGCGGTACAGGCCCGCCTCGGTTTCGGTGATGTCGAGTCCGAGCAGCGCGCCGCTCAGGCGCGCTTCGTCGTTGCCGTCGATGAAGATCGCCGGTCTCGCGCCGCTGATCGGAACGGTTGCGCCGTCGGCCATGGGCGATCCTCAGTGCGCCCAGAGCCGCAGTTCGAGCTCGCGCGCCTGCTCCAGCGCGCGCTGCAGCTCGGCCGGATCGAGCCTGGCCGTGGCGGCCGCGCTCTCGCCCTCGCCGCCGCCGCGGCTGTCGCGGCCCGGCGCGGCTTCCGGCATCACCTCGAACTGGTTGATCGCGACGGGCATGGCGGGCTCTCCTAGGCGATGCGCAGCGAGGCGCTGGCGGCGCCGCCGAGCGCCGCGTTGAAGGACGCGGCGGAGACGACGCCGGCGCCGCCGGCGAGCGTCGCGCCGGCCGACGGCGATGCCGTGCCGCCGAGCGAGACATCGGCGCCGAACGAAGCACCGGCGCCGAGCGAGGCATCGAGATCGACGAGCTGGCCCGGCGCCATGCGCAGCGGGTCCTCGATGCCGTTGGCGGCGCCGATCGACTGCCAGTCGTTCTTGCCGGCGCCGGCCGCCATGTTCTGCAGCGACTGGTTCTGCTTCGCGCTCTTCAGCGGCTTCTGGCCGGGCAGGTCCGGCACCTTGCCGTCGCCCTTGAACTCGGCGACCAGGATCTTCTGCTGCGACAGCGTCAGCGTGACGTTGGCGCGCAGCGGCTTGCCGTCCGGCGAGAAGAAGTCGAGGGTTTCCTCGAGCCCTTCGACGATGCCGTCGAACTTGAACGAGCCCCACAGGAAGCGCACGCCCGGCGGCGCCATCTTCTTCTTGTCGGCCTCGGACGGCTGCGGCGTCATGAAGAAGATCACCTTCTGCGTCAGGCGGCGCACGTCGTCGACCGCGTCCTTCTCCATCGCCGTGACATCGAACCACAGCGCCAGCGCCAGCTTGGTGGTGCCGGCACCGACGAACTGGCGCCCGGCATTGCCGCTCGACTGATCGCCGCCCTCCGGCTGCTTGATCTCGTTGGCGAAGGTGACCTTCAGCGATTCCGGATTGAACTGCACCTCGACGCTCTGCCCGTCGGCCTTCACGTCGGAGAAGTCCTGCTTGAGTTCGATCAGCTGCGCGCGCGCCAGGCCGGTCATCGCTTCATCCCTGTGGCGGCATCAGCCGCAGTGTTTCGTAGGCGAGCGCCAGCTCCTCGATCGCCAGCTGGCCTTCGCGCGCGTTGAGCGGCGGCGCCTTGAGCTTGACCGGCAGGCAGCGCGTCAGCGCGAAGCGCGCGCGCTCGGTGGCGCCGTCGGCGGCGAGCAGCACGACTTCCGCCTCGGCGCGCAGGCGCGGGTTGGCGACCGTCTCCTCGAACCAGCGCCACAGCGCGAAGTCGGCGGTCATGCCGCGCTTGAGCGTGAGCTGGCCGAGCGCCACCGGACCGTTGAGACGAATCTGCCGCGCGTTGTCGCCGCCTTCGCGGATGGTCTTGATCTCCATGCTCATCTCCAGGCCGTCGCACTCCTGGAAGGCCGCCGCGACCAGCGCCGCGCCGTCGCCGGCCTTGTTGATCTCGACGCTGAAGTTGAAGGCGGTGAACGGATAGACAGGCTCGGCCATCACGCCCCCTCGGCGACGGTCAGCCGCTCGCCGGACTGTTGCAGGCGCACCGCGAGGAAGCGCAGCGGCAGGGACGGCGCCACACGCAGCTCGACCAGCAGGCGGCCGTTGTCCTGATCGGCCTGCGTGTCGAGGCCGCCGTCGAGCACGATCTGATACGACTGCGCCGGCGTCGCGCCGGCGAAGGCGCCGCGCCGGAACAGCTCCGACAGCAGGCGCTCGAAACCGCGGCGCACGGCGCGCTTGAGCAGATCGCCATTCGGCTCGAAGACGTAGGTCGCGCCTTCGCGCAGGGCGAGACGGCGCAGCAGGATCAGCAGGCGGCGCACGTTGAGCGGACGCAGCTCGCTGTCGTCGGCCAGCGTGTCGCTGCCCATCACCGCGAAGCCGCGCCGCTCGCCGCGCAGCAGGTTGACCTGTGCGTCGAGCAGATCCTGCCAGTCGGCATCGGGCAGTTCCGGCGCGAGGGCGATGACGTCGCGCAGGCTGCGATTGGCGGCGGCGATCCAGGCGCCGCGCCGTTCGGCAAGCGCCGCGCAGCTGCCGAGCACGGCGCCGTCCGGCGGCAGCAGGCGCGGCGTGTCGGGCCAGCGGCCGTAGGCGAGCCAGGGATGGAACAGCGCGCCGTAGCTCAGCGCGCGGCGTTCGTCGAAGGCGAAGGCCTGCGCATCGGCACCGCTGCGCGGCGCGCGCAGACGATCGGCGTGACGCACCGCCTCCGCCTTGCGGTAATGCTGCGGCAGCGCGAGCGCGGCGAGCAGATCGCCGGAGGCCGCGCAGCAGCGCAGGAGCGCGCGCTGCACGCTGACCAGCACGGTGTCGATCGCGCGCGGCGCGTATTCGCCGGGCGCGAGCGCGCGCCATTCCGAGGCGATGCAGGCGACGGCGACGGCGTTCGAGTCGGCGCTGCGTTCGTCGGCCAGTTCGCTGTGCACGCGGTAGTAGTAGTTCGCCGGCGGGCGATCGAGCGCATCGAACTGCAGGGCCGGCCCGCGATAGATCTCGCGCGCGTCGGCGAAGTCGTTGAGCAGCGCTTCTTCCAGCACGTACTGCACGCCGGCGCCGGCGACCGCCGTCCAGCTCAGGGCGATCGCCGCCGGCGCCGTCACGCGCGCCGGCGCGCCGAGCGCGGGCGCGTCGAGCGCGAGCGTCGCGCAATCGAGGAAGCGGCCGCGGTCGGGACCGCGCAGCGCTTCGTCGTCGCCGGGCGCGCAGGCACCACGATGCGTGCGCCACTGCGGCGGCACCGCCGGCGCCGCGGCGGCGGCCGGCGGCGGTGCCTGCGGGCGGAAGCGCTCCCAGCCGCCGTGCACGAGATCGGGAATCGCGATCAGCGTCGCCTCGTCGAACACGCCGTTGTGGCCGAGGCCGAGCGCGGCGTGCAGGCCGAACAGCGCGCGCGGCTGCGCGGCGGTGTAGGCGATCTGCTCGGCGTCCGCGGCCAGCGCGGCGAGGCCGGTCTGCGCCAGGGCCGGATCGACAAACAGCGCCGCGTCGAAGCGCGACAGGCCATCGCGTTCGAGCGCCGTGCGCGTCTGCCGCCGTGCACCGCTGCTCGCGCCGAACAGCGACTCGACGCCGAGCGGCAGCAAGGCGGCGGCCGGCTGCGCGGCGTCGGCGGCCAGCGGGAAGCGCGCGCCGAGCGCGACGCGCCGCTGCAGCTCGGCGAGGCGCGCGCTCGCGTCACCGCCGGACTCCTCGCCGTAGAAGACCGCGTCGGTCGACAGCCCGCACCAGCTCTGCGCATGCGCCGGCGTCAGGCCGATCGTGCGCCGCTGCGCCGCGTCGTCGCCCTCGGCGACGCGCAGCTCGGCCTGCAGCACGACCGCGCGGCGCACGCCGGCGAGCGGCAGCGGCATCTCGTCGGCGAGCAGGCGCCAGGCCGGACCGCGCAGCAGCGGCCCCGGCGCGGCGGCGAACTCGATGGTGTCGGCGCGCAGCCACACGGTCTCGCCCGGCGCGCGCCACACGGCCCATTGTCCGGGCTGCAGCGTGGTGGCCGGACGCGGCGCCTGCGCGGCGATGCGCACCGCGCCGTCCTCCTCGATCAGCGTCGCCGGCACATTGCTGGCGCCGGGCAGGCGCAGCACGCCGTTGCGCGCCGCCGCCGGCGTCTGCGCCAGCGGCTGGAAAGCGGCGCAGCATTGCACGCGCACCAGGCGCGCCGCGCGCAGCGCCGCCGTCGTCGTGCCGGCCTCGTCGTCGACCGCGAGCACGACGGCGTAGACCTGGCGGCCGCGCGCCGGATCGGCGACGGCGGGATCGGCGAAGGCGATCAGATCGCCGGCCGCCAGCGCCGCGCCGCTGCGGAATCGGTACTGGTTCGGCGCGCCGGCGTGATGCAGCCCGGCGAGCGTGAAGCCCTGCGCCTGCAGCGCCGTCGCCACGCGCAGGCCGTCGGACCAGCTGCCTTCGCAGCGCGCGAGCATTTCGGCGGCGGCGCAGCCCGGCGTCGTCGACAGCGACTTCAGCGCCAGCAGACCGGGCAGCGCGAAGCGGTTGTAGCGCGCCAGCTGCGCGGCGCTGGCGTCGGCGCCGGCGGCGGCCAGCGCCGCGCAGCGCGCGACGCGGATCACCCAGCAGCGGCGGCCGCCGTTGCCGAAGAAGGCGCGTACCGCGGGGCCGAGATAGGCACTGCGCAACTGCCCGCTCTGCGCGTCGAAGGCGAGCGGCGCGTCGGCGCCGAACACCGCCGCGTACTGCGCGATGCTCTCGACCGGCACCGGCCGGTGCAGCGGGCCCGTCGAGGCGAAGCCGACGAAGACCGCGATGTCCATGCGCGGCAGCACGGCGTCGGCCGCGGGCGCGGCGACGTCGATGCGGATGGCGGGCAGAGGGCGGCTCATGGTTCAGCTCGCGCGCGCGGCGCTCACTCCATTTCCAGCCGCTCGTAGGCGAGCACCAGCTCTTCCATCGCCACGTCGGTGCCCTTGGCGTTGAACGGCCCGCTGGTGTGCTTGATGATGCGCGCGCGCAGCAGCTTCCAGGTCTGCACGACGGCGGTGTGATCCTCGTTCTGCAGCTGGATCGTCACCGTGCGCATGGCGTTCTGGTCGCCGTTGCGGATCTGGTTGAGCCACTGGTAGAGATTGAGCGAGCCGATCACGCCGCGCTTCATGGTCACGTCGGTCGACTTGTTCATGCCGGTGATCTTCATGACGCTGTTCTCTTTCGAGTTGCCGGTGCGGTACTCGGACACCGTCACTTCCATGCCGATGCCGGACAGCTCCTGGAAGCCCGCCTGCGGACCTTCGGTGACGCCGTCGCCGAGATCGACGAGGAAGTTGAACTGCACGTAGGGACGTTCTCTGAGCGTGGCCATCGGGCTCTCCTGTGGATGGCGGTGAGACGGAAAATCAGACCTTGACGTCGGCGGTCCACTGGCCGACGCGGAAGATCACGAACTCGGCGGGCCGCAGCGGCGCCACGCCGACCAGGCAGACCAGGCGGCCGTTGTCGAGATCGTTCTGCGACATCGTCGAGCGGTCGCACTTGACGAAGAACGACTTTTCCGGCTTGTCGCCGAGCAGCGCGCCGTTCTGCCATTCGTTGAGCAGGAAGTCCTCGATCGTGCGCCGCACGTTGGCCCACAGGCGCTCGCCGTTCGGCTCGAACACCGCCCACTGCGTGCCCTTGTCGATGGAGCGCTCGAGGTAGGCGAAGTAGCGGCGCAGGTTCACGTACTTCCATTCCGGATCGGAGCTGATCGTGCGCGCGCCCCACAGGCGCATGCCGCGGCCCTCGAAGTAGCGGAAGCAGTTCACGCCCTCCGGGTTGAGCACCTCCTGCTGCGCCTTGTTGATGAACTTCTCGAAGCCGAGCGCCAGGTTGACGACCTCGTTGGCCGGCGCCTTGTAGACGGCGCGGTTGACGTCGTTGCGCGCGTAGATGCCGGCGACGAAGCCGCTCGGCGGCAGGTTGATCTCGCGCTGCGTGACCGGATCGAGCACGCGCACCCAGGGGTAGTAGAGCGCCGCGTACTTCGAGTCGAGCTGCGCGCGGTGCGCGCGGACTTCGGAAATGCTCTGGTCGTTGCCGCTGTCGAGCACGGCGATGCGGTAGCGCATGCGCTCGGCGTGGCTGATGAGCAGGCCGGTGATGGCGCGCGCGTCGTCGGCATAGGCGCCTTCGGCGAGGCCGAAGGTCGAGCCCGGCGCGGCGACGATCGAGATGTCTTCCAGATCCTCGAACTGCAGGAGGCCGGTCTTCAGATTGGTCGCCGGGTCTTCGGTGCCTTCGTAGGCGCCCGCGCCGGGCCGCGCGCCGTCGTTGCCGCCGGTCAGCGTGACCAGCACGCTGCGCGCCGTGTCGCTGCTGTCCGGTTTTTCGAGTCCCGCTTCGAGGCCGGGCAGCGGACTCGCCGCCGGCGCCGCCGCGAAGAAGGCCTGCAGCACCGCGGTGCCGGTGTCCAGGTTGCCGACGTTGCCGATCACCAGCGGCACGGTGCGCGCGCGCGACAGGCTGGCCGGATGCTCGTCGAAGTAGGCGAACAGCGAGTCGGGACTGCCGGCGCGCTCGTGGCGCGGATCGAGCGGCAGATCGGCGACCACGAACGGCGTGCCGGTGCCGCTGGTCGGCTCGATGGTGACGGCGACGGTGACGACGCGCAGCTCGGTCGCGCCCGGCACCAGGGTGTCGAGCTGCACGCTTTCGTCGGGGCTGGTCTCGGGCTGGCTGAAGACCCAGGTGTCGTTGACCGTGTCGCGGCGCGCCAGATAGAAGCCGCGCACCGCGGGCGGCGACGCCGCCGGGCTGCCGGCGTCGCGGATCAGCACGACATCGCGGTCGAGCAGTCCGCGCACCTGCGGATCGCCGGGCTTGCCGGCGAGCACGTTCTGGCCGAGACGGAAGGTGAAGGTGACGCGCGCGTTGCCGGCGCGGCCCGGGAAGCGCGCGTAGATCTCGAGCGGTGCCGGGCTGGCGCCGAGCAGGCCCTGCGCGTGTCCCGAATGCGGCGATTCGTCGGCCGGCTCGAACACGCGGCTGATGTACAGGCGCTTGCCGCCTTCCTCGAAGAAGGCGCGCGCCGCGTGCCAGAGATAGTTGTCGAGCGGGTTGGTGCCGTCGTCGAACTGCAGCTGCTCGCGGCCGCCGTAGGTGCGCTCGAACTCGACGAGGCTGGTGACGATGTCGGGCTCGATGTCGAGCGGGCCGTACAGGGCCGGACCGACGAAGCCGGTCGTCGTCGTGCTGACGCCTTCGATCGACTTGGCGCGGAACGAGGTCTCCTCGACGTAGACCCCGGGGGCAAGATATTCGGGCATTGATGCACTCCTCGCGCCGTTCAGGCGGTCTCGATGAACAGATGGGACGACACCGCGCCACCGGCGGCGGGATCGGTGGAACGCAGCACCAGCGGACGGCCGTAGTCGAGCCGCTGCGGCAGCAGGTCCTGCGGCGGCGACTGCAGGTCGAGCACGCGCCGCGGATGGTCGAGCTGCGCGAGCAGCGCGCAGAGATCGGGCCGCGCCGGCGCCGGCGTGTCCGGCGGGCGCGGCAGGTAGTAGGCGCGGAACGTGACGTTCCAGACGAAGCGCTCGGCCGGCGCCGGCGGCGAAGTCACCGGCGGCGGCTGTGGCGACGGATACGCGAAGAACAGCGTGACGCGGCCTTCGCGATCGGCGAGGCCGAGGCCGGCTTCGGTGCCGTCGATCTCGGCGGCGAGCAGCGCCCAGGCCGCGGCGCGGCCGGTTGGCGCTTCGACCAGCTCGGCGTGGACGCAGGCCAGCGGTTCGGCCAGCTGCCGGGCCGGCGTCGAGAACAGGGGAATGCCGTGCGTGAAGGCCTCGCGCGGCGGCGAGCCGGGCACCGCGCAGGGCAAGGGCAGCAGGCCGCGCGCGGCACCGGCGGCGAAGCTCACCGGCAGGAAGCGGCCGAGCGGGTCGGTCACCTCGATGCGGAACGACGGCGCCGGCGAGGCGGCGAAATCGGCGGCGTCGCCGGCGCCGTATTCGAGCGCGCGCAAACCCGGCAGATCGCTGAGCAGATAGGTGCCGCTGCGATTGGCCTGCGCATACAGGCGCCGCGCGTTCGGCCGCGCGACCGGGCAGGCGCCGACCACCAGGCCGTCGATCAGATCGTTCGCCGTCGCTGCGTCGCGGAAGCGCAGCGCGAGTGGCAAGGTGCGCTCGAGCCATTCCTGCACGCGGACCGTCGTGAAGCTCATGCCACCGGCTCCCCGACGCCGAAGCGACGCGTCTGCACGAGGCCGGCTTCGTCGATCGCCACGTCGGACTCGATCATCAGCATGCGCATCAGGTACGTCGCCGAGGTCGGGATGCGGTGATGCAGGCGGTCCCAGAGCGTGAGGTAGTCCTGCATCGACAGCGGCTCGCAGATGATGTCGAGCGCTTCGCTGGCGCGGAACACGTCCGGGTCGGACACGTAGTCGTTGAGCTGGCTCGCCGACAGCACGCCGACGTCCTCGATGAAGCGCATCACCCAGCCGAGCATGCGCTGCTGCTTCTCGGCGTCGCGCGCCCAGGGCGTGACGAGATAGGCGAGATCGAGCGGCAGCGACGGCCGGAAGCGGCGGCCGTCGGGATCGCGCCGATAGCTGAGATTGCGCACGCTGCCGTTCGGCGCGATGCGGTAGAGATACAGCGAGAAGCCCTCTTCCATTGGCTTCTCGAAATCGCTGGCCTGGTACAGCGCGACGTCGAGCGAAGGCCCGAACGCGGCGCGCGGATAGCGGTCGCGGATCAGCCCGGCGAGCGCCGTGCTGGTTGCGGCGATGGCGGCATAGCGCGCCATCAGTTGCGCTCTCGCGCGCCGTCGAGCGGCACGATCGCGCCATGCTCGGCGACGTGCTGCGCGAGGCATTGCTCGAGCAGCGCGACGAAGGCCTGCATGTGCGCGGGCGTGGTCACGATGCGCGTACCGAAGCGCGGCGCGAGGTCGCCGGCATAGTACTGTCCGAAATCGAGAACGAACTCCGTCGCATTGCTGCCCACCTTCAGATAATTCGCGTAGCGTCCCTCGCCCGCCGTCGTCGACGTCTCCACACCGGACCGCTTCGACGGATCTGCCTGCAAGGACACGCTCTCCCTCAGCTGCGCCGCGCCACGCGCCGTGGCGGCGCGGCGGACTGTCCGTTGAAACAGGGCAAGCCCGGGGCCATGCCCGGCGCCGCTCGTGACGGCGGCGCCAATGGCTTGAGCAGCAAGCGTTTTTTCACGACGGCACGGCCGCGCGCGCGGAACGCGCCGACGCGCGCGGCTGTTCGGGTGTTACGTCGGAATGCCGCCAATGCCGGCGGCCGAAGCGAAGCGGATCAGCGACTTGGCTGCCTTACGGCAGTGTCACACCGGCTGTTACAGCACTGTCACCGCGATACGCAGCGTCCGCTTCCGCACACAGCGCGACGTCGATCTCGTCGGGCGCGCTGATCGCGTACTTGGCGAGCTTGCGGTACAGCGTCATGCGCGACCAGTGCAGGCTCTCGGCGGCGCGGCTCTTGTTCCAGTTCAGCCGTTGCAGGGTCGCGAGCAGGAACTCGCGCTCGCTGGCCGGCGGCGGCGACGCGCCGAGCTTGTGCTGCAGGGCCGAGGGCAGATGTGCGAGCGCGACGTGACCATCGCTCGCGCAGATCAGCGCCGCCTCGATGACGTTCTTCAGCTCGCGGATGTTGCCCGGCCAGTCGTAGCCGATGAGGCGCTCGACCAGCCCGTCGTCGAATTCGGCGCGCACCTGCAGGCGCGCGCCGAGTTCGCGCAGGTAGTGCCGCAGCAACGGGGCGATGTCGTCGCGACGCTCGCGCAGCGGCGGCAGATCGATCCGCGCGACGTTGAGGCGGTAGTACAGATCCTTGCGGAACTCGCCGCGCTCGACGAGACGCTCGAGCGGCTGATTGGTCGCGGCGACGATGCGCACGTCGAAGCGCGTGCTGTGCCGCGCGCCGAGGCGGTAGAACTCGCGCGACTCCAGCGCGCGCAGCAGCTTGGCCTGGCCCTGCGCGCTCATGTCGCCGATCTCGTCGAGAAACAGCGTGCCGCCTTCGGCGAGCATCAGCTTGCCGCAGTATGAACCGACCGCGCCGGTGAAAGCGCCTTTCTCGTAGCCGAACAGCTCGCTTTCGAGCAGCGAATCCGGCAGCGCCGCGCAGTTGATGGCGACGAGCCTGGCATCGCGACGCGGGCCGAGCCGGTGAATCTGCTCGGCGACGCGCTCCTTGCCGGTGCCGGTTTCGCCGATGATCAGCGCCGTGCAGTCGCTGGCGGCGATGCGCGGCAGCTGCAGCTTGAGGGCGCGCATCGCCGGACTGTCGCCGATGATCAGCGGCGCCGCACCGACCGCCGGCGCGGCGTCCGGCTGCAGATGGCGTTGCAGGCAGGCGCGCCATTCCTCGGCGCTGGCCTGTGTCGACAGATAGTCGCCGTAACCCGCGCGCAGCGCGGCGACGACGCGCGCCTCGCTGCCGCAGGCGGCGGCGAGAATCAGGGGCGCGCCGCGCGTGGCCTGGCGCCAGATCTGTGCGATGTCGGCGATCGTCGCATCGTCGAGGCCGTCGTCGCAGACCACGGCGAGCGGCATCTGCGCGAAACGCGCCGTGGCGCCGGCAAGTTCGGCCGGAC
Organism: Solimonas soli DSM 21787; assembly: GCF_000474945.1. GTDB lineage: Bacteria > Pseudomonadota > Gammaproteobacteria > Nevskiales > Nevskiaceae > Solimonas > Solimonas soli. Next base: position 105,809 of record NZ_AXDW01000010.1, on the reverse strand, counting down.
GCAGCACGTCGTGCATCCAGCCGCGCTGCGCCGCCCAGATCACGGCGGACGACGGCAGCTCGCCGCCATCGGCGACGAACAGGATCTTGCTCGACAGTCCCCTTGCTCTCGGCATGGTCATCCACGATATGACAGCAGCGCGTCCCTGCGCGCGTCGGGCATTGCGGATTCGCCGAATCGATAAACGTCGATGTGTCAGCCGCCGGTATGACCGGCCGGCTGCCATCCGCGCACCGTTTGCTTCGGGGGATTCGCAACGAGGCGGTACGACCGTAGTCGCATGTCGTGACGAATTACTTGCACGGGATCACAGTTGCAAGCGACGCCCCTCATTCGGGGTGTCCCGGCGTGCGCCGGTTGGCAGTCGCGACAACTGTGCTGCCAGCCGCGCTGGCCGCAGCGCCAGCGCCGCGAAATCGGTACAGTCCGCGCTCATCGGAACCGCACGCCCATGCGCATCGCCACCTGGAACGTCAACTCGCTCAACATCCGCCTGCCGCACCTGCTCGACTGGCTGCGCGGCAATCCGGTCGATGTCGTCGCGCTGCAGGAACTGAAGCTCGTCGACGACGCCTTTCCGCACGCCGAGCTGGCCGCCGCCGGCTACCGCGCCGTCAGCAACGGCCAGAAGACCTACAACGGCGTGGCGCTGCTGGCGCGCCGCGAGCTGAGCGACGTGGTGCGCGACATGGATGGTTTCGGCGACGAGCAGAAGCGCGTGATCGCCGCGACCGTCGGCGGCATCCGCTTCGTCAGCGTCTACGTCGTCAACGGGCAGGCGGTCGGCAGTGACAAATATGCCTACAAGCTGCGCTTCCTCGACGCGCTGCACGACTATCTCGCCGCCGAGCTGGACCGCCATCCGCTGCTCGCGGTCGGCGGCGACTACAACATCGCGCCGGCACCGGAGGACACCCACGATCCGTCGGTATGGGAAGGCGGCATCCTCTGCTCCGAGCCGGAGCGGCGCGGCCTGCGCAGGCTCTGCAGCCTCGGCCTGCACGACAGCTTTCGCCTGTTCGCGCCGCAGAGCGGCGGCCAGCGCTTCACGTGGTGGGACTACCGCGCCGGCGCCTTCGCGCGCAACCAGGGCCTGCGCATCGACCACTGGCTGCTGTCCGGGCCGCTGGCCGCGCGCCTGCGCGCGGCGGAGGTCGATCTGGCGCCGCGCCGCCTCGAACGGCCCTCCGACCACGCGCCGCTGGTCGTCGATCTCGACGACTGATACCGCTCGCCCGCATCAAGCGGCGCTTTGAGACGGAATACCGCTCATCGCCGGCAACGGCCGCGTAGGATCAGCGGACCGTCGCATCAAGCCGAGAGAGGTAGCGATGCCCGCCGAACGGCGCAACCACTATGACATCAGCGGCACCGTGCGCATCTCCCATCCCCAGGACGTTTGCGCCGCCGTCACCGCCCTCCTGCGTCAGCGCTTTCCGGATGCCGAGCTGAAGCCGGTACGCCAGGGCTTCGCCGCCTTCGCCCGGCTCTATGCCGGCACGCTCCCCGGCTATCTCGGCTGCGACACCTGGTACCACGACGCGCAGCACAGCCTCGACTGCACGCTGGCCACGGCGCGGCTCATCGACGGCCACGAACGCAGCGTGCCGGCGGCACGGCGTCTCGGCGCGCGGCGCGCCGTGCTCGGCGTGCTGATCGCCCTGTTCCACGACGCCGGCTATATCCGCCGCAGCGGCGACAGGGCGCGGAACGGCGCGGAATACACGCTGACGCATGTCCGTCGCAGCGGCGAATTCCTGGGCGAGCTGCTGCCGCGGCTCGGCTACGGCGACGAAGTCGCCAAGGCGCGGCAGATCGTGCACTTCACCGGCTACGAGATCGCGCTCGATCGGATCCAGGTCCGCAATGCGAAGGACCGCATGCTCGGCTTCCTGATCGGCACCGCCGACGTGCTCGCGCAGACGGCCGACCGCTGCTACCTGGAGAAATGCCGCGACTTCCTGTTCCGCGAGTTCGCCATCTGCGGCCTCGCGGGCGCGCGGCAGCCCGGCGGCGTCGAGCCGATCTACCGCTCGGCCGAGGACCTGCTGGAAAAGACGGCCGAGTTCAATCGCCGCCTCTGGGAAGAACGCCTGGACGGCTACTTCGGCGGCGTGCATCGCTACATGGCCGCGCATTTCGGCGGCCACGATCCTTACGGCGCGGCGATCGCCGCGCACCTCGCGCGCATCGCCGAGCTGGCGCGCGAACACCGTCTCGGCGAGCTGCGCCAGCGTCCGGTCGCGATCGGTCGCGAGCGCCTGCGCCGCATTCTCGGCGGCGGCCCCGCGCCGCGCCGCGCCTGGCCGGCGCTGGCGCGCGCCGCCTGAGGCGCGGCCCCGCTCAGAGCGTGATGAGGCGCTTGTACTTGGCGAGCAGCTGCTCGGGCGTCTCGGCGTGCTCGGGATCGAGCGGGATGCAGGCGACCGGGCAGACGGTCTGGCACTGCGGCCTGTCGAAGTGGCCGACGCACTCCGTGCACAGGTGCGGATCGATCTCGTAGATCTCGATGCCCTGCGAGATGGCGTGATTCGGGCAGACCGGCTCGCAGACGTCGCAGTTGATGCAGTCGTGCGTGATCTTCAAAGCCATGCCGCCATTGTAGCGCGCGGCGCGGCGCGACCCGGTTCGCGGTCAGCCCTTGCGGGAATGCGGCAGCTTGCGGCCGAAGCGCTCCATGAGGATCGGCATCACCGCTTCCGGCACCAGCTTCTCGACCGGCGCGCCAAGCCCGGCCAGTTCGCGGACCAGCGACGACGACAGGTGCGCGAACTGCGGCGAGGGATTGAAGAACACGGTGTCGAGCTGCGGATAGAGATCGCGGTTCATCACCGCCATCTGCTTCTCGTAGTCGAAATCCGCCGTGGTGCGCACGCCGCGCACCAGCACCGTCACGCCGTGCTCGCGCGCGAAATCGACGACCAGCCCGGAAAACCCCTGCACTTCGACGTTCTTGAGATTGCGCGAGACCTTGCGGATCAGCGCCACGCGTTCATCGAGCGTGAACTTCGGATTCTTGGCGATGTTGCTGCCGACGGCGACGATCAGCTTCGGGAACATCTTCGCGGCGCGCTTGATGATGTCGAAGTGCCCGTAGGTGATCGGGTCGAAGGTGCCGCTGTACGCCGCGATGATGTCCGCCATGTTGCCCCAGTCTTCGTATACGGCGGCCGGGCCCGCGCGCGGCGCGGTCCCCCGAGATCGTCCTACTTCCCGGCCGGATGGTGATAAGTCGCGAGTCCGAAGCATACCTGCCCGGCCTTCTTCTCGCGCAGCAGTTCGAAGCGCTCCGGCAGGGCCGGCGACTGGCCGGCCGGCCATTCGAGATAGATGCGATTGTGCGGCGCCAGCGCCTTCGGCAGCTCGGGCAGCACGCGCTCGATCAGGCCCTTGCCGTACGGCGGATCGAGGAAGACGACGTCGAAGCGGTGCCAGGTCTGCGTGAGATAGAACTCGGCGTCGATCTCGGTCACCTCGGCGTGCTGCGCCTTGAGCGCGAGCAGCGCGGTGCGGATCGCCGACGCCTGCCTGCGGCCTTCCTCGACGAAGCTGCAGAAGCTCGCGCCGCGCGACAGCGCTTCGATGCCGAGCGCGCCGCTGCCGGCGAACAGATCGAGGCAGCGTGCACCGATGATGCGTGGCGTCAGCCAGTCGAACAGCGTCTGCCGCACGCGATCCGGCGTCGGCCGCACGCCGCTCGCCGGATCGAACTCGACGACGCGCGAACGCCATTGCCCGCCGATCACGCGCAGACGGCCTTCGGCGCGCGGCATCAGCGCATCTCCTGCGGGCGTCGCGTGCGGGCGGCGTGGGTCATGGCGGCGGCGGAGGGAAACATGGCGCCGACTTTAATGCGCCGCGCGCCGCCGTCAACTGGCGCCGCCGGCGCGCTTCAGTCGAGCGAACCGAAATGCCGGCGCAGACGACGATGACGATGACGGAAGATGCAGGCGACGAAGAAGCGCACCAGCCACGGCGGTGCGAAGCGCGGCACGATCTCGAGTTCGTCGACCAGCCGCGCGCCGCCCGGCAGCAGCTCGACGACGCGCCTGTGGCGCCACTGCCGCTGCAGCCAGGAGCTCGAATGTTCCTGGAAACCGTAGTCCCAGATACTCTCGAAGCTCAGCGCGTGACGATCGAAGGGAAGCAGGCCGAACAGCAGCAGCCAGCTATGGAACAGCAGCTCGCCCCGCGGCGCTTCGCGCAGCGTCATGCAGTCGTAGCGCTTCGGCGAACTCATCCTGACGAGCGGCAGCAATTCGGCATTGACGCCCCGCATGGTGGTCACGTGCAGCCAGATCACCGGCGGTTCGGCACACAGCCTGCTTTCGAAGCGCAGCCAGATCATGCTCGACTCCTTTCGCCCGCGATGTCCCGCGTCGGCGGATTCCCTTGCCTGCGACCCGCCGGCGGGCCGCAATGTTCCGGCCCGCGCCGCGCGCGACAGCGGCCGTTCAGGCAGGCGCGGCGGCGCGCCGGCAGAGATCCGGATCGTAGCGTTCCATCAGGGTCTGCGGGCCTCAGCGGCGCGATGAAGCCGAACTGCGCCGTGCGCATCGGCGGTCGCCAGCGTGAAGCGGGCGCAGGCCCTGCAGCTGCGGATGCGCGAGCACCGCCTGCATGAGCGTCTTGCCGTGTCCGCGGCCGCGATGCTCGGGCAGCACGAAGACGTCGACGAGGTTGGCGAAGGTCGCGCAATCGGAAATGATCCGCGCGAAGGCGATCTGCCGCGCGCCCAGCCCGATTCGCGGCTGAGGAAGCCGTGGATCAGATCGGCGTCGAGCTCGGCCGCCTCGCCGGAAACGCGCAGCGCACCGCTCATGCGGTCTGCGTGCCGCCGACCGTCAGCGCATCGACCTTCAGCGTCGGCTGGCCGACACCGACCGGCACGCTCTGGCCGTCCTTGCCGCAGACGCCGACGCCGGTGTCGAGCTTGAGATCGTTGCCGACCATCGACACCTTCGACAGCGCTTCCGGTCCGTTGCCGATCAGCGTCGCGCCCTTCACCGGCCGCGTGATGCGACCGTTCTCGATCAGATACGCCTCGCTCGCCGAGAACACGAAACTGCCGGAGGTGATGTCGACCTGGCCGCCGCCGAAGTTCACCGCGTACAGGCCCTTCTCGACCGAGGCGATGATGTCGCCCGGCTCGCTGTGGCCGGCCAGCATGTAGGTGTTGGTCATGCGCGGCATCGGCAGCTGCGCATAGGACTCGCGGCGACCGTTGCCGGTCGGCGCCATCTTCATCAGGCGCGCGTTGAGCTTGTCCTGGATGTAGTTCTTCAGCACGCCGTTCTCGATCAGCACCGTGCACTGCGACGGCGTGCCTTCGTCGTCGACGCTGAGCGAACCGCGGCGGTTGAGCAGGGTGCCGTCGTCGACGATCGTGCACAGCGGCGACACCACCTGTTCGCCGATGCGGCCCGAGAACGCCGAGGTGCCCTTGCGGTTGAAGTCGCCTTCGAGACCGTGGCCGACGGCTTCGTGCAGCAGCACGCCCGGCCAGCCCGGCCCGAGCACGACCGGCAGCTGTCCGGCCGGTGCCGGCACCGCTTCGAGCAGGATCTGCGCCATGCGCACCGCCTCGCGCGCGTAGCGCTCCGGCATGTCGCCCTCGAACACTTCGGCATACGTCGCGCGCCCGCCGCCGCCGGCATGCGCCTGCTCGCGGCGTCCCTGGTGTTCGATGATCACCGAAACGTCCATGCGCACCAGCGGCCGCACGTCGCCGCTCCAGGTGCCGTCGCTGCCGGCGATGAGAATCGTCTCGAAGCTGCCGGCCAGCGAGCAGTTGACCTGGATTACGCGCGCGTCGGCGGCGCGCGCCGCGGCGTCGGCACGGCGCAGCAGTTCGAGTTTCCGGTTGGTCGGCCAGCTCGCCAGCGGATCGACCGGCGCGTACAGCGGCTTGACGATGCGCGGCGCGAAGGCCTGCACGGTGCCGCTCTGGCCCTGGCGGACGATGGCGCCGGCGGTCGTCGCCGCGTCGCCCAGCGCGGCGACACGCAGATCGTCGGAATACGCGAGACCCTGCTTGTCGCCGGCCACCGCGCGCACGCCGACACCGCGCTCGACGTGGTGCGCCCCGGACTTGACCAAGCTGTCCTCCAGCGACCAGGTCTCGGTGACCGCGTGCTGGAAATAGAGATCGGCGCTATCGACGCCCGGCCGCATCAGACGGCCGAGGATGTCGGCGACGCGGTTGTCGTCGAGTTCCGCCGGTTCGAGCAGCGTGGCGCGGGCGAGATCCAGGGTTTCAGTCATGGCTTTGAGCTCGGGGCTTCACGTTCAAATTGCGGGCGGATACGAGGTTTGCAAGCGGCGGTGCGCCAGCGCCGGGAAGCCCGTGCGCAGCTCGGCCTGGCGCGCGGCGTCGCGCTGCGCGAGCACCACGCCCGGCGTATCCGCCTCGCGCAGGGCGACGACGCTGCCCCAGGGCTCGACGATCAGGCTGTGTCCGTAGGTCGCGCGGCCGCTCGGATGCGTGCCGCACTGGCCGGGCGCGATCACGTAGCAGAGATTCTCGACGGCGCGCGCGCGCAGCAGCAGCTCCCAGTGCGCCTCGCCGGTCTTCACGGTGAAGGCCGAGGGCACGACGAGGATCTCGGCGCCGGCCTGGCTCAGCGCGCGGTACAGCTCGGGAAAGCGCAGGTCGTAGCAGACCGACAGGCCGACGCGGCCGGCCGGCGTGTCGACCACCACCGGATGCAGCCTGCCCGGCGCGATGCTCGCCGATTCGCGATAGCGCTCGCCTTGAGCTTTCGTGTCGCGCAGCGACACCTCCGTCCCTCGCCCGCCTTGCGGGAGAGGGGGGGACCGCCGACGGACGTCGGCGGTGGGGTGAGGGAGGTCCGGCACGTCGATGTCGTAGAGATGGATCTTGTCGTAGCGCGCGACGCGCGCGCCGTCGCTGTCGTAGACGCAGCAGGCGGCGTAGACGCGGTCTTCGCCCGCGGCGCGGATCGGCAGCGTGCCGGCGATGATCCACAGGTCGAGTTCGCGCGCAAAGCGCGCCAGGCGGTCCTGGATCGGGCCACGGCCGTCGGCCTCGCCGTGCGCCAGCTTGTCGCGGTCGCGCTTGCCCATGAACGGGAAATTCTCCGGCAGCACGGCGAGCCGCGCGCCGCCGGCGGCGGCCTCGCGCAGCAGCGCTTCGGCGGCATCGAGATTGGCGGCGACGTCGTCGCCGCTGTTCATCTGCAGGGCCGCGAGGGTCGGCATGCTCATTTCCTTTTCGTCTCCTTGCTGCGCTCGGCGGGCCGCGCGCTGCGCGCGTCGAGCTTCTCGACCTTGGGATTGTCCCAGCTGCCGGACACGTGATACGTCAGTTGCGTGACCTGGTCCAGCGGCTTGTCGAGCACTTCCTGCGCGAGCAGCACGATGGCGCCGACCGCCGGCCCGCCGAGCAGCGCCGCGCCGAGCGTGACGCCGCTCGACATGCCGGCCGGATACACCGTGACGCGCTGATCGTAGTCGCGCGCGACCAGGCCGATGCGGCCGCGCATGTCGATGCGCAGCGAAGGACCGCGCACGGTGAGATCGTCGGTGGTCGCGGCACCGCCGCCGAGGTCGAAATGGCCTTCGACGCGATCGAAGGCGAGCGCATCGTCGGTCACGTCGGAGAAATTCAGCGTCAGCCGCCGCGGCAGCGCGTAGAAGTTCAGCAGGCCGAGCACGCGGCTGGCGCCGGGCTTGATGGTGCGCACCTTGCCGCTGTCGGCCTGCAGATCGACGCGCCCGGCGGCGGCCTGCCAGACCAGGCCGGTCGGCGACGGCGCCCAGCGCAGGTCGGCGTCGATGTGGGTCTGCTTGGCCTCGAGGTTCGGCTCGAAATCGAGCGCCTTGAGCACGGCCTGGAAATCGCTGGAGACGAACTGCAGGCGCAACTCGGCGGAGGAGCGGCCCTCGCTGTGCCGCCACTGGCCGCTGGCGTCGACGTCGACGATGCCGCCGCCCATGGTGAAACGATCGAGCCGCTGGCCGCCCGGCACGCGCACGCTCTTCAGTTCGAGGCGGCCCATGTCGTGCCCGTCGGCGCTCAGGCGCTCGCAGATCGCATCGAGTTCGGGCCAGCGCGCCGGTTCGAGCGGCGGCTCGGTCGGCGCGTCCGGCTTGGCCGCCGGCCTGGCGGCGAGCTTCTCCGCCGCCGGCGCTTCGCCCGGCGGCGTCTGCGGCGCGAGCTGCAGGCGTTCCAGCCGCGCGACCAGGCGGCCCGGCGCAGGACCGGCATATTCGACGACGCCCTGCGCACCGTCGCCGCTCAGGTTGGCGCGCCAGCCGCCCTGCAGCGGCGTCCAGCGCAGATGCGTCGCGCCGCTGATCTGGTGCCGCCAGCGCAGATGCGCGACGTCGAGATCGATCTGCTCGATCGATACGCCGGAGCCTTCGCCCTCGCCGCCCATGCCGCCGATCATCGCCACCCAGGCGGCGAGATCCAGGGTGTCGGCGCTGCCGTCGACGAGATAGCGGCCCTTGCTCGCCTTCGGCGGCGGCACGCCGCCGAAACGCAGCTGCATGCCGTCGAGGCGCAGGCGCTTGCCGGCGTCCTGGTCGGCGGCCGCCTCGCCGAGCGCGAGATCGGCGCCGAGCTTCTGCGCGTAGCGCACGCCGATGCGCAGCGGCGCGGCGCTGTCGCCGCCGATGCGCAGCGCCAGCGGCACGCTGGCCTCGGCCGGCTTGCCGAGCGGTTCGGGCAGCGCCACCGCCGTGCCGCGCAGATCGCTGCTCAGCGTCAACGCGGTGCCGCCGCCCTGTTCCGGATGCTCGAGGATCGGCAGCTCGGCGCGCCAGCTGCTGCGGCCGTTCAGCGCCCCACGCAGGAAGGCCGGCACGAACTGGCTGGCGCCGCGGCCGTCGGGGTCGACGGCGAACGGGAATTCGGCGACGACCACGCCATGCGTGCCCTCGCGCGGTACGATGCGCACCGCCAGCGGCAGATCCTCGAAGCGCGCCGACAGGCCCTCGCCCGACGCGCCGTGATCGTCGAACTCGACGACGCCGCTGATGCCGCTGATCGGCTGGTCGAGCTTGCTGTAGTACATCTGCACGTTGTCGAGCGCGACGCTGCCGCGCACCGTCGTCGACTTGATGTCGTGCAGCGGCAGCACCAGCTCGACGCCGACGCGCGCGTTGCCGGCGGCGCGCGTCTGGTCGAGCAGGCCGGACAGGCGCGGGTGCAGCGGCGAGTCGGCGAGGAAGTCGTAGAAGCGCGAAATCTCGCCGCTGCTCGCCGCGTCGACGGTCAGCACGCTGGTCGCGAAGTCGTCGAAGCGCGCCACCGCGCGATCGATCCGGTTGCCGTTGAGCTTGCCGCCGGTGCCGGTGACGACGAGGCTGGCGCCGCTGAACTCGAGCCGCGCGGCGACGTCGTCGAGCCGCGGCCAGCCCGGCGCGAAGGCGAGAGCGACGCCGGCCGCGTCGAGATCGAGCTTCCAGCTGCCGGTCGGATGCGCGGCGAAGGGGAAATCGCGCAGCGGGCCGTGGATCGCCAGTTCGGCGCGCGGCACGCGGCCGCGCGCGAGGCCCTTGTCGAGCCAGTCGCGCAGATGCTCCGACCAGTGCAGCGGCATGTACGGCTTGAGGCGGTTGACGTCCTGGCCGCTGAAGCGCGCCTGCAGATCGAGCTGCGGCGAGCGCTCGGCGTCGGCCGGCAGCTGCAGTTCGAAATTGCCGCTGCCGGTCGTGCCGGCCAGCCGCCAGCCGAAGGCCGGGCCGGTGATCCGCCAGCCGTCGGTGCCGCGCGTCCATTGCAGCTGCGCGTCGACGCTTTCGAACTGCAGGGCCTGCTGCAGGGTGGCCGGCAGCTCGAGCCGCAGCGGCACCTGCTGCAGGCGCAGCTGGCCGCCGGCCTCGCTGGCCGACAGCTCGCCGGACAGGCCGGCGAAGCCGAAGTGCGCATCGGCGGCGAGGGCGACGCCGTCGAGGCGCCCGGTCGCCGAATAGCGCGTCGCGCCGTCGTCGTCGCGGCGCAGGCGCAGCACCAGGTTGTCGAGGACGCCGGAGAGGCGCGCCGCTTGCGCCAGCGGCGCCGGCGTGTCGCGCCAGACCGCCAGCCAGGGCGTCAGCCGCGCCAGGCGCAGCTCGTCGATGTCGGCGTCGAGCTCGCGCCCCTGCGCGTCGCCGGCCCAGCGCAGGCTGCCGTGCGCGAGGCGTTCGTCGTCGAAGCGCAGCTCCTTGAGGTCGACGATCCAGCTGCGCTGCTCGTTGCGCACGCTGGCGCGCAGGCGTGCCTTGCGCGCGCCGCTGGCCTGGCCGTCGTGCGCGACCACGAGCGCGCCGCTGTCGACCGCGAGATCGGCATGCGCGACGCGCCCCGCGGCGATGCTGCCTTCGACGCCGATGTCGAAATTCTCGGCACCGATCTGCACGCCGCGCTGCAGGTACGGCGCCAGCCAGCCCTGCGGCCGCAGGCGGCGCAGGTCCAGCTCGAAATCGCCCTGCCACTGCTGCGGCAGCAGCAGCGAGCCGTCGATGTCGGCGGAGACTTCGATGGTGTCGCCATAGGTCACCGGCAGCTGCAGGCGGCCGCCGATCTCGAAATTGTCCTCGCCCTGATCGATCTTCAGCTTGGCGACGCGCAGCTGCTGGCCGTCGCTGCCGTAGGGCGTGCCGGAGAAGATGATCGTGCAGTTGCTGAGCACCAGGTGGCGGAAGCGCGCCAGGTCGCGCGCCCAGGCCTCGCGGCTCTTGCCCGGCGCGCCGGTCGCGCCCGGCGCGAAGCCGGCGATGCGCCAGCCGCCGTTGTCGTCGCGCTCGACCGAAATCGTCAGGCCGGCGACTTCGAGGCGATCCGGGAATGCGTTGCCGACCACGAGGCGCAGCAGGCTGAAGCCGAGGTCGAGGCGATCGAGCGTCAGGCTCTCGTCACCGTCCTCGCTGAACAGGGTGATGTCGGAAAGCTCCAGCTGCGGCTCGATGCCGTGCCAGCCGAGATTGACGCCGCCGATCTGCACCGGCCGGTTGGCGACGTGCGTGACCCAGGCCGACAGATCGGCGCGATAGCTGGGCAATGCCAGCACGGCGAGCTGGAACAGCCCGCTGATGACCGCGCCGAAGATGACCACGGTGGCCAGCAGGGTGATCGCCCAGGTCCACCAGCGGCGTTTGACGCGTTCCATTCGGTCGGGTGCGGAAAAGGTACAGCGGGATCGGCGCTATTGTCGCGTGCCGGGCGGCGCGGAAGCTACTGCGGATGCCCTACACAGACCGCAGGACGTCACGAAAAGGTCCGCGGGCCGCACTCACAGCGGCACGACGTCGAAATTCTCTTGCGTGTAGCCGGCCTCGCTCTGCAGGCGGATCGGCCGGTTCAGGGTCGCCTCCAGGGCCGCCAGGCCCGCCGGTTGCTCCTCGACCAGCTTCTGCACCACGTGCGGCGCCGCCAGCACCAGGAAACCCTTGGCCTCGAACTGCCGCGCCGCACGCTGCACCTCGCGCGCGATCTCGTGGGCGACGGTCTCGACGGTCTTGATGGTGCCGCGGCCGCCGCAGGCCGGGCAAGGCTCGCACAGGATGTGCCCGAGCGATTCGCGCGTGCGCTTGCGCGTCATCTCCACGAGGCCGAGCGGCGAGAACGGATAGATCTGCGTGCGCGCGTGGTCGGCGGCCAGTGCGCGCTCCAGCGCGCGCAGCACCTGCGCGCGATGGTCCTCCGACTTCATGTCGATGAAGTCGAGGATGATGATGCCGCCGAGATTGCGCAGACGCAGCTGCCGGGCGATCGCCTGCGCCGCTTCCAGGTTGGTCTTCAGTATCGTCTCTTCGAGATTGCGGTGGCCGATGTAGGCGCCGGTGTTGACGTCGATGGTCGTCATCGCCTCGGTCTGGTCGATGACCAGATGCCCGCCCGACTTCAGTTCCACCTTGCGCTCCAGGGCGCGGCTGATGTCGTCCTCGACGCCGTACAGATCGAAGATCGGCGCCGCGCCGCTGTACAGCTCGATGAGCGGCGCCGCCTTCGGGATGAAATCGCGCGCGAACTCGCGCAGGCGCTCGCACTCGCTCGCCGAATCGACGCGCACGCGCTCGACCGTGGTGCCGAGCAGATCGCGCAGGATGCGCATCGACAGCGGCAGATCGCCGTGCACCAGCGTGCCGGGCGGCGCGCTCGCCGACTGCTCGCAGATCGCGCTCCACAGGCGCAGCAGGAAGCCGAGATCGGCTTCGAGCGCCTGGGCGTCGGCGCCGTCGGCGGCGGTGCGCGCGATGACGCCGTATTCCGGCGCCAGCCGCTGCTGCAGGCCATCGAGAATGCCCTTGAGCCGCGCGCGCTCGGCCTCGCCTTCGAGGCGCGCCGAGACGCCGACGTGCGGCTCGAACGGCAGCAGCACCAGGTAGCGCGAGGGAATCGACAGCAGGCTGGTCAGACGCGCGCCCTTGCTGCCGATCGGGTCCTTGACGATCTGCACCAGCACCTTCTGGCCTTCCTGCAGCAGCTGCGTGATCAGCGGCACCGGCTCGCCCGCCGCCTGCGTGGCGACCATGTCGTTGACGTGCAGGAAGGCGGTGCGCTCCAGGCCGATCTCGACGAAGGCCGCCTGCATGCCCGGCAGCACGCGCTGCACGACGCCCTTGTAGATGTTGCCCGTCAGGCCGTGGCGCGAGGCGCGCTGCACGTGGATCTCCTGCGCGGCGCCGCCTTCGACGAGCGCGACGCGCGTCTCCTGCGGTCCGATGTTGACCAGAATCTCGGTGCTCACGGTGTATGGGCAGGCAAGGGCAAAGTGGGGATGCCGAATTGTTTCAGAAGCGCGGCGGTCTCGTAGAGCGGCAGGCCGACGACGCCGCTGTACGAGCCGTGGATCTCGCGCACGAACTGCGCGCCGAGGCCCTGGATGCCGTAGGCGCCGGCCTTGTCGGCGGGCTCGCCGCTCGCCCAGTAGGCGTTCGCCTGCGCCGGCGTGATGGTGCCGAACACGACGCGCGTCACCGACAGCGCGAGACCCTCCTGCTCGCCGCGCACGACGGCGACCGCCGAATACACCTCGTGCTCGCGGTCGGACAGCGCCGCCAGCATCGCCCGCGCGTCGTCGCCGTCGCGCGGCTTGCCGAGGATACGGCCGTCGAGCACCACGTCGGTGTCGGCGCCGAGCACCGGCAGCGTGCCGTCCGAGGCCGCCAAGCCGGCGCGCGCCTTGGCCAGCGCGATGCGCCGCGCGTACTGCGCCGCCGTCTCGCCGGCCTGCGCGCCCTCGGCGACGTCGGCCGGCGCGACGACGATGCGCAGGCCGAGCTGGCGCAGCAGTTCGGCGCGGCGCGGCGATTGCGAGGCAAGCAGCAGCTGTGGCGCGGACACGGCGCAGGACTCCATCGGGGTGCGGGATGCCCGCAGCGTAGCCGAACCGCAGCGCAACATGCGAAGCCGGCCGCCACGAAAGACCTCCGGGCGGCGCGACGGCGGGCCGGGCTTGCGCTACTGTCCGCCGGTCGAAGAAGAACGAGGAGCGACGCCATGACCCCCTCCGCTTCCCTGCGCGACCAAGTCTCCGCCGCCGAATGGCAGGCGCGCGTCGATCTCGCCGCCGCCTACCGGCTGGTCGCCCTGTTCGGCTGGGACGATCTGGTCTTCACGCACATCTCGGCGCGCGTGCCCGGCGAGGACGGCCGCTTCCTGATCAATCCCTACGGCTGGCTGTTCGACGAGATCACCGCGTCGAGCTTGGTGAAGATCGACCTGGCCGGCAACAAGGTCATGGACTCGCCGCACGCCGTGAATCCCGCCGGCTTCACCATTCACAGCGCCATCCACGCCGCGCGTCCCGATGCGCACTGCGTGATGCACACGCATTCACTGAACGGCGTCGCCGTCTCCGCGCAGAAACAGGGCGTGCTGCCGATCTCGCAGCAGGCGACGATCGTGCTCGCTTCCCTCGCCTACCACGACTACGAAGGCATCGCCCTGCGCGACGAGGAGAAGCCGCGCCTCGTCGCCGACTTCGGCGACAAGAACTTCCTCATGCTGCGCAACCACGGCCTGCTCACCGTCGGCGCCACGCCGGCCGACGCGTTCCTGTTCATGTACGTCTTCGAAGCCGCCTGCACGATCCAGGTCCGCGCCCGGGCCGGCGGCGGCGAGCTGATTCCCGTGCACCCGCAGATCGTCGCCGGCGTGCAGGCCGCGGCGAGCGCGGTGACGAAGGGACTGGGCGGACAGCTGGCGTGGCCGGGCTTGTTGCGCAGGCTGGACCGGATCGATGCGTCGTATCGGGACTGAGCGCCGCGCCTCTAGCCTCCAACAAGCCTCACTCGAGACGCCCCACCCTTCGCTCACGGCGTTTTTCCTCGTACCGCCCACGCCAAGGCCAGATGCACCGGCAGCCACAGCGCGATCCATTGCAGGTTCTGCTGCGCGCCCGGCAACAGCAGCAAGGGCACGGTCAGCGTCGCGCCGATCGCGATGGCGATCGTCAGCACGCGCTGCCAGCGCCTCGGCTGCCAGTCGGCGCGCGCCGACATGATCCACATCGGCAGCAGCAGGAGCATGAGCGGGTCGAGCAGCAGCAGGTTGCGGTTGGCCCACATGATCCAGTGCTCGGTCAGCGTCCAGCCGGCGAGCAGGACGAGGCCGCCGAGCGTGATCTTCAGGGCGCTGGAGAAGGCGAGAAAGGCGAAGGTCCAGCGCGCGGCGCGGAAGCGGCGCGCGCGGTCGAGCAGCAGGAGCACGGCGGCGAAGAACACGCCGATCGCCAGCAAAGGCAGCAGCGCGCGCGGCGGCGCGGCGGGCTCCGGCCAGGCCTCGCTCTGCAGCAGCCAGCCTTCGCGCTTGACCAGCGCATGCGTGCTGCCGTCGGCGCCCGCCAGTCGCGTGCGCGCGACCACGTCCTTGAGCACCATCGGCACGAAGCTCTGCTGCCAGAGATCGATCGGCGCGTCCGCCGCCGGTCCCATGCCGAGATCCATGCCGAGCGCGAGGATCAGATCGGGGCCGATCAGCCGCGTCGCCTCGTAGCGATAGCTGCGCGGCGTCGGCACGCCCGCCGACTGCTTCTTCAGGACGCCGCCCGTCGCGCGATCGAGCGCGTCGCGCACGCGCGTCGAGCAGTTGGCGACGAAGTAGTCGTAGCGGTATTCGGCGTTTTCCGGCAGGGCGTTCCAGGCGAGAAAGGCGGCGAGTTCGCGGCGCGCGTCCTCCGGCAGGTCGAGTTCCTGGAAATACACCCAGCGCTGCTCGTCGGCATATTGCGCCAGCGCGCCGGGGAAGTGCTGCACGGCGAGCCGGTACTGCATGCGGCCGCGCGCGAAGTTCAGGAAGAAATTCTTCTGCCCGAAATCGAACATGCCGTAGTTGTAGAGCAGGCCCCGCGCGCTGCCCGGCTCGCGCACCAGGATCGCGTTGTGGCCGAAGCGCTCCCAGTAGATCTCGCCGGGGCCGAAGCTGATCAGGGCGATCTCGGGCGCCGGCGGCTCGGCGGCGGCCGGGGCGAGCGGAACCTGGGCATGCAGCGGCGCGACGAAGGCCAGGCAGAGCAGCGCGAAGCAGCGGCGCATGAACGGATGCATACGTCGATTCCCCGAAGCACGTTGATCGATTCCCCTCCTTCGGGAAGGGGAACGCAGGTTCTAGGTCACGCCGACACCGTCACCAGGAACTGATGCACGCGGCGCGTGTCGGCGCGCTGGACGTTGAAGCTGTAGCGGTCGATGCGCACGCTCTCGCCGCGCTTCGGCATGTGGCCGAACTGCTGCAGCACGTAGCCGCCGATGGTGTCGAACTCGTCGGTCGGCAGCGCGGTGCCGAAGTAGGCGTTGAACTCGGCGATGGTCGCCAGCGCGCTGACCAGATAACGGCGCTCGTCCTGCTTGAGGATGCGCGCGCCCTCGGCCTCGTCGTACTCGTCGTCGATCTCGCCGACGATCTGTTCGAGCACGTCCTCGATGGTGATGAGCCCGGCGATGCCGCCGTATTCGTCGACCACCAGCGCCATGTGGTTGCGGCTGCGGCGGAACTCCTTGAGCAGGACGTTGAGCCGCTTGGATTCCGGCACGAAGGTCGCCGGCCGCAGCAGGCGCGCGAGATCGAAGGTACCGGGCGCCGGCAGGTTCGAGCTGAACTTGAGCAGGTCCTTGGCGAGCAGGATGCCGATGACCTCGTCCTTGGAATCGCCGATCACCGGAAAGCGCGAGTGACCGGATTCGATGACCACCTCGAAGATCTTGTCGAGCGTCCACTCGGCTTCGATGATGACCATCTGCGCGCGCGGCACCATGACGTCGCGCACGTGCATCTCGGTGGTCTGCACGATGCCTTCGAACATCGACATCGCGTCGTTGTCGATCAGCTCCGCTTCGCGCGCATCGCGCAGCAGCTCCAGCAGATCCTCGCGCGTGCGCGGGCCGCCGGCGAGGCGCTGCGTGACGCGGCGCCACCAGCTCGTATGGTGTTCTTCCCTGCTACTGTCGTCTTCGTCGTCGTTCATGCACTAACCGTCCCCGTAAGGGTCCGGGAATCCCAGGCTCTTCAGAATACGGATTTCGCGGGCCTCCATGCGCTCGGCGTCGGCCTCGACTTCGTGATCATAACCCTGCAGGTGCAGGCAGCCATGCACGACCATGTGCGCCCAGTGCGCACGCGAAGTCTTGCCCTGCTCGATCGCCTCGCGGGCGACGACCGGCGCGCAGATGACGAGATCGCCGAGGATCTTCTTCGACGCCGGCTCCGCGTCGCCGCCGAAGGACAGCACGTTGGTCGGCTTGTCCTTGCCGCGATAGTCGCGGTTGAAGGCCCGGCTCTCGGCCTCGTCGACGATGCGGATCGTCAGCTCGCCGTGGCGCTTCGGCAGCGCGGCGCGCGCGAAGGCGCGCAGGCCCTCGGCCGACGGAATGCCGCGCTTCGAAGCGACGCCGTACTGGATGGCGATCTCCTTAGCCATGTTGCGGCCGCAGGCCGGCCACCGCCCCTCGCTCGCGCAGCGGGAGAGGGGGGGACCGTCCGCGGAGCGGACGGTGGGGAGAGGGCGCGGTCAAGCGTCCCTGCCTTCGCGCGCCGAGGCGCCGCGCTCGTGCTGCTCGTAGGCATGCACGATCGCCTGCACGAGCGGATGACGCACCACGTCCTCCTTGCGGAAGTGCGTGAAGCTGATGCCGGGCACGCCTTCGAGCACGCTCAGCGCCTGCTTGAGGCCGGAAGTCATGTGCTTCGGCAGATCGGTCTGCGTCATGTCGCCGGTGACGACCGCCACCGAGCCGAAGCCGATGCGCGTCAGGAACATCTTCATCTGCTCGACGGTGGTGTTCTGCGCCTCGTCGAGGATCACGAAGGATTCGTTGAGCGTGCGGCCGCGCATGAAGGCGAGCGGCGCGACTTCGATGACGTTCTTCTCGGTGAGCCGCGCCACGCGCTCGAAGCCGAGCATTTCGTACAGGGCGTCGTACAGCGGCCGCAGGTAGGGATTGATCTTCTCGGCCATGTCGCCGGGCAAAAAGCCGAGCTTCTCGCCGGCTTCGACCGCCGGCCGCACGAGCACGATGCGGCGCACGCGATCGCGCTCCAGCGCCTGCACGGCGGACGCCACCGCCAGATAGGTCTTGCCGGTGCCGGCCGGGCCGATGCCGAAATTCAGATCGTGCGTGGCGATGTTCTTCAGGTACTGCTTCTGCTGCGTGCCGCGGCCGCGGATCACGCCGCGCTTGCCGCGGATCACCACCTCGTCGCGCGAGGACGCCGGCGCCTCGTCGTCCTCGGCCGCGACGGTGCCGTCGCCGATCGCTTCGGCGAGCGCCAGGTGCACGTTCTCGGTCGTCACCGTGTCGTCGTTGCTGAGATTGAACAGCTGCTGCAGCACGGCTTCGCCACGCGCGGCGTCGGCCTTCGCGCCGAGCAGCTGGAAGCGGTTGCCGCGGTTGCGGATCTCGATGCCGAGACGCAGCTCGATCTGGCGCAGGTGCGCATCGAACGGACCGCAGAGATTGGCGAGGCGCTGCGCGTCGTCCGGCTCGAAGATCAGATCGAGCTTGACCGTCGCCGGCGTCTTGGTGGCTGCTTTGTTCATGGCGTCTCCGCAAGCACCGCCGCGTACAGCGCGCGATCGATGTTGCCGCCGCTGAAGATGAGGCCGATGCGGCGGCCGGCAAGAACTTCGCGCTCTCGCCAGGCGGCGGCCAGCGCCGCGGCGCCGGCGCCTTCGACGACGGTATGCGTGGTTTCGAAGGCGAGGCGCATCGCCGCGGCGATCTCGTCATCGCCGACTTCGACGATGCGGCTCGCGCCGGCGCGAATGATGTCGAACGCCGCCGGCTCCGGCACGCGGCAGGCCATGCCGTCGGCCAGCACCGTCGTCACCGCGTGCGGCACGCAGCGGCCGGCGGCCAGCGAGCGCGCATAGGCCGGCGCGCCGCTGGCGACGACGCCGACGATCTCGCTCGACAGGCCGAGCGCGTCGCGCACGGCGATCACGCCGCAGATGCCGGAGCCGAGGCCGATCGGCACGTAGACGCGGTCCAGCGTGCCGGTCGCGTCGAACAGTTCGAGCGCATAGCTGGCGACACCGAGCACCAGATCGTCGTGGAACGACGGCACCAGGTGCAGCCGCCGTTCCTGCGCCAGAGCGCCGGCGTGCTCGCGGGCTTCCTGGAAGTCCTCGCCGTGCTCGATCAGCTCGGCGCCCAGCGCGCGCATCGCCGCGTTCTTCTCGCGGCTGTTGCCGTGCGGCACGACGATGACGCAAGGCAGGCCGGCGCGGCCGGCGGCGTAGGCGACCGACTGGCCGTGATTGCCGCGCGTCGCGCCGATCACGCCGGCGAGCTGCGGCTCGCGCCGCAGCAGGCGCTCGAAATAGACCAGGCCGCCGCGCACCTTGAAGGCGCCGAGCGGCGTCTGGTTTTCGTGCTTGACCCAGACCTCGGCACCAAGCGCGGCGGACAGCTGCGGCCAGGCGCGCTGCGCGGTCGGCGCCATGTGGCGATGCACGATGTCCGCCGCCGCGCGCAACACGGCCAGGGTCGGTCGCGTCGGCAGTCGGGCGGGCGCAACGGCGGCGAGCGCGGTCACGCCGTCACCGCAGCGCCCGCCAGCCGCCCGCGCAGGGAGTTCGTCGCCGCTTCGGTGATGACGACATCGACCATCTGCCCGACCAGCGACGGCGAGCCTTCGAAGTTCACCATGCGGTTGGTCGAGGTGCGCCCGGCCATGCGCCCCTCGCCGCGCCGCGACGGCCGCTCGACGAGGACGCGCTGCGTGGTGCCGACCAGGGCGCGGCGGAATTCGTCGTCGAACTGGCGAATGCGGTTCTGCAGGATCAGCAGGCGCTGGTCCTTGATCCCGGCGGCGACGGTGTCGCGCAGGTTCGCCGCCGGCGTGCCGGGCCGCGGGCTGTAGACGAAGGAAAACGCCGCGTCGAAGCGCGCTTCGGCGATCAGGTCCATGGTCCGCATGAAATCGTCGTCGGATTCGGTCGGAAAGCCGACGATGAAATCGCTCGACAGCGAGATGTCCGGGCGCGCTTCGCGCACGCGGCGCATCTTGGCGAGGAACTGCGCGCGCGTGTAGCCGCGCTTCATCATGCCGAGGATGCGGTCGGAGCCCGACTGCACCGGCAGATGCAGATAGGAGGCGAGCTTGGGCTGCTCGGCGAAGGCGTCGATCAGCGCGTCGGTGAATTCGGCCGGATGCGAGGTGGTGTAGCGGATGCGCTCCAGCCCCGGCAGCGGCGCGAGGTAGTCGATCAGCAGCGCCAGGTCGCAAAGCTCGCTGGTGCCGCCCATCTTGCCGCGATAGGCGTTGACGTTCTGTCCGAGCAGGGTGATTTCCTTGACGCCCTGCTCGACCAGCTGCGCGCATTCGAGCAGCACGTCGTCGAGCGGCCGCGAAACCTCGGCGCCGCGCGTGTACGGCACCACGCAGAAGGTGCAGAACTTCGAGCAGCCTTCCATGATCGACACGAACGCCGTCGGGCCGGAGGCCACCGGCTCCGGCAGCGAATCGAACTTCTCGATCTCCGGGAAGCTGACGTCGACCGTCGGCTTGTGCGAGGCGCGCGTCGCATCGAGCATCTGCGGCAGGCGATGCAGGGTCTGCGGGCCGAACACCATGTCGACCAGCGGCGCGCGTGCGGCCAGCGCCTCGCCTTCCTGCGAGGCCACGCAGCCGCCGACCCCGATCACGCGGCCGGGCACGGCCTGCTTCCATTCGCGCCAGCGACCGAGCTCGGAGAACACCTTCTCCTGCGCCTTCTCGCGCACCGAACAGGTATTGAGAAGCAGCAGATCGGCTTCCTCGGGCTTGTCGGTGCGCGCATAGCCGTGCGACGCGGCCAGGACGTCGGCCATCTTCGCCGAGTCGTAGTCGTTCATCTGGCAGCCCCAGGAGATCAGGAACAGCTTGCGCGGAGCCTGAGACGGCGGAGCGGAGGGTGCGGCGTCGGACATCGAAATGCGGCCGCGGGCGGCCGGCGCAATCAGGGCCGCACAGTATAAACGACGGCCGGCGCAGGCTTTTATGACAGCGCCATCGGCCCGCGACGGGCGCTCAGCCGAGCTTCTTCAGCCAGTCGCCGATGCCGGCGTCGATGTCGGTCCAGGCGCGCTCGAAGGCCGCCTTCGGCTGCCGGTACGGATCGGCGACGTCGACGTTCTCGCGCCACTTCATGAGCTTGTGCACGCGGCCGCGCAGCTGCGGATAGCGGGTGTTGATCCACTCGCTGTGGCCCTGGTCGAGCGTCAGCACCAGGTCCATCGCCGACAGCAGCGGCAGTGTCGCCTGCTGCGCACGATGCGCCGAGATGTCGAGGCCGTGATCGGCCGCGACTTCGACCGCCAGCGGATCGGCCGGCCAGCCGACCAGCGCGCCGGTGCCGGCCGAGCAGATGTCGACCCTGCGGTCCTTGAGCCGCTCCTTGAGCAGGCCCTCGGCGATGGGGCTGCGGCAGATGTTGCCGGTGCAGACGACGATGATGCGATTGAACATGCGGTGGCGGCGGCGTGCCGCGCGGGCCACGCACGCCTGTCTGGGGTGTCAGGGTTCGGGCGCCATTTTACCCGTATCGGCCGATCGCCACCGCGCGCCGGCTTACGGCACGACGACGATCTTGCCCGTCACCTTGCGGTCCATCATGTCGCGCAGGGCCTGCGCGGTCTGCGCGAGCGGATAGCGCTTCGATACATGCGGCCGGAGCTCGCCGGCCGCGTACCAGGCGAACAGCTCGCGGAAGTTGGCGGCGTTGGCCTGCGGCTCGCGCTGCGCGAACGCGCCCCAGAACACGCCGACCGCCGACGCGCCCTTCAGCAGCAGGCGGTTGGCGGCCAGATTCGGGATCGGGCCGGACGCGAAGCCGATGACCAGATAACGGCCGTTCCAGGCGATGCACGACAGGCATTCCTCGCCGAGCGCGCCGCCGACCGGATCGTAGATCACGTCGGCGCCGGCGCCCTTGGTGAGTTCCTTGACCGCGTCCTTGAGGCTCTGCTTCGAGTAATCGATCAAGGCCTCGGCACCGTTGGCCTTGGCCAGCGCCAGCTTGTCGATGCTCGACGCCGCGGCGATCACCCGCGCGCCCATTTTCCTGCCGAGCTGCACGGCGGACAGGCCGACGCCGCCCGAGGCGCCGAGCACCAGCAGCGTCTCGCCGGGCTTCAGCTGCGCGCGCTGCTTGAGCGCGTGATACGAGGTGCCGTAGACCAGCGGGAAGGTCGCCGCCTCGGCGAGATCGAGCCCCGGCGGCAGCGGCAGGCACAGCGCCGCGTCGGCGACGACTTCCTCCGCGAAGCCGCCGATGTTGGTGAAGGCGGCGACCGCGTCGCCCGGCTTCAGGTGCTGCACCTTCGCGCCGACCTCGAGCACCGTGCCGGCCACGCCGGCGCCCGGCACGAAAGGCGGCTGCGGCTTCATCTGGTACTTGCCCTGGATGATCAGCACATCGGGAAAGTTGACGTCGGCGCCGGCGACCTTGATGCGCACGCCCGACGCGCCGCAGGGCGGCGACGGCACGTCCTCCACCACCAGCGCCTCCGGCAGACCCAGTTCCTTGCAGATGACGGCCCGCATCACACCCTCCTTGCGAATGTCGAAGGGGCAGTGTAGTCGCTGCGCCGAGAGCGCTGGAACAAGCGCCGCGGCCGACGCCGGCGCGCCGGGCGCGGGCCGCGGATCAGCGGGCGTCGGGCGCCGGCAGCGCCGCGATGCCGCGGCGCTCCAGCCACATCGCCAGCACCACGACGCCGACGCCGAGCAGTGCGACCGCCGCGCCGACCCACGGCAGATCGGTCAGCGGCAGGCCGGCGCCGATGACCAGGCCACCGAGCCAGGCGCCGGTCGCGTTGCCGAGATTGAACGCGCCCTGGTTCATCGTCGAGGCGAGGCCCGGCGCGCCCTTCGCCGCATCGATCACGCGCAGCTGCGCCGACGGACCGATGGCGAACGCGAACACGCCCCAGACGAACAGCGTAACGAGCGCGGCGATCTCGAACCTGCTGGTCCAGGCGAACAGCGCGAGGACCAGCGCGACGCCGATCAGCAGGCCGATCAGCGCCGGCATCAGCTTCCAGTCGGCCAGCCGTCCGCCGATCAGGCCGCCGATCGTGATGCCGAGGCCGAACACCAGCAGCGCCAGGCTTTCGCCCTGCGGCGTGAAGCCGGTGATCTCGCGCAGGATGTAGGCGATGTAGGTGAACACCGCGAACAGGCTCACCGACGACAGCGTGCTGATCAGCAGGGCGAGCTGCACCTGCGCGCCGGCCAGCGTGCGGAACTGGCGCAGGATGTCGCCGCCCGGCTGCGGCAGATCGCGCGGCAGGAGGCGGTGCAGCGTGCACAGCGCGGCCAGGCCGATCAGCACCACGGCCCAGAAGGTCGTGCGCCAGCCGCAGGCGTGTCCGAGCATGGTGCCGAACGGCACGCCGAGCACGTTGGCGAGCGTCAGGCCGGTGAACATCAGCGCGACCGCCTGCGCACGCTTGTCGCGCGGCACGATCGCCGAGGCGACGATCGCGCCGATGCCGAAGAACGCCGCGTGGCAGAAAGCGGTGACGACGCGTGCCACCAGCAGCGTCGCGTAGCCCGGCGCCAGCGCGCACATCGCGTTGCCGACGGTGAACAGCGCGATCAGCCCGAGCAGCGCCTGCCGCCGCGGCCAGCGCGCGGTGACGGCGGCGAGGACCGGCGCGCCGGCGGTGACGCCGAGCGCGTAGGCCGACACCAGCATGCCGGCCTGCGGCGCCGTCACCGCGAGATCGCGGGCGACGTCGGGCAGCAGACCCATGATGACGAATTCAGTGGTGCCGATGCCGAAAGCGGCGATGGCGAGGGCAAGCAGAGGCAACGGCATGGGGCGACAGGCGTGAAAAGCAGCGGGGAGGCAGCGTTGTCATTTTCGTATGGCAGGCCAGGCCACGCATGAAGTTTCTGTCATGGGCGGCAAGGCCCGGCGACACGTCATCGTGCGCTACCAGAGATATTGCAAGTGCTGTAAGGGAATCTCCTCAGCCGCCTTGCGACGCGGTTCGCCAGCGGCGTTTTCGTCGAGCAGCAGCTCCTCCATCAGCGCCTCGCGTGCGCTGTGAAAGCGATAGCTGCCGCGGCGGCGCGGATGCGGCAGATCGACATCGATGATGCGACGGATGCGGCCGGGGCGCGGCGCGAGCACGACGATGCGATCGGCGAGCACGATCGCCTCTTCGACATCATGCGTGACCAGCAGCATCGTCGTGCGCCGCCGTTCGCGTATCGCCAGAAGCTCGTCCTGCATCTGATGCCGCGTCAGCGCATCGAGCGCGCCGAACGGTTCGTCGAGCAACAGGATGCGCGGGTCGGCGATCAGACCGCGCGCCAGCGCGACGCGCTGCGCCATGCCGCCGGACAGCTGATGCGGCAGCGCGCGTTCGAAACCCTGCAGACCGACCAGCGCGATCATCGCCGCGACGCGTTCGTGCACTTGCGCCGCGGGCGGCGCTTCGGCGGCGAGACCGAGCGCGACGTTGTCGGCAACCGTCAGCCACGGGAACAGACGGTGCTCCTGGAAGATGATGCCGCGCTCGCGACCGACGTCGCGCACGGCGCGGCCGTCGACGCTGATCTCGCCGTCGTACGCGGCGTCGAGTCCGGCGAGCAGACGCAGCAGGGTCGACTTGCCGCAGCCGCTGGCGCCGACGATGACGGTGAACTCGCCTTCGGCGACTTCGAGATTGAGATCGTGCAGCACCTGCAGCGGCCGGCCGTCGACCTCGAAGCGCTTGCCGACGTGACGCAGCGCCAGTACCGCCTCCTGCACCGCCTGTGTCGTACCGCTCATGCTGCCGTCCCGTTGCGGCGCCACTGCGTGGCGCGTCGTTCGAGTCTGCCCCCGAGCACGACCAGCGTGCTGCCGACGATGCCGATCAGCAGCATGCCGGCCATCACGCGGTCCATTCGGAATTCCTGTTGCGCGTTGATCATCAGGCTGCCGATGCCGATGCCGGAACTCGCGAAGTATTCGGCGCCGATCGCACCGAGCCAGGCGTAGACGAAGCCGATGCGCAGGCCGGAAAAGATCGCCGGCAACGCGTTCGGCATGATCAGCCGGCGCAGACGCAAGGCCGGCCTGAGCCGCAACACGCGCGCTGTCTCGATCAGCGACAGCGGTACGCTGCGCGCGCCGAAATGCGCGGCGACGTACAGCGGAAAGAACGCCGACAGCGAGACGAACACCAGCTTCGCCGTTTCACCAAAACCGAACCATGCCGTGATCAGCGGCATCCACGCGAAGATCGCGATCTGCCGCAACGCGCCGAGGCCCGGCCCGAACACGCGGTCGAGCGGCCGCAGCAGGCCGAGCAGCAGGCCGGCGACGATGCCGAGCGCGCCGCCGATGCACAGGCCGCCGAGCGCACGCAGCAGGCTGTACGCCATCGCCGTCGGCAGCGTGCCGTCGCCGACACCCGCCGCGAGCGTCGCCAGCACCGCGCGCGGCGGCGGCAGGAACTCCGGCCTGACCGCGCCGCCGTACGTCGCCAGCGTCCAGGCGGCGAGCAGCGCGGCCGGCAGCAGCCACGGCACGAAGCCACGTAGCGGTTTCGTCGCCAGCTCTGCGGTCGGCGGTGGCGGCCAGCGCACGAGCACGCGATCGAGCCGCGCAATGCCGTAATCGAACAGCGCGCCGATCGCGCCGATGACGGCGATGCAGACGAAGACGATGTCGAGCTGGAACATCTGCCGGCCCCAGACGACGAGATAGCCGATGCCTTCGCTCGATGCGAGCAGCTCGACGGCGAGCAGCGCGATCCAGCCCTGCGCGAGCGCCAGGCGCAGTCCGGCCATGAACGACGGCAGTGCCGCCGGCACGATC
The DNA here is from genome assembly GCF_000474945.1 of Solimonas soli DSM 21787. Taxonomy (GTDB): domain Bacteria; phylum Pseudomonadota; class Gammaproteobacteria; order Nevskiales; family Nevskiaceae; genus Solimonas; species Solimonas soli. Next base: position 80,559 of record NZ_AXDW01000010.1, on the reverse strand, counting down.
AGGCGGCGCAGCAGCGCGACGCGACGCAGGCCGAGCAGATGCGCGGTCTCGCGCAGCTTCGGCGCGACGTCGCGCACGCCGGTCAGCACATGCAGCGTCGCCGGCACGATCACCGCCTTGACGATGACGACCAGCTTCAGCGCGTCGCCGATGCCGAGCAGCAGAACGAATAGCGGAATCCACGCCAGTGTCGGAATTTGCGCGAGCGCGAGAAAGGTCGGCAGCACGGCGTCGTGCGCGCGGCGGCTGTAGCCGAGCCCGATGCCGAGCACGAGCCCGCCGGCGATGCCGGCCGCGAGTCCGCCGGCGAGGCGCAGCAGGCTGACGCCGAGCTGGCCGAGCAGATCGTCGGCGAACAATTCACCCGCGGTCTGCCAGACCGTTGCCGGCGACGGCAGAGTCTGCGGCGACATCCAGTGCCCGCGACTCGCCAGCGTCCACAGCACGAACAGCGCCGCGAGCGGCAGCAGCGGCAGAACCGCATCCGCCGCGCGGCGCCGCCACGCCGGCCAGCGCGGCGTGCGTGTTTGGTCCTGCGCCGGAGCGGTGATCGCCAAACCGTCGCTCAAGCCTTGACGGCCGCGTCGATCGCTGACAGTTCGTCGGCACTGAACGTGGCGCCGTTCAGCGCGGCGAGATTCTCGCGCAGCTGCTCCGGCGAACTGACGCCGATCAGCGCCGACGTTACGCGCGGATCGCGCAGCGTCCACGCCAGCGCGAGCTGCGCGAGCGTCTGCCCGCGGGCGGCGGCGATCGTGCGCAGCGCGCGCACGCTGGCGAGCCGCGCCTCGGTCAGGTGCTCGTTGCGCAGATAGTGGCTGCCGCGCCCGAGGCGCGACGCGTCCGGCACGCCGTCGAGATAGCGGCCGGCGAGCAGGCCCTGCGCGAGCGGCGAGAAGACGATGACGCCGACGCCGAGCTCGTCGGTCGTGTCGAGCAGGCCGGCGTGCTCGATGTGGCGATCGAAGAGGTTGTACGGCGGCTGATGGATCAGCAGCGGAATCTTCCATTCGGCGAGACGCGCGGCGACCGCGCGCGTCTGCTCGGACGAATACGACGAGATGCCGACGTACAGCGCCTTGCCCTGCTGCACGGTGCTCGCCAGCGCGTCGGCCGTTTCCTCGATCGGCGTGTCCGGGTCATAGCGATGCGAGTAGAAGATGTCGACGTAGTCGAGACCGAGGCGGCGCAGGCTCTGGTCGAGGCTGGCGAGCACGTACTTGCGCGAGCCGCCGCCCTGCCCGTACGGCCCCGGCCACATGTCCCAGCCGGCCTTGGTCGAGATGATCAACTCGTCGCGATGCGTGGCGAAATCCTCGCGCAGCAGGCGGCCGAACTGTGTCTCGGCGCTACCGTACGGCACGCCGTAGTTGTTGGCGAGATCGAAGTGTGTGATGCCGTGATCGAACGCGGCGCGCAGCACGGCGCGCTGCTGCGTGATCGGCGTGTTGTCGCCGAAGTTGTGCCACAGGCCCAGCGACAGCGGCGGCAGGCGCAGGCCGCTGCTGCCGACGCGGCGATACGCGGTCCGCGTGTAGCGCCCGGCATCGGCTTGATAGGGTTCGAGAGGCTGGCTCATGGTGACGATGTTCGCTTGCGCGCGTTGCGGTTGACGGGATACGGCAGGCCGAGGTGCGCGCGCAGGGTCGTGCCCTGGTAACACGTGCGGAACAGGCCGCGACGACGCAGCTCGGGGATCACCTGCGCGACGAAATCGTCGAGGCCATCCGGCAGCACCGGCGGCATCAGATTGAAACCATCGGCGGCGCCGGCCTCGAACCATTCCTGCAAACGATCGGCGACTGTGCGGCCGCTGCCGATCACCGTGAAATGGCCACGACCGCCGGCGATGCGCAGATAGAGCTGGCGGATTGTCAGATTCTCGCCGCGCGCGAGTTCGGTGAACAGCTGCTGGCGGCTGCGCTGGCCGGTTTCGGTCTGCGGCAGTTCCGGCAACGGTCCGTCGAGCGGATACGCCGACAGATCGAAATTGCCGATCATGCGGCCAAGCAGGCCGAGCCCGAGCTGCGGATGCACGAGTGCCTGCAGCTGTTCGTGCTTCTCCTGCGCCTCGGCATCGCTGGCGCCGACCACGGCGAACACGCCCGGCATGATCTTCAAGGTCCCCGGCGCGCGGCCGTGACGGGCGACGCGCGCCTTCAGATCGGCATAGAAAGCCTGCGCCGCCGCAAGATTCGGCTGCGCGGTGAACACCACTTCGGCAGTACGCGCTGCCAGCTCGCGGCCGGCCTCGGAACTGCCGGCCTGCACGACGACCGGATGGCCCTGCGCGCTGCGCGCGACGTTGAGCGGTCCGGCGACGCCGAAATGCGCACCGCGGTGTCCGAGGCGGTGCACCTTCTGCGGATCGAAATACTGGCCGCTGGCTCGGTCACGCACGATCGCATCGTCTTCCCAGCTGTTCCACAAGCCGGTGACGACCTCGTGGAATTCGGCGGCACGCTGATAGCGGTCGGCGTGCACGACGTGCGCGTCGCGGCCGAAGTTGCCGGCCTCAGCCGCGTTGTCGGACGTCACCAGATTCCAGCCGGCGCGACCGCCGGAGATGCTGTCCAGCGACGCGAACTTGCGCGCGACGTGATACGGCTCGTTGTATGTCGTCGTCGCCGTCGCGATCAGGCCGATGTGCGTCGTCACCGCCGCAAGCGCAGCCAGCGTCGTCAGCGGTTCCAGCGCCGCCGCCGGCCCGAGTCCGTGCGCGAGCGCGCCGGGCTCGACGGCGAGGCTGTCGGCAAAGAACACCGCGTCGAAGCAGGCGCGCTCGGCCTCGCGCGCCACGCGCAGGTAATGCTCGAACAGCCGCGCCTCCGACGTCGCGTGCGGGTGCCGCCAGCTGGCGACGTGATGCCCGGCACCGGCGAGGAAGACGCCGAGACTCAGCTGCCGCTTTACGTCTGCATCGCTCATGAGCGCTCAGAAGTCTTTGTGCAAATTGACGCCGAAGTAGCGCGCGTCGTCGCGCGGCACGATGCGCGTGACGTAGGCACCGCCGGCGCCGCGGAAACTCGAATACGAGGTGTCGGCGATGTTCTTGGCGAGCAGCGCGGCACGCCAGCCCTGCGCGCGGTTCTCGATCGCGACGCTGGCGTTCCAGATGCCGTAGGCGCCCTGCACCGCTTCCGGCGACTGTGCGATGTCGTAGTTGGTGCGATCCTGCCAGTTGTAATCGGTCGACAGCTGCAGGTTCCACGGTCCGCCGAGCGCGAGCGCGTAGTCGGCGCGCACATTGGTCTTCCAGTCCGGCGCGTACGGCAAGGGCTTGCCGTCGACGTCGCAGCTCGACGCCGCGCCGACCGGGCAATTGAACTCGTCGATGCGCGCATTCAGATACGCCGCAGCGGCCGACAGGCGCAGGTCGCGGATCGGCTGCACTTCGACATCGAGTTCCGCGCCCTTGCTCGACACCTTGCCGGCATTGATCAGGCGCGTGACGACAGCACCGTTGACGGTGTCATAGGTGTTGGCCTGGAAATTCGAGTAGCGCGCGTCGAACACCGCGAAGTTGAGCTGCAGACGACGATCGAACCACAGCGACTTCAGACCGGCTTCGTAGGAGTTCGACGTTTCCGGATCGAGGGGATCGGTATCGAGCGGCTGCTGCTGGTTGAAGTAGACGTTGTAGGCTGGCCCCTTGTAGCCGCGCGAGTACGTCAGATAGCTCGTCACGTTGTCGCTGATGTCCCATTGCGGGCCGACGCGCGCCGTCAGGCCGTCGTCGGACGTCGAGCCGTCGTGATGGGCGACCGATGGGCGGATGCCGGATACCGCCGTCGCGCTGGTCGACGTGCGCTCGTGGAAATACGACAACTCGTCGTGTGTCCAGCGCAGGCCGGTGATCAGGCGCAGCGTGTCGCTGAAGTGGATCTTGCCTTCGCCGAACAGCGCGTAGCTGTCGCTGCGCGTGCCGTAGGTCGCACGGCCGTTGTTCTCGATGTTGTCGTCCGGATCGTTGGCGCAGGCCGCCAGACCGTTGGCATTCGCCGTGTCGGCGGTCGAGCACTGCGTCAGCCAGCGCTGGTAGATCTCGTCGTCCTTGCCGTGCATGTAGAACGCACCGGCCACGTAGTCGAACCAGCCGAGGCGCGGCGACGCGATGCGCAGCTCCTGCGAAGTCTGCTGGTAATGCAGATCGCCGCGGTCGACCGAACCCGGATACTGCTGGTACACCTGCGAGAGCTGGTCGCCGTTCTGATACTGCGTGTTGTGCCACAGGCGCACGGCGGTGATCGACGTCAGCGTGTAGTCGGCGATCGTCCAGTCGATGTTGAGTCCGACACCACCGTTATCGTCGTCAATGCGCGTCTTGTAGTCGCTGTTGATCTCGCGATTGTCGGCACTGGCAACGACCGGCGACAGCGCGTCGGCGAACGCCGGATAGCTGGTCTGCGTGTTGCTCGGATAGCTGCGCACCGAGGTCTTGGCGACGACGCTGACGCCGTCGTCGTTCGAGCGTACGTAGTCGAGGCTCAGCGTCGCGCGCAGCGCCGCGTCCGGCGTGTATTCGAGCTTGGCGCGCGCGCCGACGTGGTTGTAGCCGTTGACCTTGTCGTCGTTGTAGACGTTGCGCACGTTGCCATCGAAGTTGCCGTACAGCGCCGTCAGCGAACCGCGCAGCACCTGCGGCACCAGCGCGCCGGATACGCGTGCGCGCGTCCGCACTTCGCCGCCGCCGAGATACGAGGCATCGAGATAGCCGCTCGCTTCCTCGCTCGGCGCCTGGCTGATGATGTTGAGCACGCCGGCCGACGCGTTCTTGCCGAACAGCGTACCCTGCGGGCCGCGCAGCACTTCGATGCGATCGAGGTCGATCAGGTCGAGCGTGGCCTGGCCACGCGAGCCGTAGACCACGCCGTCGACGACCGTCGACACCGACGACTCGACGCCCGGCGACGTCGATACCGTGCCGAGGCCGCGGATGAACAGCGACGAGTCCTTGTTCGACGGCTGCGAACGGAAATTCAGTTCCGGCACCTTGGCGGCGATCGCGTCGACGGCGTTGCGATTGTCCTGCGCGAGCTGCTCGCCGCTGACGACGCTGACCGCGATCGGCACCTGCTGCAGCGATTCCTCGCGGCGCGTCGCGGTGACAACGACCGTCTCGATGCCGGCGCCCGCCTCGGCATCGGCCGCCGCCACTTCGAGCGACTGCGCGTAGGCCGGCGCGGCGACGCAGGCGCCGAGTCCGGCGGCGGCGAGCGATCTCGACAGTGCGGTCCGGGTGAACGTATGACGATGATGGCGCTTGTGCATGGCAAAAACCCCCTGGGGCCGCGCGCGATGACGCGCGGCGCATGCCGTGGTGAAAGAAGGAAGAAGGAAGCCGGCCCCTCGCCGACCCCGGATGGTCTAGGTCTAGCGCGACACGTATTGCTCCGCAGGCTTCCACTGCTGTTGCCAGCCGAGCTCCTGCAAGGCCTGCTGGAGATAACGCGCATCGACCCACTGATCGACGTCGAAGGTCTTGCGCGTCAGGCCAAGCTGCCTGGCGAGCGTGACCTTGCGGCGCAGGCCATCGAGGTAGTAGCGGTCCAGCAGCGGCGAATAGAAAAAGTCGAGCTGTGCACCACGCAGGCTCTCGTCGACGACGGCGACCGGATAGCTCGCCTGCCCGGCGAACAGCGCGACCTGCGCCTGGCGATTGCTTTCCTGCGACAGCCATTGCGACGCCCGCAGCACCGCCTTGACCACGCGCACCGTGAGCTGCGGATTGGCCTCGGTGAAGGCATGCGCGCCGATGAACGCCCCCTGCAGCGCACCGGCGCCGCCGAGATCGCGGCTGCCTAGTGGGATCTTCGCGAGGCCGCGGTCGCGCAGCGCGAGCAGGCGGCCGGTCGCCCAGGTCGCGTCGATCTGCCCGGCGGCGAATGCGGCGTTGACGGCATTGAAATCGAGATTGATGACACGCAGATCGCGTTCGCCGAGCCCGGCGCTGGCCAGCGCCTCGGCGAACGACAGCTGGTCAGCCGTGCCGCGCAGGAGACCAACGCGCTTGCCCTTCAAATCGGCGAGCGTCTTGATGCCCGACTGCGGCGTCACCGCCAGATACGCTTCGGCGCCGCGCGCCAGCGCCAGCAGCACGCGCGTGTCGAGCCCGCCGGCGCGACCGACGATCGGCGGCAGATCGCCGAGGAAGGCGAAGTCGAGCTGCTGGTTGGCGAAAGCCTCGTTGATCGCCGGCCCGGCACCCTTGAAGAAACTCCACTCGACGCGGATGCCATCCTTGGCGAATTCGTCTTCGAGAAGGTGCCGCGTATACAGCACATCGACCTGACCGGCGTAAGCCGGCTTGGCACCGGCGCTCAGATCGGGCGCGGCGACGCGGATCACGTTCGGCGTCGCCGACCACGCGCTCGGCACCGCGAACAGCACGATGGCGATCAGAGCAGTAAAGCGCTGCCACGCCCTCGAAAGGTTCTTCATCGTCAGGCTCACTTAGCGGGGACGTTCGCCGAGCACGGCCGCGCGGCGGACGCGGCGGCGGGCGGGAAAATAATCGGAGACGGCGAGATGCTGGGTGCTGCGGTTGTCCCAGATCGCCACGGTGTCGGCCTGCCACTGCCAGCGCAGATGGAATTCCGGCTTGTCGAGGTGCTCGAACAACAGGCGCAGCACATGATCCGATTCGATCGGTGTCAGCTCGGGAATGCGCGTCGTGAACGCCCGGCTGACGTACAGCGAACGCCGGCCGTTGACCGGATGCGTGCGCACGAGCGGATGCACCACCGGACCGAATGCCGCCGTGCGCGCATCGGCATCGCCCTCGGCGAGCAGGCGGGCGAGTGCGTCCGGCGTCGGATTCTTGAAGAAAAAGTGCTCGGACGTGAGGTTTCCAAGAAAGTCCTTTAAAAACGCCGACAGTCCGTCGTAGGCCGCCTCGGCATCGAGCCACAGCGTATCGCCGCCAAGCGGCGGAATCTCCTCGGCATGCAGGATGCTGTACTTCACCGGCTCGGCGACGAAGCTGACGTCGGAATGCCAGGTGTCGTTGGCGCCTCTGCGTGTTTCGTCGTATGCGAACACCACTAACTCGTCGGCATCGCGATGACGATCGAATACCGGATGCCTGTGGAGATCACCAAGACGGCGGGCAAACGCCACCTGCTGCGCCGCCGTCCAGCGCTGGCCGGCGAAGAACAGCACCTTGTATTGCACCAGCGCCGCCTCGACGGCGGCGAGCGTGTCGTCGTCGAGCGCCGACAGATCGACACCCTCGATCCGTGCGCCAAAGCGGACAGCCAGCGGATGCACCGCCAGACCGCCATCGATATGTGCTGCTATCGTCATGCTAATTCGTGATAAATGAATAATGCTAGCGCTACCATTTTTCCTATGTTGTCGTTTTGACCGATGCTTTATCCAATAACATATTTGCCGGCCAACAAATCTTTCCGACATATGCACTCCCATGACTCGTAAGCGCCGCAGTTCAGGGCGCGCGACGCTCGATCAGGTGGCCGAGCTGGCCAGTACCTCGCCGATCACGGTGTCGCGCTATTTCAACCGCCCGCAACACGTCTCCGAAGCGACGCGCCAGCGCATCGCCGCCGCCGTCGCCGAACTCGGCTACGTGCCGAATCTCGCCGCCGGCGGGCTGGCATCGGCGCAGGCGCGCGTCATCGGCCTGGTCCTGCCGAGCATCTCGGCACCGATTTACGTCGACACCATCCAGGCGTTCAGCGATCGCGTCAGCCGCTACGGCTACCAGCTGCTGCTGGCATCGAGCGAGTTCTCGCTGGAAAAGGAAGAGGAAGTCGTGCGCGCATTCCTCGGCTGGGCGCCAGCGGCGCTGGTGGTCACTGGCTGCCAGCACACGCCCGGCACCGAACAGATGCTGGCGCGCGCCAGCGTGCCGGTCGTCGAAGTCTGGGACTATCGGCCGGATCGGCCGTATCCGCAGGTCGGCTTCGCGCACGACGAGGTCAGCCGGCTGGCGGCAGCCTTCCTGCACGAGCGCGGCTATCGGCGCATCGCCTACGCGCAGACGCCGATCGCCGGCGATCTGTGGGCGGCGCTGCGCTACGAGGAGTTCGCCGCCTGCCTGCTGCGCGACTATGGCCTGGCGACGCGCTTGATCGAACCCGGTGCCGTGCATCCGATCGCCGCCGGACGCCTGGCGATCGAGGAAATCATGCGCAGCGGCGATATCGACGCGCTATTCTGCGCCAACGACAACGTCGCCAGCGGCGCCGTGCTCGCCGCACAGCGCCTCGGACTGCGGATTCCCCAGCAGTGCGCCGTGCTTGGCTTCGGCGACTTCCCGATCGCCGAAGCGCTGTTCCCGAGCCTCAGCTCCGTACGACCGCCGGCACGCGACATCGGTGAAGTCGCTGCCGATCGCGTTCTCGAAGAACTGGGCACCCTGAATCCCGACGCCAGCACCAAAGCGCTTGCCTGCACGCTCGCGCCGCGCGAGAGCACCTGAAAACAGAGCCGGCAGCGTCGCCAGGAAAGAATTCCGTCATCGCGAGGCCTGTCCTGAGCTTGGCGAAGGGCGTAGCGGCCGTGGCGATCCAGATGCACCGTTTGCGCAGCCCGTTGCGACTGCGCTTTATTCACGGAAAGGCCGCCGGCACCCAGCGCCTCGAACAGGGCGCCATCGCCGACCAGCGATTTCAATTGCGCGTCGGTGCGCACACAAACGCCCAGCGCCTCGACGCCGCGCGCGGTTTCGATCGGATCGGCCTGCCGCAGCGTGTCCGGCTCGTCGAACGCTTCCAGCATCTGCGGCGAAATGTCGCAGCCGACGACGGCGAAGCCGGAACGCGCCAGACGACGCGCGATCGGCGCCCCCATGCTGCCAAGCCCGATGAAGCCTACTTTCATCTTCTGCACCCGCATCCGTTGTGAACAAGCACTTCCGGGCAAGCGGAAGTGGCGTGCGATGAACGGCTGTTCACCCGCGCTCGAACTTTATGGACGGCCTGAGCCGGCAACAAACGTCTTTGCCTTCGGCGGCGCGCCGAAGTTTCGACAGAGCGCCATCCGCTGCCGATCGCGGCCGCGGCGTTTCAGTCGCGCGGCGTGAACGGTGGCGACTGGCGCGCGCGAAAAGCCTTCGGGCTCAAGCCGAACGAGCGCCGGAAGGCGGTTGCGAACGCCGCCGGACTCGAAAAGCCCAGCGTGACGGCGACGGCTTTCACCGGCTGCCGGGTGTCCCGCAACAGATGCTGCGCACGCGCCATCGCCACCCGCTGCGCGTAGGCGCCGATGGTCTCGCCGGTCTGCTCGCGAAAGGCGCGGATCAGATGCCGTCGGCTCAAGCCGCACAGCGTGGCGAGTTCGGCCGGCGAAGCCGGCGGACCATCGCCGTGGATGCGCTCCTTGAGCCGCTTCGGTCGCCAGCCGGCGAGTCCACCTTTGTGTGCACATTGCGCGCGCAGACTGCGCAGCAGACGGACGGCCTCGATCAGCATGCTGAGGCTGAGCCCCTCGACCATCAGTTCCGAAGCGAATCCCGGCACCGAGGTTTCGCGGCCGATGCGTGCCATCAACCCGTCCAAGGCACTGCTTTGCAGATGCACGCAGTGCTTCAGAACCCCGCCCAGATCGTCGCCGAACACCGCCTCGTCATCGAAACGCGGATCGGCGCGCATGAACACACTGATGCTGCGCTGCCGGCCGCTGCCGCCCTGACCCCGGTAACGATGGTGGGCCGGCACGAACAGGACTTTGCCGACGCGCTGCAAATCACTGAACGCGTCCGCGAAGCAGCCCCAGGCACCCCGGAGGACGGCCGGACAGACTCATATGGAGGGAGATCGGGCATGCAGCGACTGCCGGCGACGACGACGCTCGAAATATTGACGTCTTCACGTTAGCGAAGCGATCGGCATGCGTCCATCGCCGCGACCGCCGTCGACTGACGATGTCCGGCCGTACTGTGCATCGATGGCCAGAATTTCGCGATGACGCCATTGGCAGGCTCGCCGCACCGTTCACCGCGGCTCGTCGCGGCGAGAATGATGTCTTCATCGCCATCAGGAGTCGCCCGTGGACCCTACTGCCGTCACCGAACGCTACTTCGCCAGTATCCGCGCCCGCGATCTCGACGCCCTCGTCCACATCTATGCCGATGACGCGAGCTTCACGCTGCCCAACGGCAAGCAGTTCGCGGGCGTTGCGGCCATCCGTGAATTGCATCGCAGCGTGTTCGCTGCCGGCGGCCCTGTGCCGACGCCGGTGGCCCGCGTCGTCGGACATCACTCGATCGCCGTCGAAATCGAAGCCCGCCTGCCGGATGGCTCCGTACGGCATACCGCCAACTTTTACGAATTGAATGCGCAAGGCCGGATTCAGCGCCTGAGCGTTTACTGCAAAAGCCTGATCGATAAACCCGGACCATCGCCGCAGCCGGCAACAGACACGGTGAGCAATGCCGATCCGGCGCGGGCAATGGCGCTTTGCGAAAAACAAAAAGCCCGCAGTCGCGGGCTTGGTGTTTTTACAAATGTTTGAGGTAGCGCCTCAGAACGGAATGTCATCGTCCTCGAACGGCGCATCCATCTCGGCGGGTGCCGCCGCCGGCGCGCTGCGGGCCGGCGCGCGCGAAGGCGCCGAGCTGCCGCCGCCATAGCCGCCGCGCGATTCGTCACCACCGAACGACGCCGAACCACCGCCGCCCGGCTTGCCGTCGAGCATCTGCATGTCCTGCACGCGGATCTCGGTGGTGTAGCGGTCCTTGCCCTCCTTGTCGGTCCACTTGCGCGTCCTCAGGGAACCTTCGACGTAGACCTTGGAGCCTTTCTTCAGGTACTTGCCGGCGATCTCGCCGAGCTTGCCGGGGAACACGACGTTGTGCCATTCCGTCGCTTCCTTCTGCTCGCCAGTCTGCTTGTCCTTCCAGCTTTCGGTGGTGGCGATCGTCGCGTTGGCGACGGCATCGCCGCTGGGGAAATAGCGCACCTCGGGGTCCTTGCCGAGATTGCCGATCAGAATCACTTTGTTGACGCCACGGGCCATGATTGAGTCCCCACAGAATGAATTCGGTAATGCCGTCGGCGGCGTGTTCAAGCCTGCGCCGTCGCGACGAAAAACGTCCGGTCATTAGATCACAGACTGGCCGCCGATGAGGCGGCCGGCGGGCGGGCGCCCGCGCTCAGGGACGGCCGGATTCGAGGCTGCCCGATTCCAGCGGATGGACGGGCGGCGGCGCCAGCGTCACCGCGAAGCTGAGCCAGATCAGCGGCAGCAGCCCGGCGACCGCGAACGCGCCGCCGATGCCCCAGTGGCCGAGCGCGAAGCCGCCGAGCGTGCCGCCGGCGAAGCCGCCGAGGAACTGGCTGCTGGCATAGACGCCGAGCGCCGCGCCTTTCTGCTCGGGCGGCGCGCGGCGCGAGATCATCGACGGCAGCGAGCCTTCGAGATAGTTGAAGCCGATGAAGAACACGATCAGCGCCAGGCACAGGCCGGTGGCGCTGGCATGCACTTCCGAGGCGAGCAGCAGCGCGATGCTGAGCAGCACGATGGCGCCGAGGAAGGCCGACTTGACGCGGCCGCTGGCCTCGATGCGGCGGATCATCGGGAACACCGGGATGATCGACAGCAGCAGCACCGGCAGGTAGACCTCCCAATGCCGCGCGCTCGGCAGGTGCAGGGTCTGCTCGATGGCCTGCGGCGCGGCGATGAACAGCGTCGTCATCATGGCGTGCAGCAGGAAGATGCCGCCGTCGAGGCGCAGCAGCTGCGCGTCGCCGAGCGCGCGGCGCAGGCCGCCGGGCACGGCCGGCAGGCGCGGCGCGTCCGGCACCATGAAGATCATGCCCGGGATCGCCAGCAGGGCCAGCACGCCGGTCAGATCGAAGATGCCGGCGACGCCGATCATGCCGCTGAGCACCGGGCCGAGCACCAGCGCGACGATGAACGACAGGCCCATGCCGGCGCCCATGATCGCCATCGCCGTGGTGCGCACCTGCGGCCGCGTGACGTCGGCGAGCAGCGCCGAGACCGCGCCGGAGATGGCGCCGGCGCCCTGGATGGCACGGCCGGCGATGATCCAGTGGATTTCATGCGTGTGGCCGGCGACGAAGCTGCCGAGCGCGAACAGCGCCAGCCCCATCACGATCACCGGCTTGCGGCCGATGCGGTCGGAGAGCATGCCGAACGGGATCTGCAGGCAGGCCTGCACGAGGCCGTAGAGGCCGATGGCGAGGCCGATCTGCATCGGCGCGGCGCCGCCCGGCAGATCGCGGGCGTACAACTCGAACACCGGCAGGATCATGAACATGCCGAGCATGCGCAATGCCTGCAGAAGGGACAGCGCGGCGGTGGCGCGCCATTCGAAACGATTCATGAGCCGTATGTGCCAAGGAAAAGCGCAATGGAGGGAGCACGATTCGCGCCAACCCCGGGGCCGCCACTGGCCGGCCGCGGTCGACGCTGCTTCACCTCGCTGTGAAGGGCCCGCCCGGGATCCGGCGGCGGGACGTCGCTATGGTACCGCGCCGGGCGCCGCGCCGCGCCCCGGCTCCGGGCGCAGCCACAGCCAGACGGCGACCGCCGCCATGCAGGCGGTGAGCAGTTCGGCGACCCACAGGCGCCTGACGGTGGCGAACAGGATCACCGCGCTCAGGCTCATCATCACCGTCGCCATCCACTTGGCGCGGCGGCTGACCGAGCGGGTTTCGCGCCAGTTGCGCAGCACCGGGCCGAAGCGCGGGTGGCTTTCCAGCCAGGCGTGGAAGCGCGGCGAGCTCTGCGCCGCCGCCCAGCCGGCGATCAGCACGAAATCGGTCGTCGGCAGGCCGGGCACGAAAATGCCGACGATGCCGATGGCGAGGCTGATGACCGCGACGGCGAGCAGGACGTAGCGCATGCGCGAAAGTTTACGGCGGGCACCGGCGGCGCCCAAGGCTTTCCGGCCGGCGGTCGACGCCCGGCTACGGGCGGCGGCGCGTCGGCGTCTTTCATGTGGCACCGGCAGCCCCTATATTGGTCCGTTCACGCTTCCTGCACGTCCCCCCCCGATGGACTCGATCCGTATCCGCGGCGCCCGCACGCACAATCTCAAGAACGTCTCGCTCGATCTGCCGCGCGACAAGCTGACCGTGATCACCGGCCTGTCCGGCTCCGGCAAGTCCTCGCTCGCCTTCGACACGCTGTACGCCGAAGGGCAGCGCCGCTATGTCGAATCGCTGTCGGCCTACGCGCGCCAGTTCCTCGGCCAGATGGACAAGCCGGACGTCGACTCGATCGAGGGCCTGTCGCCGGCGATCTCGATCGAGCAGAAATCGACCTCGCACAACCCGCGTTCGACGGTCGGCACCGTCACCGAGATCTACGACTACCTGCGCCTGCTCTACGCGCGCGTCGGCACCGCGCGCTGCCCGGACCACGAGGTCGCGCTCGAAGCGCAGTCGGTGTCGCAGATGGTCGACCACGTGCTGTCGCTGCCGGCCGAGTCGGCCTGGCTGCTGCTGGCGCCGGTCGTGCGCGGCCGCAAGGGCGAGCACAACGAATGGTTCGAGCAGGCGCGCGCGCAGGGCTTCGTGCGCGTGCGCGTCGACGGCAAGGTCCATGAACTCGACGACGTGCCGGCGCTGAACCGCAAGCTCAAGCACGACATCGAGATCGTCGTCGACCGCTTCAAGGTGCGCGCCCCCCCCGCCGCCAGCAGCGGCGGCCCGAACGATGGGTTCAAGCAGCGCCTGGCCGAATCATTCGAGACCGCACTGCGCCTGTCGGAAGGCATCGCCTACGTCGTGCCGCACAGCGGAACGGGCGACGAGATCACCTTCTCGTCGAAGATGTCCTGCCCGCACTGCGGCTATTCGGTCGAAGAACTCGAACCGCGCCTGTTCTCGTTCAATGCGCCGCACGGCGCCTGCCCGAAATGCGATGGTCTCGGCCAGATGCAGGTGTTCGACGAGGAGCGCGTCGTCGCCCATCCGGACCGCTCGCTCGCCGATGGCGCGATCCGTTCGTGGGACAAGCGCAATCCGTACTACTGGCACTTCGTCACCTCGCTCGCTAGGCACTACAAGTTCGATCCGGACAAGCCGTTCGAGAAACTGAGCGCGAAAGTCCGCAACGTGCTGCTGTACGGCAGCGGCGAGGAGCGCATCGACTTCCAGTATCCGGACGAACGCGGCCGCCTGCAGACGCGCAATCACAAGTTCGAAGGCATCATCCCCAATCTCGAGCGCCGCTACCGCGAAACCGAATCGGACGCGGTGCGCGAGGAACTGGCGAAGTACCTCAGCAACAAGCCTTGCCCCGAGTGCAACGGCCAGCGCCTGAACCGCGCCGCGCGCCACGTGTTCGTCGCCGACCGCAACCTGCCGTCGATCACCGAGCTGTCGGTGCGCGACGCCGAAAGCTTCTTCGCCAAGATGAAGCTGCCCGGCCACAAGCAGGGCATCGCCGACAAGATCATCAAGGAGATCGGCGCGCGTCTCGGCTTCCTCAACAACGTCGGCCTCGATTACCTCACGCTCGCGCGCAGCGCCGAGACGCTGTCCGGCGGCGAGGCGCAGCGCATCCGCCTCGCCTCGCAGATCGGCGCCGGCCTGGTCGGCGTGATGTACGTGCTCGACGAACCGAGCATCGGCCTGCACCAGCGCGACAACGAACGCCTGCTGCAGACGCTGTTCAAGCTGCGCGATCTCGGCAACACGGTGATCGTCGTCGAGCATGACGAGGACGCGATCCGCCACGCCGACCACGTCGTCGACATCGGCCCGGGCGCCGGCGTGCACGGCGGCCGCGTGATCGCCGAAGGCACGCCGAAGGCGATCGAGCGCAACCGGGAATCGATCACCGGCCGCTATCTGTCGGGCATCGAGGCGATCGAGGTGCCGAAGCTGCGCACGCCGCCTCAGCCGGACAGGCACATCACGATCCGCAAGGCGCGCGGCAACAATCTCAAGAACGTCACCGCCGAAATCCCGCTCGGCCTGATCACCTGCGTGACCGGCGTGTCCGGCTCCGGCAAGTCGACGCTGATCAACGACACCCTGCACGGCTACGCGGCGCGACTGCTCAACGGCGCCGGCACGCAGCACGCGATCTGCGACGGCATCGACGGACTCGATCAGCTCGACAAGGTCATCGACATCGACCAGTCGCCGATCGGCCGCACGCCGCGCAGCAATCCGGCGACCTACACGCAGCTGTTCACGCCGATCCGCGAACTGTTCGCCGGCGTGCCGGAATCGCGCGCGCGCGGTTACGAGGCCGGCCGCTTCAGCTTCAACGTCAAGGGCGGCCGCTGCGAGACCTGCGAGGGCGACGGCGTCATCAAGGTGGAGATGCACTTCCTGCCCGATGTCTACGTGGTCTGCGACACCTGCCGCGGCCGCCGCTACAACCGCGAGACCCTGGAGATCCGCTACAAGGGCAAGTCGATCGACGAAGTGCTGAACATGACGGTCGAGGAAGCGCTGGAGTTCTTCAAGCCGGTGCCGGCGCTGCGCAAGAAGCTCGAAACGCTGATGGATGTGGGGCTCTCGTACATCACGCTCGGCCAGAACGCGACGACGCTGTCTGGCGGCGAGGCGCAGCGCGTCAAGCTCGCCAAGGAACTGTCGAAGCGCGACACCGGCCAGACGCTGTACATCCTCGACGAGCCGACCACCGGCCTGCACTTCCACGACGTCGCGCAGCTGCTCAAGGTGCTCGAACGCCTGCGCGACCACGGCAACACCGTGGTGATCATCGAGCACAACCTCGACGTCATCAAACGCGCCGACTGGCTGATCGACCTCGGCCCCGAGGGCGGCAGCGGCGGCGGCGAGATCGTCGCGGTCGGCACGCCGGAAGACGTGGCGAAGAACGCGCGCTCGCACACGGGGCGCTTCCTGAAGCCCTTGTTGAAGCCCTGAGCGCAGCGTGCCTCGCGGAGTGCAAATGCATTCCCGCGAACCCTCCTTCGAGGGCGTAGGGCGGGAGTCCAGGCACCGCGTGTCGGTGCTTGCCGCTCTGGATTCCCGCTTTCGCGGGAATGACGTGTCATTTTTTTGAGTGAGCGCACAGGGGTTCCCCTCATGTCGCCAATCGCGCTGTCCGACTTCCGCTCCGTCGTCTTCTTCATCGGCGCCGGCATGTCCGCCGAGTGCGGCGTGCCGACCTATCGCGGCAGCGGCGGCATCTGGGCGCAGTACGACTACGGCGAATACGCCTGCCAGCGCGCGTTCGACCGCAACCCGCGGAAGGTGCTCGATTTCCACGAGCTGCGTCGCAAGACCGTGCTCGACTGCGCGCCGCACGCCGGCCATCACGCACTCGCGAAGCTGCAGGCGGCGCAGCCGCGGCTGCACGTCATCACGCAGAACATCGACGGCCTGCTGCAGCGCGCCGGCGTGCACGTGGCCGCCGAGCTGCACGGCTCGCTGTGGCGGGTTCGCTGCGCACGGCACGGCGTGCACGAAGACCTCGCCGCCGCACGCTACGCGACACGCGCCTGTCCCGACTGCGGCGCGCCGCTGCGTCCGGACATCACTTGGTTCGAGGACATGGTCGACGAAGACGTGTTCGCGCGCGCCGGCGAATTGATCGCCGGCTGCGAGCTGTTCGTCTCGGTCGGCACCTCGGCCGTCGTCTACCCGGCCGCGAGCTTCATCCCGCTGGCGCAGCGCAAGGGCGCGCTGATGGTCGAGATCAATCCGGAAGCGACCGAAGCGTCGAAGCTGTTCATGCGCACGCTGCGCGAGCCGGCGAGCGTGGCGCTGGTCAACGGCTTCGCTCCTTGAATGGCCGCCCCATTCCCCTCTCCCCTCGTTGAAGGGAGAGGGTCGCCGGATCGGGCGGCGTCCGGCGGACGCCTTTCACCCTGACCCGCTCTCCAGCGCCGCGCGCCGCGACAGCGGCCGACGGCGCGTGCACCGCGGATCGCCGCGACGCGCGGCGCCGCACGAGCGGCCCGATGCCATGCGCTCGCGGGCGCCATGTGCGCTCAGTGCGCCGTCGGCCTGAACTGCGGGTCGCCGAAGGCCCACAGGAAGAACGTGAAGATGTCGGTCCAGTCCGAATTCTCCTGCGCGGACGTGTCGGCGAAGTGGCCGCCATCGAAGTTCACGCGCAGCAGCACCGGCTTGCCGCTGCCGGTCGCCGCCTGCAGCGCCGCCGCCATCTTGGCACCCTGCCACGCATCGACGCGCGGATCGTTGGCGCCGGCGGTGACCATCACGTACGGATACTTCACGCCCGGCTGCACGTGGTAGTACGCGCCCATGAGATACAGCGCGTCGAAGCCTTGCTGCGTCGTCACCGAACCGAATTCGGGAATGTTGGCCGGGCCATTCGCGCCGGTCTCGAAGCGCAGCGAGTCGGACAGCGGCACGCCATCGACGGCGGCGGCCACGAGGCCCGGCTCGGTCGTGATCGTCCGGCCGATCAGGATGCCGCCGGCACTCTGGCTCCAGATGCCGAGCTTCGCGCTGCTGGTGTAGCGATGGTCGATGAGCCAGTGCGCGCAGGCGATGAAGTCCTCCCAGGTGTTGTGCTTGGAGAGCTTGTAGCCGCCCATGTGCCAGGCCTCGCCCTTCTCGCCGCCGCCGCGCACATGCGCGACCGCGAGAATGCCGCCGCGCTCGATCCACGCGTTCACGCGGCGCGCATAGCTCGGCGTCCACGCATCGCCATAGGCGCCGTAGCCGATCATCGCCGTCGGCGCGCTGCCGTCGAGCCTGGCGTCCTTGCGCCGGATGATGCTGAGCGGAACCGGCGTGCCGTCCTTCGCCGCCACCGTCACTTCCTCGACGACATGATCGAGCGGATCGACGCTGTTCTTCTCAATCAGGCCCGTCGCGACGACGTTGCCGCTGCCGGTGTCGTAGCGATAAAAATCGCCCGGACGGATCCACGAATTGAGACGCAGCAAGGCGCCGGGCACGCTGCTGCTGGCGATGATGGTGTCGACCTGCATGCCGTCGGGAATCGCCACGCGCGTGACCGACGGCTTCGCGCCGTAGGCCACGCGCAGCGCCGCTCCTTCGCCATTGCTGACGACGCGCAGATACAGCGCGTCGGCGCCGCCATGCAGGACCTCGGTGCCCAGCCCGGTGCCGCTGGTCAGCACCAGGTCGCCCGGCGGCACGATCACTTCCGCCCTCGCGAAGTCCGGATCGCGCGCGTCGAGCCGCAGCAGCTTGCCGTTCGGCGCGCCGGCGAAGCTGACGACGTAGAGATCATCGCCGTGCAGCCAGGCGTCGGTGACCCTGTCGTCGAGCGTGGCGGCGCGCCGCCATTTCGGTCTGGCACCGCCCTTCTTCGGCGCCAGATAGATCGCGAGATCCGGATCGACCCCCGGCAGGACATAGGCGACGAGATACGGCGCGTCCGGCGCCGAGAAGACGAACGGCAAGTGGTAGTCAGGCACTTCGATCAACGGTGTCGAGCCCTGCGCCAGCAGCACCGCATCCTTGGCGTCGTCGCTGCCGAGGCGATGCAGGCGGGCGCGCGGGCGCCGGAATTTTTCGAGCGGCGAGGCGTCCGGCGGCAGATCCTGCAGCGCCAGGTAGTAGTAGGACTTGCCGTCGCTGTCGAAGGCGCCCGTGCCCATCACGCGCGGCAGCGCGTCCGGCAGTTGTCGTCCGGTGACGGCGTCGATGAAGCGCCCCGTACCCAGCTCCTCGCCGCCTTCCGAGAGTGTCACGGCCACCACGCTGCCGTCTTGGTTCGGCTCGTAGCCGTCCATGCTGACGTGACGCCCCGGCTTGCTGAGCGTGTTGAGATCGAGCAGCGCGCGTTCGGCGCCGCCGCCGGCCGGCCGCACGCACAGGGTTTCCTGGCTCACGCCCCGGGCGCGCTTGCGATAGAAGATGCGGTCGCCCGCGAGCCTCACGTCCTTGATCGAGTACGGCTCCGCGTCGAGGTAGCGCTGCATGTCGGCGGAGAACGCGGTGCGACCCGGCATGCTGTCGAGCAAGGTGCGCGTGTAGTCGTTCTGGCCCTTCATCCAGGCCTGGCTCTGCGCCGACTTCTGGTCCTCGAGCCAGCGGTAAGAGTCCGTGATGCGGACGCCGAAGTAATCGTCGGTGACCGGCTGCACCGCTGCCTTCGGTGGGTCCAGCGCCGCCGCCGCACCCACGGTGATGAGCATCGACAGTCCTAGCCCGCGAACACAGAAGCGCCCGATCCGCTCGTCCATTCCCGCCCCCGATTGATCCCAGTCGAAGACGCATCCTAAACGCAAAAATGCGCCGCAATGCGCAACGTCACGGTGGCAACCGTGACGCACTGCGGTGCAGGCGCGCCGCCGCCCCCCGATCGGGGGGCATTTTGTAGTCGGCTGGCGACGACTTCAGATCCTCGCCATCACCTCCGGCGAAGCGACGTAGAACTGGCGGAACCACTTGCGGAACTGCAGCACCGGGCCGTCGCCGTCGCAGAGCAGCGGCTTGTGGCGGTACTTCTTGTTGTTCCAGATGATCATGTCGACGCTTTCGAAGCCGGCGCTGGTTTCGCCTTCGGCCTCGTGCACCATGTGCTCGATCAGCTTGCGGGCGATGTGCAGCTCGCGCGAGCCTTCCGGATAGGCCTTGTGGCGGAAGCTCATGTTCATCTTCGTCAGCTCGCGCGTGATCGGCTGCGTATACGAGAACAGCGTGGCGCTGACGCCTTCCTGCGTGAACGTCACCGTGCCGACCGCGCCGGCGCCCCAGGTCTGGCCGACGATGTAGCCGCCGCCGATGTCGAAGCGCTGCATGTGCTGTTCGTATTCGACGTGGATCGGCGGAATGCCGGCGGCGCCGTGCAGGAACTTCAGGTGCGCGACGTCGACGCTGTTCTCGACGATCTCCTGGATCGCCGTGCTCGCTTTCCAGTTGCCGCGCTGCTCGCCGACCCAGCCCTCGTCTTCCATGCACGGGATATGCGGCAGCTCCCAGCCCGGCGGTTCGGCGCGCGGGTGGAACCAGGCCCAGATCTGGCCGTAGCGCTCCCGCGTCGGCAAGGTGCGCAGGATCGGCTGCTTGCGCGCGATCGGCGGCACGACCTTCGCATACGGCACGGCCGTGCACAGGCCGTCGACGTTGTACTGCCAGTGATGGAACGGGCAGCGCAGATCGTCGCCGCAGACCGAGCCGCCGTGACCCATGTGCGCGCCGAGGTGCGGACAGTACGGATCGGCCATGCCGACCTTGCCGTTCTGGCCGCGGAACAAGACCCACTCCTGATCGAAGAGCTGCACGTTGCGCAGCTCGCCCGGCTTCAGGTTCTCGGAGAAATCGACGAAGAACCAGCTGCTCGGAATCGGGAACGGGCAGCGCTCCAGCGTCCGCGACTCCAGCAACTGCGCAAGGTCCGGCGCCGAACGGCCGGTTTCGATCTGATCGTCAGGCATCGCAGGCACTCCACAACGGCCTCAGGTTTCAACGCAGTATGGCGACGACCACCCTGGCGATTCATGCTGCATTTGCAGGGCTCTTCGCCTCTCCCTGCACGGCCGATCAGCGTGCAGGGGTCATTCGTCGAATCGCGATCGCGCCGGCATCGCCTGCTCCAGCCATCCGGCGATGCGCTCTTCGAGCCACCACGACCAGCGGCCGCGCGCGTCGGCGGCAATGAAGCCGACGTGGCCGCCGCGCTTGGCGATTTCCAGGGTGACCGGCGGTGCGAGGGCTTCGGCCCTGGGCAGGATGCTGCGCACCATGAACGGATCGTCGGCGGCGTTGATGACGAGCGTCGGCCGCGCGATCGACTTGAGAAACTGGCCGCAGGAACAGCGTGCGTAATAGTCGCGCGCGTCGGCGAAGCCGTTCAGCGGGGCGGTGTAGACGTCGTCGAACTCGAAGAAATCGCGCACGCGGCGAATGCCGGCAGGGTCGATGCCGGCGGAAGCGAGCAGCTCGTGCTTGCGCCCGATCATGGTCTGCAGCTCGCGGATCATGTGCTTCTGGTACAGCCGCGCGAACCCGGTGCGCAGCTTGTCGGCGCACGGTTCGAGCAGAAACGGCGCGCTGGCGGCGGCAGCGGCTTCGACCGGCGCGGCATCGCCCTCCTCGCCCAATGCCTTGATCGTCACGTTGGCGCCGAGCGACCAGCCGACGACCGCGAGCCGCGCCTGCGGATCGCGTTCTTTCAGCAGACGCAGCAGATAACGCAGATCGGCGGTATCGCCGTGGTGATAGCTGCGCGCGAGGCGGTTCGGTTGATCGGCGCCGCCGCGCAGTTCGAGCGCGGCGACGCGCCAGCTGGCGTCGACGAGCAGGCGGCCAAGGCCGCGCAGGTACTTGGAGAACAGACCGCCGCTCAGGCCATGCACGAGCACGGCGACGCGACCGCCGGGCTTTTCGACGCCGGCCCAGCCGATGCGCACGAAATCGCCGTCCGGCAATTCCAGCGTTTCAATCGCGAAATCGATTTTCGGCGATGGTCGCAGCAGCGTCGGCAGCAAGGTCTGCGCGTGCGGGCCGCGCAGCCAGGGATGAGGGCGGAATTCGCTGCGGATGATGCGGCCATGCGCCGCGCGGGACGGTGCGTTCATGCCGGCATTATGCCGGCGTGCCGCAGCGGTCCAGCGGCCCGCGCGCCAGCGACGCGCGGGCCGTCACGCCAGGCCGCTCAGGCCTTCGGCGCGTATGCCGCGCACCAGCCCTTGGCGGCGACCAGCTTGCCGCCGAAGGCGCCGCAGGGCGCGTAATCGCCCTTGGCGGCGGCGGCCTGATATAGCGCGCAGGTCGCGCAGTGGCTGCCCTTCTTGTAGGTCGGCGCCTTGGCCGCGTCGACCTTCGAGGCGTCCTCGGTGTAGTTCAGGGCCTTGGCGGTCGGATCGTTGACGGACAGCTTCTCCTGCGCGTTGGCCGGCGCGGCGATGAAACCGCAGGCGGCGACGGCGGCGAGCGAGGTGGCGGCGGTCTTCAGGAAATCACGGCGGTCGATGGACTTCATGTCTCGTCTCCTTGATCGGGACGTAGAGGGGGAACGGCAGGCGATGATGCCGCGTCCGGCGCGGCAATGACGAAAGCGTTCTCGTTTCCGGACGCCTCAGGCGGCGACGGTGAAACCGATCGTGTTGATGCCGTCGCGGCTCTCGGCGAACACCGTGCCGCCGTGCATCGTCGCCACGGCCTTGACGATGGCGAGACCCAGGCCGTGGTTGGCGCCGCCGCTGCCGCGCGAAGGATCGACGCGGAAGAAGCGCTCGAAGATGCGCCCGACGTACTCCGGCGCGATCGGCGCGCCCGGGTTCGCCACGGCGATCCGCACGCCGTCGCCCTGCGGCGCGATGCGCACGCGAATCTCGGCGCCGCGCTGCGAATACTGCACGGCGTTCTGCAGCAGATTGGTGATGGCGCGGCGGAACAGCGAGGTTTCGATGCTGGCGCGCACGTCGCCCTCGACGTGCACCTGCATGCCGGCCTCGTCGAGCACCACGTCCATGAATTCGACCGCCTTGCCGACTTCCTCGGCGAGCGACACCTGCGCGCGCGTCTCGGCCTGCGCGCCCTGATCGGCGCGGGCCAGGAACAGCATGTCGTTGATGATCGCGCGCAGGCGATCGAGTTCCTCGAGGTTGGACTGCAGCACGTCCTCGAGTTCCTGCGGCGTGCGCCGCTTGGCGAGCGCCACCTCGGTCTGGCCGATCAGATTGGTCAGCGGCGTGCGCAGCTCGTGCGCGACGTCGGCGCTGAACGCCTGCAGGTGCACGTAGGCACGTTCGAGGCGGTCCAGCGCGCCGTTGAACGAGGCCGCCAGCTCCGACAGCTCGCGCGGCAGCGGCACGAGCTCGAGGCGCTGCGCGAGGTTCTGCGGCGACAGGCTCTGCGCCTCGCGCGACAGGCGGTCGAGCGGCGCCAGGCCGAGGCGCGCGACCCAGTGCCCGAGCATCGCCGCGAGCGCCACGCCGAGCGCCGAGATCAGCGCCAGCGCGACCGCGAAAGTGCGCTGCGTGCGCAGGTAGGGCGAGACGTCGATGGCGACGATGAAGCGCACGTCCGGACGCTCGCCGGCGGCGGCAATGGTGCGCGCGAAGCTGCGCAGCGGTTCGCGGTGCGCGTCCGATTCGAGCTGGCTGAACCCGTCCGGCACGTCCGGATGGAGCGCGGCGAACTCCTCGACGTCGCCGAAGCGGAAGCGCGGATCGGCGCTGAGCGCCCAGAACTGCGTGCTTTCGTCGCCGGGCGTGAGACCGGCGAGGCGCGCCTGCACGAAGTCCCACTTCGAGGCGTTCTCGCAGTGCTCGATCAGCTGCTCGCCGAGATGGAACTTGGTGATCAGCTCATTGAGCTGCTGGCGCTCCAGCTCCGTGCGCAGCACCCGATCGAGCGCCACGCCGACCAGCGTGAAGATGAGCACGGCGACCGCCGCGAACATCAGCGACAGCCGCCGCGCGATCGAGCTGCCGCGCATCGCCGCCAGTCCGCTCAATCGGCTTCGTCCTCGCCGTCGCGCGATTCGAGCACATAGCCCATGCCGCGAATGGTGTGCAGCAGCTTGTGCTTGAACGGGTTGTCGATCTTCGCGCGCAGGCGCTTGATCGCCACTTCGACGACGTTGGCGCTCGATTCGAAATTGATGTCCCAGACCTGCTCGGCGATCACCGTCTTGCTGATGATCTCGCCCTGGCGGCGCGCCAGCGCGGCGAGCAGCGCGAACTCCTTGGCGGTGAGATCGAGCCGCTTGCCGTCGCGCCAGGCGCGGCGGCTGAGCAGATCGATCTGCAGATCGCCGACCGTGATCTGCATCGGGTCCTGGCCGCGGCCGCGGCGCGCGATGGCCTGGATGCGGGCGACCAGCTCGAGGAAGGAGAACGGCTTGACGAGGTAGTCGTCGGCGCCGTCGCGCAGGCCCTTGACGCGGTCGTCGACGCGGTCGCGCGCGGTCAGCATGATCACCGGCGTCTGCTTCACGGCGCGGATCGCGCGCAATACGGCGAAGCCGTCGGCGCCGGGCAGCATGACGTCGAGGATGATCAGGTCGTAGTCGTACTGCAGCGCGTAGTGCTGGCCGTCCGGCCCGTTGTGCGCGACCTCGACGACGTAACCCTGTTCGGTGAGGCCGCGCTGCAGATAGTCGGCGGTCTTGGTTTCGTCTTCGACGATGAGGATCTTCATCTGTGCGGATTCTCGTTGCAGGCTGCGGTGACGGTCAGCGCCGCGGGCGCCGGCGCGCGGCGGCGCGCCGCTGCGGATGCATGAGCAGGCGCTGGCGCATGGCGCGAGTCCGTGACTGTAGCCGAGGGCATAGTGTCGACCGCTGACGCATCGCTGACAACAGCGTCACGCAGGCCCGTCGCGGCGCCGTCGTCGTGCGCGCGGCTCAGCGCCGGCGCGCGGCGGCCTTCGCCTCGCGCTGCGAGGCGAGGCGATCGGCGAGACGCGTCGGCTCCGGCAGCCGGTAGCGCGTCAGCGCGCGCAGCACGAGTTCCGGCGCCGTGGCCAGGCTGACGCGATGTCCCGGCGACACGATCAGCGGCGCGACGCGGTCCTTGCTGCGCAGCAGCGTGCCGATCGGCGTCCCGCCGTCGAGCAGCGGCGTCCGCGCGCCGCGCGACTCGCCGAGCGGCGCATGCGTGCCGACCAGGATGGTCTTGGCGACGCCGATCGTCGGCAGGCCGCTGGCGACGCCGAGATGCGCGGCGATGCCCAGCCGGCGCGGATGGGCGATGCCATGGCCGTCGACGTAAACCAGCTGCGGCACTTCCGGCAGCGCGCGCAGCGCCTCGAGCAGCGCCGGCAGCTCGCGGAACGAGAGCAGGCCCGGCACGTAGGGCATCGTCGTCGGCCTGCGCACCAGCACCTCGGCCTGCGGCACCAGACGCTGCGCATCGAGCAGCACGGCGGCGGCGCGCGTGATCGTGCCCTGCTCTTCGAAACCGACATCGACGCCGGCGATCAGCCGCGGCGGCGCGAAGTCATCGACCAGCCGCACCCGCGCGGCGAGTTCACGCTGCAGCCGGCGCGCACCGGCGATGGTGCCGTCCCAGCCGGCGAACGCATCGGGATCGACGGGATAGATCTTCGCGTCCATCGCCGCATCGTCGCATGCGGGGCGCGATGTGCAAGGGGCGACGCGGACTGGCGGAGGGGAACGCGCTTGAGCCCTCTCCTCCTCTGGAGGAGAGGCTTGGGTGAGGAGGCGCGACGCCGGATGCGGGCCGCGGCGCGCGCCGCGCGCGCCCACCTCCCCTGGCCCCTCCCCCCCAAACGGGCGGAGGGGAATCGCGCTTGAGCCCTCTCCTCCCGTGGAGGAGAGGCTTGGGTGAGGAGGCGCGACGCCGGATGCGGGCCGCGGCGCGCGCCGCGCGCGCCCACCTCCCCTGGCCCCTCCCCCCGCGAGCGGGCAGAGGGGAATCGCGCTTGAGCCCTCTCCTCCTGGGGAGGAGAGGCTTGGGTGAGGAGGCGCAGCGCCGGATGCGGGCCGCGGCGCGCGCCCCACCTGGCCCCTCACCCCCGCAAGCGGGCCGAGCGGAATCGCTCGGCTCAGCGCGCGGCGGAGGCGTCGAGCCACAGGCGGCCGTCCTGGTAGACGTGGCCGTCGGCCTCGCGCAGGCCGGTCTCGGCGCCGTCGATGCGGCGATGCACGTTGACGGCCGGCGTCGGCAGCGCGTCGCGGCCGAGCGTGAAGCGCTGCTCCCGCACCAGCGCGCGATAGGCCTTGTCGAGCGCCAGCGCGCGCTCGCGCGAGGGCAGGATCAGCGCGGCGACCGATGCCGCGCGCACGCGCGCTTCGTCGAGCCTGCCGTCGGGGAAGAAGCGCGCGAGCATTTCCGCGTTGGCGCGGTATTCGTCGCCGCCGCGCGCGCGGCGCAGGTAGCGCAGGTACTCGGGCTCGTCGCTGCCGGCCTGCGGCCAGTCGGTGAGCGCGGCGAGGCTGGCGTAGCCCCAGCCGGGCGCGCCCGGCACCTTGCGCGGCAGGCTGAAGGAGCCGTCAACGGTGACGCCGATGCCGCTGTGGCAGCCCATGCAGAACATCTGCTCCTCGCGCGTCTGCAGGCGCAGCCTGCCGTCGGCCTGTTCGATGTAGGCCTGCAGCTGCCAGCCGTACTCGCTGAAGATGCCGCTGAAGGCGTCGCCGCCGAAGTACGGCCAGCCGCCGTTCTGCAGTTCGCGGGCGTCCTCCTCGTACTTCAGCGCCAGATGGGCGTCGTCGAGCTGGAAGATCTTGCGCGCATAGCGCAGTTCCTTGAGGCGGCGCGCGCGCTGGTCCGGCGCATCCGGATCGAGGTAGTAGACGCCGTGCATGAACTCGGTGCCGGGCGGATAGGCGTAGCGCTTGACGGCGATGGCCGCCGCCGCGCCGGCGTAATGCGCGGGCAGCGCGGCGATGCGCGTCGCCTCGGCGACACGCCCGTCGCCGTCGAGATCGAAGCCGGCGACGCGCTCGTCGAGCGCTTCGGTCGGCAGATCGAGCTCGCCGTCGCCGCGCGTGTCGGGCAGCGCGACCGCCGCTTCGACGATCGCCAGATTGATGCGATAGACGGCGAGCGAGGCCGCGCCGCGCGCGTCCTCGCGGAACGCGGCCGGCAGGCGGATCATCACGTCGTCGGCCGCGCCGTTGGTCGGCCAGAAGGTGCCCGGGAAGGGCTTGTAGCGGAACGCGCGCCAGCCGCTGCCGTCGCGCGCGAAGCCGTCGTCGGCGAAGCCGCGCGCCAGGTCGAGATCCGGCATCCAGCGCGGCCGCTTCGCCGCCGGCAGGCGGCCGAGCGCCGTGCGCAGCGGCGCGTAATTGTCCTCGCGCACGTAGCGCAGGATGTCGGCGTCGGCCTGCGCGGCGATCGCCGCGCGGCGGTCGACGTAGAGATTGCTCCAGTGATTGACGCGGCCGAGCGGATTGAGCTGGTACTGCGCCTGCAGCTGCCAGTCGTCGGCGGCATTGAGCTGGTTCTTCGCCGTGTGGCAGACCCAGCAGGGATTGGCGGCGCCGTCGGTCTTCGTGTAGCACTGCGGCGGAATGTGCGCGAGCACATTGTCGATGCGGCCGCGCGCCTTCTCGGCGGCGGCGGCGGCCGTGGGATCGTAGGCCGGCGCGCAGGCCGCGAGCGCGAGCGCCGCGGCCAGCGCCGCGCCGATCGCGCGCAGCGACGCGGCCAAGGCGCCGCTCAGTTCGCCGCCGGCCGCGCCGGGAAGGTCGGCATCACCTTGCTGTAGACGTCGCTGCCGAAGCTGCACGGCTGCTTGCTGTTGTCGCAGGCGCTGCCGTCGGCGGTGTCGCCGTCGGCGGCATGGCCGAGATAGGCCACGCCGAAGATGTCGGCGACGCTGCGCAGCAGCGAGTAATGGTTGTACGGCTGTGTCGACACCGTGCCCGGCTTGATGAACGGCGAGATCAGCACCGCGCCGACGCGGCCGCCGCCGGGGCCGAGAATGCCCGGCTGCAGGAACAGCTGCGCGGCCGTGCCCTTCTCGCCGCAGCAGGCCGTGCTGTCGTCGCCCGGGCCGTTCGATTCGTCGTAGGTGATGATCAGCAGGCCGTCCTTCTTGAAGGCCGGCGAGTCGAGGATGACCGGCACCCACTGCTGCAGGAACTTGTCGATGCCGGCCAGCCCGCCGACCGTGCCGTCGGCGCAGTTGCTGTCGTGGCCGTCGGCGCAGAGATCCGGCGTGATGAAGCTGTAGGCCGGCGTGGTATCGATGCGCTTCAGATCGTCGAGCAGGGCATCGTCGAGATTGACGACGTGCTCGTCGCAGTACGGCAGGTCGTCGATCACGCTGTGGAAATAGACGAAGGGATTGTGGCGCGCCGCGTACTGGTCGTCGGCGGTTGCCGACTGCGTGCCGTCGACGCCGCCGATCGTGCCGTGCCCGCAGGTGCGCGGGCCTTGCGGACGCGCGTCGGAGGCGGCGAGCGCCGGATCGTAGCGGCTCGGGTCCTTGCCCATGTCCTGCATGTAGCCCTTCCAGCTGATGCCGGCGTCGCGGAACTCGTCGGCGAGCGAGCGCACGCTCTTCGGATAGATGCAGCCGACGCCGCGAACCTGGCCGTCGATGATCACCGGCAGGATGAAGTCGGGCAGGCCCAGCGCGCAGTCGGCCTGCGTCAGCGAGTTCGGGCCCTGGCCGCTGATCATCGAGATGTAGTTGTCGAGGCTCGCGTGGCCGGTGCCGTAGTAGTTCTCCAGCAGCGCGCCTTTCTTAGGCAATTCCCGGCCGAGATACGGCGCCTCGGTGTCCGGACCGAAGCTGCGGTCGTAGTTCTTGTTCTCCAGCACGATGATGAAGACGTGGCCGACGGCGTCGCCGCTCTTCACCGGGCCGCCGCTGTCGCTGCTGCTGCAGGCGCCGAGCAGGGCGAGGGCCGAAGCGGCGAGTGTCGCGCGCAGGCGGACGAGAAACGACTTGTGCATGGACCCGCTCCCCAAGATGCGATGCCGTCAGGACCGCCCTGACGCAGCCGATGCCCGCGTTGCGGCACCCGGCCCCCGAGCGCGGGAGTGTAGCGGAGCGCCGTGTCGGCGATTTGACAGGGCGCGCCAGGCCGGCACCGCGCCGGTTCAGGCCGCGGGCGGGCGGACGCGGCTCAGCAGTTCGACCAGGGCCGCGATGTCGACCGGCTTGGTCAGGTGATGATCGAAACCGGCCGCGCGCGTATCGAGAATGTCGTGCCTCTGGCCCCAGCCGGTCAGCGCGATCAGCCGCAGCGCCTGGCCTTCGGCCTGGGCGCGGATGCGCCGTGCCACTTCCAGACCGCTGATGTCCGGCATGCCGACGTCGAGAATCGCGACGTTGATGCGCCGCGGATCAGCGGCGCCGAGCGCCTGCGCGCCGCTGTAGGCGATGTCCACCGACGCGCCGAAGCGCTGCAGCAGCAGGCCCAGCGAGTCGGCGGCGTCGCGATTGTCGTCGGCGATCAGCGCCCGCAGGAAGGACAGGTCGGGCTCGGCGGCGCGGTCGTCGTCGGCGGCGGCGGCGTCCGGCGCCGGCGCGAGCGGCAGGCGCACGGTGAAGCGGCTGCCCTGGTCGCGGCCGGCGCTGGCCACTTCCACCGAGCCGCCGTGCAGCTCGGTCAGGCGCTTCACCAATGTCAGGCCGATGCCGAGCCCGCCCTGCGCGCGCGTGCGGTTCTGCGGCACCTGCATGAACAGCTCGAAGATGCGCGCCTGGTCCTCGGGCGGAATGCCCATGCCGTCGTCCTGCACCTCGATCGCCACCTGCGCGCCTTCGACGCGCACGGCCAGCGCGATGTGGCCGTTGCCGAGCGTGTACTTGGCGGCATTGTTGAGCAGGTTGGAGAGCACCTGCGCCAGGCGCATGGGATCGGCGTCCAGGTAGACCGGCGACGAGGGCAGCGTGACGCTCAGCTGGTGGCGCTGCGCATCGATCAGCGGCTGGCTCGACTCGACGGCGGTGCGCACCACGGTCGCCACGTCGATGCGCTGGCGGTGCAGGTCGAGTTCGCCGCGCGTCACGCGCGAGACTTCGAGCAGGTCGTTGACCAGCCGCGTGAGATTGCCGAGCTGGCGCAGCATCATCTGCCCGAACCTCGCCATCTTCTCGTCGCGCGCCAGCCAGGGCTTGAGGATGTGCAGGGCATTGCTGATCGGCGCCAGCGGGTTGCGCAGCTCGTGCGCGAGGATCGCGACGAACTCGTCCTTGCGCTGATCGTTGAGACGCAGGCGCTCCTCGACCTCGGCGCGCTCGACGAGGTGCTGGCGGATCTGGTACTGGCGGCCGCGCGCGCGCAGCGCCGCCTGCACGGCGCTGACGAGCGCCGCGACGCGCGTCGGACGCACGAGAATGGTGACGTTGCCGAGCCGCTGCGTGGCGCGCGCCAGCGCGGTCGAATCGGTATTGGGCCGCGCCAGCACCAGCACCGGCAGGTCGGACCAGGCCGGCTGCCGATCGAGCCACTGCGCCAGCGGCTGCTGCCGCGGCAGCGCCTCCTCGGCGAGCAGCAGCGCGCCGGCGCCGGCATCGAGCTCGGCGCGCAGGTCCTCGATGTCCGCGCAGGCCACCACGCTGACGCCGTGCGGCGCGAAGGCCTGGCAGGTGAGCGCGGCATCCTTGACCGTCGGCGCCAGCAACAGCACGCGCATGTCGCTCGCAACGCTGGCCGCGGCCGGGACCGTGTTCAGGACTGCGACTCCATCAGGCCGTCCTGCTCGCCCTGGAATACCGGCACGCCGGTCAGCACGCCGTGGAAATCCCGCAGCGGCTGGCCGATCTGGATCAGGCCGCCGGCCATCTTGAACTCGCGGATGCTGCGCTCGTGGGCGCCGCCGCGCTTCTTGACCACCGAGATCGCCTGCCGCACCTCGCCGCGCGCTTCGAAGTAGCGCATCAGGATCACCGTGTCGGCCAGATAGCTGACGTCGACCGGCGTGGTCATGTTGTTGCCGATCAGGCCGTGATGCGCGCTGACCATCAGCGTCGCCACGCCGAGCTGGCCGAGGAAACTCAAAAGTTCGTGCAGCTGGATGATGAGGAACCGCTCGCCCGGCATGGCGTTGAGATAGCCGTTGAGGCTGTCGATCACCACCACCGACACGCCGTCGCGCTCGACCGCGGCGCGGATGGCGTTGGTCAACTCGCCCGGCGAAAGCTCCGCGGGATCGACCTGCTTGATCGTCACCTGGCCGGAATCGATATGTGGCTGCAGACCGATGTTGAGCTCGCCGGTGCGCTTGACCAGCGTGCTGAGGCTTTCGTCGAACAGCAGCATCAGCGCCTTCTCGCCGCGCAGCGCGGCGGCGTGCACGAACTGCGCGGCCAGCGACGACTTGCCGGTGCCGGCGGCGCCGGCGATCAGCGTGCTCGTGCCGCGTTCGAGGCCGCCGCCGATCAAGGCGTCCAGCGCCGCGATGCCGCTGGCGTAGCGCGTCATCTCGACCGCCTTGCGCGCCTCGCTGGCGACCAGCCGCGCGAACACCTTGAGACCGCCGCGCTCGATGATGTAGTCGTGGTAGCCGCCGCGAAAGCGCATGCCGCGGTACTTCACGATGCGCAGGCGGCGGCGTTCGGTGCCGTAGTCGGGATTGAGCTGCTCCAGCGAGATCACGCCGTGCGCGATGCTCTGCACCTGCAGATCGTGATCGGTGCTGGTCATGTCGTCGAGCAGCATCACCGTGCAGTTGCGGCCGCTGAAGAACTGCTTGAGCGCGAGGATCTGGCGGCGGTAGCGCAGCGAGTTGCCGGCCAGCAGGCGCAGCTCGGACAGGGAATCGAACACCACGCGCTTCGGCTGGATGCGCTCGACGTCCTCGAGGATGGTGCGCGTGGTCTCGCCGAGCTCCACCTCGGACGGATGGAACATGGTGTACTGGTCGTCGGGCCGCAGCGCCTCCTCGGAAGCGGCCAGTTCGCGGATGGCGATGCCGTCGAACGACCAGCCGTGCGAGGCGCCGACCGCGCCGAGTTCGGCGATCGACTCCGACAGCGTCACGTACAGCGTCGGCTCGTTCAGCTTCACGCCGGCGAGCAGGAACTGCAGGGCCAGCGTGGTCTTGCCGGAGCCGGGCACGCCTTCGACGAGATACAGACGATTGGGCGTGAGTCCGCCGCCGAGGACGTGATCGAGTCCGTCGATTCCGGTGGAGATCAGCGTCATGGTCATTCGGTTCTCCGCGTCGCTTCCACATGCAAGCCCGTCGACCATGGACGAGGTTGCCTGAACGTGGGCTGTGCGCGTGCCGAACCGATGTGCGCGGGAAAATTCGCCGGCGATCCGTGCCGCCATCTCACGAATAGGCGAACGACGGCGCCGCCTGCCGGCCCGCGGCGCCGTTGCCTCAGGCCGGCGGTCTCAGACCGGCGGCCAGCGCCGCCTGCACCAGCGACTGCCATTCCTCGACGTGCTCGGCGTGACGGTTCATGACGTCCGCGTAGCGCTCCGGCGTCATCGTGCTCTTGGCGTTCGACAGCTGCGCCGAGCAGGCCTGCCCGAACGAAGCGTCGTCCGGCACGCCGAAGACCGGCGCGTCCAGTTTCGGTGCCGATGAGAAGTCGAGGATGCGTGCAAAGTTCATCGACGTCGCACCGCGCGCGCCGAGCGGCGCGAAACCGAAGCGCCAGGCGATCATGTTGAGGATCGAGTTCGGATCGAGCTGCTGCTTGGCGATGTGGCCGCGCTTGACGCGCGGGCCGATCGCCATGCACGGCACGCGGAAGCCGAGACGGCCGTCGTTGCCGGTGGCCTGGTATTCCTCGTAAGTCACCGGCGCGAACGGCGGCTCGACGTGGTCGTAGAAGCCGCCCCACTCGTCGTAGTTGATGATCAGCAGTGTCTTCTCCCAGGCTGGGCTCGTGCGCAGCGCGTCGTAGATCGCGTTGAGCAGGACCTGGCCCTTGCGAATGTCGGCGAGCGGATGATCGTCGTTCGAGGTGCCGGCGCCCTCACCGAGCATCGACGGATCGATGTAGGTGACGTCGGCGAGATCGCCGCTGGCCGCGTCCTTGAGGAACTGAGCATACGGACGGATGTTGGCGACGCCCGGGTTGTGGCCGGCGAATTCGAAGCTGACCAGCGCCCAGCCGGCGAGGTCGCCGTAGTAGTAGCGGCCGCTGCGGCCGACGCTCTTCAGCGCGTCCCACACCGTCGGCTGCGAGAAGAAGGTGATGTCGTTGTTCTTCTTGTCGGTCTGGCCGGCGTGCATGTAGTAGCGGTTCGGCTGCGTGGGGCCGAGGATGCCGGTGAAGTAGCGGTCGCAGAGCGTGAAGTTCTCGACAACGCCCTTGTAGAACGGCAGGTCGTCGGCCGTGTAGAAGCCGATCGGGAAATCGTCGCCGACCGGCTGCGTCAGCAGGAAGCCGTCCATCTTGCCGCCGTTGAGATGCGTGCGGCCGGCGTCGTAGCCGTGATCGGGATCGGCGAGCTGGCAGTTCTGGTAGTCGGTCAGATGCCGCGCCGCGACCGCATTGCCGTCGCTGTCGAGCAGCTTGAGCCTGGACGTGTCGACTGTCGTCGCGCCCGGCACCCAGCTGAAGTAGTGATCGAAGGAGCGGTTCTCCATCATCACCACGACGATGTGATCGATGCCGGACGCTTCGGGATCGGGCAAGGGCTGCGAAGCCGCGTCGTCACCGGAGTCGGAACCGCCGCAGGCCGCCAGTCCGGCGGCACCGGCCGAGGCGGCGATGCCCGCCAGCACACGGCGCCGCGTCAGATCAACCGGCTTGCCGCCATCGTTGCCATTGTTGCCCATTGCCGCGATTCCTCGTCGAAAAGACGGAGGACCATAGATGCGCTGCTTGTCGGCACCATGACAAGCGGCGCGCGCGCCGATGGTAAAAACGCATCAGGCGCCGCGCTCGCGGCACCGCTTTCAGCGCCGGGCGCCGAAGATCGCGGTCTCGTCGTCCGCCGGCTTCGCCGCGCCCGGCGCGAGGCTGTCGCGCACGAAGCGGATGTGGCGGCGCAGGATGTAGGCCTGGTCGGCGAAGGCGCCGGGCATCTTGGTGCCGACCACCGCCTTCTCGATGCGATCGAGCTGTTCGATCATCGCCGTGCGCTGTTCCGGCGTGGTCGGTTCGGCCATGGCGCGTTCGAGCGCCATCAGCTCGCCGTAGTGCCGGTAGAGGCGACGGCGAATGCGCCAGCCGTAGAGGTCGGGCGCGAAGCGCAGGCCGGAATCAGCACGACGATGATCGGCACCAGCACCAGCGCGACGCGGTTGACGAGGCTGGCCAGCCAGAACGGCAGATAGCGGTATGCGAGGCTCTTGCCGGACTTGTAGTAGCGCGCGGCGTCCTCGCTCATCGGATAGTCGTGCTCGATGGCGTGCGGGAACTCGCCGGGGTTCTGCATCAGCGAACCGCGGCCATGCACTTCCTGGCCGGCCTCGACGAGCAGATCGGACAGCGCCGGATGCAGATCGGCGTGCGCGAGCAGCTCGACGGTCGGCGCCAGCATGGTGATGCGATGGTCGGGCAGGTTGGCGCCGAGATCGAAGGCGCCGGCCGGCAGCTCGAAGCGGTTGAGGTAGCGGTAGCGCCGCTCGTAGGCCTCGCCCTGCACGAAGTCGAACAGGCGGATGCCGTCGGCGTGCAGGAGCCGGCGCACGGCGCCGAGATTCGCCGAATCGCCGGACAGGAAGGCGGCGTCGATGCGGCGGTCGAGCAGGGCCTGCGCCGCCTCGCCGCCTTCCAGATCGAGGAACTGCGTCCTGCCGCCGGGTTCGATGCCGTTGCCGTCGAGCAGGGTGATCGCCAGCACGCGCGTGCCGCTGCCCTCGTGGCCGACGGCGATGCGCAGGCCGTCGAGCTCGGACAGGCGCGTGATCGGCTTCGGCGTGCGGTAGAAGATGGTCACCGGCTGGCGGAACATGGTGCCCAGCGAGACGATCTCGTCGGTGCCGTCCTTGCGCGTCACGCCGGACTGCACGAGCGCGATGTCGACCCGGTTTTCGGCCAGCAGATCGAGATTCTCGGCCGAGCCGTGCGTCGCCACGATGCTCAGCTCGATGCCGTTGCGCGCGAGAATCTGCCGGTAGCGCTCGGCGATGTTGCGGAAGTTGCTGCCGTCCGGCCCGCCCGCCATCACCAGATGCCGCGGCGGCGCCGGCCGCACGAAGTGCAGCGTCGCGTAGATCGCCGCGGCGCTGAGCAGCAGGATCGGCAGCAGCGTGGCGACCGCATCGCGCCACGACACCACCGACACCGGCCGCAGGCCGAGCAGGCGCCGACGCGCCCCTTCGATTTTCGTCTTCTTCGAATTCCCGCTTTCCGTCACGGCGCATCCCGGCTGGCTCGATGCGCGCAGCTTGCCAGAACCGCGGCCGCCGTCCACGCCGGCGCGGCGATGATGCAATCCGGACGGAACATCGAAGCCCGGCCACGACACGCCGCCGGCACCGCCGTTTCGACTGCGCGGCGCGGCTCTGAGCCTCCCCGCGCAACGACGAAGCCCGGACGGCTCACGCCGTCCGGGCTTCGTCTTGACCGCGCAATCGCGGGCCGGCGCCGCTTCAGAACGAATCGCCCGGCACGCGCACCCAGCCTTCCATCAGCACGCGCGCGCTGCGCGACATCATCGCCTTCTTGACGACCCACTGGCCCCCATTGGGCGATGGCTCGAAGGCCGCCGCCGCGCCGACGCGCAAGGTGCCGGACGGGTGGCCGAAACGCACCGCTTCGCGCTCGCCGCCGCCGGCCGCGAGATTGACCAGCGTGCCGGGAATCGCCGCGGCGGTGCCGATGGCGACGGCCGCGGTGCCCATCATCGCGTGGTGCAGCTTGCCCATCGACAGCGCGCGCACGTTGAGGTCGATGTCGCCGGCCTTGATCTGCTTGCCGCTCGACGACACGTAGTCCTTCGGCGGCGCGACGAACGCGACTTTCGGCGTGTGCTGGCGCTTGGCCGCTTCCGCGACGTCCTTGATCAGGCCCATGCGCAAGGCGCCGTAGGCGCGGATCGTCTCGAACTTCTCGAGCGCTTTCGGATCGCTGTTGATCGCCTCGCGCAGCTCGGTGCCGGTGTAGCCGATCTCGTCGGCATTGACGAAGATCGTCGGAATGCCGGCATTGATCATCGTTGCCTGAAGCCGACCGACGCCCGGCACTTCGAGATCGTCGACGAGCTTGCCGGTCGGAAACATCGAACCGCCCTCATCGCCTTCCTCGGCCGGATCGAGGAATTCGATCTGCACTTCGGCGGCCGGGAAGGTCACGCCGTCGAGTTCGAAGTCGCCCGTTTCCTGCACCTG
This sequence comes from Solimonas soli DSM 21787, assembly GCF_000474945.1. Classification (GTDB taxonomy): domain Bacteria; phylum Pseudomonadota; class Gammaproteobacteria; order Nevskiales; family Nevskiaceae; genus Solimonas; species Solimonas soli. Next base: position 45,023 of record NZ_AXDW01000010.1, on the reverse strand, counting down.
GCCATTGCTGATCGGCACGTGCGCGATGATGGTCTTGTTGATCTGCGTCTGCCAGATGCGCACGACACAGTGGCCGTTCTGGGGGATGCGCGACGCGTCGACGAGGCCGTTGTTGATGGCGAACGAGCCGACCGCGGCGGTAAGATTGCCGCAGTTGCCGGACCAGTCGACGAAAGCCTTGTCGATCGACACCTGGCCGAAGCGGTAGTCGACGTCGTGATCCGGCTTCGCGCTCTTCGACAGGATCACCGTCTTCGACGTGCTCGACGTGGCGCCGCCCATGCCGTCGATCTGCGCGCCGTATGGATCGGGCGAGCCGATCACGCGCAGCAGGAACCTGTCGCGCGCCTCGCCCGGCTCACGGCAGCGCTCCGGCAGGTCGTCGAGCTTGAAGAACACGCCTTTCGACGTGCCGCCGCGCATGTAGGTGGCCGGGACTTTGATCTGCGGTACGTGGGTCATGGGGATCGGTGCAGCGTCTGGTTTGCAGTTTGAGGGCGCCCTGCGCGAGAAGCCGCGCATGGACGAGGTCCAGTGGCCGGATTCCGGCCTCGATCACGCCGCCTTGTTCGACTCCAGGAAGTCCTGCGCGAAGCGCTGCAGCACGCCGCCCGCCTGGTAGATCGACACTTCCTCGTCGGAATCGAGACGGCAGGTCACCGGCACTTCGACCGTCTCGCCGCTCTTGCGATGGATCACCAGCCTCAGCGTCGTGCGCGGCGCGAGCTTGCCGACCACATCGAAGGTCTCCGTGCCGTCGATGCCCAGCGTCAGGCGCGTCGTACCCGGCTTGAACTCGAGCGGCAGGCAGCCCATGCCGATCAGGTTCGTGCGATGGATGCGCTCGAAGCCTTCGGCGACGATCGCCTCGACGCCGGCGAGGCGCACGCCCTTGGCCGCCCAGTCACGCGACGAACCCTGGCCGTAGTCGGCACCGGCGATGATGATCAGCGGCTGCTTGCGCTCCATGTAGGTCTCGATCGCTTCCCACATGCGCACGACCTTTCCTTCCGGCTCGACGCGCGCGAGAGAACCCCGCCTCACCGTGCCGTCGGCGTTGCGCACCATTTCGTTCATCAGCGTCGGATTGGCGAAGGTCGCGCGCAGCGCGGTGAGGTGATCGCCGCGATGCGTCGCGTAGGAGTTGTAGTCCTCCTCGGGCAGGCCCATCTTCGCCAGATATTCGCCGGCCGCGCTGTCCGGCAGGATCGCGTTGGACGGCGAGAGATGGTCCGTGGTGATGTTGTCCGGCAGCACGGCGAGCGGACGCAGGCCCTTGAGCGTGCGCTCGCCGGCCAGCGCGCCTTCCCAGTACGGCGGACGGCGGATGTAGGTGCTCTGCGGACGCCAGTTGTACAGCGGGCTGATCTTCTTGCCCTCGACGACCTTGAACGTGAACATCGGGTCGTAGACCTTGCGGAACATCTCCGGCTTGACGCTGCTGGCGATGACGGCCTTGATCTCCTCGTCGCTCGGCCAGATGTCCTTGAGGCGGATCTCCTTGCCGTCCTTGTCGACGCCGAGCACGTCCTTCTCGATGTCGAAGCGCACGGTGCCGGCGATCGCGTAGGCGACCACCAGCGGCGGCGAGGCGAGGAAGGCCTGCTTGGCGTATGGATGGATGCGGCCGTCGAAGTTGCGGTTGCCGGACAGCACCGCGGTCGCGTACAGATCGCGGTCGATGATCTCCTGCTGGATCTTCGGATCGAGCGCGCCGGACATGCCGTTGCAGGTCGTGCAGGCGAAGGCGACGATGCCGAAGCCGAGCGCTTCGAGATCGTCGAGCAGGCCCGCCTCCTTCAGGTACAGCTCGACGGTCTTCGAGCCCGGCGCCAGCGAGGTCTTCACCCAGGGCTTGCGCACGAGGCCTTTCTGCACCGCGTTGCGCGCGAGCAGGCCGGCGGCGATGACGTTGGCCGGGTTCGAGGTGTTGGTGCAGCTGGTGATCGCGGCGATGATCACGGCGCCGTCCGGCATCAGGCCCTCGGCCTCCTGCTTCTGCGCCTTGTCGAGATCGACGGCGATGCCGCGCTCGTGCAGCGCGCTGACCGGCAGGCGCCTGTGCGGGTTGGACGGACCGGCCATGTTGCGCACCACGGTCGACAGATCGAACTTCAGGGTGCGCTCGTACTGCGCCGTCTTCAGGTCGTCGGCCCACAGGCCGGCGGTCCTCGCGTAGGTCTCGACCAGCTTCACCTGCGCGGCGTCGCGGCCGGTCAGCGTCAGATAGTCGAGCGTGTTCTGGTCGATGAAGAACATCGCCGCCGTCGCGCCGTATTCGGGCGCCATGTTGGAGATCGTCGCGCGGTCGCCGAGCGTCAGCGCCGCGGCGCCTTCGCCGCGGAATTCGAGATAGGCGCCGACCACCTTCTCCTTGCGCAGGAATTCGGTCAGCGCCAGCACGACGTCGGTCGCCGTGATGCCCGGCTGCGGCTTGCCGCTGAGTTCGACGCCGACGATGTCCGGCAGGCGCATCCACGAGGCGCGGCCGAGCATGACGTTCTCGGCTTCGAGGCCGCCGACGCCGATGGCGATGACGCCGAGCGCATCGACATGCGGCGTGTGCGAGTCGGTGCCGACGCAGGTGTCCGGGAAGGCGACGCCGTCCTGCGTGTAGATCACCGGGCTCATCCGCTCCAGGTTGATCTGGTGCATGATGCCGTTGCCCGGCGGGATGACGTCGATGTTCTCGAACGCTTCCTTGGTCCAGTTGATGAAGTGGAAGCGGTCGTCGTTGCGACGATCCTCGATCGCACGGTTCCGGGCGAACGCATCCTTCTCGAAGCCGGCGTGTTCGACCGCCAGCGAGTGGTCGACGATCAGCTGCACCGGCACCACCGGATTGACCTTCGCCGGATCGCCGCCCATGTCGGCGATCGCGTCGCGCAGGCCGGCGAGATCGACCAGCGCGGTCTGGCCGAGGATGTCATGGCATACCACGCGCACCGGGAACCACGGGAAATCGAGATCGCGCCTGCGCTCGATCAGCTGGCCGAGATAGGCGTTCAGCTTCTCGGGCTCGGCCTTGCGCACGAGGTTTTCGGCGTGCACGCGCGCGGTGTACGGCAGCGTGGCCCAGGCGCCGGGCTTGATGCTGTCCACGGCCTCACGCGCGTCGAAATAATCGAGCTTCGTGCCGGGAAGTGTCTTGCGGTATTTGGAGTTCATGACGGCTCTTCAAAAAGATGAACCACAGATTCCACAGATCTACACAGATCAAAAAGATAGAGATCTTTTCTGTGTCATCTGCGAAATCCGTGGTTGATTGCCTTTGCTCGGGCTTTTACTTGCGGTCCTTGAGCGGAACGAACTTGAGATCTTCCGGGCCGACGTAATTCGCCGAAGGACGGATGATCTTGCCGTCGATGCGCTGCTCGATGATGTGCGCGCTCCAGCCCGAAGTGCGGGCGATGACGAACAGCGGCGTGAACATGTCGGTCGGCACGCCCATCACGTGGTAGCTGACCGCGCTGAACCAGTCGAGGTTCGGGAACATCTTCTTGATGTCCCACATCACCGTTTCGAGACGCTCGGCGATGTCGAACATCTTCATCGAGCCGGCTTCCTTCGACAGCTTGCGCGCAACTTCCTTGATGACCTTGTTGCGCGGATCGGCGATGGTGTAGACCGGGTGGCCGAAACCGATCACCACTTCCTTCTTCTCGACGCGCGCCTTGATGTCGGCTTCCGCTTCGTCCGGCGTGTCGTAGCGCTTCTGGATCTCGAAGGCGACTTCGTTGGCGCCGCCGTGCTTCGGGCCACGCAGCGCGCCGATGCCGCCGGCGATCGCCGAGTACATGTCCGAGCCGGTGCCGGCGATGACGCGGCAGGTGAAGGTCGAGGCGTTGAATTCGTGCTCGGCGTACAGCACCAGCGAGGTGTGCATGGCCTTGACCCAGGACTCGCTCGGCTTCTTGCCATGCAGCAGGTGCAGGAAGTGGCCGCCGATCGAGTCGTCATCGGTCTCGACCTCGATGCGCTTGCCGTTGTAGGCGAAGTGGTACCAGTACAGCAGCATCGAGCCGAGCGAGGCCATCAGCTTGTCGGCGATGTCGCGCGCGCCCGGATGGTTGTGGTCGTCCTTCTCCGGCTTCACGCAGCCGAGCACCGAGACGCCGGTGCGCATGACGTCCATCGGATGCGAGGACGGCGGCAGCTGTTCGAGCGCCGTCTTCACGGCGGCCGGCAAGCCGCGCAGCGACTTCAGCTTGGCCTTGTACGCCGCCAGCTCGGCGATCGTCGGCAGCTTGCCGTGCACGAGCAGATGGGCGATTTCCTCGAACTCGCACTGCGCGGCGACGTCGAGGATGTCGTAGCCGCGGTAATGCAGGTCGTTGCCGGAACGGCCGACCGTGCACAGCGCGGTGTTGCCGGCGGCAGTGCCGGACAGCGCGACGGATTTCTTGGGCTTGAAGGCGCCGGCCGGCGCCGCGGTGGTTTCGCTCATCTGCTTCTCCTGGGAATCGTCGACGTAGGCGTATGGCGTGGACTTACTTCTTCTTCGACGCGAACAGCGCGTCGAGCTTGTTCTCGAAGGCGTGATAACCGATGCGGTCGTACAGTTCGGCGCGCGTCTGCATCAGCTCGAGCACGTCCTTCTGGTGCCCGTTGGTGCGGATCGAGGTGTAGACGGCTTCGGCGGCCTTGTTCGCCGCGCGGAACGCGGACAGCGGATAGAGCTGGATGCCGACGCCGACCGAGGCCAGCTCCTCGCGCGTGAACAGCGGCGTCGCGCCGAACTCGGTGATGTTGGCGAGCACCGGCACTTTCAGCGCGTCGACAAACTTCTTGTACGTCGGCAGATCGTAGGCGGCCTCGGCGAAGATCGCGTCGGCGCCGGCCTCGACGCAGGCGATCGCGCGTTCGATCGCGGCATCGACGCCTTCGGCCTGGATCGCGTCGGTGCGCGCGATCAGGAAGAAGTCCGGATCGGTCTTGGCATCGGCGGCGGCCTTCACGCGGTCGACCATCTCGCCCTGCGTGACGATTTCCTTGCCCGGCCGATGGCCACAGCGCTTGGCGCCGACCTGGTCCTCGATGTGGCAGGCGGCGGCGCCGGCCTTGATCAGCGACTTGATGGTGCGCTCGATGTTGAACGCGGAGGGCCCGAAGCCGGTGTCGATGTCGACCAGCAGCGGCAGGTCGCAGACGTCGGTGATGCGCCGCGTGTCGGTCAGCACATCGTCCATGGTGTTGATGCCGAGATCCGGCAGGCCCAGCGAACCGGCCGCAACACCACCACCCGACAGATAGATCGCCTTGAAGCCGGCGCGCTTGGCGAGCAGGGCATGGTTGGCGTTGATCGCGCCGATCACCTGCAAGGGCTTTTCGGCGGCAAGGGCGGCGCGAAAGCGCGCACCGGCGGAAGACGTCATGAGCGACTCCTCTGGGGCGGCGGCGCATCGCGCCGGCGCGGTATGGGACAGGCGCCTTTCGCAGTCAAGGCTTGTGCCAACTCGGCCAGAGGGCGGGGTCGTCCTTATATTATTGATTTTAATTAGCTAATTCGCCGGCGACGATCATCGCTTGTTGCATCGCGGCGTCCTGGCGCGGCATCGAAACGTTTCGTGAAACACTCGAAACGACGATTTGAAACATAATGCGCGGCATGCAGAATCCGGATACTCCGCTGCCGACGATCTGGACCGTCAGCGTCACGCGCCTCTCCAGCCTGATGCGCGACCTGACGCCGGAGTTCGACGGCCGCGCGCATATCGACACGATCAACCTCGGCTTCGAGGAAGCGGTGACGCTGATCCGCGAGCGCCTGCGCAGCGAGGACTGCGACGTGGTGCTGTCGGCCGGCAGCAACGGCGCCTATCTGCGCAACCGCATCGACAAGCCGGTCGTGCTGATCGAGCCCGACGGCTTCGATCTCATGCAGGCGCTGGCGCGCGCGCGCCGCCATTCCAGCCGCATCGGCTTCATCAGCTATGGCGAGGACCTGCCCGCCTTCGCCGCGTTCAAGCAGCAGTTCGGGCTCGACGTCGAGCACCGCCGCTACGGCAACACCGAGGAGGCGCGCGACATCGTCGCCGAACTGGTCTCGCTGGGCTGCGGCGCCATCGTCGGCACCGGCTTCGTCGTCGAGATGGCGGAGAAGGCCGGCGTCGCCGGCATCCTCATGTATTCCGCCGATTCGGTGCGCAAGACCTTCGAGCAGGCCATCGACCTCGCGCGCATGCTCAACACCGCGCGCAGCGGACCCGCGCGCGGCGCCAAGCCGGCGCTGGCCGCGGACGCCAAGTTCAGCCTGCGGCGTCTGATCGGCAACAGCGAGGCGATGGTCGATCTGCGCGATCAGGTGCGCCTGTACGGCGCGTCCGATCGCACGGTGTTGATCAGCGGCGAGACCGGCACCGGCAAGGAGCTGGTCGCGCAGGCGCTGCACGGCGCCAGCCCGCGCCGCGCCGCGCCGTTCGTCGCGGTGAACTGCGGCGCGATCGCCGAATCGCTGCTCGAGTCGGAACTGTTCGGCTACACCGAGGGCGCGTTCACTGGCTCGCGGCGCGGCGGCCGCGTCGGCCTGATCGAGGCTGCGAACGGCGGCACACTGTTCCTCGACGAGATCGGCGAGATGCCGCTGCCGCTGCAGACGCGCCTGCTGCGCGTGCTCGAGGAGCGCGAGGTGCTGCGCGTCGGCAGCACGCGGCCGACGCCGATCGACGTGCGCGTGATCGCCGCCACGCATGTGCAGCTCGACGAACGCGCCGCCGACGGTCGCTTCCGCCGCGACCTCTACTACCGCCTCAATGTGCTGCGCATCGCCCTCGCGCCGCTGCGCCAGCACGCCGACGACATTCCGCTGCTGCTGATGAACTTCCTGCGCGCCGCCGGCGCCGGCGCGATGACGCTCGACGGCCCCGCGCAGAAACTGCTGCTGCAACACCGCTGGCCCGGCAACGTGCGCGAACTGCGCAACCTCGCCGAACGCATCGCCGTGCTCGCGCACGCCGAGTCGCCGCTGTCGGCGCTGACGCGCCCGCTGCTGCTGCGCTGCGCGCCGGAATTCGGCTTCGGCGCGCCGCCCGAAGCGCACCAGCCGATTGCAGCAGCGATCGCCCCGCCCAAAGCGCAACGCGGCGCCCTCGATGCCACCGCGATCGAACGCGCGCTGCGCGAACACGACGGCGACCGTCAGCGCACCGCCGACGCGCTGGGCATCTCGCGCACGACGCTGTGGCGGCATTTGAAGGCGATGGAGAAGGCGCGACTCTGAGACGCCGACTTTTCCGCTCAGCGGAACATTCGATCGAACCGCGCCGTCGTCATGGCATGAGCGGCCAGCCGGGCGCTGCGGGCGCGCCGCATCGTCTAAACACTGTACTTCTCGGTCGGCCTTTGCTTTCGCCCTGCGGCGGCCTGGAGAAGGCGCACCCACTCGCCGCGCGAAGAAGTCGCCGCTGCAAGCAGGGCCTATCTCGTGCAGCAGACGAATTCGCGCTCTCAGAACACCAGCAGCGCAGAGCCCCAGGTCATGCCGCCGCCGACCGCTTCGAGCAGCACCTTGTGCCCGGCCCCGATGCGCCCGTCACGCACCGCGGTATCGAGCGCCAGCGGCACCGACGCGGCCGAGGTGTTGCCCTGCCGCTCGACCGTCGTGACGATGCGCTCGCGCGGCAGGCCGAGCTTGTCGGCGGTGGCCATGATGATGCGGATGTTGGCCTGGTGCGGCACCAGCCAATCGATGTCGGCGCCGCTCATGTTGTGGGCGGCCAGCGTCTCGCGGCAGACCTCGTCGAGCACGCGCACGGCGAACTTGAACACCGCGCCGCCGTCCATGTGCACGAAGGCGCGGCCGGTGATCTCGCCGTTGTGGACCGCGCCGTCGACGTTGAGGATGCCGCTCTGGCTGCCGTCGGCGTGCAGATGCGTCGACAGGATGCCCGGCGTTTCGCTGTGTTTGAGCACGACGGCGCCGGCGCCGTCGCCGAACAGTACGCAGGTACGGCGATCGCTCCAGTCGAGGAGACGGGAGAACACTTCGGCGCCGACCACGAGCGCGCACTTGCTCTGGCCGCTGGCGACGAACTTGTCGGCAACGGCGAGCGCGTAGACGAAGCCGGTGCAGACGGCCTGCACGTCCATCGCCGCACAGCCCTTGATGCCGAGCTTGTGCTGCAGCAGCGCGGCGGTCGACGGGAACATCATGTCCGGCGTGGTCGTGGCGACGACGATCAGGTCGATGTCGCTGGCCTCGATGCCGGCCATTTCCATCGCGCGACGCGAGGCGTGCAGCGCAAGGTCGGAGGTCTTCTCGTCGGGCGCCGCGACGTGGCGGCTGCGGATGCCGGTGCGCGAGAAGATCCACTCGTCGCTGGTTTCGATCCGCGCTTCCAGTTCCTGATTGCTCAGGGCCTGGGCAGGCAGATAGCTGCCGGTGCCGACGATACGGGAATAAGCCATTGCGTTCTCGCTGGGGGTATTGCGGCGGCCGTGCATTGCGGCCGGGCTGACATTTTAGCGCGGCGGAACGGCCAAAACGAAAACCCCGCGGCGGAGCGCGGGGTCACCCAACCCGCGCCCGATGCTTAGGGAACGCCGGCGGCCGGGCGGACGAGGTCGATGTTCTCATCGTCCGCGATTTCTGCCTTGCGATGCTCGGCGGCCAGCCACCTGTACATCGCCGGCACCACGAACAGGGTGAACAGCGTGCCGATCAGGATCCCGCTGAAAATCACCAGCCCCATGTGATTGCGACCGACGGCACCGGCACCGGAGGCGATCACTAGCGGCACCACGCCCAGCGCCATCGCCGCGGTGGTCATCAGGATCGGGCGCAGGCGGATCGCAGCGGCTTCTTCGATCGCCTGCAGTTTGCTGCGACCCTGCATCTGCAGTTCATTGGCGAACTCGACGATCAGGATTCCGTGCTTGGCGATCAGCCCGATCAGCGTCACCAGACCGACTTGCGTGTAAATATTCAGCGTCGCATGCAGCACGCCGAGGAACACGAAGATCATCGCACCGAAGATCGCCATTGGCACCGACATGATGACGATCAGTGGATCGATGAAACTTTCGAACTGCGCGGCCAGCGCCAGATAGATGATGATCAGCGCGAACGCCATGGTGACCAGGAACGCGCCGGACTCCTGGATGTACTGCCGCGATTCGCCCGCATAGTCGATGTTGTAGCCTTCCGGCAGGGTTTCGCTGGCGATCTCGCGCAGGGCCTGCAGCGCCTCGCCCTGCGTGCCGTTGAAGACGCCCTGGATGGTCGCGGCATTGAGCTGCTGGAAGTGCGGAATCGACTGCGGCACGGTCGCGGTCTTCAGGGTGATCACCGTCGACGCCGGCACCACGGTGCCGTTGCCGGCACGGATGTAGTAGTCCTTGAGTTGATCGACGTTGAGTCGGTGCTTCTGCTCGACCTGAGGAATCACGCGATACGAACGCCCCGCAATGCTGAAGTAATTGACGTAGCCACCGCCGAGCATCGCCCCCAGCGCCTGGCCAACGTCCTGCATGCTCAGGCCCATCAGCGCAACCTTGTCGCGATCGACGCTGACCACGGTCTGCGGTGCATCGAACTTGAGGCTGTTGTCGAGCACCCAGAACTTGCCGGTCGCCTGCGCCTTTTGCATCACCGCGTCGGAAACCTGATGGAGGTTCTCGAACGGCTGCGTGGTGGTGATCACGAATTGCACGGGCAAGCCGCCGTCCGAACCCGGCAGCGACGGCGGCAGGAATGCGAAGATGTTGGCGCCCGCAATCTTGCTGTATTCCTGCTGCAGCTCCGCCTGCATCTGCGTGGTGCTGGCGCTGCGTTCGCTCCAGGGCTTGGACAGAAACAGCGTGAGGCCCTGATTGAGCTCCGGTACGCCGTTGATCTGCACCAGTTGCTGGAAATCCGGACGCTTGGCGGCAATCTCATGGACCTGCCGGGAGTACAGATCCATCTGATCGACGCTGGCATCCGGTGCCGCCGTGGTCAGCGCCATCACGACGTTCTGGTCCTCCGCCGGCGCCAGCTCCTGCTGGGTCAGCTTCAGCATCAGCATGATCAGCACAATGACGATGAAGCCGAACACCACCACCGGCTTCCAGGCTTCGAGCATCGCACACAGCAGGCGCCGATACAGGCGTGTCACGCGCTCCATGTTGCGATCGATCAGCTTGACGAAGCGGCTGTCGTGATCGCCGATGCGCAGGAAGCGCGCGCACAGCATCGGCGACAGCGTCAGTGCGACCACCGCCGACACTGCGACGGCACCGGCCAGCGTGAACGCGAACTCCGAGAACAGCTTGCCGGTCAGTCCGCCCTGGAAGCCGATCGGCACGTAGACCGCGATCAGCACCACCGAGATGGCGACGATCGGGCCGGCCAGTTCACGCGCCGCCAGCAGCGCGGCCCGCGTCGCGCTCTTGCCTTCCTTCATGTGCCGGTCGACGTTCTCGACGATGATGATGGCGTCGTCGACCACCAGGCCGATCGCCAATACCAGCGCCAGCAAGGTCAGCAGGTTGATCGAGTAGCCGAGCACCAGCATCACGAAGAAGCCGCCGATCAGCGACAAGGGCATCGCGATCACCGGGATCAGCACCGAGCGCAGGCTGCCGAGGAACAGGAAGATCACCACGGTGACGATCAGCAGCGCTTCGATCAGCGTCTTGACCACCTCGTCGATGGCACTCTGCACATACTCGCTGGCGTCGTAGCCGATCTTGCCCTTCAGCGCCGCCGGCAGGCTGCGCTCGATCTCCGGCCACAGCTCGCGCACCCCTTTCATCACCGTCAGCACGTTGGCGTCCGGCGCGACGTCGATCGCGATGTAGACCGCGGTCTTGCCATTGTAGGCAACGGTACTGTCGTAATCCTGGGCGCCGAGCGTGACGTTGGCGACGTCCTGCAGCCGCACGATCGCGCCGTTGCCCTGCTTGATCGCCAGATTGCGGAACTCGTCGAGCGAATGCAGATCAGTGCCGGCGGTCATGTTGACGCTGATCATCTCGCCGCGCGTCTTGCCGATCGCCGACAGATAATTGTTGGCCGCCAGTGCGGAATAGACATCGGTGGCGGTAACACCCGTCGCCGCCAGTCGCACCGGATCGAGCCAGGCGCGCAGCGCAAACTGCCGGCCGCCGATCAGATCGGCCTTCTGCACCCCGGGCACCGTCTGCAGCTTGGGCTGCACGACGCGGATCAGATAGTCGGTGATCTGATTGCCGGCCAGCGTGTCGCTGGTGAACGCCATGTACATCGACGCCGTGGTTTCGCCAGTCGACAGGCTCAGCGCCGGCTGCTGGGCTTGCGCCGGCAGCTGGTTGAGCACCGAATTGACCTTGGTATTGATCTCGGCGAGCGCCTGATTCCCGTCGTAGTCGAGCCGCAGGCGCGCGGTGATCGTCGACACGCCGCTGGTGCTCGACGAGGTCATGTAGTCGATGCCCTGCGCCTGCGCCACCGCGGCTTCGAGCGGCGTGGTGATGAAACCAGCGACGACGTCGGGGCTGGCACCGTAATACAGCGTGCTGACGGTGACTGTCGCGGTCTGCGTCTCCGGATACTCGCGTACCGGCAGGCCGAACAGCGCGCGCAGGCCGAGCACCAGGATCGCCAAGCTGACGACACTCGCCAGCACCGGCTTGCGGATGAAGAGATCGGTGAAATTCATCGCGATGGGCTCCGCGGGAGCGTGCTCACTGATCGACCGGCTGCGGGGCCGGGTCGGAAGGCGGCTGTACCGTGTTGTTGATGACCACGGCAGCGCCGTTCTTCAACTTCAGCTGGCCGCTGGTGACGACTTCGTCGCCGGCCTTGAGGCCGTCGAGGATGGCGATCTGGCCGCCGCGCGTCGCGCCGACCTTGACGAACACCTGGTGCGCAACCAGCACATCAGCGTCGCCCGGCGGCGCGTCGGCCGCTTTCGAAGCTTCGGCCTTGGCGTTGAGCTTGGCGTTGGCGGCATCGATCGCCTCGTGCTCACGCAGGTCCGCCGGCTTGTTGTCGGCCAACTTGCCGGCGTCGCCACGCTTGATCACCACGAACACCGTCTCGCCATACGGGTTGTAGGTGATCGCTGTCTGCGGCAGCGTCAGATACTGCTGCGGCGAGCCCGACTCCAGCGCGACTGTCGCGAACATGCCCGGCAATAGTTGCCGCTGCGGGTTGCGCACGGTGGCCTGCACCCTGATGTTGCGGGTATCGGCATCGACGATCGGATCGACAGCGCTGATACTGCCTTCGAAGGACTCGCCCGCAAACGCGTCGACGGCGATGCGCAGCGGCGCGCCAACTTTCAGCGAGGCCAGCGCCTGCTGAGGCAGGCTGAAATCGACATAGATCGGATCGAGCTGCTGCAGCGGTACCACCGCATCGCCGGGATTCAGATACTGGCCGGGATTGACGGTGCTGATGCCGAGCCGTCCGGCGAACGGCGCGCGGATGGTTTTCTTGGCGACCAGCGCTTCCTGCTGCGCGAGCTGCGCTTCGGCGCCGGCCAGCGTTGCCTTGTCGCTGTCGAGCTGCGCCTGCGAGATCGCCTGCGCGTCAAACTGCTTGACACTGCGCGCATAGACCGTGCGTGCCAGATCGCGCGTCGCACGCAAGGCGTCGGCAGCGGCGATATCGGAATCGTCGACCAGCTGCAGCAACACATCGCCGGCCTTGACCTCGTCACCCGACCGGAACCGGATCTTGTCGACCAGGCCCGACACTTCGGTCGTCAGCATCACGCCGCGCACCGCGCGCAGACTGCCGACCGCGCTCAGCGTTGGCTGCCATTCGGTAGATTCGATGCGCTCGGTCGAGACCGTGAACTTCGGCTCGCCCTGGGCCTTGAAGCCCTGGATCATCTGGTAGATGCCGAAAGCCTTGAGTCCGCCAATGACGACGACCAGGACGATGACGATGAGTGCAAGGATGCCCCAGCGCTTCATGTGTATCCCCAAACCTTGTTGAAGGTGATGAACGGAAATCCGCGCGGCGCTTACGGCTGCGCCGAAGCCGTCGTGCTCTGCGCGTCGCGGTTCCACCAGCCGCCGCCGAGCGCCTGCAGCAGCGCGGCGGTGTCGCTGTAGCGCGCGGCCTGCGCGTTGATGAAATTGATCTTGGCCTGCTGGTGCTGCTGCTGCGCGTCGAGCACGTTCAGATAGCCGACCGCGCCGGCGCGATACGAGCGCTGCACGAGATCGAGGTTCTTCTCGGCGCTGGTCAGCGCCGCGTGGCGGGAGTGCAGCGCGTCGGCATCGTTGCTCAGCGCATGCAGGCTGTCGGCCACGTTGGCGAAGGCCTGTAGCACCGTCTGCTGGTAATTGGCGAGCGCCTCGTCGTATGCCGCGACCGCGGCGCGCTTGCGCGCGCGCAGTTCGCCGCCGTGGAGGATCGGCGCCGCCAGGCCGGCGGCGACCGACCAGACCTCGCTCGCCGACTTGAACAGATCGGCGTCACGGCCGGCCTGCGAGCCATAGCTGCCACTGATCGTCAGGCTCGGATACAGGTTCGCCGTGGCCACGCCGACGTTGGCCGACGCCGCGTGCAGCTGCGCTTCGGCGGCGCGGATGTCCGGGCGCTGCCGCGCGAGTTGCGACGGCAGTGACAGCGGCACGTCCTGCGGCAGCGTGATCTGCGCCAGATCGAGCGTCACCGCTTCCTGCTCGGACGGCAGGCGGCCGAGATAGATCGCCAGCTGGTTGCGCGTCTGCGCGAGCTGCTGGCGCAGCGCCGGAATCGTCGCGCGGATCGCTTCGAGCTGCGTGCGCGCCGCCAGCACGTCGGTCAGCGCCACGCCGCCGAGTTCGTACTGCTTCTCGGTGATGCGCTGCTGCTCTTCGAGCGCCTTGATGATGTCCTCGGTTGCCGTGACCTGCGCCTGCAGCGAGGCTTCCTGCACGGTCGCGGTGACGACGTTCGATGCCAGCGTCAGGTATGTGCCTTCGAGCTGGTACTGCTGGTACTCGGCCTGCGCGGCCTGCGCTTCGACCGAGCGGCGCACACCGCCGAACAGATCGAGCGTGTACGACACGTCGACCGACGCGCCGTAGACGTTGTAGAGATAGCCGCCGCTGGAACCCGGCGCCAGCGTCGCCGAATTGATCTTCTGCCGCGTCACCGAGGCATTGCCGTCGACGCGCGGGAAGTAGCTGCCGCTCGCCGCCTTGAAGTTTTCCTGCGCCTGACGCAGTGCCGCCTGCGCGGCGCTGACCGTCGGGCTGTGCGTGAACGCCTGATCGATGCGCTGCGAGATCAACTCGGAACCGTAGAGCTGCCACCACTGCGCCGGAATCGTCGCGCCGCTGCGCAGCGTCTGCGCCTCGCCGCCGGCGACGTCGGTGCTCACCGTCTGTTGCGGCAGCGCTTCGGCGGTGTAGCGATCGGTCTTCGTCGCCTCTGGTGTCTTGAAGTCGGGCCCGACGGCGCAACCCGTCGCCAGCACGGTCGCGGCGATGGCAAGGGCCGGGCGATTCCTGGCAAACCCCTTAACAGACGTATTCATGCAGGACCTCTTTGCAAATGCGTTCCGCCAGTGCATCGAAGGCGGCGTGGTTCATGGGATCGGCCAGCGGCTTCCAGCCCAGGCCGTTCAACAGCTCGCTGAGATGCCGCAGCATCAGGTGATACGGCTCGCGGACCTCGTGGTGCTCCAGCAATCCCTCGGTGTGCATGATCGAGTGCATGCCAAACGCCATCGCCCACGGCGCCAGGCACACCTCGTCCGGCCGCAGGCCGCGCAGATCGAGATCGCCCTTGCGCACCGCCTCGTCGATCAGTGCCAGCGTGAGCTGGCGCAGCGGCGCGTTCGCATCGAGACAGGCCTGGCGCCGCGACGCCGGCGCCGCGCCCCACACGACTTCGGTGAGTGCGAACTGGAACAGCCGGAAATGCCCGGGATTGCGGCGCGCGTACAGCATGTCGGCGACCGCGAAGCCAATCATGCGCTCGCGCGTGCTCGCCCGCCAGTCGTGGACGCGCTGGAACATGTCGACACGTTCCTGCGCCTCGTCGGTCGCCAGCGCCACCAGCAGATCTTCCTTCGAGACGAAATGCTGATACAGGGTGCCGACTGCGTAATCGCATTTCTCGGCGACCTTGCTCATCTGCAGATTGAGCAGGCCGTCCTGGCGAATCAGATCGCGCGCCGCCCCCAGGAAACGCTGTTCGCGCCCGGCGACCTCCCTTTGCCGTCTTTCCCGAATCCCCATGCTGCACCGCGATGAACAAGGTGCGCATATTGAATCAGATTCAAAATTTGATGAAGCGTTACGAGAGAACCCCCTTGGCGCAGGTAAGTCGTTTATACGTCAGCCTTCTGTCAGCAAGGCCTCAGCGCCGCCGCAGGCAGGCCGCGAAGAAACCGTCGGTGCCATGCCGCTGCGGCAGCAGACGCAGCCAGGGTTCGCCGCATGCGAGCGCCGGCAGCGCCAGGCGTTCGCCGGCCGGCTGCGGTTCGAAGTGCGGGTGCTCGCGCAGGAAGGCTTCCACCACCGCCTCGTTCTCCGCCGCCAGCACGCTGCAGGTCGAATACAGGAGACGTCCGCCAGGCTTCACGAGCGGCGCAGCCGCCTCGAGGATGCGGCGCTGCTGCGCCGCCAGCGTGTCGAGATCGAGCGGCCGCAGGCGCAGCTCCGGATTGCGGCGCCAGGTGCCGGTGCCGGAACATGGCGCGTCGACCAGCACCGCGTCGCAGCGTTCGCGGTATCGCGCGTGCCAGTCAGTGGCCGGCAGGGCCTGCGTTCGGATCTCGCGCAGGCCGGCGCGGCGCGCGCGCGGATCGAGGCGCGCCAGGCGCGCCGGCGCCACGTCGAGAGCCCAGAGTTCGCCGGCATTGCGCATCGCCGCGCCGAGCGCCAGGGTCTTGCCGCCGGCGCCGGCGCAGTAGTCGACCACGCATTCGCCGGCCCGCGCGGCGACCAGCGCCGCGAGCAGCTGGCTGCCTTCGTCCTGCGGCTCGATCCAGCCATCTTTCCAGGCGCGCGTGTTCTGCAGCGCGACGCGCCGTGCGAGGCGCAGGCCGGTCGTCGCGTGCGGCGTCGGCGCCGCCGCGATGCCCTCCGCGGCCAGTGCCGCGATGGCGTCGTCGCGCGTCGCCTTCAGCGTGTTGACGCGCAGATCGACCGGGGCTTCGCGATTCAAGGCCAGCGCCAGCGCGGCGGCCTCGGCTTCGCCGTACTGCGCGAGCCATGCCGCCCAAACGGGCGCCGGCACGTTGAGGCGCTCGGCGTCGGACAGACGCGTCGCGTCGCAAGCGGCGAGGCACTGCTGCGCTTCATCGGCCGTCGCGCCGGCGAGCGCGCGCAATGCGTCGACGCCGCTGATGCCGCGATCGAGCACATGAGCGGCGAGCAGCAGCCCTGCATCGGCGGCGCTGCCGCACATGCGCGCGAGCCGCATCGCGTCGCGCAGCACGCCGTACAGCAGGCCGCTCAGCTGCGCGCGATCGCGGCCGCCCATCTCGCGATGCTCGCGAAACCAGGCCTGCAGCGTGGCGTCGGCGACGCGCTGCTCGTGCCATACCGCATGCAGCACGGCGAGTGCCGCGCGCCAGTGCGCCGGCCGCAGGCCCGCGGTGCGGGAAGGCTCGCTCACGAGGCCTCCGGGGGCGGACATAAAATGACCGTTCGTCGGATCATCAACCACTACCTATTGTGTTGGGAATGTGGCAGTGCCACGATCAGTCGTGGTTGACCGACTGTGCGCCTGGGGGCACACGGGGTCGCCATATTTCTGGCTTGAAAGGAGATGTGCCATGGCTGCTGCCAAGAAAGCGAAGAAAGCTGCTCCAAAAAAAGCGAAGAAAAAGTAAGTTCAAGGCCCGCAACTTGAGCGCGGCGCCGCAAGGCTCCGCGCTCATTTTGTCTGGGGCGCACTGCGAACGGCGACGCCTCACCGCGTCGCCGTTCGCATTTGCGCAGCGCAAAAGTCGGCGGCGCGCACCACTCGTCCCCACGCAATGCCCGTCCGGCCGACATCGGCACGCGGCGTCGTGCACGCCGGCGAAGCGCGATGCTAGATTCGCGACCGTTCACCGTCTTGAGCCTCCGGGGGGATGCATGCAGAGAACCGCACTGGTCGTCGACGATTCCAAGTCGGCGCGTTTCGCCTTGCGCCGCTATCTCGAGAGCCGCTCGTTCAAGGTCGATACCGCCGACAGCGCCCAGCAGGCGTATCTGGCGCTCAAGCAGCAGCGTCCCGATCTGATCTTCCTCGATCACATCATGCCGGACGTCGACGGCTTCGAGGCGCTGCGCCAGCTCAAGCTTGACCCGGAGACGGCGACGATCCCGGTCATCATCTGCTCCTCGAACGAGGGCGACGCCTTCGTCGCCGAAGCGCGCGAACAGGGTGCCGTCGACGTGCTGCCGAAGCCGCCGACGCCCGCGCATCTGTTGCGCGTGCTCGAATCGGTCGAGCAGCAGAACAGCGCACAGGAGATCGAGAAGAGTCTCGCCGCCGCCGGACTCGATGAAGAACCGCCGGCCGCCGAGTCCGCCGTGACGGCGCCGGCCGCCGCCGAGCTCGTCGCCCTGCAGGACAGCATCCGCGAGCTGCAGCAGAAGCTGCCGCCCGCCGCGCAGGCGCAGCTGGCCGCACTCGAGGCGCGCGTCGAGGCGCTCGAGCAGAAGATCGATCGCGAACTGGTGGCACTGCGCGGTCAGCTGTCGCGCGATTTCGATGAAGCGATCGAACGCGTGCTCGGCCAGGTGTCGGACGCGCTGCGCAGCGCCATGCGGCGCTGAAGCGCTACGCGGAGCGCAGCGCGGCAACGAACAGCGCCAGCCAGCCGACGAGAAACAGCAGCCCGCCGAGCGGCGTGACCGCGCCGAGGCCGCGCACGCCGCTCAGGGCCAGCGCATAGAGGCTGCCCGAGAACAGCAGCACGCCGAGCGCGAAGCAGACGCCAGCCACCTGCAGCGCGGGGCTCTGCTGCGCGCGTAGCCACAGGCCGATCAGCAGCAGGGCGCCGGCGTGATAGAACTGGTACTCGACGGCGGTTTTCCACACCGCGAGCAGATCCGGCGACAGCCGCGCGCGCAGCGCATGCGCGCCGAACGCACCGAAGGCGACGCCGAGAAAACCGTACAGCGCACCGATCGACAGCCAGAGTCTCATGGGTCGGGCCTCGTGCTCATTCCAGGACGCGGAAACGGATGCCGCGGCGCTGCAGGCGCTCGATCAGCGCGTTGCCCATGGCCTGCACCGGCGTCACGCAGCCGGCCGTGCGCGGCAGCTTGTCGAACGCCAGCGACAGTGCCGACTCGGCGAGCATCTTCGCGGTCTCGCCGTAGCCGGGATCACCGCCGGCGACTTCGCAGCGCAGCGTCTTGCCGCCACCCTCGGCGATGAAGTGCACCTTGAACCAGCCCTTGGCGCGCTGCGCCTCGCTCGGTCCGTCGCCGGGGCCGCGGATCTTCAGCAGGCGCTCGCGCGTCGGCTTGAACTGCGCGGCGATCAGCACGGCGGCGGTGCCGCCGAGCAGCTGCGCGACCGAGCTCGCCTTCTTCAGCTGCAGGTAGTGGCCGTAGCGGAAATCCGGGCCGTAGCGATCGAGCGCGGCGGCGCTGCGCTGCACGATCTGCGGATCGATGACCGGCGCCGGCACCGCCCAGCCGCCGATCTCACGCACATAGCGCAGGCCGTGATGCAGGCCACCGACGCGGCGGTCGACCGGCCAGCCCTCGCGCGCGCGGCGCGCGCGCTTGACCTTGCCCGACAGGCCGAGCCGCGACAGCGCCAGCACCGCCGAATGCAGGGTGCCGCCGGAGAAGGTGCCGCCGACGCGCACGAAAGCCTGCACGCGCAGCGGCACGTCCTCCGGCATCTGCTGCATGGTGAACCAGCAGCCGAGATCGGCAGGCAGGCTGTCGAAGCCGCAGCAGTGCACGATGCGGGCGCCGTTGGTGCGCGCCGTATCGTGGTACTTCAGCCACATGCGGTCGACGAATTCGGGTTCGCCGGTCAGGTCGACGTAGTCGGTGCCGGCCGCCGCGCAGGCCGCCACCAGCGGCTCGCCGTGCACGATGTACGGGCCGACCGTAGTGACGACCACGCGCGCGCTTTCGGCCAGCGCCTGCAGCGAGGCGGGGTCGTCGACGTCGGCCTGCAGCAAATCGATGCCGCGGCAGCCGGCGTTGAGATCGACGAGGCGCGCGCGCACCTCCCCGAGCTTGTCCGGCGAGCGCCCGGCGAGCGCCCAGCGCAGCGTGTCGCCGCCGTTGCGGGCGAGATACTCGGCCGTCAGCCGGCCGGTGAAGCCCGTCGCCCCGAACAGCACGATGTCGTACCTGCGGCCCTTCGCCATGAGCACTCCCCCAACTTTTCGGACGTGTTCTTTTCGGACAATGACGTCGTGCGGCGATCTTACGGGCCGCGTGCGGCGCGCGATAGCGCGCTTCAGCGATCGTAGCCGCGCCCGCCGAATTCAACGTCGGTCACGCGGCCGTTGTCGATCTGCACGATGCGCAGGAAGCGGCTGGCGCCGAAGTTGTAGACCCATTCCTCGCGCAGCACCGTCTCCCAGCTGTTGTACGAGGCACGCGGATCGTAGACGCGATCGCGGCGGTCGACGGGCACCTGCACGACGTCGACGCTCTTGGTGGCCGGCTCGCCGCACTGCGCGACCAGCCGGTACTTGCTCATGCCGCGGACGATGCCGCTCTGCGTGCAGTCCCCCGGCCCGTCGTCCGCGAAGCCGTAGCCGTCGACGTCGATGCGCTGCAGCCGGCCGTTGCGGAAGCGCAGCACGCGCAGGAGCTGGCTGGAACCGAGGTTGTACGTCCATTCCTCGATGGCGCCGAGGTAGTTCGGGCCGTAGCCGGGCTGCGCCCAGACGTCGCGGTAGCTCGGCTCGCCGCAGGCGCCGAGCACCTCCGCCGCCGTCATGTCGATGCTGACCAGCCGCGAGCCGCAGCGCACGGTATCGATCGCCTGCGCCGGTGCCGCCCACAGGCACAGACCGGCGAGCAGGGCGCCGATCCGCAGCAAGCCGATGATGAAGTGCCTCATTCGATATTCTTCGCCCTGAACTCGACCGCAGCCCGCCGGTCATTAGAACGCTTTGCCGCCGACTTCTCCATGAATATCCGCCGCCTGCTGCTGTGCCTGCTGATCGCCGCGCCGCTCGGAGCGGCGGCCGAAACCGTGCGCACCGATCAGCTGGAGGCCGAGCTGGTCGCCGAGCACACCGCGCTGAGCGCCGGCCGGACCAACTGGGTGGCGCTGCGCATCAAGCCGGTTGCCGGCTGGCACGTCTACTGGCGCAATCCCGGCGATTCCGGCATCCCGACCAAGCTCGAGTGGCAGCTGCCGAAGGGCATCACGGCCGGCGACATCGTCTGGCCGTATCCCTCGACCGAACGCCTCGGCGATCTGGTCAACTACGGTTACGGCGAGGAGGTGCTGCATCTCGTGCCGCTCGAAGTCGCCGCCGGCACGCACGGCGAGCAGACGCTCGCGGCGACCGCGAAATGGCTGGTGTGCAAGGACATCTGCATTCCGGGCAGCGCCGCGCTGACGCTGCGCCTGCCGGTCGCCGCCGACGCGAAGTCCGCGCCGGACGATGGTCGCTGGCAGGCTGCCTTCGCGCGGGCGCGCGCCGCCGTGCCGCGGGCCGTGGCCTGGCCGGCGCAGTTCAGCGTCGCCGACGACACCGTGTCGCTGCAGCTGCGCGACGCGGCATTGGCCGGTGCCGCGCGCATCGCCTTCTTCCCCTACGCCAGCGACCTGGTCAATCACGCGGCGCCGCAGCGCATCGCCGGCGACGGCGACACCCTGCGCCTCAGCCAGGCGGCGAGCGCCTATTTCGTCGAGGCGCCGAAGACCGTCGAGGGCGTCGTCGTCGTCACCCGCGACGGCCGCACGCAGGCCTACGAGATCAAGGCGCAGCCCGGCGCGGTGGCAGCGGTCGCCGCGCGCGCGCCGGCCGCGCAGGACGACGAGGCCGGCGCCGCGCTGAGGGCGTCGCCGACCGCCGCGCGCGACACCGGCAGCGCACCGCTGGGCCTGCTCGCCGCGCTCGGCTTCGCCCTGCTCGGCGGCCTGATCCTCAACCTGATGCCCTGCGTGTTCCCGGTGCTGTCGTTGAAGGCGCTGTCACTGGCGCGCGCCGGCCACGCCGGTCAGCGCGCGCAGGCGCTCGCCTACGGCGCCGGCGTGGTGCTGTCCTGCGTGGCGATCGCCGTGGCGATCCTCGTGCTGCAGAGGCTCGGCAAGGTCGCCGGCTGGGGCTTCCAGCTGCAATCGCCGCTGGTGGTCGGCGCCCTCGCGTATCTGCTGTTCGCGCTCGGCCTGTCGCTGTCCGGCGTCGCCAGCTTCGGCGCACGCCTGATGAATCTCGGCCAGTCGCTCACCGAGAAGCCGGGTCTCGCCGGCGCCTTCTTCACCGGCGTGCTCGCCGTGGTCGTCGCCAGTCCCTGCACGGGCCCCTTCATGGGCGCGGCGATCGGCTACGCGGTGCTGCAGCCGGCGGCCATCACCCTCGCCGTGTTCGCGGCGCTCGGGCTCGGCCTGGCCCTGCCCTTTCTCGTCATCGGCTTCGTGCCGGCGGCGGCGCGCCTGCTGCCGAAACCGGGCGCCTGGATGGAGCGCTTCAAGCAGCTGATGGCCTTTCCGCTGTATCTGTCGGTGGTCTGGCTGGTCTGGGTGCTGGCGCGTCAGCTCGACGTCGGCGCCGCCGCGCAGCTCATGGTCGGCCTCGTGCTGATCGCCTTCGTGCTGTGGCTGTGGACGGCGCACGGACTCGTCGCGGCGCTCGCCAAGCTCGCCGCCGCGGCGCTCGCCGCGGCGCTGCTGCTGACATTGCCGCAACAGGGCGAGAGCAAGGCCGCCGCCGCCGGCATCGGCGCATACGCGTCCGAACCGTGGTCGGCGCAGCGCGTCGCCGAGCTGCGCGGCGAAGGGCGCACGATCTTCGTCGACTTCACCGCCGACTGGTGCCTCAGCTGCAAGGTCAACGAGCGTGTCGCGCTGCGTTCGGAGCGCGTCGAGCAGCGCTTCCGAGACGCCAATGTCGCCGTGCTGGTCGCCGACTGGACCAATGCCGATCCGGCCATCACCGCCGAGCTGGCGCGCTTCGGGCGCAACGGGGTGCCGCTGTATCTGGTCTACGCGCGCGGCGGCGAGCCGAAGATCCTGCCGCAGCTGCTGACGCCGGATCTGGTCGCCGGCGCGCTCGAATGAACGCCGGTCCCGCCCCAAGGAGTCATGCCATGCGCATCGCCGCTCTCGCTTCCGCCGCGCTGCTGATCAGCAGCGCCGTCTTCGCCGCGCCGAAAGTCGGCGCCCCGGCACCGGATTTCGCGGCGACCGACAGCAAGGGCCAGACCATCAGACTGTCCGATTACCGCGGCAAGTTCGTCGTGCTCGAATGGACCAACGACGGCTGCCCGTTCGTGCAGAAGCATTACCGGGGCAACATGCAGTCGCTGCAGAAAGAGGCGACCGCGCAGGGTGCCGTGTGGCTGAGCGTGATTTCGTCGGCGCCCGGCAAGCAGGGCCACGTCAGCGGCGCCGAGGCCGATGCGCTGACGCTCAAGCGCGGCGCGGCACCGAGCGCGGTGCTGCTCGATCCTTCGGGCACCCTTGGCCATCTGTACGACGCCAGGACCACGCCGCAGCTGTTCATCGTCGATCGGCATGGCACGCTGCTCTACGCCGGCGGCATCGACAGCATTGCCAGCACCGACGTCGACGACATCGCCAGGGCCAAGCCCTACGTGAAGACCGCGCTCGCCGAAGCGATGGCCGGCAAGCCGGTCCGTTCGCCGGTCACCAGACCCTACGGCTGCTCGATCAAATACTGAGCGCCGCCGGCGTCGCCGCGCCGAGCGCGCAGCGGCGCGCATACCGCGTAGGCGAGAAAAGCCGCGCCGAGCGACGCCAGGTACGGGTAATCCCAGGCCAGCAGGTGCTCGCCGAGCAGGTAGACGGCGACGCTGACGACGAGTGCGGCGACCGCACTCGCGGCGCCGCCGAAGCGCGGCAGCCACAGCGCCGCCAGCATCATCACGAACACGCCGGACGAACCGAGACCGGACGCTTCCTCGACCAGCTCGTACATGCTGTCCGAGCCGAGTGCGATGAGGTACGACAGCACGCCGAACGCCACCACCGCGACGCGGTTGAAGCGCAGGCGCTGGCGCTCGGACAGCGGCGCGCCGCGATGCCGCGCGAGCAGCGGCGCCGCGAGGTTGTGCGCGGCCAGCGAACCGGCGACCAGCAGCGTGCCCGACAGCGTCGACAGGATCGCCGAAACCAGCGCGCCGAGGAACAGCACGTAGAGCGGCAGCGGCAGCTGCGCCTGGGCGATCTTCGACAGCAGCTGTTCCGGCTCGAACGGCTCGCCCAGCGTCGCCGCCGCGCCGAGGCCGATGAGCACCGGCACCGAGCCGACCGCGAGATAGAGCAATGCGCCGGCGATCGTCGCGCCGCGCGCCAGGCGCGGACTGCGCATCGCCAGAAAGCGCGCGACCAGTTCCTGCGCGGCGATCGTGCCGAAAATCGGCACAGCCAGCGCCTCGATCAGCGGCCGCGGCGCTTCATCGGCGGCGGCACCGATACCGCCGATCGAGAGCTGCGCCAAACCGCCGTCGACGGCGAAGACCACACCGATCGCGGCGACGCCGGCGATCAGCACGATGCCCTGCACGAGATCGGTCCAGGAATCCGCCCACATGCCGCCGATCGCCGTGTAGGCGACGACGACCGCGGCGGCAAGCGTGGTCGCCGCGACCACGCCGAGATCGCCGGTCGAGGCCAGCACCTGGCCGAAGGCGCGCACCTGCGCCGCCGCCCACAGCAGCGAGCCGGGGATCATCACCACGGCGGTGAAGCGCTCGACGCCGCTGCCGTAGCGCTGGCGGAACAGATCGGCGAGCGTGGTCAGATTGCGCCGCCACAGCGTCGCCGCGAAAAACAGGCCGGCGGCGGCGAGACCCAGCGTGTAACCGAAAGGATCGGCGGCCACCGCGCGCAAGCCGCCGCGATACGCCTCGCCGGCGGCGCCGATGCAGGTCTCGGCGCCGAACCAGGTCGCGAACACCCCGAAGGTGGCGAGCCAGGGGCCGAGCCTGCGGCCGGCGAGCAGATAGTCCGATTCGCTGGCGACACGCCGCGAGGCGGCGAACGACACCAGCACCTGCAAGGCGATATAGACGAGGACCGCCGCCAGCACTCCGTTCACCGCTTCCCCCCAAGTGTGCGTCCGTTCGGATGGGCGATCTTCCGGCTTCCTCGCGGCGCTGACTAGCGCTAGGCTCAGCGCCCTTCCTGCTCCGGAACGCACCATGATCCGTCTCGCCATCCACGGCGGCGCCGGCGAACTCGATGCCGGCGTCGACACGCGCGAGCAACGCGCCGCCCTGCAGCGCATCGCCGAGGAAGGCCTGCAAATGCTGCGCCAGGGCGCGACCAGCCTCGATGCCGTGGAGCGCATGGTGATCCGCCTCGAGGAATGCCCGCTGTTCAATGCCGGCATCGGCGGCGTGCTGAACCGCGACGGCCTGCCCGAGCTCGACGCGGCGATCATGGACGGCCGCGATCGCGCCTGCGGCGCGGTCGCCGGCGTGCAGCGCTCGAAGAGCCCGGTGCGCCTGGCACGCGCGGTGATGGAACGCTCGCCGCACGTGATGTTCATGGGCGCCGGCGCCGACGCGCTGAACGCCGAGCTCGGCCTCGAAGTCGTCGAACCCGCGTACTTCATCACCGAGCTGCGGCGCCGCCAGCTGCGCAAGGCGCAGACGCAGAACGTCATCGTACTCGATCACGATTCGGCTTACGCCGAATCGGCGGCAACGCATGATTCGCCGCGCACGGACGCCGACGGAGCCTTCGGCACCGTCGGCGCCGTGGCGCGCGACGCGCGCGGCGATCTCGCCGCCGCGACCAGCACCGGCGGCCTCACCAACAAGCATCCGGGCCGCATCGGCGACACGCCGGTGATCGGCGCCGGCACGTTCGCCGACAACCGCAGCGCGGCGATTTCCTGCACCGGCACCGGCGAGGCGTTCATCCGCGCCGGCTTCGGCTTCGAAGTCGACGCGCGCCTGCGCTATGCGCACGCCTCGCTCGCCGAGGCCGGCGCGCACGCGCTCGGCCGCGTCGCGCACTACGGCGGACGCGGCGGCTGCATTGCCATCGACCACGCCGGCCACATCGCCTTGCCGTTCAATTCGAGCGCGATGTTCCGCGCCTGGGTCGCCGAGGACGGCCGGATCGGCGTCGCGGTCGGCGAAACCTAGGCCGCTACAGGGCGTAGCGCGGCACCGGCTCGCCGAAGCCCTTCACGACGATCGCCTCGCGGGCCTGCAGCAGTTCGCTGCCGGCGAGATCGGCGGTGCGCACGTCGACGAGAATCTCGCCGCTCGCCGCCTGCTCGCAGAGCCGCGAGGCGAGGTTCACCGCCGAGCCGACCGCCGTGTATTCGAGACGCGAAGCCGAACCGATGACGCCGACCGTGACCATGCCGGTGGCGACGCCGAGACCGATGCCGAGCCGGTGCTGCGGCGTGCTCCAGCGCTCGGTCAGCGCCAGGCCGAGATCGCGGATGCGCTGTGCCATCTCCAGCGCGCGCGTCGCGTGATATGGAATCGGCAGCGGCGCGCCGACCAGGATCAGGATGCCGTCGCCGGCGAAATCCTTGATCGTCGCCTCGTACTCGGAGACCACCGCGCCGACCGCGTCGTAATACTCGCGCAGCACCTGCAGCACGCGCGACGAGGGCGTGGCGGCCGCGTAGGGCGTGAAGCCGCGCAGATCGCAGCAGACCACCGAAATCTCGCGCTGCGATTCCTGCATGGCGCGCGCCAGGCCCTGCTCGCCGACCAGCTTGGCGAGCTGCGGCGACAGGAAGCGCGACATGAATTGCCCGCGCTGGCCCTGCAGCACGTGGTAATGCGTCGAGCCGATGAAGAAGATGATCTCGCCGAGGATCACCGACACCGCCGCCGCGTCGACCGGCAGCACGAAGGCGGTGACCAGGAACGGCACGGCGATCGCCATGGCGAGCACGCGCGTCGTCTCGGCGCGATCGGGCCGGCGGTTCAGCAGCAGCAGGATGCCGACGAAGCCGGCGGCGACCGCGTACAGCAGCGGCGCCGCGAACAGCCAGAAACCGCCGCTGAGGAACAGCGCCGGATTGGCGCTGGCGCGCAGGAAATGCGTGAGGCGCACGTCCGGCCAGAACAGCGAGACGAGGCCGTAGATCACGCCGGCGAGCTGGCCGCTGCGCAGCACGCGATCGCCGAAGCGCGTGTCGAGATCGAGATTGACCGGCACCGTGCGCCGCACGCGGATGATCCACTCGAGCATCGTCACCGTCGCCGCCGCTTCCGGCAACGCGAACCAGCCTGCCCAGCGCGGCAGCGCACCGTCCGCGGTCGTCCACTCGCCGGTCCAGACGATGTTGAGGTAGATGGAAATGCCGATGTAGGCATACGTCGCCGCCAGCGCGCGCGACGTCGGCGAACGGCGGTCGGCCGACACGAACGCGAGACCCATGCCGAGCGCGACGAGCGCGACGACGGTGTGCGCAATCATGCTGCCGTGATCGCTCAAGTCGGGTCGCCCTGCGCCGCCGTCGGCGACGGGTCTTCGGCGAACAGCTGTTCGAGTTCGGCGGCCGCGTCGGCCGTGGTCTGGCGCATCTTCTGCAGGTCGTCGCGCGGCACCTGCAACTGGCGCAGCAGCACCTGCTCGTCGTGATCGCGGAACCGATCGACGGCGCGCCGCGCCGCATCGTCGCTGTCGCCCATGCCCAGCAACACGCGGCGCGTCATCTCCAGCGAGGAGAAATAGCTGCGGCGCACGACGTCGCCCGGCGCGATGCCGATGTCCATGAGGCGAAGCGCGTGCTGGCGATTGACCGCGGCGGCGAAGATGCGCAGCTGCGGAAAATGCCGGCGCACGGTTTCGGCGGTGCGCAGCGACGCCTCGATGTCGGGAATCGCCAGCACGAACAGCCGCGCCTTGTCGGCGTGCGCGGCGCGCAGCAGGTCGAGGCGGCTGGCGTCGCCGTAGAAGATGCGATTGCCGAACTGGCGCACGAAGTCGACGTGCTCGAAATCCTTGTCGAGCACCGTGAAGCGGATGCGCTTGACGCGCAGGATGCGCGCGACGATCTGGCCGAAGGGGCCGAAGCCGGCGATCAGCACTTCGTGCTCGTCGGTCTGGATGTCGTCGTAGGGCCGCGCTTCCTTGCGCTTGCGCATGCGCATCTGCAGCGAGAACAAGGGCGGCGTGGCGATCATCGAGATCGTCACCACCAGCACCAGCAGCGCCGACAGCTCGGCGCTCATCACGCTGGCGGCGACCGCCGCCGAGAACAGCACGAAGGCGAATTCGCCGCCCTGCGCCAGGGAGGCGGCGAGCGCGCCGGCGCTGTCGCCGCTCAGGCCGTCGAGCCGCGCGATCGCCCACAGCACGAAGGCCTTGACCGCCAGCAGGGTGACGACCAGCCCGACGATCTGCATCGGCCGCGCCACGAGCAGGGACAGATCGGCGGACATGCCGACGGCGATGAAGAACAGGCCGAGCAGCAGGCCCTTGAAGGGCTCGATGTCGGCCTCGAGTTCATGGCGGAACTCGGACTCCGACAGCAGCACGCCGGCGAGGAAGGCGCCGAGCGACATCGACAGGCCGACCGCCGACATCGCCAGCGCGGTGCCGACGACGATCAGCAGGGCCGCGGCCGTGAACAGTTCCGGCGTTTCCGCGGCAGCGACGCGCTTCATGACCGGCCGCACCGCGTAGCGACCGCCGAGCACGACGACGAAGAACATCGCCAGGGTCTTCACCGCGGCCTGCCAGTGCAGGGTCCAGCTGCCGCCGTGCACGTCGCCGCCGCTGCCGGCGAGCAGCGGAATCAGCGCCAGGAACGGAATCACGCTGAGATCCTGGAACAGCAGGATGGAGAACGCCACGCGGCCGTGGCGCGCATTCAGTTCGCGGCGTTCGGCGAGCATCTGCAGCACCATCGCCGTCGACGACATGGCGAGGCCGAAACCGGCGACCAGCGCCGAGCGATGATCGAGGCCGAGCGCCACGGCGATGAGCGTCAGGACCAGCCAGCTGAGCGCGACCTGCGCGCCACCGATGCCGAACACGGTGCGGCGCATCGCCCACAGGCGGCTGGGCTGCAGTTCGAGGCCGATGATGAACAGCAGCAGCACGACACCGTATTCGCCGAAGTGCAGCACGCGCTCCGGCTCGTCGATGAGCCCGAGACCCGCCGGACCGATGGCGATGCCGGCGCCGAGGTAGCCGAGCACCGCTCCGAGCCCGAGCCTGCGGAACAGCGGCACGAAGAGCACGGCGGCCGCCAGGAAGCAGGCAATGTCACTCAGCACGAAGCACCTTCAGAATTCCCTTGCTTTTTTATTAGCTTAACGAAGCTTCCGAATATCAAGATAATGAAGTTCGTCCTTGCTTTCGAAAGCACTGTGTTTTTAAATATATACAGATATTTTCGACTCTTCCCGATTTGCACAGCGCCGACGAGCAGAGCAAGTCCGAACGCATCTTAGCCTTGGTCCAAGAGCTCGGCGTTCTGCGTCCGAAGGATCTCGGTCCGCACCACATCCAGGCCGAGTATCTGCGCCGCCTCTGCGATCGCGGGCAGCTGAAGAAGCTCGGTCGCGGCAGCTATGTGCTGGCCGAGCGCAAGCCGTCCTTCGAGTTGTCGCTCGCCCTGGTGGCGCGCGCCGTGCCGAACGGCGTCGTCTGCCTGCAGTCGGCGCTGGCGTTCCATGGGCTGGGCGAGGCCAACGCGCGCGAGATCTCGGTGGCGATCGAGCGCCGCGCCGCCAAGCCGCGCCTCGACTTCCCCGCCTTGCGCATCGCCCGCCTCGGCGGCGAAGCGTTCAGCGGGGGCGTCGCGCATCATCGCATCGAGCACGTCGATGTCGCCGTCTACACACTCGAAAAAACGCTCGCCGATCTGTTCAAGTTCCGCAACAAGATCGGCCCGCATATCGCCGTCGACGCGCTGCGCGCCGCGCTGGCGAAGCGCCAGGTCGATATGCTGACGCTACAGCACTACGCACAGCTGTGCCGCGTCGAGCGTGTGATGAAACCCTATGTCGATGCCCTGCACCGTGGAGTCTCCTAGATGTCGTCGTTCCCCTGCCGCTGGCCCCTGGCGCTGCTCGCCCTCGTCCTGCTGATCGCCACCGCGTCGGTACGCGCGCAGGCACAATCCGGCGCCGGCGACGTCGCCACGCCGGCCGCCGCAGGCGAGAGCGACCCGGCGGAGGAAAAAGTCCGTGTCAGCGTGCCGCGCTCGCTGGCGCGCTGCCTGGAGCACGAAACCGAACCTTTCATGCTGGTCGGCATGCAGCCCTGCCTGTCGTTCCACAAGCCGATGTATCTGATGCCGGCGACGTACAGCGACCGCTACAGCGGCGACGAGAGCGAGTTCGTCTACCAGATCAGCCTCAAGCTGAACCTTTTCAACAGCGACGTGTTTTTCGCCTATACACAGAAGTCGTTCTGGCAGATCTACAACGCCAGCGAGTCGCGGCCGTTCCGCGAGACGAACTACAACCCGGAACTGTTCTACCGCTGGAAACCGCGTCTCGCGCTCTGCCCCCGCTGCGGTTTCGATTTCGGCGGCGAGCATGAATCGAATGGCCGCGACGTGCCGCAATCACGTTCCTGGAATCGCCTTTACGTGAACGTCTTCAGCGAATGGCGGCGGACGCTCGTCGATCTCAAGCTCTGGTACCGCATCCCCGAGGACCGCAAGAAGACGCCGGACGATCCGAAGGGCGACGACAACCCAGACATCGCCCACTACTACGGCTACGGCGAGCTGCGCCTGCAGCAGCGCCTGTTCCATGCCGATCATCTCGCCGCGCTGATGCTGCGCGGCAATCCGAACACCGGCAAGGGCGCGCTCGAACTGAGCTACAGCGTGCCGTTCGGCGACTACCTCTACTGGAACGTCTACGTGTTCAACGGCTATGGCGACAGCCTGATCGACTATAACCGCAGCGTCACGCGCGTCGGTCTCGGCGTGATGCTGGCGCGCTGAGGACGATCCGCGGACGCAAACGAAAACGGGCGCCTCGCGGCGCCCGTTCGGTCCACGGATTCCCGCTTACCCGGCGGCGACGGCGGCGCTCTTCGCCGGGCGGTCGACCAGTTCGACGTAGGCCATCGGCGCGTCGTCGCCGGCGCGGAAGCCGCACTTGAGGATGCGCAGATAGCCGCCCGGACGCTGCTTGTAGCGCGGGCCGATCTCGTTGAACAGCTTCTGCACGGCGTCACGGTCGCGCAGGCGCGAGAAGGCGATGCGGCGATTGTGCAGCGAGTCTTCCTTGGCGCGCGTGATCAGCGGCTCGGCGAGGCGGCGCAGCTCCTTGGCCTTCGGCAGCGTGGTCTTGATCAGCTCGTGCTCGAAGAGCGCGACGGCGATGGCCTGCATCGTCGCCTTGCGGTGGCTGCTGGTGCGGCCGAAGGTACGGCCCGACATCTTGTGGCGCATGGCTTTATCTTCCTAAATCTTTCTTCCGAGGGCCTTAAGCCGGCACCTTCGGCGACGACCAGTTCTCGAGGCGCATGCCGAGATCGAGCTCGTGCGAACGCAGCGCTTCCTTGATCTCGTTGAGCGACTTCTTGCCGAGGTTCGGCGTCTTCATCAGCTCCATCTCCGTGCGCTGCACGAGATCGCCGATGTAGTAGATGTTCTCGGCCTTGAGGCAGTTCGCCGAACGGACCGTGAGCTCCAGATCGTCGATCGGACGGAACAGGATCGGCGACAGTTCCTTCTTGCCCGGCACCGCGGCAGCCTGCGCCGCCTCGGCCTCGAGATCGACGAACACCGACAGCTGGTCACGCAGGATGCGCGCGGCCAGGCGCACGGCTTCCGCCGGATCGATACCGCCGTTGGTGTCGACGTCGAGGATCAGCTTGTCGAGGTCGGTGCGCTGCGCGACGCGCGCGCGCTCGACCGCGTAGCTGACGCGACGCACCGGGCTGTAGCTCGCATCGAGCTTCAGCACGCCGACGCCGCGGGCATCTTCCTCGCGCACCGCGCTGGCGGCCGGCACGTAGCCGCGCCCGCGCGTGACCTTCAGCGTCACGTTGAGCTTGCCGCCGGTGAGGTTGGCGAGCACCAGTTCCGGGTTGACGATCTCGACGTCGTGGTCGAGCTTGATATCGCCGGCGGTGACCGGACCCTTGCCCGACTTCTCGAGACGCAGGGTCGCTTCATCGCGCGCATGCATGCGGATCGCGATGTTCTTGATGTTCAGCAGGATGTCGAGGACGTCTTCCTGCACGCCTTCGATCGCGCTGTATTCGTGCACGACGCCGTCGATCTGCACTTCGGTGATCGCGGCGCCCGGGATCGACGACAGCAGGATGCGGCGCAGGGCATTGCCCAGCGTGTGGCCGAAGCCGCGTTCCATCGGCTCCAGCGCGACGCGAGCGTGGCTCGGAGACACGGTCTCCACTTCGATCTGACGCGGCTTGAGCAGGTCTGCGACGACGTTCTGCATGGTGTACCTCTGAATCTGTATGGACGGGACTGTCGGCGGCGACTCGCCAAGTAACGACGGGCGTTACTTCGAGTACAACTCGACGACCAGCGCCTCGTTGATGTCCGGCAGGATCTGATCGCGCGTCGGCACGGCCTTGAAGGTGCCCTTCAGGCCCTTCTCGTCGACGTCGACCCAATCGGCCAGACCGGCCTGCGTGGCGATCGACAGCGCTTCGGCGATGCGCGACTGCGCGCGCGAAGCCTCGCGGATTTCCACCACGTCACCGGCCTTGACCTGGTACGAGGGGATGTTGACGATCTTGCCGTTGACGACGACCGACTTGTGCGACACCAGCTGGCGGGCTTCGGCGCGGGTGCGCGAAAAACCCATGCGGTAGACGACGTTGTCGAGGCGCGTTTCCAGCAGCTGCAGCAGCAGCAGGCCGGTCGAGCCCTTCTTCGACGACGCCTTCAGGTAATAGTTGCGGAACTGCTTCTCGAGCACGCCGTACATCTGCTTGAGCTTCTGCTTCTCGCGCAGCTGCAGGGCGTAGTCGGACAGGCGCGGCTTGACGGCACCGTGCTGACCCGGGCGGGTCTCCATGTTGCACTTGCTGTCGATGGCGCGGGCGCGCGATTTGAGCAGCAGGTCGGTGCCGGCGCGGCGGGACAGCTTGCACTTCGGGCCAATGTAACGAGCCATGAATTCTCTCCTTACACGCGGCGGCGCTTGGCCGGGCGGCAGCCGTTATGCGGAATCGGCGTGACGTCGGTGATGTTGGTGATTTTGAAGCCGGCGGCGTTCAGCGCACGGACGGCCGATTCACGGCCCGGGCCGGGGCCCTTGACGCGAACCTCGAGGTTCTTCACGCCATGCTCGGCGGCGGCCTGGCCGGCCTTGTCGGCGGCGACCTGCGCGGCGAACGGCGTCGACTTGCGCGAGCCCTTGAAGCCGGCGGCGCCCGCCGTGCTCCACGACAGCGTGTTGCCCTGGCGGTCGGTGATCAGGATGATCGTATTGTTGAAGGAAGCATGAATGTGCGCCACACCATCGGTGACGTTCTTCTTGACTTTCTTGCGCTTCGCCGCGGCAGCGGTCTGGGTCTGGGTCGCCATATGCGTGTCCGGCTAGAAATCAGGTTTTCTTGTTGGTCGCGACCGTGCCGCGGCGCGGACCCTTGCGGGTGCGGGCATTGGTACGGGTGCGCTGGCCGCGAACCGGCAGGCCACGACGGTGGCGCAGGCCGCGGTACGAGCCGAGATCGATCAGGCGCTTGATGCTCATCGACACTTCGCGGCGCAGGTCGCCCTCGACCACGAACTTGCCGACTTCGGTGCGCAGCTTCTCGAGCTCGCCCTCTGTCAGCGTGCGAATCTGCACGGTCGGGTCGATGCCCGCCGCCGCGCAGATCAGCTTGGCGCGGGTCTTGCCGATGCCGTAGATCGCCCGCAGGGCGATGACGGTGTGTTTGCGATCCGGGATGTTGACGCCCGCGATACGTGCCATTGTGACTACCTCGACTGATGCCTAACGCGCGAAAAGCCGCGCATTATATTGACCAAACGGCTATTAATCAAACGCGCGGGCATTCAGCCCTGGCGCTGCTTGTGGCGCGGGTCGGTGCAGAGGATGCGAACGACGCCATTGCGACGGACGACCTTGCAGTTCCGGCAGATTTTCTTGACCGATGCACGGACTTTCATGACTCACCTCGAACTAGGTAATCGGACTCAGCGGCCTTGCGCCGGGCCCAGCGACTTCAGATTGGCCTTCTTCAGCAGGCCTTCGTACTGGTGCGACATCAGGTGCGCCTGCAGCTGCGCCATGAAGTCCATCACCACCACCACCGTGATCAGCAACGACGTGCCGCCGAAATAGAACGGAATGCTGGTGACGAACGAGCGCAGGATCTCCGGCACGAGGCAGATCACCAGGATGTAGAGCGAGCCCACCACCGTCAGGCGCGTCAGCACCGTGTCGATGTACTTCGCCGTCATCGCGCCCGGACGCACGCCCGGGATGAAGGCCCCCGACTTCTTCAGGTTGTCGGCCGTCTCGCGCGAGTCGAAGACCAGGGCCGTGTAGAAGAAGCAGAAGAAAATGATCAGCAGGCCGTAGAGCAGCGTGTACAGCGGCTGGCCCGGCGACAGCGCATTGGCCAGCTTCTGCAGGAAGCTGCCCGCCGTCGAGGTGGTATCACCGCCGAAGAACTGCACCAGCGACGCCGGGAACAGGATGATCGACGACGCGAAGATCGGCGGGATCACGCCCGACATGTTCAGCTTCAGCGGCAGGTGCTGGGTCTGCGCGGCGAAGATCTTGCGGCCCTGCTGGCGGCGCGCGTGGTGGATCGGGATGCGGCGCTGGGCGCGCTCGAAGAACACCACGCCCCAGGTCACCACCGCGATCAGCGCCAGCACGACGATCACCGTGAAGCCGTTGATCGAGCCTTCGCTGACCAGCTGCGCCGTCGCACCGAGCGCGCGTGGAAAGCCCGCGACGATGCCGGAGAAGATGATCATCGAGATGCCGTTGCCGATGCCGCGCTCGGTGATCTGCTCGCCGAGCCACATCAGGAACATCGTGCCGGTGACCAGGCTGACCGTCGCCACGAACAGGAAGCCGAAGCCGGCGTTAATCGCCACGCCCGATTTCTGCAGCGCCAGCGCCGCGCCGAACGACTGGAACAGCGCCAGCGCCAGGGTGCCGTAACGGGTGTACTTGGTGATCTGGCGGCGGCCCGACTCGCCTTCCTTCTTCAGATCCTTGAGCTGCGGCACGACCGTCGCCATCAGCTGCACGATGATGCTCGCCGAAATGTATGGCATCACGCCGAGCGCGAAGATCGACAGGCGATGCAGGGCGCCGCCCGAGAACATGTTGAACATGTCCAGGATCGTGCCGTGGCTCTGGTTGAACAGCGCCGCCAGCTGCACCGGATCGATCCCCGGCACCGGGATGAAGCTGCCGATGCGGTAAACGATGATCGCCCCGAGCAGGAACAGGAGGCGATTGCGCACCTCACCGATCTTGCTCAGATCCGGCACCATCGAGCCGCCTGCGGCACCCGGAGACTTCGCCATGAGCGTTCCCGACCTTACTCGGCGATGCTGCCGCCCGCGGCCGTGATGGCTTCGCGAGCACCCTTGGTGACGAGCACACCCTTGAGCGCGACCTTGCGGCTCAGCGCGCCGGACTTGATGACCTTGGCGGTCTCGGCATTCGCCGAGATCACGTTCTCCGCCTTCAGCGTGGCGAGGTCGATCTCGACGGCTTTCATCTTCTCGAGCTCCGACAGGCGCACTTCCGCCGTCAGGCCCTTGAGCGGCGAGTTGAAGCCGCGCTTCGGCAGGCGACGCTGGATCGGCATCTGGCCGCCCTCGAAGCCGAGCTTGTGGTAGCCGCCCTTGCGCGCGTGCTGACCCTTGTGGCCGCGGCCGGCGGTCTTGCCGATGCCCGAACCGATACCACGGGCCACGCGGACCTTCTTGGTCTTGGCGCCCTTGGCCGGCTTGATGCTGTTGAGTTTCATGTTCTGTAGATCCTGTCGGAGCAGTCTTAGGCGACTTCTTCGATGCGCAGCATGTACGACACCTTGTTGACCATGCCCATGTTCTCGGGCGTGGCGGCAACGATGCGCGACTGATGCATGCGGGTGAGACCCAGGCCGCGCACGCAGGCCTGATGCTTCGGCAGGCGCTTGGCGAGGCTACGGATCAGCGTGAGCTTGATCTGCTTGGTGGCGGTCATGATCTTTGCAACCCTTAGCCGAGGATTTCTTCGACGGTCTTGCCGCGCTTGGCGGCCATTTCCGACGGCAGGTTCATCTTGGTCAGCGCGTTCATCGTCGCGCGCACCAGGTTGATCGGATTACGCGAGCCGAGCGCCTTGGCGAGGATGTTCTGCACGCCGGCGACTTCGAACACCGCGCGCATCGCGCCACCGGCGATCACGCCGGTACCGTCCGAAGCCGGACGCAGGAACACCTTCGCGGCGCCGTGCTGGCCCCAGATCTCGTGCTGCACGGTCAGGCCCTTGAGCGGCACCGTGACCATGTTCTTGCGCGCCTGGTCCATCGCCTTGGAAATGGCCTGCGGCACTTCGCGCGCCTTGCCGTAGCCGAAACCGACGCGGCCGGCGCCGTCGCCGACGACCGTCAGCGCGGTGAAGGCGAACTGCTTGCCGCCCTTGACCGTCTTCGACACGCGATTGACGGTGATGAGCTTTTCCTTGAACTCGCCGCCGCTCTGCTCTTCGTAGTTGTGCTGGGTCGCCATGTCTTAGAACTCCAGGCCGGCTTCACGCGCGGCGTCGGCCAGGGCCTTGATGCGGCCGTGGTATTGGAAACCCGCGCGGTCGAAGGCCACCTTGGTGATGCCCTTCTCCTTGGCGCGCTCGGCGATCGTCGTGCCGACCTTCTTGGCGGCCTCGACATTGCCGGTCGCGTCGAGGCCGTCGGCCACCGACTTCTCGACCGTCGACGCGGCGACGACGGTCACCGAGGCGTCCGGCGCGATGATCTGCGCGTAGATGTGCTGCGGCGTGCGGTGCACGGCGAGACGATGCACGCCGAGTTCGCGGATGTGGGCGCGCGTGCGGCGGGCGCGGCGCAGACGGGTCTGTTTCTTGTCCTTCATATAAATCCAGTTCTTCCTGGCAACTTTTTGGTCGATGCCAAAATGTTCGCGAGATCGAAGTCCGGTCCATGTGCGCAAGGCCTTCCGAAGGAGGACGGCCCCACGCGAACCCTTTACTTCTTCTTCGCTTCCTTGAGTTCCACCTTCTCGGTGGAGTAACGCACGCCCTTGCCCTTGTATGGCTCGGGCGGACGGAAACCGCGGATGTCGGCGGCGACCTGACCGACCATCTTCTTGTCGGCGCCCTTGACGATGATCTCGGTCTGCGACGGCGTTTCCACCGTGATGCCTTCCGGGATCGGGTATTCGATCGGGTGCGAGAAGCCGAGCGAGAGGTTCAGCTTCTTGCCGGCGGTCGCGGCGCGGTAGCCGACGCCGACCAGCTGCAGCTTCTTCTCGTAGCCCTTCGACACGCCGACCACGGCATTGTTGAGCAGCGCGCGGAACGTGCCGGCCTGCATCTTGTCGGCGGTGATCGAGGCGGCGGCGACCGTGACGGTATCGCCCTGCACCTCGATCTGCACCTTCGCCGGCACGTTGATCGTCAGGCTGGTCTTGCCCTTGACGGTCAGCTGGCCGTTCGCGTTGGCGACCTGCACACCGGCCGGCAGCTTCACCGGCATTTTTGCGACGCGGGACATGGTGCTCTCCTTAGGCGACGATGCAGAGCACTTCGCCGCCGAGACCGGCAGCGCGCGCCTTGCGGTCGCTGACCACGCCCTTGGGCGTGGAGACGATGGCGACGCCGAGACCGCCGAGAACCTTCGGCAGCTCGTCCTTGCCCTTGTAGACGCGCAGGGCCGGCTTCGAGATGCGTTCGAGGCGCTCGATCACCGGCTTGCCCTCGAAGTACTTCAGGGCCAGGGTGATGGTCTTCTTGGCGCCGTCGGCGACCACGGCGTAGTCGGCGATGTAGCCCTCGTCCTTGAGAACGGCGGCGATCGCTTCCTTGATCTTCGAGGACGGCGACGACACCTGCTTCTTGCGCGCCGCCTGGGCGTTGCGGATGCGCGTCAGAAAGTCGGCGATAGGATCGGTCATGCTCATATGGAAATCCTCTTACCAGCTCGCCTTCTTCAGGCCCGGCACTTCGCCGCGGTTGGCGGCTTCGCGCAGCTTGTGGCGCGCAAGGCCGAACTTCTTGTAGACGCCGCGCGAGCGGCCGGTGAGCTGGCAGCGGTTGCGCTGGCGGGTCTTCGCCGAGTCGCGCGGCAGCTTCTGCAGCGCCACGACGGCAGCAGCCTTGTCTTCGTCCGAAGCGGCTTCGCTGACGATGGTCGCCTTCAGCGTCGCGCGCTTCTTGGCGTACTTCGCGGCAAGGGCGGCGCGCTTCTTCTCGCGCTCGATCATGTTGGTCTTGGCCATGGGTATCGCCTGCGCTTTACTTGCGGAACGGGAAGTTGAAGGCGTCGAGCAGGGCGCGGCCCTGTTCGTCGTTCTTCGCCGTCGTGGTGATGGTGATGTTCATGCCGCGCACCGCGTCGACCTTTTCGTACTCGATTTCCGGAAAGATGATCTGTTCCGTGACACCGAAATTGAAATTGCCGGCGCCGTCGAAGCCGCGCGCCGAGATGCCGCGGAAGTCGCGGATGCGCGGCAGGGCGACGACGATCAGGCGCTCCAGGAACTCGTACATCTTCTCGCGGCGCAACGTCACCTTGACGCCGACCGGATAGTTCTCGCGGACCTTGAACGCCGCGATGGCGATACGGGTCTTGGTGACGACCGGCTTCTGGCCGGCGATCGCCGTCATGTCCTCGACCGCCTTCTCGATCACCTTGCGGTCGGTCGTCGCTTCACCGACGCCCATGTTCAGGGTGATCTTTTCGATGCGCGGGACTTCCATCGCGCCGACGCCGAGCTTCTTCTGGAGCTCGGACGCGAGCTTCTCGCGGTAAAGAGTTTGCAGATTCGCCATGGCTTTCTACCTTAGTCCACCAGTTCGCTGTTGGACTTGAACACGCGCACCTTGCGGCGCTTTTCGCCTTCGCCCTCGAACTTGAAGCCGACGCGATCGGCCTTGCCGGTCTTCGCGTTCCAGATGGCCACGTTCGACACGTCGATCGGCATTTCCTTCTCGACGATGCCACCGGCCACGCCGGCGTTCGGGTTGCCGCGCTGGTGCTTCTTGGCGACGTTGACGCCTTCGACGACCACCTTGCCGGCGGCGACCAGAACCTGCGCGACCTTGCCGCGGCGGCCCTTGTCCTTGCCCGTGATGACGACGACTTCGTCGCCCTTCTTGATCTTGCTCATGCTCGGTCCTGCCTTAGATCACTTCGGGCGCCAGCGACACGATCTTCATGAAACGGTCGCGCAGTTCGCGCGTCACCGGCCCGAAGATACGAGTGCCCAGCGGCTCCAGCTTGTTCGTCAGCAGCACGGCGGCATTGCTGTCGAAACGGATGACCGAACCGTCGGCGCGCTTGATCGGGAACTTGGTGCGGACGACGACCGCGTCGTGCACTTCGCCCTTCTTGACCTTGCCGCGCGGAATCGCGTCCTTGACGGTGACCTTGATCAGGTCGCCGACGGCCGCATAGCGGCGGTACGTCGAACCCTTGACCTGGATCACCTGCACTTCACGGGCGCCGCTGTTGTCGGCGACCACCAGAAAGCTTTCCTGTTGAATCATGGTCTGGCTCCCTGGTCAGCCGGCGGCGCCGGACTTCAGCACTTCGACGAGGCGGAAGCGCTTGGTGGCCGACAGCGGGCGCGTCTCGACGATCGCCACGGTGTCGCCTGCCTTCGCCTGGTTGTTCTCGTCGTGCGCGCGCAGCTTGGTCGAGCGGCGCAGCGTCTTGCCGTAGAGCGGATGACGCTCGACGCGCTCGACGAGCACGGTGATGGTCTTGTCACCCTTGTCGCTGACGACACGGCCCACGACGCGGTTGCCCTTCTTTTCGGTCTGTTCGGTGCTCATGGCTTACTTCACCTGGCTGCGCGCAATGGTCTTGACCCGCGCGATCTTCTTGCGCGCCTCGCGCACGAGATGCGGCTTGGCCGGCTGGCCGGTGGCATGCTGCATGCGCAGGTTGAACTGTTCGCGACGCAGCGCGGCGAGTTCCTCGGCGAGCGCCTTCATGTCCTTGCCGCGCAGCGACTTCACATATTCGGAGGTCTTCATCACATGATCGTCCGGTTGACGAAGCTGGTCTTCACCGGCAGCTTCGCTGCGGCCAGGCGGAACGCCTCGCGCGCGGTCACTTCATCGACGCCTTCCATTTCGTAGAGCACCTTGCCGGGCTGCACCTTGCAGACCCAGTACTCGACGTTGCCCTTGCCGGAGCCCATGCGGACTTCCAGCGGCTTCTTGGTCACCGGCACGTCCGGGAACAGGCGGATCCACACCTTGCCGCCGCGCTTGATGTAGCGCGTGATGACGCGGCGTGCCGCTTCGATCTGGCGGGCGGTGACGCGACCCGGTTCGGTCGCCTTGAGGCCCCACTCACCGAAGCTGACCTTGTTACCGACCAAGGCCATACCGGTGTTGGAACCCTTGCGTTGCTTGCGAAACTTGGTTCGCTTCGGCTGCATCATGGCTTTGTCTCCCGACCTTAGGCCGTACGGGCCTCGGTGGTTTCGTTCTTGTCCTGGCGGCGATCGGCTTCGAACACTTCGCCGGTGAACACCCAGACCTTCACGCCGATGATGCCGTACGTGGTACGGGCTTCACCGACGGCGTAGTCGACGTTGGCGCGCAGCGTGTGGAGCGGCACGCGGCCTTCGCGGTACCACTCGGTGCGGGCGATCTCGGCGCCGTTCAGACGGCCGCCGACCTGGATCTTGATGCCGCCGGCGCCGAGGCGCATGGCGTTCTGCACCGAGCGCTTCATCGCGCGGCGGAACATGATGCGGCGCTCGAGCTGCTGGGCGATGCTGTCGGCGACCAGCTGCGCGTCGAGTTCCGGCTTGCGGATTTCCTCGACCGAGATGTGCACGGAATCCGGCTTCAGGCCCATGCGCTTGGCGACTTCGGCCTTCAGCTTCTCGATGTCCTCGCCCTTCTTGCCGATGACGATGCCCGGACGCGCCGTGTGGATCGTCACGCGCGCCGACTTCGCCGGGCGGTCGATCTGGATGCGCGACACCGACGCCTGCGCAAGCTTCTTGCGCAGGAAGCTGCGGACCTGGATGTCCTTCAGCAGGTTTTCGCCGTAAGCCTTGCGCTCCGCGTACCAGTTCGACGTCCAGGACGTCGTGATGCCGAGGCGGAAGCCGTTCGGATTGACTTTATGACCCATGAATATTCTCTCTCGTCCGACGCAGGCGGCCTTACTGGCCGTCCGAGACCTTGATCGTGATGTGGCTGGTCGGCTTCACGATGCGATCAGCACGGCCCTTGGCACGCGGCATGATGCGCTTGAGCACCGGGCCGGCGTCCACGTAGATCTCCTTCACCTTCAGCTCGTCGACGTCGGCGCCGTGATTGTTTTCGGCGTTGGCGATCGCGGACTCCAGCACCTTGAACAGGATGCGAGCCGGCTTGCGGGTGGAGTACTTGAGGATGTTGCGCGCCTCGTCGACCGGCTTGCCGCGCACGAGATCGGCGATCGCGCGCGCCTTCTTCGGCGACAGGCGGACGAACTTCAGGATGGCTTGCGTCTGCATGGCGATTACTTCTTGGCTTCGACTTTCTTGTCGCCATGACCCTTGAAGGTCCGCGTCGGCGAGAACTCGCCGAGCTTATGGCCGACCATGTTGTCGGTGATGAAGACCGGCAGGTGCGTCTTGCCGTTGTGAACCTGAAGCGTCAGGCCCACGAAGTCCGGAGTGATCATCGAACGGCGCGACCAGGTCTTGATCGGCTTCTTCACGCGCTGGCCGGCAGCCGCTTCCACCTTCTTCGCGAGATGGTGGTCGACGAACGGGCCCTTCTTGACGGAACGTGGCATGGCCTAAGTCCTAAAGTGTTCCTGTTACTTCTTCGAATGGCGGCTGCGCACGATGAACTTCTGCGTGCGCTTGTTGCTGCGGGTCTTGAGGCCCTTGGTCTGCTGGCCCCACGGCGTCACCGGATGCGGGTTGCCCTGGCCGGAACGGCCTTCGCCGCCGCCGTGCGGGTGATCGACCGGGTTCATGACCACACCGCGAACCGTCGGACGGATGCCCTTGTGGCGCTTGGCGCCGGCCTTGCCGTACTGACGCAGGTTGTGCTCGTTGTTGCCGACTTCGCCGATCGTGGCGCGGCACTCGGAGAGCACCTTGCGCATTTCGCCGGAACGCAGACGAATCGTCGCGTACTCGCCTTCGCGGGCGACCAGCTGGATGGCGGCGCCGGCCGAGCGCGCGATCTGCGCACCCTTGCCCGGGCGCAGCTCGACGCAGTGCACGGTCGAACCGATCGGGATGTTGCGCAGCGGCAGCGTGTTGCCCGCCTTGATCGGTGCATCGGTGCCGGACTGCAGCTTGTCGCCGGCGGCGACGCCGCGCGGCGCGATGATGTAGCGGCGCTCGCCGTCGGCGTAGCACAGCAGCGCGATGTGCGCCGAACGGTTCGGATCGTATTCGACGCGCTCGACGACGGCCGGAATGCCGTCCTTGTTGCGCTTGAAATCGACCAGGCGGTAGTGCTGCTTCTGGCCGCCGCCCTTGTGGCGCGTGGTGATGTGGCCGTTGTTGTTGCGGCCGCCCGTGCTCTTCTGCTTCTCGAGCAGCGGCGCGTGGGCTTCGCCCTTCCACAGGCCCGGCGTGACGACCTTGACCTGGTGACGCGCGCCCGGCGACGTCGGCTTGATTTGGATCAGTGGCATGGTGTCGTGTCCTTAGGCCGAGGCGCCGCCGAGGAAATCGATTTCCTGGCCCTGCGCGAGCGTGACGTACGCCTTCTTCCAGTCGGAGCGCTTGCCTTCGAAACGGCCGAAACGCTTGCTCTTGCCCTTCACGGTCAGCGTGCGAACGCCGTCGACCTTGACGTTGAAGAGCTTCTCGACCGCTTCCTTGATTTCCGGCTTCTGCGCGTCGCGAGCGACCTTGAAGACAGCCTGGTTGTTCTTCTCGGCGACGCGCGTGCTCTTCTCCGAGACGACCGGCGCGATGATGATCTGGTGCAGGCGATCGGCCGCGGTTTTGAACTTGGTGCTCATTGCAGCCACGCCTCCAGCTTCTTGACCGCGTCCGCCGTGATGACCACCTTCTCGTGGCGCAGCAGCGTGACCGGATTGAGGGCCTCGACATCGCAAACCGCCACATGCGGCAGGTTGCGGGCCGAAAGGAACAGGTTCTGGTCGAGCTCGCCGGTGACGATCAGCACGTCGTCCGAGCCGAGCTTCGCGAGCTGCTCGACGAGACCCTTGGTCTTGGCGGCAGCGACCGTGAAGGCCTCGGCGACGATCAGGTGGTTCTGGCGGGCGAGTTCGGCAACGATCGAGCGGATGGCGCCGCGGTACATCTTGCGGTTGACCTTCTGCGAGTGATCGCGCGGGCTGGCGGCGAACGTCGCGCCGCCGCCGCGCCACAGGGGCGAGCGGATCGAACCGGCGCGGGCGCGGCCCGTACCCTTCTGCTTCCACGGCTTCTTGCCGCCGCCGCGCACTTCGCCCTTGGCGAGCTGCGCCTTGGTACCGGCACGGCCAGCCGCCATGTAGGCGGTGACCACCTGGTGGATCAGCGGTTCGTTGTATTCGGCGCCGAACACGGCATCCGAAACGTTCAGCTTGTTCGAGCTGTTATAGAGTTGAATATCCATGGCCGTTTTTCCTCAGTGAACCCAGACCCGACGACTCAGGCCTTCACCGTGGGGCGCACGATGACATCGCCATTCGTGGCACCCGGCACCGCACCCTTCACCAGCAGAAGGTTGCGGTCCACATCAATCTTGACCAGGTCCAGGTTCAGCGCGGTAACGCGATCCGAACCCATGTGACCTGCCATCTTCTTGCCCTTGAACAC
The DNA here is from genome assembly GCF_000474945.1 of Solimonas soli DSM 21787. GTDB lineage: Bacteria > Pseudomonadota > Gammaproteobacteria > Nevskiales > Nevskiaceae > Solimonas > Solimonas soli. Next base: position 2,079 of record NZ_AXDW01000010.1, on the reverse strand, counting down.
GCGGCCCGGCGCCTGGCGCTGGCCGATCGAGCCCGGAGAGCGGTGCGACAGCGAGTTACCGTGCGTCGCACGGCCACCGCCGAAGTTCCAGCGCTTCTGCACGCCGGCGAAACCCTTGCCCTTCGAGACGCCGGTGACGTCGACGGCCTTCACGCCATCGAACTGACCCACCTTGATCTCGGAACCCGCAGCGAGATCCGCACCCTCGCCCTCGGCGAGACGGATTTCCCACAGACCGCGGCCGACGGCGACGCCAGCCTTCTTGTGATGACCGGCCTGCGCCTTGTTGACGCGGCCCGGCTTCTCTTCACCCACGGCCACCTGCACAGCACGGTAGCCATCGGTTTCCACGGTCTTGACCTGAGCGACGCGGTTCGGCGTGCACTCGATGACGGTCACCGGAATCGACGCACCATCTTCGGTGAAGATGCGCGTCATGCCTGCCTTGCGGCCTACGATTGCGATCGACATGTCCGTTTCTCCTTAGCTCAGCGAGATCTGGACTTCGACGCCGGCCGGCAGGTCGAGCTTCGACAACGCGTCGACGGTCTTTTCCGTCGGGTCGACGATCTGCATGAGCCGCTTGTGCGTGCGGATCTCGTATTGATCGCGCGCGTCCTTGTCGGCGTGCGGCGAAACGAGGATGGTGAAGCGTTCCTTACGGGTGGGCAGAGGAATCGGCCCACGCACGACGGCACCGGTGCGCTTCGCGGTCTCAACGATCTCCTTCGCCGATTTGTCAATCAGACGATGGTCGAACGCCTTGAGCCGGATGCGAATAGATTGGCTGGTCGCGGCCATGCTTTGGTTTCCGGTTTAAAGAGCAGGGAACAAAAGGGGCGCGAATTTTATTCGCGCCCCAGCCAAAAGTAAAGCGAAAAGGTGTTAGGCCAGAATCTTCGTGACGACGCCGGCGCCGACGGTACGGCCGCCCTCGCGAATCGCGAAGCGAACGCCGTCTTCCATCGCGATCGGGCTGATCAGCTCGACCGTCATCTGCACGTTGTCGCCCGGCATCACCATTTCCTGGTTGAACTGGATCGACCCCGTCACGTCCGTCGTGCGGAAGTAAAACTGCGGACGGTAGCCCTTGAAGAACGGCGTGTGACGACCGCCCTCTTCCTTCGTCAGAACGTACACCTCGCCCTCAAACTTCGAGTGCGGCTTGATCGAGCCCGGCTTGCACAGCACCTGCCCGCGCTCGACGTCTTCCTTCTTCGTGCCGCGCAGCAGAATGCCCACGTTGTCGCCCGCCTGCCCCTGGTCCAGCAGCTTGCGGAACATCTCCACGCCCGTGACGATCGTCTTGGCCGTGTCGCGGATGCCGACAATCTCGACTTCCTCGCCCACCTTGACGATGCCGCGCTCGATACGGCCCGTCACCACCGTGCCGCGGCCCGAGATCGAGAACACGTCTTCGATCGGCAGCAGGAACGGCTTGTCAGTCTCGCGCTCCGGTTCCGGAATCCAGGTGTCGATCGCGTTGTACAGCTCCTCGAGCTTGGCCACCCACTCCGGCTCGCCGGCAATCGCCTTGGTCGCCGAGCCGCGGATCACCGGCGTGTTGTCGCCGTCGAAGTTGTACTTGCTCAGAAGATCGCGCACTTCCATCTCGACCAGGTCCAGAAGCTCGGCGTCTTCCACCAGATCGCACTTGTTCAGCCACACCACGATCTTCGGAACGTTCACCTGCTTGGCCAGCAGAACGTGCTCGCGCGTCTGCGGCATCGGGCCGTCCACCGCCGACACCACCAGAATCGCGCCGTCCATCTGCGCCGCGCCCGTGATCATGTTCTTCACGAAGTCCGCGTGCCCAGGGCAGTCCACGTGCGCGTAGTGGCGGTTCGCGGTCTCGTACTCCACGTGCGACGTCGCGATCGTCAGAATCTTCGTCGCGTCGCGGCGGCCCTGCGATTCCGACGCCTTCGCCACCTGGTCGTAAGGCACGTACGTCGAACCGAACTTGTCCGACGATACCTTCGTCAGCGCCGCCGTCGTCGTCGTCTTGCCGTGGTCAACGTGGCCAATCGTGCCCACGTTCACGTGCGGCTTCGTGCGTTCAAACTTACCCTTTGCCAT
>NZ_KI440838.1:99432-311466 GCF_000474945.1 Solimonas soli DSM 21787 | reverse complement strand
CATGATCAGCATGATGATCAGTACGCCCTTCGCCACAAAGTCGCCCTGCGCCCACAAGGCCGACAGACCGTAAGGGTTGTCCACCTGCTCGGTGTGCGCCCCTTCGCCGGCGGCAGGCGCGGCGTCCGCGGGCGCTTCGGCCGGGGCGCTTTCCGTCGTCGGCGCCGGCGGCGGCGTCTGATTCTGGGCCTGAACCGGCAGGCTGGCGACCAGCGCCAGCAGGCTTCCGGCGACCAGCGCCTTGCATGTTTGCTTCAACGACATCTCACATCTCCAAGAGGATGGTGGCTCGGGTTTTTGTATCGGCGCTCGCGCACCGTCGCTTACGGCTGACACTTACGGCTTCTAATAAAAACTGTTCTTAGTCTTCCGGACGGAAGGTGTACTTGATCGTGCCCCATGCCGGCTCGCTCGGCGCATCGAACTTGCACAGGCTCAGGCCCTTGCGCGCGGCTTCGTCGAGCCGCGGATAGCCGCTGGAAGTCACGATCTTGGCATCCTTGACGCGGCCGTCCGTGCCGACCAGCAGCTGCAGCACGACCGAGCCCGCCTCGTTGAGACGCTGCGACACCGAGGGATATTCCGGCGCGCGGCAGCGCTTGCCGTCGATCTTCAGTGAAACCGACGGCGGCGCCTTGACGGCCGGCACCGGCTGCGGCGGCGGCGTCGGCTGCGTGCTCTGCACCGTGATCGCGTGCTGCGGCGGCGGCGTGGCAATGTTGATTTCCGGCGGCGGCACGAACGGCGGCGGCGGCACATCGAGGGTCGGCGGCGGCGGCGGCGGCGGCTCGTCCGGCGGCTTGATCTCTTCGATGATTTTCGTCTCGATGGGCGCCGGCAGGACCTCGATCGCCTTGCGCGCCAGACCCGACACCAGAGCCCAAATCAGCAGCGCGTGGAAAATCACCACGCCCGCGAGACCGACCAGTCGACGGCTCTGATTCGGCTTCTGACCAAATTCCATTGCCAAAACTCGCTCCACGATTCGTTTCGCCGCGATCCTTCCGGCGCTGCCGGACGACCCGGGGGCACCGATCAGTCCGGCGCCCGTGTAGTGAAATCCGCAACCCTGTCCCACGGAGGAACGCCCGCGATTCATCACGGACCGGGCCTACACGGAAGAAATTCCGCGGCGGCCCACGGGCAAGCCTGTCAATGGCGCCGCCGGCCCTGCGCCGACACCGCCATGTCGAATCGACACTGATTCGATCTTGCTTACCGTGAGTTCATCGCAACCGACGCCGTTCGCGCCGCTCGCCTCTAACAACGCCGCACTGCAGCAATCCGGAAATCGCTTCCGTGCGGCCGAAAGGCCAATTGACTTTAACGGCTAGCCGACGGGTTGGCTAGTCCGTTTGGCGGAGATGGTGCCGACAGAGGGATTCGAACCCCCGACCCACTGATTACAAATCAGTAGCTCTACCAGCTGAGCTATGTCGGCGTGGCCCGCGATTGTATCCGGACGCCGAATGCAGACAAATGAATGATGTTCCTTTCCATGCCATGAAGCGAGCGCCGATAATCGGCGTTGGTCTTCTGCCCGCCGGCCGCGAGCCGCGCCATGAGTGAAATCGAACTGCACCGTAAGCTGCTCGGCGACGCCGCGCGCAACCAGGCGTTCCACGCCGCACTACGCACCGTCATCGCGCCGGGCCGCAGCACGGTGCTCGACATCGGCGCCGGCACCGGCTTTCTTTCCTTCCTCGCCCGGCGGCTCGGCGCGCGCCAGGTGACGCTCGTCGAGTACAGCGACGCACTCGAACTCGCCGAGGGACTGGCGCGTCGCAACCGCATCGACGGGCTGTCGTTCATCAAGGCTCACTCGGGTGAGCTGCGGCGCAAGCTCGCCGTCGACATCGTCGTCACCGAAACGCTCGGCAACTACGCGCTCGAGGAGAACTTTCTCGAAACCGCGATCGACGCGCGCCGCTTCCTCAAGGCCGACGGCATCGTGATCCCGGGACGCCTGCGCCAGTTCGTCGCGCCGGTCGTCGGCGATCGCCTGCAGAAGGAGATCGACATCTGGCCCGCGGTCGGCTTCGATCTCGACCTGGCGCCGGCGCGGCGCATCTCGCTCAACAACATGTACGTGCGCAGCGTCGAGCCTTCGGACCTCGGCGGCGACGGCTCGCAGGCGCTGCTCTGGGACGATCTCGACGTCCGCCCGCAGCGCCCGGCGCCGGCGAGCGCGCGGCGCAGGACCCTGCAATGGCGCGGCGCGGCGCTGGCCGGACGACGCATCGAAGGCTACGCGCTGTGGTGGGAGGCCGAACTGGTCGAAGGCATCACGATCAGCACCTCGCCGTTCGCGGCGCCGACGCACTGGCAGCAGATCTATCTGCCGCTGCTGGAACCGCTCGCGCCGCAGGACGGCGACCTCGTCGAATTGACGCTCGGCTCGGACACGCGTCCGGAAGTCGGCGTGCGCGTGTCGTGGAAGACGCGGCTGCTGCGCGGCGACAAGCCAATCGGCGAACAGTCGCTCGACAGCCTGCGCGGGCAGCTCTAGGCGCGGCTGGCCGCCGGCGTCGTGAGCTGCTCGAGCTCGCGCAGATGGCGCAGCGCGTATTCGCGCGTCGTGCCGCACATCTCGGCGCTGGGCTGCAGGCTCGCGCAGAAGGCCGGGCGGCGCGGATCGCCGAACAGCTCGCAGCGCGAATCCTCGCGCAGGTGCACGCAGCGCACGCCGGCCGGCTTGCCTTCCGGCATGCCGGGCAGCGGCGTGGTGATCGACGGCGCGATGCAGCAGGCGCCGCAGCCACTGCGGCATTCGAGCACGGTCATGCCTTACGCTTGTCAAAATTTTTCCCTTCGGATTCTCTCATGAACCGCATCCTCAAGGACCTCATCAAGCTGCTCGATCTCGAAACGCTCGAAGACAATCTGTTCCGCGGTGAATCGCGCGACCTCGGCGGCAAGAGCGTCTTCGGCGGACAGGTCATCGGCCAGGCCCTGACCGCGGCCTCGCGCACGGTGCGCGAGGCGGCTCCGCATTCGCTGCATGCCTACTTCCTGCGCCCGGGCGACATGAACAAGGCGGTCGTCTACGAAGTCGACCGCATCCGCGACGGGCGCAGCTTCTCCGCGCGCCGCGTGCAGGCGATCCAGAACGGCCAGCCGATCCTGTCGATGATGGCTTCGTTCCAGCGGCCCGAATCCGGGCTCGAGCATCAGGCCCCGATGCCGCAGGTGGCGGCGCCGGAACAGTTGAAGACCATGGCGACGCACGTCGAACAATGGCTCGACGAAATCCCGGACGTCGACGAGCGCACGCACGCGGCGCTGACGCGCGAGGTGGCGATCGAGTTCAGGCCAGTGCACCCGCACAATCCGCTGCGGCCGAGCGTGCAGGCGCCGGCGCAGGCGATCTGGCTGCGCGCCGCCGGTCGCCTGCCGGACGATGGCCTGCTGCATCGCTGCGTGCTCGCTTACGCCTCCGATTTCCATCTGCTGTCGACGGCCCTGCGCCCGCATGCGATGAGCTGGTTCGGCGAATCGACGGCCGTGGCCAGCATCGACCACGCGCTCTGGTTCCATCGCGAGCTGCGCGTCGACGACTGGCTGCTGTACGCCATGGATTCACCGACCGCGCAGGGCGCGCGCGGCCTTTCGCGCGGCTTGATCTACGACCGCAACGGTCGTCTCGTGGCCAGCGTCGTGCAGGAGAACCTGATGCGCACGCTGCCGGCGCCCTGAGGCGACGCGGCGTTCAGGCGGCGGCGCTGTCCGGCCGATCCTCGAAGAAGCGCACGACCGCCGCGCGCTGCACGGCGACGTCGGTGATGCCGTTGATCGCGTGCCAGAAAGCCTCTGCCTCGGAGCGGCCCGGCTGCTGCAGGCTGCGCTGTCCGACGCAATACCACTGGATGTGCTTGCGCGCGACGCGCACGCCGCGGCCTTCGCCGTAGAACGCGTACAGCGCGTCGAGGTGTTCGAGCAGCCAGCGGCGGATTTCGAAGCGCGACGGCGGCGCCAGCGGCGCGCCGGTCGCCAGCTCGTGGGCGATCTCGCGAAAGATCCACGGCCGGCCCTGCGCGGCACGGCCGATCATCAGCGCATCGGCAGCCGTCAGGCGCAGAACCTGGCGCGCCTTCGACGCACTGTCGATGTCGCCGTTGGCGATCACCGGAATGCGCACCGCCTGCTTGATCGCGGCGATCGTCTCGTATTCGGCCGCGCCGCCGTACTGCTCTTCACGCGTACGGCCATGAACCGCGAGTGCCTGGATGCCGCAATCCTCGGCGATGCGCGCGATCGTCACGCCGTTCTTCTGCGCACGCGTGTAGCCGGTACGGATCTTCAGCGTCACCGGAATATTTCCCTCTTTGGCGACGGCCGCGACCACCGCCGCGCAGATGCGCGCGACCAGCGCCTCGTCGCGCAGCAGCGCCGAACCAGCGTCGACGCGGCAGACCTTCTTCGCCGGACAGCCCATGTTGATGTCGATGATCTGCGCGCCGTGCGCGACGTTGTAGCGCGCCGCCGTCGCCATCTGCTGCGGATCGTAGCCGGCGATCTGCACCGAGATCGGCGCACTCTCGCCGTCGTGGTCGATGCGCAGCCGCGATTTCTCGGTGTGCCAGAGGCTGGCGTCGGAGGTCGTCATCTCGCTGACCGCGAGGCCGGCGCCGAGCCGGCGGCAGAGTTGGCGGAACGGCCGGTCGGTGACGCCGGCCATCGGCGCCAGCACCAGCGGAACGGCGATTCGGTAAGGGCCTATCTGCATGCGCCTATTGTCGCCGATGCGCCGAGCGTCGCGAAGGCTCCGGTTCAAATGCCTTGAAGCCGGGCCTCAAATCATTTCGATTTCGCGCGTCCGCGGATCGCCGTATCGTGCCTGCGACGTCAGTCCCCAAACGTCACCCGCCCCCAACCCCCCGGGTGACGTCCCCCGGCGGCGGATCGCAAGATCCGCCGTTTTTTGGGTCGCGCGCATCAGCCAGGGAATCGTGCGCACGTGCTCCAGCATCTTGCGGCCGAAGCCGGCGTCGAACAGCAGCACGCCGCGCGGATGCTCGACGACGACCACGTCCATGCCGAAAGTGCGCGGCTCGAAACTGCCGCCGCGGTACGCGAACAGCGCGTTCGACTGCATCGCGCCGGTTTCGAGCACGCCGAAGCGCAGATCGACCGGCGCGGCGAGCGGCGCCAGCGTCGGGGCGCCGCCGTCCGCGGCGGCCGGCAGGGTTTGCGGAGTGAAGCTCCAGGCCAGCGTGCCGAGCGCGAGCACGACGACGAGCCGCAGCGTTTCTTCAGTATGGCGATTCCCTTCGAGGCGAAGCTCAGAACGCATCGAGCGGCATGGCCAGGCAGGTATCGTCGAGCTGTTTCAGCAGCTCGGCGAGCCGCGCCGCCTTCGGCAACTCGTAGCGGAAGAAGTAGCGACAGGCCTGCCGCTTGCCGAGGTAGAACGCGCGATCGGCGGGCGACGCCGCGCCCTCCGCGGCCTGCGCGACCAGAGCCTGGCGCAGCCACATCCAGGCGATGACGATATGGCCGAGCATTTCGAGGTAGGCCGTCGCGTTGGCGACGAAGCGCTCGACGTCACGCGCCGCCACCGCCGCAAGCTGCAGCGTCACCTCGCCGGCCAGCGCCACGTAGTGGCGCAGCGCCTCGCCGGATTCGGCGAGCGCCGGCTCGCGCACGGCCTCGTCCGCCGTCGCGGTCATGCGCGCGAGCAGCAGGCGGAAGGCGGCGCCCTGGTTCATCAGCACCTTGCGGCCAAGCAGATCGAGCGCCTGGATGCCGGTCGTGCCTTCGTGGATCGGGTTCAGGCGGTTGTCGCGGTACAGGCGTTCGAGCGGATAATCGCGCGTGTAGCCGTAGCCGCCGAGCACCTGGATCGCGATCTTGTTCGCCTCCAGGCAGAACTCGCTCGGCCAGCTCTTGGCGATCGGCGTCAGCACTTCGAGCAGCTGATGCACGGCCTCGCGCTGCGCCTCGTCCTCCGCGATCGCCTGCTCGTCTACCAGGCGCGCGCAATACAGGCACAGCATCAGCGCGCCCTCGACATAGGCCTTCTGCTGCAGCAGCATGCGGCGCACGTCGCTGTGCTCGATGATCGCCACCGGCTTGCTGGCGGGGTCCTTGTTGGCGATCGGCCGGCCCTGCGGACGCTGCCGCGCATACGCGAGCGAATAGCGATAGCCCGCGTAGCCGAGCGCCGCCGCGCCCATGCCGACGCCGATGCGCGCCTCGTTCATCATGTGGAACATGCAGGCGAGGCCCTGGTTCGGCGCGCCGATGAGCTCGCCGACCGCCGGCTCGCTCTCGCCGAAGTTCAGCGCGGCGTTGACGGTGCCGCGATAGCCCATCTTGTGATTGAGGCCCGCCACGTGCACGCCGTTGCGCGCGCCGGGCTTGCCGTCCTCATCGACGCGGTACTTCGGCACGATGAACAAGGAAATGCCTTTGACGCCGGCCGGCGCACCGTCGATGCGCGCCAGCACGTGATGCACGATGTTCTCGGCGAGCTCGTGATCGGCGCCGGAGATCCACATCTTGTTGCCGACCAGATGATAGCGGCCGTCCGGCTGCGGAATCGCCCGCGTGCGGATGTCGCCGAGCGAGGAGCCGGCCTGCGGCTCGGACAGGCACATGGTGCCGAACCAGCGGCCTTCCAGCATCGGCTTCATGTAGCGCGCCTTTTGCGCATCGCTGGCGTGCGCGCGCTGCAGATTCGCGGCGGCGGCGGTGAGAAAGGGATAGCCGGCGGTGCCCGCGTTGGCGGCGGTGAAATACGCCATGGCCGCCGCGGTGAGCGTGTACGGCAGCTGCAGGCCGCCGTCCTCGATCGGAAAGGCGGCGGCGATGAAGCCGCCGTCGACGTAGGCGCCGAGCGCCTGCTTCACTTCCGGAATCAGCGCGACGCGGCTGCCGTCGAACTGCGGCTCGTTGGCGTCGAGCTTGGCGGCATGCGGCAGGAATTCCTCTTCGGCGATCTTCTGCGCGGCGTCGAGCACGCTGTCGAAGCTGGCGCGGTCATGCATGGCGAAGCGCGGCGCGGCGCACAGCGCGTCGAGACGCAGTACTTCATGGAGCAGGAAATCCAGATCACGGCGTTCGATCAGCTGCGGCACGGTTGCTCCCCCGACGTTTTTTCCTGCGCACCGTTCACACGGCAGGCGGCGGCGCGCAGGATAGCGCAGCGTCGGCGCCCGGCGCCGTGCGGCGTCGCCATGCATTTCGCTAAGCTCTCGCACCTCCATCTGCCGCGTCCGCCATGCCCGTCCAGGACCTTGCCGCACCGCCGAAGACCCTGCTGCTGCTCGAAGGCCGTCTCGGTCTCGAACTCGCCGGTCTCGCCCTGTCCTACAACCGCCTGCTGCGCGAGCTGCCGCGCGGACACGGGCAAGCGGTGATGGTCGTGCCGGGCTTCGGCATGAGCGACCGCACGATCGCGCCGCTGCTCGGGCTGCTGCGCCGGCTCGGCTACACGGCCCGCGGCTGGGGCTGCGCGCGCAATCTCGGCATGCGTGGCGACGTCAAGAACCGGCTCGCCGCGCGCCTGCGCGAACTGCACGCGCAGCAGGGTCCGGTGACACTGGTCGGCTGGAGCCTCGGCGGCGTCTTCGTGCGTGAAATGGCGCGCCACCAGCCGCAGCTGGTGCGTCGCGTCATCACGCTCGGCAGTCCGATCAACGGCCACCCGAACGCCAACAACATGGTCGCCCTGTTCCGGCTCGCCAATCGCGGCCAGCCGCAGAAGGTCGATCTCGAAGGCTTCGCGCGCCGCATCGTCCCGCCGCCGGTGCCCTGCACAGCGATCTACACGCGCAGCGACGGCATCGTCACCTGGCGTGCCAGCCTCGAAGACGCCGCGCCGAACACCGAGAACGTCGAAGTGCGCGGCAGCCATTTCGGCCTGCCGTTCAACCCGCAGGTCATCCGCCTCATCGTCGAGCGTCTGGCGCGGCCGGACTGAGGCGCGCGCCGGTCGCACGCCGCCCCGCCGTCGTGCTTTTGTTGGACACGTGTTGAATGATTGACATGATGTCAGTAAAGTGCCGCCCATCCACGGCAGGGGGAGGAACCGTGAGCCGCAAGCCGAGCCGCAGCCGCCTGCGCCGCGACGACGAGAAAGAACGACGGCGCGAGGCGCTCATCGATGCCGCCGAAGCCGTGTTCGCGCGCCACGGATTCGAGGCGGCGAAGATGGAAGACGTCGCCCGCCGCGCCCGCGTGTCGCGCGCACTCGTCTATGTCTACTTCAAGAACAAGGCCGAGCTGCAGTTCGCGGTCTGCCGGCGCGCCCTGCGCGTCCTGCGCGAGCGGCTGTCGGCGGCGGCCGACGGCGAGAAGCGCGGCTACGACAAGATCGTCGCGATCGGCCGCGCCTACATGGCCTTTGCGAGCGAATTCCCGCTGTATTTCGCGGCGCTGTCGCGCTTCGAAGCCCACCAGCCGGACCGCATCGACGCCGGCTCCAGCGAGCGCGCCGTACTCGAAGCCGGTGTCGCCGTGCACGAGGTGACGATCGCCGCGCTCACGGCCGGCGCGCGCGACGGCACGATCGCCAGGATCGACAAGCCGATGCTGGTCGCGCTGACGCTGTGGGGCTACACACACGGCGCGATCCAGATCGCGCAGACCAAGGCGGCGTTCCTCGAAGAGGTCGGCCTGTCCGCCGACGAGTTCCTCGCACACGCGATCCGCTTCGGCCTGCAGGGCCTGCGGCCGGCCAAAGGCGCAAAGCCGTGAAGGCCCGAGCGCTCGCGCTCGCCGCATTGCTGCTCGGCGCAACCCTGCCGGCGGCGGCGGCCGACACCCAGCTGCAGGCCTATCTTGACGAAGCGTTGCGCGACAATCCTGCGCTCGCCGCGCGCGGCGCGAACGTGCGCGCCAGCGATTACGATCTCGAGGACGCGCGCGCCCGGCAGTATCCGCAGCTGGATTTCAACGCGCGTTACACGCGCGCGCACGGCGGCCGCACGATCGACATCCCGACCGGGGATCTGCTCAATCCGGTCTACGACACGCTGAACCAGATGCTGGAGCAGCAGGGCCAGCCGCCGCAGTTCCCGAACATCGCGAACCAGAGCATCGCCCTGCTGCGCGAGCGCGAGCAGGAAACCAAGCTGTCGCTGTCCGCGCCGCTCATCGCGCCGCAGCTGTGGGCGAACGTCGATGCCAAGCAGGCGCTGGCCGGCGCCAGCCGCGCGCAGCGCGAGGCCTACGCGCGCAGTCTGGTGCGCGAACTCAAGCGCGCCTATTACGGTGCCGTGCAGGCCGAGGCGGCGAGCGGCATTCTCGAGGCCAGCGAGCGGCTGCTCGCCGAAAACGTGCGGGTCTCGCAGGCCCTGCTCGATGCCGGCAAGGCGACGCGCGATCGCGTGCTGCGCGCCGAGGCGGAGCGTCTCGCCGCCGCCCAGCAGCTCGATGCCGCGCGCACGCAGGCAAGGCAGGCGCGACGCCTGGTGAATCTGCTGCGCGGCGCACCGACCGACGCGCCGCTGACGCTGCCGGCGCCGGATGCGCTCGAGCTGCCGCTCCAGCCGCTCGTCGATCCGCGCCCGCGCCCCGAACTGCGCGAGCTCGACGCCAATCTCAGCGCCGCCGAAGCCGGCGAGCGGGCGGCGCGCGCCGCCCGCTGGCCGACGCTCGGCCTGGCCGCCGACTACGGCATCCAGGGCGAGGAGTACCACTTCGGCCGCGACGACGATTTCGACACCGTCTCGCTGGTGCTGCACTGGGATCTGTGGGACGCCGGCAGCCGCAGCGCGCAGCGCCGGCGCGCCGCGGCGCAGAGCGCCGGCCTGCGCGCCGAGCGCGAGGACCTGCAGCGCCGCCTGGCGCTGGCGCTGCGCGCCGCCGAGGAGAATCTCGCGACCTCGCTGCGCGCCGTGCAATCGAGCCAGGCGCAGCTGGCCGCCGCCGAGGAAAGCTTCCGCATCGCCGAACGCAAGCGCGACGCCGCGGCGCTGTCGCAGATCGAATTCCTCGACGCCGAGCGCGCGCAGCGCGAGGCGCGCATGAATCTGGCGATCGCGCGCTGCGAGGCGCTCGACCGCGCCGCCGAATACGAGCTGGCCAATGCCGGCTATCCATTGCCCGAATCACTGCTGGCGCCGTGAACACGAAGGTTTTGGCATGAACGTCCGCATCATCTTGCTGCTCGCCTTCACCCTCGCCGCCTGCGGCCACGAAGTGCCGCCGCCGGCCAAGGCGCCGCGCGCGGTGCGCGCCGTGACGGTCGAAAGCGGCCCGGCCGAAGCGCCGATCGTCGCCAGCGGCCTGCTGGCGACGCGCGACGAGGCCCGCCTCGCCTTCAAGACCGGCGGCGTCGTGCGCGACATCGCGGTGCGCGCCGGCGACAGCGTGCGCCGGGGCCAGGTGCTTGCCGAAATCGAGACGACCGAAGTCGGCGCCGGCGTCGCGCAGGCGCGCGCCGCCTACGAGAAGGCGCAGCGCGACCTGCGGCGTGGCCGCGCACTGTACGCCGACGACGTCATCACCCGCGAGCAGCTCGACGATCTCGGCACCGCCGAGGCGGTGGCGCGCGCGCAGTTCGACGCCGCGCAGTACAACCTCGGCCACGCGCAGATCGTCGCGCCGGCCGACGGTGTGGTGCTGCGCCGGTACGTCGAGCCGCGCGAGACGGTTGCCGCCGGCCAGCCGGTGCTCGAAGTCGCGCAGTCCGGTTCCGGCCACGTCCTCAAGCTCGGCCTCGCCGACCGCGACGCGGTGCGCGTGCAGCTCGGCGACGCCGCGCAGATCGAGTTCGACGCGTATCCCGGGCGTCGCTTCGCGGCGCGCGTCATCGAGCTGAGCCGCGCCGCCGATCCGCGCAGCGGCGCATTCCCGGTCGAGCTCGGCCTCGAGGCGCAGGCGGACGGCGACACGCCATTGCCGAGCGGCCTGGTCGGCCGCGCGACGATCAGCGTGCGCGGCAGCGGCGCGACGCGCAGCTACGTGCCGATGGCGGCACTGGTCGAAGGCGACCAGCGCGCGACCACGATCTTCACGCTGGACGGAACCACGGCGCATGCGCGCAAGGTCGCGGTCGCCTTCCTCGCCGGCGAGCGCGCCGCCCTCGAGCAGGCACTGCCGGCCGGCACGCGCGTGGTCACCGACGGCGCCGCGTATCTGAGCGACGGCGAAGCCGTGCGCGTCGTCGAGCCGAACTGAGCCGGCGCCATGCGCATCTCCGATTTCGCGGTCCGCAACATGCCGTTCATGCTGGTGGCCTCGCTGCTGCTGGCGGCGCTCGGCGCGTCGGCCTGGCTGAAGATCTCGCGCACCGAGGACCCGCACTTTCCGATCTCGGCGTTCTCGGTGGTCGTCGTCTACCCGGGCGCCGATCCGCAGGAGATCGAGCGTCAGGTCGTCGAACCGATCGAGGACGCCATCCATACGCTCGACGACGTCAAGGAAATCGTCTCGACCGCCGACGACAGCCTCGGCATCATCCGCGTCGAGTTCGAGGCCTACGTCGACACCGACAAGAAGTACGACGAACTGACGCGCGAGATCGACGCGCTGACGCGCAAGCTGCCGGCGGCGGTGGCCAGCGTCGAGATCAACAAGATCAATCCGGGCGACGTCAACATCGTGCAGTACGCCCTGGTCTCGGCCACGGCTTCGTACCGCACGCTGGAGGATGCGGCCGAGGACCTCAAGGACGCGCTCGAGCGCGTGCCGGGCGTGAGGAAGTCCGAGAGCTGGGCCTATCCGCAGCGCGAGCTGCGCGTGGAACTGAATCTCGAGCGCATGGCCGAGCTGCATCTGCAGGCCGGACAAGTGCTCGGCGTGCTCCAGGCCGACAACACCAACGTGCCGGGCGGTGCCGTCGAAGCCGGCGCGCGGCGCTTCAACCTCAAGACCAGCGGCGCCTTCCACAGTCTGCAGCAGATCCGCGACACGGTGATCGCCGGCAATGGCGAGCACGCCATCCATGTCGGCGACGTCGCCGACGTGCGCTGGGACTCCGGGCCCTACGACTACGTCGCGCGCTTCGACGGCCGGCGCGCCGTCTACGTCACCGCCAACCAGAAGACCGGCCGCAACATCTTCGAGACCAGGGCGGCGATCGACGCCGAGGTCGCCGCCTTCGCCAGGACGCTGCCGGCCGGCGTCAGCCTGCAGCTCGGCTTCGACCAGTCGCAGAACGTCAAGTCGCGTCTCGACCGGCTCAGCCACGACTTCCTGCTCGCCGTCGCGCTCGTCGCCCTGACCTTGCTGCCGCTCGGCCTGCGCGCCGCCGGCATCGTCATGGTCTCGCTGCCGCTGTCGCTGCTCACCGGGCTCGCGGCGCTGTACTTCGCCGGCTTCTCGCTCAACCAGCTGTCGATCGCCGGCTTCGTCATCGCCCTCGGCCTGCTGGTCGACGACTCCATCGTCGTCACCGAGAACATCGCGCGCTTCCTGCGCATGGGCCATACGCCCGACGAGGCGGCGATCCGCGCGACGCGACAGATCGCGATGGCCGTGCTCGGCTGCACGGCGACGCTGCTGTTCGCCTTCGTGCCGCTGCTGGCCCTGCCCGGCAACGCCGGCAAGTTCATCCGCTCGATGCCGCTTGCCGTCGTGTTCACGGTCGGCGCCTCGCTGCTGGTGTCGCTGACCATCATTCCCTTCCTCGCCTCGCGCGTGCTGCCGCGCGACGGCGATGAACACGGCAACGCACTGCTGCAGGCCCTGCTGCGCCTGATCCACGGCGTCTACGCGCCCTGGCTGCGCCGCGCGCTGGCGCGTCCGAAGCTCACCGTCATGCTGTCGGCGCTGGCCTTCGCGCTGTCGTTCGCGCTGATTCCGCTGATGGGCCTGTCGCTGTTCCCGACCGCCGATACGCCGCAGTTCCTGGTGACGATCACCACGCCGAACGGCACCGGCCTGCAGCGCACCGCAGCGATCCTCACGCAGGTCGAAGACATCCTCGCCCGGCATCCCGAGGTCAAGCACACGCTGTCGAACCTCGGCCACGGCAATCCACGCATCTACTACAACGTGTTCCCGCACGAGAACGCCGCGAACTACGCCGAGATCTTCGTGCAGCTGCAGCGCTACGACCCGCGCCGCACGCCCGCCCTGCACGAGCAGCTGCGCACGCAGTTCGACGCGCTGCCCGGCGCCGAGATCGTCGTCAAGGAATTCGAGAACGGCCCGCCGATCGAGGCGCCGATCGCGCTGCGCATCATCGGTCCCGATCTCGACCGGCTGCGCGAGCTGGCCGGTGAACTGGAAGCGTTGATGCGCGCGACGCCGGGCGTGCGCAACATCAGCAATCCGTTGCGCCGCGCGCGCCTCGATTTGCAGCTCGACATCGACACGGCCAAAGCCGGCCTGCTCGGCGTGCCGCTGCTCGATCTCGATCGCACGGTGCGTCTCGCCGTCGCCGGACTCTCGGCCGGCGATTTCCACGAGCCCGACGGCGACAAGTATCCGATCGTGCTGCGCGCGCCGATGCAGGCGCAGCCCTCGCTGGCGACGCTGGAGGGCCTGCATGTCGCCAGCGCGGCCGGCGCGCAGATTCCGCTCGCCGAGCTGGCGCGGCTGCAGCTCAGCGAGTCCTCGCCGCGCATCTATCGCCGCAACCGCGAACGCGCGGTGTCGATCACCGCGTACACGCAGGCCGGCTACAACACCGAAGCGCTGACCCAGCAGCTGCTGGGCAAGCTGGCGCAGATGGATCTGCCGCCCGGCTATCGCTACGAAGCCGGCGGCGAACTCGAAGGCCGCCAGGACAGCTTCGCCGGCTTCGGCACGGCCATCCTCGTCGCCATCGCCGGCATCATGGCGGTGCTGGTTCTCGAATTCGGCAGCTTCAGGAGCACGCTGATCGTCGCCGGCGTCATCCCGCTCGGCGTGATGGGCGGCATCGTGCTGCTGTTCCTCTGCGGCTACACGCTGAGCTTCACGGCGATGGTCGGCTTCATCGCGCTGATCGGCATCGAGATCAAGAACTCGATCCTGCTCGTCGACTTCACCAACCAGCTGCGCGAACAGGGCAAGCCGCTCGATGACGCGATCACCGAGGCCGGCGAGATTCGCTTCCTGCCGATCCTGCTGACCTCGGTGACGGCGATCGGCGGCCTGCTGCCGCTGGCGCTGCAGAACTCGCCGCTGTATTCGCCGATGGCGCTCGTCATCATCGGCGGCCTGATCAGCTCGACGCTGATCGGCCGCCTCGTCACGCCGGTGATGTACAAGCTGCTGCCGCCCGATCTCGCCGGGCCGCGAGTGGCGGTCGACTGAGCGCCAGCGTCCTCGAAGCGGTGGCGGAACGTGGTTCAGTGCCGCAGATATTCCTCCCCCATCTTCTCCAGCCCGTCGCGGTAGTAGTCGAAGCGGCCGGACAGCTCGCCGAAGACCTGGCGCAGCCCGAACTCGGCGGCGAGCGGATGGCGCGCGGCGGTGAAGTAGTACGAGCGGCCCATCTTGCAGTAGTACTCGACGGTTACCGGCCGGCGCTTGTAGCGGTGGCGATGCTCGACCCACGCGGCGCAGATGCCGGCCGTGTAGAGCGCGTAGTTGCCGATGTGCGAATGCACGAGGAACCCGCGCTCCGGCCCGGCGTTCGCGGCGGCGGCGACGAGATCGACCAGATACTGATAGTTCGCCTCGTCGTCGCGCGTGACGCGATAGAGACGCTCGGTGCGCGTGAACAGGCCGAGCAGATTGGCGAGATAGTGAATCGCCTGCCGCTCCTGGCTGTTGCGCCGGCCCGGCAGACAGCGGCGCAACAGGATGTTGAAGAACAGCTGCGGCGACACCTCGAGCCACTGCGTCTTCTGGTCGCGAAGCGCGTCGAACACGTAGTCGGCCTCGAGCATCGAGTCGAGCGTCGATGGCTGCTCGATGAGCCGTTGTGCCGCCTCGACCGCATCGATCCCGGGCACCGGGAAATGCTCGAAGAGGAAGATCAGATCCTGCCGCGTCAGCGGCGCCGTGCCACATTGCGCAAAGTCCGGCATCTGCATCGTCATCACCTCCGCACAAAATAGACATTACCGACCAAGCAATTCTTCTGCCAGAGGGCGATGCGCGCCGCTCAGCGGTCGTTCAGCGCGGCTGCGCGGCGCGCGCGACAGCGGGGGCTCGCTATGATCGCGAGCGTGCCGCAGAGCACTGAGACGAAGGAAACAGGAAGCACATGAACCGACGCCATCTGCTGAAATCCGCCGCCGCGCTCACCGCCGCCGGTTTGCCGGCACCGGCCGCGCTGCTGTCGCAGCTCGCGCAGGCCGACGAGCTCAAGCCGCTCGGCAAGCCGCAGCCTTTCGACTACGCGCGCCTCAAGGGCCACGCACGCACGCTCGCCGCGCAGCCGTACAAGGCGCCGCCGGACACGCTGCCGCCGCCGATCGCCTCGCTCGACTGGGACCGCTGGCAGTCGATCCGCTTCCGCGACGCGCACTCGCTGTGGCGCGACGAGAATCTCGACTTCCAGGTGCGCTTCTTCCATCTCGGCTTCACGGTCCGCACGCCGGTCCACCTCTACGAAGTCGTCGACGGCCAGGCGACCGAGATCGCCTATGACGGCGCGATGTTCGACTACGGCCGAAGCGGCGTGAAGGCGGGCTCGCTGCCGGAGAATCTCGGCTTCGCCGGCTTCCGCCTCAACTTCCGCGACGACTGGGCGCGCGATGTCGCCGCCTTCCAGGGCGCCTCGTACTTCCGCGCCGTCGGCGCCTCGAAGCAGTACGGCCAGTCGGCACGCGGCCTCGCCGTCGATTGCGGCCTGCCGCGCCCCGAGGAATTTCCGGTCTTCGTCGCGTACTGGCTCGAACGTCCGGCGAAGGGCGCGAAGCACGTCACCGTCTACGGCCTGCTCGACTCGCCGAGCATCGCCGGCGCCTATCGCTTCGTGCTGACGCCGGGCGAGCCTTTCGCGATGGACATCGACGCGGCGCTGTATCCGCGCCAGGACATCGAGCGCATCGGCATCGCGCCGCTGACCAGCATGTACCAGTTCGGCGAGAACGATCGGCGCATGGCCAACGACTGGCGCCCGGAAATCCACGACACCGACGGCCTGCAGATCTGCAATGGCCGCGGCGAATGGATCTGGCGGCCGCTGGTCAATCCGCGCGACGTGCACGTCAACTCCTTCTTCGACGACGGCCCGCGCGGCTTCGGCCTGATGCAGCGCGACCGCGATTTCGATCACTACCAGGACGACGGCGTGTTCTACGACCGCCGGCCGAGCACCTGGGTCGAGCCGAAGGGCGACTGGGGTCCGGGCGTGGTCATGCTCGTGGAGATTCCGACGGCCGACGAGACCTCGGACAACATCGTGGCGTTCTGGAACCCGAAGGACCCGGTCAGGCCCGGCCAGGAATATCTCTACGCCTACCGCCTGAGCTGGGGCGCCGGCAACCCGCGACAGACGCCGCTGGCGACGACGCAGGCGACGCGCACCGGCCTCGGCGGCGTCATCGGCCAGCCGCGCCGCTATTTCTCGTGGCGCTTCGCCGTCGACTTCGCCGGCGGCCCGCTCGCCCGACTGCCGCACGATGCGAAAGTCGAGGCCGTCGTCAGTCCGGCACGCGGCCGCGTCGAGATCGTCTCGGCACGGCCGCTCGACGCGATCCACGGCTGGCGCGCGATGTTCGACCTGGTGCCGGACGACAAGGCCGATCCGATCGACATCCGCCTGTACCTGGCGCTGAACGGCAAGCCGCTGTCCGAAACCTGGCTCTACCAGTACACGCCGCCGCCGCTGGCGGAGCGCCGGTTCTGAGCGACGCGCTCAGGCCGGCCCCGGACACTCCGTCGGTTTCCCGACTTCGCCGCGCGCGATCTTCTCGGCCAAGGCGCAGGTGTCGCGCACCTGTTCGCGGATGATCTCGGCGAGCCGCCAGGCGCCGCGGCCGGGATAGTCGCGGTCGGCGAACACCAGATACAGCTCGATGTAGCGCTCGCCTCCCTCGCGCATCGGCAGGCGCTTGAGCTCGCCGCGCTCGAGCTCGGCGCGGATGGTTTCCTCGGCGAACCAGGCGAAGCCGAGCCCCATCTTGGCGGCGGCGATCTGCGTCGCCTTGTGCGAGACCGTCCAGCGCTGGTCGGCACCGAGCCAGGCGCCGGATTCGCGGATGCGGTTGTGCGCCGAGTCGCGGACCACGAGCTGGCGATACGGCCGCAGATCGCGATACGTCAGCTCGCGGCCGAGCTGGTGCAGCGGATGGCCCGGGTGCGCGGCGGCGACGAAGCGCACGCGCATCAGCGGATCGCCGATGAAGCCGCCGGGCACGTGGCCGGCAATCGCGAAATCGACCTTGCGCTCGAGCAGCGCCTCGTCGGTGCCGCCGAGCACCGTCTCGTAGAGCTGGATGCGCGTCTGCGGGTGTTCCCCGGCGAAGGTGTCGAAGCAGCGCAGCAGCAGCCAGGTGGGAAAGATGATCTCGGCGGCGAGGTTGATCTCCGCCTCCCAGCCCTCGGCGAGGCCGCTGGCGCCGTCCTCCAGCGCCGCGGCCTCGGCGAGCAGGGTCTGCGCGCGCCGGTAGAGCACCTCGCCTTCGCGGGTCAGCTGCGCCTTGCGGCCCTGGATTTCGAAAATCTTCAGGCCGAGCAGGCTCTCGATTTTCTGCACCGCGTAGGTGATCGTCGATTGCGTCTTGTGCAGGGTTTCGGCGGCCTGCGCATAGCCGCCGGCCTCGACCACGGCGGTCAGCGCACGCCATTGTTCGAGCGTGATTTTCGGCTGGCTCATCGGCTGTCCCATCGATCCATTCGATCTTTATGGCCGATAAATTCCGCTTTTTTATCGAACAAGGCAATATTTAAATGGCGACACTTCTTCAGACACCGGCGCAAGCCCACGGAGTATCGCCATGAGCACCCTCCTGCAGATCAAGACCAGCGTTTTCTCGGACCACGGCAATTCGACCAAGCTCGCCAATGATTTCGTCGCGCGGTGGCAGAAGCGCCATCCGGACGGCCGCGTCGTGGTGCGCGACCTCGGCGCCAATCCACCGCCGCATCTCACCGCCGAGCGCGTGCAGGCGTTCTTCACGCCGCCCGAGCAGCGCACGCCCGAACAGCAGGCGCACTCGGCCGCCAGCGAAGAGCTGATCGACGAGCTGAAGTCGGCGGACGTGGTCGTGCTCGGCTTGCCGCTCTACAACTTCGGCGTACCGTCGACGCTGAAGGCCTACTTCGATCATCTGGCGCGCGCCGGCATCACCTTCCGCTACACCGCAAGCGGCCCTGAAGGCCTGCTCGCCAACCGCAAGGTCTATATTTTCGCTGCGCGCGGCGGCTTCTATCAGGGCACGCCGGCCGATACGCAGACGCCGTTCGTGACCACGT
Source organism: Solimonas soli DSM 21787 (assembly GCF_000474945.1). Lineage (GTDB taxonomy): Bacteria > Pseudomonadota > Gammaproteobacteria > Nevskiales > Nevskiaceae > Solimonas > Solimonas soli. The sequence goes on along the minus strand of NZ_KI440838.1, from coordinate 293,217 downwards.
TCCTGAATTTCATCGGCCTTAAGGACCTCGAGTACATTTACGCTGAGGGTCTTAACGTCGGCGAAGAGCAGAAGCGTGCGGCGCTCGCCGCGGCATCCGAAAAGATCGTCAAGCTGGCTGCCTGAGCGGCAGCTTCGGCGCCGGCTCCCTCAACATCGATGCGCTGCTAACGACGGGCGGCGGACTCCACATCCGCGGCCCTGTCGAAGGAGAATCACAATATGAGCACCATCCGCACGCTGCGGCACATCATCCCGTCGATCGCCACCGCCGACGGTGCCGGCGTCAAGCTGCGCCGCAGCATCGGCAGCCAGCGCGGCCTGTATCTGGACCCCTTCCTGATGCTCGACGAGTTCTATTCGGACAATCCGGACGACTACATCGCCGGCTTCCCGCCGCACCCGCACCGCGGCTTCGAGACGGTGACCTACATGCTCGACGGGCACATGCAGCACCAGGACCATCTCGGCAACGTCGGCGATCTCGGTCCGGGCAGCGTGCAGTGGATGACGGCCGCGCGCGGCATCATTCATTCCGAGATGCCGAAGCAGACGGAGGGCCGCATGCGCGGCTTCCAGCTGTGGCTGAACCTGCCGGCGGCGGAGAAGATGAAGCCGGCCGGCTACCGCGACATCCCGGCATCCGAAGTGCCGGCCGTGCAGCTCGCGGATGGCGTCGAGGTGCGCGTGATCGCCGGCACGCTGATCGACGGCGGACGCCGCATCGACGGCCCGGTCAATCCATCCGGCGCGAAGCTGTCCACCGATCCGCGCTACTGGGACCTGCGCATCCCGGCCGGCGGCCACTTCACGCATGCGCTGCCGGAAGGTCACACCGCCTTCGTCTATGTCTACGAAGGCGACGCGGCGATCGCCGGCAAGGCGCTGCCGAACCGCGCGGCCGGCGCCCTCGGGCCGGGCGATACGGTGACGATCGCCGCCGGCGCCGGAGGCGCGCGCGTCCTGCTGCTGGCGGCGAAGCCGATCGGCGAACCGATCGTGCAATACGGTCCGTTCGTGATGAATACGCGCGAGGAGATCGAGCAGGCCATCCAGGACTACCAGAGCGGGGCGTTCGGCAAGGCCGCCTGAGGGTCCGGGCGGGCACGAAAAGGGCCGGCGTCCGCCGGCCTTTTTTTTGTTGCGGCGGCGCCGCGGCGGCCGGCTCGGCATGCCGGCGCGTCGATACAAAATCTTTATGGCTCGAATTTCAACAATCAATTTTGCAAATTGAGCCGGCGCGCCTAGGATGTCGGCTCCGTATCCACCAACACGACTTCAAGAGGGATTTCCGATGTCGCTGATCAATACCCCCATCAAGCCGTTCAAGACGCAGGCTTTCCACAATGGCAAGTTCATCGAAGTCACCGACGCCAGCCTGAAGGGCAAGTGGTCGGTCGTGATCTTCATGCCGGCCGCGTTCACCTTCAATTGCCCGACGGAAGTCGAGGACGCCGCCACGCACTACGCCGAGTTCCAGAAGGCCGGCGCCGAGGTCTACATCGTCACCACCGACACGCACTTCTCGCACAAGGTGTGGCACGAGACTTCGCCGGCGGTCGGCAAGGCCAAGTTCCCGCTGGTCGGCGATCCGACGCACCAGCTGACGCGCGCCTTCGACGTGCACATCGACGAGGAAGGCCTCGCCCTGCGCGGCACCTTCATCATCAATCCGGAAGGCATCATCAAGACGCTCGAGATCCACTCGAACGAGATCGCCCGCGACGTGTCGGAGACGCTGCGCAAGCTGAAGGCCGCGCAGTACACCGCCTCGCATCCGGGCGAAGTCTGCCCGGCCAAGTGGAAGGAAGGCGCCAAGACCATCGCCCCCTCGCTCGACCTCGTCGGCAAGATCTGAAGCGGTCTTCGTCGCGAAAGGTGCCGCGCTGGCGGCACGCACGAGGTGAGTTGAGCGGTAAGCCGTAACAACCCTCGTCCGGTTCCCCCGGACCGGACGAGTTTTTTTGTCTCGAAATCTGTCCCGACACCCAACTTTCAGGAGGAGTCCATGCTGGACGCCAATCTCAAAACCCAGTTGCAGGCCTATCTCGAAAAGGTCACGCGGCCGATCGAGATGGTCGCGTCCCTGGACGACAGCGCGGCTTCGAACGAGCTGCTCGAACTGCTGCGCGAGATCGAATCGCTGTCCGACAAGATCGCGCTGTCGACGCACGGCCAGGACGCGCGCAAGCCGTCCTTCGCGCTGACCAGCCCCGGCCAGCCGATCCATCTGCGCTTCGCCGGCATTCCGCTCGGCCACGAGTTCACCTCGCTGGTGCTCGCCCTGCTGCAGGTCGGCGGCCATCCGTCGAAGGCGCCGGCCGAGTTGCTCGAGCAGGTGACGAACCTGCAGGGCTCGTACAAGTTCGAAACCTATTTCTCGCTCTCCTGCCAGAATTGCCCGGACGTCGTGCAGGCGCTGAATCTCGCGGCGGTGCTGAATCCGAACATCGAGCATGTCGCCATCGACGGCGCGCTGTTCCAGGAGGAAGTCGAACAGCGTCAGGTGCTGTCGGTGCCGCAGGTCTTCCTCAACGGCGAGCCGTTCGCCTCGGGCCGCATGGATCTCGAGCAGATCGTCGCCAAGCTCGACACCGGCGCCGCCGCGCGCGACGCCGAGAAGCTCAAGGCCAAGGCGCCGTTCGACGTGCTGATCGTCGGCGGCGGCCCGGCCGGCGCGGCGGCGGCGATCTACGCCGCCCGCAAGGGCATCCGCACCGGCATCGCCGCCGAGCGCTTCGGCGGCCAGGTGCTCGACACCATGGCGATCGAGAACTACATCTCGATCCCGGAAACCGAAGGTCCGAAGTTCGCGGCCGCGCTGGAGCAGCACGTCAAGGCGTATGACGTCGACATCATGAACCTGCAGCGCGCCGAGAAGCTGGTGCCGGGCAAGGATCTGATCGAGGTGCAGTTCGCCAACGGCGCGGCGCTGAAGGCGAAGTCGGTGATCATCGCCACCGGCGCGCGCTGGCGGCAGATGAACGTGCCCGGCGAGAGCGAGTACCGCAACAAGGGCGTGACCTACTGCCCGCACTGCGACGGCCCGCTGTTCAAGGGCAAGCGCGTGGCGGTGATCGGCGGCGGCAACTCCGGCGTCGAAGCGGCCATCGACCTCGCCGGCATCGTCAAGCACGTCACCCTGCTCGAGTTCGACGGCCAGCTGCGCGCCGACGCGGTGCTGCAGCGCAAGCTCTACAGCCTGCCGAACGTCACCGTCATCACCTCGGCGCAGACCACCGAGGCGCTCGGCGACGGCCAGAAGCTGACCGGCCTGATCTACAAGGATCGCAAGAGCGGCGCGTCGCAGACCGTCGAACTGGAAGGCATCTTCGTGCAGATTGGCCTCCTACCGAACAGCGAGTGGCTGAAGGATTCGCTCAAGCTCTCGCCGCGCGGCGAAGTCGAGGTCGATACGCACGGCCGCACCTCGGTGCCCGGGGTGTTCGCCGCGGGCGACGTGACGACCGTGCCGTACAAGCAGATCGTCATCGCCGCCGGCGAAGGCTCGAAGGCGGCGCTGTCGGCCTTCGACCATCTGATCCGCAGCTCGGCGCCGCAGGAAGCCAAGGCCGCCTGATCGTCTGCTGACGTCGGCCTTGACGACGGCCTCCCGGATCCGGGAGGCCGTTTCGTTTTGCGCGACGAAAAAGCGCAGGCGTGCACCGAGGTGCCGCGCCGACGCCTGACACGCGGTATCGCGGCTTTCCTTCCGTTCCCGCGCAGGGACTGCGCACTGCGGGAGACACCGCAGCGCGGCGCGGGCGAAGGGCTTACAGCGCCCTGGGGATTGCCCCTGACTGCCGCGCAATGGCTGATGGGAAAAATAAACTAAGCACGCGGATTTACCCCCAGATGGGCGCGAAAAGCCTGGCGCGTGGCACCGCGCTTGCGCTCAGATTGCCGAGAGCTGACATCAAAGTCAGCAAGGGGAATGGGGATGACAACAGACGGCACATCGAAGGCGGCCTTTCGGCCGTGCCGCGTCCGCGCTCGCCCACCATTCGCGTGCCCGGCCAGCGTTCAGCTCGAAGAACGCGAGACGACACGCAACCCCGCCGCAACGCACGGAACGCCGCTCGTTCAGGACTGCTGCCACAGCCGCGGTATGGGCTGATCACTATCGGGAATATTCAAATGTCTGATCGTCTGGAGCGCCGCAAGCGGCGCGGGTTGGGGGCTGCCGCAGCGCTCGCGCTGCTGGCCGGCAGCGCGGCGGCGCATGCCTGGGTCGATACCGCGACCAAGGCTTTTCCGTTCAAATCGAGCGTCGCGCTCAGCGACGTCAAGGACGCGCAGCCGCTGCGCATCGTGGTGGCGCTCAAGCTGCGCCGTCAGTCGGAACTGACGCAGTTCCTCAAGGATCAGCACACCGCCGGCACGCTGTCGTACGGCGCGGTGCTGAAGACCGGCGAATTCGCGTCGCGCTACGCGCCGAGCGCGGCCGATGCGCAGGCTGTCGTCAACTATCTGAACGGCGCCGGTTTCAGCAATGTGATCGTGCAGCCGGGCCGCACGCTGATCAGCGCGACCGGCACCGCCGCCGTCGTGCAGAAGGCGTTCAACACGCAGCTCAAGCAGTTCACGCTCAACGGCAAGACGCAGTTCAGCAACGTGAAGGCCGCGCAGGTGCCGGATGCGCTCGGCAATCTGGTGCTGTCGGTGCTCGGCCTCAACAGCCTGGCGACGATGGAGACGCATCACGTCAAGGCCGGCGCCAACGCCAGCCTGCCGGCGCTGAACCTCAGCTACGACTCCACGCAGTTCCAGACCGTCTACAACGCCGGCAGCACGCCGACCGGCGCCGGCACCTCGCTGGCCATCTCCAGCGCCGGCAGCGATCTGTCACAGGTCGTCGCCGATCTGCGCCAGTACGAAGCGGCCAACGGCCTGCCGCAGGTGCCGGTGCGCATCGTCAACGTGCAGCCACCGGGCACGGACACGGCGGGAGACGGCGAATGGGCGCTCGACAGCCAGTCGTCGAGCGGCATCGCCGGCAACCTGAAGGAAATCATCTTCTACAACGCCGCCTCGATGAGCGACGGCGACCTGCTGCTCGGCACCAATCAGTTCGCGCAGGACAACCGCTCGAAGATCGGCAACATGTCGTATGGCGGCTGCGATCTGCTTTACGCACTCGAAGGCGGCGCGGCGGCGAGCGACGCCTCGTTCCAGCAGGCCGTCGCGCAGGGCCAGACCTGGTTCGCGTCGAGCGGCGATGCCGGCGCGGCGTGCTCGGTGCTGATCAATCTCGGCCTGCCGGACTCCGGTCCGATCAGCGCCGAATATCCGGCCTCGTCGCCATACGTCGTGGCCGTCGGCGGCACCACGCTGCTCTCCGACAGCGACTACCACTATGTCAGCGAAGTGAGCTGGGACGCCGGTGGCGGCGGCACCAGCTACTTCGAGCCGGCGCCGGACTGGCAGAAGGGCGTCGCCCTGCTCGCCTCGCTCGGCCTGCGCGCGGTGCCCGACATCGCGATGGATGCGGACCCGTACACCGGCGCGGCCCTGTTCGTCGGCGGCGAAGACGCGGTGATCGGCGGCACCTCGCTGTCGTCGCCGCTGTCGGCCGGCGTCTGGGCGCGCATGCAGAGTGCGCGCTGCAACAGCCTGTCGTTCATCGCGCCGCTGGTCTACGGCCTCTACGACGGCACGCCGCTGTCGACCGCGGCCGGCTTCCATGACGTGCTGCTCGGCACCAACGGCCTGTGGCTGGCGACGCCGGGCTGGGACTACACGACCGGCTTCGGTTCGATGGACATCAGCGCGCTGAACGCCGCGCTGCCCGCCGCTCCGGCGAGCTGCCCGGCCGATCCGATCGCGGCCGATCCGGCCGGCAGCGTGACCATCGTCGGCTACGGCAGCACGACTGGCGGCGACGACGGCTGCACGAGCACGGAAACGACGCTCGCCGAGTGGGATCAGACGGTCGGCCTCGCGGTCGCCGGTTTCGGCGGCGCCGCGGTCACGCACGACTTCACGCTGCCGAGCGATGCGAGCATCAGCGGCCTGCGCGTGCGCGTCAGCTGGGACAGCACCCGCACCGATCTCGACATGACGGTGACGCCGCCCTCGGGCGCGACGCTGTCATCGGCGCAGGGCAGCACCGATTTCGAGGAAGTGAATTTCGCCGCCGGCAACGGCGTCGGCTCGGCACCGCCAGCCGGTCAGTACACGGTCTCGGTGACGCCGTACAGCAACCTCAAGCCGAATTATCCGATCCACGGCGCGGCCTACGTCACCACCAGGACCTGCAGCGGCGGCAGCACCGGCGGCGACACGACCGGCGGCAGCACCACCGGCGGTGACACCGCGGGCGGCTCGACGACCGGCGGCGGCACGACGGGTGGCGATAGCACGGGTGGCAGCACCACCGGCGGCGACGGCGGCCCGACCTCGGCGCCGACGGCAAGGCTCTCGGCTTCCAAGACCACTGGTCCGGCGCCGCTGCAGGTCGTGTTCGATGCGTCCGCTTCGGCGAGCAGCGATGGCTCGGCGCTGAGCAGGTACACGTTCTTCTTCGGTGACGGCACGGATCCGGTGGAGAGCAGCTCGGCCAGCCTCAGCTACACCTATCCGGCGGCCGGCTCGTTCGACGCCAGGGTGGTGGTGACCGATGTGAACGGCAACACGGCAACGTCCGCCGCCGTGACGATCACGCCGACCACGACGATCACCGTCGGCGGCTCGGATCACGCGGTCGCCGCGATGATCGCCTCGCCGAGCAGCGGCTCGGTGCCGCTGACCGTGCAGTTCGACGGCTCGCACTCCTTCGGCGCCTATGGCCAAGCCATCACGCACTACAGCTGGGACTTCGGCGACGGCGCGACGTTGACGACCACCACGCCGACCACCTCGCACGTCTACACCCAGGCAGGCACCTACACACCGTCGCTCTCGGTGACGGACAGCGAAGGCAATGTCTCGCCGGAAAAGGCCAGCGCCCAGGTCAAGGCGGTTGCCGGCAGCGGCAGCGGCGGCACGACGGGTGGCACGACGGGCGACGTCAGCGGCGGCTCCGGCGGTGGCGGCGGCGCGCTCGGCTTCGGCCTGCTCGCCGGCCTCGCCGGTCTCGGCATGCTGCGGCGTCGGCGTCGGACGGGCGCGTCGCACGGAAAATGACTGCGGCGCGCGCCGCTGCGGCGGGCGCTGTTTCAAGAAAGGGATGGCCGCGAGGCCATCCCTTTTTTTGTATGCGCCTCGCGCGCCTTCCCGCCGAAGCGCCGATTCAGCCGCGGCGCACCGCGATGATGGCGTTGCGGCGGCAGGCGGAGCGGACCGGACCGGAAAGGCCTGTGTCCCGACCGGCCGGCCCGCGCCGCGGACAGCGTCGGAACGCCGGCCATGTCGAAAAATCATCCCGCGATACTGCACTGCAACAGAAACATACGGTACAGTATGGACGCCGATTTTCCGCGCGTTCCCGCGAACGCAGAAGCCCTTTTCAGATCCGGAGATTTTCCATGCCGCAATACACCCCCCCGCTGCGCGACATGCAGTTCGTCCTGCACGAACTGCTCAACGTCGAGCAGGCGTTCAAGGAACTGCCGCCGCACGCCGACCTCGACGGCGAGACCGTCAACTCGATCATCGAGGAAGCCGGCAAGTTCGCCTCGGAAGTGCTGTTCCCGCTGAACCAGTCCGGCGACGAGGAAGGCTGCACCTACGTCGGCGACGGCGTGGTCAAGGCGCCGAAAGGCTTCAAGGAGGCGTATGCCCAGTACTGCGAGCAGGGCTGGCCGGCGCTGTCCTGCGATCCGGCCTTCGGCGGCCAGGGCCTGCCGGAGCTCGTCAACAATGTGCTGTACGAAATGCTCAACTCGTCGAACCAGGCCTGGACGATGTACCCGGGCCTGTCGCACGGCGCCTACGCGGCGCTGACCGCGCGCGGCAGCGACGAGCTGAAGAAGATGTACCTGCCGAAAATCGTCTCCGGCGAATGGACCGGCACGATGTGCCTGACCGAGCCGCACTGCGGCACCGACCTCGGCATCCTGCGCACCAAGGCCGAGCCGAACGGCGACGGCTCCTACGCGATCAGCGGCACCAAGATCTTCATCTCGGCCGGCGAGCACGATCTCTCCGGCAACATCATCCACCTCGTGCTCGCGCGTCTGCCGGACGCGCCGGAGGGCACCAAGGGCATCACCCTGTTCCTCGTGCCGAAGTTCATCCCGAACGCCGACGGCACGCCGGGCCAACGCAACACCGTCAAGTGCACGTCGATCGAGCACAAGATGGGCATCCACGGCAACGCGACCAGCGTCATCCAGCTCGACGGCGCCAAGGGCTGGATCATCGGCGAGCCCAACAAGGGCATGAACGCGATGTTCATCATGATGAACGGCGCGCGTCTCGGCGTCGGCATGCAGTCCCTGGGCCTCGGCGAAGTCGCCTACCAGAACTCGCTGGCCTACGCGAAGGATCGCCTGCAGTCGCGTTCGCTGAGCGGTCCGAAGCTGAAGGACAAGCCGGCCGATCCGATCATCGTCCACCCGGACGTGCGCCGCATGCTGCTGACGCAGAAGGCCTACAACGAGGCGGCGCGCGCGCTGTGCTACTGGGTCGGCCTGATGATCGACCAGTCGCACAAGCACCCGGACGCGCAGGTGCGCGAGGATGCCGACGAGCTGGTCGCGCTGCTGACGCCGATCGTCAAGGCTTTCATCACCGACAACACCTTCGAGGGCACCAATCTCGGCATGCAGGTGTTCGGCGGCCACGGCTTCATCAAGGAAACCGGCGTCGAGCAGTACGTGCGCGACGCGCGCATCAACCTGATCTACGAAGGCACCAACACCATCCAGTCGCTCGACCTGATCGGCCGCAAGGTGCTGCAGGACGGCGGCAGGAAGCTGATGAAACTCGGCAAGCTGGTGCAGGAGTTCGTCAAGGCCCACGCCGCCAACGAGCCGATGAAGGAATTCGTAGAGCCGCTGATGGACATCGGCGACAAGGTCACCAAGCTGACCGCGGAGCTGGGCCAGAAGGCGCAGAAGAATCCGGACGAGATGGGCGCCGCCGCCGTGCCGTACCTGCGCGTGGTCGGCCACCTCGTCTATGCGTACCTGTGGGCGCGCATGGCCGCCATCGCGCTGGCCAGGCAGGGCGAATCCGAGGAAGGCAATTTCTACAAGGCCAAGCTGGCGACGGCGCGCTTCTACTTCGCCAAGCTGCTGCCGGAAACCGCGTTCCAGATCCGCTCGGCGCGCGCCGGTTCCGACGCCCTGATGGCGCTCGACGCCGCGCTGTTCTGATCGTCGTTGCCATACGAAAAAGGGCCGGCATCGCCGGCCCTTTCGCTTTGCGGCGGCCGCCGCGGCGGCGCCTCAGAATTCCCAGACCAGATGCAGGCCGTAGCTGTCGGCGTCGTACTTGTTCCCGAACTCGTCCTTGTAATCCATGCTCGTGTAACGCGCCACGAACCAGCGCCAGCCGGCTTCGAGCGAGACGCCGAAGGCATCGTCGAATTTCACGTTCGGCGCGATATCGTCGCCATGGAACTTGATGCCCGTGTGCCAGGCACCGCCGGCGCCGAGGCGCACGCCGTTCGGGAAATGCCAGGTGGCGATGACGTCGACCGGCACGCGGTCGAGATAGATGTCGGCGTTCGAGGCACGCGTCGATTCGTACTTGTAGCCGACCGTGGCGCGCACCGACCATTCGGCCGCCGGCTGCACGTAGAAGCCGAGCGCGGCGCCGAGCCCGCGGCCGGCGTCGACGCTGTCCGAGGAGTCGTTCTCGTAGTAGACACGCGCCACTTCGTCGCCGCCGAACTCGGCCGCGCCTTCCAGCACGAAGCCGAAATGCACCGGCGAAACCACGCGTGGCATCTGCGCCGTGGCCGGCAGGGCGGCGAACAGGGACAGCGCGGCGGCGCCAAGGGCAAGGGACGATGTCTTCATGCGACCTCTCTCGGAATCGATGGAGCGCGGGACGAGCGGGCACGATAGCAATGCGCCGGCGCGGCCGGCCAGTGCGCGGCCGACGCCGCCGTGACGACGCGCACGTTCAGCCGAGCCAATGGCGCCAGGTGATGCACACCAGGACGCCGAGCGTGAGCACGACGCGCAGGCGGAAATAGCTGCTCATCGGATCGAGCACGCGCTCGCGCCACAGCTCGGCGAGCGCCAGCAGGATGAAGACACCGGCCAGCGCCGGCAGCGCCAGCGAGAACGGCAGCATCACCGCGCCCCAGCTGAGCAGCATGAGCAGCGCCGACGCCACCAGCCCGAACAGGCCGGCCGGATTCTCGGCGACGATCAGCGCCAGCCCCCAGAAGGTGCCCGACATGAAGGCGGCGATCAGCGCCGCGTAGAGCAGCCAGGCCTGGTCGAGCCAGACCGGCGCGCTCTGCGGCGACAGCGTCAGCCACAGCGGGCCGGCAATGAACGGCAGGAGGCCGGCGTAGCCGAGGGCGAACAGCAGGCGCGGCAGGTTCATGGTGCATTCCTTCGGTGCTGATGCAGCCTAGAAGCCTGAGCGGCCGAAACGCAAGCGGCCGCGGCTCCCGACGCGCCGCGCGCCGCGAGGCGCCGCAACGCAAAAGGGCCGGCGCTGCCGGCCCTTGCACGCGGGAAAGAACGGATCAGTGCGCTGAGCGCAGCGCGGCCTCGCGGGCCGGCTCGCCCTTCTTGCCGAGCTCCTCGAGCAGCGTGCTGAGGTCTTCGGCGTGCTCCTCTTCCTTGGCGAGGATTTCCTCCATCATGCGCCGCGTGGTCGGATCGTCGTTGCCGAGGTACTGCACGATCTCGCGGTAGCTGTCGATGGCGATGCGTTCGGCGATCAAGTCTTCCTCGAGCATCTGCACGAGATCGTCGCCCTCGATGTACTCGGAATGGCTGCGCGTCAGCAGGCCGTCAGGCGACAGATTCGGCTTGCCGCCGAGCTGCGTGATGCGCTCGGCGAGCTGGTCGGCGTGCTGCTGCTCCTCGTTGGCGTGTTCGAGGAATTCGGCGGCGACGCTCTTGGCATGGATGCCGCTCGCCGCGTGGTAGTGATACTTGTAGCGCAGCACGCAGACGATCTCGGTGGCCAGCGCTTCGTTGAGGATGCGGATCACCGCTTCGCGGTCGGCGCGGTAGCCTTCCGTCACCGCGCCGCGCTCGATGTGCTCGCGCGCGCGGCGGCGGATCGTCTCGATGTCGGTGAGGAACGGTCTGTTACCCATGGCAGGACTCCTTGGCTGTGAGATGGGCCGTTTCCGTGCCCGCCCATCAGCCTGCCGGGCGGCGCTGAATCGCGCCTGACCCGCTCAGCCCGGCGCCGCGAGTGGCCGAAGGCGCACTCGAAGGCGCGCGGGCGCGGGCCGGCGAAACACCGGCCAGCGCGCAGGCGCAGCCGATGTCGCGCGCACGATGGGCGCATCCAGCAGCCCGGCCTGCGGCACGCCGGGGATGAGCGGATGCCAGCTCGCCGGCAAGGCCAGCGTCCACAGCCCGTCGATCGCCAGACCCGCTCCCAGCAACAGCGCGATGAGCGCCGGCATGCCCGAATCTCCATTCCGTCCGGCGCTGGACGAGGCAGCCGGCCGGAATGTGACATGGCGCGAGGGGCGCGCGCTACGCGGCCACGGCCGCCGCCCGGGCGGCGCTCAGCCGAACAGGCGATCGGCGACGAAAGGATTGCCGCGCCGCTCCTCGCCGAAAGTCGACAGCGGCCCGTGGCCCGGCACGAAGCGGATGTCATCGCCGAGCGGGAACAGGCGCTCGCGGATCGAGCGAATCAGGTCCTCGTGATTGCCGCGCGGAAAATCGCTGCGGCCGATACTGCCGGCGAACAGCACGTCGCCGACGAACGCGAGTTGCGAAGGCGCGTGGTGGAAGACGACGTGGCCGGGCGTGTGTCCCGGGCAGTGCAGCACTTCGAAGGCGAGGCTGCCGAGCGTGACCGTGTCGCCCTGCCGCAGCCAGCGCGTCGGCACGAAGCTGCGCGCCGGCGGGAAGCCGTAGCGCGCCGCGGCCTCCGGGATGCCGTCGATCCAGAAACCGTCGCCCTCGTGCGGTCCCTCGATCGGCACGCCGAGGCGTTCGGCGAGCTCGGCGACGCCGCTGGCATGGTCGAGATGGCCGTGCGTGACCAGCAGCTTGTCGATCGTCACGCCGTGATGGCGCGCGCGTTCGAGCAGGCGCTCGACCTCGCCGCCGGCGTCGACGAAGGCGCCGCGCATCGTCTCCGTGTCCCAGATCAGCGAGCAGTTCTGCTGGAAGGCGGTGACCGGAATGATTTCACAGCGCAGGCTCATGGCGACTCGGATCGTTGGGTGACGGCGTCGGTCGACTGTAGCGGATCGTTGGCGCTGCGGATACGCAGCGGCTCGCCGACGTGCAGCATGCGCGTCGGATACGCGAAGCCGATGCCTTCGGCCTCGAACTTGCGGACCATGGCCAGGTTGATGGCCTGCTGGGTGTCCATGTACTTGTTGAAATCCGGATCGAGCATCCAGTACACGACCTCGAAGTCGTAAGAGGATTCGCCGAAGCTCGCGAAATGCGCGCGATCGAAGCGCACGGTGGGCTGCGCCACGACGATCTCGCGCACCTGGTCGGCAATCTTCTCGAGCTTCGCCACCGGCGTTTCATAGAGGATGCCGAACTTGAACACGACGCGACGCTCGCGCATGCGCTTGTAGTTGCGCAGTCGCGACTTCAGCAGATCGCTGTTCGAGAACACCAGCTGCTCGCCGCCGAGGCTGCGCAGGCGCGTGGTCTTCAGGCCGACGTGCTCGACGGTGCCCATGTAGTCGTCGACGATGATGAAGTCGCCGACCACGAACGGCTTGTCGATGACGATCGACAGCGACGCGAACAGATCGCCGAGGATGTTCTGCACGGCCAGGGCGACGGCCACACCGCCGACGCCGAGGCCGGCGATCATGGCGGTGACGTCGATGCCGAGATTGTCCAGCACGACCAGCGTCAGCATCGACCACAGCACCAGCTTGCCGACGAATGCCAGCGCGCCAAGGCTGGTCGTCGCGCCGGGGTTCTCGGCCGCCGCGCGCTCGCGCGAGCGCGCGATCCAGAAATCGAGCAGCGCGGCGAGCCAGAGGCCGAGCTGGACGATCACGGCGATTTCGGCGGCGCGCGCGAGTCCGCCGTCGAGCTTGTCCGGCAGCACCAGCGAGCGCGAGGCGATCAGCAGCGCCGGCAGCCCGGCGAGCCACAGCTTCGTGCGGCGCACGACCGCGATCAGCGAGTCGTCGAGCGACGTCGTGGTCCGCCGCGCGATCGCGCCGAGGCGGCGCACGACGAGGCCGCGCACGGCCCAGACCAGGATGACGATGGCGGCGGCAACGATGAATGCGTACAGCCAGCGCAGCAGCGAATTGCCGAGAAACTCGAATTCAAGCATCAGTATCGTCCTGTCGGTGTCAACGGGACGTACCATGGTAATGATATCGAACGCAGTGTCGACCTTTGCCGCGGATGAAGCGGTACGCCTTCAGTCCGGAAATTCGCCGTCGACGTAGAACCAGCGCCCGGCCTCGCGGCGGAACCGGCTGCGTTCGTGCAGGCCTTGCGCGCTGCCGCCGCCGATCTTGAACTTGGCGACGAATTCGACGACCGCCGCGTCGCCGTTCGCGACATGCCGCAGCACTTTCAATCCCAGCCAGCGCGTCGCCGGATCGAACGCGACGCGCGCCGGCCGCGTCGCCGCGTCCCAGGTGTCGAGCAGATACGGCTCCAGCCCGCGCGCGTAGGCGCTGTAGCGCGAGCGCATCAGCGCCTCGGCGTCGGCCGCCGCGGCGCCGGCATGCAGGGCGCCGCAGCATTGCGCGTAGGCGCGCGCCGAGCCGCAGGCACAGGTCGCGTCCGCCGGCGCGCCGGCTTTCACCATGGCGCGCTCAGGCCAGCAGGCTGGCGGCGCGCATGCCCTGCCAGACGCACAGCGCCGCGGCGATCAGCAGCACGATGAAGCTCAGCAGGATGCCGAGCATGCGGCCGAGCTTGAACTGTGCGGTGAACGACAGCGCGATGCCGTGCAGCACGCGGCCGACGAGCAGCGCCGCACCGAGCGCGTGCAGCACGTAGATCGAGAAATGACTGAGTTCGAGGATCGCGATCAGCAGCAGCGTCAGCGGCACGTATTCGGCGAAGTTGGCATGACCGCGCACGCGCCGCGCCATCTCGGCGTTGCCGCCGTCGCCGAGATGGATCTGGAACTTTCCCCGCCCCTGCACCACGCGCACGCTCAGCACGAGGAACCACAGGCCCAGCAGTCCGGCGTACAGCGGTGTGACGATCATGGCGGCTTCTCCCTTTTTTGACCGCCGCCAGCCTAGGCGAGCATCCCGCACGCGGCAAGCATTCAGCCGCGATGCGCATGATGCGAGAATCGGCGGCGACGGCCACGCATCGCGTCGCTCCGGGAGAAAAAAACGATGAAGCCATTGGCGAACCGGCGGGCCTGGCAGGCCGCCCTGCTGGTGTCGGCCCTAGCGCTCGCGCACTGCGGCGGCGGTGGCGGCCTGCCGGACGAGGAGCCGCCGCCCGTCGGGGCCGTCGCCGCGCAGCGCGCGTTCTCCGGCCTCGGCTTCGACGCGCCGCTGTTCGTCACCGCGGCGCCCGGCGACACGCGGCGGCTGTTCGTCGTCGAGCAGGGCGGTCGCGTCTACGTGATCGACCGCAGCAGCGCGAGCCCGGGCAAGCAGCTCTTTCTCGACATCGGCACTCGCCTCGACACGGCGGGCGAGCAGGGCCTGCTCGGCCTCGCCTTCGATCCGGCCTACGCCACGAACCATCGCTTCTATGTCTACTACAGCGCCGCCCCCGGCACCGGCGGCGTCGCGCGCAGCACGGTCGTCGCGCGCTACACGGCGCGCAGCGCCGACGAGGCCGATCCGGCTTCGGAAACGAAGCTGCTGACGATCACGCAGCCGGCGGACAGCAGCAAAAATCACAACGGCGGCTGGATCGGCTTCGGTCCGGACGGCAAGCTCTACGTCGCGGTCGGCGACGGCGGCGGCACCGGCGACCCGGACAGGCACGCGCAGGATCTCGGCTCGCTGCTCGGCAAGCTGCTGCGCATCGACGGCAACGGCGACGTGCCCGCCGACAATCCCTTCGTCGGCCAGAGCGCCGCACGCGCGGAAATCTGGGCCTACGGCCTGCGCAATCCCTTCCGCAACAGCTTCGACCGCGACAACGGCACGCTGTGGATCGGCGACGTCGGCCAGAGCGCCTGGGAGGAAATCGACATCGGCGCCAGGGGCGCCAACTACGGCTGGCGCAAGTACGAGGGCACGCACGTCTACAATAGCGGCGACCCGGCGCCGGCCGGCGTGACGATGCCGGTCTTCGAGTACGACCACAGCAACGGCCGCTGCAGCATCATCGGCGGCTACGCGTATCGCGGCGCGGCGCTCGCCGGCATGCAGGGCCGCTATGTCTACGCGGACTACTGTTCCGGCGAAATCTGGGCGCTGGCCGACGATCGGCAGTCGAGCACGCGCCTCGCCACACTCCCGACGCAGCCGACGTCGTTCGGCGAGGACAGCGACGGCGAGCTGTATCTCAGCGGCGCGAACGGCGCGCTCTACAAGCTCGTGCCGCCATGAGCGCCGCCGCCACACGGGCGGGCTCCGCCGTCGTCACCGCCGGCGCGCAGGGCATCGGCAAGGCGATCAGCGCGGCACTGATCGCGCGCGGCCTGCACGTGGTCATGCTCGACGTCGATCGCCAGGCCGGCCGCGCCGCCGAACAGGAACTCGGCGGCGCGACCCGCGCCGTCTTCGTGCGCGGCGATGCCGGCGACGCGAGCGCGGTGCGTGCGGCCATCGCCGCCGCGCGCCGCCTCGGGCCGCTGCGCGCGGCGGTCGCCAATGCCGGCATCTCCATCCCGAAACCGCTCGCCAAGCTCAGTCTGCGTGAGTGGAATCGCGTGCTCGGCGTGAATCTCGGCGGCGGCTTCCTGCTCGCCAAGCACGCCGCGCCGGCCCTGCGCCGCACGCGCGGCGCGATCGTGCTGATCGCCTCGACCCGCGCGCTGATGTCGGAACCGGACTGGGACGCCTATGCCGCGAGCAAGGGCGGCGTGGTGGCGCTGACGCACGCGCTGGCGATGAGCCTCGGCCCCGAGGTGCGCGTCAACTGCGTGAGCCCCGGCTGGATCGCCACCGACGCCTGGCAGGCGCCGTCGCGGCGCAAGGCGCCGGCGCTGTCGAAGCAGGACCATGCGCAGCATCCGGCCGGCCGCGTCGGCAAGCCGGAGGACATCGCCGCCGCGGTCGCCTACCTGCTGTCCGACGAGGCCGGCTTCGTCACCGGCGCGAATCTGGTCGTCGACGGCGGCATGACGCGCAAGATGATCTACGCCTGAGTGCGTTCAAGCGGGCTTCTGCGCGCTGACGACGCGCGTCGGCGTCACGAACAGGAAGCTCGGCGCACCGACGCGAACCTGCGCGCATCCCAGCTCGCGCAGCAGCGCCGCGTATTCGGCGCCGTGGCGGATGTCGATCAGCACGACGCGCCCGCCGGGCCTCAGCACGCGCATGATCTCCTCGATGGCGCGCCGCCGCCCGTCGCGCTCGGCGATGTTGTGCAGCGTCCAGCTCGACAGCACGACGTCGAAGCTCGCGGCGTCGAACGGCAGGCGCCGCGCATCGGCGCTGCGCACCTCGATCCGCCCGGCGACACTTTCGAGGCGCGCGTTGCGCAGCGTCGCCTGCGGACTGTTGCGCGCCTGGTCCTGCGCGCGCCAGATATCGATGCCGACCGCCCGGCCGCTCGTGAGCCGCTGCGCGGCGCCGATCAGCATCAGGCCATGCCCGCAGCCGACGTCGAGCACCTGCTCGTCGCCGCGCCAGGGCAGCGTCGCCAGCACCTTGTCGCGCAGGCGCAGCTTGCCGACGCGGCTGCCCCACAGCATCACGCAGGCGGTGGCGACGAAGGCATAACCCATCCAGCCGAGCGAGCGCGCCGTGCCGAGCAGGGTCTGCGCGTACTGCGGCGGCAGCATCGCGACCAGGCTCGGTGCGGCGAAACCGACGACGATCGCCAGCGTGCCCATGGTGAGAAAGCGGCGCACCGCGTCCGGCGCGTCGATGCCGTAATCGGGCAATGGGGTATCGCGGGAGCCGCCCTTCATCTGCAGACCCATCAGGCCACGGCCGGGCAGCATAGCGTACCGTGCGCATGCATCCGCCGACTGGCGCCAAGCTCCGCCGGGCCTGCCCTTGGGCCCGGAAAAAACGGCGGCCCCAGGGCCGCCGTCCGCCACCGCCGCCTTACTTGAACTCGTAGCCGAGACTGAAGCGGAAGTAGCGCGGCTTCTGGAACGAATCGGAGTCGCGCGGCGTGCCGTAGGCCGGGTTGTCGATCGTCAGCAGTTCCTTCGACTCGTCGATGTTGGTGACGGTGTCGCCATTGAGCACGTTGAAGACATCCATGCCGAGCGTCAGGCCGGGCACGAACTTCGGGCTGTAGCTGACCGACGCGTTGAGATCGATGATCCAGCCCAGGCGTCCCTCGCTGCCGCGACCGACCCGCTTGCCGTCGACATACGAGAACTCCCCCTCGTACTGCTCGTTGTACGCGTCGATGATGGCCTGATTGGTCTGCGGGTCGTAATCACCCAGCGGCGTGCCGGGCGGGATGCGGCCATAGGCGTTCTTCGGCCGGCCGCTGATGGCCGAGAAGCTGAGACCCACCATCCACTCGTCGGTGATCGCATAGGCCCCGGAGATCTTGACGTTGTGGCGGTGATCCTGCGGCAGGTCGCCGTAGGAAATGAGCTGCGGGAGATCGAAGGTCGACGAGATGCCTGGATCGGCCTGGCCCGTATCGGAGCGCGCGTAGCCTTCGAAGTTGCCGTAGGTGTGCGACCAGGTATAGCTGCTCTTGACGAACCACTTGCCGTCGAACGCGCGATCGAGGTTCAGCGTGAGGGCGTAGTACTTGCGTTCCGCCTTCGGCAGGCCGAGGAAGTCGGACGTCAGCGTGACGTTGTCGATCTCGCCGTCGAAGTTCCAGTCCTGATTCCTGATCACCGCATCGCGGCCCGGATTCAGCAGGACGCAGCCATAGGTGAGATCGCCTTCTTCCGTCGGGAAGTAACCGCAGGTGTCTTCGATGACCTCGTTCAGGCGGCGATGCAGACCCTTGATGCCGGCGCTCCACGACGGCGCGACTTCCATCTCGTAGCCGAGGATGAACTCGTCCTGCGAGGACGGCTTGAGGTTCGCGGCGCGCGGATAGTCGTTCGAGACCGCGGCGGACGTGGTCGCACCGATCTTGTCGCCGAGCGTCGGGATGCCGGTCAGCGGATCGATCGCGGTGAACTCGTAGTACGAGCTCTCGTCGACGCCGCCCGAAAGCGTGCGCGTCGCGGTGTTGGTCTCGATGGGCATGTAGTAGCGCCCGTAGTTCGCATAGATCCTCGAACGGCCGTCGTCGAGCGGATCGAAGGCGATGCCGAGGCGCGGACCCCACTGCTCGTCCTGCCTGGTCCAGGACCGGCCCTGGCGGTTCTTGAGGTCGAAGGTGTCGTTGCGCAGGCCGAGCGACAGCAGCAGCTGCCGATGGATCTGCCAGCGATCCTCGATGTAGTACGCGCTCAGGTCGTTGTCGAACTTACCGAAGATCGGATACGTGCGCAGACGCACGAAATCGGCGCCTTCGGCGATGGTCTCGCCACCCACGGAGCATCCCGCCTCGGGATCTTCCTCGTTGTGGCAGCGCGAGTAGGTATAGACCGTGCCGTTGCCGACGTAGGCCTGCGTGATGTCCGTCGTCAGGTCCTCGACTTCGTAGCCGGCCTTGACCTGGTGCTCGCCGAGCAGCGAGAAGAAGAACGTGCCTTCCAGGCGCCAGGATTCACGCGTGTCCAGGATGTCGCGATTGCGCGTCTCGGCCGAGACACAGCCGAGACGCTCGTTGGAGCCGGTGCGGTTGTCGATCACCGCCGTGCACGGCCCGCCGTCGCCCGCCAGCGCGGACGACTTGTCCTTGATTTCGCCATGGCCGTACAGCGCGGAGAGGCTGAACCAGTCGGCGACCTGTCCGTCGTAGTTGGCGATGTAGGCCTGACCGCCGGTGGTCGCTTGCGTCCTCGAACTCGCCGCGCCGACCGCCTTGTCGTCGAAGTCATAGTCGTAAACGGCGATTTCCGAGTCGCGCTCGTCGGAGAAGGTGGTGAACTGCAGGCGGTGGCCCGGCGCGAGATTGGCGGCGAGATTGAGCGCGTAGTAGAGCGGGCCGTCCGACTTCTCCTTCGAATACGTGTCGCCTCGCGCGCCGACGTACTGGCTCGAGATGTCCTTCATCCCGACCACGCCATAGAAGAACAGGCGGTCCTTGATGAGCGGCCCGCCCGCGAACAGATTGCCTTCGACGCCGTCGTCTTCGTCGGCACTGTTGTAGACCTTGTGGACGACCTTGCCCGCGTTGTCGACGAAATCCACGTCGGGCGAGTGCCCGCGCGCCCATTCCGGTTCCCAGAACAGATTGCCGCCGGCCAGGAAGCTGTTGGTGCCGGTCTTGCTGACCATGTTGACGACGCCGCCGAGCGAGCGCCCGAAGGCCGCGGAGTAGCCGCCGGTCTTGATCTGCGTCTCCTGCAGAAACTGGAAGGGCACTTCGCTGCCGCCGAGGCCGAGGCGGAAGTCGGTGATGTTGAAACCGTTGAGGAAGAAGCCGTTCTCGAGCGGCGAGGCGCCGCCGAAGGCCACCAGATGGTTGCCCTGCTTGGTCTCGTAGTCGCTCGATCCGGCGCTGGCGTCGGGCGCCAGCATCTGCACGGCACTGATGTGGCGCTGCACGGGAAGCCTTTCGAGTTCCTCCGCGCTGAGATTCGTCGAGGTTTCCACGGCAGTCGTGTCGACATTGCTGCGCTGGCCCGTGACCGTGACTTCGGCGATCTCCTCGGCGACGAAGCGCAGCTGCGCGCCTTCGCCGATCGACACCGTCACGGTCTGTTTCTGCTCGCCGCCCTCGACGACGGCCGTGACCTCATAGCTGCCGACCGGAACCGCGGTGATCTGGAAGCTGCCGTTCGCGCCGGCCACGGTGCCGCGGACGTAGCCGGTTTCCGCACTGCGCAGGGTGATGTTCGCGCCTGCCGGTGCGATGCCGTAGACATAGCCTTCGGAATTGCTCGCGGCGCGCGCCGCGCCGGGCGCCAGCACGGTCAGCATCAGGCCGCTCTCCAGCGCCGTGAGGGCCAGCGGGCTGCTCAGGGCAAGCGCGAGCGCGCTCTTCCGCCAGGGCCGCTCTGCCGCGCGATGCCGTGCCTGGCCCGAAAGCCGGTGGCGCGCCGGCCGCGCATGTAAGGAATCCGTCATTGAAATCTCCCAAGTGCGTTAGATGATTGCGGGCAGGAGCCGGACGGCTTCCAGCGCGGTAATCAGCGCGCGCCGGTGCCCCACACCGGCGCGCGGTCCCGAGGTTTCGGATCGGTTCTCAGGCGGCGATGCGCGCCGGATAACGGGCCGGGCCGTAGCCCGGCAGGCGCATGTCCGGATTGCCGTAGACGCGGGCGTCGATCAGCGCGCGCAGGGCGCGGACCTCGTGCTCGAGCGCGGCGAGGCGCTGTTCGGCGGCCGACTCGGTGCCGTACTTGGCGCGCCAGTAGTAGTAGGCCTGCCGCGAGATCCGGTGCCTGGCGCAGAGGCTGACCACGGATGGCGCCTCGCCGCTGTCATACTCGCGGAGGATGGCCAGAATCTGCGCTTTGGAGTGACGACATTTCATCTGCGTGCCTCGTCGAAAACAGGAGTGGTCGGGCGGCATCCTGCGCAGCGGGCCGGCGGGCGTCCTTAGGACGCACTGAGGCTTTCCTGAGGTTTTCGTGAGGCAGAAAATTTTTTTGCGGCGACCAGGATGTGCGGCGTGCGCGGCCTCGCCCCGGCGCGCCGCGCCGCGTCCGCCCGCCGCGGGGAGTCCTGAATGAACGCACCGATTCCGGAACCGAATCTGCAGCCGGCGCGCTGGCGTTTCGGCGTGGTGGAGCTGGACGAGTTCCGGCTCGAGATCCTGCTGGCCGGCGCAAGCGTCCCGGTCGAATCGAAGTCGCTCGAATTGCTGCGCGTCTTCGTGCGCCATCCGGGCGAGGTGCTGACCAAGGACGAGCTGCTCGACGCCGTGTGGCCCGGCCGCGTGCTCAGCGAGTCGGTGCTGGCCCGCTCCGTCTCGCTGCTGCGCCGCGCGATCGGCGACGGCGAGCAGCGCGTCATCCGCACCGTGCACGGCTACGGCTACCGCTTCGACGCCGCCGTCGAGCGCCTGACGCCGCTGAAGACGCAATCGCCGGCGACCCTGCACCTGCGCGCCGGCGAGGTGCCACCGCTGCGCCCGAACTGGACGCTGGTCGAACGCCTCGGCGAAGGCCGCAACGAAACCTGGCTGATCGAGCAGGCCAAGACGCGCGAGCGCCGCGTCCTCAAGTTCGCCGGCGACGGTGCCGGGCTCTCGACGCTCAAGCGCGAGATCACCCTGCAGCGCCTGCTCACCGAGAGTCTCGGCGAGCGCGCCGCCGTGGTGCCGGTGCTCGACTGGAATCTGCAGGAGGCGCCCTACTTCATCGAGACCGAATGGTGCCCGGCCGGCAGCCTCGAACGCTGGCTCGGCGAGCATCCGCACGTGCCGCTGCAGACGCGCATCGAGCTGGTCGCGCAGGCCGCCGAGGCGCTGGCCGCCGCGCACGGCGTCGGCGTGCTGCACAAGGACGTCAAGCCGGCGAACCTGCTGATCGTCGGCGACGCCGCCGGCCGGCCGGGGGTGCGGCTCGCCGATTTCGGCAGCGGCATGCTGATCGACGACACGCGCCTGCAGGCGCTGTCGATCACCCGCCTCGGCCTGACGCGCGAGATCGGCGACGGTGATTCCTCCGGCTCGCTCATGTATCTCGCGCCGGAGGTGATCGCCGGCCAGCCGGCGACGCTGAAGAGCGATGTTTACGCGCTCGGCGTGCTGCTGTATCAGCTGATCGTCGGCGATCTGCGCCGGCCGCTGGCGCCGGGCTGGGAGCGCGATGTCGACGAGCCGCTGCTGCGCGAGGACATCGCCGCCGCCGCGCAGCTCGATCCGGCGCGCCGCCTCGCCGACGCCGCGCAGCTCGCGCAGCGCCTGCGCGCGCTCGACGGTCGTCGCCTGCAGCTGGAGCACGAACGCGTCGAGCAGGCGCGCGCCGACGCGGCGCGCCGGCAGATCGAACGCTGGCGCGCGCAGCGCGGCTGGATCGCCGTCGCGTTCGCGGCCCTGGCCGTCGGCCTCGCCGTCAGCACCTGGCTATACGTCGACGCACGGCGCGCGCGCGACCAGGCGCAGCGCGCCGAGCTGGCGGCCGGCGCCGTCAACCAGTTCCTGCTCGACGACGTGCTGGCGGCGACCGATCCCGAACTGAGCGGCCGGCCCGACATCACGGTGAAGGAACTGCTGCAGGTCGCCGCCGGCAAGCTCGGCGACCGTCTGCAGGGACAGCCGCTCATCGAGGCGTCGATCCGCCGTTCACTCGGCAACGCGCTGTTCGGCTTCGGCCAGTGGACCGCCGCCGAGGCGCAGTTCCGCCGCGGCCTGCAGTTGCTTGGCGATGCGGCCGCCGAGCAGCCCGGCCTCGCCGCCGATCTGCATCTGCAGATCAGCCGCTGCCTGCTCGACACCGAGGCTTTCGGCGAATCGCGCCGGGAGGCCGAACAGGCGCGCGTGCTGGCCGACGGCGCCGGCCTGCGCGCCCTGTCGCTGGCCGCGCAGGTGGAAGTGGCGCGCCTGAGTCACATGGACAACCGTCCCGGCGATGCGCTCGCGGCGATCGAGGCGCTGACGCCGCAGATCGAACGCGAGCTGGCCGCCAACGATCCGATCCAGGCGCGCCTGCGCCGCTATCACGCCGACCTGCTCTGCGACACCAGCCGCATGGATGAATGCCTGGCCGCCAACCGCGAGGCGGTCGCCGTCAATCTGCGCCTGCATCCGCCGCTGCATCCGGAAGTCTTCATGTCGCGGCGCTCGATGGCCGGCGCGCTGATCCAGGCCGGCCGCATCGGCGAAGCGCACGACCTGCTCGCACCGCTGCTGGCCGACGCGACGCGCGCGCTCGGCGCCGACCATCGCCTGACGATGAACATCGAACAGGCGCTCGGCACCACGCTGCACTACGGCAAGGACTACGCCGGCGCCATGCGGGTCTTCGAGGGTGTCTACGCGCGGCAGCGCCGGGTGCTCGGCGAGCTGCACACCGACACGCTAGTCACGCGCAGCGGCATGGCCTACCTCTACAGCGACATGGGCGAGCCGCGCAAGGCGATCGCCATCTATCGCGAGGTGCTCGCCGCGCAGACCGCGAAGTTCGGCGAGCGCGACAGCCAGGTGCTGGTGGCCATGCACAACATCGGCCGCATGCTGCAGGATCTCGGCGAATGGCAGGACGCCGCCGACATGCAGCGGCGCGCGCTGCGGGTCATGGAGCAGATCTACGGCCGCCAGGACCACTGGCTGCACGCGACCGTGCTGTCGGCGCTGGCGCACAGCCTCGACAAGCTCGGCGAGGACGAGGAAGCCGCGCAGCTGTTCGGCGCGGCGATCGCCGAGCTGGAGCGCGTGCCGCAGGCCAACCCGCGCTATCTGCAGCGCGCCCGCCAATGGCAGACGGACATGAAGCCGGGCCGCGCCTGATCGCTCAGCCGCGCCGCCAGACGCGGCAGCGGTTGTGGGCCGGCATCGCCAGGTCGGCGGCGAGCGCGAGGCCGTGCCGGGCGGCGAGCGCGTCGACCGCCTCGGCGTCGCGGATACCCATGTGCGCGCCGCGCGCCTTCAGCCAGCCGTCGAAATCGGCGTTGCCCGGGCTCGTGTAAGTGCCGCCCTGGTTGAAAGGTCCGTAGACGACGAGCGTCGCGTCGTCGGCATCGAGCACGCGCGCGAGGCCGGCGAACAGTGCCTCGATGTCCGTCCAGCTCATGATGTGCAGGGTATTGGCGCTGAAGGCGGCGTCGTAGCGGGCGTCCGGCCAGGTGTCGGCGCCGACGTCGAGCGCCAGCGGCGCGAGCACGTTCGGCAGCGCGGCCTCGTCGAGCCAGGCGCGGATGCCCGCGTGGTGTTCGCGGCGGTCCGAGGTCTGCCATTGCAGCCACGGCAGCGCGGCGCCGAAGTACACCGCGTGCTGGCCGGTGCCGCTGCCGATCTCGAGCACGCGGCGCCGATCGGCGAAATGCTCGCGCAGCACGGCGAGGATCGGCTCGCGATTGCGCTCGCAGGAGGGAGCATGCGGTTTGTCCATCGCCGCAGCTTCGCGGCGCGGCGCCGGCGGCGCAAGTCTCAGACGGCGTGCGTCCAGCCGCGCACCTGCGCGATCACCCAGTCGGCGTCGTCGAGCGGCAGATCGTGCCCGGCGTCCGGATGCGCGGCGATCGCGCATTGCCAGCGCCGCGCCAGGCGCTGCGAGCAGCGCGGATCGACGAGGCGATCGCCGAGCCCGACCAGCACCAGCGTCGGCGGCGCCGGCGCGCGACGCGGCGCGCGAAAACGCAAGGCCGCCAGCAGCTGGCGCAGCGCGTTGCCGCGCGATACCGGCCGCGCGAGGCGCCAGGCGATCCAGTCGTCGAGCACCACGCTGCGCTCGGCGGCGCGACTGCTGGTCAGGCGCAGGATGGCCGCTTCGCCATGGCGCGCGTCGGGATTGAGCAGCAGGCGCACGACGGTCGGATAGGCCTGCGGGCGCAGGCGCTGCCAGAACGGGCTCAGCGGCCGCAGGCTGGTGTTGACCAGCACCATCGCGGCGATCTCCTGCGGATGCGCGTCGGCCCAGGCCGTCGCCACCATGCCGCCGAGCGACATCGCCAACAGGCGATACGGCGGCGCGATGCCGCGGCGCCCGAGTTCGGCGCGCGCGTAGGCGACCATGCCGGCGATCGTCGTCGGACTGTCTTGGTGATTCAGCTCGCCGTTGCCCGGCAGGTCGAGGGCGAGGACGTCCGCGCCGCCGAGGCCGGCCGCGAAGCGCTGCGCAAACTCGCCCCAGTGCCGGCGGTCGCGGATCAGGCCGCGCAGCAGGACCCAGGTCGCGGATTTTTGCGGCGGTTCGCTCATGCCGGCACTTTCGCATACCAGCGCGCCATCGCGTCCGCGCGGTGCTGCTCGCGCGCCGGACCGCGCGGCAGCCAGCGCGCATGGCCGATCGCCGCGCGCACGAAGAAATCGAGCAGCGCATGGTGGCGGCGCATGACGCGCTGCTGGCGATGCGCGATCAGCGGATTGAAGATGCCGTAGCGCGTGAAGATCTGCCGCGGATTCTTCTTGACCCACAGCCAGGAGCCCATCTCCAGGGTCAGCGGCAGGAAGGTCGACGCCGGCGTGTCGAGCGCGCGCCGATAGAGGTAATCCCAGAGATCGCCGTGCGTCAGGTATTGCAGGCTCTGCGGCTCGAACACGTAGCGATGATGCGCATGGCTGTTGGCGAAGATCTGGCTCAGCGCATGCATTTCGGCGAGATGCGGAATCGGCGCGCGCGTGTGCGCGTACGGAAACCACAGGCGATCGTCGACGCCGAATCCGGAATGGCAGTCGATGGCGATGCTCAAGGGCCGGCCGAGCAATTCCTGCTCGACGAGCGCGCACAGCGCCGCACTCTCGCTCTCCATCGGTGCGCCGCTGGCGCCGCGGTACCAGGGCAGGCCGGCGCTGAGGCGCTGGCCGCCGACCATGAACGGCACCGACTCGACGGCGTCGATCGGCGCGTTGCGCATCAGATCCACGCCGCGCGGATTGGCGCGCGTGCCGAGCCACAGGCCGCCCGGATTGACGAGCGGCATGAAGACCAGGCGCACGTGCTCGAGCTGCTGGTGCAGCGAGGCGTCCCAGGACAGGCGCGACACCAGGCTGCGCAGGTAGGCGATGACCACTTCCGCGCCGATGCGTTCGAGCCCGTGCACGCCGCCGAAGAAACCGACCGCCGGCGCTTCCGGCGACGGATTGCCGAGCGTCAGCGCATGCACCGGAAACACGCGGTCGCGCACGCGCACCTCGCACAGCACACGCGCCTCGAGCGGCGCCGGCGTGGTGTCGATCAGGCGCTGCAGTTCGGCCAGTTCGGCCGGAGGCGCGGAGGTGAGAAGTGCGGTCATGGCAGTGCGCCAGTGTCGCGCCGCAACATGTCATCCCTTTGACATGCCGCCGTCACAGGAGCGCCTGTCATGCAAGCTCCATCGGGCCGTCACAAAGTCTTGCTACGGTGGCTCCAGACTTCGCAACCCCGGCATTCAGGCAAGGCCGGTCTGGAGCTTCCGATGGCCCGCATCGTCCGCAAAGTAATGACCTCGGCTCCCGTCACCCTCGGCGGCGCCGTCGTGCTCGGCACGCTCGAATTCGTCGCCCTGCAGCGCTCGCGGGCGATGGCGAAGCTGCAGCCGCGCGGCTAGGCGTCCGCCCGGGCGCCGCGTTGCCGCGCACCGGGCACGGCGAGCTAGGCGCGGCGGATATTCACCACGCCCGCCGACACATGCCCGGTGGGGCCGGCGACGACCGCCGACTCGCAGTGCGTGAGCTGGTCGTCGAAGAAGAAATCCGGTTCGAACTCCTTCAGGAACGGCCCCTTCTGCAGGCCGCCGAGGAACATCGCCTCGTCGACTTCGATGCCCCAGTGCATCAGCGTGCGGATCGCGCGCTCGTGGGCCGGCGCGCTGCGCGCGGTGACCAGCGCGGTGCGCAGCTTGACCGGCACTTTCGAACCGGCGGCGCGCTGCAGGCGGTGCAGCGCTTCGAGCAGCGGCTTGAACGGCCCCGGCGGCAGCGGCAGCGCGGCGTTGGTCGTCTCGTGATTCTGGAAGGCGTCGAGGCCGCTGGCCTGGAACACGCGCTCGGCCTCGTCGGAGAACAGCACGGCGTCGCCGTCGAAGGCGATGCGCAGTTCGTTCGGATGACGCGCGGCGTCGATCAGTGATTTCGAGAACACGCGCGCGGCCGGGAAGTTCGAGTCCAGCGCGCCGTGCACGTCGTCCGGATTCGCCGACAGGAACAGGTGCGCGCCGAGCGGCTTGAGATAGCGGTACGGCGGCGCGCCCTTGGTGAAGACGCCGCGTTCCAGCTTCAGGCCCTCCGCCTTCGCCGAATTGAACACGCGCAGGCCGGAGGCCGGGTCGTTGCGCGAGAGGATCACGACCTCGACGCGATGCTCGCCGTCGTCGTTGAAGGCGAGCAGCTTCTTCACCAGCGGAAACGCGACGCCGGGCCTGGCCGGCTGGTCGATGCGCTCCAGCTGGAATTGCTCGTAGGCGTCGTCACCCTGTTCGTCGAACACGCGGTTCTCCGCTTCGAAATCGAACAGCGCGCGCGAGGACAGCGCGACGACCAGCTTGTTGTCGAGAGTGACGCCCATGACGGCTCCAGCTACGCATGCGGTTGCACGTATTGTGCGCGCATGCCGGCTCAATTGATGCGCCCGCCATCCGGGCATGCGGCTACACTGCGCGGCCGCCGGCGTCGGCGGTGCTGAAGGCACGGCACCGATCGTGCATGACGATCCGGCATCGGTCCGGACCGCCACCAGCGCCGCCCTGCGGGGCGGCGGCAGCGATGCGGACACGAGCAACGAATGGTCATCATGAGCAAGGCAAGGGAATGCGGCATCGTGGCGGCAGCGCTGGCCTGCGGGCTGCTGGCGGCCTGCGGGACGAGCGACCCGGCAGCGGCCGGCCATTCCGCGGCGACGGCGGCGACGGCGGTGGAATCGCTGTACGTGAGTCCCGCCGACACCGGCGACGGCATCCGCAACGTGCTCGGCGAGAAGCGCCAGCACTACGTCGTGCAGCCGGCCGGCGGCGAGCGGCGCAATGTGCTGGTGATCTTTCTCGGCGGCACCAACAGCAAGCCTTCGGACTACACGACGCTCGCCGACTACGTCGGCGGCCTCGGCTTCGCGGTCGTCGACCTGCGCTATCCGGACGGACGCCTGATCGGCGCGCTGTGCAATGCCAGCGATGCCTGCTACGCGAAGCTGCGCGGTGAAACGATCTTCGGCGCCGACACCGCCTACGTCGCCGGCGCGCCGCTCTACGACTTTGCCCTGATCCGCGTCGACGCCGCCAACTCCATCATCGGCCGCACGGTCGCGCTGGTCGACTACCTCGCCAATGCCGGCGGCAGCTGGGATCAGGATTTCTGGGACCAGTTCCTGATCGCCGATCCGTCTTCGCCGTACACCGCGCGACATCTAGGCCCGGCCTATCCGGACTGGTCGAAGATCATCGTCGCCGGCCACTCGCAGGGCGGCGGCGATGCCGCGTTCATCGGCATGCACCTGCCGGACAGCGCGGCGCTGCGGCGTGTCGTCATGCTGTCGGCGCCGAACGACAACGTCGACGGCCTGATCAGCGCCAGCTGGATCTCGCAGCCGTCGTCGACGCCGCTCACGCGCTTCTGGGGCTTGCGCGCCGGCGCCGAAGGCCTGTTCGGCGGCTTCATCGCGCGCAACTGGGCGCAGCTCGGCGGCGCCAATGCCGGCGGCGTCGGCGGCCGCGACGAGGCGGAGCGCAACATCGGCGACGGCAGCGGCGACCCGCAGGGTGCGCATCGCCTCGTGCTCGACAGCAGCGGCGGCCCCTTGCAGCAGCACAACAGCACGGCGACCAACGATCCGCGCGACCGCTTTCCGGTGAACCGCGACCTGGCCTGGCAGTACCTCTTTACCGCGCCCGAATAAGCATCAGGCGCGCCCGGCGTTCGCGGCGATCAGCTCGGCCCAGCGCGGCATCAGCGGCAGCGCGACGTCGTGGCCCATGCCGTCGATCAGCTCGAGCCGCGCGCCGCGGATCAGCTGCGCGCTGCGCCGGCCGCAGGCCGGCCGCAGCAGCGGATCGGCGAGACCGTGAATGACCTGCGTCGGCGCCCGGATCTGCGACAGCAGCGGCTCGATGCTGCCGGTGGCGAGGATCGCCTGCGTCTGGCGGAAGCTGCCTTCCGGACGGAACGCGCGGTCATAGGCGCGCCCGGCGAGCGCCCGGCGATATTCCGCCGGCGTCGGGAATTTCGGGCTGCCGACGCGGTTCAGCATGGCCGTCGAGCGGCGGATCACTGCCTCGCGCGATCTCGCGCGCGGCACGCTGGCCATGCGCCACAGCACGTCGAGACGCGCGGCCGGCAGCTTCGGATGATTGGTGCTCGACATGATCGAGGTCAGCGAGCGCACGCGCTGCGGGTGCCGGCCGGCGACGATCTGCGAAATCATGCCGCCCATCGACGCGCCGACGATGTGCGTGCGGCGGATGCCGAGCGTGTCGAGCAGGCCGATGATGTCGTCGGCGTTGTCGTAGAGCGTGTAGTTCGACGGCGTCGAGCGGCCGAAGCGGGCATCGAGCCAGGCTTTCGGCAGGTTCACCTTGACGCCGCGATCACCGGCGCCGGACAGGCCGGCATCGCGATTGTCGAAGCGGATCACGCGGAAGCCGTGCTCGACCAGCGCTGCGCACAGCGCATCCGGCCAGTGGATCAGCTGGCCGCCGAGACCCATCACGAGCAGGAGCGGATCGCCGTGCGCCGGCCCCGTCTCTTCCCAGTGCAGTTGCAGGCCGTTGACGCAGGCGCTGCCGGCGGTCCAGCACAGTTTCATTGCAGTCGCGTGTCCTTTTGGTGACGAATCGGTGAATGTTGCGGGACCTTAGCAAACGACGGGCCTCGTTCGTCACCTCGCCCGGGCGTCGCGCGATGAACGGTGCCTCCATCGCGCCGACGCGCGGCGGCAGCGGCACCGCGCGGCCCGGTCGCCCGACATGTCCTTGATTTGCCGCGACGCGGAGCCGGGCGCCGACACCCGCTTGGCGAAGGTCGTAAGCTAGGACGATGCAGCAGCCGCTTGCCCTCGCCGCACCCGCGACCGCCCAGGACGGGCCGCTCGCGGGCCTGTTCCATCCCGCCGTCGCCGGCTGGTTCGCGGCCGCCTTCGGCGAGCCGACGGCGGTGCAGCGCGCCGCCTGGCAGCTCACGTCCCGGCATCGCGACGCCCTGATCACCGCGCCCACCGGCTCCGGCAAGACGCTCGCCGCGTTCCTCGCGGCGATCAACGATCTGGTCGTCGAGGGCATCGAGCAGGGCCTGCCCGACGAGACGCAGGTGCTGTACATCTCGCCGCTCAAGGCGCTGTCGAACGACGTACAGAAGAATCTCGAAGCGCCGCTGGCCGGCATCGCGCAGCGCGCCCGCGAACTCGGGCTGCGCGAGCTGTCGATCCGCACCGCGGTGCGCACCGGCGATACCTCGAGCGTCGAACGCGAGCGCATGAAGAAGGTGCCGCCGCACATTCTCGTGACGACGCCGGAATCGCTGTTCATCCTGCTCACTTCCGACGCCGGCCGCGCCATGCTCGGCAAGGTGCGCACCGTCATCGTCGACGAACTGCACGCGGTGGCCGGCAGCAAGCGTGGCGCGCATCTGGCGCTGACGCTCGAACGCCTCGCCGCGCTGTGCGGCGGGGCGCCGGTGCGCATCGGCCTGTCGGCGACGCAAAAGCCGATCGCCCTGATGGCGGAACTGTTGTGCGGCGCTGATGCCGCGCGCTGCACGATCGTCGACACCGGCCACAAACGTCGGCGCGACATCGCGCTCGAAGTGCCGCTGTCGCCGCTGACGGCGGTGATGGCGACCGAGGTCTGGGGCGAGATCTACGATCGCCTCGCGGCGCTCGTGCACGAACACCGCACGACGCTGATCTTCGTCAACCAGCGCCGCCTCGCCGAACGCATTGCCCACCACCTCGCCGAGCGCATCGGCGAGGAGCACGTCACCGCGCATCACGGCAGTCTCGCGCGCGAACACCGCCTGAAAGCCGAGCAGCGCCTGAAGTCGGGCGAGCTAAAAGCATTGGTCGCGACCTCGTCGCTCGAACTCGGCATCGACATCGGCGACATCGATCTGGTCTGCCAGATCGGCTCGCCGCGCGGCGTCAACGCCTTCCTGCAACGCGTCGGTCGTGCCGGCCATGCCGTGCGCGCGACGCCGAAAGGCCGGCTGTTCCCGGTCTCGCTCGACGATCTCGCCGAATGCGTCGCCCTGCTCGACTGTGTCAAGCGCGGCGAGCTCGACCGCGCGACGATCTTGCCGGCGCCGCTCGACGTGCTCGCGCAGCAGATCGTCGCCGAAGTCGCCTGCCAGGACTGGTCGCTCGACGAGTTGCACGCGCTCTACACGCGTGCGCGGCCGTATCGCGAACTCAAGCTCGAACGCTTCGAGGAAATCGTGCAGATGCTCGCCGACGGCTACGCGACGCGGCGTGGCCGACGCGGTGCGCTGCTGCACTACGACCAGGTCAACCGCCGCCTGCGCGGCCGCCGCGGCGCCAAGCTGACGACGGTGACGAACGCCGGCACGATTCCCGACCAGTTCGACTACGAAGTCGTGCTGGCCCCGGAGGACCTGCGCATCGGCACCTTGAACGAGGATTTCGCGTTCGAGTCGCTGCCCGGCGATATCGTGCAGCTCGGCAACACCTCGTATCGCGTGCTCAAGGTCGAAACCGGGCGCGTCATCGTCGAGAGCGCCAAGGGCCAGCCGCCGAGCATGCCGTTCTGGCTCGGCGAGGGCCTGGGTCGTACTGACGAGCTGTCGGTCGCGGTCTCGAAACTGCGCGCGAAGGCCGATGCGATCATCGACGAAAACAGCGATGCTGCGGTCGACGCACTGGTCCATTGGCTCGTCGACGAACTGGAGGTCCGCGGTGGCGCGGCCGTGCAGCTCGCGAATTACCTGGCAGCGGCGAAGACCGCGCTCGGCCTGTTGCCGACCCGCGAGAAGATCATCTTCGAACGCTTCTTCGACGAAGTCGGCGACACGCACCTCGTCATTCATGCACCGCTCGGCTCGCGCATCATGCGCGCCTGGGGTCTGGCGCTGCGCAAGCGTTTCTGCCGCCAGTTCAACTTCGAGCTGCAGGCCGCCGCGCTCGACGATTCTCTGGTGCTGTCGCTGGGCCCGACGCACAGCTTTCCGCTGGAAGACGTCACGCATTACCTGCATTCGAACAGCGCGCACGACGTGCTCGTGCAGGCGGTGCTGCAGGCGCCGATGTTCGGTACGCGCTGGCGCTGGGCGGCGTCGATCGCGCTGGCTGTCGCGCGCAACCGCAACGGCAAACGCGTGCCGCCGCAGTTTCAGCGCGCCGATGCCGAAGACCTGCTGACGCATGCGTTTCCCGATGCGCTCGCCTGCCAGGACAACCTGCCCGGCGATCGCGAGGTCCCCGATCATCCGCTCGTGCAGCAGGCGCTCGACGACTGCCTGCACGAGCTGATGGACGAGGACGGTTTCATCGCCCTGCTGCGTCGTCTCGAATCGGGCGCCGTGCAGGTGATCTGCCGCGATCTGACCGCGCCGTCACCGCTGTCGGAATCGATCCTCAACGCCAGGCCCTACGCCTTCCTCGACGACGCAGCCGCCGAGGAACGCCGCACGCTGGCGGTGAAAAGCCGCAGCAGCCTCGAACCACAAAGCGCCGTCGATCTCGGCCGCCTCGATCCGGAAGCGATCGCCCGCGTGCGCACGGAAATGTGGCCGGACCCGGCGAGCGAGGACGAAGTCCACGACGCGCTCGTCGTGCACGGCTTCCTCACCGCCGCCGAAGCGCGGCCGTGGACAGACATGCTGATGAGCCTGATGGCGGCGCGCCGCGTCGCGCGTGTCGCCGCGCCGAATTCCTCTCCCTCGCCCCCGCTTGCGGGGGAGAGGGTTGGGGTGAGGGGGCGGCTGCCATCAGCGCAGGACGGCGCCGAATCGACTGCCCCCCTCGCTGCGGGGGTAGAGGGAGAAATCGAGCTGTGGGTCGCCGCCGAACGCCTGCGCGAACTGCTCGCCGTGCTGCCCGATGCCGGCGTCGCCGGCGATGCGCCGCGTCTCGGCGCGGCGGTCGAGCGCGGAATCGCGCTGCGCGAGCTGATGCGCAGCCGCCTCGAAGGGCTCGGTCCGGTCACCGCGGCGGAACTCGCCGCGCCGCTCGGCGTCGACGTCTCCGAGGTCGACGTGGCTTTGCTCGCGCTCGAACAGCAAGGTTACGTGATGCGCGGCGGGTTCTCCTCTCCGCTCCCCCTTGGGGGGGAGCTTTTGGGGGGGACAGACACATGTGCGCCAGCACCATTCCAGACGGAACGTCTGGAATGGTGCGAGCGCCGTCGTCTCGCGCGCATCCACCGCTACACGCGCGACCGCAAGCGCGCCGAATACGCGCCGGTGCCGCCGGCGGCGCTGATGCGCTTCCTCTTGCACTGGCAGGGTCTCGCCGGCGGCGAGCAGCGCGAAGGCCCGGTCGCGCTCGAAGCGGTGCTCGCGCAGCTCGAAGGCTTTCCCGTCGCCGCCAGCGCCTGGGAAAGCGAAATCCTGCCGGCGCGTATGCGCTGGTACGAGCCGCACTGGCTCGACCAGCTCTGCGCGACCGGCCGCGTCATCTGGCAACGCCTGCCGAACAGCAACGGCCGCCCTCTGCCCGCCACGGGCATCCGCCCGGGGTCCTCCCCTCCCCCGCAAGAAGGAGGAGGGGAGGTCGCGTCGCGATGCGACGAACATGTCCGTCCGCGCAAGAGTGCGCCGGTGCGCGCCACGCCGGTGGTGCTCCTGCGCCGCGAACACGCCGCGTACTGGCAGTCACCGCCGGACAGCGATCCGGACCTGTCCGGTGCGGCGCGCGACGTGCTGGAGGCCTTGCGCACGCACGGCGCCTCGTTCTTCGTCGATCTGGTCAGCGATACGCGGCGCCTGCGCAGCGAAGTCGAGGCCGCGCTCGGCGAACTGGTCAGCCACGGCCTCGTCACCGCCGACGGCTTCGCCGGCCTGCGCGCGCTGATCGCGCCGGCCGAGATCAAGGCGCGGCGCCTGCGTCGCGGCGGTGTGCGCGCGGCGTTCGAGAATCTCGAAGGCGCCGGCCGCTGGAGCCTGGTGCGCGCGCGGCGCCGCGACGAGGAAGCCGACAGCGGGGAGACCGCCAGCCAGACCGAGTACATCGCCCGCGTGCTGCTCAGGCGCTACGGCGTCGTGTTCCGAAGGCTCGTCGAACGCGAGCCGCAACTGCCGCCGTGGCGCGAGCTGTTCTACGTGCTGCGCCGCCTCGAAGCGCGCGGCGAGATTCGCGGCGGCCGCTTCGTCAGCGGTTTCGCCGGCGAGCAGTTCGCCCTGCCGGAAGCGGCGGCGAACCTGATGCGCCAGCGCGAGGACCGCGACGGCGCCCTGGTCGCCGTCTCCGGCTGCGATCCGCTCAACCTCACCGGCCTCATCGTGCCGGGCGAACGCGTGCCGGCGCTGCCCGGCAACCGCGTGCTGCTCCGTGGCGGCGTGCCGGTCGCCGCCAGCATCGGCGGCAAACCGAAGTTTCTCGTCGACGCCGATGCGGAGACACAGTGGGACTGGCGCAACAAGCTGCTGCGCCGCGGCGGCGGCGGCGCGGCGGCCGACGCCGAGCCCGAGGCCGGCGCGGACGGCGACGACACGCCGGTCGCGCCGGAGCAGAACGCTCGCTGATCGCGGCCGGCAAGCGGCGCGTCTTCTGCGACGAGCTCAGGCCCTGAGCGCCGACGCGCCGCGCCCCACCTGCTCGACCAGCCACTCGCGCAGCGAGTCGATGGCGTCGATCTGCGGATGATCGGTGCGCCACACGAAGAAATACGAGGACGGGTCGGGCGCGAAGATATCGAACAGGCGGACGAGGCGGCCGCTCTGCAGATCGCCTTCGGCGAACACGCGGCGCGCCAGCGCCACGCCGAGGCCGTGGGCGGCGGCGTCGAGCAGCACGGCGGAATCGGTGAACACCGGGCCGCGCTTCGGCTCGCGGATGTCGGCCCCGGCCGCGTGCAGCCAGGGCTCCCACGGCACCCACGGATTGCGCAGCAGCGTGCAGCCGGCGAGCTCGTCCAGCGTCTTCGGCAGGGCGCCGCCGCGGTAGTGCGGCGCGCAGACCGGCAGCAGTTCGTCGCCCATCAGGCGGACTTGCTGCACGTCGGGCCAGCCGCCGGTGCCGTAGCGGATCGCCGCGTCGGCTTCGCCGGCCATCAGGTCGGCGAGGCCGGCGCGCACGTCGATGCACAGATCGATGTCCGGGTACTGCTCGACGAAGCTGGCCATGCGCGGCACCAGCCAGCGGCTCGCCAGTGACGACAGCACGCTGAGCGTGAGGCTGACGTGCTCGTTCTGGCCGGCGCGGGCGAAGCCGCGTTCGAGCAGGCCGAGCGCCTGGCGGACCTTGATGACGAGGATGCGGCCGTGGTCGGTCGGCACCATGCGGTTGCGGTCGCGCACGAACAGGCGCAGGCCGAGGCGTTCTTCGAGCATGGCGATGTGATGGCTGATCGCGCCATGGGTCAGCGCCAGTTCCTTCGCGGCGCGCGTGTACGACTGGTGGCGCACGGCGGCTTCGAAGGCTTGCAGGGTTGCGAGCGGCGGCAGACGGGTCGGCATGGCGGCAGGAGTGTATGCCGCACGCGGCAGCGCTGTGAATTCGGCTCACAGCGGCGGGCAAAACCTTTCGATTCCCTGGTCGCGGCGGCGCGCTCACACTGCGCGGCGTCGAAAAGCCGGACGAGATCGTCATGCCGCACTACCGCCTCTACTACGCACCCGGCGCCTGTTCGCTTGCCGCCCACATCGCGCTCGAGGAAATCCAGCTCGCCGGGCTCGGCGATTACGCGACGACGCGCCTGCTGCTGGCGGCCGGCGACCAGCGCAAGCCGGAATTCCTCGCCGTCAATGCGCGCGGCCACGTGCCGGTGCTGAGCTTCCGCGTCGACGGCGAGGCGCAGACGCTGACCGAGAATCTGGCGATCCTGCGCCTGCTCGCCGGGCGGCATCCGCAGGCGAAGCTGCTGCCGGCCGACGCCGTCGGCGCGGCGCGCGCCTGGGAATGGCTGTCGTGGCTCGCCACCGACGTGCACGCCCACGCCTTCATGCAGGTCTTCTATCCGGCTCGCTACGCGGCCGAGGCGGCGGCGCAGGCCGCGGTCGAAGCCAGCGGCCGCGCGCTGCTGAGGCACTGCTGGCAGGACCTCGAAGCGCGCCTGCCGCGACAGGTGCTGGACGCCGGTGCCGGTGCGCAGGGCTACGCGCTCGGCGCCTTCAGCCTCGTCGACGCCTGCCTGATCGTCTTCTTCCGCTGGGCGCGGCGCTACGGCTTCGCGCCGCAGGAACACTATCCGCGCTGGACGGCGCTGACGCAGCGCACGCTGGCGCGGCCGTCCGTGCAGCGCGTGTTCGCCGACGAGCACATCACGCTCGACGATCCGCTGCCGGCACGGTCGAAGCCGGCCGTGTCCATGAGCTCGTTCGGGGAGAACGCCGCATGAGTGCCACCGTCAACGAGGCGGAATCGCGGCGCGGCTTTTCCGCCGCCTTCGGCGCCTTCCTCACCTGGGGCATGCTGCCGCTGTTCATCGGTCTGCTGAAGGCGGCCGGCGCCGTGGAGATCATGGCGCACCGCGTGGTCTGGGCCTGCCTGTTCGTGTTCGGCTGGCTGGCACTGCGCGGCCAGCTCGGCAAGGTGCGCGCAGTGCTGCGCGACCGCGCCATGCTGATCAAGCTCGCCCTCTCGGCGGCGATGATCAGCTGCAACTGGCTGCTCTACGTCTGGGCGATCGGCGCCGGCCACGTCATCGAAACCAGCCTCGGCTACTTCATCAATCCGCTGGTCAGCGTGCTGCTCGGGGTGTTCGTGCTGCGCGAACGCCTGACGCGGGCGCAGTGGCTCGCCGTGATGATCGCCGCGCTCGGCGTGGTCTGGCTGACCTGGCAGGTCGGCCGCCTGCCGTGGATCGCGCTGAGCCTGGCCATGTCGTTCGCGCTCTACGGCCTGGTGCGCAAGATGGCGGTGGTCGACGCGATCGCCGGGCTCGGCGTCGAGACGCTGCTGATCGCGCCGCTGATGCTCGTCTACCTCGGCTGGGAATGGCAGGCCGGCACCCTGCAGTTCCTGCAGCACGGCAGCCTGTTGGCGACGCTGCTCGTCGCCAGCGGCGTCGTCACCGCCGTGCCGCTGGTGCTGTTCGCCTACGGCGTGCGCCGCGTGCCGCTGTCGACGATCGGCCTCATGCAGTACGTGGCGCCGACCCTGCAGCTGCTGTCGGGCGTGTTCGTGTTCCACGAGTCGTTCCCGTCGACGCAGGCCATCGGCTTCGGTCTGATCTGGTCGGCGCTGTTCGTCTATGCCGGAGAAGGCCTGTGGCGCGCGCGCCGCGTGCGGCCCGCGCTGGCAACGGCGTAAGCGCGCCGGCGCGCGAGTTGCGGATCGTCTGGCGCTACACGCCGGACCCGCAACGGCTGCCGGAATTTCTCGCCACCTACGCCAGCGACGGCGTCTGGGCCGAGCTGTTCCGCCAGGCCGACGGCTATCTCGGCACCGAGCTGCGGTCGCTGGCCGACGGCACCTACCGCACGATCGACCGCTGGCGCTCGCCGGACGACTACCGGCATTTCCGCGCGCGCTTCGCGCCGGTCTACGCCCTGCTCGACGAAGCCTGCGCAGCGCTGACGCTCGACAAGCGGCAGGAAACGACCTGAAAAAGGAAGAACGATGGAGACAGGAAATTCCGCGCGCGCGCAGTGGTGCCTGATGATCGCCGCGGCGACCATCCTCACGCTGACCATGGGCGTGCGCCAGTCGCTGGGCCTGTTCGTTGCGCCGATCCACGCGTCGAGCGGCGTCGGCATCGTCGGCATCAGCTTCGCGCTCGCCGTCGGCCAGCTCATGTGGGGCGTCGCGCAGCCGCTGTTCGGCATGCTCGCCGACCGGCGCGGCGCGGTCGGCGTCGTGCAGGCTGGCGGTCTGCTGCTCGCCTTCGGGCTGGTGCTGACGCCCTTCGTTCCGGGCCAATTCGGACTGACGCTGTGCCTCGGCCTGCTGGCGGCGGCGGGCGCCGGCGCCGGCAGCTTCTCGATCCTGATCGGCGCCACCGCGCGCCAGCTGCCGGCCGAGCATCGCGCGTTCGCGGCCGGCTTCATCAACGCCGGCGGCTCCTTCGGCCAGTTCCTGTTCGCGCCGCTGGCGCAGGCGGTGATCGCCGTGGCCGGCTGGGCAGCGGCGCTGTACGCGCTCGCCGCGAGCAGCCTGCTGACCTTGCCGCTGGCGCGTGCGCTGCGTGCGCCGCCTCGGGACGAACCGGCAACCGTCGCAGGCACAGCCGACGACGGACTGAAAGCCGAGCTGCGCCGCGCCTTCGCCGATCGCAACTACTGGTTCCTGCACGCCGGCTTCTTCACCTGCGGGCTGCACATCGCCTTTCTCGTCACGCATTTGCCGGGCGAGGTGCAGCTCTGCGGCCTGCCGGCGAAGGTGTCGTCGAACGCGCTGGCGCTGATCGGCCTGTTCAACATCGCCGGCAGCCTGTTCGCCGGCTGGCTCGGCCAGCGCTACCGCATGAAGTGGACGCTGGCGGCGATCTACGCGAGCCGCGCGCTGATGATCGCCCTGTATCTGGTCTCACCGCGCACGCCGCTGACCTTCTATCTGTTCGCCGCCGGACTCGGCTTCACCTGGCTCGCCACCGTGCCGCCGACCGCGGGCCTGGTCGGCAAGCTGTTCGGCACCCGTTACCTCGCGACGCTGTTCGGCATGACGCTGCTCAGCCATCAGCTCGGCGGTTTCTTCGGCGCCTGGCTCGGCGGCGTGACGCTGGCGCGCTTCGGTGATTACAACTGGATGTGGTATGCCGACATGGCCTTCGCGCTCGCCGCCGCGCTGATCAATGTGCCGATCCGCGAGGCCCGGCCGCTGCCGGCGGCGGCACCTGCCTGAGCCCGCTCTGGCGATGGCAGCCGCAGCGTTATAACATTCGTTAAAACGTCGCGGAGGCCGCCATGGAACTGAAGATCATCGCCGTCGGCAATTCCGCCGGCGTATTGCTGCCGAAGGAACTGCTGGCGCGCCTGCGCGTCGACAAGGGCGACACGCTGTACGTGGCCGAAACGCCGGACGGCATCAAGCTGATGCCGCACGACCCGCAGCTGGCGGCGCAGATGGCGGTAGCCGAGCAGGTCATGCGTGAGGATCGTGCCGTCCTGCGCAAGCTCGCCGACAGCTGAGCACCGGCCATGATCGTCCGGATCGAGAAGCCGCTGGTGCTGATGCTGCACGACCGGCAGATCGCCGAACACGGCGGCAGCGCCGGCCTGCGCGACGAAAACCTGCTCGATCCGGCACTCGCGCGACCGCGGCAATTGTATGCCTACGGCGATCCGCCGCCCGATCTGGCGGCGCTCGCCGCGAGCCTCGCGTTCGGCATCGCCAAGAACCATGCCTTCGTCGACGGCAACAAGCGCACCGCCTTCGTCGCCTACCGTACCTTCCTCGCGCTCAATGATGCGGTGCTGGAGGCCTCCGCCGAGGCCAAGTACACGACCATCCTCGGCCTCGCCGAAGGCCGCATCACTGAAGCCGATTTCGCCGCCTGGCTGCGCGAGCACACGCGCCTGAATCCGCCCGCCCAGGTGCAGGAAGCAACAGCCGCGTACGCAAGTCCCGGCAAGAGCCGGCCGATGACCGCGAAACGCGGGCCGCGCTGAGACGCCTCAGTAGCCGGCCGCCAGTCCCGCCGGCCGGCGCCGGTCGTTGGCGCCGGTGAGCGTGCCGTCGGCATCGACGACGATCGCCGCGTCGGCACCCCAGGATTTGCCGTCCCTGATGGTATGGCCGAGCGCCTGCAGCTGCGCGCGCACCTCCGGCGTCAGCAGGCCCGGCTCGACCATGATCTGATCCGGCAACCACTGCATGTGCAGGCGCGGCGCATCGACGGCCTGCTGGGCGTTCATCCCGTAGGCGATGACGTTGACGATGCTTTGCGCCACCGTCGTGATGATCGTCGAGCCGCCGGGGCTGCCGGTGACCATGAACGGCTTGCCCTTGTCGAGCACGATGGTCGGCGCCATCGAGCTGAGCGGCCGCTTGCCGGCTTCGATCTGGTTCGCCGTGCCCTGCACCAGACCGAAGCCGTTCGGCACACCGGGCTTGGCCGTGAAATCGTCCATCTCGTTGTTGAGGAAGAAGCCGGTATCGCCGGCGATCAGCGCATTGCCGAACAGATAGTTGATCGTGTACGTCACGCCGACCGCATTGCCCTGCGCGTCGACGATCGAATAGTGCGTCGTGTGCTCGCCTTCATCGGCAAACAGATTGCCCTTGATCTCGCTCGAGGGTGTCGCGCGATCGTCGCGAATCGTGCGCCGCAGCGCCGCCGCATGCGCCGGCGCCAGCAACTGCGCCAGCGGATTCGTCACGAACGCCGGATCGCCGAGGTAAGTATTGCGATCGGCATACGCGCGGCGCGACGCCTCGGCAAAAACGTGCAGGCTCTGCGCCGCGCCGTAGCCCCACTGCTGCAGGGGATACGGTTCGACGATCTGCAGGATCTGGCAGACCGTCGTGCCGCCGGAGCTCGGCGGCGGTGACGACAGCACCGCGTAGCCGCGATAGTCGCAGCGCACCGGCGCGTCCCACCGCACGTCGTAGTTCGCGAAATCCTGCATCGACAGAATGCCGCCGCGGGCGATGCTGTCGAGCACCAAAGTGCGCGCGATCGGGCCGCGATAGAACGCGTCGGGACCTTCCTTGCGGATCAGCTCCAGCGTGCGCGCGAGCTGCGGCTGCCGCAGACGCTCGCCGACCTGCCAGGGCTTGCCGTCGTTGAGAAAGATCGCCGCGACGTTGCGGGTCCGCGCGAAATCGGCCGTGCGCGAACCGAGCACATTGACGTCGCCCTGCTGCAGCACATAACCCTCGCGTGCGAGATCGATCGCCGGCTGCATCAGTTGCGCGCGGCTCATCGTGCCGTACTTCGCGCGCGCCGTTTCGAGGCCCAGTACCGTGCCGGGCACGCCCACCGAAAGATATGTGTCGGTACTGCGGCCCTTGACGACCGTGCCCTGGTCGTCCTGCATCATGGTCGGCGTCGCCTTGGCCGGCGCCTTCTCGCGGAAGTCGAGGAACGCCGCCTTGCCGTCGGCGAGATGGATCAGCATGAAACCGCCGCCGCCGATGTTGCCGCAGCACGGCTCGACGACGGCAAGCGCATAGCCGACCGCCACCGCCGCATCGATCGCGTTGCCGCCGGCCTTCAGCACGCGCACGCCGACCTCGGTGGCGAGATGCTGCGAGGTCACGACCATCGCGTGCTTCGCCGCCACCGGCTGCGCCGACGCGAGCTGCGCGAGCGTCGCCGGCGGCGCCGTGGCGTCGAGCGCGCGCGATGAAATGCCGCCCTGCGCACCGGCGGCCGCCGACAGCGAGCCGGCCGCGATCGCCAGGAATGCCACTGCGCACCGCAGGATTGTGTTGCTCATGCCCGATGCCGATCCGGAGGGACTGCAACCATAACGGAGCGACGCCGCGAAGCGGAAATAGCGCGGGACGCCGGCGGCAGGATGGCCGGGCGTACCGGCCTTCGCGCATCGGCAGACGGCACCGCAAGGGCGCGCCTCAAAGCAGGCGCGAATCGCGAACCCGCTTCAGCTTGCTGGCGAAACGGCGGTTGTCGCCCTGCGCGCAGAGGACGAAAGTCTCGCCAGGAAACGCCACCGATTCGACGATGCGTTTCTGCATGGCCAGGCCGCGCTTCCGGGAGTGCCAGGACCACCAGGGCGTGATCGTGAAACCCAGCACATAGCAGGGTCGTTCCGGCAGATGGCGAACCTGCTTGCGTATCAGCCAGGCCGCGCGCAGACCGCGCAGGGCCTGCAGCTGCTCGCGCAAGCCGGCTCGTACCGCGGCCTCGAGTTCGTGCGGGATAAAAGCATCGCTCAGGCGAACCGTTTCGCGCTCGGCCCGCGCGGCAGCCAGCACGCCCTGTTGCTGCAGGCGACGCTCCTGCGCGGCACGCGCCCGCGCCTCGTCGCCGATCGCCAGAAAGTGCTCGATCAGCAGCTCGCAACCCGGCACCACGGCGTCGCTCTCGGCCGCCATCGCCTCCTCGATCAGCGCCACGCCGCCGGCATCGCCGATGCGCAGCAACCTGCGGCCCAGTTCATAGGCCGTCACGACGTCGTGCGGCGCGCGTTCGCGCAGGATGCGGAAGCGTTCGAGTGCCCGCGCAGCGCCCGCGCCCCAGGTCTCCTCGAGCGCCGCCAGCTCGCGCGCCTCGGCCACCGTCAGCTCGGCCCCTTGCGATTCCGATGCGCAGAGCTCGCCATGGCGTTGCTGCTCCTGCTGCGCCTGCGCGTGACGGCGCTGCCAGGCATCGGCCACGGCCTCGCGCCAGCCCTCGTCGAGCTGCGCGGCCAGCCGTGTCGCAGCGTCGCCGAGCAGCTGCTCGGCGCCTTCGCCCTGCGCCGGCAGCGCGAATTCCGCTTCACATCCCAACGCCCGGAGGCGATCGGCGAGCGCCGGGTGCGTATTGTCCGAGGTGGTGCGCTGCCGCAGCGCCTGCTGCAACCAGTCGCTCGATGACGCCATGTCGAGCTCGCGCTGCAGGCTCGCGCCGAACTGCGCATACGGGGTCAGCGACGGCTGCGGCAGATCATTCGCCTTCGCATGAACGCCCGCCCAGAAGCGGCTGCCGAAGTAACGCGCGGAAATCTCGACGTTGGTGAGCGCCTGCGCGGCGGCCTGCGGCGACACCAGACGCGCCGCGACGGCGTCGGCTTCGTACTCGTTGGCACGCGCCAGCGGAAACGAGTACGCCTCGAAGTACGGCAGATAGCGGTTGAGAAAAGGCCCGAACAGCACGCCACCGGCACCGGACGAATG
The DNA here is from genome assembly GCF_000474945.1 of Solimonas soli DSM 21787. GTDB lineage: Bacteria > Pseudomonadota > Gammaproteobacteria > Nevskiales > Nevskiaceae > Solimonas > Solimonas soli. The sequence continues at coordinate 250,597 of NZ_KI440838.1, read as the reverse complement.
GCGCAGCGCATGGCCGAGACGCTGCCAGGACATGCGCAGCCGGTAGATCCAGTTGCCGACGCGGGCATGCCCGCCAGCCAGGTGTCCGAATTCGTGTGCCAGCACCGCCTCGAACTGCCGCGTGGTAAGGCTCTGCATCAGCGGCAGCCCGAGCAAGAGATAGTTGCGGTGCCCGCCGAAGGGGCCGAGGCGCGGCAACTGCACGACCGCGGCATTCATCTCGTCGACCAGCAGCACATGATGAAAACGCGGCGCACGCAGGCGCGCGCTGAGGCGATCGAGCATCGCGTACAGCTGCGGCACTTCGCTGCGCCGCAGCGGAATGCCGGGCGGCGCGTCGAACTTGACCCACACCGCGCGCAGCACCAGCCAGATGAAGGCCGCCAGCGGAATGATCAGCTTGACCGCCAGCGCCTTGAGAAACAGCACGGAGAGCGCGGCCAGCACCAGCAGCGCGAACAGCGCCAGCAACACCGCACCGAGATAGGCGTAGCCGGCAAAGGCCAGCAACAGAACCCGGCGGCGGTACGCCGCCGGGTTCTGTTGCTGTGCGCGTTCGAGCCGCGCGACGAGCGCGTCGAATTCGTTCCTCGTCATATCCCCCCCCGGCACCCCCGCGCCGTTTCAAAGCGTGCGATAGACCTCGGCGCCCTGCTCGCGGAACTCGGCCGATTTCTCCGCCATGCCCTTCTCCAGCGCCGCCGCTTCGTCGGCGCCGACCTTGGCGGCGTAGTCGCGCACGTCCTGGGTGATCTTCATCGAGCAGAAGTGCGGGCCGCACATCGAGCAGAAGTGCGCGAGCTTGGCGCCTTCCTGCGGCAGGGTTTCGTCGTGGAATTCCTTGGCCTTCTCCGGATCGAGGCCGAGGTTGAACTGGTCTTCCCAGCGGAATTCGAAGCGCGCCTTGGAGAGCGCATTGTCGCGCACCTGCGCGCCGGGGAAGCCCTTGGCGAGATCGGCGGCGTGCGCGGCGATCTTGTAGGTGATGATGCCTTCGCGCACATCGTCCTTGTCCGGCAGGCCGAGGTGTTCCTTGGGCGTGACGTAGCAGAGCATCGCGCAGCCGTACCAGCCGATGTTGGCGGCGCCGATGCCGGAGGTGATGTGGTCGTAGCCCGGCGCGATGTCGGTGGTCAGCGGGCCCAGCGTGTAGAACGGTGCCTCGAAGCAGTGCTTGAGCTGCTCGTCCATGTTCGACTGGATCAGCTGCATCGGCACGTGGCCGGGGCCTTCGATCATCACCTGCACGTCATGCTTCCAGGCGATCTGCGTGAGTTCGCCGAGCGTGTGCAGCTCGCCGAACTGGGCGTCGTCGTTGGCGTCGGCGATCGAGCCCGGGCGCAGGCCGTCGCCGAGGCTGAAGCTGACGTCATACGCCTTCATGATTTCGCAGATTTCCTCGAAGTGCGTGTAGAGGAAATTTTCCTTGTGATGCGCGAGGCACCACTTGGCCATGATCGAGCCGCCGCGCGAGACGATGCCGGTGACGCGGTTCGCGGTCCACGGGATGTAGCGCAGCAGCACGCCGGCGTGGATCGTGAAGTAGTCGACGCCCTGCTCGGCCTGCTCGATCAGCGTGTCGCGGTACAGCTCCCAGCTCAGTTCCTCGGCGCGGCCGTCGACCTTCTCCAGCGCCTGGTAGATCGGCACGGTGCCGATGGGAACCGGCGAGTTGCGCAGGATCCATTCGCGCGTCTCGTGGATGTTCTTGCCGGTCGACAGATCCATCACCGTGTCGCCGCCCCAGCGCGTCGACCACACCATCTTCTCGACTTCCTCGGCGATCGACGAGGTGACGGCGCTGTTGCCGATGTTGGCGTTGATCTTCACGCGGAAGTTGCGGCCGATGATCATCGGCTCGAGTTCCGGGTGGTTGATGTTGGCCGGGATGATGGCGCGGCCGCGCGCGACTTCCGAGCGCACGAATTCCGGCGTGATCTCCTTCTGCAGGAAGGCGCCGAAGGAATGGCCGGCGTGCTGGCGGCGCAGGTAGCCGGCCTTCTCGTAGGTCTCGCGCAGCTCCTGCAGGCGGCAGTTCTCGCGAATGGCGACGAACTCCATCTCCCGGGTCACGATGCCGCGGCGCGCATAGTGCATCTGCGAGACGTTGGCGCCGGCCCTGGCCTTGCGCGGCGCGCGGATGTGCTCGAAGCGCAGCTCGGCGGTCTTGTCGTCGGCGGCGCGGATGCGGCCGTAGATCGAGCTCGGCCCGCGCAGCTGCTCGGTGTCGCCGCGCGCGTCGAGCCACGGCTCGCGCAGCGGCGCGAGGCCGGCACGCAGGTCGATCCTCACGTTCGGGTCGGAATACGGGCCCGAGGTGTCGTAGACCGTGACCGGCGGATTCGGCTCGAGGCCGTTCGCGGTCTTGGTCGCCGTCAGGGAAATCTCGCGCATCGGCACGCGAATGCCCTCGCTGCCCTCGACGTAGATCTTGCGGCTCGCCGGGAACGGCTGGCGGACGTCGGCCGACAGTTCGTCGGCCTTGCGGAAAATATCCTGCAGTAAAGCGCTCATCGCGGCACCTGCGAATGGGGCAAAGAGCGAGCGCGAACGGAAACGAAAATCCCGTCTAGCCTTCCCTTCGCCGGTAGAAAAATCCCTCTCCTGGGGGAAAGGGCTCAACGGCCAGGTTCCAAGGGTCTTATCTCAGCCGTCGCACACGACGGCACCCCCGGCTACGAGCGGCTAGTGTAGTGCGCCCGGCCGTCCCCGCAAACCGTGCGACCGGCGCGGCGCCGCGCTGGTCGGCCCGCAGGGCCCTTCCGGCGACCGCTTCTGCTAGCGTTGCCCGGGCGCCGCACAGAATCGGCGCTTACAGCCAGGGTCGGCCATATGCTGGACAATGCGCACGACGTACCGTCGACGCCGGGCCCGGGACTCGGCGAAGAGGAGCGCCTGCGCCTCGTCATCGAGGCCGCGCCGAACGCCATGATCATGGTCGACCGCCACGGCCGGATGATCCTGGTCAACTCGCAGACCGAGCGCCTGTTCGGCTATCCGCGCAGCGAGCTGCTCGGCCAGTCGGTCGAGATCCTGGTGCCGGCGCGCTTCCGCGAGGGCCACCACGGCGCGCGGCGCGGCTTCTTCGCGCGGCCGGACACGCGCTCGATGGGCGCCGGCCGCGATCTCTACGGCCTGCGCAAGGACGGCAGCGAGGTGCCGATCGAGATCGGCCTCAACCCGCTGACCACGCCGGAAGGCATCTTCGTGCTGGCCTCGGTCATCGACATCACCGAGCGCAAGCGCAGCGAGGAGCGCCTGCGCCTGGTCATCGAGGCGGCGCCCAACGCGATGCTGATGGTCGGCAGCGCCGGCGGCATCGTGCTCGTCAACTCGCAGGCCGAGCGCCTGTTCGGCTACCGGCGCGAGGAACTGCTGCAGATGACGATCGAAGCGCTGATTCCGCAGCGCTTCCGCACCGCGCACCGCCGCGCCCGCGGTGCCTTCTTCGCGCAGCCCGATACGCGCGCCATGGGCGCCGGCCGCGACCTCTACGGCCTGCGCAAGGACGGCAGCGAGGTGCCGATCGAGATAGGCCTCAACCCGCTGACCATCGACCAGTCGCAGTTCGTGCTCGCCTCCGTCATCGACATCACCGAGCGGCGCAACGCGGAACGCCTGCAGCGCGCGCTGCAGGCCGAATCGCTGCGTCAGGCGATCCTCGACAGCCTGCCGTTCAGCGTCATCGCCACCGACACCGAGGGCCGCATCGTCTCGGTCAATCCGGCGGCGGGGCGCATGCTCCACTACCAGCCGCAGGAGCTGGTCGGCCAGTCGACGCTGGTCATGCACGTCGGCGCCGAACTGGAGCGCCGTGCCGAGGAACTGTCGAACCAGACCGGCCTGCACATTCCGCCGGACTTCCAGGTGATCGTCGCTTCCGGCAGCTACGACAAGGCCGACGAGCGCGAGTGGACCTACGTGCGCAAGGACGGCGTGCATCTGCCGGTCAACGTCGCCATCACCGCCATGCGCGACGACGCCGGCCGCGTCAACGGCTTCCTCAAGGTGGCCTACGACATCACCGAGCGGCGCCGCGCCGAGGACTTCATCCGCCACATGGCGCATCACGACGCGCTGACCGGCCTGCCCAACCGCACGCTGCTCAACGACCGCCTCGAGAGCGCGATCCGCCATGCCCTGCGCCACGGCACCGCGGTGACCGTGCTGATGCTCGATCTCGATCACTTCAAGCGCATCAACGACACGCTCGGCCACCAGACCGGCGACAAGCTGCTGCTGCAGGTCTCGCAACGCCTGCAGCGCCGCCTGCGCGACACCGACACCGTGGCGCGGCTCGGCGGCGACGAGTTCATCGTCGTGCTGCCGGACGCCGGGCCGCCGGACGAGATGCAGTGGCTCGCCCACGAGCTGATGCGCGCGATCTCGGCGCCGATGCAGATCGACGGCCGCGAGCTGCTGGTCACGCCGAGCATCGGCGGCGCGCTGTTCCCGCGCGACGGCCTCGACGCCGGCACCCTGCTCCGGCACGCCGACACGGCCATGTATCACGCCAAGGCGAGCGGGCGCAGCAGTTTTCACTGGTTCACCGAGAGCATGCTCGAGCAGTCGCAGGACAAGCTCGAGCTCGGCTCGGCGCTGCGCCGCGCCATCCACAACAACGAGCTGACCCTGGTGTTCCAGCCCGAGATCTCGCTGCGCGAACGGCGCACCGTCGGCATCGAGGCGCTGCTGCGCTGGCAGGGACCGCAAGGCGACATTTCGCCGGACCGTTTCGTGCCCATCGCCGAGGAGACCGGCCTCATCGTGCAGCTCGGCGACTGGGTGCTGCGCCGCGCCTGCCAGGAATGCGCCGAGCTGCAGCGCCGCACCGGCCAGCCGCTGCGCGTGGCGGTCAATGTCTCGCCGCGCCAGTTCCGTCACAAGGAGCTGATGCGCACGCTGCGCCGCGCCCTGCTCGAAAGCGGCCTGCCGCCCGCCTGCCTGGAGCTGGAAATCACCGAAGGCATGCTGATGGACGAGCCGAAGGAAAGCGCCGCGCTGCTGCTGTCGCTGCGCCGTCTCGGCATCGCCATCGTCGTCGACGATTTCGGCACCGGCTATTCGAGCCTCGCCTATCTCACGCGCTTCCCGATCGACAAGATCAAGATCGACCGCTCCTTCGTGCGCGATCTCGCGCACGACAGCGCCGACGCCGCCGTCGTCAACGCCATCATCGCCATGGCGCACAGCCTCGACATCCGCGTCATCGCCGAAGGCGTGGAGACCGAGGCGCAGGAGCGCTATCTGCTCGAACGCGGCTGCGACGAGGTGCAGGGCTTCCGCTACAGCCCCGGCGTGTCGGTCGACGCCATCGAAGCGCTGCTGACGACAGCACCCGGCTGAGCCGCGCGCGCCGCTCGTCCGCGGCATCGCTACCGCCGGTGCCGGGCGGCGCGGCTTTCGACATTGCGTTGACGTGCCGTGCACCGGCCTTTGACGCGGCGTGCCTGACAGTCGCCCGCAGCCGCAGACCGCGGCGGAGCGGGACCTCCACGCATGAATGCACGACCGGCCCTGGCCGCCATCGCCACGACGCTGGCGCTGCTGACGACGGCCGGCGCGCAGGCCGGCAGCGGCATCGCCGACGAAATCAGGAGCGACCCCGATCGCGCCGCCGGCGACATCTTCCAGATCCTCGATCCGCTGCTCGCCGCCGGCATCACCCTGTACAAGGGCGACGATCAGGGCACCAGGGAATATGCCTACGATTTCGCGGCGACCTTCGCGGCCACCGAGGCACTGAAGTACGCCTTCAACAACACCCGCTGGGGCGAGCGGCCGAACGGCCACGACGGTTCCTTCCCGTCGGGCCACACCTCGGCGGCCTGCTCGGCGGCGGCCTTCATCAGCGACCGCTACGGCTGGCAGTACGGCCTGCCGCTGTACGCGACCGCCGCCTTCACCGCGTACTCGCGCGTCGACGAGGGTTTCCACCACTGGCGCGACGTCATCGCCGGCTGCGCGCTGGCCTACGGCATCTCCAAGCTGATCACCAGGCCTTACGCGCCGCAGGGGCTGACCGTATCGCCGATGATCGACAAGGACACCGTCGGCGTCGAGCTGCGTCTCAACTTCGACCGCTAGCGGAAGCGCGGCGTGCACGGCCGCGCGGCCTTCAGCCCGTCAGGCGCCGTCGCGCTGGATGAAGTACAGCGCCGCGTAGACGCGCGGCTCGATCAGCAGGCCTTCGGCGGCGCGGGCGCGCAGCCACTCGTCCACCGCGCCGAGCGGCACCAGGTGCACGGTGATGTTTTCACCGGCGACGCCGCCGCCCTGGCCGACGCGCCGCAGGCCGCGGATGCGCACCAGGTGCAGCATCTCGCTGGTCAGACCGGCGGCGACCGGCCCCGAGACGAGGATGTCGGCGCGCGCGCCGCGGAAGCCGGTCTCCTCCTCGAGTTCGCGCAGCGCCGAGGCTTCGATGCTCTCGTCCTCGAGGCCCGCCTCGTCGCCGATCATGCCGGCCGGCAGCTCGATGGTGCGCGCCCGCAGCGGCAGGCGGTATTGCTCGACGAGCACCAGCTCGCGCGCATCGGTGACGGCGGCGATGAAGCCGGCGCCGCTGCTGTTGACGCGGCTCACGTACTCCCAGTGGCGGTCGCGCAGCAGGCGCAGGAACTTGCCGCGGTACAGTTCTTCGATCGGGTGACTGTCGTTCATGGTCGATGAGAAGGCCGCGCCGCAGGCGGCCGATGGGCGTTCAGGATTTTTTGCCGGGCGTCCACTGCTCGGCGCGCGCCGCCGCCTTCGCGCCCTGCGCGAGCTGCTGCGCCAGCCACGGCAGCGCCGCGTCGGCCTCGCCGACGAAGGCGAACGGCGGGTTGACGACGACGACGCCGCAGGCGTGCATCTGGCCCTCGCTCGGCGCGCCGGTCTCCAGCATGTAGTTGATCGCCTCGCGCGCGCAGTCGCGGCGCAGGCGGCGCAGGAAGCGCTCGGTATCGAAGCGCTTCTTGTACGGATACCAGACGGCGTAGACGCCGTTCGCGAAACGCCCGAGCGCGCGCTGCATGAACGCGCCCACGGCGTCGAACTCGTCGGGCCGCTCGAACGGCGGATCGACCAGCACCAGGCCGCGCTTCTCGCGCGGCGGCAGCAGCGCCGGCGCCTCGTAGCCGTCGCGCTGGTGGATCGCCACGCGCGGATCGGCGGCCAGCGTGCCCTTCAGCTCGGCGGCGATCGCCGCCTCGCGCTCGCAGAGCAGCACGCGGTCATTGCCGCGCGCGGCGCGCGCCGCGAACCACGGCGAACCCGGATAGCGGCGCAGCTCGCCGTCCGCCCAGCGCGGATTCATGGCGCGCACCACGTCGAGATAGGCGGCGACCGGCTCCGGCGCGGCGGCGGCGCCGATCAGGCGCGCGATGCCGTCGTGGAACTCGCCGGTCTGCTCCGCCGCCGTGCGCTGCGCCGCGTCGCGCAGCTCGTAGGCGCCGGCGCCGGCGTGCGTCTCGACATAGGCCCAGGGCGCGTCCTTGTGGTTCAGCGCGCGCAGCAGGCCGCAGAGCAGGACGTGCTTGAAGACGTCGGCGAAGTTGCCGGCGTGATAGCGGTGTTGGTAGTGCACGGGTCATTATCCCGCGTTCGCGCCGCCGCGGAACACCGGACGTGAAACGAGAACGGGTGCGGCGCCGGGAGTGATGGCGCCGCACCCCTTCACGGGGGCGGCCCGGGTCCGCCCCCTTCCCCCGAACGCTAGCGGCGACGGTTCATCACAGCCGGCGCCGGCGGCGCGCGGCGCAGCGGCGCCCGCGCTGTCTTCAGCGCCGCCGCATCGAGCGGCTCGTAGTCGTAGAAGCGCACCAGCGCGGTGTTCGGCGTGCTGTCGGAAACGCCGTGCACGGTGTCGGTGAAGCGCAGCTCGAGCACGTACTTGCGCAGGCCCTCGCCGGCCAGCGGAATGATCCAGCGCCGGTCGGTGACGATGCAGCCGGCCGTGCCGGGCTGGCAGTTCGGCGTGTCGCTGCCGATGTCGTAGGTGCGCTCGGCGGCGATGCCGTCGCCCTGCACGCGCCAGAAGAACGGCGTCTGCGTGGTGTGCACCTCGCCGTCGTAGAAATCGTCTTCCTGCGCCCCGCTGCCGCCGACGTCGAAGCGCAGGCGGAAGCCCTTCAGCGGCAGGTCCGGCGCCTGTTCGTTGCCGATGCCGAACTGGTAGTAGCGGCCCGGCACGTCCGCGGCGTCGACGTCCTCCGCATCGTCGAGATCGACCAGCGCGGCGCCGGCGTCGACGAAGCGGCCGTCGTCGGTGTCGAGTTCGTAGAACAGGTCGTCGGCATGCGCGTCGACGGCGCGCAGCACGCGGTAGTGGCCCGTGCTGCCGTCGTCGAATGCCAGCGTCACCGCGCGGCCGCCGGCGTCCACGCTCCAGTCGAAGCCCTTGCCGAGCACGTCGGCGCTGCCGCTGCCGTCGGCGTTGAAGACGGCGATGTCGGCCTTCACGGCGTGCTGGGCGGCGTCGTAGACGTAGAAGGTGATGCGGCTGCCGGCGAGATCGGCGCCGTCGATTTCGGCGAAGTCGCTGTCGGCGAGAATGGTGCGCGCGCTGGTCGTGGTCGCCGTGCGCGCTTCGAGCGACGGGCAGTCGAGGTACGTGACCTGCTCGGTCTCGGTGCTGGCCAGCGTGCGTGCGCTGAGCAGGGACAGCGTGGCGCCGTCGCTGACGTGGCGCGCCTGCACTTGGCGCACCGTGCCGTTGCAGTTCTCGACGTCGTAGCCGGTGACTTCGATCGGCGCCGCGTAGCTGATCCTGATCGTCGAGCCCTCGACGGCCCAGCTGATGTCGGTGCTGAACGAGCCGGCCGCCAGCGTGCCGCTGCCGTCGGCGTTGAAGGTGTAGGCCGACACGCGGTTGAAATAGTTGAAAGTGAAGTTGGCGTCGGTCGACAGCGTCGCCGCGGTCAGCGTGGCCGGCACGGCGCCGCTGCTCAGCGGCTGGTTGAGGCTGCTGTCGCTGCTGATCGCGGTCTGCGTTTCGGCGAAGGCCGCCGGGTCCTGATCGTGGGCGGCGGCGACGAAGGCCTGCGCCGCCTCCGCATCGTTGACCAGGTCGAGCGTCGACGCGTAGCCCTCGGGCAGCGGATAGCTTGCCGCCGCATCGACGGCGAGCTTGATGGCCGTCGCCAGATCGAGCACGTCCTGGCCGTTGATCGCCGAGCCGAGACTCTGCAGCACCGCCGCGCTGGTGATCGGCTGGCCGCCGTTGGCCTGCCGCAGCAGCGCCGCCTCGGCGGTGCTGACGTTGGTGACCTGCGTGGCGAAGTTCTCGTCCGGCGTCAGCGTGCCGTCGTCGCCGGCCTGTCCGGCCAGCGTGCCGAGATCGCCGAGCAGGCTGGTGAACTCGACGAAGGACTGCGCGCCCGTGCCCCTGGCGTCGACGCTGACGAAGCCGTCCGCCTCGTCCTCGGGGACTTCGACATCGACGCTGTAATCGCCATCGGCATCGGCCGTCGCGGTGAAGGTGCGGGCGCCGACATGGACGCTGACGTCGGCGTTGGCGACCGGCTCGTCGGTGACCCTGCCCGTCAGCCGGAGCTTGACGGTCGTCGCCGGCGGCGGCGTGTCATCGCCGCCGCCGCCGCAGGCGACGAGCTGGGTGCCGAGCAGGGCGGCGGCAATGAGCGTGAGCCGGTACGGCCGGCCGGCAAGGCGGTGCGCGTTCATCAGGATGCTCCCGGACGTGGTCGATGACCGGCTCGCCGGACGACGGCGCGGTTCTGCGAAGCACGCTAGGCGCGCGCTCCCGGCCAGTCCTGTGGATGGCCTCGCCGAGTTCTGGCGGATTTCTGTTGACGGCCGCCCGGGGCGACGACGCGGCGGCAATCCAGGCTTGCGCGGCGCGCAAAAAGGCCGCGGCCGCATTCCGGGAGCAATGCGACCGCGGCGACACGGCCGGCGCCGGAGGCGAGGTGGCGGCTGGCGATGCGGGGAACGGCGCTGCGGCGATCAGAACATGTATTTCGCCGAGAACTGCAGACGGTCGAGGGCGCCGTCGTCGCCGTTCTCGACCTTGCGCTGCGCATGGCGGAACTCGACGCCGACGGTGAGCGGCTTGACCGGCGAGTAGAGCAGGTTCACGGCGGCGCTGTAGACGCTCTTGGTCGTGGTGCCGGCGACGAGGTGCTCGTCGTTGTCGATGTGGATGCCGGACAGCGCCACCGTGCTGCGCAGGCGCTCGGTCCAGGGATGGCGGTAGGCGACGTAGCCGGCGACCAGGGGCACGGTATCGAGGCCGGTGCCGCTGCCGTCGACCACGGCGTCGGAGCCGGTGCCGAGCGCGACGTAGCGGCCGATGCCGTCGCCGCCGGTCAGCATGAAGCGGACGTCGTCGCGGCCGAAGGGAATCTTGCCCGACAGGCTGACGCCGCCGCCGATCGCCGTGTCGTCGCGCGCCGGCACCGCCGGCGGGCCGGCGACGGCGGCGTTGTCGATCTTCAGCTGGCGCAGCAGGCCGGCGACCATCAGTTCGGCGCGGCCGAGCCTGAAGCCGTAACGCGCGGTGAGGTCCGGCAGGATGTTGTCGTCGGTGCTGCCGACGCCGGCGACCGTGGTCTGCGGGTTCTCCAGCGCGATGGCGAAGCCGCCCTGCGTGTAGCGCACCTGCGGCTGGCGCGCGAACACGGTGCCGTCGCTCGGGAAAGCGACGAAGTCGAGCGTTTCCGGAATCGCGCCGAGATTCTCGAACGTGGTCCAGTCCTGGCCGAACAGCCAGTTGTCGAAGGTGATGTAGGCGCGGCGCAGGGCCGGGTTGTAGGCGTTGGTGACGTTCTCGTTGCCGGCGCCGCTCGCCGCGTTGCTGATGGTCGGGTTGATCTGGCCGCTGATGAAATCGAACTCGATCACGGTGCCGAGCTTGTGGCCGTCGATCGGCGTGTCGGTCTTGATGAACAGGCGCGTTTCCTTGGCCTGGAAATCGAGCGTCGAATGCGAATCGCCGCTGCCGTCCGAGACCGGGATCGAACTCGGCACGTAGAAGTCGCGCGCCGTGCCCTGGCCGACTTCGCCGTCCGAGAAGCGACTGGCCAGCACGTCGAGCTTCACGTAGCCGCCGATCGCCAGGATCGTATCGCCGATCTTCGTTTCGACGGCCTGCGCCGCCTGCGCCGCGCACAGCGCTGCCGCTGCCGCGGCGATGCCTAGCTTCTTCATGACTCCTCCATATCGTTATCGGGCACCGGCACGGAACCGGCGTGAGTCAGCGGGGGCAAGCGCTGTGCCACGTCATCTTTGCCAAGCGCGCCAAGCACTTGCGCCAGAGACAGCGGGGCTTGCGGCAATCCCGCTGTCACCTTCCGGAACCGGACTGTTACGCTGCGTAACGGCAGCACGAGAACGAGGAGACGCGCATGCAGCGCGACACGGACCGCGGATCCAGCAGCGGCGGCGGCAATGACCGCGCCGTCGTGCTGTTCCTGCTCGCGCTCGGCGTGCTGCTGCCGCCCGGCCTGTGGGTGTGGACCGGCGGCGGCCGGCCCTGGTGGTGGCTGTACGCGGCCTGGTTCGCGGTGATCGTCGCCACCGCCCTGCTGCAGGGGCGCCGGCCGCGATGAGCGCGCTGCCGACACCGCTGTGGCAGCCGCAACTCGGCCAGTTGCTGCTCGCCGGGCTCGGCTATCTGGCGGTGCTGTTCGTCGTCGCCTACGCCGCCGAGCGGGGCGCGCTGCCGCAGCGCCTGATCCGCCATCCGCTGACCTACACGCTGTCGCTCGGCGTCTACGCGACCACCTGGAGCTTCTACGGCAGCGTCGGCTTCGCGCACACGCAGGGCTACCTGTTCCTGACCATCTACGTCGGCGTCACGCTCGCTTTCGTGCTGGCGCCGGTACTGCTGCAGCCGCTGCTGCGCCTGGTGCGCGACTACCAGCTGACCTCGCTCGCCGATCTCTTCGCCTTCCGCTACTCAAGCCCGTGGACCGGCATGCTGGTCACGGTCTGCATGCTGGCCTCGGTGCTGCCGTACATCGCCCTGCAGATCCAGGCGGTGGTGACCTCCGCGCAGGTGCTGACCCAGGAAGCCGCGACCGGCATGCTGGCGCTGGTGTTCTGCGCGACGGTGACGCTGTTCGCGGTGCTGTTCGGCGCGCGCAACGTCACGCCGCGCGAGAAGCACGAAGGCCTGGTGGTGGCGATCGCCTTCGAATCGCTGATCAAGCTGCTGGCGCTCGCCGCCTGCAGCGCGGTCGCGCTGTTCGGCGTGTTCGGCGGTCCGGCCGGGCTCGACGCCTGGCTCGCCGCGCACCCGCAGAGCGTCGCCGCGCTGCAGACGCCGCTGCGCCAGGGCAGCTGGACGACCTTGCTGCTGCTCGCCTTCTCGGCGGCCTTCCTGCTGCCGCGGCAGTTCCACATGCTGTTCGCCGAGAACATCAATCCCGACGGCCTGCGCACCGCGAGCTGGGCCTTCCCGCTGTTCCTGCTGCTGCTCAATCTCGCCGTGCCGGTGCTGCTGTGGGCCGGGCAGGCGGCGCAGCTGCAGGTGGCGCCGGACTACTACGCGCTGGCGCTGGCGCGCCACGCCGGCCAGCGCTGGCTGGTGTTCCTCACCTTCATCGGCGGCATCTCCGCGGCCAGCGCGATGATCATCGTCGAGAGCCTCGCGCTCGCCGCGATGTGCCTCAACCACCTGATCCTGCCGGTGTGGATCGGCAGCGGCGCGCAGCCCTCGCACGATCTCTACCGTCGCCTGCTGTGGGGCCGCCGCGCCCTGATCGGCATCGTCATCTTCATCGGCTACGGCGCCTACGCGACCATGCGCCAGACGGCCGGTCTCGCCCACCTCGGCCTGATCTCCTTCGTCGGCGTCACGCAGTTCCTGCCGGCGGTGCTGGCGATGCTGGTCTGGCCGCGCGCCAACCGCGTCGGCTTTCTCGCCGGCGTGTCCGGCGGCATGACGATGTGGCTGCTGATCCTGGTCTGGCCGCTCGCCTTCGGCACGCCTTCGCCGCTCGCGCCGCTGCCGCTGCACGACGAGGATCCCTGGCTGTTCGCGACCTTCTGGTCGCTGGCGGTCAACGGCCTGCTGTTCGCGCTCGGTTCGCTGTCGACGCGGCCGAGCGCCAAGGAGCAGGCCGCCGACCAGGCCTGCCGCCTCGATGCCGTGCTGCTGCTCAGCGAACAGCCGCGCACCCTCGGCGTCGGCGAACTGCGCGGACGTCTGGCCGACGCGCTCGGCGAGGAGGCCGCGCACGCCGAGATCGAGCGCGCGCTCAGCGATCTCAAGCTCGACGCGCGCGAGCGCCGGCCGCGCCAGCTGCACTACGTGCTCGAACGCCTGCAGCGCAACCTGTCCGGCCTGATCGGCCCGCAGCTGGCGCGCGAGGTGCTCGCCAGCGACGACGACGCGCTGCCGCGACGCCGCCTCGTCGAGGAGGAGCTCGAACATTCGCAGGACCGCCTGCGCGGCCTCGCTGCCGAGCTCAACCACCTGCGCCGCTTCCACCGCCAGATCCTGCAGGACCTGCCGATCGGCGTCTGCTCGCTCGGCGCGCGACACGAAGTGCTGCTGTGGAACGAGCGCATGGCGACGATCACGCAGCTGCCGGCCGACGCGGTGCTCGGCGCGCGCATCGCCGAACTGCCGGCGCCGTGGCCGGTGCTGTTCGCGCAGCTGATCGAAGCCGGCACGCCGCATCTCTACAAGCAGCAGGCGCTGCTCGCCGGCCACACGCGCTGGCTCAATCTGCACAAGGAGGAAGTGCGCGAGGCCGGCAGCGACACCAGCGGTCTCGTGCTGCTGGTCGAGGACCTCACCGAGCAGCAGCGCCTCGAAGCGGAGCTCGCGCACAGCGCGCGCCTGGCGTCGATCGGCACGCTGGCCTCCGGCGTCGCGCACGAGATCGGCAACCCGCTCACCGGCATTTCCTGCATCGCGCAGAACCTGCGCGACGAGGACGATCCGCTCGAACGCGAACAGGGACTCGACGACATCCTGCAGCAGTCGAAACGCATCAGCGACATCGTGCAGTCGCTGCTCAGCTTCGCGCGCAGCTCGCCGGCCGACACGCGCAACCGCCTCGCCCTGGCGACTCTGGTCGACGAGGCGATCCGCCTGGTGCGCCTGTCGCGCAGCGGCCGCGACATCCGCTTCGCCAATGCCGTGCCGGCGACGCTGTCGGTCGACGGCGACGGCGCGCGCCTGACGCAGGTCTTCGTCAACCTGCTCGCCAACGCCGCCGACGCCTCGCCGCCGGACGGGCGCGTCGAGATTCGCGCGGCGCAGGGCGCGGCGAGCGTGACGGTCGAGGTGCAGGACTGGGGCGCCGGCATCGCCGCCGAGCTGCAGGACCGCATCTTCGAGCCCTTCGTCACCACCAAGGAGCCGGGCCGCGGCACCGGGCTCGGCCTGCCGCTGGTGTTCCGCATCGTCGCCGACCACGGCGGCAGCATCGGCGTCGACAGCCGGCCCGGTCACGGCACCACTTTCACGCTGCGCCTGCCGGTCGCGTCCGACGCGCTGCACGGCGTGCTCACCTGAGGCAGACGTTCACATGAAACGCATCCTCGTCGTCGAAGACGAAGACGTCATCCGCCGGCAGCTCGCCCGCCTGCTGACGCGCAACGACTACAAGATCAGCGAAGCCGGCAGCGTCGCCGAAGCCGAAGCGCTCGGCCTCGCCACCTTCGACCTGATCATCGCCGACGTGCGCCTGCCCGGCGTCGCCGGCACCGAGCTGATCGCGCGCGCCGCGCCGGTGCCGGTGCTGGTGATGACCAGCTACGCCAGCATCCGCTCGGCGGTCGAGGCCATGCAGCTCGGCGCCGCCGACTACATCGCCAAGCCCTTCGACCACGACGAGATGCTGCTGACCATTGCGCGCATCCTCAAGAGCGGCCTGCAGGCACGGCAGAACGCGGCGCTGAAGCAGGACGTCGAACGCGACTGGCCGACCTTCGGCATCGTCGGCCGCAGTGCCGTGATGCGCGAGATCTTCGATCGCGTGCGTCGCGTCGCCGCGACCGACGCCACCGTGCTGATCCGCGGCGAGTCCGGCACCGGCAAGGAACTCGTGGCGCGCGCGATCCACGACCAGGGCGCGCGCCGCGACGGCCCGTTCATCGCCGTCAACTGCGCGGCGATTCCCGAGAACCTGATCGAAGCCGAGCTGTTCGGCCACGAGAAGGGCGCCTTCACCGGCGCCGTGCAGCGCAAGGACGGCCTGATCGCCGCCGCCAACGGCGGCACCCTGTTCATGGACGAGGTCGGCGAGCTGGCGCTCGCGGTGCAGGCGCGCCTGCTGCGCGTGCTGCAGGAGGGCGAGATCCGCCCGGTCGGCAGCATCGTGTCGCGGCGCGTCGACGTGCGCCTGCTCGCCGCCACGCATCGCGATCTCGAGAAGATGGTGCAGGAGCGCGCGTTCCGCGACGATCTCTATTACCGGCTGTGCGTGTTCGAGATCGCCATGCCGCCGCTGCGCGCGCGCGGCGACGACATCGAACTGCTCGCGCGCTATCTGCTCGACAAGGCGGCGCGGCGCCTCAGCCGCGCCGGCCTGCGCCTGTCCGAGCGCGCGCTTGCCGCGATCCACCGCTACCACTGGCCGGGCAACGTGCGCGAACTCGGCAATGCGCTCGAACGCGCGGTGATCCTCTGCGACGGGCCGGCGATCGAGCCCGAACACCTGGCGATTCCCGGCGACCGCCCGGCGCCGCCGCAGCCGGTCGCGGCCGGCAGCGACGGCCACAAGCTCGACGACTACTTCCGCAACTTCGTGCTCGCCAACCAGCATGCGATGACCGAATCCGAGCTCGCGCGCGCGCTCGGCATCAGCCGCAAGACGCTGTGGGAGCGGCGCGGCAAGATGAACCTGCCGCGCAGCCGAAGCTGAGCGCGGCGCCCGACCCTCAGCCGCAGTGCGACGCGGCGCGGACGACGATGCCGTCGAGCTCGCGCGAGACCAGCACCTGGCAGCTCAGCCGCTGCGCTCCGGGCTCGCAGCCGAGACCGTCGAGCAGCGCGAGTTCGTCGACCTGCGCGTCGGGCAGGCGCGCCCGCCACGCCGCGTCGATGCTGACGACGCAGGTGCCGCAGGAGACGCCGCCGCCGCAGACCGCGTCGACGAGCCCGAGTTCGCGCAACGGCTCCATCAGCGGCGTGCCTTCGGACAGCTCGTGTTCCCGACCCTCGCCGTCGGCGCCGACGATGACGATCCGCGGCATGCGCTCAGGCGCCGACCGGCTCAGCGCGCGTGCGCGTGGCGAGCGCCTCGATCAACAGCTGTCCGCAAGCGCCGGCCGAGGCGGGGTTCTGCCCCGTCACGAGCAGGCCGTCGCGCACGGCGTGCGAGCCGAACGGCTCGGCGGCGAAGCTCAGGATCGCGCCGGCCGCGCGCAGCGGCGCTTCCGGCATGAACGGCACGAGCTTGTCGTATCCCGCGAGCGCGTCCTCGCGGTCGCTGATGCAGGTGAGCCGCCTGCCTTTGACGAAATCCGGACCGGCGTGCGGATTGAGCAGTCCGGCGACGCCGTGACAGACGCCGCCGTACGCGCGGCCGCTGTCGGCGAAGCGGCGCAGCAGGCGGCCGAGCAGCGCGTCGTGCGGGAAGTCCCACATCACGGCGGCGCCGCCGACGAGGAAGATCGCGTCGAAGCCGTCGGCGTCCAGCGCGGCCAGCGAAGGCGTCGCCCCGAGCAGCGCCATCGCCTCGCCGTCGTCGAGCAGACGGCGGCCGTCGTCGGTGAGCCACGGCGCCGCGCGGCTCGCCGGATCGAGCGGCGCCGCGCCGCCCCGTATCGAGGCGAACACGGGCACGCAGCCCGCGTCGTGCAGCACCCAATAGGGCGCGGCGAGCTCCTCGAGCCAGCTTCCGGCCGCCATGCCGCCTTCGCCGAGATGCGCCTGCGATGTCAGGACCAGCAGAACCTTCGATGCCATCTTGTCCTCCTGCGGCGGAGCGCCGGCGTTGCGGTGACGGCACTCTAGCGACGCGGTCTGCGCGGCGCGCTCTACCAAAAAGGGAGAGGCCGGCGTACGGTAAGGAGGCACAGCTTTTGCTGGCTTCTGCAGACCGAGCATTGTGACGGCGATCTTTCGCCAGCGAGGCAACTGTGTCGAACCGCGCCGCGCGAAGTTTCCAGCGTAGCTCCGAGGCGAAGGCTTTCCTGCCGCGTCCGGGACTGGTCGACGCCGCCCTGCCCGACGGCGGCAGGGGCCTGCTCGTGCTCGCCGCGCCCGCGGGCTACGGTAAGACCTGGCTCGCCCGGCAGCTCGCGCAAGTCTGGTCGGAGCGGAATCCGGAACGCGTGCGCGTCTGGACGCTGCACAGCGCGACGAGCCTCACGCAGGCACTGCGCTCATTCTGCGAGCTCTGCGGCCACGCCGGCATGCCAGCCTCGCTGAATCCCGACGTCGCCGCGGACACCGCGCTCGAAGCCATGAGCCAGTGCCCCGGCGGGCTCGGCACGCTGATCGTCGACATGGATGGCGCGCCGCCGGGACACGCGGTGAAGTCGCTCGTGCGCCAGATCCTGCTCGAATTCTGCACGCAGGGCCGCGCCGTGCTCGCCTGCCGCAATCCGCACGTGCTGCCGCTCGAGCGCATCGCCATGTTCGCGCCGGTGCAGCGCTACGGCAGCGCCGAGCTCGCCTTCGGCGTCGACGAGATCGCCGCCGCGCAGGCACTCGGCCGCGACGCCGCGCTGCGCTGGATGGAGCTCACGGAAGGCTGGCCGCTCGCCTGCGGCCAGCGCTCCGCGGCCTTCGCCGACGCGACGCCCGACGATCTCGTCGCGCGCCTCGCCGAGCATCGCGCCGACTATTTCGAGCACGAGCTGCTGGCGGCGCTTCCGGCGCGCGACCAGCGCCTGCTGATGCAGGCCGCCGTGCTCGATGCCGTCGAGCCGGGCATGCTCGAGGCGCTCGATGCGACGGCTTCGCTGCCACGGCTGTTCGGCCTCGTCGAGGACGGCCTGCCGGTCTCGGCGCGGTGGACGGACCACGACCGCGTCGTCCTCCATCCCGTGCTGCGCGCCTTCCTGCTGCGCCGCCTGCGCGTCCAGGCGCCGGCGTTGCATCAGGCCGCACAGCGGCGCGCCGCCGAAGCCTGCGCCGACGCCGGGAATTACCGGCAGGCGCTCGCGCACGCGCGCCGCACCGGCGATCCCTCGTTCGCGGCGCAGATCACCGAGCGCAGCGGCGGCTGGCGCGTCATCTGGCACGACGGGCTGCGCGCGCTCGATGGCGGCGCGCCGAACATCGCGGGCCTCGCGGAGCGCTTCCCGGCCGCGATCCTCGCGCGCATCTACTGGCAGGCACAGACCGGCCGCGTCGACGAGGCACAGCGCGCGCTCGACGCCGTGCGCGCGCACCAGACGCCCGCGAGCCTGCACGTCGACCTCGCCGTGATCGCCACCGTCGTCGACGTCTATCGCGACCGTCCGTTCGCCGAGGAAAGCCTCGCGCAGCTTGAGCAGCGCGCCGGCGACGCGGCGGCGAGCGAGGCGCCGCTGCTCGCGCCGAGCGCGGCGGCGGTCGCCTGCGCGGTCCTCAACAACGCCGGACTGTACGAGCGCACGCTGCCGAGCGCGCGCGCGGCGATCCTCGAGGCCGAAGCGCTCGACAGCGCCTACGTCGAGCTCTACGGACGCTGGCAGTGCGCACTGGCGCTGCACGGGCTCGGCCGCGTCGGCGAGGCGCTCGGCGAGTACGAGCGGGCCGCGGCGCTTGCCGGGGACGTGCTGGGCGAAGCGAGCAACGAGCGGCGCGTGATCCGGCTCGACGCGGCGCATGCCGCGTACCTCGCCGGCGAGAACGAACGCGCCGAGTGCCTTGCCGGCGACCTCACGAGCCTCTACCGCCTGCACTCGTGGTTCGAAGCCTACGCGCGCGCGCTCGACGCCGCTGCGGCGCTGAGCCGCGCCAGCGGCGACCGCGCGCTCGAGGAGCACGTGCTCGAGAGCTTCGCCGATCTCGCCGCGCGCCGACGCCTGCCGCGCCTCGACATCCTCGTGCGCCTCCATCGCGCACGGCGCGCCGGCGCCGACGGCGATCTCGAGGCCGCCGGCCATCTCTGCGCCGAAGCGCTCGCGCGCGCGCGCCAGCAGCCGCCCGCGACGCCGGACGGCGTGCGCGTCCTCGCGCCGGCCTGGCTCGAGACGGCACGCCTCGCCCTCGCGGGCGCACGCTTCGACACAGCGGCGGAGGCGCTCGCGGCGCTGCAGGCGCTGCAGCCGGCGCCGCGCGACGGCGGCATCCATCTCGAAGCCGCGCTGCTCGCGGCCTGTCTCGCCATGCGCGGCCGCCGCTACCGCGAGGCCGCGCGCCATCTCGCGCGGGCCGTGACGCAGGCCGAGCGCAGCGGCCTGCGGCGCCCCTTCCTCGCGCACGCGCCCCTGATCGACGAGCTCGCCGAGCTCGCGCGCCTGCGGCCGATGAACTTCGACGCCGACGTACTGCGCCGCGCACGCGCGCTCGCCGGCCCCGCGCCCGGCGCAGACGCTCCCGCGCGACGCATGCCGACGCCCGGCGGACGCCTGCTGCTGACCGAGCGCGAGCTCGACATCCTGCACTTCCTCGTCGACGGCCTGTCGAGCAAGGAGATGGCGCGGCGGCTGCAGATCGCCGAAGGCACCATCAAGACGCACCGCAAGCATCTCTACGAGAAGCTCAAGGCAGGCCTGCGCTCGCAGGCGATCACGCGCGCACGCGAGCTCGGGCTGCTCTGAGGCTCCGCGCGCCGCGCCGGTGCGCCACCTCTCTCCCTTTTTGGTGGATGGGAAGCGTCCCCGCCCTTTGTTGCAATCCCGTTGCCGGAGAGCGCCTTCGCAAGGCCGGGAATCTCCGCGCCACTCACGATCAGACGGGGATTTCGACATGGGGACACCCAGTTGTCCGCAACGCGCGATGCGCCGGGGCACGGCGCATTGGCTCTTGATGCTGTTCGCGCTCGACGCCGGCCACGCGTTCGCGCAGGAAGCCGCCACGCCACCGGCCGACGCCGGCACGACAGCGATACCGCCACCGTACGCAACCATTCCCGTTCCTGACGCGGCGCCGGCCAGTCCGGCGACGCCGGCCGCCGACGCGGCCGACCTGGACGCCGTCCAGACGATCGTCGTCACTGCGCGCAAACGCGAGGAGCTGCTCAGCGAAGTGCCCGTCTCGATCCAGGCCTATACCGGCGACACACTCGAACAGGCGGGCGTCGGCACGGTCAAGGACCTGACTCGGCTGACCTCGAATTTCAATCTCATCGAGGCCCAGCAGCCTGGCGTCGTGCTCATCAACATCCGCGGCATCGGCCAGATCCGCATGGGCGAGGCGCCGATCGCCGTGGTCGTCGACGGCGTGCAGAGCAACATTCCGAACGAGATCACGCAGGAGCTGTTCGACGTCGAGCGCATCGAGATGCTCAAGGGACCGCAGGGCTCGATCTACGGCCGCAACGCCGAGGGCGGCGCCATCAACATCGTCACCCGGCAGCCGACCAACGACTTCAGCGGCCGCCTCAAGGGCACCTGGGGCAACGGCGACGATCAGCGTGTCTCGGCCCAGTTGTCGGGGCCGATCGTGGACGATGTGCTGCTGTTCCGTATCGCCGGACAGTACCGCGACTTCGGCGGCCTCATCAACGACGAGACGCTCAACCAAAAGGTCGACGACGAGCATGCCAAGAGCGTGCGCGCCAACCTGCTCTTCATCCCCACGGACCGGCTGACGTTCTCGCTGACCGGCACCTACGACGACATCCGCGCCGGTGCCGCCTACTACGTGCCGTACTCGCTGCTGCGCGGCCTCGGCCAAGACCGCGACATCAGCGATCCGAAACCGGTCATCCTCGACCACAAGGGGCTCGGCACGCGGCGCATCGAGGAGGTCTCGCTGCGCGCCGACTACGACGCGGGCTTCGCGAAGCTGTCCTCGGTCAGCGCCTACTCCAAGCTCGACTCGTATCTGAGCGAGGATCTCGACTACCTGCCGCTGCCGCTGCTGACAGCGATCCAGACGGTCGACAACAAGGCGTTCAGCCAGGAGCTGCGCCTCACCTCGAACGATTCCGGCGCGCTGCACTGGCTGCTCGGCGGCTACTACCTCTCGGTCGACCGCGAGACGCTGACGCAGCCCTACATCGCGCAGGACCTGACGGACGCGCTCGGCCTGCCGTTCTCGATCCCGTTTGTCAACAAGCATTTCGCCGACAGCAACCACTCGTACGCGGCCTTCGGACACCTCGACTACGACATCAGTAGGGCATTCCAGGCGAGCCTCGGCCTGCGCTACGACATCGACGACCGCCACCAGGTGAGCCTGCTCAGCGACGGCGCCGTGAACGACGCGACGTTCCGCTCGCTGCAGCCGCAGTTCACGCTCAGCTATACCTTCGACACGCCGCCCAACGGCCTCATCCAGCATTTCATGCCGTACGCGACGGTCAGCAAGGGCTTCCGCAGCGGCGGCTTCAACCCCACGGACAAGGTCGGCCGCCAGTACAAGAAGGAAGAGCTCTGGAACTACGAGGCCGGATTCAAGAGCCAGATCGGCAAGCGCAGCTTCTTCAACGCTTCCTTCTTCTACATGGACATCGCGGACCGGCAGGTCTACACGCTCGACCTGCTGACCGTCTCGCAACTGATCGCGAACCCCATCCCCAAATCGCACGTCGCCGGCCTCGAGCTCGAGCTGTCGACGCAGCCGATCCGGCACCTGCAGATCGGCGCCGGCTTCGGCCTGCTGCGCTCGCGGATCGACTCCTACGATCCGAGCGTCTACGCCAACACCGTCGCGCGCGGCGACTTCGACGGCAACCAGCTCAACCAGGTGCCCGGCTACTCGTACAACGCCTACATCGAGTACCACCAGCCGATCGCCGCGCTCGAGCTGATCGGGCGCGGCGAAATCAATGGCTCGGGCGGCGACTACTACTGGGAGATCGACAACGAGGACAAGCGCGCGCCGCAGCACTTCGTGAACTTCCGGCTGACGCTGAAGGGCGAGCACTGGTCGCTGGCCGGCTTCGTCGACAACGCCTTCAACGAGCGCTACGTCGTCGAATTCGTACCCTACGAATTCAGCGGCGGCCTCTCCGATCTCGGCCTGCCGAGCCGTCCGCGCCGCTACGGCGTCGAGCTCGGCTTCAACTTCTGAGCACCGCGCGCTCTCCCTTTTTGGTGGATGGGCGGAGCCGGAACGCGTCTGCTGCAATCGGCCCTACCATCCACCCGCACAAGCCCGGACTGTTCCCGCCCCGGGCGGCTTACCGCCACAGGAGAACCCCATGGATGACGTGAAACCCGCAGCCCCCACCGAACCGGTCGCACGCCGCGACCCCATCCCGCTCGCGGAACGCCGGCGCTTCACCGGCATGCACGTGCCGGCCGAAGGCGAGGGCGGCCTGTTCACGCAGTCGTGGTTCCCGATCGCGCTGTCCACCGAAGTGCCCGCCGGCACCATCATCGGCCGCGACTTCCTCGACGGGCGCGTGGTGATCTACCGCGGCGAGGACGGCGTGGTGCGCGTGCAGAGCGCCTATTGCCCGCATATCGGCGCCGACCTCTCGGTCGGCAAGGTGCTCGGCAACCGCGTGCAGTGCGCGTTCCATCGCTGGGAATACGACGAGAACGGCATGTGCGTGAAGACCGGCGCCGGCCTGCCGCCGCCGCCCGGCGCCTGCCTCTACACCTTCCCGGTCACCGAGCGCTTCGGAATCATCTACGTCTTCAACGGCTACGAGCCGCTATGGCAGATCGCCGACTTCGAGTACCCGGACGAGCAGCTCGTCGCCGAAGCGTTCATGTCGGAACTCTACACCTGCGATCCGTGGATCTTCGCGTCCAACACGCCCGACACGCAGCACATCTCCGTCGTGCACGGCTTCAAGTTCAAGAGCGACGATCCGATGAACAGCATCAAATGGGAGCCGTGGGGCTTCCGCATGAAGATCGACGCCTTCCACCAGGACAATGAAGACCTCGCCTGGGAGGCCGGCATCTACGGCAGCAGCACCTTCCTCCAGCAGGGCACGGTCGACGGCTGGTGGCTCGGCATCGCCGCCGGCTTCTCGATGCCGAAACCCGGCACCCACTACGTCTTCATCTCCGTGCTCGTGCGCAACGTCGACGTCGAAGGCGGCAAGACACTGCGCGAGCGACTCGACTTCGGCAAGTTCCTGCTCGCGCGCACTGCGGCCGAGGACAAGCCCATCCTCGACAGCATCCACCACAAGGTCGGCTATCTCACCAGGGCCGACACCGCGCTGGCGCGCTACTTCGACTTCCTGCGCAACTATCCGCGCGCGCATCCCTCGCGCGACTTCATCCGCTGAAAGACCGGACCGACATCATGAGCATCGAAGCACCCGACGAGATCCGGCGCATCATCAAGGAGCGCAGCGACCTGTTCGAGAAGAACTTCGCCGCGGGCGACGCGGCGGCGATCGTCCGCGACTACTACGTCCCCGACGCGCTCGCGCCGACCGTCTCCGAAGGCAGCGGCCCGACAGTCGTCGGGCACGCCGCGCTGACGAGCCTGTTCGAGGCCTTCTGCAAGGACTTCGCCAAGGCCCGCCAAGTGCCGCGCTACATTCGCGCCGACCGCGACCTCGCATACGAGGTGTCGAACTCGTACCTGACGCCAAAAGCCGGCGGCGACGAAGTGGAATTCCGTTACGTCGCCGTCTGGCGCCGCTGCGCGGACACCTGGCGCGTCGAGACGGATTTCTTCGCGCTCGGCAAGCTGGTCTGACCATGGCGAGCTTCGAGATCGCCGCCCGCTTCGACGCGCCGGCCGAGAAGGTCTGGGGCTTCGTGAGCTGGGACGGCATGCCCGTACTGACGAAGGGCGGCTTTTTCACCAGAGCCGAGTTCCCGGCCGGCCCGCAGATCGCACCCGGCGCGCTGCGCCGCGTGCACCTGCCGGAAGGGCCACCGTTCGTCGAGCGGCTCGAGGAGATCGTGCCCAAGGACTTCTACTACCGCTATCGACTCGTCGACACCGGCGCACTGCCGATCACCGACTACACCGGCATCGTGCGCGTCACGCCGGCGGGGTCCGGCTGCTGCCTGAAGTTCGGCCACTGCTGCACGCTGCTCGAGGGCGACGCGGCCTCCTGGTTTCAGGCCTGGTCCGCCATCGAGCAGCAGGTCTTCGATTTCATCCGGCGCTCGCTCTGAGCGCGGCGGCGCGGCGCACATGCCCGGCTTCAATAGCGAAGCTCAGGCGCTGGCCTTGTCAAGTTGCGCGAGATCGTCCGGCGACAGCGCGAGCCTCGCCGCACCGAGCAAGTCACGTAGCTGCTCGACGCTCGTCGCGCTGGCGATCGGCGCGCTGATGCTCGGACGCGCGAGCTGCCAGGCAAGCGCGACCTGCGTCGGCGTCGCCCGCAGGCGCGCGGCGATGTCGCGCAGCGCCTCGACGATGCGCCAGCCGCGCGGCGTCGCGTAGCGCTCGAGCATCATCGCGCGCGGACGTCCCGCGAAGTCGGCGGCGCTGCGGTACTTGCCAGTGAGGAAGCCGCTCGCAAGCGCGAAGAACGGGATGACACCGACCTGCTCCTTCAGCACCAGCGGCTCGTATTCGCGCTCGTAGGCGGTGCGCTCGCAGAGGCTGTACTCGGGCTGCAGCGTTTCGTAGCGCGGCAGGCCGTGTTCGCGCGCCACGCGCAAAGCCTCGGCGAAGCGCGCGCCGCTGTAGTTCGACGCGCCGATCGCACGCACCTTGCCCTGCTCGATCAGGCGCTGGAAGGCGCCGAGCGTGTCGGCCAGCGGCGTGTGCGCATCGTCGGCGTGCGCCTGGTAGAGGTCGATGCAGTCGGTCTGCAGGCGCCGCAGCGACGCCTCGACCGCCTTGCGCACGTAGTCCGGCGCGAGGCCCTGCAGGCCCGGCCCCATCGGCTTGCCGAGCTTGCTGGCGAGCACGATGCGCGCACGTCGCGCGCCGCCCTGCGCGAGCCATCGGCCGATGATCGTTTCCGACTCGCCGCCGGCGTTGCCGGGCGCCCAGTGCGAGTAGTTGTCGGCGGTGTCGACGAGATTGCCGCCGGCGTCGACGAAGGCGTCGAGCAGCGCGAACGAGGTCTTCTCGTCGGCGGTCCAGCCGAACACGTTGCCGCCGAAAGCCAGCGGCGCGATCTCGAGGGCCGAGCGGCCCAGCGTGCGCATTTCCATGATGAACGGTCGCGATCCGCCGGCGTGGTTGGCCCATGAGTATCGCACCACGCCGAAGCGTCGTCCGGGGCGGACGAACGGCGCGCCGCGCGGAGCCGGGCCGGCTTACGCTCACAGCGTCATGGGAGAAAATGTCTATGCGCCTGTTGATACTGCTCGCCGCCCTGCTTGGCACCACGCCGGCTTTCGCCGCCACCGTCAGCAATTTCGTCGGTGCTTACACCGGCCCCATCGGTGACCTTACCGTCTCCGACGCCAAGAAGGCCGGCAAGCTGACGGCCAACACCGTCGTCACGATCAACGGTCGTCTGCTGACCCTGCCGCGCGGCTCGGCGGCCTTCGACATCAGCTTCGCGCACGCTGGCGCCACGCGCCGCTTCCTCGTCGTGCGGCCGGAGCCGGCCAATGCGAACGCGCCGGCGGTGTTCGTGCTGCACGGCACCGGCGGCACGCCGGAAGCGCAGTCGAACCTGACGGTCATCGCCGAGAGCGTGGTCGCCAACGGCTACTGGGCGATCCTGCCGGAAGCGCTGGACGGCGGCTGGAACGATGATCCCGGCTACTCGAACGGCACCGATGACGTCGGCTTCCACGCCAAGGTCATCGACATCGTCACCGGCTACCTCGGCCTCGATGCCGACCGCCTCTATCTCAGCGGCCTGTCGGACGGCGCGTTCATGGCCGAGCGCCTCGGCTGCGAGCTGTCGGACCGCATCGCGGCGATCGCCCTGGTCGCCGGCACCATCAGCAAGGGCCTGTCGCTGGCCTGCGCGCCGGCCACGCCGCGGCCGGTGATCCTGGTCAATGGCAGCGCCGACCCCATCGTGCCGTTCAACGGCGGGCGCGTCGGCGTGCTGTCGGCGCCGGACGCCTTCTCGTTCTGGCTGTCGCGCCACAACTGCACGGCGAGCGCGACGAGCAGCGTGGCCTTGCCCGACACCGCCGCCGACGGCACGACGACGACCCTGCTGCGCAATGTCGGCTGCGGCAGCGGCGGCGAAGTGCGGCAGTACATCGTCAACAACGGCGGCCACACCTGGCCGGGCGGGCGCCAGTACATGTCCGAGTCGCTGATCGGCAAGACCAGCCAGGATTTCAGCATCAACGCCGAGATGTGGAGCTTCTTCAGCGCGCACCCGCGCTGAGCCCGCAGCCGGTGCGGGCGGCCGGAGAGTTGCGGTACTTGCGGCGCGGCATGCTTGCACTCCCAGGCAGCCGCGCCGCTTTCGTTTTGTTACGTGCTGTTACGTCACGTAACAGCCGTCATCGGGCTGTAACCCTCAAGTCCCTGTTTTCATTCATTCTCGATCATGGCATCGGTCCTGCTGTGCAGACTGCTGACGCCGTCTGCGCGCGGGAATCCGCAACGGCCATAACGACATCGAGGAGAACAGCAATATGAGCAGCCCGGCCGGCACCTTGGGTGCCTCGCAGACCACGATCGGCAAATCGGAAGCGCGGCGCGTGATCTTCGCGTCATCGCTCGGCACCGTCTTCGAGTGGTACGACTTCTACCTCTACGGCTCGCTGGCGGCGATCATCGCCAGGCAGTTCTTCTCCGGCCTCAACGACACCAGCGCCTTCATCTTCGCGCTGCTGGCTTTCGCCGCCGGCTTCGCGGTGCGGCCGTTCGGCGCGCTGGTGTTCGGCCGGCTCGGCGATCTGGTCGGCCGCAAGTACACCTTCCTCGTCACCATCCTGATCATGGGTCTGTCGACCTTCCTGGTCGGCGTGCTGCCGAGCTACGCCTCGATCGGCGTCGCCGCGCCGGTGATCCTGATCTCGCTGCGCCTGCTGCAGGGCCTCGCGCTCGGCGGCGAGTACGGCGGCGCCGCGACCTACGTCGCCGAGCACTCGCGCGACGACAACCGCGGCTACGCGACGAGCTGGATCCAGACCACCGCGACCGGCGGCCTGTTCCTCTCGCTGCTGGTGATCCTCGGCTGCCGGCTCGCGCTCGGCACCGAGGCCTTCGAGGCCTGGGGCTGGCGCATTCCCTTCCTCGTCTCGGCGCTGCTGCTGGCGATCTCGGTCTACATCCGCCTGCAGCTCAACGAGTCGCCGCTGTTCAAGAAGATGAAAGAGGAAGGCAAGCATTCGAAGGCGCCGCTCTCGGAAGCCTTCGGCCAGTGGAAGAACCTCAAGATCGTCATTCTCGCCCTGTTCGGCGCCACCGCCGGCCAGGCCGTGGTCTGGTACACCGGCCAGTTCTACGCGCTGTACTTCCTCACGCAGACGCTGAAGGTCGACGCGACGACCGCCAATCTGCTGGTCGCCGCCGGCCTGCTGATCGGCACGCCGTTCTTCATCTTCTTCGGCTGGCTGTCCGACCGCATCGGCCGCAAGTCCGTGGTCATGGCCGGCTGCCTGATCGCGGCGCTGACCTACTTCCCGATCTTCAAGGCGATCACGCACTACGCCAATCCGGCGCTCGAGACGGCCGCGGCGACCAGCCCGGTCACCGTGATCGCCGATCCGGCACAGTGCAGCTTCCAGTTCGACCCGGTCGGCAAGAAGGTCTTCAACAGCTCCTGCGACATCGCCAAGAGCGCGCTGGCCAAGGCCGGCATCCCGTACGCGAACGAGGCCGCGCCGGCGGGCACCGTGGCGCAGGTGCGGATCGGCAGCACGCCGGTCGACGCCTTCAACGGCAAGGCCCTCGACAAGGCGGCCTTCAAGGAGCAGAACGCCGCCTTCGGCAGCGCGCTCGGCGAGGCGCTGACCGCCGCCGGCTATCCGAAGAAGGCCGATCCCGCCGCGGTCAACAAGCCGATGCTGGTGATCCTGCTCGCGATCCTCGTCATCTACGTGACGATGGTCTACGGGCCGATCGCCGCCTGGCTGGTCGAGATGTTCCCGACGCGCATCCGCTACAGCTCGATGTCGCTGCCGTACCACATCGGCAACGGCTGGTTCGGCGGCTTCGTGCCGACCATCGCCTTCGCCCTGGTCAGCCTGCACGGCGACATCTACTACGGCCTCTGGTATCCGATCGTGATCGCGGTGATGACACTGATCATCGGCACGCTGTTCGTCCGCGAGACCAAGGGCAGCTCGCTGCACGCGCACGACTGAACGTCGCCGCGCAAGAAAGCCCCCGGCCCGCGCGCCGGGGCTTTCGCGCGAGCGGCACCGCGACGCAGGCACGTGCCCGGCGGATTGCGGAATAATGTTTCGACATCAGGACAACGATGCGGCCCGCGCCGCCCCAGCCCAGCTTCAGGAGAACCGCATGGCTGACAACAAGAATCTGCAATCGGTGCTGACGGAGAAGCGCCTGTTCGCGCCGCAGCCGGAATTCGTCGCGCGCGCGCGCCTCGATCCTGAGCGCCTGCAGGCCTTGCACGCCGCCGCGGCCCGAGATCACGTCGGCTTCTGGGCCGATCTCGGCCGCAAGGAACTGTCCTGGCACACGCCGTTCGGCAAGGCGCTCGACGATTCGAAGGCGCCGAACTACCAGTGGTTCGGCGACGGCAAGCTCAACGCCTCGGCGAACTGCCTAGACCGCCATCTCGGCGCGAAGGGCGACAAGATCGCGATCCGCTTCGAAGGCGAACCGGGCGACCGGAAGAACTACACGTACAAGGAACTGCACGCCGAAGTCTGCCGCGTCGCCAACGCGCTGAAGTCGTTCGGCGTGAAGAAGGGCGACCGCGTCGTCATCTACATGCCGATGGTGCCGGAAGCGGTGATGGCGATGCAGGCCTGCGCGCGCATCGGTGCGATCCACAGCATCGTCTTCGGCGGTTTCTCGTCGTCGTCGCTGAAGGACCGCATCGAGGACGCCGGCGCCAAGGTGCTGATCACCGCCGACGGCGGCCATCGCGCCGGGCACATCGTCGAGCTCAAGAAAGCCGCCGACGAGGCGCTGAGCCAGGGCTGCAAGACGATCGAGAAGGTGCTGGTGCTGAAACGCACCCGGCACGAGGTCGCCTTCGACGTGAAGCGCGACGTGTGGTGGCACGACGTCGTCGGCCAGCAGAAGCCGAGCTGCGACCCCGAATGGGTCGACGCCGAGCATCCGCTGTTCCTGCTCTACACCTCGGGTTCCACCGGCAAGCCCAAGGGCATCCAGCATTCGACCGGCGGCTATCTGCTCGGCGCGATGACGAGCTGCCAGTGGGTCTTCGACCTGCGCGACGACGACGTGTTCTGGTGCACCGCCGACGTCGGCTGGATCACCGGCCATTCCTACGTTTGCTACGGCCCGCTCGCCAACGGCGCGACCATCCTCATGTACGAAGGCGCACCGACCGTGCCGGACGCGGGCCGCTTCTGGAAGATCGCCCAGGATCATGCGGTGACGATCTTCTATACCGCGCCGACCGCGATCCGCGCGCTGATGAAACTCGGCGACGACTGGCCGAAGAAATATGACCTGTCGAAGCTGCGCCTGCTCGGCAGCGTCGGCGAGCCGATCAATCCGGAAGCGTGGATGTGGTACCACACGGTGATCGGCAAGGAGCGCCTGCCGATCGTCGATACCTGGTGGCAGACCGAGACCGGCAGCATCATGATCTCGCCGATTCCCGGCGCCGTGCCGACCAAGCCGGGTTCCTGCACCAAGCCGCTGCCGGGCATCGCCGTCGAAGTCGTCGACGAGGCCGGCGAGATTCTCCGCGACAAGGATGCCGGCGGCTATCTCGTCGTGACCAAGCCCTGGCCGTCGATGCTGCGCACGATCTGGGGCGACAACGAGCGCTACCTGAAGACTTACTGGAGCCAGTTCCACAACAAGTACTACGTCGCCGGCGACTCGACGCATCGCGACGAGGACGGCTACTACTGGATCCTCGGCCGCATCGACGATGTGCTCAACGTGTCCGGCCATCGTCTCGGCACGATGGAGATCGAAAGCGCGCTGGTCAGCCATCCGAAAGTCGCCGAGGCGGCGGTCGTCGGCCGTCCGCACGAGGTCAAGGGCGAGAGCGTGTTCGCCTTCGTGATCTGCCGCGGCGAGCGTCCGCACGGCGCCGAGGCCGAGAAGCTGGCCAAGGAGCTGCGCGAGCACGTCGGCCGCGAGATCGGCGCGCTCGCCAAGCCGGACGACATCCGCTTCGCCGACAACCTGCCGAAGACGCGCTCCGGCAAGATCATGCGCCGCCTGCTGCGCTCGATCGCCAAGGGCGAGGAGATCACGCAGGACGTGTCGACGCTGGAAAATCCGGCGATCGTCGCGCAGCTCGCCGGCAAGGCCTAGAGCCGGTTCACGCCAACCGCGCTCCGCTCGCCTACGCGTGGTCGAGCGCGGCGAGGAAGTCGTCGCACCAGCGCGTCACGTCGTTCTCGAGCAGGCCGCGCATCAGGTCCGCGTGGCGCTCGCGGCGCTCCTCGATCGCCATGTGCCGCGCGGTCTGCAGCGCCTCGGCGACGCCGGCGATGTCGTAGGGATTGACGATCAGCGCCGCCGGCATCTGCCTGCCGCTGCCGGCGAAGCGCGACAGCACCAGCACGCCCGGGTCCGCCGGGTCCTGCGCGGCGGCGTATTCCTTGGCGACGAGATTCATGCCGTCGCGCAGCGGCGTGACGAGGCCGATGCGGCTCATGCGGTAGAGGCCGGCGAGCTGGCGGCGCGTGATCGCGCGGTTGATGTAGCGCAGCGGCGTCCAGTCGAGCTGCGCGAAGCGGCCGTTGATGTGGCCGGCCAGCGTCTCGAGCTCCTGGCGGATGTTGATGTATTCCGGCACGTCGCCGCGCGAGGTCGGCGCGATCTGCAGGAAGCTCACCTGGCCGTGCGCGTCCGGATAGTCCTCCAGCAGCTTCTGATACGACAGGAAGCGCTCCGGCAGGCCCTTGGTGTAGTCGAGGCGGTCGACGCCGACGATCTGCACGCGGTTGAAGATCGCGGCGCGCAGCCGCGCGGCATCGCGACGCGCCTCGTCGCTGGCGGCCATCTGCGC
Organism: Solimonas soli DSM 21787; assembly: GCF_000474945.1. Lineage (GTDB taxonomy): Bacteria > Pseudomonadota > Gammaproteobacteria > Nevskiales > Nevskiaceae > Solimonas > Solimonas soli. The sequence goes on along the minus strand of NZ_KI440838.1, from coordinate 219,605 downwards.
GAACTGCGCCGTGTCGATGCCGATCGGGAAGGCGCGCGCCACGACACTGCGACCGTAGGCGTGCAGCGTGTCGCCGTCGGCGCTGCCGCCGGCCTCGCGCAGCACGTAGTCGCGGAAGCACTGCAGGTCGGTGTCGGTCTGGAAGCCGATCAGGTCGTAGGCCAGCAGCGCGCGCACGAGACGATCGTGGCCCGGCAGCGCCGTGAAGATCTCGCGTACCGGAAACGGGATATGCAGGAAGAAGCCGAGCTTCTGCCGCACGCCCATGGCGCGCAGCATCTCGCCGAACGGCAGCAGGTGGTAGTCGTGCACCCAGATCACGTCGTCGTCGCGCAGCAGCGGCGCGAGCGCCTGCGCGAAACGGCGGTTGACGCGCTGATAGCCGTCATAGAAACGGCGATCGAAAGCGGTGAGATCGAGGCGATAGTGAAACAGCGGCCACAGGCAGCGGTTCGCATAACCGTTGTAGTAGTCGTCGTGCTCGGTCTGGTTGAGATCGAGCGTCGCGCGGGTGACGCCGCCGACGGTCTGCGTCTGCAGGCGCGGCTCGGCGTTCTCCGCCACCTCGCCGCTCCAGCCGAACCACAGGCCGCGACGGCGCTGCAAGGCCTCGGCGAGAGCGACCGCGAGGCCGCCGGCGCGCGCCGTGCCGCGCAGCGGGCCGACGCGGTTGGAAACGACGACGAGACGGCTCATGGCGTCACGCCGATTCGCGGGCGCGGGCGCCGGCATCGGCGCTGTCGGCCAGCCAGCGATGCACGGCGTCGACGTCGGACAGGCGATAGCGCGCCCGCGTCTCGCCCTCGCCGACCTTGATGCCGTGGCCGCCGCGCGTCTCGACCAGCGCGAAGCCGTCCTCGTCGGTGGTGTCGTCGCCGATGAACACCGGCCGCCGACCGCTGAACAGCGGACGTTCGAGCAGGGCCTCGACGGCGACGCCCTTGTGCAGGCCACGCGGCCGCACTTCGACGACCATCTTGCCGACGATCACCGCGAGTCCGTGCCGCGCGGCGATTTCGCGCGCGGCGTTCTCGCACTCGCCGGCGCGCTGCGGCGCCGCGCGGTAATGCAGGGCGACGGCGGCGCCCTTGTTCTCGACCAGCAGTTCGGGATCGCCGCCATAGCGCTCGCGCAGGGTCGACGCGGCCTGCGCCACGCCCGGCCAGATGCGACGCTTCGGCGTGGCATTGCCGTGCACGCGCAGCTCGGCGCCGTGCTGGCCGGCGCCGGGCAGCTGCAGGGGCGTGAGGTAATGATCGAGCTCGCGCAGCGGACGGCCGCTGATGACCGCGAGCGCACCGCCGAGCAGGCGCTGCGTGCGTTCGATCAGCGGCACCAGATCGCGTTCGATCCGCACCAGCTCGGGACGCGCAACGATCTCGGTCAGCGTGCCATCGAAATCGACGAACAGCGCATCGCGCGACGTGAGCAGCGGCGGCGACGCCGTGGAATCGTGTGGCGTTTGCATCGGCCCAAGTGTGGCCAATTGAAACGCGCAGGACAACCCTCGCGATTCAGTGCGCGTTCATCCTTTGCTACACGGCGCAGCGCAAGCGGCGTGACGGCGGCACCTGATGACCGCCGTCCGGCAACGCGCGTTCGGCTTCGAGGCGGAATCCGTGCAGGCGATACAGCGCCAGCGCCGCTTCATTGTCACGCGCGACATCAAGCGCGCAGTGCGTATGTCCGCGCCTGCGCGCGATCTGCAGCGCTTCGTGCAAGAGCCGCGTGGCGATGCCGCGGCGACGAAGATCGTCGGCGACGCTGAGATGCGCGATATACAGATCGCCTGCCGCCGGCGGCGGCTGCATGGCGCCGATCTGCAAGGCGCGATGGATGACGCGCATCGCGCTCCACGGTCGGTACAGGCGGAAGTACTGCCAGAGGCTCGCCTGCGCGAGCGTCGCGAGCTGATTCGCGTCGTAGAGCGCCATGCAGGCGACGATGCGCTCGCCGTGCAGCGCGACGCGATGGTGCGGCCAGCCGAGCAGGCCGCGGCCGTCGTCGAGCGCCGCGCGCAGGAACGCTTCGGCGCTGCGCCCGCCGCAGGCGAACACGTAGTCGAAGGCGGCCGGCCCGGACGCGCGCACCAGCGCCGCCAGCGCGCCCGCATCCTCGCGGCGCGCATCACGCAGCAGCACGGCGATGGCTTCTTTCGGAGCGGCGGGCATGGCGGGGCGAAGATCGGCGCGCGGCTATCGTAGCGCGGCGCCAGGGCCGCGCGGCGCGCCTCACGCGCAGTGCGCGCGGCGCGCCGGCGCGAGCGACAGCACGAGCAGATTGTCCCGCGCGCGCAGATAGCCTGGGTCGATCGCCAGGGCTTGCTCGTAGGCCAGACGCGCCTGCGCGCCGCAGCCGGCGAGCTGGTAGGCGTAGCCGAGATTGTTCCAGGGCCGCGCCTTGCCCGGCGACGCCGCGACGGTGGCGCGCCACAGGGCGATCTCGCTGCGATAGTCGTCGTTGCGCAGCCGCGTGCCGAGCAGCAGGGCCACGCACAGCGCGGCGCAGGCCGGCAGGACGACGAGCGCGCGCGGCTTCTCGAAGGCCCGCCGCGCGGCGAGTTCGGCGGCGACGCCGAGCAGCGGGCCGATGCTGGCCAGATACAGCTGGCGATCGTTGACGAGGTCGTAGCGCGGCAGCAGCGAGTTGGTCGGCAGCAGGGCGATGACGAACCAGGCGAACGCGAAGATCAGCCAGGGCCGCGTCCGTCTGCAGGCGTGGGCAGCGGCCGCGGCGAGCGCCAGCAGCAGGGCGCCCGCGAGCAGCGCGGGCGTCCACTGCGTCGCCTCGGCGAGATCGGGATCGATGTTCGGTGCGCGCAAGCCAAGCGCGAGCTCGACGAGATAGCGCAACGCCCCGAGCTGCGACAGCAGATTGTCGCCGGGCGTGCGCGTGCCGAGGCTGGCGAGCAGGAAATCGTGGTAGCGCGTGTGCAGCAGCATCCAGCCGCCGAGCACCAGCGGCACGGCGAAGAAGACGGCGAGACGTCGGCGCCGCACCGTCGCGCGCGCAGGCGGCGCCGGGCCGCAGCGCTCGATCAGGCACAGCAGCAGCGGCAGGATCGCCGCCGGCTCCTTGATCGCCATGGCCGCGACGAAGGCCGCGCCGGCCGCCAGCCAGCGCTGCCGCAGATAGGCGTGGAGCGCCAGCAGCAGCGCCAGCGTCATCAACGACACCGAGCGGCCGCTGATGTAGGTGACGGCCTCGGTCTGCGCCGGATGCAGGGCGAACACCAGCGCCGCGAACAGCGCGGCCCGATCGCGCGTCGCGGCGTCGGCCTGCGGCAGCCAGTGGCCGAGACAGCGCCGCGCCAGCGCCAGCACGAGCAGCGCATTGGCGAGATGAATCGCCAGGTTGCTGAGATGAAAGCCCGGCGCGCCGAAGCCGAGCCGCCAGTCGGCGAGATAGCTGAGCTTGAGCAGCGGGCGCAGCCCGTGGCCGAGGTCCTGCCACCAGGCCGCGAGCGTGTGCGCGGCCGGCACGTCGACGAAGGCGTCGAAATCGTCGAACTGGTAGGGCCCGCCGAGCGCATCGGCGTATGCCAATACGACGGCGGCGGCGACGACGGCCGCCGCGCACCGCGGCGATCGCAGGACGGCGTTCATCGCCGCTGCGCGATGCGCGCCTCGCGGCGCCGCGCGCTCAGTGGCCGAGCCAGTTCAGCACCTTCCTGGCGCCGTCCTGCACGCTGCGCGTCGCCTTGCCGGCGGGGCCCGGCCGCGAACTGCCGCTGCGGCCGCCCGAGCTGCCGTCGCGGCCGAAGCGCGTCTCGTAGCCGCAGCTCGCCTCGCTGCCGACCACGGCGAGCGGCTGACCGGCCGACTGCGTCTTGCCGGCGCCCCAGGCGCCGACGTCGAGCCAGGCCGCCTCCGACAACTGCAGCAGCGACTCGGCCGAGGCGAGGATCTGCTGCTGATAGCCGAGCAGCTGCGACTGGCCGTTGTAGCTCCTCGCCTGCGCGCCGTATTGCGTCGGCGCCAGCACGCGATCGGCCTCGGCGGCGTCCTTGCGCGCGCGCGCCAGCTGCTGCTGGTAGGCGGACTGCAGGCTCGTCAGCTGCTGCGCGGCGAGCGCGGCATGCTGATCCCAGCAGGCGCCGGACTTCGTCTTGAGGCAGGCCTGGACCTGCGCCGGATCGGCGGCGGTGACGCAGCTCGCCGCCTCGCGGCTGAGGCGTTCATCGAGTTCGCGGTGCGCCTGCTCGAGAGCCGGCACGAGCCGCATGGTCGCCGCGCCGTTCTGCAGCTGCAGGGCAAACTGCTGCTGGTACTGCATGGAGGCCGTCTGCGCGGCCTGCACCGCCGCGCTCTCCGGCGCGCCCAGACTGGCGCCGCCGGCGTAGCTCGTGCCCATGCTCTTCTGCATCTGGCCGTTCATCTTCATCGCGAAGGCCATCTTCTCGGCGTCGGTCATGCGTTCCAGCTTCTTCTGGAATTCCGGACTGCTGATGTCCTCGCCGGCGGCGGCGTTCAGGTCCTGCTGCATGCCGCCGACCGCGGCCTCGCCCTTCTGGGCCGCCGCGGCCGCCTGCTGTTCCAGCGTCTGGCGGCGCGCCCGCAACTGCTGCGCGTAGCTGTCATGCGCCGGCGCGTCGAGCGTGGCACGGCCGTTCGCGTAATGGATGCGCGCCTGCGCCTCGGCGACGGTTTTCGGCATCGCCGGCAGGCGGTCGAACCACGGCGCGAGCGCGGCGTCACCGGCGGCGAAAGTCTGGAACGCGCACAGCGCCAGCGCGGCGCCAGCCGATCGAACGTGATGCTTCATGACGAATCCCCCAAGCCCGAAAAAAGAAGGGCGCGACTTCAGCACAGCGCCCACCCCGAAACCGTGCACTCCTGCACAGTGCCGGCGGCGATTCGTGCGCCGCCGCACAACATGCCGCGCGACCGCCCCCGGGCGCGCGACAGATGCTTGTCAGCTCGAGCGGCGCGCCATGAACGCCACGCGCTCGAACAGATGCACGTCCGCTTCGTTCTTCAGCAGCGCGCCGTACAGCGGCGGCAGGCTCTTCTTGGTGCTCGCCTCGTGCAGCACGGCCGGATCGATGTCCTCGGCGAGCAGCAGCTTGAGCCAGTCGAGCAGCTCGGAGGTCGACGGCTTCTTCTTCAGGCCCGGCAGCTCGCGCAGGCCGAAGAACACTTCCATCGCTTCCTTCGTCAGGTGCTTCTTCAGATCGGGGAAATGCACGTCGACGATTTTCTGCATCGTTTCCTTGTCCGGGAAACGGATGTAGTGGAAGAAGCAGCGGCGCAGGAAAGCGTCCGGCAGCTCCTTCTCGTTGTTCGAGGTGATGATGATGATCGGCCGGTTCTTCGCCTTCACTGTCTCGCGCGTCTCGTAGACGTAGAACTCCATCTGGTCGAGTTCGCGCAGCAGGTCGTTGGGGAATTCGATGTCGGCCTTGTCGATCTCGTCGATCAGCAGCACCGGCTGCTCGTCCGAGGCGAAGGCCTCCCAGAGCTTGCCCTTGACGATGTAGTTGCCGATGTCCTTGACCTTGGCGTCGCCGAGCTGCGAATCGCGCAGGCGCGACACCGCGTCGTACTCGTACAAGCCGTGCTGCGCCTTGGTCGTCGACTTGATCGCCCAGTCGAGGAACGGCCGCTTCAGCGCGCGTGCGATCTCGCGCGCCAGCTGCGTCTTGCCGGTGCCCGGCTCGCCCTTGACCAGCAGCGGCCGCTGCAGGGTCACGGCGGCGTTGACCGCCATCATCAGATCGTCGGTGGCGACGTAGTTCTCGGTGCCTTCGAAGCGCATCGGTCGAATCCTTGGTTGGGTGCTCAGTTTAGCGGCGCGAACAGCTCGGCGACGGTCTCGGCATCGAATTCCACGTTCTCGCCGCTGTCGGCGAACAGGGCTTCGGCGAGCTGGCGCTTGCGCGCCTGCAGCTCGGCGATCTTCTCCTCGACGGTGCCCTCGCTGAGCAGCTTGTAGACGAAGACCGGCTTGTCCTGGCCGATGCGGTGCGCGCGATCGGTCGCCTGGTTCTCGACCGCCGGATTCCACCACGGGTCATAGTGGATCACCGTGTCGGCGGCGGTGAGATTGAGGCCGACGCCGCCGGCCTTGAGGCTGATCAGGAACAGCGGCACTTCCTCGCGCTGGAAGCGGTCGACCAGCGATTCGCGGTCGTGCGTCGCGCCGGTCAGCAGCAGGTAGTCGATGCCGCGTTCCTTCAGCGCCTGCTCGATCAGCGCCAGCATCGAGGTGAACTGCGAGAACAGCAGGATGCGGCGGCCCTGGCGCAGCATGTCGGGCAGCAGGGTCATCAGCAGATCGAGCTTGGCCGACTCGTGCACGGCCGGCTCCTCGCTGCCTTCCTCGCGTTTCAGCAGGCGCGGATCGCAGCAGATCTGGCGCAGCTTGAGCAGCGCCGCGAGCAGGGCGATGCGCGACTGCGCGAGGCCGTGCCGCTCGATCTCCGCCTGCAGCTCGTCGTGCATCGCCGTGCGCACGGTCTCGTAGAGATCGCGCTGCGCGCCGTCGAGCGCGACGCTGCGGATGATCTCGGTGCGCGGCGGCAGTTCCTTGGCGACCTCGTTCTTCGTGCGCCGCAGCAGGAACGGCCCGACGCGGCGCGCCAGCTGCGTGCGCACGCCGGCGTCGTCGTGCTTCTCGATCGGCACGCGGAAGCGGCGGCGGAACGAGGGGTCGTCGCCGAGATAGCCGGGCATCAGGAAGTTGAACAGCGACCACAGCTCGCCGAGATGATTCTCCAGCGGCGTGCCGGACAGGCAGAGCCGATGCCGCGCGTCGAGCTGCGCGACGGCGTGCGCCGCCTTCGAGCGCGGGTTCTTGATGTTCTGCGCCTCGTCGAGGATCAGCAGATGCCAGCCCTGGCGCTTCAATGCCTCGAGATCGCGCGGCAGCAGCGCGTAGGTGGTCAGCACCACGTCGACGTGCGCCATGGCGCTGAAGCGGCGGCGGCGATCCTGGCCGTGCAGCACCAGCACGCGCAGGTCCGGTGCGAAGCGCGCCGCCTCGCGGCGCCAGTTGAAGACCAGGCTGGTCGGGCCGACGATCAGCGCCGGCCGGTCGAGCCGGCCCTGCTCCTTCTCCAGCAGGATGTGCGCGAGCGTCTGCAGGGTCTTGCCGAGACCCATGTCGTCGGCCAGCACGCCGCCGAGGCCGCGCGTGCGCAGCCACTGCAGCCAGGCCAGGCCGTCGCGCTGGTAGTGGCGCAGCTCGGCCTGCAGGCCGGCGGGCGGCTCGACCGGCTGCGGCTTGAGCGCCCCGAGCTCGCTTTCGCGCAGCGCCGCGTCGCGGCCGAGATCGCCGAGCAGCGCGCCGGCCCAGCGCGGCAGGCGCAGGCTGCCGTCGTCCTGCAGCGGCGCATCGTCGTAGAGCTCGATCAGCGTCGCGAGGATCGGCTTGACGCGGCCGGCCGGCAGGCGGATCAGGCGGCCGGCGTCGTCGCGCACGATCAGCGGCGCGTCGTCGGCCATGGCCTGCAGCTTGGCCGGCGTCAGCTTGTCGCCGGCCTGGCGCAGCAGCGCGACCAGCAGCGGCAGCAGCGGCGTCTCGCGGCCGTCGATGACGATCTGCAGGCCGATGTCGAACCAGTCGGCGCTGCCGCCGCGTCCGTCGCGGCTGTGGGCGGCGACGCGCAGCCGCCAGTCGCTCTCGTCCGGCTCGTGCAGGCGCCAGGGAAAATCCGGATCAATCTCCAGGCGCCAGCCTTCGCCGCGCAGCTTCGGTGCTTCGACGGCGAGGAAATCGACCCAGCCGGCGCGGCCGACGCTCGGCGGCGGCGCGAGCAGGCCGGTGGCGTTGCGGTAGTAGTCGCGCACCGGTTCGAGCCGCGTCTGGCGCAGGCGCGCCATCAGCGCCTGCTCGCACGCCGGCTGGCGCTCGATCTGCGTAACGTGGCCGTCGACCACGCGCACCAGCGGCGCGACCGGCGTGTCCGGCGCGCAGCGCAGGCCGGCGTAGTCGAAGGTCAGCGAGGCGGCGTCGATGGTCTCCTCGCGCGCCCAGGACTGCGGCAGCCAGGTCTGGCGCAGGGCCAGCACCGGCACCGGCTGCACGTCGCGGCGACGACGGAAATGCACGGCCGGCGGCGGTGGCACGACCAGGGCGTGCTCGCCGAGCACCGCCGACCAGCGCTCGGTGAGCTTGGCGAGTTCGTCGGCGGCCGCCGGCTGCGCGCCCAGCAGCTGCCCGGCGAGGCGGTCCGGCACGCCGCTGTCGACCGGACCGGCGACCGCTTTGCGCAGGTCGACGTACCACGGCGGCTCGAGCGGCAGCACCGCGGCGGCGCCCTCGACGTCCAGCTGCAGATGGCTGCGCCCGTCGTCGCCGAGCTGCCAGCGGAATTCGCCGCGGCGCGCCTCGCCGAGCGACAGGGCCGGCGTCTGTTCGCTGTGCCAGTGGCAGCGGCCGGTCGCGATGAGCTTGCGCAGCAGCTCGGCGCCCCAGGCGCCCTGCAGCTGCCAGGGCGGGCCCGGCCGGCGCTGCTGGCGGTCGATGAACTGCAGGAGGCGGCGGTCGAGTTCGCTGACGTGGCGCGCGTGGCTGTGCGCCGCCTTCGGCTGCGCCTGCGCGCCGCCGTAGCCGCCGTCGCTGCGTCGCCGCGCGCTGATCACCTGCAGCTCCGGCGTCAGCGGTGCCCGCCGTTCGGCGTCGAGCAGGTACAGCAGGCGCTGCGCGCCCTCGCCGTCGGCCTCGTCGGCCAGCGGCACGATGTCGAGCTCCTGCAGCCAGCGCTCCAGCTCCGGGTCCGGCGGGCGCGTGCTCATCGCCGCCCCTCGCGCGCGGGCGCGGGAATGCGGAAGGGTCCGCGGGTGACGACGAGTCGGCGCATCAGGAACGTGGCAGCCAAAAGACTGCCAGTTTAGAGCTTGTCGGAACGGTCTACAAAAAGACCGGGGCGTCCGGCAGCTCGTTGCCGGCGTCCGGTCGCGCCGGCGGATAGCGGGCCAGCACGGCGGCGACCGCCTCGATCCCGGCCACCGCGCCCTGCTCGAAGCGGCCGGCGCGGAAGTGCTCCTCCATCAGGCGGCAGCAGGCCCGCCACTCGTCCGGCGGCACGCGCGCATCGCCGACGCCGCGGTCGGCGACGATCTCGACGTCACGGTCGGCGAGCAGCACGTAGATCAGCACGCCGTTGTTGTGCTCGGTGTCCCAGACGCGCAGCTGTGCGAACAGCTCGACGGCGCGGTCGCGCGGCGACAGGCCGGCGCAGAGCCGTGAAAGCGGCAGCGCGCCCTCGACGGCGAAGCGGATCTCGCCCGGATGGCGCACCTCGCAGGCGCGCACGGCGGCGGTGATCGCCTCGCGCGTCGCCGGCGGAAAGCGGCGGCGCGTCTGCCAGGGCGACATCGTCAGGTGACGCCAGAAGCGTTGCAGGCTCATCTCACCATCTCCCGGATGCGCCGCCGCCGCCGAAGCCGCCGCCACCGCCGCCGAACCCGCCCCCGCCGAAGCCGCCGCCACCAAAACCGCCGCCGCCGCGCGAGTTCCAGCCGCCGCCGAGCGGAATCACCGCGCCGAACAGGGTCAACACGAAGGCGACGAGGCCGAAGAACGCCGCCAGCAGCAGCATGCCGGAGAACAGCCAGGCGAGACCGAACACGGCGCCGCCGGCCAGCAGCGAACCGAAGCCGGCGCCGAACACGCGGCGCAGGAACTGCGCGGCGACCAGCGCGAAGAAGAGGATCGGGATCAGCGATTCGAGCTTGCCGCCCGAGCGGCGCTGCCGTTCCGGCGGCGGCGGCAACGGCTCGCCGTCGACCACCTTGATCAGCTGGTCGACGCCGGCGTCGAGCCCGCCGTAGTAATCGCCGTCGCGGAAGCGCGGCACGATGATCTCGTCGATCACGCGATGCGCGATGGCGTCCGGCACCACGCCTTCGAGGCCGTAGCCGACTTCGATGCGCAGCGTGCGGTCGTTGCGCGCGACCAGGATCAGCAGGCCATCGTCGACGCCCTTGCGGCCGAGCTTCCACTGCTCGGCGACGCGGATCGAATACTGCTCGATGGTCTCCGGCTCGGTGGTCGGCACGATCAGGATCGCGATCTGGCTGCCCTTGCGCTGCTCGAACGCCGCCAGCTTCTGTTCGAGCGCGGCCTTCTGCTCAGCCGTCAGCGTGCCCGTCTGGTCGGTGACGCGCGCCGCGAGCGCCGGCACCGCCACGTCGGCGAAAGCCGGCGCGGCGGCGAGCAGGACCAGCAGCAGCGCGGCGAACGCGCGACGCAGCATCGGATGTTCCCTGACCGCGGCTTACTTGCCGCCGCCGAAATCGACCTTTGGCGCTTCCGAGATCGCCTTCTCGTTCTCCACGGTGAAGCTCGGCTTGACCTGCATGCCGAACAGCTTCGCCGTGAGATTGGTCGGGAACGAGCGCACCGTGGTGTTGTACTGCTGCACGGCCTGGATGTAGCGGTTGCGCGCGACCGTGATGCGGTTCTCCGTGCCTTCGAGCTGCGCCTGCAGATCGCGGAACAGGGCATCGGCCTTGAGCTGCGGATAGTTCTCGGAGACCACCAGCAGGCGCGACAGTGCCGAGCTCAGCTCGCCCTGCGCGGCGGCGAACTGCTTGAGCTTGGCTTCGTCGTTGAAGCTATCGTTGTCGACATTGACCTGGCCGACCTTGGCGCGCGCGTTCGTCACCTCGGTCAGCACCTGCTCCTCGTGCTGCGCGTACCCCTTCACAGTGTTGACCAGATTCGGCACCAGGTCGGCGCGACGCTGGTACTGGTTCAGCACCTCAGCCCACGACGCCTTGATCTGCTCGTCCTGGCTCTGCAGCGAGTTGTAGCCGCAGGCGGACAGCAGGGTGACGGCCGACAGCAGCATCAGACGGATCAGTTGACGCATGGCGAACTCCCGTAAAGAAGGTGGCGGGCGCCAGTGTACGCGCGCCCGTCGTCAATATGCTGACAGCGGCGGCGCCTTCAAGAGCCGCTCAGGCGGCGGCGACTTCCACCAGGCAGTCATAGAAGGTCGGCGCGCGGCCGATATCGGTCAGACGCTGGCTGGTCAGCTCGTTGACGTTGCTGCCCTCGGCGCCGAGCTTGCGCCACCACACGCCGAGGCCGACGACGACGCCAGGCCGCGCCCGCTCGCTGACGTGTGCCTTGCAGACATAGCTGCCGCGATCGTTGAACACGCGCACGCGCGCGCCGTCACCGATGCCGCGCGCCGCCGCATCGCGCGGATGCAGTTCGAGCAGCGGCTCGCCCTCGATGCTGCGCAGGCTGCGCACATTGACGAAGGTGGAGTTGAGGAAGTGACGCGCCGGCGGCGAGATCATCGCCAGCGGATAGCGCGCCGCGAGCGCCGGCGCCGACGCGCGCGATTCGTAGTTGGGTATGTACTCGCCGCCCAGCCGCGCACGGCCGCTGCGGGTCGGGAAGCCGCCGTCAGCGAACGGCGCGTCGGCGACGGGCAGCTGCAGCCAGCCGTCGCGGCTGAGCCGCTCGAAGTCGACGGCGCGGCCGAAGGCCTTGCGGCCGATGTCGAGGTCGCTGTCGGCAAAACAGGGCTCGGTGAAGCCCAGGCGCGCGGCGAGGCCGCGGAAGATCTCGGTGTTCGGCCGCGCCTCGCCGAGCGGCGCGATCGCCGGATGGTTGATCAGCACCGAGGTGTGGCCGTAGCTCTTGTGCACGTCGAAGTGTTCGAGCTGCGTCGTCGCCGGCAGCACGTAGTCGGCGTAGTCGGCGGTGTCGGTCTGGAAGTGTTCGAGCACGACGGTGAACAGGTCTTCGCGCGAAAAACCGGCGACGACCTCGCGCGACTGCGGCGCGACCGCGACCGGATTGCTGTTGTAGACGATCAGCGCCTCGATCCGCGGCCCGAATGCCGGCGACGACTCGCGCAGCAGATCGGCGCCGATCGTGCTCATGTTGATCGTGCGCGGCTTGCGCGCGCCGAGCAGGTCCGGCCGTTCCAGGGCCATCGTGTCGACCGGATGCCAGCCCGAGGCCGACAGCAGGAGGCCGCCGCCGCGATGCCGCCAGGCGCCGCGCAGGCAGGGCAGCGCGGTGATCAGGCGCACCGCGTTGCCGCCGCCGCGGACGCGCTGCATGCCGTAGTTCACGCGGATCGCCGCCGGCGTCAGCGTCGCGTAGTCGCGCGCCAGGCCGCGCACGACCTCGGCCTCGATGCCGCAGGTTTCGGCGACGCGCTCGGGCGGCCATTGCAGCGCGCGCTCGCGCAGTTCGGCCCAGCCCTCGGTATGGCGGTCGATGTAATCCTGATCGAGCCCGCCATTCGCGATCAGCTCGTGCATCAGGCCGAGCGCCAGCGCGCCGTCCGTGCCCGGCAGCAGCGCAATGTGCTGATGGCATTTGTCGGCCGTCTCGGTGCGGCGCGGATCGATGCAGACGAGCTTGGCGCCCTGGCGCTTGGCCTGCTGGGCGATGCTCCAGAAGTGCAGATTGGAGGCAATGCTGTTGCTGCCCCAGATCAGGATCAGCTTCGATTCGGCGAAGAACTCGACGCGCATGCCGACGCTGCGGCCATAGCTGAGCGCCAGCGCCGTGGCGCCGGCGCTCGCGCAGATCGTGCGGTCGAGCCGCGAGGCGCCGAGCCTGTTGAAGAAGCGCGCCGCCATGCTCTCGCCCTGCACCAGGCCCATGGTGCCGGCGTAGCTGTACGGCACGATTGCCTCGGCGTTGCGCGCGGCAATCGCCTTGAGCTTGGCGGCGATGTCGTCGAGCGCCGCGTCCCAGCCGACGCGCTCGAAGCGGCCGCTGCCCTTCGCGCCGACGCGCTTCAGCGGATGCAGCAGGCGCTCGGGATGATAGGTGCGCTCGGCATAGCGCGAGACCTTGGTGCACAGCGCGCCGTGCGTCGTCGGATGGTGCGGATCGCCCTGCACTTTCAGCGCGCGACCGTTCTCCACGGTCACCAGCATCGCGCAGGTGTCGGGGCAGTCGTGCGGACAGGCGGCCTTGACGACGGTCGTGGTCATCGAGCTCTCGGATGCAACAGCGGAAGCGAACCACAGATTACACAGATAAAGGCAAGAAGCAGCATCGCCTTTTGATCTGTGCAATCTGTGGTTGTCGCTTTTTCCGACTCAGCCTTTCGCGCGCGACTCCAGCATCGCCACCGCCGGCAGCTTCTTGCCTTCGAGGAATTCGAGGAAGGCGCCGCCGCCGGTCGAGATGTAGCCGATCTTGTCGGCGACGTGGAACTTGTCGATCGCCGCCAGGGTGTCGCCGCCGCCGGCCAGCGAGAAGCCGCTGCTCGCGGCGATCGCCTCGGCCAGCGCCTTGGTGCCGCCGGCGAAGCTGTCGAACTCGAACACGCCGACCGGGCCGTTCCAGACGATGGTGCCGGCGCTCTTCAGCTGCGCGGCGAGCTTGGCCGCCGCCTTCGGGCCGATGTCGAGGATCATCTCGTCGGCTTCGACCTCGTCGATCCTGCGCACGACGGCGTGCGCCTCGGCCGAGAACTCGGTCGCGCAGACCACGTCCTCCGGCAGCGGAATGCTGCCGCCGCGCGCTTCGATCTTCTTCTGGATCGCCTTGGCGGTGTCGATCATGTCCATCTCGCACAGCGACTTGCCGACGTGAAAGCCGGCCGCGGCGAGAAAGGTGTTGGCGATGCCGCCGCCGATGATCAGCTGATCGGCGACGTCGGCGAGGTTGTTGAGCAGATCGAGCTTGGTCGACACCTTGCTGCCGCCCACGATGACGGCGAGCGGCCGCCTGGGCTGGGCGAGCGCCTTGCCGAGCGCTTCGAGCTCGGCGGCGAGCAGCGGGCCGGCGCAGGCCACCGGCGCGAATTTGGCGACGCCGTGCGTCGAGGCCTCGGCGCGGTGCGCGGTGCCGAAGGCGTCCATCACGTAGACGTCGCACAGCGCCGCCATCCTCTTCGCCAGGTCTTCGTTGTCGTCCTTCTCGCCCTTGAGGAAGCGCGTGTTCTCGCCGAGCGCGATCTGGCCCGGTTCGAGTGACACGCCGTCGATCCAGTTCGAGATCAGCGGCACGGTACGGCCGAGCGCGGCCGACAGCCAGGCGGCGACCAGCGTCAGCGAGGCGTCCGGGTCGAGCTTGCCGGCCTTCGGACGGCCGAGGTGCGAGACGACGAGCACCGACGCACCTTTTTCGAGGGCCAGCTTCAGCGTAGGCAGCGAGGCGCGCAGGCGCGCGTCGGAGGTGATCTTGCCATTGGCGACCGGCACGTTGAGATCCTGGCGGATCAGCACGCGCTTGCCGGCGAGATCGAGATCGGACATGCGAAGGACGGACATGGCGTTCTTCCTTTGTGGAATTCGGGGGCGGATGAATGAAATCTTCGGATCGATCGGCAATGACGCGATCGGAAAAAACGCGGAGCGAAACAAGAAGGGCGGCCTGAGCCGCCCTTCTTCGCCCGTCTTACTTGGCAGCCACCACGCGCACCATCTCGAGGCACTTGTTCGAGTAGCCCCACTCGTTGTCGTACCAGCTGACGAGCTTGACGAAGGTCGAGTCGAGGGCGATGCCGGCGCCGGCATCGAAGATCGAGGTGCGTGCGTCGCCGCGGAAATCGGTGGCGACGACGGCGTCCTCGGTGTAGCCGAGGATGCCCTTCAGGGCGCCTTCCGACTGCGCCTTCATCTCGGCCTTGATCTCTTCGTAGCTCGCCGGCTTTTCCAGCTCCGCCGTCAGGTCGACGACCGAGACGTCCGAGGTCGGCACGCGGAAGCTCATGCCGGTCAGCTTCTTGTTCAGCGCCGGGATGACGACACCGACGGCCTTGGCCGCGCCGGTCGATGACGGGATGATGTTCTCGAGGATGCCGCGGCCGCCGCGCCAGTCCTTGTGGCTCGGCCCGTCGACGGTCTTCTGCGTCGCGGTGGTCGCGTGCACGGTGGTCATCAGGCCGCGCTTGATGCCCCACTTGTCGTGCAGCACCTTGGCCAGCGGCGCCAGGCAGTTGGTCGTGCACGAGGCGTTGGAGATGATGGCCTGGCCGGCGTAGGTCTTGTCGTTGACGCCGTAGACGAACATCGGCGTGTCGTCCTTCGACGGCGCCGACAGGATGACCTTCCTGGCGCCGGCGGCGAGATGCTTCTCGGCGCTGGCCTTGTCGAGGAACAGGCCGGTCGATTCGATGACGACGTCGGCGCCGATCTCCTTCCACTTCAGGTTGGCCGGATCGCGTTCCTGGGTCAGGCGGATCTTCTTGCCGTTGACCAGCAGCGCGCCGCCTTCGACGGCGATGTCACCCTTGAAGTGGCCGTGCACGGAGTCGTACTTCAGCATGTAGGCCAGGTAGTCCGGCTCGAGCAGGTCGTTGATGCCGACGATCTCGATGTCGTGGAAGTTCTGCACCGCCGCGCGCAGCACGTTGCGACCGATGCGACCGAAACCGTTGATGCCTACCTTGACTGCCATATCTGCTTCCTCGGGTTGAAAGAAGGGAGCGGCCTGCCGCTCCGGATTCGCACCGCGGCGGAAACCGCGGCCTTGAAACGAAGACGCCCCGAAAACGGGGCGTCTATTCTAAACGCTTATCTGGCCAGAAGCTTTTCGGTTCGCTCCACGACATTGTCGACCGTGAAGCCGAAGTGCTTGAACACCGCGGCGGCCGGCGCCGATTCGCCGAAGGTGTCGATGCCGACGACGTCGCCGTCGAGGCCGACGAAGGCGCGCCAGTAGTTCGTGATGCCGGCTTCGACGGCTAGGCGCTTGCGCAGTTCCGGCGGCAGCACGGTGTCGCGGTAGCCGGCGTCCTGCCGCGCGAACACTTCGGCGCAGGGCATCGACACCACGCGCACGGCTCGGCCCTTGTCGGCGAGCAGCACGGCGGCCTTCACCGCCAGCTGCACTTCCGAACCCGTGGCGATGATCACCGCTTCCGGCGTCGACTTCGGCTCCCAGAGGATATAGCCGCCGCGCGCGGCGTCGGCCTGCTGCTGTTCGCTGCGCGCCTGGGCGTCGACGTTCTGGCGGGTCAGTGCCAGCGCCGCCGGGCCGTTGGCGCGCTCGATCGCCGCCTTCCAGGCGACGGCGGTCTCGAAGGCGTCGGCCGGACGCCAGACATGCACGTTCGGGATCAGGCGCAGCGACGACACGTGTTCCACCGGCTGGTGGGTCGGGCCGTCCTCGCCGAGGCCGATCGAATCGTGCGTCAGCACGAAGATCGAGCGCTGCTTCATCAGCGCCGCCATGCGGATGGCGTTGCGCGCGTAGTCGGAGAACACCAGGAAGGTTCCGCCGAACGGGATCAGGCCGCCGTGCAGGGCCATGCCGTTCATCGCCGCCGCCATGGCGAACTCGCGGACGCCGTAGTTGATGTAGTTGCCGGCCAGCTTGCCGTGGCGCAGGGCGACGTGGCCCTTGAAGTCGGTGCCGTTCGATTCGGACAGGTCCGCCGAACCGCCGATCAGCTCCGGCAGCCTGGCGGCGATCGCGTCGAGCACGGCCTTGCTGGCCTTGCGCGTCGCGTTCGGCTTGTCGGCGCGGGCGGCGGCGTCCAGCGCGGCGCCGATCGTCTGCGGCCAGTCGGCCGGCAGCTCGCCGCGCATGCGGCGCTCGAACTCGGCGGCATCGGCCGGGAACTTCGCGGCGTAGTCCTCGAACAGCGCGTTCCAGTTCCGCTCGCGCGCGGCGCCCTTGGCCTGCGCGTCCCAGCCGGCGCGGATCTCGGTCGGGATCTCGAACGGCGCGTGCGGCCAGCTGAGCTGCTGGCGGGTCAGCGCGACCTCGGCCTCGCCGAGCGGCGAGCCGTGCGACGATTCCTTGCCCTGCTTGTTCGGCGAGCCGAAGCCGATGACGGTCTTGCAGCAGATCAGCGTCGGCTTGGTGGTTTCGGCGCGCGCCGTCTCCAGCGCCTTCTTCACTTCGTTCGGGTTGTGGCCGTCGACATTGCGCACGACCTGCCAGCCGTAGGCTTCGAAGCGCGCCGGCGTGTCGTCGCCGAACCACGGACCGACCGGGCCGTCGATCGAGATGTCGTTGTCGTCGTACAGCACGATCAGCTTGCCGAGGCCCAGCGTGCCGGCCAGCGAGCAGGCTTCGTGCGAGATGCCTTCCATCAGGCAGCCGTCGCCGGTGAACACGTAGGTGTAGTGGTCGACGATGTTCAGGCCGTCGCGGTTGTAGCGCGAGGCGAGCGTGGCCTCGGCGATCGCCATGCCGACGGCATTGGCGAGGCCCTGGCCGAGCGGACCGGTCGTGGTCTCGACGCCCGGCGTCACGAAGTTTTCCGGATGGCCCGGCGTCTTGCTCTTGAGCTGGCGGAAATTCTGCAGCTCGGCCATCGGCAGGTCGTAGCCGGACAGGTTCAGCAGCGCGTACAGCAGCATCGAGCCGTGGCCGTTGGAAACCACGAAGCGGTCACGGTTGACCCATTTCGGGTTCGCCGGGTTGTGCGAGAGGAAGTCGTTCCACAGCACTTCGGCGATGTCGGCCATGCCCATCGGCATGCCGGGGTGACCGATGTTGGCTTTCTGGACGGCGTCCATCGCCAGCGCGCGGATGGCGTTGGCGAGTTCGAAACGGGTCGGCATGGCGTACCGGGGGCGGACAAAAAGGGGGCGTATTGTCCGGGTTTGGCCCGGCGCGGGCAAGAAACGCACGCGATGCGCGGCGGCGGCGTCACGAGGCTTTCACGCGCGCGGTCGACGATGGCGGGCGGCGCGGCACGCAGCCTCTATCCGCTGCTGTGGTGCTGCCCTACAATATCCGTTCATCCGTATAGACAGATTACCCCCGAGGATCCATCGATGTCCGAATACCTGTTCACGTCCGAATCCGTTTCCGAAGGTCATCCCGACAAGGTCGCTGACCAGATCTCGGACGCGGTGCTCGACGCGATCCTCGCGCAGGACAAAAAGGCGCGCGTCGCCTGCGAGACGCTGGTCAAGACCGGTGTGGCGATCGTCGCCGGCGAGATCACCACCAGCGCCTGGGTCGACCTCGAGGCGCTGGTGCGCAAGGTCATCACCGACATCGGCTACACCTCGTCGGCGGTCGGCTTCGACGGCGCGACCTGCGGCGTGCTGAACCTGATCGGCAAGCAGTCGCCGGACATCGCCATGGGCGTCGACCGCAAGAAGCCGGAGGAACAGGGCGCCGGCGACCAGGGCCTGATGTTCGGCTACGCCTGCGACGAGACCAAGGAGCTGATGCCGGCGCCGATCTACTACTCGCACCGCATCGTCGAGCAGCAGTCGAAGGTGCGCAAGAGCAAGAAGTCGGTGCTGCCCTGGCTGCGTCCCGACGCCAAGAGCCAGGTCACGCTGCGCTACCGCGACGGCGAGGCGGTCGGCCTCGACGCCGTCGTGCTGTCGACGCAGCACGACCCGGACGTCAAGCTCAAGACGCTGCGCGAAGCCGTGATGGAGGAAATCCTCAAGCCGGTGCTGCCGGCCAAGTGGATCAGCAAGAGCACCAAGTTCCACATCAACCCGACCGGCAACTTCGTCATCGGCGGTCCGGTGGGCGACTGTGGCCTGACCGGCCGCAAGATCATCGTCGACTCCTACGGCGGCTGGGCCCGCCACGGCGGCGGCGCGTTCTCCGGCAAGGACCCGTCGAAGGTCGACCGCTCGGCCGCCTATGCGGCGCGCTACGTCGCCAAGAACATCGTCGCCGCCGGTCTCGCCGCGAAGTGCGAGGTGCAGGTGAGCTACGCGATCGGCGTCGCCGAGCCGACCTCGATCATGGTCACGACCTTCGGCACCGGCAAGATCAGCGACGCCTCGCTGGAGAAGCTGGTGCGCCGCCACTTCGACCTGCGCCCTTACGGCATCACCAAGATGCTCGACCTCGTGCATCCGATCTACCAGCTGACCGCCGCCTACGGCCACTTCGGCCGCAAGCCGTTCGAGGTCAGGCTGGCCGACGGCACGACGGCGACGGCTTTCTCCTGGGAGAAGACCGACAAGGCCGAGGCGCTGAAGGAAGATGCGAAGAAGCTGAAATAAGCGTTCCGCGCTGCGCAAAAGGCCCGCCGCGTGCGGGCCTTTTCGTTTTCATCGCGGCCTTGTCTCCTGCTCCGGTTTTTGATTTCGCCTTGCGGTGCCGCACTTTTCCTTGCTTGTGCAAAGAGAAGCAAGGCCCGCGACAGCGCGAATGGAAAGGCCGGATCGGGAAGCACGACAGGGCGTCGCGTCCCTCGCACATCACCCCGTGTTCTGCAGTCCCTGCGCCACTCCGTTCACCGTCGCCACCAGCGCGCGCAGCAACTCCTCGTCCTCCGCGCCGCTGTCGCGCCAGCGCGCCAGCAGATCGACCTGCAGCAGATTGATCGGATCGACGTAGGGATTGCGCAGGCGGATCGATTGCGCGAGGCGCGGGTCGCCGGCGAGCAGGCGGTCGGCCCGCTTGATGCGCAGCACCCAGTGCACGGTGCGTTCGAACTCGTGCCGCACGCGCGCGAAGAACGCTGCATGCAGGGCGCCGGCGAGCTTCGAGTAGCGTTCGGCGACGTCGAGATCGCACTTGGCGAGCACCATGTCGACGTCGTCGAGCATGGTGCGGAAGAAGGCCCAGTCGCGCGCCATCTCCAGCAGGCGCTCCTCGCCGAATTGCCGCGCGGCGCGTTCGAGGCCGCTGCCGAGGCCGTACCAGCCGGTGACGATCGCGCGGCACTGCGTCCAGGCGAACACCCAGGGAATGGCGCGCAGCGATTCGACGCCCTGCATGGTGCCGCGCCGCGACGGGCGCGAGCCGAGCGTCATGCGTTCGATGACGTCGATCGGCGTGGCGGTCCGGAAGTAATCGACGAAGCCCGGCGCGTCGACGAACTCGCGATAGGCGGCGCGCGATTCGCGCGCCAGCAGCACCATGGTTTCCTTCCACTCCGCTTCACGCGCATCCGGCGGACGCGGCACCAGCGTGGCGCGCAGCGTGGCCGACACCGCGCGCTCCAGTTCGCGCAGCGCCAATGCGCGGATGCCGTACTTGCGATGGATCACCTCGCCCTGCTCGGTGACGCGCAGCACGCCGCCGACCGAGCCGCGCGGGCTCGCCATCAGCGCCGTCGAGATGCGTCCGCCGCCGCGG
Source organism: Solimonas soli DSM 21787 (assembly GCF_000474945.1). Taxonomy (GTDB): domain Bacteria; phylum Pseudomonadota; class Gammaproteobacteria; order Nevskiales; family Nevskiaceae; genus Solimonas; species Solimonas soli. The sequence goes on along the minus strand of NZ_KI440838.1, from coordinate 199,655 downwards.
CTGGCGCTGCCGCCGCGGCCGTGGAAGAAGCTGAGCGCGATGCCGGCTTGCTGCGCGACTTCGAGCAGTTCCACCTGCGCGCGCTGCAGGCCCCAGCGCGACGCCACGGTGCCGCCATCCTTGCCGCTGTCCGAATAGCCGAGCATGACGACCTGGCGATCGCCGCGCACCGCCAGATGCGCGCGATAGACCGGATCGGCGAACAGTGCGCGCAGGGTGGCGGGCCCGTTCTGCAGATCGTCGACCGTCTCGAACAGCGGCGCGACATCGAGCGGCACGTGGCCGCGCGCGTCGACCAGACCGCCGTGGCGCGCCAGCGCCAGCACCGCGAGCACGTCGGCCGGACGCTGCGCCATGCTGATGATGTAGAGGCCGGTCGCCTCGCGGCCGTAGGTTTCGTGCGCCTCGGCCAGCTGCGCGAACACCGCGCGCGCGCGCTGCGCGACGGCGTCGCGGCTGGCGGCGAACACGGCGCCGCGGCCGGCGTAGGGGCGCAGCAGCGTCGCCTGCTCGTCGCCGGCGCGCTGCGGCCACTGCGCGTCGCCGAGCAGCGCGGCGACCGCCTGCGCGTGCACGCGCGAATCCTGGCGCACGTCGAGGCGCGCGAGGTGAAAGCCGAAGGTCCGCGCGCGCCACAGCAGGCGCCGCACCGCGAACCAGCCGGCATGCACGCCCTTGTGCGCGCGCAGCGAATCGGCGACGAGGCGGATGTCGGCGACGAACTCGTCGGCCTGCGCGTAGGCCTCGTGCTCGTCGCGCTGCGTCGCGCGCAGGCGCGCGCGCACCAGCGTCAGGAACACGCGGTAGGGCATGTCGGCATGGCGCGGACGGATCGCCGCCGCGGTTTTCGGCAGACGCTCGCGATAGTCGGCGATGCGTGCGGCCAGCGCGTCGCCGATCGCCACGCGGCGTTCGGTCTGGCTGAGCAGGCCGGCGAGCTCGGCGACTTCGGCCGCGTAGCGGTCGAGGATCATCTCGCGCTGGCCGCGCAGGGTCGCGGCGATCGTTTCGGCGCCGACGTTCGGGTTGCCGTCCATGTCGCCGCCGACCCAGGAGGCGAAGCGCAGCAGGCGCGGCAGCTCGGCCTGGATGCCGTAGACCGCCTGAACGGCATCCTCGAAAAGTTCGTAGAACACCGGCGCGACGAGATACAGCGGCCCGCCGAGATAGAAGCCGACGTGCTCGAACTCGTCCTGCACAGAGGGCTTCACCGGCGCGGTCTCGCTGGTCTGCCAGGCCACGGTCAGCGCCATGCGCAGGCGCTCCCAGTCGTGGCGATGTTCGAGCGGCGTGCGCGAGGGATCGAAACCGTTGATCAGGCAGCGCACGATATCCTGCTCCTTCTCGAGCAGGGCACGGCGCACGGCTTCCGTCGGGTGCGCGGTGAAAACCGGCTCGACGTCGAGCCTGCCGAGCGCGTCGAGCAGCGTCGCGGCGTCGACGCCCGCGGCTTTCAGCTGCTGCAGGCCGTCGACGAGGCCATCCGGCTGCGGGCGCTCGCTGGTGCGCTGGTAATCGCGGCGGCGGCGGATGCGGTGCACGCGCTCGCCGATGTTGACCGCCTGGAAATAGCTGGAGAAGGCGCGCGTCAGCGATTCGGCGAGCAGCAGCGGCAGGCCTTCCAGCTGCGCGGCGAGCGTCGCCGCCGGCTCGCCGCGTTCGCGACGCCTGATCGCCGCCGTGCGCAGGGCTTCGACGCGCGCCAGGAAGTCCTCGCCGAGCTGCTCGGCGAGCATCTCGCCGACGGTAGCACCGAGATGGCGCACATCCTCGCGCAGCGGCGCATCTTCGGCGGCGGTATCGGGGCGACGGACGACGGCGGCGGGGGATTCGGCGTTCATGCCAGACACGCTAGCAAACACCATGACAGCCGCAAGCGGGCTCGAGCCGTTCTTCTATATCCTTCCATCCGCATAAGCGGATATACTTAGCCCATTCGTCCCGCCGAGGGGCGCTGCGATCCGTGCGCGCCACGGGCCAGGCTCGGCGCGGACTTCAAGACGAAACCGGCGCGCCGCATCGTGTGCGCGGCGTTTCGAGCAACCGCGCCCGCTCCCGACGCCCAAGAGAACCTGTTTGCAGGAGTAACCGCCATGAACGCCCAGCTCAAACCCGCCGCCGCCGACTACAAGGTCAAGGACCTCTCGCTCGCCGAATTCGGCCGCAAGCGCATCGGCATGGCCGAGGAGGAAATGCCCGGCCTGATGTCGATCCGCGCCAAGTACGCGCCGCTCAGGCCGCTCAAGGGCGTGCGCCTGACCGGCTCGCTGCACATGACCAAGGAAACCGCCGTGCTGCTGGAGACGCTCGGCGCGCTCGGCGCCTCGGTGCGCTGGGCCTCCTGCAATATCTTCTCGACGCAGGACGATGCCGCCGCCGCGGTCGCTGCCGCCGGCACGCCGGTGTTCGCGTGGAAGGGCGAGACGCTGGAGGAGTACTGGGACTGCACGCTCGACGCCGTCACCCACACGCTGCCGGACGGCACGCTGACCGGCCCGGAGCTGGTCGTCGACGACGGCGGCGACGTGACGCTGCTGATCCACAAGGGCTACGAACTCGAGCAGGGCGACCGCTGGGTCGACACGCCGTCCGACAATCACGAAGTGAAGGTCATCAAGGACCTGCTCAAGCGCGTCGAGAAGGAACGCCCCGGCTTCTGGACGCGCGTGGTCAAGGACTGGAAGGGCGTCTCGGAAGAAACGACGACCGGCGTGCACCGCCTCTACCAGATGAAGGAAGCCGGCAAGCTGCTGGTGCCGGCGATCAACGTCAACGACTCGGTCACCAAGAGCAAGTTCGACAACCTCTACGGCTGCCGCGAATCGCTGGCCGACGGCATCAAGCGCGCCACCGATCTGATGATCGCCGGCAAGGTCGCCTGCGTGTGCGGCTACGGCGACGTCGGCAAGGGCTCGGCGCACTCGCTGCGCGGGCTCGGCGCGCGCGTCATCGTCACCGAGATCGATCCGATCAATGCCCTGCAGGCGGCGATGGAAGGCTTCGAGGTGAAGACCGTCGAGGACGTGCTGCCGTTCGCCGACATCTACGTCACCACCACCGGCAACAAGGACATCATCACCCTCGAGCACATGCGCGCGATGAAGGCCAATGCCCTGGTCTGCAACATCGGCCACTTCGACAACGAGATCCAGATGGATCGCCTCAATGCGTCGGGCGCCAGGCGCGACACCATCAAGCCGCAGGTCGACCGCTACAGCTTCGCCGACACCGGCCGCTCGATCTACATCCTCGCCGAGGGCCGCCTCGTCAATCTCGGCTGCGCGCACGGCCATCCGAGCTTTGTGATGAGCAACTCGTTCTCGAACCAGACGCTCGCGCAGATCGACCTGTGGCAGCACAAGGACGTCTACGAGAAGACCGTCTACCGCCTGCCGAAGAAGCTCGACGAGGAAGTGGCGCGCCTGCATCTCGAACAGATCGGCGTGAAGCTGACGAAGCTGACGCCCGAGCAGGCCGCGTATCTCGGCGTGCCGGTCGAAGGTCCGTACAAGCCCGAGCACTATCGCTACTGAGATGCGCGAGCACCCGGCGAACTGGTCGATCGGGCCGCTGCCGGCCTCGGACACGGCGACGGCCGAGGCGATCATCGATCTGCTGCGCGATCACAACGCGCCGTATCTCGGCCGTCCGTCGCCGGAGCCGTTTCGCCTTGCGCTGACCGGCGCCGGCCGCCTCGCCGGCGGCCTGCTCGGCCAGTTCCGCAGCCACTGGCTGCACGTCGAGATTCTCGTCGTGCAGCCGGCCCTGCGCGGCAGCGGCGCCGGCCGCGCGCTCATGGCGGCGGCCGAAGCGGCGGCACGCGAGCGCGGCTGTCACGGCCTGTGGCTCGACACCTTCGACTTCCAGGCGCCGCATTTCTACGAGCACCTGGGCTTCACGCGCTTCGGCACGATCGCGGATTTCCACGACGGCCATGCGCGCCACTTCTATCAGAAGCGCTTCTGAACAGCGCCGGGCGTCAACCGTGAGCACGATCCACTTCTCGTTCGAACTGTTCCCGCCGCGCACGCCGGAGGGTGCCGCCAAGCTGCCGGCCACCGTCGCGCGCCTCGCCGCCGTGCAACCGGCGTTCTTCTCGGTGACCTACGGCGCCGGCGGCTCCGGGCAGGACGGCACCTACGACACGGTCATGCAGGTCATCGGCCAGACCGGCATCGAGGCCGCGCCGCACCTGACCTGCGTCGGTTCGACGCGCGCCAAGATCGCCGCGCTGCTCGCCCGCTACAAGGCCGCCGGCATCCGCCGCATCGTCGCGCTGCGCGGCGATCTGCCGGCGACGGCGAGCTCGCCGAGCGCGCCCGGCGAGTTCCACTACGCCAACGAACTTGTCGCCTTCATCCGCGAGACGCACGGCGAGACCTTCAGGCTCGAAGTCGCCGCCTATCCGGAAATGCACCCGCAGGCCGCCAATCCGGCGCAGGACTTCGACGCCTTCAGGCGCAAGGTCGAGGCCGGCGCGCACGGCGCGGTCACGCAGTACTTCTACAACGCCGACGCCTATTTCGATTTCGTCGAGCGCTGCGCGCGCGCCGGCATCACGGTGCCGATCGTCGCCGGCGTCATGCCGATCACCAACTACACGCAGCTGATGCGCTTCTCGGCCGCCTGCGGCGCCGAGATTCCGCGCTGGGTGCGCCTCAAGCTCGAGGCGCTGCAGGACGACAAACCGGCCCTGCTCGACTTCGGGCTCGACGTCGTCACGCGGCTGTGCGAGACCCTGCTGAAGAATGGCGCGCCGGGCATCCATTTCTACACGCTCAACCAGGCCGAGCCGACCCTGAAGCTGTGGAAGAACCTCGGCCTGCCGGCGCCGCAAGCCTGAGAGAGGGGCTTGATCCGCTGCGTCGCGCCCGCGCAGGCCGAAGTCCGGCATCGAGCGCCGGACCGGCCGCGGTCGCAGGCCTGGATTTCCGTGCCGCCATGCTGGGCCGTTGATGACAAGGTCGCGGCGCGATCCGGCGCCGCGCGGGAATCGCCATGCCGACCGACGCCGCTTCGACTGAACCCTCACCACGCTGGCCGCCATCGGCCTTCACCGCGGCACTGGTGGCGACGCTGGTCGGCTTCGGCGGCACCATCGCCTTGATCGTGCGCATGGGCCAGAGCCTCGGCGCCAGTCCACCGCAGATCACGTCGAGCGTCACGGCCCTGTGTCTCGGCATCGGCCTCGGCGGCGCCTGGCTCAGCCTGCGGCTGCGCATGCCGGTCGTGCTCGCCTGGTCGACGCCCGGCGCCGCGCTGCTCGCCGGCGGCGCACTGCCCGGCGGCTACGCGACGGCGCTCGCGGCGTTCGCCGTCGCCGCGGCGCTGATGATGCTGCTCGGCCTCGTGCCGGCACTCGGCCGGCTCGCCGCACGCATGCCGACGACGCTCGCGAACGCGATGCTCGCCGGCGTGCTGCTGCCCTTCTGCCTCGCCTTGTTCCGCGGCGTGCAGCAGGAGCTGTGGCTGGCGCTGCCGGCGCTGCTGGTCTTCATCGCCCTGCGCCAGCGTGCGCCGACCTATGCCCTGCTCGGCGCGCTGTTCGTGGTGGTCGCGATGGTGCTCGTGCGCGGCGGCGGCGGCGCGCTGCCGGATCGCTTCACGTTCGGCCAGCTGCGGGCCACCACGCCGGCGTTCGATGCGTCGGCGCTGATCGGCGCCGGCGTGCCGCTGTTCCTCGTCACCCTCGCCTCGCAGAATCTGCCGGGCTTCGCCGTGCTGCGCGGCGCCGGCTATGACTTGCCGACACGGCCGGCGCTGCTGGTGACCGGCCTCGTCTCCTTGCTGCTGGCGCCGTTCGGCGCGCACAGCGTCAACCTCGCCGCGATCACGGCGGCGATCTGCACTGGCAGCGACGCCCATCCGGACGCGGCGCAGCGCTGGCGCGTGGCGCTGATCTACGCGGCGCTCTACGGCCTGCTGGCATTGTTCTCGGCGCCGCTGGTAGCGCTGTTCATGGCGCTGCCGCCGACCGCGGTCGCGACGATCGCCGGTCTCGCGCTGCTGGCGCCGCTGTCGGGCGCGCTGCTCGGCATGCTCGGCGACGCCGCGGAACGCGAGGCGGCGCTGCTGTGCTTCGTGGCGACGGCCTCGGGCCTGATGCTGTTCGGCATCGGCGCGGCGTTCTGGGGCCTGCTGATCGGCTTCGCCGCGCTCGGCGCCAGGCGTCTGCTGGCGCGCTGAGCGCGCGTCATCGCGGGCCGGCGGCGTGCGCGCCGCCGGAGCCGGCATAATGGAATGCCATGAATCTCGTGCGCATCCTCGATTTCATCGGCGTCGGCGTGTTCGCCGTGTCCGGCGCCCTTGCCGCCGGCCGCAAGCGGCTCGACCTGGTCGGCGTCATCGTCATCGCCACCGTCACCGCGATCGGCGGCGGCACGCTGCGCGACCTGCTGATGAACCGCACGGTGTTCTGGTTCGTCGATCCGTCCTACCTGATCGCCATCTTCGTCGCCGCGCTGCTGACCATGCTCTACGTGCGCTGGCGCCATCCGCCGGAGCGCCAGCTGGAGATCGCCGACGCGCTCGGGCTCGCCATGTTCTCGATCTCCGGCGCGCGCATCGCCGAGCGCGCCGAGCTGCCGGGCCTGATCGTCGTGGTCATCGCCATGATCACCGGCACCTTCGGCGGTGTGCTGCGCGACGTGTTGTGCAACGAGATCCCGATGATCCTGCAGCGCGGCAAGATCTACGCGAGCGCGGTGCTGATCGGCGCCTCGTTCTACGTCATCGCGCAGTCCTTCGGCGCGCAGCGCGACCTCGCCAGCTTCATCGGCATGGGCCTGATCGCGGCGCTGCGTCTCGCGGCGATCTGGTGGGATCTGACCCTGCCGGTGTTCGATCTCGAACGCCACCGCAAGCAACCGTGACTTCCGCACCGGGAATCCGCGCATGAGCCGCCGCCTGTGGCCAAGGCTGTTGCTGTGGAGCATCGCCGCCGTGCTCGCGCTGACCGTGCTGCCGGTCGCGCTGCTGCGCTTCCTGCCGCCGCCGACCACCTCTTACATGCTGCAGAGCCCGGTCAAGCCGGTGCAGTACCACTGGATGCCGGCGAGCCGGATCAGCGACAACGCGCGGCGCGCCGTGGTCGCCGCCGAGGATCAGAAGTTCTGGACGCACAACGGCTTCGATCTCGAGGCGATCGAGAAAGCGCGCGAACACAACAAGCGCTCGAAGCGCATCCGCGGCGCCTCGACGATCAGCCAGCAGACCGCCAAGAACCTGTTCCTGTGGCCGGGTGGCGGCTATTTCCGCAAGGGTGTCGAGGCCGGATACACGGTGCTGATCGAGGCGCTGTGGCCGAAAGCGCGCATCCTCGAGATGTACCTCAACGTCGCCGAATTCGGCCCCGGCATCTACGGCGTCGAGGCGGCCTCGCAGGCTTATTTCCACAAGCCGGCGGCGAAGCTGACGGCATCCGAGGCGGCGCGCCTCGCCGCCGTGCTGCCGAGCCCGCGCCACTGGAGCGTGACGCGGCCCGGCGGCTACGTGCAGCGCCGCGTCGGCTGGATCGTCGGGCAGATGGGTTCCGGGGGCCGCGCGCCGAGCGTCGAACCGGAACCGGAAATTCCCGACGAGCTGCAACGGCAGATCGACGCCGAGGACGAAGGCCGCAACGACGAGCCGGCGGCGGCGCCCGGCGCAAACGAGATCGCGCCGGCCACGGCGCTCGAGCCCGACGACGAGCCGCTGCCGCCGCCCGACTTGCCGGCCCCGACGCCGGCCGGTCCCGCCCCGGCGGAAACGGCGCCGCCGCCCGACGGTGCGCCGCCGGCGGCCGACACCTCGCGCTGAAAGCCGGCGGTGCGCGCTAGCGCACCGGCACGCGCAGCAGCGGCGCCGGCAGGCGCTCGCCGCTGATCCACAGCTCGTGGTCGTTCGCCCAGCACAGGGCCTCGAAGATGGTGTCGTGCACCGGCAGCTGCCGGCGCGGCAGGCGTCCGACCGCCTGCGGCGCACGCGCCAGCGCTGCCGCCCAGGATTCGCCCGCGCGCCGCGCGAACACCGCCCAGTGCGTATTGCTGAGCAGAGCCAGGCGGCGCCCGTCCGGCGACAGGTCCATCGCGCTCGCCGCGGCGCGGTAGCGGCGCATGGCGATCGGTTCGCTCGGCGTCGGCGGCTCCGGCCACCAGTCGGCGAGACGCGCGATCGGCCGTGCCGTCTGCATGGCCGGGCCGTCGAGATCGAGCGCATAGAGCGTGGCCGGCGGCCGGCGCTTTTCGAGCAGCAGGATCTGGCCGGCGGCGGCATCGACGGCCAGCGCCTCGACATCGCGCGGGCCGTCCGGGTAGCGGAAGGTGATGACGCGCTCCGGCCGCGCGCTGCGCTCGCCGGGCGCCGGTTCGCGCACGAGCAGTACGGCAGCGCTGTCGCGCAGCGCGAAGTTGTCGCCGCTGTCGGCAATGGCGAGATACGCGCCACCGTGCCAATCGAAGGCGGCGATGTCCTCCCAGTCGAGCGCCGCCGCGCCGTCGATCCGGACCCGCTCGCGCACCTCGCCGCGCGCATCGAGCGCGTCGATCACGGGCGGATTGCCGCTGTCGTTGTGGACCCAGAGCCTGCCGTCGGCGCGCTGCGAGCGCGCGCAGCCCGAGATTTCGGGCAGCGCACCATCGCGGATCAGCGCGACGCTCGGCGCCGCCGACGCAAGTTGCGGAAAATTGAGCAATAAAGCCGCCCACACCGGCCATCGGCAGCGGCCGGCGCTCACGTCCGGCGGCCCTGCAAATCGCCTCGGCTTACTTTAGGACCTGGCGCTAAACCCCTGTCACAGAGAAGAAAGCTCGGATTTGCCCACAAGCTCTGTGGATATCTCTGTGAGCAATGGTCGGAGTGCGCGCTTAAGTCGCGGTAACTGCGGCCATTTTTGCTTCCGGGCGAGTTTGTGATCATGCCGTTTTATTCATGTAAAACAAATGGATATCTGTTTTTTACGGCATTCTTGCAGAAAAAAGTCGCTACCATGCGGTTTGCGTAGCCGCTGCACCCGGGCTGTGCATAAATGCGGCAGCGCAGCGAAAGTTTCCAGCCGCTTGTCAAGCGTTTTCACCGTCGCCCTTTCCGGTTCCCGTCCTTGCAAGATGTCCACCGCCTCTCTTGACCGCCGCGCACGTGTCCTCTGTCTGTCCGGCCATGATCCCGGCGGCGGCGCTGGCATTCATGCCGACCTGGAAGCTGTCGCCGCGCAGGGCGCGCACGCCCTGACCGTGATCACCGCGCTGACCGCGCAGGACAGCGTCGACGTGCGCCAGGTGTGGCCCGTCGCGTCGGCGCGGCTGGCCGAACAACTCGAGCTGCTGCTGGCCGACGGCGCGATCGCCGCGATCAAGATCGGCCTGCTCGGCGACGCGACGCAGATCGCGGTGATCGTCGATGCGATCCGCCGCAGCGGCGCGCCGGTGGTCTGCGACCCGGTGCTGCGCGCCGGCGGCGGCCGCGACCTGAGCGACGCGGCGACGATCGCGGCCCTGCTCGATGAGCTGCTGCCGCACGTCGATCTGCTGACGCCGAACGCCGCCGAGGCGCGCCGCCTGAGCGGCTGCAACGATCCGTTCGAGGCCGCCGCCGCGCTGCGCGCGCGCGGCTGCCGGCAGGTGCTGGTCACCGGCGGCGACGAGGCCGAGGCCGAGGTCCACAACCGCTGGCTCGATGCCGAAGGCCGCGCGCACGAATTCCGCTGGCCGCGCCTGCCGGCCCGGTTCCATGGCGCCGGCTGCACGCTGGCGGCCGCCATCGCCGCGCGGCGCGCGCTCGGCGAGGACTGGGCGACGGCGGTCGAGGCCGGCCAGCGCTACACGCAGCAGGCGCTCGCCGGCGCGTATCGCGCCGGTCGCGGCCGCCTGATTCCGCGGCGGAGCGGCCGATGAGCCTCGCCATCCGCGGTCTGTACGCGATCACGCCCGAGCGCCTCGTGCGCGAGCCGGCGGCGCTGCTGACGGCGGTCGCCGCGGCGATCGGCGGCGGCGCCGGCCTCATCCAGTACCGCGACAAATGGAATCCGCCGGCCGAGCGCGAACGCCTTGCCGCCGCGCTCGCCGCGCTGTGCCGCGCACGCGGCGCGGCGTTCATCGTCAACGACGATCTGGCGCTCGCCGTGGCGAGCGGCGCCGACGGCGTGCATCTCGGCGCCGCCGACGGCAGCGTGCGCGACGCGCGCCTGCGCCTCGGCGCGGGGGCGATCGTCGGCGCGACCTGCGGCAATTCGCTGCCGCGCGCGCGCGCGGCGATCGCCGACGGCGCCAGCTATGTGGCGTTCGGCCGCTTCTTCGCGTCGCATACCAAGCCGGACGCAGCGCCCGCCGAACTCGCCACGCTGACGGCGGCGCGTGGCGAATTCGCGGTGCCGATCTGCGCGATCGGCGGCCTCACGCCGGACAACGTGCGTCTCGTGCAACAGGCCGGCGCGACGCTGTTCGCCGCCGTCGACGGCGTGTTCGGCGCCGACGATATCGGCGCCGCGGCGCGCGCCTACGTCAGCGCCCTCGAAGGGTGACGAGCGCGTCACCCACATCCCGTAGAATCCGGCTCCCGCCTCCAAACGCCGTCGACCGGCGCCGCCCGACGGTCGCCGCATTGCCATGAACCATTCCGAACAGCTGTTCCAGCGCGCGCAGAAAACCATTCCGGGCGGCGTCAATTCGCCGGTGCGCGCCTTCCGCGCGGTCGGCGGCACGCCGCGCTTCATTGCCAGCGCCGACGGTGCGTACCTGATCGATGCCGACGGCCGGCGCTACATCGACTACGTCGGCTCCTGGGGTCCGATGATCACCGGCCACCAGGACCCGGACGTGATCGCCGCGATCCAGCACCAGGCCGGCATCGGTGTTTCCTATGGCGCGCCGACCGAACTCGAGATCGAGATGGCCGAGCTGCTCTGCTCGCGCGTTCCCGGCCTCGACATGGTGCGCATGTGCAACAGCGGCACCGAAGCGACCATGAGCGCGCTGCGCCTGGCGCGCGGCGCGACCGGCCGCGACTACATCATCAAGTTCGAAGGCTGCTACCACGGCCACGGCGACGCGCTGCTGGTCAAGGCCGGCTCCGGCCTGCTGACCTTCGGCGTGCCGACCTCGCCGGGCGTGCCGGCCGATCTCGCCAAGTACACGCTGACCGCGCAGTACAACGATCTCGCCTCGGTCGAGGCGCTGCTGCGCGATCACGACGGTGAAGTGGCGGCGATCATCCTCGAACCGGTCGCCGGCAACATGAACTGCGTGCCGCCGCAGCCGGGCTTTCTCGACGGCCTGCGCGCGCTGTGCACGAAGAACGGCGCGCTGCTGGTCGTCGACGAGGTGATGACCGGTTTCCGCGTCGGCCCGCGCGGCGCCTGCGGCCTCTACGACATCGACGCCGATCTGGTGACGCTCGGCAAGATCATCGGCGGCGGCCTGCCGGTCGGCGCCTTCGGCGGCAAGCGCGCGGTGATGGAACAGCTCGCGCCGCTCGGCCCGGTCTACCAGGCCGGCACGCTGTCCGGCAATCCGCTGGCGATGGCGGCGGGCCTGGCGATCCTGCGCAAGCTCGACGACGCGCATCTGTACGCGCAGCTCGAACGCGGCACCGCGCAACTGCTCGCCGGCCTGCGCGAACGCGCGAGCGATGCCGGCGTGCCGTTCACCACCACCCAGGTCGGCAGCATGTTCGGCCTGTATTTCACCGACGTGGAGCGGATCACCACCTACGCCGACGTCATGCGCGGCGACGCGGCGCGCTTCAAGCGCTTCTTCCACGCCATGCTGGAACGCGGCGTCTACCTCGCGCCGTCGGCCTACGAGGCCGGCTTCGTGTCGACGCGGCACGGTCCCGAGGAAATCGAGCGCACGCTGGACGCGGCGTCCGAGGCGTTCGCCATCGCCAAATGACCGAAGCGCTGCAGTCGCTTCTGGCCTGGATCAACGCCCATCCGAACTGGGCGCTGTGGCTGCTGTTCGCGATCACCTTCTGCGATTCGCTGTTCATCGTCGGCGCCTTCGTGCCGGCGGCGCTGCCGCTGTTCGCGATCGGCGCGCTGGTCGCGCTCGGCGCGCTGGAGCTGTGGCCGACGCTGCTGCTCGCCGCCGCCGGCGCGCTGGTCGGCGACACGCTGAGTTTCTGGCTCGGCCACCGCTACGGCGAGCGCCTGTTCCAGGCGCGTTTCTTCCTCCGCCACCCGGAGATCGTCGTGCGGGCGCGCCGCTTCTTCGAGCGCTACGGGCCGTACAGCGTGCTGCTGGCGCGCTTCCTCGGGCCGCTGCGCGCGGTGACGCCGGCGCTGTCGGCGGCGGCCGGCATGCCGTACTGGAAGTTCCTGCTCGCCGACGGCATCGGCGCCTGCGCCTGGGCCTGCGCCTTCATCGTGCCCGGCGTGGTGTTCGGCGCCTCGCTCGGGCTCGCCGCCGAAGTCGCCGGCCGTCTCGCGAGCCTGCTGCTCGCGCTCCTGGTCGGGCTGTGGCTCGCCCTGTGGCTGACGGTCGTCATCACGCGCCGCACCAGCGCGCTCGCCAGCGTGTGGATTCCGCGCCTGCTGGCCTGGAGCCAGCAGCGCCGCGCCGCCGGCCGGCACGGCTTGGCGCTGATCGACGACGAACTGCCGGAATCGCCGGCACTCGCCGTGCTCGCCGTGCTGCTGCTCGCGATCGGCGCGGGCCTGCTCTACCTCGTCGCCGGCGTGCACCTGCACCACTACCCGATGCGCATCGACGGCGCGGTGTTCCAGTGGCTGCGCGACCTGCACACGCCCTGGGGCCTGTCGCTGGCGCGGCGCCTGCTGCAGATGGGCGAATGGCCGGTCTACGTGCCGGTCGCCGCCGTCGTCTTTGTCTCGCTGCTGGCGCTGCGCAAGCCGCGCGCCGCCGCGCACTGGCTGGCGGCGCTGGCCTTCGGCGGCGCGATCACCGCCGGCCTTTACGCGACGCCGCTGCTGCAGCCGCCGTATCACTACTTCGATGCCGGCGCGCCGCTCGCGGCGCGCAGCCGCGACCTGATTCTGGCGACCATCATCTACGGCTTCCTGCCGGTGCTGCTCGCCAGCGGCCGCAGCCCGTCGCTGCGCACGCTGCTGTATGGCATCAGCTCGCTGCTCCTCTTGCTGCTGCTCTTCGCCCACCTCTATCTCGGCCTGCAGTGGTTCAGCGTGGCCATGCTGCTGGTGCTGTTCGGCCTGGTATGGGTCGCCCTGCTCGGCCTCGGCTATCGCCTGCATCATCCCGACATGGTGCGCACGCGCTGGGTCGCGCTGCCGGTCGCGCTCAGCTTCGTGGTCGCGCTCGCCTGGCGCTGGCAGCAGCTCGACATCCCGCCGCCGCGTCCACCGCCGCATTACCAGACGATCACCGAGGCGGACTGGCGGAACGCGCCGGCCCGGCCGCGTTTCCCGACGCAGCGCCAGGACGCCGCCGGCCGGCTGCGCCAGCCGTTCACCGTGCAGTGGGCCGGCGCGCTGTCCGACATCGACGCCCGTCTGCGCGCCGCCGGCTGGCAGGAGCCGGCCCCGTTGGCGGCGACGCAGATGCTGCACTGGCTGACCAATTCGACGGCGGTCGGCGAACTGCCGGTGCTGCCGCAGGTGCACGCCGGCGAACATCCGGCGCTGATGCTGCGTCGGCCGATCGACGAGACGCACCAGTACTTCATCCGCCTGTGGCCCTCGCATTACCGGCTCGACGACGGCCGGCCGATCTGGGTCGGCAATGTCTCGCTGCAGGAAGCGCGCAGCTTCCATCGCCTGCTGCGCTATCCGGTCGCCACGGACTTCGATCCGCCACTCGCCGATCTCGTCGCGGCGCTGCCCGATACCGAGCACCGGCAGGTCGCGTCGGTCTGGCTGCTCTGGTAAAACCCCGTTTCCAGAAAACGCCCATGTCTTCCGAATCCTCCGGTCTGTTCACCAAGCTGCGTTCGCGCCTCAACAAGGGCGATTCGTGGCTGACGCGCGACCTCTCGACCCTCTTCGCCGCCGACAAGCTGACGCCGGAGGCGCTCGAGGAACTCGAGACGCGCCTGCTGCTGGCCGATGCCGGCGTCGACGCCACGCAGTGGCTGATCGAGCGCCTGCAGAATGAAGTCAACGCCGGCCGCATCAAGAACCCGCAGCAGCTGCGCGCGGCGCTGAAGAAGTATCTCGTCGAGCTGCTGGCGCCGATCGCCAAGCCGCTGGTCATGCCGGCCTTCATCAAGCCCTTCATCCTGTTCGTCGCCGGCGTCAACGGCGTCGGCAAGACGACGACGATCGGCAAGCTCGCGGCGCGCTACAAGCGCGAAGGCAAGCGTGTGCTGCTGGCCGCCGGCGACACCTTCCGGGCCGCCGCCGTCGAGCAGCTGACGACCTGGGCGAAGCGCGTCGACGTGCCGGTCCTCGCGCAGGGCGAAGGCGCCGACTCGGCGAGCGTGATCTACGACGCCGTGCAGTCGGCGAAGGCGCGCGACTTCGACCTGGTCATCGCCGACACCGCCGGCCGCCTGCACACGCAGGCGCACCTGATGGACGAGCTGCGCAAGATCAAGCGCGTGGTGCAGAAGCACGACCCCTACGCACCGCACGAAGTGCTGCTGGTCGTCGACGCGACGACCGGCGGCAATGCGCTGACGCAGGCGATCCAGTTCCACGAGGCGATCGGCCTCACCGGCCTCGTCATCACCAAGTTGGACGGCACTGCGAAAGGCGGTATTCTGCTGGCGATCGCGCGCCGCATGGCCTTGCCGGTGCGCTTCATCGGGCTCGGCGAGGCGGTGGACGATCTGCAGCCGTTCGACGCCGAGGCCTACGCCGACGCGCTCATCGGGGAATGACAACGGGAGCCATGGGGATGCGGAACGACAGGCGGCGGGCATCGCCGGACGCGGCGCCGGAGACGGCGCGCGCATGAGCCGCGCGACCTCCGACATCATCCGCTTCGATCAGGTCTCGTACCGCTATCCCGGCGGGCTCGACGTGCTCGACGGCGTCAGCTTCTCCGTCGCGCAGGGCGAGATGCTCTACGTTACCGGCCCGAGCGGTGCCGGCAAGACCACGCTGCTGCGCCTGATCGCCGCCCTGTGCCGCGCCAGCCGCGGGCAGGTCGTGGTCATGGGCCAGAACCTGTCGGCGCTGAAGAGCCGCCACATCCCGGCGTATCGCCAGCACATCGGCCTGGTCTTCCAGAACTTCAACCTGCTCTACGACCGCACGGTGTTCGACAACGTGGCGCTGCCGCTGGTGATCCGCGGCTACGCCTACGCCGACATCGGCCGTCGCACGCGCGCCGCGCTCGACGCGGTCGGCCTGCTGAATCGCGAGAAGTCGCTGCCGCTGACCCTGTCCGGCGGCGAGCAGCAGCGCGTCGGCATCGCCCGCGCCATCGTCACCAAGCCGGCGCTGATCCTCGCCGACGAACCGACCGGCAATCTCGATCCGGAGATGGCGCTCGAGGTGATGAAGGGCTTCCAGCGCTTCAACGAGGCCGGCGTGACGGTGATGATCGCCACGCACGCCATCGATCTGATCGAGGCGCTGCCGCATCGCATCATCCATCTCGAACAGGGTCACATCACCGACAAGCGGCCGACCGCCGCCTCGCAGCTGGGAGGGCGCCATGGCGCTCGTTGAAGCCGGACTCGAACGGCCGGGCTTCCTGGCGCGCCTGACGCAGGCGCACGCGCGCGTGTTCTTCTTCTCGCTCGGCAAGCTGGCCAAGGCGCCGCTCGCCGCCGCGCTCACCGCCCTGGTCATCGGCATCGCCCTCGCCCTGCCGGCCGGGCTCTACGTGCTGACCCGCAATCTCGCCGACGTCGGCTACAGCTGGCAGGCCTCGCTGCAGATTTCGCTGTTCCTCAAGGACAATGTCTCCGACGAGCGCGGCGCCGCGCTGGCGCGCGAACTGCGCTCGGAAATCGGGGTCGGCAGGACGGAGTACATCTCGCGCGCGCAGTCGCTCGCCGATTTCAAGGCGCAATCCGGTTTCGGCGACGCGCTGGCCATCCTCAGCGACAACCCGCTGCCGGCGGTGATCGCCGTGACGCCGAACCGCAGGCTCGGCAAGGCCGGCGTCGAGGAACTGGCCGCGCGTCTCGGCCGCGTGCCGGAGGTCGACCTCGCCAAGCTCGACCAGAAGTGGCTGGAGCGCCTGTACGCGCTGCTCGACATCGCGCAGCGCGCGGTCGGCATCGTCGCGGTGCTGCTCGGCGTCGCCGTCATGGTCATCATCGGCAACACCATCCGCCTCGACATCGAGGCGCGGCGCGACGAAATCGAGGTCATGAAGCTGATCGGTGCGCCCGACAGCTTCATCCGCCGGCCCTTCCTCTATGCCGGCTTCTGGCATGGCCTGCTCGGCGGCGTCCTCGCCTGGCTGCTGGTCGCCGGCGGCACGCAGGCCCTGCGCGGCCCGGCACAGGCGCTGGCCAGTGCCTACGGCAGCGAATTCAGCCTGACCGGCCTGCCGATGCAGGACGGCTTCGCCCTGCTGCTGGCCGGCATCGTGCTCGGCTGGACCGGCGCCTTCGTCACCGTCGGCCGGCGCCTGGCGCTCATCGAGCCGCGCTAGCTTGCAAACCGGCAAAACGCCCCCAGATGGGGATCGACCGCGCCGGATCAAGGACTTGGCCGCTGAGTGGCAGGGTTCCGGGGAACTTGGCGCGGTTTTAGCACTCCAATATTTCGAGTGCTAAACTCCATGAAGAGGGAGGTGATCGAGATGACTGCATCCACGACGCTTGCGCTGCGCCAGCCGATGGCCATGATGCCCTTGTCGATGGGCAGCCTCGACGCGTACATCGCGCACGTCAACCAGGCTCCGGTCCTCGACGCCGCGGCCGAGAAGAAGCTCGCGGAAAAGCTGCGTGACGACAGCGACATCGGCGCGGCCCAGCAGCTCGTCATGTCGAACCTGCGCCACGTCGTGCATATCGCGCGCGGCTACCTCGGCTACGGCCTGCCGCTCGGCGACCTGATCCAGGAGGGCAACATCGGCCTGATGAAGGCGGTCAAGCGCTTCGACCCGGACGTCGGCGTGCGCCTGATCAGCTTCGCCGTGCACTGGATCAAGGCCGAGATCCACGAATTCATCCTGAAGAACTGGCGCATCGTGAAGATCGCCACGACCAAGGCGCAGCGCAAGCTGTTCTTCAACCTGCGCTCGTCGAAGAAGTCGCTGGGCTGGCTCAGCGCGCAGGAGGCCGAGGCGATCGCCAGGGACCTCAAGGTCAAGCCGGAGGAGGTCTTCCAGATGGAGGCGCGCCTGTCCGGCAACGACATGTCGTTCAATGCCACGCCGGCCGAAGGCGAGGAAACGAGCTACATGCCGGAAGACTGGCTGGCGTCCGAGCAGGATGACATCGGCGCGATCGAGGAGGCCGAGTGGCAGGACGAACGCGAGACGCGCATGACGCGCGCGCTCACCACGCTCGACCCGCGCTCGCGCGACATCCTGCAGCGCCGCTGGCTGACCGAAGGCGAGAAGACCGGCCTGCAGGAACTCGCCGATGAATACGGCGTTTCCGCGGAGCGCATCCGCCAGATCGAGGCGGCGGCAATGAAGAAGCTGCGCAAGGTGATCGAAGTGTAGTGCGCGCCCTGCGCAAGCCGGAGCCCCCGTGGTTCCGACTGTCCAGGCAAGCAGACGCCCGGCCCCGCGCCGGGCGTTTTTCTTGGCGCGCCAAGGCGGCGGGCATCAGCCGGCGCGCACGGCCACACGGCGCGCGCCGAACAGCGCGCAGTCCTGCGCAAGCAGTGCGCACAGCGCTGCGTCCGGCACCGCAAGCCGGCGCTGCTCGGCATCGGCTTCGGCGAGCAGCGCGCGGGCGGCGACGACAGCATCGGCATCGCCGGTCTGCCGCGCCGCGAGATCGGCGCTGAACCAGCCTTGCGTCAGCGCGCCGAGCCGCTGCCAGGCGGCTTCGTCGCCGCCGGAGCCGGCGGCGACATAGCGCACGCACTCCGCATAGGTGTGTCCCTGGTCATGAAAGCGCTCGATGCAGGGCGCGGCGGCGGCGCGGCCGCGTTCGAGCGCGGCGATCTTGCCGCGGTCGTGCACATTGCAGGCGGCGAGTGCGCAGGCGGCGAAAGCCGTCAACGGCCGGCAACGCCAGCGCAACCTTCGCCGCCTAGCCTGTGCCTCCCTGTCCTCGTCCTGCACGGAGCGCAAGCGCATGCACTGTCTCCCACGTATCCGGATCCTGAGCGCCGCAGCGGCACTCGCGTTCGGCTCGCTGGTCGCCTGCAGCGACAATGACAACCATGGCGACGTGCCGAAGACGGCGAGCGTACGCATGATTGCGATCAACGATTTCCACGGCAATCTCGACGTCACCGGCACGCTCAATGTGCCGGATCCGAATGACGCGACGAAGACCATCAAGGAGAGCGTCGGCGGCGCGGCCTATCTGTCGACCTTGATCACGCAGCTCAAGCAGGATCATCCGCTCAACGTCGTGGTCGGCGCCGGCGATCAGGTCGGCGCGAGCCCGCTGGTGTCGGCGCTGTTCCATGACGAGCCGACCATCGAGGCGCTCAGCGCCATGGGCCTGGAATACACGTCGGTCGGCAATCACGAGTTCGACAAAGGCAAGACCGAGCTCAAGCGCCTGCAGAACGGCGGCTGCCGGAGCGGCGGCGTGGTCGGCAGCGACACCTGCCTCGACGGCGGCGCATTCACCGGCGCGAGCTTCAAGTATCTCGCCGCCAACGTCATCGATGACGCGACCGGCAAGCCGCTGTTCGACGGCTACGCGATCAAGACCTTCGAGGTCGGCGGCAGCCGGATCAGGATCGGCTTCATCGGCCTCGTGCTGAAGGAAACGCCGACCATCGTCACCCCGGACGGCGTCGCCGGCCTGACGTTCAAAGATGAGGCCGACACCGCCAACGCGCTCGCGACGGAACTGAAGCAGCAGGGCGTCAATGCCATCGTCGTGCTGATCCACCAGGGCATCTTCACGACGGTGCCGTTCAACGACAAAAGCTGCGCCGGTGCGAGCGGCGATCTGCTGCCGGTTCTCGATCGCCTGAGCAGCGACATCGATGTCGTCGTCAGTGGCCATACGCACTGGGCCTACATCTGCAAGGGTCAGGGGACCCGCAACGGCAAGCCGCTGTACGCGAGTGCCGGCAGCTACGGCCGCTACGCGACCGCCTACGATCTGACCATCGACACGGCCAGCGGCGACATCACGGCGGTCAGCGCCGACAACAAGCTGGTCGTCAACGACGCGCAGGACAATCCGGCGGCGAGCGCGTATCCGACGCTCGCCGCCGATGCGGCGATCAAGACGCTGGTCGAGCGCTACAAGACCGCCGCCGCGCCGCTCACGAACAAGATCGTCGGCAGGATCGGCGCCGATCTGACGCGCACCCAGAACGGCGCCGGCGAATCGACGCTCGGCGACGTCATCGCCGACGCGCAGCTCGCCGCCACGCAGGGCGACACGCAGAAGGCCGTCGCCGCATTCATGAATCCGGGCGGCATCCGCGCCGACTTCCAGGCCGCGCAGATCAGCGGCGGCGAAGCGGCCGGCGAGATCACCTACGGCGAAGCCTTCACCGTGCAGCCCTTCTACAACAGCCTGGTGACGATGACGCTGAGCGGCGCGCAGATCTACACGCTGCTCGCGCAGCAGTGGGTCGGCCAGACCAGCCCGCGCTTCCTGCAGGTCTCGGACGGTTTCGCCTACGCCTGGGACGCCAGCCAGCCGGACGACAAGAAGATCGTCGACGGCAGCGTCACGATCGGCGGCCTCGCCATCGACAAGAGCAAGACCTATCGCGTGACCGTCAACAGCTTCCTCGCCGGCGGCGGCGACAACTTCAAGGTGCTGGCCGACGGCACGGAGCGCGTCGGCGGCGACCTCGACATCGACGCGCTGGTCGCCTGGCTCGGCACCCATCAACCGCTCGCACCGCCGGCGCTGAACCGGATCCAGCGCAGCAACTGAACCCATCGCCGCTTCTTCGCAGCGGTAGCCTGGCGCCCGTTCCGCGGGCGCTTTTTTTTCTCAGGCGAGCAAGGCGCCGAGGTAGTGGTCGACGAGCAGCAGCGTGAAGATGCCCATCAGGTAGACGATCGAGTAGCCGAAGGTCTTCATCGGCAGGCCGGGCGTCGGCCACCACTTGAGACGGATCGCGTAGTACAGGAACACCGCGTTGAGCGCGAGCGAACCGGCGAGATAGATCCAGCCGGACATCGCCGTCGCCCAGGGCAGCAGGGTCACCAGCAGCAGCAGGATCGTGTAGAGCAGCACCTGGGTGCGCGTGAACTCGATGCCGTGCGTGACCGGCAGCATCGGGATGTCGACCTTTGCGTACTCGTCGCGGCGCTCGATCGCCAGCGCCCAGAAATGCGGCGGCGTCCAGATGAAGATGATGGCGAACAGGATCAGCGCGTGGGCGTGCACCTCGCCGGTGATCGCCACCCAGCCGAGCAGCGGCGGCGCCGCGCCGGCGGCGCCGCCGATGACGATGTTCTGCGGCGTCGCGCGCTTCAGGTACAGCGTGTAGATGCCGGCGTAGCCGATCAGCGTGAACTGCGTCAGCACCGCCGCCAGCGGATTGCAGAGGAACCACAGCACGGCGAAGCCGGCGATGCCGAGAATCGTCGCGAAGGCGATCGATTCGGTCATGGTCAGGCGCCCGGTGACCAGCGGCCGGCCGCAGGTGCGTGCCATGCGCGCGTCGATGTTGCGGTCGATGATCTGATTGATGGCCGCCGCGCTCGAGGCCTGCAGCGCGATGCCCAGCGTGCCCCACAGCAGCGCACCCCAGGGCGGCAGGCCCGGCACGGCGAGGAACATGCCGACGATGGCCGTGAAGACGATCAGCATGACGACGCGCGGCTTGCACAGCTCGTAGTACTCGTGCAGGCGCGACGGCGCCTTGCGCGACGCCTCCATCGTTTCGCTGCGCGCGGCCATCAGTCGGCGCGCCGCCACGCGAAGAAGTTGAGCGCCACCAGCGTGCCGAGCAGGAGTTCGGCGCCGAGGTTGTGCGCGGCGGCGAGCAGCAGCGGCAGCTGGAAATGCACGATGCTGATGCCGAGCGTGATCTGCAGCGCGAGCGCCGCCAGAACCGCTGCGCCGAAGGCCCGCCACCGCGGCGCGCCGCCACGGCGCAGCAACCAGACGCCGAGGGCGCCCAGCACCAGCATGACGATCACCGCGCCGACGCGATGGAAGTAGTGAATCGTCACGCGCGCCCGCGCGTCGAGCACGCCGTATTCGTAGTTGATGCCGAGGCCGCGCCACAGCGTGAACGCTTCCTTGACGTCGAGCGGCGGCAGATAGGCGCCGTGGCAGGTCGGCAGATCGGGACAGGCCAGCGCCGCGTAATTGGTGCTGGTCCAGCCGCCGAGGAAGATCTGGCAGGCGACGACCACGAGCGCGATCAGCGCGAACGCGCGCAGGCCGCGCGGCGCGGCGGGCGGCGCCGGCAGAGCCGCGACGCCGACCCGTTCACGCTCGATGACCAAGGCCGCCTCGCGTTCGCTGCGAATCTCCCGCGTGCGCGTCGCGACGGCGGCGATGGCGGTGCCGCGCGGCCGCGTCGACAGCCACATCCACAGCAGCAGCGAGAACGTCGACATGCCGCCGAGCAGATGGCCGGTGACGGCGAGCGGCTTGAGCTGCCAGGTCACGGTCCACATGCCGAGGACGCCCTGGAAGATCACCAGCGCCACCAGCAGCCAGGGCAGGACGCGCGGCCGGCGCGCGTCCCTGAGGAACAGGCTGATCACCGCCAGCGCGACGATGAACAGGCCCAGCGTCTCGGCGAGGTAGCGGTGGATCATCTCCTTCCAGGCTTTCGGCGCCTCGACCGGGCGGTCCGGAAAGCGTTCCTGCGCGGCGGCGACTTCGTGCTCGGCCTCCGGCACGGTCAGATGCCCGTAGCAGCCGGGCCAGTCCGGGCAGCCCAGACCGGCATCGGACAGGCGCACGTAGGCACCGATCACGACGAGGCAGAAGCACCAGACGACGGCGAGCAGATTGAGGCGGCGGAACCAGAGCATGAAGAGCGGCGTGCGAAGAACGCGGTGAAGGACCGAATAAAAACGGCGGCCCGGTCTGCAGGCCGCCTGAAAGTGTGCGAATTTTAACCGATTGGAAGACGCAGCCCTTGCGGGTTCATCGGGGCGGTCCAGGGCGCGACACGGGAGCCTTTTGCAAGCCCGGCCCGGCCGTCCTCAGCGCATGCCCGCTGGCCATCACAAACCGGACAGGCGCAAAGCGCACGCTCAGCCGATCTGCGAGATCGACAACAGCTTCTTGATGTCCTTGAGTACTTTCTTGTAATCGAGATCGGCACCGTCGACCGTCGCCGGATAGACCATCAGCCAGTTGCCGAGCGGATCGATCAGATAGACCGCCTGCGCCGGCGCACCGTCGGGCGCGAGAAACTCGCGCAGCCGCGGCGCGCCGCTCTCCGCATAGAAGTGCAGATCGGGATGCGTGCTGCTGAGCTGCTCGCGCAGCGCCGGCAGCGCGCCGGCGTCCGGCGCCAGATAGACGCGCTGCACGCGATCGCGCTTCTCGTTGAGCAGAATGCGGATCTGGCGGAACTGGAACAGCTTGTTGGCGCACACCGCATCGCACTGGTCGGCGCCGAGATACAGATAGGTCCAGTGGCCGCGCAGGGCCTCGCGATCGTAGGCCTTGCCGTCGGCATCGAGCAGCGCCAGCGTCTCCGGCACGGGCCGCGCCGGATTGATCAGCGCGCCGTAGTTGGTGCGCGCCGTCGGCGTGAACTGCGGGAAGACGAAATACAGCAGGACGGCTGCGAGCAGCGGTCCGAAGAACAGCGCCGCCAGCAGCAGAAGCTGGCCGCGCCCGCGGGGAACCTGGTTCATGAAGGGCTGCGAAAACTCAGTTTGACGAAAATCGCGATCAGCGTGAGCGTGAACGCGAACCATTGCGCCGCATAGCCGTAGTGCTTGGCCGGCTGCAGCTCCGGCGCCGTCTTCCACTCGCGGACGTAACCGTCGGCCGCGCCGGCATCCAGCAGCAGCAGGCCGGCGGCGACCGAAGGCCCGTACAGGCATTGCAGATCGGCCGCCGTCGGATACTGCACGACGCGCGGCCAGGGCCGCACCGCGCAGTTGTCGGCCTGCAGGCGCAGCCCCGGCTCCGGCAAGCTGCGCCAGTAGCCGTACAGTTCGCGCGTCTCGTCGCCGACCGCCAGCGCCGGCGCGGTCTGCGCCTGCGGCCGCGCGATCCAGCCGCGATCGACCAGCACCGTGCTGCTGTCGGTCTGCACGAACGGCGTCCATACATGATAACCCGGCTGCCCCTCGTAGCCCTGGTTGTCGAGCAGCAGCTGACGGCCCGCATCGTAGTGCCCCCGCACGACGGCGCGTTCGATCGCGCCATGCGCCGCGACCGTCTGCGCATCGATGTGGCGCGGCGCCTGCTCGGCGGCCTGCGCGTAGCGATCGAGCAGGGCCTGCTTGTCGAAGCCGCGCCGCAGCTGCCAGACGCCGAGCGCGATCATCAGGGCGCTCAGCGTCGGCACGAGCAGCAGCGCCCACCAGGTCGGCCGGAATTTCTTGCGCGTCATCGGGTCTCTGGGAAAGTGCAGGATGCCGGCACCCACCGCGGGCCCGGCATCGCGGCGCTATGATGCCGCATTCCGTCGCCGGCCTCCGCCCATGCTCGTCAAGACCATCATCGTCGTTCTGCTGATCGCGGTCGTCGTCGCCCTGCTGACGAGCATGATCTTCCTCGTGCGCGACCCGAGCTCGCGACGGCGCACGCTGATCGGCCTGAAGATCCGCATCGCCCTGTCGGTCACGCTGCTGATCTTCGTCGTGCTGTCGTACTTCATGGGCTGGATTCATCCGCATGGGCTGGTGCCGTAAAGCGACTGTCCGGCGGACCGTCGCAGGCACCAGCGGGCGCCAAGGAGCATTCGGCCTTGGCGAGGCATGACTCGATGTCATGCCGAGTTACGACGAATGCCGCCCTGGAGTAGATCGTCGCGCCGCATCCGCGCCAGGGACGGCGTCCCAGGACTGGGTAACGATGCAAACGAAAAAGGCGACCCGGAGGTCGCCCTTTTCTTGCATCGCGTGCAGCCTCAGAGCCAGTACACGACGACGAACAGGCCGAGCCAGACCACGTCGACGAAGTGCCAGTACCAGGCCACGCCTTCGAAGCCGAAGTGCGAGTCCGGCTTGAAGTGGCCTTTCATCAGGCGCAGCGTGATCGTGATCAGCATGATCGTGCCGAGCGTGACGTGCATGCCGTGGAAGCCGGTCAGCATGAAGAAGGTCGAGCCGTAGACGCCGGACTTCAGGGTCAGGTTCAGCTCGGTGTAGGCCTCGATGTACTCGTGCGCCTGGAAGTAGAGGAAGGCCACGCCGAAGCCGACCGTCGCCCACATCCACAGGATCGTCGGCAGGCGCTTGCCGGCCTTCAGCGCGTGATGCGCCAGCGTGATGGTCACGCCCGAGCTGAGCAGCAGGATGGTGTTGAGCAGCGGCACGCTGAACGCCGGAATCGTCTGGAACGCGCCGCCGGCATTGGCCGGACCGTTGGACGGCCAGCCGGCCTCGAAGCCCGGCCACAGGAACAGATTGGTCGCCGTCTTGGTGCCTTCGCCACCGAGCCAGGGCAGCGACAGCTCGCGTGCGTAGAACAGCGCGCCGAAGAAGGCGCCGAAGAACATCACTTCGGAGAAGATGAACCAGGACATGCCCCAGCGGTAGGTGCGGTCGACCTGCGCGCTGTACCGGCCGCCCTCGCTCTCCGCGACGATGTCGCGGAACCACAGGAAGATGATGGCGATCGCCAGCGCGCCGCCGGCATAGATCGGCAACGGACCGATGTGATCGTCCTCGAGATAGCTCGACACGCCGACCACCAGGCAGACCAGCGCCGCGGTCAGGATGAACGGCCACACGCTCGGCGCGGGGACGAAGTAGCGTTCGCCGTGTTGCGCGTCATGCGCGGCAGGGGTTCCCATGACTAGCTCCTGTCTCAGTTCTTCTGTGCAACGTCAGTGACATCGAAAAAGGTATACGCCAGCGTGATGCGGTCGATATCCCGCGGCAGCGCCGGATCCAGCGTGAAGACGACCGGCATGTGCTTCTCCTCGCCCGCCGCGAACGACTGTCGGCTGAAGCAGAAGCACTCGGTCTTGCGCAGGTACTGGGCGGCGTCGGGCGGCGCGATGTTCGGCACCGCCTGCGCGACGATCGCATGGTCCTGCGTGTTGGCGAAATCGAAGCTCACCGTGGTCATCGCGCCGGGGTGCACCACGACCTGCGCCTGGTCGGCCGCGAATTTCCACGGCCGGCCGCCATTGACCGTGGTCAGGAACTCGACCGTGACGGTGCGGCTGGTGTCGACCGCGACCGGCTTGACGGCGGACGCTTCGTTGGCGACGCGGCCGTTGAGGCCGATCGCGTAGCAGAGCTTGTTGTACAGCGGCACCGTCGCGAAGCCGAAGCCGAACATGCCGGCGGTGACGAACAGCAGGCGCACCCAGTGGTTGCGATTGCGGCGCTGCAGTCCGTTCATCTGCCCGCTCACTTGTGGGCGACCGAGTAGACGAACCAGCCGAGCACCACCGCCGCGAGCGCGATGTGCACCCAGAACAGCAGGACGTTGCGGCGCGAGCGGGCTTTGTCGTTCATCGTCGTTCGAGGTCTTGGCCGTCACGCACTCGAGGTGCGACGGCCCGATCCTCAGTGGTGCGTGGCCTCGGCGTCGTGCACGCCGGTGACTTCGGAGGCCGGCAGCTGCGGCGGATCCTCGAAGGTGTGGTAGGGCGCCGGCGACGGTACCGTCCATTCGAGGCCGCGCGCGCCTTCCCAGACGCGGGCCGGCGCCGTCTGCTTGCGGCCGAACCAGCCGTAGCAGCAGGCGAGCATGTTGAAGATGAAGATGAACTGCGAGAGGAAGAAGCCGAACGCGCCGATCGTGCTGACCTCGTTGAAGTCGGTGAACTGCACGGCGTAGTCCGGCACGCGGCGCTGCATGCCGGCGAGGCCGACGAAGTGCTGCGGGAAGAACGTCAGGTTGATGAAGATCGCCGACAGCCAGAAATGCAGCTTGCCGGCCGCCTCGTTGTACATGCGCCCGGTCCACTTCGGGATCCAGTAGTAGATGGCGGCGATGATCGAGAACACCGCGCCCGGCACCAGCACGTAGTGGAAGTGCGCGACCACGAAGTAGGTGTCGTGGTACTGGAAGTCGACCGGCGTCATGGCCAGCATGAGGCCCGAGAAACCGCCGATCGTGAACAGGAACACGAAGCCGAGCGCGAACAGCATCGGCGTCTCGAAGGTCATCGAACCGCGCCACATGGTCGCGACCCAGTTGAACACCTTCACGCCGGTCGGCACGGCGATCAGCATCGTGGCGAACATGAAGAACAGCTCGCCGGCCAGCGGCATGCCGACCGTGAACATGTGGTGCGCCCAGACGATGAACGACAGGAAGCCGATCGCCGCCGTCGCGTAGACCATCGAGTCGTAGCCGAACAGCGGCTTGCGCGCGAAGGTCGGGATGATCGTCGACACCACGCCGAACGCCGGCAGGATGAGGATGTAGACCTCGGGGTGACCGAAGAACCAGAACACGTGCTGGAACAGCACCGGGTCGCCGCCGCCGGCCGCCGTGAAGAAGCTGGTGCCGAAGTACTTGTCGGTGAGCAGCATGGTCACCGCGCCGGCGAGCACCGGCATGACGGCGATCAGCAGGTACGCCGTGATCAGCCAGGTCCACACGAACAGCGGCATCTTCAGCAGCGTCATGCCCGGCGTGCGCATGTTGAGGATCGTCACGACGACGTTGATGGCGCCGGTGATCGACGAGATGCCGAGCAGGTGGACCGAGAAGATCAGGAACGGGAAGGCGTTGCCGGTCTGCAGCATCAGCGGCGGATACATCGTCCAGCCGCCGGCCGGACCGCCGCCCTCCATGAAGAGCGTCGACAGCATCATCGCGAAGCCGAACGGCAGGATCCAGAAGCCCCAGTTGTTGACGCGCGGTAGGGCGAGATCCGAACAGCCGATCATCATCGGCACCATCCAGTTGGCGAGGCCGACGAAGCCCGGCATGACGCCGCCGAAGATCATCACCAGCGCGTGCATCGTCGTCATCGAGTTGAAGAACTCGGGCTGCACGAACTGCATGCCGG
Organism: Solimonas soli DSM 21787; assembly: GCF_000474945.1. Lineage (GTDB taxonomy): Bacteria > Pseudomonadota > Gammaproteobacteria > Nevskiales > Nevskiaceae > Solimonas > Solimonas soli. Next base: position 172,570 of record NZ_KI440838.1, on the reverse strand, counting down.
GATGGAACAGCTCGGCGCGGATGATCAGCGACATGATGCCGCCGATGAAGAACATGGTGAACGAGAAGAACAGGTACAGCGTACCCAGGTCCTTGTGGTTCGTGGTCTTGATCCAGCGCATGATGCCCTTGTCGGGGCCGTGGTGCGCGTGGTCGTCGTGTGCGTGAGCGTCGTGCCCGTGCTGCTCGTGTGTTGTCGCCATTGCGGTACTCCTGAGTTCTCTCTAGCGCGGCTTACTTGCGCAGCGCGGCAACTTGCGAAGGCTGGACGACGCTGCCCTTGTTACCCCAGGACTGGCGTTCGTAGGTGGCCACCGCGGCGATGTCCTCGTCGGACAGCTGCGGGAACGGCGGCATCAGATTCTTGCCCTTGAGGATCTGCTCGATGTGCGCCTCGGCCGGGCCGTTGGCGATCTTGCTGCCGTGCAGGCTCGGGAAGTTCGGCGGCAGGCCGGCGCCGCTGGCCTGGTGGCAGGCCGAGCAGTTGGCGGCGTAGACCTTCTCGCCCTTCGCCATCAGCTCGTCCTGGCCGAGCTCCTTGGCGGCGGCCGGCGCGGCGGCGGGCTTGGCGCCGGCGTTGGCGACTTCGGTGGCGGCCGGCGCAGGCGCAGCGGCCGGCGCGGCATCGCTCGCGGTGCCCGGCGCGGCGGCGGCGACTTCCGTCTTGCCGCCCTTCTTGCCGTCGAGGAAGGCCTTGAATTCCGCCTCGGGAACGGCGCGCACGACGATCGGCATGAAGCCGTGGTCGCGACCGCAGAGTTCGGCGCAGACGCCGCGATAGACGCCCGGCTGCTCGATCCGGGTCCACACTTCGTTGATGTAGCCCGGGATCGCGTCCTTCTTGACGGCGAACTCCGGCACCCACCAGGCGTGGATCACGTCGTTGGCGGTGATCAGGAAGCGGATCTTCTTGCCGACCGGCAGCACCAGCGGATTGTCGACATCGACGAGGTAGTTCGGCACCTTGGTCACGTCGACGCCGGAGCCGGTCTGGCGCGCGACGTTGGATTCCTGCGAGAGCGTGGAAAAGAAGGATACGCCTTCACCGACGTACTCGTACTGCCACTTCCACTGATAGCCGGTGACCTTCACCGTCATCTCGGAATTGCGCGTGTCCTCCATCTTGATCAGCGTGCCGGCGGCCGGGATCGCGAGGCCGACGAGGATCAGGAAGGGAATGATGGTCCAGGCGATCTCGACCTTGATGCTTTCGTGGAAATCGGCCGGCTTGGGATGCTTCGAGCGGCGGTGCTGGATGATCGAGTAGATCATCACGCCGAACACCAAGATGCCGATGATGGTCACGACCCCGAACACCCACATGTGCAGCTTGTGCACCTCATGGGCGATCTCGGTCACGCCGGTGGGCATGTTCCAGCCGTTGCTGGTCTGCGTGTACGCCACGGCCTGCAGCGCCGTCAGGGCCATTGCGGTACCTGCCGCGACTCGCGCCAGCCATCCCTTCATCGACATCATCGTTCTCCAAATGGCAACTCTTGCGCGGGCTCCCCGCCTCGCGCGCCCGGCGTCTTCGGCCGGACGGGTGACAATAGTTCCTGCAACCGCCCGTGCAACTGTTCCCGCTCTTCTTCCGTCAGGCAGCGCCCGATCTCGATCCGCTGGCCGGCGCAGCGCAGCAGCAGGCGACTCGGCGCATTGCGATGGGCGCCGGGCTCGAGCACGGCACGGGTCCACCAGCGCGACAAGCTCACCGTCGCCGAGGCACCGCGACCGAGCATGCCGAATTCCACATGCACCGTCTCCCCCGACATCCGGATCACTTCACGATAGCCATTGCGGCGCACCGAGACGTAAAGCGCGGTGCCCAGCGCCGCCAGTTCCAGTCCGGCAAATGGCAGGATCGGCCATAGCCCCCGCGCCGCCATCAGACCCGCAACGCCCAAACCGGTGGCCGCCATCAGTCCGAAGAACAGCCATGCCTGCCCGACCGTCAACGACGCGTTCGGACCGATCATCAGCTGCGTGTCCCGGAACATAGGGCGTGGCCGGCTCGTCAAGCCGCGGAATTGTAGTGCATCGCGTAAAAGCCGCGCAAAAGGTTTCGTGTGCGATAGCGGACACGATCAAGCGCGGCCGAGCAGACTGCGCGTCGCGCTCGTGTCCAGCGCGGCACGGTTGGCGGCGGCGTCACCGTCCGGCGGCAGCACGCCGAGACACGGCGCCGGCAGGCGCGCGCGCAGGCTGTCGAGATTGTCCTGCCAGCGCTCCTGCGGCGGCGGCAGCACGTTGGCGATCCAGCCGGCCAGCGTGGTGCGGCGCAGGATGGCCTCGACGCTGAGCAGCGCATGATTGAGACAGCCCAGGCGCAAGGCCACCACGAGCACGACCGGCCAGCGGTGGCCACCGACCCAGTCGGCGAAGTCGATGCGCTCGTCGAGTGGCACGCGCCAGCCGCCGGCGCCTTCGACGATCAGCAGCGCGTGGCGCGCTGCCAGCCGCGCGTGTCCCGCATCGAGGATCGCGGTGTCGATGCGCAGGCCGACATCGCGCGCGGCGAGGTGCGGCGCGATCGCCGCCGGCAGCGCGAGCGGATTGACGTCGGCGTAGGCGAGCCCGCCGCCGCTGGCGGCCAGCAGCTGTTCGGCATCGTCGTTGCGCCAGCCGTCGGCGGTCGCCGTGCAGCCGGCGGCGACCGGCTTGTAGCCGACCGCGTCGATGCCGATCGCGCGTGCGCAGCCGATCAGCGCGGCGGCGGCGCGCGTCTTGCCGACACCGGTGTCGGTGCCGGTGACGAACAGTGTGGCGGCGCCGCCGGTGGCCATGCCGCGCGTCACGGCGGCCGGCGCAGCAGCAGATAGAAGATTTCCCAGCTCGCCGCGATCGTGCCGTCGGCGTGCCGCGGCGCGTAGGCGGCCTCGAGCCGCGCCAGCGCCGACTTGCCGAGCCAGCGCTGGCGGCGCGCGGTGCTGGCGTTGACGGCGCCGATGTCGCGCAGGCTTTGCATGAGCGCCAGGGCATCACGGTGCCGCGGCCGGTACAGCGCCGTGTGCCGGTCGGCGAGCACGAGACCGGCCGCGCTTGCCTGGGCCAGCCAGCGATCCAGCGGCGCGAAGCGATGCACGTGTTCGTCGTCGTCGATCTGCCGCCAGGCCAGGCGCAATTCCTGCAAGGTCGCCGGACCCGGCACCGCCATCGCCAGCAGGCCGTCCGGCCGCAGCACGCGCGCCGCCTCGCGCAGCGCCGCCTGCGGCCGCGGACACCACTGCAGCGACAGATTGGCGTAGAGCAGATCGACCGAGGCCGCGGCGAACGGCAGCGCCTGCGCGTCGGCGACGACGGCGTCGCGCAGCGCCGTGCCGCGCGCGACATCGATCATGCCGGCGGCGCGATCGAGGCCGATGACGCGGGCATCGGGATAACGCTCGCGGAGCAGCGGCACGGCAAGGCCGGTGCCGCAGCCGAGGTCGACGATGCAGCGCGCCTGCGACTGCTGCGCGCCGAGCTGCTCCAGCAGCTGCGCGCGCGTCGTCGCCTGCAGCTGCGCCGCCTGCTCGTAGCGCGGCGCGGCCGCCGAGAAATTGCGCGCGGCGCGGCGCGCGTCGAGTGCGACGACGGCGCTCACGGCCGTTCGCGCAGGCCCGCCGCGAGCGCCGCCAGCAGCGTATCGATCTGCGCCGGCGTGTGCGCCGCCGACAGCGTGATGCGCAGCCGCGAGGTGTTGACCGGCACGGTCGGCGGACGGATCGCGGCGACCCAGAGGCCCTGCTCGAACAGGCGGCTCGACAGGCGCAGCGCGCGCGCCGCGTCGCCGAGCACGATCGGCTGGATCGGCGTCGACGAATCGCGCAGGGCGATGCCGAGCTGGCGCGCGCCGTCGCGGAAGCGGCGGATGTTGTCGAACAGCCGCGCGCGGCGTTCCGGCTCCGCGGCGATCAATTGCAGGCCGCGCCGCGCCGCGGCGGCGACCGCCGGCGGCGGCGCGGTCGAGAACACCCAGCTGCGTGCGCGCTGCACGAGATATTCGATGAGGTCTTCGCTGCCGGCGACGAACGCCCCGGCGGCGCCGGCCGCCTTGCCGAAGGTGCCGACGTGAATGTCCGGCGTCACGCCGAGCCGCTCCGGCGTGCCGCGCCCGGTGGCGCCGAGCACGCCGAAGCCGTGCGCGTCGTCGACCATCAGCGCCGCGCCCTGCGCGCTGCAGTGCGCGCCCAGTTCGCGCAGCGGTGCCAGATCGCCGTCCATGCTGAACACGCCGTCGGTCACCGCGAGCTTGAGCCGCGCCTCGGGCGCGTCGCCGAGCGCGCGCGCGAACGCCGCGGCGTCGCCGTGCGCGGCGCGCAGGTAATGCGCGCCGGACAGGCGCCCGCCATCGATCAGCGAGGCGTGGTTGAGTTCGTCGGCGACCAGCACGTCGTCGCGGCCGAGCAGGCCGCGCAGTACGCCGAGGTTGGCTGCCCAGCCGGTCGAGAACAGCAGCGCACGCGGCCGGCCGACGAAGGCGGCGACTTCCGCTTCGAGCTGCTGGTGTTCGCGGTTGTAGCCGCTGACCAGCGCCGCGGCGCCGCTGCCGGTGCCGTCGGCCAGGGCGCGCTTCGCGCTCTCGGCGAGACGCGGGTCGGCGGCGAGGCCGAGATAATCGTTGCTGCAGAAATTGACGCAGTCGCGGCCGTCGACCCGGATCGTCGCGCCGTGGCCGCCATCGATGACGCGCCGCGTGCGGTACAGATCGGCCGCGCGAATGCGCGCGAGCTCGGCCGCGAGATGGCTCGCCAGCGGCTTCACGGCGCGCAGATCATCGGCCGCCATCGGCGTGCTCAGTGACTGCTGCAGGACGACGCGCCGCCGCAGCCGCCCTGCGCCTGCCCGGCAGGCGCGTGGCCGCAGCTGTCGCCGCTCAGCGATTCGACGCGGCCTTCGATACGCATGCCGAGCCGCGCGATCAGCGCCTGGTCCTTGGCGTTCTGCGGGTTCTCGGTGGTCAGCAGGCGCTCGCCGTAGAAGATCGAGTTGGCGCCGGCGAAGAAGCACAGCGCCTGCATTTCCTCGCTCATCTGCTGGCGGCCGGCCGACAGGCGCACCTGCGACTTCGGCATGATCACGCGGGCGACGGCGATCATCTTCACGAAGTCGATCGGGTTGACCTCGTCCTGGCCTTTCAGCGGCGTGCCTTCGACCTGCACGAGGTTGTTGATCGGCACGCTTTCCGGATGCACGTCGAGATTGGCGAGCTGGCGCAGCAGCGCGGCGCGATCCTGCTGCTCTTCGCCCATGCCGACGATGCCGCCGCAGCAGACCTTGATGCCGGCCCCGCGCACGTTGTCGAGCGTCTGCAGACGGTCCTCGTAGGTGCGCGTGGTGATGATCTTGCCGTAGAACTCCGGCGAGGTATCGAGATTGTGGTTGTAGTAATCGAGGCCGGCGTCGGCGAGACGCTGCGCCTGCGCCGGCTTGAGCATGCCGAGCGTGACGCAGGTTTCCAGGCCCATGTCCTTCACCGCGCGCACCATCGCCTCGACGCGCTCGATGTCGCGATCCTTCGGCGAACGCCAGGCGGCGCCCATGCAGAAGCGCGTCGCGCCATTGGCCTTGGCTTCCTTCGCCGCTTCGACGACCGCGGCCAGCGGCAGCAGCGGCTCCTTCTTCAGGCCGGTCTCGAAGCGCACCGACTGCGGGCAGTACGCGCAGTCCTCGGGACAGGCGCCGGTCTTGATCGACAGCAGGGTCGACAGTTGCACCAGGTTCGGATCGTGGTACTGGCGGTGTATCGTCTGCGCGCGGAACAGCAGATCGTTGAACGGCAGGTCGAACAGGGCCTGGACCTCGGCCAGCGTCCAGTCGTGGCGCAGGCCGTCGTCGGCGCCGGCGCGCGGCGCGGTGTCCTTATTGATATCCGGAGACGAGGATGAGGGCGTCAGCACGGCGGACATGAGGCTTTCCTTCGCGAGGCCCTGGCCTCGTGTCAAATGATCGTATTTTGTTGTGGAGATTCCGCACTTGGCACGCCGAGGCGGCAGCTGCGGGGCTCACGGCGGCATGGTCTTGGAGCAAACGGGGACTTGTCAACTGAAAATGCACTTCATGGTTGACATCTGGCGCGCGGTTGCCACCGAGCTGGCGCCGCTGCGCTGCCAGTTCTGCGACGCGCCCTGCGCCGGCCTGCCGCTGTGCGCGGCCTGCCGCGCGACGCTGCCGTGGAACGATCCGGCCTGCCCGCGCTGCGCCCAGCCGCAGCATCACGATGGTGTCTGCGCCGACTGCCTCGCGCATCCGCCGCCGTTCGCCGCCGCCTGGGCGCCGCTGCGCCTGGCGACGCCGACGCAGCAGCAGATCCACGCCTTGAAATACCGCGCGGCCTTTCTCCACGCGCACGTCTTCGGCGAACTGCTGGCCGATGCCCTGCACGCGCGCGGCCGGCCCCTGCCGGACGTGATCATCCCGGTGCCGCTGCACCCGCTGCGCCTGTGGCGGCGCGGCTACAACCAGAGCGTCGAGCTGGCGCGCGCGCTCGCCCGGCGCGACGGCTTGCGCGTCGAACCGCGCTGGGCGGAACGCCGGCGCGCGACGCGCGACCAGATCGGCATGCACGCCGTCGAGCGGCGACGCAATGTGCGCGGCGCCTTCGTCGTCGATGCCGGCGTGCGCGATCTGCGCGTCGCCCTGCTCGATGATGTGATGACCACCGGCGCGACGCTCGCCGAGCTGGCGCGCGCCTGCCTGCGCGCCGGTGCCTGCCAAGTCGAAGCCTGGGCGATCGCCCGCGCACCGTAGGCGGTTCCGGCGCCTTCAGCGCGTCGCGGCCGGCGGCGCCTCACCGGGCACTGCCAGTCTTTGATCGAGGAACGCGAGTCCGGCGCGCAGCGGGCCGCGGTCGTAGAGAAAGGTCGTGAAATGGCCGGTGCCGTGCTGCAGGTACAGCGCGCACGGCACGCCGAGCGCGCGCAGGCCTCCGTACATGCGCCGCGAATTGTCGGCGCCGATCAGCCAGTCCCAGGTGCCGTGATAGAGCAACATCGGCGCGCTGTGCGCGCTGATGCGCGACAGCGGCGAGGCGTTCACGTAGGCGTCCCGCGCCTCGTCGAGCGGCGCGCCGATGTAGCGCTCGACGATGCCGGCGCGCGCCAGGCGCACGAGATCGGCCGGCATCGCGCCGAGCACGGCGGCGGCGATCGGCGGCACCTGGCGCGCCGGTTCGTCGGTCGCCACGACGCCGGCGATCTGCGCGCCGGACGAATAGCCCCACAGCGCGACGCGCCGGCGGTCGACGCCGAGTTCGTCGGCGTGCGCGTCGAGCCAGCGCAGCGCGGCGCGCAAATCGTCGACCGGCGCCGGATAGTGATAGTCCGGCGCGCGCCGGTAGTCGATGCTGAAGGCGATGTAGCCGTGCTCGGCGAGCGCCTGCGCGATGTGGATCATTTCGCCGCGCCCGCCGCGGAACCAGGCGCCACCGTGCAGCAGCACGACGGCCGGCCGCAGCGCATCGCCGTCGGGGCGATACAGATCGCCGCGCAGACGTTGGGGCCAGCCGTCCGGCGTATAGACGATGCCCGGCTGCATGCGATACGACAGCGGCGCGCGCGCCTCGAAGGACGGCAGCGCGCCGCGCTGCGTCGCGCAGGCGCTCGTCAGCAGCAGCAGGCAGGCGACAACGATCGGACGCATCGCGGCATATCGGCAGGCCCGCCATCCGGGGCCGCTCCATCCTGCCGCGGCGGTCTTAACGCCGACTGACGCCGCGCGGTCTCAGACGGCGTAGTCGAGCGCGAGGCCGAGCAGCACCGCCAGGCCGATGTTGTGACTGTGCAGGAAGGCGCGAAAGCAGGCGGCCGGCTCGCGCTCGCGGATCAGGCGCTGCTCGTGCAGCGCGCACAGCACGCCGACGGCGATGCCGGCGTGCCAGAAGACGCCGCGGCCATCGTGCACGCCGATGCCGATCAGCAGCGCGAACGACAGGCCCTGCAGGAGCGCGGTGGCCAGTCGATCGTGGCGACCGAAGAGGATCGCCGAAGATTTCACGCCGATCTTCAGGTCGTCGTCGCGATCCGCCATCGCGTAATAGGTGTCGTAGGCGATCACCCAGCAGAGATTGGCGGCGATCAGCGCCGTCGCCATGCCCCAGTCGACCGTGCCGCGCACCGCGGCATAGGCCATCGGAATGCCGGCCGAGAACGCGAGGCCGAGGATCGCCTGCGGAATCGCCAGCACACGCTTGGCGAACGGATAGCTGCCGGCGAGCAGCACCGCCGGCAGCGACAGCAGGATCGCGTCCGCATTGCGCAGCGACAGCAGCAGCGCGAAGGCAAGCAGCGAGAGCAGCACGAAGATCGCCACGGCTTCGCGCCCGCTGACCCTGCCGGCGGCGAGCGGCCGGTCCTTCGTGCGGCTGACGTGCGGATCGAAGTCGCGGTCGGCGTAGTCGTTGATCGCGCAGCCGGCGGCGCGCATCAGCACCGTGCCGAGCACGAACACCAGCAGCACGCGCAGCGGCGGCAGGCCGCGCGCCGCGAACCACAGCGCCCACAGCGTCGGCCACAGCAGGAGATAGATGCCGATCGGCCGATGCATGCGCGTCAGGCGCCACCAGTCGGCCAGCTTGTCTCGCGTCAGCGTCATCGTGCGCAGTATGGCATCGCGACGGCGGCTTCAGACGCGCGCGTAGCGGTCCGCGTCGCCGACCCAGCGTGCGATCAGCAGTTTCGCCACCTCGGGTTCCTCGGCGAGCCAGCGTTCGGCGAGCTGCTGCAGCTGCGGGATCAGCGGCGCGTCGCGCAGCGGGTCGGCGAGCTTCATGCCGATCTCGCCGGTCTGCCGGCGGCCGAGCAGTTCGCCGGGACCACGCAGTTCGAGATCGCGCTGCGCGATCGCGAAGCCGTCGGTCGTCGCGCGCATGGTCTCGAGCCGCGCGCGCGCCGCTTCGCCGAGCGGTCCCTGGTAGAGCAGCACGCACTGGCTCTTCTCGCTGCCGCGCCCGACGCGGCCGCGCAGCTGGTGCAGCTGCGACAGCCCCAGGCGCTCGGCGTTCTCGATCACCATGATGCTGGCGTTCGGCACGTCGACGCCGACCTCGATCACCGTCGTCGCCACCAGCAGTTGCGTGAGGCCGTCCTTGAAGGCGCGCATCTGTTCCTCCTTGGCCTCGCCCTTCATGCGGCCATGCACGAGGCCGACGCGCACGCCGGGCAGTTCGGCGCGCAGGCGCGTCGCCGTCGCCTCCGCCGCTTCGGCGTCCAGCTCGTCGGACTCCTCGATCAGCGTGCACACCCAGTAGGCCTGGCGCTTCTGCCGGCAGGCGTCGCCGATCCGCGCCAGGACCTCGTCGCGCTTCTCGTTCGACAGCACCACGGTCTGCACCGGCGTGCGGCCCGGCGGCAGCTCGTCGATCACCGAGATGTCGAGATCGGCATAGACGGTCTGCGCCAGCGTGCGCGGGATCGGCGTCGCCGACATGATCAGCTGGTGCGGCGCGCGCGCGCCGCCCTTGTCGCGCAATGCGAGACGCTGCTGCACGCCGAAGCGGTGCTGCTCGTCGACCACCACGACCGCCAGATTCCTGAATTTCACCTCGTCCTGGAACACCGCGTGCGTGCCGACCACCAGCGGCGCGGCGCCGCCGGCGATCGCCGCCAGCGCCGTCTCGCGTTGCGTCTTCTTGAGCTTGTTGGCGAGCAGCAGCGGCGCAAGGCCGAGCGGCGCGAACCAGCGCGCGAGATTCTTCTGATGCTGCTCGGCGAGCAGCTCGGTCGGCGCCAGCAGCGCCGCCTGCAGGCCGGCGCGCGCCGCGGCGAGCATCGCCACGGCGGCCACCACCGTCTTGCCGCTGCCGACATCGCCCTGCACGAGACGCAGCATCGGCTGCGCGGCGCCGAGATCGCGACAGACCTCGGCGATCACGCGACGCTGTGCGCCCGTCATCGCGAAACCGAGCTGGGCCTGCAGCTCGGCTTCGGCTTCCGCGGCGCGTGGCAGACGTGGCGACGGCCGGCTGCGCTGGCGCTGGCGCAGCACACGCAGGCTCAGCTGGTGCGCGAGCAGTTCCTCGCACTTCAAGCGGCGCTGCGCGGGATGCGTCTGCGCGAGCAGGCGCTGCGCGTCATGATCGTCCTTCGGCAGGTGGATGGCCTGCAGCGCGGCAAGCGTATCCGGGCCGTCGAGGCCCGGCAGCACCCGCATCAGCGCCGCGTCGCGTGCCGCCAGCTGCAAGGCCTGGGCGATCAGCTGGCGCAGACGCGGCTGCGCGAGTCCGGTGGTCAGCGGATAGATCGGCGTCAGCGTCGCCTCGGGCTGCAGTTCCTCGGCCTGATCGGCGACGCGATACTGCGGATGGACCATCTCGATGCCGGCCGCGCCGACGCGCGCCGTGCCGAAGGCCTGCAGCCAGCGGCCGTCGCCGAGATTCGCGCGCTGCGCTTCGTTGAAATGGAAGAAGCGCAGCAGCAGCGTGCCGCTGCCGTCCTCGATCTGCACGCGCAGCGTGCGTCGGCCGGCGAAGCGCACGTCGCTGCCGACGACGCGGCCGCGCACCAGCGCGTCCTCGCCGTTGCGCAGCTGCGCGATCGGCCGGTGCGCGCGACGGTCCTCGTAGCGCAGCGGCAGGTGGAACAGCAGGTCGCGCACGCGCTCGATGCCGAGCGCGCGCAGGCGCATGGCGACCGCCGGGCCGGCGCCCTTGAGAAAGGTCGCTTCGGTGTCGAGCGTCAGCGGCGGCTTCGCGCCGCCGGACACCGGCCGCGACGCAGCCAAGTCAGTCGACGACGATGATGCAGTCGGCCTCGACGCGCGCGCCGCGCGGCAGCTGCGCGACGCCGACCGCCGCGCGCGCCGGGAACGGCGCGCTGAAATACTGCGCCATGATCTCGTTGACCTTGGCGAAATGCGCGAGGTCGGTCAGGAACACGTTGAGCTTGGCGACCTGCGCGAGCGAGGCGCCGGACGCCTTGGCGACCGCCGCGAGATTCCTGAAGACCTGGTGGATCTCGTCCTCGATCGTCGCGTTGACCAGCTGCATGGTCTTCGGATCGAGCGGGATCTGTCCCGAGAGATAGACCGTGTCGCCGCAGCGCACCGCCTGCGAATAAGTGCCGATCGCCGCCGGCGCGTCGTCGGTATGAATGATCTGGCGGGCCATGCGTGTTCCCGGGATGAGGAGATCGCGCGATTGTCGGCGATGCCCGCGCGGCCGCCAAGGGTGTCAGACCCTCAGCACCTTCTCGACGCCCTCGATGCGGCGCAGGCGGCGCAGCACGCGCGCCAGATGCACGCGGCTCTTGACGGTGATGACGAAGCGCATTTCGATCGCCTCGCTGCCGGCGCGGTCCGGCATCTGCACGTTCTCGATCGACGATTCGCCGCCGGCGATCTCGGCCGTCACCTTGGCCAGCATGCCGCGCTTGCGGATCGACTTCATGCGGATTTCCGAGAGGAAGTCGCCCTGCACGCGCTCCGACCAGGCCAGCGGCACCCAGTCCTGCGGGCGCGCCTTGGCGTGCTTGCAGTCGAGGCGATGCACGACGATGCCGCGGCCGGTGCTGACGTGGCCGCGGATCTCGTCGCCGGGCAGCGGATAACAGCAGCGCGCGTAGTCGAGCACGAGGCCTTCGGTGCCCTCGATCGCCAGCGGCGCGGCGTGGCCGGGCTGCTTGGCGGCCTCGCCTTCCGGCAGGAAGTGCCGAGCCACCAGCGCGGCGAGCCGCTCGCCGGTGCCGATCGCCGCGAACAGTTCCTCGACGTCGCTCATCTGGTGCCCCTTGAGCACCGGCTGCAGACGCGCCTCATCCTTCAGCACGGCGGCGGGCACGTCGAGCTCGCGCATGGCGATTTCGAGCAGGCGACGGCCGAGGCGCACCGCCTCGTCCTCGCGCTGCGTGCGCAGGTAGCCGCGCACGGCGGCGCGCGCCTTGGCGGTCTTCACGAAGTTCAGCCAGGCGGCGTTCGGCCGCGCGTGCTTCGAGGTGATCACCTCCACCGTCTGGCCGTTCTTCAGATGCGTGTTGAGCGGTTCGAGCTGGCCGTCGAGACGCGCCGCGACGCAGTGGTCGCCGAGCTCGGAATGCACGGCATAGGCGAAATCGACCGGCGTCGCGCCGCGCGGCAGGCGGCGAATCTCGCCACGCGGCGTGAACACGTAGACCTCGTCGGGGAACAGGTCGACCTTGACGTTGTCGACGAAGTCGATCGCGTTGGTGCCGCCGAACTCGTCGAGCAGGCCGGACACCCATTCGCGCGCCCGTACCTGCGGCGCCGACTGGCTGTCGCGCTCGCCGAGCTTGTACTGCCAGTGCGCGGCGATGCCGCTTTCGGCGACATGGTGCATGTCGCGTGTACGGATCTGGATCTCGACCTTGTGGCCGCCGGGGCCGACGCAGGAGGTGTGCAGCGACTGGTAGCCGTTCGACTTCTGGTTGGCGATGTAGTCGTCGAATTCGCCCGGCACCGGCTTGTAGACATGGTGCGCGACGCCGAGCGCGCGGTAGCAGTCGTCGACCTTGCCGACGATGACGCGAAAGCCGAGCAGGTCGGTGACCTTCAGCAGCTTGAGCTTCTTGCGCAGCATCTTCTGGTAGATGCCGTAGACGTTCTTCTCGCGACCGACCACGCTGGCGCCGATACCCTCTTCGCGCAGCGCCGTCGACAGCTTCTGCTCGACCTCGCGGATCAGCTTGCGCGTGTCGCCGAGCTGCGCCTTGATCGCCTGCACCAGCACCGCGTAACGACGCGGATAGAGATTGGCGAACGACAGGTCCTCGAGTTCGGTGCGGATGAAGTAGATGCCGAGGCGCTGCGCGATCGGCGCGTAGATGTCCAGCGTCTCGCGGGCGATGCGCCGCTTCTTCTCCGGCGCCATGACGCCGAGCGTGCGCATGTTGTGCAAGCGATCGGCGAGCTTGACGAGGATCACGCGCAGATCCTGGGTCATCGCCAGCAGCAGCTTGCGGAAGCTCTCCGCCTGCATCTCGGCGCGCGTGCGCCCTTCCATCTTGGCGATCTTGCTGACGCCGTCGACCAGCGCCGCGACGTCGGCGCCGAACTCGGTCGCCAGCTGCTCGCGCGAGATGCCGGTGTCCTCGATCACGTCGTGCAGGATCGCGGCGATCAGCGTGGTGTGATCGAGGCGCATCTCGGCAAGGATGCGCGCCACGGCCAGCGGGTGATAGACGTAGGGCTCGCCCGAGGAGCGGCGCTGGCCCTCGTGCACGTTCTTGGCGAATTCGGCGGCGCGGCGCACCTGCGCGATCTGCTCGTCCGGCAGATAGCCTTCCAGCATGCGCGCCAGCGCGTCCATGCCGAACTCGCGTTCGGCGCGCTGCGTGCGCAGCGCATTGCCCAGGCGCTGGATGACGGAAAGCTGTTCCATGACCGGAGTATATGGAGGCGCGGCAGGGGCGGCGCAAGCGAAATCGCGCGGCCGCCGAAACGCGAAAGGCCCGCGCGAGGCGGGCCTTTCGGTCAAGCGGAAAAGGGATCCGGTGATCAGGCGTCGAACGAGGGGTCGAGCGCTTCGAGCTCCATCTTCGGCTGCTGGATCGCCGGCAGGTCGACCTCGTCGAGCACCGAGCGGTCGGTATAGCCCTCGGCGATCTCGCGCAGCGACAGCACCGTCGACTTGTGGTTGCCCCAGGGCAGGCGGGCCTCGGCGCCGCGCGCCAGCTGGCGGGCACGCTTGGCGGCGACCAGGGTCAGGTCGAACTGGTTGGGGATTCTGTCCAGGCAATCTTCAACGGTTACACGGGCCATGACTTGCTACCACCGGCATTTACATCTGAAGGGTCGCGCATGATACCGGAAAGCAGTCTCGCCGGCCAGAGCGCCAGTCGCCGGTCAGGCGCCGCGCCGCGCCAGCAGCTGCGCGACCAGGCCGGCGTGGCGGGTCAGCTGACGCTGGCTGCGCAGGCGCGGCTCGAGGAAGACCGCCGCCATCTCGGTCAGCGCCTGCTCGAAGCGCTCGTTGACGATCAGGTAGTCGTACTCGGCATGGTGCGAGATCTCGTCGTGCGCCTCCTGCATGCGCGCGGCGATCACCGCGTCGCTGTCCTGGCTGCGGCCGCGCAGGCGGCGTTCGAGCTCCTCCACCGACGGCGGCACGATGAAGATGCCGACCGCCTGCGGCCATTCGCGCTTGACCTGTCGCGCGCCCTGCCAGTCGATGTCGAGGATGACGTCGTGGCCGGCGTCGAGCAGGGTCCGCGTTTCCGACAGGCCGGTGCCGTAGCGGCGGCCGAACACGTGCGCGTGCTCGAGGAAATCGCCGCGCGCGATCTTCTCGAGGAAACGCGCTTCGTCGATGAAGTGATAGTGGATGCCGTCGACCTCGCCCGGCCGCGGCGCGCGCGTGGTGAAGGAAACGGAGATCGTGGCAGTGACGCCGTGCTTGGCAAGCTCGGGCACCAGCGCGCGCGTCAGGCTGGTCTTGCCGCCGCCGCTCGGCGCCGAAACGATGAAGAGGCTGCCCTGGCTCATGCGCGCTGCGTGTCGTTGGTCTTGATGTTCCGCGCCGGTCCGGCCGTGCGCGGAACTATAACATTCGCCTGCGCGCGGCCGGCCCTTCGCCGCCTGCGGGGACGCCGCTAGGCGCCGCCGAGATGCTGCAGCGCCAGCGCCATCGTCGCCAGCTCCTGCGTCTGCTGCGCGACGATCTCGGCGCCCAGCGCGCGCACTGCGTCGCTGCCGGCATTGCGCGCCGCGAAGCGCGCCATCGGCAGCCCGCCCTCGTGATGGCGGATCATCAGTCCGAGGAACAGCCGATCGCGCACCGGACCGTCGAGCCGGCGCAGGCGCTCCAGCTCCTCCTGTGTCGCCAGACCCGGCATGCCGCCGGCCGCATCGCGGCAGTCGCTCAGGTAGCGCTTCAGGGCGGCGTCCGGCGGCTCGCGTCCGAACAGCATCCAGTCCATGCCCGGCGTCGCCGGCAGCAGCGGCTGCCGCCACAGCTGCAGCCAGCCCTTCATCTGGCCGATCTCGAGCAGCTGCGCCGACTGGATGGCGCGCGCCAGACCGGCGAGCGGCGTGTCGCCGCGCCCGAGCAGGATCTGCGTCATGACGATGGCCTGATCGTGGTGTGCGCGCATGGCCTGCGCGAAGCCGACGTCGACCGGGTCCGGCGCAGGGGACGACGCCGCGGCCGATACCACGTGTCGGCCGAAACCGTAGCCGGCCGCGCAGGACACCGTCACGGCGAGCAGCGACAGTGCGGCGATGGCGAAGGCGCGCACGCTCAGTGGATCGGGAACACGCCGTTGCTGAACTGCAGGACCATGAAGCCGTTGTCCATGCACGTCACCCACAGCCGGTCGCCGACGAAGCGCGGCGGCGAGCTGCACCAGTCGGCGCCGAGATTGCCCGACAGCGGTCCGCTGCCGACGTTGGCGAGCAGCTGCGGCAGCGAGCCGACGAAAGCACCGACGTAGCGCGCGTCGATGCTCAGCGTACCGACGCTGACGCCGGAATCCGAGGTGTAGAGATCGGAGATCGGCGGCAGCAGGCCGCCGATCCAGGCATGCAGCGAGTGCTGCAGCGCCAGGCCCTTGCCGGTCTGCGCCGGCGGGTTGTAGTAGGCGATCTCGCGCACGCGCCGCGGATCGCGGATGTCGAAGACGCGCACGCCGGACTGGAAATAGCCGCAGGCCAGCGCCGTCGGATCGGCGGCGCGATCGACCGCGCAGTAGTGCGACTCGTAGCCGAACAGGCCGTCGCCGGCGGTGTCCGCGGTGCGCAGCGCAGCGTTCTCCTTGAACTGGATCTGCAGCTGGATCTGCCGCACGACCGCGGGCCGCGACGGATCGGTGATGTCGATGATATGGATGCCTTCCGAATCGAATTCGTCGGGCGCGATCAGGTATGGCCTGCCCTGCCAGGTCACCGGAATCGCATGCTGGCCGCAGCTGAACGGATTCCAGGTGACGGAGCCGAGCTGGCGGATCTGCGGCACGGCCTTGCGCTCCTGCACGTCACTGACGTCGAGGATGGCGACGCCGCCGGGGAAGCAGGTCGCGAGGTACATCGTCTTGCCGTCGGCGCTGAACTCGGCGCCGTGATTGGCGGGGAATCCCTGCAGGCCGGTGTAGACGATCTTCGGCCGGCCCGGCCCGGCCACGTCGATCGCGGTGATCGAACCGCCGATCAGGCCGGTCGCCCAGTAGGTCAGGCCGTCCGGCGCCCAGTTGCCTTCGTGGCCGAGCAAGTTGTTCGGCAGTTCGAGTCCGGTGCCGCCGAGCGCATTGAGATGAACGGGATGCGCGCAGTCGGCGATGTCGTAGACGTCGAAGAAGGCGGCGCCGGTCAATGCGCCGACGGCGACGCCGCCGAGCAGCTTGCGCGGTTCGTTCACCTTGAGCGACTCCCAGGTGCCGATCAGCATCGACGGCCCCGCCAGATTCGTCGCGCGCAGCGGCTGCGCCGGATCGCTGGCATCGACGACCAGCACGCCGGGGTCGGGCGCCAGCGCCTGCAGCGGATCGAGCAGCACGCCGCTGGTCGACAGATACGCGCAGGTGCCGGACGACGGACTGACGACGCTGGCGCCAGCACCCTGATACTGGCCGACGAGTTCGAGGTTGCAACGGTAGCCCTGCAGATTGCGGCCGCTCTGGCGATCGGCGAGCGGCACCTGGCCCTGCACGCCCGTCTCCGGTTGCGAACCGGGACCGCACTTCGCGAGCGCGACCTCGGAACCTTCATCGACCGCCGCGGGATCGCTGCTGCCGCAGGCGACCAGCAAGGACATCAGCGCCGCGACCAGCGCGGTGCGGCAAGCGAGCATCGACATGGCACTCCCCCATCGTCTTGTATGCGGCGTCTTGTGTGCGGCAGTCCTGCCGGCTTCGCGAGCCGACGCCACCGTCGATGCCACTATAAGACAGCCGCAGCCGCGCGACAGCCCGTGCGCCGCCTCGCGCTACTCGATGTTCTGCACCTGCTCGCGAATTTGCTCGATCGCCACCTTCATCTCCACCGCGCAGCGCGTCATCTCGGCGTCCTGCGATTTCGACGACAGGGTGTTGGCCTCGCGGTTCAGCTCCTGCATCAGGAAATCGAGACGGCGGCCGACCGACTCGCCGCGCGCCAGCGAGGTCTTCACTTCCTGCAGATGGCTGAGCAGGCGCGACATTTCCTCGTCGACGTCGAGGCGTTGCGCCATCAGCGCCAGTTCCTGCGCGAGCCGCTGCGGCTCCAGATCGACGCCGAGTTCGGCGCAGCGCGCCTGCAGACGCGCGAGCCATTGCTCGCGGACCAGCGGATGCCGCGCGCGCACCTCGCCGACCAGCGTCTCGATCGCCGCGCAGCGCTCGACGATGTACTGCAGCAGGCGCTCGCCCTCTCTGGCGCGCGCCGCCGCGAAATCGCGCAGCGCCGCGTCGAACAGCTTGCGCGCCTCGGCGAGCAGCGGCGCGAAGTCGGCCTGCTCCTCGCGCACCACGCCGGGATAGGCGAGCACGCGCATCGGCTCCGGCACGCCGGTCGCGCCGAGTTCGGCGGCCAGCGCGTCGAGCGCGGTCTTCAGCTGCGCGATGCGCGCGTGGTCGAGCTCGATCTGATCGGCGCCGGTCGCGTCGCGCGTGTAGCGCAGCCCGCATTCGACCTTGCCGCGCGCGATCCTGCCGCCGGCCACCTGCCGCAGCTCGCCTTCGAGCACGCGGAACTCCTCGGGCAGCTTGAACTGCACGTCGAAGTAGCGGTGATTGACGGAGCGCAGCTCCCAGGCCAGACGTCCCCAGGGAAACGCCGCCTCGGCGCGGGCATAGCCCGTCATGCTGTGAATCATGGATGGGGACTCCCCGTGGAGGTCGCCGCCGGTGCGGCGGGACGATGCGGTGCCATTGTAGCGGCGGCTTCGTCGGGCGTCGGGGAACGCGATCCTGAAGAAAGCGCGGCTAGTCGAAGACCGAGTAGCCGCGGCGTCAGGAGTGAAGTGCCTCTTTGAACTTATTGGAAGTGGGCGGCAGTCTGTGCGGCTTTGGTCCTCTCGTCGAGAGGGCCGCCCTTGCGACGAGACCTGCTTACTTCTTCTTCGCCGTCTTCTTGGTGGCCTTCTTGGTTGCCTTCTTTGCCGCCTTCTTGGCAACCTTCTTCACCGCCTTCTTCACCGCCTTCTTGGCCGGAGCCTTCTTGGCAGCCTTCTTCGTCGTCTTCTTAGCAGCCTTCTTCGCAGTCGCCATCTTTACATCCTCCTCGTTTCACAAGGTTCGCGGAAATCTCCGCGCAGATTTGGAAAACGCCCACTTGCGTGTTTCCACGTTGTGAATTTTTACTGATAAAAAGTTTTCAAATCAACGTCTTCATCCGGAACGATTTCATAAGATCATGCGTGCACCGCTCATCCGCATCATGCTTTTCGTCATCGCGACGACACTTGCATGCAATGACGCGATGGCCTTGAAACGTAGCTCTGACGCGGATTTCAAGGCATCGTCATCTTTGCGATACGAGGTCGTTCGCATGCTTGCGCATGCACGCGAAGACTTCACCGAAGGCCTCGAAATCTGCGATGGCGCGATGCTCGAGAGCACCGGCCTTTACGGCCTTTCTGCGCTAATTCGGAAGCGAATCGACGATGGCGCGGTGCTGCAGCGGCGTCCGCTGCCGGCCGCCGTGTTCGGCGAAGGCATCACCTGTTCGGGTGGTCACGTCTATCAACTGACCTGGCACGAACAGCTCGCGGTCGTCTATGACGCGCGCGACTTCACGCCGCAACGCGTGCTGCATTACGAGGGCGAAGGCTGGGGCCTCACGCACGATGCGCGGCATCTCATCATGAGCGACGGCAGCGCGACGCTGCGCTTCCGCGACCCCGATGACTTCCATGTGGTGCGCAGCATCGAGGTGCGCGACGGCGACACGCCGGTCACGCGCCTCAATGAACTCGAGTACGCGCGCGGCCTGATCTTCGCGAACATCTGGCAGACCGATCGCGTCGCCGTCATCGACCCGGCCGACGGCGTCGTGCGCGCCTGGCTCGATCTCGGCGCGCTCAGTGCCCGCTTCGACAAGCCGGCAAACTGGAGCGCGAGCGACGACGTGCTCAACGGCATCGCCTACGACGCGCCGCGCGACCTCTTCTACTTCACCGGCAAGCGCTGGCCGGCCCTGTTCGAGCTGCGGCTGCACGGCTTGCCGAAGCCCTCGCGCCAGCCGCATTGAGCGCTCGCGCTCACCGCTTCCGGCTCGTTCGGTAATCTTCATTTCTCCACGCCCGCGCGTGGCTCGCGATGCATTGACCTTCGCGCGAGGCGAGTCTTATATAGCGCTTCGAACTCAGCCCGGGAGCGCCGGTAATGCAGCTTACGCACGAGCATCAGGAGATTTACCGGACCACGAAGCGCTTCGTCGAGGAAGAACTGAATCCGCACGTCGATGCGTGGGAGCGCGCCGGCATCTGGCCGGCACACGAGATCATGAAGAAGATGGGCGCGCTCGGCCTGCTCGGCATCACCAAGCCGACGGCCTACGGCGGTCTCGGCCTTGACTATTCTTACGAGGTGCTGTTCGCGCAGGCGCTCGGCAACTGCAAGTGCGGCTCGGTGCCGATGGCGATCGGCGTACAGACCGACATGGCGACGCCGGCGCTCGCCCGCTTCGGTTCCGACGCGTTGCGCCGCGACTATCTCGCGCCGGCGATCAGCGGCGAGATGGTGGTGTCGATCGCGGTGTCCGAGGCGGGCGCCGGCTCCGATGTCGCCGGCATCCGGACGACGGCGCGCAAGGACGGCGGCGATTACGTCATCAATGGCTCGAAGATGTGGATCACCAACGGCACGCAGGCCGACTGGGCCTGCATGCTGGTCAACACCTCCGACGGCAAGCCGCACCGGAGCAAGAGCCTGATCGTCGTACCGATGGATGCCAAGGGCATCGACCGCAAGACCAAGCTCGACAAGCTCGGCATGCGCGCCTCCGACACGGCGATGATCTTCCTCGACGAGGTGCGCGTGCCGCAGCGCAACCTGATCGGCCAGGAAGGCATGGGCTTCACCTACCAGATGCTGCAGTTCCAGGAGGAGCGGCTGTTCGGCGCCGCCAGCGGCATCGACAATCTCTTCAACCTCATCGATGACACGATCGCCTACACCGGCCAGCGCCAGGCTTTCGGCCGGGCCCTGCTCGACAACCAGGTCGTGCATTTCCGCCTCGCCGAGCTGCGCACCGAGGTCGAAGCGCTGAAGGCGCTGATCTACCAGTCGACCGAGGACTATGTCGCCGGCCGCCGCTCGCCGGAACAGCTGGCGATGCTCGCCAGCATGTGCAAGCTCAAGGTCGGCCGCGTCTCGCGCGAGGTGACCGACGCCTGTCTGCAGTTCTGGGGCGGCCAGGGCTTCATGTGGGACAACGTCGTGAGCCGCGCCTACCGCGATTCGCGGCTCATCTCGATCGGCGGCGGCGCCGACGAGGTGATGCTCAGCATCATCTGCAAGCTGATGGGCATCCTGCCCGGCAAGAAGCGCGCGGCGCCGGAAGCCGCCTGAACCGGCCGCGGCCTTTGGCGGAGAGGACGAAGCCGCGGCGCGAGCCGCGGCCTTTTCGTTTCAGCGCATCGCCAGAGCGGCGGTCTCGAGATCGACGATGCCGTCGCGGCCGAACTCGCTCGCGTAATGGCACAGCGCGACGGCGCCGTCCGCATATCGGCGGTAATGCGGCGGACGCCGCGTGCACTGCTCGTCGGCCATCGGGCAGCGCGACACGAACAGACAGCCGACCGGCGGCGCGTAGGGGCTCGGCAGCTCGCCGTCACGGGCGCGGAAGCCGCGGAATGCCTCGTGACCGGGAATCGCCGCCAGCAGCGCGCGCGTGTACGGATGGCGCGGCGTGCTGAACAGCGCCTCGCGATCGGCCTGCTCCATCAGCTTGCCGAAGTACATCACCAGCACGCGGTCGCTGATGTGGCGGACCACGGCGAGATCGTGGGCGATGAACAGGATCGCCAGATCGTAGCGGCGCTGCAGCTCGCGCAGCAGGTTGACGATCTGTGCCTGCACCGAGACGTCGAGCGCCGACACCGGCTCGTCGCAGATCAGCAGCTTCGGACGCACGATCAGGGCGCGGGCGATGGCGACGCGCTGGCACTGGCCGCCGGAGAATTCATGCGGATAGCGCTCGGCGTCGACGCCGTCGAGCCCGACCTGTTCGAGCATTTCTCGCACGCGGTCGCGGCGCTCCTCGCGGCTCATTTCCGGATACAGCGCTTTGAGCGGCTCGCCGATGCTGCGGCCGATCTTGTGCCGGGGATTGAGGCTGGCGAGCGGGTCCTGGAACACCAGCTGCACGTCGCGGCGCAGCGCGCGCCAGTCGCGCTTGTGCAGGCCTTTGAGCTCGCGCCCTTCGAAACGCACCGAGCCGGCAGTGATGCCCTGCAGTCCGACCAGCACGCGGGCCAGCGTCGACTTGCCCGAGCCCGACTCGCCGACCACGCCGAGAATCTCGCCGCGGTGCAGGTTGAAGTTGAGATCGTCGATTGCGCGCAGCGTCGGTGCCGGCTGCCAGGGCAGCCAGCGCCGGCCACGGTAGTGCACGCGCAGCTGGCGTACCGCGAGCAGGGGAGTTTGGTTATCGCTGTTCAAGCTGTTTCTTTATCGATCGTTGGCGCACGCGCGGTCGCGTGCAGCGGCCGTTGTGAGCAGGGCCGAGGTCGCGATCCCGCGCACAGCCGTACACGAGTACGGCGAGCACGGAGATCGCGAGATCGGCCCGCGCAGCAGGCCGGTGCGCGCTACTCGAGAAGGGCGCGCAGCATCCAGGCGGTCTTTTCGTGCAGCTGCATGCGCTGCGTCAGCAGATCGCAGCTCGGCTCGTCGCCGGCCTGCTCGGCGACCGGGAACACGCTGCGCGCGGTCTTCGCGCAGGACTCGTGGCCCTTGACCAGCAGGCGCACCATTTCCATCGCCTCCGGCACGCCGTCGGTCTCGTCGATCGACGACAGCGCCGCGTACTGCCTGTAAGTGCCCGGTGCCGGGAAGCCCAGCGCGCGGATGCGCTCGGCAACGAGATCGACGGCCAGCGCCGATTCGTTGTAGTGCGTCTCGAACATCAGGTGCAGAGTGTTGAACATCGGCCCGGTGACGTTCCAGTGAAAGTTGTGCGTCTTCAGGTACAGCGTGTACTCGTCGGCGAGCAGGCGCGACAGACCGTCGGCGATCGCCTTGCGCTGGTTCTTGTCGATGCCGATGTCGATCTTCGGCGCCTTGTCGTCGCCATCCTTCTTCTTGGTCTTGCTCATTGCCTGCTCTCCAGTCTGGGACCCGGCCTCGCAGTCTAGTGCCGCCGCGCCGGTTCGAAAAATGAATTCTTGCAAGCCCGCCGATCGTCCACGCCTATCTCCCTCAGGCCGACAGCAGCTTGTGCTTGCGGTAGTAGCTGAAGATATCGTTGAGATTGCGCTTCGGCTTCCAGCCGAAGGTGCGCTGGAACAGGCGGCCGTCGATGATCACCGGGTACTTGAAATAGTTCACCAGGTACGGCGGGAAGAAGTCGTTCCAGTTGAGCAGCCTGCTGATCAGCTTCGGCAGCAGCGGCGGCACCGAGGGCACCGACAGCTTGCGGCAGCCGCACTGTTCGACGGCGACCTGGTAGGTCACGTAATCATCCGGCGCGACGTTGTAGATGCCCGGCCGGTTCTGCTCGAAGGCAACGACCATGGCGTCGGCCATGTCGTCGACGTGCAGGAACTGCATCAGCGGCGAAAACCCGAGCAGCACCGGCACCAGCGGCCGCGACAGCAGCATCGACATGGTGTTGCGCACACCGGGGCCGAGCACGTTGCAGGGACGCAGGATGGTGATGTTCAGCTCGGGCGCCTTCCACAGGTAGATCTGCGCGAGGTTCTCCAGCTCGACCGAATCGACCAGATCCTGCGTGACCTCGCTCGCCTTCAGCGGCGCGTCTTCATCGAGCAGCGCCGGGTTGTAGGCGGAGGCGCCGTAGACGAAGTAGGTCGAGTGCACGATGACCTGGCCGACGCCGTACTTGCGGCACAGCTCGAACAGTCGCTTGCTGCCGAGCACGTTGGCGTTGTAGCGCCGCGTGCGGTCGCCCTCGTGCGTGAAGATGCGGCCGATGTGCAGCACGGCGTCGATCCGGTGGCGGCGGAACACGTCTTCGAAGCCGCGCTTGTGGATTTCGACCTTGTACGAGGGAATGTCGGCGTCGGTCTCGACCTTGCGGCGGAAATCGACGGCGATCACCTGGTAACGGTCGTGCAGCCGCGCGATGACACGCTTGGCCAGCGAGCCGGCGGCGCCGGTGACGAGCACGGTTTTCTTCCTGTCGTTCATGGCCGCATTCAGAACACGCTCGTGCGCTCGTTGAGGCCACGGTCGATCAGCGCGCGGATCTTGTCCTTGACCAGTTCGACGCGCGCCGTCACTTCTTCCTCGCTGACCGCACTCTTGTCGAAGCAGATCGCTTCGCCGAAGTTGAGATACACGCGCGCCGGCAGGGGCAGCAGCGGCGCGAGCGGCACGTAGGGCAGGCCCAGCAGGCGCGCCAGCGGCGCGATGTTGGCGAGCGCCGGCATGGTTTCCTCGCAACCGACCACGCCGACCGGCACGATCGGCGCCCCGGTCTGCATCGCCAGATGCATGAAGCCGTTGCCGAAGCGCTGCAGCTGATAGCGCTTGCGATAGGGCTTGCCCGATCCACGGATGCCTTCGGGAAAGACGATGATCGCCTCGTCCTGTTCGAGCATCTTGATGCAGTTGAGCGGATCGCCGATCACTGCGCCCATGCCGGTGAGGATGCTGCCGAGCCAGGGCACGGTCGGGAAAAAGCGCTCGGTCATCGCGCGCGGCGCGCGCGGGCCATGCGGGTTCATGGCCAATGCGCCGCCGATCAGCATGCCGTCCATCGGCAGCTGCCCGGAATGATTGGCGACGACCAGCACGCGGCCCTGCGCCGGGATGTTGTCGAGCCCGTGCGCGGTGACGCGGAAGTACTTTTCGTAGAGCAGCTTGATGACGCCGAGGCCGAGCTTGGCGGCATTCTCGCTGTAGCCCCAGGCGTCGTAGCCGAAGCTGCCGACCGGCTTGGGCATGCGTGCGATCAGTTGCTCGACCTCCGGCGTCACCACGCGCCGGTACCACTCTTCGCGCGAGGCCAGCCGCGCCAGCTGCTTGAATCTTTCGTACACCTGCATGCGCGTGCCGGGCCGGGCCCGGTTCCCCTTGGGTCTGTTCTTGCCGTTACGGCTCGTTGCCCGAGCACGTTATGCGAAAAGACGGGCCGAGGCCAGCCGCAAAGGCGGTGGATGTGCGCCGGCCAACAAAAGGCCGCGCCCTCGCGGGCACGGCCTCTGGCGCCACGTCCCTCGTCTCAGCCCGGCGCCAGCGCCGACAGCTGCAGGAGATGGATGAAGGGTTGCGGGAAAACACCGAGCGCCAGCATCAGCACCATGGCCAGCAGCACCATGATGCCGCCGGCGCGCTGCGCCCAGTCGAGCGAGGCGGCGAAGCGGTGCTTCGATGGATCGAGCAGGAACAGCGAGATCAGCAGGCGCAGGTAGTAGTACAGGCCGATCGCGCTGCCGACCACGACGGCGCCGAGCAGCCACCATTGATGGCCGTCGAGACCGGCGGCGATGATGTAGAACTTGCCGATGAAGCCGGCCGTCAGCGGGATGCCGGCCAGCGACAGCAGCATGGCCGTGAGGATCGAGGCCAGGTACGGCCGGCGCCAGAACAGGCCGCGGTAGTCGTAGATCACGTCGGCATCGCGCTCGTCGCCGGCGCTCGAGGTCAGGGTGACGACGCCGAAGGCGCCGATCGAGGTGACGACGTAGGTCATCAGGTACGCGCCGACCGCTTCGACCGCCAGCGGGCCGCCGGCGACGAGGCCGACCATGCAGTAGCCGAAGTGGGCGATCGACGAGTACGCCAGCATGCGCTTGACGTTGTTCTGCCGCACCGCGAGCAGGTTGCCGACGAAGATCGACGCGAAGGCCAGCCAGCCGAGCACGCTGACCAGCGAGGTCTGGTAGTAGCCGCCGGCCTCGACGAAGTAGCGCGTCAGCACCGCGAACACCGCGACCTTCGACACCGTCGCCAGATAGGCGGCGACCGGCGCCGGCGCACCCTCGTAGACGTCCGGCGTCCACAGATGGAACGGCACCAGCGAGAGCTTGAAGGCGAGGCCGATCAGCAGCAGCGCGCCGCCGATCAGCGCCACCGGGCTGCCGGGCATGGCGCCGACGCCTGCGAAGTACGGACCGATGTCGGCGAAGGCGAGGCTGCCGGCCTGCGAATAGATCAGCGCGATGCCGAACAGCAGGAAGGCCGAGGCCACCGCCGACAGCACGAGGTACTTCAGGCCGCCTTCGAGCGGACGCCGGCTCTTCACCGGGTAGGCGATCATCGCGTACAGCGGCACGCTGAGCAGTTCCAGGCCGATGAACAGCGAGGCGAAATGCTGCGCGCAGGCCAGCGTCAGGCCGCCGAGCGCCGACAGCGTCAGCAGCAGGTACATCTCCTCCCTCTCGCCGCGAAAGCGCTCGAGGTAGGCGTGCGAGAGCGTCGCCGTCGCCAGCGTCGTGACCAGGATCAGGGCCATGTAGAACAGCGCGTAGCCGTCGATGACGAACAGCGGCGTGACGATGGTGTCCGGGTGATCGCTCCAGATCAGCCAGATGCAGGACAGCAGGGCGACGTTGAGGCCGACCACGGCGGTCGTCGCATTGCCCCAGTGGCGGCGGTTGAAGGCGATCGCCAGCATCACGGCGACGATCGTCGCCGAGAGCAGCAGGATCGGCGCCAGCGCGGCCAGGTGTTCGGACGTGAACGTCACGGCGTCACCCCCGTCAGGGCCTGGGCGGCGCTATAGATGCTGTGGACCTGGTGCATCGAGGCGGCGGACGTGTCGAGTACGGTTTGCGGGTGGAGGCCGAGGGCCAGCAGCAGTGCCATCAGCACGGCCATCATGCCGAGTTCACGCTTGCCGAGATCCTTCAGCGGCGGCGCCCCTTCTGCGGGCGCGCCGTGGAAGGCGCGCTGCACGAGGATCAGCGAGTAGACGGCGCCGAGGATCAGGCCGGTCGAGGCGATCGCCGTGATCAGCATGTTCACTTTCCAGCTGCCGAGCAGGATCAGGAACTCGCCGACGAAGTTGCCGAGGCCCGGCAGGCCGAGCGCGGCGACCGAGAAGAACAGTGCGATCGGCGGCAGATAAGGGAAGCGCGCCCACAGGCCGCCCATCTTGCTCAGCTCGCGCGTGTGCAGACGTTCGTAGATTTCGCCGCAGAGGATGAACAGCGCCCCGGCGGAAAGGCCGTGCGCGAGCATCTGCACGACGACGCCCTGCAGCGCCTGCGGCGTGCCCGAGTAGATGCCGATCAGCACGAAGCCCATGTGGCTGACCGACGAATATGCGACCAGACGCTTGATGTCGTTCTGCGCGAAGCAGAGGAAAGCCCCGTAGAGAATGCCGAGCACGCCGAACCACATCGCGACCGGCGCGAAGGCGGCCGAGGCGTTCGGGAAGATCGGCAGCGCGAAACGCAGCATGCCGTAGGCCGCCGTCTTCAGCAGGATGCCGGCGAGATCGACCGAACCGGCGGTCGGCGCCTGCGAGTGCGCGTCCGGCAGCCAGGAGTGCAGCGGCACCATCGGCGTCTTGACCGCGAAGGCGATGAAGAAGCCGAGCATGAGGATCATCTCGACGTTCGGCGCCATCTCGGTCTTCAAGAGGTCCATGTAGTCGAAGGTGATGATGCCGGTGTTCTGGTAATGCACGATGACCAGGCCGAGGATCGCCAGCAGCATGACCAGGCCGGACGCCTGCGTGAAGATGAAGAACTTGGTCGCCGCGTAGATGCGTCCCTTGCCGCCCGGCGCGTTGTGTCCCCACAGCGCGATCAGGAAGTACATCGGCACCAGCATCATTTCCCAGAGGAAGAAGAACAGGAACAGATCGAGCGTGAGGAACACGCCGACGACGCCGCCCAGGTTCCACAGCAGGTTCAGATGGAAGAAGCCGACGTTGCGGTCGATCTCGCGCCAGGAACAGGCCACCGCCATCACGCCGAGCAGATTGGTCAGCACGACCAGCATCAGCGACAGGCCGTCCATCGCCAGATGCAGCGAGATGCCGAAGCGCGGAATCCACGGCACCTGGTATTCGATGGTCCAGCGCGGCACGCCGCCGACCGCTTCCAGCGACCAGTCGCCGACCATCCACAGCCAGACCGAGATGCCGAGCGCGAGCAGCATCGTCGCCAGCGCGATCCAGCGCGGGAAGCCGCGGCCGACCGTGCGCTCGCCCTGCCAGGCCAGCAGGCCGCCGATGAAGGGGATGAGGATGAGCCAGAGCAGAATCATAGGAGGATCACCGCAGCGATCACGACAACCGCGCCAGCGGCGGTCGCGCCGGCATACCAGCGCAGCTGGCCGGTCTGCGTACGCGTCAGGCGCGCATTGAGGGCCAGCACCAGCCGCGGAATCTGACCGATCGCCTGGTCGGCGATGTCGTGACGGTTGGCGTGGACGATGAACAGGTACGGCCGCACGAACAGCTTGTCGTAGAGCCAGTCGAAACCGAAGGCGGCATTCCACCAGCGGAACAGCAGCGTGCCGATCGCCGAGTTGCGGATCGCCGCCGAGGCGGCGCGGTTCTTCAGGAAGAAGTACCAGGCCAGGAAGATGCCGAGGAAGGACACGCCGACCGACGCGATCGCCAGCGTGTGCTTCATCGGTTCGAGTTCTTCGGGGATCGCCGCCTGCGGCAGCACCGCGTCGAGCGGGATGTGGATCAGGCCGCCGAGCAGCGCCGCGACGGCGAGCACCGCGAGCGGCAGCGTGTGGTCGACGCCGTGCGGTTTGTGGACGTCGTGACCGTGCGCCTCGCCGAAGAAGGCGATGAAGATCAGGCGGAAGGTGTACAGCGCGGTCATGAAGGCGCCGGCGAGGCCCATCCAGAAGAACGGCTTGTGGCCGTAGGCCCAGGCCTGGAACAGGATCTCGTCCTTCGAGAAGAAGCCGGACGTCAGCGGGAAGGCGACGAGGCCGAGCGAGCCGATCAGGAACACCCAGAAGGTGAACGGAATCCGCGTGCGCAGGCCGCCCATCTTGAAGATGTTCTGCTCGTGATGGCAGGCGAGGATCACCGAGCCGGCCGAGAGGAACAGCAGCGCCTTGAAGAAGGCGTGCGTCATCAGGTGGAACACCGCCGGCTGATACGCACCGGCGCCGAGCGCCAGGAACATGTAGCCGATCTGCGACATCGTCGAGTACGCCAGCACCTTCTTGATGTCGCTCTGCGTCAGGGCGATGAAGCCGGCCATCAGCAGCGTCACGCCGCCAACCCAGCCGACCAGTTCGAGCACGCAGGGCGCCAGCTCGAAGATCGTGTGCGTGCGGGCGATCAGATAGACGCCGGCGGTGACCATGGTCGCCGCGTGGATCAGCGCCGAAACCGGCGTCGGGCCGGCCATGGCGTCCGGCAACCAGGTCTGCAGCGGCAGCTGCGCCGACTTGCCGACCGCGCCGCCGAGCAGCAGCAGTGCCGCCGCCGTCACCATCGGGCTGCCTTCCGCCCACTTCTGCGGCGCCAGCGTCAGCAGTTGCTGGATGTCTAGCGTGCCGAGTTCATGGAAGAGGATGAACAGGCCGATCGCCATGAAGGTGTCGCCGACGCGCGTGACGACGAAGGCCTTGCGCGCCGCGGCGCCGTTGGCCGGGTCCTGGTACCAGAAGCCGATCAGCAGGTACGACGCCAGGCCGACGCCTTCCCAGCCGAAGTACAGGAACAACAGGTTGTCGCCGAGGACGAGGAACAGCATCGCCGCGACGAACAGGTTCATGTAGGCGAAGAAGCGCGGGTACGAATCGTCGCCGCGCATGTACCAAGAGGCGAACAGGTGGATGAAGAAACCGACGCCCGTGATGACGCTCATCATCAGCATCGACAGCTGGTCGAGGCGCAGCGCGAAGTTCGGCGCGAAGCCGTCGACGCTCATCCAGGTCCACAGCAGCTGCGTGTACGACGCGCCCGCCGGCAGCTGGTAGAACTGCAGGCCGATGAACGCCGTGAGCAGCGCCGACAGGCCGATGGAGCCGACGCCGACGACCGCCGCGGCGTTCTCCGAAAAATGCCGGCGGCCGATCGCCAGCGTGACGAAGCCGAGCAGCGGGAAGAGAAAGACGAGGAACAGGAGATGCATCGTCTCAGCCCCTCATCTCGGACGCGCTGTCCACGTCCAGCGTGTGGAAGCGTCGGTACAGCTGCATGAGGATCGCCAGGCCGACCGAAGCCTCGGCGGCGGCCAGCGACAGCACGAGGATGAACATGACCTGGCCGTCGGCCTGCTGCCAGCGGCTGCCGGCGGTGACGAAGGCGAGCGCCGCCGAGTTCATCATGACCTCGAGCGACATCAGCATAAACAGGATGTTCCGGCGCACCATCACGCCGGCGAGTCCGAGGCAGAACAGGACGGCGGAAACCGCCAGCCCCTGCTCCATCGGGATGCCCACCAATGCGGTCGTTTCCATAGTCGTTCTTGTTAGTCGTGCTTGCCGAGATGGTAGGCGGCGACCAGCGCCGCCAGCAGCAGCATCGAAGCCAGCTCCACGGCGAGCAGGTAGGGACCGAACAGCACGATGCCGACCTGCTTGGCGTCGACTTCGGCGAGCGCCGCCGGATGACCGCCGCCGCCGGCCAGCACCGTCAGCAGGCCGGCGAGCAGCAGGCCGGCGAGCGCGGCCGGCGCCAGCCAGCTGCGCGGCTTGAGCCACGCCCGTTCCTGCTCGGTGGT
This sequence comes from Solimonas soli DSM 21787, assembly GCF_000474945.1. Lineage (GTDB taxonomy): Bacteria > Pseudomonadota > Gammaproteobacteria > Nevskiales > Nevskiaceae > Solimonas > Solimonas soli. The sequence continues at coordinate 142,894 of NZ_KI440838.1, read as the reverse complement.
CGCCTTGCCGAGGTTCAGCATCATCACCACGAACACGAACAGCACCATGATGGCGCCGGCGTAGACGATGACTTCGAGCACGCCGGCGAACGGCGCGCCGAGCATGAAGAACATGCCGGCCACCGCGAGCAGCGACACCACCAGGTTCAGCAGCGCGTGCACCGGATTCTTGCCGGTGATCACGAACAGCGTCGAGACCACCGCGATCAGCGCGGCGAAGTAGAAAAACAGATTGGCGGCGGAGAGCGTCATGGCAGCAGGCTCTTCACGTTCACCGGCGCCGCTTCGTTCGCCGCCGCGCCCTTCGGCTTGCCGGCGATCGCCATGCCGGCGACGCGGTAGAAGTTGTAGTCCGGATACTTGCCGGTGCCGCTGATCAAGAGGTCTTCCTTTTCGTAGACCAGGCTCTGACGCTTGTACTCGGCGAGCTCGAAGTCCGGCGTCAGCTGGATCGCCGTCGTCGGACAGGCTTCCTCGCAGAGGCCGCAGAAGATGCAGCGCGAGAAGTTGATGCGGAACCACTCCGGATACCAGCGGCCGTCCTCCTTCTCCGCTTTCTGCAGCGAGATGCAGCCGACCGGGCAGGCTACCGCGCAGAGGTTGCAGGCGACGCAGCGCTCCTCGCCGTCCGGATCGCGCGTCAGCACGATGCGCCCGCGGTAGCGCGGCGGCAGGTAGGGCTTCACTTCCGGATACGGAATGACGTCGCGCTTGCGGAACGCGTGCGAGAAGATCATCACGATGCTGCGCAGCTGGGTATAGATGCCCCAGAGAATGCCCTTCAGCAGCGCAAACACCGAGGTATCGGCACCCGTGTCGTTGGCATTGTGATCGGCCATTTCAGCTTCCTTGCGCGAGCACGACGGCGGCCGTGCCGAGCAGATTGATCAGGGACAGCGGCAGGCAGACCTTCCAGCCGGCGGCCATCATCTGGTCGTAGCGCGGACGCGGCAGCGACGCGCGCAAGAGGATGAAGCCGGACATGAAGAACAGGCACTTGAGCGCAAACCACGGAAACGCCAGCCAGGGATGGCTCGCGACGCCCGGTCCGCTCCAGCCGCCGAAGAACAGCACGACGGTGATGGCCGACACCAGCACGATGCCGACGTACTCGCCGACGAAGAACATGCCGAACTTCATGCCCGAATATTCGGTGTGGAAGCCGGCCGCCAGTTCCGATTCGGCTTCCGGCAGATCGAACGGCGTGCGGTGCACGACTGCGACCGCGGCGACCACGAAGGTACAGAAGCCGAAGAACTGCGGAATGATATTCCAGTAGCCATCGATCTGGTGCTGGACGATGTCGCGCAGATTGAAACTGCCGGCGAGCATGACGATGCCCATCAGCGCGATGCCCATGAACACCTCGTACGACACCGTCTGCGCGGTCACGCGCAGGCCGCCGAGCAGGGCGTACTTGCTGTTGCTCGACCAGCCGCCGAGCATCACCGCGTACACCTCGAGGCCGGCCAGCGCGAGGAACAGCAGCAGGCCGATGTTGAGATCGGCGACGCCCCAGCCGGGCACCACCGGCACGACGGCGAACATCATCAGCATCAGGCCCATGGCCAGCGCCGGCGCGAAGATGAAGGTGAACTTGTCGACGAACGGCGGAATCCAGTCTTCCTTGAAGAAGATCTTGATCATGTCGGCGACGACCTGGCCGAGACCGAACGGACCGATGCGGTTCGGGCCGTAGCGGTCCTGCCAGAGGCCGAGCAGGCGGCGCTCGAGCCAGATCATCCATGCCGCGACCAGCACCGTCGCCAGCAGGATGACGACGGCCTTCACGCAGGCGATCAGCGCCGCGCTGAACTGCGGGTGCGCGGCGAACCAGTTGGCAATCGCGTCCATGCGCCTCAGCCCCCGCTCACGGTGGCGAGCGCGCCATGGACGAAGAACGGCACGCCGGCGAAGCCCGCCGGTAGGCCGATCGTGCCGGCCGGCAGCGTGTCGCTGATGTAGGTGGGCAGCCTGAGCTGCGCACCGTCGATGGCGAGCGTCGCGTGGCCGTTGACGCCGCTCTTCACGGCATCGGCGCGGCTGATCGCGACGAAGGCCGGCGACGCGCGCTTGACGATCGGCTCGGCGCGCGACGACAGCTCGTCGCCGCCGAAGTGCAGATGCAGTGCCAGCACGCGGTAGGCATCGCCGCGCGGCGCGAACGCCGCCGGCACCTCGCCGAAGTACGGCTTGCCGGCGCCCGCCGCGAACAGCTGCTTGCCCGGATCGCCGCCGCGCAGGCTGCCGCCGATCTCCTGCTGGAACTTGTTCCAGGCCGACGGGCTGTTCCAGCCGGGCGACCAGGCATACGGCGTCAGCTCCGGCGGCCGGTCGAGACTGCCGGTGCCGTTGTAGCCTTCCATCGAGAAGCTCAGCGCCGTGTCCGGATCCTGCGGCTGGCGCGGCTCGTGCACGCTCTGGTTGGCGCGCATCGCCGTGCGCCCCGAGTAGCGGTGCGGCTCGCGCGCGACCTTGAGGCCGTCGATGCGGAACGCCGCGCCGGGCGCGGCGGCGACGATGCCGGCCAGCGCCGGCAGCGCCTGCGCGCACGCGGCGGTGACGTCGTCGAGGATCTTCCATGCCGACCGCGCTTCGAGATCGGCGAGCCAGCGCCAGGACTCGGTGAGGCCGATCTTGTTGTCGTAGTACGTCGGATCGAAGACCTGGAAGAAGCGCTGCGCGCGGCCTTCGTAGTTGACCAGCGTGCCGTCGCCTTCGAACACCGTCGCCGCCGGCAGCACGACCTGCGCGCGCGCGGCGGTCGGCGTCGCCTGGTGATCGATGACGATCAGGTGCTTCAGGCGGGCCAGCGCGGCCTCGACGCGGGCCTGCGGCGCGCGGCGGTAGAGATCGTTCTCGAGCACGACCAGCGTGTCGACCGCGCCGCTCTCGATCTGCGTCAGCGCCGCCTCGAGCGAGGCGCCGCCGAGCAGCGCGGTGCCGAAGCTGTTCGCTTCCGGCAAGGACAGCGCGAGGCCGGTCGCGTCGTTCTTCGCCTTCAAGGCCCAGGCGACATTGGCCGCCGCCTGCAGCACGGCCGGCGAGCCAGCGCCAGTGCCGGACACCACCAGCGGACGCTTCGCCGAGGCGAGCGCCGTGGCGATGGTCTGCGCGAGTTCGGCGGTCGCGGCATCGAGGCCGCTGACGGCCGGCGCGCTGGCGTCGATCGCATGGGCGATCGCGTAGCCGAGACGCGCGAGATCTTCCGGCGCCGCGCGGTGCGTGGCGCGGGCGATGTCGTCGAGCCGCGTCGTGTCGACGCTGGCGATGAACACCGGATAACTGTCGCGCTGCAGGAGATCGGCGAGCGCGATGGTCTGCCACTCGGCGAGCTTCTTCTCGGCGGCGAGCGCCTTGCCCTTGCCGCGCGCGGCCTGGCGGATCGCCAGCGCGAAGCGCGGCGCGGTCGCCGTCGGGTCCTCGCCGAGCACCAGTACGGCATCGGCACCTTCGATCTCGCTGATCGTCGATGCGCGCACCGGGCCGTCGCGGACGATGGCCAACGCGAGCTGCACGAGCGCGGCGTCGCCGAGCGCGTGGCCGTCATGGAAGGCCTCGGCACCGACGAGGCCGCGCAGCGCGTAATTGGCTTCGAGCGAGGCGCGCGGCGAGCCGATGCCGAGCACCTTCTTGCCTTTCAGCGCCGCGGTCGCGGCGGCGATCGCCGTTTCGCGCGTCACCACTTCGCCGGCGACCAGCGGCTGGCGCGGACGATCCTTGCGGTTGGTATAGCCGTAACCGAAGCGGCCGCGATCGCAGAGGAAGTAGCCGTTGAGTTCGCCGTGATAGCGGTTCTCGACACGGCGGATCTCGCCGTAGCGCTCGCCCGGCGAGAGGTTGCAGCCGACCGCGCAGCTCTCGCAGATGCTCGGCGCGTACTGCATGTCCCACTTGCGGTTGTAGCGCTCGCTGTGGGTCTTGTCGGTGAATACGCCGGTCGGGCAGACCTCGGTGAGGTTGCCGGAGAACTCGGATTCGAGCGTGCCGTCTTCCGGTCGGCCGAAGTAGACGTTGGCGGCCGCGCCGTAGACGCCGAGATCGGTGCCGCCGGCATAGTCCTTGTAGTAGCGCACGCAGCGGTAGCAGGAGATGCAGCGGTTCATCTCGTGACCGATGAACGGGCCGAGATCCTGATTGAGGTGCGTGCGCTTGTCGAAACGGTAGGAGCGGCTGTGGTGGCCGGTCATCACCGTCATGTCCTGCAGATGGCAGTGGCCGCCTTCCTCGCAGACCGGGCAGTCGTGCGGATGGTTGGTCATCAGGAACTCGACGATGGCCTCGCGGAACTGCTTGGCCTCCTCGTCGTCGATCGAGATGAACGTGCCGTTCGAGGCCGGCGTCATGCACGACATGACGATGCGGCCCTGCTTGTCGTTCTCGTCGCGGAACGCCTTCACCGCGCACTGGCGACAGGCGCCGACGCTGCCGAGCGCCGGATGCCAGCAGAAATACGGAATGTCGAGGCCGAGGTTGAGGCAGGCTTCCAATAGATTCTCGGCGCCGTTGACCTCGTACTGCTTGCCGTCTACGTGGATCGTGGCCATGGGAGCTTATGCGACCTTGGCGCTGCTCGCGCCGGTGGCGGCCAGCGCATCGGCGCCGGCGGCTGCGGCCGGGGTCTTGGCGACGCCGGCTTCGAACTCGGAACGGAAGAACTTCAGCGCCGACTGCAGCGGCTCCATCGCGCCCGGTGCATGCGCGCAGAAGGTCTTGCCCGGACCGAGCAACTTGGTGAGCTTTTCGAGCTGGACGATGTCCTCGGCGCTGCCGCGGCCTTCTTCGAGTGCCTTGAGCATCTTCACGCTCCACGGCAGGCCGTCGCGGCACGGCGTGCACCAGCCGCAGGATTCGCGCGCGAAGAATTCTTCGAGATTGCGCACCGCCGCGACCATGTTGTGCGTCTGGTCGAGCGCGAGGATCAGGCCGGTGCCCATGCGCGAACCGGCCTTGGCGATGGTGTCGAAATCCATCGCCAGGTCGAGATGCTCGGGCATCAGGAAGTCGGTCGAGGCGCCGCCCGGCAGCCAGCACTTCAGCGTGTAGCCCTCGCGCATGCCGCCGGCATGCTCTTCGAGAATCTCGCGCGCCGTGGTGCCGATCGGCAGCTCATAGATGCCGCCGCGCTTGACGCGGCCGCTGGCGCCGTAGAGCTTGGTGCCGCCGTCCTTGGACTTGCCCTGCGACAGGCCGCGGAACCACTCGGCGCCGTACTCGACGATCGGCGCGATATTGCACAGCGACTCGACATTGTTGACGACGGTCGGCCGGCCCCAGGCGCCGGCGATCTGCGGGAACGGCGGCTTGGCGCGCGGGTTGGCGCGGCGGCCTTCGAGCGAGTTGATCAGCGCGGTTTCTTCACCGCAGATGTAGCGGCCGGCGCCGGTGTGGACGACGAGCGTGAAGTCCCAGCCCGAACCGAGGATGCCCTTACCATCGGTGGGGCCGAGCAGGCCGGCGGCGCGCGCTTCGGCGAGCGCCGCGTTGAGGCGCGCCGCCGCCTTCACGTATTCGCCGCGCAGGAAGATGTAGCCGGCTGTGGCCTGGATCGCGTAGCCGGCGACCAGCATGCCTTCGATCAGCTGGTGCGGCGCGTCCTCCATCAGGAGGCGGTCCTTGAAGGTGTTCGGCTCCATCTCGTCGGCATTGCAGACGAGATACTTGGCGCCGGCGTCCGGGCCCATCGGCACCAGGCCCCACTTCACGCCGGTCGGAAAGCCCGCGCCGCCGCGGCCGCGCAGGTTCGAATCCTTGACCCGCGACTGCACGTCGGCCGGCGACAGTTCCTTGAGCGCGCGGCGCAGGGCGCGATAGCCGCCGGTCGCCTCGTACGACGCGAGGTCGACCGGCAGTCCGGCGGTGATGCGCGCCGTCAGCGGACGGACGAGCAGGTCTTTTTCGATCGCAGCGCTCATTACGGGTACGCCTCCAGCAGCCCGACGACGTTCTGCGGCGTCAGGTCGGTGTGCAGGTCGTCGTCGATCATCAGCGCCGGACCCTTGTCGCAGGCGCCGATGCAGCAGATCGGCAGCAGCGTGAAGCGGCCGTCGGCGGTGGTCTGGCCGTAGCCGATGCCGAGCGTCCGTTCCAGCGTCGCCTTGATTTCGTCGTAGCCGACCAGGAAGCAGGTGATGCTGTCGCAGACCTTGATGACGTGGCGGCCGACCGGCTGGCGGTAGATCAGCGAATAGAACGTGGCGACGCCTTCGAGTTCGGCGGCGCCGATGCCGATCATCCGCGCGATCGGTTCGAGCGCGCCGTCCGGCACCCAGCCGCGATGCTTCTGCACGATCTTCAACGCCTCGATGCTGGCGGCGCGGCCGTCCGGGAAGTGCGTCAGCTCATGCTCGATCTCGTGCTTTTCCGCGTCGGACAGCACGAACGGCTCCGGCTTAGCGGCCGGCCTGCCGACCAGGTCGGCGAGTTTGATCACATTGTCTTGGGATGTGGCGCTCATGACTTAACGATCCACGTCGGCCATCACGAAGTCGATCGATGCGATGTACGCGATCAGATCGGGAATCATGCTGCCGCGGATGACGCTCGGAATCTGCTGCAGATGCGCGAAGCTCGGCGTGCGGATGCGCGTGCGATAGCTCATCGTGCTGCCGTCCGAGGTCAGGTAATAGCTGTTGAGGCCCTTGGTCGCCTCGATCATCGTGCACGCCTCGCCGGCCGGGATCACCGGCCCCCACGACACCTGCAGGAAGTGCGTGATCAGCGTTTCGATGTCGGCCAGCGTGCGGTCCTTCGGCGGCGGCGTCGTCAGCGGATGGTCGGCCTTGTACGGGCCCGACGGCATGTTCTTGAGGCACTGCTCGATGATGCGCACCGACTGGCGCATCTCCTCGACGCGCACGATCAGGCGGTCGTAGGCATCGCCGCGCGAGCCGGTCGGCACCTCGAAATCGAAGTGCTCGTAGCCGCAGTACGGCCGCGTCTTGCGCAGGTCGTAGCCGAGGCCGGTCGCACGCAGGCCGCCGCCGGTCGTGCCCCATTCAAGCGCCTGCGCGGTGTTGTACTGCGCGACGCCGCGCGTACGGGCGACGACGATGCCGTTCTCCAGCGCCGCCTTCTGGTACTCGTCGAGCCGCTTCGGCAGATGCTCGACGAACTCGCGGACCAGGCGGTCCCAGCCCTGCGGCAGGTCATGGGCGAGGCCGCCGATGCGGTACCAGGCCGGATGCATGCGAAAGCCGGTGACGGCCTCGATGACGTCGTAGGCCTTCTGGCGGTCGACGAAGGCGTAGAACACCGGCGACATCGCGCCGACGTCCTGCAGGAAGGTGCCGTAGAACAGCAGGTGCGAGGTGATGCGGAAGAACTCCGACATCATGATGCGCACGGTCTGCGCACGCGGCGGCACCTTGATGCCCGCGAGCTTCTCGACGGTCATCACGTACGGCAGGTTGTTCATCACGCCGCCGAGATAATCGATGCGGTCGGTGTACGGGATGTACGAGTGCCAGCTCTGGCGCTCGCCCATCTTCTCGGCGCCACGATGGTGGTAGCCGATGTCGGGCACGCAATCGACGATCTCCTCGCCGTCGAGCTGCAGCACGATGCGGAAGGCGCCGTGCGCCGAAGGATGGTTCGGGCCGAGGTTGAGGAACATGAAGTCCTCGTTGTCGGTGCCCTTCTTCATGCCCCATTCTTCGGGCTTGAACAGCAGCGCTTCCTGATCGAGATCCTGGCGCATCTGGTCGAGCACGAACGGGTCGAACTCGGTCGCGCGCGCCGGGTGCTCCTTGCGCAGCGGATGGCCGACCCAGCGCGGCGGCAGCAGGATGCGGCGCAGATTCGGATGGCCGTCGAAGACGATGCCGAACAGATCCCAGACTTCGCGCTCGTACCAGTTGGCATTGGCGTAGACGCCCGTCACCGTCGGCAGGTGCGGGAACTCGCCGCGCAGCGCGACTTTCAGGCGCAGGTCCGGCGTCGCGCCGCGCGCCATGTCGCGCTCCACCGACAGCAGCTGGTAGACGACCGTGAAATCGGCCGGCGGCAGGCCCTGGCGGTGCTTGCGCAGGCGCTCGTCGACCGCGGTCAGGTCGTACAGCATCTTGTACGGCTTGGCGATGCCGCCCTTCAGGTAACGCAGGATCTCGACGATGCGCTCGGCGCCGACCCACAGCGTCGGCATGCCGTCCCGGGTCTGCTGCGTCGTGAACGTGCCTTCGCCGAAGCGCGCGTAGAGATCGCGGATGACCTCGCTGTCGAGGCCGGCCGGCGTGGGGTGCGGAACGTCGTCTGCCATCGGCTTCAGACCTGGTCCGGCGTGCGCAGCGTCGTCTGCGCGCTGCGTTCGGGGCGCAGTGTCTCGCGGCGCGACGGGAATTCGGCCTTGTAGACGCCCTGGTCGCCGACCACCCAGGACAGCGGGCGGCGCTCCTTGCCGATCGCGTCCTGCAGCAGGTTCAGCGCCTGCAGGAAGGCCTCGGGCCGCGGCGGGCAGCCGGGGATGTAGACGTCGACCGGCAGGAACTTGTCGACGCCCTGCACGACCGAATAGATGTCGTACATGCCGCCCGAGTTGGCGCAGGCGCCCATGCTGATGACCCACTTCGGCTCGAGCATCTGCTCGTAGAGGCGCTGCACGACCGGCGCCATCTTCATGAAGCAGGTGCCGGCGACGACCATGAGATCGGCCTGGCGCGGCGAGGCGCGGATGACTTCGGCGCCGAAGCGCGCCAGATCGTGCGTCGGCGTGAAGGCGGTCGCCATCTCCACGTAGCAGCACGACAGGCCGAAGTTGTACGGCCAGATCGAGTTCTTGCGGCCCCAGTTGACGACACCGTGCAGCGCGCTTTCCAGCGTGCCGAGGAAGACGTTCTTGTGGACCTGTTCCTCGAGCGGATCGCGCACCTTTTCGCGCTGCTCCATCGGATAGCGCGGCGCGTTCGGGTCAATGCGCGTGAGTGTGTATTCCATGGCTGGCTCTGCTGGCTGGCGGCGCGAGGTTTCAGCGCCCCGACGATGGTGCCGATCGCTCGGCCTGGCGTTCCCGCATCAGTTTCGCGCGGGAGGCGGGCGCCCATTCGAGCGCGCCGATCTTCCACAAATAGACGAGGCTGGCGGCGAGGATGAAGATGAAAATGACGGCCTCGACGAAGCCGGCCCAGCCGGCTTCCTTGACGGAAACCGCCCAGGCGTAAAGGAACAGGGCTTCGACGTCGAAGATCACGAAGAACATCGCGACCAGATAGAACTTGGCCGACAGGCGGATGCTGGTCGTGCCCTGGCCGACCACGCCGGACTCGAAGGGCTCGTTCTTGGCGCGGCCCCAGTCGCGGCCGCCGAGCACCCACGACAGCCCGAGCATCAGCGCAACCAGGCCACACACGGCGATGACGTAGACGATCAGGGACCAGGTGTTTGCCGACCACGCGCTGATGGGAGCCATCGCTAGCCTCTCGAGTACCGTCCGGACCCGGCACGGGGCCACATTGCCGCCGCGCTCGGTAAAGTGGCGGGATTGTATATGACTAGGCGCGCAATTCCGACCGTTCGCGTGTCGAAATCAAGGGCTTGAGCGGTCACCGGCGCCACGTCGTACAACGATTCTGCACGTCCGGCGGGAAATGCCGTGAATCGATTTGAGGGAAACCCCGCCCGCGGCCGGGAGCGCTCACACCAGGCGCGGCTGATTGCGCCGTCCGCGCTTGAGCACGCGGCGCGCGCTGCGGATGTTGCGCGCGACGCCGGCCGCCGTTTCCGGCGCATCGAAGCGCGCCAGATGGAAGAGCGCCTCGCCCTCGTAGGTCAGCGGCAGCGCGGCGCGGCCGATGACCACGCCGTGCGCATTGGCCAGCACCGGCACCTCGCTGCTGCCGATCGGATCGCCGACGACGCCGAGCACCTGGCCCTTGTGCACCTCCTCGCCGAGCGCCACCTGGGCGCGCAGCACGCCGCTGGCCGGCGCGCGGATCCAGCTGCTGGCGCGCGCGATCACCGGCTCCGGCAGGCGTTCGCGGCGCGGCGCGCTGGGCAGCATGTCGAGCGCCGCCATCACGTTCAGCAGGCCGCGCACGCCGGTGCGGATCGCCAGCTCGTCGAAGCGCAGCGCCTCGCCGGCCTCGTACAGCAGCACCGGAATGCCGTGCGCGGTCGTGTACTGGCGCAGCGTGCCGGGCGTGGTCGGCGAGTTCAGCACCAGCGGCACGCCGAAGGCCTTGGCCAGCCGCACCGTCTCCGGATTGTCGAGGTCGCCGCGGATATGCGGCAGGTTCGGGCGATGGATGGCGCCAGTATGCAGGTCGACGCCGTACTGCGCGCGGCCGACGATCTCCCTGAGGAACAGATGCGCGAGCCGAGCCGCCAGCGAGCCTTTCTCGCTGCCGGGAAAGCTGCGGTTGAGGTCGCGACGGTCCGGCAGATAGCGCGACTGGTGCACGAAGGCCAGGGTGTTGACGACCGGCACCGCCAGCACGGTGCCGCGCAGGCGCTTCAGCGCGCGCTGCAGCAGGAGGCGGCGGATGATCTCGACGCCGTTGATCTCGTCGCCGTGCAGCGCGGCGCTGACGAACAGCGTCGGCCCCGGTTCGCGGCCGCGCAGCACGCGCACCGGCAGCGACACCGGCGTGCTGGTGTAGAGGCGCGCGACCGGCAGCTCGACGACGCGCGCCTCGCCAGGTGCGACGCGCTGGCCGCCAATCTCGAAGCCGTCATCCGTCGCCTTGCGTCGCGCCATGCATCGCCTCCCTGCATGAGCGGCGTCGCCACCATCCCTGGCGCGACCCCATCTCCCAATTTCGCCCCTGCCCGGCGTTTGTCCGAACTCGACGTGACATTGAGTCACGTCTCGCCATAGCCAAACGCTCCCTGGCCGGGGTTCGCGCCTGCGCGAAGTGCCGCTGGCACTTCGCAAGCGCAGCCGCTCACCCGCGCCCTTTTGTCTTGGTCCGCCCCGGCCTGGCGTTGGCCTCGACGAAACCGATGATCGCGCCCGCGATGTCGATGCCGGACGCGGCCTCGATGCCCTCGAGCCCGGGCGAGGAATTGACCTCCATCACCATCGGCCCCGACTTCGAGCGCAGCAGATCGACGCCGGCGACGTTGAGGCCCATGATGCGCGCCGCGCGCAGTGCCGTGCGCCGCTCGGCGGGCGTGATCTCCATCGGCGTGGCGCTGCCGCCGCGATGCAGGTTGGAGCGGAACTCGCCCTCGCAGGCCGTGCGCTGCATCGCCGCGACCACCTCGCCGCCGACCACGAAGCAGCGGATGTCGCTGCCCCTGGCCTCGCCGACGAACTCCTGCACGAGGAAGTAGGCGTCGAGACCGCGGAAGGCCTCGATCACCGACGACGCCGCGTTGGCCGTCTCGGCGAGCACCACGCCCTGGCCCTGCGTGCCCTCGATCAGCTTGATCACCATCGGCGCGCCGCCGACCAGCTGCATGACGCCCTCGGTGTCGTCCGGCGCGTGCGCGAAGCCGGTGCGCGGCAGGCCGACGCCCTTGCGCGCCAGCAGCTGCAGCGCGCGCAGCTTGTCGCGGGCGCGCGTGATCGCCACCGATTCGTTGAGCGTGTAGACGCCCTGCATCTCGAACTGGCGCACGACGGCCGTGCCGTAGAAGGTGACCGAGGCGCCGATGCGCGGGATCACCGCGTCGAAGCCTTCGAGCTTCCGGCCGCGATACCAGATTTCCGGCTGGTGCGGCTGGATCTTCATGTAGCAGCGCAGCACGTCGATGACCTGCACCTTGTGGCCGCGCGCCTCGGCCGCCTCGATCAGGCGCCGCGTCGAATACAGATGCCGGTTACGCGAGAGAATGCCGATCTTCATGCCTGTCCTTTGCCGGCCGTGCCCCGTGCCGACCTGCGGCCCTGCACGAAGCTGGCCGCCGGGTCGATCGCGAAACGCCCGGCCAGCGCCGTGCGGCCGAGCAGCATGCGGAAGCGCATGCCGTCGCGGCGCGCCGACAGCGACAGCTCGGCATCCCAGCGCTGACCGCCCAGTTCGATGCCGGTGCGGATGAAGGGCCGCAACTCGCGATGACCGCCCGAATCCGTCACCCAGCGGCGGTCGACCATGGCGGCCTCGCACCACTGCACGCGCTCGCTGTTTTGCAGCGGGCGCAGCGAAAAGCGCACGCGCTCGCCGGCCAGGGTCTCCAGCGTCGCCACGTGCAGCGCCGACGAGCGCGCGCCGCTGTCGACCTTGGCCTTGATCCGCGCGATGCCGAGATCGGGCAGCGCCAGCCACTCGCGCCAACCGAGCATCGGCAGGGTTTCGCCTTCGCGTCGCTTCACCACCGCTCCCTGTCGTCGTCGTCCGACAAGCATAGCGGCGAAGCCATGACTGCGCGGCGTCACCCGGGCCGCCTATACTCGCCGACATCGAACCGGGCTGTCGCAAGGGGTGGACCATGGCCGACACGCAATACAAGACGTTCTCCGATTTCTACGCCTTCTATCTGACCGAGCACTCCAACCAGACGGCGCGTCGCCTGCACTTCGTGGGCTCCAGCCTGGCCCTGGCCTGCCTGCTGTTCGCGCTGTTCAAGATGCTGTGGTGGTATCTGCCGCTGGCGCTGGTGCTCGGCTATGGCTTCGCCTGGGTCGGTCATTTCTTCTACGAGAAGAACCGCCCGGCGACGTTCCGCCATCCGTTCTACTCCTTCGTCGGCGACTGGCGCATGTGGTGGGAGATGCTGAGCGGCAAGCTGGCGTTCTGAGCCACCGGAAGTCGGGCCCTCATGCCGCGCGACGGCGCGAGCCTGCTGGCCGGACTGGCCGACGGTTCGCTGCCGGCCTCGGCGTTCGGTCATGCCGAACACGTCCGCGCCGCCTGGCAATGCCTGCGCGACACGGCGGATGCCGGCGAAGGCCAGACGCGCTTCTGCACGCTCCTGCGGGCTTACGTGACGCACGCCGGCGCCGAGGCCAGGTATCACGAGACGATGACGGTCGCCCTGCTGCGCCTGATCGACCTGCGTCGGCGGGCGCTGCCGCAGGCCGACTGGCCGGCCTTCGCCGCCGCGCATCCGGAGCTGTTCGCCGATGCGCGCGCCCTGCTCGGCGCGCACTACAGTCCGGCGCAGCTGGACAGCGGCATGGCGCGCAGCCGCTTCGTCGAGCCGGACCGCCTGCCGCTGCCCTGAGCATCCGGGCCCGGCCTGGGCAAAATTTAACCGCGCGCGGAGATTGGCGTAGAATCCGCGCCCCTTCGCGGACTTCACCCGCGCGTCCTTACTATATGCCGGACCTTCAGCATTTCGACGTCATCGTCATCGGCGGCGGCCATGCCGGGCGAGCCGGGGCTGTCGTGGACTGCCTTGCATGGCAGTCCACGCCGGCGAGCGCCCGCGCCAAGGACGGCGTGGGCCGGGTTTCGCTGCGAGGCCGGGATGGCCGAGCTGACGAAACCTCGGTGCCGGCACCCTGAACATGGCTATGCGCAACGAACTTCAGCATTTCGACGTCATCGTCATCGGCGGCGGCCACGCCGGCACCGAAGCCGCGCTCGCGCCGGCGCGCATGGGCTGCCGCACGCTGCTGGTCACGCAATCGATCGAGACGCTCGGCCAGATGTCCTGCAATCCGGCAATCGGCGGCATCGGCAAGGGCCACCTGGTCAAGGAAATCGACGCGCTCGGCGGCCTGATGGCGCGCGCCGCCGACCGCGCCGGCATCCAGTTCCGCATCCTCAACGCGAGCAAGGGCCCGGCGGTGCGCGCGACGCGCGCGCAGGCCGACCGCATGCTCTACAAGTGGGCGGTGCGCGAGGCGCTGGAGAACCAGCCGAACCTGACGCTGTTCCAGCAGGAAGTCGAAGACCTCATCGTCGAAGGCGGCGCGGTGCGCGGCGTGGTCACGCGGCTGGGCCTGAAGTTCTACGCACCGGCCGTGGTGCTGACGACCGGCACTTTCCTCGGCGGGCGCATCCACGTCGGCCTCGAGAACTACCAGGGCGGCCGCGCCGGCGATCCGCCGAGCAACCCGCTCGCCACCCGCCTGCGCGAACTGCACCCGCGCGTCGGCCGCCTGAAGACCGGCACGCCGCCGCGCCTCGACGGCCGCACCATCAACTGGGATGTGCTGACGCCGCAGCCGGGCGACGAACCGACGCCGGTGTTCTCCTTCCTCGGCTCGCGCAGTGAGCATCCGCGCCAGCTGCCCTGCCATCTCACGCACACCAATGCGCAGACGCACGAGATCATCCGCAGCGGCTTCGACCGCTCGCCGATGTTCACCGGCGTCATCGAAGGCGTCGGCCCGCGCTATTGCCCGAGCGTCGAGGACAAGGTCAATCGCTTCAAGGACAAGGACAGCCACCAGATCTTCCTCGAACCGGAAGGCCTGAACACGCGCGAGATCTACCCGAACGGCATCAGCACCTCGCTGCCCTACGACGTGCAGGAGCGCTTCGTGCGCACGATCCGCGGCCTCGAACAGGCGCGCATCACGCGGCCCGGCTACGCGATCGAGTACGACTACTTCGATCCGCGCGACCTCAGGCGCACGCTCGAGACCAAGGTCATCGCCGGCCTGTACTTCGCCGGACAGATCAACGGCACGACGGGCTACGAGGAAGCCGCCGCGCAAGGCCTGCTCGCCGGCCTCAATGCCGCGCTGCAGGTGCAGGGCCGCGCGCCGTGGACGCCGCAGCGGCACGAGGCCTACATCGGCGTGCTGGTCGACGACCTCATCACGCGCGGCACCAACGAGCCCTACCGCATGTTCACCTCGCGCGCCGAGCATCGCCTGCTGCTGCGCGAGGACAACGCCGACCTGCGCCTGACGCCGCTCGGCCGCGAACTGGGTCTGGTCGACGATGCGCGCTGGGACGCGTTCGCACGCAAGCGCGAGGCGATCGACGCCGAGCGTGGCCGTCTGCAGACACTGTGGCTGAAGCCCGCGCAGCTCGCGCAGGCGGCGCTGGTCGAACGCTTCGGCCCGGCACCGAGCGACAGCGGCTTCTCGGGCCTCGATCTCCTGCGCCGCCCCGAAGGCGACTATGCCTTCCTGCAGGCGCAGCAGCTGGCGCCGGCCGACATCGATCCGCGGGTCGCCGAGCAGGTCGAGATCCAGGCCAAGTACGCCGGCTACATCGAGCGCCAGCAGCTGGAGATCGAACGCATACGCCGCTACGAGGACGCGCCGCTGCCGGCGGATTTCGACTACGGCGCTGTCTCCGGCCTGTCGAACGAGGTGCGCAGCAAGCTGGCCCAGCACCGGCCGGAGACCGTCGCGCAGGCCGGCCGCATCTCCGGGGTGACGCCGGCCGCGGTGTCGCTGCTGCTCGTGCACCTGAAGAAAGCCGGGCAACTGCGACGCGCTTAACGAATCCGGCAGCGCGTTCAGATTGAGTTCAGCGGCCTGCCTTTAGTCTGGCCCCGCACTTGCTGAACCGGTCCCCCCGCCCTGCACCCCCCCGCAGGGCACCCCGAGGGCTCTCTCACCCCCCCGAGAGAGCCCTTTTTTATGGCCCGCGTCCGGCACAGCCGGCGCTTGCGCGCATCGGGCGCCGGGCGCATAAAGGCGAGGCCATTCACGGCGCGTCGTTGTCGGGGGAATCCATGAATGCATCGAGATGGACGGCCGCCGCGCTGGCCTTGGCCTGTGGCGCGGCGTTCGGCGCCGGCATCAAGGAAGGGCGCTGGACCTACACGACGACGATGAACATGCCGGACATGCCGGCAATGCCGAAAATCGACGCGTCGAAGCTGCCGCCGGGCATGAAGCTGCCCCAGGCGGGCGCCGGCGGCATGCAGATGAGTTTCGAGCGCTGCATCAGCAACGCCGATCTGCTGCCGCGCGATGAACAGACGCAGGAGCGCTGCAAGATCACCAAGATGGAACGTCACGGCGACACCGTCGACTGGGCTTCGGTCTGCGAAACACCGCGGGGCCCGATGAACGCGACCGGCACCGCCGTCTACAGCGGCGACCGCATGACCTCGACCACGCACATCACCGGCAGCGCCCGCCAAGGCCGGCCGATCGACGTGACGCAGACCATCGCCGGACGTTACGTGGGCCCCTGCAGCTCGCCGTAGCGCGACTCAGCAGCAGTGGCTGATCGCGCGCAGCACGTCGGAGCGCGAAATCTGGCCGACCAGCTTGCCGTCGTCGACGACCGGGAAGCGGCGGAACTGACGGTTTTGGGTGAACAGGCCGGCGAGCTGCGCGAGGCTCATGTCGGAGGAAACCGTCTCGACGTTCTTGCTCATGTACTGACTGACGGGGCCGGCGACGCAGGTGTCCTGCGCGGCGACCAACGCGATCTGCAGGCAGTCACGCTCCGAGAGCATGCCGACCAGCTTGCCCGACGCGTCGACGACCGGCGCGCCGGAGTGACCGCTCTTGACGAGCTGGTGAACCGCGTTCATCACTTCCATTTCCGGCGTAAAGGTCATCAGCCGCGTGCTCATGTAGTCGCGGACGCGGACTGTTTCCAGCGTGGCCATGGCCCTCTCCTCGAATCGCTCACTGCTGCAAGCGCTGTGCCGACGATAGCCCTTGCGCTTCGGCCGCTCAAGCCTTGCGCCGCGGCAGCCAGCCATGCAGCTGATGGCCGTGATCGCGCAGCCAGCGCTTGTGCAGCTCGTAATCGGGCATGTGCTTTCTTACCAGATTCCAGAAGCGCGCCGAATGATCGAGATGGACGAGATGGCAGAGCTCGTGCACGGCAACGTAGCGGAACACTTCCGGCGGCGCCATCACCAGCCGCCACGACAGGCAGATGACCGCGCCGGGATTGCAGCTGCCCCACAGGGTCTGCGGATCGTTGATGCGCAGCTCGCGATAACGCACGCCGAGCGGCGCGGCGCCGGCTTCGAGGTGCTGACGCGCGTCGAGCTGCGCCTGATGGACCAGCGCCTGGCGCAGCGCCTGCTCGAGCTTGCGCGGCTGTTCGCGCCAGGCCGGCGGCGCGAACACGACGACGCGGCTCGGCTCGATGCGCACGGTGGCGCTGCGCAGGCGCGCCGGCTCGACGCGCAGCGGCAGACTCTGGCCGCGCAGGTGGATGAGATCCTGGCCGTCCCAGCGCTGCGGCGGCGGCACCGGATGCGCGGCGGCCTGCTGTGCGAGTTCGGCGAGCTTCTCGCGCACCCAGCGCTCGCGCGAGCGCAGGAAGGCCAGCGCCTCGGCGCGCGGCGTCCAGCGAGGATAGACGAGCACGACGCTGCGATCGGGCCGCACTTCGAGGCGGATGTTGCGCGCCTTCGCGCTGACCCGCTCCTCGAATCGGTAGTCGTCACGGAACAATTCGATCTGCATACCGCTCCCGCTCACCCGCGCGCCGCTGCGCAATCCCGGCGCCGCGCGCGCCGATGCCGATTCTCCGGGCTCGCCACCTGCCGCGCCCGCGGCAGGCAATGATCCGCCCTCGTCCTGTGCCTCGCCGCCGCCGCGACGCCGCTCAAATTTTCGCCGTCGCGCAGGCCATGCTTGTCGCAGCAAGCTCTGCGCCATTCCATCAATCGGCTATCCACAAGCTTATCCCGCCCTGCTGTCGATAAGCCGACCGCTCGTGTCGAAAAACTCGCCGGTCGGCTTGAAACCTCGCTGCAACAAGCCGCGCGCCCGTTCATCCGCCACCTATCCACAAGCTTGTCACCACGCGCCGGGCATAACTCGCGGACGCCTACTTGGCGACGTAGCCGACCTTCGCCAGCACGCCGTCGAGCTCGTCGAGCGAATGGAATTTCACGCGCAACTCGCCCTTGCCGCCCTTGTCGGCGCTCACCGTCACCGGGCAGGCCAGGTGATCGGAGAGCTCACGCTCGAGGCGCTGCCAGTCGCTCGGCTTGCCGGGGCGGAACACGACGAGCTGGTCGCGTGCCGTGGCGATGCGCTGCTCGAGGCCGCGCACCGTCAGCTTGTGGCGAATGATCTCGTCGGCCCAGCGCGGCTGTTCGCTCACCGCGACGCCGGCCAGCACCTTGGCGTGCCCGAGCAGGATATGGCCTTCATTGACCAGCCGCGCCACGTCCGGCGCGAGATTGAGCAGGCGCAGGTAGTTCGTCACGTACTCGCGCGACTTGCCGATGCGCTCGCCGATCTCGCTGTGCGTGAGCTCGAACAGTTCGCCGAGGCGCTTGAGGCCGGCGGCCGTTTCGATCGGCGTCAGCGATTCGCGCTGCAGGTTCTCGATCAGGCCGACGACGAAGGCTTCGCTGTCGGACAGGTCGTCGCGGATCACCGCCGGAATTTCGTGCAGGCCGGCGAGCTGCGCCGCGCGCCAGCGCCGTTCACCGGCGAGCAATTCATAGCCCCAGACGCGCGTGCGCAGCACGATCGGCTGCACGACGCCGGATTCCTTGATGCTGCCGGCGAGGTCGCGCAGCGCGTCGGCGTCGAAGTGCCGCCGCGCCTGCTGACTGCCGGGACGGATCAGATCGACCGGGACTTCACGGATTTCGCTGGCGGCGCGCTTGCGGCTCATCGGCGCATTTTACTTCCTGCAGGCGGCGGCGCCGTGGCGGGTGCGCTCGCCGTCGGCGCCCCGCGACGCCGAGCCGTGGAATAATGGCGGGAAAACGACGAGAACGGACCCGACCATGGAAGAAAATTTCCGCGCGATCATCGAGGCGATCGGCGAGAACCCGGAGCGCGAAGGCCTGCTGCGCACGCCGCACCGCGCCGCCAAAGCGATGGAATTCCTGACGCAGGGCTACGAGCAGGACGTCAACGAAATCGTCAACGGCGCCGTGTTCGAGTCGAGCAACGACGAGATGGTGATCGTGCGCGACATCGAGCTGTACTCGATGTGCGAACACCACCTGCTGCCCTTCATCGGCAAGGCGCACGTCGCCTATCTGCCCTCCGGCAAGGTCATCGGCCTGTCGAAGATCCCGCGCATCGTCGACATGTACGCGCGCCGTCTGCAGATCCAGGAGAACCTGACGCAGCAGATCGGCAACTGCATCCAGTCGGTCACCGACGCGCATGGGGTCGGCGTAGTCATCGAAGCGCAGCATTTGTGTGCCATGATGCGCGGCGTTCAGAAGCAGAATTCGACGATGGTGACGTCGGTGATGCTCGGCCGTTTCCGCGAAGATCACCGGACCCGCGAGGAATTCCTGAGTCTCGTCCGGCGCGGGTGATCCGTTCCGTCCGGGGGGGATTTCTTATAATCTGGGCACCACGGCCGCTTTCGGCCGGTCCAAGATTCGCATGACCCGGAGTGGTGACGATGTCTGGCTTGGCGCTTTCTGCGCGGTTTGGCACCCCTGATCAGATCGAAACGCTCGTCTCGATCGAGACGGTCGTGGCCGAGCAGATGGATCTGCACGTCCAGAAGCGCCGCCTCTGGTTCCCCAACGACCTGATGCCGGCCGACGCCAATCTCGACGCGGCCGCCGACGCCGAGCTGGCGCGCGTGCGCGACGCCGCGCGCGGCCTGCCGGACACGGTGCGCGTCGCCGTCGCCCTCAACCTCCTGACCGAGGAAGGCCTGCCGCACTTCCACCGCCTGATCGCCGTGCACCTCGGCAACAGCGCGCCGTGGAGCAGCTGGAACAATCTGTGGACGGCCGAGGAAGACCGCCATGGCTGCGCGCTGCGCGACTACGTGCGCGACGCCCGCCTGTTCGACATGGGCGAGCTCGAGAAGCTGCAGTACCGCTACATCGAGGCCGGCTTCAATCCGGACTGGGAGCAGGACCCGTATCGCCTGCTCGCCTACACCTCGCTGCAGGAAAAAGCCACGCAGATCTCGCACGCCAACACCGGCCGCCTCTGCGCGACGGTCGAGCCGATGGCGCAGAAGGTGCTCGCGCACCTCGCCGGCGACGAATCGCGGCACTACCAGTTCTATCGCGCGGTGTTCGGCGCGATCCTCGAACGCGACCCGAACCGCGCGCTGCAGTCGCTGCTCAAGGTCACGCTGAATTTCGCGATGCCCGGCCACGCCATCGCCGGCTATGACGAGATGAGCGAAGTCGTGCGCCGCGCGCGTATCTTCTGCGCGCGCCAGTACCAGGAAATCGTCGAGGAACTGCTCGATTTCTGGAAGATCGGGCTGATGAGCAATCTGTCCGCCGCCGGCCGCGAAGCGCAGGACAAGCTGATGAAGGTGCCGTCGCGCCTCGCGCGCATGGCCGACTTCCAGGACGCCAAGTCGGCGGCCCGCGACTTCCAGTTCGGCTTCATCTACGGCCGCGCCGTGCGGCTCTAGAGTCACTCGCAAACCGGTGCCGCTGCGCTACAGTCGCCGTCGCCGGTTTTTTTACGGCCTTAATTAATCTATCGTTCAATAAAACGAGAATCGCGGAGGGAGAGCATGCAGCGCGATCACGCACCGGCCGGCATCGACCGGCGTGGCTTCCTGAAACTCGGCCTCGGCGGCAGCGCGGCCCTGGCCCTGCTCGGCGGCGGTGCGCAGCTGGCGGGCTGCAGCGCGCAGACCGCGGCGCCGGCCGCGGGCATGCGCTGGCTGACGGCCGCCGACCTGCCGTTCGCGCGCGCACTGCTCATGGCGGTCGCCGGTCCGGCGCTGCCGGCCGACGCGCAGGCCGCGCGGGCCATCGTCGACGAAGGCCTGCGCCGCGCCGACCTGGCGCTCGACGCGCTCGGCGCGCCGGCGCAGAAGCAGCTGCGCCAGCTTTTCGATCTCGTGCAATGGTCGCCGTTCCGCCGCCTCGCCGGCGGCGTCAGCCGCCCCTGGGCCGAGGCCGATGCCAGCGACGCGGCAACGCTGCTGACGCACTTCCGCGACAGCCGCCTCACGCTGCTCAACGGCGCGTACCGCGCGCTGGTGAAGCTCGGCAGCACCGTCGTCTGGAGCCAGCCGGCGACCTTCCCCGCCTCGCACTACCCCGGCCCGCCGGCCTGGGCGGTCGCCGCCCTCAACGCCTGATCCCGCCATGGCCATCAACGACCTCTACGCCGACGGCCTCGCCAAGGGCTGGCTGATCCGCGACGCCTCGAAGCTCGAGCGCGACGAAACCCTGGAAGCCGATGTCGTCATCGTCGGCAGCGGCGCCGGCGGCGGCACCGCCGCGGAAATCCTCGGCGCCGCCGGCCTCAAGGTGCTGATGCTCGAAGAAGGCGCGCTGTACACCGCGGCCGACTTCAAGCAGCTCGACGAATTCAGCTCGTACAGCAAGCTCTATCAGGAAGGCGCCGGCCGCGCGACCTCGGACGGCGCGATCCCGATCCTGCAGGGCCGCGCCGTCGGCGGCACCACGCTGGTCAACTGGACCACGAGCATCCGCACACCGGCGCCGACGCTGGCGCACTGGACGCAGCGCTTCGATCTCAGGGATTCCGGCGCCGACGACATGGCGCCGTGGTACGCGAAGATGGAAGCGCGCCTCGGCATCGCGCCCTGGGCCGCCGAGCCGAACGCCAACAATGCCGCGCTGCGCGACGGCTGCGAGAAACTGGGCCTGCACTGGAAAGTCATCCCGCGCAATGTGCGCGGCTGCTGGAACCTCGGCTACTGCGGCCTCGGCTGTCCGACCAACGCCAAGCAGTCGATGCTGGTCACGACCATTCCCGCCGCCCTCGAGCGCGGCATGACGCTGGTCCATCACGCGCGCGTCGAGAAAGTGCTGTTCGCCAAGGGCAAGGTCAGCGGCCTGACGGTGCGCGCGCTCGATGCCGAGACGCGCCACGCGAGCGGCGTCACGCTGAACGTGCGCGCCCGGCACTACGTGCTCGCCGGCGGCGCGATCAACACGCCGGCGCTGCTGCTGCGCTCGCAGGCGCCCGATCCGCACCAGCGCCTCGGCCAGCGCACCTGCGTGCATCCGGTCGACGCCAGCGTCGCGGTTTTCGACCGTGCGATCGACGGCTATCACGGCGCGCCGCAGTCGATCTATTCCGATCATTTCCTGTGGCCGGAGGACGGCCGCATCGGCTACAAGCTCGAGGTGCCGCCGCTGCAGCCGATGCTGTTCAGCAGCGTGCTCGGCCGTTTCGGCAGCGAGCTGGCGGCGGCGATGGATCGGCTGCCCAGCACCGGCGTGCTCATCGCCCTGATGCGCGACGGCTTCCATGCCGAATCCGAGGGCGGCCGCGTCCGCATCGACGATCTCGGCGCGCCGGTCTTCGACTACGAGCTGCACGACGCCCTGTGGGACGCGCTGCGCCGCGCCTATCTGAGCATGGCCGAAATCCAGTTCGCCGCCGGCGCGAAGAGCGTGCGCCCGGCGCATCTCGACGCCGGCACGTACACGAGCTGGAGCGCCGCGAAAGCCGCAATCGAACAACTGCCGATGAAGAAGCACCGCGCCGGTCTGGTCACCGCGCACCTGATGGGCGGTTGCGCGATGGGCGAGGACCGCAAGCTCTGCGTGATCAACAGCCGCGGCCGCCATCACGAGATCGAGAACCTGTCGGTGTTCGACGGTTCGATGTTCCCGAGCTCGATCGGCGCCAACCCGCAGCTGTCGATCTACGGCTTCGTGGCGCGCAATGCGAGCGCGCTCGCCGAGCAACTGGCGCCGGCGAAAGCCACCGCATAGGGCATGGTCAGCGCCGCACGCTGAAGCCGTCGGGCGGCGGCTCGTCGCTGACGCGCCACTCGACGTGCTCGACGCGCGCCGCCGGCGGACCGCGCTGCAGCCATTCGCGCAGGGCGGCGAGCGCGTCCGCGGCGCCGCCGGCCAGGCCTTCGACACTGCCGTCGGCGCAGTTGGCGACCCAGCCGCGCAGGCCCAGCGCCAGCGCCCGCTCGCAGGTCGACTGCCGGAAGTGGACGCCCTGCACACGGCCGCGGACGCGGAACCGATACGATGTCGTCATGGACTTATAGGGACGCGGATTCGATCGAGGATTGCACGATGGCCATCTTGAAACGCCGCCGCAAGGACGCCGCGCCAGCGGTCGAAACGCCGACCGAGAATTTCGCCTTCGCCGCCGAGATACCCATCAGGACGGGGCCGGCAGGCGAGAAAGAGCCGCTGTGGAAGCTGCAGGTGCAGATGGTCAGCGAGCCGCAGGCCGACGGCGAGCGCCTGCGCCTGCGCGCGCATCTGCAGACCAACCTGGCGAGCGCGCTGCGCCCGGCGCTCGAAGCGGCGCGCGTCGGACAGATCAGTGCGCTGCCGCGACCGGACAGCGAACCGCGTGCGCTGCGCCTCGCCGAACGGGCCGGCCACGCCGCGCAGACCGTCGCGCAGCGCGCCCTGCGCATTCCGCTCGTGCGCCGCCTCGCCGAGCCGCTGCTGCAGATCGATTTCAACACCTGGATCGAAATCCAGACCTCGACCGCCTCGCTCGACGCCGGCAGCCACAGCCTGCTGCCGCAGGCCGAGCGCCTGAAGACGCTCGGCATCCATCCGAAGCGCGCCGGCGATCAGCCGCTCACCGAGTCCTGGGCCGGCGAAGCGCCGGACGGCTTCGCGCAGGTCTCGGTGCTGCAGATCGACAAGCGCCACCTGCCGCCGCGGCTGCTCAGGCTGCTCGGCGACCAGCCGTTCGGCCTCGCCGCGACCATCGTCAACACGGCGCAGCAGAAGAAGTAACGAAATGGCTCCCTCTCCCGGTGAACGGGGAGAGGGAGTCGTTGTCAGGTCTCGCCGCGCTCGATCGACCGAGGCGCCGCCGTAGACCAGGCCGACGCCGGCATCGCCGAGCGCCGGCGCCGCATCGCGATAGGCGGCGCGCGCGCCACCGCTCGAACCGCAGACCACGCAGAGCCGCATCAGAGCCTGACCGTGAACAGCGTTTTCGAGCGCCGCCACATCCAGACGACCACGCCGCAGGTGACGGCGGCGCCGGCGACCACCGACGGCACCGTACCGAGCAGCTTGGCGGCGAGCCCCGATTCGAAGGCGCCGAGTTCGTTCGACGAGCTGATGAAAATGCTGTTGACCGCCTGCACGCGGCCGCGCAGATGATCGGGCGGGATCGACTGCATCACCGTGTTGCGGATCACCACCGAGATACTGTCGAAGGCACCAGTCGCGAACAGGGCCGCGAAGGACAGCCAGAACAGTTTCGACAAGGCGAACACGAGGGTCGCGAGACCGAAGCCGAGCACGGCGAGCAGCAGGTTGCGCCAGGGACGCGCCAGCGGCGGATGGTAGGCGCACCAGACCACGGTCAGCAGGGCGCCGATCGCCGGCGCCGCGCGCAGCACGCCGAGCCCCTCGGGACCGACCATGAGGATGTCGTCGGCGAACACCGGCAGCAGGGCGACCACGCCGCCGAACAGCACCGAGAACATGTCGAGCGACATCGCGTAGAGCACGATGCGGGTGCCGAACACATAGGAAATGCCTTCGCCGAGACTCGCCCAGAGATTGCCGGCGCCCGGATTCACCGCCACCGGGCGCGGCTTGACGAAGGCAATGAGGAACAGCGCGCCGGCGCACATGCAGACCACGATCAGCAGCGTCGCGGACAGTCCGGCGTAGGCGTAGAGAAAGCCGGCCGACACCGGCGCCAGGATCGCGCCGGTCTGGAAGAAGGTGCTCCACCACGTCGCCAGATTGCCGTACACCTCGCGCGGCACGAGGAAGGCGCGCAGCGAGGCGGCGGCCGGCGAATAGAAGCCGCGCGCGAAACCGACCAGGGCGATCAGGCCGTAGGCACCGAGCA
Organism: Solimonas soli DSM 21787; assembly: GCF_000474945.1. Taxonomy (GTDB): domain Bacteria; phylum Pseudomonadota; class Gammaproteobacteria; order Nevskiales; family Nevskiaceae; genus Solimonas; species Solimonas soli. The sequence continues at coordinate 118,395 of NZ_KI440838.1, read as the reverse complement.
GCCAGACGCCCGGCGCCAGCCGCGCTCGCAGCGACGGCAGCGAGAGCAGCGCGATGACGAGCGAACCGGCGAACATCACGCCGATCGCCGAGCGGATGATGCCGCGCTTCTCGCGGCGATCGGCGAGATGGCCGCCGAAAAGCGCCAGGGTGATGAACGGCACCGCCTCGACGAGGCCGATCAGGCCGAGCGACAGCGGGTCATGGGTGACGCGGTAGATTTCGTAGGAGAGCGCGACTTCCTGGATCAGCAGACCGCAGCTGACCAGGAAGGCGCCGAAGGCCAGCGCGCGGAATTCCGGATAGCGCAGGGCCGCATACGGATCTCGGCGCGCCGGCAGAGGAGCCGGCGACGGCTCCTCAGGCATGCGCCGGCACGGTCTCGAGGCGCGCGATCACCGACTGCGCGATCAGCTCGCGGGCGCGGGCGACGATCTCCTCCATCGCCGGCGTGCGCGCGAAGCGGCGGCGCGCGTGGCGATAGAGCTGATCGAGGCTCGGCAGTTCGGCGTGCACGTTCTGCATGAGCTGTTCGCGGCGCGTCGCCAGCTGCTCGCTCCAGTGCCGGCGCCAGTCGGCGACGGTACGGCCGCGGTTCAACTCGGCCCAGCGCTTCTGCATGCGCGCGACGATGCGGTCGGGGCAGAAGCGATGCGCCAGGGCCTGGGCGATGCGCTCCTTGATCTCGGCCGAGGCGGTGCGCGAACCGTCGAGCACGTGCGCCGGCGGATCGCGCAGTTCCGACACCAGGCCGATGCGCTCGAGCCCGCACAGCGCGTAATAGGTGATGTCGACTTCCCACCACCTGAAGCCCTGGCGCGCCGAGGCCATGTAGTAGTGATGGTTGTTGTGCCAGCCCTCGCCGAGCGAGAGTAGCGCGAACAGCCAGTTGTTGCGCGAGTCGTCGCCGGTCAGGTAGCGCTGGCGGCCGAACACGTGCACCAGCGAATTGATGCAGAAGGTCGCGTGCCACAGCAGCACCGTCGACCAGACGAAGCCGACGACCAGCAGCGACCAGCCGCCGACCAGCCACACGGCGAGGCCGAGCGTCGCGCCCGGCACCCAGTGGTACTTGTCGAGCCAGCGCAGCTCCGGGTACTTGGAAAAATCGCCGATGCGCTCGTAGTCGGCCGCCTGCGCCTGGCGGTTGAAGATCCAGCCGACGTGCGAGAACCAGAAGCCGTAATGGCGCGGCGAGTGCGCGTCGAGTTCGCTGTCCGAATAGCGGTGATGGTCGCGGTGCTTGGCCGCCCACCACAGGGCGCCGGACTGCAGCGAGGACTGCGCCAGCCAGGCGAGCACGAACTGGAATCCGCGCCCGGCCTTGTAGGCCTTGTGTGAGAAGTAGCGGTGATAGCCGGCGGTGACGCCGAACATGCGCATGACATACAGCGCGATGCACAGCGCGATGCCGCTCCAGTGCACACCGGTCCAGATCGCCGCGAAGCAGGCGAGATGGAAACCGGCGAACAGCATCATCATGGGCCAGCTGGCCGGGTCGAACTTGCGGGATTTCAGTGGAGCGTCCATCGGGCTACTTCTGCGGTGACGGCGCGGGCGGGCGCCGGGAAAGGCGAGGCAAGGCGAAAACGGCATGCGGCACCCTCATTGTGCACCGTGCTCGCGCGTTTCGAGAAAGCGTACATCAGGAAAGCGCTCGCGCGTCATGGACAGGTTGACCGAGCTCGACGCCAGGTAGACCAGCTGGCCGTAATGATCGAGCGCGAGGCGTGCATCGTTCTTGTCGCGGAATTCGCGCAGCTTCTTCGGATCGTCGCATTCGACCCAGCGCGCCGTGTGCACCTGCACCGGCTCGAACACCGACTCGACGCCGTACTCGTCGCGCAGGCGGTACTGCACGACGTCGAACTGCAGCACGCCGACCGCGCCGAGGATGATGTCGTTGTTGACGATCGGCCGGTAGACCTGCGTGGCCCCTTCCTCCGACAGCTGGTCGAGGCCCTTGTTCAGCTGCTTGGCCTTCAGCGGGTCCTTGAGGATCACGCGGCGGAACAGTTCCGGCGCGAAGTTGGGGATGCCGGTGAAGTTCAGCACCTCGCCTTCCGAGAACGAGTCGCCGATGGCGATCGTGCCGTGGTTGTGCAGGCCGATGATGTCGCCCGGATACGCTTCTTCGACCGCCTCGCGGTCGGCGGCCATGAACACCAGCGCGTTCGACACCCGCACCGGGCCATTGAGGCGCACGCTGTGGATGTTCATGCCCTTGCGATAGACGCCGGAGCAGACGCGCAGGAAGGCGACGCGGTCGCGGTGCTTCGGGTCCATGTTCGCCTGAATCTTGAACACGAAGCCGGTGAACTTCTCTTCGGTCGGCTGCACGTCACGTTCGCCGTCCGGCGTCTTGGCGTGGCGCGGCTGCGGCTCCGGCGCCCATCCGGTGAAGCCGTTGAGCAGCTCGCGCACGCCGAAGTTGTTGATCGCCGAGCCGAAGAACACCGGCGTCAGGGCGGCGGCGCGGTACTGCTCGAGATCGAACTCGGCGCCGGCCATCTGCAGCAGTTCGATCTCGTCCTTGAGCTGGCGGTAGACGGCGCCGAAGCGCTCGTCGAGGCCCGGCGCGTCGAGGCCGTCGACGGTCTCGATCTCGGAGATGCGGTGCTTGTCGCCAGAGTACAGATAGAAGCGGTCCTCGAGCAGGTGGTAGACGCCCTTGAACTCGCGGCCCATGCCCAGCGGCCAGGTGATCGGCGTGCACGACAGCCCCAGCACCTTCTCGACTTCGTCGAGCAGTTCCAGCGGCGGCCGGCCTTCGCGGTCCAGCTTGTTGATGAAGGTGACGATCGGCGTGTCACGCAGGCGGCAGACTTCCATCAGCTTGATGGTGCGCGCCTCGACGCCCTTGGCGGCGTCGATCACCATCAGCGCCGAGTCGACCGCGGTCAGCGTGCGGTAGGTGTCTTCCGAGAAGTCTTCGTGGCCCGGCGTGTCGAGCAGGTTGACGATGCGCTCGTTGTACGGGAACTGCATCACCGAGGTCGTGATCGAGATGCCGCGCTGCTGTTCGAGCGCCATCCAGTCCGATGTCGCATGCCGGCTCGCCTTGCGGCCCTTGACGGTACCGGCCAGCTGGATCGCACCGCCGAACAACAACAGCTTCTCGGTCAAAGTCGTCTTGCCGGCATCGGGGTGCGAGATGATGGCGAACGTGCGGCGGCGCGCCGCGCGCTCGGCGATAACGCTCATGAATCCTCCGGGTGGGCGCGCATTGTAGCGGCTGCCCACGCCGAACTGTGGCCTCTCCGGCCCGGGGGCCGGCGCGCGGCGACGGATGGCCGGGCGGGCCACCCGGCATGCCTGCCATCGCCGGCCGGCGACCGCGCATCCGCGACGCCTCAGCGCCACGGGAAGGACAGATTCCAGTTCAGGCTCTGCTGGTCGTCGCGCACGCTCTGGTTGTCGGAGCGCATCCAGCTGTACGACATCGCCATGGTCGGCGTGTAGCGGCCCAGACCGTCGACCGCCCAGGGCGAGAAATCGACGGACAGGGCGAAGGTGTCGGCCGGCGCGCGCACATTGGGCAGGAACCAGTAGGCGTCGCCGCGCTGCCAGCTGGCGGCGACATTCGCCGCGCCGAGCCGCCGCTGCAGCTCGGCGCTGGTCGCCCACGGCGAGGCCTCGGGCAGTTCGAAGGCCGGGTGCAGCGCTTCCGGCGGCCGGCGCCAGGCCAGTCCGGCCTTGGCCTGCCAGTCGCCGAGCTGGCGCTGCTGCGAGAGGCGCAGCTCGTAGCCGGAACCGGCGGTCAGCGGCCGGTCGGATTCGATGACGTTGGCGCCCGGCCCCGGCGTCACGCTCTGCAGGCGCAGCGCCGTCTCGCGGCTGGCGCGGCCCCAGCGCAAGCCGGTCGACCAGGTGTTCGCGGTGAGCTCGGCGAGCGCCGGATCGTCGCCGGCGGCGACGCGGCACAGGCGCGTGCGCGCGTCGACGCTGACGTAGCGGCCGGGCGCATCGCCCTGCGCCGTCAGCGGCACGCTGATCTGCCCGGAGCGATCGCATCGCAGGGCCTGCGTGGTGTCGACCGGCGCGCCCTCCGGCATCCAGTTCAAATGCACGGCCGCGAATGACGGCGCCCAGCGCAGATCCATGGCCTGCTGCGCGCTCGCCGTGGTGCCGGCGACCTGCAGCGCCTCCTGCTGGCGGTACTGCGCGCCGACCGTGAGCGGTGCGCCGGCCAGTTCGTCGAGCTTGAGCTGCAGGCGCTGGCTGACCGTCTGGCTGCTGACGGTCTGCGGCAGGGTGTCGGCGCGCCAGCGGCTGGCGGCATCGGGGTTGAGCAGGTCGCCCGGATCGACCTCGTAGCCGGCGCTGTACTGCAGCCGGCGTTCGAGCCCGGCGAAGCTCAGGTCGCTGTCGAACAGCGGCATCGCGCCTTCCAGCGGCGCGCTGCCGCCGAGGCGCAGGCCCAGCTCGCCGAGCCCCGCGTCGAAGTTCTCGTTCCACAGCGCCGGCGCCAGCACCGCCGGCGGCGCGCCGGCAGCGGCGTCAGCAGGCGCCGGCGCGAGCGGCCGGCTCGCGCAGGCGGCGAGCGCCAAGGCCGCGAGCGCCGCGGCGGCACGGGCACGATACGTCGCTGGCATGGCGGGGGAACGCATGGCGAAACAGCGCGGCGACCGATAGAGTAGCCAGCATAACGCGTGCGTCCGGCATGGCAAGCGCCGGTGTTCAGGCGGCGAGGATGCCGGCCTCGTAGTTGCGCACCCAATCGAGGAACTGTTCCTCGGGCATCGCACGGCTGAAATAGAAGCCCTGCATCAGGCGCACGCCGAGCTTCTGCATCAGGCGCATGTCGTCCTCGGATTCCACGCCCTCGACGATCAGCGTCAGATCGAGGCTGCCGGCGAGCTGCACCATGCTGCGGATGATTTCCTGCACGCGGTGGTTCTGCGCGGCGGCGCGCGTCAGCACCGGATCGATCTTGATGCCGCCGACGTCGAAACGGTACAGATGGGTGAGCGACGAGTAGCCGGTGCCGAAATCGTCGAGCGACAGCAGCACGCCGGCGGCGCGCAGATCGTCGAGCACGAGGCTGACGTCGTCGATGTTGCCGACCAGCGCCGTCTCGGTGACTTCGGCGACCAGCTGCCGCGGATTGAGGCTGCTTTCCTTCAGCGCCTCGCGGACGATGTCCATGACGTTGGCCGACAGCAGCTTCGCCGAGAGATTGAAGGCGACGCGCAGCTCGTAGCCGCGGTCGTTCCAGTTCTTGAAGGTGCGGCAGGCGCGCGCCAGCACGGCGCGCGTCATGTCGGCGATGAGATCGGAGCCCTCGGCGACGAAGATGAATTCGCTCGGCAAGGTCACGCGGCCATCGGGCTGGCGCCAGCGCGTCAGCGTCTCGGCGCCGATCACCTTGCGTCGCGCGACATCGACGATCGGCTGGAAGAACGGCACGAACTGGCCCTGTCGCAGGCCGCTGCGGATCTGCTCGGTGAGCGCGAGATGGCGTCGCAGGCGATGCGTGTGGCCGCGCTCGCCGAAGCGCAGGTGGCCGGGCCCTTCGACGCGCGCCAGGCGCAGCGCCTCCAGGCAGACGTTGACGTATTCCTCCGGATCGCGCGCGTCGTCGGGATACACGGCGCCGCCGGCGCTGGTGGCAAGCAGGAAGCGCTGCTCCTCGACGTCGACCGGCGGCGCCAGCCGCCTCATCGCCTCGGCGGCGATGCGCTTGAGGTCGGCGCGCGTCACCGCTTCGGTGTTGCCGCGATCGATGAGGATCGCCAGCGTTTCGACGTCGACGCGGAAGACCTGCGTCGGCAGCGCGTCGAGATCGCGCAGACGCTCGCCGCCGATGCGGATCGCCGCCTCCGCGAGGCGCATGCCGAAGCCGCTGCGGATCGCCACGTAGCTGTCGATGCCGAGCAGCAGCAGACCGTGCGTGCCGTCGATCGGCCGCAGGCGGCGCACCTCGCGCAGCTCGGCGTCGAGGCTGTTGCGGTTCGGCAGCGCGCTGCCCGGATCGAGATAGGCGATGCGGCGGATGTGCTCGGCCTGCGCCTGGATGCGGCGCATGGCGCGGACGATGTCGCCGAATTCGTCGGCCGTCTCCACCAGCTTGGCATCCAGCTTCGGCGCACGGCCGGTGAGCACGGCATTGAGACTGCCGGTGACGGCGCCGAGCGGCCGCAGCAGGCGGCGGTACGCGAACACCGACAGTGCCAGCGCCAGCAGCAGGGCGCCGACCACGGCGCCGAGCGCCAGCGCCTGGCGGTTGCGCATGCGCTGGAAGGCGGCGGCGGTTTCGCGCTGGCTGGCACTGTTGTCGCGCTCGATCTGCGCGCTCAGGAGCGGCGATACGCGCGCGTCGAGCTGGTCGGCGATGTTCACGATCTGCCGCGCGCGCGCCGCATCGATCGGCGGCACGAGCAGCGTGTCGAGCGCCGCGCTGCGTTCCTCGACGAATGCGCGCAGGCCGGCGACCGGCGCGCCGCCCGGCGCCGGCAGGAAGGCCAGCTGCTGGCGCAGCACGGCGCGCGCCGATTGCAGACGGGCGATGTACGGAGCGGGATCGGCGCCGCCGGAGACCGCCGAGGCCAGCGCATCGCTTTCGCGGCGCAGATCGGCGAGCGCGCGTTGCAGGACCAGCGCCATCGCCGTGCGGTTGCTGCGGCCGAGCGCGACCGACTCGACGCCGTCATCGGCGTCAAGCGAAGGGATGATCACCAGTCCCGCCAGTACGATGGCCAGGTTGACCAGGATCATCACGGCCAGCAGCTTGGTCCGGACTCTCACAGTCTGAAGTTTCCCCGTCTCCGCCCCCGTTCGCAACGCGATCCGCAACACTCGCCGATTCTACGGGCAGCATAACGACAAGCCGTTGGCGATGGTTACTATTCTTTACAAAGCGCTGCGCATCATTGCTCGCTCCCTCCGTATAACGTGGCTGCCATCTCCCGTGGCAACGAGACCCGGAGCAGAAACGTGAAGAACCCCCTTACCCTCATCCCCATCGGCGCCGCCCTTGCCGGCGCGATCGCCATCGGCACCGCTTACGCGGCCGCGCCGCTGGCGCCGGGCAACGCCCCGGCGGCCGTCGCCGACGATGCCGACGCGCCGCCGGCGCCCGACCACTCCGGCCGGCGCGACGGGCACGGCCCGCAGCATGGCGACGCCCATTTCCGCAGCCGCGGCTTCGATCGCTTCGGCTTCATGCCGGGCGGCGAAGGCCCCGGTTCCGGCCTGATGCGCGAGCTGCATGGCCTCGGCCTCAGCGAGGCGCAGCGCGACAACATCGACGATATCGTCGACAAGCATCATCAGGAGCAGCGCGAGCTGTTCAAGCGCGGCCGCAGCCTGCACCGCGCCTATCGCGATCTCGATCCGACCGCCAAGGACTACGTCAGCCAGAGCGGCAAGCTCGCCGACCAGACCGCGGCGCTGACGCGCGACGCGCTGAAGCTGCGCGCCAGGATCGACAGCGAGATCGTCGCCACGCTGACGCCGGAGCAGACGCAGCAGCTGCAGGCCAGGATCGCCGACAGCAAGGCGCGGCGCGACGAGCGCCGCGACGGCCGGGCCGGCCCGTAGAGCGCCGCCATGGCAGACGGGGTTCGCGCCCCGTCTGCCGCGCCTGGCAGTCGCGTAAAGTGCAAGGCATGAACGACACCGGAAAAACGCACGTCCTGCTGGCCGACGACGACGTCGGCTTCTGCGAGCTGCTGTCCGAATACCTGCGACACCAGAACTTCGACGTGACCATGGTGCACGACGGCCTGGCGGCGATCGAGCAGGTCGAGCGCGGCCTCTACGACGTGCTGGTGCTCGACGTGATGATGCCGAGAGCCGACGGCTTTCGCGTACTCGAACGACTGCGCGCCAGCCACCGCATCCCCGTCGTCATGCTGACCGCGCGCGGCGAGGACGTGGACCGCATCGTCGGCCTCGAACTGGGCGCCGACGACTACGTCGCCAAGCCCTGCAATCCGCGCGAGCTGGCGGCACGCCTGCGCGCCGTGCTGCGCCGCTCGCAGCCGGCGGCGGCCGATCCGACGCCGCTGCGCAGCGGCGACCTCGAACTGCTGCCGGCGGCGCGCGCGGTGCGCGTCGCCGGCCAGCCCGTCGAACTGACCGGCGCCGAGTTCGACGTGCTGCGCACGCTGATCGAGGACGCCGGCCAGGTGATCGCCAAGGACGAGCTGTCGCGCCGCGCGCTGAACCGCCGCCTCGGCGCCTTCGACCGCTCGATCGACATGCACATCAGCCGCCTGCGCCAGAAACTCGGCCCGCACCCGGACGGCAATCCGCGCGTACGCTCGGTACGCAACCGCGGCTATCTCTACGTGACCGCGGAATAAGCGCCGATGCGCCTGCGCACGCGTCTCGCGCTGTGGTTCATCGCCGCGATCGTCGTCACCGTGGCGATGAGCTTCGTGGTCGGCGCGCAGCTCTGGCGCCTGCTCTACACCGACTACGACGCCCTCAGCGACGCGCACGCCGCCGTCGAACAGCTGCGCCAGAACGGACCGCACGGCCTCGATCGCTGGCTGCGCGAACGCCGCCGCGACGACGGCATCTTCCGCGTGCTGCTCGACGAGAACAACGAGCCGATCGACGGCCGCAGCCACGAGGGCCCGCCGCCGCCGCCGCGCCTGCGCGAGGCGATCGCCGCCGTCGAAGCCGGCAACCGCATCGTGCAGCTGCCCGGCGGCGGCCTGCTGAAGACCGCCGTGGTGCTGACCGACGACGGCCGCAAGCTGCGCTGGGTCGCCGTCATCCCGCCGCCGCGCGGCGCCGAAGTCGCGCGCGTCAACACGCTGGTGCTGCTGGGCATCGGCACCGTCGTCGTCATGCTAGCCGCTTGGCTCCTGGCGCGACGCATCACGCGGCCGATCGCCGCGCTGCAGGACGCCAGCCGCGCGATCGCCAACGGCAAGCTCGACGTGCGCGTGCCGGCGCTGGCGAGCGGCCGCGACGACGAGATCGGCGCGCTGTCGCGCGACTTCAACCACATGGCCGAACGCCTGCAGCGCCTGCTCGGCGCGCAGCAGCAGCTGCTGCGCGACATTTCGCACGAGCTGCGCTCGCCGCTGGCGCGCCTGCGCATCGCCACCGAGCTGGCGCGCGACACGCATGCCGACGCGCAGTTCGACCGCATCGAAACCGAGGCCGGCAAGCTCGAAGAGATGATCGCCCAGCTGCTGCTGATCGCACGGCTCGAACATCGCGAGGCGCCGCTCGCCAGCGAAACGGTCGCCATCGACGAACTGCTCGACACCGTCTGCGAGGATGCGCGCTTCGAAGCCGGCGCGCGCCGGATCGACGTGCGCAGCGAGATCACCGCGCGGCCGCAGGTGCGCGGCCAGGCCGGCCTGCTGCACAGCGCCATCGAGAACATCGTGCGCAACGCCGTGCGCTACTCGGCGCCGCAGACGGCGGTCACCGTGCGCCTGTACGAGGCGGCGGGACACTGCGTGATCGAAGTCGACGACCAGGGCCCCGGCATTCCGTCCGACAAGCTCGAAGCCGTGTTCCAGCCCTTCGTGCGCATCTCCGAGGCACGCGATCGCGAGAGCGGCGGCTACGGCCTCGGCCTGGCGATTGCCAAGCGCGTCGTCGACGCCAGCGGCGGGCGCATCCGCGCCGAGAACCGCAGCGAGGGCGGACTGCGCGTGACGATCGAACTGCCGAAAGCCTGAGGCCGCGCCCGTTCCGGCCCGCGCCCCGCATCGCTTAATATGGCGCTCCCGCGTGCGGGCCTATAGCTCAATCGGTTAGAGCAGAAGACTCATAATCTTTTGGTTGCAGGTTCAAGTCCTGCTGGGCCCACCACTTCCGCGCAGCGCCGCGAGTCTGTGTGTGCTGCCAGCCAAAAGATTGAAACGTTAGTTTCAAACTTCGATGAGCTTGGAACAACCGTGGTGCGACCCAAAAGGAATGCCGATTGGCACGGAAGCCGCCGTGGTTCGCATGCCCTGGCGCTGCCGACTCGCTCTTGTGGGCCGACGTCACATTCTCCGATGACAAGGTGAGCATCATGGCCGACCGTTCGCCTATCTCCGAAGTCGAAGCAATTTCTAAGTGCCTGCAGGCGGCGGTTGCGATCCTTGGTTCGATCGGAGCGAACTTTGAGAAGGACAATCCTTTTCTGCCGATCAACGCCGCGGTCCTGGATATTATGAAGCAACTCGCCGATGAAGCGGTTCTGTTGAAAGGCGAATTGATGCCTGTTCTCGGAACATTGCCGCCCGTTGAGGTGATCGTCGCTCCCGAACAATCTCGGAGTTCGGTGGTATTCGACGATGCTGCGATGGGTCCCGGCGTGAAAAAGCTCACTGAAGCGGCCGAGCGGTTTGAGCAAAGCCGAAAGGCTCTCGAAGTGCTCAATGCTGAAGTAACGGCGGACCTGCCATGGCTGAGGGCGCAGATTCGCTCGATCCTGCTTTCAGACTTCAAGGTTCTGTGTGCCTTGCTCATCCGGGATGCAAGAGCGATACACGATGCTCAAGACGTTCGAGATGCCGTTGAGACGATCAGCGATGCAGCGGACGGATTAATGGACCTCGGAACGTGGGGTGTGCTGCCGAATCTCATCAACCGGCTGCGGCGCCGCCTGAGTACAGCCCCGCCGGAAAGCATTGCGACCACCAACGAAGTGACGAGGTTCTATCGCGAACTGTCGAATCGCCTGACTAAGACAGCTGATACTGTTATTCGACTTCGCCAAGCTCTGGCCAACCATTCAAGCTGACATATCCCTTGGATGCTTCGGTTCGCTGAATGGCACACCTGGGCGCGTGGAATCGGAAGAGCCTCAGTGGAACCGGCCATCTGGCAATTAGAGAGGGTGAACCTGCAGGCAGAGTGTGAGCATCGATGCTTGACGCTCGCCACGATTTCGCCGAATGCATGGAAGCCGACGCGGCGCGCGGCACCGATGAGGCCCGCGTCCGCCATCCGGCGGGCGCCCGAGTTGTCTCTGCCTCGGACGCGCGCCGCTGGCGGGCGGTGGCGCTGAAGGCGCGGTGGCCGGGCTCGCGCGCGCTTCAGCCCGCGGACTGCGGCCGCGTGTTGAACGCCCGCTGCGCCTCGAACGCGCGCCGGTACGCGGGTCGTGCCTCGCCGCGCGCCACGTAGGCGGCGAGGTTCGCAAATTCATCGAGCAGGCCGGACGAACGCAGGCGCAGCAGCACCGAAACCATCAGCAGGTCGCCGGCGCTGAACGCGCCATCGAGCCAGTCGGCGTCGCCGAGGCGCGCCGCGAGTTGCCGCAGCCGGCCGCGCACGCGCTCGTGAATCAGCGGCATGCGCGCCTTCGCCCACGGCTGCTCGCCCTCCTGGAACATGGCCGTCTGGATGTCGAGGATCGGCGGCTCCACGGTGTTGAGCGCGGCGAACATCCAGCTGATCGCGCGGGCGCGCGCCTCGGGCGCCTCCGGCAGCAGGCTGGCGTGGCGATCGGCGATATGGAAGACGATCGCGCCGCTCTCGAACAGCGTCAGCCCGCCGTCTTCGAAGGTCGGAATCTGCCCGAACGGATGCCGCGCCAGATGCGCTGGTTCTTGCATTGCCTGCCATGCGACGGGGCGGACTCCGTAGTCCACGCCGACTTCTTCGAGCGCCCAGCGCACGCGCGTATCGCGCGCCAGGCCGCGGCCGCCGTCGGGCGAGCGGTCGAAGGCGCTAATGATGATGCTCATCGTGAGGCTCCTCGTTCAGGGTCTGCGCAGGGCGGGCTTCGCGTCGGGCGATGCTGCCCGAAACCGCCACCCCCATGCAGACGTCGATGCGGAGCCGCGCAAATCGACATGCCGCCGCGAAATCCCGGCTCGGCGGCGCAAAAAAATTCCTGGCGATCTTGTCGACTTTCGCCCGCCCCGATCGACGATTCCATGACGGCGGATTCCGGCCACCGGCTTCTCCCGCCCTCCGCCACCCGCCATAGTGTCCTCTCGACGCAAGGAGCGCGCATGAACGAAATGATCGTCAAGACCTTCGACTGGGTTCCCGACCTGCCGCGCGGCCATGTGCGCGATCTGCGCGTGCGCTGGGCGCTGGAGGAAGCCGGCCTGCCGTATCGCGTCGAGGGCGTACCGTTCCGCGAACGCGACGCCGGGCATTTCGCGCACCAGCCGTTCGGCCAGGTGCCGTGGCTGATCGATGGCGAAGTCTCGGTCTTCGAGAGCGGCGCGATCCTGCTCTACCTCGGCGAGCGCAGCGACGCCCTGCTGCCCAACGACGCGCAAGGACGCAACGAGGTGATCCAGTGGGTGTTCGCCGCGCTGAACTCGATGGAAATGGCCAGCGTGCCATGGTCGATCTTCATGTTCTCCAATCTCACCGGCGACACGCCGGGCTGGAAGATGCTCGACGGCTTCATCGGCGCGCGCGTGCAGCACGTCGAGGCGGTGCTCGCGCAGCGCGAATGGCTGGCCGGGCGCTTCTCGATCGCCGACATCCTGATGTCCGACGTGCTGCGCCTGGTCGACCGTTTCGGGCGTCTGAGCGGGCAGCCGGCCTGTCGCGCCTACATCGCGCGTGCCACGGCGCGGCCCGGCTTCATCAAGGCGCACGCCGACCAGATCGCGTTCTACGCGGCGGCGGACCGCGCCGGCAAGGGCGGCTGACCGCACAAGGCGCGGCTCCCGGATGCGGCGGCGGGACGGACTACAATTCCGCGCCCCGCATCCCGCCGCCGCCCATGCCGCCGTTCGTCGTCGCCGCCCTCTACCACTTCGCGCGCCTGCCGGATCACGCCGCGCTGCGCGAGCCGCTGCTGCGCGTCTGCCGGGACGCCGGCGTGCGCGGCACGCTGCTGCTGGCCGCCGAAGGCATCAACGGCACCATCGCCGGCACGCGCGCCGGCATCGACGCCGTGCTCGCGCACCTGCGCGCCGATCCGCGCCTCGCCGGGCTCGAACACAAGGAATCGCCGGCCGCGGAGCTGCCGTTCGCGCGGCTGAAGGTCAAGCTCAAGCCGGAGATCGTGACGATGGGCGTGCCCGGCATCGACCCGGCACGCATCGCCGGCACCTATGTCGAACCGCAGCAGTGGAATGAACTGCTGACTCAGCCCGACCTGCTCGTCATCGACACGCGCAACGACTACGAGGTGAAGATCGGCACGTTCCAGAACGCCGTCTCGCCCGGCACGCAAAGCTTTCGCGAATTCCCCGCCTACGTCGAACGCGAACTGCGCGGCCAGGAACAACGCCCGATCGCCATGTTCTGCACCGGCGGCATCCGCTGCGAGAAGGCCACGGCCTATCTGCGCGAGCGCGGCTTCGAGCAGGTCTACCACCTGCGCGGCGGCATCCTCAAATACCTCGAAGAAATCCCGGCCGAACAAAGCCTGTGGAACGGCGAGTGCTACGTCTTCGACGAGCGCGTCGCCGTCAGCCACGGATTGCAGCAAGGGAAGGCATCCCGCTGCGATGCCTGCGGCCAACCGCTCACGCAGGAAGAACAGCAATCAGCGGACTACGAGCCCGGCATCCATTGCCCGCACTGCGTCGCCGCGCTGACGCCGGAGCGGCGGGCGATGCTGGTGATGCGGCGGGCGCAGCGGAATACGAGTCAATTTGCGGGCTGAACGAGCGGCGTCTTTTTTGTGCCAGAAGCGGCGATTCAACGTTAGAGTTCAGTCGGCTGCGCAAGCGGGCGAAGCCCGCCGTGGCAGGTCGGGCGTAACGAAGGCCTCGCCATTCGCCACTACCGCTTGAATGCCAGGACCACCACGCCGCTCGCCACCAGCCCGATACCGAACCACTCTCGCGCCGACGGGCGCTCACCAAGAAACGCGAAGGCAAAGACTGCAACGAGTACGAGACTGAATTTGTCGACGGGCGCGACCTTGGACGCCTCGCCAACTTGGAGCGCCCGGAAATAGCAGACCCAGGAAGCGCCCGTTGCCAAAGCCGACAGCGCCAAGAACAGCGATGTCTTTGAGGACAGGTTGCGAGGGTCACTCCACTTGCCCGCGCACAGCACGAACGCTGCAAGCAAAAAGACGATGATGACGGTACGAACGAGTGTGGCGAAGTCGGAGTCGATATCCCGAATGCCGACCTTGGCGAAGATCGCGGTGAGCGCGGCAAAACACGCGGACAGAGCCGCCCAGAAGAACCAACTGCCTGAGGAAGTCATCATGGTTTTCAGAATCTGCTGAATGACAGGGGACCTCCCCTCCTCTGGCGGCGCGGCGCGGCCAGAATGGAGATGTCGAGTTTGTGATGAAGGAGAGTTGCCATGTCATCGATTATCTGTTTCGGCCTGGATCTGGCCAAGAACAGCTTCACATTTTTCGGCGTGGATGCGTCTGAACGCGTCGTGATGCGGACCCTGAGCCGCGCCGAGCTGGCAATCTTCTTCTCGGAGCAGTCGCCGGCCGTCGTGGCGATGGAGTCGGGCTCCGGGGCGTATCACTGGGTGCGGCGTCTTCGCGCCGGGGGACACGGGCCGAAGATCATCGATCCGAGGTTCGTCGCACCGTACCGTACACCAGGGCCCAACGCTGCCTCTCCGATTTGAGGCTCCACCCTCACCGCACCCAATCCGTCTCCTGCACCTCCGTCGCCGTGCTGGTCAGTACCCGCGGCACGCCGTCGAGCGCGAGCAGGGCGAGGTGGCCGCTTTGCGAATAGAGCAACGCATCGCCGGTCGGCGAGAAGCTCGGGCCGATGTCGCGCGGGCCTTGCGTCAGCGGCTCGGTCCGGCCGGTCGAGATGCGGCTGAGGGCGATGTACAGCTGGCCATCGCGGCTGCTGACGTGGGCGATGGATTTTCCGTCCGGCGACCAGCGCGGGCGCATGTTCTGGCCTTCGCGCGTCAGCATGCGCTGCTCGCTGCCGTCGGCGTTCATCAGCCAGATCTGCGGCGTGCCGCTGCGGTCGGAGGTGAAGGCGATGCTGCGGCCGTCCGGCGACCAGGCGGCTTCGGTGTCGATGGCCGGCGAGTCGGTGAGCCTGCGCACGTCGTCGAAGGTCCTGGCGCCACGGCGCGGATCGACCAGGGCGATGTCGGCGTTGCCCTTGCCGTCGCTGATGGTCATGGCCAGCGTGTTGCCGTCCGGCGACCAGGCGGGCGAGCCGTTGATGTTGGGCAGCGAGGTGAGCCGCCGGATGACGCCGCTGGCGAGTTCGTAGAGGTAGAGCCCGGCCTGGCCGCGGTCGTAGGCGACGACGGCGATGCGCTGGCGGTCCGGCGACCAGGCCGGCGACATCAGCAGCGCGTCGGAGCGCATGACGGCTCGCGGCGCGCTGCCGTCGGCTTCGGCGATCAGCAGACGCCAGTGGCGGCCATTGCCGCCGCTTTCGACGTCGATGTAGGCGATCTTGCTGCCGGGCGCGATGTCGACGGCATCCGCGGCCGCGGCCGGCAGCGCCGTGAGGCCGAGGGCCGCCAACAGGGCCGTCAGTGGGGTGTTCAGCAGCGTTTTCAGCACGACGTCACCGTCGGGGCGATGGATCAGCGCCCATTATCCTCGACGCGCGTGATCGGGCCCGAATCCCGGCCGATCGCCTGCGGTGTTGCGTGCTGCGCGCGCGGTGGCGCGCGGCCGCGGCGGCCTTACTGCGCGGCGAGCTGTTCGAGCCGCGCGCGCGCTTCCTTCTTGCCGATGCCGCGCAGCTCGGCGATCGCGGCGACCGCATTGGCGCGCGGCGTCGCGGCCTTGCTTTCCCAGTTGTAGACGGCCTGCTCGCTGACGCCCACCAGGAGACCCAGCTCGCGCGCGCTGAGGCCGAGACGCGTGCGCAGCGACTTGAGGCCCTTGGCCACGAAGCGCGTCTTCGGCGCATCGGCTTCGGCGGGCGCGGCCGGTACCGCCTTGGACAAGCCGCGGCGCAGGCCGGCGACCTCGCGCTGCAGATCGGCGATCTGCTTCTTCAGCGCCGCGATCTGCCGGCGATGCGTGGTGGAAGCCTTCTGCAGCGAGGCGCTGTGCTGGCGTACCACCTTCTTCGACAAGCGCGTGATTTCACTTTTCAGCAAACCGGCGATATCGGACATGAGAGCGGCCAAAAGTTGGAAAACGGCGCCCATTATGCCCGAGCTCGCCCCGAACCGCTCACGGATGCGGCTCGCGCGCGCCAAGACCTTGAAGTTCCTGCAAACTGCCCGACGGCATGCAGCGGTACGCCAGACGATCGCAGCCGGTGCGCCCCGCCCGCGCGGCTGCCGCGGAACTGGTTACGCGCCGCGCTTGGGCGCTAGGCGATGGAAGTCGCGGGCGTGTCGCCGGCGGCTTCGACCACCACGCAGTTGCGGCCGGCGCGCTTGGCGCCGTACATGGCGCGATCGGCACGCTCGAAGATCGCCTCGATCGATTCCTTTCCTTCGCTGGCGGTCACGCCGAACGAGGCGGTCAGCGGCACGGCGCGGCCATCGGCGCTGCGCAGGCCGGCCGTTTCGATGGTGCGGCGCAGGCGCTCGGCGACTTCCCGGGCATGGAGCATCGAACTGTTGGGCAGCAGCACTGCGAACTCCTCGCCGCCGAGCCGCGCGAACAGATCGCTGGCACGCAGCATGGGGCCGACGATGTCCTTCATCGCGCGCAGCACCTGGTCGCCGGACGCGTGGCCGCGCGTGTCGTTGATGTCCTTGAAGTGATCGAGATCGATCATCAGCAGGCCCACCGAGCCGCCGCGGCCGGCCTGTGCGATCAGGCGTGCGGCGGCATCGAGGAAGGCGCGGCGGTTCGGCAGGCCGGTGAGATCGTCGGTCAGGGCCCGCTGTTCGAGCGCCCGCTCCTGCTCGATGCGCCGCGTGATGTCCTGGATCTGCGAGATGAAATGCAGCGGCCGGCCATCGGCACTGCGTACCAGCGACACGTCGAGCTGGATGTACACGATGTGGCCGAAGCGGTGGAAGTAGCGCTTCTGCATGCGATAGCTGATGCGCTCGCCGCCGAGCAGCTGCGCGACGTAGGCGAGATCCTGGTCGAGATCATCCGGATGCGTGATGTCCTGGAAGGTCTTCATCAGCAGCTGACCCTCGGCATAGCCGAGCATCTCGCACAGCGAGGAATTGACGCTGAGGAAGCTGCCGTCGAGCGCGACGTGGGCGAAGCCGATCGGCGCGTTCTGCAGGGTCAGGCGGAAGCGCTCATTGCTCTCGATCAGCGCATCGTGGCTGGCCTGCAGCTCGGCATTGACGCGGCGCAGGGAGGCAGCGGTGTCGTGATACTCGCGCAGCAGCGCGGTCGCCTTCGGCAGCAGCGGCCACATGGTCAGCGCCGTGGCGACGGAGGCGGCGGCGGTGATGGCCTTCACCGACAGTTCGAGCCGATACACCGGAATCCACAGGCTGAAGATGTCGACCACGTGGCCGGCGCCACAGGCGAAGATGAACAGGCTGAACATCGCGAACAGCCCGTTGAAGTGCAGCGTGGGATTGCGCCGCACGAACACCGTCAGCGTCAGCGGGATCGAGAAGTAGGCGAGCGCGATCAGCGCGCTGGCGATCACGTCCGCACCGACCAGGAACGGGTCCCAGGCCAGGCAATAGCCATGCGGCTGAAAGGCGCCACCGCTCACCAACGAGGACATGTCCATGGCGTTCCGGCTCGCCGACGGAAGATGGCGGCATTATCGGCAGTGCCGATGGCAGCTCGCGGGCAGCGCGATCAGCGGTCATCGCGCAGAGCCCGACGGTCGCTGGCGTGGCGGACGCCGCGGCGCGCCATTATCTTCACGCGAATGATCCGCTCCCTGCTCGACACCGATCTCTACAAGTTCACGATGATGCAGGTCGTCCTGCATCAGTTCCCCGCCGCCGAGATCGAGTACCGCTTCATGTGCCGCACGCCGGGCGTCGACCTGGCGCCGTGCATCCCGGCGATCCGCGCGGCGCTCGCCGAGCTGTGCACGCTGCGCTTCCGCGACGAGGAGCTCGACTACCTGCGCGGCCTGCGCTTTATCCACAGCGACTTCGTTGATTTTCTCGGCCTCTTCCAGCTCAACGCGAAATACCTGCGGCTGACGGCGAACCCCGAGGAGCGCGGCGGCCTGGAGATCGTCGTGCGCGGGCCGTGGCTGCATACGATCCTGTTCGAGATTCCGCTACTAGCGATCGTCAACGAAGCCTGGTTCAGCCATCGCCATCCGCAGCTCGATTTCGGCGAAGGCCGCCGTCGCCTGCACGAGAAGATGGCGGCGCTGGTCGCCCGCACCGACGACGGCTGCAAGATCGCCGACTACGGCACGCGCCGGCGCTATTCCTCGCAGTGGCACGAAGAGCTGATCGGCACGCTGTCGGCCACGCTCGGCCCGCGCCTCGCCGGCACCAGCAACGTGCTGCACGCCATGCGCCATGGCCTCACGCCGCTCGGCAGCATGGGCCACGAATACCTGCAGGCCTGCCAGGCCCTCGGCCCACGCCTGCGCGACGCGCAGACCTTTGCCTTCCAGCGCTGGGCGCAGGAGTACCGTGGCGACCTCGGCATCGCCCTGTCCGACACCTACGGCCTGCCGGCCTTCCTGCGCGACTTCGACCTGTACTTCTGCAAGCTGTTCGACGGCGCGCGGCACGACTCCGGCGATCCGGTGGCCTGGGGCGAATGCCTGCTCGCGCACTACGCCGCGCTGCGCATCGATCCGGCGAGCAAGACGCTGGTCTTCAGCGACGGCCTCACCTTCCCGAAGATCGTCGAGCTCTACCAGCACTTCCGTGGCCGCTGCCGGCTGTCCTTCGGCATCGGCACCAACCTCACCAACGATCTCGGCCCGGCGCCGCTCAACATCGTCATCAAGATGTTCCGCTGCAACGACCAGCCCGTCGCCAAACTCAGCGACGACCCGGGCAAGATCACCGGCGACGATCCCTCGTATCTCGCCTACCTGCGCCAGGTCTTCGACGCCGGCGCCTGAAGCCGCGCCGCGCACAGCAAAGCCCCCACCTCACCCAACCCTCTCCGCCCCGGGGCGGAGAGGGCTCGGAGTGGAAAGCTCGCATGGTGCGCGGGCCATTCTGATCACGCATCTCCACCACGACTCCCCTCCGCCCGCTTGCGGGG
>NZ_KI440838.1:0-99081 GCF_000474945.1 Solimonas soli DSM 21787 | reverse complement strand
CGACTCCCCTCCGCCCGCTTGCGGGGGGAGGGGCCGGGGGAGGTGGGCGGTCGCGACGCGCGCTGCGCGACCAAGCGCCCCACCTCACCCAACCCTCTCCGCCCCAGGGCGGAGAGGGCTCAAGCCGGAAGGCTCGCGTGGCGCGGGCGGCTCGGAATTCGAGCCTGTGGCGGTGGTCCAATGCGGTATGTCCATGTCACCGTCACAGGCCGGGCTGTTCGAACCGGCCGAACTGCTGATCCGCGACGATGCCGAAGGCGGCATCCGCTACTTTCCCGGCTTCGTGCCGCCGGCGCTCGCGGAGCGCTGGTTCGTGTCGCTGCGCGAGGGCGTCGACTGGCGCCGCGAGCGGCGCCAGATGTACGAGCGCGAGGTCGACGTGCCGCGTCTCGTCGCCCGTTACGCGCTCGCCGATGCGCAGCTGCCGGATGCGCTGCGCGAACTCGCCGCATGCGTCGCGGCGCGCGTGGCGGCGCCGTTCAACAGCATCGGCCTCAATCATTACCGCGACGGCGCCGACAGCGTCGCCCTGCACCACGACAAGCTGCACGAGCTGGTGCCGGGCCAGCCGATCGCGCTGGTCTCGCTCGGCGCTGCGCGACGCATGGAGATCCGCACGGCCGGCCGCGCGGTCGCGACACCGCGCCGGCGCTGGCCGCTCGTGCTCGAAGCCGGCAGCCTGCTGCTCATGAGCCATCGTTCGCAGCTCGAAACCGAGCACGGCATTCCGAAGACGCGCGAGCCGGTCGGCGCGCGCATCAGCGTCGCGCTGCGCGTGCGGCCACGCGGCTCAGCGTAGCGGCGTGATCCGCGCCACCGGGAATTGCATGCGGAACCGCGGCAGCTGGACGGCGAACAGCGGCTCGCCGCGTGCGAGATCGGGAAAGTGCCGCGCGTCGAACCACCAGTCGCGCACCCGCGCGAAGCGCAGGCGGCCGCTGGCGCTCGGCGCGTAGCGATAGATCCGGCCGTCGTGCAGCTGCGCGAGCGTGCGCAGGCGCCGCGGCACCCAGTGCGCCGGCGCCGGCAGCGTCGGGCCGCGCGCCGACAGCGTCAGGCGGGCGAAGGGCTCGCCGTCGCGCGTGCTGACCGCGATGCGGTCGACGCCGTCCTCGCCGTAGCGCACGTCGAAGCGCGCGCAATCCTTGGGGATGCCCCAGTTGCGCTCGCCGTTGATCACCGATGCCCAGCTGGAAACGAAGATGCGCGTGATCGAGCGCAGGCGGTACGGGCCGATGCGCAGCTTGCCCGGGATGTACAGCAGCTCGTGATAGGGGCCGACGTCGCTCTTCGCGTAGTCGACGAACATCAGCGTGGCGACGCGGCCGCGACCGGCGCGGACCAGGCCCGGCGCGATGAAGCTGCCGTGCGCGAGCACGTCTTCGGGCAGACGGACCTGCACGATGTAGCCGCTGCCCTCGAGCCACCACGGCGGCGGCGCGAGCGGCACGTGCGCGGGTCGCTGCGTCGCCGTCATCGTCATGCCTCCGCGCGCCGGCCGCGCAGGCGCAGCGCCGACTCGCGCACGTCGAGCTCGTAGAGCAGATCGTTGTACACGGTGTCGTTGATGGCTTCGACGCGATGCAGGCGCGTCAGTTCGCGGCGCTCGGCGTCGATGCCGACGAGGCGCAGTTCGAGCTCGGCACGGCCGCGCGCGGCGACGCTCTGCGGTGTGTCCTGGTCCTCGCGCAGGCCGTGGATGCGCAGCTCGTAGTTGGCGATCAGGCGCGCTGCGGCATCGCTGGCCGGCGCGGCGCCGTCGGCATCGCCGCGCTGCGCGTCGAGCCGGCGCGCCGCCTCGCCGACCGCGGCGATCGCCGCCTCGCAGGCGTGCAGGCGTGCGTTGCGTTCTTCCTCGGCTTCGGGATCGTCCTCCACGGTGATGCCGCGCAGCAGCAGCGGCAGGCCGATGGCGGCGACCAGCAGCGAGATGAGGATCACCGTGGTCGCCAGGAAGATCATCAGATTGCGGCCGGTGAACGGCGTGCCGTCGTCGAGCACGAACGGCACCGACAGCACGCCGGCCAGGGTGATGGCGCCGCGCACGCCGGCCAGGCCGGTCGCCAAGAACAGCCGCCGCCGGCGCGGCAGCGGGCGCAGGTGCGGCGCGTCGTCGCCGCGCCAGATCGCGTAGAGCCGCGTCACGTGCAGCAGCAGCCAGACCCAGACCAGGCGCGCGAGGACCAGCGCCGCGGCGATCGCCAGCGCGTAGGCGATCAGCCGCATCGGCCCGGCCAGGCCGTGGTCCTGGTACGAGTATTCGAGCCCCTTGCCGACGATGTCCGGCAGCTGCAGGCCGAGCAGCACGAAGATCACGCCGTTGAGCACGTACTCGATCATCGACCAAATGTGCGTCGAGGCGATGCGCGTCTGCGCGCCGGGGTCGCGCTGCGCGCTCTTCAGGTTCAGCGCCATGCCGGCGGCGACCGCGGCGAGGATGCCGGACACGCCGAGCTCCTCGGCCATCAGGTACGCCGCGAACGGCAGCAGCAGCACCATGGCGATCGAGCCCTGCGCCTCGACGCGGTTCCAGCCCGCCAGCCATTGCTGAAAGGCGCCGAGCGCCCAGCCGAGCAGCGCGCCGATGCCGAGCCCGCCGGCGGCGACCACGGCGAACGACACCGAGGCCTGCGTCAGCGAGAACGCGCCGGTGACGGCGGCGGCGATCGCGAAGTTGAAGGCGGTGAGGCCGGAGGCGTCGTTCATCAGCGCCTCGCCTTCCAGCGTGTACATCAGCTGCTTGGGAATGCCGGCGCGGCCGGCGAGCGCCGAGACGGCGACCGCGTCGGTCGGCGACAGCACCGCGGCGAGCGCGAAGCAGGCGGCCAGCGGCAGCGCCGGGATCATCCAGTGCACGAGATAGCCGACCGCGACGACGGTGAACAGCACCAGGCCGAAGGCGAGCGCCAGGATGCGCTCGCGCAGGCGGAAGAATTCGCGCTTGGGCATGCGCCAGCCGTCGGCGAACAGGAGCGGCGGCACGAACAGCAGCATGAACAGGTGCGGCTCGAGATCGACGTGCAGACCGAAGTCCGGCACGCTGATCGCCGCGCCGAGGGCGATCTGCGTGAGCGGCAGCGGCAGGCGCGTGACGCGCACGAGGATCGCCGACACGGCGACGCAGAGCAGCAGGGCGAGGACGAGGATGGCGGCGTTCATCGGCGAACGTGAGAGCGAAAGCGCGGACGATGCGGGCCGCATGATGGCCCAGTCCTGAACGCGGAGCCATGCGCGGCGCGGCACGCATGAGGAATCCCACCGTACTGGCGCGCGCGCGGACCCACTACGATGGCGGCCTGCCAGCGCCGGGAGCCGTGATGATCGCCGCGCAGGTCCGTACCGCCGCCGCCCTCGCCTTCGCCGGTTTCGCCGCGACGGCTGCCGCGCAGAGCGCGCCGTCGCTGCAGACCACGGCTGAACCCGTAGCCGGTGCTGCGCGTCGACGGCTGACGCGACTTGACCTTCATGCCGATCCGCGGTGTCCAATAGGGCGAGACCGGAGAGTTTTTTCATGTCGACCTGCTGTTCCGATTCGGCCTGCGGCGCCCCGGCGTCGGGCATCTCGCCGCGCCTGCGGCGCACGCTGTGGATCGCGCTGGCGGCGAACCTCGCGATGTTCGGCGTCGAGCTGGGCGCCGGCTGGGGCGCTCACTCCGTGTCGCTGCTCGCCGACGCCGTCGATTTCTTCGGCGACGCCGCCACCTACGGCCTGTCGCTCGCCGTGCTGTCGATGGCCGCCGTCTGGCGCTCGCGCGCGGCGCTGCTCAAGGGCGCGTCGATGGGCGTTTACGGCGTCTACGTGCTGGCGCAGGCCGCCTGGAATGCCTGGACCGGCAGCGCGCCGCAGGCGATGACCATGGGCGCGGTCGCGGCGCTGGCGCTCGCGGTCAACGTGGCGGTGGCGCTCATGCTCTACGCCTTCCGCGACGGCGACGCCAACCTGCGCTCGGTGTGGCTGTGCTCGCGCAACGACGCCATCGGCAACCTCGCCGTGATGCTCGCCGCGCTCGGCGTGTTCGGCACGCACAGCGCCTGGCCGGATCTCGCCGTCGCCGCGATCATGGCGGCGCTCGGCCTGACGGCGGCGCGCAGCGTGCTGCGTCATGCCGCGCGGGAACTGCGCGCGGCCGCCGGCGCGGGGCTGCACGCCGCGGGTAGCCGCCGATGAACATCGGCCTGATCTCCGACACGCACGGCCTGCTGCGCCCCGAGGCGGTCGAGGCGCTGCGCGGCTGCGAGCTGATCGTGCACGCCGGCGACATCGGCGCGCCGGAGGTGCTCGACGGCCTGCGCGCGCTGGCGCCCGTGGTCGCCGTGCGCGGCAACAACGACGGCGACGCCTGGGCGCAGGCCGTGCCGGAAACGCGGACCTTCGCCGCCGGCCCGCTGCGCCTGCATCTGCTGCACGATCTCAAGCTGCTCGATCTCGATCCGCGCGCCGCGCAGATCGCCGCCGTGGTCAGCGGTCACTCGCATCGTCCGCGCATCTACGTGCGCGACGGCGTCAGCTACATCAACCCCGGCAGCGCCGGCCCGCGCCGCTTCAGCCTGCCGGTGTCGCTGGCGCTCGCCGAGATCGACGGCGGCGCGATCCGCGCGCGCATCGTCGAACTGCTCTGAAGCGGCCCCACTCGAACACCACACTCATGAACACACAGAAACTCGCCCGCTTCGTCGACGCTCTCTGGGAAGACGAGATCGTCGCCCGGCTCACCGACTACATCCGCATCCCGAACAAGAGCCCCATGTTCGATCCGCAGTGGGTCGAGCACGGTTACATGGACGATGCTGTCAAGCTGATGGAGACCTGGGCGCGCGGCAAGCTGCCGGCGCTCGGCGGCGCCACGCTCGAAGTCGTGCGCCTGCCGGGCCGCACGCCGCTGATCTACATCGACGTGCCGGCGGCGAACGGCGGCTCGAACGACGACTGCGTGCTGCTCTACGGCCACCTCGACAAGCAGCCGGAAATGACCGGCTGGGCCGAAGGCTACGGGCCGTGGACGCCGCGCCGCGAGGGCGACAAGCTCTACGGCCGCGGCGGCGCCGACGACGGCTATGCGATCTTCGGTTCGCTGGCCGCGCTGCTCGCGCTGCGCGAGCAGGGCCTGCCGCAGGCGCGCTGCGTGGTGATGATCGAAGCCTGCGAGGAATCGGGCAGTTACGATCTGCCGTTCTACGTCGACCATCTGGCGCCGCGCATCGGCAGCCCGACGCTGGTCATCTGTCTCGACTCCGGCTGCGGCAATTACGAGCAGCTGTGGCTGACCACCAGCCTGCGCGGTCTCACCGGCGGCAATCTGCGCGTGCAGGTGTTGACCGAGGGCGTGCACTCCGGCGACGCATCCGGCGTCGTCGCCTCGAGCTTCCGCATCCTGCGCCAGCTGCTGTCGCGGCTCGAGGACGAGAGCAGCGGCCAGATCAAGCCGAGCGATTTCCACGTCGACATTCCCGCGCAGCGCATCGAACAGGCCAGGGCCGTATCGAAGACGCTCGGCAACGATGTGTTCGACAAGTTCCCGTTCGTCGACGGCATGCGGCCGGTGAGCGACGATCTCACCGAGCTGGTGCTGAACCGCACCTGGCGCCCGCAGCTCGCGGTGACTGGCGTCGACGGTCTGCCGCCGCTGGCCAGCGCCGGCAACGTGCTGCGCCCGTTCACCGCCGTGAAGCTGTCGCTGCGCATTCCGCCGACGCTCGACGGCAACAAGGCCGGCGCCGCGCTGAAGAAGCTGCTCGAAGAGAATCCGCCCTACGGCGCCAGGGTCACGCTCGACCTGGAGAAGGCCGGCAGCGGCTGGAACGCGCCGCAGCTGTCGAAGTGGCTCGAAGACGCCGTCGCCGCGGCTTCGCAGGCCTATTTCGGCCGGCCGCCGGCGTACATGGGCGAAGGCGGCTCGATCCCCTTCATGGGCATGCTCGGCGAGAAATTTCCGAAGGCGCAGTTCCTCATCACCGGCGTGCTCGGCCCGCATTCCAACGCGCACGGCCCGAACGAGTTCCTGCACATTCCGATGGGCAAGCGCGTGACGATGGTGGTCGCCGACGTCGTCGCGCGGCACGCGCAGCCGCGCGGCTGAGTCCGCCGGTTGCGGACGATCGGCGCTGTCAGCCGGTCTGCGGCCATTCCGCGAAGTGTTGCGCCCACTTCGACCAGTGCCGCGCGACTTCCGCTGCCACCGCGCGCTGCGTTCGATAAAGCGATGCGTGTTCGGCGAGCAGATTCCAGCGCTCGCCGTCGTGCATCAAGCGTCCGATATGCCGCGCGGCGGCCGCGAGATCGGCTGCCCGCAACGGACGTTCTTCATCGATCAAGGCCTGCGCCAGCAGTCGTGAGAGGCACTGTCCGTCGTGCAGGCAGTCCTCGGCGCGGCGGCGCGCGCCCCGCTCGATCACACGCAGCCTCGATTCCGAAAGCCGGGCAAGCCCCGCATCACCGAGAACCTTCGGGCCGTTGCCCTGCATGGCGCTGAACATAACATCGAGCGAAGTCTCGTCGACATCGGCTATCCCCGGTTCCGGGACACTGAACCCATCGCGCTCTCCGTGCCTCTCTTGTCCACCGGGTGTCATGGGGCATCCTCGCCGACGTACACACAAATGATACTTTTAAGTAGTCTACCTATAAATATGTAGAGCGAGAAGTGTCATCGACCTACCTTGCGTCGATGAAACCGACGTTCGAACAGGCTCTCGGAAATGCGCTACGGCGTCGGCGTGTCGCGCTCGGCTACAGCCAGGAGACGTTCGCGGACGAGATTTCGATGCATCGCACGTACTACAGCGCGATCGAGCGCGGCGAGAAGAACCTGCAGATCGACACCCTGCGGCGCGTCTGCACGGGCTTGCAGGTGCCGGCCTGGCAAGTCCTGCGCGAGGCCGACGCGGAAAGCGCCTGAGGCGCGGCCGGCGAGCGGGCGCTACGGCGTCGGCCCGGCGCCGGCGCGATCGCGGCGATGCTCATGGAGCGTTCCTGGCGCCATGCCGGCGTAACATCAGGCGACAATGCCATGAAGCCTCCGACCCTGTTCCACGCGGTTCCCGGCCTGCTCGCCGGACTGCTATTACTGCTCGCCGGCACCGCGCTCGCCGCGTCGGCCGCCACGGACGCGCAGCGCGTGCCGGTGCCGCTGACGGCATCGGCGCGCGACGCCGTCGGCCGGCTCGCCTGCGACCGCTACCGGCAGCCGGCCGAAGACGTCGGACCCGCCTTCCGCCGGGCCGACGAGGCGCAGACCGCGCGCGTCGTCCACGTGAGCGTGCTGTGCGCGCCGCATGCCAGCGTCGCCGGCCTGCCGAGCCGCTATCGGGTGAACTGTCAGCGCCGCGACGCGCAGTGGCAATGCCAGGAAGGACGCGAAGTGCTGACCGTGCGCACGGCCTTCGGCGAGGTCGCCGTCGAACCGGGCTCCTATTCGCGCGAACAGGCGATCCAGGCGGTGCGCGCGGCGGCGGCCTCGAACCGTTACCAGGCGCAGGTCCGCGAAGCGCTGGCGAGCGGCTGCGGCCTGTATGTCGATGTCACGGCGCGCATGGACGAGGTCGTCGACCTGTCCTGCAACAGCGGCCACAGCTTCCTGATCTCGTTCTGGTGCCCGCGCGGCGACTGCCCGCGCCTGCTTACAATGCGCTAGCTAGGCGGGAATCTTCAGCCCGCGCTGCACCGCCGGCCGCGCCACGAAGGCGTCGAGCACACGCCGCACGTTGCCGAACTGCGCGAAGCCGACCAGCTCGCCGGCGCCGTAGAAGCCGATGAGATTGCGCACCCAGGGAAAGGTGGCGATGTCGGCGATCGTGTAGTCCTCGCCCATGATCCAGGCGCGGCCTTCGAGCTGCTGGTCGAGAACGCGCAGCAGGCGCTGGCTCTCGGCGACGTAGCGGTCGCGCGGACGCTTGTCCTCGTAGTCCCTGCCGGCGAACTTGTGGAAGAAGCCCAGCTGCCCGAACATCGGGCCGATGCCGGACATCTGGAACATCAGCCACTGCAGCGTCTCGTAGCGCGCGGCGCCGTCGCGCGCCATGAAGCGGCCGGTCTTGTCGGCGAGGTAGACCAGGATGGCGCCGGACTCGAACAGCCGCAGCGGCGCGCCGCCCGGCCCGTCGGGATCGATGATCGCCGGAATCTTGTTGTTCGGGTTCAGCGCCAGGAAGGCCGGCGAGAGCTGGTCATTGCTGCCGAAGTCGACCTTGTGCGCCTCGTAAGGCAGGCCGCATTCCTCGAGCATGATGGAGACCTTGACGCCGTTCGGCGTCGCCAGGGAATAGAGCTGCAGGCGCTCGGGGTGTTGCGCCGGCCACTTGGCGGCGATCGGATGCGTGAGGCGGGCGGTGGGCATCGGCGGGCGTCTTGGCGCGGCGTCGGCGCGGGGCGCGCGTAGGCCGTATGGGAAGTCGCGCTAAAGTAGCCGCGGGGAGAAGCGCCGACAAGCCGCACGTGGCGCACGGCAAAAGACCAGGGAGAGGCGCCATGAGAGTCACGACGGCCTTGCTCATCGCATCGGCGGGAACCGTGCTGGCCCTGCATGCCGGCGATGCGCGCGCCGCGCACCTGCGCCGCGCCCTGCAGTCCGACAAGGCGCTGTCGATGGTCGGCGTCAGGCCGAACGCGACCCCCGTGGTCAGCGATGCCGGCGATGTGCTCGACGGCGAGTTCAAGAACGCCGCGACCATGGGTGCGCAGACCGCCGGCCGTCCGGCCCCGGCGATCTTCGGCGGCACCTTCGCCACCAGCCGCCTCGCCGGCCCAGCCCTGCCAGCTCACGGCGGCCGGCATCACGCCGATGGCTGATCAGCGCCCCGCGCCGCTCGGGCGGCGACCAAGCTCCCGGCGCAGCGCGTGTCGGCCGGCGACGCCGGCGTGAAAACGCGCATCGAGACCCCGAAGCGGCCCGTCCTTGGCGATCTCGACGGCCGGCGGCCGCGCGCCGGGGCCTGGCGGGCCGCCGAAGCGCTCAGTAATTCGGCTTGCGGACATCGAAACGACGGCGTCGCCGATGTCGGCGAACCGGGCGGCCGCGGTGCTCGGGACGGAATAGAGGACGTCCTGGCGAAGCTCCTTCGGCAGGATCATGGCATGCGCAGCGTCAACGCCGGCGCGGCGCCGACGCCGACGCCGACGGCCGAGCATCGCGCGTCGAGCACGTGCTGCTGGCGCTCGGGCTCAAGGCCGGGGAAGCCGAGGCGGTCGCGCGCGACGCGCGGCCGGCCGGGCGGCGGCGGCCCGCGCCACGGCCGGCCGCAAGACCCGGGGCGGCGCGGCGCAACCGCCCTCTTGAAAGCCCGCGGCGCGCTCCCAGATTCGGGAGCACCGGGGTGCCGATGTCCGGGCCCCGGAATCCGTAACTACGCTCTCAGGAGGTTGTTCACCATGAGTACTCTGACTTTCGCTCCGCTGTTCCGCTCCTCGATCGGCTTCGACCGCTTCAGCGATCTGTTCGAGACCGCCCTGCGCAACGACGTGGGCAGCTCGTATCCGCCGTACAACGTCGAGAAGCATGGCGCCGATGACTACCGCATCGTCGTCGCCGCCGCCGGCCTCGCCGAAGGCGACATCGACATCCAGGTCGAAAAGGATGTGCTGACCATCAGCAGCGGCCGCCGCGAAGGCGCCGGCGAAAACGTGCAGTACCTGCACCAGGGCATCGCGCAGCGCGCGTTCAAGCTGTCCTTCCGTCTGGCCGACAACATCGAGGTGCGTGGCGCCTCGCTGAAGAACGGCCTGCTCAGCGTCGACCTCGTGCGGCGTGTGCCGGAGGCCGACAAGCCGCGTCGCATCACGATCGGCGGCGCCGAGCCGCTGACGCGGCCGGCGGCCAACGCCGCGGTGACCGCGACGCAGAGCGCCGCGTAAGCAGCGCCGAGGCCGGCAGCAAAAAAAGAGGGCGCCCGCGGGCGCCCTCTTTCTTTGCGCGCGCCGTTCAGCGCAGGCCGGCCTGGTCGAGACCGCAGGCCTGTCGAGCGGACCCGGCACGCCGCGCAACTGCAATGGTTATGCCTGACGCCTGCCCGACGGCCCGGGCGCCACCAGCCAACCTGCAAGGACGACGGGAGAGCCGCATGATCACCTTCAAGGTCAACGGGGAGACCCGTCAGGTCGACGCCGATCCGCAGACGCCGCTGCTCTGGGTGCTGCGCGACGATCTCGGCCTCACCGGCACCAAGTACGGCTGCGGCATCGCGCAGTGCGGCGCCCTGCACGGTGCACTTCGAGGGCGCGCCGATGCGCTCCTGCTCGCTGCCGGTCGCCGCCGCGGCGGGCAAGAACATCACCACGATCGAAGGCCTGAAGTCGAAGGCCGCGCAGGCGGTGCAGAAAGCCTGGGTCGAACTCGACGTCGTGCAGTGCGGCTACTGCCAGTCCGGACAGATCATGTCGGCGGTCGCGCTGCTCGAGCACAACAGCAAGCCGAGCGATGCCGACATCGACGGCGCCATGGCCGGCAACATCTGCCGCTGCGCCACCTACCAGCGCATCCGTGCGGCGATCCACGCCGCCTCGGCCGACCTCGGCGCCTAAGGAGAACGACCATGATGCGCATGCTCGATGCCGACGCGGTCGCCGAATTCCTCGCCGCCGAAGACGCCGCGCCGCCGGCCGCCGACAGCCCGCAGGGCTGCAGCCGCCGCGGCTTCCTCAAATCCTAGCTCGCCGCCGGCTTCGTGCTCGCGGTGCAGCTGCCGCCGGCAAGGAAAGCCTTCGCCGCCGACGGCACGCTGACGCCGAACGTGTTCGTGCCGAATGCCTTCATCCGCATCGCGCCCGACAACACGGTGACGTTCGTCATCATGCATTTCGAGATGGGCCAAGGCGCGACCACCGGCCTGACGACGATCCTCGCAACCGGCCGATCGCCTGGCAGCACGCCATCGTCGGCCAATCGATCATCGCGCCGACGCCGACATGCCGGCGCTGCGCGCGCCGCTGCTGCGTCGCCTCTGCGCCGCCTACCGCCGCGGCGACGAGGCCGTGCTGCCGGTCGTCAACGGACAGCGCGGCAATCCGGCCCTGCTCGGCCGGCCGCTGTTCACGCGCGTGCTCGCCGAGCTGCGCGGCGACCAGGGCGCGCGCCGGCTGATCGCACAGGCGTCGCGCGTGCGCGAGGTGCGCGGCGACGCCGGCTGCCGGCGCGACATCGACACGCGCCGGCAGTGGGCGCTGAAGCCGGCCGCGCAAACCCGCCAGGGCCTGTCGCCGCGTCGCGCCGGCCGGCCACGTTCAGCGCCGCGTCCGGAACCATCTGCGAGCGTGCGCATTCGAAGCGGATGACTCACCCGCGAACGCAGGCCGGCGACGGCGAAGGAGCGCGCATGAGACTGCAGGGCAAGGTGGCGCTGGTCACCGGCGCAGGGCAAGGCATCGGCCGCGCCATCGCGATCCGTCTCGCCGCGGAGGGCGCCGAGGTCGTGGTCGAGGACCGGCTCGACTCGGCGGGCGCGCAGGCGACGCTCGCCGCGGTGCAGGCCGCCGGCCGGCGCGGCTGCGTGATCGCCGGCGACGTCGGCCGCGTCACCGACGACCAGCGCGTCGTCGACGAAGCGGCGCGCACGTTCGGCACACCGGACATTCTCGTCAACAACGCCGGCATCGAACGCCGCGCCGCGTTCTGGGACGTCAGCGAAGCCGACTACGACCTGGTGATGAACGTCAATCTCAAGGGCGCGTTCTTCATCACGCAGGCCGTCGTCCGCCAGCTGCGCGAGGCGAAACGGCCGGGCCGCGTCATCAACATCAGCTCGGTGCACGAAGAGCTGCCGTTCCCGCACTTCAGCAGCTACTGCGCCAGCAAGGGCGGCCTGAAGATGCTGATGCGCGACCTGGCGATCGAGCTGGCGCCGCTCGGCATCACCGTCAACAACGTCGCGCCGGGCGCCGTCGAGACGCCGATCAACCGCCGCCTGCTGCAGGCGCCGGCGCTGCTGCACCGGCTGCTCGGCAACATCCCGCTGCAGCGCCTCGGCCAGCCGGACGACGTCGCCGGCGCCGTCGCCTTTCTCGCCTCCGACGACGCCGCCTACGTCACCGGCACGACGCTGGTCGTCGACGGCGGCCTGCTGTGGAACTACAGCGAGCAATGAGCGCCGACGATCGCGTCGCCTCGCGCGAAGACACGGTCGCCCACGTCGCGCCCGCCGACACGCTGACGCCGGCTGACCGCTACCAGGAGCTGTTCGTCGACGTGCAGATGAGCCGCGTGTTCGACGACAGCAAGACCTTCGTCGACTGCGCGCCGCGCCAGACGCCGGAGCGCATCCTCGCCGCGTATCGCGCCGAGCGCGCGCAGCCCGGCTTCGAGCTGCGGACTTTCGTGCACGCCCATTTCCGCGAGGAGGCGGTCACCGCCAGCCACTACGTCTCGGACCCGCAGCAGACGCTGCGCGAACACATCGACGGCCTGTGGGACGTGCTGACGCGCGAGCCGGCCGGGCATCCGCCGCGCTCCTCGCTGCTGCCGCTGCCGAAGCGCTACGTGGTGCCGGGCGGCCGCTTCCGCGAGCTGTACTACTGGGACTCGTACTTCACGATGCTCGGCCTCGCCGAGAGCGGCCGGCCGCAGCTGCTGCGCCAGATGGCCGACAACTTCGCCTACCTGATCGACACTTACGGGCATGTGCCGAACGGCAACCGCAGCTATTACCTGAGCCGTTCGCAGCCGCCGGTGTTCGCGCTCATGGTCGAGCTGTTCGAGCGCAAGGGCGTGCGCCGCGCGCTCGACTACCTGCCGCAGCTGCGCCGCGAACACGCCTACTGGATGGACGGCGCCGACGGCCTGCGCCGCGGCGAGGCGCGCCGCCACTGCGTGCGGCTCGACGACGGCAGCGTGCTCAACCGCTACTGGGACGAGCGCGACACGCCGCGCGAGGAATCGCACCTCGAAGACGTGATGACGGCGCGCCGCGCCAAGCGGCCGGCGCACGAGGTCTATCGCGATCTGCGCGCCGGCGCGGCCAGCGGCTGGGACTTCAGCTCGCGCTGGCTCGGCGATGCGCGCGAGCTTGCCAGCATCCGCACGACGGCGCTGCTGCCGGTCGACCTCAACAGCTTCCTGCATGGCCTCGAGACGCGGATCGCCACGCTGAGCGAGCGCTGCGGCGACACGGCGACCGCCACCGACTTCCGGCGCCGCGCCGATGCGAGACGCGACGCGCTCACGCGCTGGCTCTGGGACGAGGCGGCCGGCGCGTTCGTCGACTACGACTGGCAGCTCGACCGGCGCCGCGAAAACCTCAGCGCCGCCTGCGCCGCACCGCTGTTCGCCGGCTTCGCCGGCGCCGCGCAGGCCGCGCGCAGCGCGCAGGCGATACGCGCGCGGCTGCTGCAGGAAGGCGGCCTCGCCACGAGCGAGCGCGACAGCGGCGAACAATGGGACCAGCCGAACGGCTGGGCGCCGCTGCAGTGGCTGGCGATCGACGGCCTGCGCCGCTACGGCGAGACATCGCTCGCCGATGACATCGCCGCGCGCTGGCTGAAGACCGTGTCGAGCCTCTACGAGCGCGAGAGCAAGCTGGTCGAGAAGTACACCCTGCGGCACGCGCCCGACGGCGCGCGCGGCGGCGGCGGCGGCGGCGGCGAATACCCGCTGCAGGACGGCTTCGGTTGGACCAACGGCGTCACGCGCAAGCTGCTGCACGAAGATCCGGCGCACGCCGCCAACCGCAGCCGCGCGGGCACGCGCTGAAGCAGCGACGCCCGGTTTCGTCCGTGCGTCGCGCACGGGCAGCCATCCGCCAGCGCCGTCAATCGCGTCATCGCCAGGCTCATCCTGCACCCGCCGCCGCGCAGGCGCCGCGATGGCATCGTCTCGTGATACTTCGTTCACGGTCGCAGCCTCGGCATGAGCTTACGATCGAAACCACGGAACGGGGGTGTTCCGCCGATCGGGGGATTGCGATGCAAAGAAGAATGCGGGCGCTGCGCTGGCTGCTGCTGGTCGGCGCGCTGCCATTGTCGGCCTGTGTCACCACCGAATACGCACGCGATCCGGTGAAGGACCAGCCCTCGCCGGAGAGCGGCAGCGTCGTGCTGTCGCTGACGCTGAACACCGGCGAAGTCGGGCAGTTCGACCAGATGCAGCTGACGCGCCTGCAGGACGACGGCGCGCGCCAGTCCGGCTTCGATCAGCGTTTCGTGCTGAGCAACGTCGCGCCCAACCTGTCCCGCGACACCTCGCTGTTCGTCGGCGCCCTCAAGCCCGGCACCTATCGCATCAAGCAGCTCGTCGACTTCGGCACAAACAGGTACATCGAGTTCAAGGACAGCAACGTCGCGCTCGTCGGCTCGTTCACGGTCGAGACCGGCAAGGTCACCGATCTCGGCCGCGTGGTGCTGACCGCCGCCAACTTCAACGTGCTGCTCGGCCGCAGCGCAAGGATCACCAGCAACGAGGCACTGATTCGCCAGTACGCATCCGACTACGCGGCGCTGTATGAGCGCGGTCCGGCGCGGACATGGGACGTTGCCAAGAACGAGAAGGACATTGCCGAGTTGTTCGCGCTGGTGCATCCGATCGGCGCCACCGGCTTTTCGCGCATGAGTGACGGGCAGATCGTGGGCGGCACGCGCATGGGCACGCTGATCCGTCGCGATTCCACCGGCCGCTGGCACGTCGCGGGACGCACGGGCGACCTCGAGGCGATTACGGCGACGACCGTCGCCGGCGGCGGCGCGTACCGTATCGTCGCCGGCGGCGACATGGGCACGCTGTTCGCCGCCGACGGCGAGAAGACGATCGCGGCACTGAACCGCGGAAACTTGCCCGGCGGCAGCATCTTCTTCATCAACGCCTCGCCGGATGCGAAAACGTGGGTCGTCGGCGTGCAGCAGGCCAAGGCCGCCGGACTGTACTGGTCCAGCACGCTGGACAACGGCAACTGGCAGGCCTTGGTGCGCGACAGCATCGAGACCAGTGTCTGGAGCGGCGCGCGCGGCGTTTGGGCCTGGGCCTATCCGGGCGGGGTCGGCTATGCGTCGACCGCCAGCAAGACCGTCTCCTGCTACGACTACGCGAGCGCGCAATGGCGCAAGGGTGGAGTCCCGGATCAGCGTCGGCTGATCGCCCTGTCCGCCTCGCCGGAAGGAATCCTGGGCGTGTTGACCGGCACCAACGCCGGCTTCGCGGGCATCTTCGCCAGCACGCACGTTTCCCGAGACTGTGGCCAGACGTGGAGCGAGACGCACTCGCCGTACAAGGTGAAAGCGGCACCGCCGATCGTGTTGCCGTCGGGCACCATTCTCGAAGCCGGCGGCGTGTTCGGCGATCCCGGCATTTACGCCAGCAAGGACGGCCAGGCCTGGACGAAAACCTCTGACCAGGGCCGTCTTTCCGATCGTCTGTGGCTCTTCCCCGAGCTGCTGCTGGCCGTCAACGGCGGTGCGCTCGGTGTCGAAACCATCGAATCCTCGACGGACGAAGGCGCCACCTGGAAACGCGAGCTGAGCAGCATCGACTACGCCGTGCTGCGCAAGCAACTCGGCAGCAAGGCCAGCCCGCAGTAGACGCGCTCAGAGCGCGTCGTCGCCGCCCACCACCGCGTGCTCGCCTTCGCGCGGTTGCGGGTCGAGCGTGTAGCCGAGGGTGCCGGGAATGCGTTCGCGATCGAGGCGGCGCACGTCGAGCGTGTGCGCGCCGAGCTGCAGGCGAAGGCCGCAATGCGTGTCCGACGGCCGCGCCAGCGCGTCGGCGAGGCTGGCGTCGTCGAGCGCCGCCTCGCCGGCGCGCAGGCGTGCCAGCGCCCAGTCGAGCTCGTGGTCGGCGAGCTGGCCGGGCCCGTGCTCGCTGACGACCAGCAGCGAGCCTTCCTCGTCGAGCAGCGCCTGCGTCGGACGCTCGATGCGCAGGCCGGTGTGCGTTTCGAGCGACTGCCCGTCGGCGCCGACGCGCAGGATGTAGGGCGCCACTTCCAGGCGCAGGTAGCCGCGCTGCGGCCCGTTCTGGAAATACCAGCGGCCGTGCTCGTCGCCGGCATAATTGCGGTTGATGGTGTCGATGATCTGCGGTCGCGTGATGACTTCGCCGCGGATCAGCCAGCGGCCGCGCCGGTCGAGCGCGAGCCAGCCGTACAGGGCCGGCACGTTCGGCCAGCGTTCGAGGGCGCGGTTCACCCAGTCTTCCACATCGTCCTCCGCCATCCGGCTGCGACTGCAGGCATCATGCCCGGCTATTGTAAAAGCGCCTTCCCGATCCTCCGAGTTCCATGACCGACACCGTCCTCAGCACCGTGCAGCGCCAGGCCTTTCGCGCGATCGCCGCCGACATCGCCGGCATCGACAAGGAGGTCTACGCGCAATACGGGCGTGATCCGCTCGAGCCGATCGTCGCGCACGGCGATCGGCGGGCGCGGCTCGGCTTTTTCGGCCGCGACCCCGGCCGCGACGAGGTGCAGCACCTCGAACCCTTCATCGGCGCGGGCGGCCAGCTCGTGCGGCGCGCACTCTACCTGCACCGCCACGGCCAGGCCCTGCCGGACTTCGCCGCCTCGAAGGAAATCGGCCGCCATTACTTCTGGGCCAACACCGTGCCGTACAAGCCGGTCGGCAACAAGGCGTGGTCGACGTCCGTGAAGAAGCGCTTCCAGCCGCTGATGGCGCAGGTGCTGGTCGACGACTGGCGGGGCACGGACCTGATCGTGCTCGGCCGCGAGGCCTTCTTCTGGTTCGGCCTCAACCAGGAACGCGGCGTGACGCAGGCGCTCGAAGCGTTCTGGGCGCGCGAGGACCGCTACGAGCGATCGCTGCCGGTCAGCGTGCGCAGCCGCGCCGGCCACGCGCGCGACATCACCCTGCATCCGCTGCCGCATCCCTCGCCGCTCAACGCGACCTGGTACGGACGTTTTCCGGCGCTGCTCGCCGCGCGCCTGCAGGCACTCGACCGTGACTGAGCCAGGCGGCGGGGCATCGCGCAGGCGCAGGCGCCGTGTCGATTTTCCGCGGACTCGTTCGACGTCCATATGCCGCCAGCCCGGCGGCACCACTTGAGGGGAGAGCCGATGTTCAAGCATCACCAGCGAATCGCACGCCTCGCGGCCATGATCTGCAGCGCGGCCGCGGGCGCCGCGCAGGCGGCGCCGGTGCGCTACGAGATCGATCCGGCGCACACCTATCCGAGCTTCGAGGCCGACCACATGGGCGGCGTGTCGATCTGGCGCGGCAAGTTCAACAAGACCAGCGGCACGATGACGCTCGACAAGGCGGCGAAGGCCGGGCAGGTCGACGTGAGCGTGGACATCGACAGCGTCGACTTCGGCCTCGACGCGATGCACGAGAAAGCCGTCGCGCCGGAATTCTTCGACGCCGCGAAGTACCCGCAGGCGACGTACAAGGGCAAGCTCGCCGATTTCGTCGACGGCCGGCCGACGCGCGTCGTCGGCACGCTGACCCTGCACGGCGTCAGCAAGCCGCTGACGCTCACCGTCAATTCGTTCAAGTGCATCGCGCATCCGCTGCTCAAGACGCGCGAGATCTGCGGCGCCGACGCGCTCGCGAGCTTCCAGCGCGACGAGTTCGGCCTCGATGCCGGCAAGGACTACGGCTTCAACATGACGGTGACGCTGCGCATCCAGATGGAAGCGCTGTCGGCGCCCTGAGGCCGCGCCGGCGCGGCGGCGCGGCGCGACAGCGTCGCCGCCCGTCGTTCAACGCGCCGCGCCGCGCTTCGGCACGCGCAGCAGCTGCTGTTCCAGCTGGTTGGCGAAAGCCTGCTGGTCGCGTGCGTGGAAGGCCGGCGGGCCGCCGGTCTCGACGCCGGCGCCGCGCAGGTCGGCCATGAAATTGCGCAGGCCCAGCTGCTGGCGCACGTTGTCACGGTCGTAGCGCTGGCCGCGCGGGTTGATGGCGACGATGCCCTTGGCGACGACCGCCGCCGCCAGCGGAATGTCGGCGGTGACGACCAGATCGCCGGGCTGCGCCCATTCGGTGATGTGCTGGTCGGCGACATCGAGGCCCCGCGCGACGACCACGCTTCGGATGTACGGCAGGCGCGGCACCGCGAGCGGCGCGTTGGCGACGAGCAGCAGTTCCAGCTGCTTGCGCTGTGCCGCGCGGAACAGGATCTCCTTGATGACTTTCGGACAGGCGTCGGCGTCGACCCAGATGCGCACCGCTCAGCGCACCGGCGCCGGTTCGACGTAGGGCACGACGATATCGTCGAGGCCGGCGCGCATCGCCGCCTGCGCGTCGGGCGACAGCGCGGCGAAATCGCTGCGCCGATAGCTGCGCTCGGCGCATTGCCGCGCGTAATCCGCCTTGACGCGGTTGAGCTCGTCGATCGCGCGGCGCTGCGCGAGCATCTGCGCGTTGAAGGCCGCAGCCTCGTCGTTGTGCCGCCGGCGGCGCTGCTGCAGATCGAGCTGCGCCTGCAGGTGCTCGCGATCGAGCTGCGCGGCCTCCTGCCGCAGCGCCGCGCCCTGCGCGTCGATGCGCTCGCGCCGCGCGTCGGCCTCGGCGACCTGCCGGTTCAGCTGCGCCGCGCCGCTGCGCAGCTGCTGCACCTGCGTCGCACAGGCGCGCAGCGCGGCCGCCGTCAGCGGCGGCGCCTGCGCCTGCGCCACGCCGCCGGCCAGCAGCGCGGCGAACAGCATCGATGACTTCGCGACCTTCGCCACCCGTCTCTCTCCTTCCCTGGACCGCGGCGGCGATCGTAGCGCATGCACCGCCGCCGCACGCGCCGGCCCTCGCCCGCATCGCGAGCCGTCGAAAACCGCCTGCGCTAGACTCGATTGCCCCGCACGCGAAGGACACGCACATGGCTCCCGCACCGACGACCCGCCACGACGTCTTCATCGCCGCCGGCGTGCGCACGCCGTTCGCCAAGGTCGAGGGCGCGCTGGCGAAATACGACGCCATCGCCCTGTCGGTGCCGGTCGTGCAGGCCATGCTCGCCAAGGGTGCGACGCCCGACTTCGCGGTCTGGGGCAGCGTGGTGCCGAACCTCACCTGGAGCAACCTCGCGCGCGAGGTGCTGATGGAAGCCGGCGCGCCGCCGACCATCACCGCGTTCTCGACCATCATGGCCTGCTCGACGAGCATGATCGGCGCCTTCGAGGCGGCCGGCATGCTGAACGACTCCAGCCGCCAGCTGGCGCTGGTCGGCGGCGTCGAGAGCATGAGCCGCGTGCAGGTCGGCCTGACGCAGACGCTCAGCGACTGGCTGCGCAAGTTCCAGAAGGCGAAATCGGTCGGCGACAAGTTCGCGGCGATCCGCGACCTCCGGCTCGGCGACGTCAAGCTCTACATCCCGGCCGTCACCAACCGCACGACCGGCCTGTCGATGGGCGAGCACACCGAGATCACCGCCAGGGAATGGCAGATCCCGCGCCGCGAGCAGGACGCCTCGGCGCTCGCCAGCCACAAGAACGCGGTGGCGGCCTGGGAGCGCGGTTTCTTCGACGATCTGGTCGTCGCCGTCGGCGACGTCGCCCGCGACGGCATTCCGCGCAAGGACACCTCGCTCGACAAGCTCGCCAAACTGCCGCCGGCCTTCGACCGCACGAGCGGCCAGGGCACGCTCAGCGCCGGCAATTCCTCGCCGCTGACCGACGGCGCGGCCGCCATCTGGGTCGGCACGCAGGCCGGCATCGCCAGGCTGCCGTCGGACACGCCGCGCGTGAAACTGCTCGACTGGGAAATCGCCGCGATCGACTTCCGCCACGAGGGCCTGTTGATGGCGCCGGCCTTCGCGATCCCGCGTCTGCTCGCGCGGCACGGCCTGAAGTACGAGGACATCGCCCTCTGGGAAATCCACGAAGCGTTCTCGGCCCAGGTGCTGTTCCACATCAAGGCGCTCGAAGACAAGAGCTTCCTGCGCGACAAGGCCGGCGTCGACGCCGACTTCGGCGTCTTCCCGCGCGACCGCGTCAACCCGAACGGCGGCAGCGTCGCCATCGGCCATCCCTTCGGCGCCACCGGCGCGCGCATCCTCAGCCAGTCGGTCAAGGAACTCGCCGCGATGCCGGCGGGCACGCGCGCGATCGTCAGCATCTGCGCGGACGGCGGCCAGGGCAGCGTGGCCTTGATCGAGAGCCTGGGCTGAGAAGCGCGCGCGCTTCGTCGACGCGCCGCCGCGGAGCGCCGGCGACAGCACCGGAGCGATGGCTCTCCTACTGTGATGGCGCCGCCACGGCCAAGCCATACTGCCGTGCAAGCGCTTCGATTTCGGGATCGAGCGCCCGCGGATGCCGCGATTCCGCGACGCGGCTCGACAGCTCCTCGGGCACAGCGGACGACCCGAACGTCACCCACCAGCGCTTCGCCGGCGATCCCACCAAGTCCTACCGCAGCATCCATCCGCTGCGCATCGTTGCCGAGCTCGGCGACCGGGAGCGCAGCGATCCCGCGCTTGTCATGGGCATGCTGGAGAATCTGCAGCGGCTCCGCGGGCAGGGCCTGCGGAATCTCATCGACGACCGAGGTCTGTTCACGCGCATTGCGTCGCGGTGCTGTCGTCCGCCGCGCCGCCGGGCCAGGCGGTGATCCAGATGCCGACGTCGAGCCGCGAGCCCGCGGCACCGGCGTAGGCGCCCGAGACGGGCGGCACCGACGCCGGCTCCCGTGCCGCCGCCACCGCGAAATGATCGCGCGCGCAAAGCTGCGCCTGCATCGGATCGAAACCTTTCCAGCCCGCGCCGGGCAGATAGATTTCCGTCCAGGCATGTGTGGCGCCCGGATCCGCACCCGACGCTTCGGTGCGCAGATAGCCGCTGACGAAGCGCGCCGCGAATCCGAGCTGGCGCGCGGCTTCGGCCAGCAGCGCCGCGAAGTCGCGGCAGGCGCCGCTGCCCAGCGCCAGGGTCGTGTCCGCGCTCTGCACGCCGGCTTCGTGGCGCACGCGGTAGCGCAGGCTGTCGCACACGTATTGATTCAGCTGTTGCAGCACGGCGAACGTCTCGCGCCGGCCGCCGTGCTCGAACGCGCCTCGCCACAGCCAGGCGCCGAAGCGCTCCGTGCAGGGCGGAGCGTCGAAGGCGCGCATGTACGGCCGCAGGACCGCGGCTTCTTCCTCGGTATACCGGAACGGGAACTGCAGCGCGTGCTCGGCGACCAGGAAGTCGAAGGGATTGACATTGTGCTGCTGCACGACGACTTCGCTCGATATGGCCAGCTGCTGCGCGGTGTCCGCGAAGCTGGCGACGGCGACCACGTTGTCTTCCGCATCGCGATGCCAGCGCAGGCTGGCGCGCGGCTGGATGTCGAGCCGGAAGGACTCGATGTGCAGGTCCTGCCCTTCGCGCGGCCGCAGCCGCAGCTCATGCGCGCCGAGCGCGACCGGCGCGGTGAAGCCGTAGCAGGTGCGATGCAGGATGTGGAATCGCATCATGCCGGCGGCGATCGGCGGCGACGGACGCGCGCCGCGCCGGCGCGGCGCGCGGCGGCTAGGCGCGCCCGGCGCGCGCGCTCACGCACTCCCCGTCGCCTGCGCCGCGAGCAGCAGGTCGCGCACCGGCTGCGGGATCTTCCATTCGGCCATATTCATTCCGCTTTCGTGCATCTTGCGCACCAGGCGCACGATGGTCGCGGGCTCGCCGCGCGTCGGTTCGGCGGTGCCGGCGCGCGCGATCATCGTGTCGAGCTGCTGCAGCAGCGTCAGGCGATCGTCGTGTTCGTTGGCGCTGGCGTCGCGGGCACGGCCCCACTGCTGCGCGCGACGCAACTCCTCGCTGGTGGTGATCAGCGCGGCGTCGCGAAACGTCACCAGCGCGAGATCGCTCGCCCTGCGGATCGTGCCGCCGCCCATCGCGCTGGTGAACAGATCCTGCCTGGGCTGGCGCGCCTGCTTGTTGTTCATGGCGCGCTGCCGTGCGCGGCGTGCGCCGAGGCATCGCCACGCAGCCGCCGCCCGCCGGGGTCGCGGACCCGGACGGTGCGCGCCGCGTGCTGCGCCGCCGCCGAGGAGCGGTTGATGTCCGGAGACAGAACGACGTCGAAGCCGCCGTGCCCGCTCGCCTGCTGCCATTCGTCGACGTAGCCGAGACGCGTCATCGCCGCCACGACGTCGAGGAAGTGGCCGAGACCGACGGTGCGAATCCAGCGATAGACCGCGCCGGCCTCGTTGCGCAGGCCGATGCGCCGGCAGCAGCCGATGGTGTACGGGTGCA
The DNA here is from genome assembly GCF_000474945.1 of Solimonas soli DSM 21787. Classification (GTDB taxonomy): domain Bacteria; phylum Pseudomonadota; class Gammaproteobacteria; order Nevskiales; family Nevskiaceae; genus Solimonas; species Solimonas soli. The sequence continues at coordinate 76,998 of NZ_KI440838.1, read as the reverse complement.
GCCGCGCCAGTTCACGCCTGACCATGCCGTCGGGGAGGGAAACCGCGACACCGCGGATAAGCCCTGTTTCGGTACTCATGGAGAACTGCCTTGGAGAGCCTTGCTCCCCGCTGAGTCAGGCCCGCGCAGACGCCGCCGGCTGTCGCGAAGGCGGGCCGCAGGCCCCAGGAGGCTTCGCGAGAGGACCACTATACGCTATGGGCGGACGAGGCGGCGCGGAACGCCGGCGGCCGGCCCGAGGCGCGCCGGCGGCAAAGCCTTTACCCTGTGCGCCCGTCACCGCCGCGCCGTCACCGTGCACCCGATCGAAGCCGAAATCCGCCAGTGGCTCGATGACATCGTCATCGGTCTCAACCTGTGCCCGTTCGCCGCCAAGCCGACCCGCGCCGGGCGCGTGCGCGTGGTGGTCAGCGAGGCGCGCGAGGAGCTGGATCTGCTCGCCGAGCTGCAGCTGGAACTCGCCAGGCTCGACGACACGCCGCCGGAGCAGATCGAGACGACGCTGATCGCCGTGCCGCACCTGTTCGCCGACTTCGCCGAGTACAACGATTTCCTCGACCAGGTCGACGGCATGCTCGACCAGTTCGAGTGGAGCGGCCTCTACCAGGTGGCGAGCTTCCACCCGGATTACCAGTTCGCGGACACCTTGCCGGACGATGCCGGGAACCTGACGAACCGCGCGCCATGGCCGCTGCTGCATCTGCTGCGCGAGGACAGCGTCGAGGCGGCGATCGACAGCCACCCGGACGTCGACGGCATTCCCGACACCAATATCCGCAAGCTGCGCGAGATGAGTGATGCGACGCGCGCGCGCCTGTTCGCCTACCTCGCGCGAGGCAGGTCCTGATGGCCAAGAAACCCCCGCCGCTCGATTTCGGCTACGACGGCCCGAGCAAGTCGCAGGTCAAGCGCGACGCCGAGGAGCTGAAGGACCTCGGCAACGCCCTGCTCGATCTGCCGGACGCGCAGCTCGACCGCATCGGCATGGACGAGCGCCTGCGCGAAGCGTTCCGCACGATGCGCACGATCACCGCGCACGAGGCGCGGCGCCGCCACGGCCAGTATCTCGGCAAGCTGCTGCGCGAGATCGACCCGGCGCCGCTGCGTCGGGCGATCGCCGATTACCACCGCGGCCGCGAACGGGCACTGCAGTTCGCCGACCGCTGGCGCGATCGCCTGCTCGCCGACGATGCGGCGGTCACCGAATGGATCGCCGCGCATCCCGGCGTCGACAGCCAGCGGCTGCGCACCCTGATCCGCAATGCGCGCCGCGAGCAGGCGCAGCTCGCCGCGGCGGCCGCCCGGCACGCAGCGGAGAATCCGCATGCGCCGCCGCTGAAGACGAGCCCGCGCTATGCGAAGGAACTGCTGCTGATGGTGCGGGAGACCTTGCGCGCGGCGAAAGCGGCGGCGCACGCGCCCGAATAGACAGCTGCGCGCGGCGCCGGGGAAACCACTACCCGGGTCTCGCGGTTCAGGCGCGGCGCCGGCTCAGGCGCGCGCCGACCAGGAAGTGCTCGATCTCGTCGATCCGCTGCGCCGCGTCGCGATAGCCGAGCTGGATCAGTTCGCTGGTGAAGGCCTTGTCGAACAGCAGATAGCTGGTCAGGTCGGCGCTCTGCGCGTCCGGCGTGCCGAGGCCGTCCATCACGTAGCGGATCGCGCGCGGCAGGCGGTGCGCGAGGGTCTTGGCGATGATGGCGAGATCGGCCGAGGGCGAGAGGATCAGCGGCTCGACGATGCGCATCGGCTCGCTGACGCCGCTCTGCATGGCGTCGTGCGTGTGCGACACCGACTGGAACGCCGACACCAGCTCGTTCATGCGGCGCAGATGATCGACGTCGGCGTCGAGGTGATCGAGGAAGATCGCGTTGAGGAACACGCCGCAGATCTGCGCGAGCGGCGGCCGCTGCAGGCTCGCGACCAGATCGGGATCGGCCGCCAGTTCCGAACGCAGCAGGCTGTCGGCGGCTTCCTGGCAGCGCACGCCGATCGCGAACAGGCGCTCGGCGCCGAGGCGGATCGCCGGCGACAGCGGCGTGGTCAGGCGCAGCGCGCCGTCGCCGAAATACGCGACCGCAGCGCCGGCGCGCAGCGCGACCGGCGGAAAGACGATGGGAATCGATGACGAGGCGCGCACGTGGTCGAGCGTCAGCTGCGTCGACAGCGCGACGCGGCGGCTCTTGTTCCACACCGGATGTCCGGCCTGGCCCTGGATGAAGGTGAAGGCCTTGCCGGAGTGATAGCCGGTGGCGGTGATCGCCAGGGCATAGAGATCGCCCTTGGCGATCGCCTCGGCGATGCCGTCGAAGCGCAGGTGCCTGTCGAGGAAGCCGCGCAGCGGCGTGCTGTCGACCAGGGCGTCGGCGCGACCGCCGCCGATCAGGCCGCCGAGCGCCATGTCGAGCGCCAGCTTGCCGCCGGTCTTCGCCAGCGCGCGCGTGTCGGTGCGGAACACGTCGGAGAACGTCAGCTGCGACCACAGCCTGGCGAGCTGTGCCGCGCCTTCGGCGAAGCTGGAATTGGCCGCGGCGAGCGCGGCGCCATTGATGGCGCCGGCCGAAGCGCCGGCGATGATCTGGAACGGCGACGGGCCGTCGCGCAGCGCCGCAATCTCGCTGACGCGCTTGATGACGCCGGCCTGATAGGCGCCGCGCGCACCGCCGGCGGTGAGCACGAGGCCGGTCATCGAACTGCCGCTCGCCACGCTGTCCATCGTCATCTCCCGGCCTGCCGTCGCCTTATGGCTGGCAAATCCGATGCCAGTCCGGCGCGGCGTGCGCCGCCGATCGGGCATCATCGGCCACCGCCATTGCCCGCCGATGAAGGCCGCCGGATGCTGACGATCAACGCCCAACTCGCGATTCCGCTCGAGGAGATCGAGCTTTCCGCCATGCGCTCGCAGGGCGCCGGCGGCCAGCACGTCAACAAGACCGAGAGCGCCGTGCAGCTGCGCTTCGACGTGCGCGCTTGCTCGCTGCCGGAGGCGGTGAAGGAGCGCCTGCTCGCGCGCCGCGACCGGCGCCTGACCGAGGACGGCGTGGTCGTCATCAAGGCCCAGCAGTTCCGCAGCCAGGACCGCAACCGCGACGCCGCGCTGCAACGTCTGCGCGAGCTGATCGCGGCGGCGGCGGTGGTGCCGCGCGTGCGCCGCGCCACGCGCCCGAGCCGCGCGGCGAAGCAGCGGCGCGTCGACGAGAAGACGCGGCGCGGTCAGGTCAAGGCGCTGCGCGGCCGGATCGGCGACTGAGCCTCCCGCGACGCTAGCCGGCGCGCGTGCACAGGCCGAACTGCTCCGGCCGCGGATCGCGGTTCGGCGCATCGCTGCGGTTGTCGCGCCAGACGTTCGGCTGCCACTGCGGCAGCTTGCAGTTGGCGGCGCGGTCGGCGCCGATGTCGTAGCCATGCTCGTTGCGCGCGAGGCGGTTGTCCTCGAACACATTGCCCTGGCTCATGCTGTTGTCCCAGCACAGCACCGGCTGCGGATCGCGGAAGCGCACGGCGCAGGTCAGGAACACCGCCGCATGCCGGTTGTTCTCGATGCGGTTGGCGACGACGCGGTTGCGCAGCGAGTCCGACAGATACAGGCCGTGCGAGCCATTGCCGGCGATCGTGTTGCCGCGGATCTCGCTGTCCTCGAGATGCTCGGCGGTGATGCCGGCGGCGCTGTTGCCGCGAATCTCGTTGTCGCGCACGGTGACCTGCGCCGAGCGGTTGAACGACACGCCGTCCCAGACCGCGCCGAGGATGCGATTGCGCTCGATGCGCACGCCGCGCGTGTCGCGCTCGGTGAGGATGCAGGCGCTGCGGCAGGCGTCGAGTTCGAGATCCTGCAGGGCGATGTTCTCGCCGCGGCGCACGACGATCGCGCTGTTGCTGAGATACGGATGCTCGGGCATGAATTCGTGATCCGCGCGCGCGCCGACCAGCTTCAGGTGCTCGATGCTCACGTCGCGGACCGGCTGCGCCGGCGCCTCGTCGCGCCAGTCGCCGATCACGATCAGCGGCTGGGCGACGCCGTCCTGCATGCGCAGCACGGTGGCCGCGCCGCTGCCGCGCAGGTGCACGCCGTCGCGCAGGATGGGCACGAACCGGCGCAGCAGGTAGTCGCCGGCGCCGAGGCACACCGTCCTGGCGTGCCCGTCGTCCGGCAGCGCGGCAATCGCCGCGGCGATGTCGCCGCCGCGCGGCACCGTCACGTCGCAGGCCGCGTGCGCCGGCCGTACACCCCACAGGGCCAGGAGCAGCAGGGCCGTGATGCCCGTCGCGCGCTTCGTCATGCTTGCCGTCATGGCTCCGTCGATCGTTCCGGCAGCCGCCGACACTGCGAGCGGAACTCGCGCGCGGCCGGCACCGTCTGAAAATGGACGCGGATTTTCCGTCGCCGACGTTCCGGAGTACAACATGCGCGGCACGCTTCGCGATGACGATGAACGCTTCCTGAAAACGATCGAGGACCGTCTCGGCTGGGCGCTGCCGGCGGACCTGCAGGCCAAGGCCCTGCAGCGCCGCGCGCACGGCGAGTCGGCCGCATCGATCGCCGATGCCTTGGAGACCGACGACCTCGCCGGCCGCGCCCTCAACGATCGCGACGCGCCGCTGCGCGCGCCGCCGACGCGGCCCGCCGACGACGATCCGGCGCACTTTCCGAGCGCCGCGCCGCGCCGCCGCTAGCGGCGGCTGGGTCCGATTTCCCGCTTGCCGGCACCGGCTCCGGCCGCGATGCTCTGCGGCCGGAGACAGGGGAAGCGCATGAGCGGATGGCTGGCGGGCGCGGGCAAGCGCGAGATCGCCTTCGAGGGCGGCGGCTTCGGCATGCTCGGCTACGGCCGCGCCGAGCACGTCATCGAGCGCCGCGAGACGGCGCTGTACAGCCGCGCGTTCTGTTTCGCCGGCATCGCCGGCGCGCCGCTGTTCTTCGCGCAGAGCGAGATCTGCATGATGCTGCCTGAGGTGAAGCGCGCCGTGCTCGAGCGCCTCGCCCGGGCGCATCCCGGCCTGTTCGACGACGAGCGCCTGCTGCTCTGCGCCCAGCACACGCATTCGGCGCCCGGCGGCTACGCGCACTTCCCGTTCTACAACTTCTCGATCCCCGGCTTCCGTCCGCCGGTCTTCGAGGCCATCGTCGGCAGTCTCGTCGAGGCGCTCGCCGAAGCCTGGCAGCGTCGGCGGCCGGCGCGGCTGCGCTTCGCGCACGGTGATTTCCCGGCCGACGCCGACGTCGCCTTCAACCGTTCGCTCGCCGCCCACAACCGCAACCCGCAGGTCGAGAAGCGCACGCCGCGCGAGGCGCATCTGGCCATCGAGCGCACGATGTGGCTGCTCGAAGCCCGCGACGACGACGGCCGCGCGATCGGCCAGATCAACTGGTTCGGCGTGCACCCGACCAGCGTCGGCAACCGCAACCGCTACGTCTCCTACGACAACAAGGGCTACGCCGCCGAGGAGCTCGAAGCCGCGCTCGGCGACGGCGCGGTGGCGATCTTCGCGCAGCAGTTCGCCGGCGACGTCTCGCCGAACGCGCAGAGCGCCGACAAGGGCTGGCCGCGCGGCCGCTACGCGGACGACACCGAGAGCGCGCGCTTCAACGGCCGCCTGCAGCGCGAGCAGGCGCAGCGCATCCTCGGCGCGCTCGATGCGAGGCACGAGCTGGCGCCCGGCGCGACCGACGCGGCGCTCGCCTGGCGCGACATGGGCGAGGTCGAGGTCGACGCCGATCTCGCCGGCCTCTCCGGCGAACGCACCGTCGCGCCCTGCCACGGCCTCGCCTTCTTCGCCGGCTCGCCGGTCGACGGGCCCGGCGCGCCGGCGCCGGTCGTCGCGCTGCTCGGCGCGCTGGCGCGCGCCGCCGAATGGCGCGAGCGGCGCGCCGCGCGGCGCGACGGCGGCGCGACGCTGGCCGCCGTCGAAGCCAAGTACCGCGCGCAGGCGCCGAAGCGCATCGTCGCCGAGACCGCCGCCGGCAGGATCGTCGGCATCACGCGCCTGCGCCGTCTGCCCGGCTTCCTCGACCGCATGGTCGCCGAGCTGCGTCGCGAGGACGCCAGCGGCGCGCTCGACGAAAAGCCCTGGGTGCCGCAGGTGCTGCCGCTGCAGGTCTGGCGGCTCGGCGCGCTGGCGCTGATCGGCTTCCCGGGCGAGATCACCACCGAGGCCGGCCGTCAGCTGCGTGCGCTGTGCCTCGAGGCGCTGGCGCCGCTCGGCGTCGCGCACGTCGTCGTGTCGTCCTATGCGAACGCCTACTTCGGCTACTGCACGACCTGGCACGAGTACCAGGCCCAGCAGTACGAAGGCGGCCACACGACGTTCGGCAGCCGCACGCACGATGCCTTCCGCACCGAGTATCGCAAGCTGCTGCGCGAGTGCGCGAAGCCGCCGGCCGAACGCCGGCCCGCGCGCGACGCGCCGAAGGTCTTCAGCGCGGCGACGCTGATGAAACGCACGCGCGCCTGAGCCTGACGCCGCGGCAAGGCAGCGCGACGCGCAGCATGCGAACATCGCCGCTGTCAACGGCACGGGGCCGATTTACTACTCGCGACGCGCAGCGGCCGTCATAAGCTTGGAACAAATGTCCGGCCTGGCGGGCAGGCGGTAGCCAGCATCCGCTCGCTTGGTCATGCTCGCGCGCCACGATGGCGACCGCCGGCGGCGCGAACCCGCTGGGCGCGGCGCCAGGGATGACGGACAGCTCGATGGGAAACGGGGAATGATGAGTCTGCGCAACACGACGGGCGCCTGCCTGCTGGGACTGGCGCTGTGGCCGGCGGCGACGCCGGCGCAGGACGAGGCGGCGCCGCTGGCGACCATCGCGCTGCCCGCCGAGGCGCCGCCGGCGCTGCCGGCCGCCGCGGCGGACGACGACGACATGAAACTGCAGACCGTCGTCGTCACCGCGCGGCGCCGCGCGGAGCGCGCGCTCGACGTGCCGATCTCCATGACCGTGCTCGACGGCCCGGCGCTCGGCGAGGCCGGCCTCACCCTGCCGACCGACATCCAGGAGCGCGTGCCGGCACTGGTCGTCACCGCCACCAACACGCGCCTCACGCAGTACACGATCCGCGGCCTCGGCTCGACGTCGATGAACGACGGCATGGAGAGCAGCGTCGGCCTGTTCCTCGACGGCGTCTATCTCGGCCGCCAGGGCCTGTCGATGTTCGACCTCGTCGATCTCGATCGCGTCGAGGTGCTGCGCGGCCCGCAGGGCACGCTGTTCGGCAAGAACACGACGGCCGGCGCGGTGAGCATCATCACCAAGCTGCCGAGCCACAACGGTGAATCGACGCTCGAGGGCACGCTCGGCAACGACGGCCTGCGCCAGCTGCGCGGCACCGCGACCGGCGAGATCTTCGGCGACGAGACCCTGGCCGGCCGCATCACCGGCTACTACAGCGGCCGCGACGGCACGATCGAGAACCGCTACAACGGCCAGGATCTCAACAACCGCAACAAGTACGGCGTGCGCGGCCAGCTGCTGTGGACGCCGCTCGACGCGGTGAGCGGCCGTTTCATCGCCGAGTATTCGCACGCGCACGAGCGCTGCTGCGTCTACCCGCTGGTGATCTACCGCGACAAGGTGCGCGCGCGCGACGAGTTCATGGAATACACGCGCGTGTCGCGCGATCCCTACGCGCGCGAGACGGACAGCGACACCCGCACCGACAGCCTCGTCGAACAGGCGGCGGTATCGGCGGAGTTCAACTGGGACATCGACGAGCGCAGCCGCCTGACCAGCATCACCGCCTACCGCGACTGGTGGTTCACGCCGACCAGCGACGACGCGACCTCGCTGCAGCTGGTGCCGGAGACCGGCACGCTGAACGCGCACCATCAGTTCAGCGAGGAGCTGCGCCTCGCCTCGAAGTTCGACGCCTTCGATTCGGTGTTCGGCCTCTACTACCTGCGCCAGCACATCAACTCCTTCGAGCGCAACGTGCTCGGCCGCGATCTGGTCGGCTGGACCTTCGGCGGCCTGATCCGCCAGAACCTGCTGCCGTTCGCCACGCAATCGAGCGTCGGCCCGCTGCTCTACGCGGCGATTCCGCCGCAGACGCTGGACGGCATGACCATCCGCACCAAGGCCTTCCAGGTTTCCGACAGCGCCGCCGCTTTCGGCTCGGTCGACTGGCATCTCGCCGACCGCCTCGATCTGACCACCGGCCTGCGCTATACGCATGAATGGAAGGATGCCGCCGTCGAGCGCCACCGCAGCGGCGGTTGCCCGAACTGCACGGTGCTGTCGCTGGTGAGTCCGCTGTTCCAGACCCTCGGCCTCGAGGATTTCACGGTCGACGGCCTGCTCGACGCGGTCGCCGGCGGCGAGTACCAACGCGACTCTTCGTACAGCGAAGGCAACTGGTCCGGGCAGATCGCGCTGAACTACCGCTGGACGCCGAACACGCTCGGCTACGCGTCCGTCGCGCGCGGCTACAAGAGCGGCGGCATCAACCTCGGCGTGACCGGCGAATCGGTGCAGCCGATCTTCGATCCGGAATCGGCGACCTCGTACGAGCTCGGCGCCAAGGCCCTGCTCGGCCGCCGCCTGCAGCTCGCGCTCGCCGTCTACCAGACCGAGGTGCGCGACTACCAGGCGCTGACCTTCGACGAAGAACAGACGCTCATTCCGAATCCGCGCCAGGTCAATCTGCTCAACGTCGGCAAGGTGCGCCTGCGCGGCGCCGAACTGGAAGGCCAGGCCCTGCTCGCGCGCGGTCTCGCGGCACGCGCCGGCGTCGCCTACAACCAGGCGATCAGCGAGGACTTCCCCGATGCGCCGAACGAGGACACCGGCGAAAACACCAAGGACCTCAGCGGCAAGGATCTGTACAACGCGCCGCGCTGGACGGCGACCGCCGGCCTCGAATACAGCCACGCGCTGTGGCGCGCCGAAGGCTACGGCGGCCTCGACTACTCCTTCCGCAGCGGCTACTGGGGCACGGTCGAGCACGGCGCCGGCAGCTACGTGCACAGCTATGCCTTGACCAATCTGCGTCTCGGCCTGCGCAGCGCGACGCAGCGCTGGGACGTGTCGGCCTGGGTGCGCAACCTGTTCGACGAGGATTACCTCGCCGCCGTCTATGCGCTGTACGGCGTCGGCGACTACGGCGCGACCGCCGGCGACGCCCGCACCTACGGCGTCACCGCGCGCCTGAATTTCCACTGAGCCCGGAGAGCGAGATGAGCACTCCCTATCCCACCTTCGAACTCGGCGAGCAGCTGACGCGCGAGCAGATCGAGCACTTCGAGACGCACGGCTTCCTGCACTTCCGCAACTTCATCGACGCCGCGCAGGTGCGTGCGCTGATCGACGCCTCGCTCGAGGTGCAGCGGCAGTGGGTCGCCGAAGGGCGCGAGAAGATCAACGGCGTGCCGATCAAGTACGGCAAGGATCTCGACGGGGGCGCCATCGTGCAGCGCTTCGCCTTCGCCAACCTCCACCACCCGGTGCTGGCGCGCTTTCTCGACGATCCGCGCTTCCGCACATTGTTCCCGCTGATCGGCACCGACGATACGCGCATCGGCCACCACGAGAAGGACGGCATGGTGATCAACCATTACGTGCACGCGCCGGGCAGCGCCTACAGCCGTCTCGGCTGGCACACCGACGGCCTGCGCGACATCTTCCTCGGCACGCGTCTCAACCCGCTGCTCAACGTCGGCGTGCACCTGTCGAATCTCGGGCCCGAGCACGGCGGCCTGCGCCTGCTGCCCGGCACGCACCGGCAGGGCCTGTGGCAGATGCTGTTCCGCAAGCGCTACTTCCTCGACCACGACGACGATCCGCGCGAGGTCGCGATCATTCCCGCCGCCGGCGATCTCACCGTGCACGACGGCCGGCTCTGGCACCGCGTCGCGCAATCGACGGTGAGCGGCGAGGCGAGCCGCCGCCGCGTCATCTACATTCCGGTGATCTCCGGCAGGTACGCGCCGAAGTCCGAGAAGAGTCCGACGCCGCTGTACCAGCGCTTCGCGTCGATCACCAACAAGTGAGCGTGTCGACCCGCCCGCCGCGCACGCCGATCGCGCGCCCTTGATGCGCGCCGCATCGCCATGCGGCGGCGCGGCGCGGTCGTCACGCCGTCCGGGCGACGCCCTTGTACAGCGCGCCGACCACCCTGCGCAGCAGCCAGCGCGGCCCGAGGCGCGGCGTGATGGCGAGGATCTTGTTGTACCAGCGCGGCACGATGATCGCGGTGTCGCGTTCGAGCGCGGCGACGGTGATGCGCGCCACGTCCTGCGGCGTCATCACCAGCGCTTCCTTCTCGAGCTTGTCGAGATCGATGCCGGCGCGCGCGAAGAACGGGCTGCGCGTGGTGCCCGGGCACAGCACCGAGACCTTCACGCCGCGCGGCGCGAGCTCCTCGCGCAGGCCTTCGGACAGGCTCAGCACGTAGGCCTTGGCGGCCGCGTAGTTGGCCATCCACGGGCCCGGCATCATGCCGGAGATCGACGACACGTTGAGGATCTGGCCGCGGCCCGCCGCCGCCATGCGCCGGCCGACCACGTGGCAGAGGCGCGCCAGGGCGGTGACGTTGACCTCGATCAGCTCGCGCTCCTCGTGCCAGGCGTTGTCGACGAAGGCGCCGCTGGTCGCGAAGCCGGCGTTGTTGACCAGCGTGCCGATCTCGGGCGTGCCGCGCGCGAGATCGTCGCAGAGCCGGTCGAGCTGCGCAGCCTCGGCCAGATCGCAGATGCGCGTCTGTACATCGACCTTGTGGCAGGCGCGCAGCCGGCCGGCGATCTGCTCCAGCACCTCGCCGCGGCGCGCCACCAGCAGCAGGGCGTCGCCGCGCGCGGCGAAGGCGGCGGCGAGCGCGAGGCCGATGCCGCTGCTCGCGCCGGTAATCAGGGTGTAGGCGGTCATGCGGCGTCCTCGCACATCGCGTCGAAGGGAAGGCGTCAGAGGGTAACCGAGCGGCGCGCCCGCGGCACCGGGAAAATCGCTTCCCGCGGCGGCGCCGTGAGGCCCTGATGTTCGACGCGCTCGATCAGGTCGCCCTGCAGTTCAGTCCGGCGCAGCTGCAGCTGATCAACGTCGCGCAGGCGCTGCTGGTCTTCGGCGTCGCCCTGCATCTGCAGCCGGCCGGCCTGCGCCGCGTCGGCGAGCATCCGAAGGCGGTGGTCGTCGGGCTCGGCGTGCAATGGCTGCTGCTGCCGGCGCTCGCCGTGCTGCTGGTGCTGAGCTTCGAGCTGCCGGCGGCGCTCGCGTGCGGGCTGCTGCTCATCGCCTGCTGCCCCGGCGGCAGCGCCGCCACTTTCCTGAGCCTGCTGGCGCGCGGCAACGCCGCCGTGGCGATCGCCACGGCGAGCATCGCCATGCTGGCCAGCGCGGTGCTGACGCCGCTGTTGTTCGCGCTGTGCCGCAGGCTCGCCGGCCTCGACGGCGTGCACGGCGCCCTGTCGCTCGACGCCACGCTGGTCCTGCGCACGACCCTGCTCTACCTGCTGCTGCCGCTGGCCGCCGGCCTTGCCCTGCGGCAGTGGCAGCCGCGCCTGGCGCTGCGCCTGCGCGGTCCGCTGAAGCTCGCGCTCGGCCTGCTGCTCGGCCTGTTCGTGGTCGTCGCGCTGCAGCGCAATGCGGCGGCGCTGCGCGGCATCGTCCTCGCCCTGATGCCGCTGGTCGCCGGCTTTCATGCCGCGAGCCTGCTCGGCGCCTGGCTGCTCGCCGCCCTGCTGCGCACGGCGGCGCCGGAGCGGCGCGCGATCACGCTCTGCGCCGGCGTCAGCAACGCCGGTCTCAGCATGCTGCTGGTCTTCACCTTCTTCGGCGGCGACGGCGCGATGGCGGCGCTGGTCGCGTGGTGGAGCGTGTGGCGGCTGCTCGCCAGCGGCGCGCTCACCCTGTTCTGGTCGCGCGCGCCGCTGCCGGCCGGCGCGGCCTGAAGCCCGTTCACGCTATGAGCCCTGCAGCGGCGGCAGTTCGCGCGGCGCGTCGGCCGGCTTGCGCGTGGCGTAGACGACGCGCACGTCGAACGGCTTGCCGGTCGCCGGATTGACGACGTTCGACGGCCCGCGGAACGCCATCAGTTCGCGCTCATCCGGGGCGTAGCGCATCTCCACCGTGCCGGCGAACACGCGCAGCAGGGAATCCGGCTCGAGGCGGATGACGACCACCGGCCGCCCCTCGAAGCGATCCTCGCCGACTTTCATCGCGCGAAACTTGTAGCTCGCCAGGCGCTGCGCGGCGACGAGCTGGAAACGCAGCGTCTCGCCGGCCTGCAGCTGCGCGAAGTGATCGCGCAGGAACAGGTGGAAGCCGGCGTCCGCGCAGGTCGGCGCGACCTTGGCGATGCGGGCGCTGTCGGTGCGCCCGCCTTCGGTGCGCGTGACGACGATCGGATCGCCGCTGTCGCTGATCGCCGAGCCGTAGCCGCCGCGCATGTCCATGCGGTAGCGCACCACGTACGGATCGTCGCCCAGGCTCATCGTCTTGTGCCCCAGCTCGGTGCCGTCCGGCGCGTAGTAGTCGATGCTGCCGCCATGCCAGCGGCCGTCGACGATGCGCTGCGCATGCACCTCGGTGTAGGCGTAGGCGCCGCTCTGCGCGTCGTAGGCGTAGCCATAGAAGCGGCGCACGGTCTCCTCGGCGCCGGCCGGCAGCGCAAATAGCAGCAGGGCGACGCAAGCCCCGTTTCGCCAAGCACCGCCTGCCTTCTTCATTGCCTGCACCTCGCACGTCCCTGTGTCCGCCGATGGTGGCGGCGTCATGGCCCTGACACAAGACGGGCGGACCTGCTTGCGGGTTCACCGTTTTCGCGCGCTTTTCTTTGCTTCATCGCGGTGCGCCGCTTACAGTGCCGCCAGACGCTTCATCCCCCTCTCTCCCCCGGAGGAGTTCATGTTGTTGAAGCCCCTGAGCCCGGTCGACCAGATGTTCCTCTGGCTCGAACGCCGCACCCAGCCGATGCATGTGGGCGGCCTCGAGCTGCTGACGCCCCCGGCCGGCGCCGGTCCCGACTGGCTCGCGCGGCAGGTCGAGGAATTGCGCAAGGCGGTGCGCGCGCAGCCGCCGTTCAACCGCCACCTCGTGCGCCGCCTCGGCAGCTGGCTGTGGACCGAGGACGAGGATTTCGACCTCGACGCGCATTTCATCCACATGGCGCTGCCGGCGCCGGGCCGTGTCCGCGAGCTGCTGGCGCTGGTCTCGCAGCTGCACGCCGCACCGCTCGATCGCGCGCGTCCGCTGTGGGAGTTCTACATCATCAGCGGCCTCGAGGACGGCCGCTTCGCGATCTACGCGAAGATTCATCACGCGATGGTCGACGGCGTCGCCGCCATGCGCCTGCTGCGCAAGTCGATGAGCGAGGATCCGCTGGTGCCGGCGATCGCGCCGTGGACCATGGCGCCGCGCGTGCAGCGCGACGAAGCCTCGCCGCAGGCGCCGCGCGGCGCCTACTCCAGCCTCGCGCACGCGCTGGCGAACGTGCGCGCGCAGGCCGCGACGGTGCCGGCCGTGGCGCGCGAGCTGTACCGCTCGATCCGCGAGGGCCGCGAGAACCCGGACTACGTGTCGGCCTTCCAGGCGCCGCGCAGCATCCTCAACCAGCGCATCAGCGGCTCGCGCCGCTTCGCCGCGCAGTCCTACGCGATCGCGCGGATCCGCCGCGCCGTCAAGCAGCACCGCGTCACCGTCAATGACGTCGTGCTGGCCATGTGCGCCTCGGCGCTGCGCCGCTATCTGCTCGATCTCGACGCGCTGCCGGCCAGGCCGCTGATCGCGATGGTGCCGCTGTCGCTGCGCCGCGACGGCTCCGACGAGGGCAACCAGATCGCCATGGTGCTCGCCAACCTGGGCACTCACGTCGCCGATCCGCTGGCGCGGCTCGCGGTGATCCAGGGCTCGATGCTGGACGCCAAGCAGCGCTACTCGCGCATGGGTCCGGCGGCGATGCTCAACTACGTGGCGACGGTGATGGCGCCGGCCGGCCTCAACATCGCCACCGGCATCGCGCCGCGCTGGCAGTCGTTCAACGTCATCATCTCCAACGTGCCGGGCCCGAAGCGCACGCTGTACTGGAACGGCGCCAGGCTCGATGGCATGTATCCGGTGTCGATCGTCACCGACGGCCTGGCCCTCAACATCACGCTGACCAGCTACGTCGACCGCGTCGAGTTCGGCGTCATCGCCTGCCGGCGCACGCTGCCGCGCGTGCAGCGCCTGCTCGAGTATTTCGACCAGGGCCTCGCCGAACTGGAAGGCGAAAGCGGCGCGGCGCCGACGCCGCCGGCCGGGCCGCCGCCGGCCGCCGACGCGCCGGCGCGGTCCCGGAAAGAGTCCCCCAAGCCGGCGCGCGCACGGCGCACGCGCAAGGGCTGATGCCGACCGCCGGAATCCTCACAGGAGTCTCACCATGAGCAGCCACTATCACGATCCGGCTGATCTGACTTATCTGAAGCGCATGCACGAGCTGGCGCCGACCGAGTTCGAGGCCTGGCTCAACCTCGACAAGATCGTCGGCCGCGAGGACGGCACGATCCCGCACAAGTATCGCGAACTGATGGCGATCGCCGTGGCGCTGACCACGCAGTGCCCGTACTGCATCGAGGTCCACACGCGCGCCGCCAAGCGCGCCGGCGCCAGCGCCGCCGAGCTGTCGGAGACCACGTTCATCGCCGCGGCGCTGCGCGCCGGCGCCGCCGCCACGCACGGCGCGATGGCGATGAAGCTCTACGGCGAACCGCCGGCGGGCTGAGATGGCGGACAGCGACACAAGCGTCCAGACTCCGCGCACCGTCGATTACTCGGCGGTGCGCGAGCAGGTCTACATGGTGTTCCCGAACGATCTCAACGCCAACGACACCGTGTTCGGCGGTCTGATCATGGCGCAGATGGACCGCTTCGCCGCGGTCGTCGCCGATCGCCACGCCGGCGGCGTCTGCGTCACCGCCAGCGTCGACGCGGTGCACTTCATCGCCCCGGCGCGGCGCGGCGACGTGCTGATCTTCAACGCCTCGGTGAACCGCGCCTGGACCACGTCGATGGAAGTCGGCGTCAAGGTCGACGCGCGCAGCTACGACGGCAGCGGCAGCCGGCACATCCTCTCCGCGTATCTGACCTTCGTCGCCGTCGACAGCGCCGGCAAGCCGCGGCCGGTGCCGGCGCTGCAGCCGCTGACCGACATCGAGCACTACCGCTACGAGGAGGCGCAGCTGCGCCGCGAGATGCGCCTGCGGCACGCCGAGACATTGAAGAAGCTGCGCGGCGGCCGGCCGGTGCGCGAGCTGCCGAACACCGAGCGCTGAGCCGAGCGCTCAGCGTTCGGCGTCCGGCTGCCGCGCCGGATGCGCGCGCTGGAAGGCCGGCAGCGTGTTGCAGTGCCCGGCGATGCGCACCAGGCGCGGATAGCGCTGCATGTCGCAGCCGAAGCGCTGCGCCGCGAACATCTGCGGCACCAGCGCGCAGTCGGCAAGGGTCGGCGCCTCGCCGAAGGCGAACGGCGTCCCGGGCCGGGCCGCCGTTTCCGTCTCCAGCGCGCTCAGGCCGCGATCGATGAAGTGCCGCAGCCATTCGCCGCGCTGCGCCTCGTCGATCTTCAGCACGTCGCGCAGGTAGTCGAGCGTCGCCGTGTTCTGCAGCGGCTGCACGTCGGCGATGATGGCCTGCGCGAACGCCAGCACCTCGACGCGCGCCCGCGCGTCCGCCGGCATCAGGCGCGGCTGCGGATATCGCGCATCGAGGTAGTCGAGAATCGCCAGCGACTGCCCGAGGCGAACGTCGCCGTCGATCAGGAACGGCACGCGCTGCTGCGGATTCAGCGCGCGGTAGGCGTCCGAATGCTGCTCGCCGCCGTCGCGGAGGAGATGGATCGGCACGATCTCGTAGTCGAGCCCCTTGAGATCGAGGGCGATGCGCACGCGGTAGCTGGCCGATGAACGCCAGTAGGAGTAGAGCTTGAGCATGCGAATCTCCGAACGCGACGGCGTGCAGCTTAGCGGAGGGGCGCGACGGTCTGCTCGATGGCGCCGAACAGCGATGCGCCGTGCGCATCGCGCATCTCGATCTTCAGGCGGCGGCCGAAGCTCAGGAACGGCGTGCGCGGCTTGCCCTCGCGGATCGTTTCGACCATGCGCATTTCGGCGATGCAGGAATAGCCGAGGCCGCCCTCGGCGATCGGCCGGCCCGGTCCGCCGTCGGCGTCGCGGTTCGACACGGTGCCGGAGCCGATGATGCTGCCGGCGGCGAGCGGCCGCGTGGCGGCGGCGTGGGCGATGAGCTGGCCGAAGTCGAAGGTCATGTCGACGCCGGCGTCCGGCCTGCCGAACGGCGCGCCGTCGACGAAGGACAGCAGCGGCAGGTGCAGGCGGCCGCCGTCCCAGGCGGCGCCGAGTTCGTCCGGGGTGAGCGCGCAGGGCGCGAACGCCGACGACGGCTTGGCCTGGAAGAAGCCGAAGCCCTTGGCGAGTTCGTTCGGAATCAGGTTGCGCAGCGAGACGTCGTTGACCAGCAGCACGAGACGGATGCGCGCGCGCGCCGCGCCGGCGGTGACGCCCATCGGCACGTCGTCGGTGACGACGGCGATCTCGGCCTCGAAGTCGATGCCGTGCTCCTCGCTGACGGCGACGATGTCGCCGGTCGGATCGAGGAAGCTGTCGCTGCCGCCCTGGTACATCAGCGGATCGGTCCAGAAACTCGCCGGCATCTCGGCGCCGCGCGCCTTGCGCACCAGCTCGACGTGATTGACGTAGGCCGAGCCGTCCGCCCACTGGTAGGCGCGCGGCAGCGGCGAGTGGCAGGCGCGCGGATCGAAGGGACGCGCCTGCGCGGCGAGCGCGCCGGCGTTCAGCGCGTCGCCCAGCTCGGCGAGGCCGCCGGCCAGCTCCTGCCAGCGGTCGAGCGCCGCCTGCAGCGTCGGCGCGATCGCGGCGGCGGACACGCAGCGCGTCAGGTCGCGCGAGACGACGACGAGTTGTCCGTCGCGCGTGCCGTTCCTCAGCGTCGCCAGCTTCATGGCTGCACCTGCCAGGAACGGTGGTAGTCGGACCACTCGACCGACTCCGCCGCCGGCGCCACGTCCAGCGCGTCGCGCGCGTCGATCATCACGGCGTATTCGTCGGTCGCCGGTTTGCTCTGCTGCAGCATCTTGCCGAGCGCCTTCGGATGCGGGCCGTGCGTGAAGCCGCAGGGGTGCAGCGTGAGCATGCCGGGATGGATGTTGTCGCGCGAGAAGAAGTCGCCGGCGTGATAGAAGATCACTTCGTCGAAGTCGTCGTTGTTGTGGAAGAACGGCACCTTGATCGCGCCCGGATCGCTCTCGAACGGCCGCGGCACGAAGGTGCAGACCACGAAGCGCTGCGACACGAACGTGGTGTGCGCGCTCGGCGGCAGGTGGTAGCGGTGCGACATCAGCGGCCGGATGTCGCGGACGTTGATGCGCACCGCCAGCAGCGTGCCGTGCCAGCCGACGGCGTCGAGCGGGTTGTACGGATAGGTCACCGTCGAAATCTGCTGACGGCGCTTGATGCGCACCTTCCACTCGGCGCCCTGCGCGGCCTGAGCGCGGAACGCGCCGTCGAGGCGCGGGTAGTCCAGCATCGCCGGATCGAAGATCGCGTGCTCGCCGACCAGCCCCTTGTCGGGCAGCGCGTAGTGCGCGTTGGTCGCCTCGATGAGCAGCAGCGCGACCGGCGCGCCGACCTCGATGCGCCACATGGTGCCGCGCGGCAGCACCACGTAGTCGCCCGCCGCGATCGTCAGGTGGCCGTAGTCGCAGAACAGCTCGGCCGTGCCGGCGTGCACGAACAGCAGCTCGTCGCCGTCGGCATTGCGCGCCAGCTCGGTCATCGAGCGCTCGCAGATCCACCAGCGCAGGCGCACGTCGGCGTTGTGCAGGATCGCGGCTGCGTCCCACGGCGACGGCGATGCGCCGAGCTTCGCCAGGTCGAAGGCGCGCGGCCGCAGCGGACCTTCCCAGTTCGTCCAGCCGGTCGGCGGGCGCGGATGGATCATCTGTGTCGACGGACCGAAGAAGCCTTCCTTGCCGAGCTCGCGCTCGACGTGGCCGGCCGGCAGGTCGGCATGCGCCTGTCGCGAGGCGAGTCCTTCGACGACCGGCCGGTAGATCCATTTGTGGGACATGCGATCGTTCCTTACGCGGCGAGCACGCCGCGGCGGATCTGGTCTTCCTCGATGCTCTCGAACAGGGCCTTGAAGTTGCCTTCGCCGAAACCTTCGTTGCCCTTGCGCTGGATGATCTCGAAGAAGATCGGCCCGATCACCGTGCTCGTGAAGATCTGCAGCAGGATGCCCTCGACCGGCGCGCCGTCGATCAGGATGCTCAGCTCGCGCAGGCGCGCCAGCGGCTCGCCGTGGCCCGGCACGCGCGCATCGACGCGCGCGTAGTAGGTGTCCGGCGTGTCCATGAACTGCACGCCGCGCGCGCGCAGCGCGCTGACCGTCGCGTAGATGTCGTCGGCGGCCAGCGCGATGTGCTGGATGCCCTCGCCGCGATACTCGCGGATGAATTCCTCGATCTGCGACTTGTCGTCCGACGATTCGTTGATCGGGATGCGGATCTTGCCGCAGGGCGAGGTCATGGCGCGCGACACCAGGCCGGTCTGCTTGCCCTCGATGTCGAAGTAGCGGATCTCGCGGAAGTTGGCGATGCGTTCGTAGAAGCCGGCCCAGGTATCCATGTTGCCGCGCGAGACATTGTGCGTCAGATGGTCGATCGCGGTGAGGCCGACGCCCTTCGGCGCGCGATCGACGCCGTCGAAGAAGCGGAAGTCGACGTCGTAGATCGAATGTTCGGCGCCGTAGCGGTCCACCAGATAGAGCACGCTGTTGCCGATGCCGTAGACCGCCGGCAGGTTCAGCTCCATGAGGCCGGGCCGGGTGTCGAAGGCGACCGCGCCCTGCGCCAGCGCGTGGGCGTGCGCGCTCACCGCGTCCTTCACGCGCCAGCCCATCGCGCAGGCCGAAGGGCCGTGCGCGCGCGCGAACTGCTCGAAATGCGTGTAGGGCGTGGCGTTGACCAGGAAGTTGATGTCGCCCTGGCGGAACAGGGTGACGTCCTTGCGCCGGTGCTTCGCGACGGCGGTGAAGCCCATCATCTCGAACAGGGCATGCAGCTGGGCGATGCCGGCGGCGCCGGGCGCGGTGAATTCGACGAATTCGAAACCGTCGGTGCCGAGCGGATTGTCGATGCGGGCGGTCATGGCGTGTCCTCGGAACATGGAAGGCATTTTCAGGCGGCGAGCCGGCCGCGGCGCGGCGGCACCGGCTCGTCGCCCGCGTACAGGCGCTCGGGGCTCAGGGCTTGCTGCTCGCGCAGGGCGGCGATGAGCGGCGGCAGATCGCGCGTCATCAGCTCGGCGAGTTCGTCGAGCCGGCGGATCACGAAATAAGTTTTCTGGAAGCTGTCGATGCGATACGCGGTGCCCATGCAGCGTGCGGCTTCGAGGCGCACGCGCAGGGGCGCCGGGCTCTCGACGGCGTGCGGCGTCTCGCCGCCCGACGACAGGATGCCGGCGCCGTAGGCGCGCAGGCCCTCGTCGCTCTCGATCAGGCCGAACTCGACCGTGTACCAGTACAGGCGCGCCAGCAGCGGCACGGCGCCGAGATGGGCGAGGCGCAGCGCCTGCTCGCCGTAGCGCTGCACGTAATCGCCGAAGCGGCGGTCGAACAGCATCGGCACATGGCCGAAAAAGTCGTGGAAGATGTCCGGCTCGACCAGGTAGTCGAATTCCTCGGGCTTGCGCAGCCAGACGGTCACCGGAAATTGCCGCGCGGCGAGCAGGCGGAAGAAGGGCTCGTCGGGAATGAAACCCGGCACCGCGACCAGCCGCCAGCCGCTTGCCGCCGCGAGGCGCGCGTTGACGGCGTCGAGCTCGGGCACGCCGTCGGCGGCGTCGGTGCGGGCCAGGCCTTCGCGGAACTCGCGGCAGGCGTAGTCCTGCAGCAGCTGCGCCTGGCGCGCGTAGAGCCGGCGCCACAGCGCGTGATCGGCCTCGCCGTAGACATGATCGCGCTGCTCGACGGTGAAGTCGGCCCGCGCCTTCGTGTAATCGCCACGCAGACCGCTGCTGGTGTTGGCGCTGTACATCGCCGTTCTCCTCGCGGCGGTTCGCTGCCCGCCGTGCGCTCCACTGTACGCCGTCGGCCGGCGTGAAAGGCTGCAATCTGTGCGTCTTTCTTCGCCGCGGCTTGCCATAATCACCACGAATTCGAACTTCCGTGGTGATTTCATGCAAGCCGAGCTTGATCGCACCGACCTGCGCATCCTCCGCGAGCTGCAGAAGGACGGCCGCCTGCCGATCGTCGAACTCGCCGAGCGCGTGTCGCTGTCGGCGACCGCCTGCCAGCGCCGCGTGCGCAAGCTCGAGGACAGCGGCGTCATCGCCCGCTATGCCGCCGTGCTCGACCCGGCCGCGCTCGGCCAGCAGGTGCAGGCCTTCGTGCGCGTCAACATCGAACGGCAGTCGAAGGACACCACGCTCGCCTTCCAGGACGCCGTGCAGAAACGCCCGGAGGTGCGCGCCTGCTACGTGATGACCGGCGAACTCGACTAC
Source organism: Solimonas soli DSM 21787 (assembly GCF_000474945.1). Classification (GTDB taxonomy): domain Bacteria; phylum Pseudomonadota; class Gammaproteobacteria; order Nevskiales; family Nevskiaceae; genus Solimonas; species Solimonas soli. The sequence goes on along the minus strand of NZ_KI440838.1, from coordinate 56,493 downwards.
CTGCTGCACGTCGCGGTCGCCGATCTGCAGGCCTTCGCCGAGTTCTCGATGAAAGTCCTGATCGGCCTGCCCGGCGTAAAGGATGTGCGTTCGAGCCTGGTGCTCGAGGCGATCAAGAAGGACGAGGGCGTGCGCCTGCCCTGAATCTTGCCCGCCGCCCGTCGCGGGCGGCGCGTTGATTTGCGCACTTATAGTTAGTAGACTAACCATATGCGCAAGCCACCGCCGCCCAACACCACGACTTCGCTGCTGCTCGAAGTCGGCCGCCTGCACCGCGAGGCGTTCAAGCGCCGCGCCGCGCATCTGAAACTGACGCAGTCGCAGTCGATGGCGCTGGCGTGGATCGCCAAGCAGCCGGGTATCACGCAGACCGGCCTCGCCGAGAAGCTGGAAGTGCATCCGGTGACGGTCACGCAGCTCATCGACCGCCTGCAGCGCGCCGGCTGGGTGCGGCGCGAGACGCACAAGGACGACCGCCGCGCCTTCCGCCTGCTGACGACCGACAAGGCGGAGCCGATCCTCGACGAGCTGTGGAAGATCGCCGCCGAAGCGCGGGCCTACGCCTTGCGTGGCCTGTCGGCGGCGGAGCAGAAGCAGCTCGACCAGTTCCTGCTGCGCATCAAGAGCAATCTCGCCGGCGGCGACGGCGCCGACGACCGCGGATAAGTCCCCATGGCCATCGACTCCCCCGGCATCACGCCGAACCGCTCGCGACTGCGCTTCGTCCTGTTCGGCGCCGGCATCGCCGCGGCCATCGTCGCGGCGCTGTATTACTTCGTGTTCGGCAGCCGCTACGTGTCGACCGACAACGCCTACGTCAAGGCCAACATGGTCAACGTCAGCGCCGACGTCAGCGGCAAGGTCGATCGCATCTACGTGCGCGAAAACCAGTTCGTCGCCGCCGGCGCGCCGCTGTTCCGCATCGACCCGGCGCCTTACGAAGTCGCCGTGCAGCAGGCCGAGGCCGCGCTGCTGCAGGCGCGCACCGAAGTCGAGGCGCTGAAGGCGACCTACGCGCAGAAGCAGGCGGCGCTGCGCTCGGCGCAGGCCGATCTCACCTACCGGCAGACCGAGTACGAGCGCGTCAAGGCGCTGCAGCAGCTCGGCGCCAGCTCGAAGTCGACGCTCGACGCCGCCGTCAACGCGCTCGAAGTGGCGCGCAGCGACATCAAGGCCCGGCAGCACGAGATCGACGAAGTGCGCGCCCAGCTCGACGACGATCCGGACATCGCCGTCGAGGATCATCCCTCGTACAAGGCGGCGCTGGCGGCGCTCGACAAGGCGAAGCTCGATCTCGCGCGCACCGAGGTGCACACGCCGATCGCCGGCATCGCCAGCAAGGTGCCGGAGGTCGGCGGCTACGTGCTGCCGGGCCTGCCGGTGCTCAGCGTGGTCGACGCGCGCGGCCCGTGGATCGAGGCGAACCTCAAGGAATCGCAGCTCGAACACGTGCGGCCGGGCCAGAGCGTCGAGATCGAGGTCGACGCCTATTCGCACACGCGCTGGCAGGGCACGGTGCAGAGCATCGGCCAGGCGACCGGCGCCGAGTTCTCGCTGCTGCCGCCGCAGAACGCCAGCGGCAACTGGGTGAAGGTCGTGCAGCGCGTGCCGGTGCGCATCGCCATCACGCATCAGCCGGACGAACCGATGCTGCGCGCCGGCATGAGCACCGAGATCAGCATCGACACGCGCGGCACGCCGGACGACACGCACGGCACGCCGGACGGCGCGCACGGCACGGCCGGCAGCGGCAACGCGCAGGCGGCCGCGCGGTAGCAGGCCATGAGCACGACCATGCCTGCCGGGCGGCACGCCCTGCTGACCGTATCGGTGATGGCGGCGACGCTGATGCAGGCGCTCGACTCGACGATCGCCAACGTCGCGCTGCCGCACATGCAGGGCTCGCTCGGCGCGGCGTCGGACCAGATCTCGTGGGTGCTGACCTCGTACATGGTCGCCGCGGCGATCGCCACGGCGCCGACCGGCTATCTCGCCGCGCGCTTCGGCATGAAGCGCCTGTTCCTCGCCGCGATCACCGGCTTCACCATCACCTCGATGCTGTGCGGCGTCGCCGCGTCGTTGCCGCAGATGGTGGTCTTCCGCCTGCTGCAGGGCCTGTGCGGCGCCTCGCTGGTGCCGCTCTCGCAGGTCGTGCTGCTGAACATCAATCCGAAGGAAAAGCACGGCTCGGCGATGGCGATGTGGGGCATGGGCGTGATGCTCGGCCCTATCCTCGGGCCGACGCTCGGCGGCTGGCTGACCGAGGTCTACAACTGGCGCTGGGTGTTCTACATCAACGTGCCGTTCGGCATCCTCGCCTTCCTCGGCCTTTCGGCCGGCCTGCCGGCCGACACCAGGACCGCAGCACCGAAACTCGACGTGCTCGGCTTCACGCTGCTGTCGCTGACGATCGCCACACTGCAGCTGATGCTCGACCGCGGCGAGACCAAGGCCTGGTTCGAGTCGACCGAGATCGTCATCTACGCCGGCCTGACGGTGCTGCTGCTGTACCTGTTCCTCGCGCACACGGTGACGACGCCGAGTCCGTTCATGCCCTTGCGCCTGTTCGCCAACGCCAACTTCGTCTCCGGCCTGGTCATGATCGCGGTGATGGGCGTGGTGATCTTCGCCACCTCGGCGCTGCTGCCGCCGTTCCTGCAGAACCTGCGCGGCTTTCCGGTCATCACCACCGGGCTCGCGGTGGCGCCACGCGGCGCCGGCACGATGGCGTCGATGCTCCTCATCGGCCGCTTCGGGAATCGCATCGATTCACGCTGGATGATGTTCGTCGGCATGCTGCTGACCGCGCAGTCGCTGTACATGATGGCCGGCTTCAACCTCGACGTGCCGGTCTCCGGCCTGGTCGCCTCCTGCGTGCTGCAGGGCGTCGGCATGGGTCTGGTGTTCGTGCCGCTGACGACGATCACGCTGGCGACCCTGCAGACGCGCGACCGCGCCGACGGCGCCTCGCTGTACAGCCTGATCCGCAATGTCGGCAGCAGCATCGGCATCGCCGCCGCGTTCGCCTACCAGACGCGGATGACGACGGTGAATCACGCCTACCTCACCGAGCACGTCACCGCCTACACGCCGGCGCTGGCGCAGTACCTCAACGCCGGCAGCGGCCTCGAAACCGCGCTCGGCCTCGCCGGCGTCGCCGCCGAGGTGCAGCGCCAGGCCGGCATGCTGGCGACGATCGCCGACTTCAAGGTGATGACCTGGGGCGTGCTGCTGGCGACGCCGGCGCTGCTGATGTTCCGCAAGGCCAAGCCCGATCCGGCGGCGCCGGTCGAGCACGTCGCGCTCGACTGAGCTCCCGCTAGGACGCGAAGCCGGCGATCGCCTCGCGCGCGCCGCCGAGCTCGCGATGCAGCACCGCGGCCAGCGCGGCGACGTGCCGGCGCAGCTCGGGCACCGCGGTCGCCTCCCAGTCGCGGTACTTGAGGAACGGGCCGACGTAGTGCAGCCACGGCGTCGCCCTGCCGTCGTGATCGAGCAGCGCGTAGTGCTCGTCGATCTCGAAGCCGAGCCCGAGCCGATCGACGCGCAGCAGGCCGTCCTCGCGCAGCCCGCCGATCAGCGGATCGCGCAGCTTGCGCGTGTCGTTGTCGGGGCCCGTGCAGTTGATGACGGTGCCGACCGCGAGTGCTTCCTCGGCCTTGCCGCCGCGGCGGCGGAAGCGCACGTGCAAGGCCTCGACGCTTTCGTCGTAGCCGGTGATGCGGCCGGCGATCAGCGCCAGCGCGCCGCTGTCGATCTCCGCCTGCAGGCGCCGGCCGAGCGCCGGCGCGCAACGGTGGCGGTGCGTTTCCCAGTACGGCCGCACGTGGCGCAGGAAGCGCTGGCGCTCGCGCAGCGGCAATGCCTGCCAGAGCTGCGGCGTCACCGCGCGCACGGCGCCGATGACGTCGCGCCAGTCGCGGCCGGCGCGCTCGTGCACGATCACGGCCTCGCGCATCGCGCGCAGATAGTTGCGCGCGGTCGGCTGCGCGAGCATGCGCCGCGGCAGCTGCTCGTCGTAAACCGGCGGCGTCTCGAGGTCGCGATGCGCCTGCGGCACGAGGCCGCGGCGCGACAGCGCGTAGATCGGCGCCGCGTGCCCGCGCTCGCGCAGGTCGAGCGCGATGTCGAGCATGGTCAGGCCGGTGCCGATCAGCAGCACCGGCTGCTCGGGCTTGACCACCCACAGCGCATCGGGCCGCCACGGATTGGCGACGTAGCGCGGGCTCGAATAGAAGCTGCGCTGTCCGGCGGCGACCGGCGGATCGCCCGGCGCGTAATTGCCCATGCTGAGCACGACGCGCTCGGCGCCGATCGCATCGCCGTTGCTGAGCAGGATGCGCGCGCCGCCGCCGGCCAGCGGCAGGATGCGGTTGACGTCGCCGACCACGGCGCGAAAGCGCACGCCGCTGCCGGCGCGCACCGCCGCGTCGGCGAGCAGGCTTTCGAGATAGTCGCCATAGGCGCGGCGCGCGACGAAGCTGGCGCCGCCCACCTTCGGGTCCTGCCGCCGCGCGAACTGCAGGAAGCCGTCCTCCTCGCCCGGCAGCGCGCCCATGCGCGCGGCCGGCACGTTGAGCACGTGGCTGGCGGTGCGCGTGCCGTAGGCGACGCCGCGCGCCAGCAGGCCGGAGCGGTTGATGAGCACCACGTTGAGCGGCGTCACCGGCGGACGCCGCAGCAGGTGCACGGCGAGGGTCGTGCCGCAGAAGCCGGCGCCGATGATGGCGATGGTCGTCATGCGCGGCGCGTCCTCAGAGCGAGGCGAAGCGGTCGGTCCACTCGATCAGCTTCGACAGGATGCCCGGCTCGCTGGCCGCGTGACCGGCGTCGCCGACCACCTCGAAGGCCGCCTCCGGCCAGGCGCGGTGCAGATCCCAGGCGGACCGCATCGGACAGACCACGTCGTAGCGCCCCTGCACGATGACTGCCGGGATATGGCGGATGCGCGCGACGTTGGCGAGCAGCTGGTCGTCGCGTTCGAAGAAGCCCTTGTGGGTGAAGTAGTGGCACTCGATGCGCGCGAACGCCTCGGCGAAGCGGTCCTCGCCGAAGCGCGCGACCATGTCCGGATTGGGGAACAGCTTGCTGGTCGCGCCTTCCCAGATGCTCCAGGCGCGCGCGGCGGCGGTGCGCACCGCGGCGTCGCTGCTGGTCAGGCGCTTGTGGTAGGCGGCGACGTAATCGCCGCGCTCCTCGAGCGGGATCGCCAGCTCGTATGGCTCCCAGGCGTCCGGATAGATCCAGTTGGCGCCTTCCTGGTAGAACCAGTCGACCTCGGCCTTGCGCAGCAGGAAGATGCCGCGCAATACGAGGGCGCGCACGGCGTCGGGATGGCTCTGCGCGTAGGCCAGCGCCAGGGTCGAACCCCAGGAGCCCCCGAACACCAGCCAACGCTCGATGCCGAGCAGGGCGCGGATGCGTTCCATGTCGGCGACCAGATCCCAGGTCGTGTTCTCGCGCAGCTCGGCATGCGGCGTCGAGCGGCCGCAGCCGCGCTGGTCGAACAGCACGATGCGGTATTTCTGCGGATTGAAGAACTGCCGGTGCCAGGGTTCGATGCCGCCGCCGGGGCCGCCGTGCACGAACACCGCCGGCGCACCCTGCGGATTGCCGCATTCCTCGACATAGAGTTCATGGAGGTCCGAGACGCGCAGACGATGCGTGCGGTACGGCTCGATCGGAGGATACGGCTGGGGCATGGGCGGTCGTGCCTTTATCGTTCTTTCGTCGGGGAGGTGCCAAGCTTAACGTCTCGGCGGATTGATGCATGTCAGACAGGGCAGTACCATCACCACGCGGGCGGGACAGACAGCCGAACAGGCTCGGAGTATCGGTGCACAGATTCAGGATGACGTGCCTGGCGTTCGGCCTCGCGGCCGCGGGCGCTTCGCAGCTCGTCTTCGCGCAGGCCGCGCCGGTCGCCGACGAGGGCGATGATCCGCCGGCGCCGCTGCGCGGCAGCGAGACGCCGGTCAACGCGGCGGCGGCGCCCGGCGCCACCCTGCCGAACGCGCTGACCAACGTCATCAGCAACGGCGCCACCAATGCCAACCTGCCGCGATACGACGCGCTGAAGCCGGCGGTGTCGTTCTGGACGCGCGTCTTCAGCCAGTATTCCGAGCTGCAGAGCGTGGTGCACTCGTCGGTCTATCCGAACAAGGTGTTCATGGTCCTCGACTATCGCGACGACGCGACGACGACCGACAAGTTCGTGCTCGACAAACGCCGCCGCGCCGAGGAAGCCGACGCCAAGGATCACGTCGACGACGTGCTCAAGCGCGTGCAGGCCAAGCAGTACGCGCCGGAGACGATGAGCGCCGAGGAGCGGCGCATCTACGATCTGTTCGCCGACGTGCCGGGCGCCGACAAGTTCAGCAAGCAGATCGGCACGGCGCGCGTGCAGCGCGGCCTCAAGGAACGCACCGAGAACGCGCTCGAGGTCTCGAACCGCTACCTGCCGTCGATGGAAGCGACGTTCCGCAACTACGGACTGCCGGCGCAGCTGACGCGCCTGCCGCTGGTCGAATCGAGCTTCAACCTGCAGGCCTATTCGAAGTCCGGCGCCGCCGGCATCTGGCAGTTCATCCCCTCCTCGGCGCGCATCTACATGCGCCTCGACGACGTGGTCGACGACCGCCGCGATCCGTGGACCTCGACCGACGCCGCCGCGCGCCATCTGCGCGACGACTACACGCGCCTGCAGGACTGGCCGCTGGCGATCACCGCCTACAACCACGGCCGCAACGGCATCGCCCGCGCGCTCGACGCCATCAACGGCAAGACGCTGATGGACCTGATCGAGCGCTGGGACGGGCCGCGCTTCGGCTTCGCCTCGCGCAACTACTACGCCGAATTCCTCGCCGCGGTCGACGTCGAACGCGCCTACCGCGAGCGCGTCGGCGCGCTGCGCAACAGCAATCCGCTCGAGTTCGAGATCGTCGAAACCCGCAACTACGTGCCCTACGACACGCTGCGCCGCCTGTGCGGCGCCAGCGACGAGGTCTTCCAGCGCCTCAATCCGGCCTACCGGCCGGAGGTCATCGAAGGCAAGCTGTACGTGCCGCCGGGGCATCTGATCCGCGTGCCGTACGGCAGCGCGCGCGCGTTCGAAGTGGGCTACGCCAAGCTCGGCAGCCACGAACGCTTCGACAGCCAGCGCGCGCTGTTCCTGCTGCACCGCATCGGCCGCGGCGACAGCCTCGGCAAGATCGCCCGGCAGTACGGCGTCTCGCAGGGCGCCATCCTCAAGGTCAACGATCTCAAGTCGGCGCACAGGCTGCGCGTCGGCGCGGTGTTGAAGATTCCGCCGAAGACCGAATCGCGGCCGGGACCGATCACGGTCGCGGTCGGCGACGCGACGCCGCAGCAGACGCTGCAGCAGAAGATCGTCGAGGCCAAGGAAGAGCAGCGCGACAACGACGCGGCGGCCACCAAGGGCGCGACCGGCAGGGCGAGGAAGAAAGCCGGCTTCCGCACGCACAAGGTGCAGTCCGGGCAGACGCTCAGCGGCATCGCGCAGCGCTACAACGTCAGCGTTTCCGATCTGCGCGCCGCGAACCATCTGAAGGGCTCGAACATCCGCCCGGGCCAGAAGCTGAAGGTGCCGCTCGACAGCTGAGCGCCCGGTTCCTCAGACGAACCAGGCGAAGGCGAACAGCAGCAGCATGGTCAGGCACAGCGCCAGCTTGGCGATGCTGCCGGCGAGCAGGCCGAGCCAGGTGGCGACGCCGACGCGCGCCGCCTGCTCGACGCGGCTCTGCGCCATCAGCTCGCCGATCACGGCGCCGACGAAGGGCCCGAGCAGCAGGCCCGGAATGCCGAAGAACACGCCGATGATGCTGCCGATGAGCGCGCCGCTCACCGCCTGCCGGCTGGCGCCGACCTTCTTCGCGCCGAGCGCCGAAGCGGCGAAATCGATGAGCACGGTGAGCAGCACGATCGCGCCGAGCAGCGTCAGCGTCGGCCAGCCGACGTGCCGGTAGCGGTCGATGAGGGCGATCAGCCAGAGGCCGAAGAACACCAGCGGCGCGCCGGGCAGCACCGGCAGCAGGGTGCCGACGAGGCCGCCGGCGATCAGCGCGAGCGCCAGTGCCCAGGCCAGCAACAACCAGATGCCGTCGACGAATGCGCCATCCATGAGTCCGCCGGTACGCCTTTATCGGTACGATTTTCCCATGCGAGCGGTCAGCATCGCGCGCGGCTTTGCACCTACACTCAGCTTACATGAGAACTCCACCCCGCTTCGTTCACCGCCTCGTTCGAGAACGCCTGCGCGATCTTGCGCAGGCGGAGCACTACGCCGCCTGGCGCGAGATCGCCGCCGATCTCGATCGCCTCGAAGGTGGCGAGGCCTGGAAGGCGGACGAGGCCAGTGACGACTACGACTACCTGCTGCTGCGCGAACGCCTGCAGCGCATGCGCCTGCTGCGCCGCCAGGGCGATGCGCGCCAGCTGGCGTTCGAGCTGTACGAAGGCCTGCACGGCAATCTCGGCAATCTTTCCAATCCGGCGCTGTACGGCGTCGCGCGCATCGGCACCAAGCGGCTGATCGAGGACTACCTGCGCGAAGTGTCGCGCTGCCTCGATTTCATCTGCGCCGGCGACTTCGCCGATTTCGGCCTCGACGACAAGATTCCGTTCTTCAAGCGCACGGCGACCGCCTTCGGCCGCTCGGCGCTGATGCTGTCTGGCGGCGGCACCCTGGGCCTGTTCCATCTCGGCGTGATCAAGGCGCTGCACGCCGAGAAGCTCCTGCCGCGCGTGCTGTCCGGCGCTTCGGCGGGCTCGATCATCGCCAGCGCGTTAGCCGTGCGCAACGACGCCGAGATCGCGCAGATGTTCGAGCCCGGCGGGCTCGATCTCGACGCCTTCCGCCTGCTAGGCTGGCGCGAGAGCCTGCGCACCGGCTCGATGATGGACGGCGCCCAGCTCGAACGCTGCGTCGGCGCCAACATCGGCGAGTACACCTTCGTCGAGGCCTTCGAGCGCACGCGGCGCATCGTCAGCGTCACCGTCTCGCCGGCCGAGCCGCATCAGCAGGGCCGCCTGCTCAATTATCTGACCGCGCCGCACGTGATCATGCGCAAGGCCGTGCTCGCCTCCTGCGCGGTGCCCGGCGTGTTCGAGCCGGTGCAGCTCGAGGCGCGCGACTACGAGAAGCGCGTCGTGCCTTACCTGCCGAGCAAGCGCTGGATCGACGGCACGCTGTCCTCGGACCTGCCGATGCTGCGCCTCGCGCGCCTGCACAACGTCAATCACTACATCGTCAGCCAGACCAATCCGCACATCGTGCCGCTGCTCGCCGAGGCCGAACTCGAGCGCCGCGGGCTCGCGCCGCTGGCCAGGGAGCTGATCAAGCAGGGCAGCAGCGGCGCGCTCAAGCTGGCCCGCAAGCACCTCGATCCCTACGGCGGCGGCCGCCTGCTCGGCAAGGTCGACAACATCCTGCAGCAGCGCTACTCCGGCGACATCAACGTGTTTCCGGCGCCTTCGCACCGCCGCGCCCTGCGCCTGTTCAGCAACCCGAGCGCCGACGACATCCGGCAGTTCATCCGCGACGGCGAACGCGCGACCTGGCCCAAGCTCGAACGCATCCGCCTGCAGACGCAGGTCTCGCGCACCTTTGAGGATTGCCTGCGCCTGCTCAAGCGCGAGTACGCGCTGCATCACCCGCAGCCGAAGCTGCGCGCCGCGGTCTGAATCGGCGCCAGCCCGACGCGCGCGGCCATTCCTTGCGGAGCGCGAACCGGCTTTCCGTTTCCTGTTTCCGGCCAAGGCTCATGACGAGGGCATGCCCGTCGGCAATCCACTGCCTGCCCTCGAAGCGCTCGATCTCATCGCGCAGATCAGCAACCGCTTCCGAATCGCGGGTGGATGCGAACATGGGGTGATCCCACCAGAGCCGCTTGGCGTGGGCCATTCGTCCCGAACGCGCGGCCTCGACGATCGACTGCCAGCGCATCTGCCACGGCACGGACCATTCCCAACCCGCGATCTGCGGGCTGATCAGGATCAGGCTGCGTACCCGAAGAGGATGGTCGAGAGCAAAGCTGAGCGCGATGCCGCCGCCCATGGATACGCCGACCAGATCGATTTTCTCGATCGAGAGCGCATCAAGCAGTTCCACGAGATCCTCGCTGTGCCTGTAGCGTTGGTCGGCCGTCGCGACCGAGCCCCCGAAGCCTCTCAGGTCATAGCGGACCAGACGTCGATTTCCGGGCAGAAACGTCCAGAGACGATCCCAGGTTCGAAGGTCTCCACCCTGGCCGTGGATGAAAAGGCGCAGGGGCCCTCGCCGTCGCTTTCCAGGCGAGCCCGCATGCCCGACAAGTCAATCACCGTCTCGCTGCCCAAGACCCAGCTCCAACAAGCGCTGACGTCGCGATGCTTGATTCTAATGCCGAGCGGGCATCGGACAATGCGAGGTCGTTGCGCGTCGCTGAAACGCTTGCTCGACGACACGCTGCACGCCGCCGCCAGCCGCATCAAAGCGGCGCGCGACGCGCTGCGCGCGGGCCGGCGACCGGCATACGGCGATTGCTGATTCGACGGCACGACAGCGGTGCCGGGCCGATGCATGGGCGCTGCGGGATGGCGCCGACATACTCTGCGCCCGCCTGTCATGGAGTCCTTCATGCGCCGCCGCCCCGCCGCCTTCGCCGCCGTCCTGGCGCTCGCCTTCGCCTCCTCGGCCATCGCCGACTGGCGTGTCGTCTGGACCGCGAGTCCGCAGCCCTTGTGGAGCGGCGAGTTTCCGCTGTCGACCCAGGTGCCGGATCATTTCTGGCGGCAGACGCTGCGCCAGTCGATGCGCGTCGCGCTCGGCGGTCGGCGCGTGCGCGTCATGCTGTCGAACGAATACGGCGCGCAGGCCCTGCGCATCGGCGCCGCGCATCTCGCGCGCGCCGGCCGCGACGGCTCGGTCGCCGCTGGCAGTGACCGCGTGCTGCGCTTCGACGGCGCGCACGCCGCGACGGTTCCACCGGGCGCGATCCTGCTCAGTGATCCGCTCGAACTCGACGTCAACGCGCTGGAGACGCTGAGCGTCAGCCTCTATCTGCCCGAGCCGACGCCGCCGTCGACCTTCCACTGGGACGCGCGCCAGACGGCTTACGTCGGCGCCGGCGACCAGACCGCCGCGCCGGCGATGCAGGTCGACGCGCGCCTGCAGGCGCGCGCGTTCGTGCGCGACATCCTCGTCGACGGCGGGACGCGGCCGCGCACGGTCGTCGCCTTCGGCGACTCGATCACCGACGGCAACGCGTCGACGCCCGACCTCGATCATCGCTGGCCGGATTTCCTCGCCGCGCGCCTCGCGCCGCAGAACGTCGTCGTGCTCAATGCCGGCATCTCCGGCGCGCGCCTGCTCAAGACGCGCATGGGCGACAGCGCCCTGGCGCGCTTCGAGCGCGACGTGCTCGCGCAGCCCGGCCTCGCCAGCGTGATCGTGTTGATGGGTATCAACGACATCGCCTGGCCCGGTCACGCGTTCGCGCCGCAGGAGGCGCCGCCGCGCGTGGCGGACCTGATCGGCGCCTACCGGCAGCTGATCGCGCGCGCCCATCTGCGCGGCGTGCGCGTCGTCGGCGCGACGCTGACGCCGTTCGAGGGCGCGCTGCAGGGCACGCCGCTCGAAGGCTATTACCGACCCGAGCGCGACGCGCTGCGCGAGGCGGTCAATCGCTGGGTGCGCGACAGCGGCGAGTTCGATGCCGTCGTCGATTTCGACGCGCTGCTGCGCGATCCGCAACACCCGTCACGCCTGCGCGCCGGGTTCGATTCCGGCGATCACCTGCATCCGGGCGACGCCGGCTATCGCGCGATGGCGGACGCGCTCGACGCCGCGACGCTGTTCGGCGCCACCCTCAGCGCGCCAGCGGCGCGAGCCAGCCGATGACCGCCGCCTGCAGCGCCAGACGTTGATCGGAATACGAGTGATCGGTCGGCAGATGCAGCGAGGTCACGCCGTGCGGGTTGGACTTGCGCCAGGCTTCGGCAATCGCCAGATCGTCGTCGCGCAGGAAATCATCGGAGGCCACGACCAGCGCGGGGCGCGTCTTCAGGCGCTCGCCGTCGTCGAGCAGATCCCACTCGCGGGCGTGCTGTTTCGCCTCGGCGAGCAAGTCTTCGGGCGAAACGCCACCGAGCGGGCCAACGTCGCCGCGGAATTCCGCGAGCATGGCCTGATCGAGTTCGGCGCTCGCCTTGCTCGCCAGCGTGCCGGGATTCCAGGCCGACAGCAGCGCGACGCCGCGCACCGCCGGATCGCGCGACGCCACGGTCGCGGCGACGAAGCCGCCCATGCTGTGGCCGATCACGACGATGCGTGCCGGGTCCACGGCAAGACGGCCCGCCTGTTCCGGCGCGCGCAGATAGGCGAGCGCCATCCGGGCGTCCTCGATCGCGTGCGCGAAGGAGAACGTGCCGCCGCTGCCCCAGGCGCCGCGATAGTGGAAACGCAATACGTTCCAACCGGCGCGACGCAGGGCCTGGGCGAGATCACCGTTGTCCTCGTAGCCGGGCAGGCCGTGCAGGAGCAGCACGGTCGGATGCGGGCCGGCGCCGGCCGCGCGGTAGTAGGTGCCGAACATCGTCGCGCCGCCGTTCGGCATTTCGATCTGCAGCATCGCCGCCGGATGCGCCGCGTCGCGCGGCGGATCGGCGACGGGCGGAGTCGCGGCCGCGGCGCTCGCCGTGGCGACGAGCGCCGCGATCAAAAACGCCGGCGCCATGCCGAGGCGCACGCTCAGGGAGCGCTGCGCTGCTGCTTGAGCAGATCGCGGATTTCGGTCAGCAGCACTTCCTGCGCGGACGGCGCCGGCGGCGCCGGCTCGGCGGCCTTCTTCTTGTGCAGGCGGTTGACGCCCTTGATGAACAGGAAGATGGCGAAGGCGATGATGATGAAGTCGAAGATCGACTGCAGGAACTTGCCGTAATTCAGCAGCACCGCCGGCGTATCGCCGGCAGCCGCCTTCAAGGTGATCGCCAGATCCGAGAAGTCGACCCCGCCGACCAGCACGCCGATCACCGGCGTGATGACGTCGGCGACCAGCGACGACACGATCTTGCCGAACGCGGCGCCGATCACGACACCGACCGCGAGGTCGATGACGTTGCCGCGCATGGCGAATTCCCTGAATTCCTTGAGCATGCTCATCACGACACTCCTTCTTCTTCATGCGGTGTTGGACTCGCGAGGCAGGCCGGCAGGCCCGTGCGCAGATCCGGATAACGCGGCGTGAACGACAGTTCCCCGCGCATGCGCTCGACGCGCAGCCGCTTGGATTCTTCCATAAAGGACCACATCGCGGGAGTCAGCACGCGCCGTGCCTCCTCATACGAAACCTGCGGCGGCTCCGGCAGGCCGAGCAGGCGCGCGCAGCGCGTGAAGTAATCGGCCATCGTCGTCGGCGTGCCGTCGGCGATGTGATAGGCGCGCCCGGCGCGACCATGGACGGCCGCATGCAGCGCCGCTTCGGCGAGATCGTCGGCGTGGATGCGGTTGCTGTACGGCGATTCCTCGGCGCGCAGCACGGGCAGGCGCTGGCGCAAACGCTCCACCGGCAGACGGCCGGGGCCGTAGATGCCGGGCACGCGCAGAATCACGACCTCGCCGCGGCCGGCGGCCTGCCAGTCGCGCAAGGCCTGCTCGGCATCGGCGCGGCGCCGGCCGCGCTCGCTGCGCGGCGCGATCGGTTCGTCCTCGTCGATCCAGCGACCGCCGCAGTCGCCGTACACCGCCGGCGTCGAGATGTAGACGAGGCGCGCGACAGGCCCGCGCTGCGCGGCGAGCCAGCCGCGCAGGCGCGCGTCGCGCAGATCGCCGGTCGACGGCGGTGCGAACCAGAATACGAGCGGCCACTCGCCGGCGTCGCGCGGCGCGTCGAGATCCTCGAGGCGCGTGGCGATGCCCTGTGCGCGCAGCGCGTCGGCCTTTTGCCGGTCGCGGACGATTGCCGTAACCTCGCGGCCCAGGTCGCGCAGGCGCCGCGCGACACGCTGGCCGATGTCACCGCAGCCGGCGACCAGCGCGCGCTCCGGCAATCTCTCTTGCAGGGTTTTCATGAGTCACCCAGTGTACTTTGCCAGGCGGGGGGCCGATCAGCCGCGCAGCTTCCCGGTCGAGGAAAGCGAAACGCTGCTCGCCGCCGGCCTGCGCCATGGCCTCGCGCTGCCCTTCGGTTGCCAGTCGGGCGGCTGCGGCTCCTGCCGCGTGCGGCTCGTGTCCGGCACCATCGACTACCCGTTCCCGCCGCCGGCGCTGTCGGCCGCCGAGCAGGCGGCCGGCTACATCCTCATGTGCCTGGCGCACGCACGTTCGCCGCTGACCATCGCCCTGCACCAGCCGCCGCAGCTCGACAGCCTGCGGCCGCGCCAGCTGCCGGTGCGCGCGCTGAAGAAGGAATGGCTGGCGCACGACGTGCTCTGCCTGACCCTGAAGCTGCCGAAGGGCGACGGCTTCCAGTACCTGCCCGGCCAGTACGTCGACCTGCTGCTCGCCGAGGGGCGGCGCCGCAGTTTCTCGATCGCCAACAAGGCGAACGGCGAGACGCTCGAACTGCACATCCGCGTCACGCCGAACGGCCGCTTCGCGAACTGGGCCGCGCATGAAATGCCCGAGCGCGCGATCCTGCGCCTCGAAGGTCCGCTCGGCGCCTTCTATCTCCGCGAGGATTCGTCACGACCCATCATCATGGTCGCCGGCGGCACCGGCATCGCACCGATCCACGCGATGCTCGACGCGCTGCTCGAGAAGAGCCCGAGCCGGCCGACCGAGCTCTACTGGGGCGTGCGCAGCGAGCGCGATCTCTATCTCGACGCCAAGCTGCGCGCCTGGGCCGACGCGCACCCGCAGTTCCGCTACGTGCCGGTGCTGTCGGAGCCCGACGTTGACTGGCGCGGTGCGCGCGGCCTCGTGCACGAAGCGGTGCTCGCCGCGCATCCTTCACTGGCCGGCCACGACGCCTACCTCTCGGGCCCGCCGGTCATGGTGCGCGCCGGCAAGGACGCCTTCATCGCCGCCGGCCTGTCCGCCGACGATCTCTACTACGACTCGTTCGACTACGCCTTCGAGACCTGGCCACAGCTGGGTTGAGGCCGGGCGCTACAGCGCCTGCCCGGCGAACTCGAGTCCCTGCTTGTAAACGCGCTGCGCTTCCTCGCCGTTCTGCGTCTGCTCGCAGAGTCGCGCCAGTTCCAGGTAGGCGGCCGGCGTCGGCGCGACGCGGATCACCGCGTCGAGATAGCTGCGCGCCTTGCCCCAAAGCTTGTTGCGCAGGCAGACGCGGCCGGCGGTGATCAGCAGCTCGGGGCGTTCGCCGTACTGGTTCAGCCAGGCCTCGATCGCCGCCAGCTGCGTCAGCGGATCGACGGCATGCAGTTCGCCGTACAGCGAGGCGAGCTCGCCGTCCCAGTTCTTCGCCAGCACGTCGCCGATCACCGCCAGCGCCTCGGCGTGCGCGTTGAGCCGCGCCAGGCCGCGCACGTATTCGTTGCGCACCTCCGGCACGCGGCGCAGATCCTTCGGCGCGCCGTCCCACACCGTCTTCAGGCGGTCGAGTCGCGCCAGGCGCTGCGCTTCCTGCAGGCATTCGACCAGCGTGCGCGTCAGCAGCGCGCGGTAGCGCTCGTCGGCGAGCGCGCTGCGCGTCTCGGCGTCGAGCAGCAGCTGGCGCAGCGATTCCCAGGCCTTGAGGCCGTCGTAGCTGGCGGCCAGCAGCTCGATCGCGTACGGATGCTGGGCATTGATGCCGCGCAGCTTGAGCGCGGTGTCGCGCGCCGCCGCGTATTCGCCGCGCTCGATCTGCAGCTCGGTCTGCGTCAGCAGCGTCGCGAACTCCATCTCCGGCGCGATCTCCATGGCCAGGCGCAGGTAGTGGTCGCGGCGATCGCCGGCGCCCATGCGCTGCGCCGCGCGCGCGGCGGCGAGATAGTTCAGATGCCCGGCGTGATGATCGGCGGCGCGGCGCACGAGCTCGATCTCGGCGCGCTTCCAGTTGCCTTCGAGCAGGCGCAGCAGGCCGGTCTCGAAGGACTGCTGCGCCTTCTCCTCGCGGCGGCGCTGCAGCATGCGGCGCACGGTGACCGGCAGGCTGATGCCGGTGATCAGCAGGCGCACCAGCAGGTAGGCGCCGCCGAGCACGACGATCAGGCCGACCAGCAGGCCGAGCAGCGAGGTCTCGACGATCCAGCGGTGGAAGCTGATCAGCACGTAGCCGGTTTCGGCGCGCAGATAGAACGCCACCGCCGCGCCGCAGGCGAGCACGAGCAGCGAGATCAGCAGCAGACGGATCATGGCGTGGCGGCCGGCCGCATGAAGGCGCGCAGCAGGTTCAGGCTGCGGCCGATGTCCGGCAGCGGCGGCGACAGATCGAGCGGGCGCAGGCGTTCGAGTTCGGCGCGCGCCGCGGCGACGCCCGGATCGTCGTGCTGGAAGTAGGTGTCGAGCCAGGCCGCCGCCGATTCGCAGAGGTCGCGGAAGCTGGTCGTGTCGCCGCGCAGCAGCGCGACGCGCGCGCCTTCGAGCTTGAGCGCCAGCACCTGCACGACCAGCGCTTCCTGCTCGGCGCCGAGCAGGCGCGGCGACGGGCCGCTGTCGCGGCGGACCGAGAAGATGCTCGACAGCGCTTCGCGCACCGAAGCCCAGGCGCGCTGGTACCAGCGCGCATGCTCCGGCAGCGGCACCCGCTCGGGCGTCGCCTCGAAGCGCGTCGGCACGCGCGCCACCAGCGGCAGGCGCGGCGCGCGCTGGATCAGGCTCGACAGGGTCAGCGCCGCGCCGGCGTAGTCCGGCAGCGGCACCGCCTGCAGCGCGGCCTTCTCCTGTGCCAGCGCCTGGCGCACGGGAAACAGGCGCGGCTCGCGCAGCGCGACGAGGCGCGCGTCGGCCTCGTCGATGGCGATCAGCGCTGCCGGCACGTCGCGCGCCAGCTGCAGACGGTCGTTGGCGAGCAGCAGCAGCTGTTCGACGGCGGCGAGCTGGAAGTGGCCGCGCCCGCCGTTGATCTGGTCCTTGAGATCGCCGACCAGCTGCTCGTTGGCGTCGATGCGCTTGCCGAAGGCGGCGAGATCGTCGGCGCTGCGCTGGACGGCGGCGTTGAGGTCGGCCTGGCGCGATTCGAGGCGGTCGGCCTGCACTTCCAGCGCATTGAGGTCGCGGCTGGTGCGGCGCAGCAGCTCGTCCTGTTCGGCATAGAGGCTGCTGACGCGCGCGTAGAGCCAGGCGCCGCCGCCGGCGAGCAGGGCCGCGGCGACCAGCAGCAGCAGCCAGCGGACGTAGTGACGGGGCGCGTCGGGCGCCGGTCCGGGGGGAAACGGCTTCGAGACTTCGGATTCGGTCATGGGCTTTATCGCTTTTATCGGCGATGCCACGCTTCGAGACAGCGAACGTAGGACGCGTCGGCCACCTGCTCGGGCATCAGTGGCGCTGCGAGGACGCCGATCTGCCGCGCCTGTTCTACCACACGCTGGCTGGGCACAACCAGTTGCAGGCGCCGCAGCAGCCCCGCGTCGCCCGCCGGCAGCAGCCGCGCCAGCTGCGCCAGCGCCTCGCCGCTGGTGACGATGGCGACGTCGGTCGCGGCGAGCAGTTCGGCGATCTGCGCGGGCGGATACGGCAGATCGACGCGGCGGTAGACGGCAAGCGTCGTCAGCTCGGCGCCGCGCGCGCGCAGGGTGTCGGCGATCAGCGTGCGGCCGTCCTCGCCGGTGATCAGCGCGTAGCGACGCCCGGCGCATTGCTGCAGCTCGGGCAGCGCCAGCACGCCCTCGCTGTTGTAGCTCGCCGCCGGCGCCACCACGGTGACGCCGAGCCGCTCCAGCGCGGCGGCCGTCGCCGCGCCGACCGCGATCGCCCGCGGCCAGACGCCGGCGTCCAGCGCGCGCGCCTGCTCGACGGCGTTGACACTGGTGAAAATCCAGGCTTCGGCACTGCGCGCCTCGGCGAGCGCGCGCATCAGCAGGGCCGGCTGGCGCGCCGGCGCGATCGCCTGCAAGGGCAGGCGCAGCACGTCGGCGCCGCGCGCGGCGAGCATCTGGCACAGCGCATCGGCCTGCGCGGCCGGCCGCGTGACGAGCACGCGCAGGCCCCGCAGCGAAGCCTCGGTTTCCATCTACACCGCGACGCCGAGCGCCGCGAGAATGGGCCGCGCGCCCTTGGCGAGCAGGCTTTGCGCGAGTGCGCCGCCGAGCGCGGCGGCGGCGGCGACCGGACCCTCGATCGTGTCGCGGATCAGCTGCGAGCCGTCCGGCGCGCCGACCAGGCCGCTCAGGTGCAGACGCTCACCCGCGATCACCGCGTGGCCGGCGACCGGCACCTGGCAGGCACCGCCGAGCCGCGCGTTCATGGCGCGCTCGGCGGCGAGACGCGCCGCCGAAGCGGCGTCGGCGAGCGGCGCGAGCAAGGCCCGCGTGCGCGCATCGCCGTCACGGCATTCGATGCCGATGATGCCCTGGCCGATCGCCGGCACGAAGCGCGTCACCGCAAAGCTTTCGCGGATGCGTTCGCCGAGACCGAGGCGCGCGAGGCCAGCGTGCGCGAGCAGGATGGCGTCGTACTGCTGCTCGTCGAGCTTGCGCAGGCGCGTGCCGACGTTGCCGCGCAGATCACGCACCGTGAGGTCGGGCCGCTCGGCGCGCAGCTGCGCCTGGCGGCGCAGGCTGGAGGTGCCGACGACGGCGCCGGCCGGCAGCTCGGCGAGCGCCGCGTAGCGGTTGGAGACGAAGGCGTCGCGCGGGTCCTCGCCGCCGAGAAACACGGCCAGCGCGAGGCCGTCCGGCTGCTGCACCGGCACGTCCTTCATCGAATGCACGGCGATGTCGGCGCGACCTTCGAGCATCGCCTGCTCGAGTTCCTTGACGAACAGGCCCTTGCCGCCGACCGCCGCCAGCGGACTGGCGAGCAGCTGGTCGCCGCGCGTGGTCATCGGCACCAGTTCGACGACGAGGCCGGGATGCGCGGCTTCGAGGCGGGCCTTGACGTGCTCGGCCTGCCACAGCGCGAGCGGCGACTCGCGCGTTGCGATGCGAAGATTCATCGGCTCAGACGTGGATCATGCGGGGGCCCGCATTCTCACACGATTCGCCGGCGGCGAGACGGCCGCCGGCGCTCAGGCTTCGGTGAGGAAGCGTCGCACCTCGGCCAGCCGGCGCCGCGATACCGGCAGGGCCTGCGCGGCGTGCTTCATCTTCAGCCAGTGGTGCTGCTCGCCGTGGCGGTCGCGCTCGAGGCTGGCGATGAAGTTGGTGTTGACCAGCGCCTTGCGGTGGATGCGCAGGAACTGCGGCTGCAGGTCCTCCTCCAGCGTCTTCAGCGATTCCTCGATCAGCACCTCGCCGTGCAGATGCGCGACCGTCGTGTACTTCTGGTCGGCGAGGAAGTAGACGACTTCCTGCGTCGGCACGCGGATCAGGCCGTCGCGCGTGGTCGCCAGGATGAACTCGCGCTTGAGCGGCGCCGCCTCGACGCTGCCGTTGCTCTTCGGCTTGTGCGCGCGCGTCGGCTTGCGCACGCGCTGCAGGGCGTCGCGCAGCTTCTCGATGCGGATCGGCTTGAGCAGGTAGGCCGAGGCATTGGCGTCGAAGGCCGACAGCGCGTGCTCGGAATACGCCGTGGTGAAGATCACCGCCGGCGGCACGTCCATCTCGGCGAGCTGGCGGCCGACCTGCAGGCCGTCGATGCCGCCCATGCGGATGTCGAGCAGCACCAGATCCGGCTCCTCGTCATCGATGACGTCGAGCGCGGCCTCGCCGTTGTCGGCCTCGCCGACCACTTCGTAGCCCGGAAATTCCTGCAGCAGCCGCTTCAGGCGCTCGCGCGCCAGGGGTTCGTCATCCACGATCACGACGCGCATGGCATTCACCTCTCCCCGGATTCCCGCTTCCTTGTTCGAATTCAGACCGGCACCGGTTCCGGCACCGTGATGTGCGGCAACACCAGTCGCGAGCGGAACACGCCACCTTCCAGACGCAGATCGCGCCCCAACTCGAACCGCGCCCCGCCACCGTAAATCAGCTTGAGGCGTTGAGCAATATTGTCGGTAGCGACGCGATTGCCGTGCACGACCGGCTCGTCCTGCGGCGGCATCGGATTGCTGACCTCGATGACGAGGCGGCCGAAAATCTCGCGCGCGGCGATGCGCACGGTGCCCGGCTGCGCGAGCCGCGAAATGCCATGGTGGATGGCGTTCTCGATCAGCGGCTGCAGGATCAGCTTCGGCACCGGCCACTCGAGCAGCTCCTCGGGAATGTCCCACTCGACGATCAGCTTGTCGCCGAGCCGCAGCTTCTCGATGCGCAGATAGGCATGGCAGAGGCCGATCTCCTCGAGCAGCTGCGCGATCTGCTGGCCCTTCTGCAGGCTGGCACGGAAAAGATCGGAGAGGTCCTCGACCATCATCTCCGCCTCGTCCGGCCGCACCTGGATCAGCGCCGCCAGGCTGTTGAGCGCGTTGAACAGGAAGTGCGGCCGGATGCGCGCGTTGAGCGCCTGGTAGCGCGCCTCGCCCTCGGCGCGCACCTGCATGGTCCACTGGTGGCGCAGCCAGAAGTAGCGCAGCAGCAGCACGGCGACGATCGCCGCGATCAGGGTGTGGCGCAGCACGAAGGCCAGGCGCGCCTCGTCGCGGGTCGCGAAATCCCATTGCATGGCGGCGCTGATCCGGTAGGCGCCGTCGGAAATCAGCATGACCATGACGGCCAGCAATCCCCAGCAGACGAAGAACACCACGCCGGGCCGCGCGTAGCGCAGCCAGCGCCGCGCCCAGCACAGCATCGCCGCGGCGCAGAGGCCGATCCACTGCAGGTAGAGCGTGATCAGGAACCAGCGCTGCAGGGCACGTTCGCCGGAAATGCCCGTCGTCAGCGTCAGCACGGCAGCGACCATGGCCATGGTGAACGCCAGCGACAGTACCGGCCGCAACTCGCAGAAGTTGGGGATGAGGTCGAGGCGATGCTTGGCGGAGGGCGCAATCTGCTGCATGTGGGCGGGAGTCGATGCCTCGGGTCGCAAGCCGCCAGGTTCGCCGGCTTTCCGATGGGCGCCACTTTGCAGCGCCGGGGCCGCCAGCGGCAAGCGGTGCCGGCGAGGCGGCGGGCCTATAATCTCGGCCCTTTCCTCGCAGACTGCGCTTTCATGTCCGGCAACCAGAAATTGTGGGGCGGTCGTTTCGCCGAATCGACTTCCGCGCTCGTCGAGCAATTCTCCGAGTCGGTCAGCTTCGACGCGCGTCTCTATCGCCAGGACATCCGCGGCTCGCAGGCGCACGCCAGGATGCTCGGCAAGGTCGGCGTGCTGTCGGCGCAGGACGTCGAGAAGATCGTCGCCGGGCTCGAGGCGATCCTCGCCGAGATCGAGGCCGGCACGTTCGAGTGGAGCGAGAAGCTCGAAGACGTGCACATGAACATCGAGGCGCGGCTGACCGAGCGCATCGGCGACGCCGGCAAGCGCCTGCACACCGGCCGCTCGCGCAACGACCAGGTCGCCACCGACCTGCGCCTGTATGTGCGCGACGTCATCGACGAGCTGCTGATCCTGATCGACCGCGTCGCCGACGGCCTGCTCGATCTCGCCGAGCGCGAGGCCGAGACCGTGATGCCGGGCTTCACGCATCTGCAGATCGCCCAGCCGGTGACCTTCGGCCACCACATGCTGGCCTGGCGCGAGCAGATGCTGCGCGACCGCTCGCGGCTCGTCGACGCGCGCCGCCGCCTGAACCTGCTGCCGCTCGGCGCCGCCGCGCTGGCCGGCACCGTGTATCCGATCGACCGCCATTACGTCGCCGAGCTGCTCGGCTTCGACGGCGTCACCGAGAACTCGCTCGACACCGTGTCCGATCGCGATTTCGCGATCGAGTTCTGCGCCGCCGCCAGCCTGATCCTCGTGCACCTGTCGCGCTGGAGCGAGGAGCTGATCCTGTGGTCGACGCCGATGTTCGGCTTCGTCAACCTGCCGGACCGTTTCTGCACCGGCAGCTCGATCATGCCGCAGAAGAAGAACCCGGACGTGCCGGAACTGGTGCGCGGCAAGACCGGCCGCGTGATCGGCAATCTCAATGCGCTGCTGGTGCTGATGAAGGGCCAGCCGCTGGCGTACAACCGCGACAACCAGGAAGACAAGCCGCCGCTGTTCGACACCGTCGACACCGTATCGATCTGTCTTTCGGTCTACGCCGAGATGATCCCGGCCATCGAAGTGCGCCGCGACCACTGCCGCGCCGCCGCCGCCAAGGGCTTCTCCACGGCGACCGACCTCGCCGACTACCTCGTCAGGAAGGGCCTGCCGTTCCGCGACGCGCATCACGCCGTCGGCAGCACGGTCGCTTTCGCGCAGCAGAAGGGCTGCGACATCGCGGAGCTGTCGCTCGCCGAGCTGCGCCAGTTCTCCGATCTGATCGGCGAGGACGTCTACGCCTGCATCACGCTCGAAGGCTCGCTGAACGCGCGCGACCACTACGGCGCGACCAGCCCGAAGCAGGTGCGCGCGGCGATCGCCCGCGCCCGCGCCGCGAAGAAGGAAGCCTAGGCCGCGGCGGCGATGGCTTCGGCCAGCGCGGCCGCGGTCAGCGGCGCCGAGCCTTCGGCCTTGTTGCCGATCGTCACGTATGCCGGCCAGCCGGCGCCGGTCGTGCCGCGGATGACGCGGGCCAGCGCCGCACGCGTCTCGGGATCGGCATCGACGATGCGATCGAAGGCGCCGTACAGGCGCTTCGCCTCTTCATAGCCATAGGCGCCGTGGCGGCGGTGCAGGTTCCAGCGACAGACCAGCGGCCCCGGCCACAGCGCGCGCAGGATCGGCAGCTGTTCGCCAATCGCCGGCATCTTCGCGTGCAGGCCCAGGCAATACGTCGCGCCCGACGCGCGCAGCACGGCGACGAAATCCGGCCCCAGCCATGCGGCGTTGCGCACCTCGACGGCGACAATCACGTCCGGCACCTGCGCGCGCAGCTCGGCAAGCCCCTGCAGCATCGCCGCCAGCCGCTGCAGCAGGCCGGCGCGATCGTGCATCAGCATCTCGTCGGGCAGCGGGCTCAGCTGGAAGACCAGCACGCCGAGCTTGTGACCCAGGCCTTCGCTGGCCGGCTCGGCGGACGCGTGCACGGCCAGGCGCGGATCGAGAAAGCGCGGATTGAGTTCGAGGCCGCGGCCGTTCTCGCTGCGCACCAGCGCATCGGCAACGACGCTCGGCGCCTTCACCACGAAGCGGAAATCGTCCGGCACCTGCGCCGCGTAGGCCGCGTACTGGCCGGCATCGAGCGGGCGGTAGAAGGCGCGGTCGAGGCTCACCGTGCGCAGCAGCGGATGCTGTGCGTAGGCACGCAGGCCCTTCCTGGACAGCGTCGTTTCCGGGTATTCCTGCGCCCACACGCTGCCGACCCAGCCGGGGTAGTTCCACGACGATGTGCCGAGTCGCAGCCGCGCCGGCAGGGCCGCACGCAAGGCGCTGAGCGACGGTGACGGCGCCGCCGGCTCGACGTCCTTGCCGCGCTTGCGCGGTGGCGGTGCCACGGCGACCACGGCCGCGGGCTCGACCTCGGGGAACAGGGAATCCTGCATGCGCCGATTGTGCCGGCGCCGGCGCCGCGCGGCGAGCCTCAGGCCGGTTGCAGCAGCGGCGCTTCGAGCACGCGCCGCAGCCGGCGCAGGTCGCCGGCCGCCTGCCAGCGGAACAGCAGGCCGAGCAGCGGCGTCAGCCACTGCCAGCGTCCCCGCGGGCGCAGCTGCAGGAGATAGGAGAAGCGCGTGCCCTCGCCTTCGGCCTCGAACAGGCGCCGGCCGGCGCAGGGCACCGGCCCGCTGAGGGCCTCGAAGGCGGTGCGGCGACCGGCGTCCCAGGCCGTAACCTCGGCAATGGTCTCGGCGCGCAGGCCGCAGAAGCGGATGACTTCGCGCGTGCGACTGCCGATGCGCGGTTCGCCCTCGCACTGCAGGTCGATGACGCCGCGGCGCCAGCGCGGGTCGTTGCGGTAATCGCCCGCGAACGCGAAGACGGCGTCCGGCGGACGGCGGATATGGATGTGGCAGGCGACCGAGATCATGGCGCGGCGAGGGAAGAGACGGGTTCAGTGTCGGCGAAGCCGCTACGACACACCGCGAACTAGGCCACATTGCGGCCGTCCTGTCGCTGAACGGGCGAGAAGCCGTGATCGAGCCGCGATCCGTCGAACGGTCTTTCGCCGCCGCGCGCGAGGCCTTACAGTGCGCCGCCGCCAGAACATGACGTTTCGATGACAGCCACGACGATCCTCGCGCGTCGCCCGTCGCTTGCCCTGCTCGGCCTCGGCCTGCTGCAGGCCGCGGCCACCGTCTGGGCCTTGTGGGTGTCGATGCAGTTCAGCGACGACGGGACCTGCGCCCTCATCAACGCCGGTCTGTTCGCCGTGCCGCTGCTGCTGATGCTGGCGATTTCCGGACGCTGGAGCTACGCCGTCGCCTTCGCGACGCTGGCCGCGATCCTGTTCTGGGCGATCGGCGAGTTCAAGCTGCGCTACTTCGACAATCGCCTCGCGCTGCTCGACTTCAGCTTCCTCGGCGAGGGCGCGAACTGGAGCATCGTCGGCCGCTATCCGCGCCTGCAGTGGGCGCTGGCCGGCTTCGTCGTCGCCTGCCTCGTGCTCGGCGTGCACGCCCGGCTGGCGCGGCGCGGCCCGGCGCATGGCTGGCGCGTGCGCGCGGCCTGCCTCGTCCTGCTCGGCGGCTGGTCGAGCTTTGCCTGGGCGAACCGCCACCACCACAACTGGGAAGTGTTCCGCGACGACGCCGACTGCGGCCTGCTGAAAATCTGCGGCGTGATGAGCCGCCTCGTCTATTCATACAGCGTGTTCGAGATGCCGACCGTGCTGCCGAGCGGCGACAGCTCGCGCTTCGAGGCCCTGCTGTCCTCGTACCGGCCGGCGCCGGTCGCGACGAGCGGCGCCAAGCCGGACGTCGTCGTCTGGCTCAACGAATCGACCTTCGACCCGCGCGGCTACGCGATCAAGGGCGCCCGGTGGCCGCACCTGAAGATGTTCGACAAGCGCCCGGAGACGCGCGCGCAGGGTCTGCTGCGCGTGCACACCTACGGCGGCAAGACCTGGCTGTCAGAGTTCTCGGTCCTGACCGGACTGGTCCCGGACGACTTCGGCGCGCGCCGCACGACGGTGTTCAACGCCGTGGCCCCGCACATGCGGGACAACCTCGTGGCGCGCTTCGAGGCCAACGGCTACCGCACCGTGGTGCTGATGCCGACCATGAAGCGTTTCTACGGCGCCGGCCGCACCTACGAAAGTCTCGGCTTCGATCGCGTGCTGACCCTGCGCGACTTCCACGAGTACGACCAGATCCCCGGCGACGAGTGGGACATCGCCGACAGCGAGCGCCTCGCCGAGGCCGCCGTCACGCTGCTCAAGCGCAACGCCGCCGACACCCGCGACCCGCGGCCGCTGTTCCTCTACATGCTGTCGATCCACGAGCACGCGCCGTATCCGAAGAACACGCCGGTGATCGCCGGCCTGCAACAGGCCGAGCTGGGCAAGTCGCTGAAGGGCAAGCTGTCGGACTACAGCAACAAGCTGGTCAAGCTCGACCGCGGCATCGGCGTGCTGGAGAGCTATCTCACGCAGCAGCAGCGCCGCGCGGTGTGGGCCTATTTCGGCGACCACCAGGCCTACTTCGAGGAACAGCAGCCGCCTTACCTGCGGCAACTGCCAAAGCCGGACTTCCTCACGCAGTACCAGGTGCGCAGCAACTTCCGTCCGCTCGATCCGCTCGCCGCGCCGCCGCTGCTCGACATCGCCCTGCTGCCGTCGCTGGTCGCCGACGTCGCCGGTCTGCGCCACGACACCTGGTTCGACGGCCTGTCGGCGATGCGCGAGGCCTGCGCCGGCACGCTCGAAGACTGCGAAGACGCGGCGCTGGTGACCAGCTTCAAGAACTGGACGTTCTCGCCGCAGCTCGCGCTGCTCGCGCGCTGAGCGTCGGCGTGGCGGCGCCGCGGCCGCCGCCACGCCGGGCGCCTCAGGCGGCGAGTGCCTTGTCGATCGCCTCGCCCAGACGCGGATCGTCAGGCGTGAGATCCGGCGCGAAGCGGCCGACGACCTTGCCGTCGCGGCCGATCAGGAATTTCTCGAAGTTCCACAGCACCTCGCCCGGCTCGCCGGTCGCGATGCCGTAGCCCTTCAGGCGCTCGCGCATCGGGCCTTCGCCGACGGCCTCCTTCTGCGCCCGCGTCAGCTCGCCGTACAAGGGATGCTGGTCGGCACCCTTGACGCTGATCTTCGCGAACAGCGGGAAGCTGACCTCGTAGTTCGTCGAGCAGAACGACTGGATTTCCTCGTTGCTGCCCGGCTCCTGTTCCTTGAAGTTGTTGGCCGGGAAGCCCAGCACCTCGAGACCCCGGTCCTTCTTCGCGCGGTACAGCGCTTCGAGCGCGCTGTACTGCGGCGTCAGGCCGCACTTCGAGGCGACGTTGACGACGAGCAGCACCTTGCCGCGGAAGTCGCCGAGCTTGGCGGGCGCGCCGTCGATGCGCGCGAGCGGGATGTCGTATAGCGATGCAGACATGCTTGCCTCCTTGATAGGCCGCCGTTCGCGGCGGCTAGGGATGGGCGGCGGACCGTGATCCGCCGCTCGTTCTTGACGCCCATCGCGTTGACGGGCTAGCTCAGATACGTGTAGCCGCTCAGCCCGGCCTCGAGCTCGGCGTACAGTGCGTCCTTCTGCGCCGCCGGCAGCGCCGACGCCTCGAGCTTGGCGCGGTAGGCGGCGGACAGCATCGAAGGCTCCAGATGCACGTAGCGCAGCAGCTCGTCGGTGCGGTCGCCCGATTCGGCGCCGGCGAGCCTCCAGCCGCCCTGGCCGTCGAGCACGACGTTGACGGCATTGGTGTCGCCGAACAGGTTGTGCATGTCGCCGAGGATTTCCTGGTAGGCGCCGACCATGAAGAAGCCGATCAGATACGGCTCGCCCTCGCGCAGCGGATGCAGCGCCAGCGTCGGCATCAGGCCCTCGCGGTCGACGTACTGATCGAGGCGGCCGTCGGAATCGCAGGTCAGGTCGCAGAGCCGCGCGCGCACGTCCGGGCGCTCGGTGAGGCGATGGATCGGCATGATCGGGAAAACCTGATCGATCGCCCAGGCGTCCGGCACCGACTGGAACACCGAGAAGTTGCAGAAATACTTGGTCGCCAGCTTGTCGCGCAGTTCGTCGATCGCCTCGCGCTGCGCGCGGATCGTCGGGTCGAGCTTCGGCAGCACGGCGCGGGCCAGCGCGTAATAGGCCGCCTCGGCGTAGGCACGCTGCGGCAGGCTGAGCAGACCGAGCGCGTACTGGTCGCGCGCGTCGGCGAAGAACTGCGCGGCATCGTGCAGGCTCTCGATCGGCCCCTGCACGTCGATCTCGCGGAACAGCGCGTACAGCTCGTGCAGCACCGGCGGCGCGTCGGCGGCCGGCGCGACGATGGCCTGCGTCGGCGCCGCATCGTGATCGACGACGTCGGCGATCAGCACCGCGTGATGCGCGGTCAGCGCACGGCCGGATTCGGAGATCACGTTCGGCTGCGGCAGCTTTTCGGCGATGCAGACTTCCTGCAGCGTGCGCAGGATGTTGCGCGCGTACTCGCGCAGCGAGTAGTTCATCGAGCAGAAGGAGCGCGAGCGCGTGCCCTCGTAGTCGACGCCGAGACCGCCGCCGACGTCGACCACGTCGATCGGCGCGCCGAGCCGGCGCAGCTCGACGTAGAAGCGCGCCGCCTCGCGCAGGCCGCGGGCGATATCCTGCACGTTGGCGACCTGCGAGCCGAGATGGAAGTGGATCATCTGCACGGCGTCGAGGCGGCCGGCGGCGCGCAGGAGCTCGATCGCTTCGAGTATCTGCGGTGCCGACAGGCCGAACTTGGCCTTCTCGCCGCCGGTGTTCTGCTGCGTGCTGGTGAAGTTCGCCGACAGGCGCACGCGCAGGCCGAGCAGCGGCGCCACGTCGAGCGCCCGCGCTTCCTCGATCACCAGCGGCAGCTCGGACAGTTTCTCGACGACGATGTAGACCTGGTGTCCCAGCTTCTGGCCGATCAGCGCGCGACGGATGTAGGCGCGGTCCTTGTAGCCGTTGCAGACGATGACGCTGCCCGGCCGCGCCAGGCCGAGCACCGCCGCCAGCTCCGGCTTGCTGCCGGCCTCGATGCCGACGCGCTCGCCGCCGTGCGCGACGATTTCCTCGACCACGTCGCCCTGCTGGTTGACCTTGATCGGGTAGACGGCGGTATAGCGGCCCTCGTAACCGAGCTCGTCGATGACCGACGCGAAGGCGCCGGTCAGCTGGTCGACGCGATCGTGCAGGATGTTGACGAAACGCACCAGCACCGGCAGCTCGAGACCTTCCGCCGGCAGGCGACGCGCCAGCTCGTAGAGATCGATCGACACCGCGGAACGCTCGCGGAACGGCCGCACGCGCAGATGGCCGTCGGCGGCGACGTCGAAGTAGCCCTCGCCCCACTGCGGCACGTTGTACAGCTCGCGCGCCTGCGCCACGTCCCAGCCTTCGTTCGTCATCGCGCCCGTCACTCGCCCGTCTTGTCTTGCCGATATACTCGCGCCCTGAAAATTTCCGGCGCGAGCCCGGCATTGTAGCCGCCGCGCGCTTCGCCGCCGAACCCTGATCCGCGCCGCCGAATCGGCGCAAGTCTACGAGGCCCGCATGACGCTCGATCGCAGCTGGTTCACCGAGCCGATGGAATCCACCGGCACGGCCTTCTCGCTCAAGGGCGAGAAAGTCCACGAAGAACAGACGCCGTACCAGAAGATCGAAATCTGGAAGACCGAGACCTTCGGCTGGCTGATGGCCATCGACGGCTGCACGATGGTGTCGACGCGCGACAACTTCCTCTATCACGAGATGATGTCGCACCCGGCGCTCAACTCGCACCCGGATCCGCAGAACGTCGTCATCGTCGGCGGCGGCGATTGCGGCACGCTGCGCGAGGTACTCAAGCACCCCGAGGTGAAGTCGGCGACGCAGGTCGAGATCGACGAGCGCGTCACCCGTCTTGCCGAGCAGTATTTCCCCGAGCTCTGCGACAGGAACAGCGATCCGCGCGCGACACTGTTCTTCGGCGACGGCATCCAGTGGATGAAGGACGCGGCGCCCGGCTCGATCGACATGATCATCATCGACTCGACCGATCCGGTCGGGCCGGCCGAGGGCCTGTTCGGCAAGCGCTTCTATCTCGACTGCATCAAGGCGCTGAAGCCCGACGGCATGCTCGTGCAGCAGTCGGAATCGCCGCTGTTGCATCTGGAGCTGATCCAGGAAATGCATGCCGCGATGCGCGAGGCCGGCTTCGCGCAGACGCATCTGCTGCACTTCCCGCAGGTGATCTACCCGTCCGGCTGGTGGTCGGGCTCGATCGCCTGCAAGAAGGCCGGGCCGCTGGCCGCGCGCCTCGACGAGCGCGCGATCGCCGCGCTCGACTGCCAGTTCTACAACGCCGACACGCATCGCGGCGCCTTCGCGCTGCCGACCTACGTCAGGCGCGCCCTGCAAGGCTGATTCCGCGGCGCAAAAAAGGCCGCCATCTTCGCGGATGGCGGCCTTTTCCGATTCCGGAGACGCTCAGGGCGGCGTGGCGTTCTCGCCGCAGGCTTCGGCGACCTGCTGCTCGGCGCGCGCCACCAGCGCCTGTTTCTGCTCGGGGCCGTATTCCTTTTCATTGCCGAGCGCATCGCGCTCGACGATGCGCGCCGCGTTGCGATAGCTCGCCAGCGTGTCGCGCCGCTTCTGGCACTCGGCGGCCTGCGCCTCGCTGCCCGGATCGTCGCCGACGCGCGGCACTTCAGCCGTCAACGCATTGGCGCGGCCGGCGTCGATGCGCGTCCAGCCGGGCTGCGGCGTATCGCTGAAATGAAAATGCCCGGACTTGTCGACCCACTTGTAGACCTGTCCGGCGTTCGCCGCCGCGCTCAGGCATGCCATCGCCAGCAGTGTCGCGACCCGCTTCATGTCGTCTCCTCCGCGCCGCGTCGCGAAACGATGCCGGACGTCCCGCGCGCGTCGCCGCCGCCGGCCGCCGCGCCGGTTCAGACCGCGTCGGTGCCCGATTCGCCGGTGCGGATGCGCACCGTCTGCTCGAGGTCGTAGATGAAAATCTTGCCGTCGCCGATCTGGCCGGTCTTGGCCGCCTTGAGGATCGCTTCGGTGGCACGCTCGGCCATGTCCGGCGCGACGGCGACCTCGATCTTCACCTTCGGCAGCAGGTCGACCGTGTACTCGGCGCCGCGATACAGCTCGGTATGGCCTTTCTGGCGGCCGAAGCCGCGCACTTCCGTCACGGTCATGCCCTGCACGCCGATGTCCGCCAGCGCTTCACGCACCGCGTCGAGCTTGAAGGGTTTGATGACGGCGATGAGCATTTTCATGGTCTGCGCTCTTTCGTTCTTGTGAATCGGTGTGGGCAAAAGTCTAACACGCACCAGGCGTCAGCCGGTTCCGCAAGAACCGTGCGCAAGGCGGTGGCGGCAAACGGAAAACAATAAAAAAGGGGCGGGTCCCTAAGGACCCGCCCCAACCCACCGGAGATGAATCGGTCGGTACCGCGTGTTGCTTACTGGTTGTAGGCCTTCTCGCCGTGGTCGGCGATGTCGAGACCTTCTTCCTGCGCCTCGTCGCTCGAGCGGACGCCGATCGTGTACTTCAGGATCAGCAGGATCACGGCCGCCGAGACGCCCGACCATACGATGGCCGTGCCGACGCCCCAGAGCTGCGCGATGACTTGCGCCTTCATGTCGTAGGCGCCGACCGCGTTGGCGACGTAGTCGTACACGCCCGAGCCGCCGAGGGCCGGGTTGACGAAGATGCCCGTGCCGATGGCGCCGATGATGCCGCCGACGGCGTGCACGCCGAAGGCGTCGAGCGCGTCGTCATAGCCGAGCAGGGCCTTGAGCTTGGTCGCCGCGAAGAAGCACACCACACCGGCGATCGCGCAGATCCAGAATGCGCCCATCGGACCGACGAAACCGCAAGCCGGGGTGATCGCGACCAGACCGGCGACGATGCCCGAGCAGATGCCGAGCAGGCTCGGCTTGCCCTTCGTCAGCCATTCGGCGCCCGTCCAGGCAACGCCGGCGACCGCGGTGCCGAACAGGGTGTTGAAGAACGCCATGCCCGCCGAGCCGGTGGCTTCGAGGTTGGAACCGGCGTTGAAGCCGAACCAGCCCATCCACAGCATGCCGGTGCCGATCGCCGTCATCATCAGGCTGTGCGGCGCGAAGTGGAACTTGCCGAGGCCCTTGCGCGGACCGACGATGATCGCCGCGACCAGCGCCGCGATACCGGCATTGATGTGCACGACCGTGCCGCCGGCGAAGTCGATGGCGCCCTTCTGGAACAGGAAGCCGGCGTGCTCGCCCGCCGCCGTCGCCGCATCAGCGCTGGTGTAGGCGTCCGGACCGTCCCACAGCCACACCATGTGCGCCATCGGCAGGTAGGAGATCGTGAACCAGACGACGCTGAAGATCATCACGGCCGAGAACTTCATGCGCTCGGCGAAGCCGCCGGTGACCAGCGCGACGGTGATCGCGGCGAAGGTCAGCTGGAAGGCGACGAAGACGAGCTCCGGGATGTACTGGCCCTTGCTGAATGTCGCGCCGACCGTGCTGGCATCGACGCCGTGCAGGAACAGCTTGTCGAGCGAGCCGAAGAACGGATTGCCGACCGTGAAGGCGACGCTGTAGCCGTAGGCGGCCCAGAGCACGGCGATCACGCAGAAGATCGCGAAGCTCTGCATCACCGTCGACAGCGCGTTCTTGGAGCGCACCATGCCGGCGTAGAACAGCGCGAGGCCCGGCACCGTCATGAACAGCACGAAGGCAGTCGACACCAGCATCCACGCCGTGTCGCCCTTGTTGCAATCGAAACCCTTGTCGCCGCAATGCGGCACGGCCGCCGGAGCCTCGGCAGCGGCCGCTTCGGCCGGCGCCGCTTCGGCCGGCGCAGCCTCCGCTGGAGCCGCCGCATCGGCGGCAGGTGCCGCGACGGTCGAAGCCGCCGGCGCCGGCGCGGCGCTGTCATCAGCCCACGCCGCCGGCGCGAGCCCGAATACCGCCGCGAGCATCGCGGCGCTCAAAATTTTGCGCATCATTGCGTAATCCCCCTCAGAGAGCGTCTTTGCCCGTTTCGCCAGTGCGGATGCGAATGGCTTGGTCCAGGTTGTAGATGAAGATCTTGCCGTCGCCGATCTTGCCGGTATGCGCGGCTTTGCTGATGGCGTCGATGGCGGCATCGAGCTTGTCGTCCGCGACGGCGACCTCGATCTTCACTTTCGGCAGAAAATCGACGACGTATTCGGCGCCGCGATACAGCTCGGTATGTCCCTTCTGGCGGCCAAACCCCTTGACCTCCGTCACCGTAATGCCAGCCACGCCGATATCCGAGAGTGCTTCTCGCACCTCGTCCAGCTTGAACGGCTTGATGATGGCTGCGATTAATTTCATGCGAGTCACTCCTGAGTCGGAAAGCGTCCTGACGCCGGGGGAGCCTCATCACCCCGGCGGCCTCGGCCTTCAAAGCATGGACCATGCCAGCCGTTTCGGGGCATTGGCAGTGCGATTCACCCGCCGTCCCGCACCATGTCGGTGCATTGCCGTGCAGGGCGGCGGCGTATCGTCGAGGCATAATCGCGAAACGCCCCCGACCGCTCCCGCCATGGACACCCGCCGCATCGAAGACCTCGCCAGCAAGCTCGCCGGCGCCCTGCCGCCCGGACTGCGCAGCCTGCGCGGCGAACTCGAAGAGAACTTCCGCGCCATGCTGCGCGCCAATCTGGAGAAATGGGACCTCGTGTCGCGCGAGCGCTTCGACATCCAGGCCGAGCTGCTGGCACGCACGCAGAAGAAGCTCGCCGCGCTGGAGAAGCGCATCAAGGCGCTCGAACAGCGTGAAGCAGCGCACCAAGGCAAGCCGCCGGCCTGATTAGCATCGGCGGCATGTCGCTCGCCACGGTCCACGCCCGCGCCCAGAACGGTCTCGCCGCCGATCCCGTCCACGTCGAAGTCCACCTCGCCCCCGGTCTGCCCGGGCTGACGATCGTCGGTCTGCCGGAAGCTTCGGTGCGCGAAGCGCGCGATCGCGTGCGGGCTGCGATCGTCAACAGCGGCTACCGCTTTCCGCTGCAGCGCATCACCTGCAACCTGGCGCCGGCCGACCTGCCGAAGGACGGCTCGCGTTTCGACCTGGCGATCGCCCTCGGCATCCTCGCCGCCTCGCAGCAGATCCCGGCCGAGTCGCTGCGCGAACTGGAAGTGCTCGGCGAGCTGTCGCTGTCCGGCGAGATCCGGCCGATCCGCGGCGCGCTGCCGGCCGCGCTGAAAGCCGCCGCCGCCGGCCGCGCCCTGCTGGTCCCGCAGGCCAATGCCGCCGAAGCCTGCCTCGCCCAGGGCGCGCGCATTCATGTCGCCGCACAGCTCGGCGTGCTCTGCGCCGAACTGCATCAGGGCACGCTCAGCACGGCGGCCGTCGCGCCGTCGCCACGCGTCACGCACGTCGTCGACGATCTCACCGACGTGCGCGGCCAGGCGCTCGCCAAGCGCGCGCTCGAGATCGCCGCCGCCGGCTCGCATTCGCTCCTGCTCATCGGCCCGCCGGGCAGCGGCAAGTCGATGCTCGCACAGCGCCTGCCCGGCATCCTGCCGCCGCTGTCCGACGACGAAGCCCTCGAAGTCGCCGCCGTCGCGTCGATCGGCCGCGGCTTCGATATCGCGCAGTGGGGCCGGCGGCCGTTTCGCGCGCCGCACCACACGGCGTCCGGCGTCGCGCTGGTCGGCGGCGGCAGCAGCCCGAAGCCGGGCGAAATCACGCTGGCGCATCACGGCGTGCTGTTTCTCGACGAGCTGCCGGAATTCGCACGCGACGTGCTGGAAGTACTGCGCGAGCCGCTCGAGAGCGGCACGATCACCATCTCGCGCGCCGCGCGCCAGGCCGAGTTCCCGGCGCGCTTCCAGCTCATCGCCGCGATGAACCCCTGCCCGTGCGGACATCTCGGCGATCGCGGCGCGGACTGCCGCTGCACGCCGGATCAGATCGCCCGCTACCGCTCGCGCATTTCGGGGCCTCTGCTCGACCGCATCGACCTGCAGCTGTTCGTGCCGCGCGTCGACCGCGAAGAATGGCTGCGCAGCGACGCGCCGCCGGGCGAAACGAGCGCCGCGGTACGCGCCCGCGTGATCGCCGCGCGCGAACGCCAGCTGGGCCGGCAGGGCAAGCCGAACGCGCGACTCGGCGTGCGCGAACTGGAGAACATGGCGATGCCGGAACGCGCCGGCCTGGCGCTGCTGCAGCAGGCGATGCAGAAGCTCGCCCTGTCGGCGCGCGCCTATCACCGCGTGCTGCGCGTCGCGCGCACGATCGCCGACCTGGCGGGCAGCGACGCGGTCGCGGCCGCGCATGTCGCCGAGGCATTGCGCTACCGCGATTCCGCCGCGCCGGCCTGAGCGCCCACAAAAAAGGGCCGCGCGAGGCGGCCCTTTTGTGCACGGCTAGAAAAACTCAGAGCGCGAAGGTCTTCTTGGCGCTGACGACGAAGTTCGGGCCATCCGACTTGCTCGGATCATCCGCACGCTTCAACGTCGTGCCAATGATCGAGAACCCGACGCTCAGTGTCTCATCGATGGCCTTGCTAAGACCAACGTTGTAGTCGATGTACGAATCCTTGTAGCTGCCGTCGCTTTTCGTGATCCACACATCTTCGCTGCTGATCGTGTCGCCAACGCTCACGATGAAATTGAGAGAATCGCTGAGCGGGAACGTACCGATCAGCGCGATGTACGAGTTCTTCACCTCATCGTTGTCGGCCGGATTCGATCCCGCATAGGCCGGCGACGTGCCGAAGTAGCTCGGGCTGTAGTAGTACTGCAGCGCAATCGGGCCGTACGAAAGCTTGATGTACCCTTCGACCGTGTTCGGATCGGTGTCAGCGGCGTCGTTGGCGTCGCCCTTGTAGTCGAAATAAGCGTAATAGATCGCACCGACGTCAATGCCGAACGTGTCCGCGATCTTCGTGGAATAGCCGAGATAGAGGTCGGTTTCCGAGCCGCCCGCGCCCCAGCTGACATTCGAACCCCAGATGCCTGCGTAGAACCCGGAGTCGTGCGCGTAGTCAATGCCGCCCTGGATCGCCGGCTTGCCATCCGATCGGCCCGTGATCACCGAGTCCTGGGCGAGGCCGCGGAAGAAATACTCGCTGACAGCTCCGACGTTGCCTGTAACGCCGGCCATCGCGCTGCCCGAGAACGCCGCCGCGCCGATGAGTACGGCGCTCACCACTGAACGCTTGAATTCCATGTATTTGCTCTTCCCAAGTGGATGGATCCTCCGCGTGCAGCGTTGCACACGGCCCCGGCCGAACATCGCAAGGCCCATGCCACGCACGTTCCGAGGCCGGCGTCAATTGTCTGTTTCCCCCACTGCAACATTCACATAGCCACCGGGAAACCCCTCAGACACGCGCTTCGGAACGGCGTTTACGATATGGCCGCGCAAGGAATTGTGCCATTTTGGCGCATGTCGCACCGACTTGGCGCGGCATCGGCGTCCAATAAAAAAGCCGCCCGAAGGCGGCTTTCTCGGCTGGGCAGCGGACTTCAGATGCCGGTCTGCTTGAGCATGTACTCGACCGCGCCCTTGACCTCGTCATCGCTGAGCGACGCGTCACCGCCGCGCGGCGGCATGGCATTGAGGCCGGAGATGGCTTTCTTGGTCAGGCCGTCGAGACCGCCCTGCGACTTGGCGCGCTCGCCCCAGGCGGCCTTGTCGCCGACCTTCGGCGCATTGAGCACGCCGGCGGCGTGGCAGCCGGTGCAGATCTTGGCGTAGACCTGCTCGCCGGTCATCGGCGCGCGCGCGGCCTGAGCGGCGGCGGCGAGCTTGACCAGCACCGAGGGGTCGGTGACCACCGTGCCGATCGGCTTGATGCGCTCTTCAAGCCGCGCCTGCGTTTGCGGGTCGACGTGTTCATCGCCGGAATCGAGGAAGCGTGCGGCGGTCGCGCAGACGAGCGCGATGAAGACCAGCACACCGAGCACCATTCCGAAATTGATGAAGAACACCTGGTCGTGGTTCTTATGCGCCACTGACGACTCCTGACCGGCCGGGATTTTGGGCGCGCAGTATAGCGGCTACTCGCATCGAGCGACTAGGCGCGGCGGCGGCGCTGCCCGAAACGTGCGCGCCGCACGGACCGAAGGCACGCACGCTGCTTACACTTGCTTGCATGAGCTTCGATACGTCCAGCCATTTCATTCTCCTCGCGGCGCTGCTGTTCCTGGTCAGCATTCTGGCGACGGTCGTGACACCGCGGCTCGGCGTGCCCCTGCTGCTGGTCTTCCTCATCGTCGGCATGCTCGCCGGCGAGGACGGGCCCGGCGGCATTCATTTCGCGAACTACGGGCTCGCCAATCTGGCGGCGACGGCCGCGCTCGCCGTCGTGCTGTTCGACGGCGGCCTGCGTACCCGGATCGAGAGCTTCCGCACCGGCCTCAGGCCGGCGCTGACGCTGGCCACTGTCGGCGTTCTGCTCACCGCCGGCATCACGGCGGCGGTGTGCCACTGGCTGCTGCGCCTGCCGGTCGCCGAAGGCTTTCTGATCGGCTCCATCGTCGCCTCGACCGACGCTGCCGCGGTGTTCTCGCTGCTCGGCACCAGCGCGCTCGCGCTCAATGAGCGCGTCACCGCGGCGCTCGAGATCGAGTCCGGCACCAATGACCCGATGGCGATCTTCCTCACCCTCGCGACGATTGCCTATCTGCAGGCGCCGGACAGCTTCGGGCTGGGCGATGCGCTGCGCATGCTCGCCTGGCAGATGCTGGCCGGCGCCGCCTGCGGCCTCGCCGGCGGCTGGCTGCTGATGCGCGGCCTCAACCGCCTGCGCCTCGGCGATTCGATGTATCCGCTGCTCGCGCTGTTCGGCGGCCTGACCATCTTCGGCGCGACCGGCCTGCTCGGCGGCAGCGGCTTCCTCGCCGTCTATCTCGCCGGCATCTTTCTCGGCAATCGTTCGCTGCGCGCCGCCGCCAGCATCCGCCGCTTCCACGACGGCGTGGCCTGGATGGCGCAGATCGGCATGTTCGTGATCCTCGGCCTGCTCGCCTCGCCGCATCAGCTGCTCGACGTCGCGGTGCCGGGTCTCCTGGTGTCGGCCGCGCTGCTGCTCATCGCCCGGCCGATCGCCGTGTTCGCCAGCCTCGCGCCGTTCCGCTTTCCGTGGCGCGAGCAGCTGTACATCGCCTGGGTCGGCCTGCGCGGCTCGGTGCCGATCGTGCTGGCGACCTATCCCTGGCTGGCCGGCCTCGACAACGCGCAGCTGTTCTTCAACATCGCCTTCTTCATCGTGCTCGTCTCACTGCTGGTGCAGGGCACCACGGTCGCGCCGGTGGCGCGCCTGCTCGGCCTCGAAGTGCCACAGCGCGCGGTGCGCGTGCATCGCGTCGACATCGATCTGCCGGGCCAGCGCGGCTACGAAGTCGTCAGCTATCGCATCCAGCCGAACAGCGCCTTGATCGGCATGCGGCACAAGGATCTGCCGATCCCCGACGTCTCGCGCGTCATCTGCATCGCCCGCGATGGCCGCCTGCTGCATTACCGCGAGTGGGGTGAGCTACGCGCGCACGATTACGTGTCGCTGCTCGCGGCGCAGAGCCAGCTCGACACGCTCGATCGCGTCTTCGAGTCGGTGCGCGAGCCGTCCGTGCCGAAGGCGCGCCAGTACTTCGGCGATTTCACGGTGCACGCCGACGCGCAGGTCGCGGCGCTGTGCGAGAGCTACGGCCTGCCGATGCCGGCCCATGCCGAGGGCAAGACCGTCGCGCAACTGCTGAGCCAGCACCTGCCGCATCCCGTGGTCGGCGATCGCCTGCGCATCGGCGACATCCAGCTGGTGGTCAAGGCGATCGATGGCGACCGCCCCACGCAGATCGGCCTGCGCCTGCCTCATTGAGGCTCGCGCCGCGCCGAAAGCGCGCGGAGCCGCATCGCGACCGTGCCTTCGCGGGTCGCGGCGCTTGTAATCAAGCTGACAACTGTTACACAATCAGTCTATCGTTATGGACTTGCAGGCCTTCGGCGCCCTGTTTGCGTGCCGTCGGCTTTTCTGGGGAGAGAACGCCGGGAGACACGCATAGCGGCCCCGGCATTGCGGTGTGGCGACAAAAAGAAGCCCCCCGGTGATCCGGAGGGCAAGGTGCGAGAAAGGCGCTTGGCCTTTCTGGAGGAGACTGGTCTGACCCGGTAATGCTCCCGGCCTTACCGGGTTTTTCATTACTGGCCCATGTTGCGGTGCAGTATAAAGTCGACTGACTAGAAGGTCAATAATTCGTTCGGACGAATTCCCCGGCCGATCCGCGACTTCCCGCACCCGCGCATCCGCAGATGCGCCGTACTGTCGATCAAGCAGATTTCATGCCACGGCCGGGCGCACAGCCTTCGTTCCGCGCGCCGCTAGAATGCGCCACCTCTTCTCCGCCACGGATTTGCGATGACGATTTCCATGTATCAAGCCTCGGTGCCGGTGCTGGTGCGCATGCTCGGCAATCTCAAGGGACTGCTCGAGAAGGGCAGCGCGCATGCGGAAGCCCGCAAGTTCGACGCGACAGTCCTCGCCGACAGCCGCCTGTTCCCCGACATGTTCCCGCTGTCGCGCCAGGTGCAGATCGCCACCGACATGGCCAAGGGCGGCGTCGCGCGGCTGGCCGGCACCGAGCCGCCGAAGTTCGAGGACCACGAGCGCACGCTGACCGAGCTGATCGCACGCGTCGACAAGACGATCGCCTTCTTGCAGAGCTTCAAGCCCGAGCAGATCGACGGCAGCGAGTCGCGCACGATCACTCTGCAGATGCGCGGCGGCACGCGGAATTTCGAGGGCCTCGGCTACCTGCTGCACTTCGTGCTGCCGAACTTCTATTTTCACGTCACGACGGCGTACAACCTGCTGCGCCACAACGGCGTCGAGATCGGCAAGCCGGACTTCCTCGGCCGCGATTGAAGCGGCGCATCGATGCATGAGCCCGCCCGCTCACGCGCGGCGGCTTTTTTGCGCACCGCGATCAGGCCGGCGGCGCGAGCGAGGCGCGGTATGCGCGCCAGCCGCCGTGCGCGGTGATGTCGAGCGCGTCGGCCAGCGCCCAGCCTTCGCAGATGAAGCCCTTCACCGTGCGGCCGTCGGCGAGCGTCAGCGTGCCGATGCCGAGCGGCGCCGGCACGCCGGCGACGAACGAGCCGAACGCGCTCAGCGGCACGTCCCACAGCTCGACTTCGATCGGCGCGCCGTCGCCGGTTTTCGCGAGGCCCGGCTTCGGCGGCTGGGTGTTGGCGAGTGCGTAGAGACGATAGTCGCTGGAAGTGTGCGTGGTCTCGACGAAGATCGCGTCGCGCTCGCCGAGTTCGCGATTGAGCGGCATGCCGCGCAGATGCGCGCCGACGACGGCGAGACGGACATGATCGGCGGCGGGTTCATGCACGGACATCGGTTTTGCTCCAGCGGCTTGTTCAGGACTTTCGCGCAGCCAGCGCCGGCCGAACGCGGCCAGCGCGCGGTCGGCCCAGGCCGGGCCGATCAGGGTGATGCCGAACGGCAGGCCGTCATCACGCAGGCCGGCCGGCACCGCGAGCGCCGACCAGTCGAGCAGATTGACGAAGTTGGTATAGGTACCGAGTTCGCTGTTCGGCTGGACCGGGTCGGCGAGCAGTTGCGCGACGGTCGGCATCGACGGCGCGGTCGGCACCAGCAGCGCATCGACCGACGCCATCAGCGCCTCGGCGCGCGGCTTCAGTTCACGCAGCCGGTACTCGGCACGGAATGCGTCGACGGCCGAGTACTTGCGCCCCTGCTCGACGATCGCGCGCACGACCGGATGCATCGCGTCGGCGTGTTCGCGCAGGAAATCCTCGGTCGCCGCCAGGCGCTCGGCGACCCAGGGGCCGTCATAGAGCAGCGCCGCGATGTCGTGCAGCACCTCGAAATCGAGCGGCAGCAGTTCGGCGCCGCCTTCGCGCGCTTGCGCGCAAACGCGCTGCCAGGCCTGTTCGGCCTGCGCGTCGCCGAAGAAGCGCGGCGCCGCCGGAACACCGAAGCGACGCGGCAAGCGCGCCGCGGGCGCCGCCGGCGCGCGCCGCGAGTACGCATCGCCGGCGTCATAGGCGCCGGCGACATCCGCGATCCGCTCGGCGTCCGTCACGCTGTTCGCGAACACCGACACGCAATCGAGACTGCGACAGGCCGGCACCACGCCGCGCGTGCTGAGCCAGCCGCGCGTCGGCTTGAGGCCGACGAGGCCGTTGAAGGCCGCCGGCACGCGCCCCGACCCGGCGGTGTCGGTGCCCAGCGAGAACGCCACGAGCCCTGCCGCGACGGCGACCGCCGAGCCGGAACTCGAGCCGCCGGACACGTGCTCGCGGCTGTAGACCGAGCGCGGCGCGCCGTAGGGCGAGCGCGTGCCGTTGAGGCCGGTCGCGAACTGATCGAGATTGGTCTTGCCGACGAGCAGCGCACCGGCCGCACGCAGGCGCGCGACCACCGTCGCATCGTCGCTCGGACGATACGCGAACTCCGGACATGCCGCGGTCGTGTCAATGCCGCGGCAATCGATGTTGTCCTTGGCCGCGAACGGCACGCCCCACAGCGGCTGGTCGGCACGGCGGCCGGCGACGATCAGCGCGCGTGCCTCGTCGCGCAGCGCGTCGGCGTCGGCGCGGCCGATCCACACCGCCGGATCGAGCGCCGCATACGCATCGCAGCGACGCAGCACTTCGTCGACGACATCGAGCGGCGTCGCGCGGCCGCTCGCATACAGCGCCTGCAGCGTCGCCAGGTCGAGCTTCTTCGGGAAGGCCATCAGGCTCATCTCAGGCGGCCTCGATCACGGCGACCAGCTGGCCCGACTGCACGGTGCGCCCCGGCTGGCAGCGCAGCTCGCGCACGCGGCCCCCCTGCTGCGCACAGATCTCCATTTCCATTTTCATCGACTCGACGACCAGCAGCGGCTGCCCGGCTTCGATCGTCTGGCCGGCATCGGCGAGAATCTTCCAGACGCTGCCGGTGACGTGCGAAGCGACGCCGACGCAGCCCTGCGGCAGGCTGTCGTCGCCGGCGACGATCGCGCCGTCGTCGACCGCGAAGGTGTCGAGACCACGCGCCTTCCAGTCGGCGCGTTCGGCCTCGAACGCCGCCTGCTGCTTCGCCTTGAACGCCGTGATGCTCGCCGCGTGGTCGGCGAGGAAGCGTGCATACGCGGCGTACGAGAACGTCGTCTCCTCGATGCGCAGCGGATAGCGGCCGTGCGGGAACGCCTCGCGTGCCTCGGCGAGTTCGGCGTCGCTGACCCGATGGAAGCGGATCTGATCGAAGAAGCGCAGCAGCCAGGGCCGCTCGAAGGCCGCGGTCTTCTTCCAGCGGTTCCACATCTGCAGGGTGCGGCCGAACAGCTGGTAGCCGCCCGGCCCTTCCATGCCGTAGACGCACAGGTACGCGCCACCGATGCCGACCGCGTTCTCCGGCGTCCAGGTGCGCGCCGGGTTGTACTTGGTGGTGACGAGGCGATGGCGCGGATCGACGGGCGTCGCGACCGGCGCGCCGAGATAGACATCACCGAGGCCCATGACCAGATAGCTCGCGTCGAGCACGGTACGCTGCACGTCGTCACGCGAGGCGAGACCGTTGATGCGGCGGATGAACTCGATGTTGTCCGGACACCATGGCGCGTTCGGGCGCACCAGCTCCTGGTACTTGCGCATCGCCAGCTGCACCGACGGATCGTTCCACGACAGCGGCAGATGCACGATGCGGCTCGGCACGACGACGTCTTCGGCCGCCGGCAGATGGCGTTCGATCCGGGCGAGCGCGGCCAGCAGTTTCGCGCGCTTCAGCACGCGGCTGTCGTAGTGGATCTGCAGCGAGCGGATGCCCGGCGTCAGGTCGATCAGACCGGGCAGCTTCGCGGCGCGCACCGCCTGCATCAGCAGATGCACGCGCAGGCGCAGCGCGATGTCGAGCGCCATCGGCCCGTATTCGACGAGCAGGTAATCATCGCCGGCGCGGCGATAGACGACCGGCACCGGGCCGTCGTCGCGCGTCGCGAAGATCGCGGAACCGTAAGGCGTCGCGCTCGCCGTCGCCTCGGCGATCTCCAGCTTCGGCACGAAGCGCAGCTTGTCGCCGGGCTTCAGCTGGCCGAGCTTCCACAGATCGTCGCGCGTCACGACCGCCGGGCAGACGAAGCCGCCGAGGCTCGGGCCATCGGGGCCGAGAATGATCGGCATGTCGCCGGTGAAGTCGATGGCGCCGATCGCGTAGGCATTGTCATGGATGTTCGACGGATGCAGGCCGGCCTCGCCGCCGTCGGCGCGCGCCCAGGCCGGCCGCGGGCCGATCAGGCGCACGCCGGTGCGCGCACTGTTGAAGTGGACTTGGTATTCGGCGCTGAACAGCGTCGCGATGTCGTCCGGCTGGAAGAAATCCGGCGCGCCATGCGGGCCGTACAGCACCTCGAGCTGCCATTCGCGCGCCAGCCGCGGGCGCTCGTCGGCGGCGATCGCCACGGCATCGCCGACGATCGCCGTCGTATCGTCGGCCAGCTGCAGCGTGTCGCCGGCCCTCAGCACGCCGCTCGCATGACCGCCGAAGCCGCCGAGCGAGAACGTCGAACGCGATCCGAGATAGAGCGGCGCATCGAGGCCGCCGCGCACGGCGAGATAGCTGCGTTGCCCGGCGCCGGCGATCGTGCCGAGCGCGAGCACCTGCCCGGCCCGCACTGCGATCGGCTCGTAATACGGCACGGCGACGTCATCGAGCGTCGCCGGCATTTCGGCACCGGCCAGCGCGATCAGCGCATCGCCGTGAAAGCGCAGGCGCGGACCGTTGACCGTGCATTCGAGCGCCGCCGTGCCCGGCGCATTGCCGACGGCGCGATTGGCCAGCGCGAACGAGCGCGCATCCATCGGTCCGGACGGCGGAATGCCGACATCCCAGTACCCGAGACGGCCCGGATGATCCTGCACGCTGCTCTGCGCGCCGGGCGCCAGCACTTCGATGCTGCGCGGGCGGTAGGCGAATGCCTTGAGCACGCGCGTCGCCACCGCGCCGCTGCTGAAAGCCCCGCCGGCGACGATCTGGCGCAGATAATCGAGATTGGTCTCGATGCCGTGGATCGCCGTCTCCCGCAGCGCCGCAGCGAGCTTCGCGATGGCCGCCTCGCGCGTCTCGGCGTGCACGATCAGCTTGGCGAGCATCGGATCGTAGTACGGCGTCACCTCGCTGCCGGTCTCGATCCAGCCGTCGACGCGCACGCCGTCGGGGTAGCTCACTTCGGTCAGCAGGCCGGCCGAGGGCCGGAAATCGAGCTGCGGATTCTCGGCGTAGAGCCGCACTTCGATCGCCGCGCCGCGCGGCACGAGCGCCTCCTGCGCCGGCAGGGCGAACTCGCCGGCCGCCTGCCGCAGCATCCACTCGACGAGATCGATGCCGTAGACGCTTTCGGTGACCGGATGCTCGACCTGCAGCCGCGTGTTCACTTCGAGGAAATAGAAATCGTCGCGCGCGACGTCGTAGATGAACTCGACGGTGCCAGCCGATTCGTACTGCACCGCCTCGCCGAGCGCACGTGCCGCCGCGTGCAGGCGCGCGCGCAGCGCCGCCGACAAGCCCGGCGCCGGCGTTTCCTCGACGACTTTCTGGTTGCGCCGCTGCAGCGAGCAGTCGCGCTCGCCGAGCGAGACGACGCGGCCACGGCCGTCGCCGAAAATCTGCACTTCGACATGGCGCGCGGTTTCGACATAGCGCTCCAGATAGACGCGTGCATCGCCGAAGCTCGCCCTCGCCATGCGCTGCACCGCTTCGAAGCGGCTGCGCAAGTCCTCGGCGCCATAACAGAGCTGCATGCCGATGCCGCCGCCGCCGGCGGTGCTCTTCAGCATCACCGGATAGCCGATGCGCTCGGCTTCGCGCAGCGCATGCCCGACATCGGCGAGCAGCTCGCTGCCCGGCAGCAGCGGCACGCCGCTGCGCTGCGCCAGTTCGCGCGCCGTGTGCTTGAGGCCGAAGCCGCGCAGATGCTCGGGCCGCGGGCCGATGAAGCGGACGCCATGCTCGGCGAGACGTTCGGCGAACGCCGCGTTCTCGCTGAGAAAGCCGTAGCCGGGATGTACGGCTTGCGCGCCGCTCGCAAGGCACGCGGCGATGATCGCGTCGACGTTGAGATAGCTGTCGCGCGCCGCGTTGCTGCCGACGCGCACCGCTTCATCGGCGGCAAGCACCGGCGCCGTGTAGCGATCGGCGTCGGAATAGACGGCGACCGCGCGGATGCCCATCTCGCGCAGCGTGCGCCCGACGCGGCCGGCGATCTCGCCACGGTTGGCGATCAAGACCTTGTCGAACATGGCTCAGGCGTCCCAGATCAGCACGCGCACCGGCGTCGGGTTGAAACCATTGCAGGGATTGTTGATCTGCGGGCAGTTGGAGATCACGCACAGCACGTCCATCTCGGCGCGCAGCTCGACGTAATCGCCGGGCTTCGACACACCGTCGACGATCGCCAGGCGGCCGTCCGGCTCGACCGGCACGTTCATGAAGAAGTTGATGTTGCCGACGATGTCGCGCTTGCCCATGCCGTGCTTCGCCACTTCGACCAGGAAGTTCTCGCGGCAGGCGTGCATGTAGCGCGTGTGGTGGCCGAAGCGCACCGTGTTGGCTTCGCAGGAACAGGCGCCGGCCGAGGTGTCGTGCGCGCCGCAGGTATCGCCGATCACGGTCAGCATCGTGCGGCCTTCGTTCGAGAGAATTCTCGTGCCGGTCGTCACGTAGGCGCCGTTCTGCGCGCACAGCGTGTCCTGCGCGCTGTAGCGCTCGGAGAAATCGGCGGCGTTGTAGAACAGGGTGTCGACCGCCTGCTGGCCTTCGAGGTCGACGATGCGCAGGACCTGGCCGCGGCGCAGAGA
Source organism: Solimonas soli DSM 21787 (assembly GCF_000474945.1). Lineage (GTDB taxonomy): Bacteria > Pseudomonadota > Gammaproteobacteria > Nevskiales > Nevskiaceae > Solimonas > Solimonas soli. The sequence continues at coordinate 11,553 of NZ_KI440838.1, read as the reverse complement.
CCCGGACCAGGGCTGCGTTGCCGGAATGGTGAAGTCGTAGACGGCGCGCGCCGGATCGCGGAGCGCCTTGCTGAGATCGTTCATCGCGCGCTCCTCAAAGTTCCGCGGCGTGGGCGAACAGCGGATCGGTGTTGTCGAAGCCGCGCCGCGCCTCGGCGGTCGCCGTGCGGCAAAGATCGCCGGCGGCGATCGGCACGCCGCGGCTGACGATGGCTTCGATCGGCTGCGGCGCGTAGGCGCCGGGTGCGAGCGGATGCGGACAGTTCGACACCGCGACGAGCAGATTCATCTCGGCGCGCAGATCGACGAAGTCGCCGGGCTGCACCGCACCGTCGCGCCAGTGGAAGCGACCCTCGCCATCGGTCGCGACCGGCGCGAAGAAGGTGATGCACGGCGCCAGATCGCGGCGCGTCAGGCCGTGCTTGCCTGCGGCGAGCACCAGGTTGTCGCGCGTGTTGCGCAGCAGCTCGACGCCGTATTTCTCGCGGTTGCTGGCCGCCGTGCTGCCACCGAGCAGGGTGTCGTGCGCGGCGCAGCTGTCCTCGACGATCGAGGCCAGCACGCGGCCCATGTCGGAAAACAGCACGCGGCCCTTGGCGAGCGCGGCGGTCCATTGCACCTTCACGGTGTCGCCGGCGTTATAGCGTTCGCTGGTGTCGTCGGCGTTCCAGGCGAAGAACGACACGCCGGGCGTCGCCTGCGCATTGAGCAGGCGCAGAACCTGGCCGCGCGCGAGCCGCGTGGTCCAGTACCAGCCGCCCGGAATCACTTCGCGATGCAGCAGGCGCGACGCATCGAGGGGCGCGGCGTCACGCGCCGTCGGCGGCGGCAGCGGCAGCTTGCCGCCCTGCGCGGCCGCCTTCAGTTGCATGTAGCGTTCACGGTTGGCCGCGATCATCGCGCCCACCTCGGCAGACTCCGCCATGACGACTCCTTTATTGCTGTGCGGATGCCAGGTCGTCCCGGCCGAGTCGCTCCCCGGTGGCCGGGTCGTCCCGGCCGAGCTGGTTCTGGGCATCGAGGCTCGCGCCCGTGTCGCGTTTGCGCACCTCGATGTTCTGTGTGATCGTCGCGCCGTAGCGCGTGCGTTCTTCCTTGCGCTTGCGGTAGCGATCGAAGACGACGACGCGCGTGGCGAGCGAAAACGCCTCGCGCAGATCGTGCGTGACCATCACGATCGTCACGCCGGTTTCCTTCCACAGCCGCTTGAGCACGACGTGGATCTCGGCGCGGATGCCGGGATCGAGCGCGCCGAACGGCTCGTCGAGCAGCAGCACTTTCGGCCGCGTGATCAGCGCCTGCGCGAGCGCGAGACGCTGCTGCATGCCGCCGGACAGCTGCGAAGGATATTTGTGCAGGTGCTCGCCGAGGCCGACTTCCTCGAGCAGTGCCCGCGCCGCGGCGATCCGCTCGCGGCGCCTGGCACCGAACAGGCGTGCCAGCAGGGGCGCGCCCTGCAGTTCGCTGCCGAGCAGCACATTGCCGAGCACGGTCAGATGCGGGAACACCGAGTAGCGCTGGAAGACGATGCCGCGGTCGGCGTCCGGCTCGTTCGGCATGGCTTCGCCGTCAAGCAGCAGCGCGCCGCGCGTCGGCCGCTCCTGGCCGAGCAGCAGGCGCAGGAACGTGGTCTTGCCGCAGCCGGACGGACCGACGATGGCGACGAAGTCGCCCGCCGCGATGTCGAGATGGAGTTTCTCGAGCACGATTTGCGCGCCGTACTCGACCCAGACCTTGCGGACGCGGATCGCGCTCATGCCCGGCGCTCCAGGTGCGCCCACGGAAAGGCGCGCCGCGACAGCTGCACGAGCAGCAGGTCGGCGACGAAGGCGAGCAAGGTGATCCAGGCGACGTACGGCAGGATGGTGTCCATCGCCAGGTAGCGGCGCACCAGGAAGATGCGATAGCCAAGCCCGGCGTCGGCGGAGATCGCCTCGGCGGAGATCAGGAACAGGAAGGCCGGGCCGAGCATCAGGCGCAGCGATTCGATCAGGCGCGGCATCGCCTGCGGCAGCGCGACGCGCAGCATCACCTGCCAGGTCGATGCGCCGAGCGTCTGCGCCTTGATCAGCTGCTCGCTCGGCAACTGCCCGATCTTCAGCGCCAGATCGCGCACCAGGCAGGGCGCGACGCCGATGACGATCAGCACCACCTTCGACAGCTCATCGAGACCGAAGGCGATGAACAGGATCGGCAGGATCGCCATCGGCGGAATCATCGAGACCACCGCCATCAGCGGCGACAGCGTCGCGCCGGCGACCGGCAGCAGGCCGATCAGCATGCCGAGCACCAGGCCGATGACGATCGAGATCGCCAGTCCGAGGCCGAGGCGCTTGAGGCTGATCGCGGTATCGCTCCAGAACACGCGCTCGCCGCTGCGGCGATCCGGTTGCGTCGCGCGCTGCATGGCGTCGACCATCGCCGACGCCGTCGGCAGCACCTTGTCGTCCGGGTTCGCCGCATGGCGCTGCGCCGAGGCGAAGTTGTAGGCGAGCGCGATCAGCACGAACGGCAGCAAGGCGAGCAGCCAGCGGCTGCCGCGGCCGGGCGCCACGTTCATCACGCGGCGCACGGTGGGCTCCCGGCACGGCTCACGACAGCGCGTTTCATCGTCGTCTTCATCGGCTCGCAGGGCGATCGCGGCGGCAGCAGCGCCGCGATCGCCGCCTCGTTCAGAGCTTGCCGGCTGCCGCCAGCGCCAGATAACTCGGATCGAAGCGCAGCTTCACGTTCTTCGGATTGCCGAGCGTCGCGCCGGACGCGAAGCCGATGCCGACGAAATCCTTGGTCGCGGCATCGGCGCCGAGCAGGCCATGATCGAACGAGAAGGTGCGCACCAGATCCATGGTCTTCTGCAGCTTGGCATCGTTGACGAAGGCGACCGTCTCGGCCGGCGTGTAGAACATCCTGGTCGTCTTCAGCTGCGACTCGAAGCTTTCGAGCGACGCGCCGGACAGCTTGGCCATTGCGGTGCGCGCCGCCACACCTTTCGGACCCGGGTCCTGCAGCAGCGCGAGCGTCTCGTACCAGATGCCGACCAGCGCCTTGCCGAGCGCCGGGTTGTCCTGCAGCGTCTGCGTGTTGACCGACAGCGTGTCGATGATCTCGCCGGGAATCTTCGACGAATCGAACACCAGTGCCGCGCCGGGCATGGCCTTGATGGTCGCCAGCTGCGGATTCCATGTCACCACCGAGGTCGTGTCTTTGGCTTGATACGCGGAGACGATGTCGGCATCCGAGGTATTGACGGTCTTGATGTCCTTCTCGCCGAGGCCGATCGTCGACAGCGCGCGCGCCAGCAGATAGTGCGAAACCGACAGCTCGACCAGATTGACCTTCTGGCCCTTGATGTCGGCCAGCGTCTTGCCCTGCTTGAGCACGATGCCGTCATTGCCGTTGGAGTAATCGCCGACGATCAGCGCCGTGGTGTCGACGCCGCCGGCGGCCGGAATGGTCAGCGCGTCCATGTTGGTGACGGTCACGCCGTCGAACTTGCCGGCGGTGTACTGGTTGATCGACTCGACGTAGTCGTTGATCTGCGTGATCTTGATCTTGATGCCGTACTTGTCGGCCCACTTCTTGACGATGCCGGCCTGCTCGGCATACGGCCACGGCATCCAGCCGACATAGATCGACCAGGCGATGTCGAATTCCTTCTTGGGCTGGGCCTGCGCCGGCGCCATGACCGACGCGGTCAGCACGGCCGCGGCGAGCGCGACCCTGGCAATGGAGTTGAACCGTTTCATTTGCGATCCTCAGAAGATGAGCCGATAGGTCGGCGAGGATCGGGTGAGAGTACGGGCGAAGAAAGCACTCGAACGATCACCAGATTCTGGCCGTCGAGGTCTCCCGGGCTTTTATCCCGCCGTGCTCCGGTTTTTTCGTCCCGGGCGGCAGCTCTCGGACCAGTCATGCGCCACCGCGGCGCACCGGAACCCTAGCCACCAACTCTGAAATGACTACCGCAAGCACCATGCCATCCATCGCCGCGGCTGCGCAAGCCGGGGCCGCGTCGCCGCCCTGCCGCACGCCGGCCGCCGCCGCATCAAGCACTTGTCGCTATTTGACGGTGCCGGCCTGCTCTTCCGCGAGACGCTTCTGCAAGGCCAGCCGCGCGATCGCCACATAGTTGTGGCAGGCCTGCGGATCGACGTAGGGATTGGTCGTGTCGCCCTCTTCCTGTGCTTCGCGGCGCGCCCACAGTGCCGATGCATCGGGATGGGGCGTGATCAGGATGTCGCAGGGCAGCGCGTCGATCAGCTGGAAGCTGTGCTCGAAGTCGGCGAGCACATTGCTGTACGTCTTGTTCTTGCTGAAGCGGAACTTCGGCGCGGCCACCGGCGTGAGGCTGTCGGCGTACACCATGTTGAGGCAGTGATTGTTGTTGTCGCACGACTGCCAGGTCCAGCTCAGGCCGCCCGGCGTGTGCCCGCCGGTGTAGTGCGCGGTGATCTGCGTGCCGCCGACGCTCACCGACTGGCCGTCCTCGACGGTCTGCGGGTGCGTCCACATGGGGAAACGCTTCAGCGTGCCGGCCTGCGGATCGCCCGCGTCGAACTTGCCGCCGCTGCGCAGCACCATGGCGCTCCAGGGGCTCGTCACCACCTGCGCGCCGCTCTCGCGCGCCAGTTCCGCGAGGCCGCCGGCATGATCGAAGTGCGCATGCGAGTTGAGGATCAGTTTCACGTCCTCGAACTTGAAGCCCAGCGCGACGATGTTCTGCGCGATCAGCGGCGCCGATTCCGGCAGGCCGCCGTCGATCAGGATGTGACCCTGCGGCGAGGTGACGAGCAGGCTGCTCAGCCCCTTGGCGCCGACGTAGAAGGTATTGCCGTAGATGCGGAACGGATCGACCGGCTCGTTCCATTGCATGCAGACGTCGCAGGAGTCATCAGCGAAGGCCGGCAGCACGGACCACAGGGCCATGGCCAGGGGCACGGCTCGCCGGAGCAGCGGAGAACGGAGCATGAGGCTTCATCGGGTCTTGGGGGAGGTGTAGGACGATTCTCGCAAATGAGGCCGCTCATGCAAGCCCGGTGCCACACAAAGGCGCAAGCCTCGCGACGCTGTGGCGCGCGATGAGGTTCAAGCAGGCCGAGCAAAGGCGGCCGCAGCAGTTCGGCGACCCAGTCCATGAACACGCGCACGCGCTGGGCCAGATGGCGGCGATGCGCATACAGCAGCGTCTCCGGCATCGGCCCGGCGTGACAGCCGGCCAGCACTTCGACGAGGCAGCCTGCGTCGAACAGCGCCTGCTTGCCGGCCGACGGCATCTGCACGAGGCCGAGCCCGGCGAGGCAGGCCGCCCTGCGAATGCGCCCCTGACGAAATCCGGCGATCTGCTCGGCCGCGTCAATCCGGTGCCGCGCGAGAGCGACGACTTCGTGAAGTTTTCCGACCGGCAGCGCGTCTACATCGCACCGGCGCTGAGCTGAAAAAATGCGGCAAGGCACGACGCTGACCATGCTCGCGCGCCATTGGCTGTTCGCCGCCGGCTTCGCCGACAGCCTGATCGTCGACGGCGTACAGCCGGGCCACATCCCGTCGCGCCACGTCTACGGCCCGTTCGGCGAGCACGACCGCGACTTCGCGGTCGACAGCCGCCTGAACTGGAAGATCGCGACCGGCCCGCTGCAGCACACGGTGCTCGGCGGCATCGACTACCGCCGGAGCCGCACCGCCTTGCTCGACCGCGGCGGGCGACTTCCCGGCCGACAGCAACACGATCGACATTCTCGATCCGGACTACAGCGCACCGCGGCATCTTGGCACTTGCCGCCAGCGCCGCGCGGACGGCGGCGCGGACGCGGGGCACAATCAGCAGCTGGACCGCAGGCGCCGCAGCCATGAACCGCAAATCACCGCACACCGAAGCCCTCGCCTACCGCTGGCTCGACAGCCCGGTCGGCCGCCTGCGTCTGGTGGCCGGCGCGCGCGGTCTCGTCGCCGTGCTCTGGGAACAGGACGGCCCGCATCGCGTGCCGCTGACGCTCGGCGACGAATGTACCGAGGAGCCGCTGCTGCGCGACGCGGACACGCAGCTGCGTGAATATTTCGCCGGCGTGCGCAAGACCTTCGCGCTGCCGCTCGATTTTCGCGGCACCGCCTTCCAGCAGCGCGTCTGGCAGGCGCTGCTGCGGATTCCGTTCGGCGAAACGCGCAGCTACGCGCAGGTCGCGGCGATGCTCGGCGCACCGAACGCCGCGCGCGCCGTCGGCGCCGCCAACGGCCGCAATCCGCTGTCGATCATCGCGCCCTGCCATCGCGTGGTCGGCAGCGACGGCACCCTGACCGGGTTCGCGGGCGGCCTCGCCGCCAAGGCCCGTCTGCTCCATTTCGAGCGCGCGCGCACCCCGCACGAGTCGACCGCCAACCTGCGAGGATGATCAGGCGCATCAGGCGCCGCCGCGGTGCTGCACGACGGCGACGCAGCGCGCGGCGTCAGTTTCCGGCGAACGATTGCGCAGCGCCGGGCGGTCGAGGAGCCAAGAGCGCGATCGCCGGCTGCCTGGCCCTGTTCAGCTACGTCGATGCGCGCCGCACCGCGCGGTCGACGCTCCTCAACGGCGGCGCCGCGCCGGCCCTGCGCGCCGAGCTGCCGCCTCGCCCCGCGCGAGGCGACCAGCCGCGCCGCCCGATCACTGGCGGCTCGCCGGAGTCAGCACACGCCTGATCGTCGGCGGCACGATCGAAGTGCTTTCGTGGTGGCTGGAGCTGGAAGAACGATGCCGATACGCGAGGCCGCGAAGCTCCTCGCCATCATGGTCATCGAGCCGGCCGTGCGCGCGCCGGCCACGATCAAGGCAGCCACGCCGGCAGGCGCGACGCTTCGTCGCTGCCGGGATTTGTCGTTTACCCTCTTTGTGGTGTCATCTACGGACAGGCACACGGGAGGCGGCGGGGCGATGACCACGGGCGACAGGCCGACACTGCCGGCGCGCTACTACGCGCAGTACTGCGCGTGGCTGAAAACGATCGGCGTCGATGTCGACGCACTGCTGCGCGCCGCGCGCATCGCGCCGGCCGAGCTGGCGGGGCCGGAGGCGCTGCTGCGTCTCGAGCAGGTCGACGCGCTGATCGCGCAAAGCTTGGCGATGAGCGGACGTGCCGACCTCGGCTTCGACTTCGGCCGCATGATCCGCGTCGGCTCGCACGACATCCTCGGCTACGCGCTGCTCAGCAGCCCCTCGCTCGACTACGCGGTGCGGCTCGCGGTGCGCTTCTACCGGCTGATGACACCGACCTTCCGCATGCGCTATCGCCGCGACGCGCAGACCGGCGAGATGGAGTTCAACCCGATCATGCCGATGCAGCCGCAGACCCTGCGCTTCCATCTCGAAGGCATCGCCGTGTCGGTGCACGATCAGCTGCGCGTGCTGCTCGGCGGCTCGATCCCGGCTTACGACTACTACATCTCGCTGCCGCAGCCCGCCTATCACCAGCGCTACCGCGAGACGGCGCCGGCGCGCTGGCATTTCGAGGCGCAGGCGACACCGGGCATCCGCGTCGCCCTCGATGCCGCGCTCATGGACCGCACGCCGGCGATGTCCGATCGCATGGCGCTGGAATTGGCGGAGGCGCGCTGCGCAGCGCTGCTCGAGCGCGTCGGTCGCGAGGAGGGTCTGGCGGCCTGGGTGCTGATGATGCTGCGCGAGGCGCGCGACGGCATGCCGACGATCGAGGAACTGGCGCACATCCTGCACATCAGCTCGCGCACGCTCGACCGCCGCCTGCGCAAGGAAGGCCGGCAGTTCCAGGAGATGTCGAAGCGCGTGCGCCTGGAGCGCGCCTTCGATCTGCTCGGCCGCCGGCGCCTGAGCGTCACCCAGGTGGCGCTGCAGCTCGGCTACCGCGACGTCAGCAACTTCACGCGCGCCTTCAAGCGCGACAGCGGCATGAGCCCGTCCGAGTATCAGGCGCGCGGCGCGGCGCCGGCGGCGACCGACACGGCGGGGACGACCGCGCCGACAGGCCCGGGCGCGCGCCTCAGGCCTTGAACGAAGTGATATCGACCGGCGCGATGCCGTGCGCCTCGCAGTGCGCGAGATAGCGCTGCATGCCGGTCTTCCAGTTCTCGATGGCGATGACCTTGTTGCCGGCGTCGAGATAGACCAGCTCGCCGACGATGATGTTGAGGACCTGCACCTCGCCGCCGTCGGCGAGTGCCTGCGGCGTGTGCTCGGTCGAAGCCGTTTCGAAGACGACGCTGCCAGGGCCGGCGACCCAGTCGTGCTCGACGTACTTCCACTTGCCCGAGATCGTGTAGACGATCACCGTGCCGGTGTGGTGATGGCGCGGCATCTGCATGTCGCCCGGCGCCTTGAGCAGCACGATCATCTCGCCGCGCACCGGATCGAGCTTGATGTACTTCAGCAGCACGTCGGGGCTGTACGGCGTAAACGGCACCCAGGGCAGCGCCTCGACATCGATGCAGCCGGTGTTGATGTTTTCGTAGTTCATGTCTGTCCCCTCGTTCCGACGCGAATGCGCCAGACCATGATCGCGACGGGCCGAGGCCCGCACTTGTCATTTGGGGACTGCGGCTTGTCATCGTCCGACAGCCGGCGTGCACCCGACGGCAGCACACCGATCGGCGTTCCAGCGCGCAGCGTGCCTGCCGTTGCTCATCGCTGGTCGCAGCCGTTGGGCTGCCGTCAAATTCGGCTTCAAGCTGCCCGACAGAACCCCGTCGTCATCGGCGGGCCGGGTCGATGATTGCCGTGCAGACGTCCAGAATCTGATCGAGCGCCGAACCCTCGAGCCGGTCGACGCGGCTTGCCTTGCTGGCGGACCAATCCAGTGCCTTGATCGGGTGGCAGAGCACAATTCCCGACACCTTCAGGCCGGTGCCCATGAGCGTGACCGCCGTCAGCCCGCCTGCGACTTCCTGCTTGCCCGTCGCGATCGGGCAGGTCCATGCCAGACCCGAGCATTCATTGAAAGCCCGGTGCGTCAGGACAATACAGAAATGATCGCCCTTCATCTCGCGGCCGCTCGCAGGATCGAACGACGGGTGCGGAATGTCCCCGACGTCGGGGGCGATCACGAACCGCTTGCTACGAGAAGATCAGCTTACTCGATATAGATGGGCCCGCTGAGGGGAGTCGCGAGCGACTCACCGCCGGAGCTACGGAGGGTGGGATCGATTCGCACGGTATAGCGGCCGGGTGCGAGACCCGTGCTTACGAGTACGAACCCGTTCCCAGCAGGCTGCCAGCCGCTGCTGATCGAGGCGCCATCCTGACCGACGAGCTGGATGTACCGCGCAGCGTCCTCAGGCGCAGCCAAACTCTTTGAGAATCGGATGACGAGCGCCGCTTGCTGTGCAGCCTGCCCGACGTACTCGACTTTGAAGGCACTGCCTGATTTCGCGTTCCACCAAGGATTGAGCGCGACCGAAGCCGGAGGAGGCAATTCCCGCAACATCTTGGCAGGCGCAGATCGCTTCGTTGCAACAGGCGCGTCGGCGACTTCAGCGGCCGCTGCCGGCTCCGCAGCGACATCTTCGGTCGCGGCATACGCACCGCTTTCCGGATGCGCCGTCAGATCGTCGAGGGATTCAGCCGGTGTCGGGCTCGGCATCGCCTGTGCTGCCACGTTCGGATGGGTATTGACCTGAGCCGACTCGGTTGTCGCAAGCGACGATGTGCTCGTCGCGATGCCAGTCGTGGCCGGAGCCGGTTCGGACGCGACGGATTCAGCGACCGTGGGAGCCGCACTCTTCTGCGCCACGGCTTGCGCTGCAGGCTTCGCCTTGGATGTCTCCTTCTTGCTGCTGCCGCCGGCAGCGAAATACACGCCTACCGCAAATGCCAGCGCAATGGCAGCAAGCACGATGTACTTCGTCCTATCGCCCTCCGACTTGAGTTCGAAACCCCTGCTGCGATCGTAGTGCGTGTTCATCATGTTCATGTCGATTCCTCTTTGCTACTACGTCCCGGCACGCAGCTTGATCGCCCAGAGCCGGGCGAGGCTAGCACTTCCATCCGAGCCCTTGACACTGGCTAGGACTTTGGCTGCTTCACCTTTTTTCCCAGCGAGCAATTGCGCATAGCCGAGGTGCAGGCGCGCCTGATCCGGGAACTTGAGACCGCCTTTCGCAATGCCCTGCTGCATTAGGCTCAGCCCCTTGTCGGCTTGGCCGTAGGTCACAAGGTTGAAGCCAGTGGCGACGAGCGCATCTCCCGTCGGCTGCGCGGCAGCGGCTTTCTCGCCTTCGGCGAGTGTCGCTTGATCGTCGGCAAGTTTCTTGGCGACGAGAGCCTTCAGGCGTTCGTCCCTTGCGGTGTCCGGCCCTGTTCCGAGCAGCTTGCGTTGGAAACCTTCCTCGACGAAGCCCTGCGCCTCGCCCGGAAAGCCTGCTTGTAGGGCAAGCTGTGTGGCCTCCATGTAGTCCCCCGCCTTTTCCATCGTGCCCGTAGCTTTGCGAAGCCGGTAGACGTCTAGATCGAGCCTGTCGGAAAAGCCTGGCTGGCCTGCTGTTCGGAGGATGAGGTCGATCCAGTACTGCGGCTTAGGCGTATAAACGACAATTTTTTCGAGCGCCGCGATATAGGCCTTCATATCGTTGCGCTTTAACGCGCAACTGCCGAGCAGCTGCAACTGGGAATCCGTTGGCCGGCGGCCGGATGCCTCGAGTTCTCGGATCTCATCGGCGACCGCATTGCCCGCCTCAGCATATCTTCCTGCCAGATACAATGACTGAGCATAGAGTCCGAGCGTCTGCGCATCGTTGCCGCCGGCGGCGCGGTATTTTTGCACTGCAGCGGCAGCTCGACCGTAGTCCTTGGCCGTGTAAGCCAGCTTCACGAAGGAATCGAGAACTTGGAGCTTCTCCTCGGCCGGCAACTCCGAGGAATCGACGACCTGTTCGTAAGCCGAAAGCGCAGCTCTATAGTCTCCGAGACCGATGGCTGCGGATGCCTTGAGGCGCGCGACGAGGTAACTTTCGTATGGCGTCAGTTTTCCGGCGTTCTCCGCTTTGGCGATCTGGGCGCGCGCTTCCTGAAATTGCTTGGCCTGCAGGGCCTTCTGCGCACCCTGCAGTGACTGGCCGATTTCCGGACGGACCGTTTTGCTTGCAGCTTGTACCGGCCCTTGTGCCGCAAGCAGCAGGATCGCCGCAGCGGCCAGATGGGTGCTTTGTGTGCTCATGCGCCTGGTTTTCGGGGTGCGATGTGCCATCCTGGGCTCTCCTTTCTCGTTCGCCGGCGTGTTCACAGCTGTTCGTTGCCGACGATGCCGATGTTGGTGACGCCGAGACGCTGTGCGTCGGCGAGCGCCGCGGCGACGTACTTGTACTCGACCAGCCGGTTCGGCCGGATGTGAAACTCCGGCTGCTGATCTTCCTTGGCCGCCTGCTGGAAGCGGTACTTCATCACGTCGCGGCTGATCGCCTCGCCGTTCCAGATGTACGTGCCGTCGAAGTCGATCTCCAGTTCCACGGACGGCGGCGGCGGTGCGTCCGTCGCCGGCGGCGTCGCCTGCGGCATGTCCAGCTTCACCGCGTGCGTCTGCACCGGGATCGTGATGATCAGCATGATCAAGAGCACC